>CALODR010000001.1:7500-446156 GCA_942492175.1 uncultured bacterium
TCGGCGTACTTACAAAGATAGGAAAGCCCAGAGTAGCATACAGAGAAACTATCCGAGAAGCTGCAGTTGCTGAAGAGAAATATGTGAAGCAGTCCGGAGGGAAGTCTCAATACGGCCATGTTGTATTAAAATTGGAGCCTTATAACGGAGATTCTAAATATAAATTCGATATAAAGATCAAACCGGGGACAATACCTGAGGAATTCTATAAATCGATCGAAACAGGGGTTAAGGAAGCTATGGAACTGGGGACTCTCGCAGGATTTCCAATAATTAATGTAAATATATCACTTCTCGACGGATCTTACGATTCAGAGGATTCAAGCGAACTGGCGTTTAAAGTAGCAGCGGCAAATGCATTTCAAAAGGCTTTCAGAAATGCTAAACCTATTCTGCTTGAACCTGTTATGAAAGTGGAGTTGACAGTTCAGGACGAATATCTTGGTGAGGTAATCAATGATTTCAATGCAAGAGAAGGAAAGGTTCTCGGCATGGAGCTTAAGAACGGTGTTCACAATGTAGATGGAGTTGCCCCCCTTTCATCAATGTTCGGATATGCAACTGCCCTCAGGACCCTGAGTCAGGGGAGGGCCAATTATTCTATGGAATTTTACAGGCATGAACAGTTGACAGACAAAAAGATGGAAAATGTTTTTAAAAATCAATTAGGAATTTATTCATACAATTAGGAGGAATATATGAGCAAGGTAAAGTTTGACAGGAGTAAGGAGCATTTAAACATAGGTACAATTGGTCATGTGGACCATGGAAAGACAACACTTACAGCAGCGATCACAAAGGTATTGAGCAAGAGTGCGACATCTAATGTAGAGTATCGTGATTTCTGGAGTATCGATAATGCGCCGGAAGAGAAAGAACGTGGTATCACCATTCAGATCGCCCATGTAGAATATGACACGAAAGCGCGTCATTATGCACATATCGATTGTCCTGGTCATGCAGACTATATCAAGAACATGATCACCGGAGCAGCTCAGATGGACGGAGCGATTCTTGTAGTGAGTGCGACAGATGGTCCGATGCCCCAGACAAGAGAGCATATTCTTCTTGCCCGTCAGGTTAACGTTCCTTCGATGGTAGTATTTATGAATAAAGTAGATATGGTAGATGATGAAGAGATTCTGGATCTGGTAGAGCTTGAGATCAGAGAGCTTTTAAGTGAATACGGATTTCCCGGAGATGATATACCTGTAATAAGGGGTAGCGCCTTAAAGGCAATGGAGAGTGAAGAGGGTCCTGAAGCAGAGTGGAACAAGAACATCATGGAGCTTATGGATGCTGTAGATGATTACATACCGATGCCAGCTCGTCCGATAGACCAGGATTTCATTCTTCCGATCGAAGATGTGTTTACGATCAGCGGCCGTGGAACAGTTGTTACAGGCAGGGTAGAGAGAGGTATTGTACATGTAGGAGATGAGATAGAGATAGTAGGTATCCGTGACACGCAGAAGAAGGTAGTGACCGGAGTTGAGATGTTCAAGAAACTTCTTGATGAAGGCCGTGCCGGAGATAATATTGGAGTTCTGTTGCGTGGGACGAACCGTGAAGATGTTGAGCGTGGTATGGTTCTTGCGAAAGCAGGCAGCATCAAGCCACATACAAAGTTCAAGTCTGAAGTATATGTATTGAGTAAGGATGAGGGCGGACGTCATACACCGTTTGTAACAGGTTACAGACCTCAGTTCTTTTTCCGTACAACAGATGTGACCGGAAGTGTGACAATGTCAGAAGGTGTGGAGATGGTAATGCCCGGAGATAACGCAACGTTTAATATTGAGTTGATCACTCCGATCGCAATGGAAAAAGGGCTTAAGTTTGCTATCAGAGAAGGCGGAAGGACTATCGGAGCAGGATCTGTTACCGAGATTATTGAGTAAGGCAGGAAAATATGACAAATAAAATAATAATTAAATTGAAATCCTTTGACAGCAGGATCCTTGACAAGTCATCGGCTGAGATCTCTTCAAAGGCAAAGAGGACCGGTGCTAAAGTTGCCGGCCCGATCCCGATACCGACAAAGATAGAACGGTTTTGTGTGCTTCGTTCACCCCACGTTGATAAAAAATCGAGGGAGCATTTTGAGAGAAGGACTCATACTAGGTTGATCCATATCTTAGAGCATAATGATGATACTATTGCGGAACTGAAGAAAATGGATCTTCCGGCTGGTGTTGAGGTTGAAGTAAAATCTAATTAGAAGGTGATAAAATGATTGAAGGTTTAATTGGAAGAAAAGTAGGGATGACTCAGGTTTTTACTGATGATGGAAATGTCGTTCCGGTTACCGTCGTAAAAGCGGGTCCTTGTTTGATAGTACAGAAAAAAGGCGAAAATGAAAAAGATCTGAAGAAAGTTCAGCTCGGTTTCGTTGAAGATAAAAAGGTTAAAAAAGTAACCAAGCCCATGATGGGGCATTTTGATAAAGCTAAGGTTCCACCCACCAAGTTGCTAAGAGAATTTTTTGTTGATACTGATGAGCATAATATAGGTGACTCAGTTAAGGTTGATATTTTTGAAGAGAACGAAAAGATCAGTATAGTCGGTGTAACAAAGGGAAAAGGTTTTCAGGGTGTTGTAAAGAGATGGAATTTTGGCGGAGGTCCGAAGTCTCATGGATCAATGCATCACAGAAGGCCGGGTTCAATAGGCATGTGTGCTTTTCCCGGAGAAGTTATTAAAGGACAGAAGATGCCCGGAAGGATGGGCGGAAAAAGGAAGACCGTGAAAGGCCTTCAGGTAGTAAAAATTGATGTTGAAAATGATCTGATCCTGGTAAAGGGAGCAGTTCCCGGATTTAACGGAAATTATATTTACATTTTAAAGGATTCCTTTAAGAGGAGATAGAAATGTTAAAGCTGAATGTGAGAAATATAAATAATGAAGAGGTCAGCAAGGTCGAAGTCCCTGAAGATGTATTCGACTATCCTTTAAGGGAACACCTTGTTTATGAGGCCGTTAAGAATTTCAGAGCAAACCAGAGAAGCGGTAATGCTTCCACAAAAACAAGAGGAAAGATCTCTGGCAGCGGAAAAAAGCTGTGGAAACAGAAGGGTACCGGACGTGCAAGGGTGGGAAATATAAACAGCCCTCTCTGGAGATCGGGTGGGACAACTTTTGGTCCGCAGCCCCGTGATTATTCCTACAATATGCCGAAGAAAGCGAGGAGGAATGCTCTTAAATCGGTACTTTCAGAAAAAGTAAGAAATGACAAACTTTTTATAATCGATAAGATAGATGTTAATTCGATTAAAACCAAAGAGACTCTTAATCAGTTACAGAAATTTGATTTCGATAAGATGCTTATTGTAGATAACAGGGATAATTCAAACCTTATGCTCTCCACAAGGAATCTGAAAAATGTTAAAAGTATAGATTTTACTGAGATTAATGTATACGACACATTAAAATATACTTACATAATGCTCTCGGTTGATGCTTTGAATGGAATACTGGAGGTTCTCAAATGAAATTAGAATACACGGATGTGATCGTTGAACCGATGATCACCGAAAAATCTACAGATATGAAAGACAGTAAACACAATCTTTGTTTTAAGGTTCACAAAAATGCTAATAAACTTCTCGTAAAAGAAGCAGTAGAAAAACTCTTCAACACAAAGGTTGATTCTGTAAAGGTTATGAATTATTACGGGAAGGAAAAAAGATACGGAAGGTTTACAGGAAGGCGGGCAAGCTGGAAAAAAGCATATGTAAAGCTTCAGAAAAATGCAAAAATGATCGAATATTTCGAGGTATAATATGGGAATAAAAGTATTTAATCCGACAACTCCGGGACAAAGGGGAAAGACCGGATTCACATTTGAAGAACTTACAACTGATAAACCTTACAAGAATCTTGTTAGAAAACTTACCAAATCCGGTGGCAGAAACAACGAAGGCCACATCACAAGCAGATTCAGAGGCGGCGGGCATAAAAGGAAATACAGAATAATTGATTTCAAGAGAAATAAAATCGATATTTCTGGTGTTGTCGAAACTATTGAATATGATCCTAACAGATCTGTAAGGATCTCTTTGATCAAATATGCTGATGGAGAGAGAAGATACATTCTTACTCCTCACGGTGTTAAGGTCGGAGACCCTGTCATTTCGACTAACGGTGAAGCTGAAATTGCTCCGGGAAATTCACTGCTGCTGAAATATATACCTGTAGGTACAATTATTCATAGTATTGAATATATAGCCGGAAAAGGTGCTCAGATCGCAAGAACAGCAGGAGCTTCAGCAACTTTGATGGCAAAAGAAGGTAAATATGCGCTTGTAAAGATGCCCTCTTCAGAAGTAAGAAAAATTTCTGTTGAGTGTAGGGCGACCATCGGTCAGCTTGGCAATCTTGAGCATAAAAATATTAAAATCGGTAAGGCCGGGAAAACCAGATGGCTTGGAAGACGCGGTCATGTTAGAGGTACCGTTATGAATCCTGTTGACCATCCTCATGGCGGTGGTGAAGGAAAGACCAAAGGTGGAAGACACCCGGTCTCACCATGGGGTCAACCGACCAAGGGTTATAAGACAAGACGGAATAAGAGAACCGATAAATTTATTGTAAAGAGGAGAAAGTAGATAAATGAGCAGATCAGTTAAAAAAGGCATTTTTATTGAAGAGAAATTATTCAATAAGGTTATTGTCGCAAAAAACAGCACGAAAAGAGAAGTTATTAAGACCTGGTCGAGAAGATCTACAGTAATTCCTGAAATGGTCGGACTGACAATTGCAGTTCATAATGGAAAGAAGTTCATACCGGTTTTTGTCTCAGAGAACATGGTTGGTTGTAAACTTGGTGAATTTTCAGAAACAAGGACTTATAAAGGTCACACTTCTAGAGAGAAGAAATAATAGGAGAAGAGAATGGCTGAAGTATCAGTTTCAAAAGGAAAATATATGAAGATATCTCCGCAGAAAGTTAGGCTTGTAGCGGATCTTATCAGGGAAAAGGATGCCGGCGAAGCAGTAACTATTCTGAAGTTCTCAAAGAAGAAGAAAGCAGCAGATATAGTTAATAAAGTGCTTAACTCGGCAATTGCTAACGCACAGGTTAAATTTCCGAATCTGGATGTAGATAACCTTTACGTATCAAGGATATTTGCAGATGATGCCCCGGTAATGAAAAGGTTCCGGGCTGTTCCCAGGGGAAGAGGTGTTAGAATCCTTAAAAGATATTCTCATGTAACAATATATCTGTCAGAAAGAGAGGAGAAATAATGGGCCAGAAAACACATCCCTACGGTTTCAGGTTAGGATTTAATAAAAGCTGGTTGTCTTTGTGGTACAGCAAAGGTAAGGATTATGTCGAACTGCTTCATTCAGACCTGAAGATCAGAAATGCAGTAAAAAAAGAATATAAACATGCCGGAATAGCATCAATAGAGCTGAAGAGGGTTTCAGATACGATCAGAGTTCAGATCAATACGGCAAGACCGGGTATCATAATCGGAAAAGGTGGTTCAGGTATCCAGAAGATCAAAGAGATGATCGCAGCTCTGGCTAATAAAAATAAGGATAAGATCCTGGTGGATGTAATTGAGATCAAGTATCCCGAGATCATTTCCCAGCTGGTTGCTGAAGGTGTTGCTTACCAGATAGAGAGGAGAATATCTTTCCGTCGTGCAATGCGTAAAGCGGTTGACTCTTCTTTGAGGGCTGGAGCCATTGGTATTAAGATCAGGGTATCCGGAAGGCTTGGTGGTAACGAAATCGCCAGGTCTGAATGGTATCTTGTCGGGAAACTTCCCCTCCAGACCCTTAGAGCTGACATTGACTACGGATATGCCGAAGCAAATACGGATTATGGTATTATCGGTATTAAAGTGTGGATCTATCCCGGAGATAAAGAGAAGGAAAGATACAAAAAACAGAGTATTGAAATTGTTGAGAAGGGAGAATGACCGATGTTAATGCCAAAGAAAGTTAAACACAGAAAAGTATTCAGAGGAAAGAGAAGGGGTATTGCCACAAAGGGTAATACACTGGAATTCGGAGAATACGGTCTTCAGGCGCTTGAAAATGCCTGGGTTACTGCCAGGCAGATTGAGGCGGGAAGGGTAGCAATTAACAGATATATTAAGAGGGGCGGAAAATTATGGATAAGGTTGTTTCCGTATAAACCCGTTACTTCAAAACCGATTGAAGTCAGGATGGGTAAAGGAAAGGGCGATCCTGAATTCTGGGTAGATGTAGTAAGAAGAGGAAGGGTCATATATGAACTTGAAGGTGTTGATGAAGTGACTGCAAAAGAAGCTATGAGGCTGGCACAAATGAAATTCTCAATCAGAACAAGATTCATAAAGAGGACTTAACGGAGTATCAGATGAAAGCAAAAGATATCAGATCAATGACAATAAATGAGATCGAAAGCAAACTTGTAGAATTAAAAGATAAGCTTTTTAAACAGAAGATCCAGAAATCACTGGGTCAGGCTGACAACCCTTTTAAATTAAAAGGGACCAAAAAGGATATTGCAAGAATAGCAACGATTTTAACTGAAAAGAGGAAAAACGATGGAAAACAAAAGTAATTCAGATATTACACTGACCGGCCAGGTTGTTTCCGCAAAGGCTGATAAAACCATATCAGTTAATGTAGTGAGGGTTTTTCAGCATCCTGTCTACAAAAAAATTGTGAGAAAGAAAAGCAGGTATCTGGCTCATGATGAAGCTAACAAGTATAAAGAAGGCGATATAGTTAAGATCAAGCTGGTAAGGCCGCTGAGTAAGCAGAAAAGATGGTTAGCCATTGAGTTGATCTCAGCTGCTCCAGGACAGGAGGTCTTAAAATGATCCAGATGCAGACCAGATTAAAAGTTGCTGATAATTCCGGAGCGAAAGAACTGATGTTCATTCGTGCAATCGGCGGAGGAGTTGGTAAGATCGCTCATATCGGTGATATTTTTGTGGGATCAGTAAAATCAGCTGAACCGAATTCAAAAATCAAAAAGGGTGAAGTAGTGAAAGCAGTAATAGTGAGGACACGGAAAGAAGTAAGAAGAAGAGACGGTTCTTATATCAGATTTTCTGACAATGCTGCTGTAATAATCAATGCTCAGGGTGAGCCGATCGGGACCAGGGTTTTCGGCCCGGTGGCACGTGAACTGAGAGAGAAGAAATTTATGAAGATAGTCTCTCTTGCACCGGAGGTAACTTGAAATGTCTAAATATAAATTGAAAAAAGGCGATCCTGTAATAGTGGTAAGCGGAAAAAAAGAGGATAAGGGAAAGAAGGGAAAGATCATAAGGCTGATCTCCGGCAAGAACAGAGTAGTTGTTGAAAAAGTTCACATTGTCAAAGAATATGTAAAAGCAAATCCTCAGAAGAACATTCAGGGTGGAATTGTGGACAGAGAAGGTTCGATCCCGATGGCCAGTATTATGTACTATTGCAGTGAATGTGAGCAGGGAGTCAGAATCGGGTATAAAATTGATAAGGACGTAAAACACAGGACCTGCAAGAAGTGCGGTGTTGTAGTTGACTAGGAGTAAGAAATGAGCAGAGTTCAGGAAAAATATAATAAAGTAATAAGGGATGAACTGAAGAAGGAACTTAATAAACCCAATATAATGATGGTTCCCAGGCTTGAGAAAATAGTTGTCAATTCCGGAGTAGGGGAAGCAACACAGAATATTAAACTTCTTGATAAGGTTATTGAAGAACTTACTGTTATTACAGGTCAGAAACCTTCAACAAGAAAAGCTAGAAAATCTATTGCTACTTTTAGATTGAGGGAGGGGATGCCTATCGGTGCGACAGTTACTTTGAGAAACAAGAGAATGTATGAATTCTTTGACAGGCTTGTATCCTATGTCATACCCAGAATTAAGGACTTCAGAGGACTTTCTCCTAAATCGTTTGACGGAAGGGGAAACTATACGATGGCGATAAAGGATCAGTTGGTTTTTCCGGAAATCGATTATAATAAGGTAGACCGTACAAATGGATTTTCAATCACATTTGTTACGTCTGCATTAAAAAATTCCGATGCATATGCATTATTAAAAAAACTGGGTTTACCCTTAAGGGATTAGGAGATAGAAATGGCAAAGAAATCAACGATCGCGAAACATTTAAGAGGTAGAAAATATAAAGTCAGAGAAAGCAGCAGATGTAGAATATGTGGCAGATCCCGTTCAGTTTATAAAAAATTCGATCTCTGCAGACTCTGTTTCAGAGAATTATCTTTAAGAGGAGAAATACCGGGTGTTACCAAAGCATCCTGGTAGGGAGTAATTATGAGTCATACAGATCCAATTGCAGACATGTTAACAAGAATCAGGAATGCCGCAAGGATAAATAAACCTTCCGTTGACATACCTTATTCGAAGGTAAAAGAAGAGATTGCTAAAGTTATAAAGAAGGAAGGATACATTTCAGGATATGAAGTCGAAAAAGAATTCCCTTCAAAGCTGGTTGTAAAACTGAAAAGCAGGCCTGGCGGAAAAATCAATGCTATTGAAGGTATTGAACGGATTTCAAAGCCTGGTAGAAGAGTTTATTCTAATGTTGAAGATATTCCTAAAGTTATCGGTGGAATGGGAGTTGCGGTAATCTCAACTTCAAAAGGAATCTATACCGGTAAAGAATGTGAAAAGAATAATATCGGTGGTGAGGTATTATTCAATATTTGGTAGGAGGAACAATGTCGAGAATAGCATCTAAACCAATAAAATTTGAAAGTTCGATCAATACAGAAATAAAGGATGATGAAATTACACTTAAGAATTCAAAGGGAGAATTGAAAGTTAAGATCGTTCCCGGAATTAAAGTGAAAGTGGAATCGGGTGAGATATCAGTTGAAAGGGAGAGTGACCTTTACAAAGCAAATCAGGGTCTTGTATGGAGCCTTCTGAACAATGCAGTCATTGGCCTTTCCAGTGGTTATACAAGAAAGGTTGAGATAGTGGGAAAAGGATGGAGATCTGAAGTGAAGGGTGATACAATTAATCTTCAGGTCGGATATTCACATCCCGTCAATTTTAAGCTTCCCAAGGGTGTCACTGCCACTCAGGAAAATCCTGGACAATTCACACTCTCATCTGTTGATAAGCAGCAGCTGGGTCAGGTGTGTGCAGACATTCAGAAAATTAGGCCTGTTGAACCATATAAACTTAAAGGTATAAGGCTGGAAGGTCAGTATCTGAGAAAGAAAGTCAGAAAGACTGCGGGAGTATAAAATGATTAAGGCTAAATATATTATAAAGGCAAAAAAAAATACAAGACTGAGGAAAACTGTCAGGAAAGTGTTAAACGGGGATGCAAAGAGGCCTCGTATGATAATTTTCAGAAGTAATAAGTATTTATATACACAGGTTTATGATGATGTGAATGGAAAAGTACTTACATGTGCATCAACTCTTGAAAAGGAAGTAAAGTCAAAACTAAAGAGCACCAAGGATAAAGATGCTGCAAAAGTGATGGGTGAAATTATTGCAGAAAGATTGAAAAAACTGAAGATCAAAGAAGTTGTTTTTGACAGGAACGTTTATTCATATACCGGCCGTGTTAAAGTTTTTGCAGATTCTGCCAGAGAAAAGGGAATTAAATTTTAAGGAGCATTATTGTGGAAGAATTAGAAAACATCGAAATATTTGAAGAAGAGGTTATCTCAATCAGAAGGGTTACCAAAGTTGTTAAAGGTGGTAAGAACATGAGGTTTTCTGCTGCAGTTGTTGTTGGTGATAAAAACGGCAAGGTCGGCCTTGGAAAAGGCAAAGCAAAAGAAGTTCCCCTGGCGATTAAAAAAGCTGTTGCAGATGCGAAAAAGAACATGATCGATATAACTATTGTTGAGAATACTCTGCCTTACTATTCTGTCGGCAAATTCGGAGCGGCCAGAGTTGTTATCAGGCCGGCATCTGAAGGGACCGGAGTTATTGCAGGTGGGTCGGTCAGGGTTATTATGGAGCTCGCAGGGGTAAAGAATGTTCTTACAAAGAGCCTTCGGAGCAAGAATGTTCTGACGGTAGCTCAGGCAACTATTAATGGTCTGAGAGAGATGAACAATGCTGAGGCGATCATGACAAAAAGGGAGATCGGCGAGGAGGAATTGTGGCAGTAAATAAAAAAGTAAAATACCCGATGATAAAGATTGCACTTCGGAAGAGCCTGATCGGAAGAACACAGAAGCAGAGAAATGTTATCAAAGGCCTTGGACTGAGGAAGATCAATTCGGAAGTTATAAAAGAAAAAAGCCCCGAGATTATGGGAATGGTTAACAAAGTTGACTTCATGCTGGAAGTTACGGAGGTGTCAAAATGATATCACTGGCCAATTTGAAACCTGCTAAAGGAGCAATAAAGAAAAGGAAAAGAATCGGTAGAGGACCCGGATCCGGATTTGGTAAAACAGCCGGTAGAGGAATGAACGGTCAGAAATCGAGAAGCGGATATTCAAGGAAAAGGGGTTTTGAAGGCGGGCAGATGCCTCTTATCAGGAGAATTCCGAAAAGAGGGTTTACCAATATATTCAAAGTCCGTTATAACGTTGTAAATGTCGGCGAACTCGATAAAAGCGGTCTTGATGAATTAAATATTGAGGTCTTACTTGAAAAAAATATAATCAGGGACAAAAGACTGAAATTAAAAATACTCGGTGACGGAGAATTGACCAGAAAGGTTAAAGTTACTGCTCATAAGTTCTCAAAGACCGCAGTTGAAAAAATAGAGAAAAGCGGTGGTGAAGTTGTTGTTCTTACAGGAGAGGAAAATTGATAACATTCTTAAGAAATATATTCATTATTCCTGAATTAAGAAAAAGGATATTCTTTACATTCCTGTTGCTTGCAGTATACAGGGTAGGAGCTCACATCGTAACTCCGGGAATAAACATTGAGGCTCTGGTGAAGTTCTTTGAACAGCAGCAGGGGTCATTATTCGGATTTATTGATATGTTCTCCGGTGGAAATATGAGTAAAATGACGATTTTCGCCATTGGTATCATGCCGTACATTAGTGCTTCAATTATTCTGCAATTACTGCAGGTTGTATGGCCCTATCTTGAGAGAATTTCAAAGGAAGGAGATCTCGGTAAGAAAAAAATAACACAATACACGAGATATGGTACAGTTCTTATAGCAGTAGTTCAGTCCTTCAGTATTGCGATAATGCTCGAAAAGATGAACCCGAGTGGACTTCCGGTTGTATTAAATCCGGGATGGGGTTTCAGACTCCTCACGATCCTGACAATGACCACAGGAACAATATTTGTTATGTGGCTGGGTGAGCAGATATCAGAAAGAGGTATCGGAAATGGAATTTCCCTGATAATTTTTGCCGGTATCATAAAGGGATTGATCCCCGGAGCCGGAACACTGATCGAAGGATTGAGAACAGGAGATATGAGTCCTATAAAGATATTATTCATTCTGCTGCTGATGGGCGGCGTAATTGCTTTTATTGTATATGTAGAGATGGGTCAGAGAAGGATCCCTATTTCATATGCGAAAAGGGTACAGGGTAGAAGAATGATGGGTGGACAAAGCACATTTTTACCTCTTAAGGTTAATACCGGGGGTGTTATCCCTATCATTTTTGCTTCATCTGTTATTGCTTTTCCTGCAACTATAGGAAGTGTGATCAACCATCCAATAGCAAAAACGATCTCAACCCAATTGGGATTCGGAATGCCGCTGCATAACTTACTATATATTGCAGCTATCATATTCTTCACCTACTTTTATGTGTCGATAATTTTTAATCCGCAGGATGTTTCCGATAATCTGAAGAAGTATGGCGGTTTTATTCCCGGGATCAGAGCTGGGAAAAATACAGCAGATTATATTGATAATGTTTTGTCTAAACTGACATTTGTCGGTGCTATTTATCTTGCACTTGTTGCTATTATTCCCACATTTCTGACTTCTGGATTTAAAGTCCAGGCTTTGCCCTTTATTGGTGATTTCCTTGATATGAATCTCCCTGCATGGTTTAAGGATGGACTTGGATTAAGGTTCTTTTTCGGAGGTACATCAATTCTGATCATTGTTGGTGTTGCAATGGATACTGTTCAGCAGATCGAAGCACAGCTGACGATGAGGAATTATGATACTTTTTCCGGTAGAGGGAGGATCAGAGGAAGAAGGTAATGATGAAAAGGATAATACTTTTTGGCGCTCCCGGTTCAGGAAAAGGGACTCAGGCAGAGAAAATTGAAAGAGAGTTCTCTTATGTCAAGATCTCTACAGGGGATCTGATCAGAGCTGAAGTGGCAAAAAAAAGTATTATCGGAGAAAAGATCAAAGAGTTCAGTGTTAAAGGACTTCTTGTACCTGATGAGATAATTATTGAAATGGTAAAGAACAGAGTATCTTCAGATGATATGACCGATGGTTATATTCTTGACGGTTTCCCAAGGACCCTTGATCAGGTTAAAGGCTTGTCTTCTGTCCAGGCTGATAAAGAGATCGCAATTTTGCTCAAAGTTGATGAAGATATTGTTGTGAAAAGGGTATTGTCAAGAGTTTCATGCGGGACCTGTGGAGAAATATACAATACAATTTCTCAAATTCCAAACAAAGCAAATATTTGTAACAGGTGTGGTGGTGATCTGACAAGAAGGAGTGATGATACCGAAGAAATTATAAAAAAAAGGATTATTGTTTACAGAGATGAGACCCTTCCGGTAATAAACTATTACAGAGGAAAAGGAAATCTTCATGAACTTGATGCTTCTAAAGATATTGATGAGGTCTGGAAAGAAATGAGGGAGCTGGTCAGGTGATTATATTGAAAACTGATAATGAGATAAAGATCATGAGAGAAGCTAACAGAATAGTGGCAATTGTTCTCTCTGAGATAAAAGATCTCATACGCCCCGGAGTTTCAACTTATGAACTTGATAAATTTGCAGAGGAGAGGATTACAGGATTGAATGCTGTCCCCGGGTTTAAAGGTTACGGATGGGGAAAGAGAAGGTTCCCTGCTACACTTTGCACTTCTGTTAACGATCAGGTCGTTCATGGCATTCCTTCAAAAGAGGTTATTCTTGAAGATGGGGATATTATAGGTGTGGATGTAGGGACTATTTATAACGGTTTTTTCGGAGATGGAGCTTATACTTACGCAGTGGGTAAAGTGAGTGAGGATACTAAACATCTTATGGAAACCTGTGAAAAAGCTTTATATAAAGGTATCGATGTTGCCAAAGAGGGTAACCGGGTATCCGATATTTCTAATTCAATTGATAAGTATGTCAGATCTGAAGGCTTTGAGATAGTCAGGGATCTGACGGGTCATGGAATTGGACGGAATCTCCACGAAGATCCGCAGATTATTAATTACAGCAATGGAATTAAAGGGAAAAAATTAAGCAGGAATATGACAATGGCAATAGAACCGATGATCACCAATGGTGATTTCCAGGTAAAAACGCTTAGTGATGACTGGACAGTTGTAACTGCTGATGGCAGTTTGTCAGCTCATTATGAACACACTATTGCAATTTCAGAAAATGGTCCTGAAATTTTAACAAAGGTATAATATGGCAGCAAAAGATAAAAATGTTATAGAAGTAAGGGGTAAGATCCTGGAAGTTCTGCCGAATGCAACATTTCTTGTTGAACTTGAACAGAATCACCACCGGATCTATGCTCATCCTTCCGGGAAAATGAGGAAGAACAATATAAGGATCCTCCCCGGAGATAAGATTTTACTGGAAATATCACCGTACGATATAAATCGCGGAAGAATTATTTACAGATTTAAGTAGGAGAATGAAATGAAAGTTAGAGCATCAGTAAAAAAGATTTGTAATAAGTGCAGAATTATTAGAAGAAAAGGTGTTGTTAGAGTTATATGTGTAGATCCCAAACATAAACAGAGGCAAGGTTAAAGGAGGAGAAATTGGCCAGAATATCAGGTGTCAACTTACCTAATGAAAAAAGAGTGGAGATCGGGCTTACCTATATTTTCGGAATTGGAAGGACAAAATCCCGTGAAATACTTGAGAAAGTTAAAGTCGATTTAAATAAAAAGGTGAAAGACCTTAACGCAGAGGAAGTTACAAGGATAAGAAAACATATCGAATCCGAAGTAATTGTTGAAGGTGACCTCAGAAAATCCATAAATCAGGATATTAAAAGATTAATGGATATCAACAGTCACAGAGGCAGAAGGCATAAAATGGGACTTCCTGTCAGAGGACAGAGGACCAAAACAAATGCAAGAACTCGTAAAGGTCCTAAAGGTTCGATGATCAAAAAAAGGAAATAACGGAGAAAGATAATGGCTACAAAAAAGACCAAATCTAAAGGTAAGAAAAAAGAAAAGAAAATAGTATCACATGGAATTATGACCATTAATTCTACTTTTAATAATACTGTTATCGCAATTACCGATCCTGACGGCAATGTATTGACCTGGTGTGCAGGCGGTGTTGTCGGATTTAAGGGATCAAGGAAATCTACTCCTTTTGCTGCTCAGCTTGCTGCTGAGAAAGTATTAAAGGAAGCTGAGAATTTCGGGATCAACACACTTGATATAAGGGTAAAAGGCCCCGGTGCAGGCCGTGAAAGCGCTATCCGTTCGGTTGGAACGTCAAAATTTAAGGTAAAAACAATAAAAGATGTTACTCCTATTCCGCATAATGGTTGCAGACCTAGGAAAAAGAGAAGGGTTTAAGGAGGTAGAAAGTGGGAAAGTATACTGGTCCGGTTTGCAGACTGTGCAGAACTGAAGGGACGAAATTATTTTTAAAAGGAAGAAGATGTTTGACAGATAAATGTGCGCTTGAAAGGAGAAATCAGCCTCCTGGATCAATGGGAAAGAGAAGAGCATTTAAAAAATCTAATTACAAGATCCAGCTTCGTGAGAAACAGAAGGTAAAAAGATTTTACGGAATTGGAGAAAAACAGTTCAGGCTTTTCTTTGAAAAGGCTTCAAAAAGTAAAGGTGTTACCGGTGATAATCTTTTAAGAAGTCTTGAGCTGAGATTTGACAATATTGTGTACAGAATGAATCTTGCAGCATCAAGAGTTCAGGCAAGGCAGATGATCAAGCATGGTCATTTTACAGTTAACGGTACGAAAGTTACAATTCCTTCCTATCATGTAAAAAAAGATGATGAGATTACTCTGAAGGATAAATCACTGAAAAATGAAAAGATCATTGAAGCAATTAAGAACGCTAAAGGGCTTGTCGAAGTCCCTGAATGGCTGATCGTTGATGAAGATAAATTAAAAGGCAAGGTCAACAGTATTCCTACAAGAGAAGATGTTTCTGTTGATGTTGAGGAACATTTGATCGTAGAGCTCTATTCTAAATAAGGAGAGTGGATATGAATCTTAATTATCAGAGACCTAAAAGACTTGTAGTGGAGGAAGTTACTCACGATTATGCAAGATTTAGTGCAGAACCTTTTGAAAGAGGTTACGGAAGCACTATTGGTATAGCTCTCCGGAGAGTATTACTCTCTTTGATAGAGGGTATTGCAGTAACAGCTGTCCGTATTGATGGTGTTCTTCACGAATTCTCAGTTATTCCGGGAGTTTATGAAGATGTATTAAATATTATTCTGAATATAAAGAATATTCCCTTCAAACTTGAGACAGATGAACCTAAGATCGTAAGAATTAACAAATCAGGAGCAGGTGAAGTTCTTTCGGGTGATATTGAAACCGATGGAGATGTAAAAATACTTGATGACAATGTTCATATTGCATTTCTTGAAGAAGAGGGTTCAATTAATGCAGAAATATTGATTAAAAAAGGTTTGGGTTTTAAACTTGCAGAACAGAATTTCGATGAAACTTTATCTGTGGATTTTATTCCTGTAGATGCAAGCTTCAATCCCATAGTCCGGGTAAAATATGATATAAAACCGGCAAGAGTGGGCAACAGAACAGATTATGAAAAATTAATAATTGAAATCTGGACCAATGGAAGTGTAGCACCTGAAGATACTATATCCACGGCAGGAAAAATCCTCAGAGATCATCTGACGATATTCCTCGGATATAAAGAAAAGGATAAGATCATTTTTGAAGATGAACAGGATTCAGGCAGCGGAATCGAGTCTAAAGCTGAATTTCTGGAAAAGAGTGTTGAGACGATGGGACTTTCAGTCAGAGCATTAAAATGTTTGAAGCGTCTCGGAGTTGATTATATTTTTGAACTGATCGAAAAGACCGAACATGAATTACTTAATTCTAAAAACTTCGGAAAGAAATCTCTTGAAGAGATAATTTCCAAGCTGGTTGAATTTGATCTGGCACTCGGGCAAAAATTACCTGATATATTGAAAAATGATATGATCGAAAAAATCGAAAAAATTAAAGGCGAAGAAGTAGAAGAAAGCAAGGAGTAGAAATGAGGCATTTAAAAGGTGGTTATAAAATAGGGCGAAATCCTTCACAGAGAAAGTCACTCCTGAGAAACCTGGCAGCAAGTCTGATCGAAAATAACAGAATTGAGACCACTCTGACTAAAGCAAAAGCAGTTAGACCGATAGTGGAGAAAATGATAACTCTTGGAAAAACAGGAACTCTTGCAAATAAAAGAAAAGCACTTTCATATTTGTATAAAAGAGAAACAACACATTTGCTGTTCAACGAAGTTGCACCACGGTTCATGGATAGAAATGGCGGTTACACAAGGATACTCAAAACAGATTTCAGGAAAGGCGATGGTGCTGAAATGGCAATTATTGAATTTGTTGATTATAATTTTGAGCCGAAATCCAAGAAAGACAAAGCCAAAGCCAAAGATAAAAAAAAATAACTAAGGTGCGGGCATAGCTCAATGGTAGAGTATCAGCTTCCCAAGCTGAATGTTGCGGGTTCGATCCCCGTTGCCCGCTTTGTAATATCAGGAGATAAATATGTTTAAAAAAGAACCGGAAGTAAATAAAATGCGGGAAAATTCTGAGATAATTGGAGATGCGAGGTCTTCTGTCATAGGAAGGTCAATGAAGCTTAAAGGGAATATTTCAGCAGAAGAAGAAATACTGATCGAAGGCATAATAGAAGGGTCGATCAAAATGAAACACAATGTAATAATTGGTAAATCCGGAAAGGTTAAGGCTGATATTACTGCAAGAGAGGTTATTATAAAAGGGGAAGTGAACGGAAATGTTCATGGAACCGTGAAAGTAGAAATAGTTCCAGGCGGTGTTTTAAACGGAGATATAATCTCTGAAAAAGTTGTTCTTGCAGAAGGGGCAAAATTTAAAGGTAATATTGACATGTCTGCTAAGAATGAAGAACCTGAAAAAAAAATAAAACAGGTTAAAGAAGCAGACAAGACTGAGAAGAAGGACTGATCAGTACCTGACAACTTTCAGGTCTTTCTTAAAATATTAATTAAGAAAGGTTTTAGCTAAATGTCCAAGTGGTATTTCATTGAAGAGCAGCAGCCGTTATCGCCATATAGAAATATGGCTGTTGATGAACACCTTTTTAATATCTGTCACAGGATCAAGGCAGGATTTTTCAGGATATATTCCTGGGACAGGCCCTCTTTTTCGATAGGAGTTTCTCAAAAAGTATCAAAAGCAGTAGACCTTGATTATATAAACCGGAATGGATATGGGTTCGTCAGGAGAATAACCGGAGGAAAAACAGTACTCCATGATGATGAGATCACTTACTCGGTAATATCTTCAGAGGAGAAATTTTTTAAAGATAACGATCTCTATAAATCATATTCACTTATTGCGGGAATAATTCTTAATACATTAATCAGATCAAATATTAATGCAGAACTTTCCGATGGAAGTCCGAGTCTGCTTTCAAAGAGCAGTAATCCATGTTTTTCTTTCCCTACCCCTAATGAGATTGAGGTCGGGGGTAAAAAAATAGTAGGATCTGCTCAAAAGAGAGATAAAACAGCACTTCTTCAACATGGATCTATTCCGATATCTATGAATTATGAAATTTATTCCGGAGGTACCGGATATAGTGAACGGGCTTTAAAACGGAGCATGACAACCGTAAGTGATGAGTCCGACATATTGGTAGGAGAACTTGTAAAAAACTTCTTTTTATCATTTGAAGAGTTTATCAGTGACGGTATCGGGAAATATAATTTTTCTGAGGATGATCAAAAGGAAATTAAAAAACTGGAAGAAAAATATGCATCGGATATCTGGAATCTTAATTTTTAGTTTAATTATTACATTTTCCGCTGCATTATCCTTCGGCAGGGAAGTTGAATTACAATATCACCAGGTAAAGGATGTTTATGAGCCCGATTTTAATTCTGTTGAAAAAGCAGGATTCAGCAAAATAATTGTCAGAACATTTTTAAATGACGGCCAAAAAGGGGGACTTCTTTTTAATAATAGTAAATTCAGAGTTGCATATTCGGGATTCAGTAAAATAGTGCAGAAGTGTAGTAGAAGAAAATATGAACTGTGGGGCTGGCTTATTTCGCGAAAATATGACTGGCTGAAAACTGATAAATTATATGATTCAAAGTACGGTAATGGTCAAAGGTCAAAGATCCGGAAATTGGATATTTTTGATCCTGAGGTGAGGGAGAAAATAATCAGAGTATTCAGAGATCTGGCAGAATCGGGAGTGGAAGGGATACTTATCCAGGATGATCTTTCATTTATGAGTGATGAAGGTTTTTCTGATAAAGGATTACAGATGTTCTCAAAGGAGTCCCGTGTCCCTGCAAAAGAAAAACTGATGATGGAATCGGGATCTCCATATAATCTTAAATGGATTAGTATAAAGAAAAAAATAATCAATAAACTTCTTGTGGATATTATAAAAGAGTGTAAAGAGGTAAATACGGATATTAAAATAGGGATAAATGTATATTATGAAGCTGCTGTCCACAGATCAAAGGGTAATGAGTGGCATTCTCAGGATATTGCGGGAATAGCTGAAACAGATGTTGATCATATTTATCTGATGATGTATCACAGGCAGATGAAAAAAGAGTTAAAACTAAGTAATAAGAAAATAAAAAATCTTTTTCTCCAGGGTATTAAATATGCATTAGGAATTGCCGGTGATCGGCTTGTAGTAAAACTGGAAACCTGGGACTGGAAAAAGAATACGCTGATTCCAATACAGGAAATGGAAGAGTATATTGGACTGATCCCTAAAAATGTCAGAAGTGTATGTTTCACCCCCGTTAAAAATGCAGATATGAACTATCTTAAAAAGCTTGTAAGGGCAGCTAATATTGAAAACTGATCCGGTTACGGTTAAAATGGAGTTGTCATGAATTCAATCTTAAAAGCAGGAAATTTTCTTTTTAAGTACCGGTCATTTACTCCGATACCTCTAATCCTGATCGTATTTTTATTTTTCAGGCCTGTGATCGATCCCGAGATAGACAATATATTAACTGCTGTTGGACTTTTTATTATTTGTTCCGGTGAATTTATCCGAATCTTATCTGTGGGATATTCGTTTTCGGGTACATCCGGAAGAGAAAATTTTCTCAGGGCTGACAGCCTGAATGTGTCCGGGATCTATTCAATAGTAAGAAATCCTCTGTATATTGGGAACCTTCTGATCTATACCGGGCTTCTGATAGTATATTCTAATATTTATGCGCTGCTATTTTTTAATGCTCTTCTTATCCTGCAGTATTTTTTCATTATTAAAGCAGAAGAAGATTATCTGGAAAAAACGTATGGGGATGAATACATAAAATATAAAAACTCTGTAAATTCCATTGTACCGTCTTTTGGCCGTTATAAAAGTCCTGAAAATAAATTCAGCCGGATAAAGGTATTCATGAAAGAGAATGATTCTGTATTCAACGCATTGATTATTTTCGGATTAATTTTGTTATACAAAGGATATATTCTCTCGGGCAATCTGATTCATGGTAAAGCTTATGCCCTTTATTTCGGCACGATCATTGTTTCATACATTGTGATCAAGATACTTAAAAAGAAATTCTTTTTATTAAAATAATCCTCTCAGCTCCTAGATCCACCAATAAATTGGGTTTAACAGGAAAAAATTCTCATAATTTGAGATAATATATCCAAAACTGTTATATAACAAAATAGGAGTTTAAATGAAAGTATTTAAAGTAATATTATGCACTCTTCTTATCGTCTCTCTCTCCAGTTCTCAGATCGCCTCAGAAGAACTGTATGTATCGATCAAAACCGGTAATAATGGAAATCCGGGGACAAAGATCAAACCGTTAAAAAATCTTGACAAAGCCCTCCGGAATGCATCTTCCGGAGATGTGATCCGGGTTGCAGAGGGAAATTATTTCGGGATGAGAAATAAAGGATATCTCGAAGCAAATGTACCCGTACATATATTCGGCGGTTATTCTTCCGATTTTTTGAAGAGAGATATACTCAAATTCCGAACCTTAATTATGCCGGATAATAAGAGTGCAGCAAATAGCAGAAAAGCATTGCTGACTTTTAAAAAAAGCTCAAAAGGGAACAGTATTTTTGTGGATGGTATTATATTTGATATGGGAAACCGGAATTCATATTCAGGCACTGAAGGGAAACCTGATGGCTGTGAAACCGGGATGCTGTATCTTCCTCCCAAGAAAAAGAGTGGTGAAAATGTTACAGTGACAGAACAATGTATCTATTTCCCCGCAACAGCCTCTGCTGGTGATGTCACAATACAAAATTGCATTTTTTTGAATAGCGCAAAATTTGCAATTCAGGGGGGACACAAAGATGGCGATTTCAGGGTCCTCAATAACGTATTTGTTGCGAACAGGATGGCTGCGATAGAAATATTCGGGACAGGTGGTAAAAAAGGGCCAAAAGGTCCGATTGCAAAAGGTGGACACGTAGAGATAGGTTTTAATACCATATTATTCACCTGGAGCCGAACAAAAGATTTTAAAGATATGGGATATGGAATAAGAATTATGACAAAATTATCATATGACATTCATGATAATATTATCGGTACCAGTGTGCTGACCGGTATCGATCATACCCGGTTCAATAAGGATGAATGGCTGAAAGTGGATCGGAACCTCTTTTTCCTCAATAAGCAGGGAGATATGATGTATTCAGAACCGGGGCAGGGGACATTGGAAAGGGTCAGAGTGTCTGATTTTGCTGACTTTGAGTTTGCCAGTGTAACAGGGAATACATCTGAATTGAAGACGTCTATTCCTGTAGATAAGAATTATCTGGAAGGATTTCTTGCTGCCAGATATAGTGAAAAAGCGGATTTCAATGCGGATTCTCCAGTGAATCAGTTGAGAGGAATTCTGGGCCTTCCCAAGCAGGGGAAGCTCAGATCAAAAGCAACCATGTTCATGAACAGATATCCATTAAATTCCGCTGTCAAATTTTTTGGCGCTGTTAAGGGTCAGGGTGCCCAACTGCCGGGGAACTGATCAGAATATAAAAAAAAAAGTCAGAATTGTACTTTTAAAATTCAGAACTTAAGGAGGAGTTATGAAGAAATTAGTTTTTGGTATTCCAATTATTATTCTTATATCCATGCTTGTTTTGCCGGCAGGGATCAATGTGACGTCACCGAATGCATCTTCTGTTTGGGATGTCGGTAAAACCTATCCGATCACCTGGAATGGAAGTTGCGCAGGTGCGAATGTAAAGATCAATATTTTTAAAAATTCTGCCACGCAGGCAAATTTTGTAACCCAGCTTATCAGCAATTCTGGTAGTACAAAAAACTGGAATATCCCCAGCAATTTCGCACCGGGGAAGTATGTGATCCGTGTCAAAAATGCAACGGATAACAACTGCTTTGGTGACAGCGCCCAGTTTGAGATCAAGGGTTTGGCTGCAGTAATGACATTTGAAACTAAAGTAGTTGGATTTAAACTACCTAAACAGCAACAGACTATCATCACTTTGCAGTATCCGAATTTTCATATCTATGGTATGACATCGATTGCGGATAAAACCCTGGTGATCTTATATGAAAATCTGGGATCCAACTATCAGGGGGACCTCGAATTGAAATACCAGATCAAAGGGACATGGACAACGGTTTCCCGGCATGTTTTCTCCACGCATAATACAAGGGACATGTTCCCGACCGGACGTATTCTCACCCCGGCCGATCTTGAAGCGGACGGGAAGGCTATTATTGTCAGGGCAGAGATTAATCCGGGAAGGGAGACAAAGATCGTTGAATCCGACTATACAAATAATAATCTGTATAAGACGCTTCGTCCGGATTTTGGTATCCCGGATTATCAACCCAATGACATTACTTTTGAGGTTACGAAAAGGTCAAGCCAAGACCGCCATCTTCCCTGGGGACACTTAAAAGTCAGGGTGAAGAATCTCAACAGTTCCTACAATGGGCAGATTAAAACAACCATAAAATACAGGTTCGAAGATGAATCGGGACATATCCATCAGCTGGGACCTGTTGAGACCCACAACCTGAATCTGGCTGCCGGTGAACAAAAGTGGATAAAACTACAGTATATGTATTGGCCATTAAGAGATACGACGACCAAGGAAAGGGTAAGCTTTAAGGTTATCATAACCCCCGGTTCCGGTAACCCAGAGATCATCCTTTCTAATAATGAGTATATCAGGATGTTCCTTCACCCTGACGGGCCGTTTTAGAGACTTAATAAAGAGGGCGGCCTGAAAGGGCCGCCTCATTTTTTATCAGTTTTCTCATTGGTCTTATACAGATCCCTCTGACAGTCGGGGCAGATCGAGTGTGTTATAGTTGCTTCAGAATACTCCTTGATATACTCTTCCATAGGGTTCCAGTTATCATTTTTATCCCTAACTTTCTTGCAGGATGAACAGACCGGGAGAAGGCCTGACAGAGTTTTTACTTCAACCAGAGCTTTTTCCAGTTTTTCTGTCCTTTCTTCCAGTATAGAGTTCAGAGATAGAAGTTTTTTATTAGATCCTGATTTGGTCTTGTATGCAAAATATATCAAAATCATAATCATTAATAAAAGGGTGGTTAAAAGGATGAATAGTCTTTGAATTTTTTTCTGATTTAAAATATCCTTGTTTTTAAGGTTATTCTCTTTTTCAAGATATTTTATACGGTTATCCATTTTATCGATCTCGTAGGATATCTTTAATTCCTCAATTTTATTTCGGCCTTTTTCACTTATCAGATTCTCCCTTGTTTCAGTATACATGATGTAAAAATCAAGAGATTTTTTGTAATCAGATCTCTTTTTATAAATTTTTGAAATCAGCAGAAGTATCTCACTGGTAAGTTTATCTGATTTTATTTCTTTTGAAATATTTAATGCTTGCACGGCCTGAAGAAGTGCTTTGTTTGTATTCCCAATACCCAAGTATAATTCTGCAATTATTTTGAGGGAGAATGCGATCTCCCATCTATCATTCAGTTCATTTTTTATTTTAAGTGAATCCAGTAGATATTTCTCAGATCTTCCAACCTCCCCTTTTTTCATATAAATACGTCCCATGTTTGTGAATACTGCCGCCATCCTTTTTTTATTTTTCAGTTCAATTGCTATCTTTTCGGCTTTCTGGGTAAATTCGAGGCTTTTTTTCAGGTCGTTAAGATATAAATAAGTTTGTCCTATATTGTTATAAGCGTTCCCTATTCCTTCCTTGTCATTCAGCTCTTTTTTTATATCGAGTGATCTGAAATAGTATTCGAGAGATTGTTTATAGTTTTTTAATTCAGTATAACAAATGCCTATGTTATTCAGAACTTTTGCTTCTGATGATCTGTCACCCAGTTTTTCCATGATCTTCCGGGTCTCAAAAAGATTATCCAGGGCTTTTTCATAATTCCCCAGGTAAATATAGACCAGGCCGATGTTGTTATATGCTTTTCCGACTCCCAGGTCATTTCCTTCTCTTCTGGAAAGGTTGAGAAAAAGTATATAATTTTCAAGAGCTTTTCCATAGTTGCTCAATTTGGAATAAACAGTTCCGAGATATTGGTAATAAGTGTTATCAACAGTTTCAAGATTATATTTAGATTTTATCTCCCCGCACTTTTTGAGAGTGTTCATAGCTTCATCATTCTCGTTTGTATAAATATAAGATGCGGTTTTTATAATGAGAGCATTGAAAACAGATTCAGGATTGTCATTGGTTTTTAATTCCCTCAAAATATCCTCTACAATTTGGCGGGATTTTAAAGGAGTTTTCCTCAGAATTAACCTTGCTTCTTTCATCTTATCTTTTAATGAAACAGGGTCGCTGTTAATAAATGCACTTATTAATATCAATGTAAGAATAATTAGAAAATATTTTTTAAATTTCACTATATAGCTTATTATAGAGAGGAAGGATGAAATTTTCAATTGTTAATGTTTGACTTTATTTTTTCTGGTAGTTAAGATATTAAAAAATCCCTGGAGGAATTTATGATTAAAAAATCAATTTTATTTTTATTAGTTGTTATGCTTGTTCTTCCCCTTACCAGTGGTGTATTAAAAGGGGTCAAAATGGATGATTCCATTACAATTGATGGAAAAACACTTCTGCTTAATGGAATGGCCTTGAGAAAAAAAATGATATTCAAGGTTTATGTTGCAGGATTGTATCTTCCGCAGAAAGAAAAATCATCAGAGAAGATACTCGCAGCAGATACCTGCAGAGTGACTGTAATGCATTTTCTGAGAAGTGTAGGGGCAGGGAAAATAAACGGTGCCTGGTACGACGGACTTGAAGATAATACCCCAAATCATTCCAAGGAGCTAAAAGCGAAATTTGATCTGCTTGCGAAGTATATGGAAAAAATGATAGATGGGGGACGAATTATATTTTCCTATCTCCCCGGCAAAGGTACTGAAGTTAAAGTTAACGGTAATGTAAAGGGAACCATAGAAGGTAAAGATTTTGCCGATGCTCTTTTTGCATGCTGGATAGGTGAAAAACCGGGACCCGGCACAGGATTCAAAGAAGATCTGCTTGGATTATAGTAACCTGTGATCAGGGCACTTTCTTTTCCGAGGTGCCCTGACGGGTTGCAATGATCAGTTTTTTTACTCCGCTTTTTTTAACTATATCCATAATCTTAACCACTTTCCCGTAAGGAATATTTGTATCCCCTTTCAGAATAAGGCTCTCATCTTTCATCTCGGCAAGCGTACTTTTCAGATTTTCTTCAAGATCTTCGAGCTTTATGGATTTCTCATTCAGAAATAGTTCTCCACCTTTCTCTACAGAGAGGGTATATTCGCTTTTTTTTACGCTGGGGGCACTATTGGTTTCAGGCAGATCAAGTTTGATCCCCGGCTCTTCCATAAATGTTGAAGATACCATCATAAAAATAAGAAGTAGGAACAGAACATCAATCAGAGAAGTGATGTTGATAATCGTCCCCTTTTTTTTCTTTGTTTTAAAATCCATATTATTTTGTTCCGGAGAAAGAAGAAATTCTACTCAGAAGTTTTGAAGAATACTTCTCCATTTCAAGAATAAGATTTTCCGATTTCGAAATGAAATAATTATAAGCAACAACTGCGGGGATACCGATTGATAAACCGGCAATTGTAGTTATAAGTGCTTCCGATATACCTCCTGCCATTGCCGGAGCCTGACCGACCCCCATCATCTGGATCACATTAAATACTTTCAGAATTCCAATGACCGTGCCAAGTAATCCAAGCAAAGGAGCTATACCTCCGATCGTTTCAAGCAGGGGAAGGCCTTTGCCGATCCTATGAACCTCCTGTTTCCCGTTATCCATCAGGATCTCTTTTATCTCTTCTCTGGGGAGATCCCTGTTCTCAAGTCCCGCTTTGATAATGTTTGCAAAAGGGCCCTTGTGTTTTTCACACATGGAAACTGCCAGTCCGATATCTTCTTTACTTTTTATGTTGTCCAGTATTGAAGTTATTTCAGGGGTCAATATTTTCCTTCTTCTCATTGATATTGATTTTTCTATAACAATAGCCAGTGCTATCACTGATGCAAGAAGAAGGGGGTACATTATAATTCCACCCTTACTCAGAAATATCATTACATTTTCCATTTTCACCTCATCTTTTATTTTCTTACAAAATATATGAATTTCCCTGTTACTTCCAGGAAAGGTTCAGGGAAATCTTCCGGAAGTCCGGGGAATGGGGCAGAAATCTTCACTGCATCTAAACTCGTGTCAACCAGTGATCTATGTCCTTTTGCATTTAATAACTCCAGTGCTTCAAGTTTCCCGTCCGGATAAATCCTGAATCTTAAAAGTGTTTCTCCGCTTATCATCCCCAGTTGACTGAAGGCAATGGGAGGAAATATATTTCCCTGGATAAGTCTTTTCAGTTCAAGCATATAAGGGGCAAAATCCCAGTCATAGGTATTAAAAGCAAATCCGCCAAGTTCTTTAACTCTGGCAAGAATGTTATTATGGAGTATTCGGTTCCTGATACTTTCTCCAGGATCACTCCTTTCAGCTTTAAATGTCTCTTCTTCACTTTCACTGATGACATTCTTAATTTCATCCGTTTTATCGTCTTCTTTGTCTTCCTCTGGCTCTGTTTTTTCTTTCGGTTTTTCTGGTTTCCCCTTTTCAGTGATTTTTGGCAGTGCAGGGACATCAAGATCACCCTCCGAATAAGGCCCCCCTTCTTTCAGGTTCGATGGCGGATCAGGATTTCCGGCTACGGTATTTTTATCTGATAGGTATTCCGGTTTTTCAGCTCTCTTCTCAGATCTCTGATCTTCTGCTGTTTCAATTACCTGCTTCTGTTGTTCATTTTCACTCAGGTCGAACACGATAGGTTCGTTTATTTCTTCAGGGAGTTTCTCTGTACCGAGTAACCTGAAGTTTACAGTTCTCTCAGCAATGAAAAAAATAACAATATGGAGAACTATTGAAACTATTATCGTATATTTTCTTATTTTTTTTTCCAAAACCTGATTACCTGTTTTATCCTTTATTGTACACCATTATGCTGTAAATAGCATCCAGTTATTCAATATCATGATGTAGTTGAGACGGGAAAATGATCCCCAAGGTTGCAGCATCTTACACTTGTTACAATTTGTGAAGCAGCATAACCTGAAATATATCATTGATTTAATTGCATTGTTTTTTTATAATAGTGCAGGAGGTAATTATGGGATTATTTGATTTTGTAAAAGACATGGGTGAGAAGATTGATGCTCAGATGGACCTGGCCGCCAAGATAAATGAGAGCGGGATTGAAGTTCAGGATATGAAGGCCGATTTTAATGAAGGAGTAGCAACAGTATCCGGTGTGGTAAACAGTCTTGCAGATAAGGAAAAAATAATTGTAATGCTTGGAAATATTGAAGGTGTCGAACAGGTTAATGAATCATTGAATATTGCAGTACGTGAAAAGGAGTCCAAATTCTACACTGTGAAAAGTGGTGATTCTCTCAGTAAAATTGCAAAAGAGTTTTATGGAAATGCCATGAAGTATATGGTGATATTTGAAGCGAACAAACCGATGCTTAAAGATCCGAATAAGATCTATCCCGGACAGGTTCTCAGAATTCCTGAACTTGACTGAAATAAATTATTTTTAAGGAGAATTAAATGAAAAGAATTACACTGATTTTATTGATGTTATTTGTTATTTCGATCGTTATTCCTGTGACAGTCTATTCGAAGGATACTACTCCGGTTAAAGTAAAAAAGGTAGTAAAAAAAGCGGATAAAGGTATTATTGATCCGACAGTTTATATAAAAGAGAACGGAAAGAAATTTCATAAAAGGAAATGCAAACTGGTAACAGAAAAAACAGGGATCAAATTAAGTGAAGCGGAAAAGCAGGGTTATGAACCGTGCAAAGCATGTTTCAAGGACAAGATAGTTTATATTACTGAAAATGGATTGAAGTTTCATAAAAAGGATTGCAAGCTGGTTAAAGATGTAAAACCGATCAACAAAGCTGTGGCAAAGCTGAAAGGCTACAAACCATGCAAGGCCTGTTTTCCTCCTCCCCCACCTAAAAATGACAAAAAAGAGGTAAAGTAATAACGGGATCTAATTAAACAATACAAGGGCAGGTGGCAACACCTGCCCTTTTTTTTATCAAAAATTTCATTAAAACCCCTGCGACATTGGTTGCTGGTGAAATATTTGTCGCAGTAAGTCTGGCAATGTAGCGATAGCCATTATTTAGAAAATCCTGAACGGTTCTTTATGAATTTCCCGGAAGATCTGTCAACTTCTGTCGCACCGTCCCGTAATTATAATTTGTACTGATATGTTCAAAAATGTCTTCAATATAGGGTGTCTCGTGCTTAAGCTGTCATTGGAAATTTTTATGTATCTATTAAAGCAGATCATGGAAAATGAAATAATCTCTTTCAAGTTCACACGTTATTGAGTTTTAGAAACCTGAGTAAGAGAAAAATCACTTTCCTTTAAAATTAAATAGAAAAGGAGAGATCATGAAGTACAAATTGGCATTAATAATTCTTTTATTCGGCATTTTTTCCCTTAATGTTTCCGGCGCAATTACGGTTTATACTGACAGGGCCGCATGGCAGGCTGCTCTGACCGGGACAGAAGTCATTGAGGATTTTAACAGTCAGTCCATCCGGATGTTTGCAAACCCGATTAATGAAACCGGATTTAATTTCTTCAGGATCACCGGCAATACAGATGGTGATTTAGTAGGCATATATGCCGGAACAGGCGGAGGAAACCTTGATGCAACCAGGTACCTGGGCTGGAGTGGATCAGGTTCGGGCCCCACTTATAATTTCGTCTTCGACGCGCTGGTAACCGCATTTGCATTTGATTGGAGAGACACCGATCCCACTGATGTATACGGACTCCGGGTAACTGTCAATGGTGTGGTTTCCCATTGGGACAATCCTCCATTTTCTAATGCTACAGGCGCTGGTTTTTTTGGTGTGATTTCAACCGAACCTTTCTCTCAAGCCACTATCTATAATGTATCTGCCGGCGGTATAATTAATGACCAGGGTTTGGATAATTTCCGGATGGAACCGGCTGTATCGGTTACGACCGATACCGCTTCGGATATCACTTACAACTCAGCAACCAGTGGCGGAACAGTAACGGTATACGGTTCCCAGACAATTACATCCCGGGGTGTCTGCTGGAATAAGGGAGGAACGCCCACCATAGCTGATTCAAAAACGGATGATGGTTCAGGTGCCGGTTCATTTACAAGCTCAGTTACCGGTCTTGACTCCGGAACCACATACTACGTTCGGGCTTATGCCATTAGTAACATCGGAACAGCATATGGAAATTCAATTACCATCCATACGCTGACTGCGACGCCACCCTCCGCAACTACATTGGCTGCAACCAATGTCGGCGTATCCGGTGCGACGCTGAACGGAACAATAAATGCAAATAATTTCACGACAACAGTGACTTTTGAATATGGAACCACCATTGGTTATGGAAATTCGGTTTCAGCAGCGCCATCGACTGCTACCGGCACGGCAAACACTTCTGTCAGCTATGCCTTGTCAGGCATATTACCTGCAACGACCTATTATTTTCGTGTGGTCGGAGCGAGTGCGGAGGGTACTACCAATGGATCCGGTCAAAGCTTTACCACAGGAGGCAGTCTGCCTGCTGTTCAAACAGGGAATATATCCGGAATTACATCCGTCTCTGCCGTGGGGGGGGGGGACGTTACATCGGATGGTGATCTTACAGTTTCTGCCAGGGGTGTGTGCTGGAATACAGCGATAAATCCTACTACAGGGAATTCGCACACGTCTGATGGTGCAGGGACTGGAATTTTTTCAAGTAATATAGCTGGATTAAGTCCCGGAATGACGTATCATATAAGAGCATATGCAACAAACAGTCTTGGAACCTCATATGGCGATGATCTAACCTTTACAACAGACTCTATAGCACCGGCCGTAACCACAACTGCGGCATCAGCAATAACCTCAACAACAGCAGCAAGTGGCGGTAATGTAACAGAAGATGGAGGAGCATCAGTAACTGCACGTGGAGTGTGCTGGAGTACTTCGGTAAATCCGACGACCGGTGATAGTTTAACCTCAGACGGAACCGGAACCGGCAGTTATACAAGTTCAATAACCGGCTTGTCTCCGGGAACAACTTATTACGTTAGAGCATATGCTACAAATAATGTGGGGACTTCATATGGAAATGAAGAGTTTTTTACAGCAAATGCGATACTTCCTGATGTTTCAACTAAAGAAGTTACAAAGATAACAGACAATTTTGCTTTGTCAGGCGGAGATGTTACTTATGATGGAGGTTCAACAGTAACGGCTGCAGGAGTATGCTGGAGTAAATCACCCGACCCTGATATTACAGGCAGCCACACAATCAACGGTTCCGGAACCGGTCCATATACTTCCGATATTACCGGTTTATTACCGGGAAAAACTTATCATGTAAGAGCATATGCAACCAACAGTGTCGGGACATCTTACGGGGAAAATGTAACATTCACCACTTTGGAACTTCTCCCCGCTATTTTTATTACAGATCCTGCCGATATGGCTACAGTTAACGGAACAGTGATAATTACTGCGGATTCATCGGTAGCAGCAGAATCGGTTGAATTTTATATTGATGATATCTATTTCGGAAATGGAGAGTTATCCGAAGCAGGCAACCCACCCGGTCTTACTTCAGTTCCAACAATTTTCAATATTGATGATTCACTATATCTTTTCATTGATGACCACTATCAACTTAAACAAATAACGAAGAATAACCAAATCAAAAATGTTTTTAATGCCGATCTGAAAGTGGAGGACATTTGGATAAATAGTTTTGGAGAGATATTTATAAACTTTACGGACGGGATTGTACTGGAAGACAATCATGTATATAAATCGGTAAAAATTGATGTGATAAATAAAACAACTTCAGGCATCGATAAAAGATATTTTGAGGTTTTTAAACGGGAATCAATTTATCATTCAGAAAAGGAGATCTTGCAGGATATGTCAAATCGGTTTAACTTTGATCTTAAAGTTCTAAACGTGATTGAAACTAAGGAGAGTGAAGATATTGTAATTGGATTTAAGGATACAACGGGAAATTATTCCATAATATCAACATTGAAATCAGATTCAGGGAAAGATTATAAGACACTGGCTTTCTCAATGGTAAAACCAATTAAGGTTGTTAAGAATACCATCGCCATACCATTTACATCAAATTTCCCAATTGCTTTTAACCTCCCTTCTCCTGAAAATGAAGTCAATTCAACTAAGATCATTTATAACATTACATGGGAAACTCTTGGTTATTCAGATGGTCTTCATAAAGTTGAAGTAATCGCCAGGGATGAATATGGAAGATTTTTCTCAGATGAAGTCAGTGTTTTAATCGGTAACCTTAAAATTGATCTTAGTGCAGTAAGAAAAGAGGATGAGGCTTTAACATTTAAGATCAATTTTGGAGAATTAACTATCATTACAGCAAATCCCGCAAAGCTGCCAGTGGCCAAATACGTTATATATCGGAGTTCATCCGGAAATGATTTTTTACAGATTGCCGAGATGGAGGAATCAGAAATTATTGATAATAAATATACATTCACTGATACGAATATTAGTCCTGATACAAGTTATACCTACAAAGTAATTGCTTATGACAGTTCCGGAAATATTCTTTCGATATCAGAAGAGAAAACCATTTAGGAGAAAAAAATGATAAACAGTATAAGAAAAAATAATCACTTATTGTTAATTTTTGTGATCACCATAACCTTGTTATTACCTTCAATAGCAGAAGGTGCTGAAAAGAATCTGTTTATAGATATTTCAGTGAATATCTTTTTCCCTTCAGACTCAGATTTTAAGAATATTTACTCGAATTCAGTGACAATTCCTGAAATTAATTTGGGATATTATCTAACCAGTGAGTTATATGTGTTTGGAGGAATGGGGTTTTCTTCAATAAAAGGGAAAACCCCGGAATGGGGTTTTGATTTAAAGATGTCCCAGAATATTTTTTCTCTCGGTGGTGGTTACTTTAAAGAATTATCAGAAAAGTTAGGTCTTTCGGGACAATTAGCTCTCGCCTATATCAGTTATAATGAGGAATTGACCAGTCTTGGAATGAGCAATAAGAGTAATTGTCTTGGTTTTCGTTTGAGTACATTACTTCAATATAAAATAAGTAAGCATATCAGTCTTGCATTCAAACTTGGATATATGGCGGCTAAAGATACAATTGATGATTTGACGAGTAATTTTGGAGGGCTCAATACCGGATTGGGTATTATATTTTTATTCTAATTAGAACGGAATAGCTATATTCTCGATTTTTACTTATGAGAATAAACAGATTTTCCATGATGGGGCAGGTGGTGACACCTGCCCTTTTTTTATTTTACATCAAAATATATATGATCCCAGTAAAAGAATTCAATTTTAGAACCCGGAGCAGTTGCTTTTGTAAGCTTGAATAAACCTACAGGGCCATCCACCTCCAGGTCAAATCTGTATCGATTTCCTCTTATAAATAACCTGGCAGGGACGTTAACTTCTTCTGCAGTAACCGTTTTTTCAAATATCTCAGTATTTGTAGTGAAATTTTTAATCCTGACCCTTGTCTTGAGAATTTTACCCGTATAATTCCATTGGAACTTCACATTCCTTATGATTAAAGGACTCAATGAAATTTTTGAGTTAGGACGTGGATACACCCATTCAATATGATTGTTGACCTTGTATGTTCCAAGCACAATAGCTTCCGGCTTCTCTCCGCTGGCTATTAGTGCCGGTTTGGGTACAAGTTTTATTGTAATAAGCTTATGGGCGGCTATATCGTAAACGTAGGGGGTTCCATTAGAGTATCTTCCATCACTTAGATCCCTGAGCTTCAGGGAATCAAGGAAGACGTTTTGTTTCAGCATTGGTAATCCACCTTTTTTTATCTGTACATAAGCATTAAGATATCCCAGATATTGGGAATGTCCTTTTATCCATATCTTATCGGATCCGAAGCGGATAATTGTCCCTTTTGTAGTTCCTGTCAGATTAATTTGAATTGCGGTAAATATAATAAGACTGAAAATGATTAATATCTTTTTCTTCATCATATACGTTCTCCTGTTAGCAAATAACTTATATATAAATAATATACAAAAAACAGAGAAATATCTCATTCAGAGTCTGATAAACATTTACGAGGAGTAATTTTTATATCAGATTAATATTTTTTTCTTTGGTCAGGAAGTGGAAAAACCGCTAATTTAATACTATATATATAAATTACCTGGCTAACGGAAGTTGGAAATACTATTTTCTTACTTAAATGAAGAGATAGAAAGGATATTCAGATTCGAAAATCAGACGTTTAAGTTCTCAACAATTTCTGTTAATTAATGCAGAATATAATGGGCAAAGTAATATCAGATATAAAAAACCAGAATGTCTTATTGGTATATCCTGAATATCCCGAAACATTCTGGGGTTTTAATTATGCTATAAAATTCATTTCAAAAAAAGCGGTATATCCTCCTCTCGGGCTGCTTACAATCTCATCAATGATTCCCGAAACTTGGAGTAAGAAACTTGTAGACATGAATGTTGTCTCACTGAAAGAGAAAGATATATTATGGGCTGATATTGTATTTATCAGTGCCATGCTGATCCAGGAGAATTCGGTTAGGAATGTCATTGAAAAGTGCAGGATAAATGGTACCAGGATCGTTGCGGGGGGGCCTTTATTCACTGCCAATCCTGATGATTTTTCAGAGATTGACCATCTTGTCCTGAATGAGGGAGAAATTACTTTCCCCCGATTTTTACAGGATTTCATAAAAGGCTCCCCGCATAAAAAATATGAATCGAAAGAATTCCCATCCATGACATCTTCTCCGGTGCCCGATTGGTCATTGGTGAATTTAAGAAAATATGTATCGTTGAATATTCAATATTCAAGGGGATGCCCATTTGATTGTGAATTTTGCGATATCAAAGTCCTTTTCGGGAATCGGGTAAGAACAAAAGAGTTTATTCAGATCGAGAATGAACTTAGCCGGATCTATTCCATGGGGTGGAGAGGGGGCGTATTTTTTGTTGATGATAATTTTATCGGGGATATCCGGACACTGAAGAATGAAATCCTTCCCGGAATCATTGAGTGGCAGATAAAAAACGGCCATCCTTTTACCTTCTCAACAGAAGCATCCATAAATATTGCAAAAGATGACAAATTACTGGAATTACTCGTTGATGCCGGTTTTAATTCGGTTTTTATCGGTATTGAGACACCCAATGTATCCAGTCTTGCAGAGTGCGGAAAAATGCATAACAAGAATACGGATATGCTGGAGAGTGTAAAGAAGATCCAGAATTACGGGATTGATGTGAAGGGCGGTTTTATAGTCGGCTTCGACAATGATCCGCTTTCCATATTTGACCGACAGATCGAATTTATAAAGAAGAGCGGTATTGTTGTTGCTATGGTCGGCCTGCTGAATGCTCCGAAGAATTCAAAACTATATAAGCGCCTGAAATCTGAAAATCGTCTTACCGGGGAACAGACAGGGAATAATACCGGTTTCACAACAAATTTTATTCCCAAAATGGATCTTAATACATTGTTGAACGGGTACCGAAAGATCATTAAGGAGTTATATTCTGCAGGGACATATTATTACAGGGTAAAAGATTATTTAAAGAATTACTCTGCTGACAAAAAGAATAAAACAAAGTTGACATTCCCTGATATCAAAGCTCTTTTCAAATCCATATTCGTTTTAGGTGTCAGAGATAACGGGAGAAGATTTTACTGGAAATTATTTTTCTGGACACTCTTCCGGTGCCCGCGAAATTTTCCACTTGCGATCACATATTCCATTTATGGTTTTCATTTCAGAAAGCTTTTTCATGTCTGAACGATTTTTCCTGATGTGTTAAAACTTAATTGACTGAAGTTTAATATTTTGCTACTATTTTCTTTCTCCGAGTTTTTAAGGCTAAGGTTTTTACTAAGCCTGAAAACCTGCAGGGTGGTCCCGGAAACAGGGCTGCCTCCCGTATTTGGAAAGGAGAATTCGATCAGGGATTTTTCCTCTATTGATCTCCTTCCATATTAGAAGTTATATGGAGGTTCTAATGAAATTCAGATTAATTGTGTTATTTGCCATAGCCGCTGTATTATTTTCTTCCAGTAGTTGTACAGGCTCAAAAGGAGATACTGAGAAGAAACCCTCAGTAAAACTTCTTGTTGTTCATGCAGGATCACTTTCAATTCCTTTTAAAGAAATATCCAAAGAGTTCATGAAAACTTATCCCGAGGTTGAGGTAATGCTTGAGAGCTATGGAAGCAGGACAGCTGCCCGTCAGGTATCAGATTTGAAACGAGAAGTCGATATTGTCGCTTCCGCTGATTCCGACGTTATCAGGAAATTGCTCTATCCGGAGTTTGCAGAATACTGTATAGATTTCACGACAAATGAGATGGTATTGGTCTATACAGAAGACAGCAAATTCAGAGAAGAGATCAATATATCAAACTGGTATGAGATACTTATGAAGGAGGGGGTTGAATACGGCCATTCCGACCCGAATTCAGATCCATGCGGCTACAGGGCGGTATTAACAATTAAGCTCGCTGAGAATTTTTATAAAAAAGAGGGCCTTTTTAAGAACTTCAGTAAAAATACAAAAAAGAAAAATATCCGGCCGAAGGAAGTTGATCTACTTGCAATGATAGAAGCCGGAGAACTGGATTATCTTTTCATTTACAGGAGTGTGGCTGAACAGCATAAATTGAAATACTTAAGCCTCCCGCCTCAGGTTAATCTTGTTTCAGCTGAATATTCTGACTTGTATTCCCAGGTTTCAATAGAGGTCACAGGGAAAAAACCGGGTGAAGTGATAATCAAAAAGGGTGCTCCCATGGTATATGGGATCACAATACCGAAAAGTGTGAAGAATAAGGAGTGGGCGGTTAAATTTATAGAGTTTATATTAGGGGAAAAAGGGAGGGAGATAATGAAATCAAACGGCCAGCCTGTTCTTATGCCTCCGGTTATTGATAATCCCGAGAAAGCTCCTGAAGAATTGAGAGGCATGTCACCATGTTCGGGTTGTCCCGGCTGCTGATGAACTAAAACAACTACTGCTATGATAAATATCAAATGAAACTACGGCACCTTTTCTTTGTTCCTGGGATATTGCTTCTCCTGTTCCTTGCTTATCCTCTGATAAAAATGATGTTTAATGTTGATCCCTCCATCCTTCTGGATACTGCAAAAGAGAAAGAGGTGATCAATTCGATAATTCTGACCCTGCGTGCTTCATTGATAGCAACGGTTGCTGCTCTGATTACCGGAATACCGCTTGCTTACATCTTTGCAAGGAAAGAATTTCCCGGTAAGAAGATCCTCGAGGGATTGATAGATATTCCGGTAATAATCCCCCATACTGCGGTAGGGATAGCATTGCTTGCTGCATGGGGAAGACATTCATTTATCAGTAAATCAACAGGTTTGAACATTGTAGGAACCGAAATTGCAATTTCCATGGCAATGTTCTTTGTTTCAGTACCGTTTCTGATAAATTCGGTTAAGAGCGGTTTCAGAATGATAGATCCCCGGTATGAAAAAACTGCAATAACCCTGGGTGCAAGTCCCTGGCAGATGTTTTATACTATTAGTCTCCCGATGGTGAAGAAATCTATTATTTCTGGATCAATAATGATGTGGGGGCGGGGGATATCAGAATTCGGAGCTGTTATAATACTGGCATACCATCCTGTTACTGCGCCGGTTCTGATCTTTGAAAGGTTTCAGAACTACGGGCTTAAATATGCTCTCCCTGTTACTGTAATAATGATCATGATAAGCCTTATGATCTTCATTTTGATCAGAATTTACGAGGCGAGGAAATAAAATGGATATCCGTCTAAGCAACATTAATAAGAAGCTCGGGGATTTCCATCTCAAAGATCTTAACATCAATATAAATGAAGGGGAATATTTTGTACTCCTTGGTCCAAGTGGTTCCGGTAAGACCAAAACAATTGAATTGATCGCCGGACTGCTGAATCCGGACAGCGGCTCGATCTCGGGAGTTGAGGGGAAACAGACCGGCCTGATCTATCAGGATTACATGCTCTTTCCGCATTTGAATGTTTATCAGAATATTTCCTATGGACTCAGGTTCAGGAATCTAAAAAAGGGAGAGATCAGACAGAAAGTTGAAAATGTGGCTGATGAATTCGGGATATCACATCTTCTGCAGAAAAAAATAGGGATGCTATCCGGTGGGGAGAAGCAGAGAACTGCGATTGCCAGGGCAACAATACTTTCACCGGATATATATATATTTGATGAGCCGACGTCAGCTCTGGACAGGAACCTTAAAGAGATAACCCGTTCACTTTTCAGAAAATTGCACAAGAAGACCGGAAAAACATTCATCCATGTTACCCACGATTTTGAGGAGGCGATATCACTTGCGGACAAGATTGGGATTATATTTGATGGAGTGATAGTCCAGACCGGGACTCCGGATGAAATTTTCACTTCTCCGTCCACAAAATCAGTTGCAGATTTTCTGGGATATAAGAATGTTATAAAAGGAGAAGTAAAAAAAGGTGTTTTCAGATCTAACGGCATAAGCATTGCTGTTAATGGAGAAGATTCCTCTCTGGCATACATTGCTGTCAGATCGGATGATATATTGCTGTCGGAAAAAGAGATCCATTCGTCAGCTAGGAATTCATTCAATGGAGAAGTCACGGAAATATACAAAAGGTCCTCAGGTGTGGAAGTTGTAGTTGATATCGGTTTTCCCCTGATCTCAGAAATAACAAGAAAATCATTTGATGACATGAATATCAAAGAAGGAAGTCGACTATGGGTAACATTCAAAGTTTCATCAGTACGTGTTTTCTCTCATGATCCGGATATCAGTCAGGGAGATCGGTAAATGGATAAAAACGAAAAAATGATCCCTGTTTCAGAAGCAGAGGCTGTAATTGGTTCGCACGGGAAACAGATGGAAACCGAAGAATTGCCTCTTCTTGAATCAATAGGGAGGATCCTTGGAGAAGATATCTATTCCCGGATAGAAATGCCTCCGTTCAACAAGTCGGCTATGGATGGTTATGCTGTTGTTTCAGGTGACACTTCAGAGAAATTTGAAATATTGGAAACCATTCCGGCTGGAAAATTCCCGGAGAAAAATATCGGATGGGGGCAATGTTCCAGAATAATGACAGGTGCCCCACTCCCTGATGGTGCTGACCGGGTGATAAAGGTTGAAGTGACAGAGGAGAGGGAAGGGTTTATGTACGTTACAGGTGAGGACAATGCTGGAAATGTCTGTGTGCAGGGAGAGGATATAAAGATCGGTGACAAAATCCTTGATAAAGGGAAAATATTGAATGCCGCCGGTATCGGGGCTGTCGCCTCCCTGGGGTATAACAGAATTAATGTATATAAAAAGGTGAGAGCGGGTATAATAACAACCGGATCTGAGATCAAAGATCCGGGAGAGACACTTGGTCCTGGGCAAATCTATAACAGCAACGGATATTCTTTATCGGTTCAGTTATTAAATTCCGGTGCAGATGTAATTGAGAAAAAGATTGTTAAAGATGACAGAGCTGAGCTGCTCAATGAGCTGGGGAAATTGATAGAAGATGCTGACCTGACATTAATATCGGGGGGAGTATCTATGGGGGAGTTCGATCTTGTTCCCGGAATTCTCAGAGAACTGGGAGTTAAAATTCATTTTAACAAGGTAGCGGTCCAGCCTGGAAAACCGACACTATTCGGTACAAAAGGGGAAAAAATCATATTCGGCCTTCCAGGCAATCCTGTATCCACATTTGTGATCTTTGAGATATTTGTGAAGCCTCTGCTTATGAGGATGTCGGGGAGCAGTTATAAATGGCCTGCCCTCAGGGGAAAGATGGAAAGAGGTTTTAAAAGGAGGAAGTCAGAGAGAGAACTGTATGTTCCGGTCAATTATGATAGTGGTACTATAAAGCTTATTGAGTACCATGGATCTGCACATTTTGTCTCATTATTGAGTGCGAACGCTCTCCTGAAAATTGAAAAAGGTGTGATTGAAATTCCTTCCGGTGAGACAGTGGATGTTAGACAAATTTAAAAGAGAGATCAATTACCTGCGGATTTCCGTCACAGACAGGTGCAACCTAAGATGCTCATATTGTATGCCGCCTGAAGGGATTCCCAAGAGAGAACACTCGGACATTATTTCCTATGAAAATATAATAAAAATAGTTATTGCGGCTGTTGAACTGGGTATATCTAAAATAAGGATCACAGGAGGAGAACCTCTGGTCAGAAAGGATATAATTTCACTTGTTGAAGGGATACATTCAGTCCCCGGTGTAAAGGAGCTTGTCCTGACAACTAACGGAGTTCTGCTGGAGAAGATGGCAGGTGAATTAAAGAGTGCCGGATTGGACAGAGTTAATATTTCTCTTGATACTCTCGATCCTTCCAAATATAAAAAACTTACAAGAATTGGTGATATATCTGAAGTTATGAAAGGCATCGATGAGACTATCATATCAGGATTTAAGGGTACTAAGATAAATATGGTATTGATCCCCGGATTTAATGATGATGAAGTTGAAGAAATGAAAAATTTCTGCAGAGCAAAGGGATTATTACTGCAGAGGATAAACCACTATTCTCTTAATAACATTAAAAGTATTGATAGAAAATATGAGGCGGAACGTCCCCTCAAGTGTTCGGACTGCAACCGGATAAGACTGACTGCAAAAGGATATCTAAAACCCTGTCTTTTTTCAAATATTGAGATACCCGTTAATATGGAAGATCCCGGAGAAAGTCTTCGAAAAGCTATTCTCGGTAAACCTGAATACGGGACAATAAATACTTCAAGCGGAAACTGGGAGATAGGGGGATAATTGTATCTGAATTGAATAAAGAGATGATTTTATTTAAAATCGATAAAAGGGGTAAAAATGGAACTTACTCATGTAAATAAAAAAGGTGAAGCTGAAATGGTAGATATCAGCTTAAAAAAAATAGTTCATAGAGAGGCATATGCTTCAGGAAAGATCTATCTTCAGCCGTCTACACTGGATCTTATAAAGAGTGATCAGATCCGTAAGGGGGATGTCCTGTCAGTAGCCAGAATAGCAGGGATCTCAGGAGGCAAATACACATCCTCTCTGATCCCCCTCAGTCATAATATTACCATCAATAAAATTGACGTTAATTTTGAAATTGAAAATGATGGCATAAAGATAATATCAAAAGCTGTTTGTGACGGAAGGACAGGCATCGAGATGGAGGCCCTGACGGCTGTTTCGATCTCTGCTTTGACCATATATGATATGTGTAAAGCTGTAGATAAATTGATGGTGATATCTGATATAAAACTAGAGGAGAAGAGGAAAAGTGAATTTCAGTATTGAGTCTGTTAATATTTCCAAAGAGAAAGGTGTACAGAAACATCCGGTAGATAAAGTGACGCTGATAAAAAATCATGGTATTAAAGGTGATGCACATGCCGGCAAATGGCATCGCCAGGTCTCCCTACTTGCCCTGGAAGCTATTCAGAGTATGAGAGAAAGGGCCGGAGAATTGATAATAAATAATGGTGATTTCGGCGAAAACATTATCACAAAAGGTATAGATCTGAGTAAAGTTAAGATTGGTGGGAAGATCACCATTAATAATGTTGTTCTGGAAGTCACACAGATCGGGAAAGAGTGCCATTCCGGATGTGCGATCTATGATGCAGTAGGTGAATGTATTATGCCGACTCAGGGAATTTTTGCCAAAGTTATAACCGGGGGGAGGATAAGTGCTGAAGATAGCGGTAATTACAGCTTCGGATAGAGCGTATAGTGGCGAGTATCCGGACAGGTCCGGCCCGAAGATCAAAGAGATAATAGAAAAAAGTGGAATTGAGGTTGAAGTAAATCTTACCGTTGTTCCGGATGAGAAAGGTATTCTTAAAAAGGAGATCGAATGGAATCTGGATAAGGATTATATTATTACTACGGGGGGTACAGGGATCTCAAAAAGAGATATTACTCCCGAAGTGACAAAATCTGTATGTGATATAGAACTTCCCGGGATTGCAGAGATGCTCAGAGCCGAATCTTACAAAGAAACGAAATTTGCAGTATTTTCGAGAGGTACTGCCGGCATCAGAAAAAAAACAATAATAATAAATTTTCCCGGATCCGTAAAGGCTGTAACTTTATGTGCAAAATTGATAGTTCCGATCCTTGAGCATGGAATAAAAATGATGAATGACGGGAAACATTAAATTTTAGGAAGATTCAATCTTTACTTAATAAATAATATACTATAAAATATAAAAAAATGCAGCGAAAAATATTAATAGCAGATATCGATACGGTTTTTTTAAAGGAAATAAAGGCTTACTGCAATCCTTCGAAGATTACCATCGAACAACATACAAAGGGGGAAGAGTTACTCACCCTCATAGGTATAGAAGAACCGGTAATGGTCTTTTTGTCTCTTGATCTGCCCGATGTGAATGATTTTATTGTTTTTGATATCCTGAAAAGGTGCAGTGATCCGAGTTCTCCTTCGATCTACATAGTGTATTCAGATAATTCTGAGGATGTCCTTAATTCAGTCAGGAAATTAAAATTTACAGCAGAGGGTTATCTTAAAAAACCGGTCAGTAAATCTGATCTTATCGAAATCATTAAAAAAAATCTTGATCCGGACTCTTATCTGATCCCTTCTGAAATGATAACAATGAAGGATATCCTTAATGATGATGACATCATGGATATCGGTTCCGACGAGGTAATACTTGAGGATGAGACAGAGATCTTGAGTGAAGACCTTTTTATTGACACTATTCCTCTGGAACCGGAAGAATCTTCTGATGCAGGTACAAATACGGACATTAAACAGATCCTGGTAGAGTCAGTTGAAGATATTCCCGACCTGCCTGAATCTCAGGAGTTCGGTGATTCCCCCTTCCAAATAGTAGATCAGAATGATCTTGAACTCATCAGCACAGATTTCCAATCAGAGATGAAAGAAAAACAGAGGGAGTTTGAAGAGGAAAAGAAGTCTCTGCTGGATGAGATGAACAAGATCAGAGAACGTGAGTCCAGATCGGATGAAGAGAAGAAGAAACTGCTCAGGGATATAGAAACCTCGGAGATGAAACTGAAATTGTTGGATGAAGAGAGAGAGCAGTTCAGCAAGAGACTTGAGACTCTTTCCACTGATTATGAAAAACGGATTGAGGAACTTCATGAGAAGTATAAAAACAAAATGAAGAAATTTGAAGATTTGCTTAAGAGATCTCTGAATGAAATAAATGAAGATTAGCTGTTATGAAATTTACTGAATTTGATTTTAATAATAAAGTCCTTCAAGGGGTTGCAAAGGCAGGATATGTTGAATGTACTCCTGTCCAGGAAAAGACTTTCAGGATTACTTTGGAAGGCAGGGATGTGTATGTCCAGTCTCAGACCGGGACAGGTAAGACGGCTGCGTTTGTACTTTCAATCCTGAATAATTTTGATAACAGTAAATTCAAATTTAATAAACAGGCACTTATTATTGCACCAACCAGGGAATTGGCCGTACAGATTGAAAAAGAGGCTAAACTACTTAGTTCTTCCCATGACCTCACAATAGGATGTTTTTACGGCGGAGTGGGGTATAAATCCCAGGAAGATCTTCTGAAAAAGGGTGTTGATATTATTATAGGTACTCCCGGCCGACTTCTGGATTTTCAGAGACAGGGTAAGATAAATCTTAAAAATATCGGTTATTTTATAATTGATGAGGCCGACAGATTGTTCGACATGGGATTTTTTCCTGATATAAGGAGAATGGCAAGGAAAATGTCTCCCTATTATGAAAGACAGACAATGCTCTTTTCAGCTACTCTCAATATTAATGTAAAACAGATGGCGTGGGAATACATGAACAGTCCGGAAAGTATAGAGATTTCCCCTGAACAGATAACTGTAGATAACATCGAACAGAAACTTTACCATGTCGGTAAAAAAGAGAAGATCAACCTGCTTATGGGAATCCTTAATACTGAACTTCCAAGAAATGCATTGATATTCACAAATACAAAACACCAAGCGGTGAGAATTCATAAATATCTCACTAATAACGGAAAGAAATGCCAATATCTTATCGGAGATCTTCCCCAGAATAAAAGGCTTTCAACTATAAATGATTTTAAATCTGGAAAGACGAATTTGCTCGTCGCTACCGATGTTGCAGCAAGGGGTCTTCATATTGATGATCTGGAACTTGTGGTCAATTATGATCTGCCCGGAGATAGCGAAAACTACGTTCACAGGATCGGCAGAACAGCAAGAGCTGGAAAGAGCGGAAAAGCAGTAGCACTGGCCTGTGAAGAATATATTTATAATCTCGAGGCGATTGAGGAGTTCATTGGGATGAGCATACCTGTCGGATATGCGGATGATGAACTTTATGAAAAAATTACCAATATTCCTGCGCCTGAACCCGAAAGAAGGAAATATCAGAAAAAAGGTTCAAGAAGACCTGTCCATTCGGTTTCGAGAAAAGGTAAACCCCCTGTAAAAAAAGATAATTCTGATGATTCCGGGAAATCGAGAAAAAAAGATTTTAAAAAGCCGGATTTTAAAAAGAAAAAGCTTTCAGGGGAACGTTCCGATCTGCAAAAGAAAAGATATTCTGAAGTTAGCAAGCAAAAAAAACCTATGACCGAAGAAGAGAGATTGGAATATTATAAAAAGAAATACGGAGATAGCTTCAAGATAAAAGATGATCGTCCGGTTAAGAAGAAGAGTTCATTTGTTAAAAAAGTTTTATCAGTTCTGAAAAAATAAAAATCATGAAAATTCTTGCCCTCAAGGGCAGTCCCAGAGCAAGAGGTAATTCCACAATTATGCTTAACAATTTTATCAGGGGGTGTGAAGAGTCGGGATTTGATATTAATATTTTCGGACCTGACGACCTCAACATATTCCCCTGCAGAGGTTGTCTCAGATGTAATCTTCTGAAACGTTGTTCAATTCGGGGTGATGACTGGCAGGAACTTAGTGATCTGATCATACAATCAGATATCGTTGCAATTTCTTCTCCCGTATACTTTTTTAACTTCCCGTCAGAGCTGAAAAAGATTATCGACAGGTTCAGGTCATTTATTGAGGTGAGGATAACTGAGAATGGTCTGATACATACACCATGGACAGAGTGGAGCAAAAAATTTGTTGTTTTTCTTTCAATGGGTTCCCCTGATCCGAATGAGGGGAAAAGTATTGCAGATACAATGAAGTTTATTGTAGGGGAATTGGGAGATAAAAATGAGATCTTTATATACAATGGGACGAGGCTGGCTGTTTCAGGTCAGATAGAGTTCCCGCTGAAGAAACTGGAGAATCTTTATAAGAAGCTTGCGATTCCGAAAGAACTCGCAGGAACCGATTCCGAAAAGAACCGGATCCTGTTAAAAGATATTTATAATCTGGGGAAAAAGATCAGTTCCGGATAATGATGGATATTGAAAAAAAACCAGTTGTTATGACCGTTGCCGGATTTGATCCGGGTAGTGGTGCCGGTATTTCTGCTGATATAAAAACAATGAATACACTCGGCGTTTACGGAATCGGACTTCTGACATCCATTACTTCTCAGAATCACAACTCTTTTTCAAGTGTAACCGGTGTGGAACCGGAAGTGTTCAGTGATCAGCTGGAGTCAATTTGTAAGGGGTATAAAATAGATTGTATCAAGTCGGGGCTTATGACAAATGAGGCTGCAGAGATACTTGGTTCATGGAAGAGAGATAATCCCGATATATTCATGATATGTGATCCGGTATTTACAGCAACATCCGGAAAAAATTTTTTAAAAAAAGATGATGCGGTTTTTCTGGAGAAAAATCTTTATAAATTTGCAGGTCTTATCACTCCTAATATACATGAAGCATCGATCCTCTCCGGTATTGAGATAACTACTGCTGAAGATATGGTAAAAGCAGGCCGGATATTAACAGACAGGATTGGTAATGCTGTTCTTATTAAAGGGGGGCATCTCGAAGGAGATGCTATTGATATTCTTTTTTCCGGAGGTTGTGAGAAATATTTCAGCACAGGAAGGATAGAAGGTGTTAATTCTCATGGTTCAGGATGTGTGCTCTCTTCAGCTATAGCAGCTTATAAAGGACACGGTGAAGAGTTGGAGAGTGCTGTTTCAAAAGCGAAAAATTTTTTAACAGGGCTGCTGCAAAATCCTTCTGTACTTGAGGGGATCGGCCCTGTGATCGATCCGTCAATTTTTATGGAGGGGATATGATATTATTGTCTGAACTTGAGAAGTATCTGAATAGCAAGTATAAATTTGATGATTTTGAGGATTATTGTATCAATGGACTTGTGATCGAAGGGAAAAAAGAGATCAGAAAGATAGGATTCGGTGTCTCATTCAACAGCCCTTTCCTGGAGAAGGCGGTAAGTTCAGGATCTGATGCGGTACTGGTTCATCATGGAATATTTCAGAAAAGATTTTTTTCTCTAAGAGGTATTGAAAGGGAGAGGGTACAAAAAATCCTTAATAATAATATATCTCTTTTCGGGATACATCTGCCGATGGATGCTCACCCTGAGATCGGGCATAATTCTCTTTTATTAAAATCGATCAGATGCGAAATTCTCGAACCACTTAAATGGGGATTCTTCGGACGTAATGGTGAAAAAAATTCCATTAATTCTATTATTGATATACTGCACAGTCTCCTCCATCCCAAAGGGTATAAGTACTCTGAAACTGATTGCAATGATGAATTCAACCTGCAGCACAAATCGGGATTTATGGTCCTGGGGAACGGGCCGGAAGTACCTGAAAGAATTTTTATGGCAAGCGGCGGTTCCACAGACCTTTATGAGGACGCTGTGGCCCTTGGCGCCGACACATTTATTTGCGGTGAGATAAAAGAACATATCCCGGCGATATCTCTCGAAACCGGCACCAATTTTATAAATCTCGGCCACTACTACTCGGAAAAACCCGGAGTAGTTGAATTGATGAAACTGATCGGTAAAAAATTTGATGTGGAAACAGAGTTCATCGAGATCCCCAATCCCGTTTAATAAAAATTTTCCTGTTAAATTTAAATTTTTTCATGTAATATATTCTGTTAGTAACTATACAGGAGGTGTATATTCATGAAATTTACATCATTTATTATTCCAATTTTACTCTTATTTTCATTCACAATATTCGGGAGTAATTCGATTAAAACTCCGCAGGAGTTCTTCGGATTCAAACCGGGAGCTGACAGGATGCTTTTCGATTATGAAAAGTTAATAAAATACTTTGAACAGCTCGATAAATCTTCATCTAAGATAAAACTTGAAAAGATCGGCAGTTCACCTATGGGAAAGCCGATGTATATAGCATTTATATCTTCAGAAAAGAATATAAATGACCTTGATAACATAAAAAAGGTAAACAGGAAGCTAGCTCTCGACCCGGCAATACCCGGAGAGGAACTCGATAAGATAGTGACGAGCACACCGGTCTCCTTCCTCGCAACTCTGTCAATGCATTCCGGAGAGGTGGCCCCGTCTCAATCTGCACCGCTTATTGCTTACGATCTTATAACTACAACTGATAAGGATAAACTTCAGTGGCTGGATGATGTTCTGTTTATGATGGTCCCGAATCACAATCCAGACGGGATGGATATGATTATTCACCATTATTGGAAATATAAGGGGGGAAAGTATGAAGGGAGTTCTCTCCCTGGTGTATATCACAAGTATGTCGGACATGACAATAATAGAGATTTTGTAACACTGACACAGACTGATACCAAAGCAATTGCGGGAATTTACAATCTGGAATGGTTCCCTCAGGTAATGGTGGAGAAGCATCAGATGGGATCAACAACTTCAAGATATTATGTTCCTCCCAATCATGATCCCATAGCGGAAAATATCGATGCAGGGATATGGAATTGGGCGGGTATTTTCGGGGCCAATATGATGAAAGATATGACAAAGGATGGACTTGCAGGTGTTTCCCAGCACTATCTTTTTGATGATTACTGGCCGGGCTCCACAGAAACATGTATCTGGAAAAATGTGATCGGATTTCTGACGGAAGCCGCCAGTGTAAAATATGCAACTCCGATCTATATTGAGCAGAATGAATTATCCGGGTACGGAAAAGGTTTGTCAGAATATGAAAAGAGTATCAACATGCCGTTACCATGGGATGGAGGCTGGTGGAGACTCGGAGACATTGTTGACTATGAGATCAGTTCTACTTATTCAATTCTGAAAACAGCCTCTAACCACAGAGCTGATATCCTAAAGTTTAGAAATGAACTTTGCAGAAAGGAAGTAAAGAGGGGAGAAAGTTCAGCTCCCTATTTTTATGTTCTTCCACTTACTCAGCATGATCGGAGCGAATTGGTGTCACTTGTGAATCTTCTTCATGAACATGGAGTTGCGACATATCATCTGAAAACAGATGCGGGGTTTGAAGGGCGGCAATTCAATAAAGGTGATATTGTTATTCCTCTCTCTCAATCTTTCCGTCCGTTTATCAAGGAGGTTATGGAATCACAGAAATATCCGGTAAGGCATTATACCCCCGGAGGTGAGATAATAAAACCTTATGACATCACAAGCTGGTCGCTTCCTCTTCACAAAGGGGTAAAAAGTTTTATGATTGATAAACCTTCAGCTGAAATATCGGCTTCACTCGTTAGAAATGATGCTAACTTTAGCATGAAAATTGAAGGAACTGACGAACATTCCCACCTTATTTTTCCTGTATCGAATAATGAGAGTTATAAAGCAGCCTTTAAGGCTGCCGGATTGGGGATAAAGGTCGAGAGGCTTAATAGTGACCTTAAGATAGGAGAAGAATTTTTTGAGAAAGGAAGTTTTATTGTCAGTAAAGATGCCGGATCAAAGCTAGATAAGATACTCTCAACTCTTTTAGTCTCTCCCTGTTACGTAACTCTGCAAAGTAAGCCGTCTGTTACAACTTTTAAAATACCCAAGATCGGACTTATTGAAACATGGTTCCATGATATGGATGCAGGATGGACCCGATTTGTTCTTGATTCGTATTCGATCCCGTTTACTATTATAAGGCCGGGAGAAATTGAAGGATTGAACCTTTCAGGAAAGTTTGATGTAATAATATTCCCTGATTCCCGCCCATCTGTATTAACAAAAGGAAAGTATAAATCAGGATCAGATTATTTTTCCCCCAGTTATCCTCCCGAGTATGTTAAAGGAATGGGTAATAAAGGGTTGAAAAAAGTGATCGAATTTATTGACAATGGCGGGATAGTAATTTCATGGGGAGCTTCAACCGGGCTTTTTATGGGTGAGCATGAAATAAAGGACGCTTCAGGAAAAGCCGAATCTTTCTCATTTCCGGTAAGAGATATATCCGAAATGGCAAAAAAAAAGGGACTCTATTGTCCCGGTTCATTTATGAAGATCAATATCACCCCGGATCATCCCCTGACAATAGGGATGGCTGAAAGCTGCGGAATATTCTTCAGAGGGAACTCTCTTTTCCGTACCAGTGTGCCGAGTTTTGACACGGACAGAAGGGTAATTGGAAAATTCCCGAAAGAAAAAATATTACTGAGTGGGTATTGTGAGAACGAGGAGGTATTGGAGAATCAGAGTGTTTTCGTATGGCTGAAAAAAAATCGGGGACAATTGGTTTTAATGGGATTTAATCCTCAATTCCGTGCTTCTACCGATGGAACATACAAACTTTTATTTAATTCGATACTTCTGAAAAAAATAAAGTAAAAAATTTATTCAGACTTATAAATGACATTATCCTGGATAAGTTTTCTTGTTTATGCAGGGATAACCCTCCTCCTCGGAAGGTATGCGGCGAAGAGAACCGGGGACGGGGAAGATTTCTGGACGGCAGGCAGGAATCTCACATCGCTCTCAGTTGGACTATCACTCTCTGCAGGTTTCATGTCAATCTCCTGGTCCTGTGTCTATGCAGTACAGCTTTTTTACTGGTACGGTGCGGGTGCTCTATGGCTCGTAACTATTCCCTGGATAATCTCTTTGACAGGTATATATTTTCTGTCAAAGAGGTACCATGGTCTCTCTTCGTTCAGTCAACCGGAAATGATCGAACAGAGATTCGGGAAAAGTGTAAAAAAAGTTGTTGCTTTTGCTCTTGCGTTTGTATTTCTTGTATGGGGAGGAGCGGAGATATATGTTGCATCAGTGCTGCTTGCTCCCGATCTCAGGATCAGTGTTGATCTGGTAATCATTATTATCAGTATTTTTATTGCTTTTTATACAGTATCGGGAGGATTCCGGGCAGTAATACTAACGGACAAGCTTCAATTCGCAATAGTGGCGGTCTATATATTTATAATGGGATTTCTGGCATGGAAAGGTTTAAGAGTTAATGAGATCGATATATTCAATATGCCCGTTTCCGGTGTCAAATCCGGAGTCCCGTGGAAAGATATTCTCTCTCCGGGGATTGCTCTGATATCATTGACGCTTATAGCCTACCTCCCGGGGTGGCTTTTTGAGACAGATCTGTGGCTGAGGATACAGGCGGCTAAAGACAGCAGGTCGGCAAAAAAAGGTGTTCTGATAGCTGGAGTGAACAGTTTGATCTTTGTGGGGATATTGCCGCTTTTTATCGGTATTTCGGCATTGTATCTGTTCCCTGTTGAAAATGGTCAATTCCCCGCCTTGGTCGGCAATGAGGGTGATGCGATTTTCTCAGCACTTCTTTTTAAATATGCACCGGAATGGGTAAGACTATTCTCTTCATTAGGACTGGTTGCAGCTGCAATGTCGACCATTGATACCTGTATCAATGTTATGGCCTTAAGTATCGGTTATGATATTGCAGAGATCAGGTCAAAAAAAGATCCTAAAAAATCATCTAGGATATTTACCCTTCTTTCGGTTTTTCTTACAACGATCTTTGCTCTGTTCATCACTTCACTATGGGATATTTTCTATTTATCATCCGGAATACTCACTACAGCTGTGGCCCTGCCTGTTGCGTCTGTTTTTATAAAACGGATAAAAGCAAAACCTCTCCTCTGGTCGTCTGTTGCCGGTTTTTCCGGAACAACATTGTTCTACTTTCTGGAGAAGTCCTCTTTTTTCAGGGAGATAGAACCTGAATTCCTCCTTCACTCCGGTGTGGGATTCATTTTCTTCGGAATAGTCTCTGCTGTTTCAGGATATTTCGGAGGGATTATATTCACAAAAAGAGATTCTTCAGGATATTAATGTAACCATTTTTCACTTTAAACGTCTTCTATTATTAGGAGAATCAGATGAAAAAAATTATTGCATTAATATGGATCTTATTGTTGCTCACAGCTCTCCAATACTCAAAAAAGAGTGATGAAAAGGAAAAATGTTTATTTAAACAGAAAACAGAGGTTGCAATAAAGATATCTGAGAAAATAATCCTGGACGGGAAATTACTCGAAAGTTCCTGGCAGCGGGAAGCAATAACAGGATTTACCCAGAACGATCCAAATGACGGAAAACCGGCAACCGAAAAAACAGAGGTCTGGGTTGGATATGATGATCATGCCATATATATTGCGGCAAGGATGTATGATTCAGAACCGGATAAAATAATAAGTTTACTTGCCAGAAGGGACAATTTTGTCGAGGCGGACTATTTTTTATTTTATGTCGATCCATATTATGATAAAAGGAGCGGTTTCAAGTTTGCGGTCAATCCTTCCGGTTCTATTGCCGACTGGACAATATATAATGATGGCTGGGATGACAGTTCCTGGGATGGAGTATGGGAAGCAAAGACAAAAATTGATGATAAAGGGTGGACAGTAGAGATGCGGATCCCCTTTGACCAATTAAGATTTAAAAAGAAAAATAATGGTGATGAGTATACCTGGGGATGTAATTTCAGGAGATATATCAGAAGAAAAAATGAGATTGCCACGTATTCCTGGATCCCGAAAACAGAGAATGGACTGGTTTCCCATTTTGCAAAATTGACCGGTATAAAAGGGATCAATCCTTCCCGCCTTTTTGAATTGAATCCTTATGTGATCGGAAAGGCCAACTTATCCCAGGTAGAGGAAGGTAATCCGTTCCGGACAGGATCGGAATATAGTGGCAATGCGGGTGTCGATCTGAAATACGGACTGACCAGCAGTCTTACACTGGACCTTACTGCCAACCCTGATTTCGGACAGGTGGAAGTGGATCCGGCTGTAATAAATCTCAGTGCCGGTGAAAGTTATTATTCTGAAAAAAGGCCGTTCTTTGTTGAGGGTTCACATATCTTCAGTTTTGGAAATGGCGGTGCTACCTCCAATTGGGGAGCAAACTGGGGCAGTCCGAGTTTTTTTTACAGCAGAAGGATAGGAAGACCACCTTTAGGATCCATAGATACTGATGGGTATACAGATTACCCCGAATGGACCTCCATATTAACTGCAGCAAAGTTGAGTGGAAAGATCGGGAATGGATGGAGTCTTGGTGTAATGACGGCTTTCACACAACGTGAATATGCCCAGATCGATCTTGATGGGGCGAGATCCGAAGGTGAGGTGGAACCATTTTCCAACTATACTGTTTTAAGGGCCCAAAAAGAGTTTAATAAGGGGAGGCAGGGGCTGGGATTTATAGCAACATCTGTATTACGAGACACAAGTAATGAAGATATTGCTTCGATGATGAACAAGGAAGCTTATGGTTTTGGAATAGACGGGTGGACAGCTCTTGATAAAAATAAAACATGGGTTGCAACCGGTTGGATGGGCTTTAGTCAAGTAAAGGGGACAAAAGAGAGGATCACTGATCTTCAGATGGGTTTCCCTCATTATTATCAGAGGCCGGACAATGATTACCGGGAATTGGATGAAAATGCGACATCATTGAGCGGATACTCGGGAAGATTTGCAGTAAATAAAGAGAGGGGAAACCTGATGTTTAATGCAGCAATTGGATTTATCTCTCCGGGATTTGATTCAAGGGACTTGGGATTTCAATGGGATGGAGATATTATTAACGGCCATATCATGGTCGGATACAAATCTTATAAAAAATGGAAGTTTATAAAAGACTGGGTTGTTTTTCTGCTTACTCAAAGAAATTATAATTTCGGCGGCGATAAGGTCGGGGAACAGCGGCTTATTTTCATTAATAATACTACATTTACAAATTTCTGGATCTTTTCCTTTCAATGGAGCCACAACCCACAAATGTGGGACAGCACCAGAACACGGGGTGGCCCGCTGATGCTTATGCAGAGGTATAATTGGCTGGACTGGTGGGTCGATAGTGATGGAAGAAAACCCTTCGTTTTTGGCTTCGGATCTTTTCATCTGATGAGTAACTGGGGAAGATCACAGGACCGCCTTTCCTTAAGTTTGAGATGGAAACCGGGTTCAAATTTTAATATGTCAGTATCACCAAGTTATGAAAAAAACATTAATGGATCTCAATGGGTTGGTAACTTTGATGATCCGGTCATGCTGTCTACTTACGGGACAAGATATGTGTTCGGAGATCTTGAGCAGGATACAATATCATTGACACTCAGGCTAAATTGGATATTTTCGCCGAAACTCAGCCTTCAAGCATATATTCAACCCTTCATTTCCGTTGGACAGTACAGGAGTTTCTGTGAATTTGCCAAACCGGAAACTTATGAATTCAATCAATATGGAGAGGGAGGTTCAAATATTTCTTTTGAGGATGATGTGTACTCTATTGATCCCGGTGATGGTGGTGATAAAGTCGTTTTTGATAATCCTGATTTTAATTATAAATCTCTCCGGGGAACGGTGGTGCTCAGATGGGAATACAAACTCGGATCCACCCTCTACCTTGTATGGACACAGAACCGGGCCGATTACGGAAACCCGGGATATTTCTCTTTAAGAAGAGATCTCTCCGATATGCTGAGTGCTGCAGGTGATAACATTTTTATGCTGAAATTTACCTACAGATTCAAGATGTAGTTAAAGATATTGATTGTAGTAGAGTATTTTATAGGTTTTTAACTTATAAACACGACTTGTATTAATTTTAATTTAAACCTTTCTTCCATTTTCACGTCTATTAATATTAGGAGAATCAAATGAAGAAAATTATCGCATTAATATTGATCCTGTTGTTGTTCACAGTGCTCCAGTTTTCAAAACAAAGTGATAATAAGGATAAGTGGGTTTTTAAACAGAAGACCGACCAGGCTGTCAGAATAAAAGATAAAATTTTAGTTGATGGGAAACTGAATGAGGAATCCTGGAAACGAAAACCCATTACAGGTTTTACCCAGATCGATCCGGATGAAGGGAATCCGGCCACAGAAAAAACTGAGGTTTGGGTCGCTTACGATAATCATGCCATTTATATTGCGGCAAGGATGTATGATTCAGAACCGGATAAAATAATCAGTCTCCTTGCCCGGAGAGATAATTTTGTAGAGGCGGACTATTTTTTATTTTATGTCGATCCATATTATGATAAAAGGAGCGGTTTCAAGTTTGCGGTCAATCCTTCCGGTTCTATAGCGGACTGGACAATATACAATGACGGATGGGATGACTCATCCTGGGATGGAGTGTGGGAAGCAAAGACTAGCATTGATGACAAGGGGTGGACTCTTGAGATGAGAATACCTTTTGATCAGTTGAGGTTCAAGAAAAAAAATAACGGTGATGAGTATATCTGGGGATTTAACTTCCGGAGATATATCAGAAGGAAGAATGAAATTGCGACCTACCAGTGGATACCGAAAACAGAAAATGGTCAGGTGTCCCATTATGCTAAATTAGCGGGGATCAAGGGGATAAAGCCTTCACGCTTATTTGAGTTAAATCCATATGTGATCGGAAAGGCCAACCTGTCCAGGGAAGAGGAAGGGAATCCGTTTCAGACCGGTTCCGAATACAGTGGAAATGCCGGAGTTGATCTTAAATACGGACTCAGCAGCAGTCTGACACTGGATCTGACGGCAAATCCCGATTTCGGGCAGGTGGAAGTGGATCCTGCAGTGATCAATCTCAGCGCCGGTGAAAGTTATTATTCTGAAAAGAGGCCGTTCTTTGTGGAGGGATCACATATCTTCGGTTTCGGCAGGGGAGGTGCTTCTGACAGAATCGGTGCGAATTGGGGTGACCCTTCTTTCTTTTACAGCCGGCGAATCGGGAGACCGCCGCAAGGAAGCGTAGATACGGATGGTTATACCGACTATCCGGAATGGACCACCATTTTAACTGCTGCGAAATTAAGCGGAAAGATCGGCAAAGACTGGAGCCTCGGTGTCATGACCGCTTTTACCCAGAGGGAATATGCCCAGATCGATCTGGATGGGGACAGAACTCAGGGAGAAGTGGAACCGTTCACAAACTTTACTGTACTGAGAGCTCAAAAAGAGTTCAATGAAGGGCGACAGGGGCTTGGCTTTATAGCTACTTCCGTTCTAAGGGATATTAAGAATGAAGAGATGGCATCCATGATGAACAAGGAGGCTTATAGCTTCGGTGTTGACGGATGGTCCTTCCTGGATAAAAAAAAGATCTGGGTGTTAACCGGTTGGGTAGGCGGTACCCAGGTTAAAGGGACAAAAGAGAGGATCACTGATCTCCAGATGGGTTTCCCCCACTATTTTCAGAGGCCTGATAATGACTACAGGGATGTTGAAGAGGATGCCACTTCTTTAAGCGGTTATTCAGGAAGATTTACTCTGAATAAAGAGAGGGGAAATTTCCTGTTCAATGCTGCTCTCGGATTCATATCCCCGGGTTTCGATTCAAGGGATATGGGGTTTCAATATGACGGGGATGTTATCAATGGCCATGTGATGGTTGGATACAGATCCTATAAAAAATGGCTGTTCATAAAGAACTGGAATCTCCTTGCATTTACTCAGCGCAATTACAATTTTGGAGGGGACAAGGTAGGAGAACAGAGACTTATACTAATTAACAATATCACCTTCACCAATTTCTGGAGCTTGTACTGGCAGTTGAGCCACAACCCTCAAATGTGGGATTCCTCAAGAACCAGGGGAGGACCGTTGATGTTAATGCAGAGGTACAACTGGATAGATTGGGGAGTAGATAGTGACGGAAGGAAACCATTTGTTTTCGGGTTTGGGGCATACCATCTGATGAGTGATTGGGGAAGGTCTCAGAACTCATTCTATATGAGTTTCAGATGGAAACCCGGGTCAAACTTCAATATGTCGGTATCACCGAGATATGAAAAAAATATTAATGGTTCTCAATGGGTTGGAAACTTTTATGATCCTGTGATGCAATCAACATACGGAACAAGATATGTATTTGGAGACCTTGACCAGGATACAATATCATTGACACTCAGGCTTAATTGGATATTTTCACCCAAACTCAGTCTTCAGGCCTATATCCAGCCTTTCATTTCTGTGGGTCATTACAGAAGTTTTTCAGAGTTTGCTGAACCTAAAACCTATAACTTTAACAGGTATGGAGAAGGAAATTCTACTGTATCCTATGGTGATGAAGAATATACTATTGATCCCGGGGATGGAGGTGAGACCTTTGTAATGAGCGATCCCGACTTCAATTACAAATCATTGAGGGGTACAGTAGTACTCAGATGGGAGTACAGCCTCGGTTCAACACTGTATCTTGTCTGGACACAGAATCGTGCCGATTACAGAAACCCTGGAGATTTCTCTCTGAGGAGGGATTTTTCGGATATGCTGAGTGCCCCCGGAGACAACATTTTTATGCTGAAATTTACATATAGATTCAAGATGTAGTGACTGAAATTAATTTTGGTTTTTATACTTGAATTAGGTAATAATGGGTAGTATTATTGTCAGATGAAAATACTACCCGGTTACCGCCGGAAGAAGAACAGTCCTGAAGTTCCCCAGGAGCTCAAAAAAAAAATAAGAGGACTCTATTCTACCGGGACCAAAAGGGCGGTCTTCGATCTGGACAATACGATACTCAACGGGGATATCGGAGATGCTCTTTTCTGCCGTCTAAAGAATCTGGAGATGCAGGAGAGGGTAAGGGTTGACGGCAAGTTAATTGGTCTTACCTGGGATTCATATATGGGGATGATCAAACAAGGGGAAAAGGAGCTAGCATACAGAAGGGTTACTGAGTGTATGGAATATGTCCCGGAGAGCCTGATAGCTGATCTTACTAGAGAGTTGATGAACAGCGATTTCAGGCATATTGAACATTCAGGAGAACATATCCCAATCCCCCATATTGATCCCGGGATGAGGTCAATAATAGATTTTTTAATAATTGAGAAATTCGATATTTATGTGATATCTGCCAGCAATTCCACATCAGTTAAAGTTATTGCTGAAGAATATCTTGATCTGGAGAAGGATAAAGCTTTCGGGATCGATTCTGAAAGACATATAGATGAGGACGGGAGAGAAATACTCTCTGAAGTATTGAAGGATCCGGTTCCTGTTAATAGCGGTAAGGCAGATCTATACCGGGCTTTAATAAGTAATGAAATGCCTTTAATAGTTTCGGGAGATGCTGAACTTGATCTTCCAATGCTTGATCTTGTTGATGATGGGGGCCTTGTGTTATGGAGAGGGGATGAAGGCCGGGAATGGGAACAACTGAAGAATCTGTTGGGTGGAAGAGTAGAAGTTTTATCTCTCGGTCAGACGGTTTTCACATCAGGAGTTTCGTGATGAGAATAGTAACAAGACCGGACTTTGACGGTATTGTGTGTGCAGCCCTTCTTAAGGAAGTACTGGATATTTCTGAACCTGTACTATGGGTAGAACCGGTAAAAATAAATAATAGAAAAGTGGAAATAAGAGAAGGCGATATATTGGCAAACCTTCCTTATGATGAGAGATGCAGTTTGTGGTTTGATCACCACTTTACTAATTCCGTATCTGCAGACTTTAAGGGCGAGTTTCGAATAGCACCATCTGCTGCCGGGATTATATATAATTATTACAGAGATGATTTTAAAAGAAATTTTGATAAACTTGTAAGGGAAACTGACAGGATAGATTCAGCGAGGCTTACTCAGGAAGAGATCCTGCTCCCGAAGACAAATCCCTTTGTTTTACTCTCCTTCACTATTAAGGGGAACAATATGGAAAATGAGGCCTATTGGAATAGGGTAGTGGAGCTTTTGAGGACAAAAGATATAGATGAGATAATTACAGACAATGATGTTAAAGTTCGGATAAACAGGGAAATTGAGAATGATCTCCGTTATAAAGAATATCTGATCGAGCATACCGTATTAGATGAAGGGGTGTCAATAACTGATTTCAGGCCTTTTGTTTCAGTCCCTTCAGGTAACAGGTTCCTTGTTTTTTCATTGTTTCCCGATACTTATGTAAATATTAAGATCAGAAATTCAGATGATAATGATGGCAAAGTGATTATTAGTGTCGGTCACAGTATTTTTAACAGAAAATGCAGAGTCCATTGCGGGAAACTTGTTGCAAGATTTGGCGGCGGTGGTCATTTCGGTGCCGGATCTTGTAGTTGTGACCAAAAAGTTCTTGAAAATTCGAAAGATTTAATTATTTCAACTCTGCGGCAGAATGCAGAAATATAAGAGAGGATAAATGAAGATAAAAAGTTCAAGTCTGATACTTCTGTTAATAACAGCATTAATCCCAGCCCGTTCTATTACGGCCAGGTCTTTTCTGTGGGAAGTTGATGTCAGTGGAGTGAGGAGCTATATTCTCGGATCAATCCATATGCTTAAAAAAAGTTCATTCCCGTTAAAAGAGGAACTGGAAAGCAGTTTCAGATCGTGTGACTTTCTTGCTGTGGAAGCAGATATCTCAGCTGAAAATATGGGTGAGATATTCAGGGTAACAATGGAAATGGCCGGGTATAAGGACGGATCAAAGTTAAGTGATCATATTTCTGAAGAGACCTTGAAACTTGCAAAGGATAAATTGGATAAATTGAACATGTCCCTTGATTATTTTGAGAAATTCAAACCGTGGTTCCTGGCAATGTCGATAACAAGTATGGAATTGATGAAACTTGGTTTTGATGCCAATATGGGTGTGGACAAGTATTTCATCAATAAACGGGGAAAAAAAGAAATTTTGGAATTGGAGGGGATACCATTTCAGATAGGTATTTTCGAAAACTTTTCTGATAAAGAGAATGATATGTTCCTCAGGTCAAGCTTGAATGAGGCTGATTCACTCGGTGAAAATGTTGATTCCATGGTTAAGGCCTGGGAGGAAGGTGATGTAGAGGGACTTACAAAAATGGTAACTGAGAACAGGATGAAAGAGACCGACCTCGCAGATATATTTAAAATAATAATAGATGACAGAAATGTGACTATGACCGGAAAAATTGAACAGTGGTTGAAAAGTGGGGGAAAATATTTCATTATTGTAGGCTCAGCACATCTTGTCGGGGAAAAAGGGATCATAAACTTGCTTTCTGAAAAGGGATTCAGGCTAAGACAATTATAAAAGTTTTCTTTCAGGAAAATTTTATTTAAAAGGTAAAATGAATTTACTAACCGAATTTGAAAATGGATTAAAGAGAGAGGAATTTGAGCTTCTGTTAGGAGAGAATAAGGTTATACATGATCTCCATTACAGAAAATGCAATCCTGATAGTGCCATGATAAAGATTATTCAGAAACATCCCGGTTTGAAAATATTAGTTCTAACTGAACCCTGGTGCGGAGATTCACTTGCCTCTGTTCCGGTTTTATTAAGGATGTCTGAAATAAACGGGAATTGGAGTACCAGGTTTTTATTAAGAGATGAGAATGAAGAACTTATGGACAGATTCCTGACAAAAGGCGGGAGAGCTATCCCGGTTTTTATTTTTACTGATAACAATGGCGATTTGATCGGCAGGTGGGGCCCCAGGCCTGAGAAAGCCAGGGTAATATTTGAAAGTTTCCGCAGTCGGATAGAGTCAGGTGATATTGAAAGGAAAGAGGTTTATTTGAAACTGAGAAAGTTTTATGCCTCAGACATGGGAAAGGATATAATGAACACAATTATGGATGTGTTGAAAAAAAGTTAAAGATAAATGGAGGAAGTTTAATGAATTTATTAAAAAAAATGTTCGTAATTTTTGTGATCGCCGGATTTATTTTCCCGGCTGCCGGATTCAGTTCGGAAAAGAATATCCCGGATTTTTCGACTACTGAAAGGTCTAAGGTTCCTGAAGAATTCAAATGGAATATCAGTGATATCTTTCCATCTGTTGATGCATGGAGAAAAGGGGCTGAAAAGTTCGAAAAAATGATCCCCGGAATTGCAGAAGCATCAAAGGAATGGACTGCGTCTGCAAACAATATGCTGAAGTTTTTTGATACTCTGACCAATGTTTACCGTGAAGGATATAAACTATACTCATATGCAAGTAATAGAAGTAATATGGATATGGGTAATCCGGAACTTCAGAAAATGAAGGGCCAGATGAGATCATATTTTATTAAGATCGGATCAATGATCTCTTTTATCAATTCTGATATTCTGAAATTGGGTGGCGAAAAATTTGCAGAATATGTAAAGCAGGAAAAAGGGCTTGAAGTATACAGCTTTGAGGTAGAAGAAGTGCTCAGAATGAGAGCTCATGTACTCCCGCCTGACCAGCAGAAGATAGTTTCTCTTACAGGGTTGTTTTCCGGAGCCCCCAGCAGGGCCTCAGGTATACTCAACAATGTGGAAATGCCAAATGCTGAGATCAAATTGAGCGATGGGAAGAAAGTTGAACTGAACTATGCAAATTATGCAAAATACAGAAAATCTAAAGATGCCGGAACAAGAAGTATGGTCATGAAAGCTTTCTGGGATAATCACAGAAAGTTTGAAAAGACATTTGCAGTACTTCTTGATTCAGAAATGAAGAAGCATGTTTTCAATTCAAAGGTCGGGAAGTTTGAAAATACGCTGAAAGCAAAACTTTATCCAAGCTCGATCGATATTAGTGTTTATCATAATCTGATCAAGTATACGAGAGAGAACCTTGCTCCTTTACACAGGTATCTGAACTTAAAAAAAGATCTTCTGAAACTTAAAGAGTTCAAATATGAAGACATATATGCCTCGGCAGTTGCGAAAGTTGATAAATTGTATACTTTTAATGAGGCAAAGGACATCGTTCTTAAAGTGATGAAGCCTCTCGGTCCTGAATACGAGAAAGGCCTCAGAATGGCTTTTGATGAAAAATGGATCGATATTTATCCCAATAAAGGGAAACAGTCCGGAGCATACTCAAGCGGGCTCTATGATGTTCATCCTTTTGTTAAAATGAACTATGATGGATCATATTCAGACCTTTCAACGCTGGCTCATGAGCTTGGGCATGCAATGCACTCATGGTTCACCTCAAAAAAACAGCATTTCACGAATTCAAATTATGCCACTTTCCTTGCTGAGATAGCATCAACATTTAATGAGAGCCTGCTTATTAATTATCTCCTGAAAAATGAAAAAGATGATCTTTTCAAACTTTTCCTTCTCGATGAATATATTGAGGGATTCAGGGGGACACTTTACCGGCAGACCCTTTTTGCAGAATTTGAACTAGCAATTCACAAGATGGCCGAAGAGGGAAAGACTCTGACTGCAGATGTTCTTGATCAGAAATATCTTGAATTAACCAGATACTATTACGGTCATGATAAAGGTATTGTTAAAGTAGGCGATTTTATAAGGAACGAGTGGGCTGGCATTCCTCACTTTTTTCTCAATTATTATGTTTACACTTACAGCACCGGAATAATTGCGTCAATGGCACTTTCAGATATAGTTCTTAATGGTAAGAATAAAGAACTTAACAGAAAAAAATATCTCGATTTCATAAGTGCCGGAGGAAGCCGTCCTCCTCTGGATATTCTCAAAACAGCCGGAGTGGATATGACAACAGCTGACCCATTCTTAAAGGCTTTCAAGAGGCTTGATTATCTTGTTTCAGAAATGGAAAAGATAGTAAAAAGGCTTAAAAAGAAAAATAAAATCTAAATATTTTCAAACAGGGTCCGGCCTGCCGGGCCCTGGATTCTCCCCTTTTCGAAACTTTTCTGTTACCGAAAAAGTTATATAAAATATTATGACCCGGGTAAGTATTTGTTATTACATTTAACAAATAAATTTTAGTACCGGTTTTAAGTATTATTACTGATTGAAATCCAAAATTCCGTATGAAATTATGAAGTATGTATCTATTCATAGTGATCAAATCTTTAAATCCATAAATTCTTAAAGGAGGAATATATGAAAAGATTTATTCTTATTATTTTGACTGTTTCATTTATGATTTTTTTAATGAACCCGAATGCCCTTAAGGCAACAAATGATCAGAAAGTAGTTGATCCGGAAACAAAAAGGGCACTTTTGAAAGCTGAGATCGAAGGAATGAGGGCTGAGATCAGAGAAAACGGATACTCTTTTGAAGTAGGTGTAAATCCGGCCATGCAGTATGATCTCGATCAATTATGTTCATTGAACCATGATTTGTATCTTCCCACCATGCATTTGAAACAGGCAGTTCAGAGACCATCAGAACTTGGATCGGCAGCAGTTTTACCTGCAGCGTTTACCGGTATTGCTTCATCAGTAAAAAATCAGGGCAGCTGTGGAAGCTGCTGGGCTTTTGCCGCAATCGGCCAGATGGAAGCAACAATAATGAAACATGAAGGTTCAGAACTTGATCTTTCCGAGCAGTATCTGGTCTCATGTAACACTTGGGGATGGGGATGTAACGGCGGGCTCTGGGCTAATGATATGCTTGTTGACCCGGGTGCAATGCTGGAGTCTTGTTTTCCTTATACAGCTACAGATGCTCCATGTAATGAAACATGTCCACACCCTTATGCAATGAACGGGTGGTCATTTGTTACAGCAGACTATGTTGTCCCTTCTGTTGATGAGATCAAACAGGCAATATACACCTATGGCTCAGTTCAGGCCGGTATTTATGTTGACAGATGGTTCCAGGCCTATACCGGCGGTGTGCTCAACAGGTGCAAAAGGAGAGTGAATTATACCAATCATGCCATAATTCTTTGCGGCTGGGATGATGCAAAAGGGGCATGGCTTCTGAAAAACTCCTGGGGGACCGGCTGGGGTGAAAATGGATATATGTGGGTATCCTATGGATGTAACCTTGTAGGTGAAGGTGCTAATTACTTTATCTATTAAAAAATATTTTGTAATATGATAATATCCCCGTGGCCGAAAGGCCATGGGGATTTTCTTAATGTGCAAAAAAAAATGTACTTTAATTTATATTTTTTTTCTGTTATTCACTGTCTGGAGCATAGGTCTGACATTGGAACATAAAAAGTTGAGTGAGGATGATAATGAATGGAAGAACATTCCTGTCTTTCTGATCAATGAAACCGGAAAGAATAAGATTGATCTTAAAACCGGTGTCACTTTCGGACTTCTTTTAAGGTCTAATATTTCAACAGGATTCGGCTGGGAGCTGAAGCCCGGGTATGAACAAAAGATGGTCAATTTTCTCGGGGTAACAGATCACGAATCAGACAGAACTGAAATACAACGGTTCGGAAGTGCTGAACTTGAAAAATTTGTTTTTAAATCACTCCTTTCCGGTGAATTAGAAATAGAATTCATATATTGCCGTCCCTGGGAGAAAGAGAAAGAACCGGAAAAGAGAATTCCGGTAAAGTTAATTTTTAAAGATAAATAATTTTCCTGTTTCCAATATTCCGCTTAAATTATTTTGATTACAAGTAAAAATCTTTTATAATTTTCTGGTGAGGAAAAATGATATTTAAACAGATAAATTCCGGAGGGGATAGAAATTATTCCTACCTGATAGCCTGCGAGGAGACAAAACTTGCTGCAGTTGCAGATCCATCTCCCGATCCATCGGCCGTTCTCTTGGAAATGGAAAATCTCGGCCTTAAAATCCTGTATATATTTAATACCCATTCTCATCCGGACCATACAGGCGGGAACCATTTTATAAAAAAGCAAACCGGTGCGGAACTTGTTACATTTATAAACAGGGGGGGAGATTTGGAAGTAGAGGACGGGGCGGTATTGACAATCGGTAAAGTTATCTGTGAAATTATTCATACTCCCGGTCATACCCCTGATTCCATATGTATCTTGTCAGGAGATAACCTTGTTACAGGTGATACTCTCTTTGTCGGAAAAGTGGGTGGAACTTATACGGAAGAAGAGGCAAAGATGGAATTTGATAGCCTTAAAAAACTTATGTCTCTACCCGGTCATCTGAAAGTATGGCCCGGCCACAATTATGGTATATCTCCCTCTTCAACAATCGGTAATGAACTGAAAACAAATCCTTTCCTGATACGACTTAACAAATTTGAAGATTTTCTTTGGCTTAAGCAGAATTGGGCAGCATTCAAAATTGAGCATGGGATAAAATAGCTTCCGGGAAACATATGAGTAAAGAGTGGTTCAAAGAGTGGTTTGATGAAAATTATAAACTTTTATACCGGCATAGGGATATGAAGGATGCCGGGCTGCAGGTTGAGTTAATATTAAAAACGGTTCGCCCGGGAAGAGACTGGAAAATTCTTGATCTTGCATGCGGAGAGGGGAGGCATTCAGCCCTTTTCAGGGAACAGGGTTATGATGTTACCGGAATTGACTTGTCAAAAACCCTGATTAACAGCGGTAGGGAAAAATATCCGGATGTGAAACTTCTTGAATGTGATATGAGATCAATCCCAGGGAAATATGATATGATCCTCTCTCTTTTCACCAGTTTCGGTTACTTTGAAGATGAGAGCGAGGATATTAAAGTTATTTCGGAAGTATTCAACTCTCTCAATCCGGGTGGGATTTTCTGGCTGGATTTTCTTAATCCGGAAGATATTCGGAATAAATTAACCGGAAATAAAATTGAAAAGGTTATTGAGGGTGTTAAAGTTACCGAAGAAAAGTATATCAATGGTGATCGTATCAACAAGAGGATATGTTTTGAAAATAGCTCTGGTTTTAAGGAATATAATGAATCAGTGCGGCTTTATTCTAAAGAGAAATTATTCCGGATCCTTGGTGATAATAGATTTAATGTTATAAATGTTTTTGGAGATTATCTCGGGACTGCCTGGAATTTCGGATCTGAACGATCTATTTTTTACTGCAGGAAATCTGAATGATTTTAGATGGAAAACCTGTTCCTTATATGATATATTCATTATTCTGTTCAGGAAAAATTTAAATGCAATTCGGATCACTTATATTTATATTCTTATTTCTGCCAGTAGTACTCCTGTTTGGGAATGTTTTAAAGAACAGAACAAAAAAATGGTTTCTCGTTATAGCAGGTTTTCTTTTCTACTTCTTCGGGATGGGGGCTTATTTAAATATTCTCCTGTTTTCAATAATTTTAAATTATATATTCGGGTTGTTGATATCCGGGAGTAATAACAAGAGATCCTCCCAAATACTGTTATTCTCAGGAATAGCTGTTAATGTTCTTCTTCTGGTCTTCTATAAGTATTCCGGTTTTTTAGTTTCAAATATTGAATCTGTTATCGGATCTGAAATAGTTCTTCTCCATTCAATCATTCCGGCCGCATTCCCTGTGGGGATATCTTTTTTCACATTTGTTGCAATATCATATCTGGTGGATATTCATCGAAACAAAGAGCTGGTCTTCAAAGATCCTTTTGATGTTGCATTCACTTTTTCATTCTTTCCAAAAGTTTTTTCCGGCCCTATAACTTTTCATCATAAATTTTATGAAATTTTGGAAGGGACCGGGAAGCGGACCTCATTTGAAGAGGGTGTGAAAAGATTCGTTTCCGGACTTGGCAAAAAAGTATTAATTGCTGATACACTGGCAAAATGTGTTGATGAAATATTTAAAGTACCTGCCGGAGAGTTTACTTTCTCGCTTGCCTGGGTGAGTGTACTGACATTTACTCTACAGATATTTATTGACTTTGCCGGTTACACAGATATGGCTGTCGGACTTGGGAATATGCTCGGATTCGAGATCCCGGAAAATTTCAACTTCCCGTATATTGCCACTTCGATCCGTGATTTCTGGAAAAGGTGGCACATTACTTTATCAAACTGGCTGCAATTATATATCTTTCTCCCCGTTGCCTACAGGATTATGAGAAAGATTGGGTCTGACTACAAATTCGGTTTTAAGGTGGAGGATATAGCATATATTACCGCCTCTTTTATCACAATGTTGATCTGCGGGATCTGGCATGGAGCAGAATGGACTTTTGTAATATGGGGACTTTTCCATGGGTTGTTTCTCATTATTGAACACTGGAAACTGGGTAAGTTCATGAAAAAAAAGGTCTGGAAACCCCTGCAGATATTTTATGCTCTTTTTGTAGTGGTTATCGGATGGGCAATATTCAGAGCTTCGGATATGTCTCAGGCATTTGATCTTCTGAGATCGATGGCGGGACTTGGAGGCGGAGACGGGAGCAGATATTTTGTATCGCTTTATGTAAATATTGAAATTATTCTGGCCGCAGCTGCAGGTATCTTTATCTCATTTCCATTTTATAAAAATATAAGAGAGAATCTGATCCCGAAAATTGAGAGAAGAGTTCCGGTTAAAATGGGTGCTCCGTTAAGGATATTTTCGCAAACCTTCAGTTTTGTTTTTTTTATGGCTGTATTTTATATGAGTATTCTGGCAGTTATCGGTGGGACATATTCTCCATTCATATATTTCAGGTTTTAGGTGGATATTGAAAAATTTATATAACATTCTATTGAACAAAAAACACACATTATTATTCATACTTGTAATATCTCTTCCAATTCTTTTTTGGTTGACCGGTACAGGGAAAGCCGGTTCAATAAGGGAGAAAAGGATCAAATTCCGCGGATTTTTAACAGGAGAAGGGATCCAGAAGGGGCTTAAGAACTTTGAGAATTATTTTGAAAAGAATTTTCCCTTCAGAAAAGAGTTGTTATATGAAAGGAACTATTTTTATTCAAAATATATCGGGATATCTCCAGTTGACCGTGTGATACTGGGGAAGAATAAGTGGCTTTTTCTAAAGAGGCTTAATGAAAGTGGTTCTGAGATAAATTATTCGATCTCGATAGACAAATTTAAAAAGTATGAACTTGAATACTGGTCCAATATATTTAATGAGAGGCATCGGTTCCTGAAAAAAAGGGGGATCGATCTCCTTGTTGTTATCGTTCCAAATAAAAGTACCGTTTATTCTGAGTATCTGCCGGACAGTCTCAAAAAAGTTACAGGCGGCGTCAGGGCAAAACAGCTTACAGAACATTTATTAAATAATTCAGAGATACAGGTGCTGAATCTCAAAGATCTTCTACTAAGGAATAAATCGGACCAGCAGTTATATTACAGGACTGATTCTCATTGGAACCACTATGGAGCCTGGCTTGCTTATAGGGAAATAATCCGCAATCTGTCTCAAAGATTTGAAGGAGCTGTCCCGTTTCCATTTGAAAAATTCAGAAAAAAGAAAATTATAGGTCCTTCGAGAGCTGATCTCGCCTCGATGTTGGCACTGAATGAATCACTTTATAAAGAGGATTTTCGAAGGCTATTTGTCCCTTCCGGTTCAGAAATCAGTCAAACGCGACTAAACAAATTTAAATATAAAAAGATCAGACAATCAGTTGTTCGTAACAAAAACGGGGTTCTTCCCAAAACCATTATGATCCATGATTCATTCGGGAGAGGATTGAAGAAATATATGTCTGCCTCCTTCTCAGAGATCATATTTCTACTTGACTGGGGATTTAATTTTTTCCCGGAACTTATAGAGAGAGAAAAGCCGGAAATTGTAATATACGAAATTGCGGAGCGTTTCTTTTACCGTCCGATCCCTGACCTTAATTAAAAAACAGTTAAATTTAATTGTATGAATTTCTTTAAATTTTTATTTCCCGGGGTTATATTTATATTTCAGAAATAAACGGAGGTTTTTGAAATGAAAAAATTCAACATTTTATTTTTAATTATGCTTTTAAGTTTCTCTTTATTCTCCATAACAGAACCCAATGAATATTTTAACAAGAAGATCGGGGAAGACAGGACCCTTGTCCATTATTCAGGGATCGTTAAATACTTGAAATATCTCGGCGAGAGCTCAGCCAGGATAAAAACGGTGAATGAAGGGATGAGCACAAAAGGAAATCCGATGATCTTATCGTTTATCTCTTCTGAGGAGAATATCAAAAACCTTGATAGACTTATTGCTATTAATAAAAAACTGGCAAATCCGGACAGAATCAAGCGGATGGATTTAAACATGTGTCTTTCGGAGGGGAAAGCATTTATCCTGATCACAGGTACAATACATTCCACTGAGATCGCCTCCGCTCAGATGATGATGCTTTTTGCCCATAAGTATGCCGTCAGTGAAAGCAGTGAAATAAAGGATGTATTGGAAAACACTGTGATCATGCTGATGCCATCCATAAACCCTGATGGAAATATTATGGTGAGTGAATGGTATGAAAAGTATATGGGAACAGAATTTGAAGGAGGGCCGCTGCCTTACCTTTATCACCACTATGCGGGGCATGATACTAACAGGGACTTCTTTATGCTGAATCTCAAGGAGACCCGTGTTGTAAATTCAGTGCTTCACAAAAAGTATTTCCCCCAGATTTTTCTGGATATGCACCAGATGGGTACAACCGGACCGAGGATGTTTGTCCCTCCTTTCAAAGATCCGATAAATGATAATCTTGACCCGCTGCTCCTTAGGGAAACAGACATAATCGGTTCTTTCATGGCTCTCAAACTTCAGGAAAGGGGGAAAAAGGGGGTGGCTTCAGGTTATGCCTTTGATGCTTACTGGCCCGGTGGTTCGAAGAATACAGCCTGGTATAAAAATGTTGTTGGTATCTTAACCGAGATGGCAAGTGTTGCGATTGCCACTCCTCTTTATATTGATCAGAACGAGTTGAGGGTGGCTTCGAAAGGTTTGCCAGAATATAAAAAGCAGGTAAATTTCCCTGACCCATGGGATGGCGGCTGGTGGCGAATCGGTGACATTATTGACTATGAGATGATCGCTGCTGAAGCACTCAGTGAAATAGTTTCAAAGAACAGAAAAAGTTTTTTGACAAATTTTCTGTCGGGAGGTTTAAAAAGTATCAGAAAAGGTTCGGAAGGTCCGGTTTTTGGTTATGTTATTAATGCTGATCAGCATGACAGGTCAGCTGCTGTTGCTTTTCTTGAAAGAATGGCTGAGGGTGGTGTGCGAATCTTTAAAATAAAAAATGAAATCCTAAAGAATAATAAGGTCTACAATTCAGGATCTTTCTATATTCCACTTTCCCAGCCGTACGGGAATTTTGTAAAGGTCATGATGAGCAGACAGGTGTATCCTGAAATAAAGCATATGAGGGATGGACCAATAATAGAGCCTTATGATTCGTGCGGGTGGACCCTTCCGATACAGATGGGGGTAAAGTATGAGGAGGTTATGTTCTCTCCAGATAAAAATTATCTGGAAGAATCCGGAGAGTTTCACTTCAGTCCAGATGCTTATTCTGAAGACGGGAGCTTCTATTTACTGCCAGCTTCTGAAAATGGGAGTGTGAACGTTGTTAACCGACTTCTCAAGAAGAAGATCCCTGTTTACAGAAACCTGAAAAAGGGTGAACTTAATGCAGGTGATTATTTGGTCAGGAAATCGGATATTGGCGGAATTAATTTAAAAGAATTGCTGAAAGGAACAGATGTAGAGGCAGGAATTACCGAGCAGATTCCGGCTGATTCTTATAGAGAGCTTAAACTTCCCAGACTCGCGATCTACCAACCGTATCTATCAAGTATGGACGAGGGTTGGACAAGATGGGTGCTGGATAATTTTGAGTTTAAATACACTGTTATTCAAAACAAAGATATAATTAATAAGAATTTTAGCGGAAAATTTGATGTTGTAATTTTCCCGGATATGGAAAGGGATATGATAGTAACCGGGACTTACCGTGGGTATTGGGGAAGATATTTTGAAAAGATGCCTCCGGAATATAAAGGGGGAATAGGGGAAAAAGGGCTTTCGAATCTGAAGGAATTTATCAAGAGCGGAGGTACTGCGGTTTTCCTAGATTCATCTTATGAATTAGCCAGGAAGGACCTTGACCTTCCATTTGAAAATATTCTGGAGAAAACCGGAAGAGATGAGTTTTACTGCCCCGGTTCTATCCTCAGTGTAACTATAAATAATGATGACCCAATCGGTTGGGGAATGGAAAAGGATAATATTCTTTTCTTTTCACATAGTCCGGCTTTCAGGACATCTATGCCTGTTAACGGTAATATAAAAAGAAGAGTGGTGTCCAGATTCAGCAATACCGGTCCTCATCTTATAAGCGGTTATTTAAAGGGTGCAAAATACCTCAACAGAGCGGTAGCATCAATGGTCTTCGATTATTATAAAGGTAATGTGATCGTATTCGGCGGAAGGATACAGCACAGAGCACAGACCTATGGTACATTTAAACTTCTGTTTAACTCGATATATTATGCCGGTATGAAGAATTGATCCGGTATATGCTATTTGCGTATAAAGGGGGTTAATTTATTACCGGTATTAAAGATCATTGTGCTTGAAAAATACCAGTCAATTCTTGACCCTTTTGAACAGACTCCTGATAATCTGAACTTGTCTATAGGGTCTACAGCCCACATCCCCATCACATATTCTTTACCGCTATTGAACAATCCTGCCATTACACTCTGTTGTTCGGCACTGGTATTTTTTGTGAATATCTTAGTGTTGGTACTTTTATCCTTAATGAAAAACTCTGTCTTTGCAGGAGAGCCTGTAAAATCCCATTTAAACAGGTAGGAAATGATTCTTCCCGTGGGAATCGTCTGTCCCGGTTTCGGCCATACCCAGTTTATTATATTTCTGATCCTGTAAGTTCCTAATACTATTTTTCCCGTGAACGGCGGGGGTGAACCGACTAAGTAAGGGGCCTTAGGAAATTCAACCGAAAACACAAGTTCATTTCCAATCTTAATATCATAGTTGGAAGGGATGGACCCTCCGTAGTTCCCATTGCCGTGGTTCATCATTAAAGATTTGTTAATCCTGACCTTAACATTACTTAGCGGTTTTCCGTCTATTTTCAAAGTTAAATATGCAGAGATATATTTTGCATTGCCATAATATTGTGCATGCCCCTGTACCAATATCTTCGGTTTTACAAGAGTAAGTAAAGGTTGCTGAATAGTAGGCTGCAGAGTTTTAATCTGGGTGAAAGCCGGTGTGATAAATAGAGCAAAAATAACCGCTGATAATAAAATCTTCTTCATGTTCATCTCCTTTATATTGATCTTATAATATACAATATACATCTGACGGTACTATTATCTCAAATAAATATATTTCGACCTATAATTTATTTTGATATTTAAAATAATTTCTTCAGGGTATTTCCAGATTTACTGATTTTTTATTATAATGTCGGATGAGTTCAAATTATTCAGTTTCAGAATATGAGAGATGGAAGCCCGGTGTTCCGAAAAATATTCTGTTATTGCTTGCGGGATCGACCTGGATAGTTATAGGGGTTTATTTAAATTTTCTTTCTTATTCATGGTTAAAAGATAAAGAAATGAATATTGCTGTAATTATGGCAATTGCAGGTCTGTTTTCAGCAGTTATGATCCATACTTTCGGGTTCTCAAAAATAGTTAAAAAAAATATTCAAAGAATAATTCCAATGGACGGGAAGCGGTGCCTGTTCTCCTTCTTCCCGTGGAGAAGCTATGTTCTTGTCAGTATCATGATACTGCTGGGGTCTCTAATCAGGCATTCTTCAATTCCCAAATTATACCTGTCTGTAATTTATGCGGGAATAGGGGGAGCTATGATATTGTCAGGATCCAGATATTTGATTGTTCTGTTTCATGCCGTAAAGAAAAGTAGTGTGAATTAATTGAGGATTCAATATCCGAATCTATCTATATCTTTTATTTTAACTCAAAATCGGTTTGGGCTTTTTCCACCCCGTTTATGATTATAGTGAGAACATGTATGCCTGAATAGTGTTTTCTTGTGGACATATCGGCAAACAGGTGTTTTCTGTTATATTTTTTAATCCCGGGTTTGAAACTATTTTCTGTTAACTTGAAAACCTTTCCTGATAATTTTCCATTAGATTTCATGAAATCGATTCTGTACTCGATCCTGATTTTCACATCCTTTTTTTCATTAATATCAAGGTAGAATGAGAAATACAGGTAATCTCCGACTTCAATTTCAGACTTGACCAGAATGAGATCCCTGATATGAATATTTTCCGGATCTCCATATCCGAACAGCATCATTGCTGTCTTATCTCCTGATTTTAATAGTGTTCTGCAAGCGTGCTTTATTATCCTATCGGTCATTTCAGAATCCCCGTACCAGTCAGCACACAGTTTAAGCATTATCTCCGGATTGTCCTTTGAAATATCATTCAGGTTGTTTGCTACACTCCTCCTGACAAATTCTGATTCATCGCATTTAAGATTTTCGAGAATCGGAATTATGGGATAGGGATCTTTTTTGAATACTGGCAAGGCCATTGCCCAGGGGAGACGCGGCCTGCACCCCTCACTTGAAAATCTCCTTATATTAATGTTCGGATCTGTTGACCACTCCAACATTTTGCCCATCACTTTTTCAGGATACTTTATTATGAATGGTCTTATAGCAAATTCTGATGAAGAATATTTTGTAAATTCATACAACGCATCAAGCGATGTGTCGGGATCATCAATTCCGTAAAGTTCGACAAAATCGGGAAGGGACATAGATTCAAATCCTTTTATCTCAGGAGCTGCTTTTTTTAATACATCACAGGCTTCTGTAAAGTTTTCCGGTAAAACTTTTTTTAAAGCGGTACTGATATATCTCATCTTCTGTTTCAGTTCCAGATCCTTCCATTCGTCGGTATAAATGAGTTTAGAAAATTTATTTTTATCAAAATCAGGCCAGGCTTTTTTTAGAGAATCAGCAAATTTTTCAATTGACTTCTCAGTAAAGAATAATTCTTTTAATTTTTCAGCCATCATTTCTCCTTAAAAATAATCTTTTTTTGTTCAGGAAAATTTAATTATCTGCTTCATCTGGTTCAGGTGACGGAGTTCATGTTTACCGATGAAAATAACCCATTGGAGCATGTTCATTCTACCATAAGCAGGGTGGGGGAATTCCATCCCTTCCATATCGTATTCCGAGAACGTATGAAGTAGTTGTATAAGTTCCGCCCGGGATTTATCCATTTTCTGCAGGATATTCTCCGGATCTGCAGATCTGTCCGGTATTGTTTGTTCAGGAGCAATGAATTTTTCCTTAATTCTTTCAATCTCAAATTGATCCAGCGAGTGAAGGAAGGAGGTATTGTCAGCAGCGCTTCTAAGCTCTCTTTTTATTGCCCTTTCCATCTGTCTTTTTAATAGTTCTGTAATGTAAATTTCTGTCTTATAAATGTGTTCAAGAATTTCACCGGGAGACCAGGAATTTCCTTTGTTAACTTTTTCATCTTTAATTACTATGTTATCCGGCACATTTTTTATTAAATCTGATCTTACTTTTTCCAAATATTCTACAATCTCTTTAAGGTTCTCTTTCATTTCAATTCCCTTCCAGATTCTCATTCTAAAATAATAAATATCGATATTCAATGAAAAGCTTTTCTTTCAGATCTGGCATATATTCTGATAATACTGCTAAATTGAAATTGGATAGCTTAAGTAATATAATAATTTTAAGATATAAAAGAAATGACAGATAAAGCGATCAGAACATTTGTTACAGGTCAGCAGCTCGGGCTGCTTGGCGGGCCTCTTTATACTACTTATAAAGTTCTTGGTGCTATTCACCATGCCCGGAAGCATAAGGGGCGTGCCATATACTGGCTTGAGACCAATGACGCGGATTTTAATGAGATAAATACTATTAGTTTTCTGGATATGAAAGGTCAACTGAGATCCATGAAATGGGATATTGATTCAAAAGGATATTCATGTGGAAATATAACGGTTGATGATAATCTTGTATTGTTGTTAAAAGATTTTTTTAATTCTATTGTTCAGACAGAATATACAGAGGGGTTAAAAAAGATTGTTTTTGAGTGTTATGTTCCGGGAAGAAAGCTGGGTGAAGCTTCCATAGCTCTTGCAGACAAATTGTTCGAAGAGTTTGATATCGAGCTTTTCGATCCTTCAATAAAGGTGTTCAGAGAATTTACAAGGCCGATATTGATTAAGGAAGCTGAAAGAACTCCGGAAGGGGAACAGTGTAATCTTTTTTTTATGGACGGGGAAAAAAGAATTCCTGTTTTTAAAAAAGGTGGTAAATTTAGAAGGAGAGACGGTACTGAAGTTGATCTGGAATCGTATGAGCTTGTTCCGTCCTTAAAAACAAGGAGTATCTGTCAGGATGCTTATTTCAGGACTGATTCCTATATAGCCGGGCCAGGGGAAGTAATCTATCTAAAGGAGCTGTCAGGCAATTTCAGTTTCCATGGAGTTAAACCGGCAGCAGTTATACCGAGGATGAGTATCGATCTGATAGAACCGGGGATCAAAAGAGAAATGGCAAAGACCGGAATAATTGTTTCAGAAATTGACACAAACACTGCAGATGAAATTTCGGCAGCGAGACTGAAAGATATTACCGGTTTTGATAAGAGAGAACTTTTCGAGAAGTCCGGTAATCTCAAAGAAGATCTGATTAACGGATTGAAAGAACTCGGACTGGAGACAGAGAAGTTCAGAAAAAAACTGAATGGAGATATCAAAGAGCTTATTGGTAATAAGCGGAAACTTGATAAAGAGAAAAGTGATTCAGTGATCAGGAGGATCAGCAAGATCTACAGATACATGCGTCCTTTCGGACTGAGACAGGAGAGGGTGTTCAATATCTTCTATTACATGAATCTTTACGGCGGAAGAAACCTTATAAACACTATTTACAATAATTATGATGAGAAATTGAACTTTATGGAGCTGAACAATGGTTGATATACTTATTTTTGGAGCACATCCGGATGATGCGGAAATATTTATGGGTGGTGCTATCCTATACTTTAAAACGCTTGGATACGGGGTAGGAGTTTGCGACCTTACAAATGGTGAGGCGGGAACTTACGGATCCGGAGAGAGCAGGAGAGATGAGCTCAAGAAAGCCTCAGAGATGATGGCCCTTGATTTCAGGATCACTCTTGATCTGCAGGATGGCAACATCAGAAATACAAAAGAGAGCCGGCTCAAGGTCATTGATGTTATACGTTCACAGAGACCGAAGATAATATTTTCATTTTCTGATGAGCTGATCCGCCACCCTGATCATAAATACTGCGGAGAGATTGTGAGAGAATGCTCATATCTTTCCGGACTTGAGAAGATCGGAGGGGATAATCCTCCACACCGCCCCGATTCATTTATTGCATTTCCTGAACTTACGATAAGGAGGAAGCCCGATTTCATAATCGATATCACCCCTTTTCTGGAGAAGAAAAAAGATATCATAAGATGTTATGGGACACAGGTGACAGCGGAAGGAGAGGATGATTCCGGGACAAAAACCCTCATCAGATCAAACAATTTCTGGGAGATTCTTGAAGCAAGAGCTCTTCAGGCAGGGGCTATGGGAGGGGTAAGGTATGGTGAACCCTTCTATTCGCATAACCCGCCTCTGATCCCGGATCCTGTAATCTCATTTTCAAGGAAAATAGTATGAATATAGCGATATTAAGTTATCACAGGATCGGTGGTTCCGGAATTGTAGCTTACGAAATCGGTCGTGCAATGGCAGAGGAGAGGGGGCATAATGTCCATTTCATAGGACTTGAACCTCCCTTCAGATTAAAGGACAGTTATTCCGGAAAAATGCAGTTTCATAAAGTTTGGGTCAAGGAGTATCCTGTTTTTGATTTTCAGCCCTATGCACTTGCTCTTGCATCGCAACTTGCGGATATTATAGTGAGGAATAATATTGATGTTATACACAGCCATTATGCACTTCCACACGCCGTATCTGCCTTGTTGGCAAGAGATATTTCCGGAAGGGACGTTAAATGTGTGACCACTCTTCACGGAACAGATATTACTGTAGTCGGTGCTCATCCGAGTATGATGAATATAACTAAATATGCAATTGAAAGAAGTGATGCCGTAACTGCTGTTTCCAATAGCCTGATAATGGATTCGGAGAAAAAACTTGGAATAAAGAGGGGGATGGTTAAGTGTATTTATAATTTTATTAATTCTGAGTTTTTTAACCCGGGACTTAAAACAGATATAGGTGATGCCAGGGGCAAAAGGATTATTATTCATGTTTCGAATTTAAGGCCGGTAAAATCTCCCAATGATGTGATAAAGATATTCCATAAGATGGAGCAGGTGATGACTGATGAACTGGAGTTGTGGATCGTAGGGGAAGGTCCGCTCCAATATGAGATGATCAAGTTGACCGAGGAACTTAAAATTAGGGATAAGGTCCGTTTTATCGGGATATGTTCAAATCTTGGGGGGCTTATTGCATCCTCAGAATTAATGATTCTCCCAAGCAGGCAGGAATCTTTTGGACTTGTTGCCCTTGAGGCCATGTCGTGCGGAGTTCCGGTTGTTGCAAGCAGAGTGGGAGGCCTTCCGGAGGTAATCGATGACGGAGTTAACGGTTTTCTTTTTGAACATGGAAATACAGAGGAGGCAGCGGAGAAGGGACTTAGAATACTAAAAGATTCTAATTATTTTAAAAAGGTTGTTGATGCGGGCCTTTTTACGGCTAATGTGAAATTTTCCATGGAAAAGATTGTTTCACAATATGAAGATATCTATAAATCAAATTGAGAGGTACTTGATCAGTGAAGGGAGAAAATAAAGGATCGATCAGGTCTCTCTATCCGCTTATACCGTATATCAAAAAATATACTTTACCGCTGCTGGTCGGATTTATATTTATCCTTATCCAAAACTATAGCCTTGTAAAGATCCCTGTTTTCATGAAGGGCCTTCTGGATGAGATCGTTGGAGATAACAGATTCCCTGTAATCTCAGCACTAATGATCAAAGTGATAATATTCACATTTATAGAAGCTGTATCACTTTTCCTTATGAGGAAAATAATTATAAGTGTGTCCAGAAAAATAGAATATGAAATAAGGAGACGTCTTTACAACACTCTTCTGGGTTTTGAATATCCGTTCTTTCTTGAAAATGAAACAGGAGATCTGTCTTCAAGAATCACTAATGATCTGAACGATGTGCGTGTTCTGCTGGGACCGGCGGTAATGTATGTCCCTAACGCTTTATCGAGAATAGTAATTTTTTTCCCTGTATTGATCGGTTTGAGCGGGACCCTGATGTTGATAATAGTACCGATGCTTGCTGTTCTGGTTTTCCTTATCTTTACTATCCTTCCACGGCTCCGTCCCAAATTTAAAAAGATACAGGAAACAACTGCGACTATTAATAACAGGGTATGGCAGACCATTACCGGTATGACAACCATAAAACAAAATACCCTTGAGCATACCGAGGCTGAAAGGTTTAGAACACTGAATAGTGAATATGTTAATGTTCAGCTTGATATGGTGAGATTGAGAAGCTTTATCAGGCCTCTCTTTATATTTCTTTTTTCAATAATTGAGCTGGTGATACTCTATTTCGGAGGAGGGATGGTTGTCTCGGGGTCAATGACCGTTGGCCAACTTCTCCAATTCAACATAATGATATCAGCTCTTACTTTTCCGATTCTTTCTCTGGGATGGATCATGTCGATGGTACAACTGGGAATAAGTGGAATGGAGAGGATCAACTATATTATGAAAAACCCGGAACCTTATGAAGAAGAGGCGCTAATCAAAAAAGAGGATGTTGAGGAGATCGAGATAAAAGATCTTTCATTCACCTATCCGGGATCTGATAAACCATCATTAAAAGATATCACTATGAAGATAGGAAAGGGGCAAATGATCGGGATTACCGGAGAGGTAGGATCAGGAAAATCAACATTTTTAGACCTCCTTTCGGGGCTGATCTCTCCTGATCCTGGGATGATCTTTATAAATGGAAAAGATATAAGGAATATTGAGAAAAAAACTCTCCATTCACTATTCTCTGTGGTTTCTCAGGACCCTTTTCTGTTCTCCGGAACGGTTAACGATAATGTATCTGTCGGAATGGAGCAATTTGATGAAGATGAGGTGAAGAAAGCTGTTGAACTGGCTTCACTTGAGTCTGATGTTCTTTCATTCCCGGATAAATATGAACAGAGGATAGGTGAGCGTGGTATATCCCTGTCAGGGGGCCAGAAGCAGAGGATGTCCATAGCCAGAGCTTTTTCTAACCGGGCTCCCGTATTGCTGTTGGATGATCCTCTATCAAGTGTTGACTCCAGGACTGAAAAGAAGATACTTGAAAATCTGAAAAAGATCAGGCTGGAAAGCGGTGAAAATATATTTAAGACAGTTTTTATTGTTTCGCACAGGATCTCAGCTATGAAGGAGTGTGACAATATATTCTTTTTCAAAGGCGGAAGAATCATTGAATCAGGAAATCACGGGGAGCTTATCGAAAGAAAGGGGAAATACCATGTTATCTCTATGATGCAGCAGATGGAGGATGAGTGATGAGCACTGATGAAAAAATGAAAAATAGTGCAGCTACCCTTGATCTGAAGCTGATGAAACGGCTTTTCAGGTATATGGTCAAGTACAGCCCTCTGATAATTTTATCGGTTCTCCTTCTTCTCCTCTTGAATGCTGCAGGCGTTGTCCAGCCTTATCTTATTAAGATAGGGATTGATGAGAATGTAATGACAGGGGATATCGAAGGCCTGAAATCTCTTTCTCTTCTGATATTTTCAATAATATTTATTGCATTCGGACTTAACTTCTTCTTCAATTATCTGGTTCAGTATATAGGTCAGAAACTTCTTATGGATCTGAGAATGGACCTTTTCAGGCATGTTCTGAAACTTCCCAATTCATATTTTGACAGGACACCTGTCGGGAAGACCCTTACCAACGTAACAAATGATGTCGAAGCAATAAGAGCTTTTATATCAGAAGGGGTTGTTACAGTCGTTGGAGAACTACTTAAGGTTATTTTTATTCTTACAGCGATGTTCATGATAAATTTCAGGCTTGCACTCCTTACATTGATTTCGATACCTGTCTTTATTATAGGGACTTTTCTATTCAGAAACAGTATCCGGAAGGGGTTTGCCGGCGTTAGAAAAGCCAATTCTGAAATTAATACTTCACTTGTCGAGACGATCACAGGGATAAAAGAGATCATTCTGTTCGATAACAAATCCAGAAGAAGGGAAGTATTTGAAAAATCAAATAGAAGCTATCTAACTGCTTACTTAAAAGTAATAAATGCATATTCGCTATATTTTCCAATTATTGAAATAGTTTCCAATATAAGTATGTTAGTTGTTTTTTTCTATGCACATTCAATAATCGGTGCTTCGATCAAGGTGGGTGAAATATTTGCTTTTTTCACATATATAAATATGTTTTTCAGGCCCCTTCGGGAACTGGCAGAGAAATTTAATATGTTCCAATCTGCAATGGCCGCATCGGAAAGGGCATTTAAACTCCTTGACAGGGATATTACCATTCAGAGTTTTCCGAATTCAATAAAGAGTGACAGTAGAATTAAAGGGAAAATAGAGTTCAGAAATGTAAACTTTGATTATATCGACGGAGACAGGATTCTTAAAGATATTACTTTCAGTATAAATAAGGGTGAAAAAATTGCACTGGTCGGGAATACCGGAAGCGGTAAAACAACAATAATCAACCTTATAAACAGGATATATGAAGTGAAAGAAGGTTCAATTCTGATAGATGACAGGGATATTAAAGATTATGACCTGGAATATCTCAGAGGTCAGGTTGGAGTTGTGCCACAGGATCCTTTCTTTTTCAACGGAAGTATTATTGAGAATCTTTCACTTTTCAAATCTGATCTGACAGCAGATATGGTAAAAAAATGTTCAGAAAAGGTCCATGCAGACAGTTTTATAGAAAAATTTGAAAATGGATATGATGAGCAGGTTATGGAGGAGGGCAAGAAACTTTCGTCCGGTCAGAAACAGCTACTGAGTTTTACCAGAGCACTTATCAAGGATCCGTCAATCATTATTCTTGATGAGGCTACATCCAATATAGATTCAGAAACTGAGAAATTTATAGAAGATGCAACCAGAAAACTCATGGGGGAAAAGACATCCATAATAATCGCTCACAGGCTTTCAACTATAAAAATGGTCGACAGGATAATAGTTCTGAAAGACGGGCAAATAGTAGAAGAGGGAGATCATTCAGCACTGATCAGCAAAAAGGGGGAATATTTCAACCTTTACCAGTCTCAATCTTTTTTATTAAAATAATTTTTTTTTGTTGTATAATAAAATTGTAAAATGTTATAATTTTACTGTTAATTATTAGGATTGATTTTATCAGGAGGATAAATGAACTTTAAAACTAAGTCAATTTTAATTGTTTCTGTACTCATATTGTTTTCATTCAGTATGACAGCTGCAGATACTATTAAGATCAGATCTGTCGGAAATGCACCACTGCTCGGATTAAAAAGAGGTCAGGTAATCGACAGTGTTGATCAGTTGAAAATGCTGATGGAAAAGTACAGTTCAAGAGTTGAACAGGGATTACAGAAAGTCGGAGCTGATTTCCTGTATCAGCCAATAATGGATGCTGTAGCAAATGGAAAGGTCAACGAGAAAGAGATGCCCGTTGGTACTCCCCTTAAATGGATGCTCTTCTATTCAGGTAAAAAAGTTCGCGACAAAGCGGATCTGGTATGGGCAGGCAAAGCCCCTCTGAATGTTTTTTGTATACCGATACAGAAAGATTGTAAAGACTACAAAGTTATTATTCCTAAAGCATGTGGAAACATTACTCTTGCAACCGTAACAGACAGTAAGCCGGTTTGCGGTATTGTCGTGTCACCGGCAATTGTTAATCCAGGTGAACCTGTAACTGTTGATGTCAGCAGTGCGAAATGTGCACCTGTGTCAGAAGTATCAGTATTTTTTGAAGGGAACATGATCGAGACCAAAAAGATCACATCAGATAACCCTGTTTGGAAAACTGAACTTAAAAACCCCGGAAAATATAAAATGACTGTAAGAGTGCAGGGAGTTGATGGTGAATTCACCGATTCAGACTGTACTGCAGAAGTAACAGTTAATTATCCTCCTGTTTGCGATTTGAAGGTCACACCTGAGAAAGCTATGGTTGGAAAAATTGTAACAATGGATGCTTCCGGATCAACTGATAAGGATGGGAAAATAACTGCAGCTGAAATCACCATTCTGAATAAGAAAACAGGTGCTGAAGTAGAAAAGAAAGTTGTAGATACTGCTCCTTTTGTATGGGAGAAAAAATTCAAAAAAGCAGGTGAATACAGTATTCTTCTTAAAGTTACGGATGATCATGGTGCAATGTCTGCAAATAATTGCCAATTTGATCTACGTGTGGAAAAACGGCTCTACTTCCTGGTTGAAGGTGGACCGGGAGTTGCAAAAGGTACATACACCGGAGTTGCATTCGCACGTGCCGGTATTCAATATTTTATTGTTCCTCAAAAATTCAGTGTAATCGCTTCTCTGGGTGGTGCATTTGTGCTTTCAGGAGAACCTTTCGTTCACCATTTCCTCTCTAATATTTTAGTGAACGGACATTTTGACAAATTTTTCCTGGGTGCAGGTATAGGATTCAGTTCCAAGGTTAGAGATGCAACATTAAGTGAAGGTGTGATGCTTGCTGAATGGAATTCAGATTTTGACATAGTTTTTAATGTTGGATTCGATGTTCTTCAAACAGCAACCGGTAAAGGTTCCATCTTTGGAGAGTTGAGAGCTCCTATCAAAGAGGGATACACATTTGCCCATTATCACGAGATCCTTTTAGGATTCCGTTACATTTTTTAGTACAGAACTAAAGTAATATAAAGGGGCAGGCTCTGCCTGCCCCTTCACTCCCCCAATTTTATAAAATCATAAATTTTTAAAATCTACTCCAAATTTAATCAATAATTTAAGAATCTTAAAGTAAATTCTTTTTTATGATATAATATCGTTAATTTCTAACAGGAGTGCTCATGAAAGTATTGTTTTCAGGAAGGGTCAATCTTCACCACCAGAAGCAGGATAATGTAGTAAAGAGCATAGAATCGCTTTATAAAAAAATGGGTATCAATTATGTCTTTATTGATGATGAAGTGAAATGTGGTGAAGCATCAATGAATCTTGGCCTTACCGATGATGCGGAAAAAGTTGTAAATACATTTATGAAACAGGTTGATGAGATAAAGCCTGATGTTATTGTTTCACCTTATGCTGCAGGGGTTGCCAAATACAGGTATGAGGTACCTAAAAAGTACGGGATCGAATTAAATGTGCCTTATATCCATATCACTCAATTTCTTGCTGAAAATATTAAGAAATTCAGTGATAAATTCGAAAAGTTTCCCCATAGATATTTTATTCATCACGGTTGTACAATGGGCAGAAAGATCGGGGAGTATCATTTCGTAAGGGAGATCCTAAGACTGGTACCTGAAATCGATCTATGTGAAGAAGATCATCCGACAGCTGTATTGGAAGGCAGGGATATAGCTGAATATAATACATGTCCCGGATCATGGCTAAATATGTCCCAACCGGAGTTATCAGATTTTATTAAGGAGAATTACATCCTTGAAGTTATTGAACCCGCTGCCCCTGAATTTGTAGGATCCAGTTGTGCGAACGGTCATTACGGGATATTACAGGGGCTTGAAATTGCCGAAGTAGACAATGTTAAAGCTCTATATTTTACTGAATTACTGGATGATTTGTGGAGGAATTAATGAAAGAAAAAGATAAGACCGCTAAAGAATTCAAACAACTTTATAATGATTATATGGCTGAACTGATAGGTGATGGTGCTCTAAATAATGATCTGAGGGAAGCTATCTCCCGTGCAAAGACTTCTTACAGGAACAATCTTAAAAATTCTCTGGAAGCTTTTCCTGAATCAAAAGAGTACATTGAAAAAGCGCAGAAGATAAAAGAGTATTCAATAGATCATCTTGAGGATCTGGTCGAACAGACAATGAAAGCGGTAGAAAGAAATCATGGAAAGGCCTATCTGGCTAAAGATGCTGAAGATGCCAACAGGATAATAAGTGAGATAATTGGTGATCCTAAAAAACTGATAGTAAAGGGAAAAAGCCTTACGTCGGAGGAAACCCATTTGAGGCAGCACCTTCAGGCTGAAGGGCATGAAGTGTGGGAAACAGATCTCGGTGAATTCCTTGTACAGTTAAAAGGCGGCCGGCCCATGCATACTCTGGCCCCTGCAGTTGATCTGAAAAGGGAAGAAGCATCAAAACTGATATCTAAAGCGACAGGAGAAAAATTATCAGAAACAAATATTGAAGAGATGGTTATGGCAGTTAAAAAATTCCTGCGTCAGAAATATATTGATTCTGATGTCGGGATCAGCGGTGCAAATTCAATTGCAGCCGAAACAGGGACCCTTTTTATTATTGAGAATGAGGGAAATATTAAATTATCCACAGCTCTTCAGGAAAAACATATTGCACTGGTCGGTGTTGAGAAAATTGTCCCCACATTAGATGATGCATTTCATATTTCCAAGACAACATGGAGGTTTGCAAATTACATTGTCCCTTCATATGTGCATATGATATCGGGGCCGTCAAAAACCGGTGATATTGAGAAAGTAATTACATATGGTGCTCATGGCCCCAGGGAATTTCATCTTGTCCTTCTTGATAACGGAAGGTTGAAACTATCCAAAGATGATGAGTTCAAAGAACTTCTTAAATGCCAGAAATGTGGTGCCTGCATGTATGAATGTCCCGTATTCTGGGTTACGGCCGGCCATTTCGGAACTCAGTATCCGGGCGGTATCGGAACTTTATGGGATGCATTTGTTGCAAAGGATATAAAAGAGGCAGCTCCTGCAGCTTTTTCCTGTGCCCTTTGCGCAAGATGCGGTGTCCGATGCCCGATGGGTATAGATTCTTCAAAACTGATCCAGAAACTGAGGGAACAATTGGTTAAGAGGGGTTTTAAACCTGATGTGATCGATGAGGTTTCTGAGCAGTTTTTTGGTGGTTTGAAAGATAAATAAATATTTTCCAATCGATAGATAAAGCAAAATTTTGTCTGTATAATGTAAACATCGTATTATAAGATTCCGTAAAATATTTTACAGGGAATCCGGTGTGAATTTGAAAAAAATACTACTTCTTATTATTTTGATAATGTTATCAATACTTTCTGTTTTTTCTGAGACTGAGTTTTCCGGGTATTATGAGAACAGATTCTTTCTGATATTTAATACGGCATCAATTGAAAATAGTGACAATAAGATACTGATGGGAGATTACAACAGATTAAGACTTATCCTGAAATCAACTCCTTCTGAAAAAGTCAGAATAAATGCCGCAATCGATTTTTTCTCAATATACGGATCGGTTATGACTCCCGCCGGAGTTAATGAAAACCAGACGGTAGATAATAACAGCTCTACTGATAAGATCAACCTCGACAGAGCATATGCAGATCTATATTTTAAATATTTTGATCTGAGCATCGGAAAACAGAGAGTTGCAATGGGTGTGTCTTATCTTTGGGCACCTCTGGATATATTCAACAGGGTGAATTTCCTGGAACCTGCAGAGGAGAAACCCGGAGTTAATGCAGTAAAATTTTATGCTCCTCTCGGGAAAAACAAATCGGTTACAGCTGTATTTCTTCCCGATGAAAATCCCGGTTCCTCAGGCAAGGCTCTCAGATTTAAATGGACCTTATTGAATATCGATACGGGTCTTACTTATATTAGTGATTATCAGGTATACAGAGATGTCATCGGTATTGATATGAGAGGGGAAAATTTCATCGGATGGTGGTTCGAATATGGCTCTTTCAGGACATTGTCCGGCAATTATGGAAAGTTTGTTCTCGGGATGGATTACACTTTTCCTATAGGCAAGGGAATATACTGGCTTAATGAATACTATTATGACGGGAGCGGAGAAAAAGAGCCGGGAAATTATAATTATGAACTGGTACAGAATGGAGGCCGTTTTACATTGGGAAAAAAATATCTTTTATCAATGCTGAGATACGGTGTTTCAGATTTTTCATCCTTGTCGCTCAGTTATATAGGAAATCTGGAGGATGGAAGTTTTATTTTTAATCCGGCATTTTCATATGAATTGTTCAAAAATGCATTGCTAACCTCCGGTTTGTATCTTCCGATGGGCAGACGGGATGGAGAATTCAACAAACAGAGCAGGGGTGCTTTCTTTCTATGGCTTAAAATCAACTTTTAATGGAGGTGGTCATGTCACTTATGGAGTTTGAGAACATATCAAGGATTTATCGGAACGGTGATATAGAATCTTATGCACTGAGGTCTGTTTCTTTCAAAATAGATAAGGGAGAATTTGTTTCTATTGCGGGGCCTTCAGGTTCAGGGAAAACCACAATACTGAATATAGCAGGATGCCTAGATAAAGCTACTTCAGGTACATATACTCTGGATGGGGAAGATATAAATTTAAGAAGCGGTAACAGCCTTGCTCTTATCAGGAGAGATAAAATAGGTTTTGTTTTTCAAACCTTCAATCTTATCCCTATTTTATCCGCGTTTGAAAATGTAGAGTTTCCTTTAATTTTAAAGGGCGGGATGACTCAGGGTGAAAGAAGAGGAAAAGTCGAATCTATTCTGGATGAGGTTGGGCTTCTTGAATTGAAGAACAGAAAGCCTTCTGAATTAAGTGGAGGACAGCAGCAGAGAGTTTCAATAGCCAGAGCATTGGTAAAAGGGCCTGAGCTTGTTCTTGCTGATGAACCCACTGCCAATCTTGATTCTGAATCAGGAAAGGATGTTTTGGATCTGATGCTCGGACTTAATCAGAAACTGGGAGTTACTTTCATTTTCTCCACCCACGACCAGATGGTAATGGATTATGCGAAGCGGCTGATAATGCTTAAGGATGGGAAGATAGAATCTGATCAGAAGAGGGGATAGAATAATGAGCCTTATAAAACTTGGGATCCGAAATATTTTCAGATTTAAAAAAAGGACATTTATTACCCTTTCAGCCGTATCAATGGGATTGGCGCTCCTGATAATCGGTATTACCATGATGAATGGAGTGGATAAGAATTCCCTCAATAATATTATAGACAGTCAAACTTCACATCTTAAAATATTTAAAAAAGGGTATTTCTCAAAAAAAGATGATCTGCCGACAGACAGGATTATTGGGAAAAGCAACAAACTTTTAACTTATATAAGGGGGTTGAATTCTGTTACAGGTGCTGAAAAGAGGATCATGTTCCCGGGCAGCCTGATAAAAGGCAGTGATGAACTCCCCTGTATCGGGGTGGGCATTGAACCTGAATTTGATCCGTTCGTTTTTAATATAAAGCAGTCACTTATAGAAGGAGAATGGATCGAAAAGGGTGAGTACCAGATACTATTAGGAAAAAGTTTTGCCGCGGATCTCAGTCTGAAAGTAGGAGATATTGTAACCGCAAGGGTGATTACATCCAGGGTTGATAATAAGTTTACATGGAATGCAGTTGATTTTGAAGTAAAGGGTATTTTTGATACTGCCCATCCTAATGTGAACAGCGGATTTGTTTTCCTGCCAATCGGAGCAGCTCAAGAAATAATGAGCCTAGAATCCGGTGTTACCGAGATAGTTATTCGGCTTCAGAGTAACGACAGTAAAAAAATCGGGGAAGTAAAAAGTATCCTCCGTAATAAAATAAAAAATTCCGGTTATGACTATGAGATATTCTCATGGGATGAACTTGCAGGTGATTTCCTTGCAATCAGTAAAATGAAAACCAAAAATACCTCGATGCTGGTTATGATAATGTTATTTATCGCATCGATGGGTATTATAAACACAATGCTGATGGCCGTTCTGGAAAGGACAAGGGAGATCGGTATGATGATGGCAATGGGGATGAAGAAATCCGAGATAAAAAAAGTTTTTCTTTTTGAAGGCGGTTTTATTGGTGTAATGGGATCTTTGCTGGGTTGTATTCTGGGTGGACTCGGGAGCTGGTATCTTGAAGTATACGGTATATCATTAAAATCTTTCGGAGAGTCGTATTCAGAAATTGCTGCAGCTTTTTATCCGTTAAAAGATAAGTTTTATGCGGATCTCACATTTGAACCTATACTTTATACATTCCTGCTTGGGACATTCATATCAATCGCAGCGACATACTATCCTGCCAGCCGGGCGGCGAAGATGAACCCGGTTGAAGCTCTCAGAACTTTTTAGGAGAACTGACATGCTTTTAAATATATTAAAACTTAGTTGGAAAAACATTTCCAGGAATAAGAAAAGGTCTATATTCACAATTATTGCTATTTCTGTGGGGATCACAATGCTGATATTTGCTTCAAGTTACATTGAAGGAATAATGAACAGTACAACCGAAGTAGCAAAGAGGATGAGGATCGGACATGTAAAGATTATGACTTCGGAATATTCAAGATTGGAGAGGATAATGCCGAAAGAGGAATTGGTACTGAACTCAGATGAACTTGCCGAAAAAATATATGAGATAGATGGAGTTAATCTGGTAAGTCAATTTGTGAAATTTAACGCCCTGATAAGTAAGGAAGAATTAAATGAACCGGCTCTGGTTGTCGGCAGTGATCCTGATGCGGTTAACACCCACATGGGGCTTGCTGACATGTTGATATCAGGGATATATTTTAATAAAGACAAAAAAGAGATAATGGTAGGAAGATTATTTGCGGAAAAAATGGGTGTTAAGGTTGATGATGAACTACTGCTGGTTACTACAGATATTAATTATTCCACTTATGCCCTAGCCTTCAGGGTCTCTGCTATCTTTCATACCGGCTATACTTATTTTGATAAACATATGTTGTTTATCCCGCTAAAATTCGGCAGAGAGATCCTGGATTGCGGAAATTCGTCTCATGAGATCCTTATCTATCTTGATGATCAGAATATAGCTGAGAAAGTTGCATCTGATATCGGGAAGCTGATGGAGAAAGGTGATTTCGGTGATTCACCAATTTCCATACCGTGGGAAAAAGATAAGATAATCGGAGAATTGATGCCGATGGCCAAAATGATCTGGCAGAGGATATTGGGGATAATTCTTCTTATAGTGGCGTTGGTGATCCTGAACACAATGCTGATGATAGTAATGGAGAGGTATCAGGAGATAGGTGTTATGAAGGCACTCGGTTTCAGGAATAGAGAGGTTTTTTCTATGATCGTAACCGAAGCAATTTATATCGGAGCAATCGGATCATTTATCGGAGTATTGGTCGGTGGAGGATTATCCGCATGGATAGAAAAAACAGGGATAAATTTCAGTGAGATGGTAGGTAAAGAGATGTGGGAAAAATTTGATATGCCAATGGCTATGTTCAGTAATATTATCTACCCCGATCTTACTGTTGATATAATTATTAAGTCTTTTGGGTTCGGATTGCTGATATCTATCCTTGCTGTACTATATCCCGCATATAAATCATCAAAAATGTTGCCTGCTGAAGCTTTCAGGTCAAAATTAAAGGTTTAAAGTGAGGAATTCAATGAAAAAAATGATATTTTTTCTTATCTTAGTATTTATAATAGTGTTGCAGCCCTCCCGATCGGAGGACCAGAACCCATTCGATATACTAAATAAGATCGATTCCAATATGACTTTTAAAACTGCATACACTGAAATGGAAATGATAATAACTATCAAAAACAGGGAGATCATTAAAAAGTTTACAAGTTTTTCTGAGGGAAACTCAAGGTCATTTATAGAATTCCTAAGCCCGGCCAGGGATCGAGGAACAAAAATCCTGAAGCAGGATAAAATAATTAAAATATATTATCCTTCTGCTGAGCGGATTCTCCGATTATCGGGGCATATGTTGAGACAGAGTATGATGGGTTCGGATATGTCTTATGAGGATATGACAGAAAGGTCGAATAAATTGAGAGAGGAATACTCAGGAGAAATGCTTGGTGATGAAATGATTGACGATAATAAATGTTATGTTATGATGCTGACCTCAAAGAAAAAGAAACAAACTTATCATAAGAGAAAGATCTGGGTTGATAAAGTAAAATATATTGGACTTAAAGAAGAGTTGTATTCAAAAAGCGGGAAACTTGTCAAAGTATCAAAAGTGATCAGTATTAAATCCTTTAAAAACAGATACTACCCTGTTGAAATGACCATGGAAGATAATTTGAGAAAAAATTCTTCCACACGGATTCTGGTCAGAAAAATTGAATTTAATATTGATATCCCTGCTGATACCTTCAGTGAAAGGAATTTACTGAAATAAAAAAAGGGGATGAAGATCATCCCCTTTTATTTTAAACTAATACGATCCTATTGCATAGACTCCTGGAACTTCTTTGATGCTTCCTGGAATTTGGGATCACTCATATACTGCATCATTTTTCCCATCAGGGCACCCATTTTTGGTCCCAATGCCTTAATTCTTTCTTCAAACTTCTTATATTCAGCAGGTACTTCGTTGCCCTTGAATGTATTTTTGAGATCGGGATATTTTTTCTCCATTTCTTCCATTCTTGGTTTTAATGATTCCATTACTTTTGCGAACTTTTCCATTGCTGCAATTGCAGAATCTACATTTTCCGATTTTTCCATATCTGCCATGAAATTGTCAAAAGTATCAAGTGTTTCTTCTATTAACGCATCAGGTGAGTCGCTTTTCCCACAACCTGCAATAACGAGCATGATCATCGCCATGATCACAATTAAAGTGAATTTTTTCATAATTCCTCCTGACCCTGTATATATCATAAAGGGGATCAAAATTCCAGAATTTTAAAATAAGAGCAATAAACCAATAATTTTAATATAGATCAAGCTCGATAAGTCTGGTTTCAATAGGCCCGTTGAACAGGGGTATCTTCCTGGATGTTTTCAATCCTATCTTTTTTACTAATTCTGTACTTCCACAGAGTAGAAAAGCTTTTGAACCCCTGCATTTGTGTTTCAAAAAATTGCCGAATTCAGTATAAAGTCTCCCTGCTTCCTCTACATTACCGAGACGATGTCCATATGGAAGGTTGGATATGATCATTGAATTATTTATCGCCTCTATCTCATGAAAATCAATTCTGGTTATTTTTATATTTTCACCACCCCTGATTTCATTCATGTTCTGCCTGGCAGCTTTTACAAAAACTTTGTCAATATCACTACCTTCTATAAGCCCGGGTTCAATTTCACGGGATTTTCTGTCACAGTCTTCTTTTACTTTGGCCCAAATATCTTTATTAAAACCTGGCATAAAGAAAAATCCGTAAGGCCTTTCCTTCACGGTAGAGGGGCGGTTACCGTAATTTAAAGCTGCTTCTCCCAGAATAGTTCCTGATCCTGCCATCGGATCTACCAGAGGGACTGAACCATCCCATTTCGATATCCTGATAATTGCCGCTGCAAGTGTTTCATGCAAAGGCGCAGAGACGGTATTAACCCTGTATCCCCTTTTATGAAGAGATATTCCTGAAGTATCAAAGCTGATCGTACAGAAATTATTTCTAATGTTCAAATTAATACGGATATCTGGTTCATTTGTATCAACATCGGGCCGTTTCCCGAATTTTTCACTCAACCTGTCTGCGATAGCGTCTTTTACTCTTAAAGCGGCAAATCGGGAATGGGTTATCCTGCTGCCTGAAACAGATGATGAAACAGCAAAAGTACTTTTCGTGGTAAAAAAACTCTCCCATCTGATATTCAAACATTTTTTATGAAGTTCTTTCTCATTATGGACTGTAAAACTGGTTAGCGGTGCAAGAATTCTGCTGACGGTTTTGACCATATAGTTTATGCGGTACAGATCTTCATCAGAGGCTGAAAAATAGACTCCATTATACGATTCTTTGCACTCTTTTGCTCCGAGCTCTCTCAATTCTTCCGATGCTGTTTCAGTCAGCCCTTTCTGGGTTTGCGCAAAATACCTGTTGGTTGCCCGGAAAATAAATTCATCATATTTCTTTATCATCTGATTTAAAATATCCGGATCTTACGGAGTTTCATATCAAGATCATCGAAATCTATTTTAATATTTTCTTCAAGAATATCTGCTCCTGATTCCAGCAGGAAAGACAGCTCCTTCTGCTCTTCTTTGCTGAAGTTTCCCAATACGTAGGAAGTCACATCTTTGTGTTCGGGTCTTGATATCCCGATCCTGAACCTGTTGAAGTCTCTGGTTCCCAGCGAAGACGTTATCGATCTAAGTCCATTATGACCTCCGAGACCGCCGCCCTGTTTAAAACCGACAACACCAAAATCCAGTTCCAATTCATCATGGATAACAAGGATCTCATCAGGATCTATCTTATAAAATGCTGATACTGCACTTATGCTGCTTCCACTTCGATTCATGAATGTCATGGGAAGAATAATAAATATTTTTTCTCCCGACAGGGTGACCTCCGTGAATTCGCCGTTAAATTTTTTTTGCCACTTCAGATCTTCAAAAAAAGATAAATATTCAATAAGCTGCCAGGCCGCATTGTGACGGCTGGTTTTATATTCCGGGCCCGGATTTCCCAGTGCTGCAATTAACCTAATCATCTGTTTTTCTCAGTATTTCAGGTATTTTTGTGATCACAGTGGGGTGATCATCCCCTCTTAAAGCTTCGAAAGATTGATTAATATTGAAGAATCCTCTTACTTTAAATGGGAGTTGATAGGATTTGAATGCCGAGAGGTCAGAGAATCCCTTTCCTTTTTCAGTTTTTAAAGAACTGAATGGTTCTATATGGTCAGGTACCGGCAGTTTTATTTCTTCTATAGTTGTAATTGCAGTACTTTTCAGGTCCAACTCTGACTTCAGCATGAGAGCTTCCTCTTCAGTGAATAGTTCATTTATATAATTTTCACCGTTTTTTCTGGCTTTATCATTAATTTTAGAATAATTAATTATTACTTCATCGTATTTAATATCAGGGTCTGTTCTTTCGATTATGAACCAGGTGAATAGAACTTTGTCATAACTCTTTTTCTCATAGGTAACATTATTGATAATTGAGGAAACACGGAATAATTTTTTCATTGGCGGCTCCGGAATAAAATTAACTATATTACAAAAGCGGGTAAAATTCAATTGCCTGATATTTTATATTTATTGGATTTTTGACATTTTGTTTTTTTATGTTTAGAATTGATACAACCTTATTTAGAGAGAAGAGAGGAAAATGTACGGAGATTTTGAAAAAACCAGGACCATATTGATCGTCGATGATGAATTGGATACCCTTTCTCTGCTGACAGAATTCCTTGAAGATAAAAAATTTAAAATTATCAGTACAGATAATCCAAATAGAGCTATATCAATAGTAGAAAAGGAAGAGGTAGATCTTGTTATTGCCGATCTGAAGATGCCCAAAATGGACGGTATAGCTCTCACAAAAGAGATCCTGACCGTAAGTTCTGAAATGCCGGTTATTATTATGACAGCTTATGCTTCAATTGAGTCAGCAATAGAATCCATTAAAGCTGGAGCCACTGATTTTATAACAAAGCCTTTCAAATTTAATCATACTCTGTTTGTAGTTAACAAAGCTCTAGAGAGGAGGGCGCTTACCCAGTTGGCAAAAAAAAGTGTTTATTATAAAAAACTTTCCCAGACAGATGAATTGACAGGACTTTTCAATCTAAGGTCTTTTAAATCTGTATTAAATGAACATTTAAAAGAGCATGAAAAGCTGGGAAAAGGGCTGAGCCTTATGATGGCAGATATAGATGACTTCAAGAGGGTGAATGATAGTTTCGGGCACCAGTCAGGAGATAAGGTCCTGGCTGATATTTCATCAATCCTTTCAAAATCCGTCAGGGGATGTGATTTTCTTGCCAGATATGGCGGAGAGGAATTTGCAGTTGTTCTGCCTGAAACTGGGAAAAGGGCTGCATTAAAAGTAGGGCAGAGGATCCTTGAGGAGATAGAAAGTTTCAGGTTCAAGTCAAAAGACGAAGTTTCTATCGGCTTGATAACCATTACAATAGGACTTGCCACTTTTCCAAGGGACGGCCGTACCGGGCAATTATTGGTTGAAAATGCAGATAAAGCTCTTTATAAAGGTAAAGAGATGGGGAAGAACAGGATCTGTACCACTGAAGAGTGTTTCTGATATTCCCCTTATCTTCTTTTTATATCCCGGTTATTTTATAAGTTCTGAAAGTCTTTTAATACCTTCCCTTATCTTGTCGGTATCCGGATATGAGAAATTCAATCTCATCTCATTATTCTTTTCTGTCCCTTTCGGATAAAATTTTGTTCCGGGGATAAATGCAACCTTTTTCTTCAATGCTTCTTCAAACAATTCACTTGTATCAATATTCCCCGGTAAAGTAACCCAAATGAACATTCCTCCCTCAGGATTTGTCCAGGTTACCCCGTCCGGCATGTATTTTTCAAGTGATTCGAACATTGCATCTTTTTTAGGTTTATAAAGGTTTATTATCTCCTTAATATGTGAGTTCATATATCCCCTTTCAATATAACGGGCTGTAACCCTCTGAGTCAGGCAGTCGGGACTTACATTTACTTTTTGTGCCCATTTGACCATGTGATTTATTAATTCCGGGGGGCCTGATGCAAATCCCAACCTTAATCCTGGACCGAGTATCTTTGAAAAAGATTTGGCAATAGTAACAGTCTTCGGATCATCATATTCTGTCCTTGCTATTTCCCACAAGGTCATTACACGTTCCCCCGAGAACCTTAATTCTCTGTAGGGCTGATCTTCGAGAATGGGAAGATTGAACTTTCTTGCTATTTCAATTATCCTGCGTCTTCTCTGGAGGTCCATTGTCCTTCCTGTGGGATTCTGGAATTCGGGAATAACGTATATGAATTTAACAGGCAGTTTTTGTGAAGTGAGTTGAGAGAGTTTCTTTTCCAGCTGATCCGGTATCATTCCCAGATCGTCCATTTCCACTCCTTCCAGACGGGCGCCGCAGGCCTGCATGGAAACAATGGATCCCGGGAAACTCGGGGCCTCACACACAACTATATCCCCCGGGTCTATGAGGGTTCTGGTGAAATAATATATTCCGTTTGTAGAGCCTACTGTTATCATCAGTTCATTGTCATCAAGATAGGGGACTTCCTCAAAGTTCTTTATTATATCTTTAAAAACCTTATCCCCTTCGCTTGCGCCGTATTGAAGAGCTTCGCTCCCTTCGTTTAATATTACTTCCGAGAATAATTTGGATAGTGTTTTTTTTGGAAAAGAGTCCGGGTGGGGTAGTCCTCCGGCAAAGGAAATGATTCCTTCAACACTTTTGGTGACTTTCAATATCTCTCTTATAAAAGAGTGCTCCTGCTTATTTGTTGCATCGGAATAGATCTTGTCAAACGGGATGTTAGTCATTTTTTCTCCTTATTCCCCTGATCTTTATGATCAGGAATAGTATTAATTTCTATTAATTTCCAAAAGATCGTTTATTATCGAAAAACCTGTTTCTATCTTTCCTGCTCCCGGACCGACTATCGTAACATCACCAAGCAGATCTGTAGTAAATGTGAGAGCGTTTGTTGCCCCCATAACTCCGGCAAGGGGGTGAGAGAGGTCTACCATTTCGGGAGCCACTGATCCTGAGATTACCGTTCCATCATTCTCCACACTTCCGATAAGTTTCCATCTTTTATTTTTTTCTGCCGCATCTTTAATATCTTCGGGTGAGATACCGGTTATACCCCGGCATGGAATATCTGACACTTTCAAAGACTCTCCCATTACAACATTTGCCAGAATTGTAACCTTTCCTCTTGCATCATGCCCCTCAACATCCCCTGCAGGGTCTGCTTCCGCATAACCCTTATCCTGAGCGATCTTAAGAACTTCTTCATATGCCATCCCTTTCTCCATTTCTGAAAGGATATAGTTGGTAGTTCCGTTCAGGATTCCCCTGATCTTAGAAATCCTGCATCCGGCAAGAGGCCCTCGGGAAAGATTGATTACCGGGGTCCCGGCGCAGACAGTGCCTTCTATAAGGAAACTTACTCCGTTCTCAACAGCAAGATTTTTCATTTCAGGATAAGCGAGGGCAGCAGGGCCTTTATTGCTTGTGACCACATTCTTTCCGGATCTTAATGCCGTTCTGCAATGGTCCATTGCAGGACCTCCGGTCTCAAGGTCTGTATAGGTCAGTTCCATTATAGTAGTAGCATTACTCTCCCTGATCATTGTCAGGTTGTCCCATTCCATCAGGTGTGATGTGAACGGTTCTCTCTTCTTCCCTTGCTTGATCAGATCGTCAATATCAAGCCCTTCCAAATTGTATATGTTTCCAAAGAAGAGGTCCGAAACAGCTACAATCTCAAATTCAAAATCGAAATTGTTTTTCAGATAGTTCTTTTTATCCCTGAGAATCTCACATACACCCTGTCCTACTGTCCCGAAACCTAGAAATGCCAATCTGTGGTTCAATTTACTTCTCTTTATTTGTGAGAAATTTTAGCGAAAGTAGCTTTATGCCCTTTCCTCATAATATCTTTTGCGTCATTGGAACATCTCACACATTTATAATAAATGACATCACCGATCTTTTCTGCATTGGCCAGTCTCTCTTCCTTAGGCAGGAAGTAAGCGGCCATGGTATCAAGTTCCCTCGCTGTTCCGTCACTCTCATATTTTATGGTCATATCAGTTCCAGAGTCTAAAACTTTGAATGCATTCTCTGTCCAGTCAAAGTCTGCAAGGCCGAGGTCAGGATTAATTCTGAGATGACCTGCAACTGATACATTCGGGATCCCGGACTCCTTTAGTTCTTTTGCGCATTGTATGAACATATCAGGTGACTGACCGTTCCCGAGGTTGATCTCATAGATCGGTGTTGAACCGTCTTCCCTGAGATACTCTTTCATGATATTCATTATCATTCTAAGCTGAATAGCATTCTGAGTTGATAGGAGCATGGAAATTTTAAAACTGAGGTTCTTTATATCCCTTGCATAGTAACATGCTGCAACAATGGTCGACCAGCTGGGATTAAGGAAAAAATCTCCCCCTGTATTAACAGCAGCTCTCGTAACTCCGTCGAGATATACAAGATGGTTGTTGTTGGCTACTTCTATTCCTCCAAAGTTACCGAATGGTGTACCCTGATTTTTCAAAATCAGTGCCTTTGAATCATTATCGGGAGACCATGTCTCAAATTTTTGCCCGGTCACTTTTTCAAGTCTGTCATACACTTTGTTACTAAGGGGTGTCCCGACGAGATTAGTATTGCAGAATTTCTCTGCTTTCATTATATTTTCCGACATTGCCAGAGTAGTAAGGAGTTCACCGTTCAGGACATAATCTTCAGTTAACGCCATTACAGAAATAAATTCTTTCGGAATAAGAGTCTCTCCGTCCTGGGCTATCCTCTCCATTGCTCTTAATGTGATCGGTGCTCCCTGGAATCCTGAAACCTGGGTAGTAGCTACACCCGGTTTGGTAAAACTTATGTTTTCCTTTTCTATAAAATCTTCAAGCTTGGGGAATAGTTTTGAATATTCTTCAGCCTTTTCAAGCATTTCACCGTATCCTTTTTCTGCCGCGACTTTTTTTCTTTCAGAATATTCTCTCATCTTGCTGATGGAGTTCTCGATTGCTGTTGCTCCTCCATATGACTCTTTTAGTGCGTCCATCTGGTCCATATCTTTTTTTGTTAAAAACGGAAAATGTAGACTCATTTATCTCTCCTTTTATTTAATGTTAATAATGCTTCCTCAATTTTCACAAGGGCCTCATTGATCTCATCCATGGAAGTGGCATAACACAGCCTCAGATATCCCTCGCCGTTACTTCCGAATGACGTCCCGGGTAGAAGAGCTACTCCCGCCTCTGTCAGAATAAATTCGGCGATCTCTGAAGATGATTTACCGAAGCTTTTAATATTCGGGAAAACGTAGAAAGCACCGTCAGGGTTCAGACAAGATATCCCCTCTATGCTGTTAAGTCCTTCTACTATCCTGTCCCGCCTCTTCCTGAACTTTTCACGGACATCTTCAACCTGCTTCTGCGGGCCTGCCAGTGCTTCTATTCCTGCTATCTGTGTGAAAGAAGCGGTGCAGCCGACAGAGTGAGTCATGAGGAGTCCCACTTTATATGCAAGATGTTCCGGCATAAGTCCGTAACCGAGGCGCCATCCTGTCATTGCATAAGTTTTGGAGAATCCATCCATAATTATAGTCCTTTTCTTCATTCCCTCGATCTGGGCAATACTTTTTGAAGGTTCATCCGTATAGATAAGGCGGGAGTATATTTCATCAGACAGTATCCAGAAGTCATGTTTTTCTGCCAGGTCAGCGATCCGGAGAAGGTCTTTTTCCGGTATCATCCCTCCTGTAGGATTTGAAGGTGAGTTAATTATAAGAAGGCGTGTCTTATTGTTGACTTTTGCTTCCAGTTCATCCATATCGAAGGAGAAATCTTTCTCTTCGCTCAAGGGTATAGGGACAGGGATTGCACCCATTGTCTCGATAATTGCATTGTAGCTTGGGAATCCGGGATCCGGATATATTGCTTCATCTCCAGGTTCAAGGATTGCCATCATGGGAAAGAACAACAATGGTTTTGCCCCTGGTCCTACAACCACCTCTTCAGGAGCAAAATCCATATTAAGCCTGCTTCCGGTGTATTTAGCTATCTCTTTTTTTAATGAGGGGATCCCTGCAGAAGGGGTATACCTCGTTTCACCATTTTTTATAGCCTCTATCCCTGCATTTGATATATTTTGAAATGTGGGGAAATCGGGTTGGCCGATCTCAAGGTGGATGATCCTTTTTCCGGACTTTTCCAGTTCATTCGCTTTTGCAAGAACCGCATATGCTCCTTCGGGTTGAAGATGGATTGTCCTGTCAGCCAATTGATCAGATTTTTTGTTCATTTTCTTCCTTTAATTCCTTTCAAACATGCATTTATTTAATAATATGTTCCTGAAGTTCTTCAGCTTATTTGATCTGCTTTTATATAAATTAAAACGGGTTTTATCATTCAGATTCATTCTATTTAAGGAGATTCATATTGTCAAGGGGAGATAGAATAATGTTATAATTTATTGTAATGAAAAAGTTAAACATCGGAGATCTGAAATTAAAATATCCCACAATTCTTGCTCCGATGGCATCTCTTACTGATATAGTTTTCAGGAAAACTGTAGATGAGATAGGGGGGATGGGCCTTATGGTTACCGAATTGATCTCAGCCGAGGGACTTAGAAGAAATCAGAGAAGAACCCTGGATATGATCAGAACCTCGGAGTTTAATACTCCTCAATTTATACAGCTTTTCGGGACTGAAACTGATGCTTTTCTCGAATCTGTGAAGTTCATTGAAAATGAGACGAATTATTCAGGGATTGATATTAACATGGGATGTCCGGCCCGGAAAGTAACAAGGAAGGGAGCCGGATCAGCGCTCCTGACCAATCCGGCCAGGGTAGGAATATTGTGCAGTTCAATTAAAAAAGAGATCTCTGTTCCTTTGACAGTTAAGATCAGGATTGGATATGAGACAGTGAATCTGCATGATATGTTAAAAGTTCTTGAGGATAGCGGAGTTGATGCAGTAACTATCCATTTCAGGCTGAGATCTGAGAATTACAGCGGGCCTGCACATTGGGAATATGCAGAGGGATTAAAAGAGAGATTCAAATTGACCTTGATAGGAAACGGCGACATAAAAAGCAGAAGTGATGCAATGGATAAACTTGCCATTGTTGACGGTGTAATGATCGGGAGGGCTGCAATAAAAAATCCTTTTATTTTTTCAGAAATTGCAGGAGATCCTCCGGGGATATCCGGAAAGAGTGAAGTTGCAGGGAGAATAATTGAGCTTATCGAAGAGTATTATCCCGAACAATTGAGGCTCCCCAGAATTAAAGCTTTCACAAAATACCTCACAGCAGGGAAGCCTCATTCAAGAAAGATAAAACATGAAATATATAAATCGGGTTCTTTTAAGGATGTAAAATCCCTTTTTAGAATAATCTTTAACTGACCTTTTTTTACTAATCGAGATACGCATAAAACAGATCATTGCCGGTTTTAAAGGTAATATAAATCATAACAAAATTGGCAACATTTTTTTTGTTTTTGTATAATATTTCAAAAAATGTACTATCAAAAAAATCCCGGGCTGATGGAAATTTTTCAGAAATTGAGGAGGAAAGTTCTCTGGAAGTTTATTTACAATAAGATATACTATGAGGATAGTGGTTTTTTATTTCAGACCCTGAATTACGGGTATGCCGAAAAGGATTATCCAGACGGGATCGGTTCGAAGATAACCGGGAATTATCCTCCCCAGGAAATATACGGATATCAATTATATTCAAAAGTATTGTCATATGAAATCCTCTGTAGAGATTCCGGAGTGCTTGAGGTGGGATGCGGTACCGGGCATGGCCTTGCTGACCAGGCAGCCGCAAATCCTGAGGTTGAATTTACCGGATTGGATCTGTCCCCCCATTCTGTAAAGCGTGCTAAATCCACATTTTCAAATTTGAAAAATCTGGAATTCGTCGAGGGCAATGCAGTGAATCTGCCTTTTGAAGATGAAACTTTTGACCTGGTCCTGAATATTGAATCATCACATTGTTATATTGATCTGGAGAGATTCTTCTCAGAGGTCGATCGGGTCTTGAAACCCGGAGGGACATTCCTGGTTGCTGATTTCAGGCAGCCGGTTAATTATGAAGTTTTTTTAAAATGTGTACAAAAATATTTAAAATTAGTTAAGAAAGTGGATATTACAGAAAATGTGCTCAGATCTCTGAAGAAGTTGACACCTTACCGGAAACATATTTTTAATGAATACTTCAAAAAACGTCCGGTAAAAAATTTTTTTGCCAGAAATCTGCTGGAACGTTTCTCCGGTATTGAAGGCACAACAACATTTGAAAGGTTCCGAAGCGGCTACTGGAGATACTTCTTATGTGTTCTGAAAAAAACTGATGATCTCACCGGGTAAGGCTGTTTGTATTGGTAACGGATAAATGATTCAAGTATAATAGCTGCATGAACAGGAGAAAGAAAGTTGCTGTTGGATTCAGCGGTGGTAAGGATTCGACAACAGCTATTATTCTACTAAAGGAAAAAGGGTATGATGTCTCGGCTCTGACCATGAGACTCGGTTTAGGTGGAGAAGAAGAGAAACTGGATAAAGTTAAAGAACTTGCGGGTATACTCAATGTTCATCACGAAATAATTGATCTGAGAACTGAATTTAAGGAAAGGGTAATTAATTATTTTATAGATTCCTACAAGTCTGGGATAACCCCTAATCCTTGTGTTATCTGCAATAACAGAATTAAGTTTGAACTCCTGATGGATTTCGGGACAAAAAATATGGATTCATCTTATTTTGCTACCGGACATTATGCAGATAAAATCGAGATCGATGGGAAATATTTTCTTAAAGAACCGGAAGAGAAAAAAAAATCACAGATCTATTTTTTATCCATGATAGGGGGAGAAAGATTGAAGAGAGTGTTATTTCCGATATCTTCAATATCTCTGGACAAAGTGAGGGATACAGTTGCTGGCCTTCCTCTGGGGAATAGTAAAGAGAGTCAGGATGTATGTTTTTTAAGTGGATATAAACTTGTAGACTATCTTAAGGAGTATATTCCGGAGGCGTTTAAAGAGGGTGAGATCCTAGATATATCCGGGGAGAAAATCGGACAACATGACGGTTCGATAAATTTTACCATTGGACAGAGGAGAGGGACCAGGTTCCCTTCTGATGGTAAATTATATGTTGTTAAAAAAGATGTAATTAAAAATACAATAACACTTGGTAAAGAGACGGATCTCTATTCAGAAGGTTTTGAAGTTAAAAAACCTGTGATATGGAAAAAAGTCAAAAAAGGTGAACATTATAAAGCACGGATCAGGTATATGAGCAGATTTGAAGATGTTGTTATCACGGATGTTTCTACAGACTCAATTAAAGCTGAATTTACTTCACCGGTAAAGTCAGTGACCTCAGGACAGATAGGCGTATTTTTTGAAGATGATATTATTGTTGCTTCCGGTTTTATTGTTTAGAGGTTTTATAACTTGCTGATAAAATTGACCTTTTCCCACTCTCCAAGAATCAGAGCTACATCGTCTTTTTCGAATTGATATGCACTTCCAGGTACTGTTGTGATTGGTTTTCCTGATTTCGAGGGTTTCTTGATAAGTACAATATCCACCTGATATTTATTCCGGATGTTAAGATTGATGATCTTTTTGCCGATGAATTTAGCAGGTACATCCATTTCAAGGAGGTAGAGCCCTTCAACAACTTCAACCGGTTTATTTGAACTGGAACCTGATATCAGGTGTGATACTTCTCCTGCAAGGTCCCTCTTCAGTATTTCCTTATTGTAGGCGGAGATCACATCGATCCTCCAGATAGTTCCCAGAATGTTTGTGGGGTCTTCGCTGCTTACGACAGGTATTTCACCGATGTTTTCTTTTGCAAACTCTTTCATAACATAATCGAGATGGTCATTTTCAGTAACAACAAGATAATTCGGTGTTGCAATGTCAGTTGCAAGAACGATGTCTTTCAGATGTTCATAATCGGGTGCAATAGCCGCCAGTTCGGTTTGGGATATTTTTTCGGCGATTATATTTTCATCATCGACCAGATAGAAAAAACTGTGTTCGGATTGAACAAATTTGTTTGACAGGTCTCTGATTGATGTCTTTGGGCAGATTATCTCTATACTATTCCTCATTACATCTTTAACTCTCATTGAACGGAGGATATTGATCTCCTTCCCCTGATGGATATTTATTCCTTTCCTCATAAGCTTTAAAGTATAGATTGATCCTTTCCCTGTTTTTGTGACAACGAGGCTGATTATGGTAGCTATCATCAGCGGAAGGATGATCTTGTAATCATTGGTCATCTCAAAAATAATAAGAATAGCTGTGATTGGAGCATGAGTTGTAGCAGCTACAACAGCACCCATAGCCACAAGTGAATAAGCCCCTGGTCCTGCTGTCATCCCCGGCCATAATTTATTGAGGATATTCCCGAAAAGTCCGCCTGTCATTGCTCCCATAAAAAGTGAAGGGGCAAAAATACCTCCGGAACTCCCGGATCCGAGTGTGATAGATGAGGCTAGGATCTTAAGAAATATCAGTGCAAACAATAGCCATATCTCCATATTGCCCAAAAGGGCAATGTTCATGGCACCGTAACCGACACCGAAAATCTGCGGAAAAGATATGCCGAGGATCCCTAGTAGAATTCCTCCCATAGCTGTTTTATAGAAATCCGGGATCTTAACTTCATCAAATTTATCTTCAAAATAGTATAGAACCTTTACAAAGAGTATTCCTACCAGTCCTGCAACGATCCCCAGAACGGCATAGGGGATCAATTCAAGCCAGTGCAAAAGTTCGTATTTGGGTACCAGGAATGCCGGATAGTTCCCGAAGAATGCTCTGGAAACAACCGTGGCTGTGACAGAAGAGATAACAATAGGGGAGAACTGACTAATCGCAAAATCTCCCAGAAGAATCTCGACCGAAAACATCGCTCCGGCAATAGGAGCGTTAAAAGCCGCAGCTATTCCTGCAGCTGCCCCGCATCCTACAAGCGTCTGCATTCTACGTTTTGACAGTTTAAAAAGCTGGCCGAGGGATGATCCGATAGCGGAGCCTATCTGGATTATCGGCCCCTCACGTCCAACTGATCCTCCGGATGCAATAGTTATCGAAGAAGCTATCGCTTTGCTGAAAACAACCCTCGCCCTGATTATCCCGTTCCTGAGGGATATCGCTTCCATTACTTCAGGGACTCCGTGTCCCTTAGCTTCACTGGAAAAAAAATAGATTATCATTCCGACAATAAATGCCCCGCCTGCCGGAATAATTATGGTTATAATCCACGATGCGGAGTAATTCTGATTCCCCCAGAAAAGGTCCTGGAAAAAATGGATCAGAAATTTCAAGCCGGCTGCACCGAGACCTCCCAAAAGGCCTATAACTACCGGAATTATGATCATAAAGACCTGTTCCGATGTTTTAAATTGTTCAATTAAATTAAGTAATCTTTTTTTCATATTTGTTCTTTACCGGAGATTTAAATTTTGATTATATCTTATATCTCCCTGCTTGAACAGGATGTTCTTTATCAAAAATAAATTTCCCGGATGAATGCTTGTTTCTACGTTTTGAATTCCCTTAATATTTGAAGATTCAGAGTTTCTGCGTATTATATTAGTATGAGTGAAGGGTTCGGGGAAGTGTTTTCCAGGCAACGGAATAAAATGGTTGTAGAACAACTTGTATCAAGAGGCGTAAGTGATGAGAGAGTTCTTGCAGCTATGGGTAAGGTGGAGAGAGAGAAATTTGTTCCGATCAACCAGGCTGCACGGAGTTATCAGGATGGCCCGCTTCCCATAGGATGGGGGCAGACAATTTCTCAACCCTATATTGTTGCATATATGACCGAGCAGCTCGAACTTTCAAATAACGAAAAGGTTCTGGAGCTGGGGACAGGATCAGGTTACCAGACTGCAATTCTGGCAGAATTGACAACAGAGGTCTTTACGGTGGAATTGGTTCCGGAACTTGCAAAAATATCAAGGGAACTACTTACCCGGGAACTTGGATATAAGAATATCAGGTTTAAGACCGGAAACGGAGCGGAAGGATGGAGTGAGCATGCCCCTTTTACAAGAATAATTGTTACTGCTGCCCCGGAGAGTTTTCCCGAAATACTTATCGGACAATTGGATGAGGGGGGGATAATAATTGCTCCTGTCGGTAGTTATTTTCAGAATATAATTAAATATGAAAAAAAGGGCGGGAGGAGCATTAAAACACCTTTGATAGCAGTATCTTTTGTCCCTCTAATAAGTTGATTGAAAATCTTCAACAGGTAATTTTCTGAAGATCCGCTTGTATTTGAAACTATTTTTTTTTATATTGAAATATCACTACGGAGGAAAAATGAAACAAAAACTATTGTTGCTGCCTTTTATTTTATTGATGGCCCTTTCAGGGGATGCAAAAGTTGAAAACAAAGTTGATCATATTTCGATAATGCATTCAATTTCAAGCAGAACTATTTATCAGAATATACTGGAATTGTGTAAAGATAAGTATGAAGGGCGACTCACCGGTACCAACGGGTTTGATATGTCAGCAGAATGGGTTATTTCAAAACTTAAAAAATGGGGTTTGAAACCGGCTGGAGATAATGGTGTCTGGCTGCAGAAATTCGACAATCCCTATACTCTTGTAAAACCGGGTTCAACAGCAATTCTTCATTTACCGGCAGGAGGGGGAAAAACAATAGATAAAAAATATATATATCAGGATGATTTTATGGCAGGTTCAACTTCAGATACAGGTAAAGTTACTGCGGAAGTTGTATATGTGGGTTATGGGATTACTGCGCCTGAGCTTAATTTTGATGAGTACAAGGGGCTGGATGTTGAAGGCAAGATTGTCCTGATGGAGAGAGAAGCACCTCTTTCTCCAGATAAAAATCCGGAGAAATTTAAAAAATGGATGAAATATTCTCTGCATCAATATAAAGTGAAAAATGCAGTTAAGCATGGTGCTGCTGGGATGATCTATAATTACCGAATTGCAAACCCGAATTGTACTTTTATAAAAGGGCTGGTTCTCACTTATGTGGGCGGGGATGTTATACCGGACCTGTTTACTGCTCTTAAATTTGATCATAAAACAGTGGTGGGTAAAATCAGAAAAGAGCTTAAGCCATTCTCTTTTACTACCGGTAAGATAATGACTATCAGTAATACAACCGAGCACCATCCTGAAGGAGTTGCATCAAATGTACTTGGAAAAATAGAAGGGGTCAGGAAAAATGAAATAATTGTTGTAAGTGCACACCTGGATCATGTAGGGATGAATTATGAGGTTATTCCCGGAGCTAATGATAATGCTTCAGGTGTGTCAGTGATTTTGAGTGTAGCGAAAGCTCTTTCAGATCTGGGAGAAAAACCGGAGAGGACAATATTGTTTGCATTCTTTGGAGCTGAGGAACAGGGAGTAAAAGGCTCTGAAATGTTTCTTGAAAAGCTGGGCTCAGATGAAAAGATTTTAGCTTGCATTAATCTGGATGGAGTAGGGATGGGAGATAAACTTCATGCACTGGCCGGGACAAATTATCCAAAACTTTTCGATTTTTTTAAGAGATCAAATGATATGTTCGTTCATAGGACTTTGACAACGAGTTATTTTGGGAATCATGGAAGACCCAGGCTGGATGCATCACATTTTATGTGGAGAAAGATACCCTCGCTATCCTTTAGTGCCTACGGCAAACCTTTACCCTATAGTGTCTATCATAAAACCTTGGACAGGCCAGAACTTCTTACTCCGGAAATCATGGAGGATCTTGCAAGGATCATATTCCTGTCAATTCACGATATGGTTTATACAGATAAAAAATTGTTAAAATTCTGACAAAAAGGGCTTTCTAATTGAATATATGTTGACAATTCATATCCAATATCCTATTATTTTACTATGATAATCGGATTCAATACTGATATAAAATACCGTGATGAAGTTTTTCATATCCAGACAGAAGACAAAGGCTCTGATAATCCCACCATTGAAACACTTGTGTACCATAGCGGAGAGATCCTGCTATCAAGAAGAATTTCCTACGGGCATCTGAAACTTGAAAGAAATGATCTTAGGAAGAAGGTTAAGTCTATGATGAAGTCTCAGCACGATCAGATCATTGGTGAGTTGAAAGAGGGGAAATTTCTGCATCTTCTATCAATGGAAACCCAATCGGTAGATGATGAGGCTCTTGATGAGATGGTGTTAAGATATTTAGAAGAGACACCAACTGCCTGATCACAAATAAAATGTACCGGAAAATTCTTGTTGTAGATGCAATGTATCTGATATTCAGTTCCTACTATATAAATAGAAATCTGAGGACATTAAAAGGCGAACCTTCCGGGGCTTTATTCGGATTTGTTTCGAGGATAGAAAATCTCATAAGTGAATTAAAACCGGATAAGATTGTTGTTGCATTTGATTCAAAAGGAAAAACTTTCAGAAATGATATATATCCGGAATATAAAGCGAACAGGGATGCACCGCCTGAAGATCTGGTAACACAGATCCCATACGTGAAAGAATTTCTTGATAAAAGAGAGATCAATTATATTGAGGCTCCCGGTTATGAAGCGGATGATATAATTGCAGGAATTGCTTATAAAGTTGAAAAAGATGAGAAAATAATCATTTTTTCCGCTGACAAAGATCTGTTCCAGCTTGTTAATGATAATGTTTCTATCTGGCACCCGAAAATGAAAAAGGAGCTTGATAGGGAGGGTGTAAAGGAATTTTTCGGATTGTATCCGGAGCAGGTTGTAGATTATCTTTCGATTACCGGAGATTCTTCAGATAATATTCCGGGGGTTCCGGGGATTGGCGACAAAGGGGCAAAAAAGATCCTGGAGGATTCCGGCTCGCTGGATGATATCCTGGCAGATCCTGATATTCTTGAAGAGAAATACAGAAAAAAGATCTTTGCAGATTTAGATGCTTTAAAAATGTCCAGATCCCTTGTTGATCTTAGTAAAGTGAAGGATCTTGATGTTAATGAAGAGGACTGGAATTATCCCGCGATCCCCGGTAGAAAACTGATAGAGTTTTACAAAAGGTTCGGGTTCAACAGCATTATAAAAAGGCTTAATATAGCTGAAACTTCAGAAAAACCTTCTCTTGATATTAAATACAATATTGTCTATGAAATAAAAGAATTGGGTATTCTCATGGAGCGGATCCGTAATGAAAAATATTTTGCATTTGATCTGGAGACAACAGGACTTGAATTTTTCAACTCAAAAATTGTAGGATTGTCAATTTCATTTTCTGACTCGGGATACTACATCCCATTCATGTTTCCGGAGGATGAATTAAAGAAACCCGAATTCACTTTTGAGGATTTCAGGGTAATGTACTCAGAGATTTTCATGGATGAAAATATAAAAAAAACCGGACACAATCTGAAATTTGATACTCTCCACATGATGTATCACGGTATTCAGGTCAACGGTATTTCTGATGATACAATGATTATCTCATATCTGCTGTATCCGAACAGGAGAGCCCACAAACTTAAAGAGCTTTCATCTGAATTTCTTGATTATGATCAGACAGGGTTTGATGAACTTACCGGCAGAGGAAAGGGTAAGAAAAGTATTGCAGATATAGGGATCGAAAAAACCGGACATTATTGTATTGATGATTCAGCTGTTACATTAATGCTTAAAGAAAAACTTTATAAAAAGTTGAACGAAAAAGAGCTGAAATCATTATATAATGATGTTGAGATCCCTTTATCGAAGGTTCTTACCACGATCGAATTTAATGGTGTAAAACTTGATCTGGATTACCTCAGGTCCAGTTCTGAATTTTTATCGGGAGAAATAGCAGCTCTAGAAAAGGAACTTCACAAAGCCGCCGGTTATGATATAAACCTGAACTCTTCTCAACAGCTCGGAGTTTTCCTGTTTGAAAAAATGGGACTTCCGACTGCAAAAAAAACAAGAAAAACCGGTGCATATTCTACGGATATAGAAGTCCTTCATGAATTGAGAGGATATCCGATCGTAAAAAGCATTATAGATTACAGATCTCTGACAAAACTGAATTCTACATTTGTAGAGGGGATACTGGAAACAGTAGATGATTCGGAAAGGGTTCATACTTCATATAACCAGACTGTTGCTGCGACAGGGCGTCTCTCTTCTTCAAATCCGAATCTTCAGAATATTCCGGTTGGTGAAACCGGAGGCGTATCTGTAAGGAGAGGGTTTATTGCAGATGAAGGGAATATTCTTCTTGCAGCAGATTATTCCCAGGTGGAACTGAGGGTGATGGCACACTTTTCTGAAGATGAGAATCTTATTGATGCATTTAAAAATAAATTTGATATTCATCAATATACAGCAGACCGGGTTTTTGGTAAAGACCTTTTTCTGACTGATCATGAGAGGAGAAAGAGGGCAAAAATAATTAATTTCTCTGTACTATACGGTTCAGGACCTTTTTCTCTCTCAAGGGAATTGGGTGTCACTTATAGTGAAGCGAAGGAATTTATAGATATGTATTTTGAAAAATACAGCGGGGTAAGGAAGTTCATTGATGATGTGATAGCCGGTTGCGAAGATCAACTTTCAGTAAAAACGATACTCGGAAGGACAAGGACGATCCCGGAAATAAAAAGTGAAAACAAGAATGTCAGGGATAATGGCCGGAGAATGGCGATAAACACAGTAATTCAGGGTAGTGCAGCTGATATTATTAAGGTTGCAATGATCAATATTGATAAAAAACTGCATAAAATAAAAAGTAGAATGGTCATGCAGGTTCATGATGAACTGATCTTTGAACTTCCCCCGGATGAAGAAGAGACCTTAAGGACTCTGGTAAGAGATGAGATGGAGAACAGTATTAAATTGAAAGTACCTCTGACAGTTTCCATCAAAACAGGAAAGAATTGGGAAGAGATGGAATAGTCCCTGTAACAGGTATTACCCGTTCATCATTTTTTATTCTCCGATTTCCCTGATGCAGCGATTGTATAAAGAAATCTTTTTATTTTTTTTGTTGGAGTTTTCTCGAACTCTTCCGGATATATTTCTATTTTTCCCACCCTGCTGTATGCAGGTAGAATGCTATTCAGTTGTTTCAGGATTTCCTCCATATGTTTTTTCAGCTCATCCTCTTTCAAATTTTCAGAATGGACTCTGTCGAAATCGGGATAAACAAGAGCATTAATCTTATTGTTTCTTTCTATCACTAATGATTCTGTAACATAATCAAGATTGTTTAGTTTGCTCTCGATCTCTTCCGGATAGATGTTCTGTCCGCTGGGTCCGAGGATCATATCTTTCGTCCTCCCTTTAATAAAGACAAATCCATCATTATCAATAAGCCCCAGATCGCCGGTGTGCAGCCAGCCGTTCTTATCAATTGCAGCTGATGTCTGCTCAGGGTTCTTATAGTATCCCTTCATAACATTAACACCCCTTACCAGTATCTCACCCGGAATTTCCGATGGTTCATGGGAGTCGATCTTTATCTCCATCCTGTCCACAGGCCGTCCGACAGAGCGGAGTTTGGTAGTATTCCATGAACTGTAAGATATAAGCGGTCCGCATTCGGTCATACCATACCCGATTGTGATAGGAAAATTTATTGACTGGAAAAACTTTTCAACTTCTGGATTAAGAGCTGCGCCTCCTATAACGAGTTCCCGGAATTCCCCGCCGAACACCGTTTGGAGACGGTTGTATATCTTTTTTTTCAGCAATTTGTCTATCGGAGGGATCTTTCTGATCGCCTTTACAGCCGTTTTCTTCAATAAAGGTTTTATCTGTTTTCTGTATATTTTTTCAATAATAAGGGGGACAGAAAGGATCAGATTAGGCTTTATCTTACTGAATGCTTCCATGATAATACGTGGAGACGGAGTTTTTTTCAAAAAAGTGATGTGACATCCGAGAGTAAAAGGGAAGAGGAATTCAAAAGCGCATCCGTAAGCATGGGCAAGAGGGAGGAAAGAGAGTATACGGTCTCCTTTTGAAAGGGGCATATTATCCTGACCGTACCTGATATTTGACATTAATGAGGCATGGGCCAGTTCCACCCCTTTTGAAAATCCTGAGGTGCCTGAAGTATAGTTGATCGAAGCTGTCTCTTCCAGATCTACAGGATCGAATTTCAGCTCATTTATTTTGATTCCGGCAGTCTCACCTTCTTCTGAATCTCCGGTTACTGCATTGAATGCTTTTGCCAGTCCTTTTTTTTTATGATAAAGAAGGTCAAATGAATCCATTGATATGATGCCCTGACATTCAGGCATTTTGTCCTCATCCAGTTTTTCATAGAGTGTCTCCTCTGCTATAAGAAGCGAGGCATCTGAATGTGTAACTATCCCATGGATGTCAGTTGTATGGAAATCGGGTAGTATTGGAACTACTACTGCTCCAAAAGTGATTGTTGACAAGTAGGTGACCGCCCAGTTCACAGAATTTTTCCCCAGCAGAGCAATCTTATCTCCGGGGTGTATATGTAATTGTCTGAATAAATTGTGAAACCAGATAATACGAGACCCGACATCTCCGTATGTCAGACCTTTTTCTCCGAAATCAGTAAGGGCTGTAATATCCCAATTCTGTTTGATGCTTTGCTCTATCGCTTCAACCAATGTCTCTTTTAACATATCTTCTCCTCGGCAACAATTTCTTATGATTTCATTCTAAAAAAAATATTTCAGGTAGTAAAGTGTAAAATGGAGAAATATTAATTGAATTTACTACCGGCTTAAAATATAATTCATCGATGGTATCCGAAAAAAAGAAAAAACAATTCAAGCTTCCGCATACACTTGTTCTTATCTACATTATAGTTATTCTTGTATATTCTCTCACCTGGATCGTACCTTCGGGGAAATTCAAGAGGGAGAAGGTAGGGGTAGGGGGAACCCAGCGTGAGATAACTGTTCCCGGAACTTTTCAGAAAGTTGAAAAGAAGATCGTCAGCCCGGACATTCTCCTTACAGCACCGATAAAAGGGTTCTCTGAGGGATCCCTGATTATTGCATTTCTTTTTGTTGTTGGAGGTGCTTTTATGGTTATTCAGAGAACAGGGATGATCGATATAGCAATAAAAAGACTAGCGGATACATTTGCAAAACATCCCCGTTCCAGGAAATTCATTATTCCTGTCCTTATGACTGTTTTTTCCCTTGCGGGGTCGATCTTCGGTATGTCGGAGGAAACCATACCGTTTATTATGGTTTTTATACCTCTATCACTTTCACTGGGGTACGATTCTATAGTGGGTGTTTCAATACCTTTTCTGGGTGCTGCAGCCGGATTTGCAGCAGCATTTTTCAACCCTTTTACCGTAGGTATTGCTCAGGGATTGTCGGGATTGCCTCTCTATTCAGGTCTTCCCTACAGGCTTTTTATATGGGTAATTGGAACTTTTACTGTTGTTGCATTTGTGATGAGATATGCGGCAAAGATCAAGAAAGATCCGAAATTGAGTCCGGTTTATGAACTGGACAGAAAAAGACTGAGTGAGATGTCTGTTGACGGGCAGACCGCTGAAGACTGGAATTCGGGCCACAGAGCTGTTCTCCTGATTTTTGCAGGGGGTATTATTGTACTTATCCTCGGGATCCTGCTGCTCAATTGGTATATTACCGCTATTGCCGCCGTGTTTATGGGAATGGGGATCTTATCAGGATTTGCTGCAAAGATGTCGCCCAGTGATATGGCAAAGAATTTTGTTGAAGGTGCAAAGGATATGATGAATGTAGCATTCATCATTGCCTGCGGCAGAGCAATTCTGATCATTGCATCAGAAGGGCAGATCCTCGATTCAGTGCTCTATTACGCCTCAAACTTTATCTCGATCTTCCCCAGGGTAGTAACAGCACAGATGATGTTCTTCACCCAGTCGGGGATCAACTTTTTTATCCATTCGGGCACAGCCCAGGCAGCACTGACCATGCCGGTTATGGCACCTCTGAGTGATCTTGTGGGGGTGACAAGACAGACCTCAGTACTTGCTTTCCAATTGTGCGAGTTCATTCTTCCGATCCTTCCCACATCTGCGGTTACGATGGGAGTTCTGGGTGTAGCAAAAATTTCCTGGGAAAAGTGGGCCAAATGGTTCCTTCCTCTTATGTTGATACTTGTAGTGCTCAGTATGATTCTTCTTGTCCCGCCTGTTCTTATGAACTGGGGACCGTACTAAAAGAGGGAAAATCGGCTCCGAACGTGGTAAAATATTCACATAATTAAGGAAAACAAAATGGTTAAACCTATCTTATTGTATTCAACAAATTTGAAAGCAGACCGTGTTACGGTCGATGAAGCATTGCTTAAAGGACTTGCTCCTGATAAAGGCCTTTTCATGCCGGAGGAAATTCCTGTTCTCTCAAAAGAAGAGATCGATAGTTTTTCCGGTATGGAATACTATGAAATAGCATTTACTATCGGGAAAAAATTTCTCAAAGGGAAGATCAGTGATGAAGATCTGATGTCGATAACAAAAGATGCATATGATTATGATATCCCGCTGGAGAAAGTATATGACAATAAATATATAATGCGTCTCGATCAGGGGCCTACCGCTTCTTTCAAAGATTTCGCCGCACGGATGATGGGGAGATTGATAAACTACTATTTAAGTAAAGAAGGGAGGGAGATATTAATCCTTACGGCTACATCAGGAGATACCGGAAGTGCCGTTGCCAATGCATTCTACGGTCTGGATAACGTGAAAGTTGTTGTACTCTATCCTGAGACTGAGGTCACCTCACGCCAGAGAAAGCAGATGACAACATTGGGAAAAAACATTCAGATCATATCCATTGACGGTAAGTTTGATGATTGTCAGGCTCTGGTGAAAGAAGCTTTCTCAGATCCGGACCTTAACTACCTGAATTTATCATCTGCCAACTCAATAAATATAGGAAGACTGATCCCCCAGATAATGTATTATGCTTATGCTTATTCAAGGCTCCGTAAAGGCTCTGCTGAGGATGAAATTATATTTTCTGTCCCATCAGGTAATTTTGGAGATATGATGGGAGGGCTTTTCGCGATGAAGATGGGGCTGCCGGTCAGGAAATTTATTATTGCAACAAATGAAAATGATGTATTCCCGAAATTTGTTGAAACAGGAAAATACAGAATTATTGATCCTTCAAAGAATTGTATTTCCAGTGCAATGAATGTCGGCCATCCGAGCAATATGAGTCGACTTATCGCAATTTACGGAGGGATCATGAATGAAAAAGGGGATATTATAAAAATGCCTGATATGGATCTTATGAGGCAAGAGATATATTCAGAAAGTATCGATGATGAAACTACAAGGCAGACCATCAAAGAGGCTTATGATAAATACATGGTGATCCTGGAACCGCACGGAGCTGTCGGATGGAAAGGGCTTGTATCTTATCTGGAGAAGAACCCGGAGGATAATGATGAATTATGTGTTTCTCTGGAGACAGCTCATCCGGCAAAATTCCCTGATCAGATCAAAGAGATATTGGGGATCGATCCGGAACTCCCCCCCAGTCTGACCGGGCTGGAAGATAAACCTGAGTATGTTGAAAAAATGTTGAACGAATATAAAACATTTAAAAACTGGTTGAAGGAAAATTACTAGAGCAAAAATGAAATATATAATTATTTTAGGAGACGGGATGGCCGATTATCCCCTGAAGAGCTTGGGGAATAAAACGCCGTTACAGGCAGCAGAAACACCGAATATTGACAAATTATGCAAACTGGGTAAGTGCGGCAAACTGATAACAGTTCCCCCTGATATGCCACCGGGAAGTGAAATAGCAAATATGGCAGTACTCGGATACGATGTCCGGAAAGTTTATCAGGGGAGGGGGGTTCTGGAAGCTGCAAGTATGGGGGTGGAACTGAATGATACAGATCTTGCCATGAGGTGTAATATTATCTGCATTGAAGATGGAAAGATAAAAAACCATTCAGCCGGCCATATCAGTAATAAAGAAGCTCATGAGATCATAAGTGATCTGAAAAAAGAGTTTGATAATGAAATTGTCACTTTTTATCCGGGAGTCAGCTACCGCCATTTACTCGTAATAAAAAATGGTGTTAATGATGTGGATTGCACACCTCCTCACGATGTGCCGGGGACTCCCTCAGCCGATGTAATGGTTACAGCAAAAAACGGAATTTCTAAAACTGCCGATCTTCTGAACGACCTCATAATCAGATCCCAGAAATTTCTGGCAGATCATCCTGTCAACATAAAAAGGATCGCAGAAGGGAAGGACCCTGCCAATTCGATCTGGCCCTGGTCACCGGGTAACCGTCCTGAGATGAAGACACTTCAGGAAAAGTACGGAATAGATGGTGCGATGATCTCCGCGGTCGATCTGTTATACGGTATCGGGAAATATGCAGGGATGAAAGCAGTGAAAGTTCCCGGATCAACCGGTCTGTATGACACCAATTATGAAGGCAAAGCTGAAGCGGCAGTAAATGCTTTAAATGAGGTGGATCTTGTCTATCTCCATATTGAAGCAAGTGATGAGGCCGGTCATGAAGGTAATGAGGTCTTAAAGACAAAAACAATCGAATACCTGGATAAACGAGTAGTTAAATACATTATGGAAGAGACTGGAAAGATGGAGGAAGATGTATCTATTGCCCTGATACCTGATCACCCAACTCCGTGTGCATTAAAAACTCATACCCATGATCCTGTTCCCTTCATTATTTATCGTCCGGGAGAAGAGGGTGATAGTGTTGAAGAATATAATGAAGAAACCACAAAAAGAGGATCTTACGGTATTATCGAGGGAGATGCTTTTATTAAAGCACTATTGAAAAAATAATTGATAAAATTAAGGGGAGAGCGGATGCTCTCCCCTTATTATTTTATTTTCCTGATTTTTTGTACAGAAATTTGAAGAACTCAAAGTCTGTGGTTAATATTTTTTTCATGTTTGGAAGGACCTTCTGGTACTGGATCATGGCCATCCAGAAGTCTGCAAATTCCGCATCCAGAGAATAAGCCTTGTTTCTGATCTCAAGAGCCAATGCATCTGCTTTCGCTTTTTTCTCTTTTGCTGTTTTTTCGGCTTCTGATGTGATGGAGAGTAATTCCTTTTTCATTTTTCCGAGCCACCTTGCATTTTCACCCTCACCATCCGAGCGGAAGGCCTGTGCGATCTGGTTCCTCTCTTTGATCATTCTGTTATAGACGCTCTGGGTCAGGTCATCCGAATATTTTATCTGACGGATAATAATATCGATCAGTTTGATCCCGTACTGGGGAGTGATCTCTTTTGCTGCAACCAGCATCTCATCAGATAGTGTTTTCCTCCCCTTGTTTATATTCGCATATCTAACGTTAGTGAATGTTGAGATGACCTGATCATCGCTTTTTTCCATGTTCTCATCTTTTGTCTGGAAAACATTTCTCCTTTCGATCTCATTGATCACATTTGAATTTCTTACTGCTTCTCTTAGAAGATTGTTGGCAATGATCTGTCTTACACTCGAGTCAATAACATCATCCAGCCTTGATTGCGCCTGTAAAATGGTTCCTACCGATTCATAGAACTTTTTAAGATCGGAGATCCTCCACCTTGCTGTTGCATCCACCCAGACGAACTGATTCTCCTCGGTCGGGAGTCTGCGGGCATCACCGTCCCAGGACTGGATTTTCTTGGAATATTTTGAGACCTGATCTATAACGGGTATTTTGAATTTTAATCCGGCATCTGCTTCTGTTTTTATTATTTTACCGAACCGGGTCACAATCGCCATCTCTCCCTCTTCAACTATAAAATAGGGACCCATGAGGAAGAAGATAATAATCAGAACACCGATCACAAATGATATTGGTTTAAACTTGTTCATTTTTCACCTCCTTTGTTGAGGGATTTAAAGGGGACGAAATTCTTGAGCATTTTATCAATAAACTCTGTATCGCCGGTTTTAAATATCTCTTCGAACATCTCATAATAGAGCCGGGTCCTGGTGATTTTCGGGTTCTTTCTGTATTCATTATAAACCGCAAGAAATCTGGCAATATCACCCTTTGCCTGATTAACTTTCTGAATCGCATACCCTTCTGCCTCCTCAATTGTCTGCTGTGCCTGTCCCCTGGCCTTGGGGATCAACTTATTATAGGATTCTTTTCCAGTGTCGATCAAACGGCTCCTGTCCTGAATCGCTTTATTCACATCTTCGAATGCATCCTGGACAGGTCCTTTCGGTGGCTCAATATTCTGAAGTTTAACTGTGGTGACATTAACTCCAAGATCATAAAGCTTGAAAAAATCATTCATCATTACCTGACCCTTGGATTCAATATTTGATCTTTCGTTCCCGATAACATCAAAAACGGTTCTGTCACCAACCAGGTTGTTAATGACCGATTGTGAGATGTCCCGAATTGTCTTTCTCTGATTATCAAGGTTGAACAGCCATGCACGGGGATTGACGATCTTATATTGAATGATCCAACTGACATCAACAATATTCAAGTCACCTGTCAGCATAACAGACTCATTGCTGAAGTTCCTTGACGAATAGACAGTGTTGACTCCGGCCCTTTCGGTTCTGAATCCGAATTCTTCTTTGAGGACCCTCTGTGTCGGGACGTTATAGTTCTTCTCAATACCGAAAGGCATTTTGAAGTGAAGTCCCGGTCCGGTTATCCTGCTGAATTTCCCCATGAAAAGGATAACGGCTTCCTCTTTCTGATCTACCATATAAAAACTTGATAAACCGGCTATAATAAGAAAAATTACAATTATTATAGCTATTATCGCTTTAGGTGTCAGCTTTTTCTGAAGCTGATCCAGATCGATTACATTATCTGACATTTCCTCCTCCTTTAATACTTTTTAAATTTCTTAATTTTCATTATACCTTATTTAAAAAAAAAAGTTTGAAATAGCCAGGAAAAATCCTTGATATTAAGTATTAATCGTTGTAAATTTAATTATTAAGGAAATAGTTAAATACAGGAGAAAATAATGAGCAAGCTGGACAGAGTAAAAACTTCAGAAGATTATGTGAATGCACTAAAAAAATTGAAACCGAATGTTATAACAGACAGGTTGCTGGATAAACCCTATGAAGACGAAGATATAATAAAGGGAATGAATGTTGTTTCCACCTGTTATAATTTTGCAAAAAGCCCGGAATTCAATGAGTTGATGACTGCTGAATCTTCACTGACCGGTAATAAAGTAAACAGATATAATTATATTCCCAGAACCAAAGATGATCTCAGAAAGAGGATCAAGATGGTCCATGCTCTTGCAAGAGAGACGGTTTGCGCTCAGAGATGTGTGGGTGGTGATGCATTGTGGGCTCTTTATATCGGGACGCATCAGCTTGACAAAAGCAATAAGGGAACAACCAGCTATCATGAGAGGCTGAAAAAATATCTTGAATATGTTCAGGAGAATGATATTGCGCCGGCAGGTGCTGTGACGGATGCAAAAGGTGACAGGTCTGTCTCTCCGGCAGATCAGGAGGAGAAGGATACATATGTTCATATAGTTAAAAAAACCGATGATGGTATATATGTCAGCGGTATCAAAACACCTATCACGATGAGTATATATGCTGAAGAACTGATAGTTATGCCTAGCATGCAGCTGAGCGAATTTGATAAAAGCTGTGCGGTCGCATTTGCGATCCAGGCGGATGCCGAGGGTATCGAGAGATATGCCCTCGGGGCTGAGGTCAAAACGCTTGAAGGAGAACATGCCCCGACACACGGAAGAAAATATCTTAATAAAGAGGGGATGATCATTTTCAACAATGTATTTGTCCCCAATGATAGAATATTCCTGTGCGAGGAACATAAATACGGGGCAATATACGCCAATCTATTTGCCACCATGCACCGGTTCTCCTATCTTGCATGCAAACCCGCCCTGTATGATATTATGACCGGAGCTGCGATGCTCATATCCGATTTTAACGGGACAAAAGGTGAGTATTTTCTAAGTAACACATCTGAAAAAATATTCCAGATAGCCAAGGCTGCGATATTATCACGGGGGATGGCAAAAGCTGCGATCGAAGAATCAACAGTAACAGAAAGCGGTGCGATCCTGCCGGATGAGGTTTTTACCAATATGGGAAAATATATGGCCACCGATCTGTTCCCTAATGCGGTTAGCATTCTGCAGGATATGGCGGGTAATCTTCCGGTAAACCTTCCCTATGAAGGTGCTCTCAAAGATGAAAAATACGGAAAAAATGTTGAGAAACTTTTTAAAAGGAAAAAGGGGATTACCACTGAGCAGCATTATAAGTTAAATGAGTTCATCAGAGTCATGGTCGCTTCAACCGAAGGAGGGCTTCTCCAGTTCGGTTCCAAGCATGGAGGCGGAAATAAAGAAGCTGAGAAAGTGGCCATCTATGCAAACAATCTGAGGCATATGTTCCAGTGCAAAAAACTGGTGAAGGATATAGTTTTTAACAGTAAATAAATATTCGATATTTTACGGATAAAAACTGCAAAAACTCAGCCGGGTATTTTTTATTACCGGTGTTGACCTGATTGATAATTCAAATCCCCTCTGATAGAATATTATTCTTGTTTTGAATACTATTATCAGGAGGTTATATGAACTATTATTTAACAGAAATTGAGGAGATGGTGAAGAACCTTTTCTCCGAATATGTGAACAAAAGAATAATCCCCCTAAGAAATGATCTTGATGAGAAAGATGAATTTCCCCAAGAAATATTCAAAGAGATGGCTGCACAGGATTTTTTCAGAATAATAGTTCCAGAAGAATACGGCGGAATGAGTGATTCAATAATGGTTTCGACACTGGGCATCGAGGAACTATCGCGGGGTGACGGAGGTATAGGAGTTACATTTGCAGCTCATACTATCACATCCAAAGGGATAATTCTCTATGGTAATGAAGAGCAGAAGAAAAAGTATCTTCCCGGTATTGCAGACGGGAGGCTTTTTACAGCTTTTGCACTGACAGAGCCTGGGGCGGGTTCCGATGCAGCATCCCTTAAAACAAAGGCTGTAAAGAAGGGAGATAGTTATGTTATAAATGGGACCAAGCAGTTTATTACCAGTGGTGAGATTGCTGATATTTGTCTTGTGGTTGCAAGCACCGATCCGGAGAAAGGATATAAAGGCCATACTGCATTTATTGTAGAGAAGGGGACACCCGGGTTTTCAGTAGGCAAAAAAGAAGATAAGATGGGAATAAGATCGTCTGTGACCAATGAGTTGATATTTGATGACTGCATAGTTCCTGAAGAAAATATTCTTGGAAGTTTGGGTCAGGGGTTTTATATTGCCTTGGGTCTCCTCGACAGAAGCAGGATAGGTATTGGAGCACAGGCTCTGGGTATCGCTCAGGCAGCTCTTGATGAATCAGTTGCTTATTCGAAAATGAGAGAACAATTCGGGAAACCCATAAGTGAATTCCAGGGGATACAATTTATGCTTGCAGATATGGGAACATCTATTGAGGCAGCAAGATCATTGATCTATCAGGCTTCCCGGAATGTTGATTCAGGTGAAAAAGATCTAACAATAGGATCAGCAATGGCAAAACTGTACGCAACAGATATGGCAATGGCTGTTACAACTGACGCGGTACAGATCTTCGGAGGATATGGATATATGAAAGAATACCCTGTTGAAAAAATGATGAGAGATGCGAAGGTTACCCAGATATATGAGGGAACAAATCAGATCCAAAGGCTTGTGATAGCTTCAAAAATCCTTAGATAACCGGAGATAAGAATGGATAAAAACAGAAAGGATTCCGGAAGTACTGTTTTTCTTGGTGCGGTTTTCATTATTGCCGGTCTCATCTGGGTGATGAGGAATCTGGGATATATAGATTTCAGTTTCAGGGAATGGTGGCCTTTGATCCTGATCGGTATCGGTATCCTGAATATTGTCAGCAGCAGGGATATTTTTGCTTTTCCGGGATGGCTGCTGGTTACAATTGGAATAATTTTCCTGCTCACAACCAACAATATAATAGAGTGGGATTATATAAAAAAATTATGGCCGGTGGCAATAATAGTTGTAGGACTCTCAATTATTCTGGGGCCCGGTAAAAGAATCAGGGGAAAGGAAGGATTCGGGGATAAGGAAAACTATATTTCGGGTTTTGCGGTTTTTTCCGGTCTGGAAAGGAAAATCAGGTCGAAGTCTTTCAGGGGAGGAAGTGTAACATCCCTTTTCGGCGGAGCCGATATTGATCTGAGGGATGCTTTGATCAGCCCGGATGGAGCAATTCTTGACCTGACTGCTGTTTTCGGGGGAGTTGACATCAAGATCCCGGCTGACTGGAATGTTGAGATAAATTCTACGGCATTATTCGGTGGAGTTGGAAACAAATCAAGAAGTGAGAACCCTTTAGAAGATAATCCTCTTATAATAAATGCGACTGCTATTTTTGGAGGGGTAGAGATAAAGAATTGAATGAACAATTTTTACCTCAATAGTATCAGAGATAGCCAGAAAGGATATATCAGTGACCCATGGGTCTTTCTGAGAGAACTTGCTCAGAACAGCCGTGATTCAGGAGCACTTGAGATAAAGATAGATCCAGGAGGTTTCGGCTCCACAAATGAAGTAATTATTTTTTCTGATAACGGCCATGGGATGACCTATAAAGATGCAGAAAAATATCTGTTCAGACTCTATTCTTCAAGTAAGGTCAAAGAGAGATCGTCGGTTGGGATGTACGGTGTCGGTTTCTGGACAATATTAAAATATGAACCTGATGAGATCTTAATTGAGTCTTATTCCGAAGAAGAGGAAAAGTGGGCAATTGTTCTCGGAGGAGATCTAAAACATAGAAAGATTGAGTGTAAACTTTCAAAATTCGGAACAAGGATAACCCTTATCCGAAAGAAAAAATATTCTGATTATGAGCAATTTTGCCGGGATATGGAAAAAGGGGTCCACAAATACTGCAGATTCCTTGACAGGAAAGATGAGAAGGGGAGGATACTTCCGGTTTTTTTCAGGGGTAAACTTATATCGGAAAGCCTGAAAGCAGCTGAAGGGATATCACTGAAATACGGAGGGAGGGGTTTCGAAGGGGTTGTAAAACTGGGAGAATTACCTCATGTTACGATATTGACGGGAGGAATCCCTGCCTGGGAGGGGATCACACTTGATGAGCTGTCTCTGGTAAATAATGCAAGCCTTAACGGTTTTAATTACATGAAGAGCGGTATTGCGCCTGTGTTTCATATAAACGGCCGTAATCTCAAAGTCAATATGTCACGAAGGGAAGTGATAGATGACAGATCACTTCAGGAAATTCTGAAGAAGTCCCGGAAGGCTTTGAACGAACTGGTTCAGATCTGTTCAGACCACGCTTATCCCAGGACAAGATTAAGAAAGATCTGGTACGGGATAAAAAAAGGCTATAGGGAGATCACTTCTTCTTATATAAGAATAATCCTCGCGGTTCTAATTCTTGTGATCCCGCTTGAAGTGTATATTCTGAACCGGATATTGCCTGCCGAACCGTCAAATATCCTTTCCCCGGGGACGGTGAATGTTGAAGGTTACAGACAATACAGTGCAGTTGTGGACAAACTCGGTCCGGGAGTTGTTGCAGATATCAGATATACTCCGGAAGAAAATATATGGCTCAAAATGTTTACCGCACCAAACTATAATGTGGTGAGAGGGTTTGTGTGGGATGGCTCATCTAATTATGTCATACCATCTTCTTCCGGAAAGATCTCTGGTGAAAAATTTATCGTCAGAATAACTATTAAAAACGGAGGGGATGTTTTTCTTCCCCATCCCTCAGGATATCAAATTGCTGAAGAAAGTATAAAGATCAGAGGTATCAGGAGAGTTAGACTGAAGAGGTCGGGATCGGGTGAGGTTATCGCTGATGTGCCTGGATTTAACAAGTCTCTGGAATATATATGTTTTAAAGCTGATGAAGAATATGACCCGGGATACACGAAGAAGTATCTGGATTTTCCAGAGAGTATAAGATTCTCTGACGAAATTGAGGCCCGGATCAAAGAACTATTCTATCAGAATCTGGAAAATAAGATCTCAAAATCGATAAAGATCGCAAATATTCTGGTTGATTATGATATTTCGGAAGGGACGGCAGGGTATTACCGGACTCTGAGAGGTAACAGGAACTGGCTGACAAAAGTACTTGAGATCGGTGCCGGTGACTGCGATGTGATAAATGGTGTCCTATGCCTGATACTCAGAAAATCGGGGGTCAGAGCAAAGCTCGTGATTGGATTGATAGGAGAAAAAGGGAGAGTACTCCCCGGACTACACTCCTGGGTTGAGTATTACGATAATGGATGGAAGAAGGCTGATGCCACAGCCTCCTCATCAATCCGTAGGGCGAATTCCATTCTTGAAGAAGAGTTCTCTTTTGTCGATAAGGAGAAAGTACCGGTAATTGAAAATGAGAATAAAGCTTATGTGTTGATATTCAAAGTGATCCTTTTACTACTCCTGCTGTCAATTTTTCCCTTCATACTGTTTTACAGAGAAAAGCTGGCTAAAGAGAAGGAAAGGAAAGCAAAGCTTAATCCGCAAAATAAAGTTAAAGCAAGGAGGGATATTATAGAGATCGGGAAAAGTTATCTGCTGGCACCTGAATTGTGGAATTATAATTTTGATATTGTTGATCAGGAGATAATCACAACTTTGTCAGGGAAGAATATCTCGATAAAGACAGCACTAAGGCTTTTGAAACAGAGAAAGTTGTTTTACGGGAAGACAGGAAATATACTTTCAGATGAACTTAAAAGATCGGGTGAGGTTATTGTTGATTCAGATAATATTATTCAGAATCCGCTTATAAGGCTTTTTTACGGAATTACAGATCTTGATGCAATTCTTAAACTTTCAGCAGATATTGAGAATAAAAACGGTGATGATTTAACAAAAAAATTTGTTGAAAGTGTAAATAGAATTCTGAGTACGGTGGGGTGGAAAAAACTTGTCTGTCTTAATGGGACCGGGTTGACAGGGCAGACTTTCAGGGATATAGATTTTTCTGTCATCTCCTACAGAAGATTTTTCAGAAAGACAGGTTATCCAAAGAAATTCATAGTTCTGAACATGAACTCAATTGAATTATCCGGAATAAAAGAGATCTTTGTCAATTATCCTTCTCTTGCAATGTACAGATTTTTTAAACTTATAACTGAAAAATCATTGTTCTTTTATACTGACAGAGAGATCTCCTTTAGAAAGATACTTCGATCAATATTGAAAAATGGCTGATAAAAAGACCAAAGACACATTGTTTTCTATAGATATTGAATCATACCTGCATAAAACAGCGGTATTTTCACAAAGATCTTACTTCCTGTATCCTGCAGAGCTTGTTAAAACTGCTTTTAAAAGGGGCGCAGATTCCATTAATATCACAATAGACAGCAATAAAGTTGATATATATGATAACGGGTCAGGGATAGACCCTTTACATCTGAATATGCTTGCTGAATTAAAAAAAACAGTCCCTGATGAAAGGAAGGAATTTGCTGTGAGAAAGCTGAGAGGGGAGTATGGTGCAGGGCTTCTTGCTGTATTTGCACCTGAACCAAAAAGTATCACAATTGAAACATTATTTAATGGTAAGGGATACCGACTCTCAATCAGTGAAGACGAGGTTTCGCTTGATAATGGATGTACAATTCATGCAGGCAGCCGGATTCTGCTGGATAGAAAAAGCAGAGATCATCAACGGGAAATAAAGATCTTCAAAGAGTATTCAAAATGGTCAGGAAAAAACATAATACTCAATGGCGTTGAAGTTTTACCCTTAACTGCCATCCCGGATACACTTGTATCTGTAAAGATACATGGCGGTGCGAACAGGATGTCAGGGATATGCGGAATACCTGTATCGGGAATGATATGCAGAGTCTGGATAACTGAGAATGGAATACTCAGAAAAAAAATTGACCTTCCCCCGACAGAAGGACTTATATTTTCCGCAGTTCTGGAAGCCGGGACATCAGAGTGGGAGGATTTACGGTCCGGTCTGTTCCCATATATCCATAAACTTTATCACTATCTGTGTAAAAATTATGACAGGGTGAATGCAGGGCAAAAGGATCGTATTGAAGAGCTGGTATTTCTCCATATGAAAAAAACAGGAGAAAGAATTTTTTCTAATTCAATAAAGCCATTCCGAGTCTCAGGAAGAAATAGTTATATCGGACTTGAAGAAATAACAAAATTATCAAATTCGGGGAAATTGTATGTTGTAAATTCTGAATATAATAGAGCTGATTTTGCGCTCAAGAATTCTGAGTTCACAATAGAATTGAAGCCCAGACAAATAGATTTTGTCCTGAATCATCTGAGGATACCGGCAAGGATAGTTGATTCAACCGGTATAGGCATTGATGGATCGTTCTCGAAGATATTGAAGAAATTTCAGGAGTTCAAATTTATGTTCTCATCAGTATTTAAATTATTTACCAGCAAGCTGGAGGAGGATCTGTGGAAAGAGGAGAAGGATCTGATACTCAGGCTTGACAAGTATTTTTCTTTAAATAGAGAAATGGCCGAAAAAGTCGGTAAAATAAAGTTTCATATCATTAAAGGGATAGGTTTCTCACCTGTTTATCTTAAAACAGAAGATTCAGGGCTGCTTGATTCAGGACTTGAAGTATACCTTATGAGAGGAAACAAAATAATCAGGAATATGATTAAATTAAACGATTCTGATGCGATTAATTTCGAATTGATCAAAGATTTTATATTAACCGAATTGAAAGCAAGATCGTTAATTTAGTATTCTGAATTAGAAGTGAAAATTTACTGAAGAAATTATTCTGGTCTCGGTCCCTTTTTCTATGATATCCTCGAATGTACCATCCCGGATGATCTTCTCTGCTGAAAGGGAAAAAGAGAATCTGCTCCCGGGGATACGGTATCTGGCCGAGCCTCTAAGGACCGACCTTGAATCATATGTCTTGTTGTCATTAATGATCCTGTCCTGAAACCTGTCCAATCCCTGAATGGAAACATATTTTTGATGTCTGATCCCGCCTTTTACCGACAGATTACCAAATGTTAATCCGGCATCGAGGTTCATAGTGTATCCAAATGCATAATAATACCCGTAGTAAGCCAATGTTGTTTTGATCCTGTCTTTGAAAACATCATTATCTTCCGAGTATTTATTAATAGCAAAAGAGTTTACAAGTCCGAAATCAAAATATACATCAGCATCGATCTCAAATTTAAATGGAGACGAGTATAGAGTGAGGTGAGCAGAAGGGCCGATCAGGTTTATAATAGCCATCTTGTCGGTAAAGTTTAGCGGAAGTTCTGGAGGATCGTGTACATCCCGGCCGTCAGACTGATCATCTTCACCGGTTTCATTAAAGTTGTAATGGTATTGTCCGCTGTCATACTCTTCAAACGCTTTCTTCTTGAAGAAATTAAAAGCTGAAGAGAGACCGTAGTACAGTGAATAACCTTTCAGATTCCCGCCCTTATCCTTATCTATCTTCTGGCTGAAAGAACCAAGATAAATTATTTTAGTGCTGAATCTATTCTCATAAACCCCGTTGTCCCCTGCTGATAGTCCGAAATTTATTTCTGAATAAAAAGTTGAGTTAAAGTTTATTTTTACTATATTTTTACCAGGCATACCGAATCCGGGGATCTTTAAAAATTTTGAACCAATTTGCATGTTGAATCGGTTTTCCCCGGCCCTGCTCTTATCTCTCAAGCTGAAATTTTCATTGCCCAAAGAAAGCGTTAAGGAGGGGGGTGAGAAATAATCTTCTTTGAAATTCGATCTCCACTTTTTGCCCCCGAAAAGGTCACTTATACCGAAAACAGGATTGATAATATAACCTGCGATCTGATTAACTATTCCTTTCCGGCTCAGTAGATATTTTCCCAGTTGAAAGAACGGTTCTCCGATAGGAAGTCCCCCCAGCCCGCTGAAAAAATTATCATTTAATGAGACTACTTCCCTCCATTCTGTAAAATATTCCCAGATCATAGAAGTGGCAGATTCAAAGAGAACCGATTCAAAAAGGTTCAGTCTGTGGTATCTTGCCATGTTAAAATAAACGGCACCGCCGATGCCATGTGTCCAGTTGGTTCTGAATGGATTTGAATCGAATTTGTTGGCTTCAAATAAAAAAAATCTCTTCTTCTGATCTTCCCAGTTTAACTGATATTGCCAGTCCTCTACCCAGTCTGCATATGTGGACCAGTATCTTATGGAGTCTGCAAGCCAAAGCGTTCCCATATACAAAACTGCTCTTCCGAGTTTTTTTTGTTTAACCGGTTTTGGAGTAATATTTTCGGTGGAGAGAGTTTCTTCCGGTATATTGAAGGATTTGCCGGAATATGGATTGATTTCTGAATTATTAAAATATTTAAGTGAAAATATCCCCCGGATTTCCGGTTCTATTAATCTTTCTGATGAAAAGATGGAAAAGGGAATAATTAATATTATCAGTATTATTGCTTTAATTTTCAAAATAACCTCTTGGATAAATGAAATTTTTATCATACTAAGCGTTTATAGTCAATTTTGATCAGGATCAATGAAACTATTTCAGCTGAATTATAGTCTTATGGATTATGAGTTGGGGCTTTCTATTGAAAAATGGTCAAATATAAGGTAAAATTCGTGATTAAAAGGTGAGCTAAATGAAAAATCTTATAAATATTAAATTACTTGCAGTTGTACTGATAATGTTATCATTCTCTTTTAGCGGGTGTAACGGTTTCGGGTCACCGGAATTTAATTTGACAGTGATTATTGAAGACGGTTGTACAGGCACACCTGAAGAAGGTACCTATACATTGAATGAACTTGATGAAATTGAATACGAATATTCCCCCCCCTCAGAGAATATTGAGATCGAGGTTTTATTGAATGATGGCTCCAAGACCGATTCGGGATCTTTCATTATGTATAATGATGTAACATTGGTCGTCCGGATTCTTGATATAAGGGGAAATTGGTTGTTCTCCTATTTTATTGAAGATGGTACAACTCCAGAAATGACCATCACTTTTTCAGGTGATACACCTTTTGCGGGAACTTTTACTGATTCACGCGGTTATTCCGGTACATGGATCGTTGACGGGAATAATCTTACCATGACATATTCAAATTGGGCCGATTATGTTTTTACCGGCCTGATATCAGGGATGACAGGAAATTATATCGGTGAAGGAGTTCAGCTAGGCTGGTCAGCCTCCAGATCGGATTGATATCCCGGCCTGTCAGATCAGGCCTTATTTATTCTTCTTTAAATTGACAATATTTTTCCTCTGTGTTATCAAAATTCCAATGATCTGATCAACAGGAGGACTTCATGGAATATAAAATTTTAAAACTTGAAGTTAAGGAAAACATCGGTTTGATTCATATAAGCCGTCCTGATGCCATGAATGCATTGAACAGTAGGTTCTTTATTGAGATGGATTTTATGCTCGGGGAACTCGAAAACAATGACGCTGTTCGAGGTGTCATTCTTACTGGAGAAGGTAAAGCTTTTGTCGCGGGTGCAGATATTTCAGAGATGGTGAATATGGATGAAGCTGCTGCAATAAAATTCTCTAAAGCAGGGCAGAAAACATTCAGAGATATCGAACTCTTTGTTAAACCGGTTATAGCAGCAGTAAACGGTTTTGCCCTTGGCGGAGGATGTGAGTTGGCAATGGCGTGTGATATCAGGATCGCCGGAGTTAAAGCAAAGTTCGGACAACCTGAAGTAAATCTGGGGCTGATACCGGGATTTGCAGGAACTCAGAGACTCCCTCGCCAGGTTGGCCTCGGGAATGCATTTCGCCTCCTTATGACGGCAGACATGATAAATGCAGATGAGGCCTTGCGGATCGGACTTGTTCAAATAGTTGTTGAGCAGGAAGATCTTATTAATATATCATTGGAAATGATGAAGAAAATACTGACAAAGGGTCCGAAAGCTGTCTCCCTTTTGAAAAGGGTTGTAAGAAAAGGAATTGAAACAGATATAGATTCTGGTTCTGAAATTGAAGCCGGAGAGTTCGGAACTTTATTCGGAAATGAAGGTACTGAAGGGATGAAGTCTTTTCTTGAAAAGAGGGCCCCTAAATGGGAGGAAAAATAGATGAAATATGAAAATATTCTTGAAGAGGTAACCGTTCTAGGAGCAGCTGGAAAAATGGGAAGCGGAATCCTTCTCCTGACGGCCGTTGAAATGGCGGACCTCAGCCTTATGGCTGAGAATAAAGGGAGAAAGTTTGTTTTGAATGCTATGGATGTATCAGACTCGGGATTGGCCGGGCTTATGAATTATCTTAAGGTCCAGGTCACGAAAATAGCCGAGAAGAAAACTGTTGCACTGAGAAAAGCATATGAGGACAGAGCAGACCTGGTCGAGAATGGGGAAATAATCGAACAATATGTTTTTGATGTGCTCAATATTGTCAGACCAACAACGGGAATGGACCCTGCCTACAGATCAAATTTGATCTTTGAGGCGGTAAATGAGAACCCGGAACTTAAAGTAAAGATATTTAAGGATATTGAAAAAAACACTTCATTATCTCCCTGGTATTTTACCAATACTTCATCGGTCCCCATTGGGCAATTGGATAAAGATGCAGAACTGGGAGGGAGGATTCTGGGGTTTCACTTCTACAATCCACCTGCAGTACAAAAGCTTGTTGAAGTTATTGTAACAGACAACACACTACCTGAAGTAAAGGAGTTTGCTGCTGAATATGCAAAAAAACTCAGGAAAGTTACTGTCCCGTCAAATGATTTTGCAGGATTTATCGGTAACGGCCACTTCATGAGAGATGCTCTCCACGGAATTGAAGAGGCAAAAAGGATAAGCGGAGAGCTCGGTTTTACAGGGGGAGTTTTAACCCTAAACCGTGTGAGCCAGGAATTACTTGTAAGACCGATGGGGATCTTCCAATTGATAGATTATGTCGGAATAGATGTCTGTCAATATATCATGCAGGTAATGAATCCCCATCTGAATGATGAAGATCTGCATAGTGATGTCCTTGATATGATGATAGAGCAGAATGTAAAGGGAGGCCAGAATTCTGATGGTTCTCAAAAGGACGGATTCCTGAAGTATGAAAAGGGACGTCCGGCAGCAATTTACAACCCCGATAAAAAAGAATATATCCCTATTGATGAACTTAAGGGCAAAGTTGATGAGTTTATGGGTTCACTCCCGGAGAATATTCCCGAGTGGAAAAATATAATAAGGGATAAGGGAAAAGATAGTATCCTTTCTGATTATTTCAAAGAACTTAAGGGAGTATCTTCAAATGGCGGGGAGCTTGCAGTAAGGTATGCTGAGAGGTCAAAGGAGATTGGGAAAAAACTTGTTGCAGATAATGTGGCAAATAGTGAGAGTGATGTGAATACCGTTATGCTCACAGGGTTTTTCCATGCATACGGTCCTATAAATGATTTTCTGAATCAGGGGTAACAAAATGAAAAAATTAAGAAAAAAAGTATATATGACAGCAGGTTACAATACAATTTCACTTGGGACAGGGAGAAAAGAGTTTCATCCTAAGAAACCCCGGCCGGGAATTGAACATTATATCAAAGAGAGTGGTGAAGGGACTCTTTCACAGATCGGAGGCGGTAAGAATGTTGATGAGAGTGTGATAGGGAATTTTATGGCGGCCAGATTCAACAAGCAGGCAAACCTTCCGGGGTTCATACCCATGATAGACAAAGATCTCCATGGCAAACCTGCAACCAGAGTAGAGGGTGCCTGCGGTTCCGGGGGGCTTGCATTGATGACGGGTATCAGGTCGGTTCTGGCAGAAACAGCAGATGTGGTCCTGACGATTGGTGTTGAAGTTCAGAATACTGTAAAGGCGATATACGGAGCTGATATTCTTGCAGGAGCAGGATGGTTCCAGGAGAGGAAAAAGGGGCATGCCTATTTTTTCCCGGGTCAATTCAGTGACAGAGCAGGAGAATACTTTAAAAGGTATGGAAAGGACAAAGCAAGAAAAGGTTTTGCAAGATGGTTCAGGAATGCGATTGAAAATGCACGTCTTTGTCCGACGGCTCAGGAATTTCACAATAAGGTTGAAGACCTGGAATCCCTTGGATTAACTGAACCAAATGGCAAGGCTTTTGTTGATAATTTGAATGTTTTTGACTGTTCGAAAGTATCTGACGGCGCATCTGCAATTGCAATAGTTTCTGAAGATGGATTAAAAAAGATCGGAATAGATAAAAAAGATGCTGTTGAAGTAGTTGGATGGGGACAATCGGAAGCTGACATAACTGCTCCTCCCGAAGACCCGACTGCTCTGAGCACCATAAAGATGGCTGCTGAGGAAGCTCTCTCATCAGCAGGAATTACGATCGATGATCTTGGGACAATTGAAACCCATGATTGTTTTACAATAGCCGGTATTCTCGCTGTTGAAGCGCTTGGTTTTGCCAAACCGGGGGAAGGTGCCGATTTTGTTGCCGCCGGTCACACTTCCAGAGATGGTAAAATACCGTTTAATACGACCGGAGGACTGATAGGCTGGGGACATCCGACAGGTGCAACCGGTGTACATCAGGCAGTAACCATATGGGAGCAATTGACAGGGAGAGCAGGGGATGCTCAGGTGAAAATAAGTACGGAAAAGCCGTATGGACTTACAATAAATATGGGCGGGGATGATAAAACCGTAGTCGCTATTGTTTACAAAAGGGGATAGAGAACAGGATCAGAACAAAATACCTTTTATTGTAAGAATTATCTGATCCCTGTTTATCCAGATCAGACGTGCCAGGAAGCAGAATAGCACTGAACCTGACAGGTAAAGAGCATATGGATTTTGTATCATTCTTCCGGCCAGCCTGAAAAAGAGAATATTTATAAGGAACAGGACCAATGCCGGGATCAGATAAAGTCCAAGTACTGTAAAATGGGGGCTGAATCCCGGATTTATTACGTCTCCCGAATTATTTACACATCTCATCCGGGCTGAAGTATATGTTTCCCCCGGGACGGGATTCTGCACCAGCACACTCACTTCAGCTTTATATCCTTCGGGGCATACCAGAGGTCCGGAAAGTTCCATAATATCATGGTTGTATATGACCCCTACGCTCATGATCATGAAAGCGAACCAGGTTATCACCAGAATCGGAAGAAATATCCATTTCCCCCGGTAAGAAATAAAGGAGAATCCCAGTGGAATGATAACTGCAAGGAATTTCCATGTTGAGAAGGAGTCAAATGTATATATAGAGAAAACCACAAAAAAGACCGCAGTATACAACAGAACCCTGAGTTTTGTATTTGAAGCATCCGGATATTTCTCTGTCATATTTTCATTACTATATTCCATCAATGATCTCCTTCTTTTTTGATTCGTATTCCGACAGGGTTATAAGATTTTTTTCATAGAGAGATTTAAGATCCTTAAGCCTTTTTTCTTCTGTTCTGCCGTCTGCAGCATAATTACCGGTTTCCCCCTGTTTTCTGAATTTTCTGAAAAGTTCCCTCTTTTCGGCAAGGGTCACCGGTTTTAATAGAAGAGATTTGCGGGCTCTGTTCCCTATCAGGTTAATAGTAATGTTCAGGAATATCAATACACCGGTAATTATATAGATCTTGTGATCAGATTTTTTCATTAGGTTGTAGAAGGGCGCTGCCAAGACGATAGAAATGAAAAATCTGTGGATCATAGACGATAATTTCATCATTCCTCCCTTCGGATTATACATTAATATGAAAAAAAAATATTTATTGAAAACAGGAGAAAATTATACTATACTGAAAGCGAACAAAAGGCGAACGATAAATGAGATATATTCCATTAAGGGTTTATTCGGTATTTTCAGGAGGAAAAGGTGCGGTTTCACCGGCAGGCCTTGCATCGCTGATGAAAAAAGGGGGGGTAATGGCAGTTACCGACCCTTTCTCTTTTCTTGCATGGGAAAAATTCTACAGGTCGGCACTAAAGAACGGTCTCAGATTCCTTCCAGGTATGGAAATATCCCTCAGAGGTTCCGGCTCCCTTCTTCTCTTCCCGCGTACTCCTGAAGGATATTTTTCACTTGTCGAGTCCTATAACAAAAAAAAACTGACCTCTATGAAAGAGGTTACCTCTGTCTTTATACCGGGCGGGATCAGGGGTGATATATCATCCAGGTTCAAGAATATAAAAGACAGGATGTCGGGAGGGGATATATATTTCGGTCTTGAGTGGAATAGTGACAGGAAGTATCTTGAATATGCTGAGAAAGAACGGATACCGGTAGTGTGGGCAAATGCTCTCAGGTGGACCGGATCTCCGGAAAGTTACAAAGTTGTATCATCTGTATTCAGCCACCTTCCGTCCGGTGAAGCAGATAATAACCCGAATATTCCTCTTTACGGGCCTCTCAGTTACAGTGCAATAACAAAAAGGTGGGGAAAGACGGGAAGAGATGCAATGAAGAATACATTCGTTCTTGCGGATTCTGTCGGGTTTGATTTTGCAGAACGGTTCGGTGCATCTCTCGGCAGATCTCCTGTGAAGGGTAACGGAAGCACTCAATCGGCTTCCCTCCGGTCTGCCGTAGAGAGGGAACTTAAAAGGACAGAAGCCGGTATGGAATCAAGGAGCAGGGCTTTTATGGAGTTGGAGAAGATAGATGAACTGGGATTTGCCCCATACTTTCTAATTGCTGAAGAAATAACACGGTTCTGCAGGGATAACGGGATCTATTTTAATATCCGCGGGTCCGGTGGTTCATCATATGTATTGTTCCTGCTCGGACTTTCCAGGGTGAATCCGATGCACCACAATTTATTATTCGAACGGTTTGTAAATGCACACCGGGATGAACTTCCGGATATAGATATCGACATAGATTCCTCCCGCAGAGGTGAGGTGCTTAAATGGGTGTTCAGAAGGTTTCCGGGGAAAGTGGCATTTATATCTACTCATAAGTTCTTCAGGGGAAGATCTGCATTATATGAGGTTGCCAGAAGTTTTGGATTTGATCCCGAAGAATCTCACAGGATGAGCAGGGATGTTGATATATTTGCTTCCCCTTCCGAATTAAAAGGGAAGGGGTCCGGACAGATAAGAGAGATAAATGATAAAGCTTCACTTCTGAAAAATGTATACAGAGAGTTATCCCTTCATCTCGGAGGAGTTATCTTCTCTGAAAGGGATATAAGGGAATCATTTCCGGTGGAGGTATCGCCTCACGGATTCGACCAGGTCACATGGGACAAGGAAACAGTGGAGAGGTTAAAGATATTCAAACTGGACCTCCTCGGGGTAAGGGGATTTGATGTTATCTCTCCTTATGTATTCGGAAACAGTATAAATTTTGAAGATCATCTGGTGTGGGAATCCATACAAAAAGCTTCTACAAAGGGTTGTTTTCAACTGGAGAGTCCCCTTGCGAGAGAAAATCTTTTAAAGGCAGCCCCTTCAAACCTTGAGGAGCTTGCCATATCCATAGCAATAATAAGACCGGGTCCTGCAAAATCGGGAATGAAAAAAGCCTACCTTGAAAGGAGAGAACCTTTCCATTCTCTCCTGGGGAAGATCTTCCCCTATACCAGAGGGGCGTTGATATATGAGGAGCAGATATCTGTTCTGATTCATCATGTGACCGGGTGGAGCCTTGAAGTGTCTGAGAAAATCAGACGTAGCCTGAAAAAGAGGAGAGGGGAGGAGTTCAGAGATGGTTTCTTCGAATCAGGGAGGGGAAAGGGCTGGAGTGAACAGGATCTTGCAAAGTTCTGGAAAATGGCTTCAGACTTTTCACTCTATGCATTCAATAATGCTCATAGCATATCCTATGCATATTCGGCCTACGTATCCGCATGGATGAGGACCAAATTTCCGGTAAGGTTTTTCTCCCGCCTTTTCAATTCCGGAGGAGGCTATTATCCGCTTCCTGTATACATAGAAGAAGCCAAAGAGTGCGGACTGAAAATTCTTCCCCCCGATATTAACCGGAGCAACATAGGGTTTACCGAGGAGGAGGGGGCAATAAGAACAGGTCTTATATTTATAAAGGGTATCGGAAGGAAATTATCCTCTGTGATCATAAGGGAGCGAGGAGCAGGATACATCGGAGTTGAGGATTTTATCAGCAGAACAAGAGCGGGTGAAAGGGATCTTTCCGCTCTTATGTCTGTTTCCGCCTTCACTTCAATAGGTTGTAACGGCTTTTCGGAAGCGGAATTAAAAAAGAACTGGAACGATTTCCTCGGCTTCATTCCTGAATAAATTGGTACAATGGTATAAAATTGTGAACAATTATAATTTATAATATACTGTTTTCTTATAAAAACTTTCTGACTAATCAGGCATTAAATGACAGAAGAAATTAGTATAACAAAAAAGATCGGCCCGGATATTTATAAAAAAGAGAATCAGTCTCTGGTTTTTTCAGAAGGGCTGATCATTAATTCAAAATATAGAATTATAGAGAAGATCGGAAGTGGTGGTTTTGGCGTTGTTTATAAAGCAAACGATCTGATCCTGCAGAAAGAGATCGCGATAAAGTTCCTGAATCCCGAATATATTGATAGTGCAAAAAAATTTCACAGGGTAAAAAGAGAGATAAATATTTCACGGAAAATTACTGACAAAAGATTGGTTAAGATATATTCACTGGAGAAATATAATGGGATCCATCTTCTGGTGATGGAATATGTACAAGGGAGGAGCCTCAAAGATCAACTTGAAGAAGATAAAGTGATAGCCTGGAGAAAGTTCAGGCCGATATTTATCAATATCATGAGGGGTGTCAAAGCTCTACATGATCAAGGGATAATTCACCGGGACCTGAAACCGTCAAATATAATGCTGATCGGAGGGGATGACATTAAAATTCTCGATTTCGGGATGTCAAAAGAGATCGATGACCTTGAGAGGACATCCTCTGTCGGGGAACTGATCGGATCCCCTTACTATATGTCCCCGGAGCAGGCAAATATGGGTGAAGTTGATATGAGATCTGATATATATCAATTGGGACTTGTTTTATATAGGGTTTTATCGGGTTCTATGCCCTTCGGGGACTCACAAAGCACATTTGAAATTATTTTTAAAAGGATCCTGGAAAAACCGGATAAAATTGATCGAAAAACCATTAATATTCCGAAATATACAGAATTCGGTATTTTCAAGGCAATTGAAAAAAGAGGGGAGAACAGATTCAAGTCGATCGACGTGATGATTTCTTTCTTTGAGAAAGGGAATTATTCTTTATTCAGGAAAGTATTTCACAATATAAAAAAATTTAAGTGGCGAATCGTATTATTAACAGCATTGTCCCTAACCATTATTTGTTTTTTCATTTTCTGGATAGCTGATAGTAATGTCTCATCTGTTAAGTTCAACCAAAGTAATATCACTGCATACAATAATCTCGGGGTCGGTTTATGGGAGAAAAATGTCAGTCCCTATACAATTAACACTTCATTTATTCTTGATAACAATATCGGAGTGGAAGCGAATACCAACAGAAATAATTTCAGTATAGATTCCAGGAAAATAATAACATTACTAAACAATCATGATAGTGTGGATAATGTTTCAATATTATCGTGTGAATTCGACAACAAGGTTTCTATATTTACAAATGACGGACGGGAACTTGCCAAGGTTGGGTTTTCCGAATTTTTTAATCTGGGAAAATATGACTTTGTTAAGAAATTTTATGCAAGCAAGATCATTTCAAATGATATTGATCAGGATGGCCGTATTGAGAGAATATTATTTATCAGGCATTTTATGGATATGTATCCCACTGCATTTGTTTTTATTAAGGATTCGAACATTTACAGTTTTTCAAATCCGGGTACTATTTCCGAATATGTGTTTTTGGAACCTGACGAAAAAAATATCAGAATATTAATGTTCGGGGTCAATAATATAGTCTCACACCTTTTTTTTGTAGCAGAAATTCAATTCCCTCTTAATGGAAATTTTCGTATCAAACAAACAAGTATCCCTAATCTAAAACAGAGTAATAATTATATCCCGGAATTTCTCAGCTTCATCCCGAATTTTTCAAGTTATTCATCTTCAGAATGGGATAAATCAGGTTTGCTTAAATTTAAAGATTACTGGACCGGAGATTCCATAGCGATCTCAAAAGACTTTAAAATGACTGTCAGTGATGGTTCCAATATCAGAACTTTTTCCGATAACAGGGTTACTTTGTACAGAATATATAAGTTGATTAATCAATATTACGTAGAGAAATTAATAAACAGGAATTATAAGCATGCATATGAGCTTATAGTTCAAAGTATTGCGGCCGGTCCTGAAAATCCCTACCTGAGATCTGCGCTTTTCTTTTTCAAAGGAGATCTGGAAATAGATAGGGGGAATTTCAGACAGGGAAGGGAATCACTGGAACAGTCTATAGAATATTTTAAATATAACAGGGATGCAGCCCAGAGATTGAGCGAGGCAGATTTCCTTGAGGGGAGTCCCGATGCTGCATATAGAAGAGTAAATGAAGAATTGGGTCATATTAATCAATTCTGGGGGATAAGTTCCGGTAAAGAGATATTTAAAAGTTATTGCATGTTACAGACCGGAAATTTTTCTAAAGCAAGGGAAATACTTTCGTTATCAGTATTTAAATCGAATCTATCCGATGGCAATGCTTTCCTGGGGCTTCTCAAATTATTTACGGGAGAGTATACTGAATGTCTGAATATACTTTCCCAACCCGATAATAACAGGACCTTTACTATTGCTGAATGGAGGTTATTTCTGGGTAGAGCAATGGTTCTTGCCGGATCTGATCTGAAAAAGGCGGAATTTTATTTCGATGATATATCACTCAACTCAATTTCCCTTTCAATTCTTGCAAAAATGTCTAATTATTATTTGAAGCTATCAAGAGGTGTTGAAAATATTAACCCAGAAAAAATTATTAATGAATTTAATTCACTTGTTGATCTGTCCAAAGGCAATTTTCAGGCACGCTTATGGTTATTTTATGATGCATATATTTACGGGAAAATGATGGAATTATTAAATAATAGAACTGAAGCGGTTAGAGGTTATAAATTGTCTGTTCAATCAAATCCTTATACAGAACTTGCAAAGAGAGCTGAAAAAAGAATTTCAGAGCTCAGAAGTAAATAGTCAGTCGATTTCAACATAGTGACAATTGGCTTTTGCTTCAGATGTAGGCTTTACAAAAGGATCGGGTTTTAATACTATTTTTATGAAAATAGATCTGACCGATAAAATTGCAATCGTCACAGGCGGGTCCAGGGGGATAGGTGCGGCTGTTGCTGAAAAATTCGCTGAAGCTGGTGCAGTTGTTATAATTATTTTTAAGACAGACAGTAGATCAGCAGAAAATGTTCTCGATCATCTACATGGTGAGGGACACAATGCAGTAAGCTGTGATATATCCGATCCGGATCAGACAGGAAAACTGATGGATAGGATAATTGATGAGTACGGCAGAATAGATATACTTGTTAACAATGCGGGGATATATGAAGAGAAAGATTTCAGAGATACCGGTTTTGAAGAGTGGAAGGGGATATGGGATAGGACTATAGGATTGAACCTGACCGGTGCTGCAAATCTTTGTTATCTTGCCGGGAAACAGATGATCAGCTCGGGAGGCGGAAAGATCATCAATGTGACATCAAGAGGTGCATTCAGGGGAGAACCGGATGCTCCTGCCTACGGCGCAAGTAAAGCGGGATTGAACTCTTTCAGTCAGTCAATGGCGAAGGCCCTGGCCCCGTATAATATCCAGTCATATGCAGTTGCTCCCGGATTTGTTGAGACCGATATGACCGAGGAGATCTTATCCGGCCCGCAGGGAGATGAGATCAGAGCTCAGAGCCCGATGAACCGTGTAGCTACTGCTGAAGAAGTGGCTAACGCAATTATTATGCTTGCCGCTCCAGGAAATGAGTTTATGACCGGAGCTATTGTGGATGTAAATGGAGCATCTTATCTCAGGAGTTGACAAGACAATAACAGTTATCTGATTATTCTTTTCTCAAAATGATAACAGAGAGGTCATCGTAGAATTTGTTGTTTCCGACAAAGCGGTTAACTTCAGATATAAGGTTATTCCCCATTTCTCTCGGTGAGAGGTTATTGTTCTTCAGAATAGCATCTTTAAACCTGCCTGTACCATAGAATTCACCTTCATGATTTGTCGCTTCAGAAACTCCATCGGAATAGATAATAAAATAGTCCCCTTTTTTCAGTTCAATTTTTTCTTCTTTATATTTGGACGTGTTCTTTATTCCCAGAGCCGGTGATCCTTTTCCGAGTTCTGATATTCTGCCATCACTCAATATCATTGGAGGTAAGTGCCCTGCATTAAGGACATTCAGGTTCCCATTCTCTTTTTTCAGTGAAGCATATACTATTGTTGCAAACCTGTTCGATTCGCTATCTCTGTGAAATATCCTGTTAATCTTTGCTCCGAGGTCTGCGAGCGAACCGGAATCAGTAGACAGTGCTCTGAGTGTTGACTGCAGCTTTACCATATATAATGCCGCCCCAAGTTCTTTTCCGGACACATCTCCGAGAACGATTCCGAAGTTTGATCCGTCTACCGGGATAAGGTCTACCATATCTCCGCCTACACTATTTGCAGGCCTTGAATAGAGCCAGACAGACCATCCCGGAACATCCGGGTTTTCCGGGGGCATGAAAGCTGTCTGGACGGCTCTTCCGGCACTCAGTTCATCCACAGCTATGAGTTTGTCCTTCAATTCCAGAATGAGAATGAAAAGAAGTATAATTATAGAAAAAATGGAATTATTAAATGTAATTCCGCTATTAGTATTGTTGATATTTACAAAAAGGAGAATAATTGCGGCAGCAAGAAGAAGTCTCCGTATCCTTGTGAGTTTGAAGAACATTATTCTTAAAAGCCATGCGGGAATGAAAAAGAATTTTTTAAACCATCCCATCCTTTTCATTTCCTCTTTCTGGTCTTCGGTCAGATAAAAATCCAGAGTTTCCGTAAGATCATATTTTACTTCACGTGTGATCTCACTTTCACGGAAATCGGTTTTAACTGTTTCCCATATACCTGATTTTTTTTTCCGGCGGTTTTTTGGATCCATTATTTAATTTTACCCTATATTTGTTACGCAAATCAAAACTATTTGTTTTTATTGCATTTTTTACTGTTCATGAAGACTGTTTTATTATAGAATATTTCATGGTGTATTAATGGTGTGGCTTCAAAGGATCTCAGGAAAGATTGAAAGGGAAAAATCGATCATTTCCCTTTTCAGACAGCAGGGGGCACTCTCGATAGAACTTGCAAAAGAATTAAAAGAGATAGGTGAAATTAACAGAGCTGCTTTTAATAAGTTATATAGAAAAGGTGTAATAGAATCAGGAGGAGGCAATACTTTCTTCCTGAATGATCATGGACTTATGAAGTACAGGATGGACAGAGTAAAATGGGCTATGATTACATTATTTATTGTTCTTATAGTAATAATTATAATTTATAGAGGTTAAATAAACTTCATGAAAAAACTATTTAATGAATTCAAAAATTCACTGAAAGATATTATTGCAGAAGAGGCTGTAGATCTTTTTCTGTTCAGGCCTGTAAGTTTTGTTATTTTAAAATTCCTTGTTAAGCTCCCTGTTACTCCCAACCAGATATCGGTTTTATCTCTCATCTCAGGAATTACAAGCGGAATATATTTTTCCTACGGAGACAGGAGGAGCTTTGTTTACGGGGGGCTGTTCTTATTGTTATGTCATATATTCGATCTGCTGGACGGGATGGTAGCGAGAGTAAAGAAAAATGGAACCCCTCTCGGAAGGATAATTGACGGATGGGTTGATTACATTACAACAATTGCAATATATCTCGGTTTTCTGATTGGTTTGATCAGGAACGGAATAGACCTTCCATTCGGCCCCTGGCCGCTTATGCTTGCTTCATCTGTTGCAGTAGCGCTCCATAGCGGTTTTGTTGATTATTACAGGCAGCAATATCTCTCAAGTGCAACAGGAAGGAATAATACGATCAGTGAAGACCTTAGAAAATTTCATAGAAGGTATAATCATATAAAGGGTAAAAGCGGGAATTATATGGAAAAGATCCTGCTGAAAGTATACTTCGGATATACGAAGATCCAGGTTAAAGGTACCCTCGACAAATCCAAAACACTTGTGAAGAAAAATACAAATTCCGGTAAAGCATTATTGGTATTCTGGAATATGATAGGAGTATCAACTCACAGGTTTTTTCTTATTTTAGCTGCTCTTTTCTACACTCCGATGATATTCTTTTTTTATATTCTTGTGTTTTCAAATATTCTGCTTCTTATTATTTATCCGATCCAGTGGCGAGTTGACAAGAGAGATGATCCGTCGCAGAACAGCCAGGAATAAACTTTACCAATCTGTTTTTTTTTCGTATAATAATTTTAAATAAAAATCGGAGGGTCATATGAGGAAAAGCATTTTTTTTGTTCTGATCACTTTAATTTTAATAACGGGGTGCAATGTGAAAAAATATAAAGATGAAGGTTTATATGCAGAGATCAATACAAACAAGGGGATGATAGTTGTAAAACTTGATTTTGATAAAGTTCCCATGACGGTAGCAAATTTTGCCGGTCTTGCAGAGGGAAAGATACCGAACTCGTTCAGAGGGGATGGAGAGCCTTATTACGATGGATTATTATTCCACAGGGTTATCAAGGATTTTATGATCCAGGGTGGCGACCCCCAGGGGAATGGCACCGGGAATCCGGGATACAGTTTTCCTGATGAATTTCATACCGATCTCAAACATGACAGCAGCGGGATAATTTCTATGGCAAATGCAGGCCCGGGAACAAATGGCAGCCAGTTTTTCATTACCCATGTTGCTACTCCTCATCTTGACAATAAACACTCGGTGTTTGGTAAGGTGTATAAAGGTATTGATATAGTAAATCAGATAGAGCAGGGTGATAAGATAGAAAGTATTAAAATAATAAGAGTCGGAAAAGATGCTGAAGCTTTTGATTCAGCGGCGGTTTTCAAGAAAATGACTGAAGAGAAAAAATTGGCACTTGAAATGGAACTCAAAAGAAAACAGGAAGAGGAAATTAAGATTATTGAAGAAAAATGGCCTGGAAGAATTACTACTGATTCAGGACTTATGTATGTTGTACTAAAAGAAGGAAAGGGAAATAAGCCTAAAACAGGGGGTATGATAGCTGCCCATTATACAGGGACATTTCTTGACGGCAGGAAATTTGACAGCTCTGCCGACAGGGGAGCCCCTCTTGAATTCCCTGTTGGTGTTGGGAGGGTTATTAAGGGCTGGGATGAGGCTCTCCTTGATATGAAAAAAGGGGAAAAAAGAGTTCTGATAGTCCCCTCACATCTTGCTTATGGTGAACGTGGAGCAGGCGAAGTCATCCCTCCCAATGCAACACTTGTTTTCCAGGTAGAACTGGTAGATATTAAATAAAATATTTTTTAATATCCAAGACGTTCAAGATCAGAACGGAGCATTCTGTTGAAAATCTCGGATCCTTTTTTTGACAGGTGGGAATTTGTAAAACCGTAGCCACCATCAAGGAATAATGAATCATCCCCAAGATTAAATTTCTGTATATAATTATAGTTAAGGATAGTTATATTTTTGTATACTCTTCTTAAATTTTTCAGATGCATCCTGAATACCATCTGGAATCTGTTGGTCCTGAAGGTACCAATATATTCCGGTATTACAACTAAAACGATTTTTACATTTTCCTGATTCAGCTCATTAAGTAACCGCAGGAAATATTCTCCTTCACTTCCCGGAGGTTTTGTGAATGCAGACCCCCTTGTTTTAGTTGTTCTCTCTGCATGGACTTTATAGTTTTTCAAGTCAGTTTTACTGGTTCCCGTGTATGACTGAATTTTATTTATATCTCTGAATAGTGATGTCTCTACTGGATTTAGTGTTCTCACGATATCTCTGACAATAATATCAATTTTTGTTTTATTCTTTAATAGTAGTATTGCGGGTTCCATATAATCAATATCGGATTTCATGTCCGGCCCGATATTGAGTTCTGTTAAAGCTTCCGGTGAGGAATAAAGATTGTAAATAAAATAATCTATTCCGTAGATTATCATCTCCGGCTTTCCTTTCAGATTTTTATACATTTTGTAAAAATAGTAGTTATATTTAGGACCGAATCCGGCAAAACTCCATTTAAATGGTTTCAATTTGTCGCTCTTGATCAGATACGGGTGAATACCTTCATAGGTCCTTGATGAGCCTAAAATAAGAGTATTATAGTCATTTTTTGCCAGATGATCTTTCAGTCTGATTTCAAAATCATCAGAAGGAAAAAAATTGTGATTATGTTCAAAGATAATAAAAGTAAAAAATCTGTCAAATAAGAGTGCTGAGAGGAAAAACAAAACCATTAATATTATTTTTCTTTTCACTTTGTTCATTTACCAAGATTTCTCATATTAAAAAGGACATTATAATTATATTCCAAAATTACAGAATAGAGAATAGACTTAGCGGTTTTAATTAAATACGGAATTAGAGCATAAAATATAGCCTGAATGGTAGCATTAAATCGCGAAGTGTTTTTATGTTTGACTTTTCTTTTTTAAATTTTTACTCTTAACGATATGGGGGTGAAAATGAAAAAGATTTTTTTGATGATTATTTTATCATTTTTTCTATTCAATGTGCCCGGAATAGGCGAGGAAATTCAAAAAGTTGAAGTAACTTCGAAAGTTGCAAATATCAGAAGCGGGCCTGCACTTGACAGTAAAGTAATCGGGAAAGGTTTCCTGGGGGATTTGTTTGTACTTCTGGGAACTGAAGGGAGCTGGTATAAGATCGAACTACCTGCCGATGAAGAGGGTGTGAAAAAGGTTGGATACATTTATAAGAGCATTTCTAAGATTGAAGGTGATAAAAAAAGAAAGGAGTCTCCTCCTCCGACACCTGTTAAAGCTGAAAAAGAAAAAAAAGTAGTTGAAAAAGAGAAAATACTGCTCAAAGAGGAAAAGGAAAAAGAGAAAGTAGAGAAGGAAAAACTTAAAGCTGCAAAGAAAGCAGAGAAAAAAAAAATAAAAGCTGCGAAGAAAGCCGAAAGAGAGAAAAAAAAAGCAGAAAAGAAAGCTGAAAAAGAGAGGATAAAAGCTGAAAAGAAAAAATCAGATATTAAGATCGTTAAAAAGAAAAAGGATAATCAGGATATACTTTTCAAGGGGTTTTACCTTAAAGCCGGTTATATGACAAAACCGAAGGTAGACAGTCTTGGTGATAAATGGGTTTTCGACCTGGGTTTTGATACACCGATCGGAAAATATGCAGCATGGGGACTGGAATTCCAGCCCTATTTCAGGTCCTTTTCCGCGGATGCCATTGATTTCACAGCGTATAACCTGGTAACGAACATTTTTCTTAATGTCAAAGGGGGGATTAACCTCGGTGTATTGTGGGATAAGATCGATTTTATAACCCTTTTTCTGGGAGGAGGACCGGGTGTCTCCCTCGGATATCTTTATACTGATTATAATGGGATCACCGGCTCACAATTTGACGTTATGTTTGCATGGCATATTGTCTATGGTGCAGAGTTTAAGTTGGGAAAAATGAATATAATCGTTGAGTTCCAGAGTAACAAAGTGATTAACACCGAAATTGATCCCTCGACCCAGTCATCCAATTATTTTCTCTTTGGATTAAGATTTTAAATATATGGTGAGAAAAAATGAAAAATTCAAAAAATATAAGACTAATATTCGGAATGATCTTTCTGTTTTCCATATCTCTTTTTATGGGTACAGAGTCTTCGGGATGCCTTGATTGTGATAAAGAAAATAATGCCAGCATTACGATCACAAATGGAACTGGTGTCGCATTGAAGATTGTTATAGCGGGTGATACAAGTAAAGAATTTATTCTTTCAGCAGGCAATTCATCTGTTTCATGGGTAGAACCCGGGCAATATGTAATCACAGCGTATGATGCTCCTTTTTATACCCAGGTGCATTTTTCAACACCTTTACTTTTGCTTCCAAGTCAGGCAGAAGTTATTGTAATAACTGATTAAAACTTTGGAGGATTAATGAAATATTCAAGACTGATAGCGGGTGTTGTAATTCTATTTTCATTGTTTCTTTTTATGGGAACCACCCATAGCGAACATGAGAGTGAGGCATGTTTTGATTGTCTTAATAATTTGTCAGCGACAGATTGGGGATATGTAGAAGTATGGAATGATACTATTTACCACATAGGGGTAATAATATTTTACTCCGAAAACAAAGCTGAAACATTTGTTATAAAGCATGACCCCGGAATGATAAGGAGAGCCTTTGTAAGTGGTAGGGTTGCTGTAGGGACTTATATAATTCAACCAATAACAGAGAAATGGGTATGGCATAAATGGTATTGGCTGAATGTTAATACAGGAGAGACAGATGTTGTCCGTGTTTCAGGAGGGAACCCTTTTTAAAGTAGAATATAATCAGCTAAGATCATAAATCAGGTTATAAATCTGTTTTGCTTTACCATATTTTTTTAATTTCGCTTATAATATATTTATGTTTCCGGAAATTCTAAAGATAGGTACATTCACTTTCTCCGGCTATCAGTTTTTTTATCTGACGGGAATTATATTTACAATACTAATAATACTTATGCTGTCCCGAAGAGAGAAATTTGATCTGGTTGAAACTATAAACTATCTGATATTCGGGATCATTGCCGGTGTGGCTGGGACAAAGATATATGCAGTAGTTGCAACATTTTTTGCCAATCCCGCATTCAGTATTAAAAATCCTCAGATTTTATTAAAGTCATTAAAAAGTGGAGGCGTATTCTATGGGGGAATATTTGCCATGGTAATTTTTGCTTTTTTTTATACCAGAAAGTTTTTCAGGGGATCTGAATGGCGAATCTTTGATGTTACTGTGGTAGGAGGCACATTAGGGCATGTGTTCGGAAGGATGGGATGTTTTTCAGCAGGGTGTTGTTACGGTCTTCCTACCGATTTACCCTGGGGTATAAAATTCCTGTTCCAGGGGAAAGATATACATCCGTTTCATGACACTTTTGTACACCCCACCCAGTTATATGAAGCGGTTTTGAATCTGATAAATTTTATAGTTCTCCTGCTGGTATGGAGGAAGAGGAAATTTGAAGGACAGATTTTTTCAATTTATCTTATCAATTACGGGTTTATCAGGTTTTTTGTAGAATTTTTCAGAAATGATGGCGGAAGAGGATATATATTTAGAAGTGAGTCAACATTGCTCAGTTTGTCTATACCGCAATTTATTAGTATTATATTTATAGTAGCAGGATTTATTTTGTATAAAAAATTAAAGTTAAGAGGAATAAAAAATGATTAATCTTATACAAATTTTGTTTTCCGGTCAGGTGGCTGAAGTTGATGGAGGGAACGGCGGGATCTCTTTTACATTGATACTGATCCTTATAATTATTGCACTTGTTGCCGTACTCCTAATCCGGGATAAAAAGATCAGGAGTAAGGTGAAAGGATTCTTTTCTCTGGTGGGAAGAAAGATAAAAAATGCAAGAATTAAATCGAAAATTGAGAAAGAGGAAAAAGAGGTCATTGAACTGATGATCAAACTTGGCGAGAAGGGCTTTGAAAACAGGGTCTACCCTGAAAATACAGAGGAAGTGATCGGAAATATAAAAAAGGAGAGGGTAATCATTGAAAAATTCGATAAAGCCCTTTCTGATAATGAAAAGAAAATCGAAAATCTGAAATCAGAGAATGAAATCTTTGTTTCTCTGAAAAAATCTGATATTGAAAAAGAAGAGAAGGTGAAAGACCCTGTTGAGAAGAAATATAAGGATGTGAGCAGGCTGGTATCTGATCTGAGGAAAGAATCTGAGGAAAATGAGAAGAAGATCGCAAAGATTGGGAAAAATATGGAAAAAGCAGAAGCTGAAATAAACCGTCTTTCAAAGGATGAGCTTCTTGATCCTGATGAGAGGACAGGAAGGAGAGATAGAGAGGAGAAAAACCTGGAAGAACTGAAGGAGGAATTATCTGAACGGACGATGAGGGAAGCAGCTATACCCGCGGAATTATCAACTCTTGAAAAAGAGGAATCTGACTTGAAATTAAAACTGGATATTTTTGAAAAGAACATTGAAAAACTGAAGAATGAATTAAAAGAAACCGAAAAGAAACATGAAGAAAAAATTAGTGAACTTGTTAAAGAAAAAGGGCATTTCACAGCGGAGAAAACCAAGAGCATTAATACCCTTAAAGGGATCTATGAAAAACTCGGTAATGTTTTTGATAAGGAGAGACCCGATAACAATGACCTGTCCGTTATTTATATTGATATTGATCGTGTCCGTGCAAGGATAAAAGACCTCCAATCCCAGATCACCTGAACCAGCCTAAGTCTTCAGGCTATGAAGTATACGCTAAACATCTTCTTAAACTAATATCATAAAAAGCAACAAATTGGGGACGGTTCCTTTTTTGTTCCTTTTATTGGCATGTAATGTTTTAGATTTTTATCATTTATGGAACAAAAAAGGAACCGTCCCCAAAATGTATCATTTTTTTTTTGACATGGAGAAGATTTTATATTATATTGTAAGCGAACAAAAGGCGAACCGATGATCACAAAAAAGCAAAAACAATTTCTGGAAAAATTGAGAACTAAGGTTGTAAGTGAAGGGTATTTCCCATCTGTCAGGGAGATATGTGAGATCACGGGTCTCTCTTCACCTGCAACAGTTCACTCATACCTTACCCGTCTTGTGGATAACGGTTATCTCCGAAGGGACGGCAGATCCTGGATCGTTATACCCGAAAGGGCGGCAGTTCCGCTCGTCGGTATAGTTCCTGCGGGGTCTCCGTTTGAGATATTTGAATCTCTGGGGGAAGAGGTTGAACTCCCTGAATGGATGGTTGAGAGGGGGGGAGACAAGGTTGCCCTAAGGGTTCAGGGCGAAAGTATGAGGGATGCATATATAAGGGAAGGGGATATTGTGATAATAAAGAAAACACCCGATGCAGAATCGGGGGATATGGTAGTTGCCCTAATGGAGGATTCCACGATTACCCTGAAAAGGCTGAAAAAAAACAACGGGTCTGTATGGCTGATCCCCGAGAATCCTGAATTTGAACCTATCCATGACCCTTTTGAGCTTGTGGGGAAAGTGATAGGTGTTCTGAGGAGATATTAAGTGTGAGTGCTCCTTTTGTCCTCCATATAGATATTGATGCATTTTTTGCAGCCGCGGAAGTTATGATGCGACCGGGTCTTAAGGGCAAACCGGTTATAATAGGTGGTATGCCCGATGAGAGGGGTGTGGTCAGCACAGCTTCCTATGAGGCACGGAAATTCGGTGTCCATTCGGGGATGGCACTCAGGAATGCAGGCCGAAAATGTCCCGACGGCATATTTCTCAGAGGGAGATTTCATATATATGAGAGGATCTCCCGTGAGTTCTTCAAGTGTCTTTCCAGATTCTCTCCGGTAGTGGAGCCGGTGTCGGTCGACGAAGCTTACATTGACCTCAGCGGTATGAAATATTCCGGGTCTTCTATTTATGATCTTGCAGCCGGTATAAAAGGCTCTGTCGAAAAACATATAGGCCTGAAAGTGTCAGCGGGACTGGGTTATACAAAACTGGGGGCAAAGCTTGCCACCGAGGCGGCAAAGCCGGGAGGAATATTTTTCATGGATGATGAGAAAGAATTTATCTCTGGACTTTCACTTGAAAAAATACCAGGCATCGGCCCTCATACACTGGTCATTCTTCACGGTATGGGTATTAAAAGGGTGAGCGAGTTAAAAGATAAGAACTTTTCTCTGTGGAAAAGGGTGATAGGGCACTATTTCTATTCGCCTTCCGGGGAGTACAGGAAAAGAAAAGAACCGAAAACAAGGAGTTTCAGCAGAGAAACAACTTTCATGAATGATATAAGAAACAGGAGTATGATATTGTCCCATCTTGCATATCTTCTGGACAGGCTCTCGGTATACCTGGTGGAGAATGGCCTGTATGCAGGTAGGGTGGAGGTGAAAGTAAGGTTCAGTGATTTTTCTACATTTACAGCAAGGTGTTCCCTCGATTTCCCTACATTTTCATATCAGGATATGTGGAATAATTCCGTTCCTCTTCTGGATAAGCTATTAAATAAAAGAAAATTGCCCCTCAGGCTTATAGGTATTAAAGTGGAGGATATTGCAAAGACCAGGTCGCTGCTCCCGTTCGTTTCCGTAAAGGGGGAAGAATTGAGCCGGACAATTGCGGGGATCAAGAAGAAGCATGGGTTCTCTTCAATTTTTACAGCGAGAGAATTTCTTCTGGAAAGGGTATATCCCGTGGAGAAAGAGGGAGTTGTCCTCAAAACCGCTTCTCTCACAAAATAATTGTACCGGCAAACAGGGTTGATTTAGGTTGAGGATTTATTTATTATCAACTTATGACAAAATTGGATAAAGGTTTTGAAGTTGATTATGAACCGCAATTTGGTATTTTTCATGATCTGATAAAATTCAGAGTGAGGGAGATACTGCTCGTATCCAGTTTTTATGATGCCTTTGTCCTGGAAGAAGACGGGAGATTGTCAGAAAGAATATTCAGTGAATATATTGATCTGAACCTTAGGTTTATCCCGAGGATCATCCGTGTTTCGAGTGGAGAGGAAGCGATAGCTGCACTTGAAAAAGGATCTTTTGATCTTGTGATCACTATGACGCGGCTTACCGGTATGGATTCTCTTGAGTTCGGACAGAAAGTTAAATCGATGTATCCTGATATGCCCGTTGTGCTTCTTACCTATGACTGGGTTCCGCCTGACCGACTCATCAGATTCAGAGAGACTGGTTTTATTGACAAGGTGTTTTATTGGGGAGGGGATACCAAGATACTTTTGGCCATAATCAAGTATGTAGAGGATAAGAAAAATGTGGATAATGATATTAAGCTCGGAGTGAGGGTGATAGTTGTCATAGAGGATTCTCCGAGGTATTATTCCCTCTTTCTTCCGATAATCTATACAGAAATAATGACCCAGACGAGGCTGCTGATATCAGAAGGTGTGAACGATCTTCACAGATTGTTAAGGATGCGGGCGCGCCCTAAGATCATCATGGCAGAAACTTATGAACAGGGGATAGAACTATACAATAAATATAAAAAAAACCTGTTGGGGATCATCTCTGATATCAGGTTCCCGAGAGACGGAAAAATAAATCCAAATGCAGGTTTCAGTTTTGCGGAAAAAATAAAAGAGGAGATCCCTGATCTTCCAATACTTCTGCAGTCGTCCAATTCAGATAACAGAGACAAAGCTTATTTAATGGGACTTGATTTTTTAAATAAGTATTCCAACAATATGCTTCAGGAACTTCAGAATTTTATTCTTAAAAATTTCGGATTCGGAGATTTCATATTCAGAAATCAATCCGGTTCAGAAATAGGGCGTGCGGCAAATCTTCACGAGTTCCGAAAAATGATCGATATAATCCCTGATGAAAGTTTGAAATATCATGCCGGTAATAACCATATTTCGATCTGGCTGAGAGCAAGAACAGAATTTGACACCGCAGAAAAACTTAGACCGAAAAAGATCAGTGACTTCATGGATATTAATGGCTTGAGAAATTTTATCCGGAAAGAGATCCATAATCTTCTGACAAAAAACCAGTATGGTGTGATCACTGATTTCGGCCAGGTGACTTTTGATTCCGAAAATTCATTCGTGAGGCTGGGGAGCGGTTCTCTCGGCGGGAAGGCCAGAGGTCTTGCATTTTTGAATGCCCTAATGGCGAAAACAGAGTTAAATGAAAAATTTCCCAAAGTAGAGATCAAAACCCCTCATACATTTGTTATCTGCAGTGAAGTTTATGAAGAATTTATAAAAACAAATAACCTCCTGGAGTTTGCCATATCCGAGCAGGATAATACCAGGATCGCTAAACGATTTATGAAAGGAAAACTGCCGGAAAGAATAACAAATGATCTTAAAATATTGTTGAAAAATGTAAATTATCCGATCGCTGTAAGATCATCGAGCCTCCTTGAAGATTCTCAACTTCTCCCTTTTGCAGGATTATATTCAACTTATATGCTCCCCAATAACAAGAGGGAAAGTTCAAAAAATTTCAAACAGCTTGAGAATGCGATTAAGCTGGTATATGCATCTGTTTTCTATAAGTCACCAAAGGAGTATGTAAAGAATACAAATTTCAGAATAGAAGAAGAGAAGATGGCTGTTATAATTCAGCAGATCGTCGGCAGCGAATATGGAGATAAATTTTATCCGGTGATTTCCGGGGTTGCACAGTCATATAATTTTTATCCAATCTCCCATATGGAACCTGAGGACGGTATTGTTCAGCTTGCACTAGGGCTCGGGCCGATAATAGTTGAAGGTGGCCAGGTCTTCAGATTTTCCTCGAAATATCCTCAGATGAACCCGCCCTATTCGAATGCAGCCGAGTTCTTAAAAAAATCTCAAAACACTTTTTATGCCCTCGATATAAAAAACTCTCCCCAGGCTATTGGAACTGATGAAAAGTTCAGTCTGAAAAGTTACGGTCTTAAAGAGGCAGAAGCTGATGGGAATATGTTTTTTGTTGCGAGTACTTTTTCAGCGCAGGATAATGCTATCAAAGATACAATTTCCATAGATGGTCCCAGAGTTATAACATTTGCAAATATTCTAAAACATAATCTTTTCCCTCTTGCGGACATCCTTAATGAGATACTTGAGATAGGCAGTAGATCTTTCGGCTCTCACATAGAAATTGAATTTGCAATTAATATTTCCAAGGAGAAAGGGAGACTCCCTGAATTTTATATGCTTCAGATCAGGCCTATGGTAGCGGGAGGAGAATCAGCAGAGATCAATTTTGACAGGGATAAATCACCTGAAATTATATGCTCTACCCGTCATCCCATGGGTAACGGGAAGATCGGTGATATTAGTGATATAGTTTATATTGATCCCGACAAGTTTGATATTTCTAAGAGCAGATCAATAGCTTTGGAGATTGGGGAGATCAACAGGCAATTGGTAAACGAGGGGAGGAAATATCTCCTGATCGGATTCGGACGATGGGGTACTTCCGATCCCTGGCTTGGAATCCCGGTGGAGTGGCATCAGATTAGTGGAGCCAAAGTAGTTATTGAGTCATTTATTGGAGATTTCAGGATAGATCCTTCACTGGGGAGTCATTTTTTTCATAATATGATCTCTCTCCAGATGGGCTATTTTCATATAAATGATAAGGTCGATGATGAATATGTGAACTGGAAATGGCTTAAAGGTCAGAATGCACATGCTGAGACAAAGCATGTTAAACATATAAGAATCCCTGAAGAATTATCCATAATAATAGATGCCAAAAATTCAAAGGGTATTGTATCTGTATTAAAGTAAATCCGGATAAAATACCCCTGACATGTTCTATAATGGATCTACAGTCAGACTGTATGTATTGTTTCCCCTTTTTGCTGCCGGTTCAATACATCCACCCTCTGATCTTACCGATACAATATAACTGCAAACACGGGAAGTGTCATTCGCGATTCCGAGGGCGCTGAACATTGTAAATTCACCCTTGCCCGTTATTCCATTGCTGATAGGCTGCTCAACTCCTCCAGGGCGTCCTATCACATCACTTTCATCTACTTCAATTATGATCGGTCCTGTACAGCTTCCTTCACAGAGATTTTTTATTGTAGCTTTAATAAAAACATTACCAGATGAATTTCTTATGATCTCAACATCCTTAACGATCAGATCTATCCCTTCACACGATGGAAGTCTGTCCTGGATACTTAAGTTGGCAGTCCTGTTATCAATCTGTGCGATCGTTCTTACAGCCTTATATTTTTTAAGCATTTTGTTGTTCCCTTCTTTGGATTCGGCAACCTGCCCCATGGGATCAAGTGTGATCTGGTAATAATGGACCTTTCCTGCCGGAACGGTATCTGCAAATGTCCGCGTGGCAACATCTGCTTTTGCGGATGCAGGGTCATAACAGATTTTTGCGACTCCGGCTTCCTGAAGAATTACCCAGGGTTTGGATGTGCTTCCCCGCCATTCCACACGTATCTTGAAGGGGCCGGCACAGGTTTTCATCTGCCCGTAGAGCCGGACTGAAACCTTGATGTTGATTTGGTGGGTTTTTGCAGGTGTGATCCCTGTTCGTTTAATATTGACCTTGTGAAAAAGGATGTCCGGTTTTAGCTTGATCTTATGAGCGGTATCACCATAAAGATCTGAATTTATGCTACCGCTGAATACTAATGCAATCATGATTAACCGAAAAAAAAATCTGCAAGATATCTTTGTATTATTCATAATTCCTCCTATGCTGTCACTTAATTATAAAAGATATGAATAAAATATCTCAATTAAACAGGTAAACAAGATTTAGTTCACCTTCCAATAGAAAAAAAATAATAATGCTGGAAGAGAATATGCGTATTCAAAAATCAAGAAGATCTGAATACAGGCGGTTACTTAACTTTGTATACCCAATTGTGTTTGTCTTCCAGTTCTCCGTATTGTATTCCGGTTAATGTATCAAAAAATTTCTGGGACCACGGGCCTGTTTTGTTGTCATTGACAATGTACTCTTTACCTTTATAGTTCAATTTTCCGACGGGACTGATGACTGCAGCTGTGCCTGCACCAAAGATCTCGGTTACTTTCCCGGATTCGATCCCCTCTATTACCTCATCAATTGATATTCTCCGTTCAACAGGTTCAATACCGAGATCCTTAGCAAGTTCCAGTACTGACTTTCTTGTAATACCGGGAAGTATGGTGCCTCCTAGAGGTGCGGTTACAAGTTTGTTGTCGATCACGAAGAGGATGTTCATCGCACCGACTTCCTCGATATATTTATGTTCTTTGGCATCGAGCCACAGAACCTGGCTGTAACCATTTTCATTGGCAATCTTTGACGCAAACAGAGATCCGGCATAATTTCCGCCCGCCTTTGCTGCCCCTGTTCCACCTTCTGCAGCTCTTGAAAACTCATCACTTACCCACAATCCTACAGGGTTGAAACCCTCTTTAAAATATGCACCGACCGGGGACAATATTATGAAAAATAAATATTTAGTTGCTGCTTTGACTCCGAGTCCCGCTTCAGTTGCAATAGCTGTCGGTCTTATATAGAGTGAGGTCCCTTTAACTGTGGGGATCCACCTTTGTTCAACTTTAAGTAGTTCATTTTCGTAATATAAGAATTCATCCGGATCGAGTTCTGCCATGCACATTCTTTTCAGTGAGCTGAGGAATCTTTTCGCATTTTCCATTGGTCTGAATGTGAGGATCTCGCCGGAAGGAGATTTGTATGCTTTCTGACCTTCAAAAATTTCCTGACCGTAATGAAGTACCTTTGCTGCAGGATCAAGCATTAAAGGCTGATATGGCTTTATCTCGGGATTATGCCAACCTTTTTCAGAATCATATTCCAGAGTGAACATATGATCAGTATAGGTCTGGCCGAATCCGAGCTTTAGCGGATCGTCAAATAAAGGTTTTAATTCATTTTCGGGCAACAATGTTTTTTTTATGGTCATATAACCTCCTTAAATTAAATGTTAAACAAAATTTCGGCATGTGTCAATGAGTTTTTTTATAAGAATGTTAAAGTGTTAACAGTTTTGACCGTCACCTGCATAAATGATAAAATCGGATTTCAGGTGCTGAAATGGAAATGAGAATTTACTTCCCGGGCGGGAAAAAAGTATATGCTGATTATCACAAATTTACACATGAGACAGACCAGCCGGTAATTGCAGGGGGTGATGGCAGTGCTCCTGCCCCCTTTGATCTTTTTCTTGCTTCTCTGGGTACATGTGCCGGTATATACGTCCTTGGATTCTGTCAACAGAGAGGGATAGATTCCGAAGGGATCGAAATATTCCAGAGAATGAACTTTGATCCCTTAACGAGGCTTATAAATAAAATAGATATTGAAATAAAACTACCTGAATCATTTCCCGAAAAGTATAAAAATGCTGTAATCCAATCAGCAAATTTATGCGCAGTAAAAAAGCACCTGGAAAATCCCCCTGAATTTAATGTATTTACAAGTTAGTTGAATGGAGCTCCCATGTTTCCTCATCCTCATTCTCAATCAGGATATAGAAAACCTTATTGAAAATATCATATTCAGGCATGTAATCCATCCCGTGAAGTTCCGGGTAGGGGACAAAGAGCCTTTTGATCTCTTTCCCCTTCAGGTCAAGAATTATACACTCGGTCTTATTATCTTTCTTTTTAAAGGTAATTACATGGATCCTGTTATCAGTAACCCTGAGATCCTGAATAGGAGGATAGTACTCTTTAAACTTTATCCTCTGTTTAAAAAATTCAAAGAACTGCTTGAAATTCGGGTTGGTTTTAAAACTCTGGAGTGTTTTCTCTTTGTACTCTTGTGATACTTTGATCTTTTCGTAGTCTTTTTTTTTATTGTATAGAGCTTTTTTCCGTCTATTGATAAGACATCAATAACAAAGCCCTCCTTTCCCCTGACAAGAAAAAGTTTGTCTCCATAGGGTTCATATGAGAATTGATTTGTGGGATAACTGAATGTTGCATTGGGACCTATGCTCATATCTGACTGGTAAAGTTCTTTTATCTTTTCCATTTTTGAATTGTGGAGGTTGATGGTCAGAACGGTCTGTTTATCGTCATTAACAGCCGATCCGGTTGCAATATAAACATTTTTAAATGGGCGGAAAACTGAAAAGGGGGGGACTCTGATCTCTTTGATAAATTTTCCTGTCGGTGTAAAGTAAGAGACTTTGGAGTCACTGCTTACAAATATATTACCTTCATAAAAATATGCGATCATTGGAGGGCCGAATGGTGAAATTTTAAATTCACGGGGCCCTTCTCCCGCCTTTCCGAACTTATTCACAAATGAAAAATCTTTTGTTGAATAAATAAAGATGGTTGATCCTTCAGTTATCAGAAAATATTTTTCTGATACAGCCATCATTTGAGGTTTTGAGATTTCCTCCAATGTGGCTATAACTTTTCCATAAGAATAAATGGATATTAAAATTATCAAGATCATTAAAATTAACTTTTTCATAACTTATCTCCTTTTAGTTCATTATATATATCGGAATTAATGATTCCCTGCATTTTTCGGTGAATCACCCATTTATCTCGGTAAATGGATAATATTTCCTTTAAATACTGAACTTTCCACCCAGTCTTATCAAGACTGGTTTTTAGCTTTAATTCTATTTATATTCAGATCCTTAAATATTATCTCCACTGCAATCTTTGACATGAAAGTGAAAAGTAGAAAGCCAAGTGAAAATATCATTGCCGCTGTTCTTATCTCTATCATTGACGGCCTGTAGATGTATAATTGTCCCAGAGTGTCGGGAGAATATCCGGGTGTTATAAGGGCAATTCCCTTTTCAATATATACTCCTATATAGATCAGCACTGCTCCAAGGTTCAAAGTAATAATATTCTTCCTTGTTTTCGGGATCAGGAAAAGTAGGAAAGCAATAATACTGAAAATTATGGACATCCAGGCATATATGACAAGATCATTATGCCCCTTAACTCCAAGGAATAGATATTTCAGATGTACTACATGGTGGGTGTTAGAATATACCTCTTTAAATATTTCACTGAAGAACAGGAAAAGGTAGAGGAACATCGAATATGCCATTAATTCTGCGATCTTTTCAATTGCTTCCTGCTTTATGTCAAATTTTGTTGTCTTTTTAAGGATCTGGAACAGAATAAGTAGAACAGCCGGACCTGAGCAGAATGCGGATGCAATAAATTTAGGGGCAAGAAGTGCACTGTTCCAATATGGCCTCGCTGCAAGGCCATTAAACAGGAAGGCAGTTACAGTATGGATCGAAATAGCCATCGGTATCGAGAGCAAAATAAGTTTATTGAATATTTTCTTATTGTATTCTTTTTTTGCAAAATGCATATAGAGCAGATAGGTTACTATTACCAGATTCAGCATAAAATAGAGTGTGAGTACTATAGAGTCCCATGCAAGAAGTGAATCCGGAAAATTTAAAATACCGGCCAAAGGGATCATGTGCCAGAGGCGGAACGGCCCGCCCATGTCAACAATAACAAAACCGAGGGCCATTATAACGGCACTAACCGCGAGAAGCTCTCCGAAAATAGTTATCTCTTTGATCGGTTTCCAATGATAAATATATGCCGGGATAACAAGCAGTATTGCTGCTGCTGCAACGCCTACGAGGAAAGTGAAGTTCCCGATATAGAATCCCCACGATATCGAATCGTTCATATTTGTGACAGCAAGCCCGCTCTTTAATTGTTCAAAATATCCGAGGCCTCCCCATATTATCAGAAGGAGCAAAGATGATATCCATATATAATAATATTTATTTCCCTTCAGGATTACTTTAAAAGATTCTTTAACAAAATTAATAAATTTCACTTTACACCTCGATTAATAAAAGTAGTAGAACTTAGGCTGAGTATTGAGCTCTTCTTTAAGGACCAGAACTCTTTTATGTTTCAGGATATATCTAATCTCACTATCGGGATCAAGAAGATTGCCGAATTTGCGGGCGCCTACCGGGCATATCTCAACACAAGACGGGTAAAGTCCTTCTCTGACTCTCTGAATACAGAAAGTACACTTCTCAACTACACCTTTCATCCTGGGCCTGTTGCCGTAGTAATGAGTTACCGGATTAATATTATCCCTGGGAACATCAGGCTCTGCCCAATTAAAATGTCTGGCTCCATACGGACATGCAGCCATACAGACTCTACAGCCTATACACCAATTATAATCAACAACTACTATTCCATCTTTTTCTTTCCAGGTAGCTCCAACAGGACACACTTTGGTACAAGGGGGGTTTTCGCATTGCTGGCAGGCAACTGGGAAATAAAAATGGTCATCATCGGGAACAAGTTCTCGCTCATAATCCGCATGTGAGTGAAAGAGGTCAACCCCTTTATCTTTTGCCATTTCCAAAACAGTTATCCAGTGTATCTGGGGGCTTCTTGACTGGTTGTTTTCTTCAACACATGCATATACGCACTTTCTGCACCCGATACATCTGGATATATCCAGCCCGTATCCGAACAATGTTTCATCGATCGGATCTTTGCCGGACACACTGAATTTCTTTCCGTATTTTTCAGTATATTTTTTTTCAAGTCTTTCAATTATTGTATTTTTTTCTTCTTCATTCAGAGTCCTGAAGTTCTTCTGAAAAAATTCTTCCCATGAGGTCTCTGATCCGCAGGCAGCAAGAGTGGCAAAGGTGGAGGCCAATGCCGTCTTTTTAAGGAATGTTCTTCTTGACTCTTTTTTTTCAACATTTTTTTTCCCACTCATAATTATCTCCTCCCTTTCATCGGGTCTTCCGGGGCAGGCTCAGGCTTCATTTTTTTGTACTTTGGCGAATGCGGATTGTGGCAATGTGCGCACAGGAGGTATTTTTTTTTACCATTCCAGTATCCTGTCCTCTTTCCATGAACACCATTTTTCCATTCTCTCAATTTAGGCCCGTGGCATTGGCCGCATAATTTATAGGATTCTGTAAAATCTATCAATTTCCCGTTTGCCAGATGGAGCTTATCCCTGTTCTTCATATCGTGACAGTCGAGGCACCATCTGTTTTTTTCATCATGCTTCAGGATAATGTCATCATGCATCTCTTCCAGAACCCTCCTTTCAGGATTCGGTTCCATATCAGCATGGCATTCAGTACAAGGGAATATATCATCACTGAATGGTGGAGGCGGAACCTGAATCAGTTTATTCTTAGTACCATTTTTCTCTCCGTTGATCCTTTGAGGAATTATTACCATTATAAAAACGGAAATAAGTAAAATAAAAAAACCATACTTTCTGATAGTTGTCATTTTTGATCCTTTTTAAAATATATTAATAGTTCAATGATATAATCATCAGCAATTAATTTAAAGACATTAAAATAAGTTTTATACGTTTTTTTTATATAAAAAAATTTAATTCCACCCGTCATTTATACTATAAGTATTTTGCTTAATGAAATATAATTAATAATATAACTTCGTTGTGATCTAGATCTCAGCTAATATTGTTGAATTAAGTTGATATACTAATAAACAATATTCATAGGTTATATATCTTAAACTGTCAGATTTTTTTCCGGATCAGGTAGAAATATGAACCTGTTATGATGATTAATTCAATAACTATATAAATTACCAAAGCGGTTGCTACATTGGCGGAGAATCCATAATTATGGAGTCCTACTCCGAGCAGATTTACACCGAACCAGGCAAGAACAACTGTAATGATTCCGACTATAGACCCGAGTGAAAAGCCCAACTCTTTGATCATTTTTCCCAGTTTCCCATGGAACAGAATTGCAGACCACAAGATTATCAGTAGTGCTCCGTTCTCTTTCGGATCCCATCCCCAGAATCTTCCCCATGATTGATCAGCCCAGATCCCTCCCAGCACAGTTCCGATAAAGGTAAATATCAGCCCGAATGCCTGAGTTGCATAAATCGATTGGTATGTATCCCGGAGAATATCCTTCTTTTTTCCTTTTTTAAATATGGACTGGATGAGATATAAATGACCCAGTACACCGGAGATAACTATACCTCCGTAACCAATTGTTATTGTTATAACATGTGTTGCGAGCCAGAAGTTTGAATCAAGAACTGCAACGAGCATACCCATAGTATCTCCTTCAAGAGCATATCGTCCGGAAATTATGAGTAGAACAAGTCCTGAGAGACTCCCTGTGAGGATACCTATATTCTTCTTTTTAAACAACTCAAGAGCAAGTCCGAGTATGACTGTTATCCAGGCAGCGAACACGAAAGTTTCAAAAAGATTCGTCACCGGCGGTCTGTCTCTTATTATCATTCTTGCGATCATTCCATATGTATGAGGCAGCAGTCCGAGTATCAGCAGAAAATAACTTGAATAATAAAAAAGTCTTTTGAATTTTATAAAGGAAAAAAGGAGCAGGAGAAGCGAGAATCCGTAGAAAAATTCGGATTTGTAAAATGGATCTATCTTGTTGTACATTATCTCCATTTTGATCTTTCCCGGATCTGTCAGGTTTTTTGAAATATTGTTTATAAAGTTATTAAATTCAATAACATTTGAATCAAATTCTGCCTGATCACTATTCCTGAATGAAGAGACCATTTTTTTTATGAGGAAAATATGGGGAGCAGGAGGTTCATCAAATTTATACGATCTGTTAACAGAGTCCCACGGACTCTCCCAATTTTCTTCACCGGAGCTAAGGTCAGGAATTATATCGAGCTGCTGATCCTGATAATATCCTGACCATTGATCCATCTTATGGGAAGTGTTCAGGAGTTTCTGCTCAGCTTCAGTCAGTGATTCAACATCATTTTCTCTGATTGATTTAATATCCTTTATCCTTTCAAGAATATCCAGGAAAGTTTTTCCTTCAAAATCCTGACTGGGGAAACAGAATTGAAAAGCTCCTGCAAGTTTATGATAAACATAAACTTTATTATATAGAACTATCAGCTCACTCTCAACAATGCTTCTCTTAGAACTCTCTATTCTGGATGCATTTATTGCCAGTTGTCTCAATTTCTGAACATGGTCTGATAATTGACGGTAACTGTATCTTCCTCTTCCTTTTCCTTCATCGGAACCGACTGCACTCAGAACTTCGGGATTATTTATCAGAAAAATCTTGTCGTCATAACTTTTTTCAGGAGTAAAGATCAGCCTTGATAACCAGAGTATTGCAGGTTGTTTCTCCAGTTTACTTCTTCCTGATAATTGTTTAAGTGTATTCTGTGCAAATGTATCGATCGGTTTTTTCCTGCCATCTTCGAGGATAACAACTTTTTTGAACTCATCAAGGTTTAAAGAAGAACCCTGTACAAATACAGCTGAAACAAATAATAAAGTAACAGTGAATATTAATATTTTCAATTTGAATTTCATGTTAGTTCCCTTTTATTATTCCTGAGCTTTCTTTTCTCTTCCGGAACAGCATTAATATGAAATGTATCAGTAAACCCAAAAAAACAACAATACTGGAAATGTAAGGTAATAATCTCCCCGAATTTTTTACAACTGCAAAAACCGAATATTCGACCCCTTCAGGTGTTATCTGATATGAGGATTGGAAGAAAGTATAATCTTTATATCTGAGGGGTTTATTCATTGAAATTACAAGTTCTCTTTTAAGATCTTCATGTTTAATTTCAACCGTACTTTCATAACTCTTTACTATCTCGGACCCCGGATATTTTTTGATCCGGAAGTCGAGAAGTCCCACTTCGATCGGAAGTTTTTTTCTCAACTTCCTTAAAGAGAAATGGTAATCATTTCCCATTATCTTAACATGGGTAGGTATTGTCTCACCGCCGTAAAGGATGATGTCCTTATTAATATCTTCAGAATAGAGCATGATACCCGGGATATTAGCTTCCGGTTCCATCTCCGTTTGTTTCTCATCTATTGAGACTATTCCTGACGCATTCAGGACGTTTTGTGCAGATGAACCTTCTCTGTTCCTGAAAGCTGAAGCGTTCCTGAAAGATTTTTTAACATTGATCTTTATTGGAAAGTCGGGGAATAAGAGTGACTCATCCGGTTCAATATTTTTGAGGTCAATAACAGAATAATGCCTTACACCATCTTTATCGTTCCAGACCGAGAGTTCCCACGCATGGTATGAATTTGACCAGGAACTTTTTCACCCTCTTTCAACATAAGGACGCTCTCCTCTGAGAATAGGAAAGTGAAAAATCCCCCTATTAAAAGTATCAATATGCCGAGATGGGTAAGAATATTGCCTATATTCTTTAATCTGAATCCTATCCTGAAAATCATAGAACTGATCAGGTTCAAAAACAGGACGGAAAGGGTAAGTGCCCCACCCGGAAGCGGGATAAATCCCCAGGCAAGAAAGATCCAGGATGTAAAGAATTTTGCTTTTGCAGCATACAGGCCGTTATCGGTCTGATAAATAGTTCCCCAGACGGTAAGTACTGTTAAAACAATAAGGCAGACTACTGTCAGTTTCAGCGAATAGCTGAATTTAATAAAGTTGTTTTTTTTTAGTTTATTTAGCATTATTCTCCAGATTCAATTGACTCGGATAATTTCAGAATTTCAGCTCTGTTAAGCCTGAGAACTTCAGGGTCCCCGGACATTTTTATAAAAAGTGTTTTACCCGGTAGGGTAATCATCGAAACAATTATTGAGAGATCGGACTCTTTACCGGTTATGGTTGTAAAATCAATAAAAATTCCTTCGTTATTACTTTTGGTTTTAAATTTTTTCTGCTTCGAAATAAACTCATCAATTTCAGATTCTGAAGGCTCTTTGTCTGCTATACTTGCAGACCACATTTGAACATTTGCCTTCAATCCACCGGCGTCCCCAGAAAGGGGAATAATTGTACATACAGCCTCTTTTTCACCTGATTTGATGGAATAGGTTGCTAGTCTCAGTTTTGATTCGGTCTTTATACTTGTCCACCCGTTCGGGGTATCCCATTTAAGTTCTGTTTTAGTTGCTCCCGGAACATTCATTCCGTGAGCATGCCCTGTCATAGCCGGTTTTTCCTTCTCAGCTATCTCTTCCTTAAATGAACGGACCTCATTTTTTTTCCCGCAGGAAACCGTAAAAATCAAAAATATAAATACAAATAAAATAACCGGTAAAGAGTACTTTGATCTCATTTAATCGCCTTTTTTACTTTCTGTATGTATGGTCTATCTTTTTGAAATACTCATCCTTTTTAAAAGGTTTTGCAGTATCACTTTTTTTTGGATCATGACAGGAAACGCAAACTTCTTCAGTCGGCTCTATAAGTCCGACTGCCATAGCTTTGGCTTTGTCTTTCATGACACTCATTTTTTTGTAATCTGATCCTGGTCCGTGGCATGATTCGCATCCGACGCCTTCAAAGTTAACATTGTTAGGATCATCGAGTTTGTAACCACCCTTGTTGAATGCTGTTGTATGACACTCCAGACATGCAGGATCTTTTTCCTTACCGTCTTTTTTGAGAGTTTCGAAAGCCTTCGAATGTTTTCTTTCCATCCATTTTTCAAACACATTACCTTTCTTTTCACCTTTGTGGCACATCTTACATTTTTTTGTACCGACATAATCAGCAGAGGTCACAAGTGAGAAAAGGAACAGAATCGCGATAAAAATCATTAGTGTTTTTTTCATCTTATCTCCTTTAAAATTATTTAAACTTGTAGTTTTTATAATTTATATATGCAAAATTGTCAATAGTATGTTTTTAACAAAATATACTGACCAACATTCTGTTTATTAAAATCTGATAAAAAATATCTACAATTTACTTCTGAGTGCACTTCTTGTAATGCAAAGATATTCTGCAGCTTTTGATTTATTCCCGTTAAATTTTTCGAGTGCTTTTTTAACTATTTCTTTTTCCAATTTTTTGATATTTAATTTTTCTTCAGGGAGGTCAAAGTTTAAAGGAGATATTCTGATTTTAATTTTCTCTTCCATTTTGATCCTTATAGTTAAAGAAGCAAATTTATTTCCAGAATTGTTTTTTCAAATATTTTTTTTTACCTCTTAATATAGGAGTTATACGACGTTCACAATTTTTTAATATTGTTCATATTTGAACATTGGTTGTTTTTGAACATAATATTTTTGTTATTTACTGATAAGAATGGACCCGTTCTTCACAACTTACTTCTGAGTGAACTTCTGGTCAGGCAAAGGTATTCTGCGGCTTTTGATTTGTTTCCGTCAAATTTTTCAAGTGCTTTTTTCACTATCTCTTTTTCCAGCTTCCGGAGGTCCAGTTTATCTTCAGGAAGTTTTATTTCATCAGGATAAAGAATTTTATTGTTTCCGGTAGAAGATTCTATATCATTAATAAAATGCAGATGTTCTGCGCTGATACTTTCCTCATTATGGAGTAGAACGATCCTCTCAATAACATTGTTTAATTCCCTGATATTACCCGGCCAGGAATAATTTTCCAGTATTTTTTCAGCTTCAGGAGTAATAGAGCTGAAGGCTTTCTTTTTTATTCTGCTGAATTTATTCATGAACATTTCAGCGAGGGGGATAATCTCTTCCTTCCTTTTATTTAATGGGAGAAGGCTGATATTTGCAGTGTTCAGTCTGAAATAAAGGTCGTTTCTGAACTTTCCTTCCTTGACCATTTTTTTCAGGTTTTTGTTTGTGGCACATATTAAACGTATATCTATCTTAATAACTTTAGATCCTGCAAGACGGTAGAATTCTTTCTCTTCCAAAACTCTGAGTAATTTTCCCTGAAGCTCGATTGGCATATCACCAATCTCATCCAGGAATAGGGTCCCTTCATTTGCCAGTTCGAATTTTCCCATATTTCCTGCCTTTTTTGAATCAGTAAAAGCTCCGGGTTCGTATCCGAAAAGTTCTGATTCAACCAGTGAATCAGGAATAGCTGTACAATTGATAGGAATGAAAGGGGACTGATTACTTGAATCTCCGGTATGGATCAATCTTGCAACTATCTCTTTTCCTGACCCGGTATCACCTTCAATAAGGACAGGGACACTACGGTCTTTATGTAATATCTCACATTGCTGCTTCACTTTTTCCATATGACCGGAAAAGATCCCGACTTCTCCATACCCTGCTATGTCTACATACGTGTTGTAGATCTCCTGGCATTTCTGCCTGAATCTGTTTTTTTCTGTTCTGACTAGCTTTTTCAGGTTTGTTTTGAAATTAAAATTTTCACTAAGCAGGCGAAGGTGATCAATACTCCTTTTTATGACTTCATGTAATTCTTCAATATTGAGGGGCTTCTGAAGGTAATCAAACGCTCCTGTTCTGAGAGCCCTTACTGCAGAATCCATATTTCCGAATCCGGTGATCATAATGAAATCGGTCATTTTCCCACTATCCATTGACTTTATCTTCTCAAGAAATTCAAGGCCGTCAATTCCAGGCATTTTCAGATCAGAGATTATAATATCGAAAGGATTATCAATATAGGCATTTAACGCAGATGATACATTATCGAACTCATGAACATCAAGGGATAATTGATTCTTCAGGAAATCGTATATGGAAATCCTGCTCAGTTCCTCATCGTCAACAAGTAAGATTCTCATTTTAGTTTATCCGCCATGGGAAATTCCAATATAAAGGATGCTCCGCCGTTTTCATTATTATATGCTCTGATATTACCCTTATATTTTTTCATATAATGGGTGACGATTGCAAGTCCCAGACCGGTTCCCTCACCGTTTTTACCCGTTGAGAAAAAGGGATCTGCGAGTTCTTCAATAGTCAGGTCATTAAGGCCCGGACCATTATCTTCAACACTGAGAATTGTCATGTTATTCTCAAAACCCACTTTAATTTTTATAATTTTTCCCCCTGCTTCTGATGATATTAATGACTTGATAGAGTTTGATAAAAGGTTTAAAACAATCTGTTCAAGATGCACCAATACTGCTTTGATCTGTACAGGTTTATCAGGTCTGTCAAATATCAACTCTATTTTATTTTTATCCATCCGCGGCCTGAGAAGGTTTATGGCTGCTTCTGCAGCTTCATTCAGATCTATAATATCAATGTTTGTATCATCAGGAAGAATCCAGAAATTTCTCATGTTATTTATGATTACTGAAATTCTGTCAACCCCCTCTGAAATGCTCTTTAATTTTGAAATATAGGTTTCATCCAGTTCATTACCATCATTTTTACTTTTAAACAATGCACTGTCAGATGAAATTTTGATCGCATTTAACGGTTGATTTATTTCATGTGCAATACCTGCTGCCATGACTCCGAGAGAAGCCATCTTTGAGCTCTTCTCCGCCAATTTTACTGCCCGCAATTGTTTACCCTCAGCTTCAAGGCGGGCAATGAATTCACTTTTCAGTTCTTTTGTCCTCTCTTCAATAATCTCTTCCAGGTTCTCACGGTATTTTCTCAGTTGGCCCTCGGCTTTTTTATGGAAGTAGATCATTAAGAATGTAAGGATTAGCAGGAAGAAGAAAATTATAATCATTAATATTAATGCCTGATTGGATAATTTGGAGAAAACATTTGTAATATCTTTAAGAAAATATATCAGTCCTACTTTGTTCCCGGAAGCATCTGATAGTGGAATAATCCCCCTCATAAAATGTTTCCCGTTTGTTTTTTTTATTGATAGTATTTTTTTCTCAGAGGGAATACTCTCTGAGATTTCCTGTAAATCTATAAGTTCTTTATTATCGGTGGTTTTATTTATAAGGAGATAATTCGGATGGTCATCCCAATTTAATCTAAGTCCTTTCTCTTTCCTTACAGATGCCCATTTTGTTTTATCAATAGATGATTTATTTACTATCAGACCAAGGTCTGCTTCAAATGTTTTTTTTAGATTCCGGAAAAAAGATTCGATTTCAATACCAAGCTCAATGTATCCTATCAGCTCTCCCTTATAATACCAGGGATGTACTGATCTTAAAGCAAAAGCTGTTTTCCCCAATTCTTTTCCGGAATACATTTTTTTTGTTTCAACAGATTTCTGATAAGTGAATCTGGAAATTCTGTCTCCATAAAGACGGCGGTTATGCATTCGTAGAAAGCATGTCCCTTCGTCCTCGGTGTTAAGAAAATACCAGTGAGTAAAATATTTATTCTTTTTTATGTGATCGAACAGATCAGCTGAATAATTGAACAGTTCATCTCTGTTACCGGAAAGGAAGATTTTTGCCATGGTTTCATTTCTGACAAGAATGTCTAGGGAGGATTCCAGAGTTTTTGTCATGTTTGCTTCATATTCTTCAAAATTCTTTTCCAGTCTGATCAGCATATTTTTTGTCATGAACTTTATATTTGACCATCTGGAAATATTAAGGAATATAAATATCCCCCCAATATTTATTAATGCAATAATAATTATCATTACTACTGCCTTATTAAATTTGAATGATCTTTTTCTTAACCTGTCCATAATGCAAAGGGATATCAACATAATAGAATGAAAATGTCAAATATTAAAGCAATAACGAGATATAAGTTGTTTTGCCTGTTAAAGCAGTTCAGATATCAATTTCTCATATAACTCCGGATTATGAATTCCTTTACTTCCGTCTTTTAAAAGAAGTTTATAAATCTCATAAGCCCTGTTTCCGCTTTCCGTGTTTTCTTTCCCGATTCTTTTTTTCAGTTTTTTCATCAATTCTGCAGTTGAATTCAGCCACTCTTCATACATTGCCTCATAGTCCTCTTCGTGACAATCAGAGCACTTTTTCTTTGTGGGCCGTATTATTTCATCATTTCCATCAACATGGCAGTCTGAACATCCAACATCGTTTACCATAACATTCGGGATATTAAGAGTCAGGTGTTCTAGTTTGCCTTCATAAATACTTTTTTGTATCTGATGACAATCAACACACTCTTTCTTACTCTCTTTATTATGATGGCAATTCATACAATCATTTTTTTCTATTATCAATTGTCCATGAACAGCTTTGTTCGAATGACATTTCCTGCAGGTCATTTCTTTGCCGTTGAGATGTTTTGAATGTGGGAAATCCCAACCGAAAATTTTTGCAGTTCTAAGTTCAATTCCTGAGTGACAGTTTGAGCATTCCCCCGGGACAATGTTGGTTTCCAGATTATATTTCGGAATTGTGATAATTTTCTTTTTTTCTCCGAGGCTTCTGAGAAGCATTTTATATGACTGATCAAGAAGTTTGTTTGCAAATGAGATATTGTGTATCGAATTCCCGAATTTGACCATATTAAAATTAAAAACTGCGTCTTTATATAATTGTTCAGATATGCTCTTCTTTTTTCTGTCCATCATTGTTTCTATTTGCCTGTCAATAACTGGAAATATCCGTTTAAGCTGTGAGATCTTTTTATCGGTCTGACTCTTCCAGTTCATAAGAATTTTATTGTACCCTTTTCCATGGCATGGTTCACAGGATTGAGCATTTGCAACAAGTGTGTCTCCCTTTTCAGCAAAGGAAACTGAAAAATTGTGATGCTGGTGACATGCTTTGCAATTCAATCCGGATTCAAACATTGAGCTTGGATGCTCCGGGACATTTTTCCCCCCTTTTCCTGTAAACATCATAAGCTGCAGTTTGTGGGGGTCTGTGTGACATGAGCTGCATTCAGGTATTATCTCTTCGGTTCTTGCTACTGATTTATGCTGAATTTCAGTATGACATTGAATACATTCGATCTTATGTTCAGTTATATGGTTTTTGTGTATTAGAACAGTATCATTGTAAAGGTCAATTTTGCCCTGCTCCGCATGACAATTATTGCACCTGTTCCTTGGGACTGCCCCGTCACCGACAACCATTTCTCCATGACATTTATAGCAGCTCACTCTTCTTTTGAGAATGTTGGTATGGTCATATTTTATCTCTTCACTACTATTTTCACTTTTAACCGGAGGATTATGGCATTTGGTACATTTTGAAATAACTTCAATTTCATCTTTAATCCCTTTAAAATGGCAGAGGAAACATGAACTTTCGGTTACTGAAAGATGGGACCCCTGCACTATTTGCGAGTGACAACTTGTACACCGTAATTGTTTTTCACGCCTTAGCCCTTCAAGGTGGGGGGCATGATCAAAGATTATATTTTTCTTGAACTTAACTTTTCCTTTGAGATTCCTTGTTTCATGACACCCGCTTCGAAGGCAGCTGGCATCCGATATTTCTGCCCATGGTTTGCTTTTTTTATAGACTCCGGTGAAATAGTTTACAACCATTGAAGCAGCCGTCATCTTCCCTTTAAGTTTGTTCTTCAACCCGGGGGGGAAATGGCAGTCAGTGCATGTTACATCTTTATGTGAGGAATTTGCCCAGCTTTCGTAGTATGGTTTCATGAAGTGGCAGGTTGAACAGAATCCGGGCCTTGAGGTTACCTCAAGAGTGAATGATCCTAATATAACCAGTACAATTATTGTTATTGTGAATGCAAGGAGAAGCTTTTTCCATCCTGATCCCCAGACAAGTTTGTGTAGAGAGACCAGATTTCTCTTAAAAAGATGAATCAGTTTTGCAACTGCTTTGAAAGGTTTTAATAGTAATTTCATTTTATTTCCTATGGGAAAAATATATGTTATCTTGATTATAATAGTAAAAAAAAAAAAGTAAAACGATTCCAATTTCGTTATGATTAAAAAAATAATAAAAATTGGTTGAAAACTGAAAATTAATATGTTAATTTTTATACATTATTATTCAGATTTAATATTATTAAAATTTGGAAAACTTTGAATTACAATGTCTGCTTTTAGGCAGATTAAAATTAGTTACTGATTAAGTTTAAATATATAACGGGTGTAGATCCCGTAAGTAACAAAAGGAGTAGACATTGGGCAAAAGAATTATTCTGACAATTTCCGCTATTATTTTTATTTTTCTACCTTTGTTTCTTAACTCGGCAGATAATAATACATGTATGGAGTGTCATTCTGACAATAGCCTGACGGCGACAAGAGGCGGTAGAGAAATATCAATGTTTGTGGATTTGAAAGTGCATTTGAATTCGGTTCACAAAGGACAGGATTGTGTTAATTGCCATGAAGAGGCTGATGTTGAAGAATTTCCTCATGAAGAGAGGCTTGCCCCTGTTAATTGTGGGAATTGTCATGATAAACCTCAGGAGGAGTTTGATGCCGGAATACACGGTAAGTTCCTGAAAGCCGATCATCTTTATGCACCGAGTTGTACAGAATGTCATGGTAAACATAATATTTTTGCCATAAAAGACCCCGGTTCTCCTTCATATCGTATGAATGTCCCGTATCTTTGCGGAAAATGTCACAGAGAGGGAGCTCCAGTCGCAAGGATTTATAAAATTAATGAAAGAAATATTATTGAGAATTACAGTCAGAGTATTCATGGTGAAGGACTTTTTAAAAAAGGATTAATAGTCTCTGCTACCTGTGTTGATTGCCATAGCAGTCATAAGGTCCTTCCCCACACAAATCGTGAGTCATCGATCCACCCGAATAATATAGCAGTAACCTGCATGGCATGTCATGCAAGGATAGAGGATGTTCATAAGAAGGTTATTGAAAATAAAAAATGGGAAAAAAGTAAAGGTGCCATCCCTGCATGTACGGATTGTCATTTGCCTCATAAAGTAAGAAAGGAATCAATTGTCCTCAGAGTATCGGACACTGCATGTTTGAAATGCCATGAAGATAAAAATATTTCCATGATGAAAGACGGGGAGAAGGTCTCTCTCCATATAAATAAAGAGGATATAAAATCTTCAGTTCATATGGAAGTGACATGTGTAAAATGTCACTCGGATGTGAATCCTCTTCTTAAGAGACCTTGCCAGACCGCAAATGAAGTTGACTGCAGCAGCTGTCATATAAGTACTGGTGAAGAATATAAAAATTCGGGCCATGGTATTGCAAAAATGAATATGGACAAGGAAGCCCCTGATTGTGTCAGTTGTCACGGTACCCACACCATTCAATCCCATCGTGATGATACATCTCCGATATATAAAACAAATATCCCGTCTCTCTGTGGAGGTTGTCATAAGAAAGATTCCGATATAGAAAAGGATCATGAATTATCCCAGAATGAAGTAATTAATGATTATTCTCAAAGTATCCATGGTCAAAAGCTGACCGAGAAAGGATTCCTTGTAAGTGCTTCCTGTACCGATTGTCATAATAAACATTATATTCTCAGCAGTAAAGATGAGAAATCATCCACCCATATCAAAAATGTCCAGGCCACATGTTCTTCCTGTCATAGAGGAATATTTAATGATTATATACAAAGTATCCATTTCACCTCTGAAGAATACAGGAAAGAGGACAGACCTACATGTATCACCTGCCACTCTGCACATAAGATCACAGATATAACTAAGGACCAATTTATGACAGAAGTAACAGATCACTGCGGTGAATGTCATAAAGAGCTTTCTAAAACCTATCTGGATACAGTTCACGGAAAAACCTATCAGCTTGGATATCTCAAATCGGCAAAATGTTCCGACTGTCACAATGCGCACCTGATCCTGCCCACAAATGATCCAAATTCAAGTGTGGGAATGAACAATATTGTAAAGACCTGTCAGAAGTGTCATGAAGACGCAAATGAGAGATTTACCGGTTATCTTACCCACGCCACTCATCATGACAGGAATAAATTTCCTATCCTGTATTACACATACTGGGCCATGACACTTCTCTTAATAAGTGTTTTCACATTCTTCGGGATCCATACCATTTTGTGGTTTCCCAGGTCATACAAGAACATGAAGCAGAGAAGGAAAGAGGGGCATGGTGAAGGTGAATTATATGTACAGAGATTTGAATTTTCTCAACGATTAACTCATTTGTTTGTTATACTGAGTTTTCTTGCACTTGCTTTTACAGGACTTATCCTGAAGTTCTCATTCATGCCCTGGGCAGCATTCTTTGCAAATATTATAGGAGGAGTCCATAACGCCGGACTTATACACAGATTCGCTGCATTGGTAACTTTCGGATACTTTTTCTTCCATATTTTTAACCTGATAAAAATGAAAAGAAGAACAAAAACACCGGTATTCAGATTCATTTTCAGCAAGAACGGTATGATGTTCAATAAAAAGGACCTGACCGATTTCTGGGGATCCCTAAAATGGTTTCTCGGACTGGGTAAGAGGCCAAAGTATGGCAAGTGGACTTATTGGGAAAAATTTGATTACTTTGCAGTTTTCTGGGGAGTAGCTGTCATAGGTATATCAGGACTTATTTTATGGTTTCCTGAGTTCTTTACCAAGATCGTCCCCGGGTGGGTTATAAATGTTGCAATGATAATTCACTCTGATGAAGCACTCCTTGCTATCGGATTCATATTCACAATTCATTTTTTCAATACACATCTCAGACCTGAATCTTTTCCGATGGACAAGGTTATATTCACCGGGCTTGTTCCCCTTGAAGAGTATAAAAATGACAGACCTGAAGAATATAAAAGGCTTGTGGAATCCGGTGAACTTGAAAGTAAACTGGTTAAACATAATGCATTCAAGAAATATGATAAATTTGTCACATTTATGGGTATGACCTTCCTTATAATAGGACTGGCTCTGACAACACTTATCATATATTCAATGCTTTTCGGATACAAATAATCCGAATAAGTTACGAAAATATGTGTTTATATTGAGTGAAATTTAAGGTCAGGTTTTCTGTCTGGATTATCGGCGACCAGAAATAATGTTATTCTTCTCTGAGAAATTCTGCTTTATTCTCAGAAAGTCTCAGGACATACTTTGACATATTCTCGATGATCTTCAACAAACTTACATCTGCAAGTGAGTAGTAAGCATAGACCCCGTCCTTTGTCTTGTTCAGGACTCCCATTTTGAAAAGTGCATTTAAATGGTTTGAGAGACTGCTCGTAGATAGCTTTGTCTTCTCCTGGAGTTCGGATACATTCATCTTGCTTTTGCCGATCAGGTCGATTATCAAAAGCCTTGAGGGTTTTGTAATAACCTGACATACCATTGAGTATTGTTCATAGAATTTTATATTGCGCGCCATTTAACGATATTTTAATAAAAAACATTTAAAAAGTCAAAACTATTGAACTCTAAAATTAAGAAATTATAGTATTAACAAATAATTGATATTAAAGTTGAGAGATTAGTAGTATAATTTGTTTATCAGGAGTACCAGCAGTGGAATCAAAATTGATCGAAATTTATACTGACGGCGCATGTTCAGGGAACCAGTTCCGCACTAATACCGGTGGTTGGGGAGCGATTCTGGTTTCAGGAAATAAGAGGAAGGAGATATTCGGTGGGGAGAAAGATACGACCAACAACAGAATGGAATTGACAGCATGTATAATGGGCCTTCGTGAGTTAAAGAGAGAAGATGTTGTCGTAAGGTTATATTCAGACAGTGCATATATAGTAAACTGTATCAATAACAAGTGGTATATCAAGTGGGAGAAGAACGGCTGGAAAACAGCAAAAAAAGAGCCGGTTGAGAATAAAGACTTATGGGAAGAACTGCTGGTCTTCGTAAAAAAAATCAATGTTGAGTTCATTAAAGTTAAAGGACATTCCGGAGTTGAATTGAATGAGAGGGCGGATGAACTTGCAAATAAAGGAATGGCGGAAGTCTGATCACAAAAAATTATTTTTAATTGTATTAAAAATTGAGTTTTCGAAATAGTCTGGGATATTCAGATTGATTTCCCCGGTTTTCTATGCTATAAATAGCAAAAAACGGGGCTGTGGCGCAGTTTGGGAGCGCGTCTGAATGGCATTCAGAAGGTCGTGGGTTCGATCCCCATCAGCTCCATTTTCCTTTTCAGTGATTATAAATGTTCAGATCAATATTCCTAAACAGGATCAACCGGATAATAAAAAATTCAGATACGATCGACATAGATGATGATTCCCGTATAATAATATTCAGTGACTGTCACCGGGGACATGGTGACAGATCTGATGATTTTTTTCATAACCAATATGTCTATATCAATGCTCTCAAACATTATATAAAAAACGGATATACATATATTGAGCTGGGAGATGGGGATGAGTTATGGGAAAATGCAAATTTTAGACTCATAAGTGAACGTTACCGGGTTATTTATCAGATGTTTGATGATCTCTTCAGAAAAAACAGATTCAGGTTCATCTGGGGAAATCATAACAGAAGGTGGAAAAATAAATTTCTGTTTAAAAAACAGTTCGGCCGGGTGATTGATGAAAAGAGCGGGAAGGAAGTCAAACTTCTTGACGGATTGAAAGCAGAAGAAGCTATAATTTTACGTTTCAAGAATAAAAAAAATAAAGAGATAATTTTGATTCACGGTCATCAGGGGGAGATCCTTAATGATACTTTATGGTGGTTCGGAAGATTCTTTATCAGAGTTTTCTGGAGATTCTTTCAGATGAGGTTCGGTGCCGCAGATCCGACAAGTCCTGCAAGAAATTTCAGGATCAGGAAAAAGATCGATCTCAGGTTTATGGATGTGGCTGAGAAACAGAAAAAAGGGGTTATTATCGGTCATACTCATTTCCCGGTATTCCCTGATCCCGGGGAAGTACCCTATTTTAATGATGGCAGTTGCGTCCATCCGAGGTGTATTACAGGAATTGAAATAGAGAAAGGGAGTATTAAACTGGTAAAATGGCTCTATGCTCAGAATGGCTCGGGATATCTCAGATTAAAGAAGGAAATTATATCCGGGCCTACTAAAATAGATGAATTGTTAAAATTTTCTAATTGAAAAAAAATGTAGTTTAGGCTAATATTTTATGTTATAATTTAACCATGGACAGAAGAAAATTCATAAAAAATTCAATACTACTCACATCCGGACTCGGATTATCATATTGCGGATCAAATTCCGCGGAAGATAAAATCAAGGTTGTAATTCTGGGATTTGACGGTGCCGGATGGGCGACAATAGATCCCCTGATAGAAAAGGGGAAACTTCCTTACCTTAAAAAGTTCAGAGATAATAGTGCATGGGGTGATTTTAAAACGATAAAACCTACCAAATCAAATGTTGTATGGACAAGTATTGCTACCGGTAAAACAATGCTCAAGCACGGCATTATGGATTTTTCATATCTGAAAAAAAACGGCATCAAGGTACCTTTTACCAAATCACAAAGGGTAGAACCTGCACTCTGGCAGATACTGACATCATATAACAAAAGTAATGCGGTTATTAACTGGTGGGTATCTCATCCGCCGGACAAAGTTAAAGGTGTTATGCTTTCAGATCATTTTAGAAGAATTGCTCAGAACAAAGTAGATAAATCTGCTCTTGTCCATACTGTTCATCCTCCTTCATATTTTGAGAAGCTTGAGCATTTGGCAAAAGAAAATAAGTATTATAATAAAGTACTGAAAAGAACCGGGCTCCCCGATTTTTTCAAACAATATAACAAAACGCATCCGGGGCAGAATGCTGCAAAGGTTCCGGTTCTCGGTATTTACAAAAGGCTTGTTAAACATGATGCAATGGTTGAAACAGCATCAAGATTTATCTGGAATAGTATGGATACAGATTTTTTTGCTACATATTTCAGACTTCCTGATATTACTCAGCATTTTATCACTCATTTCATGGATAAAGATTTCAAGATAAAATTCAAGGCTGCATACAAGGATGGAACCATTAGCAATGAAATGCTCAACGAAGCGACAGAAATGGTTTCAGATCTTATGTTTCCGGTCTATAGATTTATGGAGCGGGTTATTAAGGAGTATGTGGAGTCTGAAGAGGGGAAGAACACCTATTTCATGGTAATGTCCGATCATGGTTTTTCGTTTTATGAAGGAGGTTATAATCATTATAATCTCCCTGAAGAGATGCCGGCTCCGGAAGGTATATTTTTAATGCATGGACCTAAGGTAAGGACCGGTAAATTGAAAGATGTAGGTGTTTATGATGTGGCGCCGACAGTTCTGAATCTTTTCGATCTTCCTATCGGTAAAAATATGGACGGGAAAGTACTTCAGAGTGCACTTAAAATAAATAATCCTCTCAGATACAAAGAGTATAAAATGAAAAAGTACAATGATGGAAAGATTGACCCGAACTTCCAGAAAGAGGAACTCGAAGAGTTAAAATCGATAGGATATATTTAGGCGTTAACCGTTTCTGAAATTGAATATCTTCAAAAATTTTGATATAATTTTTTGATGAGAAATATAATTTTATCAATTTTTCTATTGGCATTTTTTTCTTCAGTTGTTTCCGGCGGGGAAAAAATATTTACAAAAGACTATGAATTAAAGGGGAAAAGAATAAACCTTGAAGTTCATTCCTGCAGCACCGGATCTGATGTAATCCTTAATACCGGAGAAAAAAGAAATCTCAGTTATTTTACCCCGGGGGAAAATCTTTTTCCTAAAATGTTTGTTTCAAAAAATGATTACTCGGTCACATGGATCAACTACAAAAAAAATGATGTTAAGCTGAATTTTTATGATTCATTCAGTGAAAACGGACGAGTGATAGTTGACGAAAATTTTGATTTTGTTTCGAGTGATACTCTGGTCATGTACAATAACGGGAAGCCCCGATTTGTTTTATTCCGGGCAATAAAGGGTAGATACAATGAAGACTTTTTCATTCATGATCTTGAAACCGGAAGAACCGAAAGAATTGCAGAAACAGAGGGAAATGAGAATGCGATCAATGTTGAAAATAATGAGTTGAATGGAAGGGATTCATTTCTGGTTAGAACAAGTACACTGGATTATAACTATACTTACAATATAAATACTTATGACCTTAAGGCTGTTCAGAAGAGCAGGCAGCCGGTCTTCAGAGTGATCAGAAAAGAACGTACAGATTTTACATCTGCTGAGCTTAATACACTGATCGGATTCGGCGATAGTATTACCTGGGGAAAAATGAGGATGTTCGACCTGATTGATTCATATCACCCTGAACTTACTTACTGGGCAAAGTCCTCTGAGTATTTTAATGAAAATTACGGGCAGACTTATACTGTAAATCTTGGGGTTAACAGGGACAGTTCACTTTTGGGACTGCAGAGAATGGATGAAGATCTACTTTATGAAAGCGGATATTTCTTCCTTGTATTATTCGGCACAAATGATGTCGGAGCCGGCACTTTCTCATCTACCAGCACATCACAAAATATCCTTCGGATCCTTGAGAATGGAAGAAATAATTACGGCATGTTTCCAATAGTTTCAACAGTGCCTCCCCAGAAATTATATCTGGACGGTATCCAGTTTTTCAAGGATCAGACCGAACAACTGAATGAAAAAATAAAAGCTCTGGCTATTGCCAATAATTTTCCTTATATCGACACATATGAAGCTTTTTTCGAACAGCCTGAAGGCTGGGAATTTATGCTCGAAGACATTAAAGGTAATCATCCGAGCCCTTCCGGCCATCAGGTGATGGCGGATCTGTTGACACCCATCATATTAGACCTCAAACCTGAAATGCCTTTAAATGTTAATTTTTCATCCGGTACCGGCGGAAACTCTTTTGATGTAAGTTGTACTCAGAATGTTGAGTTTGACTTCAGTCATTATAATGTAAAATTCGGATTTTCTCCTTCAGAATTAAACAGAGAAACGACATTTTCTTCGAATTCTTTCACAATATATTTTTATCCTTTTAATCTCAGACTGAACAAGACTGTATACTTTAAGATACAGTCAGTAGATAAGGATGGGAACACAAGCGATTTTACGGAAATATATTCTGTTTTTGTTAACTGAATATTTTAAATGATCCTCCCTATCGGGCATGAGGGAACAGGGGTCAGAAGACTTCCCTGGATTACATTTACAATAATACTTATAAATATAGTTGTATTTCTGTTTACAAACAGTGCTGATAAAAATATCCAACAGGACCTTAAAGATACTTCAATTAAAATAATCAAATATTATGTAGAGCATCCTTACCTGAAGTTCAATTTTTTCGGACCTGAAAATACCGGTTTACAATATAGGGATTCGGAAATTGAAAAATGGGCGAACCTGACAGAGAATGTAGAAGTACCGGATATGGATACCCTTGATGATGAGCAGGCTCATATTGACCTTCTAATCTCACAATTAAAAGATATAAGGAACAGTCATCCTTTCTGGAAATACGGCCTGATATCAACCCAAAGGACTCCGTTATCTCTTCTCTTCCATTTTTTTCTACATGCCGGATGGCTGCATCTTTTAAGCAATCTGTTTTTTCTCTATATAATGGGACCATTTCTTGAAGATGTATGGGGAAGGCCTATATATGCTGCTTTCTATATTCTGTCAGGTATAATATCAGGTTTTATGTATACTATCCATTATCCTGATTTTACCGGGCCTCTGGTAGGGGCTTCCGGTGCGATTTCTGCAGTTATATCAGCTTTTCTTATCAGATATTGGAAGGTCCGGATCAAATTTGTTTACTGGATATATTTTTTCATAGGGACCTTTACAGCTCCTGCGTGGATGATGCTTATTTTTGAGGTTGCAAGGGAATTGTTTTATGCATATATTAATGATTCAATGGCTAGTTCCGGAGCAGGTGTTGCATATTGGGCTCATTTCTGGGGATTGGCATTTGGAATTATTACTGCACTCCTTATCAAAAAATTTAATATTGAAGAAAAATATATTGCTCCGGTAATAGATGACGAACTTAAATTTGTAGATAAGGATTTCAGCATTCTTCAGCACTCACTGCAGCTGCGTGAAAACGGGCAGATCGAAGCAGCATTCGATGAACTGAATGGTATATCCGGTGCATCGTGGAAACTTCCGGAAATAGGTGAGGAACTTTGGAATATTGGCATGGCGATCGGAAGAGAATCGGAAGCAGCCCCGGTGTTGATGAGATCTGTAGAGAGCGAAATAATGAAAGGCCAGACAGAGAGAGCTCTGGCAAATTTTATGCAATTGAAAGCAAAGTTTCCTGAAACAGAATTGAGGGACATATCAATGAAACTGAAACTCTTGAGGCAGATGGTTGTTGAAGAAGATGGAAGGGTGGCTGAAGGGTTGTTGATGGAGGTTTTGAATGGATTAAATTCGGAATCACCTGCAGGTATTATGCTTGAAGCCTGCAATGTTTTCTGGGAGTTTGACAAAAGGTTTGGAACATCGATATCAGGTCCTATACTAAGAATAGCAATTAATAATCCGGAAATACCTGAAGAGAAAAAAGCAAACATCCAGAAAGCTTTGGAATCAATTAATAATAAAAAGTAGTTTTTTCAAAGTTCCGGCTTATATTATCATAGGAGGGGAATTGGTTATTGGAATCTATAAGAGAATGATGATTTTTGTTCTCTTCAATTACATATTTTTGCCGTTTACTCCTTCTTATCCTGATGAAATTCATTTTAAAGATCTGGACAGAAGTTATACCAGATCAAGAAAAGTGATGGTCGAATTGTTGAAAGAGTTCGGGATTAAGGATGTGAGATTACTTTCGGCAATGAATAAGATAAAACGGCACCTGTTCATCCCGGAAAAATTCAGGAGGATATGTGACCCATACGGAAATCATCCCTGTCCTATAGGATCAGGTCAGACAATGTCCCAACCTTATATAGTTGCTTATATGACCGAGAGATTGATGATAAAAAATGGAGAAAAAATATTAGAAATAGGGACAGGATCAGGATATCAGGCTGCAGTGCTTGCAGAGATAGGGGCGAAGGTAATTTCACTGGAAATCATAGATGAACTATCAGAACATGCAAGGAAAATTCTTGATGAGCAGGGATACAGTGAAGTTAAAGTTGTGAAAACGAGCGGGTATCTCGGATATCCGGCCGATGCTCCTTATGACGGAATAATTGTTACTTGTGCCCCCTCCGAGATCCCCGGAAATCTGCTTGATGACCTAAAAGAAGGGGGCAGGATGATCATTCCAGTCGGAAGCTCATCTCAAAAACTCCTTTACATTTTAAAAAAGGATGGGAAAATATCAGTTACTACCGAAATGAATGTCAGATTTGTCCCGATGGTGAAAGGATCTTCCTCTGAACCGGCTTCATAATATCAGCTCAGTTTTACTGCAGTACCATATGCGAGAAGTTCTGCAGCTCCACCCATAATAACAGATGTTGTAAATCTTACATTAATGACCGCATCTGCGTTAAGTTTTTCCGCTTCCCCCAGCATTCTGTCAATTGCCTGTTCTCTTGCCTCTGCGATCAGTTTTGTGTATTCAACAATCTCGCCACCTACTATTCCTCTTAAGCCGGCAATAATATCTCTTCCTATATGCCTTGCCCTTATTGTGTTCCCTCTGACAAGTCCCAAAGATGACTTGATAGTTTTTCCTGGTATTGTGTCTGTATTTACCATTATCATTTGTCTACCTCCTTATATGGATCGTTCCTGTATGATCTGATTCTATCTCTAAGTACTGTTAGAAAAAGAATTGCAATCCCGACCAGTATTATAACAAAAGCATATTTCGGAATCGATTCAGCATCTTTTGTTACTATAAATTCATATGCTCCATACATCATCATTATCAACCATCCTGCAATAACGAGTAATATCCCGAAGTTTTTAGTCAGTTTAGAATAGGGAGATTTCCATGATTTGTCTACAATTCCCTTTTCAGGCTCTTTAATATTTATATTATCAAGTTTTGAAGATGTAACTTTTATTTGTTCCAATTCCTCCCTGCATGAGGAGCATCTGATCAGATGGTTATTCATTCTTATGGATTCATCTTCTGTTAATTCACCATCCATCATTCCCATCATAAGGGCCTTGAATTCTTCACAATTATTTTTTTCCATTTTTTCCTCCATTAAGATTTCCGGAAACACTATTTGATATGTGCTCCAGGTATTTTTCCCTGAAAGATTTCCGGGCGTAATATAACCGGCTCCTAACTGTCCCCCTCGGAATACCAAGGGTAATTGTTATATCCTCATATTTTTTTCTCATTGCATATTTCATCATGAGTATTTCCCTGTGCTCTGATTTCAGCCCTTTTACAATTTCCCAGATATTTTTACTCTCCTCTTTTTGTTCGAGGAGTAATTCAGGCCCTAAATCGGAATTCCGTGTAATTGAAAAAAATATGTCCTCCTTCTGTCCATTTTCTAGCTGATCTCTTTTTCTTATAAGATTGAGGCAATTGTTCTTAAGAATTACATAGAACCAGGGATAAAACTTTTCAAGTTTGTGCAGTGATGTAATGGAGAGGAAAGCTTTGTAAAAGGATTCCTGACAGGCATCGGCTGCATCCTCATAATTACCTGTAAATGAAACCGCATGATATAACGCTTCAAGCCTGAATTTTTTCACCAGGTATTCAAATCCCGCCGGATCCCTGTGGGTGATACATAACTTTATTGCTCTTTTCTCATCCATTTTAATCACTATATACTAAACAAATGACAGATAAAAATATTCAAAAAGTTAAATAAATATTTTTTTATCTAATTAAAGTATAATTATTGGTGAAAATCCGGATCTGTAGATAGATCATTCAGGGGGATATTATGAGTTTGAGAATTGAAAAGGATTCACTGGGGGATGTAAAGGTTGCTTCTGAAATGTTGTGGGGAGCTCAGACCCAGAGAGCAGTAGATAATTTTAAGATCAGCGGACAAAAATTCCAAAGAGAATTTATCAGAGCTCTCGCCATCGTCAAAATGTCAGCAGCCAGAGCAAATATGCGTTTGGGGAATCTTGAGAAGAAATATGGCGAGGGTATAGTTAAAGCTGCTGAAGAGATCTTAAACGGAACAAAAGATGAACAATTTCCCCTTGATATTTTTCAGACCGGTTCCGGCACCTCCTTTAACATGAATATTAATGAAGTGATCTCAAACATGGTGAATATCATGGTCAGGCAAATCCCCCGGAACAAAATCACCGGTCCATCCTAACGATCATGTGAATATGGGACAATCCAGTAATGATGTGATACCGACCGCAATTCATATTGCGATTTCAGAGATAGTATCCTGGAAACTTCTGCCAGCCCTTAATTCATTGTATGAATCATTATTAGAAAAGAGAGATGAGTTCAATAAAATTGTCAAGCTAGGCCGTACACATTTACAGGATGCTACTCCAATAAGGATGGGACAGGAGTTTGGCGGTTATGCAGAAATGATCAGAAAGAATATAAAAAGATTGGAATCATCACTTCAGGGGATATTTGAGTTACCTCTGGGGGGAACCGCTGTCGGAACAGGGTTGAATACTCACCCTCACTTTGCAGTAATTGCCATAAAAGAGATATCAGATATTACTAATCTGAAATTTTCAGAAGCACACGATCATTTTGAAGCTCAATCGTCTAAAGATTCAGTTGTATTTATAAGTGGAGCATTTAAAACTCTTGCTGTATCACTTTTTAAAATAGCTAATGATATCAGATGGGCAGGATCAGGGCCCTACGGAGGAATAGGTGAATTAATTCTTCCCGAGGTTCAGCCGGGATCATCCATAATGCCCGGCAAGATCAATCCTGTGATCCCTGAATCTGTTATGCAGGTCTGTGCACGGGTAATTGGAAATGATACAACAATTACAATTTGCGGAAATTCCGGAAACTTTCAACTCAATACAATGATGCCGCTGATAGGATTTACATCAATTGAATCAGGTCTGATCCTTACTAATTGTATCGACACTTTTAGAACTAAATGTATTACCGGTTTGAAGGCTGACATTTCGAGATGTAATGAGCTTGTAGAGAAGAGCCTTGCCATGGTAACAGGTATTGCTCCGGAGATCGGATATGATGCAGCTGCCGGAATAGCAAAGGAGGCATATCTTACCGGAAAGACGATAAGGGAATTGCTTACCAAGAAAAAAATTCTTGATGAAAAAAAGATCAGCGAATTACTTGACCCGATGAAGATGACCGGTAAGTAATTTTAATAGTAAAACTACTAACTTGAATTCTATTATATGATCTCATAAAATCCTGAATGTTAAGGAGTTTATCAGTGAAAAATGTCCTGCACTTTCTTACTGCTATGTTTGTTATTTTCTCATCAATGTTCCCTGAATCCATAAGGCTGAAAGATTTAAATAATCCTGATTTTGATATTCATGTTCACGGAGAGAGACTATATATTCCGGAGGAAGTTAGTACATATATATACAGTCTGAAAGATTACTCACTTAAAGGGAAGTTCGGGAAAAAGGGAGAGGGTCCCGGTGAGTTAAGAGGGGAAATATATATTGATTTCCAGAAGGACAAACTCCTTGTTGAGAGCGCTGGAAAAATATCATATTTTAATCTGGAAGGAACTTTTATCAGTGAACTGATATTTCCGGAGAAAACATTTGTGAAGAGGATCTCTACTGTGGGTGATAAATTTGCCGGTTTTGGAGGGACTCAAGTTGACGGTGGTGTAAACTATATAGTTCTCTCTTTTTATAACAATGAAATGAAAAAAATGGGGGAGATTACTCGAACAAAAAGCAATTTTCAGAAAGATGGAACAATTGAATTTATGAACGGGACATTCAATTTTAAAGTATATCAAGAGATGATCTATGTTCAATATCTCGGGGAAGAGATGAACCTTGATGTCTTTGATAAGGACGGAAAATTATTATTTAAAATAGGGGATCCTTATTTTAAAAATAAAAAAGTTTCTGAAAAAGATAAAAAAGAGGCAATGGATTATTTTAGAAAATTCTGGCCCAGGCTTTATACAAACAGACAGAGAGTGAAATTTTCTGATAAATGGGGTGGGGTTGGGACGTTCTTTTTTGATGAATCTAAGAATTTTTTATACATTATTACATACAATTGTGATAGTCAGGGGAGATATTTGTTCTACAAATATAAACCTGAAGGAAAATTTATTAAAAAATTCTACCTTGATGTCGGATACCGCGACATATGGGCTCCCTTTCCTCTGGATATTGAAAACGGGAAACTATATCAGCTGGTTGAGAATGATGATGAAGGGTGGGACCTGGTCATTAGAGATCTCAAATAGGAAAATATTAGCCCGAAGTAAGATTTAGCAATTATTTTTTTTTCGCAGACCATTAAAAACTGTTTGAAGAATTCCCCCATTTAAATAATATTCATATTCATTTTTTGTATCAATTCTTGAGAGAACAGAAAAGGTGCTGATGTTTTTTCCTCTGGTATCTTCAATTCTTACCTCTAGTTTTGCCCCCGGATTCATGATATCAGAAAGGCTGACGTTGAAAACCTCAGATCCTTCTATCAATAATGAATTTCTGTTCTCCCCGGGTAAAAATTCCAGAGGGAGTACTCCCATTCCGATCAGATTGCTTCGGTGAATTCTTTCGAAACTTTCTGCAATCACAGCTTTTACTCCGAGCATAAACGTACCTTTTGCCGCCCAATCTCTACTGGATCCCATGCCGTAACCTTTCCCGGCAATTACGATCAGCGGGATGCCGTCCTCTGCATATTTCATAGCCGCATCCCAGATATACATTAATTTATTTTCCGGCAGATATGTTGTCCACCCTCCGTTTTTACCAGGAGCTATTTCATTTCTTAACCGAATGTTAGCAAAAGTTCCTCTTGACATTACTTCGGGATTCCCCCGCCTGGATCCGAACGTATTAAATTCCCCCCTTTTAACTCCGTGCATTTTCAGATAATCTGCAGCAGGCCCATCCGGTATCACACCTGCCGGGGATATATGATCAGTTGTAACAAAATCCCCTGATTTAACCAGAATTCGGGCACCTTTTATGTCATTTAAACTCTCTGGTGATGGGGAAATGTTCTCAAGAAAATGCGGTAACCTGATATATGTGGAATCTTCCGGCCAATCAAATATCTCTGTCTTATTTATCTTGATAGAATTCCAATCCTGACTAACAGAATCAAGGTTGTCATAAATTTTATTGAATTGTGACGGGTTTAAAGAGGATCTGACTAATTCGCTCACCTGTGATTTTTCAGGCCAGATATCTTTAAGGTAGATATTTTCACCGTCTTTCCCGGTACCGATAGGATCAGTTTTAAAATTAATGTTAATATTACCGGCCAAAGCAAAAGCAACTACGATAGGCGGAGATGCAAGATAACTCGCTTTTGTATCCGGATTGATACGGCCCTCAAAATTTCTGTTTCCTGAAAGAACAGAAACTGCTATCAGATCAATACTGTTTATTGCTTCAACAATTTGATCAGGCAAGGGGCCTGAGTTCCCGATACATGTGGTACAACCGAATCCCACAATATTAAATCCAAGTTTTTCAAGGTAGGGGAGAAGTTTACCTTTTTTAAGGTAATCTTCCACTATTCTGCTTCCCGGTGCAAAAGATGTTTTTACCCACGGTTTAGATCTGAGACCTTTTTCAAATGCATTTTTTGCCAGTAGTCCCGCAGTTACCAGCAGTTCCGGGTTTGATGTATTTGTACAACTGGTTATGGCAGCAATTACCACAGATCCGTCAGTCAATACAAAATAATCATCACTGTCCCTTATACCGGCTCTTCTATCGCCATCCGGAATATTAAAATTATTACTGATCTGATCTTCCCAATGATCCCTGAGACCGGATAAAGTTACTTTATCCTGAGGCCTTCCGGGTCCTGAAATACAAGGTTCAATGGTACTGATATCCAGGCTGACATACTCTTTAAACTTCGGAGGATAATTGTCATACCTCCAGAGCCCCTGTTCTTTTGTGTATTTTTCCACAATATCTATATGGGATTGCTTACGTCCTGTCATTCTCAGGTATTCCAACAGGGTTTCATCAAAAGGGAAAAATCCGACGGTAGCGCCATATTCAGGGGCCATATTTGACACCACTGCCCTGTCCGGCAATGAGAGGGAGTTTAATCCCTCTCCGAAAAATTCAACAAAATGTCCCACTACCCCTTTATCCCTTAATAACTCAGTCACATTTAACACCAGGTCCGTTGCGGTGATATCTTTTCCAAGCTTCCCTTTCAGTTCAAATCCCAGAACCGGTGGAGGTACAATAAAAACCGGCTGACCCAGCATCACTGCCTCTGCCTCGATACCTCCGACACCCCAACCTACTATCCCCAAAGCGTTTATCATTGTCGTATGGCTGTCTGTCCCTACCAGTGTATCGGGGAAAAGGAGGCCATCCTTTAAAGTTATACAATCCGCAAGGTATTCAAGGTTTATCTGATGGACGATGCCCGCTCCAGGAGGGAAAACACGAAGGTTGGGAAAAGCAGCCTGGCTCCACTTGAGGAAGTGATATCTTTCGAAGTTTCTTTCCATCTCCAGTTTCATATTTTTTTGAAGTGCAGTTTCAGAACCGAAAAAATCAACCTGAATTGAATGGTCAATGATCAGATCACACGGTACGCCCGGATTGATCAACTCCGGATCTATATTTGAATTGACACAGGCTGTTCGGAGAGCAGCCAGATCCACCATCGAAGGGACTCCAGTGAAATCCTGTAAAATAACCCGTGAGGGTCTGAATGGTATTTCGAGGGAGCGGCCGGAACCGGCGGATTCCTCCATGATCCCTCTGATAAGTTCCAGAGGTTTGCGGTCTCCATTCCGCAATATATTCTCAATCAGAATTTTCTTTGTGACAGGAAGTCCGGATAAACTTATATTGTTCAATCTTTCAAACTCTTCAAGAGAGTAATAGGAGTATTTTTTATTACCGGATCGAAAAAACCTGATAATATTGTTGGGATCTTTCATTTTTTGTCCCTTTTTATTCATTATTGATCAATTTTTCCAGATCTTTTTTACCGAAACTGAAATCAAAGCCTCTTTCCACCAGGGATAAATTCTTGTCACTTACAGGATTATTCAGTTCATAAGGGATCGATTCGGATTTATAGAATGTCCCCAGTTTTATCTTTTCAGAAATTTCTGAAGATGATATGATCGCCTTGTTCACATCAGAACAATCATAGTCTGTTTCCAGATAAGTTGTATTCTCTTTATACCATTTTAAATCTCTCTCCTTATTATAGGACGGGCAGGTCTGCATAATCTGGACAAGTGAGAAACCTTGATGTTTTATTGCTTCCCGCATTGTTTTTTTTAGATGTTGATGGTCTGATACTGATGTCCTTGCAGCAAATGTAACACCGAGTGATAATGCCATCGGTATCGGGTTGAGGGGAGTATATTTAACTCCACCATACTGTATCTTTGTTTTTGCATCCTTCCACATTGTCGGGCTGGCCTGACCCTTGGTTAAACCGTAAACCTGATTGTCATGCAGGAAACAAGTTATGTTGATATTTCTTCTTATTGCATGAATAAGATGATTTCCACCCTCGGCCAGGAGATCTCCGTCACCTGAGAATAATATTACATCTAATTTATGATTTGCTATTTTTATTCCGGTCGCATTCGGGATCGAACGGCCGTGAAGACCTGCGAAACCGTTACATGGAGATAAATGGTGTGGCATTTTTGCCGCCTGACCGATCCCAGACACAACCACAGTGTTTCTTATATCAAGGATATCACCTGCATTGAGAATATCATCTATAGCTTTGAGTATGATAAAATTACCGCATCCGGGACACCAGGTCCTTTTTTCTTTCGCTAACATTATTTTATCCTCCCTGATATCTCTTTTTTTAATTCATCAAAATAGAACGGCCTTCCGTCAAACTTCAGTACCTTCTCATCTATCTGAACACTGCAGTCTCTCATTAGAAGGGATGAGAGTTGACCAGTGGCGTTGTTTTCGATACAGAAGGTTTTCTCACTTGAGTTGATGACTCTTGATATAAATTCTTTATTGAGGGGATAGATCTCATGAAAATGCATTTGTCCGATTGATATACCCTCCCTGTTCAACTCTTTACACACATCCCTGATTACGCCATATGTTGATCCCCAGCCGATCATCATATAATTACTGTCCGGGAATAATATTTCGGGTTCCTCAATATCGATTAGCAATAAACTCTCCTTGTCGAGCAGTTTTTTTGTCAGTTTTTCAGAAACCTCACAATCTTCCGAGATTAGTCCATATTCATCATGAATATGAGAATCGGAAAGTATAAGACTTGAGCTACCTCCAGGTATCCTTCGTGATAATGCTCCCTTAATGGAAATAGGATATCTTGGATAAAGTGCGGGTTTACTTGCTTCTCCTGTGCTATGATCAATAAATCTCTCTTTATACTCCTCGATCAAATCCCATTCTCTGCTAATCATAAGTGAATCCATAAAATATTGATCTGTAAGAATAAAAACCGGAACCTGGTATTTTTCTGCAATATAAAAGGCTTTTTGAGTAGATTCAAAAGCCTTTTTGGTTGTTCCGGGTGTAAGTATTACTCTTGTAAATTCTCCATGGCCTATGGAAAGAACCATACTCAGATCGGCTTGTCCCGTTTTTGTTGGGAGCCCTGTTGCGGGTCCGGGACGCTGGGCATTGACAATAACAACCGGTGTTTCTGAAACTGCAGCCAGACTGATAGTTTCGCTCATGAGGGCAAGTCCCCCTCCGCTTGTGGCTGTCATTGCTCTGACACCTGCATAAGATGCTCCCAGGACAAGATTAATTGCAGCTATTTCATCTTCAGCCTGTTCGACGAATATGCCGAATTCTTTTGACCTGGCTGAAAGTCCGGTCATCACCGATGTGGATGGGGACATTGGGTATGCCGAAAAGAATTTTAAACCTGAAGCTATCGCTCCGTAAGTTACAGCTTCACTTCCATTTTTAAGAATTGGTTTTACTGCTTTCTGAGGGGTGCCCAATTTGATCCTGTAGGATAATTTATTTAATGCATATTCATATCCCTTTCCTGCAATATCCAGATTCTTTAATATCATTTTTTCATCTTTTCCTGAAAAATATTCTTTTAACATTGTTTTAAGCTGAGCGTTGTTTGAACTTGTTATCCCTGTCAACAACCCAAGATAAAAAATATTAATTGCGAACGATCCCTCTTTTCCCAGAATATGTTCTACTGGTATATCCGTCACATTTTCAAATTCTCCGCCTCCTTTATCTGAGAAGAACTTTGTATTTTCATTACAATTTTCAAGATCATTCATCAGTGATTCAGGAGTAAAAGAGAAACAAATATCCGGGGATTCATTTACCGAATTAATCTCATTAACGGATACGGCGATCTGTGAAAAACTGTATCCTCCTATTATCCTTGATTCAAAGTCGCTGGTGGCAAAGACATTATATCCTTCTCTCAGAAAATAATTTGCACATACATCGGCGACTGACTGGACTCCGGCACCCTGAGGGCCACTGAATCTAATGGTGAGTTTGTTCTCCATCCCCTTCTCCTGATATAACTATTTTTTTTGTTATCCGGAATAATACTAGGTTCTGAATATTATGAAGTCAAGCGGATTCGAATAAAGCTGCAGGGGGATCTGCTGACTTTTAATTATTGATCGGATTTTGAATCATTAGAAAAGATAAACTATAATATCTGAAATGGAGTCCATATGAAAAAGCATTTTAAAATACGTACAGCTGATGAAAATGATGTATCTTTAATTTTAGCATTTATCAGAGATCTTGCAGTATATGAAAAACTTCTGAATCAGGTTACGGCAACAGAAGATGATATCCGTGAAAATATCTTCGAAAAAAAATATGTGGAGGTAATCATAGGTGAACTTGATTCTGTTCCTGTCGGTTTTGCCCTCTATTTCCATAACTTCTCCACTTTTCTGGGGAAACCAGGAATATATCTGGAAGATCTTTATGTAAAGGAGGAGTACAGAGGAAGGGGATTCGGTAAAAAACTTCTGGCCCATCTGGCAAAACTGGCAGTTGAGAGGGATTGTGGAAGGCTTGAATGGTCGGTCCTTGACTGGAACAAACCCGCAATCGATTTTTACCTTTCTCTTGGTGCAGTTCCCATGAATGAATGGAGGGTATTCAGACTGACCGGTGAGAAATTAAATAATTTAAGTTCCGGATAATCTAAAAAGTTAAAAAGAGAATTGCTCCTATTCCTAAAATTATAAGCAAAATTCTTTTAAATGACAGATCTTCTTTAAATATTATTTTGCCCAGTATTGCTGATGAAATAATTATTCCGATATTGATGAAGGGGAAAGTGACAAAGGCGGGGATTCCGAAAGATAATGCCAGGAGCACAAAATAAGAGGAGAAGAAATTTGGTATACCGAGAATCAAACCGTTTAAGAACGCAGATTTTTTAACCGGTTTCCCGGAGAGTAAAACTATAGACCCAACTCCAGATCAAAGCGGAATAGAATAGTGTAATCAGGAATATATTGTTGTCGACTCCGGGAAATCTGATCTTGAAGTATTTCATTGATGCGTCGATTGTACCGAATAAAATGAAAAGGATGAGTAGAGAGGGGGAAATATTTGTAACCCTCTTTTCCCACAGAATGATGATCAGGAAGATTGCGGCTAGGCTGACAATATCTGCCAGTGAAGGGTGTTCCCCCCAGAGTATGATCGAGGCGGCGACAGGGATCGCAAGGGAAAGTCTGCCGAATGTGACAGTTGATGCGATCCCGGATTTTTTTAAAGAATAACTGAAGAATGAAAAGGAGATGAAGAAAAGCAGACCGATCACGGCGCTGAATATTATTACTTCAAAAGAGGGTATTTGCTTGTTTGTGAGGAAAAGAAAACCGAGCGATCCGGAAACCAGATAGTTCGAGGCGATAATAATATATCTGTCAAAACCTTTATTTTCAAATATCCGGAGAAGTAATACAATTGACAAAGAGGATATTAGCGCGAGGAATAGAAATATATTTCCCATCTTTTATTATAACATGTAAGAAGTAGTAATAAATTTTTATTTACTGTAAAGTTAAAGAGAGAGTGGTTTATTCCGGGATTGTTTTGTTCAAGGCTTTAAACCGTTTCTCGTAAGAAGACCTTGAAAGTTCAGATTCCAGAACAGATTTAAAATCACCAATGTCGAGCGCTTCAAAACCTTCATCAAGGGTTCTGTATGCCTTTGATTCCTCTCTTATATTTGATGCGATTGCGGCATACATACTTGCAAGTCCGAATACAACATCAGATTCAGCAATAATTGCCCCTTTTCCCCGGATCACCCTTTCGGTCCCTTTCTCTGCATCTGCAGTGGAAAGTATATCTCTTGGGGTTAATTTGCTGACATCATATAGAAATCTGCAGTCTGCCAATTCTTTAAGGCCGAAAACTCCCTTATATTCTGTATTCATTGCATGGACATGTTCGATTAGTTCCAGATCGGAGAGCTCATCATAAATTATTGTAAGCACAAAGTTTTGTTCCTTATAGTAAATTCTATCGATAGCCATTTTGCTCCTGATAAATAATATAGCTAAAATGATAGGAAATTCAATCAAAATTTTATTATTGAAGATGTTTTATTCAGGATGAAATTTTTTTTTCGAATTAGATTGACTTTTTTTCAAAAAAAATTTAATAATCGTCAAAAGATTATTGACTTTTTAAATAGTTGGTTTTAATATAATAAAAGAAATGTAAAGCCTTTCCGAAACTCTCCCCTTAACATAAGGCTTTTCCATACGCTTCATTCAGGTCCCCCGCCCTGGGGGACTTTTATATAAATTTATATTGGTATCTTTTTTAATAGTCCCGGGCTTGATTCTCAGGTGAAATATATTTAATATCTGTAAATTGAGATTAGAAATGAAAAATAATACGGGAAAGAATATTCTCACATTTCATCTATTATGTATCTTTGTTATTTCTCTGACGATTATATTTTCCGGTTGTGCATCTGAAAAGACGGCTCCTGATAGACGTTATTATTCAAGGCCTGTTCAGAAAGATGACGGGTGGGAGATTTCAACACCGGAATCCGAAGGTATTGATATCAAAATAATTGAAAATCTTCTGGAGAGGATTGAGGAGAGCTACTATAAAAACATCCATGGTATTCTTATTATAAAAAACGGAAAACTTATCCTTGATAAATCCTATAAGGTTCATCTTTCAATTGTCGATTCCTATGTTGACAACAGAGATATAGAGGTGCATGCAATGATGTCGGTCACTAAAAGCCTAGTGTCGATAATGACAGGGATTGCGATTGAGAAAAATTTTATCTCCGGGACAGGCGATAAAGTTTATTCATATTTCCCGGAGTATGAGAGGTTTGCGAACTGGGTTAAAAAGAAATCGGAAATTACTATTACTAACTTTCTTACGATGAGGCACGGACTGGAGTGGGATGAGACAACTTACAAATATTCTGATCCCCTGAATACTTACAACCAGATGGAAAAAACTGAAGACTGGGTTGGATTTACTCTTGGCAGGGAACTGATTTCTGAGCCCGGTCAAACATTTGCCTATTCCACAGGGGCTTCCCATACTATTGAAGCCCTTATTTCAAATGCATCGGGAATAACATTCCCGGAGTTTGCAGATAAGTTTTTATTCGAAAAATTGGGGATAAAAAAGAGAAAGTGGTACAAAGCTCCGAATGGTAGAGCAGATGATGTTTATCTTACCATCAGGGATATGGCAAAATTCGGGCAGCTGGTCCTGAACAGGGGAGTCTGGAACGGAGTTCAATTGGTTTCCGAAGATTGGATACTTGAATCAACAGCAAATACTCTTGATGTTTCCGAAGAATATGGTTACGGATATTTCTGGTGGCATCATCTCTTTAGTGTTGCAGGGGTTGAATATCCGGCAATACTAGCATGGGGATACGGAGGGCAATTCATTTTTATTTTTAATGAGCTGAGGATGGTGGTCTGTTTTACAAGTGGAAATTATACTACCGGACTCTCCATGCAGCCCTTCGAAATGATAAAAAAATATATCATCCCTTCTATGTTCTGATAATAAAATTTTACTCTGATATAATTTCTTTATGCCACATTTAATTAGTGAAAAAATAAAAATCGGGGTGTCTGCCTGCAATTTCGGATCTAAAGTACGGTATAACAGAAAAGGGTGGGACAGGATAAGTGAACTTGACAGGGAAAAGGACTCATTTCATTGGACACCTGTTTGTCCTGAGGTCCTGAGCGGATTGGGCGTCCCGAGACAACCTATCAGATTATCCGGAGGTAATGGAGATGATCTCTGGAACGGGGAGGCATCTGTTAAAAGCAGGAGTGGGGAGAATGTTACTGAAAAAATTAAGGCAGGTGCAATTTCAGCTCTGGATGCCTTAAAGAGGGCAGGAATTGAGGCGTTTGTCTTTATGGAGGGATCCCCTTCGTGCGGTGTGTACAGAACAACATTAAAGAACAAACGGTTAGGTAAACCACCGGGAATATTCGGATCGTTGCTGTTAAAAGAAACTTTTTTTCTGATACCTGCAGAAGATCTTCAAAGCCCTCTTAAATGGTGGGATTGGAGAAGACGGCTCCATGCATTTGTATGGCTAAAAAGAAAAGAGATAAAATCAAAAAAGGATGTGATCACTGTCTGGCACGATCTTAAATTTATATGCCAGGAGAGCAGCCGTACCGATTCGGATCAATTGGGGAGAGATCTTGCCTCCATGCCGAAAAAGCTTACCGATCAATTTGTTTCAGAAATAAAAAGGAGAATTCTTGATATAATCAGACTACCTTCAACCCAGAAGAGAATTCAAAATTCAGCAGAAAAACAAATGGTATATTATGCTAAGCATTTTAATATTAAAGCTGAAGAAAAGCTGCCGAAAGCGGTTGACGGGAAGATAAAATTTGTTAAAAGGCTCCGTGATTTTGAAAAAAAATCTCTGGAACTGGATATTGAGAATAGTCTTGTCCCTGTCATATTTCGGGATGAGAGGAGGTGATTATGGTATTTAAAGAGTTTTTAAAATTGTATGCAGTATCCGTTCTTGTATTTTTAGTTGTAGATCTTCTTTGGCTGGGTGTGATCGCCAAAGATCTTTACAGGAAATATCTCGGACATTTGATGAGGCCGTCACCACTCTGGCCGGTGGCGATACTTTTTTATCTTTTATTTAATGTCGGACTCGTGGTGTTTGTGGTCTATCCGGCTGTGCAGAAAGGATCATTCTCATATGCACTCATTTACGGCGCTTTCTTCGGGTTTATTACCTATATGACCTATGAACTTACAAACTGGGCAGTGATAAAAGAGTGGCCCTGGCCGATTGTTATTATCGACATTGTCTGGGGAATTGTCCTCTCCGCCCTGGTGGGAGGCGGTGCCTTTCTATTGGGGAGAAAGCTTTTTTAAAATTTCACCGGGATTCAGATATTCCCGAACATCTCTTCTAGTTTGTTTTCCCTGAAGCAGAATATCATATCCAGTTTTCTCCTGATGACCAGCCTGTTTGCAACAGCACCAAGCGGACCCAAGGGCGGGGCATAGGTGATCAGGTCCTCCATAAGCGTCCCTTTATCGAGAGGTTTCAGCCGGTGTTCATGATGCCATATCCTGTAAGGCCCTTTTCTCTGTTCATCGATAAAATATTCTTTGTCCTCAATGTGTGTGATTTCCGTTACCCAGGTTACTCTTATTCCCTTCAAAGGAGATACCCGGTAAGTAATCATCATTCCGGGATAGATTGTCTGGTCCGGGTGCTGGGAAGTGATCATAAAATTAAGATCAGGAGGTGTGATCACCTTAAGGTTCCCTGGATCGGAAATGAATTCCCACAATGTATTTAAATCTGTTTTAACCCGCTGTTCTCTTTTAAACTGATAAATTGCCATATTTTACTCCGATAATCTATTTGACAATTTTTTAAAAATTATCTTATGAAGGGGAAGGAGTAAAAACCAGTATGATCTCCCCAGAAGGCCTTTAGGTCTGAATGTTGCGGTCTGAAACAATTCACTATTGATTATTTTGAATTCCAGCCACGCTTCGCCAGGCAATTTCATTTCAGCATAAAGTAACAATCGTCCCTTATCCCTGTTGGCATATAAAACCCGCCAGAAATCGATGGCATCTCCCGCAGAGATGTTCTCGGGGTGGGTCCGGCCTCTTCTTAATCCTACACCTCCGAAAAGTTTGTCAATAAATCCCCTGATTTTCCAGAGCCGGTCAGCATAGTACCAGCCTGTATCTCCCCCGATCTTCCAAATCTTTTCGGTTGTTCTATCTCTGTCATTTATCTCTTCTTTACGAATATCAATTAAGCATCCGTGAACAGGGACATTTAAAAACTCGGAAATATTCAAATTAAGCCTGCCGCTTATAAGTGAATCTTTCCAACTTGAGATTATATGATTTTCATCAATTTCAGAGAAAGTTCTTTCAAGCGCTTTTTGATATCCATCTGGTTTAATACCAAGTAATCTGTTGATCGAATTATCCCTGCAGATAACTTCCACTTTCATACTACTGACAAGTGCAGAAGCCAGTCTGTAAGAAGTTGATGTGATGAAATATAACCAATAGGATGAAAGTCTGGGGGTCATTACCGGAACGGTGAATATCCATCTTTTTAGGTGCCTTATCTTGGAGTATCCCATCAACATTTGTTTATAGGTGAGAATATCAGGTCCACCGATATCGAAATTCTGATTGAATGTTTCTTTGTTAAACAGAGATTGTAAAAGAAAATTTATCACATCAGTGATTCCGATTGGTTGACATTTCACATTAAGCCATTTCGGCGCAATCATTACAGGGAGTTTTTCAACAAGATCCCTGATTATTTCAAAGGAGCTACTTCCGGCTCCAATGATAATACCGGCTCTTAATGCTGTAAAATGGTATTGACCTTTTCCCAGTTCCATCTCTACCGCCTTTCTGGATTCAAGGTGTTCTGATAGTTTACTCTCATTTATAATTCCACTCAAATAGATGACATGTCTGACTTTTGTTTTGTTGAGAGATAATCTGAAGTTGATCGCGGATTTTAACTCCGGTTCACTGTAATTCTTTGAACTGCTCATTGAATGAATAAGGTAATAAGCACCCTCTATATCAGAGGGAATTTGATCAAGAGATTCTTTGTCCAGAAAGTCAATTTCGATAGTAACTATATTTTTCAGGAGTGAATGTGGCGGATTAAATCGATTTTTATCTCTTACACAACATACGACAGTATGGCCTTTTGCTATCAGGACAGGGAGCAGTCTCTTCCCAATGTATCCGGTTGCGCCAGTCAGAAGAATTTTCATGTTTTTAATAATGTATCACTTCCATGATAAATGATTTGCAATTATTTATATATATATAAGATAAGATTTTCCATTCTGGTATAATACATGCAAAAGTTAAAAATTAAAGATATGAAAAAAATACTGGAAGATATTTATAATAATACCGATAAGTGGGATGAGATTTATCTTGTCAGGATGGTTGAGGAAATTCGTCCGAAAAAAATCAAAAATCCTTCCACTTCCACAGAAAAAATCAAAGAACTTATTGAGATCCTGAAAGATGATCCCGATCTGAGAGAGGGCTTTAATAACTACCTGAAGGAGATGTTTACCGTTAAAGATCCCATCCATCTCTATATTGAATCCGGAATAATTCCCCTTGCAGGATTTGTAAGTGAAGGGTTTAGGAAATTGAAAGAACATATCCTTTCACCTGTTTTTCCGGAGAATGATATCAGGACAACTTTGAATAGTGTTTTTTATAAAAAAAGTGACTTTAAATGGATAAGCAATATTCCAAATGATTTATGGGAAGATCTGGTAAGATCGACCGGTATTTTATGCCATTTTCCCCGGCAGAATTCGGAGAACAAGCACTTCAATAATTTTATAAGTGCAATTCAGATCATTTCACATAAAATTGCAGCCCTGGGGATGGCCCCGGAAATAACGGGAATACTTATTCACCTCGATGAGATAAATTCACCTTTTCTGGAACAGAATAAGGAGCTTACATTCTACCTGAATAAACTTGATGAAAATACCACGTTGGATAATGATGATTACAGGCAGATAGAAGTTATCCTTGATCAATGTACTGACAGTCTCCAATTGCTCAGAAAGAAAAAAAGCAATTTCGGGACCAGTACCCGCCTTACCAATATAGTAAGAAGGCTTATGCAATTGATAGCCCGCCTCAGAATTCTGATCCTTCTCATTCATCAAAACGATCAGGAGGTGTTCAGAAAGAATACTGTATATCTTTTCAAAGAGTTAATAAGGGCGGAGAATACCAAAAACAGTTTACGTCAGCATATAAAATACAATCTTGAACTGATTAATTTTCAGGTTGTTGAACACTCTGCAAGTATTGCCAGGCACTATATTGCAGAGAATAGAAAAGAGTTTAAAATCTTCTTTCTTTCCAGCCTGGGAGGAGGGGTGATCGTTGCTGTTGCCGGACTTGTCAAGTTTTTATATTATGGTTCAGGGGATTCACCTTTCGGAACTGCAATGATTACCAGTCTTATCTATTGCCTATGTTTTGTTTCAATTCAGCTGACCGGCGCGACACTTGCAACAAAGGTACCTTCTGTTACGGCCAGTTCAATAGCATCTGTGATTGACAGGGATCGCCATCTTCATAAGGAAAAAGAGGTTGTGGTCCATCTGAAAGACCTCATTGTCAGGATCACAAGAAGTCAGTTCATTTTTTTTATGGGGAATCTGCTGGCTGCATTTACTGTCGGCTATTTCCTTACCTGGCTTTTAATAAATATCTTTGGTTTTCACCCGGGGACTCCTGAGAAGTATAAGCACCTGATAGACGAACTCCATTTGTGGGAAAGCCCTTCACTTTTTTTTGCAATGCTGGCGGGTATATTTTTGTTCAATTCATCTTTGATCACCGGATTTTATGAAAACATGATCTTGTACGAAAGGATACCGGAACGTATTCGTGCTAGCAGATGGTTGAGGAAATTGTTCAAAGGGAAACGATTGCTATCTATCTCCGGTTATATCGGTAGAAATACCGGAAAAATATTCGGTAATATTTCCCTGGGACTATTTTTTGGTTTTACTCCTGTGATCGGCAGTTTTTTCGGGTTGTACCTCGATACAAGGCATATCGCCTTTTCAACGGCCAACTTCGGGATATCATTGTCTGCATCAGGGAACGGTATAGCACTGGATTCAATAATTCATACAATTATCAGCATATCTATTATCGGATTTCTTAATTTTATAGTAAGTTTCGGGTTAGCCCTGGGATTGGCGATCAGATCGAGAAACCTTGATCTGAAAGAGACAGATGAACTACTGAAACTTTTGTTCCTCCATTTTGTCAGAAGGCCGAAAGATTATTTTTTCCCTCCGAAAAATTAATATCCCTGTCAGCAGAAACGATTTGAATTTATTTGAATGGAAGAGTTGCTCACGGGATATCATTTTTCCACCCAGAAAAAATATCCCGTGAGCGTAGGGCCTAAAAGGAGTGCTCCTTAAATATATGGGAAGCTATTTGATGAGACCCCAATTCTTCTCTGCTATTAACTCGGCGGCTTTCAGCAGCGGGTATCCCGCAGGTGAAGCGGTCAAAAGGGGGTGAGTCCCGATCTGAGATGTCAATAATGCAGTAACAGGCATTCTGTTCTGGATTATAAAACCGATAGTATTGGTCAATTCTCCGATTGATAATCCTCCTACAACTTCTCCTCCTAATATTACATTGGATTCTCTTCCTACGATCAGTTTTACCAATTGTTTGTGCGTGTTCGGAAGGGTCCCCGGATGCTTATCCATTCCCTCAAATGTTGCTGTTATAATATCAAATCCTTCTTCCCTGGCCCTGGTTTCGGTCAGTCCGGCAACACCGAAACCGGTATCACCGATCGCTGTTGAGAAAATTGAAATGGTACCGCTGAAGGTTTTGACCACACTCAAACGGTAAAGGTTCATCCCCGCCGTCCTCGCTTCAGCACAAGCTGTTGATGCCAGCATAATATTGTTAGGCTTACGGGTGACAAAGTCCCTTTTTTCTGCGCAGTCTCCCACAGCAAAAATAGAAGGATCGTTCGTTCTCATATATTCATCGACCCTGATAAAACCATTTTCGCTTATTGGTAATCCGGCTTTCTCTGCCAGTTCTGAATTTGGTTCGTAACCGATGGCAAGAATAACCGCATCTGCCTGAACAGTTTCACCATTCTCAAGGAGAACTCCTGTCACCAGATTCAAACCGATAAGTTCTTTTACCCCGATCCCGGTTCTGACTTTAATACCTCTGCCGCTGACCAGTTTTTCTGCTCTGGCGGATATTTCCTCATCGAAAGCCAGACTTAGGATATGGGGAAGTTTTTCGAGTAATGTAACCTCTTTCCCGTTCTTATTCAACTCGTCTGAAAGCTCAACGCCAATAAAGCCTCCACCGATCACAATAACGCGGTTCAGATCCTTCAGCTCTTCCTGCATCTTGTCAAGGTATACTTTATCCTTAGGAACTGTAAATACATTCTTTAGATCTCTCCCTTTAAGCCAAAGGGGAACAGTGGGGACTGATCCTGTTGCTATCACCATCTTTTCATAAGTGATATTTTCTCCTCCCGTCAGATGACAGGTATTGTCCTTTCTTGATATCGATGCTACTTCTCCGATCATCAGTTCAACACCTGCATTTTTAAACATTTTCTCAGAAGGAAGTATGTTGTTGTCACTGGTTTCAACTGAAGAAAATATATACGGGATCCCGCAGGGGACAAGTGTTTTCTCCTCTTTTCTGATCACAGTCACTTTTTTGTCCTGATACATCATTTTTGCCGTATTGGCTGCAACAAGGCCTGCAGCACTGCTCCCAATTACAAGTACATCTGTCTTTTTCATTTCATTACCTCCATATATTAACAGCATAATTTATGCCATGATCTGTCCCTGTAAAACTGTGTTTGGGAAACCGGAGTTACGGTATTTTTGTTGTTCTAAAACAATTTATTGTTTCAAAATGTTGCAAATATATTGCGAAAAATGTTAATGTGCTCTATTTGATCAGCCCCCAGTTCTTTTCTGCAATGATCTCAGCTGCCTTGATCAGCGGATATCCTGCCGGTGAAGCGGTCAACAGGGGGTGAGTGCCGATCTGTGATGTGAGCAAAGCCGTAACCGGCATTCTGTTCTGAATTATAAATCCGATGCTATTCAACAATTCTCCTGCTGAAAGTCCTCCCATTACTTCTCCTCCAAGGATAACATTGGATTCTTTGCCTGCGATCAGCTTAACCATCTGTTTGTGAGAATTGAACAGGGTGCCAGGATGTTTGTCCAGTGAGGTAAAGGAACCGGTAACAATATCAAATCCCTCTTCTCTTGCACGGGTCTCTGTCAGGCCCGCGACCCCGAATGCAGTTTTTCCGATGCAGGTAGAATACATAGAGATGGTTCCGTTGAATGTTTTGACGGCACACAATTTAAACAGATTCATCCCTGCGGTCCTGGCTTCAGCGCCTGCAGTGGATCCCAGTAGATTCTCATTGGGTTTACGAGTGACAAAGTCCCTTTTTTCCGCACAGTCCCCGACGGCAAAAATTGAAGGATCTTCAGTCCTCATATATTCATCCACCTGAATAAATCCGTTTCGATTAACAGGAAGCCCTGCTTCTATGGCAAGTTTGCTTTCCGGTTTGTATCCGACGGTAAGGATAACTGCATCGGTATCGATCTTCTCATTGTTCTCCAGCTGGACGCCCGATACAGCCTTGTCACCCAGGGTTTTTTTTACACCTATACCTGTTCTGATACAGACACCTCTTTCCTTGAGCAGGCTCTCCACTTCGGTCGAGAACTCTGGATCAAAAACAAGCCCGAGAACATGGGGGAGTTTTTCAAGCAGTGTTACCCCGATGCCTTTCTTATTCAGTTCGTCCGCCAGTTCCACACCGATAAATCCACCCCCCGTAATCAGAATCTGACCGAATTTCATTATTTTCTTCTGCATTTTATCCAGGTATTCTTTTTCCTTGGGGACATAAAACACATTGTCCAACCCTGGCCCCCTTAGCCACTTCGGAAGGTAAGGTCTTGAACCGGTGGCTATCACCAGTTTGTCGTATTCAATGAAGCTGCCTCCATCGAGCAAACATTTTTTTTCGTCTCTCAGGATCGATTTTACTTCCCCCTTTTTAAGCGTTACATTCGATGACCGATACATTTCCTCACAGGGTAGAATATTGTTATCAGTCGATTCAATTGAAGAAAATATATAAGGGATCCCGCAGGGAACCAGAGTTTGATCCTCTTTTCTTACAACAATGACATCCTTTTGCGGGTAAATCGATTTTGCAGTAACGGCTGCAACCAGTCCGGCTGCACTGCTTCCAATGACAAGCACATCCGTTTTGTTCATAATTCACCTCCGATTCAATAAAGCATAAATAATGCCAGTATGACTAAGGTGAAAAAGTTCTCAATGTTTCAAAATGTTGCAAATGCATTGCATATTTATAGGTATCTATATTTTTTACTATGGGATCAATTCTCTTTCCGCTGTTTTAGGTGAAGCCGGATCAAATTTTATCAATGATAATTCAGGCCCGTCATGAGCGGCATTAAATGCTGAGGTTTCTCCGATTTTTTCCTGCCATGACCCTGTAAGTCTTGCCGATTCATGAACATGGCCATGTAGTGTTATTAGAGGAGAATTCTCAAGTATAAAGTTTTTTATTGCTATACTTCCGATATGCACATCAAGAGGTACATGATCAATCATTTTTCCGTCCAGTGCTGCTCTGTCCAGACAGGTTTTATAAGGAGGAGAGTGAAATAAGAAAATAGATCTATTCAGATCCCGGTTTTTGGTCAGGTCTTCCAGATCATCTTTTATTGTCCTGAACTTAAGGTCATAATCTTTTACAGGTATTGAGAGTGCTCCTTCATCGGGTGGGGTACATCCGGGATCAACGTACCTTGAAACGTCAAATCTTTCCCAATCCTTCAATCTGAAAGGGGAGGGCGGGATATAAGAATATCCGAAAATCGAATAGGACTTCCAGATCAGCATTTTATTATGTACATACTTCCATATCCCGGCAGCTGAAGCATCCAGTATTGATGCCTCCTCCATCCTTCCGTCATCATTTCCAAGTATAATAAAAATATCGGGATAACGATCAGTCAGTGTTTTTTTTAATTTATTCAGTTCTTTTAAAAGAAAATCTCCAATAAAATCTTTATGGAAGAAATCCAGTTTTGTAAGATATGATAAAGGTGAAGGGAGTATATCGCCACCTAAGAAAACAGCATCAGGCAATTCCTCGGATATTTTTTTGAACAGTAATTTGTATTTGTGAATATCTCCGTGAAGATCTGTTGAAAAAAAACATTTCAAATTGTCCCGTTTCAAATATCAGCACTCCCCATTACAGATCTTCATTTTCAACTCCCTTGCAGAATCTGTAACGGCATTGATTTTAACTGCAAAACTATTCTTTTCAGCAATATCTTTATCTGTTATCAGGTGAATGTCAAGGAGCCCTTCAGTTTTGTATCCTGTCCTCTCGTAGTTCATTTCTGCAAGGGTGAGACTCCAGCCCTCGAGCCATAAATTAAGTTCTTTTCTCTGTTTTTCACTTCCCCGGAAATGTACAAGGAGGTCAATATCGCTGCAGGGGCCGGCGGTTGCATTTTTTGTACTTCCAAAAACATAAAGGGCTTTAACCCCGAATCTATCAGGATCAAGGTGTTCCCCTATCTGCTCGGCCATCCTTAAACGCCATTTCCAGTAATCATCAGGAGTTAAAGAGGGGTCTGATCTTTTTTGACTGTCCTTTTCCTGAAAGAAATTCTCTTCAGGATTCATCAGAACTGCAACTGCCTCGCTCAGATCTGAATTCATAAGCAGGTGCAGAAGTTCTCCTCCTGAATTTTTCGGGACATCTATTACTTTAACAACATCTGACATATCTTTGTATTCTGGAAGCAGATCGATCAGTAGGTTTTCAGATCTCAGGAAAAATTCCTCTCTGAAAATGATCTCATCATCATCAGGATACAGCGGTAAATATCTTATTGATGCTTCAACAAGGTCCTGGAAAAAATGGGTGCCGAATGAAAGCTCGGGAGTATAATTTCCTCTCGATTGTGATATTTCGATCAGAGCAGCTGTATTATTTATGTCAGAGTATGTTACATTTACTCCCAGTTTTATGTCTCCCCGTGATCCCCATCTTCCCGGTCCCATCAGAATGAATTGCCTTTTAGGGAGCAGGCTATTCAGTTTGCCCACAACTTTCCCCACTTTTTTCAGGTCTTCAAGATTTGATATCCCAGAATATTTTTCCGGATCAACGTATACCACATGAGTGATATTCGGAATAAAACCGCTTGAAATGTATTTGTTTCCAGAAAATATGATCCGGTTCTCCGGAATATCCCTGGGGATAGGGACAGGTTGAGTATTATTAAAATAGCTTTGAGCTCTGCATTGTAGCAGATACAGGTCTTTTCCGTTGTAGGCAAATTCAAGATCAACAGGGGTTTCCATTTTATCTTTAAGTTCATCCATCATCCATGTCATCTGAGCAATAAAATCCGAGCCTTCTGAAAACCCATGAAAATTAATAACAAGCTCATCATTTTTGAAATCTATATTAAATGCAGATACAGGTTTCTGGATCATATTATCTTTAACAACAGATACCATTTTTGCTATCCCAGGTATCCGGGAGCCGTATGAAGATAAAAATTTTTTTAATTCGTGTGTTTCGAATAGATTTGACTCCAGGTTAAGCACATCTATATATTTTGGAGAATATTTTACAGATTCATCAGGAGTAATGTTCACACTCAATGCCGGTTTTTTAGGTGCTATCAGTATCGGATAATCTTCAGCAACCCTGTCAACTGCACGTGTTCCCAATCCCGGAACTACCCTGAGAAGGCCGTCCTCCTTTTTTATTCTGGGGGACCAGGTGAATTCATTACTGCTGAATGCTACTCCTGCGAATGAAGGGAAAAAATATTTTCCCACCTTATTCCCGACCACCTCCTGGATAATTATTCCCATTTCCTCATTGAAATCCAAAAGTTCCCTTTCAGCCCTGTATTGAATTGGATCGGGGCCGAAAATGGAGGAGTATACTTCAGCGATAGCATCCGTCAGGGCATTCAGCCTTTCATCGGCTGTCCCCTGATTTGCCAGGAAAAGGCTTTTATACTTTCCCGAAAAACTTGCTCCGATTCTGTCTTCAAGTAAGCTGGAACTTCTTACTATTATAGGATTGTCACTGAAATCTTCAAGGACAACTTTTAATCCCATTAATACTTCCGCCGGGAATTGAGAGTTTTTCAGGATCTGAATTATGTTTGGATACTCAAGATGAATTTCACCAAGTTCTTTATATTTTTGTTCATATACATTTTCAAGACTGTTATAGTGAAGGAAATCGACTAATCCGTCAGAGGTAAGATACCAGGTTTTGGGTGTTTTTATTTTCTCAGAATATTTCTTACTCCCTTTGGTATTTTTTATTATTGATGATGCCAGGAAGAGTCCGGAACTCTTTCCCCCCAGCTTCCCAAAACTGTTTGCAGGAGAGATTATCTGTTTGGTTAAATCAAAAAAATCTTCAAGCCTGATACTGTTCTTTGCTATTTTAATAAATTCCATCTGATCTGAAAGGATTTTTCTTACAAGAGATATTCTGATGCTCTTTTCAGTAGCAGATGATAATTTGATCCCTTCACTATTCAGAAGTTTGAACCTGGATATTGCATTTATTATATCTGTTAGAGAAGAGTTCGGGTTTTCAAGTATGGTAACAAGAAACCTTGATTTTTCCTCATCTATCCAGTTTTTTACCAGTTGCATTATATATTCATCTGCAAAATTCCCTGAAGCCAGATCAAAAATATCATTGCTTACAGAGAGGATCTGCTTCATTGAATCTTTTCTGAGCGGTTGGTTTAGATCTTCAGCGATCGACTTCTGTCCGGTGTTGTAGCTGTCCTCATCATAGGTTCTTAACAGGATAGAATCGGCCTGAGGGATCCGGTTCAGAACAAGATGATAAAGCATTTTTCTGGATATATACATATAAAGTTTAATATTTGAATCTTTGAGAAGATCAATTATTATTCTCCATTGAGCTGCCGGATTCGGTTCAGCTATTTTGCCAACCGTTTCCCATTTATCATGGATATTTTTAAGTTTTGAATAGATAAAAACATGGCTTAGCCGCTCTGCGATCGATTTAATAAGTTGAATTTCTTCTTTAAGGAAAAGAGTCTCAATCTTTTCAGTTATATCACCTCTGTATGAGATCTCGATCTCTCCTGTTTCGGTATCCTGGAACATGATCTTTTCTCTCAGGCTTTCTGCAGGAGGTTCGTAATGGTCGGCAAAAAACTCTTCCCCGTTGTATATTATTTTTACCTGTGCATTCCTGGGGAACTGCATTCCATCAGGTATAATTTCAATAACAGAATTTATGATCTTATCAATGTCCAGTTCTTTTTCATGAAGAAGTTCCTCGATCCGGTATAGACAATTGAGTTCCTTCTGTCTTTCCCTAAGTGAATGTAACAGTGTGCTTGAATCATCCGATATAATATTACTCATTTTAATATCACTCCTTTTCCTGCCTTTCCGTCCACCTTAATTGTCATAGGTTTTTTTAAAGATATATGGCGTACATACTTTCTGTCTGTTATTATTTCCCGGCTTTCCAGCCACCTCCAGTCGACAGGAGTGGCACCACTGCCAGAAACTGAAAAATAAAAAATCCCCATATTTGAAATATTATGAAAAAAATGAGAGCCCTGGCTCATATCTATATTAACTCCCGGGAGTGATGATTCAATAATTACTTCAGCTCCGGAGATCTGGCTCCAGTTAACAGGAATTCCGAGCCACGGGTCAGAAGATCCCCATCGTCCGAATCCGATCAGCAGATAGGATTTGTTAATTTTAAGTAGTTCACGGTTCATTAAATCTATTTCTGATGAAATTTCCATTGAATTTTTAAGATTAAAATTTCCCGGCTTAACATAGACCACTTCGGTAATATTTTCTTTTATTCCGTGTCCGAGAACTCTGCTGCTTGATGTCAGAATTGATTCTGAATCAGGTATTTCAATTACAAAACTATTTTTTACTCCTGTTGAAGACATGGGACGGACCTGAAGAAGATAAAATATATTCTCATTGCAATTCTTATTCTCAAGGTTGACAGCAAACTCTATTTCAACATCGGTTCTGAATTTTTCTTCACATTTTTTCATAACTTTTCTGATAATGTCATTCAGAGGCAGTCTGTTTGTTTGAAGCAAAGGTGCGAAATTGATCAGCCTTGCTCCATTGTTTCCGGTCCCCAGATCAAATCTGTCTGATTCATGATTATAAGTAGATGCAACTCTATACAGGGTATTATCATACTCAGCATCTTTAATTGATAGATTGACAAGGAACTCTGATTCATTCAAGGGATCATAATTACTGATCTTGTCCATTTTTACAGCCCAAAAGTCACTCTGAGTCTGTTTCAATATGTCTCTGACTGAATTGAAAGGCGGTGGTGATTCAGGATAAACGGGGCAGTAATTCCATGACTTCCCCCCGTCAACGATGGTTTTCCCGAGACCCAGTGCAAGGCTTACTATTCCGTCAGAGGGCTCCGCATGTCCGGAAGAATAAAAATTATATGATTTAGCTACACCTGAAATATCGGGGTAATGCCTTTTATTGTGGTTGATCCCAACGACATTTTGAATAATAACACCCATTTTTTCAGTCCGTATATCTTTTCCTGCAGCACTAAGATAGGTCTTTGCATTCAGATGAAATGTTGAAGAATAAACGAATTTTACTGCTTCTGCCAGTTTCTCGAACCTTATATCAGGGTCCGGATCATTATTAGGTATCATCTTGGTCCCGTAAACTCCTGCGAGAGGGATGTTCAGACTGTCTTCAATAAGACTGGAAGATCTTATTGCAAGAGGTGACCGGATATTCTCAGCAATCAACCTTAAGTCTCCGGTCAATTTAACAGGAAGTTCTGCTTTCAGGAACCTGTGAGTAATTCTTTCATCACTTCTATCTGAAAGAGCTGTCTCGTAAAGATCATTCTGATCCATGAATTCGTCGAAGAATTGTGTTGTTAAAACAATTGATTCGGGAATATCGATCCTGAACTTATCTGTTACGTTATCATCTTCGCTATTCATGCCGATCAGCTCTTCTCTTATTTCTATGAGTCCTTTCGCTTTTCCGCCAACTTTACCATTTCCGATATAGGCAAATCCGCTTTTCCCTTTGTAATAATCTCTGGAAAACTCCTGTATGCTTATCGACAAATTATTTTTATCCATTTTCGATTTGGGATCTATCCTGAAAAAAAACAAGGGGGCATTTCTGCCCCCCGATTAATGTCACTTTCAAAAAAAATGTATCTATAATTATACCCATCCGCGATTTCTGCATGCGAGACTTACTCTGTCTATAGCAATCACATATGCTGCATCTCTCATGTACAGATCTCTCTCTTTTGCCAGATCGCTAACAGAAATAAAAGCTGAAGTCATCTTAGAATCAAGTTTTCCGAGAACTTCATCCTTTGTCCAGAAATAATTCATATTTGACTGAACCTGTTCGAAATAGCTGCATGTGACTCCCCCGGCATTTGCAAGGAAATCCGGTATCATGAAAACTCCTCTCTCTTTCAGTACTTTATCAGCTTCAGGTGTGGTAGGTCCATTTGCCCCTTCAGCAATGATCTTTACCCTTTTCCCGATCTTATGAACACTCTTATCATTGATCTCATTTTCAAGGGCTGCGGGAATAAGAATATCTACATCCTGTTCTATCCAGTCTTCACCCGGTAGAACTTCGTATCCGAGATCTCCGGCTTTATCTTTGTCAATCCCACCGTAATTGTCAGTAATGGATAGAAGCTGTTCCAGATTTATGCCGGATTTTTTTCTATAAGTAAAAGCAGTCTGATCTTTCTGACTCCAACTGGAAACAGATATAACCTTTCCTCCATATTGATGGTACAACTGAATAGCATATTGAGCTACATTCCCGAACCCCTGAACACTTGCGGTTGTATCTTCGGGCCTGATTCCCAGCTCTTTCAGTGCTTCACGTAATGTAAAAATAACTCCATATCCTGTTGCTTCTGTCCTTCCCAGAGAGCCTCCCATACCTACCGGTTTTCCGGTGATAAATCCGGGATATTTTTCACCTCTGATCGTCTCGTATTCATCCAGCATCCAGAGCATATGCTGAGCGTTGGTCATCACATCCGGAGCCGGAACATCTGTGAAGGGCCCCACATTTTTTGCCAGTTGCCTTACCCACCCGCGGCAGATCCTCTCCTGCTCATTTTTACTCAGATTGTGAGGATCGCAGATAACTCCCCCTTTACCTCCTCCGAGAGGAATATCAACCACAGCACATTTCCATGTCATCCACATTGACAATGCCCTGACAGTATTTACAGTCTCCTGGGGATGAAATCTTATCCCTCCCTTTCCGGGCCCGCGGGCATCGTTATGAAGTACCCTGAAACCTTTGAATACTTTTTTGCTACCATCATCCATTGTTATAGGAATACTGAAGTGAAATTCACGGAGAGGTTCTCTCAGAAGGTCTCTTGTGGCTTCGTCAAGTTCCAGTATATCTGCAACTCCGTCAAATTGCTCCTGTGCCGTTTTAAATGCATTGTAATTTTTTTCTTCCATTATCAATCTCCTTTTCAGATAAATCTTTTATTTTTTAAAGATACTGTTTCTTCACTCAGGGGGATAAGATCACTTTTCCCGGATAAAATTCCTGATATCACATCATCTGGATTTCCCATGGCATTTACATAAACCTCCGATCCGGTAGAAAGGAGGAGATTCAGGATGTTGTGGGGACAGCTTCCAAGGATGATCTTATTAACTTTGTTCTCTTTTACTACAGTATAAAAGTGGAATGGATCTTTAATATTTATTTTAAAGGTCTTCCTGCTTATGAGTTTCCCTTTCCTGAATTTATAAATAAATATCTCATTTGCATTATCCGTTCTTGGAGCTATAACGTTTTTAAAAACTGCTGTTGCTATTTTCATATATATTCATTGCATATATCTTGCCATTCTAATTTTACCTGAATAATATACCGGTATTCTGAAATAGGTGTTTAAATTGATCGTAATTGTTTCAAATTGTTGCAGGAAATGGAGAAACATGAGATAATTTCTGAATGATTGACAGGTTTTTTCATGATATTTTCGGCAACAATTTTGGGGGTGTTCTTGTAATTGACCGCCACTATCATATAAAACATATGAATGCCGCCGCTGAACGGATTACAGGTTTTAAAGAGAGTGAAGCGATCGGAAAATTCTGTTATGAGATTCTCAGGTCAAAAAACTGCAAAGACAAATGTCCAATAAAAAAAAACCGGGAAGGTCATCCCGGCACGATAGTTACTCAGGATATAATTACAAGAGACAATAAAAAAAAATATATTAAGTCAAAGGTCATTAAAACAGAGGGACATTTTATTGAGATATTCACTGATATAACCAGAGAAGTTGAACTTGAAAAGAAAGTTAAGGAAAAATATATTTTTGATGATATTATTACCCGTTACAAACCTCTTATTGATATTCTCAAGGAATTCCCGAAAATCGCCCTGAGTAATTCCTCTGTTCTTTTCGAGGGTGAAAGCGGTGTTGGAAAAGAAGTGTTTGCAAATGCACTTCAGATGCTGAGCAGAAGAAAGAATAAACCTTTCATAAAGATTAATTGTGCGGCTCTGCCAGATACATTGCTTGAGTCTGAATTGTTCGGGTATAAGAAAGGTGCTTTTACGGATGCTCAGAAGGATAAACCCGGCTTTTTTGTTATGGCTGATACAGGTACCATTCTATTTGATGAGATCAGTGAAATGTCCATGCCGCTCCAGGCAAAACTCCTCCGTGCTGTTGAGACAGGTGTCGTGATCCCTCTCGGAAGTACAAAACCTGAAAAAGTGGATGTGCGAATACTGGCTGCAAGTAATAAAAATGTGTTGCAGGAGGTTGAGGATGGAAATTTCAGGGATGATCTCTATTACAGGCTGAATGTAGTGAATATAAAAATTCCTGCCTTACGGGACCGCAGAAACGATATCCCCCTCTTTGTCGAATATTTTATCGACCATTTTAATCTTTTAAATGAAAAAAATATCAGAGGAATTTCCGATAATGCTTTAAAACTCCTGATCAATTATCCTTTTCCCGGAAATGTGAGGGAAATGAGAAACATTATTGAGCATGCTTTTATTTTCTGCAGTTCAGGTGTGATCGACACCCGTCATCTCCCCGATTATCTTAAAAAACATACGTCTAAAGTTAAAATGAAGGAGATGATCCGGACAGAGATAAAGAAAGATATCCTAGATGCATTAAAAGAGGCAAAATGGAATCACCAGAAGGCCGCTGATATATTGGGGATAGATCGGACAACTCTCTGGCGAAAAATGAAAAAGTTTGAAATGGTTTGATCCTGATCTCTGATAATCAGGATTTAGTGTAGAATTATCAGAAGGGTATTGAAAAATAGAATCTCGCCCATTCTCCTTCTTTGGATTCGGCCCAGATATTCCCGCCGTGATTTTCAATAATATCCTTGCAAATGAACAATCCGAGTCCTGTCCCCTTTTTTCCTTCAGATGCGGAACTTTCTATCCGGCTGAATTTTTTGAATAACTGCTTCATCTTGCCTTCCGGAATCCCATTGCCGTCATTGTGGACGGAGAACGTCCAACCTTTCTTCCCTTTATCTGATGACAGTATGATCTTCCCCTGTTCCTTTCCGTATTTGATCGCATTGGAGATAAGATTGTCAAACACAATTCTGAGAAGGTTCATGTCGGCATTTAATATCAGATTTTTTTCGATCCTGTTTTCCAGTCTGATCTTTCTTTCCTTCATATCGTTCTCATGATCTTCAACAACAGTATTGAGAATATCTGTGCTGAGATTGAAATCAGCTCTTTTTACACTGAGCTCCCCTTTTTCATGCCTGGAAAGGTCAAGATAGTTCTTTATAATCTCGTTGAAATATCCTATACTTTTAGATACCATTTCAACATTTTTCATCTGTTCATCATTTAATTTACCGAAATATTCGTTTTTAAGTGAATAGATTCTCATATTCGTTGATGCCAGCCGGTTCTTGAGTTCATGAGAGACAAATCCGAGTATTTCCATATAGTTTTTGTTGGTTATATTCAATTCCCGGTTGATTTTTTTCAATTCTTTTTGATGACTGTTTATCAGCTTTTCCCTTTCTTCCAACTGCTCAGACATCTCATTAAATGATCTGCTTAATTTTCCGAGCTCGTCCCCTGATTCAACGGGGACCCTTATTGTGAACTTCGCCCCTCCGATCTCCTCTGTAGCATCTGAGAGCTCCTTGACAGGTTTCAGGATCCGCTTTGTAAGAAAAAAGAATATAAAAAGAGTTATTGTGAGGCCCGCAAATATTGGTCTCATTACTGTACTGACCATATTATCTTTCATATCCGTATATTTTTCCTCCAGTTCTCCAACGTAAAGCATCCCGATAATATTTCCGAGGGAATCTCTGACAGGGTCATATCTGGAAAGATAGGAGTTGTTCAATACCATAGCTTTACCTATCCATGATTTCCCATTATTCAGGACATATTTTCTCACTTCTTCGGATACTTCAGTTCCGATCGCTCTCTGATTATTACCATGAATGACATTGGTTGAGATCCTTGTGTTCCCCATAAAAATAGTTGCTGTGCCAAGAGGTTTCCCGTTATATTCGGTTTTATAAAAAATAGTGTCCCGTATCTTATCCACAATATCTGTTGATCCGTTCAGGAGAATGCCTGACTGGAGATAACCGAGAAGAACATCATCTTCAAAGACCGGTAGGTGCACACCCATCAGCATACCTTTATCTTTTCCACCGTTTTCTAAACAATATTCAAGCAGCCCGTCCCCTTCCAGCATCAGTCTGTTTCTGGAAAGTATCATATCCTTTTTGTTGCACTTTCCGTTCTCATATACATACCTGACCATCGGATCGTCGGATAGAAGTATATCTCCAGCGTTGTATGGGGGCCTCGTCCGGAATATGACCCTCCCTTCCAGATTTATCATTGTGAGGATGTCTATATTCAGTTTTTTTCTCATTACCTCAAATTTATTTCTGATCAATATCACCTGCTCGTGGGAAAACTTATTTTTAAACAGGTTCAAAAGATCTTTGTCCTTCATAAGTACTTCAAGTTTTGAATAGAGGACAAGCCGTTTCTGGTTATAAATATCCCAGGCTGAATCCATATGAACTTCAATATTTTTTTGAGCTTCTTTGACATTATTGTTATTGATCCAGTTGATACTGATTAAATAGAGGAATGCTGAGAGAAAGATGAACACCAAGGTAATCGCAACAAAAAATTTGGTTTGAAGTTTCATAAATTATTCCTTTATTTTAATAAATTGTTACATTTCTGAAAACATTTCAATAGTATAGTTTTGTTTATTAACAATTTTTTCGTATTGTGTCAAGATTATTACTTTTATGCTTAGGCTGTCTGATTCAAACCTGCCGTTAAATTAGTTCTTTCGGTATATATGGAATGAAAGGTGTCATTAAAATCAAAAATGTGATATAATACACTTTCATATATGTTGTTCCAGAATCCCCTAAAACACTTATTAAACGGGAATGTAACCATTTATGTAAAAAAGGAAAAAATGAAGAAAATAAAGAATATTGCAATAATTGCCCATGTTGATCACGGGAAGACAACTCTGATAGACGCAGCATTGAAGCAGGCCGGAGTATTCAGAGATAACCAGAAGGTAGTTGAAAGGGTGATGGACTCTAATGACCTTGAACGGGAAAGGGGAATTACTATATTCTCAAAGAATGCCGCACTCCTTTATAAAGATTATAAGATCAATATTGTCGATACTCCCGGGCATGCAGATTTCGGAGGAGAAGTACAGAGGATCATGCGGATGGTCGACTCGGTTCTCCTCCTGGTTGATGCTTTTGAAGGACCTATGCCTCAGACCAAATATGTTCTCAAAAAATCTCTGGAACAGGGATTGAGGCCGATCGTGGTGATTAACAAAATTGACAGACCCAATTCGAGGCCTGATGAAGTTCTGAATCAAATATTCGATCTTTTTGTTGAATTGAATGCAGATGATGAACAGCTTGATTTCCCCGTTATTTATTCATCAGCAACCTCCGGTTATGCAAGGTATAATGCAGATGATAATAATTCGGATCTTATTCCTCTCTTTGAAACTATAATTAATAATGTCGAAGAACCGGGAGGAGATAAAGATGCTCCGGTCCAGTTTCTAACTTCTGCTATCAGCTATGATAATTATCTGGGAAAGATGGGTACCGGAAAAATTCATAATGGTACACTTAGACAGGGCGAAGAAGTATTGCTTCTTAAAAGGAACGGTGAGCAGAAACTCTGCAAAATAACTAAACTTTTTAATTATCAGGGGATATCCAAAGTAAGTGTTAAAGAAGCTGCTGCAGGAGACATAGTCTCCATAGCAGGAATAGATACCATAGATGTCGGGGAATCTATAACGGATAAAAACCATCCTGTTCCGCTAAAATCCATCGATATTGATGAACCGACACTTGCGATGAATTTTATTGTTAATGATTCCCCATTTGCAGGAAAAGAGGGGCACTATGTAACCTCCCGTAATATCTGGGACAGACTTCAGAAGGAATTGTTAACAAATGTGAGTCTGAAAGTATCGGAAACTGAAACTAAGAACTCATTCCTGGTCAAGGGCAGGGGTGCGCTTCAGCTCTCGATACTCATTGAAAATATGAGAAGGGAAGGATACGAATTCCAGGTATCCAAACCGGAAGTTATTTTTAAAGAGATAAACGGCGAAAAATGTGAACCGGTTGAACATGCGGTGATCGATGTTGAAGAGCAATTCAGCGGTGTTGTTATAGAAATGTTTGGAAAGCGTAAAGGTGAATTGATCAATATGACTTCAGGGGTGAGCGGATATACAAGGGTGGAATTTCATATACCTGCAAGGGGATTGATAGGATTCAATAATGAGTTTTTGACCGCTACCCGCGGTACCGGAATATTAAATCATAGTTTTTCGGGATATGAGCCATATAAAGGTGAATTTAATAAAAAGACAAAGGGTGTTCTCATTGCCCTTGAAAACGGGACATCAGTACCTTTCGGACTTTTCAATCTGCAACCCAGAGGGACTCTGTTCATCAGTTCGGGGGTTCCGGTTTATTCGGGAATGATAGTCGGGGAACATAGTAAGGATAATGATCTTGTGGTAAATGTGTGTAAGACCAAGAAACTTTCGAATATGAGATCGTCCGGAGCTGATGAGGCAGTAAGGTTAATTACTCCGAAAAATTTCACACTTGAGGAAGCTTTGGAATATATTGAAGATGATGAACTTCTGGAAGTAACTCCCAAGAATCTCAGAATGAGAAAAAAACTGCTTGATATCCATAAAAGAAAGAGATTCGATAAATTGAGAAACGCCAGCTGAAAACAGGTTATTCTGAAGTTTTCTTTTCTTTCTTTTCTTTCCTTTTCTCTTTTAATGATTTTTGAGGTTTTTTCTTTTCATCCCTTTTTGCTTTGTCTTTTCCTTTAGCCATTTTCTCTCCTGCTTTAGTATGCCATCCTATTCAATTGAGGATATTGATCATCTTATACCATTTTTAGAAAAATTTTCCCAGCTTTTACAATAAAATATTCAAATGGAATTAACGTTATTAAAGATGTGATTGATTAATCTCCCGAATTATCCTATATTGTAGCGGACAGGAGTTATTTATGGGACATTTGGCCGGGTTGAGTGAAGAACATAAGAAACTGATCGGGAGACTTGAAGCAGGGCAGGTAGGGTTACCTGAGCCGAAGGAAGCTGATTCAAGAAAGGGCTGGAAGGATATCCTTGAGATACTTTTTTCTACGGAAGAAGCCTGGCTTGTTTCTAAAATGCCTAATATGCCTTCAAAGATCGAAGCAATTTCAAAAAGAACAAAACTTAGTCGGGAAGAACTTATTCCCCGTTTGAATGCCCTTGCCGACAAAGGGATAGTTATGGACCTTGTCAATCCTAGAACCGGAAAAGCTCTCTATCTTGTTGCCCCTTCAGTTGTCGGATTCATTGAATTTTCACTGATGAGGATATCTGATACCATACCCAAAAAGGAGATGGCAAAGGCTCTTGATTCATATATGCATGGTGATTCAACATTTGCTGAAGAAGTTTTCGGAACTGATACAGTTGTCGGAAGAACTCTTGTTCATGAAACATCGCTTGAGGATGAACAACTTCCGGATATCCTCAGCTGGGAACGGTCAACCGAATTGATCAATAAAGCACGCAGGATTGCCGTTTCAAATTGTTATTGCCGACATAAGGCAGAACATCTGGGAAAAAAATGTGACAGCCCTCTTGAAACATGCCTTACTTTGAATTCCGGGGCTCATTATATAATTGAGAGAAAGTTCGGGAGAGAGATAACCAGAGAAGAGGCAATGAAAATTCTTGAGGAATCAAGAGATTCTGGTTTAGTTCAGATCGCTGATAATGTAATGAACAGACCTACATACATATGTAATTGCTGCAGCTGCTGCTGCGGCCAGCTGCAGGCGATAAACGAGTATGATTTGATGGCTGTCAATCCCAGTAATTATCAGGCATATGTTGTTTCCGAAGATTGCCGTGGATGCAGCAGGTGTGCCAGAGCCTGTCCTGTCGGGGCTATAGTGATGGAGCCTTCCCGTCAGGCTGCAAACAAGAAAAATGGTTTACTACCGAAGATTAATACCGACAGATGTATAGGATGTGGAATTTGTGTTAACGCCTGTGGTTCAAACAATGCAATGAAAATGGAGACCAGGGAAACCAGGCCGTACGTCTCAAAAAATTCGATCGAAAGGTCGATCCGCATGGCACTCGAGAAAGGCAGATTGGCCCATTTGCTGTTCGATCAGGGTGCGGGACTCGGGAGTAAATTCCTGAATAAATTGGTATTGGGGATATGCGCCTTACCAAAAGTGGATAAGATAGTTGCAAGTGAACAGGTGAAGTCCCGTTTTGTGAAATATGCATTAAAGAATATCAGGATTCCTGGGATTTGACTGTCCCGGGTTCTATCTGGTAAAAAGCGGCCTGCCTTTCATGTAGGGAGGAATTTTCTCTTCAAGCAGATCCAGGATCGTCGGTGCCACATCGATAACTGAAGCTGACCCGGGATCTATTCCGGGAGCGATCTTCAAGCCGGGTGACATCAGGAATCCCGTACAGTTATGGCTGCCCGATTTCCAGTGGGGGATGGGGCCGAGCCTGTTCCCCTCTCCATCTTCAATGCAGTCATTGGGCTCTGCTTCCCAAAGAACAATGAGATCTGCATCCGGAGGTTCTGCGATGACCGGAAGTTCTGAAGATCTTACAACTTTCTTTATAACCGGTTTCCCGTTTAACGGATTTTTGAGTTTCATCAGCTTTTCCGTTAATTCATTGCAGATACTGTTCATATCTTCGGGATCAACGATACCTTTTTTTTCCCGTCCTTTAAGGTTGATTCGGATATATCCGTCCCCCTGGCCCGGAATAGAGAATGCTTTCATTTTATGCCACCATGGACTGTACCATGCCGCCGGCTGCCATTGGAGTTGCCCAAGGAGACGGGCTCCATAGAATGGGTATTGAATCCTGCGGATGGCGGCCATTCTCCTGAACAGAGGGTGAAGGAAACCGGGCACCCAGCCGGGAGGCATGTTGCCGTAATAATCCTCCCAGACTGCTTTTACCCAATGATTCTGATCCGGGATCACCGGAGAGTTGTTTTCATACTTTGCAGTATTTGAAAAGATCTGTTTCCCGGGGAAGTTCCAGCGGAATAAAAGTTCGGGCAGGAAAACTTTGCTGTTCGTTGTATACCAATTTGGCGCCCCTCCCATGGGGGAAAGAATAAGGATCTCCGGTGAACCTGCAACCGACTCGAGAACTCTGCCAAGTTCCCTGTCCGTCTCTATGTATATCTCCTTAAGAAAATCCGGTAAAACCGGATTGTTCTTCCCATATAACGGGTGGTTCTTATCGGTGAGGTGCCAGTAATGGTGCCCTGCTGTATGGATCTCGCTGAATGACAGTATGGTGAGATCTGCCGGATATGTCTTCAATAAATATTGATGTATTTTACCGCTTTTATAAAGCCCCTCACGCAGTTTTTCTCTTATCCGGTAAAGAAAACCGGAATCCCACCAAGTGCCTCTGTTCTGTATTTCCATGGCATCATGTTCCCCGAACTTATTGGTAAGCTCGCTGATGAGCCCTTGGGGATCGGAGAGGCCATTGCATAAGGGGTAATGCGCCCCCCAGCCAAGAACCTGTACCCCGGACTTTCCCGGGAACAGACGGCCGATATGCGGAAGGTCAAATACAGTAATACTCGATTTCTCGGTAAGTGCGTAGAATGGCGGATATTGATCGTAGGAATAAGCGCCTTTAAAGCTTATATTATACGATTTACTATTAAACTTTATCGCACTCCAATATCCGGATTGTTCCGGATAACATCCGGTCAACAGGCTTTCCCATGAGGCTTCGTTCCGGTATACCTGATAATTGTCAAGTTCGATCAGGCTGCTTCCCCTCATCATCTGTTTGAGGTTGGGAAGCAGATCCTGTGCGGCCCAGTTTTTTATAAGGCCGATGTCAGCAGCATCCAATACGATAATAAGCAATTTTTTTTTCATTTCAGTAAGGTGTAAGATTCGACCCGGAAATCCTGAATGATGAATAGGCATTTTTCCATGTTTTGGACTGGTGACCGCCGGTGATTTCTATTTTTTGTTTTTTTAGGGAGACCCTGACTTTCCCGTTCACTCTTACATATTCATAAAAATGCCCGCACAGGCCGCACAGACGCTCCATTTGGGGAGTTAATTCATCTGAGGAATCAGGAATTTTTTTTAACCCGATATCGAATCCGAAAATACGGTCTATCCCTCCACAGATGGGGTGGGGGTAGTATCCGTTCCGATTCAGCCCGATTCCGTAGAGTTTATGAATATAGCAGCCTCGGCTGTAATCCGCTTTCCTGAATTTCCACAGATCGACTGGTGCGATATTGAAGGGGAAATGGCCGTTGTTATTACCGGGTGATTTTTCCGAGTTCCTGATTATAATATTTTTCGGCGGTTTAGAAATCAACATACCGGCTTTTTCACCGTAACCGTTTGTACAGAGTAAGATTTCACAGGCCGGAGCAAATTCGGATTTGTAATTAAGAAGGATGGCTAATATTTCATCAATATCCGGATGAAGTGACGGTTCCCCTCCCTCGAGCAGAATTCTCTCCCATCTCTTTCCAGACTCTATACTCTCACACACAAAACGTCTGATTTGATCAGTACTGATCATCGCATTTTCGGGAGCCTGGTTTAAACCGCAGGAACGGTTACAGTTGATACAGCTCAGGTCGCAAAAGTGGGTCAGGTCGATAATAATACGGTTTAAGCTCGACCGGTATGGAGGGCCTGACAGGACGATTTCCCATATCTTCATCTGATGCCTGTATTTTCTGTAATATTTTCTTAAAGTGGAAGTGGCCATTTTCTCATCATATTAAATATTGGAAAAGGATTCAAGAACAACTCCGGTAATTTCATATGAAAGAATCAGATGTGTTAAACAGGTTTTGAAAAATATCATGATTCCGGGGATGCAGGGGCATTATTGATTTCACAGCCGCATTGACAGTGATGACAGATCGTGTCAATGGACCCCGGGGTTTTCCCCCACAGTCTGAAAACTTGCCTGGCTGCTGTGAATTTCTCATTGTTCCAGATCTTTTCAAACGGTTCATAATTGATATTTCCAAAGGCATTTATTTCATCTGTTACACGGCAGCAGGGGTATACATTTCCATCCGTTGAGATCACCGGTTTTGAAAAGAGGAAATCGCAATAGAGGTCTGAATGGGTTTTCGGTTTTTTGTCTCTGTATCTCTCCTCAATATAACGTTGGTTGGCGGGGAGCCACTCCTTCTTCAGTTCATCCAGGTTCATTCCCAAATTGAAATCCGGGTGTCTCTCATTCATGTCCATGGGAATGGCGGTGAACAGTACACCCAGATCCCCAGCCATTTCTTTTGCTTTTAATAACTCATGCTCATTAAACCGGTTTACAATGAATTGCCAGTTGATGGCTGGTGTTTTTTTCCGGTTTCTCAATTGAGCTTTTTTTAGCGACACGATATTATTATAGACAAGATCAAAATTTCCGCCCTTTCTGTATCTGGAATAGGTCTCCTGTAAGGTGCCGTCCAAAGATACAGATAACCGTCCCAGTCCGGAGTGGACAAGTTCATTAAAAAAGGTTTTATCTCTCTTTATATTGAAATTGGTGTGAAGGGTTGAAAAGATTTTTTTTCCGGTTGAATATTTGATTATATCGATAATCTCAGGATTGAGAAAAGGCTCTCCCCAGTTAAACAGGGAGACCCTTTTAACACTGGATATCTGGGAAAGGATTTTTTTATACATTGTAAGAGATAGAAAACCGGGATCCTGTTTCAATATCCCCGTACCGGTTGGACAGAGAGGGCAGTTTAGATTGCATATTGTGGCGGGGGCTATACCGATAGACTTCGGCATGGGTACTTTCCCGGTGATCTGGAATTGAATATAAAAAATGATACTTTCGAACTTGGCCGCTCTGATTTTATTCAGGACACCTGAAGGAAGTTTATTTGCTATTGACATCAAAGCTGCCCTTAAACTCATAGATTATCGCTCCTATATCTGAATATGTAATGATGATATTACATCGTTCGAATAGACTGATCAAGAAAGTTCATCGGTATCGAGCCTGAAGATAAAATTTTGTCGCAGAATTTCTGAAGGCTGAATCCGGTTTTTTTTTCTCTCTCTCTGAGGATAGTATTAAATTGCCTGAAACCGAGGAAATAAGATGTCAATTGATGTGGAGAATTTATCACTCTGTGCCAGAGATTTTCTGCAAATTGAGGAGCAAGCAATCCTCTCTCTTTTGCAAAGGTAAGTAATCTCTCTTTTTCCCATCCGTTACAGTGGACCTGAACTGAAGTGTAGGCACGTACAGCATTTTCCAGCCTTTTCCTGAGATGGGCCAGCCTGGTCAGAATATTGTTGTTGTCCCAGCCTTTATCAAGGGTTAATTGTTCACAAAGTGTTGCCCATCCTTCAATAAAAAGGTCATCTCCAAAGACTGTACGGACTATCCGGGGATTCTTTGAACTCTCCTTCAGCTGAAAATAGTGGCCGGGGAATATCTCATGTGTAATGATCATTGTATTAAAATGATCGTTGAATGATCGGTAGAATCCTTCTTTAATTTCCCCTGGGGAATCATCCGGAACTGTCGGGAGGTAAAAGAGTGTTTCTGCATTGGGATTGAACGGGCCTGCCGGGTAGACACCCCCGATGGCCGCTCCTGCAAAATGGGAAGGGGAAAGATCAGTGAAAAGAGATCGGTTATCTCTGAGGGATGTTATATTTTTTGAATAGATGAATTTTTCAGCTCTATCGATAAGGGTAACAAATTGTTTCAGAAAATCCGCAGAGTTATCTACCCGGTGAGATTCCATTTTCATAAAAGCGTATTCAATACATTTTTCGGGAATAATCCCCCCTGCATATTTTCCGGGGTGTTCCGATTTGAAAAACTTGACCGATAGATTTTTGATCATTTCCCTTACGAGTTCGATCTCATCAAGAGCTATCTTCTGTAATTTTAATGAGTGTATTTTCAATCCGGTATAGAGGCCGAGTTTTATATTATATTTTTTCTTTCCAAGTTGATCCGGCAGAGTTAAAGCCGGAATTATTTTTTCTGAGATATGTAAAGAGAATTTTCTGATCTTTTCTACAGTATTATTTATTTCATCAGCTGATCTTTTAGCATCTTCAGGGCTGTTAAAATAGGTTTTTATGATCCGGGGTAAACTTTTTTCATAAAATCCTGCAGTTGAATTCAAACCCGAGACAGCCCCTGCGGTTTTCTCCGGCCTGCCGTTTTTTAATAAATTTATCCCGGAATCACATAACCCGGAAACTCCGCGAAGTCTGACGAGAACTGCTTTTTTCATTTTCTGTACTTCTCTGACCGGACGGGCAAGGATGTGGGTGAAAGCCTGTGATATCAGACTCTCATATGTTGAAGGTGAGTTTAAATGGACCTGTTCAACTTTCCACTTATATATTTCCTGTTTGATCTTTTTCTCAAGAAGACTTAAATCTATCCGATTATCAATTGACAATTTTTTCTTATACTTATTCCTGCTTATTTCCTGAAGAATTTCTTCGTTGAACTTAATCCATTCAGTGATATTGTTGATGGAAAAATCTTCGAAATCGGATGCAGATTTTTCGTCTCCCGCGGCAAGAGCTTCGGTCGGATAAAAAAGTTTCCATTTCTGAACATATTTTTCTGATAATTGTTTTGTGTCGGGGGGCTGACAGCAGCATGAAGATGCCGTTAACACCAAAGTATAAATTATGATTAGGTGTGCTATCTTTGAAATAAGAGTTTTATTACCTATTTTATCCTCCTGAAATAAAAGATTATCAAAATTGTATCTTATATTCAAAGTAAAAACAGAATGTAACCTTTTTTGATCCTATGACGTTATAATGTTGACAATAAAAATATGCTCAATAAATATTGAAGGATACCGGGAAGAATATTGAATAGTGACAATCAAATCATGATGGACGTGAAAGGAGATAGCTTTGACAAACTCGGAATACTGTTTGAAAGGCACAAGAAAAATCTGTTCGGTTTCTTCTATAAAATCACATATGACAGAGATCTGAGCGAAGATATGATCCAGGACGTTTTTATAAGAATTCTGAAATACAGAGAGAGTTTTCAGGGATACGGTAAATTTTCCACATGGATGTACAGTATTGCTCATCATATTAGTGTAGATCATTTCAGGAAACACAAAAACAGATATGAAGATCCGGAGATATTAAACAGTATAGAAAGCTATGATCATAATATTATCAAGAATGAAGAGCTTGACATACTGAACAGGGCAATGCTCAAACTGGCCCCGGACAAACGGGAAATTTTAATATTGAGCAAAATTGAAGGGATGAAATATAAAGAGCTCGGCGGAATATTAAACTGCAGTGAAACTGCAGTTAAAGTGAGAATCTTCAGAGCTTTGAAAGAATTAAGAGACATTTATTCAAAAATGGAGGTACCCGGAAATGAAGCAAAATATGCCGGATGAATTAATTGCTGAATATTTATCTTCTGATATTGAGGAAGATAAAAAGGGAGAGTTAAAAAATAAACTGATCAGTTCAGGTTTTAACAAGACTGAACTGGAAGAGATGGAGAATCTTTATTCTGGTATAGACGGGATAAAAGTTCCGGAAACCAGTGATAAACTTGATCTGAATTTTTACAGATCTCTTGGGATCTATAAAGATGCCCACAGCCGGAATAATTCCATATTAAAAGATTTTGTAAAGAATTTCAGAAATCTATTCAGGAACAAATATGCATTGCGGTTTGCCTACAGCGTAACTCTCCTTGCGATAGGCTGGTATATCGGGAACTGGACAAACCCGGATAGCGGAAAACTTCAATCAATGTCAAATGAGATAGATCAAATGAAGCAGGTTATGATGTATTCAATGCTGGAAGAGCCGTCCGCAACAAAAAGGATAAAGGCTTTATCATATGCAGGAGACTTTAAGAATGTTAATGACAAAATCCTTAATGCTTTTCTTGATACACTCAATAATGATCCGAACCCTAATGTCCGCCTAACAGCGGTAGAGGCATTATCTAAATATTCGGATATTCAGTTTGTGAGGCGTGGATTGATCAAATCAATATCTGTGCAGGAATCACCTTTGGTTCAGGTTGCACTCATAGATCTGATGTTAAAACTTAAAGAGAAGAGTTCAATTATAGAACTCAACCGGTTATTGCAGAACAGGGAACTGAATTATTCGGTTAGAAATAAAACGAAAGAGACGATTCAGCAATTGTAGGATGAAAAAAAATGAAATTTAAAATAACAACTTTATTGCTGTCGATCCTTTTTTTGTCAGGAATTTATTTAAATGGAACTGAAACAGAGCAGATATCGGTCCCCCTTTCAATTGCAGGGAAACCGGGGCTTGTGTCAGTCAGTCATTATAAGGGATCGATCAATGTGACCGGTTATAACGGGCAGTCAATTGTTGTTAATGCAAGTTACCGTGAACCGGTGAATAATAACGGTATGAAGCTTATCTCCGGCTCTGCTCTTAAACTGAGTGCAACTGAAAAAGATAATGTGGTATTTATATCTGTTAACTCATACAGGAAAACTATTGATCTGGATATCAGAGTGCCAAGGAACTTCTCCCTGAAATTATCAACAGAAGATAATGGGGAAATTTTTGTACGTGATATTAATGGAGTATTTGAAATTAATAACAACAATGGCAATGTGAAGTTATTGAATGTATCAGGTTCTTCAATTGTTTCAACAATAGATGGTGATATTTTTGCGGATTATGTAAAAACTGATCCTGACCTGCCCATGGTATTCTCAACAATTGAGGGGAACATAGATCTGCATTTTCCGGTTGATGCAGATATTTGTCTGAAAATGAGAACTGAATACGGTGAGATCTATTCTGATTTTGTTATTAATGTTGATAAAAGGAAAACAAATATCCGGAAACATAAAAATTCGGGAAGCACCAAGATAACACTTGATCAATGGACATACGGTAAGATCAATAAAGGCGGGCCGGAATATCTTATAAAATCACTGAACGGCAGTATATACATAAAGAAGAAGAAATAGTTACGATGTTTTCACCACAGATCTATTTTGAAATTTTTATGTAACCATTTTGGAAAATCATTGTCTCATCTATGAAAGCTCGAAAATTTAAAAATAATTTGGAGGCAAGTAATGAAAAATTTATTTAAAGGTTTAATATTTTTTATCCTGATGATCCTGCTGGCAAACAGTGTGGCAGCAGCAGATACCGGGAATGAGTTGGATGGCAGATGGACAGCATGGGTTGAAGGGGATCACATTATTTTTAAGCTAAGATGTGACAGGAAAGACGGTATGTGGTCATCATCATTGAAGGTCAAAAAAGGGGAACTTTCAAGTTTCCAAACAGGTAAAACTTACAAATTTGATGTTAAAAGAGAAGCCGGTACATTAAAATTTAGCGGAAAATTCACTGGTGATGAGGGTGAAGGTACTTTCATGTTTATAGGGAGTAGGGAATTTAATTCCTATCTTGCAAAATCAGGAATAGGTGCAATAGATGAAGATAAGATCATCTTCCTTTTTTCTGAGGATATTAATAGAAAATACATAAGTGATCTTAAAAAACTGGGATATGGTGATATCTCATCGAAAAGATTGATCAGTTTTGCGATCCACGGTGTCAAAATTGACTATATAAATGAACTTCGCAAGGTCGGATTTAAGGATCTCTCAGAATCAAAACTTCTTTCATTCCGTATTCATGGTGTTAACCCGGAATTTTTTAAAGAGTTGGCAAAACTTGGATATAAGGATATCTCTCCATCGGAAGCGCTCTCTCTGTTCATACATGATATAAAAATTGATTACATTAAAAAGCTTCACTCATCCGGCCATAAAGATGTTTCTTTAAAAAGAATAATTTCAATGAACATCCATGATGTTGAGCCGGAATACTGGGAGGGGTTGAAAAAGCTGGGATATAAGGATGTTCCGGCAGAGAAACTTGTCTCTCTTAACATTCACAAAGTTTCCCTGGATTTTATAAAAGAGATAAAAAGTCTCGGATTCGATGATGTCCCATTATCAAAAATAACTTCACTTAAAATTCACAATGTCACAATACCTTTTATCAAAGAAATTCAGGGACTAGGTTTTAAGGATATATCTTTATCAAAAATAATCTCATTGAAAAATCACAATGTTTCGGTACCTTTTATTAAGGAAATTCAGGCCCTGGGTTTCAAAGATATCCCATTGTCAAAAATAACCTCATTAAAGATTCACGATGTTTCTCTCGAGTTCATGAAAGAAATTAATGACCTTGGATTCAAGGATGTCTCTTTATCAAAATTAACTTCATTAAAGATCCATAATGTATCGATACCGTTTATTAAAGAAATCAGAAAACTAGGTTTTGAAGATGTCACTTTATCAAAATTGACCTCGTTGAAAATTCACAATGTCTCAATCTCCTTTATTAAAGAAGTGAAAGCGCTGGGGTTTAAAGATGTTTCCCTGGAACAATTAATTTCACTTAAGATCCATGATGTTGATACAGACTATATTAAAGAGACCATGGAATACCTGAAAAAAAGGGGGAAAGAAGTTACTCTCGATAGAATAATAAGAATGAAAATACATGATCTTTAAACTGCAATTTGGGCAAACCCCCGGTTTGCTCTAATATTATATTTGATTCCTTAACAGAATGGGGGAGCGGGTTGTTTTCGCTCCTCTATTTCTTCTCTATACAAACCTATTTTTTTAACCAAGACTTTTATTGTTATTAAGGGCTTTGTAATTATTTATGGTTTTTTAACTTCTAACAGTTCTATATCAAATATCAGAGTTGTGTAAGGCGGTATCTCATTCTGTCCCATTGAACCGTAGGCAAGGTTAGAGGGGATTATAAGTTGTGCTTTGCCGCTCTCTTTCATTATATCAATTCCTTGATCAAATCCGGTAATAACTTCCCCCTTTCCGATAGTAAAACTGAAGGTTCCGCTATCAAAAACGGATCCGCTGAGAAACTTCCCGGTATATTTTACCTTTACCGTATCTCCGTCTTCTGCTTCCTCTCCTGTGCCTTCTAAAATTTCAATATAATACAAACCGTTGTTAGTCGGGACAGTGGTTATATTATTATCTGTCAGATACTGGTTGAGAATATCCAGTTCTTCCTGAAAGGTAACAACATCTTCACTCACCTTACATGAATAAAAATTGAGGATGATGATCATAATAAATACCAGATATATTGTTATCTGACTTTTTCTGCTTGTTCCCATTTTTTTAATCCTCCCGAATCTGTAATATCAATCAGATGCATTGTTAACTCTTAAAGTTTCATAGTTATAAAATAATAGAAAGAAAAATATTATATCTCTTTTTTGAGATTATAGTTATATTTTTTCAATTTTTAAAGCATACGGCAAACACTACAGTATCCATTATTTTAATGAGGAGATTTCTCATTTTTATAAGAAAGGTAAATTCCTCATTGAAATAGTATCACTGAAGATTAAAAATATTAACGGTGTTACAGACAGGATGAATGCAAATGAACTTTAATAATTTAAAATCCCGGCCAAAATTAAAAAAGGAGTACTCGATAAAATATCTAATCGATAATTGAGCCATGAACACATATGAAAATATGAGGAATGTTTTTATTGTAAGGAATAATGGGAGTTTATTTTTTGTAAAAACGGATGATATCGGATTGATCAGAACAAAATTACATTTCTCAACCCTGATATGTAAAGGAAATCAATATGTTGTTAAACGGTCCCTTGATCATTTCGAAAAACTTCTTGATCCTGAAACATTTATAAGGATCAATAGATCTACAATAGTAAATATTAACAGGATCAGTGAAGTTGTTTCGGATTCAAACGGAAATTATAATGTAATCTTAACTGATAATGAGAGTTTGAAGTGGGGGCGAAAGTATAGAGAAAAAATAGTCCGAAAATTGAGGATATAAATGAATTCATTAAAAAAAAAACAGAATGAACTTGCAAATCCAAAAAGGAAAGTTGATGAAGTGCAGAATTCACTGACAAAAATGATCATGGAACTGGCTCAAACTTTATTAATAAATAATTATTTGAATAAAAGTATTTCCCTTAAATCACTATTATATTCTATAGAAATAGAACTAATTGAAGCTTCCCTGGTAATAACAAGCGGTAATCAGCGACTGGCTAGTGAAGTCTTGGGGATAAAACCTACCACAATGAATGAAAAAATTAAGAAGCATAATATTAATGCAGGAAAATTTAAGCCAAAGATCGAAATATCAAGAATTTTTAATCAGTTTCATAACAGTATTTAGATTTAATCCCTCTCTATCATAGTTGTGCGTATTCCCCTGTAATAATTTTTTTTAACCAAAAAATCTTGTTTTTTGGAAAATAAATTCATATATTTGGAAATTCACTGTAGGTATTTTCCCCCAATATTAATTCAATACCGGTATATGTATTTTATTACCATTGAAGTTCATTCATGTTTGATAAATGCTTTTTCAAAAAAAGCAAGAAATATTGGCACTATACTTGCCATATACTTGTGACGGGAAGAGTGATCTTTCTGATCTTTTTACAAGGAGGCTTAAATGAAAAAGCTATTAATTTTGCTCGTAGCGGTTGCAGTTCTTTCAGGACTGGCATTCGCACAGGGAGCAACAGCTGACATCTACGGTACAGTAGTACTGCCTGATGGATCAGCTATCCCCGGAGTTGCAGTAACCTTAACCGGTGAACAGATCGGTAAGAAAGTTACAGTTACTTCCGAACAGGGAAACTTCAGATTCCTTCAGATTCCCCCGGGAGTCGTTGAATTAAAGTTTGAACTCGAAGGGTTCAAAACTGTAATTCAGAAGGCTATCAGACTTTATGTTGGTAAGAACAAGACATTTAACGTACAGATGGAAACAACCCAGTTGAAAGAGGTTGTCGAAGTTAAAGGTCAGGCCAGTGCAGTTGACACAAGGAAGACAACAGTTTCAGTTAATGTCTCAAAAGAGATGATCCAGTCACTTCCTACCGCAAGGAATCCATGGACAGTAATGAACCTGGTTCCCGGTATGATGATGGACAGAGAAGACGTTGGCGGAGCCGAGTCAGGTCAGCAATCGTCAATGTTCGGTCATGGTGCATCAGATACAGATACAACATGGAACGTTGACGGTGCTAACATTACTGACCCATCTGCAATCGGAGCTGCACCCGGATATCTGAACGTTAATGCGTATGAAGAACTCCAGATCACCCTGGGCAACAACGATATTACAGCTCAGACAGGTGGTGTACAGCTGAACTTCGTTTCAAAGAGAGCAGGTAACAGATATGGCGGCGACTTTCACCTTTATGTGGAAGATGAAGCCTGGGAAATGACACAGGATCTTCCTGACTACTACATAGCACGGGGCTGGAACTCCCCCGGAATCAACAGGTTATACCAGTATGGTATCAACTTTGGTGGTCCTATTGTAAAGGATAAATTATGGTTCTTCGGATCATATGCTATTCAGGACATTCACGGAAGAACACTTGTTGGTGATGAAGATGCATCCTGGCTGGTATCCGGCTATATAAAAGCAAACTTCCAGCTTGGCAACACATCAGGTGACTTACATCTGTCACATGATGCAAAGAAGAAATGGGGAAGGACAGTTCTTTCAAGAGCACAGCAGGATTCAGGTTCATTGTTTGACCAGGATGGACCGGGCTGGGTATACACAGGGTCATTACAGCATGTAATGGGCAATCTGATGTTAACAGCCAAGTTCGCTTATACAGACGGTGGATTTGTTCTCGATCCAAGAGGCGGTGACCTTGATGAGAATAACATTAATGCAGGGGCAGAATGGGGGTATTATTATTCACCGAGATTGTATCTGGGAAATATGTATCACTATATCACCAACAGAAATACTACTAACCTTTCACTCAATGGGAACTATTTTGCAGAGGATGTAATTGGTGGTGATCATGAGATCAGGTTCGGTGTTGACTATTATAATGGTGTTACAACGACTCAGACAATGTATCCAAACCAGAGGATATCATTCTATTATCCTTCATCTCCTTATGGTGCATGGTTGATTCCCAACCCGTTCTATAATGCGGATTTTAACAGGATCTCACTCTACGTATCAGATACGGCAACTTTCGGCAAACTGACCGTTAACCTAGGCTTAAGATATGACAAAGAGAGTGGTAAATTGAATGAGCAACTTCAGCAGGGATTTACCTGGTATGAACCGGGAAGTTCCCATCATGGTGAAAAACTGTTTAATAGCGTTCTTGGTGACCTTCTTGTTCAGGGGGGTGATTCGCCGCAAAAATATACTGTTATTTCACCGAGACTGTCATTTACTTATGACATTAGCGGTGACGGCAAAAATGTTGTAAAACTGTCGGTAGCAAGATACGGCGGACAGAGCGGGAACTCATTAACCGATAGATTCTGGCCCTATAGAGAAGCAGATGTATGGTGGAAGGGTGACTTCAACAATGATAAGATGATCAACTATAATGAGATCGCAAATTACTACTACTGGACCAATACGGATGAAATAAATTACACCACCGGATGGAAAAATAATAAGACAGATCCAGATTTCAACTCCCCAATCCTGGATGAGTTATCACTCTCATTTGAAAAAGCATTTGGAAATGATATTGCAATCGGTATTACAGGATTTTACAAAAAGAATCATAATCTGGTCAGAACAATTGCCATTTATCCGGACGGGCATAAAGAAACAGCAGCGGACTGGTACGAAACGACATATACATTCAATGATGGCTCAACAATTCCGGTTTATAGAAGACATGCGGATCCTGTAAATAACTACTATACAAATTATGGTAGTGGCACCAATTATGAATATATGGCCTTGCAGTTTATCTTTTCGAAAAAGTTCTCAGACAAATGGATGCTGGATGCTTCATTCACATATGCAGATTGGACCGCCAACTATGATAAATCTGAATATGGTGAGGGTGATCTTACAAATTTTGATTACTTCGATGGAGCAGTAAGAGCTCCGGAAGTTGCAGGGTCATCAGGCCTTTCAGGTATTTTTGTTAACTCAAGGTGGCAGTTTAAAATTTCAGGACTCTATCAGCTGCCATGGGGTATTAATATTACCGGTGTATTTCAGGCAAGAGAGGGATATGTTCTTCCGTTCCATGAAAGTACTTACAGGTATAATGGTCCAGGTTGGACAGATGTATATCCCGGAAACGAGAAATTCGGAGACAACAGACTACCTGCATTCTGGATGTTGTCTCTCGGAGTTGAGAAAACATTTAAAGTATCAGACGCAGTGACAACAACATTGTTTGTTGACGGTTACAACGTAACCAATAACAACACCACACTGCTTGTTGAAACATCACTTACTGCTTCCAATTGGAATGAACCTTTGAGGATATTGAATCCGGGAATTTTTCAGTTTGGTATCAGAGTTAACTTCTAATATCGTAAACTAAACGGTATTAACTATACGGGCCGTCCCTTCGGGGGCGGCCTTCTTATATTTCGAGAATTATAGGGGAATTAATCTAATGAGGAATTTACCCTTTTTTCAATAAAAGGGAATTTCCTCATTGATACAGTCATTTTATAGAATTAATATTTTCTTATGAAAGACAGGAGATAAAATGAAAACAATAATGCTTCTTGAAATCTTGTTGATATTTCTAAAGGTGATATTTATTGGGTGGATTCAATAGTTTTTAAGATGTTAAAAAATAAAAAATCTAATAATTAATATAGGAGAAGATAATGAAAAAGGTAATATTAATAATATTTATTTTGTTTTTTTTACTTTTATTTTCAGTGTCAATGTTCAGTGAAACAATAGTTTTGAAGGATATAAACAAACCGGAGAATATAATCATCGATCAGGGGCAGATCCTGATAACAGAGTTCCCGAATGTTTATGTATATTCAATCGAAGATTATTCACTGATTGCTAAATTCGGTAAGGAAGGTGAAGGGCCCAGGGAGTTTCATCAATATGTGAGGATCCAATATAAACCGGAAGATCCGCAATATATAATTGTCGGCAGCCATATGAAAGTAAGTTATTTCACAAGAAAAGGAGAGTTTGTAAAAGAGATCAGATCAAAAACCTCTACAACAGCAAATGTTTACAAACCTCTGGGAGATAAATTTGTATCTTATGGGTTTAAACAACAGGATAAGGCTAATTTTGTTACTGTAAATATTTTTGATAAGAACATGAATAAATTAAAAGAAATTCTAAGTTGGGAAGCTGTTTTCCAGCCGGGTGAGGCAAAATTTAATCCAACCGATAACGATCTTTCCGGAGGAGAGTTCAGAATATTCAAAGGAAGAATTTATATATTATTAAGAGAATGTGGAACTATTCATATATTTGATAATAGCGGTGAAAAAATAAAAACTATCTCTCATAAGTATGAAAGTGTAAATTTTACATCAAAAGACAGAAAATCCGTTGATAATCACTATAAGACACATCCGAGATGGAGACGGGCATATCAGAGGTTTCTTCAAAAATTCCAGTATCCGACTCACTATCCCTGCACGAGAGGTTTCACTGTTGATGAAAAGATTTATGTTCTGACCTGGGAAAAATCCGAGGGGAAATATAAGTTGGTAGTTTTTAACGGGGATGGTAAATTTCTGGAAAATCTGCATGTTAATGTCGAGGATATGAATGCAATTGAATTCTATCCTTACTGGATCCATGGAGGCAAAATTTATCAGATCATTGATAATGGTGATACGGAAGAGTGGGAACTTCACATAAATGATATAAAATAAAATAAGGAGAATAATATGTCTGGAAAATATATTAAATTTATAATTGTAATTCTGTTTATTTTCTCATCCTGTATCCTTCAGTTATACCCTGAAACTGGTTTTCTGAAGGAAGAGAGCCTTATAAAGAGTAAGGCTCTTGATTATATTGAAGGTTGGTTTGAGGCGAGTGTGGAAAGAATGTCCGGATGCCTTCATCCTGACCTGTCTAAGAGGGGACTGTTTTTTGTAAAGGAGACCGGCAGAAACCGGTTTGGGATTCACAGCGCCTCCACTCTGGTGGAGGGGACAAGGTTGGGGAAGGGAAAGAAATACCGGAAAGATCAGAGAAATATTGGTGTTATGATTCTGGATATCTCCGGAAACATGTCAAGTGTTAAAGTAACATGTAACCTGACAATTGAATACCTCCATCTGGTAAAATATGATGGTGAATGGAGAGTAATTAACGTTCTCTGGGAGCCCGTCAGTAAAGTTGAAAAATTAAAATGATATGTCTTACTCTTACCGGAAACAATAATTGTATGAATGAAATTGTGGAAAAATGAAATTATTCAAAATTATTCTATTTATAGCTTTGACCATTTCTTGTACGATTTTAAGGTTCGTTTTATTAAAAAGATAAATCTTCCGGTTCAGGAACAATCTGTATTGGAAATTTCCCCCTATACAATTCATAACAACAGCATATATCAAATGGTTGAAAATGAATCTGATGAAATGTGGGAGTTAAAAATAACTTCTTTAAAAAATATTTAAATTGGTACTACATTATTCGTTTCTGTCTCTGAATTTTTCAATTAATCCTTTCAGTTCTCCTTTGTTCTGAATGCCTATTTTTTTATAAATATTATAAATATGATTTTTTATCGTGTGGTATGAAAGGTACAACTTTTCTTCAATATCTTTATAAGTTTTCCCCTCGATAAGCATTTCAATGATCTCTTTTTCTCTTGGGCTGATCTTATAAAACTCATAGAACTGCCTGATACTTATGTTCTTTAAAAATTTATCCTGTTTCTTTCTAATGAATAGATTTACAAAATAGAATAAAGTTAATATTCCGGCGATTGTTAACAGGAGTTTAAACCACAATGTCATCCAGAATGGTGGCTGGATATGAAGATTTAGAGAGATACCTTCTCTATTCCAAATACCATCGCTGTTAGAGGCAAAAACTCTGAGATTATATTTGCCGGGAGAAAGATTGTTGAAAAGTGCTTTGCGGGAATTTCCTATATATTGAATGTCCTTGTCAAAGCCTTCCAATTGATATGCATATTGACTCTTTATAGGATGCTGAGAGCCTAAAGCCGTGAATTCCAATGAGATCGATTTAAATTTATAGGGGATAGTTATAATCTTTACAGAAGAAATATCTTTGTTGAGAATCACCATTTCATTATCAAACTTCGTGTTTGGAAGCACAGTCTTATTAAATATATTAAATTTTGTAAATATAAGTTTCGGGATATTTCGGTTTGTTCTAATCTGAGAAGGATAAAAAGTATTCAGCCCCCCTGTGGTTCCGAAAAAGAGTTCACCATCTTCACTTTTCAGCACAGACCTGTTGAATTGTCTGCTTACAAGTCCATCCCATTGACTATAGCGGCTGATTGAACCGGATTTCAGGTTAAATTTAATTAAACCATTGAATGTTCCACACCACAAATGACCGCTTTCATCAAAAATCATTGATGATATTATGTCCTCTTTAAAAGGTTTAAGATTTTCATCGTTTTGGAATTCGTGAGATATTATATTGAACTTATATAGCCCTTTGCTAGTTCCTACCCAGAGTATTTCAGGTTCCTGTTCATTGTATGTAAAACAATTGATATTATTTGAACTTAACCGGACAGTTTCTTTCGGTACTTGTTCAAGATTGAAATTTTGAAATGATTCTTCTTCTATACTATATTTGATTAATCCATTGCTTGTTCCGATCCAGAGTATTCCCGGAAGATCTTTATGTTCATGAATTGCGATAATTATATTTCTCGAATAAACTTGATTATTTCTTTTATCGAATAAAACAGGAGTGAAAAGCATAGTCTTTGTGTCAAGCCTGTTTAATCCGCCTCCATATGTACCGATCCACAATATTCCGGGGTAGGATCTGGATTCATGCATACAAACAATGGATGGACTATTCAGGCTGTTACTTGAATCAGGTCTGTAACTAAATAATTCCTGTTTATTATTCCGGAGGTTGATCCTGTACAACCCGATTTCCTGCATACTAACCCATAAGATTTCCGGGTTAATTACACTTTCAAGGGCGTATGATGTCGCACCTTTAGTTTCGATACCGGCGCCTATCTTAAGCTGATGGAATTTCCCGGTTAACCTGTTAAATCTGTATGTACCGCTTGTGGTAGTGATCCAATAGGTGTTTTTTTTTGAAGGAGAATTTGTAATTGAAATTATATTATGATTTACAAGTTCTGAGGGGGAATGTGACTCCCTGTTAAAGTAGTTGAATTTCTTGAGATTCCCCTCACCTTTGACAAGTCCGTCAAAATAGATGCCGCACCATAGTATTCCACTCCTATCACTGTGTAGACTTACTACATGATCTGATATCAGGCTTTTATATACACCTGCCTCTTTTTTGAAAACAGTGAATTCATTTTTTAATATATTGAATCTTTGTATTCCGCCACCGAATGTTCCAAGCCAGATTATCTGTGGATTGATCTGATCCCTGGATATTGATGATATTCTACTATCTCCACTTGTTTCATTTTTCTCGGATCTGAGAAAGTGTCTGATGTGATATGAATTCAACCTGAATATGTTCAGACCGTTTTCAGTAGCGATTAAAGCAGAGTTATTATCATAAATGCAGATGTCATTAACATTGTTGTTGCTCAACCCGTTTTCAGTGTTGAATTGAGAAATCTTATTCTTCACAGTATCAAAAATAAAAAAACCGTACGATCGCGTACCAATCATCAGGATATCAGGAGAAATTTCTTTTATATCTACAATCATCGGTTTGATCTTATTCTCAGAACAAAAACTTTTAAAAGATGCAACAGGTGAAAAAGTCCCTGATCTTTTATTGAATATATCAAGTCCGCTTAATGTCCCAATGTATAAAATTTCATTGGATCCGGAGGGTGAAAGAATAGAAGTGGGACCTATTCCGTTATTACCATTATTTCTTTTATAGTGAATAAATTTAGAGTTATCAACATCAAAAAGATCAAGGGATGTGCTGGTTCCTATCCATAAATTATTTTCGCCATCTTCTGCTATGGAAAAAATTGCACGAAAACTGATTGAATCCGGGTCGTCCGGGTTGTTAATAAATGATTTATATTCATATCCGTTATATCGGATTAATCCGTTATTAGTGCCGAACCATATAAGTCCCTTGCTGCTTTGAAATATTATCCTGACGTAGTTGTGGTGAAATCCTTCACGGTAATCTATCTTTCTGAATCTCATATAATTCTGAAGACCCGATGACTGAATACAAATAGGAGTGATGATCAGAACAAATAGTATTAATATCTGAAATATTTTTTTCATACTTTTCTTTTATACCATAATTTACCACTCTGTTTAAAAGAATATGGCTGATCAGACATAATTAACAAAACTGATCTGTGTGACCGATATTACCAATTTTATCAATCATAAAAATATACGAAAAATCATGAGATATGTTTTGTCTTTTGCCGAGTAATTTATATAATCAAATTGAAAATAATCAAAGCTCTCCCGGGAAAGGAATAACAGTATACAACTTTGCATTAATTCATATTTGACTTGATTAAAAAGTTAAAAATCTGTAATATCATTTATAATTAAAAATATGTGAGATGATCTACCTTAAAATAAACAAGAGAGATAAAGTCATCCGGATATGAGATAAGCCGAAAATGGTCAGAGTACAAAACAAATACAAATTACTCCTGAGTTTTATCCTTATTATTTTATTATTCGTGTTTTCCGGCATTATTACAATAAACGGATTGCTGAAGTTGGGAAATCTAACCAGAATGATCTACAATCACCCCCTCGTCGTATCAAATGCCTCTCTATCTGCCGCACTTAATATAACAAAGATGCATCGCAGTATGAAAGATTTTGTTACAGCTAATTCTCCCATTGAAGAAGCATCTGTATTGGAGTCTGTTTCTGAAAGTGAAAAATTAGTTTATCAGAATCTTGATAGTATCCGTAAAAACATTCTGGGCAGAGAAGGGCAGCTCCTTGAAGAACAAGCCAGATCTTTCTTCAGCAATTGGAAAACGATCCGGGATAAAGTGGTGACGCTTTCTAATTCCGGGAAAAAAGAGGAAGCTGTATTGATAACAAAAGGAGAAGGTGCAGCTTATGTAAAAGACCTTGAAGCATTGATGATGAGGTTAACTTCATATGCAAGAAATAAAGCAAACCGGTTCCTGGCGCTCGCTTCAGCCAGTCAGTCAAATCTTGAGAATATTACCATATATATAATTATTGCAGGTATTGTCCTGTCAATCCTGATTGCATTTACTGCAATATATTTTATTCTTAAACCCGAAACAGCGCTGAAGGAGAGCCAACTAAGTTTAAAAACCCTGATCAATACGATACCCGATATGATATGGCTGAAAGACCAGGAAGGGGTTTATATTACCTGTAACCCCCGTTTTGAAGAATTTTTTGGCGCTGTCGAAGAGGAAATAGCGGGCAAGACAGATTATGATTTTGTGGATAAAGATCTGGCAGATTTTTTTCGCAGGAATGACCGGATAGCGATAGATTCCCATGGACCGATTATGAATGAAGAGGAAGTTACAATGGCGAGAAGCGGTGAAAAAGTAATGCTTGAAACCATAAAGACGCCTGTTTCAGATCTTAGTGGTAAGGTGATAGGGGTCCTGGGTGTTGCAAGGGATATTACAGGGAGGAAGGAGGCGGAACTGGAATTGGAGAAACATCGTCTTCACCTGGAGGAAATGATCACTGAAAGGACAAATGATCTGAAGGAAAAGAATGAATTTCTTCAACGGATGAATAATGCCATGGTCGACAGGGAACTACGATTTGAGGAATTACATAAAGAGATCGAATCTCTGAAAGCGAAATTGGATAAGAAATAATTTTTTCAGGAGATCATCATCTCATCTGCGCCCTTATTAAACAACTTTCATTCTAAGGACCGTACAATCCATATAGGATAAATTCCATGACTAATAAAGATATCAACAAAGTCTGCCCAATGGAAGTAGCTGATAGTCTTGACAGTAAAATCCGTAGATTGGTGCAGAACCCGAAGAAAATATTAGCGCCATACATAAAAGAGGGTAATACGGTTCTGGATCTGGGGTGCGGCCCGGGATTCTTCACCATTGATATGGCTATTATGGCAGGGGAATCGGGCCGGGTGTTTGCAGCGGATCTTCAGCAGGGGATGCTGCAAAGAATCGGGAAGAAAATCAAAGGAACGGAACTGGAAAACCGTATCATATTACACAGGACTGAAAAGGACCGGATCGGATTAGAACAGAAATTTGATTTTATCCTTCTTTTCTACATGGTACACGAGGTACCTGATCAGGAAGCATTGTTTGAAGAACTAAAAACTATCCTTAAAACTGACGGTAATATTCTACTGATAGAACCCCCATTTCATGTGTCAAAAAAAGCTTTTAAAAAGACTTTAGATATGGCTATCAAGTCCAGATTTATTATCGAAGACAGGCCGAATAGATTGTTTGACAAAGGTGCTTTGCTAAAACAATCCAGCGTATAAAAAAATCTGCAGACCGTAATTTTTAAATTATCAAACAGATAATCTCATTATCATTTTACCATTTTTTGCCGTGGCAGGTATAACAGGAGGGTGCGTTTCCGGACCCTCTCAGATCATTTCCATGACAGGAAGAGAATTGGTATCGGGATCGAATAATCCCGATTTGTGCATCACACCGCCTTTGCTGAGATCGTGACCATCCGGAGCATTTGTAACAGTTTTACAATTGAAAGCAGGGATAATAAACAAAATTAGAATACTGGTTATAAGGGGTCTGATAATTACCCGGGTCTTAATACTTTTAAATATCTGATTGAGTTTTTCTGTTTTCATAATTGCGAATATTAATTCATTACAATAATAAAATCAATACAAAATGAATCTCAGGGTATTTTAAAATAAAACAAGATAGTTAATAAGGACTTGAGAACCCCGTCACTGAAAAAGCATCAAATATTCCCATTCATAATTTGTTAATTCCCTGATAAAAAAGGGGTGGAGGCCTTATGATACCTTCTTAAAATGTCTGTGCCGAACCGGTGGTTAATTTATTCGGGCTGTTCCAGTTATGTGCGATTATTTTATTGGTTATTTTTAATATCTTTGAATCAAGCCAATAAATATTTTGCCCACTGCTGAAAAATAAAAACCTATTATCAGGTGAAACATAAGGAAATTTACTGCTTTCTTTAAAGCCCATATTTAAACTTAAATCCATTGGTTCTCCCCATTCCCCATTTTTTTTTACGATATGTAAATATGACATAATTCTTTCTCAGGGTTTTGTCTGCTTGAGCAAAATAATAAATAGCTCTCATCAGATGCAATGAAAGGTGTGTAGTCTAAAATATTTGAATCCATTATGTTAATCGGCTCAGGAAGTAGTTTTGGATCATTGTTTTCTCCCTTTGCATAAGAATAATAATAAATCCCTGCATTAACGGTTGACAATACATAACCATAGGTTATAAATTCCAATCACAAGGTAAGGAGGCATATGAAATTTTTAACTTTTTTTTTCCAATGTTTTCAGCTGGTCTTTGCAGCTTCCAGCCCTGGTTAACAACTCAAGGGCCGTCGAGTTCGTTCCCGAGGTCGGGTGAACAAGGGCAGACGGGCCACCGACACACAATGAAAAAGATGCTGCTGGGATGATCAGTGCACCTCTCTCGTGGAATCACAGTTTTCCGATACTTCTTGTTGCCACAAGAATAATTCAGGCCGGGAGCGTTGTTTATCGACGGCTCAAAACCGGTTGTTTCCATCAATTTCTTGAAAACGGTGCTGGATTTTGACCTACCCACGTTCCCTGGAGGGTAAGGCCCGAACCAGGTGCCCTTGAGAATGATGGCCAAAGTCCAGTTGCATCCTGGAAAAATAGTCTCTGTTTATGTCATCGCCCATTTACGGGTGATGGGTTCGATTTCCTGATGAAGCGTCAAGAATTGACTCCGGGGAATTTCGTTAATTCCTTGACAAAAATAGGGTGGAGTCCTTATAATACCATCTTTAATTGTCTGTGCCGGAGTGGCGGAATTGGCAGACGCAACGGACTCAAAAACCAAAATTAAGGAAATCATCAGATAGTCGAAAAGTGCAGATGTAGCGGGTTTATCCCGCTATATCGCACGTTTTCATCCATCATTTTATTACCCGTATTAAACCAATTAAATGCATTAAATGCACCCAAATGAATCAGAACATGACACAAAATGTGATGGAATCACCGCTTCGAGTGTGACACACTTTTAATAAAAAAATGTTTATATTTAACATAAGAGGATTGAGGTTCAACCTGCCTAAATACTAACTTAAAAACTGGATCATTTTATGTGGGGGCAGGTCAACTTGAAAAAATAATTTTACCTCTGTATTATTCAGATTTAAGCGATTATTCGCTTACTTTCTTTTATTCTATTTTAAAGTCTCGGGATGACTCTCCAATTTTACTTTTACGGAAAATATCTTACACTCTCCACTATTTTACCCAATTAAATTGCACAATTCGTATTAATAATTAAGTTCATGGAGGTATAATGAAAAAAAAGACAATAGTACTTCTTTTATTATTAAACATTTTTTTAAATACAGGAATATTTTCAGGAACTGTTACCAAAGAAATCCTGTATTTAGAAAAGCTAGCAAAGACTTGGGGAATATTGAAGTATTTTCATCCGAATATTGCCAAAGGAGAAGTAAATTGGGATCAAGCATTAATTCAGGTTATAGAGGAAGTGAAAAAGGCTCAGGATAATAGTGCATTTAATTCAGCAATAGATAAACTCATTGATTTGGCGGGGGCGCCAAGATTTCTTGATCTGGACTTCATTGATTCCGGCAATGAATCTTAACAGATCTTATAATTGGATTGATAATGATAGTTTGCTTGACTGGTTAACAGGATCGGTTACATTCAGTGGTAAGACCGGTTTCGCTTAATACAATTTACTTAAGATAGTTTCTCAATGAATTTAAATGGGAAGATATTGTGTTTCTAACGAAAACTTTCCTTTAGACTTCAGATATTGGAACATAATTAATTTCTCTATCCATATAAGGATTTATTGGAGAAGATTGGAATAATTTTAATAGTTTATCCGGGGTTTCATATTCTTGTACTTGAGCTCACTTGCTTGTAGGGAATATTCTGCAAGGATTAACGACGGCCACTCTTTTGCAACTAGTCAATGGCTGTCTGCTTGGCGCGGGAAGTATCACCCGCCATTCTTTTCAAGATTTATTGAGAATAAGACAGTAATAAATATTCTGTTCAGAAATATGCCGGGTACGGAATTATTGAAAGTTGGAGATGTAGTTATGAAGATCGATGGAGAAGATGTTCCTAAGAGGCGTGAATATTTAAGAAAATATTGCTTGGGTTCAAATGACCTTGCAACAGAGAAAAACATCGACGATAGGCTATTTTTTGGTAACAACAGAGAAGTTGATTTGACACTTGAAAGAAACGGTACTGTATTTAAAGTGACAATTCCCCGATATAGTTTTAGTCTGATTAAGGAGCAACCTGAAAATTTCCTGGAATCATGGAAAATGCTTTCTGATAATTTGGATATATCTTTGGGGAGTTTGGAGGTAAGTGAAGTTGATGAAATATTTGATAAACTCAAAAGTACAAAAGCAATAATTTTTGATAATAGATCATATCCTAATGGGACATATGAAGCTATCTGCAGACATATTCTTCCGGAAAAGCGGGCTTTTGCCAACTTGACAATGGTTGATAATAAATGTCCGGGAGTTTCTATTGGATAGGTTTAAATACGTTGGTCCTGATGAATATAATGAAGAGTACTATAAAGGGAAGGTGATAATTCTGATAACGAAAGAAGTCAGAGTCATGCAGAATATACATGTATGGCACTGGAAACTGCACCTGATGTAACTAAGATCGGATGTAATACATCTGGTGCTGATGGTAATATTTACAACCTTTATCTTCCAGGAGATATATTATTATATTTTTCAGGAATTGGGGTTTATTATCCTGACGGAAATCCCACACAAAGGATCGGGATTATTCCTGATATTTATATACGTCCAACGATCAGAGGTTTAAGAGAGGAGAGGGATGAAGTGCTTGAAATGGCTGTAAAATTTATTAAAGACAATTGAGGTTATCATGAAAAAAAAAACACATTGTTTTCTTATTTTTATTGTTATTTCTGTATATCCTTCTTTCTCAGGAATAGGAATTAAAGTTGGTTTGAATACAGTGAAATTGGTTATAAATGAATTATCCTATAATTCACTAACCTACCCTTCATTTGTGAATGCAACCCTATTTTATAATTTTAAAATAGTCAGGAAGTTTTCTATTCAGCCCGAGTTGGAATTTTTTACTACAGGATTTAAGGTAAACAAAACTATTTACAGCGAGCAGGTTGATATTAAGGAGACATATTCTTTTCTTAGAATTCCCATATTGATAAAGTTTGAATTTATTTCATTTGGAAAGTTAAAATTAGTTTTGTATTCAGGTTTTTACAAAGCATTTAATTTGAAAGCAGATCAACAAGTTGAGTGCTTCGGGAATATCTATTCAGATTCGCTTAAAGATCTGATGAAAAGATCACTTACAGGTTTTACAGCAGGGGTGGAATTGATATTAAAACCGTGCGTGGGTTCAGTTTTACTCGGATTCCGATATAGTTCAGCAGGAAATATCTATAAAAATGACCTTACACCAACCAGGATATCAGATAAATCCTTTATTGTTTATGTCGGTTTCATGATAGGGAAATAACTAAAATTGTCTGCTGTTTAAAAATAGGTGAAGGGGTCAAGTCTTTATTTTACGTTTCGGAAGTTTTCTGATATATTGTTTTCATGAGCAGACCACTGAGAATTGAGTATCCCGGAGCCTGGTATCATGTTATGAACAGGGGAAGGAGATCGGAGAGTATTTACTTGAATGAAGAGGATTATCAGACTTTTGTAGATTTGCTTATCGAGGCATCAGAATTATGGTCTGTGAAAGTTTACGCCTTTTCATTGATGCCTAACCATTATCATATATTAATAAATACGCCTCTTGGAAATCTCAGTAGATTTATGCGTCATGTGAATGGAGTGTATACTCAAAGATTCAATAAAGCCCATGGTTATGAAGGGACACTATTCAAAGGTAGATATAAATCTATCCTAATAGAATTTGACAGTTATTTTCTTCAATTGGTCAGATACATCCACAGAAATCCTATCAGGGCAAAGTTGGTCACGGATCTAGATAAATATAGATGGACCAGTCATCATGCTTATATAAATAAATCTACAGAATGGGAATGGATAAAAACTGAATTGCTTTTATCAATGCTGGCAGAGAATGAGGCACAACAGGTTTCAGAATATAGAGATTTTATTGGTATATCTGATGATCAAAATATAGTTAGGATATTAGAGAGCAAAAAATGGCCCTCTCTTCTGGGAGGTGAAAATTTTGTTTCCTCAATTAAGAAAAAATACTTTCCTGAAAAAAAGAATAAAGAGATTCCCGAATCTGTTAATCTGGCCCCTGATCTTGAAGTAATAAGGAAAATTGTTTCTGAATATTACAAAATTGCTCCAGGGAACTTATATCGGGAAAAAAGGCGATCATATAATGAGCCCAGGGATATGGCAATTTATATGTCCCGTTACCTTAGAAATGATTCCCTTATGCAAATTAGTAACGATTATCTTCTTGGAAATGAAAGTTCTGTCAGCTCTATTCTGAATTCGATCAATGAATTGATTAAAAGCGATCCTTTGATTGAAAACAAGGTGGCTGAACTAAAGAGACTTATCACGAAACGTGAAGTAAAGACTTGACTTGACCCCCAATAGCGAGGAATATTTGTTAATTCCTTGGCAAATGAATATCGATAACAGATGGTTTAAAAACATATTGACCTGCCCTCCAAAACTTGATCCGGTTGTATAAATCCCCGGAAATCTAATCTTTATGATGAATCAGGATACCGACGGTTGAAGGTTGATCAGTAAAACAGATCCTTAACATGACACAAAATGTGATGGAATCACCGCTTCGAGTGTGACATAGTTTAAATATTTTTTCTTAATTCAAAATCGTTAATTCCTTGACAAAAATAGGGTGGAGTCCTTATAATACCTTCTTAAAATGCCTGTGCCGGAGTGGCGGAATTGGCAGACGCAACGGACTCAAAATCCGTCGAGGTTTACCCTTGTGAGGGTTCGACTCCCTCCTCCGGCATTTTCGTTATTTCCGTACTTTAATTTAAGGAATTAAAATATATGAACCGTGACCGGTTAATTTCACATGAGGGAAAAGTTGTAGGCTTTGAGAAAGACAAGGTCAGGGTTAAAATTCTCTCTCTTTCGGCATGTGCATCCTGCCATGCAAAGGGGAGTTGTTCAGCAGCAGACATGTCCGAAAAATATATAGATGCTTTGCCTGATGCAAAGTTCCAGAACGGTGAAAAGGTGAATGTGGTAATTGAAGAAAGACACGGGTGGATAGCTCTTTTGTACGGTATTCTCCTCCCTTTCCTTATCCTTGTAATAACACTTTTCACCCTGAATGCATTGGGTAAAAGCGAACCCTTCTCAGCTCTTATATCTCTTTTGAGCCTTGTCCCTTACTATTTCTTTCTTTATCTGTTAAGGGGAAAGTTTGAAAAGAAATTCACGTTCAAAGCTGAAAGGAGACCCCAGACATAATATGAGGTGAACATTGGATCCTGTAATTTTATATTCAGTTGGTGCGCTGGCCCTGATCGCGGCAGGGGCTGCCATTATACTTTTCTTTGTCGCAAAAAAATTCAAAGTGGATGAAGATCCCAGAATAGGCGAGGTAACCGAGCTCCTTCCGGGCGCCAATTGCGGCGGTTGCGGATTCCCGGGTTGCAGCGGTTTTGCCACTGCTCTGGTTAAAGGTGCCGATGCGGGAGATATTTCCGGGCTGGCCTGCCCTCCGGGCGGTAATGAGACAATGACAGCTGTCGGAGAATTTCTAGGAATGACTGTAGAAGCTGCCGCTCCTACCACTGCAGTTGTCAGGTGTAACGGTACCAAGGCGAAAGCGCCTGCAAAACTTTCTTACGAAGGGCCTTCCAAATGTGCTGTTGCCCATACACTGTTCAGCGGAGAGAATGGTTGCCCGCATGGGTGTCTCGGACTGGGTGATTGTGTTGCCGCCTGTGATTTTGACGCAATATATATTGATGATGAGACCGGATTACCTGTGGTTATCCCTGATAAATGCACCAGCTGCGGAGCATGTGTGAAAGCTTGTCCCAGAGACATAATCGAGATAAGACCGAGAGGCAGAAAGGAGAGAAGGGTCTGGGTTGCATGTATGAACGAAGAGAAGGGCGCTGTTGCGATGAAGAACTGCAAGGCTGCATGTATAGGATGTTCAAAATGCTTCAATGTATGCCCGCCGAAAGTGTCTGCAATAACTATGAACAATAATCTTGCATTTATTGACAGTGCCAAATGTATCGCCTGCGGGTTGTGCATTTCCGTTTGTCCGACAAATGCGATCCTTGCAACTTTTGAACCGCCCCAACCCAAACCTAAAACTGAAGAGAAAGAGACTGCGGAGGTGGCCAAATGAAATTGAGAACTTTTAAACTGGGCGGCGTTCATCCTCCTGAGAATAAAAAAACTGCAGATATACCAGTTGTCCCCTTAGATATTCCGAAGCAGGTTTCCGTTACACTTTCACAGCATCTCGGAGTTCCGGCATCTCCTGTTATTGAGAAAGGTGCGAAGGTTAAGGTCGGAACTCTTATAGGGGAAGCGAAAGGATTTATATCTGCTAATATCCATTCCCCTGTATCCGGAACTGTTCTGAAAATTGACGGAGTCACAGATGCAACAGGTTATAGAAAGGAATCTGTCGTTATCAATGTGGAGGGTGATGAGTGGGAAGATACGATAGACAGAAGTGAAGAACTTGTTAAAGAGATAAAGCTCAACCCTGAAGAGATAATCCAGAGGATAAAAGATTGCGGAATCGTCGGGATGGGCGGTGCCGCTTTCCCTTCACATGTAAAATATATGTTCCCTGAGGGAAAAAAAGCAGATACCCTTGTTATTAACGGTGTTGAGTGTGAGCCGTATCTTACCTCAGACCACAGGGTAATGCTGGAAAGGCCGGATGAGATAATGGTCGGTGTCTCAATCATGATGAAGGCCGGAAAAGTTGACAAGGCATTGATCGGTATTGAATCGAACAAACCCGATGCGATAGAACTTCTCACTGAAAAAGCGAAGGATTATCCCGGTGTTGAAATTGTACCGTTAAAAGTTCAGTATCCTCAGGGTGCTGAAAAACAATTGATAAAAGCCCTGTTAAACAGGGAGATCCCGAGCGGGAAATTGCCTCTTGACGTAGGATGTATTGTAAACAATATAGGTACTGCCCTTGCTATCTATGAAGCCGTCCAGAAGAACAAACCTCTGATCGAAAGGGTAGTTACCCTGACCGGTAAGGGATTGAAAAAGGGGGGGAATTTTCTGGTAAGGATCGGGACCCCGGCTAAAAGTATGCTGGAGAAACTCGGTGAAGAGATCCCCGGAAATACGGAAAAACTCATAAGCGGCGGTCCTATGATGGGAAAAGCTGTTAACAATCTGGATATCCCTGTTACCAAAGGGACATCGGGAATAGTACTGATGGGCGAAGATGAGGCTTCAAGAAATAAGGTGAAGAACTGCATCAGATGCTCAAAATGTGTGAGCGTCTGTCCTATGGGACTTGAACCGTATCTTCTCGAAAAGCTTGCTGAAAAAGATATGTTTGATGAGTGTGAAGCTGAGGGTATTGTCGACTGTATTGAATGCGGTTCCTGTAGTTACACCTGCCCCTCTTCAAGGCAGTTACTTGATCATATAAGATATGGAAAACAGAATGTGATGAGAATAATGAGAGAAAGGAGGCAGCAGTGAGCAATAAACTAATAGTATCATTATCACCTCATGAAAAAGGTGATCTTTCAGTTGAAAAGGTCATGTGGGGAGTTGTAATTGCTCTCATGCCGTCTTTTGCTGTTTCGGTTTATACCTTTGGTTTTGATGCCATCAAGGTTGTACTCCTCTCAGTGATCTTCTGTACGGGGATAGAATTTATTATCCAGAAATTCATGCTTAAAAGTGAAGTGACCGTTCTTGATGGAAGTGCTGTCATAACAGGCCTTCTGCTGGCATTTAATGTCCCCTCGAATATTCCCTGGTGGCAATTGCTTGCAGGTTCCGTAGTAGCGATCGGAATCTCCAAAATGGCCTTCGGCGGACTGGGGAAGAATCCTTTTAACCCGGCACTGGTCGGACGTGCTTTCATGCTGGCCTCGTTTCCTGTTGAAATGACCACATGGCCTGTTCCGTTCTCAAATATCTGGAGTCCTGCAGTCGATGCCGTTACTGCTGCAACTCCGTTGGGGAGGCTGGCGGAAGGGGGCGTTAAAGCTCTCGGCACCATGACAGATCCACCGGTTCAGGCGATAGATTATATGGATATGTTCATCGGGAAAATAGGCGGTTCTCTCGGTGAGATTTCAGCTGCGGCAATTCTTATCGGCGGTATTTATATGCTGTTCAGAAAAATAATCACCTGGCACATCCCGGTATTCTATCTCCTGTCTCTTGCTGGGTTTTCCGGAGTTTTATGGCTGATAGATCCTTCAAAATATGCTGATCCTTTATTTCATCTTCTGGCAGGCGGAGCAATGCTGGGAGCCTGGTTTATGGCGACCGATATGGTGACGAGCCCGATGTCGGTAAAAGGGCAGGTAATTTTTGCGGTGTTCGGGGGACTGCTCTGCGGAGCGATAAGGATCTTCGGGTCTTATCCTGAAGGGTGTTCATATTCTATATTGATCATGAACGCATTTGTCCCGCTTATAGATAAATATTCCAAGCCGAAAAGATTCGGTAAAGAGGTTAATTATGGCTGATAAAAAGAAAATGGAATCAACCTTTTTTAATATGGTCCTGGTGCTGACTGTGGTAGCTCTGGTATCCGCTTTTGCGCTTGGTTTTACTTACATAGGTACCAAGGATGCAATAGCTGCAGTTCAATTGAAAAAAACTCTTGACGGTATTAAAGCAGTGCTTCCGGAATTTGATAACAATCCATATGATGAAAAATATAGTGTTGAAGGATTTGAAGGGATCGAATATTACCCGGCAAAGAAGGGTGATGAGTATGTAGGCACTGCAGTTAAAACTTTTGAAAAGGGATTTACCCAAGAAGTTATAATAATGGTGGGATTTGACAAGGACGGAAAGATAGTTAATACATCTGTTATTGAGCATAAAGAGACTCCGGGACTTGGCAGCAAAATGAGTACACCGAAGTTCAAAGACCAGTTCAAAGGGAAATCAATTTCTGCAGATACCGGGATCAAAGTGACAAAAGATAAAGGTGATATAGATGCCATATCCGCTGCGACCATATCTTCGAGAGCTTTCTGCGAAGCTGTAAGCAAAGGGTATAGAGGGTTGATCAAAGGAGGAAAGAAATGAATATCGGAAAGGAATTTTACAGAGGATTTATTAAGGAAAATCCGGTTTTTGTCCTCCTCCTGGGGATGTGTCCGACACTCGGTGTTACAGGGACGGCAGTGAACGGTCTCGGCATGGGGCTTGCCACAACGGCTGTTCTGATTGGATCAAATGTTGTTATCTCACTCATAAAAAATCTGATACCTGAAAAGGTAAGGATCCCGGTATTTATTGTTGTTATTGCCAGTTTTGTTACCATTATTGAATTGACAATGGCTGCCTACCTTCCGGATCTCAATGAACAACTCGGACTTTTCATTCCTCTTATTGTTGTAAACTGCATAATTCTCGGAAGAGCAGAAGCATTTGCATCAAAGAACAGTGTCGGAAAATCTGTAATAGACGGAGTGGTGATGGGACTCGGGTTCGCTTTTGCTCTTACACTGCTCGGTTCGGTTAGAGAGATCCTGGGGTTCGGATCGATATTCGGTATGAAATTTGTTGCTGAGGAAGCCTCAACAATGCTGCTGTTCATTCTTCCGCCCGGAGCATTTATCTCTCTCGGACTGTTGATAGGCGGAATAAATAAACTGACCATGAAGAAAGGGAAGGTGTAAAAAATGGAATATTTAATCATTATAATAGGCGCGATATTTGTCAATAATATAGTACTTGTTCAATTCCTGGGGATCTGCCCTTTTCTCGGTGTCTCGACCAGAATTTCAACTGCAGCGGGAATGAGTGCTGCAGTTATGTTTGTTATGACATTGGCAACAATAGTTACATTTCTTGTTCAGTCATTTGTACTTCTGCCACTGCATATTGAATTCATGAGAACAGTTGCATTCATCCTTGTTATCGCATCGCTGGTACAGATGGTTGAATTGATAATGAAAAAGGTCAGCCCTCCTCTTTATCAGGCACTTGGGGTGTTTCTTCCATTGATCACAACAAATTGTGCGATCATGGGTGTTGCCCTCCTGGTAATCAAGAAAGATTTTAACCTTGCGGAGAGCGTGGTCTTTGCTATTGCCACAGCCATAGGGTTTGCCCTGGCCTTAATTGTCTTTGCCGGAATAAGGGAGAAACTGGAGTTGCTCGATGTTCCCGAGGCGATGAAAGGTGCCCCGATAGCATTGCTGACTGCGGGATTACTTTCCCTGGCCTTCATGGGCTTTTCAGGAATGGTATAAAAGCAGGAGTCAGTAGGCAGAAGTAAGAAGCAAGAAGAAAGAAGTAAGTTGAGGCGAACCTATGTGTTTGTCCGCAAAATCTACACACTGTTCTGTTTATTAATGATTTCAAATCTGAATATACCTAAAAAGAATTTTATTTGAGATATTTTTCAAAAATATTTATATAACATTAGATACTCAGGAGGTTTCTAATGAGATACAAATCAACCTTTATTATTATTTTTATTATGTTTTCCTCATTAATTTTCTCTCAGCTGCAAATTAAGGTAGTGGATCCGAAAAAGAACCAGATACATTATAAAGAACAAACTATGAAGATTAAATGGTTATTCAGTGAAGATTTTCCATGGGTAACAGCTCCATCGGTAACCATTGACCTTTTTTCGGAAAAATATAAAAAAATATGTCACATCTCTGCAAGAATTGTAAAAAACTTTAAAATGCGTCCGTCATCAGGCTGGGGTGGAGGAGCAATTTATGAATGGAAAATTCAGAAACTTATCCCTCCCGGAAAGTATAGAATTCGTGTAAAAGAAAGTGTAATGAATTTGGGGTTTTCCGAAGTTTTTGAAATAAAAAGAAAAATTGTTTTTTTACGCGGGAAAACTCAGTAATCTGTTTTCATTTCTTAATTAAAATGGTAAGGGAAAATATTCAAAAGGAAATGAAGAAGACACTTAGGGGAAGCTGAAGCTTATTAGATTCGCTGATCATATAAAATTTTCTCACTCCCCTTCTTTGGGGGTACAAAAATAAAAAAAAATTTTCTTTGAGATATTTTCATTTTAATTCTTATAATTATATTAGGGTGAAAAATGAAAAAAATAATTTTGTTTATTATGACTTTACTATTTCTTTTTTCATACATATCTGCATTGGTGATCACAGTGTCAGAGCCAAAAGAAAATTCCATATGGTATGAAGGGCAGACCATGAAAATTGTATGGAAATCGGAGGGAGAACCAAAACTTGGTGTGAAGATATACTGGCGTAAGGGTTCTTCTGGAAAAATGATTTGTACTGGTGTTTCATCTGGAACTCGATCATGGAAAATTCCACTTAATTTTATTTCCGAATCAGCTAAACAGTATAAGCAAAATAGTATGGCAAAAATAAAAAAATATTATATTATGGTGAAGACTTCAGATAATAAATATGCGGGAATTTCAAAATATTTTATAATCAAGCCATTGATTATTAAATTACGGAAGAAGATATGATCCCCCTTTCCACTTTTATTAAAAATTGGGGATTCCTATAGTAAGGCCTGGCTTGCCCATACAATAATAGTTTTAGATTAATGCGGGTAGGTTTTTTCGCCGGCTTTAATTTCGATATCGAGTTCATTTTCAAATGGTGGAAGGGTGCAGTTGTATACGGTCGCATAGTTACATAACGGGTTGTAGCACTCATTAAAATCTATGATCAGCTCTTTACCCTCTTCTTCTATCACTTCAAGGAACCTTCCTGCTTCGTATGTATCTTTAAGATTTGTCTTATCATAGAAGGGGAGGAACAGATATTTATAGTTTGGATGTTTTTTATCCGACGTGAATTTGAAGGCAGTGAGTGAGAGTTCTTTTCCATCAATGGTAAACTTAACCTTGCCGTATTCGATAAGGGTTTTTTCAAGATCTCTGCTGGTTTTAACAACTCTCTCTTTTAACTTTTTGTATTTTTCAATCTTTGCTTTTACTCTGAATTTAGCATCCGGATCATAATAGAGGAGATGTTTGAACTCTTTTATCATTTTTCTTTCCGGGTCAAAAATTACCAGGATAAACGAATCCTTGGTGAGGTAATATTTGAAAGTAAATCTATCTATTTTGAATTCTTCCCCTGAGCTGTTTCTGATTGTTTCTTTTCCGGATTTCTCAAAACTAATCCACTCTTTTCCATTATAAAATACTTTCAGAAGCGGAGTTTCCACTTTCTTAAGTGAGATATTAATTTTATTCGCTTCTGTAAAAGTATAGATTGTATCTTTTTTATCTATAGTCTCCCTGAGAAGTCCGGCCATGGGGGATACAGGTGATGTTTTGAAGTATTCATCTTTTTCGGCTCTCTGTTTTAATGTGGATTCTTCCCATTTTTTCACATCAAAATTTTCTGTTTTTCCACATATGAGTGATGCCCCAGAGAATATAATGATCAATGCAATTGAAATAATTCCGGTCGTTTTCATATCGGCTCCTTAAACAATTATTTTAAGTATTTGTTTCCCATTGTCAACTTATAGTATTATTTAAATCGGGTGACAACAATTCTGTATGTAATAAAAATATGACAAAAAGTATTGATATAGCTGGCAATTTTAATGCTTGTTAATAGAGTGGTTATATATAACAAAATCCAGGGACGGGCAAAATGAAAAAAAAAATGGTTTTAATTACTTTACTTGTCTTTGCATCTTTTTTACTTCCTGAAAACAGTATTGTTGAAAATGTCGAAGTTGACTGGTGGATCTTACCTGTTTTTGCTGTTGATAAAGACAATAATTCGGTACTGGATCTTAAAGACGGAGACATTGAAGTACTTGTCAATGGACAGATTATTAAGGATTTTACAATTTATAAAAGGGATTTTAATGTTGAGAAAGTTAAAGATAGTATAGTTAATAATGTTGCCAAAGCTCCTTTAAAGAAAAAGATAGCATTTCTTATTTTTGATATAGCTTTCACAAGTCTTGACAGCCTTGGCAGATCAGTTTCTATTGCAAGAGACCTTATTTTAAAAGGATCGGAGAGCACTGCATTTGTAATAATGATCGTAGATCCATATGCGGGATTGCAATACAAGGGAGGGCCGGAAACAGATAAGGATGTATTGAACAGCATTATTGACAAGGAAGTTAAAATAAATGAGAGAGGAAGGAGCATTGAACCTGCTGTGACAGCAATAGGGGGAGCTCAGGTTTCCGGTCAGAAGGCATCTAAGTATAGTGAAGCAGATATGAATTTCCTCTCTGAAGAGATCACTTCAAGCTTGAGAAATGCGAATCAGAACTTCTACTTCTCATTTGAATCTTTATACTATTCTCTAAATCAGATTACCGATAATAAGTTTATATATTTTTTTTCAGAAGGGCTCTCATTCTGGTCAAGAAAAAGTTCCAGGCATAGCGAAGAACAGTATTTCAAAAGCCTTAAGAAAGCTGCTGATCAGATGGGACAGAGCGGATCTGTAATATTTGTCATAAATCCGAAAGGATTTGATGACAGTGATATTTCAGGGGGGGGATTTTCAGCTTTGCAGAACGGTGATGATGCTTTAAAATATATTGCTTCTGAATCGGGAGGGAGGTATCTGAGGGGAAATAAAAAAGATCTTTCGGAGAGGTTTGAAAAGATGAACCGGGCATATTATGAGATCGCTTTTTCGGATTCCGGAATCCCTTCCGGAGGCAGAGGGGAAATTTTGATCAAGCCGAAGAGAAAAGGGATCCGTATTCATTCTTTGAGGACAATTGAAAAGAGGAAGAGTTACTCAGAGATGAAAAAGATAGAGAAAGAGGTTTTGGCACTCAACCTTCTTGGAAGAAACACATTATTTAAATCGCCGGTTGAGATCCGCGGGTTTAATCTTTTATCTAAAACAGAAAAAGATAATATTAGCTATATTAAAATCCAGTTATCTGGCAACTTTAAGAGGAAGTATGTTGATCTATTTATTATAAATACCGGGGAGGAGACAGGGGGTCCGGATTCTATAAAGATGGAGAAAAAACTGGTTCCCGGGGATATTGTAAATATTAATTTACCGGTTGAAGGTTCAAAGGACGTAAAATTTGTTATGATCGATGAAAAGAATAATGTTGCATTTGTTGAGGGTATTATTGATTTCGGGGAAAGACTGCTTAAAGAGTTGATCAGTAAGCAGAAAAAATTTGATAAAAAATTGGAATCTGTACCTTCTAAAGATCAGGAAGAATTAAAGAAAACCTTATTGGGGGCTTCGGACTATTGTAACCGCCTTGAGAATGCAGCATTTCACTTCATATGTAAGGAAGATATAGAGGAGAGACTTCAGTTCATCAGAAGGGCCAGGACTGAAAAGATAGAGCGTTTTAACCCTAATACCGGAATCATGATTAGGACAAGAGAGCCGGGTGCACCACCACGGAAGAGCAGAGTTCAGAAATTCAAGCAGAGGTTTATTTATGATTATCAACTTATTTTTGATAAGGGAAAAATAACCGAGCAGAGAAAGATACTAAAGGGGAAAAAGAATAATGAAAAAAATGCTACCGGATCTCTTAAGTTGGAATCCTTTATTTCAAAGAAGATCGTTCTTGTTCCTATATCGATCCTTGAGATCGTAAACCAGGGGAAGTATAAATTTAGGTTTATAAAGAAGGATGTTGTAGATGGAGTAAAAACAGATCTGATCGAAGTCTTCCCTAAAAAGCTTGATCAGGGTGATTCGATCTACGGAAAAGTGTGGATAGATATTGAGGACAACTCTATCCTTAAGATAGAAGTTAATCCATTGTCCATAGGAGGGCTAACCTCACTAATGAAACTGGCCTCTGATCTTGGGAGCATTCTGGACGTTAAGTGTACCATCGATTACGGACTGAAACGGAACGGTATTAGATTCCCCACCAGGGTCAGGATACGTGAACTATATCATGGTGGAGACTTTCTTAAGAGGGTAATGCGTATGTTCAGTTGGGAGAAGAGCAGAACCACATACACTTACCGTGATTATCAGTTTTTCGAAGTCGACACTGAAGTGAAGCTTCAAAAATAGAAGTTGAACTACAGATTCCCCTTAAGCAAGGGGGAAACTGATCATATAACCCCCTTTTGAAAGAGGGGTGGCGGAGCCGGGGGGATTTCAAGGTTGAACTACTTGAAATGATTCTGGAATTCAATTAGAATATATTTGTTAAAAATATTAAAGGAGTAAATCATGTTAAGTAAAAAAATGCTGAAAATGCTGAACGACCAGATAAATCTGGAGTTCTATTCATCAAATATTTATCTTCAGATGAGTTCATGGTGTGAGAATAAAGGACTTCCGGGATGTGCAAAATTTCTAAGGCTTCATGCTGACGAAGAGATGATGCATATGAACAAAATGTTTGATTATGTGAACGAATCGGACGGTATGGCTATGGTAGGGGCTATCAAGGAGCCTGTATCAGATTTTGAATCTGTGAAGGCAATGTTCGAAGAAATTTATAACCATGAATGTTTTGTAACCAGAAGCATCAATGAAATAGTAGGGCAGGCATTTGAAGAGAAAGATTTTTTCACATTCAATTTTCTGCAATGGTATGTTTCTGAGCAGCATGAAGAAGAGTCTCTATTTAAAGGAATTCTTGACAAATTCGAACTAATCGGAGAAGAAAAGAACAGACTGTTCTTCATTGATCAGGAACTTTCCAAAATGGCAGGCGTGGCAGCTGCTTCAGAAAGCATTGCCGAGTAAAAATTTAATTTATTTTAAGGACAGATCAGAATGGCGGAAGTGGCTTGAAGAGAACCACAACAGTTCTGACGGGGTTTGGCTTATATATTATAAAAAACATACCGGTAAACAGAGGATACCCTATGATGATGCCGTGGAGGAAGCTCTCTGTTTCGGCTGGATAGACAGTACAGTTAAAAAAATTGATGAGGAAAAGTTTTCTCAGAAATTCACACCGAGAAGAGATAAAAGTATATGGTCGGACCTGAATAAAAAAAGGGTTAAAAAGCTTATTGGTAACGGTCTGATGACAGAACACGGACTCAATAAAATTAAGAAAGCTAAAGATACAGGAGATTGGGAGCGGGGTTATCCGGAAAGGATTATTCATCAAGATTGTCCTGAATTAAGAGCCGCACTCGAAAAAGACCTCCGGGCAAAAATGAATTTTAAATCATTTCCACCTTCACAGAAAAAATTGTTTATCACATGGATAGCATCAGCTAAAAGGGATGAAACAAAAAAAAGGCGTCTTACAGAAGCACTTGATCTGCTGAGAAGGGGGGGAAAACTTGGAATGAAGTAAAATTCCTCTTTACTATTTACCCTTTTTTAAGTTGCTTATCCTATCCCTGCAATGCTTCCCGGTGCATTCTCTGCAAAAATCAAAATCTTCCTTAATATAATGTATTTCTTTTTTTCCGGAAACCAGTACTCCTGAAACGGATTTTAACGGAATCATCATCAAACTCTCATTTAATGAAATTCCTATATCACCCGGCTTCAGATATCTGAACAATTTTTTTTGACCACTTATATTCCAACCGCAATATCCCGGGCTGTACATTAATACTTTAGTTTCGGGAGCCGCTGCACCTATTTCCCTTAGGTGTTCAAGAAAATAATTTTCACCGAAACTTCCTCCTCTATCCGCTGCCGCAGATGCAATTGAATCCAGCATCGAACCTAAAGCAATATCATTTCTGTCGAAAAGATCTGAGATGGTATCAGATATTAGTTCGCCCAAAGTGAACGCATAAAGAGCAAGGCTCTGGCTCTTTCTAAATATTGACGACAGAACTGAATTTATTATATTGCCTCCCGCGATCGTCAGAATATTTTCAAGATCAACCGCTGAGATATAAGTAATGATCCCCGCAGGTTTGACTGACTTTTGGAAAACCCCAAATGCTTTATCATACATGTCTAAGATCTTGGGAGGGAGAATGGAATCTTGAGGGATTCCCTGTAAACTCAGAGCTTCTCCTCTATCCGGAACAATTGAATCGTAAGGGATATCAAGTATTTTTCTCATTATTTTTCGAGTATGTAAAATGCCGTAAAATTATAGAAAATGGAAAATATAATGTCAATAAACAGAAATTGAGAAAATTTTGCAGGAGTTTGTTTATTATATTCCCGGAATATGTTTTACTGGGAGAAAATGAAAATTAAATTTGTATTGTTAACCCTGATACTCATTCTTCTTTATATTTTCAGAAATAGTATTAAAAAGAATGAGTTCTTAAAATCGATGGGGAAAATACTAAATATTGTTTTCTATATATATCTGATCGCTCTGATCGGAGCGTTTGTTCATCAGATAATTTCAAACCTTTCAGGTTAAAAAAAAAGCACAGGATTTTTTAAATCCTGTGCTTACAGAAATTTTAGATTTAACGTTGATACACAATCAACATCTATAAATTAATATACGTTTACCAAAAATTCAACAACAAAATAATATTTTTTTATTTTTATATAATTTTGTTGTCTTTAAGGTAGTTAATAACGATTTCAACTTCTTCTTCGATAGACTGGGAGTCTGCATCAAGCACTATCTCCGGTTTGAGAGGTTCCTCATATGGTGCTGAGATACCGGTAAATTCTTTGATCTCACCGCTTTTTGCTTTTTTATAAAGTCCTTTCGGATCTCTTGCTTCACATGTCTCGATCGAAGCTTTTACAAATATTTCCACAAACCTTCCCTCTCCCAGAATTTCCCTGGCATAATCTCTGTCTTTTCTGTACGGGGATATAAATGCTGTAGTGGTAATAATTCCTGCATCTACAAATAGATTACCAACTTCCGATATCCTTCTGATGTTCTCTTCACGGTCTTCCGGTGAGAATCCCAGGTTCTTATTGAGTCCGTGTCTTACATTATCTCCATCAAGCACATAAGTCAATTTGCCTGATTTGAAGAGTCTTGATGCAACTTCATTTGCAATAGTGGATTTTCCGCTTGCCGATAATCCTGTAAACCATAAAAGAGTGCCTTTCTGGTTAAGAAGTTCTTCTCTATCTTCTCTCTTTACTTTGTGTTCGTGCCATACTACATTTGTAGCTTTTTGTTCAGCCATTGTTCCTCCTGGATCGCAAGTATTGAAAGTGAATAATACCACAAATATCAATTTCATTGAAGAATTTTGTCCTCTGTAATAAAATAAATTCATCTATGATAAATAAAATCAGAATTTCTCCCGGGATGATCAGAAATCTGGGTCCGGGGCTTTTGTGGGCGGGGGCTGCAATAGGTGTTTCACATCTTGTCCAATCTACAAGAGCTGGAGCCCAGTATGGATTTGCACTTCTGTGGGTTGTTATATTTGCTAATTTTTTCAAATATCCTTTCTTTGAATACGGAACCAGATACGCTGCGGCAACTGGCAAATCACTTATAAGCGGCTATAGGGCAATGGGGAAATTCTACTTCATTCTCTATTTGATCCTGACATTCGGGACAATGTTCACTATTCAGGCGGCTGTCACAATTGTGACAGCAGGGCTTATCTCCTGGCTGACAAACAATTTTTTCTCACCTCTGATATTTTCTGTTCTGATACTGATGGTTTCTATCATCATCCTCCTGGTGGGAAAGTATTCAGCCCTGGACAGGTTTATGAAAGTGATAATTATTATTCTGTCAATAACAACATTAGTAGCTTTTGCAGCAGCATTGGGAGAGTTCGGGCTTAAGGTTCGGGAAGGCTCTTCCATTCCTGTAATATGGAACAGAGAGGGGATACTTTTTATGATTGCTCTGATGGGGTGGATGCCTTCCGCCATAGATATTTCAGTATGGAGTTCGATCTGGACCATAGAGAAGAAAAGGGAGCTTGGAGAAGATACCGACCTGAAGTCATCCCTTTTCGATTTTAATCTCGGATATATAGGGACATCAGTGATATCTTTACTATTTCTTTCTCTGGGAGCAATGGTCATGTACGGGTCAGGGGAGGTACTCTCAGGGAATGGATCAGTTTTCTCCGGGCAGCTGATTTCACTATATACTGCGAGTATAGGTGAATGGAGCAGGTATATAATTGGTGTTGCCGCCATCACAACCATGTTCAGTACCACTATTACCTGCCTGGATGCATTTTCCAGAGTTATGAGGGAATCTACCGAGAATATTTTCGGAAAAGTAAAAAAGGAATCAAACGGTCATAAGATCTATGTTTTGTGGATGATAATTGTTGCGTCGGGGGCTGTGATTCTGCTCACAATACTGAAGAGTAGTATGGTTATAATGGTTACCATTGCAACAACTCTCTCTTTTCTCACCGCCCCGGTTCTTGCTGTTATGAACTTTAAGGTTGTTACCGGCAAAGGAATGCCGGCTTATGCAGTTCCTCCTAAATGGATGGTTTTATTAAGCTGGGCAGGGATCATATTTCTTACCGGCTTCAGTTCAATCTTCCTATATTTCCAGTTTGTAGTTTAATACTCACGGTTTGTTTCCAAACAGGTGAAGAATAAGAGCTAAGAAAGAGATTGTGATCACTCCTGTAGCTGCATATGGGAGTCCGTAAGAGAAAGGTATGATCCCTCCGAACAATGCCACTCCGGCAATTGTCAGAGAGTAGGGGATCTGGGTTTTTACATGATCGATATGGTCACATGAGGATGCCATTGAGCTCATAATGGTTGTATCCGATATCGGTGAACAATGATCTCCGAAGACCGAACCAGCAAGCACTGATGATATTGTCAGGATAAGAAAATGTCTAAGGTCGGGGGAGTTTGCCAGAAGTCCAATAGTGATCGGGATAACAAGCGGATACATAATGCTAATAGTTCCCCATGAGGTCCCTGTCGAAAACGAGATGGCAGCAGAAAAGATGAATACTATTGCCGGAAAGAGGTGATAATCAAGATTTGATGACAATAATGATACCAGATAATCGGCAGTTTTTAATTCTACAAGTACTACACCGAGTGACCATGCCATGATAAGTATCAGAATTGCCATCATCATTGATTTCATTCCCTGGACCATAGAACTTATCGCTTCTCTCATTTTTAAAACCTTTCTTATTATTGCAATAGTCATTGCAGAGAGTACTCCCATCAGTGAGGCCCAGAGGAGAACCCGGAAAGAATCTGCTGCAGATATGATAGAGCCGAGGTCCTTTAAAACCGAACCCGAAAATAGAATTGAGAAGAATGATTTTCCTGCGATCGGACTACCCCCTGATGCCAGGGCGGTTTTCCCTGAATAATAGAGTCCGATAAATGCAACAAGTATCACCGTGATTATCGGTACTATACCGCTGTACCAGCTCGGAGTTACAAACTTTGAAGGGGCGAGTCCGGATGATTCAAAATCTGAAAGAGGTATCGCTTTCTCATTAAGAAGTATACCTTTTTTTGCTCTCCTTTCAGCTTTCAGCATTGGCCCGAAATCCTTATTCATAGTGAATATCAGAAAAACAAAGAATAGTGATAATATAGAGTAATATCTTAGGGGAATTGATGATAACAATAGTGAATATGCGTCAAATTCGATATTATAAGCTGTAAGGGACTGGTTTATCAGAGATATTTCAAAACCGATCCAGGTCGAAATTAATGCGATCGATACCATTGGAGCTGCAGTGGAATCAACTATGTAGGATAGTTTCTCACGTGATATCTTCCATTTGTCTGATAAAGGTCTCATCGTATTACCAACTATCAGTGTATTTGTATAATCATCGAAGAATATAAAAATACCCATCAGCCATGTATACATCTGGGTCGATCTGGATGATTTGACACGTCGTGATAATGCATCAACAATTCCCTTAAAACCACCGGTTTTTGTTATAACTCCAACCATACCGCCCAGAAGAAGAGTGAAAATTACGATCGATGCCCTGTCATGATCAACTATTGCATTGATAATGTATTTATCAAGTACATTAAAGAATGACCTGAGAATATTAAAATTATTCAGAAGGAGTGCTCCGGCAAAAACACCTATGAAAAGGGCGGTTATTACCTCTTTAAATATCATTGCCAGTAAGATGGCCAGGACCGGAGGGATAATTGTCAGGATTCCCGGGATTGAGTGAATAGTATATGAGAAGTTCCCCTTATCGGTCGTGATCAGGACATTTATTTTACCGGTATCCTTTATTACAAAATATCCGGTATCAACCTTTTCACCGTTTACTCTGATCTCCGCTATTCCTTCAACTTTGGTCAGGTCGATTTTCTGGCCTTTAAATGCCATTTTCGGCAACTCAGGCCCGACTGTCTCTGCAGAATAAATGAAAACAGATGTAATGGTTAGTATGATCATAATAAGAATTGTTCTTTTCATAGCTTTCTCCGAATCTGTAATACTATAATTTACATCCAATAATATCAAGAAAAAAAACTGCTTATGAATAAAATGAGAGATATCTGTATTGAAATATAAGCTTTCCTGCATTAAAATTAAAGTGGAGGCGAAAATGAAAGCACTGGTGAAAAAGAAACCTGAAAAAGGGCTTTGGATGGAAGAGGTGGATGTACCTGAATACGGGGTGAACGATGTTCTTATCAAGATAAAAAAGACCGCGATCTGCGGGACTGACCTCCATATTTATAAGTGGGATGAATGGTCTCAAAAAACGATAAAGACACCTATGACCATCGGTCATGAGTATGTTGGTACTATTGCAGAAATGGGATCCGGAGTTGAAAATTTTAAACTGGGTGAGCGTGTTACGGGAGAGGGGCATATCGCTTGTGGGGATTGCAGAAATTGCAGAAGAGGTAAGAAACATGTCTGTGAAAACACTGTGGGGATAGGTGTCAACAGGGATGGCTCCTTTGCAGAATATGTTGTTGTTCCTGCGTCTAATGTAATAAGATTAAATGAAAAAATCAGTGACGAAGTTGCTTCAATATTTGATCCTTTCGGAAATGCAACACATTCAGCTCTCTCTTTTCCTGTGGTTGGAGAAGATGTTCTTATCACCGGCGCAGGTCTGATAGGAAGTATGGCTGTAGCCATATGCAGATTCTCGGGAGCACGCCATATTGTTGTCTCTGATCTAAGTGAATACAGACTTAACATTGCAAAGAAAATGGGAGCGACAAGGGTGGTGAATCCGATGAAAGAGAAGATCTCTGATGTTATGAAAGATCTCGATATGGTTGGATTCGATGTCGGACTCGAAATGTCAGGTGCTCCGGCAGCTTTTAATGAAATGATAGAAACGATGTATAACGGATCAAAGATATCTCTTCTCGGGATACTCCCTTCAAGTACCAGGGTCGAATGGGATAAAATAATTTTTAAGGCACTTACACTTAAAGGTATTTACGGCAGAGAGATGTTTGAGACCTGGTATAAAATGGAACAGATGATCCTCTCCGGGCTCGATATAACACCAATCATTACTCACCGATTTCATGTTGATGATTTTCTTGAAGGTTTTAAGGTGATGGAAGAGGGGAATTGCGGTAAGGTCATACTGGACTGGGAGTAGTTCCGGTAATACTGATTCTTGACAAAAAATCCGGCTGATAATATACTGATGCTTAATGAAGAACGGTAAAAAGGGGAATGGAAATTCTGCTGAACTTTCAATAAAAAGTGAGATCTTCGGGATAATTTTTCTTTTCCTCTCCATCCTCCTGATCTTCAGCCTTGTCAGCTATTCCCCTTTTGATCCCAGTTTTTTCCACTCGACAATGAACACTGTTGTCGAGAATTATGGAGGAAAGATAGGGTCTGAAGTTTCAGCGTTTTTATTTGTAATGTTCGGTTATGCTTCTTTTGTTATTATCATTTATTTTCTTTTTATAACTTCCTATTTTTTTCTAAACAGGAAAATAAAAAGCTTTTATACGAAAAGTTCGGGATTCATCCTGCTTCTGATATCACTGTCTGCATTTTTATCCAATATTAAACCATTTTCCGGGATTGAATCGGCGAGTATAAAGACAGGAGGTGTCATCGGGTTTTTTCTGAACGATTTTTTTGAATCAGAGATCAAGGGATTTCTGGCATTCCTGCTCTTTTTGATATTAGTTTTTATTTCTCTCATTCTGATCGCAAAATTATCCCTTCAAAAGATCCTGAAAGCTGTGATGTATGGAGTTGCTCTTTTATTTGGAATTTGTAAAAAATTCTATTCAGCTCAATCGGCCAGGTTCAAAACTTGGAGAATGAGGAAGAGAGTTGAGAAAAAGCACTATTCAGGTGAAAAGGATTCCAAGGTTAAAAAACCTTCTTCTCCAATAGAAAGTATTAAAACTTTTGATCAAAAAAAAGAGATAATAAGAAAACCGAGCGGATTGCCTGAAGAACCTGCAATGTTAAAAGGGATGGGGAAAGTTTTTAACAGATCTGAGAAGTATTCCCCTCCGCCACTCTCTTATCTTGATGCAGCAACGGAAAAAAGTAAGATTGATTTCAAGGAGTTGGAAGATAAGAAAAATGAGCTTTCTGCCCGTCTTAATGAGTTCAGGATAAATGGTGAGATCCTTGAATATACTCCGGGACCGGTTATTACTACTTATGAATTTGTTCCTGATATAGGTGTCAAGGTAAAGGATGTAGTTAATCTTGCAGAGGACCTTGCGCTTGTAGCAGAGGCTCAATACGTAAGGATTGAGCGTATCCTCGGGAAAAAGGCGATCGGTATAGAGATCCCGAATAAAAAAAGGGAGATAATCCATCTTCGTGAGATTATCGAATCCGAGGAATATGCATCTATGAGTTCGCCTCTTACAATTGCCCTTGGAAAAACAAAAAGCGGTGAGATATTTACAACAGATCTCAGGGAAATGCCTCATGTTATAATTGCCGGTGCAACCGGGAGCGGGAAGAGTGTTGCAATACACACAATTATTCTCAGTATTATATTCAGGTCTTCACCTGAAGAAGTAAAGCTTATCCTAATCGATCCGAAACGTGTGGAGCTTGCTATCTATAATTCACTACCTCATCTTCTTACCCCTGTAGTTGTAAATCCAAAACTTGCAAAGAATGCTCTCGATTGGGCTATATTCGAGATGGAGAACAGGTATAAAAAACTAGCGACACTGCAGGTCAGGAATATTGAACAATATAATAAAAGGCTGAACTTGCTTGTAAACTCGGGAGATGAGCTGGCGGATTCCCTTGAGGATACTACCAAGCTTCCATATATAGTAATTATAATCGATGAATTTGCAGATCTGATGATGGAGTCATCAAAAGATATTGAATACAATGTTGCCCGAATAGCACAGAAAGCAAGAGCAGTGGGTATCCATCTGATACTGGCAACACAGCGTCCTTCTGTGGATGTTATTACCGGAACTATAAAGAATAATTTCCCTTCAAGAATAGCATTTGCCGTTCCTTCAAGAAACGATTCAAAAACCATTATCGACTATATGGGAGCAGAAAAACTTCTGGGCCAGGGAGATATGCTGATACTTCCTCCAAAATCTGCGACACTGGTGAGGGCACATTGTTCTTATGTTTCGGAAGATGAAGCTCTCCGGGTTGTTAAATATTTATCAAAAAAAGGTAAACCAGAGTTCAATACAGAAGTAATAAAACCTAAAATAAAACCTGAAACTACTGCCGGGGATGAAGAACTTGATAAGATGTTTTATGCTGCTGCTGAAACGATAATTACCTCCGGACAGGCATCAGCATCATTTCTGCAGAGAAAGATCAGTATCGGTTATGCCAGGGCAGGGAGACTGATAGATCAGCTTGAGAACAGGGGAGTTGTCTCTTCTCCCAACAGCAAAAATCAGCGGAAGATATTGATGACCCTTGCTGAAGTGGAACAGATGAGAGATCAGGAGGAATAAAATTGAAGATAGGGAATCTTACTCTGGGTAAAGAAAAATTATTCACAATCTTAGGCCCTTGTGTGATCGAGAATGAAGAGATGACGATGGGGATTGCAGTTTCCCTTAAAGAGATATCAGAAGATACAGGAATAGATGTAATATTTAAAGCATCATTCGATAAAGCTAACAGATCATCTATCAGCTCATACAGAGGCCCCGGAATAGATGAGGGCTTAAGGATACTGAAGAAGATTAAAGATGAGACAGGACTGCCTGTCCTTACAGATATACATGAACCAGGGCAGGCGGAGAAGGCTTCCGAAGTTGTGGATATTCTTCAGATACCTGCATTTCTCTGCAGGCAGACAGATCTTCTGACAGCTGCAGGAAGAACAGGCCTCCCTGTTAATGTAAAAAAAAGTCAGTTTATGGCACCTGAAGATATGTTTTTTGTTGCCGATAAAATCAGATCGACGGGGAATGAAAATATCCTCCTTACCGAAAGGGGAACATTCTTCGGTTACCGGAATCTTGTTGTAGACATAAGAAATATTCCGATAATGAAGAGGATGGGATGCCCTGTTATTATAGATGCTACCCATTCTGTTCAGCGCCCGACTGCATCGGACGGAGTAACCGGAGGAGATCCTGAATTCATTCCTCTGATCGCCGGTGCAGGTTTGCTGGCAGGTGCGGATGGTGTTTTTCTTGAAGTTCATCCCGAACCGGAAAAAGCTCTTTCCGACGGGGCTAATTCATTTAACCTAAAAAAGCTGAAACCTCTGTTAATCAGCCTAAAAAACATATATAATATAAACTTATGAGCATGATAGAAACCGGAAAAGAAGTTCTGGAGATTGAAGCCGGAGCCATATCGGGTTCTATAAAGAAACTTGATTATAATTTTGATAAAGCAGTAGATATGATGTTCGCTACCAAAGGGCGGATAGTTATAACAGGAATGGGGAAATCCGGTCTTATAGGGAAAAAAATTTCAGCGACTCTAACATCAACAGGTTCTCCTTCGGTTTATCTTCACCCTTCTGATGCGCTTCATGGTGATATAGGGATAATCAATCCGGATGATGTTGTAATAGCTCTGTCAACCAGTGGCGAAACCCATGAGGTGATCAGGCTGATCGATTTTATTAAACGCCTTGGTGTGGGACTGATCTCTATGGTCGGTAATATGAATTCTTCTCTTGCGAAAGAGAGTGATGTTGTTATTGATTGCAGTATTGAAAAAGAGGCATGTCCGATCGGACTTGTCCCCACCGCTTCGACCACACTGTCTCTTGCAATGGGAGATGCATTGGCTGTTTCTCTGATGAGGAAGAAGGGATTCAGTGCTGATGATTTCAGGTTTAACCATCCCGGGGGAAACATAGGGAAAAAATTACTGAAAGTTGAACACTGTATGCATAAACCCGGTGAAATAGCTGTTGTTGATGGTTCCGCCCCGATGCTGGATGTTATCAGACTTGTTGATGAGAAGAAGTTCGGCGCTGCAATTATAACCGGTGAAGGGTTTAAAATTGAAGGGATCATTACTGACGGAGATCTCAGAAGGGCATTTCTGAAAGGAAATAATTTTGCAGAAGCATCTGTATCCGACTTTATGACGGCCGATCCGATTACGATCACTCCGGATAGCCTGGCCGTTGAGGCATTGAATATCATGGAAGAAAAAAAAATAACCTCTCTGATTGTTGCAGAAGAAAAAATACTGAAAGGATTTGTTCATCTGCATGACCTGTGGAGAACGGAGATGATCTGATGGACCAGAAAGAATTAGCAAAAAAAGTAAAACTGCTTATTATGGATGTGGATGGAACACTTTCAGACGGACGATTTTTTGTTCTTCCGGACGGAGAGACAATAAAATCATTCGATGTCAAGGATGGTACAGGGATCTTTTTTGCAAATCTTGCCGGTATAAAAACAGCGATCATAACCGGAAAGGCTTCAAAGGCTGTTCAGCAGAGAGCAGAGGAATTAAATATAGATGATTATTATGAGGGGATATTCAACAAGACAGTTCCTTTCTATGAACTGCTTGAAAAGTATGAGTTGAATAAGGATGAAGTTGCATATATAGGGGATGATATAGGAGATGCAGAAGTTATGGGTATGGTTGGTTTTTCAGCCGCTGTTGGAGATGCCCACCCTCTGATCAAAAGGATCTCACATTACATTTCCAAGAGATACGGAGGCCGCGGGGCAGTCCGTGAAGTAATCGATTTTATCCTTGATGCTCAGGAAAAATGGCCCGAAATATTTGCAAGGATTAAAGAATCTGAAAATGTTGAAGATATTCTGAAAAAGGTGAATTCCTAAATATTGTCCGCCAGTATTGTTCCAACTATATCTGCAGGAGTTTTAAATAAAAAACCGGCACCGTTTTTCAGTAGCTCATTTCTGCTTCTGAAACCCCACAGAACCCCTCCCGACCTCATGCCTCCGTTCAATCCTGTCAGCATATCTACTCCCGAATCCCCTATGAACATAGTTTCTCCGGGATCTGATCCTGCGGAATTGACCATTTCCAGAGCTGTAAATGGATCGGGTTTCTTTGGAATTCCGTCTATTGCCCCCCTTACATCAGAGAACATGATTCCGGGGAACAACTCATTTACCTGAAGTTTTGTCAGTTCATCCTTTTTGTTTGAAAGGACCATAAGATCTTTCCCCTTTTTCTGAAGATTTAGCAGCATTTCTGTAATGCCGTCAAACGGAATTGTTTTATCCCTCCATGTATTTTTATAGATTCTGATATATTCCTCAGTGTATTTAAGGATCATATCCTGTTCCGGGTCGGGCAATGCCCTCTCGATAAGTTTTTCAACTCCATCTCCGACGAACATTCTGTAATTTTCAAAAGGGTGTGTCGGGAATCCTTTTTCACTAAGGAGAAAGTTCATTGAGTCCACTATTGATGTCAGTGATTCTATTAGAGTACCGTCGAGGTCGAATATTATTGTATTGATCATTTTATGTTATACCACTTATTGGAGTATCAGAATACTTTTATGATGATAAAAGTTATGTCATCTACAAAATTTTCAGAACCGGAAAATGCCTGCAGATCATTCATTATCTCTTTTTTTATAATCTCTGGATCTTTGCCGGAGTGTTCTATAATCAGATTTTCCAACCGTTCAAGAGAAAATTGTTCCTCTTCACCATTTTCCGCTTCAATGACACCATCAGTATAGAGAACAATAATATCACCCTTTTTCAGGCCTATTTCCCTGATTTTAAGTTCGGCACCGGAGAACATTCCGATTACAGTATCGCCCTCTGTCAACTCTATTGCTTTACCGTTTCTTATAATGACTGATGGGTTATGCCCGCAGTTCAGATATTGCATGATTTTCTTCTCGGAATCAATCATACAGGTAAAAGATGTAACATAGAGATTCGGTTCTGTTGTCTCAGCTATAAGATCATTCAGGGATTTTATTGTCGAAAGAATATCCTGCTCCTTTTTTATTGAATAAACAAAATTGGATCTCACTATTGACATGAGCAGGGATGCTGGTATACCGTGGCCGGATATATCATTAATTGTAAAAACTGAATTATTGTCATTGAGTTTTATTATATCGTAATAATCACCTCCGACACTTGATGAAGGAGTATTGATAAAGGCAAACTCCAGCCCTGCCAGAGATATCTTTTCACTCATAAGAAATGATTGCTGAATATCCCTTGCTATCTGTAGTTCCTTTTCTATCCTCTCCTTTTCAAGGAGGTCAGTATACATCTCAAATTTATTTATAGAGATAGCTATAAAAATTGAGAGCCCCCTTAAAAGTGACAGGAAACCTTCATGTAAAGGTTTTTCGGATTTTACTTCAAGAAAACCGAGGTGTTTTTCCTTTGTCCTTAAAGGGAAAATTGCCTGATCACTTTTAATAATAGTGAGATTCTGCTCCTCACTGGATTCACCCTTTTCCTCTTCTATCAGTTTATAGACCTTTTTCTGGGAATCTACCATAACATTTATACCGGTTGCAGGGATTATTCCCGTAATAATATCCTTCAGTGCATTAAATACATCTTCAAAACTGAATGAAGACGAGACGATCTTTCCCAATTCTATAAGCTGTCCTTTCTCCTTCGCCTCGATCATAACATTACGGAACAGGATCGCATTCTGAAGCGGGATAGATATGAAAGAAGAGAATTCTTTAAGGAGGACAGCATCCTCTTCGGTGAAATCTCCTTCTATTTTATTGATAGCTTCAACAACCCCGATCAGAGTGTCGCCTGATATAACAGGAGAGCCCAGAATAGACCTTGTATTAAAACTTGTTTTCTCATCAACTGCCTTGCCGAAACGGTCATCCCCGGAGCAGTCATTTATGACAACATTCTCTTTGTTTTCTGCTATCCATCCGGCTACACCTTCTCCTTTCCGGATAACGATCTTCTTAAGCTCATCCTCTTTATTACCTGTAGCAATTTCAAAATATAGTTCCTCTTTTCTGGGATTATAGAGGAAGATCGAAGACTCCTCACAATGGAGGTGGATCTTAATCTTTTCAGCGATTGTGTTCAGTAGTAGGCTCAGATCAAGTTCGGAATATAAAGCGGTCAATTCTGATCTTAAAATATTAATATCAGACATAATCAAAATATAATGAACAGGATTAAATATGTCAATAGAAATTCTCCTGTCCGGTAAGATGGATTTCCGATTTACAACTTCCTGAAATTGTTATATATAGATTAAATGGAAAAGGTATCAGATGACAACAGGTGTTTTGCTTGCGGAAAAGATAACCCGATCGGATTAAAACTTGAATTTATAACAGACGGGGAATATACAGTCTCAACTCTGAATTTCAGAAAGGATTTTGCAGGGTGGGAAAATATGGTTCATGGAGGGATCCTTTCCACAGTTCTTGATGAAGTGATGGTCAAATCTGCAGCTGTTAAAGGGTTCAAATGTGTGACAGGTGAATTGAATGTCAGATATAAAACACCTTGTATTATCGGAAATGAATATAAATTGAGAGGAAAAGTATCCGGGATAAATAAGAAGTTGATCTTCACCGAGGGAGAGATCGTTGATATGGAAGGCAAAATAATTGCATCGGGAACAGGAAAGATGTTCGTTGTGGATCACCTGATGAAAGAGAAAAAATGAAAAAGGTAACTTTTGATATCATTTCCGCCCTTAAGTTCAAACTTGATATTATTAAATATGAAAAGATATCATCCAAAGTAGGGTGGGTACAGAGAGGAATAGATGTTACTTCCAGGCATTTCCCAAAAATAATAAACTATCTATCAAAACAAAGTATTCTTGCTAATATTTATAACTATAAAATAGTAATCGAATCCGATAAAAAAAGAAGTAAAGAGTTCATAAGTAAACTATTCAATATCTGGATCAGGAAAGAGAGAGTTAAGAGGAGGACGCTCGTGATTATTGAAGCTATCCTTATCCCCTTCACTGCAATACTGGCCATCCTCCCTGGTCCGAACATGTTCTTTTATGTCCCCGCACTTCTTTTGTATTATCACTGGAAATCACTTAGTGGCCTTAAAAAACTTGATCTGGAAAATCTTGAACTGGAAATCCATTATGTAGGGAAAGATGAGATTGGTGACGGGAAATAAGGCGGCGACCGGATTTGAACCGATGATAGCGATTTTGCAGACCGCTGCCTTACCACTTGGCTACGCCGCCGGTAAAATGGAGCGGGAAACGAGATTCGAACTCGCGACATCGACCTTGGCAAGGTCGCGCTCTACCACTGAGCTATTCCCGCTTTAGAATGGATAGAATAATAGAAAAGGGATTTTTTGTCAAGTAGATTTATTTGAAAATCGTTGACAAATACATGAAATTTTGATATTAATAATTCTGAAATGTTCCTCGGTGGCTCAACGGCAGAGCGGGTGACTGTTAATCACTAGGTTGCAGGTTCAAATCCTGCCCGGGGAGCCATTTCTTTCACTTATAGTCTTCATCTCCCAGAAACACACCAAAATTATCACTCGGTATTGTGACACATTTGTGCCAGCATCTTTAGATCTCACTGAATTTTTGGCTTACTTATAGCTTCTTTTTTTTGATTTTGGGTGGAATGAGAGTAAATCATAGCAGTATTTGTATTGGAATGACCTTACAGCTCCTTAACCGATACTATAGTGACCTGCCACCAGTCACCATATTTCAATCCAAATCCTGATCTTGAATTTCAAACATCCTATTCCATTCCGGCACTGTCCAGTCGATCCGGGATCTGGTTTCGCATATCGGGGGCAGAAAGGTTTCCATCAGTTCCCAAAAGTGGGCCTCATAGTATTCAAGGGTCAGCCCCAGATGGTCTTCAAAAGCCAGGGCAAATTTGGAGCCGTTGCCGATGTCGGCAAAAAGTGCCTTGATATCCAGGAAGCTCCGGTTTCCTCCTCTTTTATCCACCAGCCAGCGGACGGCCAGGCCGAATAGGGGGTAATATTCGCCGACATTCTTGGTTGGGGAAGCTTCCCGTTTTTGTATGGCGATGGGGTTAATATGATGTGGATCTTTCCGCCATTCCTCCACCTCTTCCCAGCAGCTGATGGGGGTGTAGGCCCCGCCGCTGATATGTTCGGCCACCCCTTCGGTAAACCAGAAATGCGTCTGCCTGTATACCCCCCCCAGGCAGTATTGCACCACGTGCGTGGTTTCGTGCTTTACTTCCCGCCGGAACCAGGGGAAAAAATCCGGGTCGGTTTCCGGCCGGTCCCCCCATATGGGGCTGTCCAGTGACGATAGCAGGAAACCGTTGGGCAGGGCGGCCTGGTCGTAGTGGTAATAACGGTCCGAATAAATGCGGAATTTGCTGTGCAGGTCTATAATGCCCAGCGCTTGGGTATCACTGACCTCGAAGACCGCCATGATCTCGGCCAGCGATTCCTCGGTCATGCGGGCGTACTCGATCTTCACCTCTTCGCTGCTGGCGTCGGAAAAGGTGATGACATTCTCGGTCTCCAGTACCTTGTTGTCGCAGGGCAGTTTCCGGTGATACTGGTCGATAAACTCCAGATCGTTATCATAAGCCGAAATCCAGGGGGGATGAAACGGCCCCGGGTAGCAGAGCTCCTGGCCGCAGATGTTGTCGATTGCATCGGTTTCAGGGGAGGAGCAGGCGATGTTCAGAAAAATCAGCCCAAGCCCGAGTATAAAAAGTATTTTTCTCCCCATGTCTATATATTAATGTCAGAAACGATTTTTTCACATATTCTGAATGTTAATTATTTTGTGTAAAATTCTTTTCTTTTACAAACACAGGAATCTGGTTTTTCAACCCCCTCCGGTCCCTGGCCATCCTCACCGCAATCTCGCCAAAACCTCTTAAGGTGAAACGGCGATGATAATAACCATCATGATGATTTACATCAGACTGTTAATCACTAGGTTGCAGGTTCAAATCCTGCCCGGGGAGCCATTTCTTTTCCAGAAAGATAATCATCATTCAACTTAAATCTACTTTTATTTTCCTCTTCTTAGATGAGAGAATTTCATATTGACTATTTAAAAAAAATCCACTAATGTTTAAGAAGTATTAATTAAGGAGGTCGCTAATGTTTATGAAAAAATTTCTTATGCTGATCATTATTCTAATACTTGTCTGTAATTTTGCACCTGCTAAATGCCAAGCAAGTATTTCCCATTATAATGCTGTGGCTGCAAAACTGATTGCTGAAGCTGTAGCAGAGGGACCGGGCGGATATCTAAAATTATGGATTACAAATGAAAATAACGGTGCTGTCGGCGCAGCTTCCTGTGTAGCAGGGAAAGGTGATCCCAGAGGAGCGGCCCTGATTATGATCCGGGTGGCAAATGTCATGATAAACTACGGCGATATCACGCCAGCCTCAGCCAATTATCCTAAGGTTGGAAACTACTACCAGTGGGGACTTCAGGCCCTTGACAGAGCTTTAAAATACATCAATGAATTCGGCAAGACAAACCCTCTCGCCGCTTCTAATATGGTCATACAGGTAGCTTGGGTTTTCAGCAATGCCAACCCTAAAGATAGATCCCAAGCCGAAAACTATCAAGCCAGAATCAGACTGTATATGAATACTGGGAACAAGTATGGCGCTCGTTCACAAGCTTATAAGATAAAAAATGTAAATACCCGAAAAATGCAGCTTAAAAAAATTGAAATCCAAAAAAAAGCCATGGGTTTTTAAAAGGATCGATTACAGAACATGAAATAGATCAAAGAATTTTGTGTCACTTTTGGGTCACCAAAAACATTATAAAAAAACACAAAAAATATATAAAAACAATCTAATATAGGGACAATAGCTATATTTGAGCATGATTTACACCAGACTGTTAATCACTAGGTTGCAGGTTCAAATCCACCCCGGACACATTTCTGCTTATTTAAATTAAAAAAATAAACAAAACATATTTAGTTCATACTCATAGCTTAAAATTGTTCTAATAACAGTTAGGAATATGTTAAAATGGATATCATATGAATATTAAGGGGAAAATAATTGCTTTAAGAAACAAATTATCAGATATCAATTTCTGGTTTTTATTATTTTTTCTCTTATCTTTCGGGCTTGCATTTAATAAGATCGTTATCAATATCGGATTTACTGAAATACCCATTATTTTTTTGCTTTTAGGATTTTCCACTTATCTGATAAATACCAGAATATCACTGAATCTTTTTGTTTTTTTACTTCCACTTATAACGGCTTTTCCCTATTTTGCTCCGAACGGATTCCCTTATAATTATATGGCAGTTGTCCTTTTCCATTTATCAGGTATCTTAATAGCCTCTTTAATCAAAAAGGAAAAATTTGATTTTAATTTTAATTGGAGTATTTACTATCTGTTTTTTCTTATAATTATCTGGATCTCCGCCATATTTGTATTTCTCAAATGGTCAAACATAACTTTAAGTTCAATGGCCTTCCTTAAAGATACTCTGGTTGAACCAGGCGGCACAAGGACTTCATTCGCTTCAATATTTCCAATTTTGACTTTATTTTTGTTTTCTGCTTCTCCATATATTTCAGTTTTATTAAAAAAGAACAGAATTTTCGGGGAAAGGATATTCCTCTTCCTCCTTCCTGGATATTGTATTTCTGTATTGATCTCATTGTATCAAATGTTTGTGGATCACTATTTTTTAAAAATGAAAATGAAAGCTTCGAAGGTTGAGGCTGACCAGTTCAGCGGGGGGTTTTCTGATTTTAATAGTTTTGGTTTTTTTTCAGGGGTCATTTTTTTATCCTTTTCTATATTTTTAATAAACCATCTGCATAATAGGGGAAATAAAAAAGAAAGCTTTAAAAAGATCAGCTTTTATATAACAGGAATGTTTTTCTCCGCTATTGGGATATTTGTGTCGGGAAGCAGAGCTGCTTTTATATATATATTGTCTTCTCTATTCATATTTTTCTTTTCAAAAAAAGTGAAGAAGAAACTGAAAATTATAGTATTGATAATATTTTTAGTAATTTCACTTTCGGGAGGCGGAGTCCTTAAAAAGAGGATCTCAAATACTTTTAAAAATTTTTATAGTTCTTTTTCTTCAGATAATTTCATTAAAACTCTTGATAAGGCTTCAAACGCCAGGATACAAATGTTTCAGAATAGTTTTATAATCATAAAGAATTATCCGTTATCCGGGGTCGGAACGGGTGGTTTTCTGTTCTATTTGAAGAATTTAAAATTTAATCAGAAATATCTTGAGGATCTTCCGCTAAATCATTATTTGCTGATTTTTGATGAGGGTGGAATTATCGCTCTGTTGGCATTTCTATTATTTTTTATTTCCATATTAAAGAACTTGAAAGACAAATATTTTATTTTTCTTGTTGCTACAATTTATGTGACACTTTTTTTTAATAATTATTTCTGGTTCCCTGAAGCATTGCTGATATTCTGGATCATTGTATCTATCGGAAGTAAAGATAATATATCTGACAGGTTTAAACAAAAGAGAAAAATATTGGTTGGGTTTGCTTTGATATCTATCTTTATTGCGGCTAACATTTATACATTCGGGGATTTGCATCCGGTGAATTCAACTGCAGGTAAAAATGTTTTATATGATTACGGCTTCTGGTATCAGGAAAAAGATAATAATAACAATAAATTTTATTGGTCAAGAGGGGAATCCGGTTTTTATTTGATAATTCCTGAAACAGGTTTCTCAAAAAAGATTAAAGTTGTTTGCGGTGCTCCTTTATCCCATTTAAAAGGCAGGTCACAAAATTTAAAAATATTCTGGCGGAGAAAATTGTTCAATGAGGTTGAGTTCAAAGAGAATAGATCTGTTGAGTTTGTTATTAAAGATGTCCCAGGCAGCAGAGGCTTTCTTGAATTCAGGGTTTTTCCAACATTTAATTTAAAAAAACTTGGATTATCAATAGAAACAAGAGATTTGGGAGTGAAAGTTTTTCTGACGGAGCAGGATGGATAGAATAAGAAAAACATCGTTATATTTTATATTTATTTTATTTTTATTTCCTTCAATCTATGGGAAACTTGTACTGAAATGTGACAAACATACCCTCGATTTATTTCAAGGGGAAAAGATTGAATTACAATTAACTGCAGAGAGTAAACTTCCATTCTCAGTCAGTTCCGGGAACCGGTTTTATTTTTCTTATCATATTTATGATTTTAACGGGGGAATAATATCGTATGATAATAAAAGGTTTATTCTGCCAAAAAAAATCAAAAAATTTAGAAAAACAATATTTAAAATTCCAGTATATTTTAATATTAAAGAGAGCGGGAACTATAAAATAAAGTTGGATATAGTGAAAGAGGGTGAATTCTGGGGTTCTGACAGAGGCTGGGAGATGCCGGTCATAAAATTAAAACTGAAGTCACTTTACTCAAATGAATTTAAAAAAAAGTATTTAAAAACTTTTTATAAAACAGAGAACAAATTATTAGAGAGAGCGCAGTATCTGCTTAGAATGACCTTATTGAATTCGGAAATCAATGTTGACGGGAAATTGAGAGGGTTCTCCCCAGGATCAAATTATCCGAGGGTCTGGATAAGGGACACAGCAACATTTATCGGATATGCAAAATTATTTTACAAATTATCTGATTTGAAAGGAATGATAGAATTGTTCCTTATTCACCAGAAGAAAGATGGAGAAATTGTCGATAATGTTGATAAATACGGCAAGACAGATAAAAATAGTGTTTCAACAGATCAGGAAAGTTCCCTTATTATAGCAGCATTTGAGATATTTGAAGATGATAATCGCTGGATAGATAAAGAGATATTGAACAAAAAAATAATTGACAGACTGGAAGCTGCATTAGAGTGGGTCTGGAGAAATAAAAGAGACAGGAAAACCGGTCTGATCCTGAATGGATTTACTGCTGATTGGGGTGATGTCGAAAGGTCGTATCCGGATCAGAGGGCAGTAAAACTATCTGATATCTCAATGCCGAGCATATCCATTTATGTACAGGCAAAATATATTCAGGCGATTGAAAAATTTCTACATATGGCAGAGTACAAAAACAAGAAAGATTCATTGATATTATGGAAAAAAAGATCGGATTTTATAAAAAGCAGAACAAAAAAACATCTCTATTTAAAAGATAGAGGATATTTTATAACTCATATCACTCCATCTACAGAAAAATTTTATAAAATGGAGAAGGATATTCTTGCTGTAGGCGGCAATGCCGAAGCAATAATTGCCGGTTTAATGAACTACCCTGAAATAAATAGGTTTATTAAAATATTGGATGAAAGGCTGGAAAAGTATGGATTGAAATCTCCATCATACACACTTCTTCCCCCATATCCGGAAAATTTTTTCCCTCATCCCTTACTCAGAAAGAGGTGGAGTTATCAGAATGGGGGTTCATGGGATTGGATAGGCGGAAGAGTTGTTAATGCACTTTTTCAAAAAGGTTTTAGGAAAAAAGCTCTCTATTATTTAATGGAAATTGTGAAAAAGAACATCGAAAAATCAAATATTTTTGAATGGGAAGATCGAAATGGAGTTGGCCGTGGGGCATCTTTTTATACCGGAGCTGCAGGAGTCATTTGGGAAGCGATCTGGAAAGGATATTTTAGGAATTAGATACCATTTCAAAAAAGATTAAAGTACATAAGAGAATTTTATAAAGACTGAATCCCATTTTTCTCCTATATTACCAAATCTGTTGCTTCCTCTTTGATAAGCTAATTGAACAGTTCCGAATGGGGGTTGGAATCTGTAAATGAATAATGCCTGGATGTTATTCTTGGTAATTGCAGTATTGGTCTGATAGAAAAATTTCAGAAAGATGTCCTTTGAGAAATATTTTGTCATTCTGATGATATGGATCCATGTGCTCTCATTATCCGGGTCGGGATCGAACTTTAATTTGTTAAGGTCGTATTCAAATGAGAGGTTTTTCAGAATATTGTAATTAAGTCCGGCACCAATCAGGTGATAATCAAGCCCATAGCTGTGCCCGATCTCATAGTTAATTCTTGCAGACTGCCATTCTCTGGTATTGTATCCGGTCTCAAAGCCAATTGAATAATTGTTGAAATCCTCTTCATAACGTTTAAATTCTTTCATATATTCAAGTTCAAATGATAATTTATTTGTGAGGTCCAGTTCTATCTCCTGATCTATCCTCCAGCTTCTTAGTATGTCTTCATTGCTCCAGTAGATATTATAATTAGAACTGTATCCAAACCGGTCGAGCCCTTTTTTCTTTATCCACCATGTTTTTTCTATCGCCGAGTCGAGTTCCTTCCTGTCATCATCACTGACAAATCCGACATTATTAGCATTATCTGCAAAATTCTCTCCCAATTGTGTATATCTGAGATGTATATGAAAAGTTGATGAATCGTAACTCGGCCTCAGGAAAAAAGCAATGTTCTTATCGTTAAAGTCACCGTAACTTAAAGCAAACTGTCCTGTCAGATTAACTTTTTCAGAGAAAAAATGGATAATATCAATTCCTATATTCCCGTATTTTTTTCCTCCGGATATTTTATTGGCTCCCAGAAATCCGAATGTTGAGGATTTAAAAACATCTTTTCTCAGCCGGAATACTGAATAATTTGCAGTCGGCAGCTCCATTTCATTGTCTTTTTTACTCTGCACTGTCATAAAAGCATATTCATACCCGTTCTTCTTCCCGTAGATCTTCGCACCGCCGTAAATATCTGATATTCTGCGTGAATAAAAGAGCCTTATTCTCTGACTGTATATCTCCGAACCCTCAAGAAAAAAATTCCTCTTTTCCTGAAGACTCAATTCAAATCGTGTTAGGTTTATCTGTTCCTCATCTGCTTCTATTGTTGCAAAATCGGGATTAGCGGTAATATCTGCAGACATTGATTGAGAGAGAGCATATCTAATATCCAGACCTGCTGATAATTCTGTTTTCTCACCTTTCTGGAACCTGGTTATTAAATGGGGAATTACTTTCAGATTAGTTTTGGATTTTTTCAGATTTAAATTTGTTAATGTTCCGAATTGAGAAACCTTATTTATCGTTTCCACAGGGCCTGTCCAGGTATCTCTCTCCATAAAACGGGGTATATAGCGGACAATACCTAGTCCCCACTTTAAATTTTTACCTGGCTTAAACTTGATAATTGAAAAATGAATTGCAATTTCCGCGACCCATCCTGTTGAAGTTCTTTGTGCAGCCGAGTACCACTTTTCATCCCCGGTAGAGTCAGTTGTCCTCCCATTATCACTGATGCGGCCGTCAAGCTGAGTCCCCAGAGGATTTGTAATGAAATAATATGCGGTCCTCCTGTCAAGAAAAGTATCGATCGCTATAGCTACTGAATCATCTTCTTCCAGTTCTGAATCTCTTTTTGAAAGTCTTGCAATTATTTTATCCGGTTCCTTATCTTCGCAGATAAAGCCGAAATATATGTGATCATTCGAATAGAGAATTTTAACTTCGGTTTTAAAAGGAGCTTTTTTACCCTTTTGAGGCTGGAACTGAACAAAATCACCCGCGGTCTCCGCAGACTTCCAGGCCGGTTCATTTAATTTTCCGTCAATCACTATTTTTTCAGAGGTTTTTACCGGAGATATCTCTTTACTCATTACGTCTGCTGTCAGATCAAAAGAAAGTAAAAGTAAAATTGTTAAAAGAAAAAATCTCATGCTATATCTTCTAACATACAGAGGAAATACTTTCCAATTGACGGAATCAAAGAGTCATATAATCTTCTTTAAAAACTTCGGCCAGCTTTGATATAAAATAATCTGCATTCTGCCGGGAGAATATAATAGGAGGTTTTATCTTTATAACATTATTGTCTTTTCCGTCGATGCTCGTCAATATTCCGAGTTCTCTCATCCGGTTGGAGAGATAAGAGGTTTTATCTGTCAGAGGGTTCAGATCACCATCGGTTAGTTCGAATCCGAGGAATAATCCCTGTCCTCTGACATCACCGATGATCGGGAACTTTTTCTGAAGAGATATAAGTCCTTTCTTCAGATATTTGCCCGTCTCAAGAGCATTTTCCTGAAGTTTTTCCTCTTTTATTGTCCGCAATACTTCAAGTCCGATAGCACAGGATACAGGATTACCTCCGAAAGTATTAAAATATTCCATACCGTTTGCAAAAGCATCTGCAATTTCTTTAGTGCAGACCACTGCTGCGACAGGGTGGCCGTTACCTATCGGTTTCCCAATAGTAACGATGTCGGGTATAACCCCATGGAGTTGAAATCCCCAGAACTTTTCGCCGACCCTTCCACATCCGACCTGTACCTCATCAGCGATACATACTCCTCCGGCATCTCTGACAGATTTATATGCAATTTTAAGATAATCTTCCGGGAGTTCTATCTGCCCCCCGCAGCTGATTATGCTTTCACAGATAAACGCGGCGGTATTACGGCCCTTTGATCTGATAACTTCAATTTGCTGATCTAAATGCGATGCATATTTTTCACCGGTTTTTTCTCCCCGGTAGATCCCTCTGAACTTGTCAGGGAGGGGCACAATGTGTGTGTGTTCCGGGGCTCCTTTTCCACCCTTACCGTCAAATTTATATGAACTGATATTTATACACCCGTTTGTGTTTCCGTGATAACCGACTTCCACTGCAATGATATCTTTTTCTCCGGTAGCGGTATATGCCATCCTCATTGCAAGTTCATTTGCCTCACTTCCTGAGTTTACAAAATGTGCAACTGAAAGTTTGTCCGGAAAGGTTTTTAATAACTCTTCGGCAAACCTGTTTATATTATTATGCAGATAGCGTGTGTTGGTATTCAGAATTGCCATCTGATCCTGCCCGGCTTTTACCACCCGGTAGTTCTCATGTCCCACATGCGCCACATTGTTAACTGTATCGAGATATTTTCTCCCTTTATTGTCGAGCAGATAAACGCCGGATCCTCTTAATATTTTCAAAGGTTCATTATAGGATAGGCTTAGACCTTTTCCGAGATGGTCCGTCCTGAACTTTAATATACGGGAGTTATCTTCTTCAACCCGAACAAGTCCGGATTCACGGAAGATAAAATTCGGATCCGGACAGATGCTTTTCCATATTCCGACTTCGTTATCAAAAGCTACACCCGGGAAATCATTTTCGAATCCCAGCATATCAAGTATTATCTGAAAATGGAGGTGTGGTGCCCAGCTCCCGTTCTCATGAGTATCACCCACATATCCTACGATGTCGCCTTCATTAATCTGGTCTCCTTTTTTATTAAGATCCAGTGAATTGAGTGTCATGTGTCCATAGAGGGTGAAGAATGTTATTCCGTTTGATGTTTTATGTTCAAGTATCAGAGTAGGGCCGTAATCCTTGTCCTTATTATTGTTGAAAATTGAATAAACAGTACCGCCCATTATTGCGTGGATAGGAGTTTCAGGTTCGGTCCAAATATCAAGGCCGAGATGGACACTACGGTATTCTCTTCCGCAATTACCTTCTCTCTCATAGGCTTCGGTGCAGTAGAAGGGACGTGTTTCCAGATACCCTCCCGCAACAACAGAATCATTATGAATTTCTCTCAAACGATCAATTCTTAATGCCAGATATTCATTGTTCAGATGCTCCGCCTCATGCCCGAGCCATGTGCTTCCGATACTCATATCGATAGGGAATACTTTGTCAAATTCAAGATCAGGGAATACATCTTTAAGGCATATATTGCATCCTTCAGCCCATTCTGAGTACTTCTCCTCATCGGGATGGGGTGTATAACCGCATGCAAACCTGAAATTGTAATGTGCCAGCTTCTGATCTATATTGATCCACCTATTCAGTAATTCCCATGCAGGTTTTTCACTTACGAGCAGATATTTATTCTCAGGCTCCCGGTGCCGGTTAATTGCTGATTTTGTAACGCTAATCACCAGTCTCATCGCGATCAAAATATACAGAAGTTCCAGTTCTTCCTCGAGGATGGGGAATCTATTATGATATCCCCTGACAACCTGAAGTGATGATCCCAGAGGATCAGGTTTGCCCATTACGGCGTAGGAAATGGATATAGCAAGGTCATTAATCGTCTGGGTAAAGACCGAGTCGCCATAGTCTATTATTGCCACTACCTCCGGTTTAAGAAGATCATTGGAAACAATAATATTATTGTCATTTCCGTCATTGTGAACCACACTTTTTCTGAGATTTGAATATTTTTTCTGAATTGATCTGAATTTTTCCTGGAAGTAGGAAATGGTCCGGCTCTGTTCCTTATCAAAAAGATTCAGGAAATCATATGTCCATTCTCCCTGAGCTATATCCCAGTCGATCTGCCTCTTTGCATACTTATGATTAAAATCATTTAGAGCGGAGGTAATGGCACCGGCCCTTTCTCCGAGGCTGAACAGCAGATCATCTTTTTTGGGATTGACAGATGACCAGACCTTCCCGTCTATCCAGGAGAGTAAACGGACGTACCTGGTAGTTCCAGAGCTGTCGGTGATCTGACTTATATTTTTCCCATCAATATCTGTGAAGCTGACAGGATGTAAAAAATCGGGATCTTTTTTTTTCAGGTGTTTAAGAATTGATTCTCTGAACTGAATTGAATTAAGGTCCGCATCAGGTCTCATTATTTTTAGTACAAATTTACCTTTGTTTGAATTTATCCTGAAATTAAGATCCAACTCTCCGGGTAGGGGGGATATCTCTCCTTCCAATTGGTAGAGGTTTAATAAAATTCCGGCAGCTTCATCGGATGAAATATGAATCGCTGAATAAGAAGAATTGATATTATTCATCCAACAGTAATAACATAAAACCGGACATTATCCAATCGGAAGATCTGTTCAGAAATACAGTATTTATACCAGGTTGAGATTACTGTCAGCTAATTTCAGCAGAGCTTTTACGGGCAGGTTATAGGGGCAGGATGATTCACAATGACCTGAACATGAATTGCATACTTCCGGAGTATTTCCAGTCAAGTGTGCATATTTTTCCATTGCATATTTTTCGCTTCCATTAACACTGAAATAGTGGTTATATCTCAATATTGTATTTACAGGGACATTTTCCGGGCAGGATGATTCGCATATCCCGCAGGCATGACGGCAGTACATTGATCCTGTCCCTTCAGCACAAATTTCAAGAGTCTTTTTTTCAGTTGAAGCTAATTTTGCTCCGGAAAGACTTACCATTTTTTCAATATCATCGAAACTTTTAAAAGCAAGATTAAGGACATCGACTTCCGGTCTGTTGAGGACAAATTTAAGAGCAGTATCCCTTAATTGATCATAATTCTCCAGATTATTCTCTTTCATGAACTTTTCAGATTTTTCTGCAGTTTCTTTCATCCTGTCAAGATAAGAGAGTGTCCTCTGGTCTACCTCTTTCCCCTCTTCTTTAAGTTTTTCTATCCTCTCCAGAGCATCGTAATATCTGTTTACCGGATTTGATTTCATTATGGTAACACCGATGTTTTTCTTTTTTGCTGCTGCCATAATTTTTTCACCCGGTTGGGTTTTCATGAAATTATATACTATTAAAAGGATGTCGAACCGGCCGTCATCGACAGCTCCCATAAGAACTTCCTCCATAACATCTTCAGCTCTTCCGAACCTGGCACCATGATTCGAAACTCCGGTGAATCTCAGTTTTCCTTCTGATTTGAGTTTTTTTACCGCATTATGAAATCCTTCATTTTTAAGGGCTGCTATTGATTGCGCACCATGGATCATCAGGCAGTCAATATATTCGGTATTAAGCCTTACCAGACATCTGCTGAAACGTTTCTCAATCTCTTCTGAGGTTGAGTCTTCTTCGAGGTGGAGCTTTGTGGTGATGAAAAGAGATTTCCTCTCTCTCCCTTCTATGGCTTTTCCAATACTCTTTTCTGCGGATCCTCTCCCGTAAGATTCTCCCGTATCAATATAATTGATACCTGCATCCAGCAATGCTGAAATAACGGGGACGTCAAAAGCCCTTGAAGTGCCGAGGCCAATATCGGAGGCTTTAAAACCTGTCCTTCCGAGTGTTTTATATTTTTTGATTTTCGGAATTATTTCAGTATTCGGTGAGTTTTCCCCGCTCAATGAGTTTCCTTTTCCGGATATGCCGATCCCCGCAACTCCAAGTGCTGATGTTTTAATAAAATTCCTTCTGTTTAAAATTCCCTTTTTATTCATAATGCACCTCTTTGAGTAATTATATAAATATGAGAAAAAATATTAAAGCAGTTAATTGGAGACCGGGTGATCAATCTCTTTTATATTCATAAAGAATGAAGACTCTGGTATAATGAATAGAAACACTCCGATGAGAATAATATAACAGCAAAAATCCAAATCAGGTTTAGTATAATTCCAATTAATTGACTTATCGATCCGGGTAATTTAAACTATATAATAACTTATGATTAATAAGGGCAGAGTGGTTCTGGTTGGAGAAGTTCTTTTCGATATTTTCCCCGGATACAGACGATTGGGCGGCGCACCCCTGAATGTTGCATTTCATCTTCATCATCTCACTCATTCAGTGAAGTTTATATCCAGAGTTGGAAGGGATGATGAAGGAAATGAAATCTCGAGATTTCTAATGAACAACGGAATAGACACGAGTTTTATTCAGGTTGATAATAACAGACCGACTGGTAGAGCTATCATTGAATTCTCAAAATCGGGAGAACCTGAATTTGCTATTCATAAAGATACCGCTTATGACAACCTTGAATTTGACACCAGTGTAAGAAGTCTCCTGAAAGAAAAAACCGATGTTTTATACTTCGGGTCTCTAATCCAGAGAACTCAATCAGGATTTATATTTTTAAAGAAAGTTTTTGACGCATTGAGTCCTGATACAACAATGTTTTATGATATCAATTTGCGTCCCGGGTGTTTTGAAGTACATAAGATAAAGGATTCATTAATTGCGGCAGATGTGGTTAAGATGAATTTGAATGAATTGAAACTCTTAAGTGAAATGATGAATTTAAAAATGGAACTGCAGGATTTTGAGAATTATTTATTACATCATTACGGGATTCAAATGCTTTGTATAACCATGGGTGCTGATGGCAGCAGAATTGTAACTGAAGATAGAGTGGTAGAAAAAAAAGAGATATCTGAGAAAGTTGAAGACACTGTTGGAGCCGGTGATGCTTACTCAGCAATGATTATTAATGGCTTACTAAATTTAAAAGAACTTGATGTGATTGCAAATGAGGCATCTGTGTTTTCATCATATCTGTGTTCAATTAAGGGGGCCTTACCTGAAGATGAGGGTGTTTATAGAGAATTTCAGAAGGGAGTTAAGCTATGAAGAAAGGGTTATACATACAATTATTTAGTCTGCATGGGCTGTTAAGAAGCGAGAACCTGGAAATGGGAAAAGACGCCGATACAGGCGGACAGATCCTATATGTAACTGAACTGGCAAAAGAATTTTCAAAATCTGAACATGTAAGAAAAATAGATGTATTTACCCGACTGCTAAATGACAAATCCATATCCTCTGATTATTCTGAACCGCTTGAAATCATTAATGACAAGTTGAGGATCGTTAGAATTCAGTGTGGCGGCAGAAAATATATCAGAAAGGAATTATTATGGCCTTCGCTTGAAGAATATATTGACCGGACGATTAGTTTTATAAAAAAAGAAGGCGACCTTCCTGATATTGTCCATGGTCATTATGCAGACGCGGGATATATCGCCATGAGCCTGTCAAAATATTTCGGAACACCTTTTGTATTTACCGGTCATTCTCTGGGAAGATCTAAGTTAGACAGGCTTTTAAAGGAGGGGATGAAGGAAGAGGAGATACTAAAAAAATTTAAAATAGATCACCGCATAAATGTGGAGGAAGAAATTCTGAAATCAGCTGATCTGGTTATCGCAAGTACAAGTCATGAAATCAATCAGCAATACGGGATGTATAAAAATATTAGTGGTCCCGAGTTCTCGGTAATTCCGCCCGGCTTTGATCTTCAGAAGTTCTACCCGTTTTACCATGAGAAAACAGGGGGGGATTCACAAAGTGAAAAGGAAAAGTTCGCTCTGATGAATGTGAAGAATGAAATGAACCGGTTTTTTATAAATAGTGATAAACCCCTCATCCTTACTATATGCAGGCCTGAGAAAAGGAAAAATATTAATGGATTGATAGAGTCATTCGGGAAAGACAAAGAACTTCAGGCAATCGCAAATCTTGCGATTTTTGCGGGTATCAGGAAGGATATTTTACAAATGGAGGAGAATGAAAAAAATGTCCTGACCGAGATGCTCCTTTTGATGGATAAATATGATCTTTATGGGAAAATGGCGATACCGAAAACCAATGATTTTGAATATGAGGTCCCGGCACTTTATCGACATGCAGCAGAGATGAATGGTGTCTTTTCAAATATTGCATTGATTGAACCGTTTGGTCTTACACTCATCGAAGCATCCGCCAGTGGAGTTCCGATTGTTGCTACATCACATGGCGGGCCAAAGGATATTCTGCAGAACCTTAAAAATGGATTGATTGTAGATCCCAAAGAACCGAAACAGGTTTCCCATGCCATAAAAAAGATAATAACTGATAAAAAGCTCTGGAATCAGTTTTCAAGGAGCGGTGTTCTCAATGTTAAAAAATATTATACGTGGGAATCCCACTGCTCAAGATATTTTGAAGAATTGAAAAAAATATTGCGAAAAGATAGAAAAAAATCCGACCCATCCTCTTTGAAAAACTTTATCGGAAAAAGGATGAACACCCTCAATTATCTTCTTGTGACAGATATTGATAACACATTAATCGGAAATGATAATACGAATCTTCCGGCATTAAGGGAAATAATCCGGTCAAACCGGTCATGGCTAGGCTTTGGAGTTGCCACAGGACGAACCATTGAATCGGCTACCGAATATCTAAATTCCTTTGGGATTGAACCCCCGGATATATATATTACCTCGGTAGGAACAGAGATCTTCTATAAAAGCATCAGTTTCAATGAAAAGGGGTGGAGTACTCATATTAGCAGGAGATGGGACCCGGATCGGATCAAAGAATTGCTCAGTCAGTTTTCTTTCCTTAAGTACCAGGAAGGGAATACACAACGTAGTTTTAAAATCAGTTACTATATGAGACCCAACACTAATCATCTGGCACAGATCCATCATGTATTGAAAAAAAACAATATGTACTATACATTGATATATTCACATGATCAATTTTTAGATATTGTCCCACATCGCGCATCCAAGGGGAAAGCAATAAAATACTTAAGTCAGAAGTGGAATATACCCCCGGCCAATATACTGGTTTGCGGTGACTCCGGAAATGATGAAGCAATGCTCCGGGGCGGTGTTAAAGGTGTGGTGGTTTCAAACTATTCTTGGAACTTGAGAAATGAGAGGATTGAAAAATTTTTTTTTCCGAAGAAGAATCTGCAGCGGGAATTATTGACGGCTTGAATTACTTCAATTTTTTGAACAGAGGAGAAAAAATGGGGAATAATGAGAACTGAAGTTATAGATAAACTTGACTTAATGGATTTTAAAAATTTTATCGGTGAAATCAATGCAGATAAGGAGAAGGGTTTCCTTTTTCAGAATGATATCATTCTAAGCTTTTTAAAGTATTGTAAAGTTAATGAGAAAAGTGATAATTTCAGGCTTCACTCTTCGGTCAGGAGACTGGCAAACGGTATTCAGGAATTCTTTTTCATTAATAATGTTGCTGTTTTTAAATACAGACATTCAGCGACCCGGTTCTCGTTTTTCAGACTGGGTTTGGTCAGTTTCTATCTCGAAGAGATATCCATACAGGATTATCTGAATTACATTGATAATTATTTTGAAAAAAAAATAAATCTCCCCGGACACCCCGGTCTGGATTATCTCCCATTTTATGATTTTTCTCCGAATATACGTGACAGCAAGAATATCGGTAACGGGATTCAATTTTTAAACAGATATTTGAGCAGTAAACTTTTTAACTATCCGGATAAGTGGAATGAGATATTGTTTGACTTTCTCAGTATTGAACAGAAGAACGAAAAACCTTATTTAATCAATAGAAAAAAATTGAATAATTTTGAAAATTTCTATGCTTCTTTAAAGCAGATCAGAAGAGAGATGGAGAAATATAAAGGGGACAATTCACTTAACAGTATTAAAAAAATAATGAGGTCATACGGCCTTGAAAAAGGATGGGGGAATACGGTACTGCGTATTAAAGAGAATATTGAAATACTTCTTGATCTGATCAATGCTCCGGATGATAAGACACTGGAGGAGTTTATTTCCCGGGTGCCGATCCCTTTGATATCAAATATTGCGATCATTTCTCCTCACGGATGGTTCGGGCAGGAGAAGGTTCTCGGGCTTCCGGATACAGGTGGCCAGGTGATATACATTCTGGATCAGGTTCGGGCATTGGAAAAGTATCTAAAGGAATCGATAAGGGAAACAGGGATTGATGAAATACCGAAAATTGTTGTACTGACCAGATTGATACCGAATTCGGGGAACACAAACTGTCATATCAGGAAAGAGAAAATTCACAATACTGAGAATTGCTGGATCCTCAGGGTTCCGTTTATGGATGATCAATTTAACATTTTAAAGGACTGGATCTCACGGTTCCATGTCTGGCCTTATCTGGAAAAATTTTCTGAAGATGCCTATGTGGAACTTTCCGGAGAATTTGAGGGGAGGCCTGATTTGATAATAGGTAATTATTCAGACGGCAATCTGGTTGCTTCACTCCTCTCCGACAAATTCAACGTCATTCAATGTACGATTGCACATGCACTTGAGAAGAATAAATATCCGGGATCAGATATCAGATGGAAAGAATATGAAGAGAAGTATAACTTTTCACTTCAGTTCATTGCAGATATAATTTCAATGAACAGGTCCGATTTTATTATAACCAGCACCTATCAGGAAATAGCCGGGACAGATGATTCAGAAGGGCAGTATGAATCATATATGCATTTCTCTCTTCCAGGACTGTACCAGGTAAAAAATGGTATTAATCTGCATGCACCCAAGTTTAACATTATTCCACCCGGGGTAGACGAGGAGAACTATTTCCCTTTTTATGAAGCCGACAGACGGGTTAAGAAAATCAAGGAAAAGTGGGAACATCGTATGATGATAGAAACAAGTGATGATATTCACGGTACTTTTTCAGATCCGTCAAAAAAAATTATTTTCAGTATGGCAAGACTAGATAAAGTAAAAAACCTCTCCGGGCTGGTTGAAGCATTCGGCCTCAGTTCTAAATTGAAGGACCATTATAATCTTCTCATTGCGGCGGGAACTACCATAAAGAGTGAGTCAAAAGATAAAGAAGAACAGGATGAAATTGAGAAGATTTACAGATTAATCTCAAAATACAATTTAAACGGATACATAAGATGGCTCCCAAGTATAAATAAAATCGAAACAGGTGAGGTATACAGGATAGTTGCAGATAAACGTGGAATATTTGTCCAACCTGCCTTATTTGAAGCTTTCGGATTGACCATTCTGGAGGCAATGATATCAGGTCTTCCAACCTTTGGCCCGAAATTCGGAGGTCCGAGTGAGATTATTGAATATGGGAAAAATGGGTTTCTCTTAAATACGAGTTCCCCCGATCTGATTGCGTCAGGACTTGATAAATTTCTTAAGTCGGACATTCAGGATAATTCCCTTTGGTCGGTGATATCAGAGAATGGGATCAAAAGGGCCAGAGAAGATTTTAATTGGAAAAAACACAGCAAACGGTTTATAGATTTGGCGAAACTATACGGTTTCTGGAGATTCTCAGAATCTGAGAAAGGGAAGGTGGAAATGGACAGGTATAACGAACTGATCTATTATTTTCTATTCCGTCAACGTGCAGAGAAGCTATTTGTTAAGTCTCCGATATCCCCATAACTTTAAACAGATTTGTATTAAATATTCCGATTATTTCTTCAAGTGACCTTAATCCGAATATAAGGGAGACAGCTACCGGGTCTGCCCGGTATGATGTATTTCCTTCATAGAATCCGTAGCGCATTATATAAAACGGGTTCATCTCGCTTATCCTGATTGATGAAAGTTTTTCGATCAGCCGTTTCATTTTTTCGTTTGAGAATGCGGGAAAGTTTCTTTTTAACAGGTCAATTTCTTCAGAATTAAGGTCTCTGTGGATCTTAATGTTCCACATCCCTTCAACCTCATCGTGAAAAATTGACTCCTGATGTCCCTTCCCCGATTCAGCGTTGATGTAAATCTCATGGCCATTATAGAATACCAGTCCGTTCTTAACCGAACGGGGACCGAAATATTTACCGAGTATCGCATTCCAGACATGGAAGAGAGGTTTGGCCAGGTCTCTGTGTTTCAATCCAAGCATAGTAACAATCTTATTATCACTTTTCAGGACAGATATAATATCTTCATCTTTCCCCAAAAATCCCGTATATGAAAACCTTCCCGGTTTTGCAAGGTAGTTGATAAGGTCAATATTTCTACCTGTAATATATTTTTTTCCGTCAAGCTCTTCTTCCGAGTGGAGTCCGTTTATTCCAAGGGACCTGAAATCTCTGTCACCGACAAACATCTGTTTTCCTTTCCCATGAAGAAAGTACATACAGCTGTATATCTCCCCGTTCTCCTGGGTTACATCGATCACCGCATACTTATTATCCGTCGGCATCCGGATCGTAATATATTCAGAATATACATTGTCACCCGAAGTTCCCAATGTGTAGGGGGAAGGTACTCCCGGTTTGGATTCATATAAATTCGGAAACAGTACCGGTTTCCCGGTTTCACATAAAAGAGAGACCGGAGTGAATATAAATATGATAAACAGAGTAAAAAACACACGCTTTTTTGTATTCATCTCACCTCCTATAATACTAATACGTCGGAAGGAAAATAAATTTTCCCTAAAATAAGGTTATTTACTGAAAATAAAATGATTAGTGGAATTCCCTGAAGTACAATGGATAAAACTTTTAAATAATTTCCAGCCTTTCGATTGAAAATGATCAAGTAGTTTGCTTAAGCTGTTGAATTTTATCGGATTTCCCCTCTTTTTTGTAAGAATTCCCCTGTCTGTCAGAGAGTTGATGTTATTTCCGGTTTTAACCCGTATATCGGTTATTATGGAGGGATTATCTTTTTTAAAGATCAATTCCAGGATCTTTCCGTTTCCTGAAACATCATTGCCATTTACATAGATACCTGTGGACAGCGCTGATATGGAAATGATAAATATAAATATTGTTGCTAAAAAAAATGATCTCATTATTATCGGACCGGAATACCGGCTCCCCTCAAATCGAGAATATCCTAATAAAATCGTGAAGTCAAATCGTATTTTAGTACTCTATTGTTTTTATTGTGATTGATATGGTAGTATTTTATTCTTAATTTGCAGATAAATAAAATAATATAAAGAGTTCGGAGGAAATTTTATGAATATTTTGAAAAGATCATTCTTTTTTTTCACTTTGTTTTCTGCAAAATTTTTAACTGCTGAAGTTGTACACCAGGCCGGTGAACATGCCGGTAGAAAGAAACCCCCGACATTCTTCAGTTTTCTCCTGCAGCCGAAATTCATTGTAATGCTTCTGATAGGAATTGTTGTGATCATTCTCCTGAAGAGTAAAAAAATGCAAAAGGGGATAAAGGTAACACTTCTCCTGATCTCAACTTTTTTGTTCGGATTTGCAGGAAATATTCCTGCTGATTTCTTCCACTCCTTCGCAATGCATCCTTCACCGATGTGTGCTGCTACGAAGCCCCTTTTATACGGTTTCGGAATACCCTTCATGGTAACTCTCTTTGTGATTTTTCTTCTGACATTGACAGGACCGAAATTGTTCTGCGGATATGTATGTCCTGTTGGAGCTGTTCAGGAAATCATTTCAATGTTTTCAGACAAACTTAAAATTAAAAGGTTCAAAACTAATTTCAAAGTGGCGCATGCTGTAAGAATATTTTTATTTATCATGTTTATATTTATCAGTGCCACAGCTATTCTGAGTATTACATTTAAAGGAAAAATATTCCCGAAGTCATTCTACGATTTTATCAATCCATTCCATGGACTCGAATTTGAACTTGAAAATTCATTGTTCGGTTATATTACCCATTATGTCCCTTTTCTGTTAACTGTGATCTTTTCATTCAAGTATTACAGGCCCTTCTGCCACTTTGTCTGTCCTATCGGATTGTACACAAGTTTTATTGAGCAGGTATCGCTATTCCGTATCAGTCTAAAAAAAGATAAATGTACGAATTGCAATATCTGTGTAAATAAAGCTCCCTGTACAGCGATGAAGGATATTCTTAATGGATCTGATCTGAGGCCGGATTGTTTTACCTGTAATGTGTGTATCGATGTCTGCCCTGAAGACGCACTTGAAGTGGGAATAAAGAGACTGAAGTAAATATTCAGCTGACTATAATTTAGATTTCACTGCCTTTATTTTTGCATCCATTGATGCGGATTTGTCCCTTCTGTCATCTATACTCAGTCGGGTTGATACCCTTTTTGCACCGTTAAGAAAAGGGGATTCATGCATTTCCCTGACAGCCTCAAGAATCCTGTCAATGCTTCCTTCCACTACGGTTGACATCGGTGTAAGTTCGGATTTAAGATCAGTATACTTACTCAGAATTTTTTCAATATCTGCAACATACTGACTAAGTGAAGTTGTTGCTGTCCCGAGTGGGACTATGGTTATTTCAGCGATTGTTTTATTCATTTTTAACTCCGGTAATATTAGAACAGGAAACCTGAATTCTGTCAAAAAAGTAATTATGATAGAATTGAATTTATTAAGGAGGATGTTTGATCACAGAAGTTGAATTACAATTTATTTCAGCCAAATGCGCAACAGATACGAGGGGAACCTCAAACATCTTAAAAATGCTCGACGAGGGATTAAGTGTCCCTTTTATATCAAGATACAGGAAAGAGCAAACCGGAAATATTGGTGAAGAATCAGTTAATTCCATTGCAGATCATTATGACCTGATCAAAGAGATAAATTTAAGAAAAGCAACAATACTGAAAACCATCCAACAGCAGGGTAAACTTTCAGTGGAGTTGGAGAATAAAATCAGGAACTGTTACTCCACTTCGGAATTAGAAGATCTCTATCTCCCATATAAGCCAAAAAAAAGGACTAAAGCTGTTATTGCAAGGGAGATGGGGGCCGAACCTCTTGCTGATGATATTATTGACCTTCAGGTCAAGGGAAGTACCCGGATGCTGGCGGAAAGGTTTTTAAATTCCCAGGATAAGATAGGATCCATTGAAGATGCTCTGGAATTAGCCGGATTTATCCTTGCAGAGAATTTTTCAGAAAACTTAAAGTTAAGATCAGAATTAAGAGATTATCTGAATAGAACCGGCCTTCTTGTTTCCAAGGTTAAAAAAGAGTTCAGGGATAAAAGATCTAAATTTGAACAATATTATAAATTCAGTGAGTCTGTAAGAACAATCCCTTCACATAGAATCCTTGCTGTTTTCAGAGGAGAGGTTGAAGGGATCCTGAGAAAAAACATTGAAGCTGATCTTGAGCGGCCTTCGCGAAGCTTCAGAAAAATATTGTATTCTGAAAATCATGACCGGGCGGATTTTTTAGATATTGTTTATTCAGATACAGTAAAGAGGCTTGTTTTTCCATCGATCGAAAATGAAATAATGTCAGATTTAAAGAAAGATGCAGATGAAAAAGCTGTTTCTGTTTTTGCAACAAATCTTGAAAAGATATTGTTGTCGGCACCTGCCGGAAATATAAATGTTATTGCATTGGATCCCGGGTTCAGGACAGGATGTAAACTTGCAGTATTAGACAGGACCGGAAAATATATTTATAACACAACTATCTTTCCGACAAAACCGAAAGAGAATATAGAGAATTCGAGAATTGTTTTGAATGATCTGATAAAAAAGTATTCTGTAAATGCAGTGGTTATAGGTAATGGCACCGCTTCCAGAGAAACTTTTACATTTGTAAAAAAAAATATCCCCGATAATATTATTGTATCTGTGATCAGTGAATCGGGAGCATCAATATATTCAGCTTCACAAGCCGGGCGTGAAGAGTTTCCCGAGCTTGATGTGACTGTGAGAGGTGCAATTTCAATTGGAAGAAGGTTTCAGGATCCGCTATCGGAACTTGTGAAACTTGATCCGAAATCTATTGGAGTAGGACAATACCAGCATGATGTTGATCAGAAACTTCTCGGTAGAAGACTTGAAACCACAGTATCATCTGTGGTAAACCGTGTCGGAGTGGATCTTAACAACTCTTCTGCCCATATCCTGAGATATGTCTCCGGTATCGGAGATGCCTTATCAAGGAAAATATTAGAATATAGAGATGGGAATGGGATCTTTACCAGTAGAGCTCAGCTTAAAAAAATTGAAAAATTCGGGGAGAAAAGTTTCCTGCAGAGCGCAGGATTTCTAAGAATAAACGGAGGCTCGAATATTCTGGATTCAACTGGCATCCATCCGGAATCATATCCTGTAGTAAATACCATATGTAAAGATATGGGAATAGAAGTAAATCAACTTATTGGAAATAAGGGCTTGATCGATCAGATAGATATTAAAAAATATATTGATGAGAATACAGGTGAGTTTACAATAAATGATATTATCAGCGAGCTGCTGAAACCGGGAAGAGATCCCAGGAATTCGTTTGATCCTGTTGAGTTTGATGATTCGGTTAATTCAATTGAAGATCTTGAACCCGGGATGATATTGAATGGAATTGTAACTAACATTACAAATTTCGGTGCCTTTATTGACATAGGTGTCCATCAGGACGGACTGGCTCATATATCTGAATTATCAGAAAAATTTGTTAAAGATCCTTATATAGTTGTAGCGGTTGGAGACAGGGTAAAGGCCAGGGTTATAAAAGTTGATATAGAATTAAAAAGGATAAGCCTCAGCCTTAAAATTCAGGGCAACTAGTTCTTTATTCTTTAAAAAGAGTCATGAAAAATTGTGATCAGCTTGATCGTATGTGTACCGATCCTCCTTAGGTCCCTTGTAAACCCGTAGAACAGAATACTGAGTCGGGTCTTTGATGAATTATCCTTAATTCTCCCGATCTGGTTCTCATCAATCATATCAATATACTTTTTTATGAGCTTTTCATTTTCCATTATCTTTGTCATGGAGATTTTATCTTTCTCAATCATTGCTTTAGATGCACTCTCAAGTGTGTCAGTGATCAGGTTTTTCAATTCACCAAGTTCATTTAACTGAACCTTTAATAATCCCTTGTGATTATTTTCAATATGATTGAATGCTCGCAGTATTATATCCTTTTCACAGTCTGCAATACCCTGAAGTGCGCTGATGGTCTGAGAATAATTTGCAGAGTACTTCGGATTTGATTTCAGTAAAAGTCTCAATGTTTTAAATATATTTGCAGTTATAATATTTGATTCGGTCTGGATTCTCTTTGAATCCCTTTTACAAGATCTGAGTAATGATCTATCCTCTCTCTTAACTCCTGAAAACCCTTTATTCAGAACCTCTGCGACATTTTTAAGAAAATATCCTGTATGTTCAAATGTTACGGTTATTGCATACATTTCATCTTTTACTTTTTTCAGGTTGAAAATATCATAACCCTTTTCCTCCTTTTCACGGCTGATATGAAGGTGATGATTTTTGTAAACGGCAAATGCACCTAAAAGAATAATGATGAATACCCCCGGGAGTTTAAGATAATACATAACTAATGCAAATATCCCTGCAACTGAAAATGCGAGAATTGCCGTTATAAACCATCCTCCGATGACCGTGATAACCCCAGCAACCCTGTAAACCGCACTCTCTCTACCCCAGGCTCTGTCTGAGAATGAAGTACCCATTGCCACCATAAATGTCACATAAGTAGTAGAGAGGGGAAGCTTCATTGAGGTTGCGATAGATATTAATACACTTGCAACCATAAGATTAACCGAGGCTCTTATCAGGTCGAAAGAGGGCTGCTCCGACTCATCTCTTTCTGATTGTTCCTTCACTTGAACAAAACGGCTGTTAATTGCAGTCAGAATAAAATCAGGAATAATTTTTTTCAGGCCCTCAGAGGAAGATGTGAAAAATCTGACTATAGATCTTGAAAGAGGTGATGAACCGAATCTTTCAAGTCCTTCTTCCTGCCTGCTGAGATTTATTTCAGTTTTTGTTACATTTCTTGCTTTCCTTGAGTACCAGAGTGTTATAGCCATTATTATACCGGCAAGTATAAGAAGTAATGTGTGTGATGATGTCGCCTTCTGCAATTCGCTCATAGTTCCATTAAGAGGATCGGTGAGACCTGATGAAGCTTTGTATGCACTCAATCCTGCAAGAGGGACTCCGATGAAGTTCACCAGGTCATTTGCAGCAAATGCCATTGCCAGTGCAAAAGTACCAATAAGGACAATTATTTTTAAAATACTTACCCTGGTAAGAAGCAATAGTATCTGAAGGATAACTGCCGAGATAGCAAAGCTTATTAATATGATCAATATGGTGTGTGATTTTATCCATTCCAGGTTTGCTTTTGTTATGAATGTTGATCCTTTTGCACCCTTGATCAGAATAAAATACATGATCGAAGAGAGAGCGACCCCCCCCCATAATGCCCCATATCTTCTAACCCTTTTCTTGAAATCAAATGTAAATAGGAGTCTGGAGAAGAATTGAATAAAAGCACCCGTTATGAATGCGACAACAACAGATAAAAGAATTCCAAAAATGATTGTAAGAGCCTTTCCAGAATTGATGTATTTCAAAATGCCTGACAACCCTTCACCCGTTTTCATTGCCTTGATTGCTGATATGGCAACTGCAGCACCAAGAAGTTCGAATACAATAGATACAGTGGTGGATGTCGGAAGTCCGAATGAATTAAATAGATCAAGCAGAATTATATCTGTGAGCATAACGGCAAGAAATATTATTATCAGGTCCGGCATTGTAAAAAATTCAGGTTGAAATATCCCCTTCCTTGCCACTTCCATCATCCCTTTACTGAATGTGACTCCGGCAATAAGACCAAAACTGGCGATCATAAATATCATATATCGGGAAGCTACTTTTGAACCAATGGAAGAATTCAGAAAATTAACCGCATCATTAGAAACTCCAACAATGATATCTGAAACGGCAAGTGCTCCAAGCAAAATTACAGCTGCGAGATAGATGTCCATATTTTCTCCTGTTTTGTTTGAAAAACATTGTCACTCAATCTGTATTTTATCATTTTTCAATTGAATCACAAAAAAAATAACTGCTTCGGTCATATGAATTTTCATTGACAGTATAATACAAATAGATTAAACTATAAAACTTATGCGACGCTAACAAAACCAGGGGGTAAATAGTGCTGTTGTCTGAAATGAAGGTAGGGGACAAAGGGGAGATCCTGTCTGTTCAGGCAAAAGGTGAGATCCGAAGGCGTATCCTGGATATGGGCCTGATTTCCGGAGTTAAGTTCAAAGTGGTCAGAGTGGCCCCTCTCGGGGATCCTATAGAGATTAGGCTGAGAGGTTTTCATCTCTCTTTAAGAAAGGAAGAGGCGGCGACAATATCTGTAACACTTAAAGGACACCTTGGTGATGGAATACCCATGAGGAAACATGGTCCTCTCCATTCCCCTTTCCATCATAGGAATATTAATAATGGTAACAGGAAGGATATTTCGGTTGCACTTGTCGGTAATCCTAACAGCGGAAAGACATCTATTTTTAATCTTCTTGTGGGTTCGAACAGACAGGTTGGGAATTTTAGTGGTGTAACAGTTGAGAAATATGAAGGTTTAATTAAATATAAAGGTTATTCCATTAAGATCATAGACCTTCCGGGTACTTATTCCCTCTCAGCATATTCTCCGGAAGAGGTAATTACAAGGAACTACCTCCTTGAAGAGAAGACCGATGTTGTTATAGATGTTGTTGACGGATCTAATCTTGAAAGAAACTTATACCTGACAACACAGATCATGGAATTGGGTACAGACATGCTGGTTGCACTAAACATGTATGATGAGGTTAAAAAAGCTGAAATAAACATAGATTTCAAGCAATTGCAGATCCTTCTTGGGTCCCATGTGATTCCCACTTCAGCTGTGTCCAAGACCGGATTCACTTCACTGCTGGATCATATTATCAGGGTTTTTGAAGGTAAAATATCCATATCAAAAAATAAACTTGTTTACAGCGACAAGATGGAAGAAATTATCACCGATCTTGAAAATGTGATATTAGAGGATAAAAAAATATCCTCCCGATTTAATACCAGATGGTTTGCAATAAAGCTCCTTGAAAATGATCAGCTTGTACACGAGCTTATAGGAGAAAGCCCTCTCCTGGACAGGGTTAAAGTTTTACTTGAAGATGCATCATTGTACTATAATGAAAAATACCGTTCTGATACAGAACTGATTATTACAGAAGACCGGCACTCATTCATCAGGGGGGCGATGAAAGAGACTGTGAATGAAACTGATAAAGAAAAGACCAGTATTACCGATAAAATAGATTCTGTACTGTTGAACAGGATCATGGGTCTGCCGATTTTTTTAGGGATAATGTGGCTTATATTTCAATTCACTTTTACTATTGGAAATCCGTTTGTAGAGTTGATAGAATCGGTTTTCAGTTATGCCGGAGCTCAGGTTTCAGGACTGCTGCCTGAAGGAGTTCTCAGATCTCTTATTACAGATGGAGTAATAGCGGGAGTGGGTGGTGTGGTGGTTTTTATTCCCAATATATTTCTGTTGTTCCTGGCGATAGCATTACTTGAAGGTTCGGGATATATGGCCCGTGCTGCATTTGTGATCGATAAAGTTATGCATAAAGCTGGCCTTCACGGTAAATCATTCATCCCGATGCTGACAGGATTCGGATGTTCTGTTCCTGCAATAATGGCAACAAGAACATTAAAGAACAGGTCGGATAGAATAGTTACAATGTTAATTATCCCCTTTATGAGCTGCGGTGCAAAACTCCCTGTATACATATTGTTAATTGGTGCTTTTTTCCCTTCGAGTATTGCCGGAAATGTTCTCTTCGGTATTTATATGTTTGGTGTATTGATTGCAATTATCTCAGCCAAAATACTTAAAAAAGCATTTTTTAAAGGAGAATCGGAACCTTTTGTTATGGAATTACCACCTTACAGGATGCCTACTTTGAAGTCGGTATTTTATCAGACCAATTTCAAAGCAAAGATGTACCTGAAAAAAGCCGGGACAGTAATTCTGCTTGCATCTATCCTTATCTGGGGTGCGAGTAATTTCCCCAAAGATGATTATCTTGAAGATCAATTCAAGATGGCAAGTGCGGGCATCCTTCAGAAAAGTGATATTTCTGATAAACAAAAAGAGAAGATGATCGAGGCCCTGGAACATGAAAAACAATCTAAACAACTTGAATATTCTGTAGCCGGAAGGATCGGGAAATTTATTGAACCGGGTATTTCACCTCTCGGATTTGACTGGAGGATAGGTGTAGCACTTACTGCCGGATTTGCGGCAAAGGAGATCGTTGTTTCAACTCTCGGAACTATCTTCTCCCTGGGAGATGTTAATGAAAAATCAGAGGATCTTGAGAAAAGTCTTAGAGAAGATCCGGAATTTTCTATTCCGGTTGGATTGTCTTTGATGATATTTGTCCTTTTATATGTCCCCTGTATTGCAGCTACTGCAGTTTTCCATAAAGAGAGCGGTTCATGGAAATGGACAAGATTTTATATTTTCTATACGATCGTGACAGCATGGATAATGTCTTTTCTGGTCTACCGGGGGGCTCTGCTTTTTTTTAATTAAAAATTTTATTATTATTCAGGAGATACCGATTCCTGCTTTTTCACTTCCCAATACAGACAATATTTTCTATGTCCGATACTGATCTCTTTAACCCTCTCAAAAATCCTGTCCCTTCTGCATGATTTTTTTTCATCATTAAAATAGATGCATTCGTAGCAGAATGTGGTAAAACCGGGATCCGTTTTTGCAATCTCACGAATTTCCTCTTCTCTCCTTTTCTCAAATATCGGAGCTTCTTTATCAATTTTTTTGGTTTTGTTCAACGTGTGAAAATTTTTATATATTATTTTTATTAATACCGGAACTCCAACAATAACACATATTTTAAGTGGCCATAAATGGAAATATCCCGGAGGTTTGAACAAAAAAGAAAGGATATCTATAAGGAGAATAAAGCCAATACCGGGAAATGCAATTTTCGGCAATAAACTCCCGTCTTTAAAAATATAATGTACCCAGTAATTCATGATTTGATAGAAATATTGTAATTTATCCCAAATTGAAATTCAATAAAAGAAAACCACTTAGAGAGTATTGATTGTTGTATCAACGGTGAATTTATTATATTATCATCTATCTTCAAATCGGGAATAAAACACAATGTTAAGACTAAAAGGAATAAATTATTCAATAGGCGACAGGGATCTTCTGAAGAATGTTGACCTTATTATAAATCCCGGCCAACGCTCTGCACTCCTCGGTGTTAATGGTTCGGGGAAAACTACCCTGTTGAAAATAATCAGCGGAGAACTTGAGCAGGATAGCGGGAAAATAAGCAAACCGAATGAATATAGGATCGGATATCTGGCTCAGGAACTTACCGGTGCAGTATCCGGGAATATACTTGAAAGTGTAAAATCAGGGAGGGAAGATATTCTCGTACTGGAAAAAAGGCTGGATCAACTAAGGGAGTCACTGCATTCCCCATCTGAAAAGAAGAACAATATCAAAATCAAACAACTTGAAACTGCAGAAGCAGAATTTGAATCAGTAGACGGTTATGACCTCGAAAGGATGTCTAAAAAAGTATTGTTCGGACTTGGATTCTCAGAACCGGATCTTAAAAGGGATGTGTCTGAACTTAGCGGAGGCTGGCAGATGAGGGTAAATCTTGCAAAACTCCTTATCTCAGATCCGGATCTCCTTCTTCTCGATGAACCGACGAACCATCTGGATATTAAAGCAATTGAGTGGCTGGAAAAATTTTTATCGAATTTTAATGGCAGTGTTCTTGTTGTAACACATGACAGATTTTTTATTGACAGGGTTACAGGGAATATTTTTGAACTCAGCGGGAAAAAGCTCTCCTTCTATAATGGCGGTTATGATTTTTTTATTAAGAAAAAAGAGGAGGATGAAGAGCTTCAGATCAAAAAGATAAAAGAGTTGGTCAAGAAGAGGGATCATCTTGAAAGATTTATTAACAGGTTCAGGTATAAGGCAACGAAGGCAAGACAGGTCAAAAGCAGGGAAAAAGAGTATGAGAAACTTGAAGATATAGAGCTGATATCTGCACCTGCATTTCTTAAGTTTGATATCCGGATATCATCATCAAGTTATCTCGATGTAATGTCTGCAGATAAACTTTCCTTCAGATACAGAGATGAATGGGTACTAAAGGAATTAGATCTCAACATTACCAAAGGTGAGAGGATTGCGTTGATAGGGGAGAATGGTAGCGGTAAAACCACGCTGGCTAAACTTATATCAGGTGAGCTTTCACCGGTGGAGGGATCTTTAGATCTTGGGGAGAGGACAGATATCGGTTTTTATGCTCAACATCAGGCTGATGTTCTCAATCCGGAACAAACCGTATTTGAATCGGTCAGCTCGGAAGTTCCTGAGACTGATCAGACGGTGATAAGAAGCATACTGGGGCTTTTCGGATTTTCGGGTGATGATATTCATAAAAGGATAGGGATCCTTTCCGGTGGTGAGAAGTCAAGAGTTTCTATCTCGAGAATTCTAATGACGCCGCATAATTTCCTGATCATGGATGAACCGACCAACCACCTGGATTCGATCTCTCGTGATGCATTGGAATCTGCACTGAGGAATTATGAAGGGACTCTTCTCCTTGTTTCACATGACAGGTATTTCCTCGATAAAATTGTTACACGTGTGATCGAATTGAGAGAGGGCAAATTAATAAATTATGATGGAAATTACTCCTATTATCTCGGTAATAAAGAAGAGCAGATAAGTCAGATGAACAGTGATAATTTATTAACTGATAATATGTCCGGTGTAAGCAGGAAGGAAGAGAGGAAATTGAGAGCGCTTTCGCGTCAGGAAATAAGCCGGGAAAGAAAGGAGCTCAGAACCAGAATAGAAAAATTTGAATCAGAGATAAACAAATTTGAAAAAGAGAAGGACGAACTTGACAGGATATTGTCCGACCACTCTACATATAATGATTCTGTACTGATATCCGATCTTCAGAAAAAATACTCGGAAGTCATCAAATCTCTTGAATTGCTCTACTTTGAGTGGGAAAAAACTCAGAACATGATTGAAGAATTGTTGTCAGGCATCAGCGATTCCTGATCAGTCAGATTTGGATTTAAACTCTTTCATCCTCTTAAAATAGTCAGATACTACTTTGTTCGAATCAAGTGAGAGCTGGGAGGCATATTTCCTGAGAAAAGTTTTTACATAAATATCCGGAGGGAGGAGATCGTACCGTTCCAGTTCGATGTTAGTCAGATGTTTTAACTGGACCCCGCTTAAGAAGGCAATCTCTTCAAGTTCAATTCCGAGAACTTTTCTTATCATTTTTAAAGCTTCTCCTCCGATGACCTCAAAAGTGGGAACACGGCTTTTCTGTATTTTTTCTCTCTTGGTTCTAATATTTTCTATTTTTTTATCCTGATAATACTGCTCGAGCATTCTGAAAGCTTCATCAATCTCTTTTACAATTAGTTTTTGTTTTTTCTTTGATAGTGATGCGATCAAAGGAGATATGCTGAGGTTATCTTTGGAATAAAGATTTCTAAGATGAATATATGAATTTTTCATCTCGGTAAAAGATGCATCCCTTGTTATCTCCAGAGTTTCGAAATATATTTTGAGATCGGTATCATTCATTTTTTGATATCTCGATTGCGATCTGTTTATTATTGATGATATTAGTTACGATCCTTTTAATATCTTTTTTTGTTTTAAGTGAAATGTTGATTTCATTCGATAATTGAGTAAGGCTCAGGTTTCTCCAGAAGTGATTATCATATTCAATATAACCTGAGTAGAGTGCATTAATACCAATAAGTTTTATACAAATACTCTTTAAGGAGAACCCCTCTTTGATCTCACTTGAATCCCTGACTTTATTCAGAATAATGTTAATTTTAAAATTTTGAAGTTCTTTTATCGCAATTTCCCCGATATCACCTGATTTCTCTTTTACATATTCGATGAGGTCAAGAATTGTAACAATATTTTTTTCTGACCTCTGTTCCCACGCTTCTTTTGCAAAATTTTTCAGGCCGTAAATTCCCAGAAGAAAGTTAAGTTTCCTGAAAAAAGTACTTTTTATAAACTGAAAAAGGTTTTCTATAGCCGTGATTTCCGGTACAGTGACAACTATCATTTTGTCTGCAAGGAGAAAAAAGTCAATTATGTTCTTATTGAATCCGCCTCCGAGGTCGAGGAGAATATAATCAGCATCAAGTTTTTTAATATGACTGAAAAGCTTGAGTTTTTTATTATATTTTATCACATCGAATATGGTCGAATTTATATCACCGGGGATGACCTCAAGATTATTTATTTTTGTTTTTACAACAAGTGACTCAAGCGGTACATCATGCTTGTAGAAATCCTTTATTGTTTTTTTCCGGTTCTCTATTCCAAAGAATGAGTGAAGATTCGCCCCTCCGAAATCCGTATCGATTAGTATAACTTTTTTATTAATAGATGCAAGATAGGATGCGATCTGACTTATTACAAATGTTTTTCCGGTACCGCCTTTACCCCCGGCAACAGCCCATATTTCACTTGTTTTTTTTCTTTCCATTTTATCAATATTAATCTTACACCAAAAATAAAAAAAAGCCAATCTGTCATTGAATTTCCGCTGTTTTGTTCATACCCTGGATTTTGTGATATAATTTTTTTATGCTTGACCTAAACTATCTTAGAAATAATCTTAAAGAAGCTATTAATAAAGCTGAAAACAAGGGTGTCAGGATCGATGAGAAAAGGTTCCTTGAAATTGATGAAGAGAGACGGAAAAAGATAACAGAGATAGATGGATATAAGAGTGACAAGAACAGGATTGCCAAAGAGATCGGAATTAAAAGGGGTAAAGGTGAGGATAGTTCTCAGCTTGAGAGTGAATCAAAGGAGATAAATCAGAAAATAGATCTGATAGAAACCAATCTCTCAGTTCTTGAAACTGAATTTAATTCATTTATTTTAAATATTCCCAATGTTTATCACGATTCGGTCCCGGTGGGCAAAGATGAATCCGATAATGTAGAGATCAGAAAATGGGGAGAAAAACCTGAATTTTCTTTCGAGCCCAAACCTCATTGGGATATTGGTGAGGTCAATGGATTTCTTGATCTACCAAGGGCATCAAAGATAGCGGGGGCCCGGTTTGCTCTCTATTTCGGTTCCCTTGCAAAACTTGAAAGAATTCTGATCAATTTCATGCTTGAAGTCCATACAGAAGAGAACGGTTATACTGAAGTACTCCCACCTTTTCTTGCTAATCAAGAGAGCCTTACAGGCACAGGCAACCTTCCAAAATTCAAAAAGGACCTGTTCAAGATCGAAGATAATGATCTTTATCTTATTCCGACAGCTGAAGTTCCCCTGACGAATATTCACAGAAGCGAGATGCTGTCAGAGGAAGAGTTGACAAAAAGTTATGTTGCATATACTCCATGCTTCAGAAGCGAAGCAGGATCTCATGGTAGAGATGTCAGAGGGATAACAAGGCAGCATCAATTCAATAAGGTGGAGCTTCTGAAATTTGCACGCCCTGAAGAATCCTATGATGAACTTGAAAAACTCACAACAGATGCAGAAAATATATTGAAAAAACTAAACCTCCACTACAGAGTAGTATTGCTGAGTACTGGCGATCTCTCATTCTCATCGGCAAAAACCTATGATATTGAGGTCTGGATGCCGGGCAGAAACAAGTTTGTTGAAATATCTTCATGTTCCAACTTTCAGGATTTCCAGGCCCGAAGATCTAAAATAAAATTTAAAGATGGTAAAGGGAAAAAAAGATTTGCCCATACCCTGAACGGTTCCGGACTTGCAGTCGGAAGGACTGTTGCCGCAATTATGGAAAACTATCAGGACAAAGACGGAAGAGTGAGGATCCCGGATGTTCTAAAACCTATGTTCTCTGGAAAAGATTACTTATAATGCCATTTTACAACTGCAAATTGATGGATGATAACGGAGTGATACTGAAAAAGACAGTTTTCTACAGTTCCAGAAAAGAGTTACTGAAACATTATGAAAATAGTGAAAAAAAACTGATATCCGTCAGAAGGAATTATTTAAAAGGAATTACATATATGGACCTGTTTTCTGCAAAGGTCGGTTATACCGATTTCCTCCTTTTCAATCAGAAACTCAGTACTCTCCTCAGGGCAGGTATATCATTTATAAAAGCCATAGAAATAATAGTCAAGAACACTGAAAAAGGGAATTTCAAAGAAATTTTGAAAAAAGTGGAAATTGATATTAATAACGGCATACAGATCTCCGATGCTTTCTCTTCTGATAAAATCCCCTTCATTAACATCTATAAAGCAACTCTTCTTGCCGGAGAAAAGAGTGGCAATCTGGAAGAATTACTGGAAAAGTTCAATGTTTACCTTGAAAAGATCTCCAATCTAAGAAAGAGGGTCTTTTCAAGCCTTACTTACCCCATTATTGTATTTGTGTTTATGTTTCTTATGATGTTTGCCATCCTTGTTTTTGCAATTCCGAAGTTCTCTGATTTTTACCGGGGATTCAATGCTGAACTTCCGGGAATTACCAGGACAATGATAGATATTTCCACATTTATTCAGAATAATCTCCTGTTTATATTATTGTTTTTAAGCTCTCTTTATATTTTCTTAAAATATATTGAAAGAAAATTTGATATTTCGATCTTTGACCGGATGAAAGTGAAAATACCTTTTATAGGGAAGATCATTGCGGAGAATAGTTTTGCTGTTTTTTCAAGAACAATGTCAATACTGCTTCAGGGAGGGATACCTGTTCCGGAATCTTCTGAGATCGCAGTAAAAACTTTTACTAATAAGTATTATTATAAAAAAATTCAAAATGTTCCGGAGAAGATCAAAGAGGGAATGTTATTATCGCAGGCATTGGAAGAAGTTGTTTTTATACCGAATATTATGGTTGAGATAGTTGAAGTGGGTGAATCTTCGGGTAACCTGATTGAAGTTCTTGAAAAGAATGGTGACTATTTTGAAAATTCTATCAATACTAAGATCAATTCCCTTATCTCCTTAATTGAACCGATCATGATAGTTATACTGGGTATTGTTATTGCTTTTATGCTAATATCTATATATCTTCCGATCTTCAACCTTGTAAATGTAGTTGATTCGGTGGACAGTATTATGGAGGCGGATAAGATAATTAAATGAGTGAAAATATAAAACTGAAAAAAGTTAAAATTGATTATAAACTGCTTGAAAAATTCCCCGCAGAATTTCTTATTAAGAACCTGATTTTTCCGGTAAAGGAAGACGGGGATATAATTGATGTTGCCATGTTCGACCCTGAAAATCTTGACAAAATAACCATAATTGAGAATTTTGTACAATTAAGGGTAAACCCACTGAGAAGCAGCAAAGATGATATTGAAAAGATCCTGAAAAAGGGGAATGTGTTTACGAAAATTCTAACGGATAGAACGGAGGGTTTTTTTGCGAAAAAAGAGATCGAGGAGAGTGAAGACGAATCACTTTCGATAGAAAAGATAACCGAAGAGGACGATTCGGTTATCAAACTGCTCAATAATATAATATTTACTGCTATAAACAAAAAAGCTTCTGATATTCATATTGAAGCACAACCCATCTCGGTAAATATCAAGTTCAGGATCGATGGAATACTGAGCCAGATCATGGAGCCTCTCGATAAAATATTTCTCCTTCCGCTTATCACAAGGCTTAAAGTTATTTCCGAACTGGATATTGCAGAAAGGCGAATACCTCAGGATGGAAGGTTCAGAATGAAGGTTCAGAAAAAAACTATCGATTTCAGGGTCTCAATCATGCCGGGTATAGAAGGTGAGAATGCTGTCATAAGAATACTTGACAGGGAGATGATCACTGAGAATATCAAGGAATTGAAGTTGAAGGAACTCGGATTTTCTTCTATCTTATTGGAAAAGATTGATTACTATATAAGACAGCCCTACGGTATGTTTCTTGTAACCGGGCCTACTGGAAGCGGAAAAACCACCACTCTTTATGCGGCGCTGAATGAGATAAGGAGTGTTGAAGATAAGATCATAACTATCGAAGATCCTGTCGAATATCAGATCGAGGATATAACTCAGATTCCGGTTAATGAAAAGAAAGGACTTACATTTGCCAGAGGTTTGCGATCTATCCTGAGACACGACCCTGACAAGATCATGGTAGGGGAGATCAGGGATCCGGAGACTGCCCAGATTGCAATACAATCTGCACTGACAGGACATCTTGTTTTCACTACAGTTCATGCTAATAATGTATTTGATGTCCTCGGAAGGTTTATCCATATGGGCATTGATACCTATAGTTTTATTTCAGCGCTGAATTGTATTATTGCACAGAGGCTGGTGCGAAAATTATGTCCCGATTGCAAGGTACCTTACAGATTAAAGAAGGCAGATATGGAAGAGAACCGTATTACCAGAGAAGAATTGAATACTACCATTTACAAAGCTGAAGGATGTCCTGAATGTTCGGAAATCGGGTATCAGGGGCGTACTGTTATTGGAGAGATCCTTGAACTGACAGATGAGATAAAAGAGATGATATTGGACAAAAAACCGTTATCCGAAATAAAAAAAGTTGCAATGAAACAGGGGATGGTCCCGATCCGTAAGAACGGATTGGAAAAAGTGAAAAAAGGTATCACATCAATATCGGAATTAAACAGGGTAACTATAAAAGAATGGAATTAAATAAAATATTTATCAGGTACAGAAACCCTGAACAGGTTATCTACATTGGTGACAAATCCATAGATTTATTCAGAATAATAAGAGGAAATCCCGAGATGATCAATTCGTTTGATAAGGGGGGCGGTGAACATATATTTCCTCAGTTATTAAAAAGGGAATTGGTCAATACCGGCACCGGGATCATATTAAATTCTGACCATTTTGTTTTTAATATGCTTAACTTTGATAAGATACCATTCAGGAAAAAGCAGAAGGATGATCTGGTTAATTGGAGGGTTGAAAAGATATTCCCTGAAAATATACACAATTATATTCATGAATATTTCCAGTTTAACAGTAATACAATACTCTCAGTTCTGGTCAGGAACGATCTTATAGCTTCGCTGGAATCTGAGTTGAGATCTCTCGGTACCGATCTGATCTATTCAGGGAACTCAACTATAGAGATCATTAACAGTTTAAAAAACACAAAAGAAAGGCCGGATTTTTTCATTGAAGCTGACGGTAGGATAATGCTGGCAGTTTTTTTTAAAGAGGGCATCCCTGTTTATATAAGAAAAATGAGAAGCGGGAGAGGTGCTGATACCGGAGATGAAATACACAGAACGGTTGATTATGTAGAAAAAAATTACAGATTCAGGCCGGTCTCCTGTTCTGTGTTTGCTAAAGATGAAGAGAGAGAGCCGATTGAAAATTCTTTGAGGGACCTTAAGTTAAGAGTAGCAGGTCAGAAAAGATCTGATATGAGATTTCTTCCGGGGGTAAAATGAGGAAAATAGAATATAACATATCATCTTCAAAATCTATTGACCTCAGGCATTTTATTATTTCCGCCACAATTGTATTACTTTTATCCCTTTTTTTTATTTACATGGGGATCAGTAATATTGCCGTCACTAATGTTAATCTGAAGGAAAAAGTAGATCAGAAAAAATTTTATGATAATGAATATAAGAAAATTGAAGATAATGAGAAATTGTTCGAAGAAAGGATAGGGAAAATAAAGAAAGAATGGAATCAGAGGATCAAATTTGCAAACAGTGTGGTCAGATTGAAAACATTCCCTTTTCTGAAATGGCTGAATTATTTTGAAAATATTCTTCCAGACATGGTCCAGATCAATGAGATATTACTTGATACGGTATTAAAAGGTGATGTCATATTGACCGTTAGTTCATATTCTACAGAAAGATTGTATGAACTTTATAAAAAACTGATCGGGAATGATCTTGTAATTGCATCCGAAAGTGAAAATAACGGGGTTTTTAAATCTAAGTTGAAGGTGACACTAGAAAAATGAAAAAGCAAGAGATCCTTTCAAATTTCCTTTCAATTCTATTTGTTCTTTCAGCAATTTTCTTATTCTTTTCTTTTATTTATTCTTCAGTAAAAACCAGTTCTCTTAAAGATCTGACAGAAGAGAAAGAGCTCTTTGAGAAATCGGAAAAGGAATTTGTTTTACTTAAGAATAATATGAAAGATTGGGAAAATGTTGAACGTGAATATATTGGGTTTAAGGATAACCTTGTACTCAGATTTGAGGATTTTTCTAATTTCAGAAAGAACCTTGAGATGTTAATAAGACAAAATTCCCTCTTAAAGAAAAAATTCGGATTAGAGTATAAAAAAGCATTAAATAATGAGTTCATAAAAGTAAAGATTGTGATGAAACTTGGCGGGACTTATGAGAATCTGAAAAAATTTATTTATGATATAAGAAAAATTGAGAAAATTGTGTATTTCCGAACCATAAAAATATCAGGGGCAAGTCCTGGCCTTACGGGTGATTTCAGTATGGAGGTTTATCTTGTCAGGTAAAATAATCTTAACTTTTATAATATTTTTATCTTCATTTATGAACTTCGGCGAATTGATAAAAACATTAAAAATTAATGAAGTTAGTAAAGCTGACCTGAAGATCAGCAGAAATATTTTTTCTCCACAGAAAATGGTCGCCCCTGTCCTGGGAGGCAATTCAAAAATTATTTCATCACTGAATAAAAAAGAAGAGAAAAAAAAAGAAGTTGTTGAGGATAAAGTGATCGCAACTGTTTTCTATGAAGGATTCCTTTTAAAAGGGCAAAAAAAATATGCCCTCCTGAAAGTTAACGGGCAGTATTATATTTCCGGTGAAGGGGATAGTATCCCCGGAAGTATTTTATTGAAAAAAATTCTTGAAAAAAAGGTTCTTCTGGAAATTGAATCCAGTGAGGTTGTTATTACTAAAAAAGGAGAGAGAAATGTTAACTAAAAATAGAGGAAAATTCAGGAAATATATTTTGCTCATAATCCCCCTTTTAATTGTAATGGGGTGTTCAATTAATTCAGCTTATAAAAAGAAGGGAATTGACCTTGTGAATTCCGGAAAATTTGATGAAGCGATAAAATACTATGAAGATATATTGAAAAAAAATCCCAATAATTCGTCTATCAGGACGCTACTGCATCGGGCACAGGTGTATGGATATTATTTCCATGTTGCAAAAGCAAGAAAACTTAAAGAGAAAAATGAAAGAGAAGGCGCCATAGCTGAGTATAAAACAGCATTGGAATTGATCCCCGGCAACAAAATGCTTAGGAAAGAGTATGAGATTTATCTGTCCGGAGCCAAAATCGGACAGCCGGAACCATTCACTTCAGATATAGAACCTCCGGTGTCTTTAAATATTGATGGTAAAAAAATAGATTCTATTTCTCTGAGATCGACGCCTATAAAGCAGATATTCCGTACAGTTGGAAAATCGTATGGTGTAAATTTTATATTTGATAAGGATTTTAGGGATTTCCCCTATACATTTGAAGTTAATAATATCGGGTTCTTTGAGGTTCTTAATCAGTTATGCCTGGTCTCCAGCACAAAATACAGGATTATTGATTCAGCCTCCGTCCTGATATATCCAAATACTTCTTTTAAAAAAAGGGCATTTGACCTTAAAGGTGTTAAGGTTTTCTTTCTGAAGAATGTAATGGCAGAGGATGCAAAAAAGATGCTAATACCACTTTTCAGGGATGAGCAGATAATGGTACAGGAGGACCTTAATCTAAATGCTGTTGTTGTAAAGGGTAACAGCAATGTACTTGCAAATATTGAAAAATTTATCAGAAAGATTGACAGATCAAAAAGTGAGGTAGAATTTGATATTGAAATTTTGGAAATAAACAGAAATCTTCTTAATAAGATTGGTGCCGATTTCGGGACCACTTTATCTACATTAAGCATCGGCCTTGAAACTGATGACGGAGGGGTTGATTCCAGTTTTAATGTAAATAATCTTAAAAATTCCAATTTCTTTCTGACAATGCCCACAATAGCTCTTAATCTTCTTGGGTCTGATGAGAACAGCAAGATCCTGGCAAAACCTAACCTTAGAGGAATTAACGGAGAAGAGATAAAATTCATGGTAGGTGATGAGATCCCGATTCCGCAGACAACATTGCAGTCGATAGCTGCGGGGGGTATTGAAAGTTCACCTGTAACTACCTATCAATATAAAAATGTCGGAGTTGAGATAAAACTGACACCATATATTCATGAAGGTGAAGTAACTGTAAAACTGAAACTTACTAATAATTTTATAACCGCTTATGTGGACCAGTTCCCGGTATTAGGAAAGCGGGAACTGGAAAATGTTATAAGGCTCAGAGAAGGTGAAAGCAGTATAATCGGAGGATTTATAAGAGATGAAACCAGAGGCAGTATTCAGGGGATTCCTTTACTTTCCAAGCTTCCGCTGATCGGGCGTTTATTCGGGAGTTCAGAGGATACGATAAGACAAACCGATGTTATATTCTCGATAACACCGAGATTCATAAGAGAGGTTAAAACTGATAAGGAGAGCAGAAGTACAATCTGGTCAGATTCCGACGACACAGGCGGAGGGGGGGCAAAAAAGGAACCGGATCCTCTCAGGAACGGGACAAGAATTAATCCCGTACAATCCTCAACAGCAAATTCAGTTAGTATAACACCCGGAATGGCCAGAGTTCAGCTTAACAAGTCATCCACATTTTCTGTCAGAATGAATTCAGTTTCAGATATCTCAACACTTTCCATCAGCGGTATTGTTGAAGGTGGAAAAGCTGAGATAGAGGAACTCGATACCAAAGTTATCAATAATGATAAAACTAAGATTCTGCAGAATTATTCAGGGTCTTCTTTTGACATCGGCTTCTCTTTTTTTGATAAACCTGTTAAGTCAGCTAATCTTGCAAAGTTTAAAATAAAATTTCTTGAAAAAGGTGAATATAAAATAAAGTTTAGTAATATATATGCCTCTTTCGAAAGAAAATCAGTTGAACTGAAAGGTACTGAAACTATTGTGACCGTTTTTTAGATATAGCGGGAAACTATTTTATTTTTTCTTTAAGAGCCTTCCCGGCCTTAAAAACAGGAACATTCTTTGACTTTATTTTTATCTTTTTCCCTGTCTTTGGATTAACACCGGTTTTCTCTTTTCTGTGAGCTATTGAAAATGTTCCAAAACCTACTAAGGTAACTTTCCCTCTATTCTTCAATTCATCCGAAACTGTGTCTATAAAAGCATTAACAAGATCTTCAGTGTCTGTGACCTTAAGCTGAGCTTTTTCCGAAATTGACTTTACCAATTCAGTTTTGTTCATTTATCCTCCTCCAAAAAATAATAGAAAATTAGTAAAAAAAAGTCAAGAAAAAGAATAATTAAGTTAATTTATCTGAATTATGTAAGTGTTAGTTTGCTCATAGAAAAAACATATTTTAGATTTATTGACAAAATATTCTAAACTACATAGAATTTTCATTATGTTCAGAGACTTAAAAGAAGAAGAGATCCAGAACCTGGTCGATCTGTTGAAAAGAGGAAAAATTAAAATATCTAAAAAAGAGATCAGGACAAAATTAAAGAAAATACTTAATTCTCAACAGATATTTCCTCTTGTTGAACAGAGGATGATGCTGCTTAAGCTTATACACAACTATGATATTACAAAAAAGAAAGAGGTGATCATTCTTGAGGAATATGTCAGAGATGATTTCCCCGCCACTATTACCCTCGGAGTTCTGGCTGAAGACTGGACAGGAATGTCAAATTCAATTCTCGGGATAATTCACCGCAAATCGAGGAATGTTCAGTTTATTAAGGGATTTACAGTCGAATATGGAGATAAGACGGTCGGTATTGTAATACTTGCATTTAATATATATTCAAAGAATGAGCTCAATGCTTTCAAAAGAGATAAGAAACAGCTGCTGAAAAAAATAAGAGAAGCATCGGTTGGCAGTATCAGTAAATATATTCTACAGGATGAGGAAACAGTTAAATCTGAAATATTTGTACAAATTATTAAGAGAATAAAAAAGATCTATAACGAAGATGATATCGAGGACCTGGTTAATGAGGATGGACAGGTATTAAAGTTTGTACTATCCAGGACAAGAAAGTATCTGGAAGAGAGAAAAATAAATGATCTTGCCGATTTTGTACTTGAGAATTTCAAGTGTCAGAAACTTGTACTTTCAGGCAGTGCAACTGAGATAATCAGGATAAAAAACTTTGAAACTTTATATGAAAAACTTACCGGTATTACGTTTGTCAGTAAAGATTACATTATATCGGTTGAAGATTTTTTAAGAACTCTGGATTATGTTGTTCCTGATCACATTATCAAGCATCATAAAAGTTTTGTGACCACCGGCGGCCTTCTTGTTTACAGAATAGAGATTGTTGATAAATATGGATCTCAACTGACTCCGCAGTTAATTTCCAATATTGAAAAATCATTCAATAAAATTGTTCTTGCGGCTCACAATTCAAAATTTACTGATATTAAAGCGGTCGGAGGGTTTGAACATTTTGCACGGGCAATAATCCCATTCCTTATGGATGAGATCGAGAGAACGAGAATAACCCAGGTTTTCCTGAATGTGACAAACAAGACAGATTTTAATCTGGAAATAAAGGCAATTATTGTAAGAACTATTCAGAACAGAGGTAAGATTCTCGAACTGATACCTAAGATAGATAAGATTACAGGAGTGGAGATTATTTCTTTTGTCCCAACCAAGATATACAGGGAAATTTTTTTTGTAGATATATTTAAGCTTAGAATTGATCTGTCTGAATTTTCATCAGTAAGGGGTATTTTCGATTCTCTCCGAAAAACGATTAAAAAAGAGTTCGGAGCCATACGGGATTTTGATCAGGGACTACGAGATATTAATATTTTTATTTTAAGTAGATTAATTGAAGAATTGAGTGATATAGACAAGAAGATAATAAATGAAATATTTTTTAATTTTGATGAATTGTTCAGGATCGAAACAAATTTTGAAGTAATGAAAGAAGTTGTCAGAATGTGCTACCATTTTACACTTCAACTAAAAGAGGGATCAGTTTCTCCGAAATTTATAAACACAAAAAAGATAGCAGGCACAAATAAAACCATTATCATGATCTCATGTCTGAAAGACAGATCATTGCTGAAAAAAATCATAACAACATTTAAAGGATTCAATATTAATTTTTCAAAGTTCTATGTTGATCACAAGAAATACTCCGCGATTATCATAGATTCAGATAAAGATGAAAAACTTAATGCTATGATAAAAGAGATGAAAGAGAACATAAAGGGTTGTATCTGACCTGGTACTTTAAATTTCTGTTCAGATTTTTATAGAATTTAATACAGAGTAGAACTCATTTAAATCCTTTACTGGGTAAAACCGGGCACCCCTGATCTTAAGTTCAGACACCGATTCGGGGATGATAAAATTCTTGAAACCGTGATTAACTGCTTCCTTTATTCTGGTCTCAATATAACTTACGGGCCTGATCTCTCCGGTCAGCCCCACTTCTCCGAGAAGTATTATATTTCCGGGCAATACTATATTTTTATAACTGGATATCAGTGCTGAACATACAGCAAGATCACTTGCTGTCTCTTTAAGGTTTATTCCTCCTGTTATATTGAGAAAAACATCAGACTTATAAAATGGAAATCTGAGTTTTTTTTCTATAACTGATAAAAGCATTGACATCCGGTAGGGATCAAAACCGATTGACATTCTTCTCGGATTCCCTCCGAAAGGGTTTTCCGTCACAAGGGCCTGTATCTCGATTAGTATTGATCTCATCCCTTTCATTGAGGCAACAACGGATGTTCCCGGTTCCTTTGAATCTCTATTTTGGAGAAAAACCTCAGATGGATCTGAAACGGAAGACAATCCGGAAGCACTCATCTGGAAGATCCCCAATTCATTAACTGAACCATATCTGTTCTTTTCAACTCTAAGCACTTTTAAGTTGGACTGGAGTTCACCCTGGAAATATAATACTACATCAACCATGTGTTCAAGTGTCTTAGGGCCTGCGATCTGACCATCTTTGGTAATATGACCGATAATGAATACTGTAATATTGTTTGATTTTGCAATTTCAACCAGTTCGGATGTTACCTGCCTCAACTTTGGAACTGATCCGGTAAACCCTCCTGTATTTCTGGAGTTCAGAGTCTGGATCGAATCAATAATAATATATTCAGGTGAAAGATCTTTCACACTTATTTTCAGATCTTCCAGATCTCCGAGTGTGAGCAGAAAAACCCTGTCAGAATTTATATTTATCCTTTCTGCTCTTGATTTTATCTGACCTTCCGACTCTTCTCCGGAATAGTAAAGAACATTTCCTTTCCCTGATAAATTACCCGAAACTTCCAGTAAAAGGGTGGATTTCCCAACTCCCGGTTCCCCTCCGATCAGAATTACGGAGCCGGGGACGACACCTCCTCCAAGAGCTCTGTCAAACTCAACAATTCCTGTGTCCTGCCGTGAAACCTTGCCCGATGTTATATCAGACAGTTTTACAGCATCTCTTAACTTCTCATTTGAAGTTGAGTTGTTCTTTGCCGGCTGTTCTGTAACTTCAAACATTGTGTTCCAACTGCCGCATTGCGGGCATTTTCCGTAAAATTTCGGGCTTTGATATTGACATTCGGAACACTCAAAAAATGTATTTTTAGCCATAAAGTTTTAATTAAGGCTCAGATCTTTTCAGTAAGTATTGAAAAATCCGCGATCTGGAGCAGAAGCTCATTTATCTTATGTAAAAGTCCCATCCTATTGTTTCTGATGTTTTCATTCTCATCCATTACAAGAACTTTTTCAAAAAAGTTATCAACTACAGGCTTAATATCCATAAAATTTGAGCAGGTTTCAATATACTTGTTATTCCTCAGAAGTTTTTCTGTTTCTGTTTTTGTCTCTGTAACGATCTCGTACAGTATTTTTTCCTCGGGTTCGACAAGTAAAGATTCTGAAACTGCAATGGGATCTGAGTTCTTTATAATATTTTTTATCCTTTTATGAAGTTCGATAAGATGCTGGATCGATGCGCTTTCAGAAACCTCAGAAACTGCTTTTGCTCTAAGATAGATCTTGTATATGAAAAGAAAATTGGATTTTAACACACTGCTTACCACATCACCGTCTATAAAAAGCAGATCCTTTAAAAAATATTCCATCCTCATAGAGAAAAGGGTTGTGGTTGCTTTTTTAATGTCCTCACTGCTGATCTCTTTTAATTCAAATTTGCTGATTGCAAAATCTATAACTGAGTTAAGATCAAAATTCAGATTAAAATCAACAATTATCTTGATAATGGCAGAGGCATCTCTTCTAAGTCCATAAGGGTCTTTGGAGCTTGATACCTTTATACCTTTCGAAATTAATCCCACTATATTGTCTATTTTGTCACCCATGGAGAGAATTCCGGCATTAAGGCTGTCTAGTTCATCTTCGACAAATCCTTTTGGCTCATAGTGGTAATAAACTGTTTCCCAAATCTCTTTTGGTTCTCCGTTTTCCTTAAGATACAATCCACCCATTATTCCCTGAAGTGAAGGGAATTCGCCAACCATTCTTGTCAGCAGGTCATTCTTGCAAAGTTCAGCGGCTATACCGATATTTTCTGTTTGCTCCTGATTGCCCGATAATTCTGAAATAAGTTCTGAAATCTCCTTGATTCTGATACTTTTGCTGAAATACGACCCAAGATCTTTCTGGAACATTACATTCTTCAAGCCTTCCCTCAAATCTTTAAAATTATCATTTCTGTCATTGTCCCAGAAAAATTTTGCATCTTCAAAAGTGGCTTTAATAACTTTTTCATTCCCTTTGGAAACATATTCACTCTCATCCGGTACATTCGAGACACCCACAAATATATTTGTAAGTTTTTCTCCATCGAAAACAGGAATAAGTTTTTTCTCATTTATCATAAATGTGGATATAATCTCTGATGGAAGATCCAAATATTGCTTATCGAATTTACCGGTAAATACAACCGGGTATTCATTATTAAAAATATAATACTCAAGCATTTTATCAGTCAAACGCACTGAAAATCCAAGATCTTTCTCTATATCTTTGATTTCATTTTTAATCTTTTCTTTTCTTTCGTTCTCACTGAATATAACAAATTCTCTACTCATCTGCTCACAATAATTCTGAAATGAAAGGATCTTCAGCTTCTCTTCTGATAATAGTCTGTGACCGAAGGAATTATTTGAGGATGTGATACCGGCAAATTCAAAATCTACAATCTCTCCATTAAAAATTGCCAGAAGGTTTCTGAGTGGTCTCACAAAACTTTTTCCTGAACTATTCCAGGTCATAGATTTATTAAATGTCAGTTTCTGAAGTATTCCAGGTATTAATTCTTTAAGGAGTACAGCTGTATCATCACCTTCATCTTCTCTTGTAAAAGAAAGGTATGTCCCTTTTTTTGTCTCCATCTCTTCGAGATCGGATTCATCTATACCGTTTATTTCAAGGAATTTTTCAAGGGCTTTAGTCGGTTTTCCGTTTTCATCAAATGATATTTTTTTCGATGGCCCTTTTATCTGCTCGGATTTGGATTTTGATACGGTACTGATGTTATTGAAAAAAAAGAGAAACCTTCTGTTGGTCATGGAAGTTTCAAGTGTTCCGAAATCAATACCCTTATCGGCAAAACCTTCCCTGAATCCTGACTCCAATTGTTCCATCATGTTTTTAATATTAGATACGGGGACTTCCTCGACACCTAGTTCAAATAAAAATTCAGCCATTTTCACCTTCTGTTTTTGAAATATATAATTGAGCAGTGCGGGAGGCAAGATCACGCATAGATGCGAGAAATGAAGTCCTTTCTGCTACTGATACCGCTTTTCTTGCATCGAGAATATTGAATGCATGGGAACACTTGAGTACATAATCGAACGCAGGAAGGTATAGCTCAAGTTCAAGCAGCCTTTTTGCTTCGGAAGTGTAAAGAGAATATAATTCCCTCAGCATGTCTATATCCGCAGCTTCGAAATTGTATACAGAAAATTGTTTCTCCTCCTCAGTCCTTAAGTCGCCATAAGTTACGTTATTACTCCAGTTAAGGTCATAAATATTGCTCTTCTGTTCAAGAAAACTACCAAGCCGTTCAATACCATAAGTGATCTCAAGAGAGTTGGGGTTTAATTCGATACCTCCAGCTTGTTGAAAATAGGTGAATTGAGTGATCTCCAGGCCGTCGCACATTACCTGCCAGCCGACACCCCAGGCACCCAGAGAAGGGGATGCCCAATTATCTTCATCAAATTTTATATCATGGTTTCTTATTTCAACACCCAGGAACTGAAGACTGTTCAGATATAATTCCTGGCCGTTCTCCGGTGCAGGTTTGAGTATTACCTGAAATTGATTATGTTTCTGTACCCGGTTCGGATTGTCGGCATAGCGGCCGTCATCCGGCCTTCTTGAAGGCTGCCAATAAGCAGTTCTCCATGGTTTATTCCCCAATACTTTAAAAAAGGTGTCAGGGGTCATGGTTCCCGCTCCAACTTCATTATCATACCCTGATGCAATATAGCAACCGTTATGGGACCAGAATTCTTCTAGTTTTAAAATAATTTCCTGTAAGCTCAATTTTCCTCACTTTTCTCCCACCTGAGTTTAAGTTGCCGTGCCGCCAGAACTTCATCAAGTCTTGAAACCGGTGTATTATAAGGGGCATTTTTAAGATATTCCGGATCGTCCTGCGCCTCTTTCAGAATGGTTTTCATTACAGATATAAATTCATCGAGAGTCTCTTTACTTTCAGTTTCTGTTGGCTCGATCATCATGGCACCATGTATGATAAGCGGAAAGTAAACTGTAAACGGATGAATATTATAATCCAGTAATCTTTTTGCGATATCCAATGTTTTTACATTCAGCCCTTCATCAGAAAAAACTACTTCATGCAGAGTTTTACTCTTATATGGGAGGTCAAGAAGTCCTTCCAGTTCCTTTCTGATGTAATTTGCATTCAGAACTGCATCTTCGGCTACCCGGCTGACATGTTCTTTTCCCAGTGACATAAGATAGGCCAGTGCCCTTACCATGACCAGAAAGTTTCCATAATAATTCTTTATTCTTCCTATACCATCTTCGGTAAAATATTTAACCTTGAACTCACCGTTGTCTTTAGAAACGAGTGGTACCGGTAGAAAACCGGACAGCTCTCTGGTAACACCGATGGGCCCTGATCCGGGTCCACCTCCTCCGTGAGGAGTGGAGAAGGTTTTATGAAGATTAAGATGAATTACATCAGCACCAATATCACCCGGTCTTACAATTCCGAGAAAGGCATTCATGTTTGCTCCATCCATATAGAGGAGGGATCCGTTCCTGTGAAGTGCTTTGGAGATCTCTACGATATTTTTCTCGAATATTCCCAATGTATTAGGGTTGGTCATCATAAGAGCTGCAACATCTTTGTCAAGATGTTTTTCCAATTCCTCAAGATCAATTATGCCCTCTTCATTCGAAGATATCTCTTTTATCTCATATCCGGCAAAATGGGCAGACGCAGGATTTGTCCCGTGAGCTGAGTCTGGAATCAGGACTATTTTTCGCGGATCACCCTTTGAAGTAAGATATTTCCTTATTACCATCATCCCGGTAAATTCTCCATGAGCACCTGCAGAAGGTGTGAGTGTGAATGAGTCCATTCCAGTCAGTTGAATGAGCCATTCCTCGAGGTCTTTTATTATCCTCAGATTTCCCTGAACCAGATCGACCGGAGAGTAGGGGTGAGCAGAAAGATCTTCCATACCGGCTACTTTCTCGTTTATCTTCGGATTATATTTCATTGTACAAGAACCAAGCGGGTAAAATCCATTATCAACAGAATGGTTTAATCTTGAAAGGTTTGAAAAATGTCTGACAGTTTCCACTTCGGAAAGAGAAGGGAAATCTTCAATCTCCTTTCTGAGTTTGCTGTTGTCGATTGAGATCAGGTCATCAGAAAATTTATTAAGGCTTACCGATATTCCGGTCTTCCCTTTACGGCTTGTGTTGAAAATCAGTTCAGGAAGTTTGATCATTTTAATTCTCCGATTGCTTTAACGAAATTATCTATGTCAGCTTTTTTGTGTATTTCAGTTATATTTACCAGCAGCTGATTCTTTAAATCTTTGAAAAACCATTTTAGCGGTATTCCAGGCAATATCCCGTTACTTTTCATGTTTTCAATGAATTCCTCAACATCAATATCTTTAAGGTCAAGGACAACCTCATTGAAGAAATCTTTTTTAAATCTAATGTTCACATGAGTGTATTGAGATATTTGTTCAACAAAATATGCAGTGTTCAGGTGATTTGACTTCGATATTTCTGAAAGCCCCTTCTCCCCCAGAAGAGTAAGAAATATAGATGCCCTTAATGCACACCATGCCTGATTTGTACAGATATTTGAAGTTGCCTTCTCCCTCTTAATATGCTGTTCCCTTGTTGATAATGTAAGCACATATCCTCTGTTTCCTTTTAAGTCAACAGTTTCACCGACAAGCCTTCCGGGCATTTGCCTTACAAACTCTTTTTTTGCAGAGATGAATCCGAGGAAAGGGCCTCCATATGAGAGAGGCAGACCGAAACTCTGAGCTTCACCAACGACTATATCTATATCGTTCGATCCGGGAGAAGTTAGGAAAGGGAGTGAGAATGCTTCTGTTACTACCTGTGTTGCATAAATGTTTGAATCGTGGAGCAATCCTGCAATTTTGCCGGTATCTTCGATCACCCCGAAAAAATTAGGTGACTGGAAGATAAATCCGCCAATGTCCCCGCTAAGCTTTGATCCAAGGTCGGAAATATCAGTTTTCCCAGTCTCATTGTCGAACTTGACCTGTTCAATAGTGATATCAAGGTTTTGAACATAGGTATTTATTATCTCAATATATTCAGGGTGTATGGCTGAAGAAACAAGTATTTTTTTCTTCTTTGACTTTCTGGCCATCAGAAGCACTCCCTCAGCAGCTGCGGTTCCCCCGTCATAAAGAGAGGAATTTGAAATATCCATCCCTGTCAGCATTGACATCATTGTCTGGTATTCAAACATAGCCTGAAGGCTCCCCTGACTGACCTCAGGCTGATAGGGAGTGTAAGGAGTAAGGAAATCTCCTTTCATACTGAGTGATTTTACTGTTTCCGGAATGAAGTGGTCATATGCACCACCGCCGAGAAAACTTTTAAAATTATGGAACTTATTCTCTTTACCGTAGGCATTGAATTTATCGATCAATTCATCTTCATGAAGCATTGAGGGGATTTTGTCCAGTGGAAAATATGAATTATTCTCGGGGATATCTGAAAAAAGCTCTCTGATATTTTTTATACCGATAGCCTTCTTCATCTCCTCTCTTTCAGGATCTGTGAGGGGGAAGTATCTCATCTTCAGCTCCTGCTCAGATCCCTTTCAGGTATTCTTCATACTGAGCGGAATCCAGAAGTTCATTCAATTCATCAGGATTTGAAATTTTAATTTTAAGGATCCATCCGGAACCATAAGGATCCTTGTTGACATTTTCGGGCGCATCTTCCAGACTCGTGTTTACTTCTACAACTTCACCTGAAACAGGTGTAAAAATGTCATTGACAGCTTTTACTGATTCTATATTTGAGCAGGCATCACCTTTTGTGAAAGTGCTTCCTGTTTCCGGCAATTCAATATATACAACATCACCCATCTCTTTCTGAGCATAATCCGATACTCCGATCGATGCAGTTTCTCCTTCGAGATTTACCCATTCATGATCTTTTGTAAATTTGTAATTTTTTAAATCCATAATATTCCTCCTTTATTTATTTCTGTATTCCGATCTTTTTTTAAAAACTTAATTTTAGTTTGCAACTTCACTGACTTCTTTTATAAAAAGGTGTGGGGACTACTTCCGCTCCCAGATGTTTTCCGCGAATCTCAACATGAAATTTTGATCCCGGTTCACAATGATCGATCGGGAGGTAAACAAGACCGATCGGTTTTTTTAGGAACGGGGCGAATGTTCCGCTTGTTACTTCCGAATAATGTTTTCCTTCCACATAAACTTTGTAGCCGTGTCTCGGAACTCCCCTTTCAGTCAGTTCAAATCCTACCAGTTTCCTTTTTATCCCCTCTTCTTTCTGCTTAAGCAATGGTTCCCTTCCAATAAAATCACCCTTTTTCAGCTTCAGTATCCAGCCGAGGTCAGCTTCAAGTATAGTATGCGAATCATCTATGTCATTTCCGTAGAGGGCCATCTTTGCTTCAAGCCTCAGGGTATCTCTTGCGCCGAGACCTGCCGGAATTATTCCCAGACTCTCTCCTGATTCAGCAAAACTGATGAAAAGATCAGATGCGGTTCTCTCATCAGATCTGAAATAGATCTCGAAACCATCCTCACCTGTATATCCTGTCCTTGAGATTATTGCATCAAGATCACCAACCTTACCCTGGAGGAAATGGTAATATTTGAGATCAGATATCGGATCTTTTGTGAATCCGGAAAGCAATTTTTCAGAGTTCGGCCCCTGAATTGCTATCTGTGTGAACTCATCACTCTTATTTTCTGACTTCACATTAAATTTTTTTACCTTTTCACTGATCCATTTGAAATCTTTCTCGAGGTTTGCTGCATTTACAACGATAAGGTATTCTTTATCGTTTATCATATATACAAGCATGTCATCTACAAAGCACCCGTTCTCGTCCGGCAGAGCTGTATATACTATCTTCCCGGGTACAAGTTTTGCAATATTGTTGGATGTGATGAATTGAACTGCATCGAGGGCGGAATCGCCTTTGATAAATATCTCACCCATGTGACTGACATCAAATATTCCACCTCCGGTTCTTACAGCATTATGTTCCGCTGACAATCCGGAATACTGGACAGGAAGGTCCCATCCGAAGAAGTCGATCATTCTTCCGCCAAGATGGTGATGTGCGCTGTTGATTGTTGTTTTTTTCATGAAAGATGCTCCCGTTTTTTCAAATTATAAACTATCATATTAGGTGTTAAAAATCAAGAAACAGTCATTATTAAAACTAATTGAGATGTAGTATTTTTTATTGTTTTAGTATATAATTATCTTTTATTATTGAGTTCCTGTTAAAGTCAGCTTATATCAGCCTGAATCAGACCTGATGTGTTTACAAATCATGAATTCTCTGATAAAATAACAGATAAGCAAAAATTAGGAGGAGATTTTGAGTATTACTACTGAAGAGAAACAGAAGGTGATTGGAACGTATCGCATAAATGATAAAGACACCGGTTCTCCCAATGTTCAGGTTGCATTATTAACAAATAGAATTAAATATTTAACCGACCACTTCAAAACCCATAAGAAAGACCACCACTCAAGAAGAGGACTCCTGGTAATGGTATCAAAGAGGAGAAAACTCTTGAACTACATCAGGAAAAAAGATTACAAACAATATCTTGATCTTATTGGTAATCTTGAATTAAGGAAATAAAGATATTCAAATTATACTTATCCGTAGTTAGGTTTTGCACAAAGGAGAAATAGAATGGAAAGAAGCATTAGTATAGATATAGATGGAATCGATCTGAAGATTGAAACTAAAAAATGGGCTAAACAATCAAACGGTTCCGCAGTTTTATCATACAAAGATAATGTATTACTCGTTACAGCAAATATGCGTGACGAAGCGAAAGACGACCAGGACTTCTTCCCTCTGATGGTTGATTACAGAATCAACAGTTATTCGGCAGGGAAAATTCCAGGTGGATTTTTTAAAAGAGAGGGCAGGTTATCCGAGAAGGAAATATTACTTTCAAGGTTGATCGACAGACCGATAAGACCTTTATTCCCCGACGGTTTTTTTAATGATACTCAGGTAATCGAGATGTTATTATCTGCAGACATGAGTATTGATTTTGATGCAATGGGGATAATCGGGGCTTCAGCAGCGTTAATATCATCAACAATCCCGTTTTCTACACCGGTAGGTGCAGTAAAGATAGGGTGGAAAGATGGTGAATTTTCAATTAATCCCGGAAAGGAAAAGGCTGATGAGTCGGATATGATTCTGTTTGTAGCCGGAACTGAAGATAATGTGGTGATGATCGAATCCGGTGGAAATGAGTTTACCGAAGATACTTTTAAAGATGGCCTGAAGATTGCGAATAAGATCGTAACTGATATCTGTGTGTCACAAAAAGCTCTTATGAACCCTGACAAATTCAAAGTAAAGGTTGATGAGGAACTAGAGAATATTTATAAAGAGCTTGAAAAGAAATACGCAGATGGTTTCAGAGACGGTATTTTTGCTGTAGAAAAAAGTGAAAGAAAAGAGAAAATCGGTAAACTAACAGATGAAATAATGGCCGGTATTGAAGATGATTCAAAAACCGGAAAATATAAATCTGCTATTCACAGGCTGGAGTATGAGATATTCAGAAAAACCCTCATAAAAGAGAAAAAAAGAAATGACGGAAGAGCACTGGATGAGATCAGGAATATCAGTATTGAACTGGGTATGCTTCCGAGAGTTCACGGATCAGCTGTTTTCACAAGAGGAGAGACACAAGCTCTTGCAACTGTCACTCTCGGATCTGAGGATGATGCTCAGAGGCTTGACGATATTTATACATCCGGGGCATTGAAAAAATTTATGCTGCACTATAATTTCCCCCCGTTTTCAGTTGGGGAAGTAAGTTTTCTCAGAGGAGCAGGAAGAAGAGAGATCGGACATGGCAACCTTGCTGAGAAGGGCCTGACTCCAGTTATACCGTCTGATACTGATTTTCCATATACAATAAGGATCGTATCGGATATTCTTGAGTCTAACGGATCTTCTTCGATGGCTACGGTCTGTGGCGGAACTCTTGCACTGATGAACGGCGGCGTACCGATCAAGGCTCCTGTTGCAGGTATTGCAATGGGACTTGTTAAGGAAGGAGATGATTTTGCTGTCCTTACCGATATTGCCGGATATGAAGATCACTTCGGTGATATGGATTTTAAGATCACCGGTACTGAAAAGGGGATAACAGCTGCACAGCTTGATATTAAAATTGATGGTCTCAGTGATGAGATAATTGATAAGACTCTTGAAGATGCAAAAAAAGCTAGATTGTTCATTCTTGAAAAAATGAAAGATGCAATCGTAGAACCTTCCGAAAAGCTTTCTGAATATGCGCCGGTAATCCTTACTGTAAATATAAATTCTGAGAAAATAAAGGATCTGATAGGCCCTGGTGGAAAAACAATAAAGGGTCTGATCGCAGATTTTGGTGTGAAGGTGAATGCTGAAGATGACGGAACAGTGAGGGTTGCTGCTCCCAACATAGATGTTGGCAATAGTGTGCTGCAAAGGATCAAGGAACTGACACAATCTGCTGAGGTCAATAAGGTCTATAAAGGTAAAATTACCAGAATAGAGGATTACGGTATTTTTGTGGAATTATTCCGTGGAGCTGTCGGTCTTGTCCATATTTCTGAGATCTCACATTCAAGGATCAAGAATATCACCGATATGAAATATAAACTCGGGCAGGAAATAGAAGTTAAAGTAATAGATGTGGATAGAGATAACAGGATAAAGGCGAGTATTAAAGCAATCAGTCCAAAGAGTGACTGATTTTCCAATAAGAGGTATTGCTCATGAGTTCATACCTTAAAACCGGAATAAAACAGAACAGCAGAAGATCAGGATTTACGATCATAGAACTGATCGTTGTTATTGCCATAATCTCAACACTTGCTGTTGTTGCTATCCCTATGGTGGAAACTTCAGTAAAAAGAGAGAGAGAACTGATTCTCAAGAGGTCGCTCAGAGAGATCAGGACTGCGATCGATGATTATCATGATTTTGTTATAAAGAATAAAATTCAACATGATGAAGAGACATACGCTTTTCCGGAGGATCTGGAAATCCTGGTCAAGGGAATCGAGTACCGTGATCCGAAAAATAAACCAAAGATCAGAAAATTTTTGAGAAGAATACCGTCCGATCCAATGACCGGATCTACAGAGTGGGGATTAAGGTCCTATCAGGATAAGCGGAACTCTACACATTGGGGAGGAGAGAATATCTGGGATATTTACTCAAAATCAGACAGGAAAGCTCTCAACGGTTCTTATTACAAAGATTGGTAGTTTTTCCTGATTTTTCTTATATTTTGATTTATTTCTTCAATAAGCTTCTCAAATAAATTTTCTGATATATAGTCGGACTTTAAAAAAACTGAATATATTTCTTCGGCAAGTTTATCCGGGAGGCCATAAGATTTCTTCCCTGACCCGGACATCTTTTGTCCCTTCACTATGGAAATCAGGAACAATATTTTAGCCAGTAACCTGAAAAATTCACTGCTGTACCAGGTCTTCCCTTCAAATTCATTATAATTTATCAGCATACGGAGGTCCTCATCTTTAAAAAAATTTTCTATCTTAAGAATACCGGCTTCAGAAGAAAGAATGTCGTAAAAAAGATTCGAATATTTAACTGAAAGTTTGATGACCGTAGAAAGACCTGCAGATGGAATAGACTGATCTGAATACAATTTATCGAGAATATCCGGGATATAGTATTTTAATAACAGATCATTTTTATCATCCTGAATATCTGCTTGCTTATAGTCATTAATATTGATCAATAGTAATGAAGGGATAAGGGCAGGATATAAAAAGATGTTTTCTGACGGCAGCTTCACCTCAATTTTCTTATTATTTTCCTTTCCATTATCTGATACCGAATTATAATATTTTTTTAATTCGATAAATTCAAATACAAAGTTATCTGACAGCTTTTCTTTTGCATTCTCCGATAACGGTTCTGAAATTATGGCATGAAGTCTTGACAGAAATTGTTTTAAAGGTCCCGGATCAATTGCAGACAGATCATCGAAGAAAAAATTATTGTATTTCAGGAACATCTCTTTAATAATATTGTAAACCGGATTGTTGATCTCCATATTATAAAGCTTTTCAATGTCGGCAATTCCCTTTCCCGCCAGATTTTCATCAATACGGCAGTATTTTTTTTCATCAGTGTCTGTCACTATTTTAAAACGCAGAAATGTGTGGTATTTGAAAGCTCCCAGTTCGAAGTATAACCCCTTGTCAATTATCTCCGAGCTTTTTCTTATGTACTGAAGTGAAGTGGCGTTATCCCGGAAGATAATGTATTCATTATGTGAACCTCTGATCTTCAAAGACTCCCCTATAGTGGAACTTTTAAGGCTTTTTCCACCTCCGGGAGATAATTCGGCGAATAGTGAGGAGTAGTGGATACTGCCTGAACAGTCAGAATAACGGTTGTTGAAGACCACTATCGAATGTTCTCCTCTGTGGAAGTTTGAATAAGCTATAACATCTTCATTTATTTTGCCATCCAAATCAATAAAATCGTATAATCTGAAATTTTCAGATTGGGAAAAAATATTCCTTTTCTTTAATAATGGGAATATTTCTTGTCTATGCCTTTCTAAAAGATTTTTATCGGGAGTTTCATCCCGGTAAGCTTTCCGGTATTCCATCCCGTATTTTTCCGTGAATCCTTCAATCTGTCCATGCCCGAACATGGGTAAACCTGGTAAAGTGGCAAGGAGTGTACATACACCAAAGTATTTATCATCTGAACCGAACTGGCTTACCGCTGTCTCTTCATCAGGATTGTTCATGAAATTTGCAAACCTTTTAAGTATCTCAGGATTGAACTCTATAGTATTTTTTATTGAAATACGGAATTCTCTGTTCTCTTCAGCTTTAAGGAAGTTCATGAATGCACTGTTATAAACCCTGTGCATACCCAGAGTTCTTACAAAATAGGGTTCCATCATCCAGAAAGCTTCTGCGAGTAATAATGTATCAGGCGATCTCTCTGCAATATTCTCAACTACATCCATCCAGAACTCATTGGGAAATTGTCTGTTGAATTCTTCTGAGGTGACACCTCTCCCTGCCCTGGAAGGAATATCACCTCCATGTCCCGGTTCAGGAAACCACAACCTCTGGAAGTGTTTCTTTGTGAGGATCATTGCAGCATCAAACCTTATAATGCTGAATTTTCCGGATATTTTTATAATTGTATCTATAATATATTTTCGGACATCGTCCATAAGATAGTTCAATTGAGCTGTATCATTCCAGGGCATAGAAGTACCGTCATTACCATGATAGATATATTTTTTGTTTCCGTTAGTATTATCGGTAAATTCAAATACCACTGCTGCATCACTTTTATTATAATAGTGATCCTCAAGATTTATCGTGTATCTTCCGTCTTCACAGAGGTCGGGGCCGTTAAATGTATATGAACCGAAAGGGGGAGAATCAGAAGAGATAAACCATTCGGAATGTTCACAAACCCATTTTGAATCAATTCCCATATGATTAGGCACCATATCAGCGGCAAGTCTGATCCCTCTCTCTTCAGCCCTTCTCTTTAAAGACAAAAATGCTTCCTCGCCGCCCAGGTCTGATGAAATTATATAATCATCTATTGAATATGCAGAAGCCATGGCTTCCGGATTTCCAGTCCTTTTTTTTATTTCGGCAGAAGCTTTGCTCCTCTCCCACAGGCCGATCAACCACAAGCCTGAAAACCCCATATTACTAATCCTGTCAAGTTCTTCATCCGGGATCTGATCTATTCTATGTATGTCTCTTTTATAAATCTTGGAAAGCTGATCCAGCCAAACGTAGGTGCTTTTTGCAAGAAGAACAAGTGATGACATCCAGTCACTGTCTGAAGAGAAATTCTCCCGGTCCCCTTCTGATACGGACAAAAAACTATATGGCGAATAAGGACCGCTACCTGACATTCGGACTTTGTTCTCTTCTTTTAAATGATCGAGACCGGTTAATAACTCCAATCTGAGATCTCCGATTATATCTCCCCAGTTCTCTATAATAAATGTCAGTTGATCCAGGACAGAATCGGGAGATTTCTCAGAAGGCAGGCGGAGGAATTTTATAAGGTTGATCCCGGTGGAGCCGAAACCGGGAGAACTTTCAAAAAAAGTTTCAATTCCTGAATATACTGATAACATAAGCTTATTCTGTTCGGATCTTGTTGAAAAAAAAATATCTCTGAGCGGGATATAAGCTTTATTCCTGTATCCGGTTCCAAGGGTGATCAGATCTTTTAAAAGTTCGTAATTTTTTTCTTCGACCCTGTTATCAGAACAATATGTTTCAGAATATCCGGAAAGAAAATTTCCAAAATTTTTATCTCCAATTTTAGTTTTTAGATGGAGGTAACATCTTTCGGTAAAAGAACTATCCATTCCTGAAATAAATGATTTTATTAGGAATTGATATACTTTATCGATCAGCGAGAGGGCGTAGATAAGGGCAGGAGTGATCTTTTCATAGGGGTGGTTATTATCTTTCAGTCTTCCCGACATATATTCAGCATCTTTATATCCATTGATCAGTGTTTTTCCGGTGTCGGATATATTCAGGTCTTTTATGCCGTACTTATCTTTCGAATGCTTTGTCACATGTATTGATTTCAACTTCTATCTCCAGGATCTGATTTTATCTCTAAAATAAATCCTATCCTTTTCCACCAATAAAATCAATTTTAAAGAATATTTGCGTGGAAATATAATAAATATTCCAGAGAAGGATTTTCTGAAGAGGAGGGCCATATTGACTAATGCGGGAAATCCTGTATAATAGGAACGTTTTCTGGAGGGAAATGTGGATCATTCAAATTCAATAGACAGTAAATTCAGGTTTGCGATCATTGTCGCAAAAAGGGCAAAACAGCTTATCAACGGAGCGAAACAATTAGTTGAAATTGATGCTCAGAATCCTTTAACTATAGCTATTGAAGAGGTGAGGCGGGGGCTTGTTACTGCTGAATTACTTGATAGCATAAACATTTATCTTAAAGAAGCAAGTCTTTTAAAGGAAGAAAGTGGAGAAGTTGAAGAAGTTGATGAAACTGATATGGACCTCACTCTTGAAAATGATGAAACAGATATTCCATTAGTTGAAGAACAGAGCTTAGAAACCGAAGATTCAGAAACAGAAGCAGATGAGGGAACACCCTCAGAGCACAAAGAATAGTTATTTTTCCGGTTAATTTTTCGGAATGAAAATATTTGTAAGATCGCCTAACTGGATAGGCGATTGTGTTATGTCCCTACCCGCTTTACGGGCATTAAAAGTGATGATGCCGGAAGCTGATATTCTTGTCGTTACAAAATCTCATTTAGCAGCAATATATAAGAATATACCGGAGATAAGCGAAATAGTTGAAATACCTCTTCGAAAATCTCTGAGAACATTTTTGTCTTCAATAAAGATACTCAGAGCTTTTAAGGTCAGAGAAGGTATTTTGTTTACCAATTCATTCCAGAGCGCTCTGTTGATGAGATTATCAGGAGTAAGACATCTTACAGGTTATTCTAAAGACCTCAGGGGATGGATGCTGAGAAAAAAAAAGAAATTCAACGGTAAAAGCGTCCATCAGATACGCAGTTTTTCTATGCTAATTGAACTTTATCTGGATAGTAAAATAGGGGATAGTTTTTCCAACAGCCTGATTTTCAGTAAAGAAGAGAAAGAATCAGCATTGAATACCATGATTGATAACGGTTTTGACCGGAACAATAGACTGATCGGATTATCTCCGGCTGCAGCTTATGGGCCGTCAAAAGAATGGTCTGAAAATAATTTTGCAGAATTGATCCGGAATATTTCAAAGCAAGTATCAAATACAGAATTTGTTATTTTCGGATCTGAAAAAGATAATGAAAAGATAAAAAAAATATCTGATTCGGTCTCAGATAAAGTTATTAAGATCACTGGAGATTATTCACTCAGAGAAGCAATCACAATTATCTCAATGTGCGATGTTTTTGTAGGAAACGATTCAGGACTGCTACATGCCGCTGATGGAGCTGGGGTGCCATCCATCGGTATATTCGGCCCGACATCTCCAGGTATTTCATCTCCTCCGGGAGATACAACGGAATTGATATATAAAAAAGTTGATTGTTCACCATGCTCTTTCAGAGTATGTCCGATTGATCATAAATGTATGAACCGGATATCAGTTCAGGAGATAACTGATAAGATCATAGATCTATTAATGTAGAACAGTAGACAGAGTGCTGTGATCACATATTTTATGGGTTAAAACTTAACTGCTTTCTTTTTGAAATATCCATTTTATCTGCTTCTCTGAGGAGTTCAGTAATCTCGATCAATTCACTATCATTACTTTTCAAATGTGAATTTTTTTTATTATGGAAGAATATAGATTTCAGGATCAGCTCTCTTTCCCTTTCAGGCAGATCTTCCAGAATTTTTGCTTCTCTCAGAAGTTTGACCCCCATTTCAGCATGATCTTCCGTTAATTGATCATATGATATATTGGGAAAACGGATCTGCCGGAATCTTCCAATATCATGGAAAAGTGCGGCTATTTCCTTTAAATGTTCCGGAGTTTTCCCGGCATCTGATTCCCTTATACTTAGAATATTCCTGACAACAGAGATCGAATGTTCTATTCTTGATCTTATCTCATTGTTTATATTTTCATCTTCGCAATAATATTGTTCAGTGAAATCGAAAAACCATTTATAATATTTTTTTACTCCCCTGGTTGGGACCATACTATTCCAGTTATTCTATTTCATAGGGGTTCAGTAATTAACCGAGAGTTGCAAGCATAACTGCTTTAATGGTGTGCATCCTGTTCTCAGCTTCATCAAAAACTATTGAAGCTTCCGATTCGAAAACCTCTTCTGAAACCTCCATGGAGTCGATTCCGAACTTTTGATATATCTCTTCTCCGATCTTTGTGTCACGATTGTGAAAGGCCGGGAGACAATGAAGAAACTTTACTTTATCATTTCCGGTCAAATCCATCACTTTTTTATTGATCTGATAGGGCTTAAGAAGATTTATCCTCTCTTCCCACACAGAATCAGCTTCCCCCATGGAAACCCATACATCTGTATAGAGGAAATCAGCTCCTTTTACACCCTCTTCAATATTATCTGTAATTAATAATTTTCCTCCGTTTGCAGCAGCTATGGATTTGCATTTCTCAACAAGGTCACCTGAAGTTTGATATTCAACGGGTGCAACACTTCTAAAATCCATCCCCATCTTTGCAGCACCAACCATAAGAGAATTTCCCATATTGTTCCTTGCATCACCAAGATAAGCAAATGTGATCTTGTCAATCGGTTTATCGGAATGCTCCATCATCGTAAGAAAATCTGCCAGTACCTGGGTCGGGTGATATTCATTAGTTAGCCCGTTCCAGACCGGAACACCGGCAAACTTTCCAAGTTCCTCGACTATATCCTGCCCGAATCCTCTATATTCAATTCCATCATACATTCTTCCAAGTACTCTGGCTGTATCTTTCATGGTTTCTTTATTTCCGATCTGAGATCCTGAAGGGCCGAGGTAGGTAACGTGAGCACCCTGATCAAGAGCCGCTACTTCAAAAGCACAACGAGTTCTTGTTGATGATTTTTCAAAGATGAGTGCAATATTTTTCCCAACCAGTTTCATCTGTTCTGTCCCTGAATATTTTGCTTTTTTCAGATCCAATGAAAGATTTAATAAGAATTTGATCTCCTCATGTGAAAAATCGAGTAATTTTAAAAAATTTCTGTTTCTAAGATTAAATGCCATGTATTCCTCCGGTAGAATTTTTAAATGAAATCTTACCTTAAATTCGGTAACAATTCAAGAGAATTTTTCTCTGATATTGGCGCTGTATGGATTGATACCGGTTCGGGCATATTTGGAGAAGAGAGGATAAAATAGTAAAATTAGAATATGAAAAGAAAAGCACTTATCTTATTCTCGGGGGGACTTGATTCTACAACTATCCTGTATTGGGCGAAAAGCAGATTTGAAGAATTGCTGCCTGTTATCATTGATTATTCACAAAAGCACTCAGTTGAAGTTAAGAATGCTGTAAAGATTGCTGAAATGAATGATCTTAAATACATTCATATCAGGTTCCCCCTGAATGAAGTTCTTGGTTCAGCTCTTTTGGATCCCAACATGGAGATACCGGATTCACTTGAATCTGTCAAAGATGAGAAAGGGATACCTCATACCTATGTACCATTCAGGAATGGCATTTTCCTCTCTCTGGCGGCAGGTATAGCTGAAACCCGGAGTATAAGAAATATTTTAACTGGTTTTAACCTGATAGATACACCGGATTATCCTGATACTACAAAGTTATTCTCTGAAAAAATGGAAGAAGTTATTAATATTGGCACTTCCGCCTCAATTACAGGGGATAAATTCAGGATAATTACCCCCCTGATAGAAAAAAGTAAGAGGGAGATCATTGAGCTCGGCCTTAAAGCGGGGGCAGATTATTCATTTTCTGTTTCATGTTACAGGGGAGATGAAATGCCTTGTCTTAAATGTCCGTCTTGTGATATCAGACAGGGAGCTTTTAATGAGATCGGAATCGAGGATCCGCTAATAGTAAGATTGAAAACGGAGAAACAGAATGAAACGTGAATTGATAGTTAAAGAGAAATTTTCATCAGCACATTTTTTAGAGCATTATAAGGGGAAGTGCGAGAAGATGCACGGACATACATTCTCGGTGGAGGTACATTTTCAGGTAGAAAAACTTGATAAATCGGGAATAGCGATAGACTTTACGGTCCTGAAGGCCTATCTGAAGAAAATTCTACCTGATCACCAGGTCCTTAACGAAATATATGATTTTTCACCATCAGCAGAAAATCTTTCTGAACATTTTTTTAAGATGATAAAAAATGATTATCCTGTATCAAAGGTTATAGTATGGGAATCGGAAAATGCTGCAGCATCTTTCGGATTATAGTTATCAATAAATAATAAAATGACTAAAATCAAAATAAATGAAATATTCTGGACTGCACAGGGAGAAGGGGCCAGAAAAGGTTTTCCGTCAATATTTGTGAGGGTGACAGGATGTTCAGTAAGATGTGAATATTGTGATTCAAAAAGTTCATGGGACGAAGGGGAATTGCTTTCGGAAGATGAAATAGTCATTAAAATTGATGAATTGATGAAAAAATACCCCGGCAGCCAGGTTGTTTTTACCGGAGGGGAGCCGCTTGAGCAAAATATAGAGGGAGTGGCAGAGAAGTTAAAGAATAAGAATTACTTTCTGGCAGTTGAGACGTCAGGGATATTTAACAGTGATATAGATTTCAATTGGTGGGCTGTATCACCGAAAGATGCCTGTGATTTTAAGATTACTGAGGAGATTCGAAAAAAAATTTCCGAACTGAAACTGATTGTGAATAGTAATCTCAATGTAGATATAGTCAGGCAGGTTTCAGAAGGACTTGATAACGTTCCGGTCTATCTTCAACCCAAATTCCCTGATCCGGACAGATATGAACGAACATTCAAATTATTTCAATCTTGTGTAATGGAAGGCCTTGTGAATATCATGATCGGCGACCAGTTGCACAGACATTATAATATACGGTAATTTGCCTCCCTTTTTTAAAACAAAGTATCTATTTACCTTGATTTTTAGAGGCAAAAATGTATAATTTGCTTTTTAACATTATAAGAGGAAATTATGAAAATATTTATTATTAATTCTGGTAGTTCATCAATAAAATTTCAGTTGATAGATTTTGAAAATAAGAGTGTCATTGCTAAAGGTCTTTGTGAAAGAATCGGGCTTGAAAATTCAAAACTGAATTTTTCAATTGGTGATAAGAAGAATACTCTTGAGATGGATATTAAGGATCATGCAGAAGGAATAGATCAGATCATAAAAATATTGATTGATCCGGAAAAGGGTGTATTGAAGGATAAAAATGAAATAGATGGGGTCGGACACAGAGTTGTTCATGCAGGTGAGAACTACAGCAAAACGGTCTTGATCGATAAAGAGAAAATAAAGATTTTCAAGGAGTTGATACCGCTGGCTCCTCTTCATAATCCGCCCAATATTATCGGAATTGAGGCCACAATGAAACATTTACCCGGAATTCCTATGGCAGCTGTATTTGATACTGCTTTTCACCAGACTATGCCTGATTATGCTTATATGTATCCGATTCCTTATGAATATTATACAAAGCAGAAGATAAGACGGTACGGATTTCATGGTACTTCCCATTTTTATGTTGCTAAAGAGGGTGCAAAAAAAATGGGAAAACCTTTGAACGAATTAAAGATTATTACTTGTCATCTGGGGAATGGCTCTTCCATGGCTGCTGTCAGGAATGGTCAATCAATTGATACAACTATGGGGTTTACACCTTTGGAAGGACTGATGATGGGTACCAGGTGTGGTGATATAGACCCTGCAATACCATTGTTTATTCAGAACAAACAAAGTTGCGGTACTGAAGAAGTAAATATGATCTTTAACAGAATGAGCGGTATTCTGGGTATATCAGGTGTGTCTTCAGATATGAGAGATGTAGAGCAGGCAGCTGAAGAAGGAAATGAGCAAGCTGAATTGGCAATAAATATGTTTTCCTACAGGATCAGAAAGTATATTGGTGCATATATAGCTGTTATGAACGGGGTTGATCTTATTATATTTACAGCTGGGATAGGAGAAAGAGATATAATTGTCCGTGAAAGGGTATTGTCAGATATGGACTCTCTCGGAATATTTTTTGATAAAAAGAAAAACAGTGATGTTTTCGGAGAATTCGGTGAGATCTCGACAAAGGACTCACCGGTAAAAATTATGGTCATACCTACAAATGAAGAACTTGAGATAGCCGAACAGACAGTTTCAGTAATTAAGAACGGTAATCCGAAATAACAAAATTCTATTTTTTAGAATTATTGTTTTTACCTTTAATGAATTTGTAAATAAAGTAAAATAAACTTAATGCGAAGAATATAGAGACAAACAGTTGATAAAACTTGATATCCGACAATACATCCATTTATCTGGTTCGTATCCTGATACCTCCGAAAAGATATGAGAAAGCATTATAGATTAGTCCGGTGATACCGAAGAATATTGCAAAACTAAAAAATCCTCCGATCCCTCCGAGAGCAGCAAAAATAAGTCCCCCCTGGAATTTGCCCCTGTACCCTGCCAGCATTTCCGGGAATTTTGCCAAAAGGTCATTAAATATTTCGAATATCCCGAAAGTTGCCCCGAATATCACCCCTGCGATCAGACCGAGTCCACCAAAAAAGAATATAAGTGATGTTATCCTCACAGAACGGATAAGCAATTCTTCACCGGGTTTCGCTTTCTTTGAAGACAGCTCTTTCTGATTTGCTCCGCAATAACTGCAATAGACTGAATGGTTGTTTATTTTAGATTTACATATAATACAATGGATCGTATGGTCATCACTTTCAATAACAGGTTCTGAAACAGTTTTTTCTTCCTGAATTTCTTTACTCTCCTCCTCTTTAAGCACGTCCTCTGAATCAAATGATTTCTTCTCAGCAATTTCATTTCCCAATACTATCTCTTCTTCCTGATGCTCAACAGTCTCCTCTTTCTGATCAAAGAAAATTTCATTACTCTCTTCTTTATTCTCTTCCTCGTGAACTACTACTGTCTCGCTTCCTATATTATTAAAATTCTGGGTTTTCGAAAGATCCGCACCACTATATGGATCCTTCTCTTTCCAGTCGGTTCCATCATAAATATACCATTTCCCGGTATTGCTGCCGATCATCCAGTAATTGCCGTCATCGTCCTTGATCATCATCTTTTTTAGTTTTTGTTTAAGTTCTTCCGAACTAATCGATCCGAATTCCAGCAAAGATTTAAGCTCTATATACTTATTTTCAGTCTCTTTAAATTTACCATGATCCATCGTCAATCCCTCCTGTTACCAGAGATCTCATCTCTCCTGCAAGGTAGAGAGAGCCGGTAATTAAAATTTCATTTTTAAATCTGAAAGCTTCTTCCAGAGCTGATCTGAGATTCTTCTGAATATAGGTTTTCTTCTCTTTGAATTCTTTTGCCAGTTTTTCAGCAGGTAAAGCTCTGGGTGATACAGGTTCGGTAATTATTATATTTTTTATATATGGTTCAAGATATTTTATCATTTTACGGTATTTTTTATCCCTTAACACACCGAAAATAAGTGTAAGGTCTTTTTTCCTCTTCTCATTCAGGTATCCGGTTAAAGCTTTAATACTTTCTTCATTGTGACCACCGTCAAGGATAATTCCATTCTTAATGTTGAAGGTTTCGATCCTTCCCGGTACGGAATTGCTCTCAATACCAGAAGTGATCGCAGGTGCGGATATCTCAAAACCTCTGTTTTTTAAGATTTCAATGGTTTTTATGGCTGTAGCAGCATTTGAGACCTGATGATTACCATTCATAAAAACCCTGAACTGATATTTCCCGTTGTCTGATAAATAGGTTGAATCGTAATATTCGTTCTTCCGAACAAATGAGAGACTATTTTTTTTGTCGAAAGTATTAAAGAATGGGGCCGATTTCTCTTCTGCAATCTTTTTCACTGTTCTGTTAGCAGCAGTGTTTGTTCTACAACTGCACACAACAGGTATTCCCTGTTTTATTATCCCCGCTTTCTCAGCAGCAATTAAAGCCAGGCTTTTACCGAGTGTTTTGGTGTGGTCGAATGAAATATTTGTTATAATTGTGATCACCGGAGACAGAGTGGAAGTTGCATCCAATCTTCCACCCAGTCCCACTTCCATAACAGCAAAATCCACCTTATATTTGTAAAAATAGAAAAGAGAGGTTAATAGCATATGTTCGAAGTAGGTAGGGATTTCTTCAATTATGTTTTTCCGGAGAAGTTCCTCTGAAACTTCTTTAACTTTAAGAATAGAATCGGCAAAATCCTGTTCCGGGATCCACTCTTTGTTGATCGTGATCCTTTCTCTCATGTTCTGAAGGTGCGGAGATGTGAACATACCAGTCTTATATCCTGATTCTTTCAGAATTGAAGTCAGATAGTGGGAAGTAGACCCTTTCCCGTTTGTTCCTGCAACCTGGATAAAATTAATACTATCAAGAGAAATGGGGAGGTTATCGATAATTTTTTGAATATTATCAAGTGCAAGTTTGGTGCCTTTTTCCCGTACCTGCTCAAGATAAGATAGAGCCTCTGTAAAATTCATAAAGTAAAATTAAGATTCCTGATCGCCAGCCTCATCTTCAAATTCATTATCTACTCCCAATACAAGTGCAGCACCGTCATAGATCTTTCTGATGGCCTTTTTTTGTTCCTGCAATCCGTTAATTGTCTCTTTTACCCTGGCAAGTTCTTCATCGATCTTTGCATCAATAATTTCCATCTGTTTCTTTGATTCTGACAAAGCATTTTCATAGAATACGTTTGCTTCTTCTCTACTTTTTTCCATTAATAATCTCCTTATTCATTTTATTGTAAATTTATTGTTTTCCAGACCTTAACTTTAACACCGTCTTTTTCAGCGGGTTTATATTTCCAATTCATTATGGCCTGAGATATAACTGAATCTATTTTTTTGCTTCTTGATTTCCGCAGCATTCTGACTTTCTCTACATTTCCGTTATGGTCAATAAGAGCCATTACAATAACACTCTGTCTGAGCGTCTGACTTCTTGTCAGTTTCGGAGATGGTGTTGATACGGCAACAGGTTTTACATCAACTTCAATAAGAGAAACCAATTGTCCGGTTTTAATTCTGTTTTTTTCCATTTCCTCTTTTTTCTTCTGTAATTCCAATGCTTTTCTGTCCTCTTCCTCTTTAGCTTTTCTCAGTCTTTCTTCTTCAGCTTTCAGCTTCAATTCCTCTTCTTCTTTCTGTTTCAGATCCTCTTCTTCTTTCTTTTTCTTATCCTCAGCAGCTTTTTTTCTCCGTTTATCCGCTTCTATTTTTTGAAGTCTCTTCTTCTCCTTCTCGAGCTCTTCATCCTGCATAAGTTTTTTTTCTTCCTCCAGCCTTTTATTCTCTTCATCATTTTTTTTCTTAAGTTCTTCCGCAGCAGTTACAGGCTTTTCTACAGTTACAGGTCCGTTCTGAACAATACCTGTACTTCCGTCAACACCTTCCTTAATCTCTGGATTTACCGATCCGTCTGTTTCAATGCCCTCTCCCGATTCCACTTTGTTTATTGGGGGAGTAATAATTTTTTGCTGACTTTTGTCAACGGCCTCTCTGCCATCATTTACAATATTTTCAGAAGGGGTAAAAAGTCCGTTTTCCTTTATGAAAAGATACCATATTGAAAAAACTACAAGTGATACCAGAAGAAGGATTTTAAAAACAGGTCTTGTTTTATTCTTTTTTTCGAATCTTGAATCAGATATTATTAATTCATCCAAATCTGATTCAGGCTCTGTACTGATTAATGTGGCATCGGGCTGACTTTCAGCTTCAAGGGTCCCTGCAATATTTTCATCCAGGTACTCCGGCTCAGGGCCAGATAGTTCTTCTTCTAGGCGGGGAGCTTCAAAGTCAGGTTCAGAAAGCTCTTCATGTTCAATTATTTGACTGTCCTCTGAAAGTTCGATCACATCTTTAGGTTCTTCAATTGGTTCAGGAAATTTTTCTACAGAGTCTTCTATTGATTCAACAGTTTGAGGTGTAACTATTTTTTCTATTTCATAAGGTTCCGGTTTCTGGTTTACTATTATTCCTGACTTAAGGATCTCATCTTTGAATAAATTGTATATTCTATGCTGAAGATGTACCGGAGTAGGAACGTGATTGAAGTTTATATAAAGGTAGTTCTCAAGGGCGGTTATCATTTCAGTTGCATTCCTGTATCTCTTTGATATGTCTAGTGTTACGGCTCTTAAAATAATATTCTCAAGATCAGGATCGATATCGGGTTTTATTTCAGACGGTTTGATAATTTTTCCTTCCTGTACCTTGTTCAGTACGGCCATTTCGGAAGACCCGGAGAAAAGTTTTTTTCCTGTTATAAGTTCAAAAAGTATAACACCGACAGAGTAAATATCCGATCTGTTATCTATATTTTTCTCAGCTTTTGCCTGTTCAGGTGACATATAAAGCAATTTCCCCTTTAATGCTCCGGACAAGGTCTGATGCGACTTGTTGGAAGCTTTAGAGACTCCGAAATCGGTAAGCTTTACTTCTCCGGAATATGATACGAGTATATTCGGAGGTGATATATCTCTATGGACAATATCCAGATTGTTCCCTTTACTGTCTTTTGCGGAATGAGCATAACTAAGGGCTTCAAGTGTTTTTATTATCAGATGAATTGCAAGGTGTTCTTCCAGATGTGAATTTTTTTCTGCCAGCTTGTTTAATATAAGCCTGAGGTCTTTTCCTTCAACATACTCCATTGCAATAAAGTAAAAATTATCCTTTTTCCCAAAGTCATAAATCTGGACAATATTGGGATGAGTCAGTTCTGCAGCTATCTTTGCTTCATCAACGAACATCTCTATATATTTATCATCTTCGCCGTAACCTGACAGGATTTTTTTATAACAATTACTTTTTCAAAACCTTTAACACCCTTCTTCTTTGCTTTATATATCTCTGCCATACCCCCTCTGGCGAGCAGGTCCAGAATTTCATATCCTTCTATCTCTTCTCCTTTATCCTCTATTGCCGGTTCCGGTTTTTTTTCTTCAGGTCTCGGAGTAACTGGAGGTTCCGGAGGTTTGGGGGCAGTTTTATTTGCTCTGGGCTCAAGGCCGAGTCCGGAAAGTGTTTCTTCCAGTTTCTTTGATATATCAGCTTCAATATTCCTGCCGCTGTCAGTGGAAATTCCGGGTTCGTTTGATTTTACAAGCGAACTGAAATCTATCTCTTTCTCCTGGTATGATTTTTTTGGAGAAGATTCAATGTTTGTTTTCCCCATCATATAATCTTTATCAAGGATATAGGTGGCGCCGGGTTTCCCATTCTGTACATTTGTTTTTCCGGAATCATCACTCTCTTCATCAAGGTTTATAGACATTGCTGGTTCCTGTTCCACTTTATCAATAATATCTCCGAATATATCATTTGAACTTAATTGTCCAGCCTCATCCTCTTTCAGTATCTTTATCTTTTTAGTGTCTGAAGTGGGGATCTGTGTACTGCCTGAATCATACTGTTTCTGAATGTCAGATTCAGTTATATTTAAAAGAGAATATACTACATTGGCAAACTCTTTATCATTAAGTGGTTTTTCGATAAAATCATCCGCCCCGAATTCAGAAACCGCCTGATTTTTATATTCATGTCCTTTATAAACACTGCTCATTACAATAATTTTTGTTGCGGGATAATTTGAAGAAACAAATTTGGAGAGGTCAAATCCATGGAACTTGGGAAGCATTGCAGCAGTTATGACAAGATCATAAGACTGTTTCTTCAGAAGTTTTTTCGCCGTGTCGCCTGCTTCAGCAATTGATAATTCAAATATGGGAGCAGATAAAATGTCCCTGATTTTATCAATTGTCTGATTATCTTATTCAACAATAAGAATGTTTTTTTTCATAATAATTCTCCAGAAAAATTATATAATATAAAATCCATTTGTTCAAACAGGAAAATACTTTATTTTCGCCACTCCTGATCAGAATCTGACATTCATATCTCTCTGATAATTTAGAATCCTTAATTTGTCTCTGACCTTCCAATTCATCGGCATAATGATCAGGATTACAAGTACTGATGTTATAAAGAAGTGAAATGTTCTTCCAAATGGTACTCCCAGCAGAGAAATGACAAGGCCGAGTATTGATATTGATTCGGCGACAGCGAGAAGTATTATATCAATTGACCTCCATTTCTGTACTATTTGTGTAAGTGTGAAATCATCTTTTATGGTTCTTGAAGAGTAATATATCGTTTTGCGTACAGCCAGAACTGCAACAACCATAAAAATTGCAGTGATATTCATAACATTAAAAATATTGTTCAGAGTATCTGGCGCAATTTTTACAAGAGATATTTTTTTTACTCCCGTAAGGTAATAAGAGATCAGTGCATAAATAATTACAGATGCAACAAGTGAGAAACAGATCAATACTGTTGTTCTGGTCTCCTTTTTTATTATCGCGTTATTTTCAGAAAATTTGTCATATTCAAAATTCATAATTGTCATTTACCATTTAAGAGAATTCCTGTCAAGAATTGTAAACGGTTATAAGAAGAAACAGTTCTTACGATTGCTTTTATTATGGAGAAAATATCTGTTATAATTCTGATCAATGAAAAACCTATCAATTTTGATATTTCTTATACTTTTTGCAGGATGTTCATCACGCCCGAATCTTAAGACGGATCCTGATGGAAGCAGAGATTTTTCTTCAGTAGACCCGGGATCTGAAGAGAGATCAATATCAGAAAATGGTAACGATATTTTTCAGGTGGGGATTGCCTCGTGGTATGGGGGGAAATTTAACGGAAGGAGAACCTCAAACGGAGAGATCTATGATATGTATAAATTGACCGCTGCCCATAAAGAGCTGAAGTTCAATACTTTAGTTGAAGTTGAGAACCTGAGGAACAGAAAAAGAGTGATCGTCAGGATTAATGACAGAGGCCCTTTTGTGAAAGATAGAATAATTGATCTCTCATATAAAGCTGCGATAAGTCTGGGAATTGATGAAGAGGGGACTGCACCGGTTGCGTTAAGAATAGTTAATCTTCTTAATGGAGATAGTTCAACTAAAATCATCATCAAAAAAATGGACTATTCACAGAAATCAGAGTTTTTTCTTCAGGCCGGCGCATTCAGCCTGAAAGAAAATGCAGAATCTCTCAATTCACGTCTGAACTATTACTCCCGGGAAATAAAATTCAGAGTGTTATCCGAAAATGGATTCTACAAAGTTATTTCTGTTAAGATAGCATCCAGGAATGAATCGGAGAAATTAAAAAGGAACCTTGAAGATCTCGGATTTGACACATTCATTAAAGAGGTATTTCCTGAAGGGGAAAACAAATAAATTGAGTCCGGATATTGTTGTAAAAATTGCCCTTGTATTATTCCTCGGCGGATTCATACAGAGTTCGGCAGGTTTCGGTTTCGGACTCTTTGCACTCCCTCTTCTTCTGTTTATGAAACTTCAGCTCCAGGAAGCAGTGATCATGGTTATTATCGGATCGGCAATCCAGAAAATAATTGGTATCGGCTATTTCAGAAAAGTAATAAATCTCAGGGAATTATCACCACTTATTGCATCAGGATTGACAGGACTCCCGATAGGGCTATACCTCATGTTCAGGGTTTCCAGCCTGCACCATTATTCAATAAAACAGGTGATTGGATTTCTTATTTTATTAATGCTTATTTTAAGATGGGCCGAATTAAAAAACAGGGAGATACCTTTAAAAAAAGTATGGACATATATTGCCGGTTTCCTATCCGGAATACTGAATGGATTCGCCAATATAGGAGGGCCTCCGGTAGTACTCTGGGTACTTTCTCAGAAATGGGAAAACAAAAAAATGAGGGCAACTGTCATTTCTTTCTCTCTTTTTTTTGTACCGTTCCAGATCATAATAATGATCCTGATGTTCGGTAAAACTCTTCATTCCCAACTTTTATACTCCCTGATATTATCCCCGGCTGTATTATTGGGATCGTGGGCGGGATTGAAGTTCGGAGACAAATTTTCCAGAAAAATTCTTGAGAGATACATGGAAATTCTCCTTCTTCTGATCGCATTAGCCTCTGTTCTGAGGCCGCTGTTAAAATAAGCTAATTTATTTATAAAGGCAGAGGTAAGAAACAGGTTCTTTAATCACTACGGTAAATTCAACCCCTTTTTCTACTTGAAAAGAATCACCTTTCCTGTAGGTTTTCTTCTCTCCACCGGGGAGTGCAGCATCCATTTCTCCGAAAACTATTTCCATTATTTCTACAGTATCAGTACCGAATTTATATTCCCCTTCTTCCATAACACCTACAGTAAATCTTTCGCCGTTTACTGAATTTCCAAGACTTTTGATCTTCCCATCATAATACTCGTTTACATTTATCATATTTTCCTCCGGAATATATTATTTTAAAATGGCCCCGACTGGAGTTTCAGACGGGATCTCAGGTATGTAAGGTCTTCCATCCTTATCCGATGCGGCAAGGATCATTCCCTGTGACATGACACCTCTGAGCTTTACCGGTTTAAGGTTTTTAACTATGATTATTTTTTTCCCGATGAGTTCTTCCGGTGAATAATGGAGAGCAATGCCTGCAACAAGAGTCCTGTCGTCATTCCCGGTATTTACTTCAAGCTTTAAAAGTTTATCGGCATTTTCAATTTTTTCAGCATTGTTGACAACTGCCACTACCATTTCCACTTTCTTGAAATCATCAAAACTTATCAATCCTTCTTCCATATAATTTTTCTCCTTTATATCCTTTAGAACAGGTTTTTCATCTTTTTTTTCTTTTATCTCCTCAGATTTCAAAAAATCATTCAGGTCTACCCTGGGGAATAACTGTTCTACTTTTTTAATAGAAAATTTGTTTCCGGTATCTTTCCACCCGAATCCGTTTAATTTATTGTTGAAGATACCTGAAACTATTGCAGATGTTTCCGGTATTACAGGTGACAGCAGATAATTAATGCTCAGGATCGCTTTAACGAGAGTAAGTAATACACCTTCAAGTTCGCCTTTTTTTGATTCATCTTTAGCAAGGTCCCAGGGTTGTGTCTCCACAATGTATCTGTTCAGGTAGCCGATATATTCGAATATTCTCTCTATTCCACGGTTGAATTTATATTCGTCAAAAAAATTGATAACGTTCTCTTCCATTTCGGAATACTTATTCATCACATTAATTTCTCTCTCTCCGGTTGTACTGTTCCCTGCAAAGTTATTCTGCAGATACTTCTCGATCATACCTCCGGTTCTTGATATCAGATTCCCCCAGTCATTTGAAAGATCAGTGTTGATTCGTGTGATAAATCCCTGATGGGAAAAATTCCCGTCTGCTCCGATCGGTGCTTCTCTCATAAGAAAATATCTGATCGCATCAGAATTAAAATGATCGAACAGGACATTGGGATCAAGGACATTCCCGATCGATTTTGACATTTTTTTCTCATCCTTCAACCACCATCCATGGATCAATTCTTTTTTCGGCAGTGGAAGTCCCGCAGACATAAGGAATGCAGGCCAGTAGACAGCATGAAATTTAAGAATATCCTTTGCCATAATATGGAGATCGGCAGGCCACATCTCCTTGAATCCTTTATCTTCTTCCAGATAGTTTATTCCTGTTATATAATTTGTCAGAGCATCAAACCAGACGTAAATGGTCTGTTCCTCGTCTCCAGGAACGGGTATACCCCATGAAACTGTGGATCGGGTAATACTGAGATCCCTCAATCCCATCTTAACAAAAGATTTAACTTCATTCATTCTTGATGCAGGCTGAATAAAATCCGGGTTATCATCATAAAACTTAAGAAGTTTTTCCTGATAGGCGGATAATTTGAAGAAATAACATTTTTCCACTACTTTTTCTGTCTCTCTTCCGCAATCAGGACAGATCTTATTGCCTGAAGATGTATCTTCAGCGGTATCAGAAACAAAGCTCTCATCGGATACACAATAATGTCCTTTATAATCCCCGGGGTAAATATCGCCTTTTTCCTGAACTATTTTAAAGATCTTTTTTACTCCGTCAACATGGTAATCATCTGTGGTTCTTATAAACTTGTCATAATCAATGTTCAGCCTATCCCAGAGCTCCTTGAATCTGACGACAACACTGTCTGCAAGCTCCTTGGGAGTAATACCTTTTATCGATGCATTTTTTTCTATTTTCTGTCCGTGTTCATCAGTACCGGTGAGAAAGAAAACATCATACCCCCTCATGGTCTTATATCTCTTTATAACATCAGCCATTATTGTTGTATATGCATGACCCAGGTGGGGAATATCATTTACGTAGTATATGGGTGTAGTCAAAAAAAACTTTTTATTCTCAGCCGGTCCGGTATTATTTGCTGCCATTTCCACTCCTTGAAAAGAGATTATATCATACTTTTATTAGTCAGGAACCGGGAAAAAGGATGATGATTTAATATATTTTGACCTTTAATAAATATTTTTCGGAAGAACAAATGACTTGAATAAATTAATGGCAAAATTATCGGTCATTCCTGCTATAAAATCAATGATTCTCCTTTCAACGCTGTCTTTTTCAGGATAGATATTGATGTATTTCAATGGATCTTTTCTGATATGTTCAAAAAGAGAGATCAGGATCTCTCTTATCTTGTTCCTCTCTCCTTCTGATTCCTTTCTGAGATAAACCTTTTCATAGAGAAATTCTCTTAAGAGGATAAGTTCTCTGTAAATATCTCCAGACATAGTTATGAACTCAAGATCATATTCTCCTGTCTTTAAGATAATGTCTGTAACTATTGAATCGATCCGTCCGGCTGAATCTTTCCCCAATTTCTTTTTTACAGAGTCGGGGATTGACCTTTCTGTAAGAATCCCGGCCCGGATTGAGTCATCCAGGTCATGATTGACATATGCAATAATGTCGGAGATCCTTACTATCTGTCCTTCCAGTGTCGATGGGAGTTTCTCCTCAGACCCGGGAATTATCTCACCAAGGCCCTTAGAGTGCTTCACAATCCCTTCCTTCACCTGGTTTGTAAGGTTAAGGCCCGTACCGTTATATTCCAGTTTTTCCACAACTCTGAGGCTTTGTTCATAATGCTTAAAACCTTTATCAGATAATTCCGAAAGGACTTTCTCTCCCATATGACCGAAAGGTGTATGTCCAAGATCATGACCCAGAGCAATTGCTTCGGTAAGTTCTTCATTAAGGTTAAGTGCTTTTGCAATTGTCCTGGCTATCTGACTGACCTCAAGAGTATGGGTTAAACGTGTTCTGAAATGATCACCTTCAGGGGATATAAATACCTGTGTTTTATGTTTCAGGCGTCTGAATGATTTTGAATGGATTATTCTGTCTCTGTCACGTTGGAATTCAGTTCTGACCGGGGAGGGGGTCTCGTACCTTTTCCTCCTTGAATCTATACTTCTTGCTGCTTTCGAGTGAAGTCTCTCTTCCCTTTTAAGAAGCTCCGAATGAACACTCATAGATTTAATTTAACATTTCAGCAGAACCCGTGTCAACCCGGGAGGATTTCAATTGTGGATGAATTATGAGATCTGAACTTCAGTTATTCTTCATCATCTGTCTTTTCTACAATGATGGTCATCTTTGTTACCAGTGCCGCGATTGCTCCAACCGCTGCAAGAACAGGAGCTATAGCTGCACCTACGACACCGAGAGTTAATGGGATCTCTATAATTGTCCGTCCATCTTCGTTCTTTATAATTATCCTTCTGATATTCCCTTCATGGATCAATTCTTTAATCTTATCAATGATCTCGCTGCCGTTCAAACTAAATTCTTCGTTTTTTTTCTGTTTGTTATCCTTTTTTGCTTTAGTCATTTTTATTCCTGAAAAATTATACGGTTTTCAGTACCGGGTTGTTCAACTTTCTATGGAATCAGTGGTCAATAACAGCTCTTTTAACCTTGACACGGAGGGGAATGGATATTAAACTAATGATTCCTAGGAGTGAAAAATGTCTGAATCATATATAGATACTAAAATCGGAAAGAATAAAAACGGTAGTGATGATTTTGAAAACCTGATGAAAGAATATGAATCGGGAGTAAATGAGATATCAGAGGGAGATAAGATAACAGCGAAAATTTTATCGAGGGAAGATGATCTTTTCTATCTCGATCTGGGCGGCAGATTTGAAGGGGAGATATTATGCAGTGAGTTGATCGATCCTGACAGTTTGTTGCCAGGAGACAAGGTTGATGTATTTGTGTCTCATAAAAAAGGGGGATTTTACAGGTGCTCTTCCTCACGCAAAAGTGTATCAGGGGATGATTCCGTCAATAGAAACATGCAGTTGGAAGATATTTTCAATAACGGTGACAGGATAAGAGGAAAGATCACCGGTATAAATAAAGGGGGGTTTGAAGTTCTGGCAGAGGGTGAAAGGGGATTCTGCCCTTTCTCACAGATTGAAACGGAATTCAGTGGTGAACCCGACAATCTGATCGATAAAGTGCTGGCGTTCAGAATAATTGAATATGATCCGGAAAGCGATAAACTTGTTCTGGGAAGAAGAGATATTATAGAAGAGGAAAAAAATGCTGACAAGATAAAATTACTGGGAAATCTGAATGCCGGAATGACCATGAAAGGGGTAGTCAATTCAGTAAAGAATTATGGAGCGTTTATTGACATAGGCGGGATTGAAGGTCTTCTCCATATTTCTGAAATTTCAAATGAGAAGATAGATGATGCAAATTCTGTTTATAAAGAGGGTGATGAAGTTGAAGTTATGATAAAAAATATTAACATGGAGGATCAAAAGCTCTCATTATCAAGAAAAGATCTTCTGGAAGATCCATGGGATGTATTTATAGGCAAGCATTCTACCGGTGACAGGATTGAAGGTAAAGTCTCCTCATTAAAAACCTATGGTGCATTCATTGACATTATACCCGGAGTAAGAGGACTCCTACATATTTCTAAAGTTGGAGATGATAAATTTCACAGGCATGCAAAAGAGGTTTTTAAAGTTGGCGAAATAGTAAAAGTATGGATAGAGAGTGTTGATTTTACGGAAAAAAAAATAGCTTTAACAGGGGTAGAACCGGGAGTCGATCTTTCTGTTCAGATAGAAAAATTGAAAAAAGAGTCGGATGAGGAACAAAAAGCTTCTTCAGGAAATGCATTCGGCCGGCTGCTTGATAGTGCTTTGAAGGATAAAAAGTAGGAGGTTTTATGCTTCTGACAATAGATGTGGGAAACACAACAACCGGCGGTGCAATTTTTTCCGGAAACAGGATAATTTCAAAGAACAAATTGTTGACTCCACAGGAGATAACAGTCCTCTTCCTGAAAAGTCTTGTCAAGAAAGACTGCAGGGATTCTATAAGTGCAGTATCAGTTTCATCAGTTGTTCCATTTGTAGATGAATCACTGAAAAGATCAGTTAAAGAATTGTTTGGTGTAGAACCCTATTTTACCGATTACACAACAGAGACAGGGATCAGATTGAAAATAGATAAACCCGAGGAAATGGGCGCTGACAGGATTGCGGATTACATCGGTGCACTTTCCATTTTTCAGCCGCCCTTTATAGTAGTTGATTCCGGGACTGCAACAACATTTGATGTAATAAATAAGGAAAAGGAATATATCGGCGGGTCTATTTTTCCCGGAATTGAACTGTCAATTAAAAGTCTTGCTCAGAATACAGCTAAGCTTGGAATGATCAAATTCGGAATCCCCGATTCAATAGTTGGAACAAATACCGAAACCAGTATAAGAGCCGGAATTTATTATAATTATATCGGCGGCCTTTCATTTATGATCAAAGAATACAGAAAGGTGATAGGGGAGAATGCAAAAGTAGTTGCTACTGGTGGCCTTACAAAATATTTTGAGGGAAAGATACCTGATATTGACATTTATGAACCCGATCTTATTTATCTGGGTTTAAAAAAAATATACGAAGATCAGAAAGATAAGTGACTTCTATCCGGGAAATGTCATTTTTAAAGAGTGATCATGATTATATATTCAGTATTATTGACTATCTTTTTTTACGGCATGGGATCGGTTTCTTTATTACATCAAAGGATTTTGATATTCTCTATAATTGGTGGGAGAAAAAAATTCCGGAAAAGCTTATCAGAAAATCGATCGATACTGTAGTTAAAAGGCGTAAAGCGAGGGGGAAGCCGGTTGACAGCTTCATGAATTTTTCTTATGAAGTAAGAAAAAATCTTTCAACTGAATTTGACCTTAATATAAATTCTGCTTCCTTCAGGGTACAGAGCGATCCGGAAGAAAAAACAGGCAATTTTTTTAAAAATCTTCATCAGGAGATAAGTTTTCTCGAAAAAGATTTCAGAAAAGTGATCAAATCCGATCATTTAAAAAGAACTAAACTTCTTTCAGAAATTTATGATCGTTTGATCGAGAAATATGAACATGATGATGAGATGACCATCAAGACGGAAATATTTATGAACAATCTGCCTGAAGCTATGAAAAAACCGGAAATTGTAAGGAAATTCAGGATAAATTTTATCAATAAAAGATTTAATATCCCCGACTTTGATGACTATGAAGAAAAGTAGTACCAGACTGGATCTGGAACTTGTTCAGAGAAAACTTTTCAGTTCTATAGATGAAACTACTCCCTATATAATGGCAGGTGAAGTTCTGGTGAACGGCCAGGTTATATATAAAAGAGATCACAAGATATTTGAGGATGATGTGATCACAATAAAAAAAAAAAATGAATATGTGTCGCGAGGAGCATACAAACTGAGTAGTGCTGTCAAAGAATTCGGCATCTTAGTAAAAGGAAAGAAAATTGTAGATATCGGGATCTCGAACGGAGGATTCAGCGATCTTCTGCTTCAGATGGACGCAGTCTCTGTTCTGGGTATAGATGTTAATATAAATCAGGTTGATTATAAGTTACGAAAGGACAACAGGGTTACTCTTTTAAAGAAAAATGCAAGATACCTGACTGAATCTGATTTTGATTTCAAACCTGATCTGATCACAATTGATGTATCATTTATTTCAATAATTAAAATATTAAAAGCTCTGGTGAAATTCGGCCCTGTCGATATAATAGCGCTGATTAAACCTCAATTTGAAGTGGAAAAAGGGGGAAGTGGAAAAGGGGGCATTATTGAAAGTCCGGAAAAAAGGGTGGAGATTTTATTGAGTGTGAAGAATCAGGTGGAGTCGGAAGGTTATTCTGTGATAGGTTTTACCACTGCGGGAATTCAGGGCCGAAAAGGGAACCAGGAATATTTTTTTTATTTGAAATACGGGCAAAACAACTCAATAGATGATAAAATCATCGAAAATGGAATTAAAATATAAAAAGATTGGTTTGATAGCAAAGCCACACGAAGATGTTGTTCAATATCTTGCTGAAGCAGTTTCAGTCCTTGAAGATCTTGGAGCGGAATGTATTGTTGAGGAGATCGCCGCAGATATGCTGAACAGAAAAAGTGGCGTTAAAAGAGATAAAGTGAGCAGTTTGTCCGATCTTATTGTTCTTATAGGGGGGGATGGAACTTTTCTTTCCATTGCTGAATCTGCAGTTATTGCCGGGATCCCGATAGCAGGATTCAATATGGGTACTCTCGGTTTTCTAACTGAATTGAAAAAGGAAAGTATCTCTTCCTCAATACACAAACTGGTCAGAGGAGAATTCAGGATCTCCGAGAGAAAATTAGTGGATGTTGAGTTCGGGGGCGAATGTTCAATGTCATTAAATGATGTCGTCTTCAGTAAAGGTGATATTGCCAGAATAATAAAATTAAGGCTTGAGATAGATCAGGTTGAAGTTTCAGAGATCCGGGCCGATGGTCTGATCATATCAACTCCCACAGGTTCTACCGCCTATTCATTATCAGCCGGAGGGCCGATACTTGCCCCGGAGGTTAACGGATTAGTAATAACACCTATATGCCCACATTCTCTGACTTTCAGGCCTTTTGTAATTCCGGATTCTTCAGAGATCAAGGTCACATTGTCATCGGATTCAGATAATGTGGTCATAACAATGGATGGGCAGAAAGTTATTCCTATGAACCCGAATGACACTGTGATAGTAAAAACCGGGAGAAAAAAACTTAAAATGGTAATTTCTGATGAATTGAACTATTTCAGATTATTGAGTGAAAAATTGAAGTGGGGGATATAAAATATGGTCGTTGTCTGGCTAAAATTCATTGCTCTCCTCATTCTTGTTTATATCTTCGGTTCAAGAGTAACCAGAAGTTCAGATATAATTGCTGAGAAAAAAGGGTGGGGGAGAGCTTTTATGGGAGTAGTTTTTATATCTATGGTAACTTCCTTCCCTGAATTATTTACAGGTATATCTGCTGCATCGATCGTCAAATCCCCGGAAATATCACTTGGCCAGATAGTGGGCAGTTGTATGTTTAATCTTACGATAATTGCACTTGTCCAGTTGTTCTTTAGAAAGAACAGTCTATTCAAGAATAATTCAAAGAAAGACCTGCTGCCTCTGCTTTTCAGTTTTATCCTTATTGTTATGTTTTCTTTAACTCTGATAATTAGTTTTAAAATTCAGATCCTTAATGTCGGGATCTCTTCGGTAATTATATTTGCTGTTTACATAGTTTTAATTCATTACATTTTCAAAAACCGCAAATCGGGAGGATCAAAAGAGACCAATTATGCAAAAGAGAGCCTAAAAAATGCAGTTATCTCATTTGCGGTTTCTTCATTAATAATAATTGCTGTCGGATTTTATCTCCCTATTGTCGGTAAAGAGCTAGCAATCAGGATGGGTTGGACCGATTCTTTTGTAGGAGTAATATTTCTTGCCTTTGTCACTTCGTTTCCGGAGCTGATTGTATCGATTGCAGCAGCAAAGCTCGGCGCATTTGAAATGCTTCTTGGAAATATTGCCGGCAGTAACCTTTTTAACATAGCTATAATCTTTTTTATTGATATTTTTTATTTCAGTGGAGATATCATTGCCGATGTAACTGACCCGAATATTTTTTATATTGGTATAATAGCAGCAGCTATGAATCTGGTACTTTTTTTAACCCTTTTCCGGGGTAAAGTTATCAGAACTGTATTTAAAATTCCCCTTAATTCAATAATTATTTTAATTTTATATGTATTCAGCCTTGGAATTATTTATTAAAAAAGTATAAAATTATACTGCTTTAGTATTATGGGGAGTTAAAATGAAGAAAATAATTTTCATATCATCAATAATAGTTTTTTTTCTGATTAATCCGTCTCTTAATTATTCTGCTTCAGCCGATTTTGATAAAGGGATAGTTTATCTTCTTCTGGGAGATTCCCAGGAAGCTAAAATCCACTTCGGTGAATTTTTCAAAGATTTTCCTAATCCCATTGTTAAGAGGGGTTTTATGCTGCTGGCGGATAATGATAAGAAAAAGGCGAAAACTGAGTTCCAGAGTTATCTTAATATGAATTTCAGGTCGCTTCATGCAATAATCGGAATATCTCTTGCAGTTTCAGATATAAAAGAATCTACTTCAAAACAGAATCTGATGAAGGCTGTCAGACTTAATGCAGGCTTCTCTTCTGCCTATGCCTGTCTCGGTATGCAATATCTGAAGGAACAAAATTTTCCAATGGCAGAGAAAAATTTATTGTCGGCTCAGAAGATAAAAAATATGCTTGAATATAGAATACTTCTTGGCGAGTTATATCTTCTGAGCGGTAGAGCAGAGAGAACAATTGCTCTTCTTGAGCCGGATGTGGGAAACAATCCTGACAATTTCTTTCTGAATTTTCTCTTTTCCCGGGCGCTCTACAGTCAAAACAGGATAGGGGGCATGGGTAAATATATTAAGCTCTCTATTGACCTGAACAGAAACAATAAAGATGTTCAATTGCTTTATGCTAAATATCTTTTAAAAAATGGTGATTCTAAGGGGGCAAGAGATATTCTGAAAGGGATGAGATATAAAGAGGAGGATCCTGAATATGTTAAAACATATGCTGAAACTCTCCTCTCCCTTGGGAATAAAAGAGCAAAAAACTATTTGTATCAGTATTTTACAATGAATAATTGGGATCCGGATATCAATAGATTTCTCGGACTCTACTATTTCAGGAACAAAACAGAAAATAGTAATATTCAGAATTGGATATACAGAGCACTGCTTAGCGGAAATTCTTCAGAATTACTGAAAAACGAATTTAACGGGAGTTATCATTTCCCCGAGCTGGACTCTCTCCGGTTCTTTAACCTCAAGAAAGTATTCTGGATTGATAATAACAGACTATTTGTTGTCGGTATGCTCTACAGTGGCGGGAATGAAAAATTATATCTTATTGATTTTAATAAAAAAAAGGTTATATCCAGTTACAGTTATGCGGGAAATGTAGACGGGGTCTATTTTTCCGGAGGCAGGGACAAGATCATACTTGAAACTGAAGATCAATCTTCAAAGAAAACCAATCTATATGCAATGACTCTTGAAAGATCCGGTTCCTTTCTTTTCAGAAGTATTTACACGGGAAACACAGATATTCCCGCCTTCAATGTTGTTTTTAACCGCTCAGGTACGACCGCTTACTTTGTTGATAAAAGGATCGATGAAATTTCCTTTGAATCTCCATTCTCCATTGTTAACAGGTTTGGAGAGAAGCGTCCTGTCTATACGGGTCTCTCCAACTTCGGGATCTATAAATACAACTTTTCAAATCGAAGGTTTACCTACCTTGATGAGATCGATGAAATCAATACTGTAAACTCCGATTCTATAAAAAAATTCCTAATGGTCTATAATGCATCCACGATAACAGAGCAGATAAAAAAGCTTATAACAAAGGGGGAAAAATTAGATTCTTTTTCGTCAGAAGTAGTGAGAATTGTTTTTTCCAGAGACCTCGGGAGTTTTCTTATTTACCTTTCTGATTTAAAAAATGCATTTCAGGCTGTTATATTTGAAAATGAAACCGGAAAGATCCGAAGAATAGACAGTAGCATGTTTCTTGATAATAACAGGTTTGCAGAACTGGAAATAATCAACTTTGATTCCAGGGAGAAATCACTGATCTTCAGTACAAAAGACAAAATCCGTGATCTGATTATGTTCAATTATGATTCCAAACTTTACCGGAAACTTGTTGAAAATTATTACAGCAGCTGCTTCAGTGCTGACAATAAAACCTTTTATATCCTTACAGAGAGGAATAAAAGGTATTTCCTTACTGAAACTTTACTGAAAATTATCACCATTAAGCCCTTCTGGATAGAAGAACTTCCTGCAAGGAGGGATCTTAAAATGGTAAAAAACTGCAGTGATCCTACTTTACTTATAATGGAAACAAATGGTGGTGAATATCTTGAGATGGGGTATGAAAATAATTTTGTTTACAAATCTCCGTCATACGAAGGGAGTCTATTCGGGTATTCACCGGACGGTAAAAAAACGGCAGTTTATATTAATAAAAATCTTTTTCTTATAGATGATAATATTGTATGGGCAAGCAAAGCTCCTTTAACAGAGTAAACTTATTCACCGGAATCATTTTTAATGAAAGAATAGATCCGGTTGATCTGGTGTCCCAGCTGGAAAATAAATTTTCAAGAGTGGATTTGAGATCTGATGTTCTTAAATTTGACTTCACGGATTATTATTACCCCGAAATGGGGAATTCCTTATATCGTCAATTCATCTCTTTCGAAGAGTTGATATTTCCTGAAAAACTGCCGGAAATAAAATTACTTACAAATAAAATTGAAAATGATCTTTCAGAATCCGGGAAAAGAATGGTCAATCTTGATCCCGGTTATCTGTCTGATGCAAATGTTATTATTGCTACAACAAAAAATTATTATCAGAGGGTACCACTAACGAATGGGATTTATGCTCAAATGGAATATGTGCTGAAGGGGAAGGACCTGAAAACACTAGAGTGGACATATCCTGATTTCAGATCCGAAGACTACAAGGAATTCTTTAGAAATATGATACCTTTATATAAAAAAAAAATATCTTCTGAAAGACTCTGACAAAAGAAACCCGAATCCTTTTCTTAGTGTTCGGATTCATTGACAAAATGTGTCTCAGATGATATTTTTCACTTTTGCCAGGAGAAGATAATGGAAGAGAAAATTAAAGCAAAAATTATGGACGAAAAAAAGATGATGAGGTCTTTTCAACGGATGGCTGTTGAAATTCTGGAAAAGAACAGAGATGTTGAAAATCTCATTCTTATCGGTATCCAGAAAAAAGGTGTTTATGTTGCAAACCGCATTAAAGAATTAATTGCGGAAATGGAGAAAGTAGATGTCCCTTCAGGTGTTCTCGATATTACACTTTTCAGAGATGACCTTCATAAACATGAACAAAAGCCTGTGATTCAGAAAACCGAGATAAATTTCCCCATAGAAGACAAGGATATAATACTGATTGATGATGTATTATTTACAGGAAGAACGATAAGAGCTGCAATGGATTCGATATTTGAGCTGGGACGCCCTGCCAGTGTTCAATTAGCTGTATTTATTGACAGGGGGCATAGAGAACTTCCGATCTCTCCCGATTATAAAGGTAAATACCTTCCCACTTCAAGACGTGAGAGGGTTAATGTTATGCTGAAGGAGATTGATGAGGTTGATCAGGTTCTCATTATGGAACCCACGAGGTTTTAAATGTCCGACTACAAGTTTAATCAGAATCATCTGCTCGGAATTGATCATTTAAGTGAAAAAGATATTGATACGATCCTTGAAACAGCTGAATCTTTTGTGGAGATTTCAACGAGGGATGTGAAAAAAGTTCCGGCTCTTAAAGGTAAAACAGTTGTGAATCTGTTTTTTGAGAATTCAACAAGGACCAGAAGTTCTTTTGAGATCGCTGCTAAACGTTTGAGCGCTGACCTGATAAACTTCAATTCCTCTGTTTCCAGTCTGAAAAAAGGTGAGTCACTAAGAGATACTGTCTTAACACTCGAAGCAATGAATCCCAATATAATTGTTATCAGACATTCTGCTTCAGGTTCTCCTCATTATCTTACAACCTTTGCAAGATCTTCAATTGTAAATGCCGGAGACGGATTTCATGAACATCCTACCCAGGCCTTACTTGATGCTCTCACAATGAAGCAGGTATTCAAGACTATCAGAGGTCTTAAAGTTGCTATAATCGGAGATATCCTGCATTCAAGGGTAGCAAGATCCAATATCATTCTTCATAGAAAAGTGGGGAACGAAGTTTCTATTATAGGTCCGCCATCTCTTGTCCCTAAAGAGTTTGAAAAAATGGGTGCAAATGTCTATTACGATATTGAAGAGGGAGTGAAAGATGCCGATGTTGTGATGATGCTTAGAGTTCAGAACGAGAGAGGAGCCGGGAACTATTTCCCATCCATAAGGGAATACAGGAAATATTTTTCTATCAATAAAAAGGTTTTCAGTAATGCAAAGAAATCTGCAATTATTATGCACCCGGGTCCGTTAAACAGAAATGTGGAAATAGATAATACACTCGCTGATTCAGACAAATCTGTTATTCTTCAACAGGTTACCAACGGAATCGCTGTGAGGATGGCAGTACTTTATCTGCTGAAAGGAGATATCAATGAGTCTATTAGTTAAGAAAGGGAGAATTATTGATCCTGCAACAGGCCTTGATTCTATATCTGACATTCTGATCGAAAAAGGGCTTATAAAGAAGATTGCAAAGAATATCAGTGAAAAAAATGTCAAAAAAGTGATAGATGTTTCAGGATGCATTATAAGTCCGGGATTTGTTGATATGCATGTACATTTGAGAGAACCGGGACAGGAAAATAAAGAGACTATAGAAACAGGGATGCTTGCAGCTGCGAAAGGGGGGTTTACCTCTATTGCTTGTATGCCTAATACTGTTCCTGTGAATGATAACAGATCTGTTACTGAATATATTATTTCCAGATCCCATGAGATCGGAACTGTAAACGTATTTCCGGTTGCTGCGATTTCTGTAGGGCTCAACGGTATGGATATTACTGAGATGGCAGATCTGAAAGAGGGTGGTGCAAAGGGTTTTTCAGATGACGGAAAGTGTGTAATGAGTGCCGATCTGATCAGAAAAGCATTGGAATACACAAAAATGCTTAATGTTCCTATAATTGAACATCCTGAAGATCATTCAATATCAGGAGATGGTCAGGTTAATGAAGGCTTCATCTCCTATAAATATGGACTAAGAGGCATATTGAGTGCTGCGGAAGAAGTTATAGTGGCAAGAGATTTAATTCTTCAGGAGAGAATAGGGTCTCTTCTCCATCTTACACATATATCAACTGAAGGTTCAATAGATCTGATCAGGAACGCAAAAAAGAAAGATGTAAAGGTAACTTCAGATGTTACTCCCCATCATCTCCTGTTGACTGAAGAATTGATTACAACTTATAACCCGGTTTATAAAATGAAACCTCCCTTGAGAACCGAAAAGGACAGGCAGTCTCTGATAGATGCTCTAAATGACGGAACAATTGATGCTATTGCATCTGATCATGCTCCCCATACTTTTGATGAGAAGGACAGCGAATTCGAATATGCTCCGTTCGGTGTTATAGGTCTTGAAACCACGTTTAATGTTATATTCGACAGGCTTGTTAATAAAGGAATTATCAGTATTTCAAAAATGATAGAATTGTTTTCTACTAATCCCGCAAGGATACTGGGACTAGACGGGCGTGGAAAGATCGAACAGGGAGCTCACGGTGATCTTACCATTTTTAATCCGGATAAACCTTTCAAAATTGAAACGAAAGATTTTGTTTCAAAAGCGGTCAATTGTCCTTTCAATGGATGGAAAGGAAAAGGATCTGTAATGTATACAATTACAGGTGGGAAAATAGCATATCAGGCTTGATTGACTGGAGATATAACCTTTATTCTTAAGTAAGCTCCTTTTTTGTTTGTGACTTTATACTTGTCTGATACAGGTGAACCGCAAACCCATATTAATTCTTTATTACCATTCATAACCACCGGGAAAAGATTTCTAATTTCCGAAGGGAGCCCGGTATATCTGATCATTTCAAATACTTTCTGATTTATATTTGAATTAATTTTAATATATTTATCTTTAATTTCAGCATTTCTGATGATGATGGGGAAAGTAATCTTTTCTTCTGGGATTATCACTTCAAAATTATCTTCAGGCTTAAAAAACTCAGAAGATTTTTTTATCACTACCCCTGAGCAGATTTCTTTAAGCTCTGTTTTCCCTTCCCCTTTAAAGGAATATTCATATTCTGGTATTTCGGTTTTCTGATCAAACATAAAGCCTTTTTTTATTGAAAAATTGATCCCGGGGATTGATATTCCTTTATGTTCCAATTGAGTATCGGTCAATTGCTCAATGTGTCCGAAATCAATATTCAGAAGATTGCCTTTTATTGATCTTATCAATTCTCTTATTATATGCCTCTTCATTGCTAAAGGTTCCGAATGGAGACTTCTAATAGGCAGTATTTTTCCACAAATCAGATTTTCATTTAAAAAATCTTCAGCTTTTTTTCTAAAGTATTCAAACTCCTCCTGAATAATGGAAACGGTCCTGAATATATGTTTATCAATATCCGGTTCTATTTTTTCAATTTCAGGGATCAGATTGTTTCTTATATTATTTCTTAAAAACAGGGAGGAATTGTTTGTGGGATCTTTAAAATAATCTATACCTGACCTCTCCAGAAATTCAATTATTTCTCTCTTAGTAAAAATTAAAAGAGGCCTTATTATTCTCTCCCCCTTAAGGCCGAATATTCCGCTTAATCCCTGAAGCCCGCTCCCTCTGAAAAGTTTTATGAAGAATGTTTCCGATAGGTCGGATTTTGAATGCCCGGTTGCAATTTTTGCATTAGAGTATTTATCTGCAACTTTGTTGAAAAAATCATATCTAGAAATAGAAGCTGCATTTTCAAGATTCAATTTATTTTTTGTCTGAAAGCTTATAACATTGGAACTTCCTTTGATAATTTCTATATTTTCCTTCTCAAGAAATTTCCCAACCCATTTCTCCTCATCATAAGCATCCGACCTTATTCTGTGGTTGAAGTATGCTGCTTTCAGGTCAAATTTGAGATCATGCTGGAGACGTTTAAGAAGAAGGAGCAGTGTTATCGAGTCTTTCCCTCCTGAAAATGCAGATATAACAGTATCATTTTTACTGATAAGGTCGTTTTGTTTTATGTTTTTATAAAATCCGGGATATAAATGTTTCATTAAAAAAAATAGCGGTGGAGGGATTTGAACCCCCGACATATCGGATATGAGCCGACTGCTCTACCGCCTGAGCTACACCGCCATAAAAATGAATTATAGTTGAATTTCCACTAATAATCAATAGCTGAAAAAGCATTTCTGACTAGAAAAGAGGAAATTTATCAGATTTTTCCACAGATTAAAATGACCTTTATTCTTGAATTTATCTGAAATTAATTATAGAATGTGAACTTCCGAAAGGAGAGGTGTCCGAGTGGTTGAAGGAGCACGCTTGGAAAGCGTGTGTGCTGGAACGGTACCGTGGGTTCGAATCCCACCCTCTCCGTTTTATAAAAATGAACGTCTGTTCATTTTTATAAAACGTTCAGATTGTTATTTGAAATATCACTCTTGTGGGTTTGACAAATTTGAAATGTTCAAATTTGGACAGTGAATGAAATGAACTGCCCGAAGGGTCAGAAACAGCAGTTTCTGATCCATCCCACTCCTTATCCGGGTTCAGAACAAAATCTATATTTTGTTATAATTATTCGAATTTAAATCGGGATTTATTGGAAATATAAAAAATAATATATAATTAGAGGCATGAAAAAAACAAATCTTATTCTGAAAATTTCTATGGCGGTGGCCTATTTTGCCATGGTGATGATCAATTATCTTGCCAATGCTTTGCCGATCGGAGGTGTTACTACCGGGGAGGCTTCCGACGCTTACAGCAATCTCTATACTCCAGCCGGAGTTACTTTTTCTATCTGGGGGATTATTTACATACTGCTTTTAGTCCACACGCTTTATCAATTCGGTTTATGGCAAAAAGTGGTTGATGCCAAGCGGGAACAGACATTGGCTGTTGTGGGGCGTTATTATCTTGCAACTTCTATATTCAATATTGCGTGGATATTCGCCTGGCACTATGGGGTTATTTGGCTTTCAGTTGTGATCATGCTCTGTTTACTTTTTTCCCTCATCAAGATCGCAGATGTGATAAATAAGGAACAATATACTCTTTATGATAAGATTTTCATCCGCCTGCCCTTTAGCGTCTATTTCGGATGGATTACAGTTGCAACCATAGCCAATATAATTGTGCTTTTGGTAAGCCTCAATTGGGAAGGTTTTGGCATAGCTGAATCGGAATGGACCATGATCATCCTGCTGGCAGGTGCCCTGATCGGGATTTCCCGTATGCTCAAAGATAATAATACTTTCTACGGTTTGGTTTTAATATGGGCTTACGGAGGAATACTGCTCAAGCATACTTCAGAGACCGGGTTTGACAATCGTTATCCGGGTGTGATTATTACTGTTATTTTTTGCATAGCTGTTTTTGTTGGTTTAATCGTAGTTTTGGGATATAAAAATAGGATAGATAAATAAAGAATCGGCAATCATTAAAAAGAGTAGTGAGAATTTAGATATTCAGGTCAAATAGCTCTGCGGAAAATATTTTCTCCAAAGCGATCGAAAACTATTTAAATTATTTCTCTGAAAAACCATAAAAGTATGCTTACCCTCCTCCGTTCTGATTCTCCAGGGCTTTGAAGATTTGGTTAAACCTGAATAATATTTTGCAGAAGTATATTGAAATTGTTAGGAATCATTACTGTTTAGGAGGTATTTATGGTAAAATTGAATTTAAGGAGAATTTTATGAATAAAATAATTTCTCTTCCTCCAAATTATTTTTATTTTTCGATTTTTTTAGCAGTCCCGTTCCATTTTCTGTTTTCCGGCTTCAACCTGATAAACATCCCCTGGAATTTGTCTGGATTATTGATTATGGCATTAGGGCTTTATTTTGTCTGGAAACCCTACAAACAGTTCATGGATTATAATACCCCGGAAAATTTTGGAACAGCAACATGTGTTGTTTCTGATGGTTTGTACAAATATTCCAGAAATCCTATGTATATCGGGGGAGTTATTTTTCTGACAGGGCTGGTAATTCTTCTTCAGAACCTGCTTGCTTTCATATCTCCACTTTTCTTTTTCCTTGTTATGAACTTTATGTTTATCCCTTATGAGGAAGATAAAATGGTAAAAGAGTGCGGAAAAGATTATTCAGAATATATGAAAATAGTCCGAAGATGGATCTGAAAAAATTTAATTCTTACGATAATATATATAATTAATCTGTTTTATTTCTTAAATCCGGAAAATCTGATACAATTCCTTTTGGAAACGGCCCGGGTGCCCGGCAATGCATGCGTGTGAACTTTGTCAGGACCGGAAGGTAGCAGCAATAAGCACGATTTTGTATGTGTTCGGGATTACCCGGGCCTCAAAAATAGAAAAATGTACCTTGCATTAGCACGAAAATACAGACCGAGAACTTTTGAAGAATTGATCGGGCAGCCCCATATAACAAAAACTCTTCAGAATGCTATAAGAATGAACAAGCTTTACCCCGCATTGATTTTTTCAGGGATGAAAGGGGTCGGGAAGACATCAGCCGCACGAATTCTTGCAAAAGCGATGAATTGTGAAGAGGGCCCGGCTCCTGAGCCATGTAACAAGTGTTCTATATGTATAGAAATAAATGAGGACAAATCACCGGACTATATTGAAATTGACGGAGCATCGAATAATGGTATTGAAGAGGTAAGGAGTTTGCGAGAGAAAATAAAATATAAACCTTTTAAAAACCGGTTCAGAATGGTTGTGATAGACGAGGTTCATATGCTTTCAAATTCTGCATGGAATGCCCTTCTGAAAACAATTGAAGAACCTCCGGATCACACCTATTTTATAATGGCCACCACAGATTTCCATAAGATCCCTTCAACTATCGTTTCAAGATGTCAGCATTTTGAATTTAAGAGAATTCCTGTAGAGATCATCACATCTGTTCTTGAGAACATTGTCGTTAAAGAGAAGATCGAAATTTCAAAATATGCATTATACCTTGTGGCAAAATCTGCTGATGGGAGTCTCAGGGATTCAAAAAAAATTCTGGATCAGGCTATTGCAATTTCAGACGGTAAAATTGAAGATAGTGATGTTATAGATATCCTTGGTATCATTGAAGAGGAGATATTTATTGAGCTTACATCGTCATTCCTATCACGTGACCGGAAAAAAATAATTGAGGTAATTGATGATCTTACTGACAGGGGTATAGACATAAGATTCTTCTACTCTGAATATATTAAATTCCTTCGGAATCTGATGGTGTTAAAATCCGATATCCAGATTGAAAAGCTTCACAATTTAAATCCTGAGAATCTGTCGAAGATCAAAATGCTGATAAAAGATTTAAAGGAAATAGAATTGTTGCGATATTTCAATGCTGTTAAAGATATGGAAATTACTATCAAGAATACAGAAAACCCAAAAATAATCCTCGAATATCTGTTTATAAAACTATCCTATTTCCCTGCCCTTATGTCGATTGAGGAATTAATTGACAGTGTTGGGTCTGTGAAGGTGGGAAAGAACAGACGTGAGGAGATTATAGAAACCGTTCCAGAGGATAAACATCCGGAAATAAACGAAATATCTTCTGACAGAAAAAAGGTGGACCTGGATAAAGGAGAGGAACCTCAATCTGCAAAAGAGAAAGTGGAAGATAAGGTTGCCGAAACTTTGGATAAAGTTTCCAGCGATAGTGATAATATAGAAAAATTGAAGAAAGACAAAAACATAAAAAATCTTACAAGTAAGATACAAGGTAGAATTATATCAATTGAAAATTTAGAAGGAGATACATAATGGCTAAAATCCCGAATATGAATCAATTAATGAAGATGGCTCAGGATATGTCAAAGCAGATGGAAGACAAAATGAATGCTGTCGAAGCTGAAGGAAATGCCGGCGGCGGAATGGTTAAGGTTATCCTGAACGGACATAAAAATATCCTCTCCATCGAAATATCAAAAGAGGTTGTGGATCCTGAAGACATTGAAATGCTCCAGGATCTTATCACAGCAGCTTTTAACGATGCGGTGGGCAAAGTTGATGAGGAGCTGAAGGACAATCTCGGATCTTCTCTACCGGGCGGCCTTCCAGGCGGGATGCCCTTCCCGGGATTTTAAAGTATATCAGGGATAGGAATGTACGATTTTACTCCACCTGTTGCCAATCTTGTAAATCAATTGAGAAAGATCCCCGGGATCGGCTCAAAGTCTGCCCAGAGGATAGTTTTTCATTTACTCAAGAGTGATAAAGATAGAGTGATGGCTCTATCTGAAGCTATTAGAAACGTTGTGGAAAAGACCCGTTTCTGTTCAATATGCAATAATATAACAGAGACAGATCATTGCGAGATCTGTACAGCGGATGGGCGTGATAATTCAAAAATATGTGTTGTTGAAGAACCTTTTAATATTCTTTCAATTGAAAGAACGGGGCTCTATCGGGGGCTGTATCATGTGCTCTCGGGTAATTTATCTCCGATAAAAGGGATAGGACCTGATGAGCTAAAGATCAGCAGCCTGGAAAGACGGCTGGAATCAGAAGAAGTCAATGAAGTTATTATTGCTACTAGTCCTACTATTGAAGGAAACGCCACAGCCATTTATATTTTTGATATCTTAAAGAAAAAAAATGTAAGAATAACAAGGATTGCTATGGGGTTGCCGATCGGTGCTGATCTGGATTATGTTGATTCTGTTACTATTGCAAAATCCTTTGAAGGTAGGATAGAATTTAAATAATGTATTGTGAAAGAGAATTGTCGTTAAAATATGTTAAGTTTTTAAGTTGATTTATATTTAAAATAGGGATAAAATAGGGACAATGAAAGAAAATTTTGTTATTTATAACGAGGAATATTTTCAGATTAAGAAGGTTCTTGAGGAACTAAAGGCATCTGTCAGTGCAGATATAGTATTTGTTACCGATTCTGAGGGACATTGCATTGCGGCTACTGATGGAATGGATGACTCTTATTTGAATTCCATTTCATCACTTATTGCAGGCAGTATTGCTGCAATTAACAGTATTGCACAGATGTTGGAGATCAAAAAATTTGAAACAGTTCTTACAGAATCTCAGGAGAAGAACTTATATATCTCCCTTATCAATGAAAGGATGGTTCTTATTGTCATATTTGAGAAAACCTCAAATCTGGGTATTGTCAGATTAAAGGGGAAACAGGCAAACGAACAGCTGAAGCAGGTTTTTGTAACAATTAATATTAAATTGAAAGATAATTCTCTGAGTGAAAACCATTCACCATTTGAAGGTGTTTCAGACGAAGATATTGATCAGATTTTTGGAGACTGACATTGTCGTTTCTCAACTACTCCACTAAAGAAATAAACTTCAAGATAGTTTATTACGGCCCAGGGCTGAGTGGAAAGACCACAAATATTAAAGTTATTTATGAAAAAATTAAGCAGGACAATAAAGGGAAACTTGTAAGCCTTGCAACAGAAACTGAAAGGACTTTGTTCTTTGATTTTTTTCCGCTTGACCTTGGAACTATAAGCGGATATAAAGTGAAATTTCATTTATATACAGTTCCCGGGCAGATTTACTACAGCAGTTCAAGAAAGCTGATACTCAAGGGTGTTGACGGAGTAGTTTTTGTTGCAGACTCTCAGCGTGAGAGATTTGAGGCAAATATAGAAAGTTTAAATGATATGCTGGAAAATCTTAAAGAATATAACCTGCAATTTGAAGAACTGCCCTATATTCTTCAATTGAATAAACGGGATCTTCCGAACATTACTCCTGCAAATGAATTAATAGAAACACTCAGAAGGAAAGGGGAACCTGTTGTTGAAGCTGTCGCTCTAAAAAATATTGGTGTGATCGAAACTCTGAAAGCTATTTCAAAGCTTGTGATGAAGGACGTCAAAGAAAAACTCGGTTAGGAGAGGTGTTATGCCAGGAAAAACAATAATAGAAAAAATTTTTACAAATCATTCAGAAGAAGAAATTATTCCGGGGAAAATTGTCTGGATTGATCTTGATGTTGTTACTGCCCGTGACTTTGGCGGACCGAATGTTGTTAAGAATTTCAGGGAAAATTATAAGGGTGAAGATGTATTCGACCCTTCAAAGGTATTTTTCACTTTCGATCTGACTGTACCGCCAAAAACAATTCAATACGCTAATAATCAGACTATCTGCAGGAATTTTGCTAAAGAGAAGGGGATAAAGGTTTTTGACATCGACAAAGGTATAGGCACTCACACTCTGATCGAGAACGGGCTTTCCCAGCCGGGATCAATAGTCGTGGGAACTGACAGTCATATGAATATCCTGGGAGCAGTAAATTCTTTTGGTCAGGGAATGGGGGATGTAGATATTACTTTCGGTTTCAGGTACGGAAGGACATGGTTCGAAGTACCGGATACAGTCAGGGTTAATGTAAAAGGTGATTCTTCTTATAAGTACAGTGCAAAGGATCTTGTTATAAAGATCCTGAGTGTTTTAAGAACTGATAAGGTTCTCGGGAAAGCGGTTGAGTTTTACGGGGAACCTATAGAAAAGCTCGATCTGCCGGGGAGAATTACTTTTCTCAGTATGATAACCGAGATGGGGGGGATAGTAGGTTTTATCCCTTTCAATGAAAATACTGCAGAAGAGATCATGAGAATGGCCGGAGTTGAAAAGATAGCTGATGAGATCAAAGCAGACGAAGATGCAGAGTATTCAGAAGTTTTGGATATAGATATTTCGGATATAGAGAGTATGGTTTCCGCGCCTCCATATCCGCATAATGGTAAAAAAGTTTCCGAACTGGAAAAGATCGAAGTTGATTTCGGATTTGTCGGTTCGTGTACGAACGGAAGGTATGAAGATATTCTGAAAGTATGGACAATACTTAAAGGGAAAAAGATCAAGGAAGGAGTTAAACTATCGATAGTTCCCGCAACGATCGAAGTTTATAAAAAAGCTTTTGAGCAGGGTATATTGAAGGATCTTCTCTATGCGGGAGCAATAATTTCAAATCCCGGCTGCGGAGGTTGTGCTCAGGGGCACATCGGGATGACTGGAAAAGGGGATGTAATGGTTTCCACCGGAAACAGAAACTTTCCTGGAAAGCAGGGTGATGGATTTAATTATCTGACATCTCCGGAAGTAGTTGCATATTCTGTATTAAATGGTTTTATTTCTGACAGGGAGTATTAAATGAACGATCTTAAAGTAAAAGGAAGGGCCTGGGTTATCACTGATAAAATCGGGAACCTGATAAATGATATTGACACCGATCAGATTTTTCATAATGCATTTCTACATATAACCGAGATCAGTGAAATGGGTGAACACACTTTCGGTAATCTTGAAGGCTGGGAAGATTTTCCTGAAAAGTGCAAACCCGGGGATATTGTCCTTACCGGGAGTAATTTCGGGGCAGGCTCATCCAGGCAGCAGGCAGTCGATTGTTTCAAAGCTCTTGGAGTTAAAGCTATAATAGCAGGTTCATATGGAGCAATATATAAAAGAAATGCAATAAATTCAGGATTTCCTATTCTGACATTCACTAAAATTAACGATTTTATCAAAGAAGGTAAAATAAAAAATCTTGAAGAGATAGAACTTGATTATCTTGCAGGCGAAGTGAAAATCTTATCATCAGGAGAAATTTTCAACATTGAACCTTTTTCAAAAGTTCAAAAAGACATTATGGAAAAAGGGAGCCTGCTTACTATCTGAAATTCTTTATATGTCCTAAATATGCTGATAGTATTGACTTTTCACCTGTTTTAATGTAAAAATATCCTTATCCGGGAGGATTTTATAATGAATAAAAATGACTTGGTTGCTGAACTGTTAAGAGATTCTGACATGACAAAAACCAAAGCCCTTAAATTTGTGGACCTGTTGATTGATACCATAACGGATGAGCTCAGAAGGAAAGAAGGTAAGTTGACTCTGGTCGGATTTGGTACATTCAGGACTATCACAAAGAAAAAGAAAAAGGGAAGGAACCCCCGGACAGGTGAAGAGATCACCATCCCGAAGAGGAAGAGTGTTAAATTTCTTCCGGGAAAACGGCTTAAAGAGCTTGTAGAGTGATCTTTTGATCATCGGAGAGGCGCGTAGCTCAGCTGGTTAGAGTGCTATCTTGACATGGTAGAAGTCGGCGGTTCGAGTCCGCCCGCGCCTATTTTATTTAAATGGAAAAAAACAGAGACACTATTTTGTTGAAAATTGATGGAGAATTGAGGGACCTCTCTTTTCCGAAAGGAGAAAATTCAGAAGCTGAGGAGATCTCTTATGATTCACCTGAAGCGCTTGAAGTATATAAGCACAGTTGCGCACATTTGCTTGCCCAGGCTGTAACTGAATTATATCCGGGAACTCAATACGGTATCGGCCCGGCAGTTGAAAGCGGTTTTTATTATGATTTTATAACGAGAGATCCTTTTACTCCGGAAGATATAGATAAGATCACAAAAAAAATGAGATTCCTTATCAAGCAGAATATCAGGATCGAGAATAAGATCCTGAAGAAGGAAGAAGCTATCAATATGTTCAGGGAAAAAGGTCAGCATCTTAAAATTGAGCTTATTGAAGAAAAAGTCGAGAATGATGAGGTTTCGGTTTATCAGCAGGGTGAATTTGTTGATCTCTGCAGAGGCCCCCATCTGCCTTCTACAGGATTTCTTAAGAATTTTAAACTGACCTCTATTGCATCTTCTTACTGGAAAGGGGATGAGAACAACAGCTCTATGCAGAGGGTTTACGGTGTTGTGTTTCCTACCGAAGAACTTTTAAAGGATCACCTTGAAAAATTAAAAGAAGCAAAAAAAAGGGACCACAGGAAATTGGGAAAAGAGCTTGACCTTTTTTCCATCAGCGAAGATATTGGAGCCGGACTTGTTTTGTGGCATCCGAAAGGCAGTATGGTAAGGCACGAGATTGAGAAGTTCTGGTATGACGAACACCTTAAAAATGGATATCAGCTTGTTAATACCCCCCATATTGCCAGATACGAACTATGGGATACAAGCGGACATAATTCTTTTTATACTGATAATATGTTCACTCCCATCGAATTTGATAATACTAAATACAGGATCAAACCGATGAACTGCCCTTTTCATGTGGAGATCTTTAAATCGCGCAACAGAAGCTATAGAGAGATGCCTTTCAGATGGGCTGAATTGGGTACAGTTTACAGATATGAAAGAAGTGGTGTACTTCATGGTTTGTTAAGAGTAAGAGGGTTTACCCAGGATGATGCTCACCATTTCTGCACACCCGGACAACTTGATGGTGAGGTGGAAAAACTAATAGATTTCAGTCTGAAAATGCTTCATAAATTCGGATTTGAGGAATTGGAGATATACCTTTCAACAAGGCCTGAAAAATTTGTTGGTGAAATTAACGAGTGGGAAGAGGCAACAAATGCTCTTAAAGGGGCTCTTGAAAGATTAAATGTAAATTATGAAATAGATCCGGGAGAAGGTGTTTTTTACGGACCAAAAATTGATATCAAAGTTAAAGATCAGCTAAGACGATCCTGGCAGTGTACTACTATTCAGGTCGACTTTAATCTGCCTGAAAGATTTAATCTGAAATATTCTGATAATGACGGGAAGATCAAAAAGCCCATAATGATACACAGAGCTCTCCTCGGATCACTGGAAAGATTTTTTGGAGTTCTTATCGAACACTATGGCGGGGCATTCCCTTTATGGCTTGCTCCTGTTCAGGTTTCAATACTGCCGGTTTCAGATAAGAATCACAATTACTCGCGGGAATTGGAGGAGAAAATCTCAGAGAAGGGATTCAGAGTAGACTTAGATGACAGAAATGAAGGGATAGGACGTAAGATCAGGGATGCTGAGAATATGAAAATCCCGTTCATACTAGTTATCGGCGATGAAGAAGAAAATGAAGGAAACATATCATTCAGGATTCATAAAAAAGGTGACCAGGGGAAGGTTGCGGTCACAAAATTTATTAAAGAACTAGAGAGGATTAGAGAGGAGAAATGTCCAGAACATGAAATACAATAAGCATGTAAAAAAGAAAAGGCTTCACCAGATCAATGAAGAGATCAGAGCTTCAAAAGTTAGACTTATTGATGAGGATAAGAATCAGGTGGGGATTGTACCTGCTTCTGAGGCCCTTGCGATGGCTAAAGATAAAGATCTTGATCTGGTAGCAATTTCTCCCGATGCGGATCCTCCGGTCTGCAGGCTCCTAGATTACGGAAAATACTTGTATTCTCTTCAGAAAAAGGCCCACGAAGCTCAGAAAATGCAGAGAAAGATCCATATCAAGGAAATAAAGTTCACCCCTGTTATCGGAGATCACGATATCGAAGTGAAATTGAAAAAAATAAATCAATTTCTTGAAGAAGGAAATAAAGTTAAAATAACAATATGGCTTAAAGGAAGACAAAAAAGGAAACCTGAAATGCTCAATATAATGACCGACAGGATAGTTGAAATCCTGAAAGACATTTCTGATATCGAATCCCCTCCCAAAAGAGAGAGGTGGAGCTGCCATATACTAATCGGTCAGAAAAAAGGAGGAAAAGATGCCAAAACTAAAGACTCATAGAGGGGCAAACAAAAGGTTGAAAGTAACCGGAAGCGGAAAAATTTTAAGAATGAAGGCTAATGCTTCACATATACTTACAAAAAAAAGCAGAAAAAGAAAGAGAAATCTGAAGCAGTCTACGGTTGTTGTGAGTGAAGAGTTTAAGAGATTAAAATCTCTTTTACCTTATTCTTAGGGGGTTAAAATGCCAAGAGTAACAAGAGGAAATAAGAAATTATTAAGAAGAAAGAAGATATTAAAACTTGCAAAGGGATTTTTCGGTACAAAAAAATCGAATTACAGAACAGCAAAGGAAGCAGTTGAGAAATCATTAACCTATGCATACAGAGACAGAAGGAATAAAAAGAGAGATTTCAGAAAACTCTGGAATATCAGGATTAATGCTGCAGTGAGAGAACATGATATGAACTATTCAAAGTTTATTAACGGTCTGAAAAAAGCCGATATATTGCTTAACAGAAAAGTTCTTTCCAATCTGGCAATCAATGATCCTGATACTTTCAAGCTTATAGTTGACAAAGCTAAAGCTTCCTTATGATCGATGATCTCAGGAAAGAGATTGAAAATATAAAAGAAAAGTTAATAAATGAAATAGAGAAAGTTCAATCTCTTGACGAATTACAACTACTAAGGGATAAGTATCTAAGCAGAAAAAAGGGGATGCTTACCTCCCTTATGACAAAACTTAAAGAACTTCCGAGCCAGGATAAACCTGTATTCGGCAACCTGGTTAATTCTGTAAAAAAATTTACGGAACAGAAAATAAAAGAATCGGAATTGCAGCTGAGTATAAAAAAAGGGGAAACTATTGACGGTACTTTACCGGAATTTAATATTACAACCGGAAATACCCATTTGATAACTTTTATAAGAAGAAAAATCGAAAATATTTTTCTGAATATGGGGTATAAAATTGCAGAAGGCCCGGAGATAGAATTTGATGAGAATAATTTTACACTTCTCAACTTTAAGGAAGATCATCCGGCAAGGGATGAGCAGGACACTTTTTTTATAAACGGTTTTCCTGAAATGCTTCTGAGGACACATACTTCTCCTGTCCAGGTCAGATATATGAAGGAGCAAACGCCTCCGATCAAGATCATATCTCCCGGCAAAGTTTTCAGGAAGGATGAACCGGATGCGACACATGTTCCTGTATTTCACCAGATTGAAGGTCTTCTTGTTGACAGTGATATAAATTTTTCCCACCTGAAAGGGACACTTGAAATTTTTCTCAGAGCTCTATTTGGAGAAAAAACAAAATTACGTTTCAGGCCGGGATATTTCCCATTTACTGAACCTTCTGCAGAAGTAGATGTCAGCTGTTTTCTTTGTGACGGAAAAGACAATAAATGCAGGATCTGTAAAGGGACCGGATGGCTGGAAATCTTAGGAAGCGGTATGGTGCACAGGCAAGTACTCAAAAATTGCGGTATTGATCCGGATAAATATTCGGGTTTTGCCTTTGGCCTTGGAATAGAGAGAATTGCGATGCTTAAATATGGTGTCACCGACCTGAGATTCCTATATGAGAACGATCTCCGGTTTAACAGTCAGTTCGGATAGAAAATGAGAATTAATTTAGAATATTTAAAACGATTTATTGATCATAAATATGATAGTCGGGCTCTGAAAGAGCTCCTGGCTTCAATTGGAATTGAGGTTAATGAGATGATGAATGTGGGCGGAAAAGATGTCTTTGAAGTTGAGATAACCCCTAACCGCCCTGATTGGCTTTCACATTACGGAATCGCAAGGGAAATACATGCAAAAAATCCGTTATCAGATCTTAAAATGATCAAAACTGAAAGAAAAAAGAATACAGTCGAAAATGATTTTGAAGTAGAAATAGAGGATATGGAAGGGTGCCGGCGTTATTCCGGGGCTATTTTGAAAAATATAAAAGTCAGCGGTTCATCGTCAGAATTGAAACACTTAATTGAAAGTTTTGGCATGAGATCTGTTAACAATGTAGTTGATATTTCAAACCTTATTCTTATGACCTATGGGCACCCCATTCATATTTTTGACCTCGATAAAATTTCCGAAGGAAAACTGGTGATCATCGGAAGTGCTGAATAAGGTGAAGAATCTAAAGCCGCTTGATGGAGAAGTGAAAAAACTTGATGAATTTGATCTTATTATTGCTGATGAATCCGGCCCCTTGTCGCTGGCCGGTGTAATGGGTGGTGAGTTTTCAGGGGTTACAGAGAAAACAAAAAATATTTTCATTGAATGTGCCTGGTTCAATCCTTCAAGGGTCAGAAAAACCTCAAAAAAATTCGGAATGAAAACAGATGCTTCATACTTTTTTGAACGGGGTGCGGACATTGAAAATACAGAAGAGATAATTGACCTTACAATTGAGTTGCTTTTAGAAAATGCAGGTGGCTCACTGGAGATCGTTAAGTATTTTGATGAATATCCCGATACCTGCAGAAAAGCAGAAAGTTAAACTTGAAAAGGATTTTCCGGGAAAATTCACTGGAATTCATATCGATGAAAGGGTAGCTTCAAACATTCTTACTAACCTGGGATTCAGGCTTGAAGATAATTCAAATTATTGGAATGTGGAAGTCCCCTCTTTCAGGGTTGATATTAACGGATATGAGGATCTTGTAGAAGAAATAATCAGGATCTACGGCTATGACAAACTTGATACATCCATACCTGGAACTGCTGTTGATTCTATTGAAGGGTATGAGAAAAGAATATTCCTTGATGAGATGAGGTCCTGGTTTACTGCAAATGGTTATAGTGAGGTTATCAATTACAGTTTTCACTCCGGGACGGATAATTCTTTTTTCGGGGATGAAGTGAACTATGTTGAGATAAGGAACCCTATCGGTTCAGATTTCTCGGTAATGAGAAATTCTTTAGTCTCGGGAATCTTAAAAAATACCGCGACAAACCGGAATAATGATTTTAAAAGGATCTCGTTGTTTGAATCGGGAACAATATTTATGAAGGAAGGGGATACTCTCGTTGAAAAAGATATAGTAGCTCTTTCTGCATCCGGGTATGAGAAATTACCGAACTGGAATGATACTGAAGGCAGAATTTTCGATTTTTATCTTTTCAAATCACATATTTTTGCTTCCTGAAAAGAATGGGTTTGAAATTTGATTTAAATGATACTCCCGAATTCACCGGATTCCTGAAAAATGAAAGCTGTTTCAGTATAATTATCGGTGGTAAAGAGGCCGGATTTATAGGAGAAGTTAATGAATCGTTATCAGAATTTTATAAGAATGAAGAACCGGTTTTTATTTGCCAGCTTGATCTGGATGTAATGACGGAAAAAAGGGTAGAGGAAAATTTTGACATCTGGAACAGACTCCCGGCTGCTACAAGAGACTTATCATTCCTGATAAACAGGGAAAATAAATTCAAATCTATTAGCAAAGTTATTGAGAAATACAGGCCGAAAGCACTGGAAGATTATTCCCTCGCAGATCTTTACGAAGGTAAAGGGATACCTCATGATAAGATAAGTATGTTAATGAACTTCAGGTATAGGAGCTTCTGAAAGAACTCTGACAACTGATGAGGTAAATGATCTTCACGAATCCCTTACTGAAAAGCTTACTGATGATCTCGGAATTATCAGACGATAAGGAGGATATATGAATATTGAAGACCTTGATAAACTTGAAGATAAAGTAAAAAGCCTTGTAAGCAATGTTGAAATACTTAAAAAGGAAAATAATGCGCTTAAAGAGAAATTGAAAGAACTCAGAAGTGAGAGTTCAGTGAACAATACTGAGAAGGACGAGATCAAGAAGAAAGTTAAATCATTGATCAAATTGATCGAGTCAATTGAAAATGAAAGCTAAAGAGATCGATGTATCCATCCTGGGCAAAAGCTTTTCTTTTATGATATCGGGAAATATCAATACTGATGATTTTCTTGAGATCGTGAATTATGTTGAGGAAAAATACAGGAAGATCAAAGACAGTACTGATGAGCATGACCCTTTCAGGCTTGGTCTTCTTACATCGATCAATATCACTGAAGAATTTTTTCACCTTAAGAAAGAGAATGAGAAATTGAACTCAATTTTATCAAAAATTGATTCAATTGTTACCCCGGAAGAGAAGGGAGAGGCAGGACACATTAGTTTTGTAAAAAAATAAGAATGGAGAAAAAACATGGGTAGTATAAATATATTATCTATACTAATTGGAGGAACAGTTTCTTTTATACTGTTTTTCCTTTTAAGAAAATTAATCTTATCAAAGGATTTCAACAAAATTAAAGAGATTGAAATCTGATCTGAAAAGAAAGAATGATCAGGAGATCGAAACATCTAAAACATAAGATCAATATTGATCTTAAAGAGGAATTTATTTCTGGAAGAATGATTACAACAATAAACACAGTCAGAGGGTCAATAAACTCAATGAACAGGAACGGAGACTGATCCAGAAGGAAGAGAATCTTGATAAAAGATATCTGAGTGTTGATAATCGTGAACGTGAGATAAAAAAGAAAGGAGAATGATAACCAGCTTAAAGAAGAAGAACTAGGTGTAATGCAGTCTAATCTGGAAAACTCGCATCTGAAGCTAAGGATAAACTTGAGAAGATCTCCGGAATGACCAAGCAGGAAGCTAAAGATACGATTATCAAGGAGATGGAGAGCGAGGCCGAGACTGGATGCAGCCAAAGTTCTCCGGTTAATTGAAGAGGAGAATAAAGAAAAGAGTTCTCTTATGGCAAAAGAGATAATCTCAACAGCTATTCAGCGGATAGGTACAGAACATGTTATGTCCTCTGCGGTTACAGTAATTGACCTGCCTAATGATGAAATGAAAGGGAGGATAATCGGAAGGGAGGGTAGGAATATAAGAGCCCTTGAAACTGCAACAGAAGTAGATTTTATTGTTGATGATACTCCAGAGGCTATAATTGTTTCATCTTTTGACCCGGTCAGGAGAGAGATTGCAAAAAGGGTGCTTGAGTCATTGATCTCTGATGGCAGAATTCATCCTGCAAGAATTGAAGAAGTTGTTGAAAAAGAGAAAGAGAACTTTGATACCTATCTGAAGGAAGTGGGTGAAAATGCAGTAATGGAAGTTGGTATTCCGGATATTAATCCCGAACTTTTTCTGTATCTCGGAAAATTAAAATACAGAACATCATACGGCCAGAATGTTCTTCAGCACTCAAAAGAAGTTGCAATGATCGCTGCATATATGGCAATTGAGATGGGAGTTGATTCCAATGTTGCAAAGAGGGCAGGACTTCTTCATGATATCGGAAAATCTATTGACCGTGAAACTGAAGGAACTCATACAAAATTGTCTGTTGATCTCGTAAAAAAATATGGTGAATCGAAAATTGTTCAGGAAGCTATCGCTTCACATCATATGGATGTTGATTTCACATCGGTGGAAGGTGTGTTGGTACAGTCTGCAGATGCAATATCAGCGGCAAGGCCTGGAGCCAGACGTGAAATGTTTGAATCCTATATCAAAAGATTGCGGGAACTTGAAGCTCACTCAGTCGGATTTGAAGGGGTTGAAAAAGCTTACGCATTAAGAGCAGGAAGAGAGGTCAGGGTTATAATTGATTCCAACGAGACTGATGACAATAAAACATTTATGATATCCAAGGATATTGCGAAAAAAATACAGGAAGACATGGAATATCCCGGGCAGATCAAAGTTACTGTTATTAGGGAGATTCGAGCAACGGAATATGCAAAATAATTCAGTTGTAAGGGTAATTTTTATAGGAGATGTTATCGGCAAGCCCGGAAGGCGTATCCTCGAAAAGCATCTTTATCAGGTAAAAATAAAATATAAACCTGATGTAGTAATCGCAAACGGTGAAAACTCGGCAGGCGGACTTGGAATTACAGAAAAGACTGCGAAAGAATTATTCGGGGCCGGAGTTGATGTTATCACTGGCGGAAATCATATGTGGGACAAAAGAGAATCAATAGGATTTCTGGATGAAAGCCGTGATATAGTCAGACCAATGAACTATTCTGATGCTGCGCCCGGGAAAGGATCTTGTGAGTTCAGGATCAATGATGATATCCAAATAACTATTGGGAATCTTCAGGGTAGGGTTTTTATGGAACCGGTTGTTGACAACCCTTTTAATTCTGTTGAAAAGTGGCTTGAAAAGGTTAGAACGAAAATAGTCATATTGGATTTTCATGCTGAAGCTACAGCGGAAAAGCAGGCTATGGGGTTTTTTCCTTGACGGAAAGGTCAGTGCTGTGCTGGGGACACATACCCATGTTCCTACTGCTGATCTGAGAATACTTGCGAACGGTACAGCTTACCAGTCAGATGTTGGAATGACGGGATCTTTGGATTCAGTTATCGGAATGAAAAGAAAGCCTGTTATAGATAAATTCAGAACAGGAATAAATCAAAGATGGGAGGTCGCAAAAAAGAATGTGATCTCTGATATGGCTATACTTGATATTGATTCAATAAACGGTAGAACTGTAAAAACGGAATACTTAAGGATCTTTGAAGATAAAGCTAATGATCAGCTAAGATAAGGGCCATTGCTTCTTCTCTTGTAGCCACTTTTTTACGGAAAACACCTCTGACCGCAGATGTAACCGTTATAGATCCCGGTTTTTTTGCACCTCTCATTGTCATGCAGAGGTGCTCTGCTTTCAGGACAACCATCACACCCTGTGGAGATAAGGAATCTACAAGATGATCAGCAATCTCTTTTGTAAGCCTTTCCTGGATCTGAAGCCTTTTGGAGAGACAATCTACAAGTTTTGCCAGTGTATTTAATCCGATGATCTTTCCGTTCCTGGGAATGTATGCAATACTTGCCTTACCTGAAAAAGGGAGCATATGGTGTTCACACATTGAGAATAGGGGAATGTCTTTTAAGATAACCATTTCTTCATGGCTTTCTTCCGAGAGAGCATTAAGGAACTCTGAAGGATTTTTATTTGTCCCTTCAAGGATCTCAAGAAACATATCTGCAGTCCTTTTTGGTGTCAGCTTCAGCCTGTTCTCATCTTTGTCTTCTCCGATTCCGTCTAAAATAAGGGCAACACCCTGTTCAATTTTATTTCTGTCAATTTTTTTTGTCATTTTAATCCTATCCTGTAATGGATATTTATATATCAGGGAATATTGTTCAGTCAATAGTAATGAGCTTCAAATTTTATTTAGATTCCATCTTGTTTTCTCTTCGGATTTTTAATATATTTAATTTATATTAATATAAGATAAAATATGAAAAAACAAATATGGGCAATCGGAGGCGGTAAAGGGGGAACAGGTAAATCTGTGATCTCCTCCCTTCTGGCTGCAAATGCTGCGGGAAACGGTAAAAATGTTATTCTTGTAGATGGAGATATCGGAGGAGCAAATCTTCATACATTTTTTAATATTCCTCCCGATAAAAGCTCGCTTAACGATTTTTTTGAGAAAAAGATCCCTTTAAACGAAACGTTGATTGAAACAAATATTCCCGGGCTGAGATTGATATCAGGTGATATGCATTCGTACAATCCCCTTAGTGTTAAATATATACAGAGATTAAAATTTTACAGACATGTGAAGGATCTTCAGGCTGATATAATAATCCTGGATCTTGGAGCCGGCACTGCCTTGAACACTCTTGATTCTTTCCTCCTGGCCGATAAAATGATCCTTGTCTCAACTCCGGAAATAACATCAATTGAGAACCTTTATGTATTTGTGAAAAAGATAATAGTGCGCAAGATTAAAGATATGCTTACGTATGAAGGATTTAGGGATGTTGATAAAACTGTTCTGAAAGCGGGACTCAGCAGTAAAGAAACCATTAAGTTCTCTGATTTTATAGGATTGCTTAAGGGAATGGGTAAAGATCAGGAAAAGATTGTTTCCAGAGGATTGGGTGATATTGAGGTGCATCTCGTGATGAACCAGATAAGGGGAAAATCTTATTCAAAGTATGGGATTTCTCTCAAAAGTGTTTTAAAAAGGCACTTCAATATTAATGCTTTATTTTCCGGATATCTGGAATATAACGATAAAATCCGTGAGCTGATAAACGGAGATGCAGATATGAACTCAATTCTGAAAAATAATGAAATCAGGTCTTCCATTCAATTTATTGAAACTAATATAATAAAAAATTCTGATGTAAACTTTAACGAACTTTAAAATGAAAAAAAAAGAGAAGAAAGAATACCTGCGGATTCTTGAGCTAAGTGACAAAGCTTCACGTGATGATATTGAAAATGCATACAGCCATTTTGTTAAATTGTATTCTTCCGCAGATTCTCCTGAGATCCATTCCCTGAAGGAGGAGATAGATACTGATGAGAGAAAAAAGATCCTCGAAGGTATAGATAAAGCGTATAAAGCTCTGGTTGGTGAAGATGCAGTTAATAGGATGGAATTTACAGCCGAAATAGAAACACAGGAAATAAACCTTGAAGAAGAAGTGGTTACCTCCATTGAGCAGGAGGAGATAATTGAACATTCAGAAACGGAAGAAAAAGAGCTTGTTGTAGAATTTGTAGAACATAAAGAGCCTGTTGAGGAACTGACTGATGAAGAAGATGAATCAACAATGAATAAAAGCGAAGAATCGTTTTTTGAGGCAACTGAAAATGAAATGGATAAAAATGAGAATGCAAATGAACTGAAAATCGAATTTCCCCTGGATGTCGAAGAGGGGGGGGCAATCGAGAAGGAAGAGATAATCGAATATTCAGTTCAGAATGAGGATGAATCAGATTCTGAAAAAGAGGAGATTGAAGACCCGGAAAAAAAGATCGGGAATGCAAAAGAGATCGAACTGCCTCCTGCTGAAGTAGACGGTGACATGGATTACATTCCGGAACCGATAGTTGAAAGTTATGAAAAAAGAGAATTTGAAAGTGTGAGTCCGGGTGAAATTCAGTTTGATATCGCTATTGAGGAAGATGATGCAGAGATAGGTGAAAGTGAGGATCCTGTTTTTGAAATTCCTGAAAGAGAAGTAATGGAAAATCAAGTACCTTCTGATATTGAACACCATATTGTTGAACAACCACCTGTTGAAGCAAAAAATATTATTGAAGACCGTTATGAGAAGATAGAGGAAACTGAAGAAATAACAGGGAAATATTTAAAGAAAAAGAGAGAGAGCAGAGGGCTGAAAGTTCGTGAATTGGCAACTATTATAGGCATTTCCTATAAAGATATTGTAAATATTGAGAATGAGAAGTTTGATAAATTACCTGATGCGGGATATCTGAGATGGCTTATCAAATCATATGCAAAATTCCTTGAAATAGACGAATCAAAAACCGCTGAAGATTATATGAAGCGATACCGCTCAAAAAAATGAATTATTTTGTTGACACTACCGGAAAAAAGTATTATATTAAAATTGACCGAACGGTCGGTCAAGCAAAATGAGTGCAATAATTGTAGATAAAGAAAAGAAAAAGCAGGACATTATCAGTGCTGCCCTTAAAGTTTTTGCTGAGAAAGGATTTACCAGAACAACAATAAAAGATATTGCCGAGCAGGCTGGGATAGGCAAAGGGACGATCTATGAGTATTTTAATGATAAAAATGAGATAATCCATAATTCTTTTTTCTACTTTCAGAAATTTTTTGAGTTTGATATACAGGAAATTCTTTTATCTGATAAGAACGGTATCTCGAAACTCAGCGAATTGATAAAATCTATAACTAAAATTCTTAGAAGTGATGACAGGAAATACCTTGACCTGATGTTTGACTTCTGGGCAGAGGGGATTAAAGGGCATTCAAAAAATTTAATGCTTAATGAAATGAACAGATTCTATAAATCATACCGGAATTTATTTGAGGATGTGTTAAGGCAGGGAATAGATGACGGAAGCTTGAGAAAAGATCTTGATCCGGTATCAGTTGCAAGTATTATCATTGGAATGCTTGATGGAATAATGGTCCAGTGGATCCTGGAAAAAGATCTGATAACAGAGATGGATTTAGAAAAAAACATAATAGATCTGGTCCTGCACGGGGCCGGACAGAAGAAAACCAATACGGAGAAAAATAAATGAGAAAAATAAGAATTGTGATCAGTTGTTTTATTATTTTTGCATTTACTTCAGGGATTTTCTTTGCTGATGATGATCCCAGGGCAAGGGAAATTGTAAACAAGGTGGATGAATTGTACCGAAGTTCCTCCAGTTATGCATTGTTCGAGATGGAGATCATTACTCCTCACTGGAAAAGAAAACTTAAAATTAAATCATGGAGCCTTGGTAAAGAAAAAACATTTATGAGGATACTTGAACCAAAGAAAGAGATGGGTATGGCAACCCTGAAGATCGAAAGAGAGATGTGGAACTATCTTCCGAAAGCTAATAAGGTTATGAAAATACCTCCATCAATGATGATGGGCTCATGGATGGGATCTGACTTCACAAATGATGATCTCGTCAAGGAATATAATTATCTTGAAGATTATAATTTTGAAATTATTGACCCGGAAAACAAAGATGTATCTTACACATATGTAAAGTGTATTCCAAAAGAGGGACTGCCGATAATTTGGGGACATATAATAATTGCAGTAAAAGAGAAGGAGAATATTCCCGTTTTTCAGAAATATTATGATGAAAAGGGGAACCTGATGAGAGAGATGTATTTTAGAGAAGTAAAAAAGTTCGGAACCAGAACTATTCCTTCAGTAATGGAATTGATACCTACAAAAAAGAAGGGGAAAAAAACAATTATCAGATATCTTGAGGCCCGGTTTGGTTATAAGATCGATAAAAATATATTTACATTGAGAAATTTAATAAAAGGGACATAACATGATCATATTTAAGATCGCATTCAGAAGTATTTTCCGGCAGAAGAGAAGAAGTATCCTGACCGCTCTCAGTATGTTCGGAGGATTTTTCCTGTCAGCATTTTTCATTGGGTTCTCCGATGGCTCATACAATCAGATAATTAATATGTTCACGAGAAACAATCTCGGACATATTCAGATTCATGAATCTACCTATCTGGACAAACCATCTCTTTATAAAACTATTGAAAACTATGAGGAGATTTATAAAAATCTTCAAAGTATAAAAGAGGTGGATGCATTCAGTCCGAGGATATATTCTGCAGGAATTGTTTCAGTTGGTGAGAAGAGCACCGGGGTTAAGATCACAGGTGTTGATCAGAGAAGAGAGAATATTGCCACTAATTTCAATAAAAAGGTTTATGAAGGTGATGCTTTCTCAGGTGAGAATTCATATGAAGTAATAATCGGGAAAGGGCTCGCCAAAATATTAAATGCATCTCCTGGAAATGATCTGGTTGTGGTAAGTCAGGGAGCAGACGGATCAATTGCTAACGATACTTTCAAGATCGTAGGGTTATCAAAAAGCGGTAATGAGCTTGAGGACAGGATTACAATGTATATTCCAATAAATGTAGCTCAGGAGCTTTTAGCTCTCCATGGCAGGATACATGAGATCGCTGTAACGATAAAAAAACTGAATACGGTTCCTGAAATAACAAAACTGATCAATGAGAGGATCGGATCAGACAAGATAAAGGCCGAGCCGTGGCAGGTTTTTGCAAAATCCTTTTATAATGCAATGCAGGCTGATGTTGAAGGTATGTGGGTAATGCTTCTAATAATTATGTTCGTTGTTGCTGTCGGGGTCCTTAATACAGTTCTAATGTCGGTTCTTGAAAGGAGGAGAGAGTACGGGGTTTTAAAGGCGATCGGGACTAAACCGGGAGATATAATAAAACTGATACTTACTGAGATCAATATTCTGGCAATAATATGTATAGCATTCGGGTCTTTGGCAGCACTCGGTACTAACTACTATTTAAGTATTCATGGAATAACACTTCCGGAACCCTTTACTTACGGTGGAATGGATTTCCAGCATATGATCTCAGAGATCAATTTAAGAAGTTTTGTGATACCGGCAGTTATTGTGATACTTTCAGCAACAATAGTCGGGTTCTTCCCGGCTTTGAAAGCCGCAAGGACAGATCCGGCAAAAGCAATGAGGACCCATTAACAAATGGTGGAGGAATAAAATGAAATTCTATTTAAAGCTGGCTTGGAGAAACATCCTCCGCAATAAACGGAGAACAATTATTGCAAGTATTGCGATCGGAGTCGGACTTGCATCACTGATAATTACTGATGGAATAATGATAGGGATGAAGAATAATCTCGTTGAATCTGCAACATCAACCCTTCTGGGGGAGGCGCAGATCCATCAAAAAGAATTCAGGCTTACCCGGGATGTGGAAAAAACCATCATTGCAAAAGATAAGATCACTGCAAAACTGAAAAAAGATCCCTTTGTAGCAGCATATAGTGAAAGAGTAGTATCACTTGGAATGATCACATCACCTTCCACAGCTGAATCAGTTGTAGTTTACGGGATTGATCCTGAAAACGAGAGGGAGCTTTCGAAAATTGACGACAGAATTGTTGAAGGTACATATTTCGGAGAGGATAGAGACCGTGAGATAGTGATCGGGACAAAGCTTGCGGAGGTCCTGGAGGTTACATTGGGTGACAGGATAGTAATAACGGTTGCTCAGGCATTCGGAGGTGCTCTGTCTCAGGAGATGTTCAGGATCAGCGGAATATATCATTTTGATGTGAAAGAGATGGATAACGGTTTTGCATTTATAAGAAAAGATAAAGCCGGGACAATGCTTAATATAGGTAGTAATATTCATGAAATAGCTGTGAAATTTTCTGATATCAGAATGGCAGAGAATAAGAATTTTTCTTTCTGGGAGGAATATAGTAAAAACGGGAATGAAGCCGTCAGTTGGATAACTATAATGCCGGAGTTGAAGAACATCCTGGATATGACAGATATTTCACTCTATATGATGGGCGGGATACTATTTTTTGTTGTTATATTCGGTATTATTAATTCTCTTTTTATGTCCCTTTATGAAAGGATGTTCGAATTCGGAATTCTTAAAGCGGTAGGGACCCGGCCATCCGGGTTAAGGAAACTTATTGTTTTCGAAGCAGGCTGGTTAGCTGTTGTCAGCATTGTAATCGGAGTCATTATCGGATTTGTAATCAACCTGTTCCTGACCAGGCATGGGATAGATTATGGAGGTATCGAGTTTGCCGGTGCCTATATGCATGAAAAGATATTCCCTGTCACAAATATAATTCAATATATAAAGTACCCTGTGTTTGTTTTCATTTTTACCGTTCTTGTTGGATTATATCCGGCAATAGTGGCGGGAAAGATGAAAGTGACAGATGCACTACGGAAGAGTATGTAGAAAGATGCACAGAATAAAAAAATTAAAATTACTTTATGAGCGGAGGACATAAATGGATAAAAAGAGACTAATTTCAACAGAAAATCTTGTCAAGACATATAAGGATAACGGGATGGAGGTAAAAGCGGTCAGGGGAATAACTCTTAATATATCTTCAGGAGAATTTACCGCAGTTGTCGGTCCTTCCGGTTCAGGAAAAACCACTTTCCTAAATCTTATTTCCGGGTTGGATACACCAACTGAAGGAAAAGTTATGATAAACAATAAGTTGATCTCAGAGATGAAAGGTAAAGAACTTTCTGATTTCAGAAGAGATAATATCGGATTTGTATTTCAATCCTACAACCTGATACCTGTTCTTACAGTTGAGGAGAATATTGAATATATTATGCTGCTTCAGAATGTGCCGAAGCATGAAAGACATTCAAGGGTCCTGAAAATTCTTGATGAAGTAGGATTGAAGGGGATGGAATCCAGAAGGCCCACTCAATTATCAGGAGGACAGCAGCAGAGAGTAGCAATAGCCAGGGCCATGGTATCAGGCCCTTCATTGATTCTTGCAGATGAACCTACTGCGAATCTTGACTCGGAAATGGGTTCTGATCTCCTTGATATGATGAAGGTTCTGAATGAATCAACAGGGATGACATTTCTTTTCTCAACACACGATGAAATGATCATGGAGAGGGCAAGGCGTCTTATAACTCTTAAAGACGGGATCGTAAAAAGTGATGAGACCAGGTAGCAGATTATCTCTTCTGCTGATATTTCTTTTACTGTCTGTAAGTTCTGTCTCTTTACATTCGGATAATCTGAGATTTTCAGGGTATTATAAATCTTTTTTTAATCTGATGATCCCGAAAAATATTAATTTCGGGGGCGAAGCTCTTGATATACCTGATCTGGGGATGTCTTCCGGAAAGATAAGGCTGAAGGTATTATATTCGCCGGCAGACTGGGTAAGTTTCAGGGCTGAATATGAATTGACTCCGACAATACTTGATACTTATGCTTTTGATTCTTTTAATGTTCTTACAGGAGTAAATCCTCCCGGTTACAGGATTACAGATTTTCCCGATAAGTTATATCCGGATAAAAACAGTGCTGAAGGGAGTTTCTTTATCAATCAGAATCTTGACAGATTCTTTGCAGCATTCTCTTTCAGTTTTGCCGACATTTATATCGGGAGACAGATAATTTCCTGGGGGAGTGCTTATGTTATCAATCCGACAGATATTATTTCTCCATTTAACTTTAATGAGATCGATAAGGAAGAGAAATCCGGTGTTGATGCTTTGCGGGCCCGGATTCCTCTCGGAACTATGGATGAACTTGATATAGGATATGTGTTCGGCGACGAACCGGGAATTGATAATTCTGCTTTTTTTGTCCGGGGGAAATTCAATATTCTTCAATCGGATCTTTCAATAATGTTTCTGGGATTCAGACAGAATCTGATGTTCGGTTTTGATATTGCAGGATCTCTCGGGGGAGCAGGTTTAAGGATTGAATCAGCCTATATATTTGATAAAGTAATGGATAAAAATTTTTCTGAAGAATTAAGAAAGAATTATTTCCGGTTCTCTCTCGGTTTGGATTACAATTTCAGCGATTCGTTTTATGCTTATTGTGAGTACCATTATAATTCTCCAGGTTCTTCAGATTCTTTTAATTATTTAACATTATCTTCAGAAAATTCCTATAAGGAGGGGAGTGTCTATCTACTAGGTAAACACTACCTGTCAGCCGGTATGACATACCAGCTGCACAATCTTTTGCCCCTGAATACATTTATTATATACAATCTTTCAGACAATTCACTGATAGTTTCTCCGACTGCAGAATACAATATAAGTGAAAATATATACCTGTCAATAGGGGCGTTTCTCAGCCTGGGGAAAGGGATACAGGCATTTGATGAAGGAACAGTTAAGCTGAGGTCTGAGTTTGGAGCATATCCCAACCTGATCTATACTTCTTTCAGAATCTATTTCTGATTAGGGTATTCTATTTATTAACCTGAAAAGTAGTGTCTTTATTTTCAAAAAAATTAATTATCTGATTTATTGCAGCCACCCCGGCATTAATGTTTGCCTCTGAAGTTTGAGCACCCATTTTTTTCGGAGTAAAAAAAGATCTGTCGCCATATTTCTCTGTAACTTCAGCTGCACAATCAGGAGCTATATCTGAAATATAGACAAAATCTTCTCTCTCAGAGAACATTTTCAGTAATTCTGTTTCGTTGATAACTTCTTTTCTTGCTGTATTGACCAGTGTTGCTCCCGGAGCCATTTTTGAAAGCAGATCAAAATTAATAGATCCTCTTGTCTTATCATTATTTGGAATATGGAGAGAAATATATTGACAGGTGGAATAAAGTTCTTCTGCTGATGAAAGGGGTACAATTCCATCTTTTTTCATAACTGAATCATCCACAAAGGGATCAAAGGCATAAAGATCCATCCCAAATCCTTTCGCGATACCGGCAACAAATTTTCCTACATTCCCGTATGCATGTATTCCCAGTTTTTTCCCCTTCAGTTCTGTACCTGAAGTTCCATTGTATTTGTTTCTTGCCATCATGACCATCATTCCCAGGGCAAGTTCCGCAACTGCATTTGAATTCTGTCCCGGCGTGTTCATAACAACAACGTTTTTTACCGATGCAGCGGCAAGATCAACATTGTCATAACCTGCACCTGCTCTTACAACTATCTTAAGGTCATCGGAGGAGTTAATGATCTCCTGATCGATCTTATCACTTCTGATGATCATCCCGTCATATCCGGGAAGTTTGTTTAATATCTCACTCTTTTCCGAGTAGGACTCAAGGAAATCCAGCTGATATCCTGCGGCCTCACCGGCCCTTTTAATTTCTTCTATGGCTTCTGATGCAAATGGCTTGATTGTAACAACTAATACTTTTTTTGACATAATAACCTCCCTTGGAAAAAGTTAATTTTACAAACTTTTTTTCGAAAATTCAATGACTTATCTAAAAGTTTTTAAAAGGGAGAATTTAATACCCTTGAATGGGGGAAGAACGTAACATTGACCCCCAGAACAGACCTGTCCTCCTCTCATTGATCCGCCTGAAAATCTTATCTCCAGATCATTTTTTAAATTCAGAACAGCGCCTCCGCTGAAAAAATTGTTGAGCCCGATGATCCTGTTGTAAGAATACTGATAATTAAAAAAGATACTCAACCCTTTTGAGTGTGCCATCTGTATCGTGTAGTCCTGCTCATTAAATTTAAAACTATTGTCACGGTATCTCTTATCCTTTGCAGACAGAGATAAACTTATAAAATCCGATAACTGCCATGTCAGATCGGCGTCATATTTCTTAATAGGATAAATAATATCTCTTATACCGTATGAGAGCCCGAAGGAGATCTTTTCCCAGAGATCGATAGCACTGACTCCTCCATAGACATGAAATCCCGTATCTTCATATTCTTTGTATTGTCCTATATTGAAGTAAAAAGAGATATCCGGATCGAATATTGTGTACTGAATAAGAACTCTCAGCCCTTCTGTATCGTTTAGAGATGCTGTTTCGTCCTGCCTGTCGGCAACGGGGGGATTATTCATTTCATTATTAAAATCAGAATAGTTCTTGTATTCAAACAGAATGGTTGTATGAGCCTTGTTGTATGTTAGATTTGAATAGAAAGCTCTACCTTGTATCTCGGATTTTTCAGTAAACTCCAGAATGGCGAACTCAGCATAATAACTGAGAGTTTTCAACAGTTTAGTGTTTTTTATACTGAAAGAGTAAGTGATCCTGTCCCCAAGGTTTCTCAAGGTATCAATATCAGATATATAGCTGAATCTTACTCCCAGCCTGTTATTATTCAAAAATTTAAGTTCCAGTTCACTGCCTGCGACCCTCCATTTCTGGTTATTTGCATCCTCGGTTATCTCGCCTCCGAGAATACGGAAATCGATGTTTTTAAACAGATATTTCATATCTGCTCCGAGAATTGTCCTTTCAAGAAATATTTCATCATTTTTCTGAACAGATAGGACCAGACCATGACCCAATACAGAATAAAGATCTCCTATTGTAAGTTTCATCTTTTTCGAATTGTACCGGACAGTTTTTCTGTAAACATCAAAATTATGATCAGCTATTGTAGTGTTGGGTTCCCTCTTGTAATAATTGTTTGCCCTCATTGTCAGGTTAAATGACCATTTTTTTATATTTGCAAATATTGAAAGTGTCTCATAATATTGATTTGCCTTTTCATAGGTGTTGTTAATATTGAAAAGCAGTTCATTGTTAATAAAGAAGTTGAGTTTGCCGGTTTGAAATCCTGAAAGGAGAGGGGGGGAGGCGATAAGGAAAATGAAAAGAATGAAAAGATGAACTATCTTATTTCTTAATGAGTTCAACAATTTTCTCCTTCAACTCTTTTTCAAATCCGGGGATATAACCTGAGTGGGTGAAGATAATTTTTTTTTCCAGATCGACAATCATTGTGTAGGGTATTGTCCCTGCCGGATTAAATATCCCCGAGACGGCGCTGTCGGGATCATGAAGAACGGTGAAGCTGTACCCTCTGCTTTTGACAAAACTTTCTACCCTTGAAAATGATGAAGGTTCATCCGTTGAGATAGCAAGCACTGATATCCTCTCACCGAATTCACGGGAAAGTCCATCCAGCTTTTTCAGAAGTTTCTTACACGGCTTACACCATGTTGCCCAGAAATCGATCACAACTATTTTTTTCCCAAGCACCTCGGAGACAGAGAATTGGGTCCCGTCAATCTTTTTCAATGAAAAGTCGGGCAGGGAAGATGGGAGTAGAGTTATGGAAAAAATAAATAAAAATATTGTAAGGATCTTAAGTTTCATGTTGTTTGCGGATTACTCTGTCAGAGCAGTTCTTCGATCTTGTTTGTTATAGCGGTCTTATCAAATCCTGATTGTCTGTATCTTATTACAAAATCTCTTCCTATGATAACATTAAAAGGTATCGCGTTAAAATTGAAAAATCCGGTCAGTGAACTATCCGGATCTGTAAGAACTGTAAATGAAAGATTGAATTCATTTATCCATCTGTTGATATCGCTTTGATCTGATGAATTACCCTCCTCATTCTGATAAATACATTGAACTATCTCAAGTCCTCTCTCTTTGTATGTATTGTAAACTTCCATGAGTTCAGAAGCTTCGCTTCTGCAGGGTGAGCACCACATTGCGCTTATGTTCAATAGGATTACTTTCCCTTTTAATGATTCAAAAGAAAATGTTCCTCCATTCTGATCAAACTCTGTAAATGCCTGAATGAAATCACCGATCCCTTCTCCGATCTCGCCTGAATCTTGGGGTGTATTATCACCTGCATCTTCAACAGTTTTACATGATGTCATTACAAAAACCACTATCAATAAAAGAATGAAAATAGTTAAGTTCCGTTTCATCTAAATCTCCTTTTTAAATACACCTTTTCTGGTGACATTAAGGTGTTATGCCAATATATCATAAGAGGTAATACGAATCAATTCAAAATTTTGGATTTTTAATCGCACCTGGCAGGATGAGCATTCGGAAACTGTGTTTCCTCATGCAGGTCTCCTCAAACCGTAAACGGTTTTCGTCGGCTCAAACCTGCGGCAGGATCAATTATAAAGAAATCGCACCTGGCAGGATGAGCATTCGGAAACTGTGTTTCCTCATGCAGGTCTCCTCAAACCGTAAACGGTTTTCGTCGGCTCAAACCTGCGGCAGGATCAATTATAAAGAAATCGCACCTGGCAGGATGAGCATTCTCTGGAAACTGTGTTTCCTCATGCAGGTCTCCTCAAACCGTAAACGGTTTTCGTCGGCTCAAACCTGCGGCAGGATCAATTATAAAGAAATCGCACCTGGCAGGATTCGAACCTGCGGCACTGGGATTAGGAATCCCAAGCTCTATCCTCTGAGCTACAGGTGCAATTAATAAAATTATATCATCAGCAGCCTTTCCGGTCAATTCAGATATGATAAAATCAGGATAAATTGAGGATTAATAGATAGAAATAATTATAAGTGATATAATTTTATCTGATTGAGTTTTTCGGTTCAGGGAATGTTGGAGTTAAAATGGAAAAAGAAGAAAACAGGGGAGTAAGATTTGCGATAATCGGTATCGCATTGTTCTTCATAATATTTGTAATAATCAAGGTCCTTTTCGATGAGAGTCAGAATCTCTCTTCAATTCTCACAAATTTCCAGAGCAGTCAGACGATACTTTTTGTCCTGTGGACAATAATAATTCTTTTCAGTATCACATTTCTTTTTATTTTTATCCGGAATCTTATCAAGCTCTATTATGACAAAAATAAAGAGAAGACCGGAAGCAGGTTCAAAAAAAGGCTGGTTTTCTTTTTTATAACTTTCTCTATTGTTCCTACCATATTCCTGTTCTTCTTCTCAACCGAACTTATTGACAGGGGTATCGGGCAATGGTTCAAAACCGATATCAATTCTATCATGACAAAGTCTAAAGAGCTGAAGGAGAGTTATTACGAGAAATCGAAGGATGACCTTAAATACTTCTCAAGAATTGTTGCGGATGGCATCCAATCAAAGAGAATGTATACAGCTGAGAATACGGTTTTCCTCAGGAACTGGGTAAAGAAGCAGATGAAGAATTACAGGCTGGATGTTGTTAATATTTTCAAGAACAGGAAGGAGATCGTCTCCCAGTTCACGCCTGATATACCGCTGCAGCAATATAAGGACCTTTCACTTGAAGATGTTTATAAGGTCCTGAGCGGAAGTGACTTCATAAGGGTCGATTCTCTCCTGGAGGGAGAATTAATAAGAAGCGGTATCCCATTTAATTCAAGCGAGGGCGATAAGATCCTTGTTATAATAGGCAAATTTTATCCTGAAAATTACATCCGGGACCTTAAGACCCTTGGAGATATGGTGGAAAAATATACACAAATGAAGCAGATCAGGGATCCGGTTAAAACAACTTATTATCTCCTGTTTATATTTATTTCAATACTTATTGTATTCTCGGCTTCCTGGGTCGCGTTATATCTTGCAAGAGGGATAACCACTCCGATTGAAAAACTTGTTGAAGCAGCTACTGAGATCACAAAAGGTAATCTTGATGCAAAGATAGATTATATTGCCAGGGATGAATTTAATATACTTATTACAGAATTTAACAAGATGATATCGGACCTGAGAGATAACAGGGATAAGCTTAGCAGAAGAACCATTGAGCTCAGGCAGAGAAGAAGTATTACCGAAAATATCCTAACCAATATCACATCCGGGGTTATTGCGATCAACCTGAGAGGGGAGATCACCGAGATCAATCCTGCTGTTGAAAAGATGCTTGGATTGAAAAAGGAGAAGTTTATAAAGAAGCAGTTCAGTGATATTTTTGAAAATAATCCGTATAAAGAGATAAAAAACCTTATTGAAAAGGGATTCAAGTCAAAATTCAAATTGATCGAGAAAGAGCTGGATATAAAAATTAAGGGATCGATCCTCAATCTGGCTGTGAAAATCTCTCAGACCCGTAATCCTGTTAACAATAAGTTCTCCGGAATTTTAGTTGTTCTTACAGATCTAACAGCTTTAATGAAAGCCCAGAGACTTCTTGTATGGCGTGAGGTTGCAAAGAGGATCGCTCATGAGATCAAAAACCCGCTTACTCCGATAACCATCTCTTCTGAGAGGATACTCAGGTCTATTGACCTTCCGGAGGATAAATTCAGGAAAATTGTTGAGGATGGATTGAATATTATATTAACCGAGATAGATTCAATAAAGAACCTCGCTGATGAGTTCTCCAATTTTGCCAGATTGCCTGAGATCAAATTCTCAAAAGGGGATATAAATCAGATCCTGGAAAAACTGGTATCAGTTTATACATCGATCTACAGTACAGTTGATTTCAAGGTCGATCTGGATATTGATCTGCCAATTCTGATAAAAATGGACACGGAACAGATCAGAAGGATATTTGTAAATATCATTGACAACGGAATTGAAGCTACAGACAAAAAGGGTACGATCGAGATCGTGACAAAATATAACAAAGAGAGTCAGTTTGCCCGGATTGAGATTGCAGATACCGGAAGTGGAATAAGTGATGAGGACAAGGAAAAACTTTTCATGCCCTATTTCTCCAGGAAAAGTAACGGGACAGGACTCGGACTGGCAATTACCCACAGCATTATTGAGGAGCATAACGGAATGATCACAATAGTAGATAATACTCCAAAAGGGACAAGATTCATCATAGAGCTTCCTGCATAAACAACAAATTTCTAATTAATCGTTTAACTATTTATCTTGACTAATTTACTGTGATTGTATTAACATTATGTAAGTAAGACAAAACAATACCCGGAGGTTAATGTGAAAAGGATTTTATTAATCGTTTTAATTTCAGTTTTTTTGATCACGTCAGTTTACAGCGAAGTTAATTTTAAAGGTCTTGTGCAGAACTGGTTCTCAATGTCATCTCAGGAAAATGGTGATACATCTGACTCTATTTACGGTTTTGCAAACCGGAGAATACGGCTTGCTCCCTTTGGTACCATAGGTAAAAATGTCAGGTGGGGTGTTCAATTTGCTTTTGATAAACTTGCTACACCGGTAGTCCTTGATGCTTATATGGAGTATTTTTTTTCAAGAGAAGCAATTGTAAAGTTCGGATTATTTGCTCCCCCGGGATCAAAATCAGCGGCACTTACATCTTCAGGAGCACTTGATTTTATAGAAAGGGCAACAATAGTACAGCTCTGGAACGGAAATAACGGTCTGATTGGATACAGAGCTTTTGGTGCACAATTGAGCGGAAAGTTCATGGAAGGTAAATTGTATTATGCTTTAATGGTTTCAAATGCTCTAACCGCCGGTAACAACTGGCTCCCGTCAATTAAAACACCATCAACAATTAATCCTCATACCGGAATCGGATTCTGGGGAAGATTGGAAGCTTACCCGGTTCCGGGGCTTCAGATCGGTGGTTTTGTCGGATCTGGTACAGAGGCAGACCCTGCAATTGCAGATATCGAGATAAAAAGAAGTTCTTATGGATTTAATCTGTTTTATAAGAAAAATAACATTAATGTGAAATTTGAATATCTTGGCGGTGAAAGTAATGGTAACAAGTATTCAGGTATGTATGGAGTTGCCGGGTATTTGTTCAATAAAATTGAGCCGATCATCGGTTTTGAAAGCTATACGCCAATTTATGAAGGTGAAAAATTTACAAATATGTCAGCCGGGATCAACTATTTTCATTCAAAAAATATTAAATTCCAGCTCAATTATATTATGAGATCAGAGGATATAACTGATGTCGATAACGATATCATTTATGCCAATTTCCAATATTCGTTCACTTCAAAGAAGTAATAGATAATTTTATACCCTGCCCGGGTGCGGTCATGTTCCCGGGCAGTTCTAATCAATAATAAAGATCTTAAGAGGGGGAATTGGCAGTGATTTAGATCCCCGTGAATATCCCTTTAAAGAAATAATGTTTTTTTTCATATCGGGTTTCCTGATATCTGTTATAAGAGCTGCAAGTAAAGATGCGCCTGTCGGAGTACAAAGCTCAGTATCGACCGGCCCCTTTTCCCACTCAATATTGTATTTCTCCAGTATTACCCTGGTTGCCGGAGCCGGGATATCTAGAATCCCATGTGAAAATTCAACCTTCCCGCTACCCGTTCTCACAGGATAGATAAGAGAAGCTGAAGGCAGTATGCCAAGTTGCTTCATACCGGTCACAGCACCTATAATATCAATGACGATATCCTGGGCTTCATGGAGAATTGTTCCGCTATGGCTATGTCCATGATGATGATTCAATTTTTCAAATACGTTCATTTTGTGTGCTTCTTTCTCAGCATCTATAAGGATCTCAAGCACCTTTTTTCCGAAATCTCTGTAAACCGGTTCGGAATCGATATCATCAAGGCTTTCATGAAGGATTTTTCTTATACGATCGGCTCCTATATGATCATTTTCAACTTTAAGAGAGATCGATAATTGTGAAGATCCGTCAGTGGCCATTCCGGTTCCGATCTCAATCCGGCCTAATCTGCTTCCGCATTTTTCCATGTTATTTTTGACTATATTGAAGTCAGCTCCGGCATTGATCAATGCTGCAGTGAACATGTCTCCTGCAAATCCGCCGGATCCGTCAATTACCAGTTTCATCATCATCTCCTTTATAAGATCTGTTAGCCAGATATCAGAAGATGAATCATATCAGATTACCTGATTATCGTCAAAATAATGTGAAAAATATAAAATTGAATTTGAAGCTGTATTTTGCTATATTCAATCCATGGAAGAAAAAAAAGTTCTGGTAATAGATGATGAAAGTAATATTCTGGACTCTATAAAAATGGTTCTTGAATATGAGAAATATAAGGTGAAAACTGCCGGTACAGGGTTGGATGGAATAGAGATCTTCAAAGAGTTCAAACCCCAGATCGTACTTCTCGATGTTAAGATGCCGGGTTATAACGGGATAGATGTGCTTCGTACTCTTAAAGAACTTGAAAGGAGCGTTGAAGTTATAATGATTTCAGGACACTCCGGTATCGAGGAAGCAGTGGAAGCGTCTAAGCTCGGGGCATTTGATTTTCTGGAAAAGCCTGTATCAAGAGAAAAACTTGCATTAACTGTGAGGAATGCATTGGAGAAGAATTCCCTGGTCAGAGAAAACTTCCGATTGAGGAACATCCATGAGCAGAAATATCAATTGATGGGGGAAAGCAGTATTATGAAGGAATTGAGGAATACCATCATTAAAGTTGCCAAAACAAATTCAACAGTTTTGATCCTTGGTGAAAGCGGGACCGGAAAAGAGTTGATAGCAAGAAATATCCATATTAACTCTTCCAGAAAAGATAAAAGTTTTGTGCAGATAAATTGTGCCGCCATTCCCGAAGAACTTATTGAGAGTGAACTTTTCGGACATGAGAAAGGTTCCTTTACCGGAGCATTCGAAAAAAAGATCGGGAAATTCGACAGTGCGCATAATGGGAGTATATTTCTTGATGAGATAGGTGATCTGAGTCTTAAAGCCCAGGCAAAAGTGTTGAGAGTCATTGAAGAGGGCGAAATACAGAGGGTAGGTTCCTCAGAGATCAAAAAGGTGGATGTCAGGATAATCGCCGCCACGAATAAGGATCTGAAAGAAGAGATTGAAAACGGGAAGTTCCGCGAAGATCTTTTTTTCAGACTGAATGTTGTTCCGGTTCACTCGCCTTCGCTCAATGAAAAAAGAGATGATATACCGCTTCTGATAGATCATTTCCTGAAAATATTTTCGGAAGAGAATAATTTTAAAAAGAGGGAGTTCACTCCGGGGGCAATTGATCTTCTGAAAAAACATAATTGGAAAGGGAATATCAGAGAGCTTAGGAACCTGGTAGAGAGAGTATTGATAATGACAGATTCAAAGAAGATAGGGGAGAGCGATCTGCCTGATTATTTTAATGCAGTTACCGCACCGGATGGGTTGGATTTTAGCGATATTAAAGAGTGGAAGGATTTTAAAAGAGAATCTGAAAGATTTTTTCTGGAGAAGAAGTTAAAAGAGTTCAATAATAACCTTGCAAGGACAGCCAGAGAGATAAATCTGCCACGAAGTAATCTATATAAAAAGATAGAAAATCTTGGTATAATGAACAACAATAACAGGGAAGCAGATAACGGGCTGCCCCGTAACAACGGGGAGGAAAGTCCGGGCTCCGCAGGACAGGATAGTTTCTAACTGAAACTGTCTGCCGGCATCGGCAGATAAGGAAAGTGCCGCAGAGAATAGACTTCCTGCAATGCAGGTAAAGGTGAAAAGGTGAGGTAAGAGCTCACCATCCGGTCTGGTGACATATCGGATTGAGGTAAACCCTATCCGGAGCAAGGCTAAACAGAAAGTGCCTGAAGCTTGTCCGGCTGATACTTTCGGGTTAGCTGCTTGAACAGTTAAGTGATTAACTGTCCAGATAAATGGCCCGTCCAGACAGAACCCGGCTTACAGTCTGCTTCCCTGTTATTGTGAACTGCCCATGTAGTGAGCACCCCTTGAAACCTTATTTCTGATAGCTGAATTTACCACAAGCAGAGAGGTTTGAACACTGTCTCGAAGATTAATTATTGCATTGGACATTTCGGTTTTCTGATAAAACTTAAGAATTCTGTGGTTCAAATAATTGAGATCAGATTTTGCCCTTGACAACCTTTTTGAAGTTCTGATAATTCCACTATAGTTCCACATTGTATGCTTAATGGTGATTTGATCCTGAACAAGGAGTGCGGGGTCCATTTTTTCCTGGGGGAAAGGATATTTCCATTCGGGGATCTCTGAGATCGTATAGTTGTGGTTTTTCAAATCGATGGTATCGATAATATCTTCTGCGGCTTTCACACCCCATACCAGCCCTTCGAGAAGTGATACTGAAGCAAGCCTGTTTGCCCCATGAACACCGGTTGAAGATACCTCTCCAATGGCATAGAGGTTTGCGAGGGATGAACGTCCCCTGAGGTCTGCCAATACGCCTCCGCAGCTGTAATGTGCTGCCGGGACAACCGGGATAGGTTTTTGTTCAATATTTATACCGTATTCAAGACATTTTGAATATATTGTCGGGAATCTGTCCTTAATATCTATTTTTGCAAATGAAGCGAGATCAAGATAAACATAATCGAGTCCGTTCTTAATCATCTCTTCATAAATTGCTCTTGATACTTCATCTCTCGGTGCAAGTTCGGAAAGGTGGGAATATTTTTTCATAAAATACTCGCCTTTCCGGTTCATAAGTTTAGCTCCCTCACCTCTAACCGCTTCGGATATCAGAAAACTATCCCCTTCCTTTTTGAATAGAGAGGTGGGATGGAATTGGACATATTCAAGATTTGCCAGCCTTGCCCCGGCCCTGTAGGCCATTGCTATCCCGCTTCCGAAGACATCCGGCGGATTTGTGGAATTCAGAAAGATACTGCTCAACCCTCCGCTGGCAAGAATAACTTTCTTTGCAAAGATCCGTTTTATTACACCCTTCTTCTGGTCAAGCACATAAGCCCCAAGTGTTTCAGGTTCTTCATATATCCTCAGGGGATTGGTTGAGTGGTGATTTGAGGTGAGAAGGTCGATCGCTGTATGATTGAACAATAACTGGATCTCTGTCTTATCAGAGAGCAGGAAGTCTGAAAAATGTTCCTGAATTATTTTTCCTGTCATATCCTTTACATTTAGGACACGTCTTTTCGAGTGAGCCCCCTCTTTTGCCATATCAAACCCGTCTCCATTTGTTGAAAAGGGTACTTTCAGTTTATTTATAAGTATCTTGTCCACAAGGTCAACAGAGCGGGAGACAACCTGATTAACAGCCGGAGGGTAATTGATCTCATCTCCTGCATTCATAATGTCTGATACAAAGGAATCTATCTTTTCCCCTTTGAGAAGAGTTGCAATACCTCCCTGAGCCTGATTTGTATTTGTATCAGAAAGGTCTTTACCTTTTGTGATCATTACCGTTTTTATTCCTGCTTCAGAAAGAGTTAATGCGGCAGAAGCGCCTGCAATTCCTCCTCCAATGATCAGAACATCTGTTTCTAGAAATTCATTCATATCAATTCTCCCGCCTTATTTATCTGCTATTTCAAGGCTCAGGTCAAGTGATTTGAAAGAATGGGTTATGGATCCGGATGAGATAAAATCTATCCCTTCATGGACTTTGGATTTAATGTTAGCCAGAGTGACATTTCCTGAAATTTCATATTTAACTCCTTTCTCCTTTAATCTTACAGCCTCATCCAGAAGATCAGTGTCAAAATTATCCAGCATAATTATATCTGCTTTTTTTAATAATGCTTCCTTCAATTCATCGATTGAGGTCACTTCCACTTCAATTTTTATTCCGGAAGATTTTTTGCGGATCATATCCACTGCTTTTGAAATTGAACCCGCCATCCTTATATGGTTATCTTTGATCATTGCCATTTCACTAAGGTTCATCCTGTGATTAGTTCCTCCGCCGTCCTCGACAGCCTTTTTTTCCTGATATCTCATTCCGGGAGTTGTTTTTCTGGTGTCAAGAAGCATAATGCCCGATCCTTTTATAAGGTCCGTATACTTTTTTGTGAGAGTTGCAATTCCACTAAGTCTCTGCAGAAAATTCAGTGCTAATCTTTCACCTCTCAGAATTGATGTTTCAGGCCCGGACAATTCAATGACTACATCTCCATTCTTAACTTCAGAACCATCTTCTTTCAATACTTTTACATTAACCGATGGATCTACTTCGTGGAATGTTGAAATGAACATTCCTGTCCCTGAAATTACACCGTCCTCTTTTGCGGTCACTTCAGCAGTTATATCAGAATCAAACCCTGAAAGGGAGTTTGTTGTAACATCATTGGCAACCTCATCCTCCTCCAATCCGATCATGATAATCCTTCTTGCGAGTTCTGATTTTTTATCCATAAATCGATTATATTAAATCCTGCTCTATGAGTAAAGAATTTTTCTAAAATCTCAATATAAAAAGATAAAAATGTAAACAAATATAAACAAAATAAAAAAAAAATAAGAAAAAATAATAATAAATATAAAAAAATCAAAAAAATGTTGACAAAAAAAATATATTAATGCATATTATAAATGTTCAGGAGGTGAAATGTTTGATATTAATATTAAATGGGAGCATTTAACCGAGGAGACCAAGAAGAACATAATTGATGAATTCATTGGAAATCTCTGTGTTGAAGATCTTCAGGAGCTTCTAGAGAATATCGAATATATTGAAGCGAATGCCGTTGTTGATGGTGTGTATGATGAGTTCGATTCATTTTATGAAAATGAGTTTTGTTTTAAGAGAACTGAAATGTATAATACACTTGAACATTTTCTGTCCCGCCACTTCCCGTTTACACTCTCTATCTGATGCCGAAAAAAGAGAATAAAAGAAAAACACTATCAATAAGGATGGAATACTCTCTTTATGATCAGATAAAGGAAGAGGCCAGAAGAAATGAAAGATTAGCTGGTGCTCATATAAGATGGATCCTGAAGCAGTATTATTTAAATAAAAAAGGACTAAAGGTGTCATCATGAACATAGCATCAATTTTCAGGTCTTCAGGACTTTTAAAGCAAAATAGAAACGGTAGTTTGTTTATATTGAAATTAAGCACATTATTTAGAGATAAAATAGGGGTTGGTGTTGGTTTTATTCTATTAGTTGTGGTTGCTTATCTTGTAATAACGCTTTTCACCATATATAACCTCCTTGTCAGCTTATGACGATACCTGTAATGAGATAATTTTATTACAGGTATCGCCATTCTCCGTTTCTGTAGTTAAATAGTCATTCCCGGTCTGTAATTCATAAACCTTTCCTGTTTTAATGTATTAAGCCTCTGATGTGTTGTTTTCGGGTTTCGGAGAATTCCCGGATTGTTGTCAATAATGATAACTTCATCTCTTGACAGATTCTTGATCTGTATAAGAGGAATATCTCTGGTTGTAGATTTTGTTATCAGAAGAGATCCAACCCGTACGGATATGTTAGGTACATCTTTTAAATATTTAAGGGTATCAGATAAGTGAATTATCGGCTCCTTTTTTGAAAATATTCTGTCATTTTGAATATTCTGGCTCCCTTGTCTGAAAACAGTAATCAGTCCTGCTATTTTTTTTATTACATCGACATTAGATGCAACATTTTTTGTAGCAGCCCAGAATTTTTCAATTATTGAGCCCTTGAAGATCTCCGGTTCTGAATAGGCCTCCATATCCATGGAATTAAGAACTTTTTTTACAGATTCATTAATTGTTTCAAGAGCGGATAAATCATCAGTATCAAGATATATGTCAACAGGGACATATCTTTTCATTAATACTTCATCCAGTTTCTTATCCATCGACTCCAGATAGGATTCACGCGCCTTTTCTTTTTTGATACACTTCCTCTTCTTTTCATTGTTTTTGCTTTCAATTGTCATGAAGCCTCCTTAATAATATATTATTATGATCTCTAAATTAAATATTTTCAACATATTTAACATATATAATGAATTTTTTTTATTGACTTATTCTAATCCTGACTTATTATTTATATAAGGTAGGGAGGCTCATATGATAAAAAAAATGTTTTTACTGTTTATTTTTGTTATTTTAATTCTATTTTTTGTAACCTGTTCAAGCTCAGATGAAGATTCTGATGAAACTCCCTTGCTCACGTCAATATCTCCCTCATCAAAAGCGGTGAATATGCCCGGGTTTACACTGACTGCAGAAGGGGCAGGATTTACTGAATTCTCAAAAATATATTTCAACAATACCCGTATGGAAACAACATTTGTCAACAAAAATGAGCTTCAGTGCGAAATTGCCTCCTCAATGATCTCAGCGGTATCCTTCACAGGAGAGAAAACCGGACAATCAATGGATTCCGGGAGTGAGCTTCCGGTAACTATTAATAACGGCGGTGGAAATTTCTCTGAAAAACTTTACTTCACTTTAAGAGATAACAATTCTTTCTACAATTTAAGCGTTATAACCAATGGAGCTGTCAACTCATTCAATCCTGCCATCGCTGTTGCTGGAACAGAAAAAATATACATTGTATACGAGAGGTATGACGAGAACGGGGGGATTTATTATGTATCTGTTCTGACCTCAGTAGACGGTGGATTGGATTGGGAAGGCCCCCGTGACATATACAGCTCTGAAGAAAGAATTTACAATCCCTCAATTGACCTCGGAGACGAAAAAAACATATACATCACATTTTTCTGTGAAAAACTGTTTTTCACAACTTCCGGTGATTCCGGTGAAACATGGTCAGACCCGCTGGCATTAAGCGCTGTAAGACCGTCTCCAATAGAATCAGCTATCTCCTATGATACTCCGGGAGTGGTCAGTGTGATGTGGCTGATCCCTTTTTACTCATCGGATCCTTCTATATATTTCCAGAGGTCCGTGGATTCCGGTGCTACTTTTTCACCCGCAAAAAATATCTCGACCGATAAGGATTATTTCAATCATGTATATAATCCATCATTTGATACGAATGGGTCACTTATCTATACAGCATGGACCGCATGGCCGGCGGGTGGAAGCCGGTACAGTTTTTCATATTTTAATTACTCCCTGGACGGAGGGCTTACCTGGGGTTCTAAGGACAGATACTTTGGTGTCACTTCAGCACCTTATCTGACAGCAGGAGAGGGGTCAAAAGTCACAATGGCTGTTTCCAGCTCTTACCTTCCCTTCCAGAACAGAATTGCTTTATATTCATCTGATGATTCAGGAGCAAGCTGGAAGACTGGTGTTGCAGTAACATCCGAATCGAGTGACCATAATCCACTTCTGAAAATTGATTCTTCAGGCAATATAAATATCCTTTTTAAGAGAGGAAATGAATATCTTTATACACGGTCTATTGACGGCGGAATCAGCTGGACTGAACCGTTGTTTGTTACTGACAGGATCAGCAGTGAATATCAGAAGAAACTTATTGATATGGGGATTGGTGAAAATGGCGATTTATACATCGTTTCGGAGTTTGAGAATTCAGGAATATTATATTTTACCAGAAGCCATTAGATCTTCTTAGAGATACTATTCGATGATCTTTTCGATATTAACTGTAGTGGAATTGTTCTCAAATGTTAAGCTGAATCCCCTTTTTTTAAACACAGAAATCATTCTGTGATTGTCAGATGTTGTCTGAGCAACAATTTTTTTCAATCCCCATTTACCTGCGATATCCATGCAGTAATCTGTCAGATATCCGCCGATCTCTCTATTCTGCCACTTGTCTGTGATAAGAATTGCATATTCAACAGAGTCGTGTTCAGGATCAGAGATCAGCCTGCCTACTCCGATAAGTTTTTTTTCCCCCTCTTCTTCTATCTCTGCAACAATTGCTATTTCTCTATCGTAGTCTATATAGCAGAATCGGGTTGCTATATCGTGAGAGGACCAGTGAAAAAAATGATTGAATCGGGAATAGATAGATTCTCGGGAACAACCTTCCAGCAGACCAAACCACATATCTTCATCTTCAGGCCTTATCGGCCTTAAAATTATTTCAATACCATCAATAGTGATCGGGTCTGATACATACTCTTCCGGGTAAGGGATGATTGAGAGGTGCGGGAAGCGGCCTTCATTTATTCTTTTAAACTCCATATCCATTATTATTCTGGCATCAACAGCAGATACTCCTTCATGGGAAACCATAAGAGGATTAATATCAAGTTCTGCAATTTCAGGAAAATCTGTTGCAATGTATGACAATTTGATCATTATTTCTATCAGTTTAGTTATATCAACAGGTTTGGAACCCCTATACCCTTTAAGGAGAGGCCAGATCTTCAGCCCTTCAAGCATTCTGCGTGCAAGTCTCTCATTGAGAGGAGGAAATCCCAGCGATTTATCAGAAATAAGTTCAGCGGTTACCCCTCCGGTTCCGGAAAGTATAATTGTCCCGAATACAGGGTCCTTTTTTATACCAAGTATAAGCTCAACCTGATCCTCCATCTTTACCATTTTCTGGATCGTTATTCCCTTAATATCTGCATCAGGACTCATTATTTTGATATTTTGCATTATTTTTCTGAATGCAGTTTTAACTTGGGAAGGAGTTTTCACATTAAGTTCGACCCCTCCCATATCAGATTTATGAGAAATATCCGGTGATGATATTTTTAAGACAACCGGATATCCTGTTTTTCCGGCTATCTTCACTGCATCCTCTTCATTAATTGCGAGAGAAGGTTTGGAAACAGGTATATTGTAAGCTTCGAGGATCTCTTTTGATTTCTCCTCTGATAAAATTCCGGATCTGTCTTTGAGGAATCTGATTAGATCTTTCCTGATCTTTTCTCTTTCAGGAGAAAATTCGATGGGAATATATTCCGGTGTTTCATAAAGTGTTTTCAGGTTCCGGGCATAATCGACCAGAACCATGAATGCCCTCACAGCCTGCTCAGGGGTATTAAAAACTGCAACTCCTGCATCATTGAGGATCTGCCCGCCGTTTCTCATTCTTTTTCCTCCCATCCATGCTGCCAAGATCGGTTTCCTTGTAGTTTTACTTAATTCAACAATTGCTTTGGATGCTGAATTTATGTTTGTCATCGCCTGAGGGGTCAGTATAACCAATAATGCATCAACATTCTTATCTTTAATTACTGCCTGAGATGCTTTGGATATTCTTTTTGACCTGTCATCACCCAGAACATCGACCGGATTTCCATGTGACCACATTGGAGGGAGAAATGAATCAAGTTCCTCCATTGTTTCTTCAGTAAATAGTGCCGGAATCCCTTTCAATTCAATGAGAGAATCTGTTGCCATTACTCCGGGCCCCCCGGCGTTAGTCACAATTCCGAGGCGTGGCCCATCCGGGATCTTATTTCTACCTATCAATTCCGTGCAGTCAAAAATTTCACTGAATTGATATACCCTCGCCAGTCCGGTTCTCTGAAAGACCGCATCATAAATGCTGTCTTCACTTGCAAGGGCACCTGTATGTGAAGCGGCAACTGCTGCAGATTCGGGAAATCTACCGGACTTATAGACTATGATCGGTTTTGAACGGGCAAATGAACGTGATGCCGACATGAACCTTTTAGGGTCTGATATAGATTCAATATAGAGTAGAATTGAATAGGTCAGATCGTCTGCACCCAGGTAATCTATCAGGTGTCCGAAATCGATATCAATTGTATTACCCAGTGAAATGAAAAATGAAAAACCGATATTCCGTTCCTGGGCCCAGTCAAGGACCGATGTGCACAGAGCCCCTGATTGAGAAATAAAAGCAATATTTCCCGCTTTCGGAGCTGTAGGTGCAAAGCTTAAGTTAAGTTTTAGTGAGGGCACTATAATACCGAGACAATTTGGTCCTATTATCCTCATTCCTTTATAATCTGATCTGATTTTTTTTATCTCTTCTTCAAGTTCTTTTCCCCTTTCATCCGATTCACGGAATCCTGCGGTCATTATAATAATTCCGCCGACCCCTTTTTCTCCGCATTTTCTGACCCAGTCAGGAACCGTTTCGCGCTCAGTACATATAACAGCAAGGTCGGGGATAACCGGTATATCGTTAAGATTTCGGTAACATGGAACTCCGTGAACTGCTTCACTTGTCTCATTTATGGGAAATACAACGCCTTTAAAACCACTTCCGACAAGATTAAGAAAGACTTTCCCGCTTACACTATTGGGATTGATAGACACTCCGATAAGGACAATTCTTTTCGGTTTGAAAATAGAATCAAGATTGTGAACATTCATTTTTATATGATCCTGAAATAAGTTAATTTCTCAAAGGAATAGAGTAATAAATCTATAAGCTGCAGTCAATTCAAAATCGGCATAATTATTTAAATATATGATTGTTAAAGGTTGCCGGGCGCATTCGGCAGTATTCCTGTTGAATTTCAGTTAAGCGGAATGTGAACATTAACGGACGGAATTTAAAACCTTCAGGTTTATTTAACTTCATTTACGGTAAAAAAAAAAAAATTGAGATAAAGTAATATTGTTTTTATATATAGAGGCAGGGGGAACAATGAAAAAAAATTTAATTATGATGTCAACAAGTATTATTATTTTATTTATTGCAGGGGGACTTATTTACGGTCAGTCGGTTGATCTTAAGATCAGTATTAAATGTCCCGGAAAAGCAGTTGCGGGAGAGAACCTTAAACAGACAATTAAGGTTTTTGTTACAAACCTCGGTAAGACAACAGCCCGAAACTTCCCGGTCGACCTGATCATCTCGAAAAACAGAAATGCTCCTATGAAGTTTGCAGTTTATTCTGCAACGTTCAAGGAAGATGCACTGCTTCTCGGAGGCAGGGAGTTTGTAAAAAGTCTTGCTCCGGGAAAGACAGTCCCGGTTAAACTGAACGGTAATAACAGGATACCGAAAGATACACCCTCAGGTCTCTATTATATCGGTGCCATTGTTGATGCAGGTAATAAGGTGTCTGAATACAATGAGAATAATAATATGGCTTTTTGTCCAATTAAAGTATCAAAACTACCAATATTAACTCTGGTAAAAAATGATATCGATATTTCAGATTTATATCTTGATGATAAATGCAGAATCTGGATCAAACACACCAACAATGGAACGGTAAAAATAGATAAGGTTTTCCGGGAAAAAGTATGGGTAGACGGAGTTCTTAAAACTAATGATACAGAACATATCATATTGGAGCCTGGGAAGTGGATATCTCATGGTGTCGGTGCAGATCCGGGAGTTAAAGTAAGCGGTAGTGCGGTAGTTAAGGCTCATGTTGATGTGGATAATGCATTGATCGAATTTAATGAAGTAAATAATAAAAGGACAGAGACTCTGACATGTAAAAAACTGGTCAAACCCATAAGCGGAGTTCAAATGAATACTGCAACTCTAAGGCGGCCTCAATTGGTTCTCAAAAACTGCCCGGATCCGGCGGCTTACCAAATAAAGTTTGATTTGTTAGAACATACTGCAACTTTTACAGGCAGGGTACGGATAACCGGGATAGTTAAAAATGTCGGAAAAAAGGAATTTAAAGGCGGCGGAGGGATGGCGTATCTATATGAAGGATCTACACTGAGAAAAACAAAAGTGTTCAGTACACTTGCGCCCGGTGCTACGATGTCTCTGAGCTTTGACAGGACCTGGTATGCTTCATCAACGAGTGAAGGGGAATTCCCTCCAATTTATAAACTCATGATACTCTATGATCCTGATATTCTTATGGACAGTAATAAAGATAACGATGATTGTAATATAAATAATAACAAACTAACAAGGAGCGGAGCAGCAATTAATGAAATGCTGAGGTGATTATGACTCAATAAAAAATTGAGAAGTAAAGTAAAAAATAATAAAAATATGAACAGGGTTATCGACAGGTTGAAGATCTGAAACTTAAAAAAAACCTATGAAGGGTTCGGATCTTTAACCTGTTGGTTAAAAACCTGAAAGTTTTAATTTTTAGCAGGTTTTAATCTTCCAGTAAATATCCCTTTTATATTTTATACCGGGACTTGCAAAAATAATCTTGCTTAAGTATCCTACTTTTATAAGTTCTGCAATATTTGCAGGATTTTAATGGAGAGATTAAAAGTTAATGGCGGATCATTCTTTATGATTATCATATTGGAATTAAAAGGAGATCAAAATGAAAGAGTTAGTTGAAACAGTATGCAGGGCATTGGTTGACAATCCTGATGATGTAAAAGTAAATCAGATCGATGGTGAGATGACTACCATTCTGGAATTAAGAACCCATGAGTCCGATACCGGTAAGGTGATCGGGAAAAAAGGGCGTACTGCCCAGGCAATCAGGACCATTCTTTCAGCAGCCGGAATGAAAAATAAGAGGCGGTTTAATCTGGAGATCATGGAACATGATGATTCTCCGAGAGAAAAAACAGAATAATTATTCAGTCGTAAGAAAAAAGTATTGAGAAGTTCCAGTACGATTATATGGAATTATAAGACAGATTCTTTCTATTTATCCGAATTCTTCAATTGATCTTGTGAAGCAATCCGTCATATTTTTTTTATGTACGATCTATGAAGAATTCCCCCGGCCTTTTATCTCTTGTTCTTCTTGAGTTGACAAAAAAGTATTCTTGAATTATTAATAGTAAATGATCAGTTCAATGAAGCCCTGCAGTGGATTAATATATATGATCAGCGATTCTACACTGGGGATAAGTTATATCAACAGGTTCAACGGCCTGTAAGTTTCATTTTAGTCACCACTTAAAAATTGATATAGGTCACAATTTATCAGAAATATCAATTTGTTTTAACATAAACAAAAAAGGAGATAAAAATGAAAGTTATTATATTAGGTGCCGGATTGGTTGGTGCTCCGATGGCAATAGATCTCTCTAAGGATTCAAATTTTTCTGTAACCTCGGTTGATCTGAAAGAGAATACCCTAAATGGACTTAAGAAATATCCTGTCAAAACTATAAGTTCCGATCTGTCGGTCAAGAATAATGTCAGGAAACTGATTGCTGATCAGGATATCGTGGTAAATGCAGTACCGGGTTTTATGGGATTTGAAACATTGAGAACAATTATCGAATCAAAAAAAAATGTAGTAGACATTGCATTTTTCAGTGAGGATCCGTTTGAACTGAATGAACTTGCAGTAAATAACGGCGTTACGGCCATAGTTGACTGCGGTGTCTGCCCCGGGATGAGCAACATTCTGATAGGACATCTTCATAATATCATGGAGCTGGAAACAATTAAGTTATATGTAGGAGGGCTGCCGCAGGAAAGAGTATGGCCTTTTGAATATAAAGCCGGGTTCTCACCTGCTGATGTTATTGAAGAATATGTCCGTCCTGCCAGAATGGTGGAAAATTTTGAACTCGTTTTAAAACCTGCGTTATCCGAGCCTGAACTTATGAATTTTGATGATATCGGTACCCTGGAGGCATTTAACAGTGATGGTGTCCGTTCCCTTATTAAAACCATTAAAGCAAAGAATATTGTTGAAAAGACACTCCGTTATCCGGGGCATATTGAAAAGATGGCAGTTCTAAGAGAGATTGGACTTTTTGATCTTGAAGAGATAGATGTGAACGGGAAGAAGGTTCGGCCCCGGGACCTTACCGCAAAGCTATTGTTCCCGATGTGGGAAATGAGGGAAAATGACCATGATCTGACAGTGCTCAAGTTAATAGTTAAGGGCATAAAAAAAGGGAAAGAAATTACATACATTTACGATATGATTGACCGTTATGACCCTGATACAAAAACAACATCTATGGCAAGAACAACCGGATATACTGCAACTGCTGCGGTCAGAATGATGGAAAAGGGCCTTTTCGACAGGAAGGGGATATCTCCTCCGGAGTATATTGGGGAAGAGAAAAAATGTGTTGATTTCATTATTGAAAAATTGAAAGATAGAAATATCATCTATAAAGAATCTGTGGAAGAATAGAATAAATAGTATAATATACTAAAGAAGGGGATGTTTTATGAACTTTAATAAACCCGTTTTAAATATTCTGTCTGAAGAAGGAATTAACAGGGTGCATGAATATTCACTCCAAATCCTGAAAGAGGTCGGTATAAGGGTGGATTCTGAGGATGCCAGGGAATTATTCAATAAATGTGAAGAGATCCGGCATGATGAAAATGTATACTACTTCTCACCTCAGATCGTCAACTGGGCAATCGGGAAAGCCCCCTCCGGCATTGATGTTTTTAACCGGCTTGGAGAGAGATGTTTTACCCTTGGAAATGGTCAGAAAGATACTGTTTTCGGAATAGGTGTAACCAATCCCAACTATCACGATATTGAAGCTGATGAGATCGTCCCGTTTACCAGGTCCCACACAAGAATTGCAGCCGGATTATGTGAAACCTTACCAGGTTATGACCTGCTTTCAACCCCGGGGATAGTTCAGGAAGAACCGCTTTCTTCTACTGATCTCATCTCAACTGCCGATATGCTCTCAGGTACGACCAAACCATTATCCCTCCTTGTATCAGAGGATGGTCAGTTTGAGAAGGTATTGGAGATGGTATTAAAGGTAACCGGACTCCCCTCTGATAAACCCTGTATCATTCCATATTTTAATCCTGTAACACCTCTGGTGATAAATGATTCTACTGTAAAAAAGATGCTTCTCACGGTCAGATACGGATTCCCTTTTATCTATTCAAATTACAGTATGTACGGGGCTACCACCCCGATCACCCCCGGAGGTACCATAGCAATTCTTAATGCAGAACTTCTGGCCGGGTTGGTACTTTCCCAGTTGATCAGGGAAGGAACACCCGTTGTCCTGGGCAGTCTGCCTGCAAGTTTTGATATGAAAAACATGGGGACATCATATCTTCCCGCAACAAATCAAATGAATGCGATCTGTGCAGAGATGATGGATCATTACAATATCCCTCACGCAGGAACTTCAGGCTCAAGTAACGGGTGGGCGGGAGATGTTCAGAGTGCCGGATTACTCTGGCTGAATCACCTGACAGCGGTATGCGGTAAAACAGGCCTTGTCCCTTTTGTCGGAGGTAATTTCGATTCCATGGTATTCTCCCCGGAACTGGTAGTCCTTTCCGGTCAGGTCATCAAAGGATCCAGGGAGTTTGCATCAGAGTTTGTTCTGGATGATAATTCAGTGAATATCCGGGAAATCAAAGAAGTAGGACCGGGAGGTAATTTCCTCACTTCAAATCAGACCATTCAGGCACTTCCCGATCTCCGGAAAAGGCCGGCTGAACTCTGGGATAATTTAACATTTGAAAAATGGGAACAACTGGATAAACCTAAAGCAGAAAATATATTAAGGGAAAAAACCCTTGAATTAATAAATAATCCGGATGTACCCGATGATCATGAAGAGATCAGGTTATTAACAGAAGAATTTATAAATATTAATACTTCAGAATTATGACTATCTTCCGGGTTGAAGCGGGAGAGCAGAATCTTGTCATTGAAGGTTGTGTTGTATTGTTAAAATTGCGATAATTAAATGTGAAAAGGAGGCCATGAAATGAAGCAGGCTGTTCAATATTTTTGTCATGGAATGAACCTGCCGGGAGATCTGACATGAGTTCTGAGCTTTTTGCAGGCAGAAAACGTACGTTTGGCCTTAGCATCAATTTTTTCAATGAAGATGAATTAAGTGAAATTCATGCTGGTACTCTTGAAGTATTGGAAAAAACAGGTATTTTTATTGAAGATGAAGAAGCACTTGATTTTTTTGAGAAAGGTGGAGCTTCAGTAGACAGAGATACTAAAATTGTAAAAATCCCCCCTTTTATTGTTGAAGAGAGTATCAGGTCAGCGCCCTCCAGTGTTATACTTTACGGGCGTGATCCGAAGCACGATCTTTTATTGGATAATACGAAGGTTCATTATACAAATTTCAGTGAGGGAGTGCAGATAATAGACCCACGCACAGGAGAACTGAGAGAGCCTGTTAAAACGGATCTTGAGGATGCTGCAAGGGTTATTGATTATCTTGATGATGTGGATTTTTGTGAAAAAGCCATAGGGGCGCATGATGTTGATCAGGATTCAGCCCCCCTCCATAATGCAGAAGCGTTTCTTTCCAACACGACCAAACATTGCGCTTTCGGACCGGGAAATGGGAAACTTCTAAGAAAGATCATCGATATGGGAATTGCCATTTCCGGAAGTGAAGAGGAGTTTAATAAACGTCCTATAATTTCATTTACCACATGCCCTGTAAGTCCGCTTAAACTAATTAAGGATACATGTGAGATCATTATAGAAGCTGCCAGAACAGGGACAGTTTGTAATATATTATCTATGGCAATGGCTGGAGCTACATCACCTGTAACGCTTGCGGGTTCACTTGTAACACATAATGCAGAAGTTCTGGGAGGTCTGGTCCTTAGTCAGCTGGTACAAAAAGGGGCTTCTGTCATTTACGGAAGTTCTACTACGGCAATGGATCTCAGGATGGGGACTGCATCGGTTGGAACCCCGGAGGCTGCGCTGGTCAGCGGAGCGGTTGCATGTCTTGCCCGTCACTACAAAGTTCCGGTTTATGTGGGTGGAACATAGGGGGATGGAAAAATATCTGATGCCCAGATCGGACATGAGAAAACTCTCACGGGGCTTATACCGGCGTTGGCAGGTGCCGACATGATATACGGCCTGGGAATGCTTGAGAGCGGGATCACATTTGATTTCGGGCAGCTTGTACTGGATGCTGAGATTGCGAGAATGATAAAACACTCAATTAAAGGGATAGAAGTCAATGATGAAACTCTTGCCGTTGATGTGATCAAAGAGATCGGGCCATCAGGAAATTTTCTGGTGCATCAGCACACCCTTAAGCATATGAGAGATCAATCCCAGCCTGAATTTATCGACCGGACAATGCGAGAGACCTGGGAGAAAAAGGGATCTCTTAACACTTATGATAAAGCAACTGAAAAAGTAAGATATATTCTGGAAAACCATCGGCCGGATCCTTTACCCCCGGAGGTATTGGAAAAGATACGGAAGATAGTTGTCGAGACGGAAAAAGAGATGGGGATTAAGAGTTGAGGAGTTGAAAAATGGGTGATGATATTTTTACACGTATGGGTGATGGAGAACGGCTTAAGATGTCTGCCGGAGAGATAAAAGAGGATATTGCCGCCGGTACTGAGGATGCAGCTCGCAGAGGGAAGATCCCTGAATTGAGTGATGATGACCGGGAACAATTATTTGAAATAATGGCCGATCCTTCAAAGACAGTGAGTGTATCCCCGGGTGAAGAAATTATTGTCACCGATGATGGCGGCACAATGAGTTTTTATACATGTCAGGACGGTGGAGGAGTTGGAATTCCTCTCAGCAGGATGCAGGCTGTACTGACATATGAAAGGGCGTGTGCGGCCGACACCACATCAATGGGGCATAGTGACTACAGTTATAAACCTGTGAAACCGATAATAAATTTTGAGACAAATGATTATTATAATATTTCGATGATGACTACCGTACCGTTCTTCTACGGTGCTCAGCCGAATTTGGGGCTTTATTATCAGCCTGACGGGCCCTGTCCTAATCCCGGTGATCTGATGCCGGCAGGAAAAATAAGGGAAGCTCAGGAATCTCAGGAAAAAGCAGCTGAATATCTTCAAAAAGATCTGGTGTTTGTCGGTAAAAAAATGGCAGCTGTCGGTTGTGAAGGGATCAATCTTGATACTTCCGGATCTGCAGGAGATGCTGATTTTATGGCGGCACTGAATTCCGTTAGACGGCTGAAAAAAGAATTGGATCATATGCCTGTAATTTTAGGAAGTGCAAATGAATTTATCCTTGGAATGCATGGAAATGCCACTTTTGATGATCAGCGTCTTGCGGGTATGTATCCTCACAAACAGGTGAAAGTAGTTGAAGCTGCGGGTGCGGATGTATACGGTGTAGCCATAGGAACGAACACCAATGAATCTGTAGCCTGGAATCTTTCCCGGACACTGACATTTGTTAAAGAGACTGTAAAAGTTGCAGAAATACCAGTGCATGCCAATGTGGGAATGGGAGTGGGAGGAGTACCCATGATGGAGGCACCTCCTGTTGATATGGTGACAAGGGTATCTAAAGCACTTGCAAAGATTGGTAAACTTGACGGTTTGTAGATAGGCGTAGGCGACCCCATGGGCATGCACATGGCCCATATCATGTCTTCAGGAATGGGGGGTCTGAGGACCGCCGGAGATCTGGTGGCCTGGATGCAGATCACTCGCAGAATGAAGATTAATGAGGCGAAACAATATGTGGCAGGGAAACTTGGAGTTGATGTTATTGATCTGACCAATGAGGAGGTAATGCGCTCTGTCAGGGAAGACCTGGGGATCGGCATTATTACTTCAGTGTCGGGGAGCCCTAAGGGTATACGTGCGAAGATAAGGATCGCAGAATTGCTGGAAATACCGATCAATTCTGTAACCCTGTTCAAATCTCAGATCGGGGATTCTTTTAAATGATCTTTCCCCGCTGAAGAATAGTGAAAAAGTAAAAATGGACCGGTTTTGAATATTCGGGATCGGTCATGGAAAAGGAGATAAATTATGTCTGAAATTTTTGAACAATCCAGGGATTCGATCATTAGAGGTGATGCCGAAGCTGCATCAGAGCTTGCCAGGAAGGGGCTTGCTGATGGAATTTCAGGCCTTGATCTGATAAACAGAGGATTTATTCCCGGTATCAATGAGGTGGGCGACAAATTCGGGGAAGGGCAGCTCTTTCTGCCGGAGCTTATCCTTTCTGCTACTGCCATGCAGGGAGTTATAGAGATAATAAATGCTTCGCTCGGCTCCGGAGAAAAACAGATGCAGGGTAAAGTCGTAATTGGTACTGTTGAAGGGGATCTTCACGATATTGGAAAAACCATTGTCGTATCTCTGTTAAAAGCCAACGGTTTTGAAGTTCTGGATCTGGGGCGTGATGTCTCGGTAGACCGTTTTATTGAAGAAGCTGAGGGGTTTGGCGCTGATGTGATCGGAACAAGTGCATTGCTCACAACCACTATGCCGGTTCAGAAGGATCTGATAGATACATTAAAAGAGCGGGGCTTGAGGGAAAAATATAAACTGGTTGTAGGTGGTGCACCTGTGACTCAAAGGTGGGCCGACCGCATAGGTGCAGATGCATATGCAGCAGATGCCGGTGACAGTGTTAAAAAAATAAAAGAGTTATTCAGTACGGCTTGAGATGAAAGGGTTCACGGTCAGTAACAGGAGGAGATATGGATACATTGCTTAAACAGCTGGGAGCAGGGAAAATTCTTACCGGGGATGGGGCTATGGGATCTTTATTAATGGCGAAGGCAAAAGATCTGATAAGGGGTAAATGCCCCGAATTTATCAATTTGTCCCGTTCTGATATCCTTGAAGAAGTTGCCGGTTTGTATCTTGAAGCCGGTGCAGATATAGTTCAGACAAATACCTTCGGGGGATCTCCATGGAAGCTTTCCGATTATTCTCTTGATGACAGAACTGAAGAGATCAACTCTTCAGCTGTAAGTGCTGTTAAGAGAGTGGTGGAGGGGAAAGCTTATGTATCAGCTTCCTGCGGACCTACTGGTAAGATGCTTAAACCTTACGGTGATAAAGAACCTGAGGAGATGTATGAGAACTTTGTCAGGCAATTGAAAGCTGTGATCGATGCAGGAGCTGATATCATCTGTGTAGAGACGATGACAGATATTCAGGAAGCGACATTGGCCGTCAAAGCCGCCAAATCAATCTCTTCATCAATTCCTGTTATGGCTACTATGACATTTGATAAAACCCCAAGAGGATTTTTCACAATAATGGGTATCAGCATAGAAAAAGCTTCTGTAGAACTTCAGGAAGCAGGTGCCGATGTAATAGGATCAAATTGCGGTAACGGGATCGAGAACATGATACTTATTGCCAGGGAATTCAGGTCTCTAAGCTCATTGCCGCTGATAATTCAATCGAATGCGGGATTGCCGGAGATCAGAGGTGATGAGACAGTTTATCCCGAGACTCCTGAATTTATGGCTGAGAAGAGTAAAGAACTGATCGCAGCCGGAGTGTCAATTGTAGGGGGTTGCTGCGGCACAACACCTGAACATATCCGTGTGCTAAGCAGAACGATCAGGTCGCTTTAATTAGTGTCTGACACATAATCTGACTGGTTTTTCAGCTATTTATCTTCCTGGAGAGTAGAGCCATAATGACGTTTAAATCCGGTTAATGAATATTTTTCCAGTTTCCAATCCGGTATTCTGCAGTCGGGACAAACCTTCCCGAACCATTTGTTACGAAGCCACCGTGCTGCCCGACTGTTCCTGGAATTATAGATCGTAAAGGTCTTCCCGCAATGGGTGGTGATGCGTGCCGTCCGCGTATGTTCACTTATTTTCTCAACAGATTTGATACCATGAAGTATCCCCTTGCGCGATGGCCATAATTTTATTTTATCTATCAATTTGAACAATTCCACCCGTTTTCTGTAATACCGTTTCGGATGAGCTCCGGTCTTTTCACTGTTCTTCATTTCTGCAATCCTTTGCTGATTCTACAGCCATGGCACATACTCCTAACTGAAGGGGGTCGTGGAGCAGCCTGTCTCCGGCTTTAACTGCAGCGGCAGGAGTCAAACCCAGCGGCATTCCCGGAGCTGCAATGAAGGTATTTAATGTGATGTCGCTTTCATCAATTACATCCGATGTGTTGGTTGCCTCAAAAATAAGATCATAACCGGTCATCAAAAATTCTGCCTGATTATCGGAGGTTATTATTGTAACAGTTTTATCGTATAATTTTTTCATTTCAGCTTCCAGCTTTCTGCTTTTCTCAATTTCAGTATCAAGTAAATGAACATTTGCCCCCCTCAAGAGAGCTGATATAACCCCGTATCTCCCGACAGCCCCTGCGCCTATAACCAGCAGATCTTTCTTGTCTATCCCGCCGGACATAAGGTCAAGTCCGGCAATGAACACTTTTGCTGTTGCCTCAGAGTTATCGGAAACACAACCTGAGCCGGGGCAAAACGAAATAAATCTGTTATCGTCGGCCATCATAATGATGTCAGCCCCTTTTTCCACAGCCTCAGCAATGCCGCTGACGTCTGCCGAATCGGTCACAAAAGCATCAAAACCTATATGAGAAACAATAATCTTTATAGTTTCTGAAAATCTGGGAATCTCTCCCTCTCCGCTCCTTATCGGTACGGCTGCAATAGAAACCGATCTTTTTATAGAATCAAATTCCTGAACCGATATACCGAGGGAATGGCTAACTATACCTCTTATATCTTGTCCGGTTTTCCGTTTTAGATCAATTTCATATTGATCCAGTTGAAATGAAATGTCCTTAATATCGTCAGTTCTAAGCCTTGTCATCCGTATTTTTACTCCGGGGTTTTTATAATAACATATTTCTGCTTTCAGTCATTTATATTCGGTTCTGGATCTATATAAAGATCAAGTTTGAAACGGGCCCTGATATCATTTATTACATTTTCCCTTTTCTGCCGGGCTTCCTTAAGGCCGGAGCCTTTTATGATCAGGGTGGCAGACCATTTGTCCGCACCTGGATTATAGTTTGTTATAGCTTCATCAGAGCCGAAGAAATCTTCAGATAAATGGAGGGGACCTCCTGCTGCCATTATATGCTCTCCGCATATTTCCAGTGACCCCGGGGTTACTCTGATATGTTCAAAAATGACACCTTTCTCAAGCTGAGATCCTGTGAATCTGATGTTTTTGTCAGGGTTAAGCATTTCGAGTAAATTGTTTCCTGAAGAATGATAAACAACAATAGGTGTCTGACTTGGTAAACGTGCATCGATCTCCAATACTTTAAGTTTCCCATTGTCAAGAATTACCTCAACATCCATTATACCGTGCAGTTTAACGGCATCTGCTATCTGAAGAGAAATAGTTTTGAACTGTTCTGTAAGTGCTGAAGATAATTCAGTAGGGGCAGATACCCGCTTACAGTCATATCCGGCATCCATCCAGAGGTCGGTGACCTGTAATGTTTGATGATTACCGGGTGCTCCGACAACTTCAAGTGAATAGGAAGGGCCTTCTATGAATTCCTGTAATACCCATTCTTCCGGATGCAGAGATCCCGGAAAAAAATTTTCAAACTGATGCTGATCACTTATTATCCGGACACCCTTGCTTCCGCTCCCTATGCTCGGTTTTGCAATTACAGGAAATCCGCATTGCGGCCATTGTTCCGGGACAGGGATCCTGATGCGGGAAAACAGGTCATTTGAACGTAGTTTGGATGAAGAGATATTGTATGCTCCCGGATCATATATAGAATGTATCGGAGATGTTCTGCCAAACTCCTCAAGTTTATCAAGGGTTATCCTGTTTTCTGTTGCGGGGATTATCAGATCAATCCCCTTTAAAACATCAGCAGAACGGTTGTCCTCGAAGATATCAATCTGATGATGGATATCTGTAAGTCCTGAGGCCGGAACCATTGAAGATCTGTCAATAAGTATGGTCTCCCAGCCGGCCTTACGGGCCAGGTAAGCGGCTTCCACACCCTGCAGTTTACCGCCTATTATTGCTATTTTCATTTCAGGTCCTGATTATATCAGCCATTTAAGGGTGAGTTTTTCAAAGAATTACGACGTTTTTCGATCCATATCCTGAAATCTTCAGGATCTGCCGGCTGAAGACCGCATGATGCAAGGATCGGAGATATCTGTTCAATGGTTCTTCTGGCATCATTAATATCAAGGGAGCTCTGTGCGACTCCTGCCAATCCCTGATCAGGCGGCACAATTGATGTGACCACATTTGCGCCGGCATCAAGTCTTTTTCTCAGGCCTCCAAGTCCTTCCACATCCAGAGTTGCGGGAATCAACCGGTCGGGAAAAACATGGCGCATAAGAGCTATGATCAGTAATTCCCTTATCGGATCGGGAGGGGGGAAGTTATCCATAGGTGTCCCCTTCTGGGGGACAAAGTTCATTGCCCTTATCTGATCGAAATCGAGCAACCGCATCTGTTCGATTGAAATCGCTAAATCAGCGGAGGTTTCTCCGATCCCTACCAGAACCCCCTCTTCTGTTAACAATCCTGACTGGCGTGCATGCTGCTTGGATTCAAGCCTGTCCTCGAAACTTTGACCGGGACGGAGCTTTTTGAAAATTCCCGGATTATAGGTCTCCTGATAACATGCATACCAGGAAGCTCCTGCATCTGAAAAATCCTTTAAAGTTTTTATAGGGACCACTCCGGGTGATATCATTATCGGCAATGCAGTTCTTTCACTGATGGTTTTCACAAGACTGATCAATGGTTCAAAACCATTGTTTTTGTTATTGAAAATTTCCGGATCTTCACCCATGGTAAGATCTATAAGATGGGCACCCGATTCTGCAAGTGCTTCAGCTGCTTCTATTACCTCGGACTCACTTTTCCGGTATCTCGGGGATTCGGAATTGGATGATCTGTAGAAACAGAAACTGCAATTATTACGGCAATAGGTGCTGATATATAGAAAACCGTATAGAAATATCTTGTCCTCAAAATGGATCTTCCGCAATTTCCGTGCGGAGCTGAAAAGCGTTTCCAAGTCCTCCCGATGACGGATCTCCAGAATAAAAAGGATCTCTCCCTCTGTGAGATCTATATTATTATAAGCTTTCTCCAGTATGGAATTCAGGCTGATATTGGAAGATTTTGATCTCATTTTATCACTATTCTATATCCATATTTCCAAGATTCAGATGTTCAGCCGAATACTGTCAAGATAAGTGAGACTTCTTCCCATTTTAGAAAGGTTGTGGCTGTTGTCCCTGGCCATTAGCAACCGTTCCAGTCCGAAACCGATACCGACCCAGGTATCGTTGATCCGCCAGGCTTCATCAAGTGGGTGGGGGCCCATGGCTGCAGATCCCACCTCAATATTTTCCAGACCTGCAATTATATCTATGGTCTCCCCGTACACTGTTGATGATTCGGTTTCAAAAGCGTAATTTTCTAGTCCGGATGCATCTGCAATTATTGCAGCCAGCTCTTTCAGTCTTTCATGACGCTCTTGAAGAGGGAGTCCCATCTCTACCAGGTTCAGCATCGTGAACTCAGAGGAATGGTGAGAACCCTGGGATTCTTTTCGGAAACACGAACCCACTTCAAATATTCTGACCGGCCTCTCCCACAATCTCAAAAGATCTTTAAGTACATAATACAGATGGGGAGCTAACATCGGCCGGAGGCATCTGTCACTGTCGAGCCAGTAGATCTGGGAAAACAGGGGGTGTTTGGAGTCGATCGTCATTTTAGCCAGCAATCCTCTGGACATGATCGTCGGAGTTGCGACCTGAACAAAACCCTTTGATGTGAGGGCCTCAACCAGTCTGCTTTCCAGCCTGCACAGCCGGGGCCTCAAATGTTTTTCACGAAACTCATTTAGCAGATATCTGGATCTTTTGATAAGTTTTTTTTCCAGCAATTGAAAGGTTTTATCACGTTCATCAGTATTCCTGAATTCCTTCTTCAGATCCTCAGGTGCAGCTTCCAATTCCTTCAACCGCTGTAACTGAATATCAGACCAGTTTTTTGATATCATATTTCCTGCCTTCAGGTACCCAACCGTATCCGTTCATCCGGATAAAAAAAGCGAGGAGTTCGGGAGTTGCACCCGACTATATGAATTTAGAATCCATACGATCAGCTTTCGATCCACCCCCCGTCCGGTAAAAGATATCTTAAAATATTGGCCGATCTTTGTCAATGCTCAGATCTTCATCCTTCCCCTGCAGGTCTTTGGGACACATTCTCCGCAGAAATGAAAATTATTAATAAACTGATGTATATCGGGATTTCCGGCGATCAGAACCCCCGAGATAGATTTTAACGGGATCATGAGGAAGCTGTCAGTCAGTTCGATACCTATCTCACCCGGATCGAGGTGATCAAAAATTTTCCGTTGGCCGCTGATGTGCCAGCCGCAATAACCGGGACTGTATAAAAGAGGCCGAAGGGAATTTATCTTATTGTTCCTGCCCTTTATGCGTTTCAGAAATAATTGTTCCGCGGCATACGACGCTTTTTCTGCGCAGAATGAGGCTATTGCATCAAGCATGTATCCCATGGCCAGATTGTTGGAATTAAATTGTCTCTCTATCTCATCACTGATCTCTTTTCCCAGAGTGAAAGCGAATAATGCCAGGGCTTCAGCATTGGGATATATATTTTCAAGGGGAGTCTTGGCTTCGTTTCCGCCCTCACCAGCATATATATTTTTAAACTCTTCAATTGTTATGTCGGTCGTGATGCCGATAGGGGAGACCAGGCCCAGAAAAAGTTTCTCTGCAGATTCATACAATTTTATAACCGGGTGCGGAGGCGGGACATCAGATGGAATCCCCTGAGTAGCCAATACACCCGTACGCTCAGGCATTATCTTCTCTATTGATATCTCAATTATTGTTCTCATTTTTTATCTCTGTTTATTTCTCCACTTTCCGGTCAATTAAAACTCAACAATATTATACACCAAAAAAACCCATTGATTTGTGCATTACTGCATTGTGGTTGATTTCGGCTTTTTTGTTCCGGAGAGCAGGTTTTTCTTTTTAAGTTCAAATCGGCGGTATTCAAGTTTGTAATTGATCTTCCCGAATAGTAAATTATCCCTGAATAAGGTGAACACATAGGTTCTCCACTATATAAAATCATTCAGTCTGCGTTTGATACTATAAAATTGACATTTATTGGAATATGGTGTATAATAAATTATTATAGTAAGTTTTTTGGTACAATATCAGACGATATCCAAATTAATTATCTTTTGAAAATTCAATTATACCTCAATTTACTTTAAAATTTTAAAGGAGGTATACCAACATGGCAAAAGGAAATGTTAAATGGTTTAACGACCAGAAAGGATTTGGTTTTATCGAGAATGAAGATAAGACTGACATTTTTGTTCACCATAGTGAAATTCAGGACAGCGGTTTCAAGTCATTAGACGAAGGACAAGCTGTTGAGTATGAAATTCGCCAGGGCGACAAAGGTAATTACGCAGCTAACGTAATCAAATTATAAATTTAATTTTATAAACGGGCCTCGATTGTTCTACTTATAGTAGAATTTTTTGAGGCCTTTTTTTTTACTTGATTTTATTAAAAAAAATCAATAATTGAATAGAGCAGAGAGTTTAGAGTTGATAATTCCTCCGAAAAAGACTGCGAAACCGGTATAACCAGGGTTATGATGGGATTATTCCGTATATGGCATACTTCTCCTTTTTCTCAAGAGCCCAAATTGCATTTCCATAATCAAAATGCCAATATTCTCTGATATCACAGACAAAATCTTCATTTTCAAAAAGATCTATCAGCAGGCTACGGTTCTTCTTCGCTTCAGCTGAAATATCAGGATAGTACGGATAACATTTTTTATCGAGGGTTATTTTATTTCCCTTGTTGGTGCCGAAGTCCATCATACGGTTATTTTTCAGATCATAAATTAATGCATCGACCGCTCCTCCGGTAGAATGCATGGATTCTTCTCCTACTGCAATAAAATTCGCCACCATTTCTTCGATCTCTTTTCTGTCTTTGCCGGGATTCTCTTTTTTTAATAGTACAAAAAAGTTGATCCATAAGAGTTGCTGGTGCTGTATGGACCGCCATCCGGAACGGATGAACAATACTTTATTTTCTTTATTTAATTTTTCGCTGATCCTGCCGATCTTTTCTATTACAGCTTCTCTGACCAGATACTTGTAACCCTTTTGAATAGACGGCTCGAATCTCAGATCGATACCGGATCCAAGCAGACTGATTAATGGAGAATGGTTCTCATTTATCCGGACAGTTTTCACCTTCTTCTTCTGCAGCAGACTTTTACGGTCAACCGATTCGCAATATTTTTGAGTTGTCATAGGATCCTTTGTATTCTTTCATTATATAAGGTGATGTCATGGCCGAAAGGAGGGCCCCGTAGTTAAAATTAAACTCCACTTCGTTCCCAACCTGCTGATCTGTATTCTTCGCATCAATGATGATATGGTCACTGCTCATACCTATAATATCGATATCTGATCTGGGAGTCAGTCCGGATACAAGCACATCCTGCCGCCCGATCCCGAGGATAACTCTCCTTATTGGTCCATTATCTTCAAACACTGGAGTATCTCCAAATGCATTTTGAAAACTTTGTCCTGCCGGGAAAGATGGCTTGATCTTGGATTCGATCACCTCTGCCGTAAGAGTGAATGCATCTGTGAATAATCCCGGAATAGGGGTCCGGTTAAGTGGTTCACATCCAAGGTAGATCGATTCCCCGATACGTAAATGATTGATCTTCCCGACTGCCCCCGTATTTATAAACCAGTTGTAATTTGCAGAGTTTCCGCCTGATACAAATGTCAAAGTGAGAGAGAATTTATCTTCAATCTCCTCTGCCAGGGTCGAAAAATAGTGCATATTGTTTTCATCGGGGCCAATGCCTCCCAAACAGGCCATATTCGTTCCAAGGCCGACCAGATCAATTCCCTTCAGCTTCAATACTGATTTGACAGTTTTTTCCAGATCTGAAGGCAGCAACCCCTCTCTGAGATCACCCAGTTCCACCATTAAAATGATTTTATGGATCATATGCTGTTTGAGGGCTGATTCTGAAAGCCCTTCTATTACGGATATCTCTGAATTCAGGCTGATGTCCGCATTTCTTACAACAGACATAACCTGGCTGAGCATGGGAGTACGTATGAGCATAAAACGTGCATTTATGCCGGCATGTCGCATCCTCTGTATATTGGATATCCTTGAATCACCAAAGGTGTTTATTCCGCTTTTCCGGAGAACAGAGATAATTCTGGGATCTCCGCAGACGACCTTCGTCACACCGGTAATGCTGATCCCTTTGGCTCCATATAAACTTTTCAGCTTTTTGGCATTATGTTCGATTTTGTCAAGATCGATGTTTATTCTGGGTGTTACCATTCAAGAGGCTCTAACCTCCGCCAGTGAAGGAAATGTTATGGTAAGCATATCGATCAGCTTTTTGCACCCGTATTTAAGAACATCTGTTGTCGGCAGCTTATATCTGGATTCATATTCTTTAATGGTTTTTCTGAGTTCCTTGTCCGTCATATCTTCATGATTAAGGGTAATGGCGATCACTTTTGATTTTGAGAAAACCTCGTTCAGTTCGATCTCGCTTTCAAGAGTAGGCATCGGGATACCCGGATAGTCGCAATGGTTCTTTCTTTTCGGCGGGTGTTGCATGATAATCGCACTCGGCATTGCTCCCCGGATAATAGCACTGGATGAGGTGAATGCAGGATGGCTTAAAGCCCCCTGTCCTTCAACAATGATGATATCCGGATGCTCTTTCTCAAAAGCATCTACTATCGCTTTTTCAACCTCCCCGGTTGCGAACCCGGAAGTGAGTACATCCAATGCCAGTCCATACTTTGATCCCTGGAGCAGGCCGGTTTGACCTGTTGCAATATATACAGCATTAAGCCCTGTCTTTTTCAACTCTTCAACAAGATATCGTGCGGTGGTCCTTTTTCCGACTGCGCAATCTGTTCCGGCGATAACTATTACAGGAATATCAACTTTAGTGATATCTCCCGAGAAAGAATGCAGATCCTTCCTGAGGGGGGGTTTCCTGACATCATTTATCTTCACATGAAAATCGAGTGCGTTTTGAACAAATTCTTTATCATCGGTAAAAAACTCCGGGAGTCCGTTTACAATATTCATCCCTTTACTCATTGCTTTTGTGATTATCTTTCTCTGTTCCGGGTCCAGGAATGAAGCCAACGGCGCTATTCCGTATATAAAGAATTCAGGAATATATCCAAGGGATTCCATGGCATCATCAATGTCCCGGAATACGGGTATACCTTTTTTAATACCGTCAAGATACTCTCCTGCATCAAGACCTGCTTTTGTGCTGTCTATAACACCAATGATCTTATACCTTTCAGCAAACCTGACCAGTCCGTTGGCAACCTTTCCATCTATTTTACCGAATTCATTCTCACTGTATACCAATGCCCGGACATCAACCGGGTCTTCCATTTCCGCATATGCGTTTCCATTATCACCTGCAAAATTTTGTGTTCTAAGCATGATCGCCACCTGGTTGCATGACAAACATATTCTTTTTTATCAAATATCTACTTATATTTTTCATCTGTTTCTCCTTTAAATATTTTGTTTAGATCCAAATCCGAATTTCAGTGAAAAAAACTTATCAACCGGATTATTTTTCTTTCGATTGTTTAGGCGAGAGAATTTTGTCCGGTTTTATATTTTTTAGATCTGGAAAATGATTTCTGATCAATCTATTTGAGGTGTTGATAAGAGGAAGAATATAATCTCTGGTAAAAAGATCAAGTAATTCCTCCCCGGGTTTCTCAAGATTATAGTATTTCCTTGGAGGACCCTGATTTGATTTCAACATTTCTGTAGATACCAGACCATTAATTTTCAGGTTCTTCAGGACCTGGTAAATCGCACTCTCCTGGAACACTATCTTGGATTTTGAAATTTCAAGTAACCTCTTGTTTATTTCAAGTCCATACATAGAACGTTCTTTAAGCAGGAGGAGTATGAAATATCCGCTAAATCCTTTTTTGTATTCTTTTCCCCAAATCTTCAATACCCGGGCCACATTGTCTTCCATCATTATTCCTTGTTTCGCTATAGTGTAAACTGCTATAGTAAACAATACAATACCTTTGTTTATTTGTCAAGGCTTTTGAAAATCCAACAAAATAATGTCCTGAATATGGGACACATAATCCGCTTTTTCTCTGGTATTGGTATTGCAGTGTAATTGGTGTGAAGGAGGAAAAATGAAAAAATTAATTCTAACAATTTTGGTTGTTATGTTAGTTGGGCTGACAATTAACGGACAGGATTATAATGATCAATATTATGATTCTGAATATGGTGATCAGGAAGTCTATTATAACGATTACGAGTATGATTCTTCTGTCGCTAACCAGGAATACTATTATGATTACGAAAATATTCTACCTGTAATAGGGCGATACAGCAATGTTTATTATTGGGAGCATCCATACAAGTATATAAACTTTGTAATAATAGGTGAAAGGGTATATGTCATTCCTAGAGACGTATTTTACAGGGCCTATCGTAGGGACATATTTTTTGCAGTCTCAATGGAGAGATTTATATATCTTTCCTGTTTCGGGATGTCATATTATGATAATTATTACAGATTTTCTCTCTATAATGATTATTACAGATATAACTACTATAGAGGTAGAAGCTATGGAAGCAGTTGGCTCCGGGGATTAAAAAATCACTACAGAAAGAGCTATTTTAACAGAAAGTACAGCCGCAAATATACGGCCTTAAGAAACAGGTATATTTCCAAAAGAGGTCTTAAACAAAACTACAGAAGCAGCTATGGAACGTCAAAAAACAAGATAACATTTCAGAACAGAAACTATAGCAGCAGAGGAGTAAACGGAACAACAAAATATACGAAAAGAAAAAGTTACAGCAGCTACAATTCCGGAAAAAGCAGAAGAACAACAAAAGTGATCAGCAGCAGGAACAGACAATTGAGTGGAAACAGAAACTTAAAGAGATCAAAAGGCTCCGTGGCTGGGTATTCAAAAAGCAGCAGCAGATCTAAAAGCCGGGTAGTAACAAAAAGCCGCTCTAAGGGGAAATCAATCTCAAAGAGAAGTGTAAGAAAAAACAAGAGCTCCAATAGAAAATCCGGCAGCGGTATAAAGAGAAAAAAAAGATAGAAAGGCATTCAAAAAAATCTCCTGTTCGATCCGGGAACAGGAGATTTTCGGGTTTCCAGGATAGATCGAACCAAATATATATCAAAAAGGGGATATGGATAGTCTACAAGTGAATGGCCTGATCAGATACCAGAAATGGTGATTATTTTTTCTGCGGTTTTATTACCAGAACTGCAAGGGGGCCCCATATCAGGATCAGGTGAAGTCCTGCCCCGAGACTGAGAATAGTCGATATCTGATCATAACAGCCTGTCCCTTTCAATTTCAAAGAGCAGACAATGAGTACTGCGCCCCAGATAATTGCGCTTGCAATGATAAAAATTCCCAGTGATTTCTTTAGCGTATTCATGATTTTCTCCTTTAACTCCCTTTATCTATAAAAGAATTGTAGGAAATTAATAAAAAATATGCGAATACACAATGGTGATAACAGATTTTGCCTTGGGCATATATTCCAGATAGGGTATCCCTGCTTCCTGGATTATGGTGAATATACTGATTTTGATGTATGATTTTATATCATTTTTGATTCGTAATAAATAGGTCTGGGTAAGATTAAATTGGTGAGAATACCGATTTTGTACCTGGTAACTGTTTAATAAAATAAATGGTTTGTGGTAATTTAAAGTGAAAAGATTAAATTATAATTTATTTTATTTAAATGAGGTTTTATTTTATGAAGAGTTTATTAAAGATTTGTATATTTTTATTTGTAGTTTTTGTGTTAGACGCAACATATATTTCTTCCGCTGATACAGATGCTTTAAAACTTGAACAACTGGAAATATCATTTAATATCATTGTTAAAGCCTATCCAAAATCCAGATATATCAGATCCGCCGGATCGATGATTTCAGGTTTTTTCAGATGTACCACAGCCAGGAACATATTAAATGATGAAAACCCCCTCCGTTATGAAAAATTTGCGGCATACTCTCTTCTGGGATTCAGTTCATTACGGTATTTTGATGGAATTAAAGGGCTGCTTTCCAAATCTTCAATAGAGCATTTCTTACTGGAATTTCGTGAACTGAAAAAAGCTGAAGATAAATTAATATATGGTGAAAGATTATTAAATAAAATTGCGAAGGCAGGTAGAAAGGACAGGCTGTATCATTCTTTTCTGCGGGGTGCCAGTAGTATGGTCTATTTCTATCTCTATTTTAAAGATAAGGACAAATATAAAAAATACCTTGTCTCAGGATTGATTTATACCGGATTTGCTGCATTAAATCTGTTCACAAGATCCAAACCGGAAAAAGCTTGGAAATCCTATAAAGAAAAAAAGATAAAAAAAATAGAAAATGGGAAGACTTTAAACACCCATTTTTATATTTCTCATGAATATAAAGGATTTAGAACCGGTTTCCTCATGACCTTTTGATAATATTTTAAATCTGATTTATTAGTCCATTTATTCAATTAAGTTTAAAACCCGGCAAAAATTTTATATAATAGTAAAGGAGGAAGGATATGAAAAAAACACTTTTTTTATTGTTTATTATTATATTCGTATCGTTTTCAAATTTGAATTTTTCTGCCGAGAAAGTTCAATTTGGCATTAAGGATGGATTCAATATTTCCGGACATTGGAGTAATCAGAAAGATAGTAAAGATGATTCCGTTAAATCAAGATTTACAAGCGGTTATCTTATTGGAATAGCGGCCAGATTCAGTTTAAGTGATCATTTAAAACTGCAGCCTGAATTACTTTATTTCAAGAAAGGGTCAAAACAGGATGTTACGATTCCCGGATCCCCGATCGGAACACTCTTTGTTAAGTATAACCTTCATTATATTGAAGTTCCAGTTACCGTAAAATGGTATTTTTTGAAAGGGAAAGGGTCTCTTCAACCAAATCTCAGCTTCGGAGCTTATTTTGCCTATTTACTCAAAGGGAATTACACGGTATCCAACTCATTTATTGGGGATATTGAAGAAGATCTTGACGGGTTGAAAAGTACAGATGTGGGATTTATCTCCGGATCAGGTGTTGATTTTAAAATAAAGAAGTTAGTATTTAGTCTTCAATACAGATACTCAATGGGTTTCGTCAATTTAGATTTGCCAACCGGCCCTGGCGCCCCCACTATAGCATTGAGGAATTACAATCACTCATTAACTCTTGGGATTTTTTTCTAGATAATAAATGTGACCTTTCTTTGATGAATTGAATCGTGTAATGATGGGATTGTCTGGATGGCCTCAAAAAATAATATACATGCTGACATATATGCATTGGAATTGAGGCAGGGTCTTAAAAACAAAATTAAGGGTAAATTCATAAAAACTGAAGAGTAAGTTATATTCGGAAAAGACATTTATTCAGTGAAGCCTTGGCTAAGCTGAGTGCTTTGTTCCTACAGAATCTTCCATTGCGGATGAGGGTCTTCCGGAAGGTACGTTTCCCCTTTTTGCTCTGTTCGTAAAGGACCGGTGGCCAGCCAGCTTATATTTTAAATCTCTGTTCTTGAAGATATCCAGGTGCTGAAAACATTTTCAACCATCTTTCTGTCAACATTGCTGTTGAATAATTCCTGTGAAAAATGTATCAGCTTATGCGAGTTGGATATCCTTAAATATGATCGGTCAAAATCAAATAATCGAACCCTGTCTAGAGAGTCTGAATCCTTAAAAATATTAAATAAAAAAATTGATTCTTCTTTATTTATCAAATAATAATCGTGAACATTATCAATTGCGATATTATCATCAAGGCAATGATTTTCAATTATGAAATGTGCCAGGGGATCGTTGAATTTGTTTAATCCGAAGTAATTGTGATCATTTAGTACTTTCAAACTTCTTAAACCATGGTAATCGTCCATTCCATCATTAATTCTTCCAATGTCATGAAATATTGCGCAAAATTCCAGGATATCTCTATTCGATTCGCTGATGTTTTCGAGTAAACATATTTCTTTTACAATTGAATACACACGATAAGCATGTTCGATCCCATGACAACCACGACGGTATAGTCTGAATATTTCTGTTTTCAATTCTTATTTCCACATTTTTTAACTTTAGTTAATATGCAAATTTTGCACTCAAAATTATCAATAATAAATATTAATATATATGAATAATATTTTACAATTAAAATAAGAGAAGGCAAACCAAAACCGGCGAATGGATGGGGATCAATATTTTGTGCAGGTGATTAATATTTTATAAAAAACTATAAAATTGTATCCGAAAAGTGAGATAATGGGGCTGAATGTTTTATATATTGATCATGGAGGAAAGATGAAAACCAGAAATATTATATTAATTTTTACAGTAATTGTTTTTATAGCCTGTTCAGTGGGAATATTTGCAAGCGGGGCTGCAGATGAGAAGAAGGCCGTTCCGTTCAGCAAGGTGGTTCCCCAGATAAAACCCGACGTTAATATTTTAGTCAGTGCCAAGATCGGATGCTTTTCCCCCGATTTCTGGTCAGGACAGGTCCTTGAGGTCTATGGCAAGAATCTGGGTTTGATGACATCAACTAAAAAATTCTATATTGAAGGAGTAGTGATCCCGATAAAACACTGGACCGATGAGTTCATCCGTTTGGAATATCCCGATTCTCCCACTTTGGGGAAAAAGAACAAAGGATATATCAAGAACGGGAATATCATTATATCGAACCAGGTAGAATGTACACTGGAGGCTGTAGTGGGCGGTTTGAAACCGGACAAGGTTTTTGTCAACTATCCTGCCGGAACGAAGATCATAGTGGAAGCCGCTTTCTCAGGTATCAACAAACAGGGGATGAGTGTGCGTTTCAGAAAAAAGGGCGGGATGGTCATTACAAAACCGTTCCTTTCAAAAGTGTTGTCAATAGTCGAAGGCGGAGAGACCAATGACATTACAGCTCTGGTCCCGGAAGGACTTTCAGGCGGGACATATCTGGTTGATCTGATCCAGAATGGACGGGTCGCATCTGATTACAAGGAATTCAAGGTCCTTAGCCTGATTCCGATCAAGAAGACGCTCAGTATCAAATAAACCTTTGCCTTTTACTTGAAATCTTAGCCCTCTATATATAGGCAATTTGGCAACTTTTTGCCAAAACCTGTATTTATCCCTTTGTTTTCGGAATCCGGGTCATCGTGGCTTGACTTTCCATTTGGTGATATTTATAATTTTTTTCATATAAAAAAATGACTACAGAGATCATTCTGGTATTATCAGTTTTAGCTGTAACCATACTGCTTTTTATCTTTGAGGTGTTTCGAGTCGATGTAATTGCTATCCTGATCATGTTAAGTCTTGCCTGGCTTGGTCTGGTTCCTGCGGGTGAGGCTTTTTCCGGTTTTGCCAGCAATGCGGTGATCTCAATGATCGGTGTGATGATAATGGGGTATGGGATAGATCGATCCGGAGCAATGAATTATGCCACCCGTTTCATCACCCGGATTGCCGGTTCAAGTGAAAAGCGTTTGATTGCTGTCATTTCATCTGCAGTGGGTGTTCTTTCGGCATTTATGCAGAATATCGGTGCAGCAGTTTTATTTTTGCCCACAATGTTGAAAATTTCTAAAACCAGCAGAATCCATCCATCCCGTTTGATGATGCCACTGGGATTTGCGGCCATACTGGGAGGTACCATGAGTATGGTGGGGTCCGGTCCCCTGATTATTCTGAACGACCTGCTCAAACAGTACGGTCAACCGAAATATGGATTATTTAGTGTTACTCCTCTGGGGTTACTGCTTCTGGCATCCGGTATTATCTATTTCCTGATTTTTGGACGATTTGTCCTTCCTAAAACCGGGATTGGAGAAATTCAAAAGGGGCCACAACAAGAGCTGATCGAAACCTGGAAGCTCCCCTCAGCAGTCTTTGAGTGCCGGATTCCACCGGATAGTTTAATTATCAACAAAACCCGCGAAGATATTCAATTTCGGTCCCGTTATGGCCTCAATCTCCTTTCGAAGATTGAAGAAGGTGAAATTCTCTATGCTCCATGGCGGCACAGCCGTTTTGTTGCCGGACAGGTGTTGAGGTTGCTGGGAGAACGGAAAAATGTGGAAAAACTGGCAGCTGATTACAAATTACAATTTCCCATGCCCTCGAGAAAACGGAAGACAAACGAACTTCATAACCGCTGCGGATTTGCAGAGGTGATTATTCCGCCCAGGTCAGATTTTTCCGGAAAAACCATCCGCAACATTTCCCTTCGGAAAACATTCGGCGTTGAACCTATTATGTTGATGCGCGGGACTGAGGAACATCGGGGAGACTTTTCCGATCAGATTCTTGAGCCTGGTGATGCAATTATCATTTTCGGCCCATGGGAGAACATAAGGACAATGGGTGACAACCGAACCTGTGTGTTGGTGACTCCGGTGGAATCTAACAGTAAGCGCCGAAACAAACCTTTTACTGCTGTTTTATGTTTCGTGGCAGCTATCGGGCTTGCATTATCCGGATTTCATCTCTCCACGGCACTGATGACTGGGGTATTGGCAATGATCCTTCTCCGTGTGGTGTCAATTGATGAGGTCTACCGTGCCGTTGAATGGAAAACCGTCTTTCTTCTTGCCGGACTGGTTCCACTTGGGATTGCCATGGAACGTACCGGCACAGCTGAATTTATTGCCAAAAATCTGCTCTCATGGTTGCAGGGGAGCCATGAGATAGTGTTATTGTTTATGGTGGCGGCACTTGCGACTCTGTTCTCTCTTTTTATGTCCAATGTGGCGGCCACTGTCCTTCTGGTTCCGTTGATGATGAACATAGGAGATATTGCAGGAATAAGCCCCATGGCTTTAGCGTTACTGGTCGCGGTTTGTGCATCCAATTCCTTTCTTCTTCCAACGCATCAGGTCAACGCTCTGCTTATGACTCCAGGAGGATATCGAAACACCGATTACCTGAAAGCTGGTGGTTTGATGACCATTGTATTTCTAGTTATTGTTGTATTCGGCATCTATTTTTTATATATGTAATATATTCTTCCCAATATATGAGGGAAAGGAAATGATGTAAATTTAAATTAGGGAGTTTGTAATGATTGTTCAACAATTTTTTGTTAAAGGAATCTCTCACAGTTCATATCTGCTGGGGGGAAACAGGAACTGCGCGATTGTAGATCCACAGCGGGAAGTACAGGTATACCTGGATGCGGCGGAAGAATTGGAAATGAAAATTACCCACATTCTGGAGACTCACCTACATGCCGATTTTATTTCAGGGCACTTGGATCTGGCCAGAATAACAGGTGCTCAGATTTATGCCCCCAAATCAGCAAACTGCGGTTTTGATCATATACCACTTTCCGAAGATGATACCATTGAGATTGATAATGTGCTTTTGCGAATCATGGAAGTTCCCGGTCACACACCGGAGCATATCGCCTATGTGGCAACAGATCTGTCCAGGGGGAATGAACCTGTGGGGGTATTTTGTGGGGATGCCATGTTTGTGGGGGATGTGGGGCGCCCGGATCTTTTTCCAGATCTGGCCACTCAGCTGGCTTCACAACTTTTTGACAGCCTTCATCAGAAAATGCTGTCTCTTCCTGATTATTGTGAAATTTACCCTGCACATGGGGCAGGATCTCTGTGCGGCCGGGCTATGGGTGCCAAACGGACCAGTACCATCGGGTATGAACGGAGACACAATGAGGCTCTTCAGATTACAGATCGGGATCAATTTATAAAGTCACTGACATCGGATATGCCTCCGGCACCTGATCATTTCTCACACTGCAGTGATATCAACAGGGATGGCCCTGAACTGGTAGAAAATCTGCCCCTCCCCAATGCCATGACCGCCACTAGTTTTAGGGAGAAACAAAAGGATCAGAACTCTTTGGTACTGGATGTAAGGAATTATGACGCATTCTGCGGTCATCATGTTCCTCACGCGTTCCACAATGACCTGAATGGTAATTTTGCCACTTTTGCCGGATGGACTCTGCCTCCGGGGAGGGATATACTTTTGGTGGCAGACAATACGGATCAGGTGAGGGAAGCGACCCGATGGCTTCAGAAGGTGGGACATGATCGTGTGACCGGATATCTGGATGGTGGTATGGTTTCCTGGGTGAAAAACGGATTTCTTACCAGCCATGTCGGTCTGTTGTCAGCTGATGAGTTGCACCCTATCATATCAGGCAGTGAGAAAATTACACTTGTCGATGTTCGATCTCCTTCGGAATTCGAAAATTATCATATCAGCGGTTCTGTAAATATTCCAGCACCGGATCTTCGGCATCGTTATAAAGATCTGGATCCGGATATGCAGGTGTATTTAATCTGCAGTACCGGAAACCGTTCCAGTTTAGGTGCCAGTATTCTTAAGCAGTATGGTTTTAGTAATGTCCACAATGTAGCCGGTGGAATGACCGGTTACAGTGCTGCCGGACATTCACCGGAATGTATGGTCTGTTTCAGTCCCCATGGTCCGAGAATTCTGGGGAACAGTTATTAATTCATGCTGTCTAAACAAATTTTTTATTTATAAGGAGGAACTATGGAATGGCTACAATTGGAACGATGGTCCCCCTATACAGTTGGGATTGGAATAGGAGTCCTGAGCTGGGTTGCTTTTCTTATTTCAAACCAGGCGTTGGCATGCTCTACCGCGTTTGCTAGAACGTCGGGTATGATCGAAAAGCTTTTCCGAGGACCCAAAGTAAATGAAAAACCCTACTATAAGAAATTTCCCCCGGAGATTGACTGGGGGTGGATGCTGGTTCTGGGAATACTGGTCGGTGCATTTCTGTCATCAATGCTTTCAGGATCTTTTGAATTGCGATGGGTTCCGGGACTCTGGGAAAACGCATTCGGTGCTCTGCCATTGCCAAGGGTTATCGTTGCTTTTTTCGGGGGGATACTGATGGGTGTCGGTTCACGCTGGGCCGGAGGATGTACCAGCGGTCATGGTATCAGCGGTACGCTTCAGCTGGCAGTGAGCAGCTGGGTTGCTGCAGTATCATTTTTTATCGGTGGCATTCTGACCGCATGGGTCATTTTTAAAGTGATTGCATAGGGAGTAAGAGATATGTTAACCCGTTTACACAAAAAAAAGAATGTACAGCTGATCCTGGGTTTTTGTATCGGAATCATCTTCGGGATTTTTCTTCAGAAAGGCGGGGTCACTGATTTTGATGTGATTCTGAATCAGCTTTTGCTTGAGGATTTTACCGTGTTGAAAATAATGCTCTCTGCCGTGGTCACGGGCATGATCGGCATTTATTTGATGAAATCTCTGGGATGGGTCTCGCTAAAACCCAAACCGGGCTCTGTGGGAACCTCTCTGATCGGGGGACTTATTTTTGGTGCAGGATTCGCCATTCTGGGGTATTGTCCGGGAATTATTGCCGGTGCCATCGGGAACGGATACCTTGATGCTCTGGTTGGCGGGATGCTTGGTATCCTTGTTGGTGCAGCCCTGTTTGCAAGCTTTTATCCGAAATTAAACCGTACAATCCTGAAATGGGGAGATTTCGGGGAAATTACTTTTCCCGAGCTGTTCAGAGTCAATACCTGGGCTGTAGTGATCCCAGTTGCAGTGCTGATTATTCTCCTGCTCTGGTGGCTTGAGTCGTCCGGTATTTAGAGATCATATAATAAAAAAACGAGGCTATTTGTTCTGGTATTTTTCTGGCGGAGATAAGGAGTGAGATAGTCCCGATTCCCTTTCAATCTTAACTGGAAAAGATGTGCTGCGGTTTTTGTTGAATTCGGTGAACCCATGCCTGTAAAATATGCAATAATTTCAGGAATTTATAATACAGATTCTTTTAAGAGTTCGAAACTTCGTATTGATTAAGAGATTTTTTTAACCATTTTATCAACACTTTAAAACGGTCATTTATTACTTTACCATGAGTGTAACAGGTCCTTCTGGAAGTGTTGCCGCGACCCTGTTGTCCTGCATGATATCAACATTATACAGTCCGGGAGTAATTGATTCAGGTAGAGATACTTTTATCGTGTTATAGTGTGTACCCAGTGCTATTGAGATTATTTTTCCAAAATATTGAAGCTGCAACTTTTTCACCCGCAGCAATGAAACAGTTTTTCTCTTAAATCTGATTTTAATATTTCTCTTGTTTGTACCGGTATACATTGTCTCCAATGTGACAATTGCACTCCCGATGGGTCTTCTGTTAATGCTTGAAGGTGTGCAACTTAATAGTCGGGCTCTTAAGATCATTTTCTTTACATTTGAGACAACAACAGATCCGTTTTTTATAACAACAGGGAATTGTTTCGCCAGGATCGGAGATTTCGGATATTCGAGTTCAATATAGTTGTTATACCACGCCCTGACAATACCGGGCGTTCCTCCCAGATAGATCTTTTTCAAACCCTGAGTATCTCCAAACCGTTGTCCATTAACCTGAAGCACCTGCTTTGGTTCTGCATCCTGTTCAATTAGTCCTATCTCCGCCAATGGGATCAGGACCGGGGTTTTTTTCTCTATTTTCATCGGTATCTGCCCATTGAGTTTAAATCCGTTAAAAGAAAACAGAGTAAATATAAAAAGCATTCCAATTATAAATACCACATTTTTTTTTGACAGCATTCTTCCTCCTTAATACATATATATAAAACCCGAAGTTTAAATCTCATACTTTATTTAAATTATTATATTGGTATTTTTTGAAGCTTCAGGTTGAATGGTTATGTACTTGTCAGGAAAATAAAATGTAGATATTACTGTGAGAATAGTTAAGTGGTTAAGTTTTATTTCACGTTTTATGAATTGTGTGATCACTTCAATTTGACTTATTGATTAAGAGATCGTTACCGGTGTTTTTCCGAGAATTCCAGTTTCAGAGCAAATGAGCTCAAAATGTATTCCTACAAATGGTTTTCAGGTTTTAGCTGGGGCTGAATGCTGACGGCTGTAAGATTCGTCGAAAGCGAATCTTCATGACCGAATGTAATGAGGGAACCGGAGGCAAGTGTGCAATGAGACACACTTGTAACGCTGCATTCTTCCTTCTTTTATCGGCAACCTGGCACCAATATGGCACCATCGACGCTCCTACAACAACTGTTTCATTTCCTTATTTCCATAAGAAACAACAGGCAGATCCTGCACAGCAATTTGTTTCTCGAGGTGTGTCACAAATGCCCGTGCAATTTCTTCCTGACGGATATTGCCCCATCCAAGAGAGTCCGGGATGAGTGCGGTGAAAAATGTGAGCCATCGGGGGGTGTGTTTATTTCCTACGATCATTCCGGGCTTAAAGACGGCTAACTTTTCAAATCCAATGTCAAGCACAGTTTTATGTTTCTTTGCCAACACCCGAAACGCTTTCAGCCTGGAGTTGACATGCGTTTCATCAACACCGACAGCTGTTAACAGCTCGAATATTTCAATCCCGGAAGCTTTGCACCCCCTGGCATATTTCCCCAGCATGTCCACTTCAACTTCCATCATCTGTTCCTCACTCATTGAATTTGTTCCGTTTCCAATTCCGAGGCAGCTGATAGCGACATCAAAACCTTTTGCTTTATCTTTTACCACATTTTCGAAATTAACAGACCGGGTGTCCACAATCTCCTGTTTGACCTTTGCTTCGTCTTGAAATTCGGCCAGTGTACGCCTGCCTATCATAGTCAGCTGAGAGCATACTTCGCTTTTTATCAGTTCGGTTACAACCGCCCTACCAACTTCTCCACTGCCTCCGAAAATGATGCATTTAAACACTGTGACCTCCTGACTAAATCTGCCGGCTGCTCAGTTATATCTACACTATGTCCCTATGTTAAGGAACCAGTGCCCAATAGTCAAGCAGGCTTTTTGGAACAGAATTCCTCAGAGATATTGTAATAATGCCGAATCATATACATTTAATTTGATTTATTGTACGGGTAGAATCACCAGTCCTGGAATGGAAAATTAAAAAGCGGTTTAAGAAAGTCAGGGAAAAATACTATCGGTTTCTTGGAAATTGCTTACGAATATATATTTCTGGATCTTAATCCGGATAATACTGCAACGGGGATCGTTGAGAAATGCCTGCATCCCGGGATGGCGGGCCAGAAACCGCTCGCGCAGTTCAGATCCTTCATTTTCCTGGCTGGCTGTTCCGAGAGCAGTCAGTGTGACCGCATTTCCCAGATCTTCGGGTTCATTCTTACGGTTGTCGATCAGTACCGAGATCCGGGGATCAGCCAGTATATTCCGGAACTTTCTTGTGTCTCTAAAAGTAGCGAAGGCGATCCACTTCAATCCCGGATCGTGAATAAATGCAACCAGGTTGGTGTAGGGGTGGCCATCTGAGGGAGTGGCTATCACCGCCAGTTGCTGATTTTTCAGCAGTTGAAGAATCTTATTGCGCGTCTCCATATTTCTATAATACCTCAACGCCGATGCAGATGAAAGCAGGGGAATGGTTTATCTGCCGGTACTGGACAATACTAAAACTTATTCAGCTGGCGATCTAATTTTTCAAAGGTAGGACGACCGAAAAGATATCCCTGATACAGGCGGATACCTTGATCTTTCAGCCAGGAGTATTCTTCAGGATATTCAACCCCTTCTGCAATAATATCGATCCCCAGATCTGTACAGGTTCGCATTATCCCGTGAATAACAGCCTGTCTCGGTCCACTTTCATGAATGTTCCGGATCAGCATCATGTCAAGCTTAATGAAATCCTGTTGAAATTCAACCATGAGATTCAATCCTGCATGACCTGCTCCGAAATCATCAATTGCAAAAAGGATTCCCTCGCTTTTGAATTTGTTAATTGAAGAAATAAGATTGTTCATATTATTGATTATTTCGCTTTCAAGGAGCTCGAATACGACCATTCTAGGAGAAATGCCTGCTTCCCGGGTCTGTGCTAAAAAAGAGAGAATCTGAGATTGATCAGAAATCAAGCTTCCCGGGAGGATGTTCAGATTCAGATGTGTAGATAATCCGAGACGGCTGGCGGTTTTTACTGCTCTTAATCGGCATTCTAAATCAAACTTGTACATTTGTTCAGGAGCAACTCCACTCAGTACATTTCCCGCAGGTTCATTGTTGATTCCCCGTATTAAGGCTTCATAGGAAAAGATACTCCCCAATTCTATATCAACAATAGGTTGAAAGGCGAATGAATAATCTTCGGGTATTTTCTTAGAGCTCCTAATCTTCAACCGCCATCTTCCGGACTGGAATGCAGCCAGGATCTTTTTTGCCCTCCCCGGGGTCAGGGTTTCAAAGGAATGCCCCGTGGTGAAGAAGTCGTTAAGCCCGGGGATTTTTTCAATCTCTTCCGGAGAGATATCCGCAAGTCCCATACTCCACTCTGAAAAGGATCTGTGGGAAATAGCCTCACGGATGATCTTTGTAACCCTGCGGTGACGCTTGTCACTTTTGATCTGATTAAATAAATTATCCAGTGTTTTCTGCTCTCCCTCAATCACTTGAATGAAATTCCCTTCGTGATAGAGAAGTATGCCTGTGATATTGAGTTCTTTGTTTTTCTTCCTGATAGTTGTGAGAAGATCTGGTAGCTGCTTCCTGAGAAAAGTATCTTCTGCTTCACTACAATAGATGATCTGATATAAGGTATCCATATTCATTTTATATTTTTATTATATTAAATATAGGTCAGGAATTCCAATTGCAAATTCAGTAAGCAAGGACACTCTTTGTCGTACCTCAATCTCCATAATTGTATTAGAGAATAGTAAAAGATCAGGAGGTAGGAGATAGTAGATAGGAGATGGGAGGTCTCACAATATGAAAAGCGGATTTGTTCACAGGACTGGGCGGACGCCAGACCTAAAATAATCCCTGAGAATTCGGGATTTCGAACTGATGATTAAGAGATCGTTATGACCATTTTTTCAACAATTCAAAACTGTGCCTGAAAATTAACCTCAAAACACAGTCCCACAAATGATTTGTAGGTTTTACGAAAAAAATCAGTATTTAAGATTTTAAACCACTATAAAACACACTTTTTTGACACATACTTGGCACCTATTTGGCATCTTCCCTTTATGTGTAAGCGTTTAATTAACCGCATCTTCCTTTCATAAATAATCTGAGTCAAACGATTCCTTTGAGATAATATGAAGGAGGAATATGCAATGTCCGGATCAAAGAGGAAGCAGAACCGTGAGAAATGGCAGTTTCATATGGATTCATGGGAGAGAAGTGATATATCCCAGAAGGAATATTGTTTAAGGAACGGAATAAAATACCTGACATTTATAAACTGGAGAAAGCAGCTTAAAAAGGAGCGTAAGAACAATAAGGCCCAGGTAGTTCAGTTAAAAGATAAGATCAACATCAACTCATTGATCAGATCATCAAGAAACTCTTCAATGATAAAGATCAGCTTTGGTGAGTTCCATATAGAGTTTGATCCCCATATCCCTTTAGAGTCATTGACGGGGATCATCAAGGCCCTGAAGAGTATTTAGTGTTCTTTTCAGAAACCGGAGTCAAGGTATATCTGGTTCTTGGCAAAACCGATATGCGAAAAGCAGTGAACGGATTATCGATCATGATATCTGAACATATCGGTAAGGATCCTTTTTCCGGTCATCTTTTTGTATTCTGTAACAGGAGACGTAATATTCTGAAAATACTGTATTGGGACCGGAACGGATTTTGTCTCTGGTACAAGAGATTAGAAAAAGAGTTATTCAGATGGCCGCAGGATACTGAAGAAGTTCTTGAGATCGGAACCCGTGAACTGTCCTGGTTACTTGAAGGATTGGAGATCAAACAACAGCGTGCATACGGGTCAGAGCGTTATGAAATTATCAGTTAAAATGGGCTATATAATTAAGTTTTCGGCTTTACTTTTAGTTATTCTTATGCTATACTTTATTATGTTCAAAGAGGGGATAAAGTCCCTGCCAGACAACATTTCAGAACTCCAAAAGATGGTGATCTCTATCACAAAAAAAGCTCAGGAAGAAAGTCGAAAACTTGAGGGTGTTGAACAGGAGAATGAATTCCTCCGGGAACAACTTCGTCTGATCAGGCATAAAATGTTTGCCCGGATATCGGAGAGATATCAGGACGAAACAGATGTCATTCAAAATCTTCTATTCGAAGAGATCAAATCAATGGAAGCAGAACAGGAAGAAATTTCTGAAGATCTGACCATAAAAGAGCATAAACGTAAAAGATCCGGTAGAAAACCTATTCCCGAGGATATTCCAAGAGTTGAAGTTGTTCATGATATATCCGAAGAAGATAAAAAATGTGAATGCGGAAGTGAGAAAAGCTGTATTGGTGAAGAAACATCTGAGAAGTTACAGATAGAACCGGCAAAACTATGGGTTGAAAAACACATTAGGCCAAAATATGCCTGCAGAGCTTGTGAAGGAGTAGAGGACGAAGGGCAAACAGTGAGTATTGCTCCAATGCCTCCCTCCATGATCCCGAAAAGCATAACAACTCCGAGTCTTTTGAGTCATATATTTATCAGTAAATTTTGTGATGCATTGCCATTTTACAGACAGGAGCAGCAGTTTAAGAGGTATGGCGTTGAAATAAACCGATCCAACATGTGCAATTGGGCTTTTAAGGCAGCAGACAGGTTAAAACCATTGCTTGAGATGTTAAGGTTATGGATATTATCCGGACCTTTGATCAATGTTGATGAGACTACAGTTCAAGTCTTGAATGAACCGGGAAGAAACCCCCAATCCAAATCTTATTCCTGGGTTTTTCTGGGCGGTATGGGTGGAATGCCCGGGTTGTACTACCATTATGCGCCGAGCCGGAGCGGAAAAATAGCTGAAGCGTTTTTGAATGATTATCAGGGTTATGTTCAGACGGACGGTTATGCCGGATATAATTTTCTGGACAGTAAATCGGGAATATCCCACTGCGGCTGCTGGGTTCATGTGAGAAGAAAATTTAATGATGTGATACAGGCATCAGGTTCAAAAAATATGAGGAAAGGCAAAGCCAATCATGCCATGTCTGTGATCAGGGACCTGTACTTAATTGAACGGAAGGCGAAGAATAAGGGGTTTGATGAAGAACAAATCTGGCAGCTCCGGCAGAAAGAATCAAAACCGATAATAGATGAGTTTGAAATATGGCTGAATGAACATGCTCCGGTTATTCCACCGGAGAGTCTTCTTGGAAAAGCTTTTGACTACACTCTGTCTCAATGGCCGAGATTGATTAAATATCTTGATAATGGGTTGGTTAGAATGGACAATAACCTGATTGAAAATGCAATACGCCCCTTTGTTATCGGAAGGAAAAACTGGCTGTTCTCTGTTTCACAGGAGGGAGCCAGTACAGCGCTTCATTTTGCAGCCTCATTGAAACTGCCAAGGCTAATGGACTGGATCCATCCAGATATCTTCGATATTTATTTGAAAAATACCCCTATGCCAAATCCTCAGAGGATATTTTCAATCTGCTACCCATGAATGTTCACAAAACTGACTTGAAAAAATAATTTCAACTCTGTATTATTCTTTTTAGAAGCGATTAAACGCTTACGAATATTTGCCTGAATGGCATTAATAGGACAAAAATCTAAATTAAGAATTAGCTCTGATGTAAATGATTTAAAATGAAAAAAAAATCAAAGCTGATACAGAAAAACAACCCTGAAAGGGTGGAAGATGAATTCCAAAAAATTCTCGAAAGTGAAAAAATATTAGCTGATGTCATTCGCGAGGCACCCATCGCGATCGCTTTTGGCTACCCGGATGGCCGGTTGGAATTGTAATTTGGCTTTCTCTGAATTAACCGGCTATTCTCTGGAAGAATTACAAAAATCAACTGGAACAATACTTTTTAACCCCACCACACTGGCAGGAAACCGAAAATAAAGCACTTGGACAATTAAACTCTGCGAACAGAATTGTTCGCTATGAAAAAGAATATATCCACAAAGATGGCAGTATGGTTCCCATTGGAACTGGTAGTGTCTGGGAAATTTGATACTGAAGGAATCTGACTCATTACATAGGTTTTGTGACAGACATAACCGAGCGTAAACATTCACTTGAGAATCTACAGGAAAGCGAAGCCCGTTATCGTCGAATTTTCGAAACGGCAACCGAAGGCATCTGGACAATGGATAAAGACCATCGAACGATGTTTGTCAACGAACATATGCTCAACATGTTGGGTTATCAATCAGAAGATGTGATCGGAAAACGGGTCGAGGACTTCATGTTTGAAGAAGACCTGTCCGCGCATCAGGAAAGAATGGCTCAGCGCCACAAAAAGATAAGTGGAAACTATGAGCATCGTTTTCGACGAAGTGATGGCACTACCCTCTGGACACTCGTATCTGCGACGGTGCTGACGGATGAGAAGGGTGATTTCGACGGTTCTTTTCGGGATGTTCACCAATATTACCGGGCGAAAGTCAGCTGAAGATAAATTGATAGAAAGTGAAGAAAAATTTAGAAACATTTCTGAACAAAATATAATGGGAGTATGTGTATTACAAGACAATGTTATCAAATACACAAACAAGGCAATGGCAGATCTCTATGGGTATACAGTCGAAGAAGTATTAAACTGGAAGCCAGGTGAATTTTTCAAACTTTTTACCCAAGAAACATTAAAACTTGCAAAAGAACAGGCGGCAAAAAAACAAACAGGAGATCCTGATCAATTAGTCAAATATAATGTTCATGGTATTAAAAAGAATGGGGAGCTGATTTGGGCTTCTAATTATTCAAAAACAATAATTTATGAAGGGCGTCCAGCAGATCTAGTTACTCAAGTAGATATCACGGAACGTAAGCAAGCAGAAGATGCTTTGCATGAGAACGAAGAAAAATTTAGAAATTTAATGGAACAGTCACCACTTTCCATTCAGTTTTTTAACGTTGATGGAAAAATAGCTCAGGTTAACGAAGCTTGGAAGAAACTATGGGGCATCGCTGATGAAGATTGGTTGATGTCCTTGAAAACTATAACGTACTCGAAGACAAAGAAGTCGAAAAATATGGGCTTTTGCCGTTGGTACAAAAAGCCTTCAGGGGGGAGAACGTTGTTTTACCAGAAATTGAATATGACGCATCCAATGCATTGCAAAATGCAGGGATGAGTGACGTTAACACCAACAAACGATGGGTTCAGGCCAGATTATATCCGATCTGTGATAGCATGGGCGAGATAATCAGTATTGACGATATAGAAGAAGACATTACCGATCGCAAGCAGAAAGAGGAAGAGATTATTAAATTAAAAGAGGAATTGGAAGTGAAGGTTGCCGAGCAAACCGAGAATTAGCATGAGCAGAATGAACATTGGCAACGTTTTTAATGATGCGATGGTTAACCGACAATTGAGGATGAAAGAGAACTCTCACGATGAGAATGAAAAAACTGAAAGCAGAAGTGAAAAAAGATAAATTCTAAATAAATTATTTGTCAGGGATTCCATATATGTTTAATTAAATGCTTACAAAAGTTCAACAGATTTTCAACATTTCTCAAAAATCAGGATTTTTCAGTACTTGACCCAATATTCTTCGCATTTATCATAAATCAAGGTATACCAATATTATGCAGTTCAACGTGATATCAAAATGGGATTGATACGCTTTGACACGATTTGACACTCACTTTTATCAGGAGAAACAGAATCTAATGTCATTAAATGATCCAAAGGGAGGGAAACAGATTTCTGCCATATTTATAGGTTTATGCCTTCCTGAAGTCACATTTTTGACATATGATTGGTTCCCCTTAGATTTCTTCAATATTGTAAAATAAAAATCATAAATTTATCTGGTAAGTGTTTTTGCTCCTTATTAAGCACAAATTTTGTCAAATCCTGGATTTGAAGAAGAAAGCCCAGGAACAGCCGACATAAACATTGCTAGAATTTGCTTAATGATAAATAAGGGGAAAATATTGCATAGATAAAATAAAGATGGTTCCCTCCTGCTTTTTGAAGGATTTCCATTGACTGATGACAATATTTGACCAATTTGTCCGCATACCTTTATGTAACTTAGCAAAGTAGGTCCAATGGAAAAGAGTATTTTAGATCCAATAACTAATATTGTAACTCTAGTTCGGATAAGAGGGAAGTATGTATACGATTTCCATTCACTAATTTTAGGGAATTACCGAAGAAAATTTCGATATAAAAATTATATCACATTTTTAATTAAAAACAAAATTGATTGCAAATTCCCATTTTTTTCTTAAATATTCTATAATTACATTTAATATTTAGATGAGAGATAGAAGGAAACCGGAAGCAGTATCTTCTTGGGAGTGTGTCTGGTGGATATGCAAAAATGGTCAAAAGATAAAAAAGACAGTTCATGAAAAAGTATAAAATACGAATTGTAAAGAATGTAAGATAGAGGGGAGGAAATAAAAATGGCTGATACAGCATATTGTGTGAAATGTAAAGCAAGATCAGAAATGAAGGAAACAGAAAAAGTAACTATGAAGAACGGCAGGCCTGCAATAAAAGGGAAATGTACTAAATGCGGGACCGGGATGAGTAAAATCCTGCCTTCCAAATAATTTTTGATGTAAAAAATGAAAAAAGAACTATTCTGATGCCCCCAGGATACAGAATACATTTTCAACCTGCTTCCGATAGATGTTCACGAAGCTGAATTGAAAAAATAATTTCCTCTCTATATTATTCAGATTGAAGTGTTTATTAGATTACAAGATGTCAATCAGGAAAAAGATTCTGGCAATCAATATATTTATAGTGGCAATTCTTCTCGGATTATGGATATGGTAAATTGGAGTAGAAAATTTGCTCGTATTTACAGGTTCAACAGATTCATTTTTTTATTTATTCTGCTGCTTTTTTTTAATCTTTCAGGTAACGTCACAATCAGTGAAAAACAGGCCCGGTGTATTGTAGAAACAAGCTCTCACCTTGTTTTTAAGGGGGAAAATATACCCTTCTCAGTATTTCATGCTCACAATGGTATGTATTGGTGGGTGGTCCGGCTGCAGAGGGATTGTCCTCATATTAAACCGAACACCACCATTATTAACATTGATATGCACAGTGATGCCTATGGGTCCAGAACCAAAACCAACAAGGTTGAAGATTATCAGAAGTTCAGGCGTATGGACCTGGGCAATTGGATGAGATTTCTGCATATTAACAATATATGCACCGGGCATAAAGTGCTAATCAGTCATGTGAACCTTATCTGGAAGATTAAGATGGATCGCTGCCCCTTTTCCAGAAAATAATATCCTCATGCCCAATTCAGATTATGATGATAACTGGATCTACATGGATCATATGTATTATGATCCCCTTGACCTGAAAACACGGAAATTTCAGCCCCGCTATTGTTACTATAGATTTCGATTTTTTTGCCAGCATTGAGGATAAGGTCTCTATTGAGCACATCAGAAGCAGTGCTGACAAAATATCGGAAGTTTTATTTAGAGGAAAAATTTTTCCGGTGGCTGTAAACTTTACCTATTCACCTTTATGATGTCCCCTCAAAGAGTAAACCCTTTATCCACACTTCAATGAGAGATTTTGTGAGCAAATGCCTGCTGGAGGCATTTATAGCTGAAGGCGTAGTTTTTAAAAAATAAGTGTGAGATATTTTTTAGTTATCTGTATATAGTAATTAAAGCATAAAATTAAGACAAAGGAGAAATGAGATGAACAAAAGAGTAATTTTAGTGATTGCTGCTGTGCTCTTTTTATCGTTGCCAGCGTGGTCAGATTCAAAACCATGCAAACAATGCTGGGCCCAGCTGAAAGCCGATGGAATAAAGACCCTGAAGCTAAAAAGAGCAATACTATCAAGGTAGACATGAAGAGTATTAAGCAGGCTCTTGAAAAGGCAGGAATAAACGAGAAGGTGACAATATTACTGCAGCTTGATAAAAATAATCTGGGCAGCCTGGGAAGCATGTACCCAGCGTGAAAGATGATGGAAACCATGGCGACGGCAAAATTCACTTTGCTTCTATTCCCTGGGCAATGAATTTGAAAGTTAAACAGAGAATGATTAATACCTTCAAAACGGAAGCAACGCCCGGCCCGAGACAATGGTCCAAAAACCCCGTACCGAAACACCTGCCAGCGCATCCGCGCCCTGCCCAGAATCGCAAAACCGGGTGGGGGGGCAACCGGGCATGGCCTGTTAACCTTCAAAAACGCCAAGGGTCAGGTAATGGTTTACCTC
>CALODR010000002.1:0-12939 GCA_942492175.1 uncultured bacterium
GCCGAATCTTTATTCGATGAACTAAAAGTTGATACAAGGATGAAGTTTCCCGTAAAAGATGTTGTTCTTAAACTAATTAAAAATCACCACAGGGTATATGATCTCTACAGCAATAGAGAAGATACAGGATTCAAGGCGTTCTCCAGGCTCTTGAGGGACATGGACGGGAGGGATGACCTGCTGATACTTCTCGATTTTGCAGACAGGCAGTCCCGTGAACCGGAACCGCTTGAATTCATCGATTATGATGATATATCAAAATGGTATTATAGAAGGAAAGAGGAACTGAAGATCACTGAGGAGACTATTAAACCGGTTATCCAGGGGAGGGATCTGATAGAATTGGGTGTCAGTCCCGGAGTCGGTAAATGGGCGATTATCTGAAGAAACTTTATGAACTTCAGCTGGGTGGTATCTTTTCCTCATTTGAAGACGGGATCGCACAATTTGAAATTATCAGAGAAGATAATTGATCAGGATAACAAATAATCAGAAAGAGAAGATCGTCCTCGGAATTAATATATTCAAAAATATTTCCGGTTCTATTATACGATGATATCCGTGATCATATAAGGGTGGAAACTGAAAATATCCGGCAGAGTCACACCGAATTGCTTCCATCCGGATATCAGAACTCAAGGAAATTATACAGATCTTACGGAATCGATCCCACAAAATACAGGCCCTCTTCCGAGGCGTTATGGCGGAGGGTTAAAAAAGGTGGATCACTTCCGAAGGTAAATCCGTTTGTTGATCTTACCAATTTTTTGTCTCTAAAATTTCAGATACCATACGGATTATATGATGTTGATAAGATAATAGGTGATATTGAACTGATCAAAGGAAGTGATGATATGTGGTATGAGGGGATCCGTAAGGACAGAGTATCACTTCATGGAAAGATCGTCCTTTCTGACAGTATCGGGCCTTTCGGGAATCCATCATCCGATTCTCTCAGAGCGTCTACCGAAAGTTCTACAAAGAATATTTTTCAGGTGATCTTTTTTGTTTACGGAGATGAAAATATTGACTCCATTCTGAGTTCAAGTGTAGATGTTTATCAGCAATTCTTCAGTATCTCTGAAGTTTCCTCATATATAGTCTGATTTTTTAAAAAAAAGGGCAGGATTAACATTTTCCGGTTGTCGAATATATTAAGCATTCAACTATACTGAATGCAAAAGGAGAAATTTATGGATAAAAGAATTAAAATTATGATGGTCGTTATATTTTCAATACTGCTTATTTCTGCAAACTTCAGCCTTTTTTCAGGTGAAAAAGAGATGTCGAAGTGCCTGGCATGCGGACACAAAAATGGAAGCAGGAAAAGGTGTAGCTGTTGATCATCATGGCAAAACCGTTCATGTATGCGGCGAAAAATGTAAGGCTGCATTCGAGAAGATGGAAGCAAAATGTACATGCGGAGTAACCTACAAGTGCTCGATGAAAGCTTGTAACTATACATCGGAAAAAGATGGTAAGTGTCCGAATTGTGGTATGGCTCTTGTTAAAGTAGAAGCAAAGCCTGTTTATAAATGTACTTCAGAAGACTGTAAGTTCACTTCTGACAAAGAAGGTAAATGCCCCCATTGCAAGACAGACCTGAAGAAAGCCGAGTGTGAAAAATGCAGTGATCACTCTAAACTTCACAAAGCTCATAAAAAAAAGGATTGCACAAAAAATAATTAATTTTTAATATAAATCGGCGGAACTTTTGTTCCGCCTTTTTTTTTGTATATTTTTTTGTATAAGTGGGCTATCATTCCTCTGATGGACAGGGATGAACTGCTGCAGAATTATTATCAGAAAATATATAAACTTGCTTTATATCACCTTAAGGATAGACAGGAAGCTGAGGATCTTACCCACGATATATTCTTGAAGTTCTGAAATCATTGGACTCATTTCAAAGCAGGTCTGATATTTATACATGGATATACAGGGTAGCACTAAATACTATCAGAAATTACCTGAGAAGGAAGAAGATCATCAAATTCATTTCGTTCGAGGGATGAGACGGGTGAAGGATCGAAACATTTAACCTCTTCCGGATATGATCCGGCTGAGAAAAACGAAGCTGATCAGGAAAAAAGATGCTGAAATTAAGAGCTCTTGAAGAAGCGATGGAGAGATTATCTGAACGTGAAAAAACAGCATTCTACTTTTTCCATTTTGAAAAATTGAAGCAGAAAAAGATCGCTGAGTTAATGGAGACAAGTGTCTCTGCAGTAGAATCTCTTGTATTCAAGTCTATGAAAAAAATAAGGAAGTATATAGCATGATTTTTAAAAGTTTATTGTCTAATTTAGAGGAGAAGTAAGATGGAAATTAATGAAGAAGTAAGAAATATCTCAGATGAATATAATAAACTGATCGAAGGTCTTGTACCAGGGTCTATACCTCCGGCTTCCCGGCTGATGAAAAAAAGGGAGAGCAGGGAGAAGTTTTATCTGAAAGCCGGACGTTTGGGTATGGCCTATACTTTGCTCATAATAGTGTTTGCTATCGCCAGTTTTTTATTAATAAATTCCATCAAAAGTGATAAATTATTAAAAAATGATCCACCATTAAATGCTTCGATATTTTCTACTGATAATCCGAACAGTTTTGTTTCTGCATTTCGTGAGGTGACAAAATGAAAAAGAGTACATTTATAATACTATTTCTATTCTCATTTGTATTTAATGTGATTGCAGTCGTTTATCTCCTCTCAATCCAGACAGATTCCGAACCGGCTCAGGCCCGTTCCTTTCATCTGAATGAATCTCAAAAACAAAAAATAAATAAAGAATCCAGTGAAATTCTAGAGGAGAATGTTAAGCTTGAGGGTGAACTGGAAAAATGCAGGCAGGACCTTTATATCCTGCTCAATTCTGAAGATAATGATAGAACAAAGATCGAAGAGTGTATTTCAACTATCAGCAATATTCAAAAAAAAGATCCAGATGAATACCGTGGAACAATTATTGATCTACAAAAAACATATGGATGAGGAACAATGCAGATGTTTCCTTGAAGAGTTCGGAGAGAAATGAACGTTCATCACGAATGTGACGAGAACTGCAGTTGTAATAAATAGATACTTAAAGTTTTCCCCAGATCTTCATGATATATCCCCCTGTCTCTTCAATGACCGGCGCCATTTTTGATAGTGGTGAAAGCCCGATATCCGGGATTATTTTCATTATGGAAACATGGCCGATCATAATTTTGTCCTCTTCTTTCATAAACGACAAAACTGCATGGGAATAAAAACCCTGACATTTTTGATACATCCAGAGCAGCCTTTGCAAGTTCCGGTTTACATGCAAGAATTATTGTATATCTTGAAAAATCTTTCACTCCGAGTTTGTTTTTAATAACTTCATCGATATTTTTCGAGGCCATCAGGGCAAATCCTTCGGCATCGAGTAATTCCTCTATCAGTTTAACGGTATCATCAAAGTTTATTTTTGATTCTTTTATTATTGGTTCAACCATATATCCTCCTGTTATTGTTAATGATAAATTTTTAAGTATTAAAATTCAATATTAAATCTCATTGCTTCTATACTTGAAATGATCCGGTTTATTTAATAAAATATTCAGAACTTCCCTAAGGGATTCACAAGGAGAATGAAAATGGACCTTCTTAAAGATATATACAAAGACTATAAACCGTATATAGGTAAGACCGCAGAATTATCAGGATGGGTGCGGAGCCTCAGGGTTTCCAAGAATTTCGGATTCATTGTCCTTTATGACGGCACTTATTTCAAAACCATTCAGGTTGTTTTTGAAGAGGATCTTGACAATTTTAAAGAATTAGCTAAAGTAACGATCGGTTCATCTGAAAGTATCCGGGGACAATAGTTGAGTCTCCGGAGCAAATCAGGATTTTGAGCTGAAAGCATCTTCCGTTGAAATATTGAATATTGCCGATCTTGATTTTCCTATCCAGAAGAAGAGGCATACTCTTGAGTTTCTTAGAACAATAGCTCACCTCAGGCCCAGGACAAATACATTTGCCGCTGTCTTCAGGATAAGGAGCCTTCTAGCTTTCGCTATACATAAATTTTTTGTGGATAAAGGATTTGTATATGTTCATACACCGATAATTACCGGAAGTGATGCGGAAGGTGCCGGTGAGATGTTCAAGGTTACTACACTTGATCTGATGAATATACCGCTTAATGAAGAGAAAAAGATCGATTATACGAAAGATTTTTTCGGGAAGGAGGCAAATCTTACAGTTTCAGGTCAGCTGGCTGTTGAAAATTTCTGCTGGGCTTACAGGAATGTCTACACATTTGGCCCCACATTCAGGGCGGAGAATTCAAATACCCAGAGGCATGCATCGGAGTTCTGGATGATTGAGCCTGAGATGGCGTTTGCAGATATAAATGATAATATGAACATTGCTCAGGAGATGATAAAAAGTATTTTCAATTACATTCTTGAGAATGCTCCGGAAGAGATGGCATTTTTTGAGAAATTTATTGAGCCCGGAGTGATCGATAAGGTTACTAAGATAGTTGAATCGGAATTTAAAAGGATCACCTATACTGAGGCGATAGATATTCTTGAGAAATCGGGTGAGAAATTTGATTTCCCGGTGAAATGGGGGATCGATCTTCAGACGGAACACGAGAGGTATCTGACCGAGAAGCACTTTAATGCACCGGTTTTTGTAATAGACTATCCCAAAGAGATAAAAGCTTTCTATATGAAACTTAACAAAGATAATAAAACTGTATCAGCTATGGACCTGTTGGTTCCCGGTGTCGGAGAGATAATCGGCGGAAGCCAGAGAGAAGAGGATCATGCGACCCTGAAGAAGAGGATCGACGAGATGGGTCTTAATGAAGAGGATTACTGGTGGTATCTCGATCTGAGATGGTTCGGCTCGGTTGTCCATTCAGGATTCGGGCTCGGATTTGAAAGGCTGATCATGTATCTGACCGGAATGAAAAATATCCGTGACGTGATCCCCTTCCCTAGAACACCGAACAACGCCGAGTTTTAGCGGATATTTATTACTTCGGGTTTTATATTTCTCAGGGATCTTCTTATTGTTTCTGCATCGCCGAAAATAACGATGATTCCTTTCTTCCTGTTTCTGTTAGGAGCTATAGCTTCCGGACGGATCTGAGAGTATTTTTGTAAAGTTTGCAAAACTCAGCTCTTTAAGAAGTTTTTCCTGACTGGTTCTTGTGAGGATATTTGAGGAGCTTTTAAAAGAGTGGCTGATAAGATCTCTTGCTTTTTCCGAATAGTCGTCCGATGCGATTTGCCCCTTATGAAAAACAAAGTTATAGTTGTCGAGATATTCTTTCCTGCTGACCCTTCCTACTCCAAGTTTGCTGATATTGTTGTCTGCAATAAAAATAAATTTTTCTATATCTCTGTATCCTATCCTTATTTTTCTGCAGACTATAGAAATATTTCTATGGTTGTGAATCTCAGATGAAATATTAAATCCCTTGATCCCGGCTGCTGAGGTATTTCTTGATATTCTTCCGAGCGGATATCCAAAAAGTAAATTGTTTACAACTCTGGCATGAATGTTATCAATATTTCCTGCAGGTGCAATAGGGTCTATCCAGTAGATATTCGGGATGCCGTTAGTTCCGTCATCCACTATGAAAACTTTCCTATCCGTGTTAAATCTGTCATATTTGAATTTCTGGTAACCTGGCTTAAGATTTTTAAAATTTTTGAAGGTTTTTTCAACTAATCCGAATATAAAATAGGGCTTTATATCTCCCCGAATTGTAATATATGAGTTCGGGAGCGAGTAATTGTACTTATAAAATGATCTTATATGGGACAGGTTCAGACGTCCGGGGTTTCTGTCTGTCACAAGAAATTGTCCCGGGTGGTCCTGTTTGAAAATTTTGCTGAAGGCAACCTGGGCTGCAATGATTTTTTTCCACTCATCATTTCTTTTGAATAATTTCCAGAAATTCTTTGTGCTGTAATTAAATTTTTTAAGGGAGAAATCCCTGTAACTGAATAGTCCTTTCAGGAAACTGATGAATAGATTGGTGTCGGCAGAGAGGAAATTAATCTTGACAATAAAATGATCGATATTGTTTTCTACTTTAAAATCATTTCCCATTTTAAATAAAGTATTAAGCAGCCCGGACTGGGGATTATTGATCTGGTCATTAAATATATTCATAAGTGTCAGGTAGGGGACGGTGGGATCTTTGATCTCAGAATAATAGACAACTATTTCTGCATGATTAAAAAGCATGGACGGGTCTTTTACAAGGTTTATTCTGAGGCCTTTTGAAGTGGTTTGCTCCAGAGACTGTCCTGCAATAATAGAAGGCAGAGCTATGGTGAGAATAAAAATTGATATAATTATCAATCCTGTATCCAGCTTATTTCGAAAATACATTCAATATAACCATATTCTCCTTTTTCAGGTACTTTTTACTTATCCTCACGATATCAAAAGAATTGGTTTTTTTTACCCTTTTAAGATACATGTTCCCGTAGTCAAGATTACCTGACATATGATAATTTTCTGCCAGAAGCAGGCTCCTCATATCAGGTTTTCTCAGGCTTTTCAGAAAATCGATCTCCATAAGTGATTTTATACTTTTCAATTCTGATGTTGTCAGTCTGTCGGTCATCAGCATTTCAAACAATTTTCTGATATAGAACCTGACCTTCTCCAATTCGGCTCTTTTTGCAGAAAATACTTGAATCACAAGGGAATTTGCGCCGATATTATTAGAGAAATCGTAGGATATATTCACATCCATTTTTAGAGTACTTTTAAATATCCTATCCAGCTTTGATATCCGCTCATCAACCAGATAGTATACCAGTAGCTTGAAATATGTATAATCAAGGTTCAATTTTGACGGGGCTCTCAATCCTATCAGAATAAAATTTTCAGGGATCACTTCCCTCATCCGATTCTCATATTTGTATCCTTCAGTTCTGGATACAGCCACCGGATCGCTTACAGGCGTTGAATCAGACTCCAGGCTCCCGAAATATCTTTCCACTTTCTCCCTGATCCCCTCCTCATCGAATTTCCCTGAAATGACAAGAATTATATTCGAAGGATTGGTGAAATTTTTGTATAACCTCTTTATCCTCCCTGTATCAAAAGTGTTTAGTTTTTCCATGTCACCATAAAGAGGAGTTTTGTAGATAGAATCCCGATATAATTCTTTTCTTACCCATTCACTGGAGCGGAAGTAGATGCTGCGGTTTGAAAACCTGTAGATCCGGTCATAAACCTTTTTTCTCTGACTGATGATTTTTGTGTCTGTCAGTTTTAATTTCTGGAGTCTTTCACTCTCCAGCCACAGTGCATAATTCAGATCTGATCCGGGTACTACCTGATAAAAGACGGAGTTGTCATAATTGACCTTACCACTGCTTCTCCCGCCGTTCTTCATAATGAATCTTACACGCTCATAGGGGGAGAGGTTGTCTGTCTCAAGAAACATCAGGCTCTGATAAAGATATGATGCTCCCCGGATCTCGGGCGGGTCATTTATCACACCATTCTTATGATAGGTGAGAACGCATACAGAATTTGCCGTATCATCAGGGGAAAGAAGTACGGTCAATCCGTTTGGAAGGGTGAAGTTGCTGACCCTTATTGCAGGATATATAGTTGTGAACAATAAGAGAAGCAGACAGGGGTGTAGGAGTTTTCTCACTGGTTTATTTTAACTTTTGGCATAAAAATAGTCAACAAATGTCCATTTAGTCTGCACTTATAAGTTCCGCTATCGGTTTCAGTATCTCAATATGACTAAAGATTATTTTTATGGCTGAGGTTAGCGGAACTGCAAGAATCATTCCGATGATCCCCCAGATATATCCCCAGAATATGAGAGAGAGTAATATTACTATCGGTGAGAGGTTCAGGCTTTTCCCGGCTATTTTTGGTTCAAGCACATTCCCTACTATCATCTGGGTGAGTATTAATCCCGTAAGTACAATAAGTACTCTTACTGAAAATCCGTATTTAATAAGCCCTGTCAATATCGGAAATGCAGTTGCAAAAATCGATCCGATATTTGGTATGAAATTAAGTGCAAATATAAGAAGGGCTGAGAAAAGGAGGAAATCAAATCCACCGAAATAAAGGATGAATCCGCTAATTACTGCAGTCAGGAGACTTATCATAGTTTTCAGTACAAGGTAGTGCTGGACCTGATTTTCAATAGATCTGAGTATGGTCATAAGTTCTTTGGCTTTCTCCTGTTCAAAAGCCTTGTTGGCCCTTTTTACAAGTCCGTCTCTTCCTCCCAGCATAAATATCAGGAATATCAGGATAAATATCAGATTTCCGATAAAGTTGGCGAAGGAGCCGAAAGTGGAAGAAATGAATGATGTTCCTTTCGCAATAACTTTTGACCAGTCCAGTGTATTGATCTGATTCTGAACCTCTTCAATAGGTATATTAAGTTTTGATGTCAGATCTTTGAATACAGTAGATATATTTGCACTGTAGGAAGGGAATTGATCAATGAAAGATGAGACACCGGTGAACATGAGCATTCCGAAAAAATACAATACAATAAAAATGAATATGAGAAGGAATGTAAGGACTATTACCTTGGGAATTCTGAAATAGATCAGTCTGCTGACAACACCGTTAAACAAAAAGTATAGAAGAAGGGACATGAAAAAGGGGATGAAAATGCTTTTGAGCTCCATCATAATAAAAGCAAGAAAAACCGAAGCTATAAATCCCGTAAATAACTTTATACTGGCGAGGTCACCCGCTTGCCGGTTCATATTCTGTTTTATCTGTAACTGAGCATTGATTTGTCTACCCGCACCCGTTTGATTTTTTTTGTAAATATGAAGTCGGTTTCAATAGCATATTCAAAATAGTAAGAGAGAGTCTTCTTCTCTTGGTCTATTGTTACCTGGATCGTATCCTCTTCGGCATCACCAAATACAATATCGTCCTGCTTGGAAAGGATCTCAAAAATATAATCTTCAGCCTCACTCTCAGACAGGGAAAATCGTCTCTCTCTTCCCAGCCTGTCAGTTACTTTTTTATCAATTTCGCCTTCTGTAATGTTTGCAGTTATAATCTGAACAGCAGCGAAAGCTCCATAAATAATCAGAAAAATGACAATAATTCCTGTAATAGTTAGTTTCCCCTGATTGCTGTTTCTCATAGACCCCTCCTGTTAATTTCTTAACTCTCTGATTATATCAGTTTGCACCTTTAAATTCCTGTTATTCACTCTAAGATAATACTTTTTTAACCATATCCCCGATATCAGCAGGGTTCTCAACTACATGAATACCATTCTCACGCAGAATTCTCATTTTTTCCTTCGCAGTACCTTTACCGCCTGATATTATTGCTCCTGCATGACCCATGCGTCTTCCCGGAGGAGCAGTTTGCCCTGAAATAAAAGAAATTACAGGTTTATTAAACTCCTTGCTTATATATTCAGCTGCATCTTCTTCCATATTACCGCCAATTTCTCCGATCATCACTACCGCATCAGTTTCATCATCTTCCCTGAACAATTTAAGAATATCAATGAAGTTTGATCCAATGATCGGGTCACCGCCGATCCCTATAGCAGTTGATTGTCCCATACCGATCTTTGTGATCTGATTTACAGCTTCGTAGGTGAGGGTCCCGGATCTGGATACTATTCCGATCTTCCCCTTTTTATGGATGTTTGCCGGCATAATTCCTACTTTTGATTCACCGGGAGATATAACTCCCGGGCAATTCGGCCCGATAAGCTTTGAGGATGTTGTCCTTAAAAAATTCTTAACCCTGATCATATCTACAGCGGGGATACCTTCAGTTATGCAAATGATCAGGTCAAGTCCTGCACTGGCCGCTTCAAGTATTGCATCGGCAGCGAATGGCGGGGGTACGAAGATTGCGGAAACATTTGCACCGGTTGCTTTTACAGCTTCTGCAACAGTATTAAAAACCGGTATTTCCATGTGGGTGGTCCCGCCTTTCCCCGGAGTGACTCCCGCAACAATTCCGGTGCCGTATTCGATCATCTGGCTTGAATGGAAACTTCCCTCTTTCCCTGTGAACCCCTGTACTACTATTTTTGAATTTTTATTTAGTAAAATTGCCATTTCAATTACCCCTTAACACATCAACGACTTTTTTTGCCGCTTCGGGGAGACTGGTTTCGGCAATAAAATTCATCCCTGAATTTTCAATAATTCTTCTCCCCTCCTCTTCATTTGTTCCTACAAGCCTGATGACTATCGGTATTTTAAGTTCAACATTGCGCAATGCATTTACTATTCCGTTTGCAACAAGATCTGTCCTTACTATTCCACCGAAAATATTTACAAAAACGGCTTTGACATTTGTATCTGACAAAAGAATGTTGAATGCCTCTTTAACTCTCTCTTCAGAAGTTCCGCCTCCGACATCAAGAAAATTAGCAGGTTCTCCTCCGTAAAATTTTATTATATCCATAGTTGCCATTGCCAATCCGGCTCCATTCACCATACATCCGATGTTTCCGTCAAGCTTTATATAGTTGAGATCAAATTTTGATGCTTAAACTTCGAGAGGATCCTCTTCGTTAATATCTCTCATTTCGGAAACATCCGGATTTCTGTAAAGTCCGTTATCATCAAAATTTATCTTGCCGTCGAGAGCGATCACTTCATCAGTATCTGTTATTATAAGCGGGTTAATCTCAACGAGAGATCCATCTTTCTCGATAAAAAGTTTGTATAGATTAAAGAGAAGTTTAGTAAAGTTTTTCTGCTGGACTTTATTGAGCCCGAGCCTGAAAGATAATTCTCTTGCGTGGAATGCGGAAATTCCTGTCACCGGGTGAATGTGAACTTTGTGGATCAGGTCCGGAGTATTTTCCGCGACCTCTTCAATTTCCATTCCGCCTTCGGTAGATGCAATTATAACCGGCATCTCCATTTCTCTATCAATAATTATTGCCAGATAAAGTTCGTTGACTATATTAAGACCCTGTTCGATCAGGATCTTTCTTACAAGTTTCTGCCCTTCCGGGCAGGTCTGATTGCCTATAAGGTTCCCGCCGAGGATCGATCCGATATGATCTTCCGCCTCTTCCATGGTACGGGCTAATTTGACACCGCCGGCTTTCCCTCTGCCTCCTGCGTGCACCTGTGCTTTAATCACACATGGAAATCCCAGCTTTTTTACTGCAGCGGCAGCGGATTCCCGTTCTTCCCGCCATCAATCCCTCGGGAACCGGAATTGAATGGTTCCGGAATAAACTTTTTGCCTGGTATTCGTGTATCTTCATTATTATCCCCTATAATTCCTTCTGAAAAACTTTGGAATTTTTGAATTCATCTTCGATCTTAAAAAATATCAAATTTTTACCATTGGTTACTTTTTTTGAAAGTTTGAAATTTTCACTTACTGAGTCATTGATCTTATCAACAGGATCAAGTGGGAACCATTCTTTACCAGTTAGAGAATACCGGACTTTTGAAATAACAGAATTTTTGTCTGATACTCTGAAAGTAAGAAATCCCCCGATTGACTGGAAATCAGAAAGCACAGGACCTGTTGAGTCAATGGTAAATTTTTTGATGCATTTCGGTATCAATGTTCTGATTGTGTCAGGCGAGTTGGATAATGAGTCATCACTGTTTCACACCTCAGAATGTAATCACTATCTTTATATAATTCTGTATTCCTTTCCTCTTCGTGTCTGTCATATCCTCTTTAGCCTTATCCACTGATTTGCCGGAGACCTTTTTCAGCGAAAGAGAATATTTCAGTTCATCCCAACTGGGATCATCTGAATCCCATGAAATTTTCAGTATATGTTTAGTGATCTTGCCTTCTTTTTGAGGTCAGAACTTTCCCCAGGTTGATATGGGACCCTGACCTTTATTTTTCTGACCTCGGGTTTAAGGTTCTTCTGGACATAGAAGAATCGGAATCCCGAAATCCCCGGATTTTTGTCTCCGGGAGAAGAGACGAGATTTACTTTGATCTGGCAGTATTTATACCCTAAACGGTTAATATTTGAATTTTCCGCATCACTGAAAGGGGGAGACCATTCTGTCCATGTTGTATCCGGTGAAGCAGTGTTCCCCGATCTTACAAATAGAGAAACTGAATTGGAGCTCCCGTTAAGAGAATCCCAATAGAGCCTTCCGGCATTGCTTTGGATACCAAGGTTAAAAACCTCAGATGTGTATGAGCCTTTTGAAGAAGCGAAATTGTCCAGCTTTACCAGTGATGAAGTGTTGTTGTAAATTATTGTAAAACTTTCGGCTCCCGGCAGGATTCTGAAAGGTTGAGCGGATTCGCCTTCATATATCATAGAGTAGCTGCCATCTTTTTTGACTCTGTAGATCCTGCCCCGGTTCCCTGTGCCGATAAGAACTCCGCCGTTCTTTTTGTCGGGTGCAAGAGAGTATATTTGTTCTTCAGTTGAAGACCACAATTCTTCAACTTCTCCCCCGGCATGTCTTGGAGGGTATAATGCACTCTTCTCCTCGGGGACAATTTGTACTTTCGGAAAGGTTAAGGAGAGCATTTTGCCTGGGCCGGAGGTTCCTTTTTTTACTTCTTTCGAAGCTGAGAACCAGATATCCCCGTCACCATCTCCATAAACACCGTTTATTTCCTCAAATGGAGTGTCATACAATACCCGGCTTTTCCCGGAATTTATTCTATAAAGGATCCCGTTGCCACCGCTTCCCGCTAAAATTGAATTGTCTGCAGAGATAAATAATGAAATGATGTGGGTGTCGCCTGAAAATATTTTCCTTGAGTTCCCGCTTTTATCGATCTTGTAAACACCGCCGTTTCCTCCGACAGCACAGATTATATTGCCAGACCTGTCTTCTTTTATATCCCAGATATATTTTTCGTCCGGATTAAAAAAAACTTTTGATTTATCCGGTCCGGATATCCTGAACAATTTACCTCTTGGTGAGGATGCTGCATAAGTAAGTTTGGTCCGA
>CALODR010000003.1:0-28822 GCA_942492175.1 uncultured bacterium
ACAGAAAATAGCACTCAGATGTCTGATGATATTGAGGGTGAAATTATAAAAACTGAAGATAAGGTGAAGTCAGAACCAGTGAAGATAATCCAGGAGAAAGAACCGGAAAGAACTGCAAGGAAAGATATAAAAAATCCTGAGAGAAAAAAGCCGATTATTTCAAAAAAAGAAGATATTAAAAAAGATTATGTTGATAATATTGAAGACAATTCGAAACCTGAATTATCAGAAAACAAAAAACTTCCCGGAGAGGTAATGACAGATGTTAACCTTGAAGCTGAATTTATCAGGCTGAGAAAACCTGTTGAACAGCGGAATTTTGAAGATGCGGAAAAAAGTATTGCCGGGCTGATTGAGTCAGGAGCCGAAAATCCTGATATCTATTCTATTGCCGGGAAAATAAAATTCATTCAGGGAAAATATCCTGAAGCAGAGGAGGAATCAAAGAAATGCTGTTGAGAAAGGCGGTGGTTCTCAGGTTTTATCTGGCAAACACGGATTTTTCAATGCGGTGCTCAGGCCAGATAATATTGAAAAAAGGGCTTTAATATTTAATTCTGTAACGAAACGCTTTCTCAGTTTTGCAAGGACATCGGAATGATAAAAAGTGTAAAAAAGGAAAGGGAATTTTGGCTTAGAGGTTGCTTTTTTGTGAAGAAAGTCAGGAAACATGTGTTTGTATTAAGGAGAAAAGTAGAGAAGGTGAGAAATTTGTTTCCGGTTTTATTAATAAATACAACTGAAAAGGGGTCCTATAATGTTCAAAAAATTTTTTAAGAGATTTTCAAAAAAAAAGAGGGTTGAACCAATTATCGAAAGAAATAAGGAGTTTTTTAAAGGGGATACGCCTCCATCATTCCCCGAAGAAACCCTTGTAGAGAATGTCCCTCGTGAAAAAATCCCTGATCCGGTGGAGAAGAGAAATTTCTTCAATGAGATAGATGTCCTTATAAATGGTGAAAAAATTTCATCTTACAGGGTCTCAGATGAAGGTATCAGCGTCGGCCGCGATCCTTCTAAAGTGGGAATAATAATTGCGGAGCCAATAATTTCAAAACTTCACTGTTCATTTTACAGGGCCGGAAATAAACTGAAAGTGATTGATCATAACTCCACCAACGGAATTTATCTGAGAGGGATCAAGGTTGTCGAACAGGTCCCGGATGACGGGGCGGTCATTTCGCTAGAAAAGGACTGTCAAGTTGATCGTACACAATGTAAAAGATGATATGGCGAAAATTAATTCCGTTACTAATTCTGGTTTTTGTGTTTCCCATCATCTCAGTCGAGCGATCAGGAAGGGATGAGATCTTTGAAAAGCATGTTTGGAAGCAGATATATGACGAGTATTTATTCGATCCCGGAATAATTGAAATACTAAAAGCAAAAACGACAAGCTTTTTCTGTAAAAGTTTATTTTGCATTCTGGTGCGGGATTCGGAAAACAATGTCCCTCCCTTTATGAGAATACTTGATGAGATTGGTGTAGAAGGGACACAGGTGAATTATTTTCATGTAGACAGAAAACAGCCCGGAGAGAAATACTATTTTGAGAAACTGAATGTTGAGAGGTCCTCACTTTTATTTTTTAAAGACGGCAAAGAGATAGGGCGAATAGTCGAAAATCCAAAAAAAAAACTCGAGGAAGACCTCCTGGAGATACTTTTTTGAAGTATAAACCCTAGTTGTTTTTTAATCTGTTAACTTTTTCGTCAGATTCGAGGTTTTTTAGAATTTCTGAGATTGATTTTCCGTTTCCCGGATGGATCATGTCCGGTGCGATTTCCGACAAAGGCAAAAGAACAAATTTCCTGTTAAGCATTTCGGGATGAGGTATTTCAAGTGCCTCGGTTTTAATTATTTCATTCCCTGCAAAAATTATATCGATATCGATCTTGCGGGATTTCATATGAGAGTTGATAATATCCCTCCCCATTGTTTGTTCAAATTGTTTTATTCTTTCAAGAAATTCGGAAGGGGAGATATCAGCTTCAATGATAGCAATCGCATTGTAAAAATTTCTTGTTCCCGAACTCATTTCCACCGGAGTCGTTTCATAAAGAGAAGACTTCCCGATTATTTTCCCCTGTCCTGAAAGGAATAGAAATCCCGTAAAAACAAAATCTTTCCGATCACCTAAGTTGCTTCCCAACGATAAAATGTATTTCATTTCGGTTATTATTACATAGATCCGTAATTTGTTAAATTTGTAAAAGTATTTTTTTTAAGCTAATATGAATTGCCCATTTTAATTTAATAATATTTTAAATGAAAACTGATGAATTAAGTTTTACTAAGTTGATCAAAAACACCTTGTGGATCGCTGCAGGGTGGACATTGATTATTGGTGGCCTGCTTTTCGGGGATCTTATTACTCTGACAAAATCAACGAATCATCTTATTATCAGAGAAGCACGATCTCATTTTATGAGAGATAAAGCATTTAGATTCTGGTCAACTGCAAAGGGGGGATTTTACGTACCCACCACCAAAAAAACACCTCAAATCCGTTCCTACGTCACATCCCCGATAGGGATATTGATACACCCACAGGGATAAAGCTAACTCCTTGTGAATCCGGCATACGCATTACGTCAAATGAATGAAGATTTCACCGAAGCTTATGGCATTGCCGGTCATATCACCAGCCTTAAGCCTTTGCGTCCTCAAAATGCGGCTGATGAATGGGAGAAAAGTGCCCTTGAATTATTTGAAAACGGGAAAACAGAAATTATGGAATTCACCCACGTCAAAGGTCAGCCATATCTCCGGCTTATGAAACCCTTGATCACCCAAAAAGGATGCCTTAAATGTCATGAGCATCAGGGTTATAAAGTCGGGGATGTTCGTAAGCCAGTCGGTGTATCTGTCCCTCATGTCTGATTACCTGAATGAAAAAAAGGAAATCTGAGATTTCGCATATCATTTCATTTGTCTTGCTTTGGATCCTCGGATTGGGTTTGATTGCTAAAGGTTATCGTATCTCAAAGAGAAACACTATTGAAAGAACCAATGCCAAGAGGGGAAATTACAGGATGCATTTGAAGAGCTTGATATCCGCCTGTAAATGACCGTATTTCTCTGGAATTGTAAGAAACAAATATCAGATTGGAAAACGAGATTGCCATAAGAAAACAAAAAGAAGAAAAATTAAATGAGAGTGAGGAGAAATACCGCAATTTATTTGAAAATATGGTTAGTGCCTTTGCCCCTTCATGAAATAGTTCAAGACGAGGCTAATAAATCAATAGATTATATCTTCCTTGAAGTCAATGATGCTTTCTTAAAGCAGACTGGTTTATCAAGACAAAAAATAATTGGGAAAAAAGCCACTGAGGTACTCCCCGGGATTGAGGCGGAGTCAACCGGATGGATCAAACTTTACGGCAAGGTAGCTTTAACCGGAGAAGAAGTTCAATTTGAAAGTTTTTCCGAACCACTGAAGAAGTGGTATTCTGTTAATGCGTATTGCCCGAAAAAGGGGTATTTTGCTACTGTTTTTGAAGATATCACTGAAAGCAAGAAGTCTGTCGAAAAGCTTGAAAATTTAAAGAGGGATCTGGAAGTTCAGATTACTGAAAAATCTTCAGAGTTGACTGAAAATGTGTCTGAGCTTAAAAGTTTTTTCAAGGAATCAGTCGCCCGGGAATTGAGGATGAAGGAATTAACCGAAAAGATTGAGAAATTGGAAGCTGAATTAAAAAAAAAGTGTAATAATTAGGCTGGATACTTTATTCTGATTTATATAAAGGTAACAAATGGGAAATAAAAAAAAAGGGGAGTTTGAAGAAAAATTGACGAAAAAAGATGGGATATTCCACCCAATATTAGAGAATTCCCCTGAGGGCATTATGCTTTTGCAGGAAGGAGTTGTAAAATTTGTCAACAGGACTATCCTTAAACAGACCGGTTATAAATCGAAGGAATTGATAGATAAGAAATTCGAGAATTTTATCCATCCTGATGATCGTGAAATGGTATACAGCAAGTATAAAGACAGACTTGCAGGTGAAGACACTTCTCCTCTGTATGATATGAGAATAATTAGAAAAGACGGGGCTGTTTTACATATAGAGGTAAATAATAAATAATAAACCATGAAGGTGGAAAAGCGACATTGTCCTTCATCAGGGATATAACTGAAAGAAAAAAATCAGAAAAAAAGTTGAAAAAAAATGAAGAACAACTCAGAAATATATTTGAGAACTCCACAAATCTTTTTTACTCTCATACTGTAGATCATGTCCTGACCTATCTCAGCCCTCAGGTGGAGCAGATCCTTGGATACACCATGGAAGAAGCGCTTACGAAATGGACAGAGTTTGCAACAGACCATCCTGTCAATGAGATTCTGTTTCCAGCATACAATGAAAGGCAATTAATACCGGTGAACGTCAGCCCCCTTATGAACTGGAGTTGGTCAGGAAGGACGGGGAAAAGATATGGGTAGAGGCCAGGGACTTTCCCCATGTAGTCAATGGGAAGACTGTTGGAATTTTCGTGATCCCTCGCGGAGATAACAGAGAGGAAAAGGCCATTGAAGCCCTGATAGAGTCGGAAGAAAAATTCCGGTTGATTGCTGAAAATACAGCTGACAATATTGCGATTACTACATTTGATGCCCGGGTAAAATACCTGTATGTCAGCCCCTCTCTTGAAAAAGTAGTCGGAATGAAGGAGGAGGATTTGCTGGGGCGGTCGTTTTTTGACTTCGTTCATCCAGAGGATAAAAAAGGAATTTTCCCCCTTCTGAAAAATTATGTGGGGATGAGATTAAAAAAGCTGTTTTCCGGAAAGGAAAATAAGATTAGTGAGATGATCGAATACCGTTTTAAAAATAAGGCAGGAGAATGGAGGGATTTTCAAAGTACTGTAAACGTTGGTTAGGGGACAATCTGTTATCAGTGACCAGAGACATTACTGAGCAAAAAAGGGATCGTGCAGAGATATTGAACCTGAAGGAGGGGCTGGAAAAAGAGGTCGAAGCCAAGACGAAGGAGTTGAGGGAAAAAGTTAATGACCTTCAACGTTTTTTTGATGCAACAGTCGAACGGGAATTGAGAATGAAGGAGTTGTATGAGGAAAATGAGAAGCTGAAGATCGAATTAAAGAAGAGTAATATGTAATATTGTCTGAAGAAGTTTAAGACCTTCGGAATCAATTATGTATTTTCAGAAAAAAATAAATCTGAGATGTTGTTGTATTAAGTATAGTTATTACATAGTATCTTAATGTAATGATTTAGGGAGCAATTGGAATGAAGGATAATTTACCTGATAAAATTTTCGATCAGAATAATGTTGTTTTCAGGAATGTTCAAAACGCAAGGTGCTGTAATGCTCCTGATTGATCCGGAAGAGGGAAAGATCATTGAAGCAAATAATGCAGCTTCGCAATTTTATGGATATTCAATTGAAGAACTCCGCAATATGTCAATTGATCAAATAAATACCATGCCCCCCAAAGAGATCTATAATGAACGTATACTGGCAAAAGAAAATGAAACGTAATTATTTTTTATTTCAGCATAAATTAAAAAATGGTGAGATCAGGCCGGTGGAAGTTCATTCAACTCCTGTAAATTTAGGAGAGAAAAAGATTCTGTTCTCAATAATTCATGATATTTCTGAAAGGGTGATAGTTTCACAATAATTAAGAGAGAGTGAAGAGAGCACTTGTACAGAAGCTCTTATCGAGCATTCGAATGATGTTATTTCTTTCTTGATGATAAAGGTAATATCTTTTTTGAAAGTCCGGCACATGAGAGAGTGTTGGGATACAAAAGGGTGATTGATCAGGAAAAATGTTTTTGAATTTGTTCATACTGAGGACCGGGAACGAATAATGAGACAATTCAAGAGTTGTTAAAAAACCTGGAGAGACAGTACCGGTTAATTTCAGGTTCAAGGATAAAAGGGGAAAATTCAAATTCCTGGAAGGGGCCGGGACAAATCTTTTAGATACAAATGCGATAAAGGGTATTGTTGTAAATTATAGAGATGTAACGGACAGGAAAGAGTTTGCGGAGAAAATCCGGAGAGTTGCTTCAGAGTGGCAATCTACCTTTGATGCGATCTCTGATTCAGTCAGTATTATTGATCTGGAAGGGACAATTTTACAATACAATACTGCGACACTAGCTATGTTCGGCCTGAATGAGAGTGAGATTAAAGAAAAAAATGTTTTGAATTGGTTCATGGCCTCACAGACCACTATCCTGATTGCCCGCTGGTGAGAATCCGGGAGTCGGGGAAATCCGAGTCGATGGAGTTCGAGGAGAATGGGTGCTGGCTGAAGGTTACGGTTGATCCTATTTTTAGTGAAACGGGAGAGCTGAATAAATGTGTTCATATTGTTGAGGACATTTCCGAAAACAAAAAATCTGAAAAACTATTGATCGACAGCAAACAATTTGTCGAATCCATGGTCAACCTCAGCCCTGATATACTATATATTTATGATATTGAAGCAAAGAAAAACATCTACAGTAACGATGGCATTGAACGTGTGCTTGGTTATACTCCTCTGCAGATTAAAAATATGGGAGATCAGATTGTCTCGGAACTTATGCATCCTGAGGATTTCAAAGTTTACCTCAGGGAAATTTTTCCCAGATATGCTAATGCCAGAGATAATGAATTTATTGAACATCAATACAGGATGAAGCACCAGCAGGGAGAATGGCGGTGGCTGAACAGCCGTGAGGTGATATATAGCCGGAACCCTGATGGTATCGCCCGGGAGATATTCGGGGTGATCCAGGATATCACCGAACATAAAAAAAATGTGGAAGAGATTCTTCGACTAAAAGAGGGGCTTGAAGATGAAGTGGAGAAGAAAACCAGAGATTTGAATGAAAAAGTATCTGATCTTCAACGTTTTGTTGATGCAACAGTTGAGCGGGAATTGAGAATGAAGGATTTATATGAGGAAAATGAGAAGCTGAAGATCGAATTGAAGAAAAATGAAAAAAGTTACTGACTATTATAATTTAATATTAATGCAAAAGGATCATGAATATTTTTATTTTATAAATCTTCTTTTAATTCAAAATCTAAGATTTTAGATTAGTAAATATTGACAGATTCGATAGTTTTCTTATAATAGCTCTTTGGAGGAAAACATGGCCAGAGTAGAACCGTTCAGAGGAGTAAGACCAAAAAAGGAGTTGGCTGAGAAAGTTGCATCTCCACCTTACGATGTTTTAAATTCGGAAGAAGCGAGGGAATTTGCTTCAGGAAACGAACTCTCGTTTCTCCACATTGTAAAACCGGAGATCGATCTACCTGTCGGGACAGATCTTTATTCTGATCAGGTATATGATAAAGCAGCGGAAAATTTTTCGAGATTTATCAAAGAAGGAACGCTGATCCAGGATAATGAGAGATATTTTTATATCTACAAACAGGAGTGGATGGGTCATGTTCAGACAGGGCTGGTTGCCGGGGCATCTGCTCAGGATTATATAGATGACAGAATAAAAAAGCATGAACTTACACGTGAGGATAAAGAGAAGGACAGGATGCGTCACATAAGAACTCTTAATGCAAATACAGGCCCTGTGTTTCTTACATTCAAGGATGAAGAAAATATATCTGCCCTTATGAATGAGTGTATGAAAAATGAACCGGAATATGATTTTACAACTGATGACAAAGTTCACCATATTCTTTATGTTGTTAAAGACGAAAAGATGATAGATGATATAAAAAATGCATTTTCAAAAATAGAAAATCTTTATGTTGCTGACGGACACCACAGATCTGCTTCAGGGACAAATATAAAACTTGAAAGGGAAAAAGCAAATCCTGCCCATAACGGTGATGAGGAGTACAATTTTTTTCTCTCAGTGATATTTCCTCATAACCAGATGAAGATACTCCCCTACAACAGAGTTCTGAAGGATCTGAACGGAATGTGTAAAGCGGAACTCTTCCTGAAGTTGTCAGAAAAGTTCTCATATAAAGAGACCGATTTAAAAGAGCCGGCAAATAAAAAAGAATTCTGTATGTATATTGAGGGTAAATGGTATCTGTTGAAAGCAAAAGAGGACAGTTATGATGCCGGCCATCCTGTGGAATCACTTGATGCAGCCATCCTGCAGAACAATGCACTCGATTTTGTATGGGGAATTTCCAATCCTCGAAAAGATAAGCGTGTCGATTTTGTCGGGGGTATAAGAGGGACCGGAGAACTTGAGAAGCTGGTTGATAACAAGAAATTCAAGGTTGCTTTTTCATTATATCCCACCTCTATCGAAGAGTTGTTCGATGTGGCGGATTCGGGGAATATAATGCCTCCTAAATGTACCTGGTTTGAACCGAAATTAAGATCGGGCCTGATCACGCATCTTCTCGACTGACAAGTCTGAAGAATTATTTAAACTCTTTTATTCCGGTGTTATAATGGATACAAGGCCTGCACATGGCCCGGAGGCGAAAATGGAAATGTTAGATGGAAAAGCAGTTTCAGTTAAAGTTATTGAAAGCATAAAAGAAGAATCCATCCCTCTTATAGAGAAAGCCGGGAGGCCTCCGGGACTTGCAGTAGTTAAGGTTGGTGATGACCCGGCATCTGCTATTTATGTACGGAGTAAAGAGAAAAAGGCCGAAAACTCGGTTTCAGATCAGAGGTCATTTCCTCTTGAGCGTTCAGCAACGGATAAAGAGTTAACTTCTGTTCTGGAAGGGCTTAACAATGATAACGGTATAGACGGGATACTCGTTCAGCTTCCTCTCCCTGACAGGTTTGAAACCTGGAAATTTCTTGATATGATAGACCCGGGAAAAGATGTGGACAGATTTCACCCGGTTAACCTCGGGAAAATAATGTTGGGAAGAACAGATATTTTTCCCTGTACGCCGTCGGGAGTGGTAAGAATGCTTGATGAGTACAATATTGATGTGACCGGGATGAGCTGTACTGTGATCGGCAGAAGCTATATTGTGGGAAAACCGATGGCGAGTATGTTAACCAACAGGAATGCCACAGTGACAATCTGCCATTCGCGGACAAAAAACATCCCTGAACTGATCTCCGGATCAGATCTGGTTGTGTCAGCGGTCGGAAGCCCCGGTTTTGTGACTCCGGATATGATTAAGGATGGTGCCGTGCTGGTAGATGTCGGTATCAACAGGATCGATTCCTGGCTGAGGCGGGAGAAATTCTGTACTACTCGGAAATTGAAAAATTTGAAAAGAAAGGTTATTCCATTACAGGTGATATTCATCCGGAAGCTTATAAAAGATCATCATTTTATACCCCGGTGCCCGGGGGTGTGGGATTGATGACGGTTGCAATGCTGATGGACAACACATTCCGGCTTTTCAGAGAGAGGACGGGGCTTTAAGTGAATGAGGCGGACAGGATTCTGATAACAGGTGCTTCAGGACTTCTGGGTAGAAGCCTTGTTAAAAGATTTACAGATGGGGGATGGTTCGTTTTTGCACACTATCACAAAACCAGGGGAGATTCCCACCCTTTATGTGAGTGGATAAGCGGAGATTTTTCAACTTTGGGGAAAACAAGAAATTTTATAAATAAAAATATTGATAAACTAAAAGAGTGTAAAGCATTAATAAATAATTACGGTCCGATAACATATAAAAATACCGGAGATGTAAAATCGGAGGACCTGATCTGCGATTTTCACAACAATCTGGTGGTAACTAATGAGATCACCTCTTCCCTTCTCGGGGCAGGAGCTCTCATTTCGGTTGTGAATATTGCATTTGAGGGGGTCGGAGAGGTTAAGCCTTATAAAAAAATACTCCCTTATGCTATTTCAAAAGCGGGAGTTCAGATCCTCACCCTTTCTTATGATCGTGAGTTCAGTGATACAAAATTTTCACTTGTCTCCTCCTCCGATCGCTGGGGGCGAGTATGGTAAAAGTTCAGGAGAAGTAGTAATGCCGGGGAGTATTGCCGAAAAAATATTCCGGATTATTAATGAGGGGAACGATGTTTGAACTGAAAAATAGTGACAAGGGAGGAACCGGAGCAAGAACTGGTGTGTTGACAACAAATCACGGTAAGATCGAAACACCTATCTTCATGCCGGTAGGAACTGCCGGTGCTGTCGTAGGGTTAACCCCTGTGAGGCTGAATGAGATCGGCTCACAAATAATCCTCGGAAACACCTATCACCTCTTTCTCCGTCCCGGAATGGAAGTTATAAAAAAAGCGGGGTCTCTCCAGAAATTCATCTCCTGGGATAAACCAATGTTGACTGATAGCGGAGGGTTTCAGATTTTTTCTCTTCAGGGCAATTCGAAGGTGAAAGAGGAGGGTGTGGAGTTCAAATCTCACCTTGACGGTACAAAATTTTTCCTGACACCGGAATCTGTGGTTGATATTCAGAATACCCTGGATTCGGATATTCAAATGGTTCTCAGATAATTTTGCAGGAAATCCATCTACTCCGGAAGAGGACAGGTTCGCACTTGATATTACTTCCCGATGGCATGCCGGGCAAGAAAGAGATTCTTGAGACAGGTAGAAAAGGAAATATGCAGTTCGGGATAATCCAGGAGGATTAAACGAAGATATGCGTACCGAATCTCTGGAGAAATTGACAGAAACCGGATTTGATGGTTACGCGGTAGGCGGCCTCAGTGTTGGGGAGAGCCGGGAGGATTTTGACCGGATAATCTCTCACATAGTCCCTGAAATGGAACCTGGAAAAGCCCCGCTATCTTACATGGGATCGGGAACTCCGGAGGAGATGCTGTTGCTTGCTGTAGAAAAAGGGATAGATATGTTTGATTGTGTGATGCCGACAAGGAATGCGAGAAATGGTTCACTTTTTACATGGTCAGGCAAAATAGCAATAAAAAATGAAAAGCATAAATTTGATCAGGCCCTGTTGACAGTGATTGCGGATGCTATACCTGCAGGAACTTATCGAGGTCCTACTTAAGACACCTTTATATCTCAAGGGAGATCAATTCATCAATATTGAACTCAATTCACAACCTCTGCTTCTACCTTGATTTTATGCAGAAAATAAGGTATTCTATTTTTTCTGATAAATTTACAGAATTTAAGGACAAATTTCTGCTTAAATATAACAAAGGAGAATAACAATGTTACTATACGGACAGGCTGCGGCCGGTGGCGCTGCCCAGCAGCAACCAAGTATGATTAGTGCTTTAATTCCTTTCATAATTATTTTTGTGATCTTTTATTTTCTGATCATAATGCCTTCAAGGAAAAAACAGAAACAGCATCAGGAACTGATCAATTCACTTAAAGGCGGAGAAAGGATTGTTACAGCTGGCGGAATTTTCGGGACTGTTAAAAGAGTTATGGATGACAGGGTCGAGATTGAAATTGATAAAAATACAAATATTCAGATAACAAAAACATCTATTTCCGCTGTTATCCCGCCGGGCGGAGAAGCTCCGAAATCCTGAACAGGGTTGAGTTACCGGTTAATAAATTCCTTAATTTCTGGAGGCGAAAATGAATAATACAAATATGTGGAAGGTCGGACTGATAGTGTTGGTAATTGGTTTCTCGATACTGATGCTTTATCCGCCTGACAAAAAGATTAATCTGGGACTTGATCTCAAAGGCGGAATGCATCTTGTTCTTGAGGTGCAGACCAACAAAGCTATCGAGATCCAGACAGAACAGAGTATTGAGCAGTTAAAATCTCTTTTAAAAGAGTCAAGCATTAAATATGAGAACATCAGGAGAGAAGGGAACAATAAAATTGAGTTATACGGAATATCCCTTGATGATGAAAGAAAGGTAAAAGACATCCTTGATGATGAGTATAAAGATTATGAATATGTTTTTGCCGGAAACCAGACAACACTCACTCTGATTCCAAATGTAGAAATGAGGATGAGAGACCTCTCGATCGATCAGGCAATAGAAACTATCCGTAACAGGATAGATGAATTCGGTGTTTCCAATGCAGCAATCCAGAAGATAGGACTCGGCGGCGGAGATAAAATACTTGTCCAGCTTCCCGGTGTTGATGATCCGGGCAGGGTTAAGGGGTTGATCAAGAACACGGCAATGCTTGAGTTCCGGGCAGTTGTGTCGGGCCCTTTTGCAACGGAAGAGGATGCAATGAAAGATCAGGGCGGAGTATTGGCAGATGACATGAAAATATTCAGGACCAATTCGAGAAGAATGGATAAGGGAGGTATATATTGAAGACATCTACTGTTATTACCGGAAAGGATCTTAAAAATGCAAAACGGAGTCAGGATAGTTACGGGGCTCCTGCTGTCAGTTTTACACTGAATTCGCAGGGAGCAAGTAAGATCAGAAGATTTTCTTCTGCAAATATAGGCAAAAGGATGGCTGTAGTTCTTGATGACAGGATCGAAACGGCCCCGACTATTCAGGATGTCCTTTCATATGACAATCAGATAACCGGAAATTACACAATCGAAGAAGTAAATGATATGGCTCTGGTTCTCAGATCAGGTGCATTGCCTGCGCCTCTCAAATATCTTGAAGAGAGGACAATCGGCCCGTCTCTCGGAGCCGATTCGATACGAAAGGGGCTTTATGCTTCGGTTCTCGGGTTAATACTGGTAATGGTATTCATGCTGGTCTTTTATAAAGGTGCCGGGATCAACTCAGTTGTGGCACTCATATTCAATCTGATTATACTTATGGGCGTTATGGCATACTTCAAGGCGACCCTTACTGTTCCGGGTATTGCAGGAATAATTCTGACCATCGGTATGTCGGTTGATGCGAATGTTCTGATCTTTGAGAAGATAAAAGAGGATTCGGGCCGGAAAAGCACCGAAATCTGCGATAGATTCGGGCTTCAAAAAAAGCATTTGTGACTATTTTTGATGCAAACCTTACAACAATAATCGCTGCTGTCTTCCTGTTCCAGTTCGGAACCGGGCCGATCCAGGGATTTTCTGTCACATTGATGATCGGTATCATTGCAAGTATGTTCACGGCTGTTTTTGTTTCCAGAGTGATCTTCGATATTGTCTATTCGGGTAAGAAGAAGATCAAGAAAATTAGTATTTAAGTGGAGTTGAACAATGAGAATATTTAAAACAGATCCTGCTTTCAAATTTATGAATAAAAGGTGGATAGCCTTTTTTATATCCGGCCTGATTATAGCTGCCGGTATTTTCACTTTCTACACCAAAGGATTCAATCTCGGGGTTGACTTCACAGGCGGTACTATGGTCGAGGTTAGTTTCAGGGAAAACATATCAGTTGGTGAACTCAGGAATGCTCTTCAGGATATCGGTCTCGGTAAATCTGAGATCACAAGAGTAGGGAAAGATGAGAACAAGTTTTTTATTAAGACCATTCAAAGCCTTGATGAGAATAAGGGGAAAGGAAGATGGAGAAGACATCAGTCTTCATGAAGAGATAACTCTAAAGATGAGAGAGCAATTTCTTGGTACGGATGAAAAAGTATCCCTTGCTGCAGGAAAGATAGACATTAACAATAGTTCCCTTAAGAAAATTACAGACTTCATAGCTTCCGGCGGGATAAAACTTGAAGATGCAGTTGAGAGTGCGGGAAAAATTGACAGTCTTAAAAAAGCCAATTCGACCGGGCTTATTTCCGGAATTGAAGAGATAGAAAAACTGGATTTGAAAAAAAGGGTGGGAACTCTGCTAAAAGAGAAAACATTCTTCGGAAATTTTACTTTTCTAAGTGTTGATTTTGTAGGTTCTCAAGTCGGATACAAATTAAGACAGCAGACCACACTTGCAACTATATGGGCTCTTCTCGGAATGCTGGTATATATCGGCTTCAGGTTCAGGTTCATCTTTGGTATAGCTGCGGTTATAACTCTTGCACATGATATTTTCATTGCATTATCATTTATCCTTTTCTTCAACATAGAATTTTCACTCTCAGTAGTTGCGGCAATTCTGACCATAGTCGGATATTCACTGAACGACACGATCGTTATTTTTGACAGGGTCAGAGATAACCTGAAGGTCATGAGAAAGAATGGTGCGGAAGAGATACTGGATAAAAGTATCAATCAGACTCTCAGCAGAACAATTGTAACCTCGGGAACAACACTGGCAACGGTATTATCACTCTTTTTCCTGGGTGGAGAAGTAATTCATGCATTCTCATTTACATTGATCGTTGGAGTTATAACAGGTACCTATTCCTCCATATTCCAATCATGTGCATGGCTGAAGATCTGGGAGAAGAAATTTCTGGGTAAAAAAAATAAATAATACTTGAATTTTAACCGTTTTTATTATATAAAGGATTCTGAAATCCTATTGTATGGGAGGTAATTATGTTTGGTGATTCATTATTAGAGTCAAGTGGTAAAAAAAAGCCCACAAAGCAGTGGATGACACTCCCTGCATCACTTATTGGACATGCAATTCTTATTCTTGCTGTAATCATCGTGCCGTTGATGAATGCAGATTCAAATTTGCCTGAAGTCAAGGTGTTTAATGTTTTCATGACATCGGCACCACCGCCGCCGCCGCCACCACCACCACCGGCAGCGAAGAAAAAAACAAAGAGTAAGTCTGACAAAAAGAAAGATAAAAAAGAAACGGAAAATCAGCCGATCCTAACAGGAAGGCTCGTTGCTCCAATTCAGATCCCGGATGAGATCGAAGAAGAAGAGATCACAGATTTCGGTTTTGATGAAGGAGTAGAAGGCGGAGTTGAGGGTGGAGTTGAGGTGGAGTTGTCGGAGGAGTTCTGGGAAGTCCCGGAACTGCCGATCTGAACAGCATGGCTGTAACAAGAGTAAAAGAACCAACACTAATTAAGAAAGTGAAACCAGTATATCCACCGGTTGCATTGAGAGCCAGAATTCAACATAATGTTGTTCTCGAAGCTGTCACAGATATTTACGGAAGAGTTAAAAATGTCAGGGTTGTAAGCGGACATCCTCTGCTGAATCAGGCAGCGGTTAACGCTATTCGTCAATGGGTTTACGAGCCGTATATTTTTAACGGAATTCCGAAACCGGTTAAATTTACGGTTATAATAAAATTTAATTTGCAAAGGCAATAATTAAACACAATACAGGAGGTATATATTATGTCATTTGAATTAACTTATCTTTGGAGCCATATGGGCTTCCTCGTAAAAATTGTTGTACTTATCATGTTGTTTATGTCTGTATGGACGATCGCAGTAGGCATTGAAAGACTCATTTACTACCAGAAGGCCAAAAAGCAATCAAATACCTTATTACGTCTGATTGGAAAACTTTGGCAGGAAGGGAAAATTGAGGAATCAATAAAATTAGCATCTGATGTTAAATTTAAGGCTAGTCATCTTGCAAAAGTTTTGGTTGCCGGATTGAACGAATTAAAGTTTCAGGAAGATGCAAAAGCATCATATGTGGAACAGGTTGAATCAGCGAAGAGAGCTATTGAAAGAGCTACCATTAAAGGTGTTCATGAGTTCAAGAGAGGACTTAATGTTCTAGCTACAGTTGGATCTACAGCTCCTTTTGTAGGTTTGTTCGGTACTGTTTTCGGTATTATTAACTCTTTCCAGAGTATGTCAGTTTCAGGATCCGGTGGAATCGGAACTGTTGCGGCAGGTATTGCAGAAGCCCTAATTTCAACTGGTGTTGGAATCGGAGTTGCAATTATTGCTGTTTGGTTCTTTAACTCACTGTTGAACAAAGTTGATATCTTCACAGGTGAAATGGCTAACGCTTCTTCAGAACTTATCGATCACTTCATTAAACTGAAAAGAAAAGGAGCCTGAAATGGCCGGCGGTGATTCAGGGTCAAGTTCAGCAAAGTCAGAACCTAATGTAGTACCTCTGTGTGATATTTTACTGGTTCTTCTGATCATCTTTATGGTGATCACACCGATGGTTCAGAAGGGGGCTAATGTTAAATTGCCGGAAACTATGAACTATCAGGAGCAGCCTGAACCCGGTAAAATGATAGAAGTTACTCTCAAGGTGGATGGTACTGTTTATCTGAACAATGAAATTTGTGAGATATCAGAACTAGTAGGCAAAATCCAGGCAATACTTGAAGATACTCCCGATGCTGAAGCAAAAGTTTTGCTGAAAGCTGATATCAATCTTGAGTATGGTAAGGTTGTTGATCTGATGGATCTTATCAAAGATGCGGAGATCGAGGTTATCGGCCTGGTTACTGAACAAGGTACTTCACAAGAATAACTATATATAGTTAATAGAATGGGAGGCTGATTCGTCAGTCTCCCATTTTTTTATACTTTTTTTCGGGCGGCACCCTGATCTTGATGCTATTCGGAATTACTTCAATCTCAAAAAATTTCCCGTCTTCCCCTCCGTATTCTCCATCTATAGTTGATGGAATCTTCTTTGATTCAGAGGTAATTGATACCTTCTTAAATTTGAAAGTCTTATAAAAAGGGAATTTATCAATGTTTCCATTAAAAAGCCGTTTCAGAATAAGTGCACTTTTAACTATTTTAAACTTTTTAATAATACAGATATCAAGCATTCCGTCATATGGATCAGCATAAGGTGCAATGATCGCATTCCCCCCGTATTGCGGGAAATTTGCAAATGCTATTAATGCCACTTCATCTTCGATCTCAATATCATCGCTGACAATTTTGACTTTGAATGTTGGCATTTCAAAGTATCCTTTTAATGCGTAATAAATATATGGAGCCATTCCTCTGGATTTTGTTTCGGTGTTATATTTTTTTGAGATCATACCGTCAAGCCCGATCCCTGCAACATTGAAAAAATATGAATTATTTATCCGTCCGATATCTATATATTTATCCTCACCATGGATAAGAGTTTCAAGCGCTTGTTTCCATGAGAGAGAGATATTCAGGTTCCTGATAAGCCCGTTACCGGATCCTCCCGGAAGTATTCCAAGTGTTTTACCAGTTCCGACAAGGGCTGAAGCTATTGAATTAATAGTACCGTCTCCCCCGAAAACCGTAATGATATCAAAATTATCCTTAGAACTCCTGGCAATTTCATATCCATCCCGGGGAGAGTTTGAATTAATAAGTGAGACTGTTTTGAAATGCTGCATAAGTTTTTTAAATACATACGATGCAGCAACATCTTTTGAAACCAGTCCCGAGGCAGGATTAAGTATTACAAGGATCCTCTCATCTTTCATGAAGGATCAAATTCTACAATAAAAGTTTTCAAGGTTTTTATTATAGTTGTGGATCTCATCCTCATTAAAGAATAAAGAAATTTCCCTGTCGGCTGATTGAGGAGAGTCCGAGGCATGTATAATGTTAAACGTGGTGCAGAGAACATAATCCCCTCTGATAGTTCCCGGTTCCGCATCGTTTGGATTTGTTGCACCTACCATTTTTCTGACAATGCTGATGGCATTTTGCCCTTCCAGAACAAATTGTATCACCGGCCCTGAGGTGATGAAGGTTAGCAGAGGATCATAAAACGGTTTCCCTTTATGCTCTTCATAATGTTTTTCGGCTTTAGGCCTGCTCATTCTTACCATTTTCATAGCTATTATCTTTAAGCCCTTGTTTTCAAATCGTTCTATGATTCCGCCTGCCAGACTTCTCTGTATCCCGTCAGGCTTTATCATTATAAAAGTTTTTTCAATTGGCAATTTAACCTCTCATTTAGTTTTTGTTATCTACGATCTCTTCAAGTATCTTCGTTAAATATAAGTGGAAATCTTTTAAATTTAATTTGAAATTTGATGAAAAATCCGACTTTTCAAGGTTATCGTAATGCTTAAGAAATTCATTCCAATCTTTGTATAAAAGGTAATTCAGATCACTTTCGATAAATTGGTTGAGTTCAAAGAAAATATCGTTGGCAGGTATCTTCTCCGGGTCCTCAAAATGGTCATTAATCTTAGTGTGAAGATTAACAAGTTTTTTCTTAAGCCCTGCCGCTTTCTGAACTCTGGAAATATAATTTTCAAAAATCGATGAACAATCAAAACTTGAATTAAACATTCTGGAGACATTTTCGATGAGTTCTTGAATGGCATTATCTGATATATTTACAATGTTCCTGAGCATATCACGTTTACTTATTTTTTCCGGATCTTTTTCAAAGAAATTTTTAAATTCAGTTTCGAAAACTTTTTTATACTCCTGTGACATTGAAACAAATGCCTTTTCAAGGTTCTTCAGGTCCTTTGTGGTCCATTTCGGTGTAGCAAATGAGTTTTTCAGATGTCTTTTGAAAAAGTCCTGAATGGAATCTATATTCTTTTTTAAAGCCAGTATAAGGGGAACTGTAATGCTGATATCCCTGTTCTTCTTCAAATTTAATTCTATAAAATTATTTATCTTAAGCGTCCTGAATGCCAGGATATAGAGGATCCCGGTGTTCTTTTTCAGTTTTTTATCTTTGATCCCTGAAATTATATCTGATATGTCCTTCTGATAGATCTTGTCCATTTTCGGAACGAATTTACCGTTAAGAAGTGAAATGATTATTGGATTAAGCAGGAGCTCCTTATGGTATAGCTTTGCAAAAAGAAGAAGGTTCTTTGAGTTATCATATCAGATTTAGAAAGTTCATTAGCGGGTATTCTTATATTTGAGAGAAATGTTCTCAAACTGAAAAACCAGGATTCCGGTTCCGCAACGTCTCTTAAAGATGGGAATCGTTTGCTGCTTGATTTTTCCAGGGTTTTCTCAACAATGAATTCTTCAAAATTGATAAGGTGTCTGTCTTTCTTGAAGTCAAGATCTTTCAATAACTCCATGATTTTGGATAGGATTTTTGAGAAAGTGGTGAGATAGGTATTGTAATTTCTATTTCCGAGCGGTTGAAATTGAAAAATAATAGATTCAATATAACTTGACGAAACGAATTCTTCAGTGCTTTCAAGCCAGAGTTTAAGTTCAAATAATTTCAGCATCTGTTTTTCTTTGTCTACTTTTTCCAGCCAGCTGTCAAAAAGTTTATCCCATTTGTCTTCTATAGAGAGGTCATTCTCTTTGTCAATAAAAAAATCACCTACATTTTCTAATTTGTTTTCCATAAACATATTTTAGTTTAACAACATACATATTTCAACTGCCTGAATAGTTATCCATAAGAAAAACTTTTCAAAAAAAGCAAAAAATTCGTTTTCTTATTGACAAAATAGCATCAGAATATATAATTATCCTATAATGAGTTTAAAAGGTTCACTTGATTCTATTAATTTGGCTGATATTATGCAGCTGGTGTCTAACTCCAGACAAAGTGGCAGGTTTGCGCTAATTAAAAATACCGGTGAAAGAGGGTATATTTATGTAAGCCAGGGAACGATAAACCATGCTGAAGTGGACAATTTTAAAGGCGAAGATGCAGTTTTTACCCTAATCTCATGGGGTAAAGGTGAATTCGAATTTGAAGAAGCTAACTTTGATGTTGAAACATCTATAACAAAATCTGTAACTTCACTTCTCATGGATTCTGCAAGAAGGATAGATGAATGGAAACTTCTGCGAAAAAAGATCGGTTCCATAGACTCCGTCCCCACTTTCAGTGAGATAGACAAAGGTGAGAGAAGGAAAATATCACTTTCCACTTTAGAGTGGCTGGTGATCTCAAAGATTGACGGGAGAAGAAGTATTTCTGAGATTTCAAATGAATCGGGTATCAACATATTTGATGCATCCAGAATTATTTTTGGAATGATTACATCCGGGCTCTTGAAGTTATTATAGTCTTCTCCGTTCTAACAAAGGTTCTTAAATGATTGGAAAAAGTGTACTAATTTTAGATTTCGGGTCCCAGTATACCCAGTTGATCGCACGACGTGTGAGAGAGCTTGGAGTATATTGTGAAATAGTTCCATACAATACAGACATAAAAGATATTCTTCTTCATGATCCGGGAGCCCTGATCTTCTCAGGAGGCCCTTCGAGTGTTTATGTAGAAGGGGCACCAAAATCTTCTAATAAAATCATGGATCTCGGCATCCCTATTCTGGGAATTTGTTACGGACTTCAATTGCTTGCATATTTCTCCGGAATGAAAGTGGAATCTGCCAGCGAGAGGGAATATGGGCTTGCAAATATTCAATTAACTGGCGAAAGTGAATTGCTGGAAGGTGTGAAACAGGGAGGGAAAGTCTGGATGAGTCATGGTGATAAAATCACTCAGTTCCCTGAAGATTTTTCTGTTACTGCCAGAACGGAGAATAGTGAAATAGCAGTAATTGAATCCTCAGCCAGAAAGATATACGGTATTCAATTCCATGCTGAAGTTGTGCACACTGAGGATGGTGCCGGAATAATATCTAACTTTCTTTTCAATATTTCAGGACTTGTAAAGAATTGGAGTATGGAAAACTTTATTAACTCTTCAATAAAAAAGATTAGAGATACCGTCGGTGACAGGAAAGTGATCCTTGGATTGAGCGGAGGTGTTGATTCTACAGTCCTCGCTTTGCTGTTAAAGAAAGCCATAGGGAAAAAACTTACTCCTGTTTTTGTTGATACGGGATTGTTAAGAAAAAATGAATTTGATACCCTGATGAAAAGATTCAGGGATGAATTACATCTTGATGTTACAGGGATCAATGCAGGTGAGATTTTTCTTGAAAAACTTAAAGGTTTTACTTCTCCTGAGGAAAAAAGAAAAATAATCGGTAAAACATTTATAGATATATTTTCGACTGTTGAAGATAAGATCGGCAAAGTTGAATATTTTGCTCAAGGGGACATTATATCCCGATGTGATCGAATCGGTTTCGGTTAAAGGTCCGTCTGCAACCATAAAGAGTCACCACAATGTGGGAGGACTTCCGGAGAAGATGAACTGGAAACTCATCGAGCCTTTCAGAGAACTCTTTAAAGATGAAGTCAGGGATATCGGAAGAGAGTTGGGGCTTGATGAAAAATTTATTATGAGACACCCTTTTCCCGGTCCGGGGCTGGCAATACGTGTGATTGGTGATATTTCCGGGGAAAAAATTTTAAAACTTCAGGAAGCGGATGCGATTCTGAAAGAGGAGCTTGACAATTTTGATCTTTACAATTCCGTATGGCAGTCATTTGTAGTTTTGCTTCCGGTAAAGACCGTAGGTGTTATGGGTGATGTCAGGACCTACGAGAATGTTGCTGTTGTCCGTCTTGTTGAGAGTATAGATGGAATGACAGCTGACTGGTTTCCCGCACCCCCGGATTTTGAAAAAAGTTGCAAACAGGATAGTAAATGAAGTAAAAGGAATTAACAGGGTTACTTACGACCTCACATCAAAACCCCCCGGCACTATTGAGTGGGGAATAAATGAAGAGTTTTATTCATTTACATCTCCACTCAGAATACAGTCTTCTTGATTCAAATCAAAAAATATCAGATCTTGTAAAAAAAGTAAAAGAGCTGAATATGCCTGCGGTTGCTCTCACCGATCATGGAAACATCCTGGGGGCGGTGAATTTCTTCAATGTAGCAAAAAAAAATGGTATTAAAGCAATAATCGGTTCGGAAATGTATATCACTCCGTTCACAATTGATCATAGGCCCAGGAGAGGCAGCGGCGAAGTGAACTATCATCATCTGGTTGTACTTGTAAAAAATGATGGAGGCTATAAAAACCTTTCTGAACTGATATCCATATCATATATAGACGGATTCTACAGAAAACCGAGGATAGATAAAAAGATACTCAGGGAACATAGTGAAGGGCTGGTTATTCTCTCTTCATGTATTCAGGGAGAGTTGCCCTATAATCTCCTCCGCGGGAAAGATGAGGAGGCCTATAAAGCGGCCTCGTGGTACAAAGAGGTTTTCGGTGATGATTTTTATGTTGAAATTCAAAATCATGGTCTTTCCAAACAGGTGAAGGTGCTGCCTAAACTGGTGGAACTGGCAAAAGACCTGGATATTCCTCTTGTTGCAACAAATGATGTCCATTATATGAACAGATCAGATTCGGAAGCGCGTGAAATACTCATCTGCCTTCAGACTAATGAAGTTTTAAGCAATACTGAAAGAGCCATGAAAAAAGAGACGGATGAGATGTATCTGAAATCGTCTGAAGAGATGGAGGAACTTTTCAGTGAATACCCGGAGGCACTTGAGAACACAGTGGAAATTGCTGCCAAATGCAACTTCGAGTTCAGGCTCGGAGAATATTTCCTTCCTGAATTTCATGTTCCGGATGAGTATTCAATAGATGGATATTTTGAAAAGATCTGTTTTGAAGGATTTGAGTCTATCCGTGCCAGGTTGGAGAAGGATGGAAAAGATATTGCGTTGTATGAAAAAAGATTAAAATATGAAATTGAGAAGATCAGGGAGATGGAGTTTCCAAGTTACTTTCTTATTGTATGGGATATTATAAGGTTTTCAAAAGAGAATGACATCCTGGTCGGTCCGGGACGTGGATCGGTTGTCGGGAGCCTGGTCTCATTTGTGATGGGGATAACGAGTATTGATCCCCTTGAGTATGATCTTATTTTCGAGAGATTCCTGAATCCTGAAAGGGTATCGATGCCGGATATAGATCTGGATTTTGATCCCGAGCGGAGAGAGGATGTAATAACATATATCAGGAATAAATATGGAGAAGAGAATGTAGCACAGATCGTTACTTTCGGTAAAATGAAAGCAAAAATGGCGATCAGGGATACGGGGCGGGTTCTTGAAGTGCCGCTGGGAGATGTTGATAAACTTGCAAAACTTATTCCGGAAAGCCCTGTTGTAAGTCTTCGTGAAGAAGTAGAAAACAATGAAGAACTTCAGAAAGAGATAAAAAAGGCAGGAAGCGGCCCCAGGCTGATAGATTATGCGCTGAAGCTGGAAAACAATATAAGAAACACCGGCATGCATGCTGCCGGTGTTGTGATCGCCCCGCGGAAACTGATAGAGTTCATGCCTCTCTACAAAGCCAAGGATAAGATAGTTACCCAATTTGAAAAAGAGGAAGTTGAACAGATCGGTCTGCTAAAACTCGATATCCTCGGACTGAAGACACTTACAATAATTAAAAATATGCTCAGTTCTATCAGAGAAATTGAGAAGAAGAGATCGATCTGAATGAAATACCTCTGGATGACAAAAAAACATTCAAATTGTTCCAGGACGGGTATACTGACGGGATATTTCAGTTTGAAAGTTCAGGGATGAGGGATTTTTTAAAAAGGTCCAAGCCGCAGCGTTTTGGGGATCTTGTTGTTCTGAACGGGTTGTACAGGCCCGGTCCGCTCGGAACCGGAATGGCTGATACTTATGTAAAGCGGAAACTTGGTAAAGAGAAGGTCACATACATATTCAAGGAGACAGAGGAAATCCTGGCTGATACTTATGGTGTAATAGTTTTTCAGGAACAGGTAATGAGGATCTCTCTAGGTGATAGCAGGTTTCCCGATGAGTAAAGCGGATGAAATGCGGAAGATCATGGGGAAAAAACAGGTGCAACTTCCCTACAGTTAAAAAAGAATTCCTGGAAGGGGCGGCAAAGAGGGGCTTCAGTAAGAAGAAGGCTGAGGAACTATTTGGCCAGATGAGTACTTTTGCACAATATGGTTTTAATAAATCCCACTCAACAGCCTATGCAAATCTTGCATATCAGACAGCATTTCTGAAGGTTCACTATCCTGTTATTTTATGTCTTCCCTACTGACAACGGAATCAGAGAAAGGAGCTACTGATTCTAAGATCATTCAGTATATTTCTGAAAGCCGCAAAATGGGGATCACCATACTCCCTCCTGATATTAATGGAAGTTTTGAAAAATTCAGAGTTGAATCTGCCGGATCGATAAGGTATGGCCTTAAAGGTTTAAAAAATGTTGGAGAATCTGCGATAAGAAGTTTCCTTGAGGTCAGGTCTCTTGAAGGGGAATTTACAAGTTACTCGGACTTTATAATCAGAAGCAATCTTTCCAAAACAAATAAAGCAGTGATAGAGAGCCTGATCAAAGCAGGAGCACTGGACAGTTTCGGACTGAAGAGAAGAACATTATGCAGCAGCGTTGAAGAAGTTATTCATCAGGCGTCGCTGATCGATAAAAGACGTTCTAAAAATCAGCGTTCACTTTTTGCTGATGATGATACGGAGAGAATAATTATTTCAAAAGAGCATCAGGATCTGGATGAATATACAGAAGCAGAAATGATCCAGGGAGAAAAAGAGATTGCGGGAATGTACATAACTCTGAATCCCATAGAGAAATATAAAAAAGAGATAAAGAAGATCTCAAATACAAATATTGCTGATATAAATTCCGGAGAGTTCAAAGGTGAGATCGTTCGGATCGGAGGTGTTGTGACATCAGTAAAGCATCGGAAATCTAAAAAAGGGACCTTTTACGGAGAGTTGTACTTTGAAGACCTTTCGGGAAGGATAAAACTTCTTATATTTTCAAAACCCAAAAGGAACGGCTATAGGAATAACAACGGTGAAGAGCGGGTGAACTGGGATGATATAAAAGAAGAATTAAAACTTGATTTTCCGTACTATCTGAAGGGGCGGATACCTGATAATGGAGATATGAATAAAAATATCTATGTGGAAGAATTGATGGAGCTCGAGGTCCTGTTAAAGAAAAGGGCACGGAAAATAATGATTACAATTGATTATTCCATATTAAATGATGAATTCTCGGAAGAGCTGAAGAAGAAAATGGAAAATCATACGGATTCCACACCAACCTATCTTGTTATTCTGAAAGAGAATAAAGAGAGGGTTGTGATCAAATCGGGGAATCTTAAACCTACAATCTCAATGAAAAAAGATATTGAAAAAATAACCGGGAAGAACACGGTTGAGATCCTGTATCAATAAATTATATTATTTTTTGATCTTTATTTGAACTTTCCCCTGGTTTACAGTCAGATTAATTTTCGCATCAATTATGTTTTGCGAAATCATTTTCAATTTTATGGTATTGATAAGGTCATCTTTTGATTTGCTTTTCCCTTTATTACTTTGTCTGACCATCTTGTCATATTCATCATAAAATGAATCGAAAGATGATTCTTTGTTAAGAGAAACTGTAGAATCTTTGCTGGAGGATACATCAGGTTTCTCTTTCATTTCACATTTCGGTGTCTTTGAAGGCCTGTTGATTATTCCGGACTCAAGCTGGTTGAGCTTTTTAAGCCACATATTATTGTATAGATAAAATCTTGATGAGAGGTTTTGAAGAAAAAAAGTCCAGTTTGCTTGATCGGAGATCTTTTGCCTGAATATTCCTGATTACTTTTTCGATATTCTTTCTTTCAATTTCAGGCGGAATATTCAATTCACCTGCAAAGAAGAGGTTAAAATCGGTTTTAAGTGCTTCGATCCTCCCCTCTGTCTTCCGGATCTGATCTTCAATCTTCCTCTGTCTGTCTCTTATTGATTCCATTTTAATAAATTATGTACTCTTCCTCTCCTCTGAAAACTCTTGACACACCTTCTGCAAGTGATTTCATCTCATCTTCGCCGGGATACAATTTGATCGGGGCAATAAATGATATCCGGTCACTTATTAACTTCACAAGGAAATCGGCATTCGCCATTCCACCCGTGATGAGGATCTTGTCTACTGCTCCGTTTACCACTGTTGCCATTCCTCCGGCATCTTTAGCGATCTGATACGCCATTGCATCAACAACTTCAATAGTTTTCTTATCTCCCGATTTATACATCTCTTCAATTTTCATGAAGTCCTTGATGTTGAGATAAGAATTGAGGCCACCTTCTCCAAAAAGGGTTTTAGAAAAAGTTTTATATTCAGGTTTATTATCGATGACATATTTTACTACCTGAAGGATCGGGAGTCCCCCGGATCTGTCAGGTGAAAAAGTACCCTCTTCACTCGGATTTATGCTGTCAACCATTGTCCCCTTTTCGTGAATCGATACTGATATTCCGGTTCCGAGGTGGATAACTATGAGATTGAGGCTGCTGTATTTTGTTCCAGCTTCAGCTGCATATCTTTTGCATACAGCTTTCATGTTAAGGGCATGAGAAAGCATCCTGCGCTCAAATAGAGAGTGTCCTGAATATCTTGCATGGCGGCAGAACTCATCAACAGATATAGGATCGACAATATAACAATTTACTGAAGCTTTATTTGCAATATTAAATCCTATCTGTGCTGAAAGGTGTGACGCATGAAGCCCTCTTTTTGCTTCTACAAGGTCTTTGATCATCTCTTCATTTACAAGGTATGTCCCGCTCTTTAACGGCTTCAGAAGGCCTCCTCTGGCAGACACAGCATTAAGGTCATTATATTTATCCCCTTCTTCTCAAGAAAGTCCAGGATCATTTTCTCTGAATCCGATCTGATCATTAATCGATTCAAATTCTCTAAGGTCTTCATCCGAGTGTTTAATGGATTCTATAAATAGTGGTACATCCATGTCATAAATTGCAATTTTTGTCGAAGTGTTTCAGGTGTTGATAACGAGTATAGGTGATCTCATTCAGTTCTCCTCAGATATATATTTTTCTATTATCGGTCTCATCCTTCCCATGGTTTTCCGGTCGGGGGTCGAAAGGTCTGTGAGTATGGCTCCATCAAGTGACTTTGAACAGTTACAGTCAGATGAAGAAGAATTTATAACATCTATCAGTCTCTCTATCAGTTTTAAACCATTAGTGATATTTTTGTTGAGATTCTCTACCACCATTTCTGCTGTAACATTCTCTGTTTCAGGATGCCAGCAGTCATAATCGGTGATAAAGGCAAGGGGGATAAAACAAATCCCCAGCTCTTTGGAAAGTTTTGCTTCCAGGGCCTGGGTCATTCCGATCACTGAGCAGCCGGCCTGCCTGTAGGTCGCAGATTCGGCTTTTGATGAGAATTGAGGGCCTTCCATATTGAAGTAAGTACCACCGAAATGAACATTTAAACCGATCTCTTTAGCCGTTTCATATGCAGCTTTTGTATGGAAGGGACACACAGGATTTGCCATTGAAACATGAGCGACAATTCCTTTTTCGAAATAAGTTTTCTCCCTCTTGAAAGTATTATCTATATATTGATCCGGTATCAGGAGATGGGTCGGTTCGATATTCTCTTTCAGAGAACCAACAGCAGTTGATGATATGAGTTTCTTAACACCAAGGGTTTTCATCGCAAACATGTTTGCTCTGTAATTTACTTGGGAAGGATTGAATCTGTGCCCGTCTGCCTTGCAAGAAATGCAACCGATACGAATCCTATTTCTCCTGTCACTACCTGATCTGAAGGTTTCCCGTAAGGTGTATCAATTTCAACAAGTTTTTTGTTTGAGATACTGTCCAGGTTGTAAAGCCCGCTTCCGCCGATTATCCCTATTCTGTTCTGTATTATTTTTGATTTCCCCATAATCCTCCCGGTAATAATATTTATAATTAATAGATTAATCAGATAATGTCAAGAAATTCGGCGGACAAGTAAGAAACGAATATTTTATAAATATTTAAAACAGGGTTAATTTGAGTGTTCGTTGAAAGAGATATCACCGTAACTTGTATTGATATTGATCTGTGAATTATTTCCTTCTTTTGAGAATGTTGTCAGATATTTTGATTTTATGGCACTAAGATCAAGCCCGGTATTATTTGTAATGTCTCCGTATTTAGTGTTTAAACTGATCGAAGGGTTGGTGCCTGCAGGTATGGTAAGTGAGATGTCCGAGTACGAGTTGGTTACAAAAATTGTTTCGAACATGGAACTCAATGAAACTTTAAGGTCACCGTTGGAGAGGAGAACATTCAGGCTGTTTCCTGAAATATTTTTAAGTCTTATGGTATTGTGGGAATTTTTTATAGAGATCGAATCAGAATTAAGTTTATCTGCATAAATACTGCAGTGTCTTGAAGTTAATAAAAACTCTTTTGTTGAAATATTATTCATACTTATACGGTTATGGGAGTTTTTTATTTTGATCTGATCTGACCATATTTCAGAGAATTCCATTTTTGTGTGGGCACCTTCGATATTTATCGATTTGCTCTCTTTTATATCGGAGATATATAAAGTTGAATGTCCTATCCGGCAGTCGATGGTTGAGGCTCCTTTCACTTCGGTATCGGAGAATTTGACGTCGAGTTCGATCTTCCCTTTAATATCAGAGATCCTTGTTTTCCCAAACCTGTTTGTTATGCTTATTCCCGAAGAGATTTTACTGATAGTCAGATCTCCGAATTTTCCATCAATATTGATCTCTCTCCCTGCATTCTCAACTTTTATATTTCCAAACCTGTTCTTTATGCTGAGCCGGGTGTTTTCAGGAAGAAATATCCTGAAGTGAAGTTCTTACTCTGGTGTATGAGAATTCTCCTCCTTTTGTAATTGTCTGTATGATTGCTTTTGTTCCTTCCACTTCATTCCTGATCTCTACTTTGTCCCTGTATTTCTGAACTCTGGAATCATCTTTATGATAGACGATCTTTACAGACTGAACAGATATTTGTCCGTCACTTGAAGGTGATATCTCAACACTGCCGGCATGATTATCAAAAACAAGTTCATCAGCTGAATTTTCAAATGTAAAATTTTCTTTGTACTCATGTGGGTGGCTTTTATCCTTAAGTGCTTTGGTGTCAGAGCTGCAGCCATTTACAAAAGATATATTCCCCGAATCAAATACTGGAATATAACTCCAAATAGTATCAGGCCGCCGATCAGGAATAATTCTTTCTTTTTCATTTTCTGCATGAAATAGACCGCAATATTTCTACCGCCTATATAGATAAGGATAAGTGGCCAGTATGTTGTTGCGATATCCCAGATATTAAGATCTGTCCATCCAGGTTTCGTGAAAGAAAAGAAGTCTAAGAAGTATTATTATTATTCCCCAGAAAATTGTTTCGCCTTTTTTCTTACTCATCTTCATTCTCCTTTGACATCATAAATTCAATTACCATTTTCAGCCCGATCCCTATTATAAGGAGTGGCCACAATTTTATTATATTATCGTAACTGATCACATCAAGATTTC
>CALODR010000004.1:0-1132594 GCA_942492175.1 uncultured bacterium
TATCCAGTAGTTTGGGATTAGATAAATCAAATTATAAATGGGATAGTTCCGCATATATCAAAATGATTAAAAGCTATATAGATAAAGCAATAAAATATAAAATGGTATCGCATTTCTGGTTCCATCCTTCTATGGATAATTGGTATCTTAAAGAAGTGTTCCCGAAAATATTGGAATATATACATGGAAAAAAAGAGAAAGGTGAAATTGAAGTGTTAACAATGGGTGAATTGGCCTCAAGAGTTTTGGGTGAAATGAAGTGATTGATTTTTAAAGGATTGCAAGATCTAAACCACAATGAACTTCCTGCTAAAAATAAATAATATTTTTAAGGATATTAATATTGAACCATTTTCAACCAATATAGATTCTGAAAGATCAATTCTTTTTTTGGATGATAAAAAACATTTTAAGACGCGGAAAAATAGAGAAGTTCAGCTGATATGGCTGGTGATATTATATTAAACAAAGATATAAGCGATCAGGATGCATTTTTCAGTGATTTGCTGGATAATTTTAATCCTAAGAAGGTGTTTAATACCGGGGGGTTTTTTTATTGTATCAGGATAAATTATCAACAAAGAAAAATAGAGATCTATAATAGTTTCTTGGGAATCCTACCTTTATATTATTTAGAATATAATGACACTCTCTATGTTTCATCTTCTTCAATTCAGATTAAGAAATATTTAAATAAAGAAATAAAAATTTCGAGGCAATTTATTTTAGAAAAACTTTTGTTCAATTATCCATTCAGAAATCAAAGTCTTTATGAAGGGATTAAATCTATCCCTTCAAACTCTTATATTAAATATGACGGGAAATTTTCTATTATAAAACATACTGATATATCTGATTGGTTTATTGAAGATCCAAAACCCTGGAAAAAAGCACTGCCTTCCCTTAAAGATCTTTTATTGATAGAGTACAAAAATTATTTCCCTGATGAAATGTTTTATTTATCCTTTACCGGAGGTTTTGACGGCAGGACTTTGCTTTCTGTTATTTTGAATAATGATAAAGATTTCAAAACATTTTCATTTGGAATAAAGGAATCCGATGATGTAATAATCCCATTAAACCAATCTGAGTTATTAGGGATCAATCATAATCCTCTTTATCTTGATGATAAAGAATATATAAAAAGTTATTTAAAATATGGTTTTGAATTAGTAAATGGAAGTGATGGAGTGGCAAACTTTGCCAGAGCACATTATGTTTATGCTGCTGACAAAATATCTGAGAAAAGCAACTATATTATTAATGGAAATTTCGGATCTGAATTGTTCAGGGCTTTTCATAATACAGGAGTGATGGTATCAGATACATTGTTCAATTTACTGACCATCAATGACACAAAACAAGCTCTGAATGAAATTGAGAAATCAAAAGTTTTTAATTTAATTCCAAAAGAGAAATATAAACATGCTTGGGAAGAAATAAAAAATGATCTGGTGAATGATGATTTGTTTAATCAAAAAATAGCATTAAATAAAAGATTTTATGGTTATATTTTTGAGGAGATATTCCGCAAATATTTTGGGGCGGAGATAAAGATGCAGTTCAGCAGGCTGATCAGCCGCTCGCCATATTTGGATGTTCACTTTTTTAAAGAACTTTTAAAGACAAACTTGTCCGGAGTTTACAGCAAATTCTATGAACAAAATCCGGTAAAAAGGTTTAAGGGGCAGGTTTTTTATGCAGAAATAATTAAACAATTTTCTGATGAGATGCTAAGACTCAAAACCGGAAAAGGGTATTCTCCAAAAGACCTTATTTCAATGTCGGGGAAAGGGTATTTAGTTAAAAATTATTTGAAAAAAAAAATAATTAGATCAAGTAAAGATCAGGACGATTTCGGAGTTGAAGAATGTTTCAGATCTAATGAGAATTTTTTGTTTGAAATTCCCGTTAATGGGGATTACTTTCTTGATATAAGTACTCTGGATATTTCCGATTTAGATTTAAATGACAAAATAAATTTTCATAGTTTAAACTATTTGATCAATAATTTAAAAAATGAAGGGATTTAATTGATGTATGAATTTATTATTTTAAAAAATGAATTTGAAGATGATCATGACCTCTGGATTCGTGCATGTGAAAATTTTAAAGACAAAGTGACATATAAAATAGTTGATCTTACAAAAGATAAATGGTTGGAACAATTAAATAATAAAAAATTTGATTATCTGTTAGCAAAACCTGGGGGTTAACAGTACCATTTAAGCAACTTTATGATGAAAGGATATCAATATTAGTTAATGAATTAAACTATCCGGTTTACCCGAATTTAACAGAAATATTAATTTATGAGAATAAAAAATATCTTTCCTACTGGTTAAAGGCAAACAAGATCCCCCATCCTGAGACATATGTATTTTATTTTAGAAAGGAAGCAATAAAATACATAGAAAAGACTACGTTTCCAATAGTGGCGAAGGTTAATATCGGTGCTTCAGGGAGTGGCGTTACAATAATCAAAAATCTGAGAGATTCACTATCTTATGTGAATAATACCTTTAATGGTAAAGGAGCAAAAAAAAGGTGGGGACCAAATTTACAAAAAGGAGGATTAATAAAAAGAGGTTTTCATTATATCTTTAATCCTGAAAATATTAAAAATAAACTAAAAAAGTATAATCAAATAAATAGTGACAAACAGACTGACTTTGTAATTTTCCAGGAATATATTCCACATGATTTTGAATGGAGGTGTGTAAGAATCGGGGATTCATTTTTTGCCCATAAAAAACTGATAAATAATGAAAAAGCCAGTGGATCCCTCTTGAAAGGATATGAACCCCCCCCCATGAAATTAATGGATTTTATATTTGAACTAACTGAAAAAACCAATTTGACTTCCGTGGCAATTGATCTGTTCGAAACAGAAGACCGCGGATACCTGGTAAATGAAATTCAATGTATTTTTGGTCAATCTGATTCGTATCAAATGTTGGTGGACGGGAAGCCCGGAAGATATATCAGAAAAAATGATCAATGGTTATTCGAAGAAGGTGATTATAATACAAACGAATCATATGATCTGAGAATAAAGCATATTATGGACATCATTTCTGAGAAATAGAAATAAATTGAAAATACTATTTGTATGCAGCGGGAATTCACAATTTGGGATTGCTCCTTTATTTTAAGTCAGGTGAATCTTTAGAAAAAGCAGGAATTAAATTAGACTACTTTACCATAAAAGAGAAGGGGTTAAAGGGATATTTAAAAAATATCAAGTTATTACATACATTTTTAAAAGGGAATAAATTTGATTTGATACATTCCCATTACGGATTGTGTGGATTGGTTACTTTGCTGACTTTTTCTAATATTCCCCAGGTTGTTTCATTTATGGGAGATGATGTATATGGAGATGCTGATATCAGGGGAAAAAAAAGGTTGATAGATTATCCGATCATTTTATCTAGTAAGATCCTGCAGTTATTTATTGATCAAGCAATTGTGAAATCAAATGATCAAGTATCTGATTTGTGGATCAAAAGCAAAAAAAAAGTGATCCCAAATGGAGTTGATACAAAGAGGTTTAAACCAATAAAAAAAAAATGTGCTAAAAAGAACCTGAATTTGGAAACGAATTCAAAATATGTATTATTTTTAGGTGACAAAAATAATTTAAGAAAAAATTTCAGGTTGTTGGCAAACTCTTTATCTTTATTAACCGAACCCTTTGAGTTGATATCTCCATATCCAGCAGATCATGATAAATTAATTCAATATTATAATGCTGCAGAATTTCTTATTATGACCTCTTACAAGGAAGGTTCACCAAATGTAATCAAAGAAGGTATGGCTTGTAATTGTCCCATCGTTTCAACAGATGTTGGTGATGTCAGTTGGGTATTAGGGGATACAGAAGGGTGCTTTATCACAACTTTTGATCCTGGAGATATTGCCGGTAAAATGAAACTTGCCCTGGAATTTGCTGATAAAAAAGGAAGAACCAAAGGAAGAGTTCAGATACATAAACTAGGTTTGGATTCAATGTCAGTTGCTAAAAAAATCATCGGTATATATAAAAAAATACTCACAAAATAACTATGTGGAATCTGCGGAATAATTGTAATATAAATAATCGGCCTGTCAGATCGGGGTGAAATAAAGGTTATGATGAACAAGATGAAGCACCGGGGGCCCGATGATGAGAGGATTCTCATCGACAAAAATATCGGGTTGGTTTTGTCAGACTGAGTATTATTGACCTATCTAAAGCAGGTCACCAGCCGATGGAATCACCTTGCGGCAGATATACTATATCTTTTAATGGAGAGATATATAACTATATTGAGATCAGGAAAGATCTTGAAGTAAAAGGTTATTCATTTAATACAAAAACTGATACCGAAGTTCTGCTAAAGTCATATATAGAATGGGGTGAAGATTGCCTGGAACAGGTTTAATGGTATGTTCGCATTTGTTGTTTATGATTCTAAAGACAAAAACCCTGTTTTCGGAGCACGTGACAGGTTCGGTATTAAACCTTTTTTATTACCACATAGATAATGATACTTTTGTGTTTTCCTCTGAAATCCCTCCGATCCTGAAAAGTGATACAAAACAACCCTTCTCCAGATGAACAATCCATATTTGATTTTCTGGTTTTTAACCGTACCGACCAGACAGATAGGACATTTTTTAAAGGCATAAAAAAACTTCAGCATGGACAATCTATTCTAATAAAGGGTTCTCAAATTAGATTTCGAACATGGTATTTACTGAGAGAACACTGTCAGCATCCATTCAAAAGTCCAGAGGAATTTCTGGATGTTTTCCAGAGTTCATTAAAACTCAGACTGAGAAGTGATGTTCCTGTGGGGGTGTGTTTAAGTGGAGGCTTAGATTCTTCCAGCATTGTCTCAGTATTGCTTGAAAAATTTAACAAACATGATCTTGAAACGTTCTCAGCTGTTTATAAAAAAGGTCAGACAGGAGATGAAACAACTTTTATAAATGAATATAGTTCTAAACTCAAGAATATGCATTATACAACTCCCAATTCTGATTCTCTGTATAACGATTTAGATACATTTATTACTGCTCATGCAGAACCAATCCCGTCAACCTCACCCTATGCACAATTCAAGGTTATGGAACTGGCAAAAAAGAATGTTGTAGTCACCCTTGATGGGCAGGGAGCGGATGAAGAACTTGCGGGTTACCATTATTTTTCGGGTATTATTTCAAAGATCTCTTTCAGAGTTTGAGATTTTGAATTAAGTTCAGAGATTTGTACACTACCTTAAGATCCATAAATCTCTGTATGGATTGAAAACATTCATTTATTTTTTGCTTCCTGAAAAATTAAGATCAAGCACAAGAATAGCGGAAAGGGGCTATATAAATTCGGATTTCATCAATCAATTCCAGAACACTAATTCTATTGCAGGTAATCTGTATGGATCCCGAACATTAAAAGATGCGTTACTGGATCATTTTGAATACAAGTTAGAGCATTTGCTGAAGTGGGAAGATAGGAATTCAATGTGGTTTTCCTTTTTGGAATCCAGAGTTCCATTCCTTGATCATAATTTAGTTGAAAGAACATTGGCATTACCCGGAGATCAAAAGATTGAGAAAGGGATTACAAAAAGCATTCTGAGAAAGTCTATGAAAGGAATACTGCCTGAGAAGATAAGAGTGAGGAGTGATAAGATAGGTTTCGAGACACCTCAGGATGAATGTCTCAGAACTAAGAAATTTCAGGATCTTAATACTTGATACTCTAAACTCCTCATCTTTAAGAAAAGATCATTTATTGATAGTAAAAAAGCGAGAAATTGTATCTAGAACATTTAGAAAGGAAGAAACAATATTTCAAAAGAAATCTGGAAATGGCTACATCTAGAACTTTGGTTTGACAAATGTTTGTTGATAAAAGAGAATGAATTTCAAATTAACTATAGATCATAATGAACTTGATGAAAAAGATTGGTTAAGTTTTGTTTTTAGTCATTCACAATGGAATATTTTTCAAACACCTAAAATATATAAATTGTACAAAAGAACAGAAAAAATTGAACCAATTATTCTAGCAGTAAAAGAAGACAATAAAATTGTGGGGATACTTCTAGCTTTTATTCAAAAACAGCATATTGTTATTCTTGGGAAATTTTCGTCCAGAGCGCTTATATTTGGGGGCCCCCTAGTGAAAAAGGGAAACTTAAATAGTGAGCAATTAATAAGAGATTTACTAATAAATGAAATTGTGATTCAAGTTAGAACAAAATCAATATATTTGCAAATTAGAAATTTCTCCAATGTCATGAAGTCAAAAGAGGTTTTTTATAATCACGGTTTTAAATATAATACTCATCTAAATTATTTGATAAATTTAGATAACCTTGAATATACTTTTAATAAATTCAAAAATGAAAAAAGGAGACAAATAAGAAGAAGTTTTGAGACAGGGGTTGTAATATCAGAAGCAAAAAATGTTGAAGAAATTCAGGCTTTTTTGAAATATTAGTAAAATTTATAAAGACAAAGTAAAAAAACCCTCCCTCATTGGTCATTTTTTAAAAACTTTTTTGAATTGTGGAACTTGGGAGGGATTTTACTTGTAAAATTTAAAGATAAAATTATTGGAGGAGCACTTTGCCCTGTTTATAAAAATGAAGTCATATATGATTGGTTTAGGAGCGGGATTAGATTTCGAATTCAAAAAACAATATCCCAGTATAATTGCAGTTTATGCAGGAATCGAATATGGAATTAAAAATAACTTTAAAATATATGATTTTATGGGAGCAGGTAATCCTAACCAAGAATATGGTGGTGCGAAAATTTAAATCTCAATTTGGTGGAGATTTGGTTGAATACGGAAGATTCGAAAGGATTAATAACAGAAGTTGCTATTCTCAATCGGGAAAGTTGGAATTAAAATCTTAGTGATTATTACGTTGAATATATTAGTTGATATCGGGCATCCGGCTCATGTACACTTGTTTAAAAATTTTGCCTGGATTATGAAAGAAAAAGGGCATGACGATACTTTTTTTACATGTAGAGAGAAAGAGTTTGAAATTGAACTTCTTTCGCATTATGGTTTTAAATTTATTTCTCTCCGGGAAGAAATATAATTCAATACTCTGAAAAATATGGGGAATGATTAAATTCGACTGGGCAATTTTTTGGATTGCTAAAAGTTTAAAGCTGATATTTTCCTGAGTTCATGGATCAATATATGCAGCTCAAGTTTCGTGGGTTTTAAAGAAAACCGCATATTGCTTTTGAAGATACAGGAAATATGGAGCAAGTACGACTTTATAAACCATTTACGGATGTGATAATATCCTCGGATACCTTTTCGAAAGATTTAGGGATAATTCAAATTAAATATTCAGGTCATCATGAAAATGCTTATTTGAGTACTAAATATTTTTCAAAGGAAAAAATCAGTTCACAAGGCTAATAAATTATCCTTTTGAATGGGTCAAAATTTGCATTTTCTACGATTTGTGTCTTGGAGGCAACCCATGATTCAGGGCAAGCGGGTATTTCGCTGGAATTAAAAAGAGACATTATTCGCATATTAGAAAGAAATCAGTTAAAAGTATTAATAAGTTCTGAAGGAAAAAGTTAAATAAGGAATTCGAAAAGTACCAGAGTTTCATTTCCTCCCTACTTGATTCATCAATTTATTAGCTTATCTGATATTGTAATAAGTGAAGGTACAACTGTTGCAATGGAAGCAGCAGTCCTTGGAACCCCTTCAATTTATATAAATTCTCTTCAGTATGATAATTGTAATGATATGGGTAAATATGGATTACTATTGAGTTTCAAAAATGGAGAAGGCGTTTTGGATAAATTAGAAGAATTGGTGGAAATGCCTGATTTAAAAAAAGCATGGCAAGAGAAAAAGGGAAAAAAATGCTAGCCGATAAAATAGATGTGACTGCTTTTATGGTTTGGTTTGTTGAAGATTTCCCTGAAAGTTTTAAAATTATGAAAAGTGATCCGGATTATCAACTTAGATTTAAATGAATATAATCAGAATCAGCTTAGGTTACTAATTTGGTTAATTCTAAATTCTGTTTTTAAAATTTATGGATTTTACGTTACGTATATATAGAGAGCTGATAAAGAGCCTGATTCAAGAAGGGATTTCTTTTCAAAGATATGAAGATTTCCAGAAGACTCCTGAGGCAAGAGTGGTGGTGTTGAGGCATGATGTGGATAAGCTGCCTGGAAATGCTTTAGAAATGGCTGATCTCGAAGTGATATTGGGAGTTAAAAGCACTTATTATTTCAGGTCAGTTAAAGAAAGTTTTAATAAAGAGATCATTAATAAAATTGCCGGGATGGGGCATGAGATAGGATATCATTATGAGAATTTTGCGGTAGTAGCTAAAAGAAATAGGCGATGGGCAATTGGCAAGAGGAAAGGGGGAAGAGGTAAGAGGGAAAGATCCTCCACTTACCACTTACCACTTACCACTCACCCGCAAATTTTCCAAGATGCTATTGCTGATTTTAAAGAAAACCTAGAGCGTTTCAGGAAAATTTGCCCTATAAAAACCATCTGCATGCATGGGAAGTCCTACTTCAAAATTTGACAGCAGGGATCTATGGAAAAAATATGATTACAGAGATTTTGGGATCATCGGGGAACCCTATTTTGATATCGATTTTTCTAAAGTTTTATATCTGTCGGATACCGGACGGAGATGGGATGGGGATAAGTTTAATGTTAGAGATAGAGTCCTTAGGCCAGAGGCAAGGGGCGAGGGGCAATCAAAATCCGAAATCCGAAGCCCGAAATCCGAAACAAATTCAAATGTTCGAAACCCAAATGACCAAAACAGAATGTCTCACCCCTTTAGGGGCCGGGGGCCAGAAGGTAATTTAGAGATAAATGGCAATAGGCCAGAGGCAAGGGGCGATAGATCAGAAAAGGACCTCTCGCCGGATGCCCATAGCCTATCACCAAGCTCTTTCCATAGCACTTTCGATATCATTAATGCAATTGAAAACAATCAACTTCCCGATCAGATCATGATCAATACTCATCCACAACGGTGGACGAATAATCCCTTTTTGTGGACAAAGGAATTGGTGTGGCAGAATATGAAAAACCAAATTAAACGGTTGAAAAAGAAATGATGACAGGTGTCAGGAGACGGGGGGCCTTGAAGAATTCAAAATGAAAGTTAAAGTGACCAAATTTGAAGATCTTGACATATGGAAAAAATCAAAAAAATTAACAACTGAAATTTTTCTTATTATGAATAAAAGTAAGGAATATGGATTTAAAGACCAGATCACAAGAGCAGCCCTTTCCATTCCATCAAATATTGCTGAAGGGTATGAAAGGGGAACGAACAAAGAGTATATAAGATTTTTAAATATTGCTCGTGGTTCTTGTGGAGAAGTAAGGACACAATTATATATATATTCAGATATCGGTTTAATAAATAAAGAGGTTGGTGAAAAATTAATAAAAGAAACAAAAGAAATCTCTGCAAAAATAACATCACTCATAATTAAGCGTCAGCAATTTGAAAAATAATTGAAAGGTCCCCGGACTCCTGTAACCTGTATCCAGTTTTAAAATGAAGAAAGCCAAATTTTATATTTTGATATTCTTATCATTAAGTCATATTTGCATATTCATCCGATCATTTTTCAAAATCTCTATGGCTTCATTCTTCAATGTTCTCAAATGAAAAAAATACTGCTATTAGTGAGCTGAATGAAAAACTGACTTTTTATAAAGAGATCGGAATTGAGAATTTATATGTTTTCAATACTTTGAAAAATGAAAATAATAAGAATTGGAATTTTTTAAAGGCTGTTATAAAAATTGCACATCAAAAGGGATTGAAGATCCATCCGATTATTACTCCTGGAAACAGGGTTCGGGACCCAAAAATTTTAAATAAAAAGCAGAAATGGCTGATAAAGGACCAGTTCGGAAAAGGTGTTGCCTATCTGAACCTGTCAGATCCCGATGTAAGAAAGTATATTCAGAAAAAAGTCAAAAAGTTATTGAAATATGAGATTGATGGGATCCATCTGGATTATATCCGTTTCCCTTATCTAAGTCCAAAAACACCGGGTGATTCAGTAATGAGTATGGCTATCCGGGTTGTCAGCGTAGCTCTGAATTATTTTATTCCTGATCATATATACTTTAACACAGCAGATAATTATTTCAGTTATGATGAACGTACTCTACAAAAGTTTAATGAATATTATATGGATAAATTTATATCGAAGACCTTTGGAAATAGGCAAGAGGCGAGAGGCAAGAGGCAATCAAAACCTGAAATTCAAAATCAAGCTGAAGGCGGAATGCTGAAGGCTGAAGGCTTATATCCTCCTGCAATTGGGAGTGCTTCACATGTACTAAAAGAATGGATCACATGGAACGCTTCCAATGTGACAAAGCTGGTTCAGGGCGTGAAGAAATTAATAAAAGAATCAGGGAAGAGAATTCCCCTTTCGGCGGCCGTGATGTCCAACCCGGATTTTGCGCTTTACAGTCTCGGACAGGACTGGGGCCGATGGGGGAAGGAAGGTCTGGTTGATGTTCTTTGCCCGATGATCTATAGTAATGATAACAAATGGTTTAAAGAGAGAATGGAGGGAGTGTTAGCGACCGTGAAGGGCAGATGTAAAGTTTATGCAGGGATAGCAATTGTATCATCCGCGAACAAAAACACACCGGAAGGAGTTGCATCTCAGATCAAGACTGCAAAAGAAATGGGGGCAGATGGGATAGTAATATTTAGTGGTTACTCACTGACTGAAGAATATGGGGAAGTGCTTAAGGCAATAGGCGATGGGCGATAGGCAATGAAAAAATGGCAAGTGGCGAGGGGCAATAGGCAATGAAAAAACAAATTGTAGAATTTGGCGAGGGGCGATGGGCAGCAGGCAAGGAAAACAGGCGAGGGGCAAAGGGCGATAGATAAATAATGGGGAAGGATGGATTTCAAGGATTGAAAGTATGGAAGGAAAGCAAAGATCTTGCTGTAGAAATCTATCGTATGACTGAAAAGTATAAATTTAAGAAAGATTTATCCCTGAGTGACCAAATGAGAAGATCGGCTGTTTCTGTTCCAAGTAATATTGCAGAAGGCGATGAGAGGAATAGTGATAAAGATGCAGTTCGGTTCTTTTATATTGCAAAAGGTTCATTGGCAGAATTAAGAACACAATTAATGATTTCAGCTGATATAGGATATATTGAATCAGATATATTAAATGATTTAGAGTCAAAATGTAAAAAAATCGGGGCAATGTTAGGAAGTTTAATTAAAGTAAGATCTAACAAAAATGAATAATTTTGAATTATTGCCTATCGTAAGTAGCTCCGTGCAATTTTTCTGTTCCAATTGCGAATCCCCATTTGTTTATTCTTATTGCCTCTTGCCTATAGCCAATAGCCATAAATACTTAATAAAAAGATCCTTGTGAAAAAAATAAACTTATATAAATTGTTTTTCGACCTTGTTCTCCTCCTTTTCTCTTTTTCCATCACCTATTTTATCAAGAGGGGGAATCTGAACCTTGAGGATCAATACCTTGGATTGATACCTGTCATGATCCTGTGCTGGCTGATATCGGGAATATTCACTTCAAAGTTCAATGAATCGGATAACCCTCAGATAGAGCCTATTGCATTCTCAGCCCTCTATTTTACCGGCCTGTTATCTCTTTTGATCTATGGTTTCCAGATACTCTCTTTGTCCCGGTTTATTATCTTTGCCGGCATTTCAATTTACCTGCTCTTGGAAGTGATCTTCATTTCCGGTTTGATTTTTCCGGTGTTTGTAAAAAGAGATCCGGAAAGACGAAAGTTCTCGGCTCTTCTCTTGTCCGGTCAGGTGTCGATCATTTCAGGGGGTTTTTTTCTGTTCCATTACATTAAACTCGGCACCTTGGTTATCAGTGTCGAGAATTATCTGTACATCCTCTTTTTTATCTATATCCTCTGGTTCTTTTCGGCATTGTTTACCCACCGGTTTGTAGTGAATTTTAATTTAAGCTTTTTTAAGTTGATCACACCCTTTCTGAAATCCTATTTCATTATCCTCTCGGTATTCTCTGTAGTTGTATTCGGATTTCGGATCGGGGGTTTTTCCCGGATGCTCTTTCTGGGAACCATTCTGATCTATGCGGGTATTGAATTGGTTGTGCTGTTCTCTTTCTTCATGGTCCGCTATGTCCAGAAAAGTGATATTCCCGAAATGAATGTGTTTGAAGCCCCTCTGCTCCATGAAGATCTGATCGTGAAGGGAGTGGTGGAGCGGGAAAGGGTAAATGAGAAATATTCTTTCTCAAATAAAAGGAAAGATTCATGGCAATTCCCGAAAAAATTATCTACGGTCTATCTGAAAAATTCGCCATCCATATTTGAATTTATCGGGCGGGCGGTAAACCTGAAAAAGATAGACATAGTCAAGTCTGAGGTGATAGATACCGGAAATCCGTATAATGTGGAGGTCCTTCCCGATAACTCACTTGAGTTTTTTATGAATATGCATGAACTCAACAGTTTCAGATACCTGAACAGATATCTTATTAATGTTAATAATATATTGGTTTCGGGTGGAGTGTTTGCGGGAAGGTTCGAGCCGATGGAGAGACGTTATTTTTATTTCCGGAACAGATATCCGGCATTCTTTGCCAGAATTTTTTATTTCTTTGATTTTATATGGAAAAGGATAGCTCCGAAACTGCCGGGGGTAAAAAAATTATATTTCTATGTTTCCAAAGGGCGTGACCGGGTTTTCTCCATGGCCCAGGGGTTGGGCCGGCTTTACTATTGCGGGTTTGAAGTGATCTCATTGAAAGAGGCGGACAATTTTGTCTGGTTCATTGTTAAGAAAGTGAAGGAGCCGGTAAAATCGGTTCCCTCTTATGCACTGTTTTTCAAGCAGAAGAGGGTGGGGAAGAACGGGAAGTTCATCTATATATATAAAGTTCGGACTATGCACCCCTTCTCCGAGTTCATTCACCAGTATGTTTATGACCGGAATAAGCTGGATGAGAAGGGGAAGATAAAAGATGATTTCCGGATCACATCCTGGGGCAGGATATTCCGGAAACTCTGGATCGATGAATTACCGATGATCGTTAATTGGATAAGGAGAGATCTGAAACTGGTAGGGGTCAGGCCGCTCAGTGAAACTTTCTTTAACACTTATCCGGAAGACCTGAGAAAATTAAGGATAGAAACAAAGCCCGGACTTGTTCCCCCATACTATGCAGACATGCCCGGATCAATAGAAGAAGTATGGGAATCAGAAAGAAAATATCTGGAAGAATACAAGAAAAAACCATTCAGAACAGACTGGAAATATTTCTGGATGGCGTTTAGGAATATTGTTTTTAGAGGAGCCAAGAGCTCTTGAATTCAGGAGATAGGAGATAGAAGGTAGGAGGTAAAAACTTCCTGTATATAAAACTAAGAAATGAAATCAAATAGTTTTGAAGATTTAATAGTTTGGCAAAAAGCTCATAAGTTAGTGTTAGAAATATATAAATTCTGTGCAGATATTCCAAAACTTGAAAAATATGGATTAGTACCTCAAATGAGGAGAGCTGCGGTTTCGATACCTGCCAACATTGCTGAGGGTTATAAAAAACTTGGAAAAAAGGACAAAATAAGATTTTTCAATATTGCTCAGGGATCTTTGGAAGAATGTAGATATTATATGATTTTATCAAAAGACTTGGGATATGGTGAGAACAAAGAAATTGAAGAATTATTCATTGAAGTAGGAAAATTAATTAATAGTTATATCAGGGGGATTAATGAAAATGAAAAAACTTAAGATTTTAGTAAGGTCTGGAAAAATGTTTTTACTACCTCCCAACTCCTATCTCCTATCTCCTGAGTTTGATATAATACTTACGGAAATAATATGAAAAATAAAATAATTATTGCACTACTTATCGTCTTGTTACCTTCCATTCTAATCTGTTCCAACTTCTATAAAAATCTGGCAGAAGAGGGTAAAAAACTCTACCTCGCTGGTAAGTATGAGGAAGCGGTTGAGAATTTCCGGATCGCTGAATTCGGATTGATGGAGAATAAGGAAATTTTAACAGATATGTATCTTTATTATTCCCTGGCCCATTTTAAACTTAAACATGGCGATGATGTTATAAAATTGGCTGATAAGTTAAAAGAACTGGCGGGTATTTTATCATTTGAAGAATTAAAATTTCCTTCAGATATAAAAAGTGATCTTGATGCAATGTTTTCTGTTATTGACAAATCTTATAAGAAAAAAATAAATAAAGAAATTGATTTAAAGAATAAAGAGAAAAAAAAGGCAGTTAAAGTAAAAAGTGAAGAGTTCAATGATGTGTATGGTGAGGTCAGGAAATCACTTAAAGTCAACGATCTCCCTGCAGTTAAGGCGGGATTGAAAAAATTAAAGAAGCTGGGAAAGAGGGACCTTCGGTCGAGGCATGTGTCAGGAATTTTATATTTTTTAGAAAACAAATATCAGAAAGCAATGAATGAGCTGCTTCTGGTTAATAAAGCCGGATCCGATGATCTTAAAGATGAGTCCTCATATTATCTTGCATTATCCAACTATTTTTTGAAAAATTACGGGCAATTCCTTGCTTATTCTCAAAAGGTTAAAGATGGGGAAACCATAGGGAAGTTGAATGAGATCAGAAAGAAAGTTCTCGAGATCAGAGAATCGGGAATTAAAAATATCAGGGAGCAATTTTTCAATAAAAAAAGCTTCAATAAATTCATATCCGGATTTAATGGTGACATAACTTTGGCATCAGATATATTGAAAGAAGTAAAAAATATTGTGCCGTTAAGAGGAAAGGATATTTACTATATGGCAAATGAAACACTTAAGTTTCCCGGGATTTACAATAAAAATTTTATTTTAAGTCTGATCACTATTTTCTCAGAAAGAGAAGAAGAACAATTTGCAGAAAGTATAGTGAAGAGATCTGAATTCTTTAAAGTATATACAAAGGAGAGTATTGAAATCATTTATAACTTAGGGCTGATCTATTATAAAATGGGTGATATTAAGGGGATGAAAAAAATGATGCTTAGGGTTAAAAGTTTGGACCCGGGATATAAAAAAGTTGATTTTTACTTGACAAAATGAGATTCCTGAAATATTATTATTACGTATACTTATTGGAGGAGTTATGAAAGTTAACAAGATAATTTTATGTGCAGTAATATTCTTTTTTGTTTTCCCCTTAATTTCACAGGTAGATGAATCAAAATTGGGAACAATGGCAGGATTTGTTTACGGCAAAGACATGAAATCCCCGGTTAAAGATGTCCAGATAGTTTTAACAGAGGTGAAATTAAAAAAGAGCGAAGACTCCCCCAGAGTTTACCAATCTGAAGTTACAGATAAAAAGGGTGATTATAAGGTGGCCGGTATCCTTCCGGGCAATTATAAAGTAACTCTCCGTTTAAGGAATAATCTATATAAAGTAAAAAAGATCGACTTTCTGGTTACAATTATGGAAGGTAAAACAAGTTTTATCTCTTTCTCCCTCAGACGTAAATCGGTTCCACCACTTGCATGGATAATTACAGGGACCGCTTTGTGTAAGGTCATTGGTGGCCCGGAAGAAGAGCAGCCTGCAAGTCCGACACAAAGGTAATTGTAGGGATCAGGAGTTAGGAGATAGAAGTTAGGAGTCAGTAAAAGCGTTTATTCAAGTTATTCCAATTTATACATAAATTATTTGCATGAAATCAATTCGAAGTTAGAAGTCTTTGTTCCCTTACTTTAATCCAGTCCAGGCTGCCTTCTCTTCGTAAACTCGAATGCACCTTGCCTCCTGGAGGAAGAGAAAGTTGTGTGATAAATCTTTCCCCTCTAACTACTATCTTCTATCTCCTAACTCCTAATTTCAATATCCCTTATTTCCCATTGCCAATCTCGGCAATTTCCCCTATAATTAACCCCTATGAGAATAAGAAGGAAAGGGATTTTAATATATATTGTGCTTGTCTGGTCACTGATGGCCTTCGGGTTATTTTCCGAGGATTTTCAGAAAGTAAAAGAGAATATAATAAAGAATTCCTGGAAGAGGATCGGTTTTATCTATGTTGAACCCTCTCTCCTACTGAAAGATGTGGGGTACAATTCAAATATCTACTTTTTTGATGACAAAGCCACACCGGACTGGACGGCCGATGCAGGGTTGGTGATCAATTTTTCAGCATTGATCGGCAGGCGGATGGCGCTTGTTATAAAAGAATCTCCGTATTATTCATTTTACCTTGAGAATAAAGATCTGCAGTATTTTAACAATGACCTGTCCGCAACCCTATATTCGTATCTCGGGAGGTTCAATCTGAAATATGTGGTTGGACTGAGTGATATGTTATCCCGGCCGACTATTGAGTTCGGGAACCGGATAAAAACACGGAGATTAATTCATGAGGTTTCGCTCGATTACGGCAATTACAGCCGGTTCTTTGTGAGTGTCAGTGCCGGCCGGGAAGATGTCAACTATGACGGCACAGGTTATTCAGAAAAATATGATATTGGCGCCAGGTTGAATAGAGTAAGGAACTCATTTAGCCTGACACTTAACAAGGTCATTTTTACAAGGACCCTCCTCTTTTTCTCTTCAGAATATTATGAAATGAATTTTGATTCCGATATTCAGCGAAATGGATCCGGGGGAATATTTTCTTTGGGAATACAATTCCCGGAAGTGAGTATTATGCAGGGGCAGGTTCCAGATGGGCGTCAAATATTTTAAACCCGAAGACCCGGATGCTGTAAAATATTCGAAGCCGAACGGATCGGGGGATGTCTCAGTCAGAGTGACCAGAAAATTCAGGCTGAATCTAGGTTACACCCTTGATAATCAGTATTCGGTTTACCAGCCCGATCAGTATTTTGATGCGAAGAAGTATCAGATCGGACTCGATTATTATCTTGGAAAAAATATCAAGGCCGGATACAGTTTCAGTGCAGGAGAGACCACCTACAGAATGATCACCGGCGAAAAGACAGGACGAAGTGACAAGACAGAACAATCAGACCTGCGGGTCGGGATCCGCCTGTCCGGGAATAAGGAATTCGGAATCCAGTATACCAGATATACCGGGAGATCCACTGTTTATGAATTTACCCGCAGTTACAACTTTATCGGAGGCTACTTTAATCATGAATTTTAAAAATATCTTAATAGCGGTTCTTTTACTGATCAGTATTATCCTTTTTGTTTTGCCGGTATATCCGCAGGATAATGAGATCGATAATGATGCCTCCTCGACCATCGGCCCCGGGGACCTAATTGATATCAAAGTCTTTAATGTCCCGGAATTAAATATCACGGTCAGGGTATCGGGAAATGGAACGGTGACCCTGCCCTTGATCGGGAATATTATGGCTGAGGGGTTGACCAGGTCCCGGCTTGAACAACGGTTGGCAAATGAGCTGGAAAAGAGCTATCTGAAAAATGCGCAGGTGACGGTTTTCATCAAGGAATATCACAGCAAAATGGTATCTGTCATCGGGGCGGTCAAGAAACCGGGAAATCAGGAATTGTACGGGGAGAAGACCATTCTGGAACTGATCTCACTGGCAGGCGGGTTTACACCCGATGCATCAAAAAAAATAATTATAATCAGAAAATTAAAAGAGGGGAAAAGTATCTCACTGACGATCGATATGGATGAACTGATGCTGGAGGGGAACCCGAAACTGAATATCCCACTCCAGGCGGGGGATATCATCAATATTCCCGCGGAGAGTCATATGAACATCTATATTTTCGGTGAAGTAAAGAATCCCGGTCATATTGAGATGATCAGAGAGGGGGAGATCACCCTCCTGCGGGCGATCGCCCAGGCCGGTGGATTTACCGAGCGGGCAAGGAAAGGCTCTGTCCTGGTCAAGAGGCGGGAGAACGGAAAAGAGAAAAAGATAAAAATAAATGTGAAAAGTATATTGAGAGGGAAGAAACCAGATTTTATCCTTGAGAACAACGATATAATACACGTGCCGGAAAGCTTCCTTTAGGAGTAATAATGAACTTTGATGAAACTCAGATCCTTGATGAAGGATTTCAGATAGAGAAGTATTGGCGGATCATCAAGCCGAAACTGCACTGGCCCATTGCATTGGCCCTTATTTTTACCCTGGCAGTCTTTGTCAGGAACTCAATGAAGACCCCTATGTACATGGCATCGGGCCTGTTAATGATCGAACCGGAAAAAGACATTATTAACCTGACGGGAAACTATGGGTACTCAGATTATCGGAATGAATACTTCAACACTCAGTTGAGGATCCTTCAGAGCCGTTCTCTGGCAAAGACGGTCTATGAGGAGATCGGCGCTTATCCCGGCATATCGATCAGTCCCATCGAGATGACCCGCCTGGTCAATATAAGCTGCATCAACCCGGATCCGGAGATGGCGGCGAAAATAATAAATACCCTGTTTGATAAATATATCGAATTTAATGCCCTTATAAAAACGAGATCTTCAAGGGAGATCTCCACGTCGATAGGCAAGCAGATCTCCGAATTGAGGGAACGACTGGCCCAGAAGGAGGAGGAACTCCAGAAATACAGCAAGAAAAAAGATCTCTATTTTCTCTCAAGAAGAGATTCCACCGTGGTGGAAAATTTTTCAGACCTTAACAGGGCCTATACCCAGGCGCAGATCAATAGGGTGAACAAGGAATCGATCTATACAGAATTAAAGGGGATGAAATTTGAAGATTTCCCGATGATTAAGAACAGCACTCTGATCAGCAGCCTGAAGGGGGAGTATTCCAGGCTCGAGGCTGAATACAGGAACAAATCACAAATATATAAGGAAGATTATCCCCAGATGGTCCAGTTGAGGTCCCAATTGGAATCACAACTGGACAGGATCAATAAAGAGACCAGGGAACTGGCGGGGAAGACCCTGAAAGAGGCGAGGACAGAATATTCATCTGCAAAAAAGGAAGAGGATTCTCTCAAGGAATTGCTGAACAAGCAGAAAGGGGAGATGTCCACCAGTAATACAGATGCGATCTACTACAACAGCCTGAATGTAGAGGTGTCCAATATGAACACCCTGCTGAACTACCTCGTCCGGCGGCAGAAGGAGAGCCTCCTCTCGTCGGAGATGGAAGGTTTGCAGACTAACAACATCCGGGTGGTCGACAGGGCGGAGGTCCCGAAGTTTCCTCTGTCCTCGAGCCGGCGGCGGGCCCTTGTTATTGCATTTATGTTCGGCGCAGGGTTGGGTCTGGGTCTGATATTTCTGGTTGATTTTCTGGACCGGACCTTAAAGTCACCTGAAGATGTAAAAACCTTCCTGAATGTGGCTGCCCTCGGGATGATCCCGTCGAGCGAAGGGAAATCAGGACTCTCATATTATTCCTACCACTACGGGAGCAAAAAGAAAGCGGCATCCAAAGGGGTGGTAAAGAATATAGAATTGATCAATTTCAGGGACCCGGAAAGTCCGTTCTCAGAGCACTACCGGAGTATCCGGACATCGATCCAGTTGTCAACACCCAAATCACCGCCCAAGATCATCTCGGTCAGCAGCGCGATGCCGGGGGAGGGTAAAACCACCACCGTGGTGAATCTGGCAGTCTCTTTTGCCCAATTGGGGAAAAAAGTGGTTATCATCGACGGTGATCTCAGGAAACCGAGGATCCACAAAATTTTCAAATTAAAGAATACGCTCGGAATGTCTTCGTTTCTTGCAGGAAGAGCGAAAGTGTCGGATATCCTTCAGAAGACCCATGTTCCCAACGTGTTTGTCGCCACATCCGGCCCGATCCCGCCGAACCCGGCGGAACTTATCGATTCGGAGATCATGTCCACTATGCTTGTCAAGATAATGGAAAAGGTGGATTATATATTTATCGACACCCCCCCCATGATCGGGATAGTGGATCCGATCCTGGTTGGTAAACATTCTGATGGAATGATCCTTGTAACTTGGGGTGGAAAGACAAGGATCGATAATGTCAAGAAAGCTAAAGATGAGATAGATAAGTTCGGGATCCGCCTTCTGGGTGTGGTACTGAACAAGATATACTTTAAGCGAAGCGAATATTCATACAATTATAATTACAGCTATAGTTACAGTTATAAGTATAAGGAAGATGATTAAGAATGGTATAGGGGAATTAAGCCATGGAGCCATCAGCAGTTCCAGCTTCAGCCAAAAACTAAATTAAAAACAGAAATTGAATCCATGAGAAATTTAAATAATTATGAAGTTTTTAAAAAATCGCATGAATTAGCTTTAAAGATTTATAAAATAACAGCTGGTTTCCCTAAAGAAGAACTCTATGGACTTACATCCCAAATGAGAAGAGCAGTAACCTCAATCCCAATGAACTTAAAAGAAGGGGGTGGAGACAAATAAGATTTTTTAATATTTCAGGGATCACTCAAGAATTGGTTATATGATACTTGTGAAGAATTAGATTATCAATTATTATTATCCAAAGATCTTTATTATATAGATTGATAAAATTAACTGTATTAAAAAGGAAGTTAAAGAAATAAGAAAATGTTGTATGGTTTATTTGGACAAGCATAATAAAGTCTCTGCTGGGGCTATCGCCTGACTGCTGGGGCTTGGAACTCAAATGATCGATATTCATTCCCACATCTTACCAGGCGTTGACGATGGTTCTCAATCTTTTGAAGAGTCTGTAGAGATGCTCAGGGCTTCGGTGGATGATGGGGTAAAAGCTATTGTAGCGACGCCGCATATGTTCAGTCAATTGAGTAAAATTAAAGCGATTGAAAATTTCAGAAGATTATTCTCTGATTTTAAATTAAAGGTGGATGCACTTAATTTGGGTATTGAGATCATTCAGGGGAGTGAGAATTATTTCACTACGGAGCTTAAAGAAAAATTAAATGAATTTCCTGATATACTGACCATCAACCATGGTGATTATTTCCTTCTTGAATTCCCGATGAACTTTATCTTCCCGGGGACGAAAGATTTTATTTTTGATATATTGAATGAGGGATATATCCCTGTTATCTGTCACCCCGAGAGAAATACGGATATCCAGGCCAACCCTTCGGTTCTTTATGAATTCCTGGTAGCGGGGGCTTTATGCCAGCTCGATGCAGGCAGCATCCGGGGAGATTTCGGTTCGAATTCGAGGGATGCGGCAAATACACTTCTGAAGTACAATCTGGTTCACGCCATTGCCTCCGATTGTCATGATGTCCGGCAGAGGCCTCCCGGACTGTCCGGGATGAAAAAAGTTCTCCAGTGGATAGAAGATGAAAAAATGGACCTGTTTCTCAAATATATCCCGGCGGCAATGATCAACAATGAGGGTATCCCGGATATCGGGCCACTGAAGGATCCGTCCCTGTCAAGATCCGTGTTCAGTTTGTTCCGGAGGAAAAAATAGATGAGCAAAAAAACTTACCTGAACTTTCTGAAGGGATTCATTCTTCTGTCCCCGCTCCCATTTGGTTGTGTGGGGAATGTGTTCTCACCCCTTTTTTATCTCCTTTTACTTCTTCTCTCCTTTCTGGGCCTGTCAGTCAACGATCAGGTCCCCGTTTCGGGAAGAGGTCAGGTGAGCTTTGCGTATCAGAAAAGGGTAAAACTATTTGTGTATATATTTTTCGGTTTCCTGGTGTTCCAGGTCATCCCGCTGCCAGTTTTCCTGCTGAACCTGATATCTCCCGAAACCGTAAAGAGTTATTTTAGTGTTTCCGGGGAAGCTCCAGCGTTTTTGACGATCTCAAAAGTTCCGGTTGAAACAATAATGTTCGGTATTAGATTGATTGTAATTATATTTTCTTTTTGAGCTTTATTAAGATAAACCTGAGAATAAGAGAGCTGCTGTCGGTGATCAATATTTTAATACTTTCAGCTGCGCTGCAGTCGGTTTTCGGTATTATTAAATATGCATTGCAAAGTGATAAGTTCTTTATTTTTTTTCATCAGGTCGATCAATCGAGAAAAGTTGAATTTTTAACCGGAACGCTGGGCAATCCCAATCATTTCGCCTTCTATCTGGAAATGATCGTTCCGCTTACGCTGGCGGCCCTGTTTCTGAAGATCGATCTGTTCGAATCGGGAAGCGGGTTTAGAGAAAAACTGATCTCAACCTTTAACAGGGATAAACGTTTTCTGATATCATTTGTTCTGATCGTGTTATTCAGTATTTCAATTGTCCTTACCGGCGCCAGGGCCGGTATTATGACACTGATCACCACTTTTATTCTATTCAGTCTTTTTACTTTTTACCTTACCAGGTCCAGGGCATTCAGAAAAAAAATAAAGGTCATTCTCATTACCATTGCCCTCGTCACCCTGTTTGTCGGTATTAAAAATACCTCTGATAAATTTATGAGGACCAATTTTGATAAAGCGGGCCGTTTTCTAAGGTGGCCTAATTCCATAAATATGTTTAAAGACTATCCTGTCTTCGGCACCGGATTCGGTACATACAAGTATTCCTTCCTCCTGTATGATACCGATATCGGGGGGAAATGGTCCACGAATGCCCACAATGAATATCTTGAGTCCCTGACCGATGGGGGGATGATCGGTTTCCTGCTTGGGTTGTTTGTGATCGGATTGATGATCTATTCGATCCTGAAAATGTGGAGGGTGAGAAGGCACCCCAGGATCAGATTGTTCGGTATTGGCTTGTTGTCCTCCATATATGCCGCCCTCTTCCACTCATTTTTTGACTATTCCCTGAGGATCCCGGCCAATTCTTTTGTGTTCATTTTGTTGTTCGGTCTTGGGATAAAAATTGTCACCTACAGGAGGGAGTTCACAGAATCAGGAACCCCGAGAAGGAGCAGTGATAGAAGGGAAAGGGTGAAGGAAGGATGAGACGCAACACGATTCTGAAGATAGCAATCATTGTATTAATTGTCTTTTTCTCCCTTAAATCTCTATCGGAGCTTGCTTTGATTCAGGGAAATAAAAAAATATCTTTGAATACGGGTTTGCTTAAAACAAGTAGCCTTATCTTCCCCTTGATATCCGATCACTTTTACAGATATGGTGGTGTTCTCCTGGAAAAATATATAAAAAACAAAGAAGTCACCACCCTTGAAAAAAGCCGGAAGGCCCTTCAAAAGTCAATATCTCTTAACAATCTGAACTTTTCGGCCCATTTTCTCCTTGGGAAATCATATCTGATGAGTGAATCGTCCGGGCCGCTCGATTTTGAAAAAGGACTCAAATTGATCAAAAATGCTTCATCGATACGAAAAACAAATCTGGGTGTCAATGTAGATACGATTAAAGATCTATCTTTCTCTATGGCCTTTTCTTGATAAGGCTGATAAAGATACTGCAGTATCTCTGATGAAAATATCAATGATGAAAATTATTGACGAAAAATTTGAAAAGAATAATTGAGACCTGGGGATTTTATTCAAAAGATCCCGTTTTCCTGAATTCTGTCATGAACAATACGGGAAGGCATTACCGGATCGTGCAAAAAGAGCTGATCAAGCATGAACTTGAACTGAAATTCAGGCACAAGCTTTTAGCCCAGTCTGAATTTCTCATATTTAAGAGGGCGGAATCGGATAAGATCAAATATGCAGAAGATCTGAAAAAGATCGGATCCCTTTTTAATAGATTAAAAGTGCAAATCAAGGGATATTACAAATTGTCCCCGGGGACAAAGTTCCGGGAAACAGCCTTAATAAAATTAAAGAAAGAACTGCTTCTGAAATTGATAAAAAGTGCGGTAACTGATCTGAACCGGGAAAATATATTAAAAGTGATGTCCTGGTCACGATCCTATCTGGACTCATTCGAATCCATAAGCGATGTGGAAGTTCTGGATGAACTTCTGGCACAGAAGAATTTCTTTAACTCGAATGACCTGAAAGTGTTTTATCTGAAACAATTACTGAATTATAAAACAGGCCAGTTATCGAAAATGATCAGTGACACCGAAGGGTTTCGGAATTCCGTGACATTTATAAAAGAGGGGCAGGAGAGTGACATGGTGAAACTCCTGACGCTACTTACCGATGCTTATATAAACTCCAGGCTGCTCACCAAAGCAATGGATATCCTGAAGGAGATCGAGAAGATTTCTCCCGGATTAATGTGTACCTACTGGCGTCTGATCAGGGTTGAAGGGGTGATCGGTAAGGATGAGTCTTTTAAGGAAACCCGGGAAGAGAAGTTCGAACAGATCAGGAATTCGAATAATATATTGATAAATAAAACAAATATTAAGAATGAAGTGTATCCGTTTGAAATAGATAAATTGATTCTCAATCCTGATGAATCTTTTTCTGACAAGTTCAGGGAGCACCATCTCCTCCAGGTGTTTGTAAATGGACAAATATTTTATGAGTCTTATATCGGTGAGTTAAAATTTCCTGTTGAGCTTCCTTTGCCTGATGAGTTGAAGAAAGAAAAATTTGATGTTGAGATAAATCTGATTAAATAAACTATTCAGCCGGTTCTTCCGGTTCCGGTTTTGTGTATTCACAATTACTCCAATAACCTTTCCCGCTGCTTCCAACTTTTTTCCACCCCTGGTTCTTCAATTCCATTCCTATAAATCTGTTCATCAGGGCATGCCCTACAAGAACGATATCAGAATGAGCGATGGCAAGTTCTGTCAGTTTTTCTGCTGACAATTTTATCCTTTCCCTGGCATCCTTGAAGTGTTCACTTTTATTTGAATATCCGAAAAACCACAATACTCTGAATATAAAAGACCATATACCCGGTGTTAATCTCGGGTAGCTTTTTTTTGTCTCCGGCAGTTCGAATTCCCGGAATATCGGGTTCTGCATTATAACTTTGCTGCCTGCCAGCAGGTTAGCAGAATCTAAAGCTCTCTTAAGATCACTGCTGATCAGCACATCAAATTTATCTATCAGCTCCAATAGCTCTTCCGGGGGCCTCATCTCCTGCCTTATTCCGGAGGCATTATACTTCTTAAGCCACTCCCCATAGGTGCCATCTTTCCGGGCATTAAATTCCTTCATATCCGGTTCCCCATGCCTGACTATTACAATCCTCATACCATAATGATAGTTTAACGGGAAAAGGAATGCAAGTATGTGGGATTAAGTGGCAGGGGTTTGATTCATCATGTCCAGTATTGGATGAACACTGAAATCAGGGTTCGATAAATCAAACCCCTGCAAAATACATTGTTTTTTCATCTGACTCCTGACTTCTTTCTTCTTACTTCTGAGCTCAATAAATATTAATGTTGAAAATATATAAAATATATATTATAATGTTTCTGTAAAACAGGAGGAACAATGAGGAAAGTATTCTTAAATTTACTTAGTATTGCTGGTTTTATGCTTATGATGACTATTGAGATCTCTGCAGGAACATTATTAAGCAAAATATCTACAATGGTAATTATATTTACATCAATTGCCGGTGCAGCGGTATGGGTCTATGCCATAAAAAAAAGGAAAGAGATGGATGAATAGGGTGATCGGAATGGTTTGTTTAAAAAGATTGTTTCAAACCGGAATTACGATCCTTTTGCTGGAAGTTCCGGTGTTAGCCAGGGAAATATCGATAAAAACCGCTACCGATTCGGTAATGAGGGTGGTTGGTGAAGTAGCAGCTATAATTTTTCCTGTTCTCGGCCTTATAGGGATAGGGAGAGCTGCGTTTACATTTTCGACCGGAGGCCAGGGTGGAACGAAAGAACTGCTTGAGGGGATAGTGGGAATAGCTTTGGGAGTTGTTGCAAAAACTCTTGCAAGTTCATGAACAAACGGATCTATGTGAATATTATGTTCAAGCCGAAGATATGGGGAGTCTATTTCACCAGCCTGTTCACTGCCCTCGGGGGATTTGTGATCAGCCTGATGATCCTGTCGCTGATGACAGACATGATCCTCTCCTTTTTTCTGAACATCTGCTTTTTCGGGGGTTTGTTCGGATATTTTTATTACAGGGATAACAGGGATGAGGTAGAGCATTCGGCAAAAAGATCCGGAACAATTAAGAGCAGGATATCATCATATTCGGTATCGGAACAGAAGATAAGGATCGAACCCTGAATGAAGCAGATAAAAAATTCTATGCGGACCTATACCTCGGTATTAAAAGATCTGAAGGCGAGGGAGCAGAAACTTGATGATATCCTGCTTTATGTTGACTTCATTGAGAATAAATATGATCTGCCGGTCATTCTTATGAAGGATGGCGGTGTAATGCTGATGTTTGAGATATCGGGAATTGATCATGAGAAACTTTCAATGGAGGAGAGGGAGGTATGCAGCAATTTATTGAGTACCGGTTTTACCCAGTTGGAAGAAGGATATGTGATATCAAATTTTCTCAACAGGGATATAAAAAATTGTCATCCCTTAAAGAAGAATTCGAATGCCCCGGAGGTAATTAAATTCCTCCAGTCAAGGAAACAGAAGTTCTGGGATGTTATCTCCGCCGAAAGCTATTCAAATTCAATATTCGGTTCAATAAGGTATTGGAATCCCGGGAAAAAGGAGATCCCGTGGACAGGGCTTATCAATGAAAAGAAGCTGCACCGGTTCTCAAGAAAAGAGCTGGATGAATGTATTGAAAAACTAAATCAGGGATTAGTCTCAGCCAGATCTGTGTTCTCAAGGTTCGGGTTTTATATCCCTGACAAAAAGGACACTTTTGGAATTCTCTACAGGATGGTTAATTTTGAAGATCCTCCGGAATACAGGGAAGATCTGTCACTTAATGTTCAATTAGCTCACACGGGATACGAATTCGGTAAAGATTTTATGAAAAGTTCCAATGGATATTATTCACAGGTGATTTCTGTAAAATATCCTCCTAAATATTCTCACTCAATCTATCTGGAGAGGCTGTTTGATCTCAACATCAAATTTGTGATCAGACAGTCTTTCCGGATACTTGATTTCGGGAAGACCGAGAAACGGCTGAATGCAAATCAGAATATTGCAAGGTCCCTCTCCTCTGTTGATAAGAAGAGTGAGAATTATGTTTCAGAAGTTGATGATTTTATGAAGGATGTAAAGGTTAATGGAGAACTTCCCGTGAAGTGGAGCCTTTCGATGATCCTTTTTTCAAAAGATGAAGAGTATCTTAAGGAGAAGGTAAGTGAAGCTGTTACGATCTTCAGGGAGATCGGGACAACAGCTCTTGTCGAACAATTCAACCTGCCTTCAGCTCTATTCGGCAGCCTCCCCGGGATGGAAAAGATGAATGCAAGATATTCGACAATTCTCACCCGGAATGCAGGCGATCTGTTTTCTGTACATCTATTGTTCAGGGGAGACCCTGATCCGTCCGACTATTTTATAGACAGGGCTAAGGGTATCTTCTCATATACCCCTTTTACCAAACGGGAAGATGCTTCTCATATGGTGATTACCGGCCCGACCGGAGGGGGCAAAAGTTTCCTTGTGAATAAGATCCTCTTGTCCGGCATGGCTGTGGATCCGAGGATCTATGTGATAGATCTCTCCAGATCTTTCATGGAAATGTTCGAATTCCTAAAAGAAGAGTCTGTGGAAGACACCTCCATTATGACCGTCTCTAAAGATAAGATAAATTTTTACTTTAACCCTTTTTATATCTCTGATCTTACAAAACCGGTGCCCGAACACCAGATGAAATTTTGTGAAGGGTTACTGAGGATCATGATCGGTCCTAATCTTATTAACGAAGGTAACCGGGTTGTAATAACAGATGCATTAACCCAGTTCTTTTTTCAATACAGATCGATCCTTAAAAGTATGAGGGGGAAGATGGTTGTTCCTCCTCTTGACATTCTTATCCCCATACTTGAGCAGAAGACCAAAAACAGGGATATACCAAATGCGCTCAGGTATTGGCAGGCGGGACAGAGGGGGCAGCTTTTCAATTCCGGACAGGATACTGTGAGATCTTCAAAGTATGTCTATTTTGATATTCAGGACCTTGAAACTTCTCCTGAAGAAATTTCTGCAATTATTTATTCGATATTTAATAAAATATTTACTGATATAAGCAGACAGGAAATACTTGATGTCCCTAAATTTTTGTTTCTTGATGAAGCGCATAGATATCTGAAAAATAAGGAATTCAGTTTCTGGATCGATCTTCTGATACGAATGGGGCGTCACTACAATCTGCTCGTCGGGATAATTACTCAAAGCATAAATGATCTTATTACGGAAGAGGATTGGTCTACTGGGATATTGAATAATATAAAACAGGGATTCTTTTTTTCCGGTCAGAGAGATATAAGCGATTCATTTTCAAAGCTGCAGATGAACAAAAGTCATATCGATCTCTACAGGAACATGAAAACCTCGGACCGGGAATTCTTATACTGGTCTTCAAAGGGGATAAGAAGGGTATTAAGGCCCCTTACAGATCCATATACATATTGGATAGCAACAACGGATCCGGGGGAGAGGAAGCTCAGAAAACATGTAAAGGAAAATTTCTGCGGCGGAGATACGGGTAAAACCATAGAAAAACTTGCAGATATAGCAGAAGGGTTTTCCGGGAGCAGAATTGATAAGGTTAAATTCATAAGATCCCGGTTGAACCAGGAGATGAGGAACAGGTGATGAGACAATTAAAAATAGCAGTTTCAATTATATTACTCACATTTCTGCTGGTTCAGAATGTACACCCTTTCTTTGTTACTGACATAATCGCTTATACAAAAATGGCGCTTGAGTATTCTAAACATTTAAAAGCACTTAAAGAAATCTTAAGCACTTCAAAGAAACTTAAAGATGATTTTGAGGAATTCAAGGGGAAGTTTGCGAAGATACACAGCGGATTGAAGAAGGAACCTCTTGAAGTTCTCCTCAACTATAAAGATATTGAATTCTATTTTAACAGCCCTTATATAAAGGTTTCCAAAAATGATAGTTGGAGATCGGTCTGGGAAAACACGAAAAATCTGTTCAATAAACTCCCTTTTCTTAAAGATTCATCCAATCTCAGAAAGAGTGAATTATACAAGAAGAACAGGGAGTTCAGAGATAGGGTTGAATACAGGATCAGGGGTAATGAGGATATTTTAAGAGAGTACGAAAATGTTCTCAAAATGATCTCTGACACCAGGAAAGTGATCTCGTCCGGAGCAGAAAAATACAGAAGTGTCGAAGAAATGATAAAAAAATACACTACCGGTCGGTCAACGGGGAAACTTATCGCACTCCTTTGTCAATTGAAACTTGATCAACTTGTAAAGATCGATCTCCTTATCACTTCAGTAAGGATGAAAATGGAAGTAACTTTGAAAGAGAAAATAATAAGAATGGACTTGATAAAAAAGAGGGAGATAGAAAACTATGTTGACAGCAAAAGGTCGAAAAATGGAGCAGATCGGGGTTTTTGAGCATGAAAAAGCCAGCCTCAATTTTCCTTATCTTTCTACTCATTTCAAAAACTCTTTTTCCTTTCAGTTTCAGCCTTACTGAAGTATTAAGCCTTATGAAAAAAATATCAGCCGATATTTCAAAGTATTCAGATCTTATGGATGAATATCATGAAAAATTTATGGAATTCTATCAGACAAAATGGGCGAAATATTATAGTAAATTTTCATTAACGGAATTTGATGCTTTCGACTCATGGGAAACAGATGATATCTACAAAGGGCAAAAAATAGATCCCGGGGATATGGGACAGAAGTGGAAGAATATATTCAATGATCCGGAAAAATTGAGGTATGAATTCCCAAACATATTTTATACTTCACACTATAAGGGGAGCCGGGAATATATATCAGATCCTGCATTCAGGGAGAGTACGGAAAAAAATATAAAAGAAGGTCTTGATTATATCGGGTACATCAGATCTCTTATTCTCCTGATCAAAAACACAAGAGATTCACAGGTGCTGAGGGGGAAAAAAGTTGCCGGGTTGAAGAACTATATTAAAAGTTTTTCTATGCCTAAAGGGCATGATGAGATCAGGATGGGAAGGCTTATAGCTCTTGAGGTGATAATTGATCATGAAATAGAGAAACAATTTGTCGAGTTGATCACACTTATAAATGCCCGGTCTGAGATAAAAATCAGGAGCTCTTTAATGAGTGAAAATTTCAAAAACCGTAACTACCGCTTGAGGATTTCCGGAGAGGGAGTAGGGACCGGGATAGCCGAATGAATGACGGAAAAATCCTCGAAAATCTTCTTAATATAATAATGAGCAAGATATCTGAATTCAGCTCATATTTTATCGATCTGGCGATCGGAATACTTATACTCCTGCTTGTGATCGAGATAATCAGATCCTCTGTAGATATGGTGTCCGGCTCCGGTTTTACCATCGGTATTAAATTTATTACTTACATTATTTTTCTTGTGGTTCTGATCAGGTTCCCTTCATTATATGATGGTATCAACAGGGGGCTTGTTGAGGATGCAGGGATCCGGGAAAATTTTGCAGTACTAAGCAAATATGTTTCTGCCCGCCACGATTCAAACACTTTAGGCCCTAACCCGAAGGGAATTCATTTTTATATTAATTTTGTGTCAGGGATAGATACATCCAAATTTGATTTTGATTATGTCCTGAGGGTTATATTTACCTCAATATCCCATTTTATCTGTTTCGGGTTACTTATATTTATAATCTTTAAGATAAGCGAAAAATATGCTGTCCTGCTAATACTTCTGTCTATGGGGCCTGTTCCAATCTCTCTTATGCTCTCTCCGGATACCAGGTCAGTGGGGTTATCCTGGATCAGATCTGTCCTCTCCAGGTTTATAACTTTATTTCTCTATTCTGAGGTTCTGAAAATTGCTCACAGGTTTATCGTCAGATATCAATATGACATTTATGATAAAGCGGGAGGGGCGGTTGCACTTACCTCGAATCTGATCCCCGCGATCCTCCTCCTTCTTATGATCCTGTTTCTTTTCAGGATGACCGGTGATCTTACAACAGATCTGGTGAATTGAGATGATGCAGATGCTCGAAAACCTTATAAAGATATTCGGAGATTCGATCCTGGAATTCCAGGATATATTTCTGCCTTTCGGCGGGTCTCTTTTTATTCTGCTGATTGTGATAGAGATATTGAGAGAAGCCATAGATATTTCAAGTGGAAAAGGTGTAGATCTGGGTAGAAAGTTTATCCTTATCCTCTGTGTGGGTACTATATTATTGAATTTTAATGGATTGTCGAAGGGAATATATTCGGGAGCTATGAACGCGGGTAAGGATATACTTCCAAGGTTCGAAGATATTAATAACTGGATCAATGAGGGATACGAGAGAGGTGTCGAAGATCAAAGGGCCTCGGTGGAACTGGACAGAAGTTCAGGGGGTTCATTGACATCATTCTTTCTTGCAATTGTCCTTGCTGTATTGAGCGGACTTGGTCTTCTTCTCATTTATATAGCGATGATATTCATTTTGGTGTTTATTGCCGGGGCATACGCTTCTTTGGCTCTAACCCTTGTGATGGGGCCGGTTTTTATTGCAATGTTCGTATCACCTGAGCTGAGGGGAACAGGTGTAAAGTGGGTAGTGATCCTTTTGGCAGTATTTCTAATGATCCCTGCATATATCATGATCATGAAAATTACAGCGGGTTTGTACTCGGGAAGTGTAAATATAGATTCAGGTGTTCCGGGGACATCTTCATCAAGAAGCATGTCGAATACTATCGAAGGTATAGGAATGCTGATGGTCAATCCCCTTCTGACATTCGGCCTTATCTTTTCTGTTTCAAAAATTGTCGGGAGTATCACAGGTTCAGCCGGAAATATTGCGGAAAAAGCGGCCGGGATAGCTGTTACAGCTGCCGCAGCAACTACAATGGCAGTCAGGGGTGGCATGAATGTTCTAAAAGGCGGGAGCAGGTCAACTGGCGGTCAGGGGAGAAGTGATGGCGGATCTGATAAATACTCTTCCGGCGGAGATGAATCAATGATCATGAGTGAGTTAAATGGAAATAGTGAGATTCCGGAAGCAAATCCGAGAGAATCTTCTTCAGGCAGTTTGGAAAATGAGTCTTTTGTTGAGAGTGGAGGCGGAGATATTCCTGTCCCTAATCCTCAGGAAAATAACAAAGGAAAAGATTCAAACGGAGGGGTAAATGAGTGACTATATTTATGAAAAAAATGCAAGGATAGTCATAAATTTTGCATATAGATTCATTATTGTTATTGAATTGATCATCATAGTCATGCTTTCCATCTATAATTTTATCTTATCAGGAAAGATCAATGAGGTTAAACCCTTGCCCATATTTATAAACAAAGAGACCGGGAGCGCCAAAGCTGTTGATTTCAGATTTATTGACGCTGAAGGTGAGACCAGAAGCAATGCGGAAATAAATGATTTTGTCACAGGTTTTATATCCGATCTTTATACTTATAACAGGCTTACAATTAAAACAAACCTTATCAATGCAATTTCAAAAACTTCGGAGGAGGCAGCTGCAGATATAAAGAACACTCTCCTTGTTTCAAAAAGGTATGACCATATAAACAGGAATATTCAGGGGCTTGTTTCTGTTAAGTCTATCTCTATACTCGAAAAACTCCCGGATCTTAAGATCCAGGTCTTCTTCAGGAAAGATCTGATCTCCAAAGGAGGTGACCATGAAGAGAGAAGTGACCATTTTGCAATTCTCAGGATCAAGCCTGTTGTAAGGAAAAGAGGGAATGCGCATGGCCTGGTTATTGTTGAATACAGGGAGAATGATTTTATTAACGGAGAGGAAATTAATGACTACTAAAAAGATAATTACTTTTTTATCAATAATTTTAGCGGGGGTTTTGTTGATCACGGCGGGAAATTTCAATTATATCGTAGTGGATGCATTTTATGACTGGAATGCAGGGAGAAAGATTTTCAGGATCGGGTGTGAGACGAATTGTACGACAATGTTCGTCCTTCCCCCCGATCAATTAATAGCAGATATAATTGAACCTACCGGTGACTGGATAATCAATTGTGATAACAGGAGGTTTGTCTATGTTGTCCCTGCTAAGACGGGGATTCACACTTCACTTGATCTTATAACAAAACGATCAAAGATATACAGTTTTATTCTGGAAGAATTATCGGGAAAGGGATTAAACAGGGATGTTGTGAAAAAGGTCAATATCAGGGAGGGCATCAGCCGTTTAAAAATGTCGGGAAAAGAGACCGTGATTGAGAAGGAATTTGATGAGTGGGAAAAAGGAAGGATAAATGATAATTACAGGATCAGGGATAAATATTTTAGTGTTGATAAGGTTGAAGATAACGGTATTGTGACAAGGGTATATATTCCCGGCAGCAGGATCAGGCCTGCTGTTTTCATCAAAAGAAAAGGGAAGAGGTCTAAACTTGAACCGGTACGATATATTGATTCCGGAGAGTTTTATATTGTTCATAAAATACTCGCGAGGGGTGAGAAGATAGTTCTTAAGTCGGGGAAATTGGAATCATTGATAAATAAAAGGTGAACTATGAAAAGAAATGATATTAACTACGTTAATTTTAATACCGCTAAAGGAAAAGCTAAGAGACCCGGTAATAAAACTAAAGAAAGGATAGTAATGGCTGCCGGAGGGATTGTGATTTTTATCCTCACTTTTTTTATATACGGGATCATGGACAACCCGGAAAGATCAGGAGAGAAAGATATTGTTACTGAGAATAGAGATATACTTGCGCAGATCGATCAACTTGAGGAACAAAGGAGAAAGAAGGAAGAAAAACTCGGGATGATCAAAAATGATGTTTTTCTGGGGAAGAACACCGATGTTGATGAATACACAGCAAGCCTTTTAAATGATCTGAAAAATCTTGCTGAAAAAAATAATGAAGGTTCTGAAAAAAGTATGAAAATTGATGATGAGGACATTTTTTCAAATTCCCATTCTGATGAACACATGAATAGTATCCTCTCATATCTGGAGGAGGAGGAAGAAGATCCAAAAAGTATATTTGATCCGGATTTAAATAAAGAGGGTCCGGTTTCCGGAAAATACCGGTATAGAAAAAGTGAAAAAAAGGTCAGGTCCCTTTTTGCGTTCAGTAATACCTGGAGATCTGCGAGGATCTACAATAATGGCTCTGCAAATGTATCTCCTGTGATATCTGAAAGGAACGATACGATTAACAGATTGGAGAAAAATGATTCGGGGACTCTTTGCCTGATATTTAATTCCAATCCGGTTTTCACTATTTGTGAAGGTGAAATTCTGACGGCATCATTAACCTGCCGGGTTGTGAATGACAAACGTGAAAGTCCTGTCACGGCGGTTACTTCAAAGGATTTTCTCGATAATAGCGGAAGATTTGTTTTATTACCTGCAAATTCGAGGGTTACTGGTTATGCCCGGAAGGTGTCGGGGCAGCAGGATGCAAGGATATTTATTGATTTTCACAGGATAATACTTCCGAATGGGAGGTCAATTGATATGGGTAGCAGTAAAAAAAGCATGGCAGCTATGGACAGATCAGGTGCACTCGGGATCAGAGGAAAGAGGAATAACCATTTCTTTACAAAATTCGGTTCTTCCATTCTTTATGGCTCACTTAATGGTTTAAGCGGGTTTGCCCAGAACAGTTTAGATCAGTCATCCGGGTTATCCCGTTTTATAGACAGGACCTCTGATAATTTTAATATACTTAATGAAAGGCTGGCTTCAGATTCTTTGGCAATAGTTCCGACAATTGTTATAAAAGCGGGGACTGAGTTCAATATCAGGTTTGCCTCTGATGTGAGGATCTCGGCTTATTCCAGAGTTTCAGAAAGGACATACTATTAGATTGGAGGAATGATGAGAAATACATATTCAAAGAGAAATGATGTTCTGCTCAGTTTTCACCGCGGCTGCATGAATGTGATCTTTGATGCCCTGGGTATCAGAGAGATGAAGAGGAGCGGACTTTATATTGCCGGGTGGTATTTTGGAGGATTATTGTTGGCCTATTCGATTGGAATGGTCAGGAGGGAACCGGATGCCCAATCATTGGTTGCTTTCTTGCTTTCATTGCTTCTGATAATTTTTCTGTCCATATCGGGATTAAAAATGGGGCATCTTAAAAACAGATCCAGGATAAGGGAGGTGAAGAGTGAGAAATAGTAAATTACTAAATATAAGCTTATTTGTAACTCTGTTTTTTAGAGTGATAATTCCGGCGGAAGGGATTGAAGATTTGAATGAAAAGCAGAAGATCCGCCTTCTTAAAGACATAGTTGAGACCAAACCTTTTCTGGAAATCGGAGCGGATTTGAAAATAAAAAAATTCACTATCGGAAAGTTTTTTAATAATAAGATATATAAAAAGCTTAGAGGAAACGATATTCTCGGGTATGAATATGATGGTGGTTTCAAATGTGAATCTGATACGGTTTTTATAAGAACCATACGTACTACAGAGAAGGCCACGCCTTTCAGGAGTGAGTTTATCAGCTCATTAAAAAGCATAATAAAAAGTAAAAAGATAGTGTTGTCGAAGTCATCGCCGACAGAGATAGGTGTTGCTCTGCTAGATGTTGAGAAGAACAATTCTCCTTCAACAATGCCTGGAGCCCTGGTTGAAGTATATTTTAAGAACAGGAGATCCGGAAAATGTTTTTATTACAGGTTCGGCACAGGAAAAAGGTCCGGCTACAAAAAAGCATTTAGAGATATCTGGTCAATAATCTTTTCAATTCTTGGATCTTTAAAATAGTGGATACAAATAACTCCTTTTCTTCCCTTGATCAAATTGGTGTTGTTCTTAATCCCGTTTTAGATCTGATCACAGATGATAGTGTTACAGATATTTTTATATATGGCAGGGATAATGTTTTTGTGAAAAGATTTGGAGAAGGGATAAAACCGGTTGACAGGTCGTGGGAGGAGGATATTGACCTGATTGTAGCATGCAATACGATCGCACAGCATTTAAAAAAGAAACTAAATTTTGACTATCCGATCCTGGACGGAAGGCTTGATGACGGATCCAGGATAAATATACTGATCTCCCCGGTATATTCAAAAGGTGCTTGTGTATCTATAAGGAAGTTCCCTGCAAACAAACTTACATTTGATGATCTTTTAAAACTTGGCTCCATTGATAATAATGGGATTAAAATTCTCAGATCTGTTGTGAATCTTGGAAAGAAAATAATTGTTTCAGGTGGAACAGGGTCCGGTAAAACAACGCTTCTTAATTTGTTATGCGGGTTTATAAAAACAGATGATATTGTTGTAACCATTGAAGATGCCCGGGAACTTGATATACCGAATCCCTGCTGGGCCCCGCTAGAGACTAAAAAAGCATATTATGAGGATGATACATCTGTTTCTCTAAGGGATCTTGTGAAAAATGCTCTGAGGATGTTTCCTGAATGGATAATTCTCGGAGAGGTAAGGTCTGGAGAAGTTTTTGATTTAATGAGGGCTTTTAATTCAGGTCATTCAGGGATGAGTTCATTGCATGCTGACAATTGTGAGGACGCATTGATTGCACTGGAGAATATGTTCCTTCAGGGGATGGAAATGAGGATTGATGCAGTAAGGCATGTTGTCAGTAGAGCGGTTGATATAATTGTCCAGATAACCCGATTTCCTGACAATAAGATAAGGATAAATAATATTTCAGAGATAACAGGTATTGAGCATAAAGAAGGACTACCGCAATATGTCCTGAACAAATTGTATGAATTCGAATTAACCGGGGTAGACAAAAATGGCACCACAACAGGAAAATTCAATTTAAAAAATCCCCCAAAATTCATAAATTCATCTCAGAATATTTTTGAATCTTCCATCCCCTTCTTTTGGAAATAAAATGAAACATTCTGGGGACGGTTCTATTTTTGTTCCATTTTTTGGAATTTAATATGAGAAGTGCAAGAATGACTTGGAAAGGTGCATTTCATCATGTAATGAATCGAGGTCTTAACAAACTGAAAATATTTCAAAAAAATAATCTTAAAAGAAAATATATTGAAATGATGGCTGAAAAATCCAAAAAATATGGAATTCGAATTTTTGCATATTGTATTATGAACAACCATTTTCACCTCTGCCTTGAGAACACATCAGGGAGACTGTCTGATTTCATGAAAAGTCTCAACGGTCATTATGGCCAATACTTTAGGCATAAAACGAACTCCAAAGGATATGTTTTTGAGGATAGGTTTAAATCAACTTTAATCCAAGATGAAAATTATTTGTTAATTGTTATAAAATATATCCTACAAAACCCGGTCAGGTCATTTTATGTAAGTGATCCTTTTAACTATCAATGGAGTAGTATTAATGATTATTTCTCGGTTGAAAAGAACACCTTTATTGCTTGTGATCTTGTGAAAGAACAATATTTTTCAAAGAAAGAATTCTCGATGTCAATTTTATCTGATTATCAAGAAAATTTGTCTGAACAGGTAATAAATCATGTCAATTTTTGTGGCGATAAAGTACTTAGTTTTAAAGAGAATTTTGTGGATTTCACTAAATTAAGTAAAATAAATTTGATAGAGACAGTTCAAAATAATTTTGAATATGAACATTCAATTGTATTGTCTGAATTAAATATCAGATCACATAATGGGAAGAAATTACGGAAAAAATTTTTATTTCGACTTAGAGATGAATTAGGATTAACCTATAAAGAAATTCAGGAAATTGATCTCTTCTCTGATCTTTCAATAGGGTACATGAGAAAAATAGTTCACCTTCTTCAAAGAGAACTATAAAAAGTAACAAAAATAGAACCGTCCCCAAGGTGTTACTTTTTTTTTAGGTGGCGGATTTTATTGAGGAGATGATTTTATCCTGGTCGTCTTTTGTTAAATAAGGGTGGAAGGGAATGCTGAAAATTTCATTTGCGCATTTTTCACTAATAGGGAAATCACCCTTTTTTAATCCGAGATGTACGAATGCTTCCTGGAGATGTAAAGGGATAGGGTAATATATTGCTACAGGAATTCCGTCCGCTTTAAGCTTCTCTATAATTTTATCTCTATCGGGATGGAGCATTGCATATTGTGCCCAGGCTGAAATATTATGTGATTCCACTACCGGCACTTTGACAAAATCATTTAATTCTTCATTGTATCTTTTTGCGACCAGCTGTCTGAGTTTAATTTCTTCATCAAATATATCAAATTTTGCAAGAAGAACTGCAGCCTGGATAGTGTCGAGACGTCCGTTTAATCCGACTCTTATATTATTATATTTGTCTGACCCGCTGCCGTGGACTCTGATCGAAAGAATTTTTTCATAAAGCTCATCATCATTTGTAAATATCATCCCGCCGTCACCGTAAGCTCCCAGTGGTTTAGCCGGGAAAAAGCTTGTTGATGCGACATCTGCGAGTGAACATGCTTTCTTCCCGTTATAAGAAGCTCCGAAACTTTGAGCAGCATCTTCTATAACAAAAAGATCATATTTTTTTGCTATCTCATTAATACTGTTATAATCTGCGGCCTGTCCGAAAAGGTCAACCGGCAGAATTCCTTTGGGATTTAATTTCCCATCTTTTATAGTATTTTCTATAACCTCTTCCAGTTTTTCTGTGTCAATATTGAATGTTTCAGGATTGATATCTACAAAAACAGGGGTGGCACCAAGCAATTGAATGACTTCTGCGGTTGCAATAAAAGTGAATGGAGTTGTAAACACAGCATCACCGGGACCGATCTCATATGCCATAAGGGGTATCAGTAAAGCATCTGTCCCGCTGGCCACTCCAATCGCATGTTTTACTCCGCAATATTCTGCAAGAGTTGATTCCAACTCTTTTATCTCGGGGCCCATAATATATTTTCCGTGATCAAGTACTTTTTTTATATTAAGTTCTATCTTTTCTCTTATTCTATCCTGCTGTGTCTTTAAATCTATAAATTGCATTTTTTTCTCCTGAAAATTTAATGTTATATTGTATAACAATTCTTGTAAATATCAAGGGTATAGGCAGCGGTCCGAAAAGTCTACATAAAAGGAACCGTCCCCAAAATGTTACTTTTTTTCTGAGACTGTGAGTTTATTTTTGGTGTATTCCCGTTTGCAGCGGGGACAGGTGTCGGTTTCAGTTGTTTTCGGGTCTTTTGTAAGTGACAGCTTTTCACCGCATCTACACATCCACCCGGTTATCCTTGCAGGGACACCTGTTACCAGAGCATGATCAGGAATATCTTTGGTTACCACTGCTCCTGCTCCGACAAAAACATACTTTCCAATGGTGTTCCCGCACACGATTGTGGAGTTGGCTCCGAGAGAAGCTCCTCTTTTCACAAGTGTTTTAACATAGTATTCTTTTCCTCTCTGGGGGAATTCACATCTCGGATCGAGAATATTTGTAAAGACCATGGACGGGCCGCAGAACACATAATCCTCCAGTTCAACACCTTCATAAATTGAAACATTGTTCTGCACTTTTATGTTGTTTCCGATAGTCACATCGTTCCCTACATTTACGTTCTGGCCGAAAACACAATTTTTCCCGATCTTTGTCCCTGACTGGATATGGGAAAAATGCCATATCTTTGTCCCCTCTCCGATCTCTACATTGTCATCAACATAACTGCTTTCATGTGCAAAATATTTTTTATCTTCCATTATCAGTATTCTCCTCTTTATCTCAGAAAGTATCCGGCTTTGTTGAGGATCCTTAATACTCTGACCCCCTCATTTCCGTCTGTTTTTGGTATATCTCTGTTTTCCATACAATTGACAAAATGTTTCAACTCTTCCTCAAGAGGTTGTGAAGGTTCAAATTCTACAACCTCCCTGTCGGCCTTATGAGCGACGGGTATATTGCCATCTTCGATCTCGATAGTGTGGGGATAGACAAAAAGCTTTTCCTGACTTACATCATCAAATACAGCCATTTTCTCACTACCCACAACAACAAGTTTCTGCTCTTTAAAAGGATGGAGCCAGCTGACAAATATATGGCCTCTGACCCCCGAACCGAATTTCAAAGTGGTCATAGTTGTATCGTATATTTTCTCATTTACATAAGCTCCACCGAATGCTGTTATATCTGACGGCTCTTCACCCCCCAGCAGCATAAGGATCAGTGAGATATCATGGGGTGCAAAACTCCACAGCACATTTTCTTCAGATCTGAGTTTCCCGATATTAAGCCTGTTCGAATATATATATCGCAATTCTCCCAGCTCTCCGTCATCGATAAGTTTCTTGAGCCTTATTACTGCTGCATGAAACTGAAGAATATGACCCACCATCAGTATTCTGTTTTTCCTTTCAGCGATCCCGACGAGCTCTTCCCCCTCCTCCACTTTAAGTGCAAGCGGTTTCTCAACAAGGACATCCTTCCCAGCCAGCAGATATTTCTTCGCTATTTCATAATGGAGATGGGCGGGAGCAGCTATAACAACTCCTTTGATTGAAGTATTGTTTAATATATCATTCTCATCTGAAGTGAAGGCCACATCCGGATGTTCTTTTTTCCTCAGAGTGGTGATGTCTTCTGATAATTCCAAAACGGAATGGAGAACGCCGAGATTTTTAAGATTTCTTAAGTGGTTCTTCCCCCAATTACCGGCTCCTATCAGAGATATATTTCTTTCCATTTTTCTCTCCTTTATCTGAATAGAATATTGAAAAAATATTATAACAGAATTCTGAGCGGTTATGTGTAGTCCTGGTTTAAAATTTATAAATTCCGGCCTGATTTTTTGCCTCTGTTTAAAATGATATAATATAAATAGTGGAGGAGAAATGAGATCAGTTATTTTTAATAAATATGGCGGCCCCGAAGTTATGGAGATCGCTGATGTTCCGATTCCCGAACTTCCTGAAGATAAAATACTGGTGAAGGTATTTGCTTCATCGGTCAATCCAGTTGATTATAAGGTCAGAAAAGGGGATATAAAATTTATAACCGGGAAGAAATTTCCAAAGTATGCAGGAGCAGATTTTTCGGGAGTTATTGAAAGCATTGGTGGAAAAGTTGAAGGGTATGAAACAGGAGATAAGGTCTACGGTTTCCTCTCAGCAATGAAGGGGGGGGCATATTCTGAATATCTGATTGCTGACCCTGCAAATATTTCCCTGAAGCCGGAAAAATTTACTTTTGAAGAAGCTGCTTCGGTCCCTCTCGCCGCATTAACCGCTTTGCAGGCTTTGAATTATCAGGGAAATATCAGTGATGGATCAAAGGTCCTGATAAACGGAGCGACGGGAGGTGTGGGCTCATTCGGTGTTCAGATCGCCAAAGCAATGGGAGCTGAAGTTACAGGAGTCTGCAGCAAAAAAAATATGGATCTTTGTAAAAAGCTGGGAGCGGACAAGGTGTATGATTATTCTTCTGATGATCTGAATGTATCCGGTAATAAATATGATATTCTCTTTGATGCTGCTGCAAAAATGTCATTTTCAAAGAGTAAGAAATTTCTGAATTCCGGGGGAAGATATATCACAACTATCCCCGGGCCTGGAATAATGTTAAGAAAGATCCTCAATATTTTCCCATTGACTAAAAAAGCTAAAATGATATGGGTGAAACCTTCCGGTGTCGACCTTACCATACTGACAGGTTTTGCCATGACCGGGGAATTTCATTCTGTTGTGGAGAACATATTCCCTCTGGATAAAATTTCCAATGCTCATGAATTGGCAGAGAGCGGAAAATTCAGAGGAAAAATAGTAATAAAAATTAATTGATTTGCAGGACATTATGGTTTAATATTCTGCATTTGTCCGGAGGAATTAATGATAAAAAAAATAGATCATATAGCAATTGCAGTAAGTGATCTTAAGAAAGAGATCGAAGTTTACAAAAATATCCCGGGTTTCGAGTTCAAAGGGACAGAGGTGGTCGAGGAACAGAAAGTGACGGTTGCTTTTTTTAAGGTCGGGGATGTTTTTATTGAACTTCTGGAACCACTATCCGATGATTCACCGATCTCAAAATTTATTGAGAAGAGGGGGGGCGGACTCCACCATATTTCATATGAAGTGGATGATATAGCAAAAGAGATGTCTTCTCTCGAAGAGAAAGGGGTTAGGATGCTCGACAAAGAACCGAGGATCGGAGCACACAAAGCAAAGATTGCATTTGCCCATCCTAAAGATTTTTCCGGAGTATTAACAGAGTTGAAAGAAAACGGGGAATAATCTCCTAATGGTAAAACTGGCACTGCTGTGGCATATGCATCAGCCGTGGTATGTTGAACCCGATTCCGGCAGGATCGAACTCCCTTGGGTCAGGACCCATGCAATTAAGGATTATTATGGAATGGCAAAACTCCTTGAAGAGTTCCCGGGTAACAAAGCGACCATAAACCTGGTCCCCTCTCTACTCAGGCAGATAGAGCTTTACATTGAGGGAAAGAAAGATACATTCCAGGAGATATTTGAGAAAAACCCCGGGAATATGACAAAAGATGAAACAGATTTTCTTGTCAACAACTTTTTCTCTGTGAACTATGATAACCATATAAGACCCTTTCCTGAATATGCTTCTCTGCACAAGAAGATGTCTGATGCGGGGGGCAACAAATATCAGGGGAATTGGAAGGAAATTTTCTCAGATAGTGAGCTCCTTGATCTACAGGTCTGGTTCTCCCTCACAAATATAGATCAGTACTACAGGAAAAATGATGAACGGATCAGGAAGCTTATTAAAAAGGGGATGGGGTTTACCGATAAAGAAAAAAAAGAGGTTGAACTCGTTGAACTCGAAATAATGAAAGAGATCATTCCTCTTCATAAAAAGTTGTGGGATAAAGGGAAACTTGAGATATCAACAACTCCATACTATCATCCTATACTTCCTCTCCTGATCGATCCCCAATTGGGAAGAGTTGCAGACCCTGCACTACCTGAGTACAGACTCAATTTCAACTGGAAAGTTGATGCGGAATTGCAGGTAAAAAGGGGACTTGATTATATGGAGAAACTTTTCGGCAGAAGGCCGGAAGGGATATGGCCCTCCGAGGGGAGCCTTTCAGAAGAGGCTCTTGAAATACTTGAGAGTGGTGGGGTGAAATGGACCGCTACTGATGAGAAGATTGTAGAACGTTCGCTCAGTGAATCAGGTGCAGATCCTGATCTGATCTCCAGGTCAAAGTTCAAACCATGGAGCTTCAGAAAAGGTGATATGAGGATATTTTTCCGGGATAATTATCTGTCCGATCTGATAGGATTTCATTATAAAAAATGGGACCCTAAAGATGCGGCATCCGACCTGTATAAAAAAATAGAATCTGCCGGTGAAGAAGCTGAAAAAGATCTTGTCCTTCCAGTTATCCTTGACGGAGAGAATGCATGGGAATTCTACAAAGACAGCGGCAGGGAATTCCTGAGGGAATTTTATTCTCTGGTCCAGTCCAGTAACAGGGTGGATATGGTGACTTTCTCCGAAGCCTGCTTGATGCCTTCGGGAGACCTGAAAACATTCTCTCCCGGATCATGGATAAACGGAAACTTCAATATATGGATCGGTCATGAAGATGACAGGAGAGGCTGGGCGTTGATAAGCTCTGTGAAAATGTTGATAGAGGAGAATATTGATAAAATTCCGGCTGATCTTATCCCTGAAATTATGGAGAATATCTATATTGCTGAAGGGAGTGACTGGTTCTGGTGGTATGGTACCGAAAATCATACAGATGATCTTGACAAATTCGACCTTCTTTTCAGGAAGAATTTGATTAAAGCCTGCACATTGGCCGGTTTGGAAGCTCCGGCCGAACTGGGATTTCCAGTGTTTGTTAAGGTTACAGAAAGTGAAGATGCAAAGGCATTGCCTGACAGATATCTCACTCCTGTGATTGATGGAAGAGAAACCACCCTGTATGAATGGGATGGAGCGGGAAAGATCGAAACCGGAAACATGGCAAGTGCAATTTATATTTCTCATCCCGTATTCAAAAAGATCAAGTATTGTTTTGATCCGGAAAATCTTTATCTGAATATAGAAATGAAAAAGAGGGCAGAAGTCTATATTGATGAAAAATATTCCTTTGAACTTGAAATAGAAAATGGAAATAAACGTTACCTGATATATATGGATCAGGGGAGTGATCCCCATCAGTTTGTCTTCGGGCAGATACTGGAGTGCAAAATCCCTTTCAATGTTTTTGACGGACTTGAAGATGCAGAATTAAAAATGAAATTCATTGTGAAAAAGGATGGAGATGTTTTTGCAGAATTTCCGGAAGAAGATCAACTTATGATCAGAATACCGACAGAGAGAGATTATGCAGAAAACTGGACATTGTAAGTGCTTTTCAACATCCTGAAATTTAAATATTTCTGATCCGATACTTTACAATTAATAATATTTCAGTTTCTATTAATGATCAGTGAGAAGAGGCCGGGCCGGATTTGGAGAGACAGGATTTGCATATCCCCTTGAAGTAGAGGTGGTGTTCTGTGATCTTGTGTTCGGCAAGCCCCGGGATGTTCAATGCACTAAGGTCAGTGTTCAGGTCATAAATACTTAAGCATTGTTCACATTTGAAATGGGTATGAACAGAAGTATCGGCATCATACCTTGTCTCTTTTTCATCTATAGTTATCATTATTGCGATCCCTTTTTCCATGAAAAGTTCAAGAGTGTTGTATACCGTTGTTTTTGAGAATGTGGGTATCTGCGGAAGGAGCTCCTTGTATATCATGTCCACTGTCGGGTGGTTCTTCTTTGTGATCAGATATTCATATATCTTTAGCCGTTGATAAGATGGTTTTATTCCGTGCTTTATCAGATGTTTGCTTATCTCTTTAGTCATTTTAACTCCTATTTCGTGACTGAATAAAAACAATTTTTCGGTGAAAATATCTTCTCATCTTTTTTCAATTTTTTTATTGCCTTATCAACTTCTTTTTTATCAATTCCCGCAAGCTCTGCTATCTCTTTCCCTTTTAATGGCTGATCTGATTTTTTTAAAGTCTCAAATACTATCTTTTCAAACTCCATGACCCCTCCTGCAGTTTAAGTTACATAATATAGTTTAAAAACTATTCCATGTCAATCGAATGTCCTGTTGATTTATGATACTCCCTGAAATAGAATACTGTTATGGATTTCAGGATCAGATCGGAATATCAGCCAAAGGGCTCTCAACCGGAAGCAATAAAAAGGTTGACCGAAGGGCTACGGAGCGGGATAAATTTCCAAACCCTTCTCGGTGTGACAGGCTCGGGAAAAACTTTCACAATAGCCAATGTGATAGAGAAAGTGAAAATGCCTACCCTTGTGATCGCCCATAATAAAACTCTTGCGGCCCAGCTTTATAGTGAGTTTAAGGAGTTCTTCCCCGAAAACAAAGTGGAGTTTTTTGTCTCATACTATGATTATTATCAGCCTGAATCTTATATCCCGCAGAGGGACCAGTATATTGAAAAAGATGCACAGATAAATCCAAAGATAGAGCAGATGAGGCTTCAGGCAACAGCTTCTTTAATGATGCAGAGAGATGTCATTGTGGTTGCTTCTGTATCTGCCATCTACAGTGTCGGACGTCCCGATTATTTTGAAGGGATGGGATTTGAAATCAAGAAAGGGTTGAAAATAAAGCGGGAGGATATTCTTGAAAAACTAGTTAATATTCAATATGAAAGGAACGAATTTGAACTTGTCCCGGGAAAGTTCAGGGTAAAGGGGGATTCAATTGATATATTCCCCGGTTACTATCACAATATGGTTAGGATCGAAATGTTCGGTGATGAGATCGAGAGGATTGTCGAAGTTGATAAAATAACAGGTAAAGAAATTGATGAGAAGGATAATTATTATGTGTTTCCGGCCAGACATTTTGTTATTCCGGAAGATGTGATCAGCAATTCAATAAAAAATATCAGGACTGATCTTGACAACAGGCTCCCTCAGCTGGGAATGGTGGAGGCACACAGGCTAAAACAGAGGACTTTGTATGACATTGATATGATAGAGGAAACAGGGTTCTGCAAAGGCATAGAGAATTATTCGGTCTATTTCGATGGTAGAAAGCCGGGTGAGCAGCCCTTTTCCCTGCTCGATTATTTTAAGGATTTCCTTATTGTAATTGACGAGAGCCATCAGACAATTCCTCAGCTTCACGGTATGTATAAGGGCGATTACTCCAGGAAGAAGAATCTGATCGATTTCGGTTTCCGTCTCCCCAGTGCTTTTGATAACAGGCCTCTGAAGTTTGATGAATTTGAAAAATATATGAGGAAGAACAAGGTGATTTTTGTATCTGCCACTCCCGGCCCATACGAAAGGTCTGAGTCGGGAAGAATTGTTGAGCAGATCATTCGGCCCACAGGACTTGTAGATCCCCATGTGGAAGTCAGACCTTCAAGGGGGCAGGTGGAGGATATAATTGTTGAGATCGAAAAGGTAGTCAGACGAGGGGACCGGGTCCTTCTGACCACTCTGACCAAAAAAATGGCAGAGGAATTGACCGAGTTTCTTGCAGAAAAAAAAATAAGGACAAGATATATGCACTCCGAAATCGATACACTTGAGAGGAGTGAGATAATAAGAGAATTGAGGCTGGGTAGTTTTGATGTCCTCGTAGGTATAAACCTTCTCAGGGAGGGATTGGATATTCCCGAGGTGGGATTTATCGGGATACTTGATGCAGATAAAGAAGGTTTTCTAAGAGATACAAAAAGCCTTATTCAGATAATCGGGAGGGCTGCCAGGAATGTTAATTCCAGAGTGGTCCTGTATGGAGATAAGCTGACCGACTCAATGAGGGGGGCAATTGCAGAAACAAAAAGGAGACGACAGCTCCAGGAGGCATATAACAAAAGAGAAGGGATTACTCCTCAGACAATCATAAAACCTGTCAAGGAAAAGTTGGTGATGGTTAAGGATACTAAACATATACCTAAAAAAGATGTACCTTCCTTAGTTAAGAAACTTGAAAAAGAGATGTATAAAATGGCAGATCAGCTTGATTTTGAAGCAGCCATCAGTCTTCGTGATCAGGTGAAAAGATTAAAGGAGAGGCTCCGTTAGAAGCCCCTCTTTTTTTTATTCTATTCCTTATAATCAATAAATAAAATAGGTTGTGAATAATACTTCAGACATACACTAATATAGCCTATATAATCCAGGTTATCTTTTATTGTCAGTGTATAAGAATTTGATTGACTTGAAGCTGCCCAGTTTTTCATAGAATTGAGCAGATCAATTTTTGTATTCTCCCCCGGAGTTATGATGCTAAATTTTGTTATAAGACCATTATTATCGAAAATTCTGCTTAAACTGCTGCAGGTAGTATTTGTAGTTGGTGGCAATACTTCAATGTAGTCACTTAGGGAAATTAACAATTCTGCTCTCAAGATCTCTTTACCTTTTATTTCAGGGATATCAAAGATCATATCTCCAGTGAAAGTATAAGAAAGGACCCATGAACACTCTTTATACTTTCCCTGAGATATGTGATGGCCAGTTTTAAGTTCAGAAGGAGTCGGTGCCCTCCCCTGCATCCCGGGTGTGGGAGCGGAAAGACAATCGTTGTGATTTTCCAGATCCCAATCTCTTGTATGATTATTCTTGATCACCGGGGTCCTTGCAATAGTTTTTTTCTCGGGTTGATGAGGAGGAGTTACCTGAGGGGGAACGATGCTGAACAATCCGCTTTTCCCTGAATATAAATTATCAGGTGTTACAATTTTTATATATGGTCTGTTTCCGGGCCAGGAAACTTTATCACCAGGCGGTATCCATTGAACATTTCCGCTATTTGTTGTTCCCGTGAAGATTTTCTCTCCCTGGTTATCTGTCTCGGAACAAAAATAGATATTTACTTTTGAATTAGTTCCCAGGTTATTATTCCAGCTGATCGTCATAGGTTTATTTATCTCATAGGATCCATTAGTGATCGGGGAGGTTATCTTTACTATGCCTTTTAATTTTGCGACAGCAATAACCGGTTTTTTGAATATTTTAGGAGGTGTATAGATCGGGGAAAAGGTTGATTTATCCTTGATAGTAAACACTCCGCTGTCTCCGTAACAATTACTAATAGGAGGATCTGCTTTGACCCTCAGGACATATTTTCCGTTCGCATAACCTGCAGGTACTTTCCAGGATGTTGATCCGCCGTTCTGTGTTACTATCTGTTCAATAAAATTAGCCTGATCAATGGAATTTTTAAAAATATTGATCTTTACATAAGGACCTGTGCACCCCGTGTTAGTCCATAAAATATTGTATGATTTCCCTTTATACAATACATCATTCTGTTTTGGTTTTTTTACCTCCATGTTCTGCGCGAATGCAATACTCACGAACAAAATCAATAAGCTCATCAGTAAAAACTGTTTTTTCATTTCTTCTCCTTTTTTTTATTTTATATTCAAATTTTCCAGTAAGCTATGCCTACCGCTTGGTTTTGTCAGTGTGAATAATTTTACGATATTATTTTTCTAGCGTGTGGTTTGGGGCGGCGTCACAAAGAAAAATCCGCTGATCCCTGAATATTTATTATCGCTGGTATACACCCTGATATAATATTTTTCTCCCGGGGTTGCAAATTTCTGAGGCGGCGCCCATCCGATAGACCCACTATTATTATAATCCGTCAAAAGATGCTGGGCAACGCTATTGTCGCTCCGGTGGAAATCCATATTTATGGTCGGGTATTGGGCAAAATCGGTTTTCCAGGAGATCACCATCACCTTCAGAGCTTCATGAGCACTTCCCTGCACCGGTTGTGTCACTTTGATCTTGTTTAGCATTGCACCGAATTTAATTCCTTTATTTGTTGATATCTTCGGTTCTGACTTTTTTAATGTTGCATTCAACTTGATATAAAAAACGCCGCTGTCACCGAGACATCCCGTCTGGGCCGGATCGGTCTTTATTCTCATGTAATATGTGCCACTGGGGAAATCGGCAGGTATTTCCCAATGTTTAAATCCGTTACTGCCCGTGAGCTGAAGAACAAAGTTGGGGACACTTATTGAATCCTTGAATATATTGATCTTCACATTATCAGAGGTACAGCCGTCGTTTGACCATTTAATATTCATTTGCCCCCCTTTGAACCAGGTGCTGTTCGGCTGGGGCGTGATGATCTTAACACTCTGTGCAGATACGATCCCTGTAATTACAAATATTAAACTTACTATAAAAAGTATTTTTTTCATCTTTTCCTTCCTTCTTATTCTATTTTTTTCCCATCTTATTTTTTTGATATTAATTTTACCAATATTTTACTCCACCGATACATGAACTTACTTCTCCCGGAATCATTAATGTTTTTTCCTCTATTCTATCAAGGTAGAATTGTTTATAAACAGAGATCACTCCTTCTTTTGTATGGATAAAAAGTCTTACTTCAATTTTAGGAAGATAGATATATATACACAAATCACCGGCTGAAAATGGGCCAACCTTCTTTTTCTGATATACATGGAGTTTCATTATTTTATGAGCATGAACAGGAGTAAAAATCAGTTGAAAGTAACCTGACCCGGGATTTAAGATCTGAGGTTCACATTTAAGGTGGTTTGCTCCGCCATATTTGACCGATAGCCTTTGATTAAATGCTATCCAGGGTGTTGGAGGCCCGTGCTCAAGAGCCTCTTTAAAACCGTAATCCCATACAGTTTTACGCATAGGCTCTTTACACGGCCATCTGGGAAATGAAATTTTACAATTCATGTACGCCGGGCCGTCCTTTGGATCCCCATTATAGTTATTGAAACTGAACGCGGTTTTGGAATTGTATTTGACCATGATCTTTACGTTTGCCAGTTTCCCTTTTTTTATATCATAATAGATTTTGGTTATTGAAAAAGAGGCATTGGATGGTTGTTCGATTGCCGGGGCCCGGTGTCTTGGAATGTTCTGATTAGGTGTCGGTATTATTGCTACGGCCTGGATGATTCCGATGTTGGAGGTTTTGTTGTCAACTATATTGAACAATCCACTATCTCCAAAGCACCCTTTCTCTTCGGTTTTTACCCTGAGTATATATTTACCAGCCTGGAAATTCGAGGGGACCTGCCATGATTTTGATCCGCTATTCGCTCCGGTCAATTGGAGAACAAAGTTCGGCTGGGCGATCGCGTTTTTAAAGATATTTATCTTGACCTTCGGTGCTGTACAGCCGGAAAAACTCCATTTAATATCCAGCTGGCTCCCTGCTTTTACTTCCTGACCGGGATGCGGTGTGTTGACAATGATAGCTCCGCTGACCAGCCCGGCGAAGGTGAAAATAATCAGAACAAGTACACATACATTTCTGTTCATATTTCTCTCCTTTCAATCCACTCATAAAAAAAAGTGGTATTTAAAATGTATTGCCTACCAACAAGAATCCAGGGTGGGTTTCGGTGTTTTCCAGTGAGAGCTTACATATTGGTAGACATGATTAATTTTGTTAACCAGTCCTATGATTAGTATGGAGCCTTCTACATAGTTATTCCCTTCACTCAGTTCTTTAACATCTCCCTCCCAATCAATGGTCATACTGACTTTTTTTAATCCCGCTTTCCAATATTTTTCACCACGGCTTACCTCATAAATCTGACCGCGAGCGAGAGCTGGTACATCAATTGTTTTGCTCCCTTTTTTTTCCATATATATTTTAATTTTGCAGGGTTTCGATTTTGCATGGCCTCTGTTTTTTATATATCCTTTTACTCTTGCTGTAGTTGTAACCCGTGACTGGTATAATGTGTTAAATGCCACGACCAGGTCCGGTCCTGTTATGGTTACTTCTTTTCTTACACCGTTATTCTCCTGATCTGCATCCCCTATCTGGTCAACATTGGCAGTCCACAATACCCAACCAACACCCGGGGGGAGATATACAATTGACTTTTTGAAGGTCTCCCCCGGATTCAGTTCCGGCACATTACTGACACCTACATTTTTGTTAGCCTTGAAAGCTCTCATCACGGTTGCTGTTGATTTTGTCCCTCCAATGTTTTTTACCGTGAATTCAACTATTGCCTCTTTGTGAGCAGTGGGAGTAGTGGGAGATGAAGTGATTTTGATCTCAAGGTCGGGTGGTTTTGTGAGATACAGTTCCTACTATCGTCTCTTGAAAAGGTGCTGTGTTGGTTTCTTTAACTTCTATAACGAAAAGTCCGCTGTCACCGACACATCCGTCTTCTGCCGGGTCGGTTTTTACCCTTAAGATATAATTCCCTTCGGCTAAGTCTGATGGTATTTTCCACTCAAGATTGCCACTGTTCTGGCCGGTCAATTGCTCAACAAAATTCGCGGTAGAGATTGAATCGTGGAATATATTGACCTTCACATTCGAGCTTGTGCATCCGGAATTTGTCCAGATTATTTTGATTTTCCCGCCTGTAAAATAGAGATCATTCGGTTTCGGTGATTGAACCGAAATACTCTGCGCAGATACCAATCCCAAACTTACTAAAAAGATAAAACTCACAATCGCTGATCTTTTCATTTTCCTTTCCTTTCACTCCACAACTTAAACAAAGTATTATTCAATCAGTCTGAATTTTCCACTTTTTCCAATATATTTTTTGTCCAGGGTAGATACCTGAATATAAAATTGATGAACTCTTGTATACGCATTTTTTTTTTGTGTATAGGCATATTTTTTTTGTGGTACCCATGAGATCTCGCCTGTATTTTTTGTTTTCTGTGCAATCACTTCCTGCAGCTTGTTTTGTTTAAAAAGAGAAATCTTCATAAATTGAGAATCTCCTGGTACGATTCTGGAATGCTTGAAGTTTTTATCCCAGATAATCTTAATAGGATTCAGAACCTTATATGATTGATTCGCTTGTGGTGATTTCACCTGGATCCAAAGAGTCCCGGGTATTCGAGTTATCTTAGATATTCTTTTTTTTATAATAAATTTTACACTTGCAGTACATGGAGTTGAATAACTTTCACATTTTAAATGCAATGTGTAAACATCTGCAGGTAAATCAAATGGAATTGTCCATTCATCCGAGATATAACCGATAAAGTTGTCAGGTGGGTGCGTTCCTCTGAAAAGACACTTATCTGCTCTGGCGTATTTGTCAAAGCGAGAATTTGGTTTTCTCACTCCATATTCAATTTTCACAGTTGAACCAGAATAAAATACATCCCCAGGTTTTGGTGAAATAATTATAATTTCACATGTTGAAAATATTAAACTGTTTCCAATGCAAATTAATAAAATTAAGAATAAAATCTTTTTTATTTTTATCTCCAATACAGGTTCCGGGATCAGTTGATTCCGGATCCCTGGCTATTTCTGATCTTTACCAGACATCATTCAAATTTGGCCCGGTTTTTCCGGTGGAACACACATAGTTCGTTGCCCAATAAGGACCTGACAGTACTATGTTGATTGAATCCTTGATATAGTTATTCCCTTCATTCTCTTCATTCACTTTCCCTTCTGAATCAATGGTCATTTTAACGGTGATATGTTGCGCTATATAATACTTCTCGCCTCTGCTGACCTCAAAGACCTGACCGGGATTCAGAGCAGGGATATTGTGTTGGCTGTTTCCTTTCTTTTCCATATAGATTTTCAGTTTACAGGGTTCTGATTTTGTGTGTCCTATATTTTTTATATATCCTTTCACTCTTGCCGTAGTGGTGATGATCGACCGGATATTTCCATCAAAAGCAACTACAAGATCCGGCCCATTTACGATCATTTTATACTTTGCATAATTATTATCTCTTTTACTGTCACCTATCTTATTCTCTTCATCCACCTTTGCAGCCCATGCAATGTACCCGCCCGCTGTTGTCGGAGTGAAATTTTTTGTTTTATAACGAAACCTTCCCGGTTCAATTGATTTTATAACCCATGTGTCAGTATTCTTCTGCCCCATATATACCTTCAGAGTTGTTTCCTGTGAAGTTCCATTGCCGATATTATCAACTTTAAACTGCATTAGCGTTTCTTTGTTAACTTCGGCTGTCGGGCCGGTAACAGGAATAATAGTTATCTTCAGGTCAGGAGTGGGGGCGAAATATACATGACCTTCGGACGGTCTAAGAGTGGTGATGAAGTTGCTGATTTTGAACACCCCGCTTATTCCGCTGATGCTACCGTCAAGGTTTTGCACCTTTATCCTGTAATCTCCCGTTTGAAAGCTGCCCGATACCGGCCAGGTGTGGGATCCGTCATTGTTTGTATTGTGCGCAATAAGATAAACCTGAGCATTTCCCGCCTGATTAAAAAGCAGGACATGTACCGCTGACCCTACCGTACCGGTTGAGGTCCAGTTAATCATGCAGTCGTTCCCTGTGATAATATTTGACGGTGTTGAGACGGTGATCGAACCCTGAGGAACAATACTGCCGATTGTAAAAACCCCACTGTCTCCCAGGCATCCGGTCTCAGCCGGGTCGGTTTTTACCCTTAATATATAATTACCATCTGTGTAACTCTGAGGGATTGTCCATTGTTTAGATCCGGTGTTCGGCCCGGTCAATTGCTCTACAAAATTAGCCGGGTCGGTTGAATTTTTAAATATATTGATCTTGACATCACCGCTCTGACAATTGGGACTTGTCCAAATGATATTAACAATGTCTCCTTTATTATAGGAAGCTCCGGCTGCCGGCGATGTCACATGAACAACCTGTGACAGCATCAACCCTGCGCTAACCATAAAAACAAAAACTAAAATTTGTAACTTTTTCATTTTCTCCCCCTAAATCAATAAATTTTCTATCTCATTTTTCTCAATCCTGACAATTTTGAATTAATCGTGAATATTTCAGAAACACCATAGTTTGCCCCGTCCAGCGTGGTGATCTTAATTAAAAATTTTCCGCTGACGATGATAGGCGGGATCTTCCATAAAAAACTGCCGTCATTTTCTGTATCTGCAGAGATTACAGCATTTACTCTCAAATCCCGCTCTTTAAATAATTCTATTTTTACCCGCCTGTTCATGGATGGTTTGTGTGACCATACGATTTCCCCTTTCTGCCCGGATCTCCAGATGCTTCTGTTGTTCGGAAATTTTATGTTAATCGTTTTTCCCGGGACAATAGGAGTTCTCGGATCAGCCGGAGGGGCTTCCTCCTCAATAATGGGTGTTCTCGGGTCTGTCACCGGGTCATCAGGTCGTGTTATCTCAAATAGATCACTGTCTCCGGACACCTCACCATCTAAAGTGGTGATCCTTATGATGTAAGTTCCGGCAGTAAGATCAGCAGGGACGATCCAGTGTTCTTCCTCATCATTTGCCGTATCATCTGAAATGGTTCTTATCAATGTTGTACCGGATGAGTTGTATAGCTTAATACTGACCCTTTCATCCATCTCTCCCGATTTATTCCAATTGATCATTCTTGGTGAATTAACATTCCAGAGTGCTCTTGATCCAGGACTGTTTACAAGGATTATTGATTCAGGAGCTGAATGTTCATTCACCTGATACACTTCAGAATCCCCCCATACTGCTCCGTCCAAGGTTTTAACACGGATATAAAACCTTCCTGCACCTGTCAGTGAACCCGGATCTCTCCATTCGTGGTCTCCGTCATTCGGTGTGCTTGCTAAAATAACCATTGCGCCTGCCGGATTCCCTTCAGGGATAACTTCGATCGATACATTCTCATGATTTTCACCTGTGTTTGACCAGTTAATACCGAGTGCCCATTGTGTGACGTAAAAAGATGTTGATGATGAAGGGTTAATAACGGTGATAGTTCCTGTGGAGACGAACGGGGGAGGGGAAATATTAAAAACAGCACTATCTCCGAAACATATATTGTCAGCTGTCTTGACCCTGATTATATAGTTGCCGTCGGTATATCCTTCAGGTATGGTCCAGCTTTTTGAAGAACAGCCGGTACAGGTCAATTGTTCAACAAAATTTACCGGATCGGTAGTATTTCTGAATATGTTGATCTTTATAGATGTGTCTGTACATCCGGAACTTGTCCATCTTATGGTTTGTGTTGTACCTTTATGCCAATCTGCTCCTGGTAATGGCGATGTTACGGTAATTGTTCCAGCAATTGTCAATGACGATAAAAAAAACACATAAAATAAAATGTTTGCTAATTTCCTCACTTTTTTCTCCTGATTAAGTTCAATGTATCTATATAAAATTTTTGGTCTATTTATCTCAGTCTTAATTTTTTTTAGTGGATATACTCATTTTTTTCTTCGATTAATGATGAAAAACAGTTATACTGAATGATGGCTCAAAACAATAAATTGACAGGGTATCCTTTTGCATTCCTTTCTGCCCTTTCTGTATCTCTCGTATATATAACATCTAAAATTATTCAAAGAACAATGCCGATACAGATATTTCTTTTCTGGTGGTTCGGCCTTGCAAGTATCTGGGCGATCATTGTTCTGCTGGTCAAAAGAAAAGATATTGTCTGCTATATAGGAAAATTGAAACAATTCAAATATTTTTTTGTTTATTTTGTGATCTCAGAGGCAACTGCCGCCTTTATGTTCTTCTATGTCATCGGACAGATAAATCCAGCTGTTGTCTCTTTTGTCGGGAGCATTACACCTCTTTTTGTTGCAGTAATTGCATATTTTTATATTGATGAAAAACTCTCTCCCAGGGAAATGTTCGGGGGTTTTATTTCTGTTCTCGGTGTTGTCCTTATAACTTATGTATCCCCTGATATCGGAATAAAATATACCCTTATAGTATTAGCAATAGTTGTGGTGTATTCATTTAATAATGTTCTGATAAAGAAAAAGACCGAAGATGTCCCTCCAATACTAATCACAATGGTCAGAATATTTTTTCTTTTTATTACATATCTCCTATATAACCTTATGGCCGGCGGGCTCAGATTTCCCGACTCTAATGAAATTATTTATCTTGCGGCCGGATCTCTCCTCGGCCCAATCCTGGGAATGTTCTTCCTTTTCACTGCTCTTAAACATGTGAAGTCAACCCAGGTCTCACTGATAAAGAACAGTCAGCCGTTCCTCGTAGTGATCTTCTCCTATATTTTTCTAGGTACAGGAAAAAACCTCTCTCAGCTTGGTGCTGGATCTCTTATAATAATCGGTATAAGTCTGATGATAAGTGACAGGCGTCTGAATTTAAGGGCAATTCTTAACCGGTTTGTGAAGAACTGATTGTTATTCTTATTTTTCTTCGGCGGGAATTTTATCCTGTTGTACACCTGATCCCCATACAGATTCCAGGGTTGGACCCGTTTTCCCATTCGAACAAATGTAAGAAGAATCCCCGATAATCCCACTTCCAGGCAGGGGATGGATAGTTGCTATGCAGTTTACAACGTTATTACCTTCATTTTCTTCTATGTTAGTGTTAAACCGATCAATTCTCATTGAAATATTTTTGGAACCTATAAGGACCCATATTGCAGATCTGGTACGATATACCATTTCTCCAGCATTCAGAGCGGGAATTCCATGGCTGCATACTGATGTATTAGATAATATTCCTGGTTGGGGGTTATTGTTACTTTAAGATCCGGGTATTCTGATTCCTGATCTCCCGGATTTGCAATATTTAATTTCATAAATGCAGTCATTAATTGCTTAGAACTTTGCTTTTTACCCTGTTTTCTCATTTTCAGTGTCTGTGGAATTCCGGTTAATTGAAAACAAAATTTTCCCGGACAGGTAAATTTTTAAATATGTTTATCTTGATGTCTTTGCCCTTACATCCCTTACTCGACCAGATGATGGTGTGGTTCAACCCTTTTTTTAATTTTATCCCCCTTATAATATGAATCTCTATATATAAATCTCATTTTTAAAAATTAATCAAATTTATCAGGTCTTCGGGATCAGCAAGATGAAAAGCGATTGGTGCCTCAGCATCCGAACCTTCCTGGGCCGGTTTATTAAGAACTCACCGGGGGTCCATTATGTTTTCTCCATCTGACTTTTTATTATTGTTCTCATTTCTTTCTTTTATCTCATCATGAATATCGGTGATCCACTCAAATACATAGTATCCGGCATTCTGCGGTTTAAAGGTGAAACTGAGTTCTTTTTTATTGTTGAAGTCGCCCAGCCGCCATCTGTTCTCTGTTACCCTGATCCAGGGATCAAATTGTAATTTATGATAATACACGGTGACTTTGGTCGTGAAAGTGCCATTGATCTTTCCTGCTTTTACTAATTCGGCAAGTATTTTTTGATTTTTCCCGGTATGTACAACAGAATTGCGGTATTTCTTTTTTATCCACACTTTTGAGAACGAGAGATCCGGTTTGTTGCATTCTCTGACGTTACAATCTTTAAACGCGACACCATTATACTGATTATTGCCTCCAATATTATCCTTATGATCCTTGTCCGGGACGAGCATGAGAATATAGTTCATTGAACATGCATAAATGGCATTATAAAGAGCAAAGTTTTTTTCGGTCAACGTGAGGCTTTTTCCTGAAAACAGGAGGAAATTGTCTTTTACGATCGCTGGAATGCTTACTCTTGTTTTCCCGAACATATCGTATATGAGTAAAATAGTGATTTTTCCGGAATAATGGCTGCCGTTATTTTTAACAATTACATCCAGTTTGCTGCCGCAGAACTCCGCAGATTCAATTGCCAGGTCACAAACTCTGGTCATTCCTATACCGAATTGACCGCTTTCACCCTTCACACTTCCGTCGGGTTTTTCGACTGAAACAGTATACTTCCCGTCAGGGATCTGGGATGGTATTGTCCATGCATATGTGTTTCGGCCTTCTTTGTTATCCGCATGTCCGTGAATGATGCAGAGGTGCTGTGACAATGTGCCTGATCTTGGATTCAATCTGATAACTACTTTATCACTGTCAACATTGGTTGAGTGCCATGTTATTGTACAAACTTTCCCCTTAAGTCTGGTAACACCTTCAATTGGTTCAAGGACATTGATATTGCTTGTTTTTGCGTTGATGGTGAAGTTACCACTTTGAGCTGTTATATTGTCTTGGGTAATATCAATATGATATTTTCCCTGTGCTATATTATCCGGAATGGTCCATCGGAGAGGACAGCCATTATAGGGATGATTGTCCTTAATTATCACATTGAATGAATTGTCAGCAGAAACCAAACGGATTACCAGGCCTTTGCCTGAAATTCCCGTTGAACTCCATTTAATCGTCATATTTCCGCCGGCATTAAAACTCCACATACTTGTAGGTGATATCAATTTGATAGATTTTTGTACTGCCGGTTGTTCGACGATCTTAAATATACTGCTATCTCCAATGCAGTTAGCATCTTCTGTTTTAATCCGGATAATATAGTTTCCTGGGACATAGCTGTTTTGTATTGCCCAGCTTTTGAAACCAGTATTGAGTGTGGATGTAAGTTGTTCAATAAAATTTACCGGATCAACTGAATTTCTGAAAATATTAATCTTTACATTTTGGTCTGTACACCCACTGCTTGTCCATGTAATATCATGAAGAGCACCCCTTGTCCATTCTGTGCCTGACTGAGGATTTGTTACGGAAAGTGTTTTGTTTTGAGATTGCTCCTCGATCGTAAAGAGACCGCTGTCGCCAAAACATCCCTCCTCTGCCGGGTCGGTTTTTACGCGGATGATGTAATTGCCATCCTGAAAAGTGTTCGGGATTGTCCAGCTCTTCGACCCAGTGTTCGGACCGGTCAATTGCTCAACAAAATTAGCCGGATCGGTTGAATTTTTGAATATATTGATCTTGACATCACCGCTCTGACATCCAGGGCTGGTCCAGGTTATGTTGTGCGTGGTTCCCTTATTCCATGTTACTCCAGCACCTGGTGAATTGACACTTAGGCTCTGAGCAGCCATTGAAAAGACCAATAAAATATAAATATAGAAAAATCTTTTTATTTTTTTCATTTTTACCCCTATATAATATAAATTACGGGACTCAATAATCTCACTTACATGATCAATTATTTTTTCTATGGTTTGAGGGTTGTTTTTTGCAGGAAATTGGACAGGTAAGAATAATACCCGGGAGAAAATGGGGGTAATAAAAATATTCCGGGAAAAACACCCGGAGCAGATTCACTCCGGGCATTTTGTGAATAGCTGAATTTAAGCTATTATTTGATTATTACATTTCGTAGGCTGATTCACCGTGAAGAACGTCATCAAGTCCGAGTTCCTCTTCACCTTCGGTGACTTTTACCGGGGTGAATTTGTTTATAAGCCACAGCATTCCGTAAGTGAAAAGGAATGCATAGAGACTTGCTCCAACAACTGCAATTACCTGTTTAAAGAAAAATGAAGCATTGCCGTAAAAAAGGCCGTTTGCACCTGCGGAATTTACTGCAAGCGATCCGAAAAGGCCGAGTGATATAATTCCGACCACTCCACCGACTCCATGAACACCCCAAACATCCAGTGCATCATCCCAATGAAGTTTGTTTTTCAATTCCACGGCAAAATAGCAGATAATTCCTGCCAGGATCCCAATTAAACAGGCGCTAACCGGAGTAACAAAACCGGCAGCCGGGGTAATTGTAGCCAGGCCTGCAACAGCCCCTGTCAGGAGACCTACAAATTTTGGTTTTTTCTTTCTGAACCACTCAATAGTAAGCCAGACTATTGCTGCAAAAGAAGCGGCAAGATCGGTGTTCAGAAAAGCAGTTGCCGTTATCTTATCTACCTGAAGTTCAGATCCGGCATTAAAACCGTACCATCCGAACCAGAGCAGCCCGGTACCAAGAGCAATAAGGGGAATACTGTGAAGTCCCTTGTCTTCAACCTTCCTCTTACCAACAAAGAAAACAGAAGCGAGTGCAGCAAAACCTGCAATTGCGTGAACAACTATTCCTCCGGCGAAATCAAGAACTCCCCATTTTGCGAGTATCCCGCCTCCCCAGATCATGTGAACGAACGGGAAGTAAACAAAAAGGAGCCATCCGACCAGAAAGCTCAGGTAGGCTTTAAACCTTACCCTGTTGGTGAATGCACCTGTGATAAGTGCAGGAGTGATAATTGCAAACATCATCTGATAGGCAATAAATACGATCAGAGGTATACCTGTTGTGCCGTCACCGAAAAGCTGATCTACACTGACTCCCCTTAAAAATGCCATATCAAGATTTCCGATAATTCCGCCGACATCCCCGCTGAAACATAGAGAATATCCGACAGTGAACCATAAGATAGTTGTAATTCCCATTGATACAAAACTTTGCATCATAATGGTAAGAACATTTTTTCTTCCGACCAGTCCACCGTAAAAGAATGCAAGACCAGGGGTCATCAGCATAACAAGACTGGTTGCCAGAAGCATAAAACCTGTGTTTCCGGAATTGATCATTTTATTGTTCTCCTTAAATTAATTTGATTAATGTATTGATCAGAAGGCTATTGAAATACCGAACCATAATTCAGTATCTGAAGGGTTGATCTCGTCGAGCAGTATAAAAGCGAGATTCATAAATGGTGTGATAGTTAGCTTTTCCACCTTATATGGGGCAGAAATGTTTAAAACAATATCAGAAAATCCGGACTTATCGATCCATTGATCTGAGTTGTACCCGATCGAAGCTCCAAGGTCCACATTCATCTTGTCTGATAACTTTACAGATTTGCTGCTCTTCAGGAGGATGTAAAGTCCGTCTCCATTTGTGAAATCATAATAAAGTGAAAGGGCTGTATCTATGATGGGGCCGGGCATGGACGCTGAAATATAGAATTCCTGAGATGTGTTTTCACCGAAATCAAAATTATCTGTAAAATACCAGCCGTAATGGGTGAACCCGACCGACATTGATATTTTTTCATTAATTTTAAAATCATATGAAAAAGAAATATCGGTCTCGTTCATTTGTTTGTCTTCAAAAGAAAAACTTCCCCATAAGTTTACCGCAAAACCACTCTCACCAAATCCATAGGTGAGTGATGGCTGTAATGCCGGTTTGTTTAAAGGGTTTAGATCAAAGCCTCTCCAGACATATCTGGATGTCAGATCCATCTGATATTCAAAAGCTGCCATAGCAGGAATTGTTGTTAAAAATAAGAATGCCAGAAGGATGGCCGGGAATAGTGATTTTTTTGTCATTTTTCCTCTCCAATTCTAATAATTTTCATACTATTAATGTAAATACGCCGTTAATGTTATGAAAGTGTTTGAAAAGTATTATAATTATATTTAATGATATTAATGGTTTCGCCACCCCTTTAAAGGCTGATCAGGGTTTGCAAAATAGCATACTTAGTCATATTATTTGTTTTTTTAGCAGGTTTTTAGGAGACAGTATTCAAAAATGACACTTAAGATACTTTTAGTTGAGGATGATATTAGCCTTCAGAAGAGCCTGAGTTATATCTTGAAAAACGAGGGGTTTTCGGTTGTCACGGCTGCATGCGGTGAAGAAGCGATCAAATCGGCCATATCTGAATCACCTGATCTGATTCTTCTCGACCTCGGGCTACCCGGGATGGATGGGTTTGATGTTTGTGACAGATTGAAAAAGAATGTATGTACCAGAGATTGCATGATAATCATTCTATCGGGGAGAAAGGAGGTGGGAGATATAACCAGGGGCCTTGTTGAGTTTGCTGATGACTATATCACCAAACCTTTTGAACCTTCGATCCTCCTGGCCAGAATACAGGCGGTGATGAGAAGGAAGGGTAAAACAACACCAGGTCCGGACAAGGTTATGTTGAATTTTGGCGGGATCACAATAAATGCTGATTCGAGGGAAGTAAAGGTAAAAGAGGAAACTATAGATATGACAAAAACAGAATTTGATATTCTTTATCTTCTTGCGGGCAAACCTGATTTTGTATTTCCGAGATCCATGATCCTTGATCATGTAAGGCGGGACAATTTTGATGTGACAGACCGTGTAGTCGATTTTCAGATTTCAGGGATACGAAAGAAGATAGGTGATGACGGAAAATTGATAGTTACGGTCAGAGGTATCGGTTACAAATTTGTTTCAGATCCGGGAAGGAAATGATAAGAGATATTTCTCTCCGGGCTTTACTGATAGTCAGTTTTCTTTTAACAGGGCTCATCCCTCTCATGGTCCTGTCACTGATAAGCCTGAATTCATCAAAGATCCTTCTACAGGAAGAGGCATTCCGCCAACTTGAAACCATCAGAAATATTAAAAAAGTACAGATAACTGATTATTTTAATGAGAGATTGTCCGATATCATTGTTTTATCTGATAATCCATTTATTAAAAATGCATATCGGGATCTCAGGGAAGCATTCTATTCAACAGGAGGAACTGAAGATGGAAAATTTTCCGGTTATAAAAATGAAAGGTTTGAAGCCCCTGACGAGTATATCTTAATACATAACAGATATTTTCGGCCGTTAAAAAATATTTCTTTTCAATACGGGTATTATGATCTTTTTCTGATGGATTCTGTTTCAGGTGACACGGTATTTACGGTTAAAAAGGAGTCCGATTTCGGGATCAGGATCAGTCAGGTGGATTCATCGCTGAAGGATGTCTGGACTAAAGTAGTCCGGACAGGCAGTCCGGCATTATCCGACACTCGTCCATATTCACCTTCAGGAGATGTGCCGGCTCAATTTCTTGCTGCTCCGATCATTAATGGATCTGAGATAAGCGGAGTGATTGCAGTTCAGATATCAATAGACTCTGTCGGAGAGATCATGAGATTAAGATCGGGTATGTGGAAAACCGGAGATTCATTTCTTGTCGGGCAGGACAAAAAAATGAGATCTGATTCACACAACGATAGTTCGGGGCACTCGGTTCTTGCATCTTTCAACGGAAGTGTTGAAGAGAATGGTGTTGATACTGCTTCATCAAATTCAGCTCTCTCAGGTGAAACGGGAAAAATGGAGGTCAGGAACTTTCAGTCAAAAGAAGTTTTATCAGCATATGCTCCGGTTAATATATTAGGTGTCAGCTGGGCAATTCTGGCGGAAGTGGAGAAGAAGGAAATTGATAATAATATTTCTGAAGTGCTCAACGGGAAAATAGTATTCTTATTTCTCATTTCATTGGCACTTGTTATATTTTTTGCCATGATCATATCATTATTTCTTTCAAAGGGGATAAACGGGACAATCCACCAAATAGAGCTGCTTATAAAAAAGGTGCTAAAGGGAGATATGAAACCCAGAATAAATCCGGATAATGTAGCAGCTGATTTCAGAGGTGTTGTGAGAAGTTCAAATCAGCTTATTGATGCTCTGGAGGGGGAGATAGCGGAAAAGGAAAAGCTGGAAGCGCATTTACAGTCATCTAGGAAACTAAGGTCTATCGGGGCACTTGCAGGCGGGATTGCCCACGATTTTAATAATATCCTTACCAATATGTATACAAATTGCCATATTATAAAAGAGAATTCAGAAATGGGACATAGTGCTTCTGAGAGCTTTGATGAGTTAGGCAAATCTATTGGCGCAGCGACCGATCTTGTAAATCAGATATTAACTTTTTCCAACAATTCTCTTTCGAAAAGAGAAGTGGTAAATATTGCTGAATTAATCGGAGAGGTCCTTGTTTTACTTAAAGGAAGTGTCCCTGATAATGTCTCTATTAAAACCGATTTTTATGACCCCGGATTATGTACTTTGGGGATTCGGTCACAAATAATTCAGATCTTCCTTAATCTTGTCCTCAACGCCAGTCATTCTATAGGAAAAGAATCAGGATGCATTACAATTAGTTCACAGAAAGTTAAAAATCCCTGTGATTCGGGTGAATCTGAAGGTTTATTCTGCAGGATCAAAATTGCTGATACCGGATCCGGAATGAGTCAGGACGTAATGGAAAATATATTTCAACCCTTCTTTTCTACAAAACCTTCAGACGAGGGGAGCGGTCTCGGGCTTTCCATTGTCCATGGGATTGTGATGAATAGCGGTGGAATGATAGATGTGAAAAGCACAATTGGGAAAGGCACTGTTTTTATTATCGACCTTCCCCTTTTTCAAAAAAAAGAGACTTCGAAAAAAATCAAGTCTGCTGAGCTGACAGAAACAGATTCTGTTGACCTCCTTTTTGTTGATGATGATCCCGATGTTTGCAGATCTGCAGCCAGATTGATAAGCAGCATGGGGATCAATGTTGTCTCTGCCGGGGATGGAGAAGAAGCGCTTGAGATATTTAAAAAAGAGAAAGACCGCTTCGATCTGATCCTTACAGATTTTAATATGCCCGGTATTAACGGGATTGAATTCCAACAGAAGATCTCTGAAATCAGAGCAGGTGTTCCTGTTATTTTATGTACTGACAAAAAAAATATTCTGAAGGTCAAAGAAACGTATGGAATTTCCGGGTTTGCAGAAATTATTATCAAGCCCTATTCAGGTGAAAAACTGAGAAGTGCTATCCGTTCTGTCTTAAAGGTATTTAAGCAGCCGTAAAGGTACTCACCTTATTGATTTATATCGGTAGTAGTTGTAAAATTGAATGAATGGGAAAAAGGACTGCTATAATCCACGACTGGCTGAACGGTATGCGGGGAGGGGAGAAAGTCCTTGAAGAATTACTTGATATCTTTCCCGATGCTGATATTTTCACACTTTTTCTTGAAGAGGATAAGATATCGGATAAGATCAAAGCCCATAAGATAATTGCGTCTTCATTGGACCGTTCTGGAAACATTAAAAAAAAATACCGTTATTTTCTTCCGCTTTTCCCAAGGGTTATCGAAGATTTCAACCTTGAAGGTTATGACCTGGTAGTAAGCAGTTCTCATTGTGTAGCCAAAGGGGTTATCCCTCATCCGTATTCAACCCATATCAGTTATATCCATTCCCCGATGAGGTATGCCTGGGATCAGTACTATTCTTACTTTGGAGGGAATAAGGGGTTAAAGGGTAGATATATAAGGAAACAGATATCCCGATTGAGACAATGGGATGTCGCAAGCAGTCAAAGGGTAGATTACTTTATAGCCAACTCCAATTTTGTTAAGGAGAGGATAAGGAGATATTACAGGAGAGATTCTGAAGTCATACATCCTCCTGTTGATACAGTATATTTCACTCCCGGTAATGATAGTGCCGAAGATTATTTTATTACGGTGTCTGCTCTGGTCCCATATAAGAAGGTTGATCTGCTGGTTGAAGCCTTTAACCGTACAGGAGACAGGTTTATTATTGTGGGGAAAGGCCCGGAGGAGAGGAAGCTGAAAAAAGCAGCGAAAAATAATATAGAATTCAAAAAGGACCTGCCTGGTAATGAACTTCTTGATCTCTACAGGAATAGCAGAGCATTTGTCTATGCAGGGGTGGAGGACTTTGGTATAACTTTTGCTGAAGCCCACAGCTGTGGTATCCCGGTTATTTCATACGGCAAAGGGGGAGTGACCGATATTGTTAACAAAGATAACGGCATACTGTTCGGCTCCAAAGGGCAGGATGGGATTGTCGCAGCATTGGATGAGTTTAAAAGTAAAAAGTTTGATAAAAAGGTTATCAGGGAAAGTGCTCTCAGATTCTCATCTGAAAATTTCCGGAAGAAAATGGTTGAATTCCTGAATAAAGTATCATGATAAAAAAAAGGAGACAGCAACTCATATATTTTTATGTTATGAGTGATATTCTTGCAATTGTTTCAAGTTTTGTACTTACTTTTTTCCTCAGATTCTATTCGGGTATCATTGCAGTACCCAAAGGAGTCCCGCTTTATGAGAAATATTTTATGGTGCTCCCTTTTCTTATATTCGTCCAGGTCCTCTATTTTTCATATATGGGATATTACAGGATCAAATTAAGGAGGAACAGGCTGGATGATCTGTTCCTGGTATTTTTTAACACCGTCCTGTCTGCAGTGGCTATCCTGCTTATCTTCAGTTATTTCAGGAGTTATGAACATATAGATTTTCAGATTTCACATGTTTTCCTTTTCCTTTATATTCCATTCTCTGTCCTGGCCATATTCTGTTACCGGCTTGCTGTTTTCTCAATATTTAAGAAGACTTTTCTTAAGAATAATGGGATCTCTAGGGTCTTGATTGCCGGTACTGGCGAGATTGGGGAGATGATGGGGGAGAATCTTGCAAAGTACAAGCACTTCGGAATAGATGTTGTGGGGTATCTTTCAGATCAGGCTGAAGGGGAGCATGTCCTTGGAAAATACAGTGAAATAAAAAAAGTAGTCAGGAAATTCGGGATAACAGATATTTTTATTGCTTTATCTATGAAGAATTTTTCGACTATCACAAAACTTATTGAAGAGGGTAATAACCTGATGATAGATGTCAAGCTTGTTCCGGATATTGTTCATATGTCATCTCTGGGATCGGGGATGGAGCATATTGAAGGCCTTCCGGTTATTAATCTCGGAGATATAACACTGAGCGGATGGAGGTTGTTCCTCAAGAACAGTTTTGATCTGCTATTCGGACTTGCAGCTTTTATTGTGGCTTTTTTCCCCATGATAATGATAGGGATAATTATTAAGATCAATTCCAGGGGCCCGGTTTTCTATACACAATCAAGGGTTGGCGTTTCGGGGAAGAGCTTTAAAATAATTAAATTCAGAACTATGATCCGTAATGCGGAAAAGGATACCGGAGCTGTATGGTCTCAGACAGATGACAAAAGGGTGACAAGGGTTGGAAAAGTTCTCAGGAAATTCTCTCTGGATGAACTTCCTCAGCTTATGAATGTTATAAAGGGAGAAATGTCTCTTGTCGGACCAAGGCCTGAGAGGCCGGAATTTGTCGAGAAATTCAAAGATGAGATCCCGAAATATATGCTCAGGCATTCTGTAAAACCCGGAATGACAGGCTGGGCACAGGTTCATGGCCTGAGAGGAAATACTCCTCTTATCAAGAGGATAGAATTTGACATTTTTTATATTCAGAACTGGACAATGAAACTGGACTTCGAGATACTTTGGAGGACAATACTTAAATTCCAGTTTATCGATATAAATTCCTGAATATTATGAGCAGAATATTTCATGAAATAGGCATTTCTGAAAAATATCACCCTTTCCTTGAAAATCTGAGTGAACAGGCTGACAATTCTGAAAGGATCCCTTTCATCGGAAGGGAAGAAGAACTTGAGGCTGTTATGGAAACTCTCCTCAGAAAACTGAAAAGTAATCTCCTGCTTGTCGGGAAACCGGGTGTAGGCAAAACCGCACTGATCACTGAGCTTGCGGCAAGGATAAACTCCGGAGATGTACATCCTTCATTAAAAGGGAAGGTTATATTTGAATTGTCGATGAACCGTTTTTTCTATACCGGAGAAAGCGGAGACAATCCGGTTGGTGAATTTGAGGGGCTGTTCAGTGAACTGATGAGAAACAGGGATAAGATCATTCTCTTTCTGGATGAAATGGAGATCGGTTCAATTGCCGGAGGAGAGGAGAAGAAATACTCTTCGGGGATCCGGAATCTTCTGAAATCGTATTTTGTAAACCGGGATTTTAAGCTTATAGGAGCAACGACTCCTGATTATTATTACAGGTTTATGAAGAGTGATGATTTCCTGTCAATGAACTTTTCAACTGTATTCCTTGAGGAACCGGATCAGAACGATGTGTTTGCTATTCTGTCAGGGATATCTCCTTATTTTGAAAAATATTATTCAATTAAAATAAAAGGGAAAATACTTTCTCAGATATTAGAATTGTCACGAAGATTTATCCCCCAGAGATACTTTCCGGGTAAAGGTGTCGAGCTTCTCGACACATCCTCTTCCAAAGCATCGGTAAGAGGGGAGAAGGAATTGAAGATCGAGCATATATATAAGAGCTTATCCGATATAACAAAACTTCCTCCGGAGATCATTAAACTCGACCCTGTCAAACATGCATCCGGGATACTTACACATCTGAAGAAGAGGATCGTTAATCAGAGTCTTGCGCTGGAAGAAGTGGCAAGGATAATAAAATTGTCAAGATTTGAAGCGGACAAGGCGGGAAACAGGGCAGATGGTGTGTTTTTGTTCCTCGGACCTCCCGGTGTAGGTAAGAGTTATATTGCAAGGGAAATTGCGGACTATCTTTTTGGAAGCAGAGATAAGCTGAGAGTAATAGACCTTTCAGAATATAAAACCCCTGAAAGTGCAAGAAAACTTATTTCAGATCCTGACGGAAAAATGGGAAAACTGATCAGTGAATTTGAACTTCACCCCTTTTCTGTCATATATTTTGAGAATATAGATAAAACCCATACTTCAACTCTTCAATTCTTAAGAGATGTCCTGGATAAAGGCGAGGTCCTTGATCCGTCGGGAAAGAAATATTGTGTTTCAAACAAGATTTTCGTCTTCAGTCTTACCAGGATAGGATCTGAAGTTTCAAAAAGCCAGATCGGATTTGTTAAAGGGAACAAAGTGTTGACCAGAATCGTGATCCCTCCCGAGATAATAAATGTCCTTGACTGGGTGGATGAGATCATAGAATTTTCACCTCTCGGAAAAGAGAGTCTTGAGAAGATAGCTGCAAATGAATTGGAAGAGATTTCAGATGAGATCAAAGACAGGTTTTTTAAGACATTGGTTTTTGACAAGAAGATATCGATAATCCTTTCCGAAGAAGCGGCAAGGAGAGGTGGCTCGGCTCATATGATAGTTGAATTTGTCGAGAGAGAAATAAGATCGGTTGTTATTGATTATGTTACAGGGAAAAAGATCAGATCGGACAAACTCTATATAAAATTTAAAAATAACAGGATAGAGGTTTCGGAGAGCGGGAATAAATGAACGGAAAGATCAAAGCTGTAGTATTGGCTGCAGGGAAATCAAAGAGGATGAATTCGGACAGATCCAAGGTTGTTCATAAAATACTGGGAAAAGAGATCATCAATTATACACTCGATGCTATTTCAGAGACCGGAGTTAATGATGATGATATTGTAGTTGTTGTAGGGGATAACCATGAGGAAGTTTCGGCAGTAATAAAGAGAGATGTAAAATATGCTGTCCAGAAAGAACAATTGGGAACTGCCGATGCCCTGATGTCAGCAGGGAGATTCCTTGAAGGATTTGATGGAGATATTATTGTTACAGTTGGGGATAATCCTTATATTAAGTCTTCTGAATTCAAAAAGATGATAACATTTCATAGAGATAACGGCCTTGAATGCACATTATTGTCAGCCCGATTCCCTGCCGATCCTCCGCCATACGGGCGGATAATTAGAAATAGTGATGGAGTTGTAGATTCTATTATTGAAGCTGCTGATGCTAGTAATGAACAATTAAAGATTAGAGAGGTAAATGCAGGGATATATGTTTTCAGAAATGAGATAGTTTTTCCCCTTTTGAAAAACATTAGAAGTGATAACGAGAAAAAAGAGTTTTATCTTACGGATATTATCTCTGTCCTGAAATCTGAAGGTTATTCACCGGATGCGGTTGAAACTGAGAATTATTTTGCAGCTATCGGGATCAATAACAGGAGAGAGTTATCTGAAGCTCAGGTCAAGTTCAATATTGATAATATAATAGAAATGGAAGAAAGATCGGGTGTTACAATTCTCCAGCCCGACACAGTGACCATTGAAACGGGTGTGGAGATAGGTAGAGATACTGTAATATTCCCATCAACATATATCGGTTCCGGGACAAAAATAGGAAAAAATTGTTCCATAGGCCCTTTTGTTTATTTAAGGAATGCTGATATCGGTGATGATGAAGAGATCTCCCATACTAAAATAATCGGGTAACAAAATGAGAATTGTCAGCAGATCTCCCGGCAGGATATGCCTTTTCGGAGAACATCAGGATTATATGTCCCTTGCAGTAATAAGTGCAGCTATAGATCTCAGGATAAGTGTCGAGGGCATTGTCGGTTCCGGAAAAGAAATCTCTGTAAACCTTCCTGATATAGGTAAGAAAGTAGAGTTTTTCATAGATAATATAATTTATGACGGTAAAAAGGATTACATTAGAAGTGCTGTGAAAGTTCTGAGGGAAAAGGGACTGCTCGGTGACATTAAAGTAGATGCAGAGCTTAGTGGTAATATCCCCCGGGAAGCTGGGGCATCCTCCTCATCAGCCCTCTCGGTAGCCTGGATCGGGTTTCTACTCGGATCAAAATACAGTTCAGAAGAGATAGATCTGATGAGAAATGATATAGCTGAACTTGCATATATTACGGAAGTTAAAGAGTTCAATGAGAGCGGGGGAAAGCAGGACCAGCTTGCTTCAGTATCCGGAGGGGTCAGTTATTTCACTTTCTTTGATGAAGCGAAGGTGGAAAAACTTGTTCCCAAACTTGGTAGTTTTGTCCTTGGTGATTCAGGTGAACCTAAGGATACCCAGAAGACGCTTAGAAGGGTCCGGAATGGACAGGAAGCCGGCCTGAATGAATTGTTATCCTATTACAAATTTAAAAAAAACTCAGAAATAGAATATAAAAAAGCATCCGGATATTTTGAAAGGATCAGCAGGAGTGTCCGCCCTTATCTTGAAGGGGTTCTGGAAAATTTCGAGATCACCAAAAAAGCCTATCATGAATTGAAAAAAGATGATTTGGATAATTCAAAGATTGCGGATCTGATGAATCGCCATCATGCCATACTCCGTGATAAACTGAATGTTTCCACAAAAAAAATAGAAAAAATGATAGACGGAGCTCTAAACGCAGGAGCTTTATCAGCCAAGATAAACGGTTCCGGTGAAGGGGGGTGCATGTTTGCCTATTGCCCCGGAAGGGAGGCGCAGGTTTCTGAGGCTGTTTTAAGAGCCGGCGGAACTCCTTATATGATAAATATAGGGCAAGGGCTTGAAGTAAAAATATCAGAATGAAAACAGAGAATGTCAATTTAAATACACTCATACCCGGTGATGAGTACAGAATATCAATACCTTCTGATCCCGGGCTTCATGAAACATTTGTGAAAAGGTTTCCGGGGATATCACCTGTCGTTACCGATCCCCGGAAGGTTATTATTTCAGGATATGATTCATACGATTTCATGATCGCCAACAATATAGATCAAATTGAAGTGATTGTGGCCGATATTGAGATAAAAGACGGGTTATTCCTGGCATATAATTCCAGAGCGGTAATAAAACCTCTCTCGATCTATGAAAAACTCAACTTCCTCAAAAATATTATCAAATATACAGATATAGCTGAAATATATGAAAGGACTCAGATTGGACTAAAAGTAGATGAAAATCTTATTTCCATGCTTCCTGAACTGACAGCAGGATTGATAAAAGAACTTTTAACTGAAAACAGAATATCCCTGAAAACCGCATTAAGGATGTGTTCTTATTCCGAAGAGGATAAAAATGAGTTGGCAGGTATTTTTTCCAGAGTCAGTTTCTCAAGCAGTAATGAACTTAATCTTCTAGATATGATCAGTGATATATGTTTCCGAGAAAAGACCGATGTGAAGAGTGTCCTGTTGTTGATAAACTCAGATGCTCTTTATAAAGTGAAGGATCCTTCAATTGCGCTATTATCAGAATTGTCCAGGTTGAGATACCCCTCCTATACCGATCATGAAAACGAGTGGAAAAGAGAGATCGGGAAAATAAAAATTCCTTTCAGGCATTCGATCCACCACTCCCCTTTCTTTGAAAAAAAGGGTATAGAGTTGAAACTTTTCCTCGACTCTATTGAAAAAATAAAGGAATTATCTGAAAGGCTCAGAGACTGAAATATAAAAAAAAGTAAAGCTTTCTATTGCCCCACCCTTGGATATGGGCTATAATGCCGTTTAATTATTAACGAATAATTCACGGAGAAAACTAATAATGGAAAACGGTGAAAGCTTGAAGTCCGAAAACATCGATTCATCACTTAAAAGTGATTTTTCTTATCCCGTTTATGATGAATGGAAAGCGTCAGCTTTAAAACTACTTAAAGGAAAAGATTTTGACAAGGCTCTGAAAACTCTGACCTATGAAGGGATTATTCTTGAGCCTGTATATGACAAGAAGGATATTGAGGGGTTGAATATCGATTCACTCCCCGGAAGTGAAAATTTCCTGAGAGGTCAGATTTCTGAAGGAAATCTTATTAAGGGTTGGAATATTTGCCAGAGAATGGGAGCGGGTGTTCCTGAAAACTTTAATAAAGAGTTGATCCATGCTCTTAAATCGGGGCAGAACTCTATTTTCTTGTCACCTGACCGTCCTACTGCTGCCGGGATAGATCCGGAATCAGCCGAAGAAGATCAGGTCTGCGCTGACGGACTATCCTTGTCAATTCTAAAAGATATTAAGGATGCACTTAATGAAATAAATGTGACAGAATATCCTGTGATCTTTGATACAAATATTTCCGGAATGGAATTATTCATGCTGCTGAAAGCTTATTTAAAAGAGGCGGGTATTGATTCAGAGGGGTTCAAATGTGATCTGAATTTTGATCCGCTAGGGTATCTGGCGGAAGAAGGGAAATTGAAGTCAAATCCTGACCACTTTTACAAAAAAATGGCCCTTCTGATCAGAAGGGTGATTAAGGATGGTTCCGGAGTGAAGGTTGCCGGCGTATCTGTACTTCCTTATCATAATGCCGGTGCTTCTTCTGTTCAGGAACTTGGGATCGCACTGGCGACAGGTGTTGAATACATTGAGGCTTTGAAAAGTTACGGGATCTCACCATCAGAAACAGCTTCGTCAATATCATTCAAATTCGGAATCGGATCTGATTGTTTTATGGAGATCGCAAAGTTGAGGGCCGGGAGGGTCTTGTGGAACAGTATTCTTGAGAGTTACGGTATTCCGGAAGGTCAGAGAAGTTTTCATGTCCATTCTGAAACTTCAATGTTCAATCAATCTGTTCTCGACCCTTACGTTAATATGCTTCGTATCACTACTGAAGCTTTTTCTGCAATTGCGGCAGGAGCAGACACTTTGACAACAAATCCCTTTAACAGATCTTTTGCTGTGTCTGATGAGTTTTCAAGAAGGATTGCCCGTAATGTTCAAATTGTTCTTAAAGAGGAATCTCATCTCCACAGAATGATCGACCCTGCTGGAGGTTCTTACTATGTTGAAAAACTCACTTCCGATCTCTCTGAAAAAGTATGGGAATTCTTTCTCGAGATAGAAGAAAAGGGGGGAGTTCAGAAAACGCTGGAGAACGGATATCTTAGTCAAAAGATAGGTGAAGGGAAGGAGAAGCTGGAAAAACTGATCGCTAAAAGAAAGAAGATTATGGTTGGCACTAACAATTATGGTAATCCTGATGAAGCGATCAACGGTAATGTGAAAACAGACTCAGCTCCTTCATATTCACGGAGAATTAGTGATCTTAATGAATATAAAGATGGGAAAAAAGAGAGCCGGAATTCTATTTCCTTTAAAAAGCTTGAAGATCTTTTCGGGAAAATGGACCCTGATGTTGTGGAGGAAGGGATAAAAAAGTTTATTGAAGGTGCTTCGATCGGTGATATCTTTTCGGAATTTACCGGTGATGAAGAGACTTTTATTGTAAAAGCACCGGATACCGCAAGGCTCTCGGAAAAAATGGAGTTACTCAGGCAGAAAGTTGACAGGATAAAAAAGCTCCCGGATAGTTCAACAATGTTAACAATTGCAGTAAATGAACCTTTTCTGACAATAAAGCCGAGGGGGGATTTTTCAAAATCATTCTTCGAGACCGGTGGATTTAACAGCACTATCATAAGGATGGAAGGTTCAATTGAAGAGAAAGCGGACAAAATCGCATCGGAAGGGAACAATATTGTTGTTCTTTGTGCTGCGGATGAAGATTATCCCGATATGGTTCCGGCTCTTGTGGAAGAAGTGAAAAAGAGAATCAAGGATCCGGTATTTATACTTGCTGGGGATCCCGGCGACAAGAAAGAAAAGTATTTGAAAAGCGGAGTAGATCTGTTCATTTATCGTGGAATTGACCTGCCTGAAATAATTTCAGGTTTAATTGAGAGAGCAGGAGTGAAGAATGGATAAAAGGCCCGATTTTAAAAATATTAATTTTAAGAATAGTTCGATTAAAAATACTGCTTATGCAGAATGGGAAAAAAAAGTTGTTGATAAAGGGAATCTCAATTCCTCAGATTTGATATGGGAAACACTTGAACAGATAAATGTGAAACCTTTCTACAGACCTGATGATATTTCAGATATGGAGCATGTTGGTTTTGCTGCCGGGATCCCACCTTTCCTTAGGGGCCCTTATGCCACAATGTATCTGCAGAGGCCATGGACGGTCAGGCAGTATGCCGGTTTCTCAACTGCCGAAGAAAGCAATGCATTCTACAGGAGAAATCTTGCTGCAGGCCAGATGGGATTGTCTATAGCTTTTGACCTTGCAACCCATAGAGGTTACGACTCCGATCACGAAAGGGTTGTTGGTGATGTTGGAAAAGCTGGGGTTGCGATAGATTCTATAGAGGACATGAAGATCCTTTTCTCAGGTATTCCGCTGGACAGAATGTCAGTTTCAATGACGATGAATGGAGCAGTTCTCCCGGTAATGGCATTCTATATTGCTGCAGCGGAGGAAGAGGGTGTGAGTCCGGAAAAACTTGCCGGTACCATACAGAATGATATTCTTAAGGAGTATATGGTAAGGAATACATATATTTATCCTCCCGATACTTCAATGAATATAATCGCAGATATTTTTAGATATACAACAGAAAAGATGCCGAAATTCAACAGTATAAGTATTTCAGGTTACCACATGCAGGAAGCCGGAGCTACAGCCGATCTGGAGATGGCATATACTCTCGCTGACGGCTTGGAATATGTAAGAACAGGAATTAATGCGGGAATAAAAATAGATGATTTTGCACCTAGACTCTCTTTCTTCTGGGGATCAGGGATGAACTATTTCATGGAAGTGGCTAAAATGAGGGCAGCCAGAGTGATATGGGCAAAGATTATTAAGCAGTTCGGTCCCCAAAACCCTAAATCGATGGCGCTCAGAGCACATACACAGACTTCCGGATGGAGTCTTACCGAACAGGATCCGTACAATAATGTAACAAGAACATGTATGGAGGCAATGGCTGCTGCAATGGGACATACTCAGTCTCTTCATACCAATTCTCTTGATGAAGCTATTGCTCTGCCGACAGATTTTTCAGCGAGGATTGCGCGGAATACCCAATTGTATCTCCAGGAAGAGACGGGGATAACTAAGGTAGTTGATCCCTGGGGCGGTTCATATTTTATTGAATACCTCACTGACAGCCTTATAAAGAAAGGTTGGTCGCATATTAAAGAAGTTGAATCTTTCGGTGGGATGACCAAAGCGATCGGTGAAGGTATACCGAAAATGAAGATCGAGGAAGCTGCTGCAAGGAGGCAGGCGAGAATTGATTCGGGAAGAGAGAATATTGTTGGTGTGAACAAATACAGGCTCAATAAAGAGGATCCGCTTGAGATCCTTGAAGTGGATAATACTAAGGTGAGGGCAAATCAGATCAAGAGACTGGAAAAACTGAAGAAGAACAGGGATAATAATGCTGTATCAAAAGCACTCAGGGATATTACAGCCTGTGTTGAATCGGGTGACGGTAATCTCCTTGATCTTTCTGTAAAAGCTGCGAAGCTTAGAGCAACACTCGGAGAAATTTCCGATGCAGTTGAGAAAGTGAGTGGAAGGTATCAGGCAATGACAAAGACTATATCAGGTATATACAGCAGTGAGTTTAAAGGTGAAGATAAAGCACTCCTTGATAAAGTGAGGACCCTTACAGATGAATTTGCAGAGAAAGAGGGGAGGAGACCTAGAATACTGGTTGCCAAAATGGGCCAGGACGGACATGACCGCGGGGCAAAGGTTGTATCGACTGCGTATGCTGATATGGGTTTTGATGTTGATATCGGCCCGCTATTCCAGACACCTGAAGAGACTGCAAAGCAGGCAGTTGAAAACGATGTTCATGTTGTAGGGATGAGTTCTCTTGCAGCCGGACACAAAACTCTCCTGCCGCATCTGGTCAATGAACTTAAAAAGCTTGGTAGAGAAGATATAATTGTTGTATGTGGTGGAGTAATTCCCGTTCAGGATTACGATTTCTTATATGATAACGGTGCTGCTGCTGTATTCGGCCCCGGAACAAAGATCCACCTTGCAGCCCTCCGGATAATGGAAGAAATATTTAAAAGATTTCTGTAATATTTACCGGGGACTGATCTAAATAAATATCAGATTCAAGCTGATCTGTTCCAAGGTAATTTTTGAGGGGATATCGTAGCCCGAGAATACTGCATTAAACCATAATCAATCATACTTGCCTTATTTGTCTACACTTTGGGGACGGTTCTGTTTTTGTTCCTTTTTCTTTCCGAATTATTTTTGAAAAAAGGAACAAAAACAGAACCGTCCCCAAGATGTTTCATTTTTTTTTGTTGACAGATAGAAATTATTGTACTAATATAATAATACAATTATGGAGAGAAGAGGTGGATATGATCAAATTAACAATAAGTGAATCATCCTCTATTCCCCTTCATATGCAGTTGAAACAGTCTATAATGCTTAATATTTTGTCAGGAAAGCTGGGGAAAGGTGAAAAAATGCCTTCGATCAGAAGCCTTGCAAAATTATTGAAAGTAAATCCCAATACTGTAGCGAAAGTGTATTACAATCTTGAAGAGGAAGGTGTGCTGGCCGGGAAGGTCGGGAGCGGGTTCACTATAATAGGAAATCGGGAAAAGCTTGATAAGTTCAAGTTGATGATCCTCGAAGATGAGATCAGGGGATTGCTTGAGACTGCAGTTAAGCTTGGTTTCTCAAAGGATGATCTGCTGGATACGATTGGGAGGGTAATAGAAAATGGATAATATATTAATTAATGTGAAAGGACTCGATATATTTTATGGGAAAAAGAGAGCTGTGAGTAATTTGAATGTCAATTTCAAAAAAGGGGAAACAGTTCTGATCGCAGGCAGGAATGGAGCAGGGAAATCTACATTTCTAAAAGCTCTCGGGCAATTGATCCTGCCGGATCATGGTTCAATTGATTTCGGTGATCTCTCAAAAAGAAAAATCGGGATAATCACTGATAAGATGAGTATGTTCGAGGATATGACATTAAATGAAGGTGTGGCATTCCATTCAGAGATTTTCGAAATAAATAAATTTGATTTTACAATTCTTGATCAAATTGGAATGGATATGAAAAGAAAAATATCGGGACTCTCTTCCGGTGAAAGAGCAATATACCATTTGTCTCTCCTTGTCTCCCAAAAACCGAAGCTTCTTCTTATTGATGAAGTTTTCTACCTTGTTGATCCGTATATCCGTGAAATATTCATTGATAGTCTTATCGGGTTACTGGATGAGGGAGAAACGACTATTATAATGGTGAACCATACTTTTACAGAAACAGGACGGATCCCCGAACGGGTCATTATCATGGATGAGGGTGAGATAATAATTGATGAAGAAAGGGAAGCTTTATTAAAAAAGGTTAAGAAAATATCTTCTGAAGTACCAGAGAAAATTGATCTTCCGACCTTCTTTTCAAGGAACACGCCATTCGGAAGTGAGTATTTTGTATTCCCGTTTGAAGAAGGAATGATCAGGGGTAAAAATTTATTCGCAGAGGATGTGGGACTTAATGAAATTATTAAAGCTTTTCTTGGAGGAAGATATGCTAAAAAAAGAATTTAAAGAAGTTTTTAAACAAACCTTGATTCTGATAATATCAGTTTTCTGCCTGATCTTCCCCATCTACCTTATTGCATCAATATTTACGAAGCATATCTTTGTTTTTTCAGAATATTTTCTAATGTTTTATCAACTATTTATTTTCTTTTTCGCTTTTTTCCTGGGAATTTCGTTGTTCTCAAAGGAGATCAGGAACAACGGTTTTGAATACCTTCTGACATTGCCGTTCACAAGAACAAAACTCCTCCTCTACAAGATCGTTCCCCGATTAATATCTTTGACTCTTCTGTATCTCATCTATCTTGTTTTACTCACTTTCAGTAAAACTGATCCCTTTCTTATTTCGCCGGTTTCATTCATTTCCCTCTATTTTTCTCTGTTTTTTATCTCAACCTCATTATCGGTACTTAGGGGAAACTTTGTGGGAAATTCAATATTCACCGGGCTTATGTTCATTTTCTTTCTGGTTGCATCCAATCTACCACCCTGGTTGGTAATCCGGGAGTATTTCGTGCCGGGTGAAAGTTTTAAACTGAGGACCTTTGCTGTATTTGATGCTTTCCCGTTTACGCCTTTCAGTATAGTCCTCCTCGGATTTCTAATATCACTACCATTTATTATTTCTCATTTTTATGGTTTTAAAGCTTATGATATCAGGACTTCAAGGAAGTATCTGAAACGATTTGTTTCACTTCTAATTCCCCTTATCCTTGCAGGTATGATACTCAGTTATTTTGTTTTGCAGACCAGTGTCGAAGAACAAAGGAATCATTATTTTATAACCAAAAAAGGGATTATACTAAAATACAATTATTCAGGCACTTATGCTGTGTCAAATGAAGGTAATAGAAAATTGCCTGATTTTTATCCGAATAGAAGATATCTTTATGAGACTGATAATGCAGTATATTTATCTGTCTGGCATTGGGAAAACAATCCGGGTGGTAATATAGAAAAATTTGATCCTGCATTTGAAACATCTGAAAATATATATTCTCCACCCGAGAAGAAATTTCTGGGTAGAAACATATATGGTTATAAAGATACTCTCATTTTTCTGGAGAGTAGCGGGAAGAAGTATTCATGGAACCGGTCATTTGATAATCAGATTGTTTTTTTAAATATAAAAACAGGCAAAGTTGAAAAAGTAAAACTTCCTTTTGATTATTTAAGACTCGGGGGAGTTGTTGAATCAGAGAATAAGGTGTTATGGATCGGATACTATGTTGAAAACATGGGCGTCACGGTTTATACCATCAGTGGTTCAGGTAGTATTAAAAAGATTTTACGAAGCTCAGACAAACCAATATTTGTAAATAATACTCTGATAACTTATGAAAAAGGTGATATTATTCTCGGTAGATTTGAGAATAAAGGTTATGAATTTGTAAAAAGGTTTTCACTAAATGATAAGTTAAAATTTCCTTTTTACCTTGAGACGGCAGATCTTAATCCAAAATTATTGAAATTTCTATATGCACAAATTCATAAAGTAAGAAACTATGAAAAAAATTATGTAGAAGATCCAATTGAGTTTATTAGTATTGATCTTAATACGTATCAATTAGAAAGATTTAAGATAGAAAATATTTATCGTGGATCCCTTTTTTATATGAGTGATGGAGAAACAATATTTACTGAATATTTTAATAACTTAAAGATGGAGATCAAGGATATTTTTAAACTGGAAGGGCAGAGAATGATCCTCTTGAAAGCTATTGATGATCCGGAAAAACTGGCAAGGAGTAATTTCGGTTTTCTGGGAAACGGATTTATGACAAGCAAAGATGATGATATAAGATTTTATCAATTCCCGGATCTAAAGGAAATTAAACTTATAAAATAATACTTTCAAAATCTACTGTTAAAACACTTTTTTTGTTTATTTCGTAAGACTATAATTAACAACAGGAGATTTTATGAGCAAATTAAACAAACTTTCAATTTTAGTAATACTTATATTGTCGGTTTTTACAGCTTCGTATGCTGTGGACGAAGTCTACTTTCTCAGAACCCCTGGATTAAGCCCGGATGGTTCGAAAGTCGCTTTCAGTTATGATAGTGATCTTTGGATAGTTTCTTCCGGCGGTGGGCAGGCACTCCGGTTGACTGCGATGGACGGGGAAGAACTTTTTCCGAGATTTTCTCCTGACGGAAAATGGATTGCGTTTTCATCTACAAGAAACGGGAATTATGATGTATACCTTGTCTCAATAGAGGGAGGAGCAATAAAGCAGCTTACTTTTCACGATTCAGCAGATTATGTAGATTCATGGTCATGGGACTCGAACTTCATCTATTTCACATCCGGAAGGCAGAACAGTTTTACTTCTTACAAGGTGAACATTAAAGGGGGAACTCCCTATAGAATTTTTGAGAATTATTTTAATAATATACATAATGTTGTGGAAGATCCAAAATCACCTGCCCTCTATTTTACCGATACCTGGGAAAGTCTAAGGTTTGCTTCCAGGAAAAGATATAAAGGTGACTATAATCCGGACATTAAATCTTATAATCCCGAAACAGGAGAATTGATTTCTCATACAAAATACAGAGGGAAAGATCTATGGCACTCTATGGATAAAAACGGGAATTTGTATTTTGCATCCGATGAAGGGACAGATGAATATAACCTTTTTACTTTTAAAAATGGTAAGAAGGAAATTCTGACAAAGTTTAAAGACTCGATTAAATATCCCCAGGTCTGTGCTGACGGCTCAAAAGTGGTTTTTGAGAAGGGTTACAGGCTTTTCCTTTATGACATAAACACAAAAAAAGTATCGGGTATAAAAGTTAATCTCCAAAAAAATTATAAACTTAACCTTTCAAAGGATTTTAATATTTCCGGCAAAGTTACATATTTTGATGTGTCTCCTGATGAAAAGAAGATAGCATTTGTATCACGTGGAGAACTATTTATTTCAGATATAAAAGGTAAGTTTATAAAGAAGATGGTAACTGATCCCAAAGGGAGAGTGATAGAGGTCAAATGGCTTAGTGACAGCAGTTCTCTCATTTTTAACCAGACAGTGGATGGATACCTTGATCTTTTCAAGCTTGTTGACGGGAAAGAAGTCCGGATAACTGAGGGTGAAATGGATGACAGGAATATCTCACTCAACTCAAAACGGGATAAGGCTCTCTATCTGAGTGGTAAAAGATTTGTTATGATGATGGATCTTAAAGATTTCTCGTCAAAAAAAATAGCTGAAGATGAATTATGGGGTTTTTATAACTCGACTCCCTGTTTTTCACCTGATGATAAATATGTGGTTTTTACAGCCTATAGAAATTTTGAGCAGGATATTTTTGTCCATGATCTGGCAGCTGGAAAGACCATCAATATAACAGATTCAGGTGTTACAGAATCAAATCCTTTCTGGTCTCCGGATGGTAAGTATCTTTTTTTTGAAGCGGACAGACTAAAGCCTCAATATCCGAGGGGGGGGATAGCTTCAAAGATATATGCTCTTCCATTGATGAAATTTTCAGATAAATTCAGATCGGATAAGTGGAATGAGCTTTTTAAAAAAGAGGAAAAGAAAGAAAAAGGTAAAAAAGATAAAGCAGAGAAACCAGCACCTGTTATTAAGGTCAGTATTGATTTTGATCAGATGGAGAAAAGATGGGAACAGATCTCTCCAAATTCCGGATCCCAAAGCGGGCCTGTTGTTTATAAAGAAGGTGAAAAACTTATGGTTATATATTTGTCGAATCATGAAGGGAATGGTTATCACCTCTATAAAACAACTATTGAACCTTTTGAGAAAAGTGAAACAAAAATAATAAAGAGTCCTCCAGGTTATGATTTTATGATCTGTAAATCGGGTAAAAAATATTATATGTTAAGGAAAGGAGATATAGGATCCCTTGATCTGAAAGGTAACAAGTTCACACCATTAAAAATGAACTTCAGGTTCAGAAGAAATCTTCAGGATGAGTTTGCTCAGATGTTCGGAGAGACCTGGGCGAACCTTGAAATAAATTTTTATGATGAAAAATTCCACGGATTGGATTGGAAGAAAATGAGAGATAAATATTCATTTTATCTGCCATATCTGACATCTAGATCTGATCTGAAGCTATTGATCAATGACATGCTTGGTGAATTAAATTCATCTCACCTCGGGTTCTATTCAAATGGTGATGAGGAGAAGACTTACCATAAAATGTATTCTTCCGAAACCGGAATAATATTTGATAAACAAGAACCTTATAAAGTTGATTATGTACTTAAATTTTCGCCGGCAGATAAAAAAGAGATCACTCTTCAAAAGGGCGATATCCTTAAGAGTGTTAACGGAATTTTAGTTGACAGATCAGTGAACCGGGAGTTTTATTTTTCCCAGCCGTCAATTGAGAACGAGATCGAACTGACATTTAACCGGGGAGTGAATGAATTTTCAGTAAAAATTCATCCTGTGGGGAATAGAACGATTAACAGTTGTTATTATGATGAATGGATCGAGACAAATCAGAAGAGGGTCGACCGGAAAAGTGATAACAGGATTGCCTATGTATATATGAAAAATATGGGTGGTTCAGAGCTTAATAATTTTCTGATCGATATGACCACAGAGTGGTACAAGAAAGATGCCCTGATACTTGATCTGAGATACAACACCGGAGGCAATGTTCATGATGAAGTACTTAATTTTCTGAGTCAAAAATCCTATTCATTATGGAAATACCGGGGAGGGAAATATGCACCTCAACCCGGATTTGCCCCATCTTCAAAGCCGATTGTTCTCCTGCTTAATGAGCAATCTTTAAGTGATGCAGAGATGACAGCATCAGGCTTCAAAGCCCTTAAACTTGGAAAGATCGTCGGGACTGAATCATACAGGTGGATAATTTTCACATCAGGGAAAGCATTGGTTGATGGATCATATTACCGTCTTCCTTCCTGGGGCTGTTATACACTCGATAAAAAAGACCTTGAAAAAACCGGAGTTAAACCTGATATCTATATTAAAAATACATTGAAAGACAGAATCAGCGGAAATGATCCCCAACTGGACAAAGCAATAGAAATAATCCTCAACCAACTAAAAAAATAAACACTCTGGGACGGTTCCTTTTTTGTTCCTTTTTTTAAAAATTTATTTATTGATAAAAAAAAGGAACAAAAAAGGAACCGTCCCCAATATGTTTCAGTTTTAAGATATTTAAACTTTTTTTTCAGGATTTTCGTTTATTAGATTAATGGGAGAATCACATGAGATCTAATCATTTTATTTCTAAAAGCATTTTTACTATATTGATCGTTACTTTGGTATTCAATTTCAATTTCGGGCAGGAGAAAAAAGAGAAAGTGTATCCTCCTGCTAAGAATTTTAAGGTTTCAAAAGCAGTGTCAAAAATCTCGATTGACGGTGTCCTTAATGAAGAGGCATGGAAGCATCCGGAGAAGGTTGGGATAGATTATGAATGGACTCCCGGAGATGCAACAGAACCTCCGGTAAAAACAGATGTTATGGTTACTTTTGATGAGAAGAATTTTTATATGGCATTTGTCTGTTATGATCCGGAACCGTCAAAGATCCGGGCCCACCTAATGGACAGGGATAGTATCGATACTTTTATTCAGGATGACCATATCAGTTTTATGCTTGATACGTTTAATGATGAAAGGCGCGCTTTTCAGTTTAGAGTGAATCCGCTTGGAGTTCAGGCTGATGCGATCTTTTCCGAAATGGAAGGTTATGAAGATTTTTCATGGGATGCGATCTGGGATTCAGCCGGGAAAATAACAGATTTCGGATATGTAGTGGAAATCAAGATACCGTTGAACCAATTAAGGTTTCCTAAAGATAAGGGAGTTCAGACCTGGGGAATTGAAGCTGACAGATCCTATCCAAGGACTTCCAGACACAGGATGAGCACTCATGTCAGGGACAGGAACAAGAATTGTATCCTGTGCCAGTTTAATAAGGCCACAGGATTTGAAGGATTATCTCCCGGGAAAAATCTTGAGTTTGACCCGACACTTACCATGGTGAGAACTGATAAAATCGATGAATTTCCGAATGGAAGCCTTGAAAATGGAAAAATAAAAGCAGATCCCGGCATCAGTGCCCGCTGGGGGATCACGTCCAATCTGGTCCTGAATGCCGCCGTCAACCCCGATTTTTCCCAGGTTGAAGCAGATGTCCAGGAACTTGAAGTGAATACCAGGTATGCGATAAGGTATCCGGAGAAGAGGCCTTTCTTTCTGGAAGGGGCCGATTTCTTTCTGACCCCGCTTGAAGCTATTTTTACAAGGACCGTGTTTGATCCTTATTGGGGTGGTAAACTTACCGGCAAGATCGGAAGCAATGCCGTGGGTTTTTATACGACAAGAGATAAGTTTAATAACCTGATCATACCGTCCAATCAGGGATCGGAATCCCACACCATTGATGATGATGTGTTTAATGCCGTTTTCAGGTACCGTCGGGATATCGGCAGTGGATCCGCCATCGGTTTCCTATATACCGGCAGAGCCGGTGATAACTATTCGAACCATTTGGTTGGCGGCGATGGATTCTTCCGGTTTGGAAGATCGAAAACCCTTAATGTTCAATTCCTCCGATCTCAGACTGAATATCCGGAAGAGGTTGCATCCGCTTACGGCCAGGATATGGGGAATTTCGGCGGTAATGCAATCTTTGCCAGCTTTGTTCATGGTTCAAGGAATCTATTATATCAGTTTCAATATACAGACCTTTCTGCAGGATTCAGGGCTGATTCGGGATTTATACCCCGGGTAGATTATAGAAAATTTGATGCGATGATCCAGCCCGTTTTCTGGGGGAAACCCGGCGGCTGGTTTAACAGGGTCTCATTTATATTGCGGGGATGGTATATATCTGATCAGGATGGGGAGATGACCGATCAGAAATTGTATGGAAATTTCACATATCAGGGACCCCTTCAATCGACTGTTCAGACTGCAGTGAATATATCGAAAGAGGTTTACAATGGTGAAACTTTCGATAAGAATTACCTGCAGTTCTATGCCGAAATGAAACCGAAAGGAGGATTGTACTATTCTCTTTATACTCAGTACGGAAGTGCTATTGATTATTCGAATATCAGGCCGGGAAAATCCTTCCAGGTGATGCCCGGAGTGGAACTTGGCCTGGGAAGAAATCTGAATATCAATCTCAGCCATATTTTTGAACATTTTACATATGAGGGAGATAAGGTTTATACAGCAAATCTGCTACAGACAAAGTTCATCTACAATTTAAACATAAGGACATTTGTCAGGGCTATTGTTCAATATACCCACATCAATAGAAATAAAGGACTTTATATTGTTCCGGTGGATGAGACCACAAAAGCGATTTTTACTCAATTTCTATTTTCATATAAGATCAATCCACAGACGGTACTATTTCTCGGATATTCTGATAATCAGTATGGAATGAAAGGTATTGACATGACAAGAGCGGACAGGACCTTCTTCCTGAAAATAGGTTATGCACTGGTTTTATGAGAGCAGTAAATCAGTTTTTTTCCGCAGGGTCGAGGTCCTCAGATAGGAAGTAGATCAGACTGTGGATGAAGCTGACGTTGGATTCCTTTTTATCCGATACATAAAAGTCCATGCTGTTGCCTTTCCTGAGACGGTAGTAAGAGGCATACCCTCCCCTGGAGCAGGTATTCTCCCAGATCTGTTTACCGGATTGAGCATTGTAAAGCCTCAGAACTGCAGTCATGCGGAATATGGAACGAATCCCGAAATACCTCTTTGGGCGTTCAAAGTTTATCATTGGCCTGAAATCTGTTATGGTGATCTCTCCCATAAAAACTGCGTCCAGATCATTTTCCGTCGCGATCCTCCGGACCGATTCTCTCAGTGTTTCCGGTTCCATATCTTCCCCGTTCATCATCATTGGATTTTCCAGGAGTCGAAATACAGTTCCCGGGTAATATTTTCTGAGTTGGGCGGTGAGCTGTTCCGTGGCGATCTTCTCCAAAACGCCTTGCTCATTGCTGATATTAAATGATACGATGCCCACCCGGGGATACAAGGAGATATCAGTCCCGGGAAATGCGGCGGACATTTGTACAAAAACAAAGAGCATGAATAAAATAAGGGTAAGGATGATTTTTTTCATATTATTCCTTTTTATAACAGAATATATCCATTTTGAAGTTTTTCAATATGAAAAAAGTCATTTTATTCAGTTTTCTTTGTTTAAAAAGGAAAATCCGAAAAAGGAATGTCTGACCCGGAGAACCCTCCCCTGGACCAATAATTCACTCCTTCACTGAAGAGTGAAAATCTTCGGTCAGGAGGTAAATGAGTTTCCTGACAAAACGGATATAAGATTCGTCATTATCGGAAACCTTGAAGACGGGAGTGATCTCCGTGGAGAAATGGTCGTAGGAGGCGTTTCCCTGCCTCGAGGTAGATCCGGACCAGACCAGTTCGCCTGAAGATCCGTTAAACAGTTTCAGCTCTGCTGTCATTCTGAATGTTGTTTGTATCCTCGATTTCTGCATCAGACTTTGAACCCTCATCTTCGGATTCATATCCGAGACAGTGATTTTCCCGAAAAAAACCGCATCGACCTTATGTTTTCCGGATAGATCTTTGATTTTTTCAGTATCATTGAATGCATCGGGTCCATTTCCCTGAAACCCTTCTTCTTTACCCAGCTTTGTTATTGAAGATTTCTTCAAATATTCTTTTAACTGCCCGTACAGGATATCCGTGGCCATTTCATCCAGAACACCTTCGGCATTTATGATCTCAAATGTGATTATCCCGATCTTTCCGAACGGTTCCATATCAATATCTGCCTTATGTGTAACCCGAGCGCTACAGTTCAGGACCGCCAGAATACATAATGATAGTATTAATATTTTTGTCATTGCTTCCTCTCTCACATAATAGAATATATATAAAACCGTCATATTCAATACAAAAGAGGCTTTTTTTATCTTTCAGGTTTGATTTTTAACATGGCTGAGTTTATAGTATCCCTGAGATCTTTCCGGAGGGATATATGAAACAGACACCCCGAAATGTGCGGGTTGCCGTTGTACAGGACTCGCCTGTCCTTTTTGACAGAGACGGGACCGTTGAAAAAACATGCCGGCTGATCAACGAAGCTGCTTCGGCAGGCGCTGAATTTGTATTGTTTCCCGAGGCTTTTATACCGGCATATCCGCGCGGCCTTTCATTCGGTATGAAGGTTGGAGGCAGGACAGAAGAGGGACGGAAATTATGGCGGCGGTACTGGGAGAATTCTGTGGAAATTCCCGGACAGGCAACAAAACAGATCGCCGATCAGGTTAAAAAAAACAATGTGTATGTCGCTGTCGGCGTGATCGAGAAAGATTCGGAATTCAGTAAAGGGACACTATACTGCACACTCCTGTATTTTGGGAAAGACGGAACCATACTCGGGAAACACAGGAAGCTGAAACCGACGGGCTCGGAGCGGCTGATTTGGGGGGAAGGTGACGGCAGTACACTAACTGTGGTGGATACGGATGTCGGCAGGATCGGCGGATTGATCTGCTGGGAGAATTACATGCCGATGGCGAGGATGGCAATGTACGGGAAAGGGGTGGAAATCTATCTTGCTCCGACAGCAGACCAGCGTGACAGGTGGCAGTCGACCATGATTCATATTGCACTGGAAGGCAGATGTTTTGTCCTCGGATGCAATCAGTATGTGACAAAAGATATTTATCCTGCAGATCTTGAAATGATAGAAGAACTTGAGGAGATGCCTAAGGTAATCTGCCGGGGGGGGAGTGTCATTGTTTCCCCGATGGGCGAGGTCCTGGCAGGGCCTCTGTGGGATAAAGAAGGAATATTATATGCGGATCTGAACAGGGATGACCTTGAAAAAGCAAAACTGGACTTTGATGTCACCGGTCACTATGCCCGACCGGATATCTTCAAATTAATCGTCAACGAGAATCCCATGCCCCCTGTAGAATTTGGGGAGGATTAGCAGAAAAACGGTAAAAATCTTTTTGTCCCATCCATTTTATTTCTTTAGGATATCCATTACTGCGGAGCTCATTGCTATCACTCCTGTTCTGATGGTTGGTTCATAGTCGGGAGCCCAGAGTGGTGAATGAAGTCCTGGCAATGTCTTTCCTGATTTCTTTGCCTTCATAAATGTTTCAGGATTAATTGCTCCCAGCCAGAATATGAATGACGGGATCTTCGGCTCAACTCTTCCATACTCTGAAAAATCCTCTCCGGCAGTTACAGCATCCGCAATAATTACATTTTTAATGCCTAATACTTTTCTGAATGTTGCCATTACTCTTTCAGTAAGTTCAGGATCATTATAGGTTGCATTGATAGATTCGTTCATAACCGTGACTACAGGGAGTTCTTTTTCTTCAAGTCCTGCTGCAATACCGATCCCCCGGGAGATCCTTTTTATTGAATCTAATATTTTTTCCCTGATATCCTGTTCATAGGAGCGGACGGTAAGTTTCAGATAAACTCTGTCTGGAATGATATTGTGTTTAGTGCCGCCGTGAATTGAACCGACAGTAACAACAGCTTTTTTGTTCGGCGGAACTTCCCTGCTTACAATTGTCTGAAGTGCCATCACTATTTGTGATGCAAGGACAACCGGATCTTTTGTTGTTTCCGGAGCTGCTCCGTGCCCTCCGATCCCTTTTACTTCAATATTAACAGAATCAACATTTGCCAGGATATATCCCGGCTTCGATGCGACCATGCCTGACGGGATCGGCCCGTCGTGAAGTGCAAGTAAAAAATCGGGTCTGGGAAATTTTGTGAAAAGTCCGTCTGCAAGCATCCCTTTGGCTCCAACCCCTGTCTCTTCTGCCGGCTGTGCAATCATTATAATTGTTCCAGACCATCTGTTTTTTAATTCTGATAATACTCTTGCAGTTCCCGTGAAAACTGACATATGTATATCATGACCGCAGGCATGCATAACTCCGACACTATTTCCGGAGCTGTCTTTAACTATAACCTTACTCGCATACGGGAGTCCTGTTTTTTCAGTAACCGGAAGAGCATCCATATCTGCCCTAACAAGAACTGTTTTTCCAGGGCCGTTCTTTAATACTCCTACAACTCCGTAATTACCGATACCGTAGGTTACTTTGTATCCTGCTCCCAGGAGTTCTCTTTCCATTTTTTTTGAAGTGGTTTTCTCCTGAGATGAAAGTTCGGGGGTTTTATGAAGGTCGATATATAATTCCTTTAAAGATGACATCTCTTTTGTCAGAACTTTATCAATATCTTCTTTTAAATTGCTTTTCCTGTTTTCAGTTTCAGCAGTAAGGTTAAGTCCGGTAACAATAAACACAGTTAATGTTATATATATTAAAATATGAGCTTTTTTCATTATCATTTTTCTCCTTTTTTCAGCATACTTAAACTATAGTATATCTTTCAGAGTACAGCAATATATACTTTTTTTATTTTTATAATAGAGATATTACAAGTTTCCTAAGGTTGTCTCCAGACCTCTCACTCGAGGAAACCTTTTTGAACAGATTCCCTTTTTTGTCCACAAGAATTATTGTCGGGACAGAGTTGAAGTTACCGTATGCATTTGAAACAGACTTGTCCCCCCATCCGAATTTGAAAGAGTAGAGTTTGGATGTTTCAACAGCTTTCTTATCCGAGCCGTATTTTTTCCATGTTTTATCTTTGTCCATGGCAACGGCTATCACTTCCAAACCTTTTGATGAAAATTCCCTGAAAAGTTTTTCCAGTACCGGCATACTCTTTTTACATGAAGGGCACCATCCGGTCCAGAATTCAAGGAGGACTACTTTGCCCTTGAGATCAGCAAGATCCACTTCCCCCCCTTTGAAATCTTCTATCTTGAGAGAGGGTGCTTTTCCTCCCTTTCCCATCTGATACTCAAAGTTTGCAGTGCCGCCGTGATATTGAGCGTACTCAAGGTTTGCTTTAAAGTTCCGTTCCCCCGGTAATTCTTTCAGTGCATATTCATAGGCTCCTGCAGCCCAGGCAAAATATTTGGCAGCTTCAGCGAATTTTTTCTCCTTAAGAAGGGTGTCGGCTTTTTTTATCTGAATATATCCTCTCGTTCCCAGGCAATATTTGAAATTTGTTTTATAACCTCTGTTCTCAGGCTCCGCAGCTATGGCTTTTTTGTACATCATGGCAGCTTCCAGGAATATTTTTCCTGCCTTGTAAACATCTCCATTTTTTTTTAAGGATTCGGCCGACTGCATGACTTTATATGCCAGTTTCCCCGGACTCTCTGAATCTTCAGCTCCTGATAAATATACTCCGGTAAATAGAAGGGAGATTGATAATATGATAAACAGGATAGATCTTGATCTCATTTTTCCTCCTTTGATCAATTTAATAATATAAATATTATAAATAATTGTGTCAAATGCAGGTATGCTATTTTATTCTCCTGTAGTAAAATAATTTCTTATTATGAAATTGAAAAGCGTTATATATCTTCTATGTTTTGCTATCTTTGTAGCAATGGGGCATATCCTCCAGAAGATCGTACTGAATTTCGGTGTGGATAAACTTATCTTTGCTTTTCTCCGGATCACGGCCGGATTCATTATTATTTCTGTGATCGTATTTTATAAAAAATATGATCCTGTAAAAATAGTAAAAAAGAATTACAGGCATTTCCTGGTTCTCGGTATCGGATTCTCAGGGCTGGGGATCATTCTTAAATTGTGGGGTTTGCAGAATACCACTGCAGTAAACGCATCGTTTATAATGTCATTGTCATCTGCTGCTGCAGTCCTTTTTGCTTTCCTTTTTCTTAAAGAAGAGCCATCAAAAAAATTCTATTTTTTTATGGCGCTTATGATATTCGGGGTATACCTGGTTACGACCGGTGGGAAGAGCATTGTCCCCCGTAAAGGAGATATGATAATTTTCGGACTTGCATTTCTGATAGGATCAATGAGAGTGTATGGGAAGAAAGTACTTAAAACCCTAACTGTGATAGAGACAGCATTCGGCAGATCGATGTTCGGGGCGATATTTCTGTTCATCCTTATATTCATTTTTTCCCCTGAAGGATTTTCCACTATCAGGGACTGGAAAATATTAATCCTGGTATTGTCAAACGGAATTACTTTCAGCGGAAGTATTCTTTGTTTTTATGCCGCGCTTCAGAACGAGGGGGCTTCGAACAGCAGTATGTTCGCACTTCTGGTCCCATTATTTACACTTGTGATGGGATACTTTGTTCTTGGAGAGAAACTTAACCTGATCCAGCTTTCCGGGGGCGGAATAATCCTTATCTGTTCTCTGTTTATTTCGAGATTGAAATTGAGACAGGCCAATTTCTGATTCAATTGGGCCTTTTAAAAGTTGACTAAATAAAGTAAATAATTTATAGAGGGAACATGAGTATACATTTTAAGGAATTACCGGAATTCGGGATGGGACTTAAAATTGAGAATGAACCGATTCCTGAAGGTGAAGCACTGGTCACTCTTGTATTATCTGTTAGAGAGTGCATATTAAATCTGGATTCCAGAGGCATAGATGCCTTTGAAAGAAAGAAAGATGACCGTGTTGTTACCTTCAAGGATACTGCCGGACTTTTCAGAAGAAAAGAGAGACTGTCCAACACCAAATATATACTTCAATATCTTCTGTTATTCCTTGAAGATATGCCCACACCTGAAAAAGTCAGACTGCTGCCTGAAAACCCATTTATTCAATTCAGGGATTTTGTACTGTATCAGATTTCAGATCTTAAAGAGGAAGATGTTATCAATGCAGTACTGAGGGAGTATGAAGATCTGGGGATCTTAAACACAAGTAATCTTTGGATCCACAAAGGGAAAATAAGGCTGTTTCATGACAAATTAAAGGAAAGTCTCCGAGAGGCGACGGAACCTGTGCCGGAAAGCTATGCGCAGTTGTTTTTGGCACTGCGAAAGCTGTCCCTGTTCTGGTTCGGTATTCGAAGAGAAAACCTGGACAGGATCAGAAAAAGCGATCTTTATATCTACAAACTGGTCCGTATCCTGCTGAGTAAAATTAGTTTATCTTAAAATACCTGTCTCAGCAGATCTTCTTTCCTTATCATTTAATTGTCTCTTCTATCCATTTGGACCTGTCTGGATCTTCCGGTTGTTTAACCTTTTTAACCGGGTTCTTCTTCAATTCATTGAGAAGATATTTTACTGCTGCTTCGATCCCGGGATCGATCCCTTTTGCCACGAGATGGGGAGTATCTATCACTTCGATATCGGGATAGACTCCGATACCTTCCACAGCCCATTTTCCGTCGGTGTCAAAAAATCCGAAGGTGGGGACATTAAAACTTCCGCCGTCTACAAATCCGGCATTGCCGGAAAGTCCGACAAGCCCGCCCCAGGTCCTTGTTCCTATGAGAACACCGAGACCTCTCTTCTTAAAGAAGTACGGGAAGGCATCTCCGCCTGAACTTGCATAGTGGTTGATAAGCATTGCCTTAGGCCCTTCATGAAGTACTCCGGGTGTTCTAAAAGGCTCAACACCTCCAACTGCCCAATAGGCCAGGGTTTTTCTGCCGAGGAGGTCAACCATTACATCCGGGATGAATCCCCCGCCGTTATATCTGTCATCGATGATCAGGGCTTCTTTATTGTGAAATGCATACATCCCCTTGAACAATTCTCTGTTCCCTTCGAAAGATGTGTTCGGAGTATGTATATATCCTATCCTTCCGTTTGACAATTTATCTACAAGCGCCCTTCTGGATTCAACCCAGTCCAGGTAGAATAGTTCCAGTTCACTGCTGATCGGTTTGATCTTATACTCTTTCTCTCCGCCGGCATTCGAAACTACTATTGATATCCTCTTCCCGACTGTGTTCTCAAGGAACATGTAGGGATTATCTTTTGTGGTAACGTTCCTGTTATTGATGGAGATGATAGTATCACCCTCTTTAATGTTGATCCCCTGTTCTGTCAGTGGAGATTTTCTGGAGGAGTCCCAGTTCTCTCCTCTGAATATTTTCTTTATTATATATCTTCCTGATGCTACATCGGCGGTAAGCTCTGCACCGAGAAGTCCTGTATCCAACCGTTTAACTTTTGGGAAATCTCCGTAGTTAACATAGCAATGGCCTGTGTTGGATTCACCTACCAGTTCTCCGAAGAGATAATCAAGGTCTGCACGGTGTTTTACATAGGGGAGAAGTTTTTTATACCTTTCACCCATTTTCTTCCAGTCAACCCCGTGGAGGTTCTTTGCATAGAACCAGTCACGGAATATTCTCCACCCGTCATTATAAATCTGTTTCCATTCCTTCACAGGTTCGATCTTCATCACAAGATCACATAGTTTCAGCTTCCCGGCTCCCGGCTTGTTTCCTGGCTTTATTGAAATTATCCCATAGTCTTTTCCTGATCTGTAAAGGCCTTTCTTTTTGTCAGCTGAGAGAACGATGGCTCTTACATTCGACAGGATGCTTTCCTCTTTTTTCTCCGAGATGTCAAATTTATAAAGAGTGCCCATCCTGTTATATATAACTCCTCCTTCAACAGATTCAATATTGAAATAATTTGAACTGGGAATGGGGAGTGCGACAATCCTGCTGTCAGCATTATCAAAGTCCACTTCAACTTCAGAAGGAGTTTTGTTTTTCTTTACTTCCGGTTTCTTTTTTTTACTCTTTAGTGCTGATATTTTCTTTACTTCTTCCACATCTTCCTTGTCTTTTAACAATGGGGGGGTATCTTTGCTTAGAGAGAGGGCGAAAATTTTTGAAGCCTTGTTGTAAACATAGTCAAATTCATAGGATGAGAATGCAAGGTTAAAATCTCTATCTGAACGGAAGAACATATATTGTCCGCATGTTGAAAATACGGGAGAGTCATCATTGAACCTGTCATTTGTAAGTTGGGTTGCTTTGTCAGCGGCAAGAGAATAGACCCATATTGCATTAAGGTTGTTGTCGCTGTCCTTTGAATAGGTGACCCATTTTGAATCGGGCGACCACGAATAATCAAAGATATCGTTGCTCCTCCCCTTGCCTGCTATTGTCTCTTTCTTTGTTGCTATATCCAGTATCTTTAATTGGTGAGTCCTGTCCGCATATAGGAGTTTTGTACTGTCGGGTGACCATAAAGGATTATATTTCCAGGCCGAACTCCCTTTTGTCAACTGGACCGGCGGATTGTTCATTTCTGCATCCTGAATATATATCTCATATTCTCCGGTCATGTCGGAAGTAAAAGCGATATATTTCCCGTCTGGTGACCATTCCGGGTTCATATCTCTTATTCCCTGGGTTCTGGTTAAGTTAACTATTTCTCCGTGCTCTGCCGGGACGGAAAAAATGTCTCCCCTTGCATCAAAGAGAGCTCTCTTACCCGTTGGAGAAATTGACATTCCCCGAATATTGTCTTTGACATTTTTAAAATAGGGGAGAGTTGATCTCCCGTCAAAATTTATAAAAACAGGTATCTTTGATTCTTTTCCTGATTCGAGATCAAGTTTCATCAGATAACCGCCGTTCTCATAAACGAGGAGGCTCCCTTCTCCGGAGGGCCACATTACATCATACTCGGTGTGCTTGGTGATCTGTTCTGATCTTCCGCTTTTCAGATCATATGAGTGGATGTTGAGTGTCAGGCTTTCATCGGAGGCATAATATATTTTATCTTTATACCATGAAGGTATCTGGTCACTTCCCTTGAATGTTGTCAATTGTTTTGAAAAACTTTTCTCCAGGTCGTAGACCCACACATCGGACGCTCTTCCGCCTTTATACCTTTTCCATGTTCTGAACTCTCTTCCAATAGGGGTATAACAGATCTTTTTACCGTCGGGAGAAAAACTTCCGAATCCGCCTTCCGGTATTTCCAGAGGTGTTTCGAATCCCCCCTCTCTGTCCACAAGAAAGTATTTCCCCACCCTTTTACCAAAAGGTGTCCTGTTTCCCCGGAAAAGTATTTTGCTGCTGTCCGGTGTCCAGTCGAGTACCACATAATCCCATCCGCCTCTCGGGGGCATGTAACCGACATCATTATAATATGTCAATTGTTTAGGGGTGCCTCCATCACTTGGCATCACATATATTTGTCTTGATCCGGAATACTCTGCGGAAAATGCAATCCATTTTCCGTCCGGAGATATCTTTGGAAAAAGTTCCATACCCTCATGTGTAGTTAGATGTTTTGCTTGTCCGCCACCAGCTGGAACAGTCCAAATGTCTCCTGCATAAACAAATGACACAAGGTTGCCGTTAATATCGGGGAATCGCATCAGTCTGGCCTCATCAGTTGAGAAACCGAAACTTATAATTGATAAGAATATAATAACAAACAGAATTTTTTTCATAGTACCTCCGTACAGCCGATCAAAGAACCGGCAATATGTAATAATATTCTACGATGACCATATATAAAAGTTTTATTTTTAATGAATCGATGAAAAAGGTGAAACATTCCGGAAAGGAGGGTTACGGTTCTTTGAGCAGTGTTATAAATCAACTATGACCTAATATGATGTCTTTTCCGGATCGTTAATAAGCAGCATATCTTCATCCCGGATATTTTTGTTCATCCTGCTGAGATCTGTTTCTTTTTCAATACCGGAGATGGTTGCATTCTCGGTGTACTGCCAGAGATGCCATATCTTCCAGCCCTCCGGGATGCTCGGATCGTCAACCCCGTATTCAGCTACCCAGAGAGGATATCCGGAAAGATGTCTACGGAAATGTTTGTCCCAGAAACGTGGAGCGGTATAAATAATTGGTTTAACCCTGTAATGGGCCTCCAGCAGGTCAAGAAATTCCTTAAGTTTCGGGTACAGTTTTCCTTCTGTTCCGTGTCCCACCAGCTCGATATCAACAATCGGCCTTAAATCCCCCGGTCCCAGCTTTACATTTTCTATAAAGAATTTCGCCTGCCTCCCCGGGTCATCCTCGGTCACATAGAAATGGTAAGCGCCGCGGATCACTTTCATATCTTTCAGAACGTGCCAGTACAAATCAAATTTTTTATCCTTCAGGTCTTCTCCCTCGGTTGCCTTTACAATAATAAAACCGAAGTTCTGTGCCAGTACCTTGTCCCACTGGATATCACCGGAATGCCAGGATATGTCGATTCCTGTGAGTGGTTCTTCTGTTTTCATGGTCAGGGATAGAACGGAATTTGGGGATGGGATCATCAGAAGAAACACAATAAAAATCATTATCGGATGTCGATAAATTTTCATTTTATGCCTCTCTTATGAATTTAACATAAATCCGCATTCTGCACAATCGATATTTCATGCACAATGGGGATTCATTGATTAAAAAATTAAATATTGATAGAATATTTTTGAAGGGGCAGTCGGAAGTTTAAAGCCTGAAAAAATATGATCCGGAAAAAGAAAATAAAAGGACATGATTTCGGAACCGCACCGGTTTTTCTGGCAGCCATCAGTACTATATTGGGAGCGATTCTTTTTCTCCGGTTTGGTTTTGCCGTTGCCCATACCGGGCTTCTCGGATCATTTCTGATAATTCTTATCGGACACGCAATCACCATTCCGACAGCTCTTGCTATTGCAGAAATTGCGACCAACCTGAAAGTGGAGGGTGGCGGTGAATATTTTATTATCAGCAGGTCTTTCGGCCGGACAGTAGGCGGGACAATCGGAATATCGCTATATTTTTCACAGGCTATTTCTGTGGCATTTTATATGATTGCTTTTTCAGAAGCATTCACACCTCTTTTCCCATGGATTAAATCCCAGATTCATATTAATCCTGAATTATGGATGATAAGTTTACCGGCAGCTGTGATATTAATCCTGGTAATACTAAAAAAAGGGGCTAATATAGGTGTGTCTCTTCTATGGATCGTTGCTGTCACACTGGGAATTTCCTTGCTGTTCTTCTTTCTGGGAAAGCCCTCCGGTTCTGTTCAAAACTTAGATCTTTTTGCGAAAGTGGAAAATCCCACCAGTTTTTTTATTATATTTGCAATCGTTTTTCCGGCATTCACCGGGATGACAGCGGGAGTGGGCCTTTCAGGAGATCTTAAGAACCCGCGAAAATCAATTCCCCTCGGAACTCTAAGTGCTACAGTTGCCGGGATGCTTATCTATTTTCTTATAGTTATTAAGTTAGCGTGGAGTTTATCTCCGCAGGAACTTGCTGCCGACCAGTTTGCGATGAGTAAAATTGCCTTGTGGGGCCCTGTAATCTTTATCGGACTGGCCGCGGCAACTATATCTTCCGCTATCGGATCTATCCTGATAGCACCCAGAACGCTTCAGGCACTTGCGTCAGATGAAATATTCCCATCCAGCACGATCAATAATTTTTTAAAAAAGGGAAGGGGAGAAGTGAATGAACCTGTTAATGCAACAATCATCACTTCTGTGATCGCAGTTCTATTTATTTTAATGGGGAGCGTGGATTTTGTTGCCCAGATCATAAGTATGTTCTTCATGATAACCTACGGCTCGCTGTGTCTTGTCAGTTTTCTTGAACATTTCGGTGGTAACCCGTCCTACCGTCCAACATTCCGCTCCAGATGGTATTTTTCACTGATCGGTGCGATTGCCAGTTTCCTCATGATGTTCCTTATGGCTCCGGTATACGCTCTGATCGCATTCATTACAATAACTTTGATATATTTAGGTCTTAGAAAATCATCCGAAGGAGAGGACGACCTGTCAGCCATGATCAAAGGTGCTATGTTCCAGTTGACACGAAGGCTGCAGGTTATCATCCAGAAGAAGCAGCCACAGGAAATGCTGACAAACTGGCGTCCGTCACTAATTGCTATTTCACGAGACACAATGGTCCGCCTGGCGCCATTCGATCTGTTACGCTGGATATCCGATTATTATGGATTTGGTACTTATATACACTTCATAGAGGGACCCTTGGACCATAAAACAAATGAGCTGGCGAAGGAAGGACTCAACAGGATGATCGGTCAGGCCACTGACAGCCATGCAGGGATATATGTTGACACCATCATATCTCCATCTTTCAAAACTGCAGTAGCGCAGATCGTTCAGATCCCGGGGATTGCAGGGATGGAGAATAATACGATTCTATTTGAATTTAATGAGAATAAGCCCGCAGATATTAAAGATATTGTTGACGGCTGCCATTTTGCTGCTGTGGTAGATTTTAATATTACTGTCCTGAGATCATCTGAGAGACATTTCGGGTATAAAAAAAGGATAGACATCTGGCTTACTCCCGGTGATTATCGGAATGCCAGCCTGATGATCCTGCTTTCCTATATTATGAAGGGGCATCACGACTGGTCCGGATGCAATATTACCCTTTTTGCGGCATTTGATGAAAAGGATATGAATCGTCAGGTTGCCCATCTGAATAAACTGATCGATATCGGGCGTATTCCCATATCAAAGAAAAATGTTCAAAAGATACCATGGAAGAAGAACAAGATCACTTATGAAAAACTGGTGAATGACAACTCGGCTGAAGCTGATCTGGTTTTGATGGGATTCTCTCTAACCAAATTAACGGCCGAAAAAGGAGAGTTTTTTACCCGGTTTAATGAAATTAATGATATCCTTTTTGTTAATGCGGGAGAGAAAATTGTCATTACTGATATAGAATCGAATCCCCATCCTGACAAGCCGGCCCTTATTGCAGATTAGACAGCTTGTTTTTCCGGTAATAAAATAGTTTCCTTACAAATTGAATAAAGCAGGGACTCGGTAGGTTAATATTTTTTATGTAAAATCCTTTCTTTTTTACTAAGTCGATGATGACGCAATGATATCGATGAGTTTACTGCAACCCCCGTTCTTTATGAATTCAGAATGATTCTTTATGGTGCCGAAGGAGCTTTCCGTTATATTTTTACACTCCATTTTGAATCCGGTCTCTTCATAAAATGTTTTTAACATATTTGCAAGTATTGGATCTGAGAGAGTGTATTTATAATTGCCCTCTCTGACCCTCTTCAGGGTATTCATCCAGATCGCAGCAGCAAAAGCCCCGCAAGCGTTCCCGCTTAAACCTATTCCACCTGCAAGACCAGCTACTATTGCTATTTCCTCTTCACTTCCGCCCATTTTTCTGACCGTTTCAGATGCACAGCTAACCGGTTTCTCCGGAAGAGCTGTCTGATCCAGTGAGAGTCCCACTTCCGCCGCTTCAAACACTTCGGGTGCCCACTTCTCTGCCAGTTTAAAGCAGGTAAACATTTTCCCGGTGATCATATATTTGAAAATACTTATTTTTTTTGACCAGTTAACATTGGTAATTTCACTGCAGTCTGCTGTATTTGTCCGATTTATGAACGAATTCAATACATGAGCGGTTGAATTCATTGCCATTCCGATTGACTTGTCCAAATTACCTGTCCTTCGATAAGATTCCGCCCCAAGTGCCAGTGTAGCTCCCCAAAGCATTCCGCACTGATACCCCTGCTGAACAATTCCGCCTGCCAGAGGGTCAGCTGCCTGCTCTTCGTTATCCATTGAATGGCCGAATTCTCTGTTCAACAGATAGAAGAATGTGGTGAGATGTCCTTTTTTTAAAATCTCTTTTTTTTTTTTGTTTGAAAATCCTTTTCTCAATTGTGTGATAATTTTTGAAATATTATAATTCTAATTACTAACGATTTGAAATATATATATCTATTTTATATAAATAAAAAATAAAACAAAAGTGGTTGTATTAAATTAGAAAAGACCGGGTAATGATTAAAATGGGGACAGACACTTTTTTGAATTATTACTAAGACACATACTTCCTCCAATTTTTCCCTTGATGATTTTAACGGGAAGATTAATTTTATTGTAGGGATAACGATTTACAAGGTTATTTTTTAGTTTTTATGTCCCCTAATGGTATTCGGTACGTTATAATTAATATTAGGAGATAGAGTGAAAATTGCGGTCTTGTCAGATATACACGGGAATATTCCTGCACTGGAAGTGGTGGCTGAGGATATTAAGCAAAAAAAGGTTGATCTGATATTCAATCTCGGGGATCATATTTCAGGTCCCCTATGGCTGGGTGAGACAATAGAATTTTTAATGAAACAGGATTGGATCCATATTGCCGGGAATCATGACCGAAATCTGATCGATCTGAATTTCGATAAGATGGGGCTCTCTGACCAATATGCATCAAGGCATTTAAATGAAAAAGGGCGAAAATGGTTGAACTCACTCCCGGCCATCTACAAGGATGGGAATATCCTGGGGTTTCATGGGACTCCTTCGAATAATAACCTCTATCTGCTTGAGACGGTCTGGAACGGAAGAGCAAGGTTATCAACGCCGGATGAGATCAGGTCAAAAATGGGAGGTGTTGAAAGCCAGGTAATTCTATGCGGCCACACTCATATTCCACGTATCATTTCCTATAAATCATCGATTATTATTAATCCAGGCAGTGTGGGATTGCAAGCATACGATGATACGGAACCTGAATATCATATTATGGAAACAGGGACGAATCAGACCTGCTATGCTGTACTTGATATGGGAAAGAATATCTCAGCGGAACTGGTCTTTCTCCCCTATGATCACAAAAGTGCGGTCATACAAGCACTGAAAAATGACCGACCCGACTGGGCAAAAGGGCTCGAATCAGGATATATATCAAAATAGAGAAGGGGACAGACACTTTTTTGAATTATTACTAAGACAATTTCTTTAAACTTATGATGAACTTCTCCCTGAAAAGTTATTGAATAAAATGTTCACACCTATAAGATGCTCCTGTTGATACGGATGGTGGATAATGGATCAATGTCTCAGTCATTTCCCATGAAATATTTTTTTTATTTGGTGTAAAATGGGTGCAGGGGGATATGTGAAGAAACCGTTTATTATTATACTGGCCCTGTTGATCTCATCCGGTCTATTCTCAGCCGGGAATGGTGTAGGGGAAGAGGGGAATAAGAGGATTAAAAATGAACTGCTGAAAAAAGATCTGATATTCCTGGTCCGGTCTCTGGAGGAGGTCCATCCCGACCTATATGCAAATTATAAGCGTGATCAGTTTAAAACAGAAGTAAAAAAAGTTTCTGAGCAGATAAAAGGGGAACTCAGCCCCATCGATTTCTATCAACTGATCGCTCCGTTGGTGGCAAAGTTTCAGGATGCACATACCACTGTTGGTATACCTTATCTTCAGCTGGCGGAGTATGTAAGGCGAGGAGGGAAGATTTTTCCTTTTGATGTGGATTGCCGATCGGGAAAAGTGATTATCAGAAAAAATTATTCTGCTTCTGTCAGAATCAGCCCCGGCATGGAGCTTATCTCTGTGAATAAGATCTCCTCAATTCAAATTTTAGAAAAATTCGCCTCCTTTCTCAGTTCCGGGTCACTAAAATTCCGCCGGGTCCTGGCCGGTGATCTGTTTTCAGCCTATCTGTATCTGATATACGGATTTGGTTCCGATTTCGAATTGGAATTGAAGGAGAGTGGAAGAGCTGTTCGATTCAAAGAGGTGCTCCCCGGTATCACTCTTCAGGAAATTAATAAAAAAAGGAGACAGGGTGAAAAAGAATTAGTAATGAAATTTAATTATAAACAATACCCGGAAGAGAAAGCCGGTTTGATTACTATTGACTCTTTCTCCGGTTCCGGAAATTATACAGAATTTCTAAGCGAGACATTTAAAACAATCCGTCAAGAGAAAATAAAGAATCTTATCATCGATATCAGGAAGAACAATGGCGGTAATTCCCAACTTGTATGGATCCTTGCAGGTTATCTGACCGGGAAGGAGATCAATCTGGTATCAGAGACCAGGGTTAGAGCAAGCCGCCAGATAAAACAGATGTTCCGGGAGAGGATGAAAAAGGCAGATAGGAAAAAAATGAGTCCGGAGGCATTAGAATATCTTAAAATGATCTTTGAAGCGGCTGACGGAACAATACTGAAATTGAAACCTGAAAAGAGGGTGCCCCGTTCCAACAGTCTCCGTTTTCAAGGTAAAGTGTATCTTTTAACTGGGATCCGGACTTTTTCATCAGCGGTACTTTTTGCGGCAGCTTTTAAGGACCATGGGTGGGGTCTTATAGTGGGAGAGGAGACAGGAGCGCCTGCTTCACATTTTGGTGAGATCTTCTCCTTCAGATTGCCGAACTCTAAACTTAATATCAGGGTTGCATACAAATACTTCATCCGTCCAAGCGGAAGGACAGGCCCGGAGGGAGTGATCCCGGATATAAGGGTATCAGAAGACAGAGCTCTGGATATCGTTCTGGATCTTATCAATAAAAAACAGATAATGAATGAGGTAAAGTAATGGAATTTTCCGAATTGGTTAAAAAACGGTACAGCTGCAGGAAATACCTGCATGTTCCGGTTGAGAGAGAGAAGATAGAGAAATGTATTGAGTCTGCCCGCCTGGCCCCCTCGGCCTGCAATTCCCAGCCCTGGAATTTTATTGTGGTGGATGAAAAAGAGAAATTGAAGGCAGTTTCCGATGCGGCATTGTCGGGTATATACAGTATGCCGAAGTTGATGGCCGATGCACCGGTACTGATCATTGTCACTGTAAATAAAGGAAATTTTTCTGCAAAAGTCGGGAATTTTGTCAGGGACACAATGTTCTACCTGATCGATATAGGAATTGCCTGTGAACATCTTGTGTTGCAGGCTGCGGAACTCGGGCTCGGGACATGCTATATCGGATGGTTTAATGAGAAAGAGGTGAAGAAGAAACTTGGACTGGGAAAATCTATAAATATTCCACTTATCATCACTATGGGAAATCCTGATGAGAGCCACCGCTCAAAAGATATAACCCGCCGATTCGCAAATGGAGGAGCAAGAAAACCTCTCAAAGATGTGATGAGGTATGCGGACTCTGAATAATACGTTGATGGGAGATCGTTTTCAGGACAACAAATCCTGAAGCCAATCCCTGATCTCGTCTCTTGTCCGGCAGAAGGCTTCCATTCTCTCTTCATCACTTTCGTTTATGTTGGAAGGGTCTTTGAAACTTTTATGAATGTATTTTTTTGAGCCGGGGAAAAAGGGGCAATTATCTTTAGCGCTGTCACAAACCGTTACAACGATATCAAATTCCATACCTCTAAATTCTGTGGCTAATTTTGATCTCTGATGTGAAATCTCTATCCCAATTTTTTCAAGAGCTTTTATCGCCATCGGTTTTACAATTGTTTTTTCTGTCCCGGCACTGAATGCCTCCCATCTATCACCGAAGAAATGGTTGGTAAGTCCTTCCGCCATCTGTGATCTGGCTGAATTGTGGGTACATATGAACAGTATTTTTTTTTTCATATCAGTTTTCTATCAGTTTTTCCATAATACTTTGACCGGAATCTTAATGCAACATTTACTAACCCGATAAGAACAGGAACTTCAACCAATGGTCCAATGACCGCAGCAAATGCTTCCCCGGAGTTTATTCCGAACACTGCCACAGCGACGGCAATAGCCAGTTCAAAATTGTTGCTTGCAGCTGTAAAAGCAAGGGTTGCGGTCTTCGGGTAATCGGCACCGATCTTCCGTCCCAGATAAAAACTGACCATGAACATTACAATAAAATAGATGAGGAGTGGAATGGCGATCCGCACCACATCCAGCGGTATCTTTACAATGAACTCCCCCTTAAGGCTGAACATTACTACAATAGTGAAAAGGAGTGCGATCAGAGTTATAGGGCTTATCTTCGGTATGAATTTTGTTTCATACCATATTTTACTTTTAAGCTTGATCAGAACAAATCTGGTGATCATTCCTGCTATAAAGGGGATACCAAGATAAATGAAAACACTCTCAGCGATCTGGCTGATACTGATGTTAACGACTGCGCCTTTGAGCCCAAGCAGTGGTGGAAGTTTTGTGATAAATATCCATGCGTAGAATGAGAAGAATAGGACCTGGAAAATGCTATTGAAGGCTACCAGTCCGGCCGCATATTCGGAATCTCCCTTAGCCAGTTCGTTCCAGACGATAACCATGGCGATGCAGCGGGCAAGTCCGATCATAATGAGGCCTACCATATAGTGCGGCATATCATGCAGGAATAGAATTGCGAGGAAGAACATCAGCACAGGTCCGATTATCCAGTTCTGAAAAAGAGAAAGGGTAAGTACTTTTTTGTTTTTAAAAACGTCTCCTAACTCCTCATACTTAACTTTCGCAAGTGGAGGATACATCATCAGGATCAATCCGATAGCAATTGGAATATTTGTTGTCCCGCTGTTGAATTTATTCCAGAAATTGATTATAGAGGGGATGAAATATCCCATTCCGACCCCGACCCCCATGGCCGTAAATATCCACAAAGTCAAATATCTGTCTAAGAACTTTAATCTTTTTTTGCCAGGCATTGAGTTTACCCCCATAAATAGTTTTAATAGTTAGATTGTTAATAAATATATACCTGCAATGATAATTAGAATGCCGCAAATTTTTTTTACAATTATTGTTCCCCGGGATGATTCGTTCCATTTTAAATACTTCTGTATGTATTCAGTGAAAGATCCCGCCAGAACTATCACCAGGCAATGTCCGATCCCATATGCAGCAAGGAGTGAAAAACTGTGAAAAAAATTTGAAGATGAGGAGAAAAGTGTTATTGCAAGGACAGGAGCCATATAAGCGAATGTGCAGGGGCCAAGTGCGATACCGAAAACCAACCCAAGTACAAATGCCGGCCCGACCCCTTTCTTTTTAAGATTTAATTGTCCCGCTCCCGGGAAATGTATCTTTATTACTTCCAACAGATAAAGGCCTACCAGAAAAAAAACAATCGCGACAATATAATTCCCCCATTTTCCGATATCACCCATCATTCGGCCCATCAAAGATGTTATCAGGCCTATTATTGCAATTGTGACCAAAATTCCCGATGAAAATGAGAGGGATGTCCAGAAAGCTTTTTTAAATGATCTATTCTGCTGACCGCTTATATATGCAACGATCAGAGGAATGCTTGCAAGATGGCAGGGGCTGAGAAGGATGCTTAGAACTCCCCACAGAAAAGCTCCTCCAAGGGCTATTAAAAAAGTTGATTGCACAAGAATAGACAACCATGTGAATAATGAATCCACTATAATTCCACCCCTTTCATTTTAAGTATTTTTAAAATTTCTTCTTTCGGAAAAAAGCCTTCATGACGAAAATATTCTTTCCCTTCGCTGTCAAGAAAAATTTGAGTCGGGATCAGCTTTATTTTATATTTTGATGCAAAAGGTTTCCCTTCCGATGTCCAGACGTCGTGGAAAACAACCTTCACCAGATCTTTATATTCTTTCTCGATTTCCTCCATGATGGGCTGCATTTTTTTACAAGGGATACACCGGACAGAACCGAGTTCCACAAAAGTTACTTTGATATTGACAGCTTCCTTTTGTTTTTCCTGTTTTGAGTCGCAACACTTTTTGTCACTTTTACTGCACGCTGCCTGAAGAGTAATAGCGAAAAATCCAATAAAAAATAAAACAGCAATTTTTTTAATCATTATATTTCCCCTTGATTTTTTTATGACAACATTTTTTTCAGGTCTTCAGTCCCGGGGATCTTCCCGGTGACCTTCACTTCACCGTCAACCACCAGTCCCGGGGTCATCATGATCCCGTAACTCAGTATGTCATCCAGATCGGTCACCTTTTCGAGCTTGTATTCAATGTTCATCTCTTTTAATGCCGATTCGGTCATTTCCTGAAGCTTTTTACATTTTGTGCATCCTGTACCCAGAATTTTAATGTCTTTCATGTTTATCCCCCGATTTATTTTAATTATTTTGTCATTATTGCATTTATTACCATGATTACCGCAGCAATGAATGTTGTAAAAGCAAACAACAATTGTAGAAATCTGGGTTTGGTTTTTATAGCCATTTTTGATCCCAGAATTCCACCTACTGCTCCGGCAATTGCCAATGGTAATGCGGTTGTCAGATTAAAATGGCCGGAAATTGTGTGCCCGAGAAATCCCGTGAACGCAATTGCAGAAACCATTGTGGTAGAAGTTGCCACGGCGATCTTCATGGGTACATTGCAGGCAAGGACCATCAGGGGGACAAGAAAAGATCCTCCGGATACACCAACCATTCCCGCAAAAAAACCGGACAATAAAATGACTGGAAATGCCATCTTAATTTCTATAAGGAAATTGTGTTCTCCGGAATGGATTTCCCATGATAATTTTGATTTTTTTTCAATCTTTCTTTCTGTTACCGGTTTTAACATCAATAATGCTGCAATCAGCAGAAGAGCTGAAAATATATACTTCAGGTATTGACCCGATATCTGATCGGAAAATAATCCCCCGAAGAATGCTGAAATGGAAGTCAGTATTCCAATTGCCATAAAGAGTTCCCATGAAATGATTCTTTTTTTCCAAAACAAGATCGAAGCGGACAGAGAGGAAACAACAAGAATGAACTGACCGGTTGTTGCAGCCTCGTGCATGTTTGATCCGGCAAGAGCGAGGGCAATCACATAAAAATTCCCTCCACCCCTGCCGGTAATGGTCATGGTGAAAGCAATTATGAGTATAACTCCTGCTATTATCATCGAAATGCCCTTTTAATTATGATTTCCATATGAATGTATCCATTGATTTGTATTTTTTATTTAAGCCGTTTTAAGAGTTTCCCCGGCTTGAGTTCTTCGGATATAGAATTATAACCGCCTTCAATGATTTTTATTTTTTCATACCCAAACATCCGGAGGTATAGATAAACCATTGTGGCTCTTACACTGGATGAACAGAATATCCCCACGAGTTTGTCTTTGGGGATTTCATCAATTCTTTCCGGGATTTCTTCGATGGGAATATTCAGGACCGGCATATGATGAACCAGCCTGAATGAAAGGGTTTCAACCTCTATTGATGACCTGACGTCAAGAAAAAGGGTATCTTTTGACTTAAAATGGTTTTCCGGGTTTATCTTATGTTTTCCGCTTCCGAAAAAATCAAAGGTCATTGATTTTAAAATATTTCCCGCATTTTTTATTTCTTCCATAATATCCTCCAATAAAAATGCTTGCTCCTGCCCACTTGTTGTATTGGTTTTTTTTAATCCTTTTTTATCTGCTTTACATGTCATTTTTTTATTTTAAAGTACCAAAGATTGCTCCGCTCAGAGTGGCCATTACTACCACCAGGGAGACAAACACCATTGTTTTTTTTGTCCCAAGGACACCGCGGATCACCAGCATGTTGGGGAGGCTTAATGCCGGTCCGGCCAGCAGCAGAGCCAGGGCCGGCCCTTTTCCCATCCCGGCGCCGATCAGTCCCTGAAGGATTGGTACTTCGGTCAGGGTTGCAAAATACATAAATGCACCAACCAGCGATGCAAAAAAATTGGATAAGATCGAATTGCCCCCGACGAGTCCGTTGATCCATTCAGGAGGGATCAGCCCCTCATTTCCCGGTCGCCCGAGCAGAAATCCGGCTGCAAGAACACCTATAAATAAGAGGGGAAGGATCTGTTTTGCAAATTCCCATGAGGAAAACGTCCACTCCTTTAATTCTGTTTTTTTGAACCAGCGGACGATCATATATAAAAGGGCCAGAACCAGGATCCCAGAGATGATCCATTTTGAGTTGAATATGGATGTCCAGATCCCTGAATCACTTTCCCCAGGTTTTCCCCAATTGGCAAACACCAGGATGCCCACCATGACCGCAAAATAAAGGATGGTTTTTGGTAGGGGTTTTTCTTCTTCAGCTGAGGAGGACACAAATCCTTTCCTCTCTGCCACCTCCTCTTCCTTTCTGAAAATAAATTGCATCATCAGGCCGATCACAATACTAAACACAATGGCGCCGATGGCCCTTGCCAGGCCGATCTCCCACCCGAGCACCTGGGCTGTAAGAATAATTGCCAGGATATTAATAGCAGGCCCAGAGTAAAGGAAAGCGGTTGCAGGACCCAGCCCGCTCCCCTTTTATATATCCCCGAAAACAGGGGGAGGACAGTGCAGGAACAGACTGCCAAGTATCGTTCCGGATACGGATGCCACACCGTAAGAAGTAACTTTATTTGCATCGGGTCCAAGGTATTTTATAACAGAGTCCTGACTCAGAAATACAGATATTGCCCCTGCGATAAAAAAGGCGGGTACAAGGCATAGTAGAACATGTTCGCGCGCATACCATTTAGCGAGGGCAATTGCTTCAAATACAGGCCCTCCGAAAGGTAAAATATCAAGGGGGAAAAAGTAGAACAGTAAAAATACCGCAACCAGGAGAAAAAAATCTTCCATTCCTTCATATCACAGGACCTCCATGTTTTTATATATCTCCATATACCGATATATTGTTTTAAAATTTTTTATTTTTTACACAATATTTTCCGGTCTGTGGTCAGGGCCGATCTTTTCTCCCCGATCAATGCCTGATCCTCTTCGAACATTGTCCTTAAAAGCCTGAATATGGATTTATTTATATCTTCCCTTTTTACAAGGCTGTATTCGACCCACAGCCCTTCTTTAGTATCCTCAATGATATCCGCTTCCTTCAATATTCTAAGATGCCCTGACACTGTTGATTGAGAAAGATCCAGGACATCGGTAATCTCACAGACACACATCGGTTTGGCCATAAGCATGTTGACAATTCTGAGACGATTCTTCTCGCTGAGGGCTTTGAAAATTTTCTCTGTTTTTTTAATCATATCGTCAAACTCCGATATACCAATATACTTTTTCCCGTAAATGATGTCAACAATATTTCTTATTTCTTTAGATTTGACCTTCCATTCATCCTGGGGTACAGCGACTTTTAAAATATGATGAGGTGAACCATGGATTTTCCTGAATGGGTAAAAGCGAGATACAGCTCCAGAAAGTTTACAATAGATAAACTGGAGTGGAAGAAGATCGAGCAGTGCATTGAAGTGACCCGGCTGGCTCCTTCTGCCTGCAATTCTCAACCCTGGAAGTTCATTGTGGTGGATGAACCGGAGAGACTGGCGGAGGTGTCGGCGGCGGCGGTAAAAGGACTGTACGGAGCCCCCCGGCTTGCCCGCAGCGATCACAGAAAACCCCTGGAGGATATTTTAAAATATGGCTGATTCGGATATCCGGAGACGTGGTGTCTTAAATTTACGATTGATTATTGGAGGAAGGTTCCGATCCCTCCTTTTTTTTTAACATTTCATTCTCATCGAACAGTTCTTTCATCCGGAGTTCCCTCTCCACCATGGCGGCATTCATCCGCTGCAGAAAATCATTCTTTTCCTCCAGGTCCCGGGTCCGTTCATGGACAATCTTTTCCAGCTGTTCCTGATGGAGTTTCAACACCTCCTCTGCTTTTTTCCGGTCATTGATTTCCTGTTTCAGGTCGTTGGTGGTTCTATTCAATTGGTCCATGGTTTTTATCAGTTGTCCTTTCTGGTCTTCACTTTTCTGCAGCTGTCTTTCAAGTGCGTCGGATTGTTTCTTACTTTCCTGCTCCGCCTCTTTCTGGGCAGTCATATCTATCGCAGTAGTTAGAATTGCAGGTTTTCCGTCAAACTGGATCCGTTTGGCGCTGAAATCCAGGGCCCGTTCCATACCGGATTTTGTGATCACTTTCAATTCATACCGGTCCGGGGGTTCTCCCCCTGAGATCCGCCGGGATGCATTCTGCAGGACGGTGCTTTTCATTTCCGGGTGAACAAAGTCCAGAGGATTCAGTTTGGATATTTCCCCGGGATCGGTGTATCCGAAATACTCTTTCCAGAGATTGTTAACGTACAGGTATTTCAACTCATCAGAGGCATCGATGATGGAAATGATCACCTGAGCCGTATCGGTCAGAGATTTAAATTTTGCCTCGCTCTCCTCCAGGGAACTCTCTGCATATCTCCTTTTGTACATTTCCGATAGGAAGGCGACGATGGTTTCTATTCCAGATTTGAATTTTATATTGACCTCTTTCCGAAGAATGATCAGGACTCCTCCCTTGACCTGATCTGAAATGGAAAACCCGGCAGTAAGAATGGACTTGATCTTCAGCAGTTTTTCCACTGCCAGGTATTTCATTTTGGAAAACTGACCGCCCAGGAGTTCGCCGACCCCCCCCTCGACAGGGATCAGGTCTCCGGTCAGATAATATTCATAACCACGGTCCAGCTGATTGGGGTCGAATCGGATTTCCTTCAGATCTTTTCCCAGTATTTTCGAAATCTTCGGGTACAGCTTCCCCATTCCGGAAATGGCCTCGATACGGACTGCCCCGATTTTTTTATGGAAGAGGGAGATTATTACGATGGATTCCTGATTGGCTGACTGTACGGATTTTATGATAGACTCAGTGATATCTTCCATCCGGGTGAACCGGTTGGCATCGATGATGGCCTGGTTGATAAATTCGATCTCCGCCACATATTCCCGATGCTTCAGTTCCAGACTTTTTTTATCTGAGATATCCACAAAAGTGGTCAGCGTTGCCGGTTTGTCCTGATAGGTGATCAGTGAGGAATAAACGTACATGAATCGAATGGAACCGTCCCGGTGGACAAGCCGGTATTCGCTTCCCGGGGGGCGGGATTCACCCTCAATCCGTTGCTGGAAATTGGAGAAAAAGCCGGGGCGGTCCTCCTCATGAATGAGAAGACTCAGTTGCTGCGGTGACATATTTGTCAATTCCCCGGGAGTATATCCAGTGATATATTCCATTGAGGGGTTGGCGAAGGCGAGGTGCACCGGGTTGGCCGTGGCGATAACCACACCCTGCTGGATATTCTCTGCCAGGGTTCTGTGCATTTTCTCATTTTCAATCAGAAGCTTTTCCGCCTGTCTTCTTTGAAGGATTTCAGCCAGATAGGCCACAATGGTCTCAATTCCGGGCTTGAATCGAATGAAACCGTCCTTTTGGAGGAATATCACCACCCCGCCTTTTGCCATTTCCGTATTGGCAAAACCGGCAGTATACACGGATTTTACCTTCATCAATTTCTCTACGGCCTTGCTTTTTATTGCCGGCGCCTGGCCGCTCATCAGTTCCCTCAGGCCCCCTTTTATATGAATCAGTTCACCGGTGGTATAGTGTTTGTAGGTTTTGTCCAATTCAAGGGGATTAAATTTGAAATTTCGAGGATCATCGCCGAGCAGTTTCGCGATTTTCAGATGGTGTTCCTTGATACCGGAAATCGCCCGGATCCGGATGGCCCCGAGTTTATCATCAAAAAGAGATATTGCCACCATCGATCCGGGAATAGCGGAGCGGATGGATTCGCAAATTGACTCGCAGATCTCATCCACATCAGAATATTTTACGGCCTTCAGGATACTGCTGTTGACAAATTCGATCTCCTCCACATATTCACGATGTTCCGGGCCCTTCATTTCAGCCGGTGGCTCGTTTTGTTGATTTGTGGCAGCCATACTTGTCCTCCATTATAAAAATACGTATACCCGTTGTCAATCTGAACTTCACCGGATTGAGATAACTCATCTGTTTGTTGTCTCCGGATTCTGACTCCATCAATTTTTGTCTCATCTGTTATTTGACCTGGTAACCGGCTTTATATCTGAAAAAAACTTTTATATATGTTTGAAACAGACTTTTGGCATTTCTGGGAGTTTCCCTGCTCCTGGTTTGTATGAACTTAATACAAACAGCTGGGAACAAACAGCGGGGAGTCACAACGAAATCTGGAATTTTAAAAGGAATATTCACCATTATTTTAATATTTTCAATTCTGACAGTATCACCTCAGAAAGTAGATGCCGCATCGGAAACTACCATACGCGCCGTCAACATCCTGGGACAGGGTGTGGTGGCGCTTTTAAAAGGGATCATTCAGGGTAAAGTGAAAAACCTGAAGAGTGCCGGAAAGATGCTGTTCTGGGGATCTGTGGCGGGTTACGGATTCTATGAATCCAAGAAGATGATCGGAAAGGGTCAGGTGACCACCGGTGCAAAACTGCTCATCATCGATGGAGACTTCCCGTTTTACTGAATTTGATGTCCGGACTTTATGGACATCTGTAATGGATCTTAACAACCTGTCATTCGAGATCTCATACAGGAAGGAGAACGACCGGATCTACCGGTTCAGTTTTCAGGATCCTTAATTATTAAGGGTATAATGTCAAATATTGGAAACAAATTAAGGGACAAGAAGTGAATCAGGAATCATTATTTATTTCTTTTTTTACTTTTTTCCAGTCACTTAACAATCCGGCCAGCTGAGTTCTGTTCTTTATTTTTAGTTTTTGAAAGATATTATAAATATGATTCTTTACAGTTCCGGATGAAATAAATAGAATATCCTCCATTTCATCGTTTGTTTTTCCTTCAAGAACCAACTCAATAATCTCTTTTTCTCTGGGAGTTATCTTATATTTCCTGCAGAACTCTTCAGAATGGGCTTCAGACCTGAGCCTCATCTCCTGTTTTTTCATCCTGTCACGGTGCCATATTAATACGAGGGTGATTATCAGCAATGCAAAAAGTCCGAGAAACCATTTTGTCCTCCAAAATGGGGGAGAGACAAAAATATTCAGGGACAATGTGTTATTGCTCCATTTCCCGTCGCTGTTTGATCCTTTTATCCTCAATGTATAGTTTCCTGAACTTAAAGTTGTGATAGTCAGTAAATTTGAATGTCCCAGGCTGATCCACTCCTCATGAAGTTCATCGATTTTGTATGCATACCGGTTCTGCCCCGGAGCTGAATAATCAAGTGACACGAATTCAATGGTGAGCATCCGGTCCCGGTAGGTTAACCTGATATCTTCAGGATTCTCAGATGTGATTTTCTTTTTTTCCGGATAAATTGTGATTGATTTTATATGCAATGGGGGATCAAAATCACTATGAGCGATCTGCTCCGGTTTGAATAGTGTGATCCCGTTGATCCCGCCGAATATAAATTCTCCACTTTTTCTTTTCAGAAAAGCACCCAGATTGAACTCGTTGGACTGGAGCCCGTTCTGCTCCCTGAATACTTGAAATACTTCCATCTCCGGATCGAATTTCACAAGTCCGTTGTTGGTACTTCCTTATCCATAAACATCCCGGGATGCATCATCCAATATCCCCAGAACTGTATTGGACGGCATCCCGGAACCTGTAAGGTACCGCTTGAATGAATTATCTGAACTGTTAAACCTGTTAAGGCCGCCAGCAGCGGTACCGATCCAGATAGTTCCTTCTCTGTCTTCACAAATGGCAGTAATATAGTTACTTCCTGGTGTTTTTTTGTTTTCCGGAACAGATCGATAATGAATAAAATCAGTAAAATTCCGGTCTGTTTTAAAAAGTCCGCTTTCAGTGCCTACCCAGATATTTTTTCCCCGATCCTGATACAGAGAGACTATGGCTTTCCCCCTGAGGGTTTCTACCAGTCGGTCTGTAGTGTTGATTGAATTAAAGGTCTCATTTTTCTCATTGAATAAATTCAGGCCGTTGTTTGTTCCGATCCATAACCGGTTGGAATGATCAAACAGTAGAGAACTGATTACATTGCTGCTTATGCTTGCGGGATCTTTTTTATTAGCAATGTATCTGCGGAAAGTGTTAGATGTAGTATTGTAACGGATCAATCCACTATTCCAGGATCCTATCCATAGTATATTCCGATGGGTCCGGTTGTTTGCGAGGCAGTATATATTTTCTGTTTTTAAATCCTCATGGGGATAATTTGAGTGTCCGGATGTCAGGTTCAGTTTTTTCAATCCATTTGAGTATGTTCCCACCCAGATGCGGTCATTAGAATCTTCACAAAGAGCAAAAACATTGTTTATGTCGGAATCGTTCCGGCTGTTTTCTCCGGAAAGGTAATGAAAAAAATTGCTGCTTTTAAATCTGCATACCCCCTTTGACCATGTACCGATCCAGATATCCCCGGCAGTATCCTTAGCGATGGATAGATTAAAATCATCGATCCATGCGTTGAGAGTATTGGAATTTCTGTTGAAATTAGTGAGTATTCCTGATTCTGGATTATAGATGCAGAATCCGTTTCCCGGAGTAAGGAGCCAAAGATTTCCGGAATTATCCTGTGATATTTGTCTGATCACCCGGGTTAGAGAATACTCTGATTTTAACGACAGCCGGATAGGGGTAATCCTTCCGTCTTCCCGGATCCTGAGAAGTCCGTTCCCCTGAGTTGCCAGCCAGATCTGCCCCTGAATATCCTGAAGAATATCCCGTATGATCAGGGGGGCATGGAAACTCCAATCAGGGTTTAATCTTTCAAAGTTATCCTTTTTCTCATCATATCTGTTTAATCCTCTCCTTGTACCGATCCAGATGTTATTGTAGCTGTCTTTAAAAAGAGATAAAACCTTGTCACTGCTGATGCTTGAAGGATTTTCGGGATTGTGCCTGTAGTGGTAAAATTTGCTCTTCTCAAGGTTGAACCTTTTTAATCCTCCACCAAGAGTTGCGATCCATAGGTTCCCTTTTTTCATCGGTACAGAGATCCAAAATCCTTTTGTCACTAATGGATTCCCCCACATGAGCAGGATATCTGAGGACATGTCCTGTCCTCGGTCAAATTGTCTAGTCCAAACTCTGTTGCAATCCATAAGTGATTTTCAAATTCAATAATGTCTGTAATTGTTCCTGGAGTGAGGCTGAACTTGTCATCCGGGTTGTATCTGAATATCTGGAAATCAACTCCGTCATACCTGTTCAGCCCATCTTCAGTTCCGAACCATACAAATCCTTTGCTGTCCTGAAATATTGAGAAAACTGAATTCTGTGATAAACCGTCGGAGATAGACAAATATTGGCAGGATATATTCGATTTCTGCCAGGATATACTTGCTGTTAAGACGATCAGGACCAGAATAAGAATTACTTTTTTTATCATTTTTTTCAATGAGTATGAATTATACAATAGTTATGAATGATGAAAAAACTACTTTGAAGGTAAAGTAATCCGGAATTATTTATAAATTGTTGATCCATTACATATGTTTTACATTTTTCCAAATATAAAATCACTATGAAGAATTTCACATTTTTAAGATCTGGGTAATTCTTCATATTGAAAACTGAGATTTATCAAATAATATTTCTGGCATTATGGAGGTGAGATGAACTTAAAAAAGGTTTTGATTTTTTTGTTGGTTCTTATTCTGCTAATTATCGGGAATTGCAAAAAAATTGTTGATCCGATCATCGGCACGGACAATAGGATCGTTTTTGATGAATCAAAGGTAAGAACTGTGGCGATAGGGAATCAGACCTGGATGGCTGAGAATCTCAAGATCAATGTTGACAGAGGAGGCAACCTGATGAATTGCCGGAGTATTCATGAAGATCCGGCAAATGATGAGGTTTATGGCAAGGTTTATACCTATCAGCAGGCGCTTGATGGCTGCCCTTCAGGATGGCATCTTCCAAGCATTGAAGAATGGCATGTTCTATTTGATTCTCTTGGCGGTATAGCAGTCGCAGGAGGGAAAATGAAAACAATCGAATACTGGGACCCCCCAAATGCGGGAGCAACAAATTCTTCCGGTTTTTCAGCAGTTCCCGCGGGACCTCATGATGGGTTTGGATGGGCCTGTCACTTCTGGTCCTCCACTGAAGACGGGGGTAATGCATACATGCCGTCACTTATGAACAGCCGGGAAGATGTGTATATTTTATATGATCAACTGAAAACATCTACGATCTCTGTCAGGTATATAAGGGATTAATTATTTAATTAATATTATACAGGATGCAAAAAACATGGATGAAAAATTTGATTAGGCTATTAAAAGACAATGTGATGAGTTCTGATCCGTTCTATTTCCTCGTTCTTCTGATCCTGACCTATCTATTCCTGTATCTTTTACTAATGAGGTTCTGACAATAAATAATGAGAAAGATTATTTGTTGTAGAGTATGACAAATTTTTGATTAAGATTGATCAAAACAGAGAGGTGATAAATTGAAACAAAGTAGAATATTCAATATTTTTGTACTTTTGGTTATAGTTTTTTATTCATGCAATAAATCAGAAAAAGTTTTACCTGTGAGGAATTGCAGCAATGAAACCCCCTTTTTCATCACCTCCGCATTCAATAATTATGATAATGACGATAGTGAGCAGGGTATAAAGTTTACAATTGTTGTCAATACGGAATTGTATGGCCTGATCAGCAGTTATATTTACCGATATATCAATGACCTTTATAATGAAGGATATCTGGCGGACGTATATAGTTCTTCTGGTGGCAACCCTGAGGATCTCCGGAACTTTCTGGAGAACACAGTTTGATGCAGGTATGGAGGTGTGTCTTCTGATCAGGGACCTCCCGTCCCCTCTATTTCACTTCATACTGTCTGTCGCATGAACCCTCGAGTGAGGTGTTTCCCTGCGATCTGTTCTATATGGACCTTGATGGAATATTTGAAGATCAGGATGGCGACTGTGTTTATGATGCTCATACGGGAAGTATTGAACCGGACATATGGATGGGAAGGCTGACTGCCTCTCAATTGACCTATAATGATTCGAATGAAGTGAGTTTGATGCGGAATTCTTTTGACAAGAATCATGATTACAGGCATGGCAGGAAATCACTGGCTGAGAGGGCACTGGTTTTTGTAAACCTGGATCATGAGGATTTTTATTCCAGTGTCTCTCTGGCATATGAAAACATAGTGAATATTCAGGGAATGGAAAATACTTGCCGTGATGAATATCTGGAGCAATTACAGGATGAGTACGAACTTATACAGGTATGTTCACACGGTACTACCTTGAGGCATGATTTTCTAAGGGCTGATGAAAGTCTTTGCAGTGTGAATTTTTCTGATATTGTCGACAGTGATCCGAAAACATTTTTTGCAATTATTTATGGGTGCACTACATGCAAATATACAGTCAATAATAATCTGGGGAATTGGTATGTATTTACTCCTACCTATGGCCTGGCTGCACTTGGAAGTACAAAATCAGGATCTCAACTTCAGTATTGGGACTTTTACAGCTCTTTCGGACAGGGGAAAACCATTGGCGAATCCTTAAAGGATTGGTTTTCAGCCCAAATGGAAAATGGATTCTCTGATCAGGAACGATGCTGCTTCGGAGGGATGACACTTCTGGGAGATCCCACATTGAAAAAGCAGTCATTTATGAAAAGATAGAAGAAATATTGAATTTAAAACTGAAAACTTTGTGTGATTGCTTTCCGTAACAAGACTTTATGCTAAATATAAAGAAGGAGAAATAATGAAAAAAGTATTATTAGTGTTAATGATCGCTCTGGTATTGCCGTTCTTTGGACAGGAAATGGAACTCCCATCATGGGTTGATGCAGCAATTGAAGCAGGGAATTCAGCAAAGAAAAGCCCCGTTTGTCATATTGAAAAAAAAATGCTCGGGATCAAACTTAAGTATGGGACATTAAGTACTCCATATACCAGAGTTGCAGAAGCAGCATTTGATGCAAAAAAGAAATTCATGACCTTTACAAAAAAAGATGTAACTCCGGAAATGCTTGAGAACCAAAAGCAATAGCAATAATCCCCCTTTTATTGGGAAAAAGGTGAGTGACTCTCATAGAAGGCGTTGAACATATTGTAATTCTGACAAAGTATAAGATTAAAAAACCAAAACCCGGAGAAGTGATCCAGCCGGTGAATATTGAAAAAATGCTGGCCTCAAAATCAAATTTATTCGGTATGAAGGTTGAGAAAGAAGGAATCATTGCCGAATTCTCATTAGAAGAATTAATAGAAGGGCGTGGTTTTCTGATCATGTATGAAAAGAAATTTCCGGAGAAGAGCAAATTTAAGATAAAGATCACTAAAAAAATGTTGAAGAAAGCGTTAGGGGTTCAGAAAAAATAGATCCCAATAATATATTCTAATTATGCATCATCAAAATAGTGTGCCAGTTTTGTTTGAAAAAAATATGATCAAAAGGATATTTATCTATTGATCAATTTTCCCGATCTTTTTTTAGCATTTCAAAGGAGCGGTCCCAGGTTTTTTCTGCCTCTTTCGAGAACAGGCATGCCGGGAACTGATCCATGTTGTTATGATAAGCGATACACTCGCAGCATATTCCGTGCCTGGGACATCCCGAATAAGTACAATTGCACCGCTCATTGTTTTTTTCTTTGTTGTTACAATCCATCAAAATACCTCGTTGATAACTTTAACAATGTTCACTATTTTGTCAAGGGATGAATGGTTTTACACAGGGTTATTTTATTACCATTACCCTGGACCATCTCCAGGTGGTAGAGGGAAATATGTTATGGCAAATATTTTTCTTTGTTTACTAAAGTATTAAAGGTCTGGTGTGGGAAATGAATAAGAGGTTTTCTTCTATTGATAATATCCGGGATTTCATTTATCTTCATGGGTGAGGTGAATGATGGATTTTTCGGAACTGGTTAAAAAAAGATACAGCTGCAGGAAATACCTTTCTGATAAGGTTTAGAGAGAAAAAATAGAAAAGTGTATAGAATCGGCGCGGCTAGCGCCATCCGCCTGCAATTCCCAGCCGTGGAATTTTATTATTGTCGATGAGAATGAAAAACTGGCCGAGGTATCTAAAGCTGCGGTATCCGGTGTGTACGGCATGCCGAAGTTGATGGCGGATTCCCCGGTCCTCATTGTGGTAACAGCAAACAAAGGAAGCTTTATGTCTAAAGCCGGCAATTTTGTGAGAGATACCATGTTCTTTCTGATCGATATCGGTATTGCCTGCGAACATCTGGTATTGCAGGCCACTGAACTCGGCCTGGGGACATGTTATATCGGATGGTTCAACGAGAAAGAGGTGAAGAAAAGACTGGGGCTCGGAAAATCAATCAATATTCCGCTTATTATTACGATGGGTTACCCGGATGACAGCCATCGGACAAAGGATCGGACCCGCCGGCTGGCAAAAGGCGGCACAAGAAAACCCCTCGAAGAGATCATGAAGTATCCGTCTTAACGGTGGAGCTCTCTGTTGGACTTACTCGGCGAGATCAATTTTCAACATGACATGTTCGTCCATTTTTTCAGTGGATATTTTAAAATGGATCTGTTGAACACCTTCCGGGAAATATATATTTTGAATAGCTGATACATCTTTTGACGGAATTCCTGTTTTGAATGTTTCATTGACCGTATTTCTGATCGTACATGCTGTGCAATGAATGGTGCGTCCGCAACCTTTCCGGCATTCTGGCAAATTCACATTCAGTTGCATTGCCGCCGTATTGACCCGTTATTTCTGAAGCTTTTTTACCAAGGAGATTCTCGGCATTTCTATTTGCTGTTTTGACGATCACATCAGAATCCACAAGGAGGATAGGGAAGTTGAACGAATTCAAATAGTCATCCATGGATTGCTTCCAATTCTTCCGGACCCAGTGATTGCATTCCCGGCAGATACCATGTGTGACCGTTGTTTCAGTATCTGAGTTCTTTGTTCCCAGAGATTTATTGCAATATGAACATACTCTTTTCATTTTTTTAACTATTTAGTTCTATTATACACAATTTTCCTGTTTATTGATAAAATATCCAACCTGAATATTACTGAGATTAGTCCTATCCGTTTTTATCCTTATACAACATACAAAAATAAATTGTATACGCTGATTGAGAGTTCAGATTCTGATGAATGGGAATTGCGGATAGCGAAAATCAGATAACCCCAAATAAACAATCCATATCTAACCTTTTCACAGGTGAAACGTTTAATTTTATTGGTCAGTATAAATTGATCCATGTCTGATTTAACAAACTATTGCATGGAGGAAAAAATGGAAATTGTTATCAAGCGAGCTGTTCTTGGTTGTCTGTTGTTTTGTGTAGTTCTTAATTATACCCATTTGTCTGCAGATAAACCGGATCATATATTGGTTTTGAAAAACGGAACAATTATAAACGGGCACGGGGGGAGACCGGTTGAAGAGGGAGCCATTGTAATAAAGGGTGATAAGATAGTCTGGGTTGGAAATACGGATGATTTGATCATTCCTGCAGGAGCCGAAGTAATTGATGTTCACGGAAAAACCGTTATGCCGGGGCTGGCAGATATGCATGTACACTTTATGGGTGGATGGGATGGAAACAGAACTGAATTGCTCGGTTTCCAGAGATATTTGAATGCTTATTTATATGCCGGTGTGACCACTATTCTGGATATGGGGAATATTACACCCTATATTTTACAACTCCGACAGGAAGTGAATGCCGGCCGGATTCCCGGTCCCCGGATTTATTGTGTCGGTCCGTTGATTGACGGGCCGGATGCGCAATGGCCGTCATTTTCTGCATCCATCACTTCCAGTGCACAGATCCCTATGCTGGTGGAAAAGTTAAAGAGCAAAAATATTGATCTTTTGAAGGCATACAAAGGATTATCTTTTAACAATATCAGGTCTCTGGTTTATCATGCAAAAAAAAATAAACTGAAAGTGATTGTTGATCAGGGGTCAATGAACGGTTCCTATAACCTCTCCGGGTTGGATATCGATGGGTTCGCTCATCTTCCGGGGAAAAATGAAATCACCAATCAGACGATGGGTTTAATGAGGTCAAAGAATATAAAGTGTATGACAACTTTGACTGTTCTTGAAAATTATTCTCATCAGCGGTTAAGTGAACTGAACTTTATCAATGATCCATTAATAAAAGATACAACCCCTCCCCGGTTTCTTGAACAGCTGACTCAATATGCCAACCGCAAACTGGATGAAGATGATCAAAGGAAAATTCAGTACTTCACAAAGATACTGGCTAGGGCGAAAAAAAATCTGAAGAAAATGTCGGATGCCGGAATAGTGCTGATTGCCGGGACCGATGCTCCGTATCCCGGCGTTTTCCAGGGAGAAAGTATACACAGAGAGCTGGAACTGATCGTTGATTCCGGGTTGACACCACTTCAGGCGATCACCATGGCAACAAAAAACGGCTCCATTTTATTGAAGAAAGAATCTGAGTGGGGGACGCTGGATGCTGGGAAAATGGCAAACATTCTGATCATAAACGGCAGACCCGATCTGAACATCAGCGACACAAGAAAAATAGATCAGGTGATCTTAAAGGGGAAGCTCCTTAACCGAAACAAACTTAAATTTGATATATTAAAAGACAGAGGATTCAGAGCAGCAGACAAGGTGGAAACGGATTAATCAATATAACCGGAGCCAGATATTGAATTGATTCAAAATCAATTTACACTGTCTACTTTTGCTCTTTCAGTTTTTTCAACATCTGAATTGCGTTCTGCATCCCCGGGTTTATTTCCAACGCTTTCTCATATTGTTTGATCGCCCCTTTTTTGTCCCCGCTTTTTTCCAGGGCTTCTCCGTAGCTGTCATACACATTGGCTGAGCCGGGATAGAACTCAGTATTCAGTTTAAATATGCACAATGCCGCCTGCAGTTTTTCCTGGCCCATCAGCTGATATCCCAGAATATTCAGCCGGCGTTCTGAAACCGCATTGTCCTTCGGGTTCTGTTTGAAGATCTCTTTATACAATACGGCGGCTTTTTCAAAATCCCCTTCCATCAATATTTCGCTGGGGATCTTTTCCCCCGGCTTCATTTTTCCAGCTTCCATTTTTTGACTATTCAACCTGCCCAGGTTGTCTGCAAAGTGATAGATTGCGGTCCATGAGTGTCCTTTCCGATCTTTTACAAAATGTATCTCTCCGGCTCTCCTTTTAATTTTGAACGTGTTGTCTCCGATGTGGAACATTTTCTCGTTCCCCAGGTTGGAGAAGATCAGATCACCGTCTTTAAGTACGATATCCACCACCGTGTCCGGGCCGGAACGGTACCGTCCGGATAGTTCCTTTTTCACGGTTTCATCGATAGCTACAGGCTTGAACGCCGGCGGGACAAATTCGGCCCAATCATAGTACTTAGCGATCGATTTATTAATTTCACGAATTAATTCGGCAGAGTTCCTTGAGTTGGTCAGGATCACGGTTCCATACCCGTCCGAGATATGCGAGATAAAACCTGCAATGAAACCGGAATTATCACCCAAGTGTCCGAAATACTTTTCCTTCCCTATATTTCTCATGAATACCCCAAATCCGTACTCTTTTGATACATGGGGGCTGAGCATCTCCCGTGTTAAATCTTGAGAAATGACCTTGTTTGATTTCCCGTGCCAGGATTTCTGCAATTCGATGACAAACTTTGCGTAATCATCACTGGTTGTCCACAAACCGCCGGCGGCAATATTTGCCATGTAACGTCTTTTTCCGGGTAATACAGAATATCCTCTATGACCTGCTGATGTATTATTTTCCAATTCGAGAGGTAACGGGTTTTCAAAGGTGGTCTGTTTCATTCCCAATTTGTCAAAGATATTTTTTTTGGCCACAACATAGATAGGTTTTTTTGTAACATCTTCAATGATCTGCTGCAGTATGGCATATCCCGGATTAGAATATAAAAACCGGGTGCCCGGTTCATGGTCGATGATCGTGGGTTTATGCGATGACGGCGGAGCCCCGTTCAACACCTGTGTGATCGTGGGAAATTTATCCCGGTAATAATCCCCACCGTAATGATGCATGGCACCGCTGCTGTGATTCATCAACAGGGCGGGAGTGACCACAGTATTTTTTGTAAATTTGTTTTCTGGAATTTTCCATGAGGTCAGGAGTTTATTGGCATCGTCATCCAGTTTGAACATCCCCTTTTGAATCAGGGATAAAGCGGTCAGGGCTGCAACCCCCTTGCTCAGAGAACCCGGACGGAACAGAGTTTTTCCCGTAACGGGATTTTGCAGTTTAAAATTGGCAACGCCGTATGTCTTTGTCCACTGGATCTTAAAATCTTTGATCACCGTAATACTTAATCCCGGAACTTTATAGAATTTCATTCTATCTTCAAGCTGATACACTTCTTCCCCTTCAAATATATTAACCGGGAGAAGTCCTTTCTCAATTTCAGCGATCTGGGTATCAATTGGTTTTTCAGCCAGTCCGTAAAATGTTGAAACAAAAATAAAAATCAGGACAAAGGAGATATTCCTGAACATAGAAGTTCTGCCGAAAGTGACATTTTGTTTTTTTAAACTAAGTAATAATCTCATTTTTTTCCTCTCTTTTTTATGTGATTCATATTTAAACAATGACACATTTAAAGTCCGAATCTATATAATTACCGAAATCCTTTTTTTTTTTCAATATGTATTTTATTCAGACACCAAATTTTTTTGCTATTTCAATTTATGTAAAACAAGATGGGGCTCTTTCAGAGAGCAACTTACATTATTGAAAAGGAATTTGTTGAAATGGTTGTAGAAAAAACAGGTAGTAATGGAGTATTCTATATTCTTATATTGTGTTTAATAAAGGATAAAAAATGACACTTAGCGATTTAGGTTATAACGAAGATATGGAAAATTACAGAAAAAACCGGGGCCTTGATATATTTGGAATAGGGCGGGTCAGTTCCGAACACAGGGGAAAATATACAGTAAAAACTGTTGAGAAAGAATATGATGCCGAGATTATCGGGAATTTAAGATTTGCAGCGCTTAAAAGATCAGATCTCCCTGCAGTTGGAGATTGGGTGGCAATTTCTGAATATGATGAAACTAAAGTGCTTATCCACTCCGTCTTTCCAAGAAAAACTATTATTGAAAGACAGGCTATAGGGAAACAGGGAGAAAAACAGATCATAGCCACCAATATTGATTTTGCTTTTATTGTTCAGGCGGTTGACAGGGATTTTAATATAAACCGGATAGAGAGGTACCTGACAATTTGTAACACATCAAAAGTGAAACCGGTCATTGTCCTTAACAAAATTGATCTTATAGACGATGCTGAATTAAAAAATTTGATCTTAAAAGTTCAGGAAAGGATAAAGAGTGTACCGGTAATTACGATCAGCAATGAAACCCTGACCGGGATCGCCGGATTGCAAGAGAGTATCATAAGAGGCAAGACCTATTGTCTGCTGGGTTCATCGGGAGTGGGGAAATCAACACTGTTAAACAATCTTGCCGGCAGACAGGTAATGAAAACAGATGCGATCAGTACAAGTACGAACAAAGGAAAACATGTTACAAGCCACAGGGAATTATTTGTGCTTGAAAACAGGGGGATCCTGATTGACAATCCGGGAATGAGAGATGTGGGAATTGCCGATTCAACCGATGGTTTGGAAATGACATTTGAAACAATAATCAAATTGTCAAAACGGTGCAGATTTAAAGATTGTACCCATACAAGTGAAAGTGGTTGTGCTGTTTTAGCTGCCATTGAAGAAGGAGATGTTGACGAAGATTCTTATGAAAACTATATGAAGATGGAACATGAAAAAGAGTATTATGAATCGACAATAGTTGAAAGACGTAAAAAAGATAAAGATTTCGGTAAAATGATCAAGAATTATAAAAAAGTTAAAAGATCAGACAAGTATTAATCACATTGTTTTTTTGTTTCCCGGATAATACAGTATATATTGTACCATGTGAGAAAGTGCATTATGATATGGGGATGGAACTCAAAGAAAAATTTGCAGCTGAACAGTTTGAATCGGGATTCAATTGCGCGCAATCGGTATTGACCGCCTTTTCGGAAGATCTTGACCTTGACAAGGGGCTTGCCCGACAGATCACTTCGGGATTCGGGTCCGGAATGGGACGGCTGCAGCAGACCTGTGGGGCGGTCACCGGCGCTTTTATGGTACTGGGGATGCACTGCAGCCGTGAAGGGTCCGGCTGCAACGATGAGGACAAACTGTATGCTCTGATGCAGCGATTCAATGAAAAATTCAAAAAGATCAACCATGGCACAACGGAATGCCGGAAACTGCTGAATGTTGATCTGAACACCGATGAGGGTCAGATCCAATTTCATAAAAACGACCTGGGTGATAAGGTTTGTCAGGTCTGTATCAGCAGCTCCGTAAAGATTCTCCGGTCACTGCTGGAAATAGAATAAATTTTAGCCGTATTGTTTTTTTTTAATGTTTTTTATAACCCTTTTTCTGTTTTTTACGTTTATTACCATAAAGGAGAACCAGATGAAAGCATTGTTTTCTATATTTCTTATTCTTGTTTCCGCAGCATTTGTTCTGCCCGTTGAAAATTTGGGTGTTCTGGAGGGAGTTCTCAAGCCCTCTGTCATTGATATTCAGAAGGACCGGTTATTCGTTATGGATACCGATCAGGTCCGTATCTATTCCATGAAAGATCTGTCCCTGATCAAATCATTCGGGAAAAGGGGGGAAGGGCCCGGAGAGTATAAGGTTCATCCCGATATCCCCCTGAGCCTGAAAGCATATGATGATTTCCTGGTCGTTGAGTCCATAGATAAATTATCCTTTTTCTCCCCGGATGGGAATTATCTGAAAGAAATCAGAATACCGCCGATGTTACTTAGAGTCACCCAGATCGGAAAGAATTTTATCGGCCGAAGGCTTGTGCAGCCCCCGGATGGGTCCCTCTCAAGTTCAGCCATAAGAATATATGATCAACATTTTCAAGAGTTGGTGGAGCTTCATAAACAAAAATACCTCCGGCAGGGCAACAATCCCAATTTCCGCTGGGGTTTGGCAAAGGAAATTTTGTTTTACCAGGTGGCGGACAACAAGATCTTTGTGGAAAAGAGCAACAAAGGGTTCCTTATTGATGTGTATGATTTTAAGGGAAATAAGCTGTATGAAATAAAAAAAGAATATAAGAAGATCCCCATTACCGCCAATGACAAAAAAAATATGATCAAAGACCTGGAGATGGATCCGGAGACCCAGGCTATCTTAAAAAAATATGGATTCAAGTGGAATGAATTCAGTAGAAACTTTAAATATGAGTTCCCGCCACATCGTCCCCCCATCAAATCCATGGAGATCAATAACAACAAGATATATGTATCTACTTTCAGGACACAGGGGGATAAATACGAGATCATTGTGATGGACCTGAAAGGGAATGTGTTGAAAACAGCATTTGTGGAGCCTTCCACCAAAGAGTCGATCTTGGGCCTGCTGCTGGGTATTAAACTGGAGACCGTTCACAATGACAAGATCTATTATATTCAGGAAAATGAAGATGAGGAGTGGGAACTTTTCGCCCGGGAGATCAAATAAGTAATTTGTTTGCTTCCGGGGGACTCTACACCCGACAGAATAACCTTTGCTTGGTTTCTTAGGTTATTTTGTTTTTAGATTTCATGCTAATATTGTATCGAAATGAAGAATAGAGATTTTCTCATACCATCGTTTTTTATTATTTTTATGTGGCTGGTTTATATCATAATAACCGGAATCGTCGTCATTTATAAAAATCCCGGCTCATTAAATTATATCATTGGACTGTTGGCTTATCAGTTCCTTGTATATTCGGTTTTGACAATTTTTCTTTTTTATTTATTCAAGAAATTTTACTTTAATAAATCTTTGAATAAAAAGAAGATTTTAATCTTCATTTCCGTTTTGATGCTTTCCTCATCTGTTCTTGAAATATTGACCAGAGTCTTTAATTACCTTTTTTATCAAAAGTTTAATTTTGATTTGGACAGCATCCTATTTTTAAGCGCAATGAATATATTTAAATTATTGCCTTTCGTGGGACTTTTTATTGTTTTCAAATTATTAAAAGAGAGGGATGATGAAAAATCCAGGACCAGGGAAGCGGAAAACCTTGCCAGAGAAGCCAAATTGGAGATGTTGTCCTATCAATTGAATCCACATTTTCTGTTTAACGCGTTGAATACCATCATGGCATTGATTGATCATGATAAAGAGGAGGCAAGGGAGATCATAACAGATCTTTCTGACTACTTAAGATATAGTCTGAATAATTCAAAAAAGAAAGAGGTAACCCTTGAAGAAGAGTTTAAATCGGTCCTGGATTATTTAAAGATCCAGAAAAAAAGATTCAAAGATAAAATTGAGATTAAAACAGAACTGGATGAAAAAATAAAAAAAACCAAAGTGCCTGTTTTTATTATTCATCCTCTGGTTGAAAACGCGATAAAACATGGGACCGAGACCTGTAAGGGTAAACTAAAGATATTCATAAGTATTAAAGAAATTGAAAACAATATTATTGTTGAAGTTAAAAATGGCGGCAGGATAATCAAAACTTCTGATAATAAGAACAACGGGACCGGAACCGGATTATCCAACACCATAAAAAGAATTTCTCTTCTATATGGGGAAGGATATGGGGTAGATCTGAGTGAGGAAGACGGAATGATCACCTGCCGGATGAAACTGGGGAAATTATGAATATATTAAACATTCTGATCGTAGATGATGAGTTTTTTGCCCGAAAAGATCTGACCAATCGATTATATAATTATAATGAAAATTACATTGTGCACCAGTCTGATTCTGTTGACTCTGCTATTGATATTTTAAAAAAAGAAAAAATAGATCTGATCTTTCTTGATATTCAATTAATGGGAGAAACAGGATTTGATCTGTTAAAACGTATAAAAATTAAAGCTGATGTAATTTTTATTACAGCTTATGAAGAGTATGCACTTCGGGCATTTGAAGTTAATGCGGTTGATTATCTTCTTAAACCTGTCAGTATTAAAAGATTCAATTTGGCGATGGAAAGAATTATAAAGAAGCAAAAACCGGATATTGCCGGGGAATTAACCTATAGTGATCAATTAATTGAAAAAAACTTTGACGGGTTCAGACTTATAAAATTAAAAAATATTTTATATATTTCAGCTGAAGGCGATTATACCCGGATCTGCTGTGTTGAAGAAAATGATATGTTATTATATAGAACCATGAAATGCTGGGAACATATGCTGCCGCAAAAATACTTCCGCAGGATCCATCGTTCAACTATTATAAATACAGAATATATTGAAAAATTTCATAAGACAGAGAACAGTAAATATTCTGTTGAGCTTACCGGTATCAATAAAAGCTTTTCTGTAAGCAGGACTTATTTGTCAAATTTATAAACTTTTTTTCAAAAATATTTCGTTCATCGAATCTATTTACGCTTTATCGAAAATTTCAGATCACTTTTAAATATACCCGGTATAAACAATCAGGAAATGCAAAATGGTAATAAAAAAAAGAAGTTTACTTCAAACAAGGAGAATATGATGTTAAAAAAAATTACTTTCGTTTTAATTGGAATTTGTTTCAGCCAATGGGCTCTGCTATCACAAACCTCTGAGCAGAAAAGCAAAACAGTATTTACTCTCGGGTTTTCCACCTATCTTTCACACACCGATAAATACGCATCAGATTTTGATATTTTTACCGATAGTGAAGGTTATACTTATATCTCGGGAAATACCAGAGATAAAAACTTCCCGGCTACAAAAGGGGCCTATCAAACAGAACTTAAAGGGTCGGCAGATGTTTTTGTCGTAAAATATACACCTGAGGGTGAGATCGTTTTTGCGACATTAATAGGTGGTACAAAGAGAGAACATCATAGCGCAATTACAGTTGATGATCAGGGATTTATTTATGTGGCAGGCGGAACTCATTCATCTGATTTTCCGGTTACTGAAGGAGCATATGATACGAGTTTTAACGGCGAAGGTAAGTGGGCAGGTGATGTTTTCTTAACTAAAATAAACCCGACCGGAACTGATATTGTATTTTCTACTTTTATCGGAGGTAAAGTTGAAGAAACAATCGGAAACGGAGGCCTTAAGATTGATTCTAAAGGGAATATTTTTATGGTAGGAATAACCAAGTCTGATGACTTTCCTTTAACAAAAGGCGGCATTGAAAAAGAAAATACCGCGCATGGGTTTTTTTCTAAATTCAGCCCCGACGGCAAAAAACTTTTATTTTCCACTTTCTTCGGAAGCAGCACAATGGAAGCAATTACCAGTGTTGCTATTGATGATAAAGATAACGTTTATATATCGGGAGCAACCTATACAGCAGGCTTGCCGGTAACCGATAATGCTTTTCGAAAAGAGATAATTATGCCAACATCCGGAGGTATAATGGATCATTTTATCGCCAAAATAAATGAAAAAGATAACAAAGTTTTGTATTTAAGCTATTTCGCAACAAATGGATATGCCGGTTCATCTATAAAATGGACAAAGCCAAACAGATTGATAGTATGCGGCAGCACTAATGGAGTAGATTTCCCGGTAACTGAAAATGCGATAAGTAAAAAAGGTAAAGGCAGGCAGGATTGCTATATATCGGTATTTAATTCTAATGAGATGACCCTGGAATATTCTACCCTGTTTGGAGGAAGTGAAGACGAGCGTTTTATGTCGGCAGATTTTCTTAATGAAGATACTGTGGTTATCGGGGGAACAACCAGTTCTGCTGATCTCCCGCTTACTGAAAATGCATTATATTCTGATTTTCCGGTCTGTGAGAAGGCTTTTAATTCCACATTTCTCGGGCGAAAAAAATCTTTCGTGTCTGTGATCGATATAAAAAACAGTAAACTCCTTTACTCAACATATTTTGGTGCAAGTTTTATATTTAGATTTTCCCCGGACAAAAATGGAAATATCAGTTTTGTTGCGGAAGCAGGACAGCGTGGAGAAGGGGGTATTACAGGTTTCCCCATAACTAAAAATGCCGTTGAACCGCCCACTTATACCATGGTAGGCCGAATGTTGTTGAATGCCAAGCCGAAACCGAGAAAGGAGGATTTGTACAAAGACGTAATTGTTAAAGATGCCATTCTGGAAAATTATGTAGGTAAATATGAAGTATCTCCGGGCTTTATCCTGACTATCAGCAAATATGACAGTCAATTGAAAGTGAGACCAACCGGACGAAAGGAAGGTCCCATATTCCCAAAATCAGTAAATAGTTTTTATATAAAGGGATCTGAGGTTGAATTGACATTTAATAAAAACAAAGCCGGGAAAGTAGTAAGTTTGACTGTACACCCTGATGGAGGAGACGACATAATTTGTAAAAAATTAGTTGACTGAATTTTGCGGGGAAACGAATGAATTATAAATCAGAACGGAAGAAAAATTTATTAAGCTTCAGTCAGATCATGATCTTACTGATCATGATTCTGGCTTGTAATCAAACTATCTATTCGAAAACGAAATCGGGTTCAAATAAAAATATGCTGATTAAGCAGGCACTCTCCGAAATTGTAAATGATGGGAAAGCGCCTGGAATGATTGCAGCAATTACTTCAGGTGAAGGTGTTATCGCCATCGGTTCAGTAGGTGTTCGCAAGGCTGGAGCGGGCGTAAAGATAACCGAAAATGATCGTGTGCACCTGGGCTCCTGTACTAAAGTGATGACCAGCACAATGATAGGCACACTGGTGGCAGAAGGGAAGCTCCGATGGGAAATGAAATTGATCGAAGCCATTCCTGAACTGAAGGAAATTATCCATTCTGATTATCATAAGGTCACACTTTGGCAGCTTCTCACTCACCGGGCAGGTATTGTAAAAAACCCTGATGACTGGGGTGCTTTTAGGGATCAGGAGATAAAAGAGAGGCGTTTGTCAATTTTAAAGGAAAATCTGAAGGATCCCCCACGGCTGAAACCGGGGGAGTTCAATTATTCAAATTTCGGCTATGTGATTGCCGGTTGCATGGCCGAAAAGGTAGCAGGCATAAGCTGGGAGTCTTTAATTAAAAAACGGTTGTTTGATCCGTTGGGGATGAATTCAGCCGGTTTCGGGGCGCCGAATAAGCACGATCAAATAGATCAGCCATGGGGGCATTCAAATTCATGGTCTGGAAACAAATGGAAACCAGATCAGACGGATAATTCTGAGGCCCTCGGGCCTGCAGGCCGGGTCCATTGTAACATTTTAGACTGGGCAAAATTTCTATCTCTGTTCTTAACTGATGAAAATCCTGTTTTAGATAAAAAATATTTAAATAAACTAACAACACCCATCGATTTCTATGCAGGAGGATGGGGTGTCTTGGAACAGGAATGGGCCGGCGGTCAGGTACTAACCCATAACGGCAGTAACGGGATATGGTACGCTTCTGTAACAATAGCACCCAAATTAAACAGGACTTATATTGTCGTTACCAATTCATGTGATTTTGGCTCTACCCCCGGTATTTGTAATGAGATATTAAAGAAATTGGTCAGGATGGATCTGAATATCAAAAAAGAATGATCTAAAGGAATAAAACTAATTTAACTATTCATGCAAATTATCATCTGCAGGTTTGTTAATTTACATTACATCATGAGTTTAAAATGGGAAGCATAGATTCGAGATCTTCTCTGCAATAAACAAAAAGAGAAATAGATCGTAATATAAAGCATATACAGCAAGCCCTATGAATAATACAAAAGTTAATTATAATAAATTAAATCAAGGAAATGAATATGGGTAATCAAAACAAATTTTGGAAACTTTCAGAATTGGGAGGTATTGAATTACACAAAGGGACTTACAAGAGCCAGTCTTTTACACCTCATTTTCATGAGGAATATGCTATTGGTATTATTTTAAAAGGTTCACAGGAAAAATATGTCAGGCGTTCAAAACATATCATAAATGAAGGTCAGATCTGTGTGATTAATCCGGGGGAGGTTCATTTTGCCAGCCCTGCGGATAAGAATGGCTGGACCTACCTAATGTTATATATAAATGCCTCTTTATTAAGAGAAATATTTACACAAATTATGGGAATGAAGCAGGATTACCCGTTTTTCCCGAATATGGTTATTGATGATGATAAATTGTTTGATATGATCTTAAATTTACATCTGATTCTTGAAAAACCGGATACATCATTGTTGGAGAAAGAATCAGCTTTTGTGTCAGTGATGGAACAATTGATTATGAAATATGCAGATAGCTCATCTGATAAACGTAATTTAAAATCATCCGGCAAACATATAAAAATAGTAAAAGAGTATCTTGATCAAAATTATGAACAGGACATTTCACTTGAGATGCTTTCAGAATTAACTGACTTAAGTCCGTTTTATCTTTTACGTTTATTTAAAAAGGAAGTGGGCGCCACACCTCATATATACTTAACTCAACGCCGGATCAGCAAAGCCAAAGAGTTTTTGACAATGGGCGATCCTCTCTCCGACGTTGCTTATAAAACCGGTTTTGTCGATCAGAGTCATTTCACCAACCGGTTTAAAAATATTGTCGGTATCACTCCCGGACAATACAATAATATAAATCTTTAACTTTTAAATTAACAATTTATAATTTTTATAAAGAATTTTTTCAAAAGAGCAATAATCTACAATACTTATGCTTTTATTACTTGTAATTTTTAATATGGATATTATTAATAAATGAAGTGGAGATATAAAATGAATTTAAAAACAATAGTTCTATTAATTATTTTAGTTTTTTTAACCGTTAGCCTTTATTCACAGACGATGCATGAAGCAATTAAAAAGGGGGATTTACAAGAGGTAAAGTCACTGGTGAAGGCTGATGAATATTTAATAAATATAAAATATAAAATAGAAAAACCGATGCCAATTATTTGGATGGCAGAAGAAGTTACTCCTCTGTTTGATGCAGTTCTTTACGGGCGTTATGAAATTATAAAATATTTCATTAAACAAGGTGTTGATCTTAAAAAAAGTAATTATGCATTATTCCTTGCGTTACTGCAGAAGGGTAAAAAGATTAAAAGCCTTCTGATAAATAATGGGGCAAGATTTGTAAATGATACAGCGCCCCATATGCGTCCTAACATTTTAACTTCAGCCGTATGGTTTTATCCGGACCTTAAATTGGTAGAACAGATAATAGAACTTGGAGGCGGATTGGAATTGGACTGGGGTGATGAGGGGAACTATACCCATACACCATTGGGTATGGCCACAAGGCATGGGAAATTCTCCATCGCCAAACTGCTGATAAAAAATGGCGCCAAATTAAATCTCTCTCGAAATAACGGGCAGATCGGGCTTCACGATGCCATATATTATTCAAGGCGTACCGAAGACAAAATAAAAGGATATTCATCTGAATTACTGACCTTTTTACTTGAAAATGGTGGTGACAAAAATCACAGGGATAATAATGGTTTCCTGCCTGTTGAGTATGCCGCCATTGAAGGGGTCCCCGCTGCTTTAAAAATATTATGGGATAAAAATTACGATATTAATCAGCGTGATTTTTCAGGAATGACCCTATTACATAAAACTGTGATAAGAGGATACCTGGAGTGCGTGGAATTTCTTCTCTCAAAGGGATTTGATGTAAATGCGGAGGATAATAGTGGGAACTCTCCTTTGTCCTATGCCAATAAATATGGGCATATTAAAGTATCTGATTACCTGAGATCGAGGGGTGCTGAATCAGAAAATCTGTTACCTGTTGTAAATATTGACAAACTGCTTAGTGAAAAATTAGAAACCGGTCAGGCATATATCTGGTATCTGGGCAGAACAGGATGGGCAGTCAAAACCAAAAACAATTTAATACTGAAACCCTGGGAATGGGGAGAGTATGATCCTGACAATCCCTCCCTTGCCAATGGAAATATTGTTTCAGATGAACTTATTGATCAGAATGTCCTTTTTTTGTCAGAAACAAAAGTCGCAGAATCTCAGGTAACAGAAGATAGGTTTTTAAGAACAGAATCTTCTGAATTTAATATAACTGTGGTATCCGATAATGTATCAGAATCAAAACAGGTCAAGTCTGTTAAAATAAAACCACTGGAAAAAATGATGATAGGAAGTGTTGAAATGGTTAAAGATGAATTTGATAATTTACTGCTGATATCAGATGGAGTAAAAATCTTTTTTAAGGGTTACAAAGATCCTGTTGATCAGGAATTCATGAAAACACTGGTCAGTTCAGATTTGGCTTTTTTCACAGTTTGGGGTTCAAGAGGTGAATTGCCGCCATCAAGTATAGAAAAAGCAGAATTAAATATAAAAACATATAAGCCTGAAACCTTATTTTCTCAATCTGTATATACAGGGTCATTTTATCATTATGAATTGAGCCGGCAATTAAAGGAAAGGGGTCACAAAATCAATTTGCCCGTAAATAAGTTCCCCGGAGATTGTTTTTTTTATGATAATGGAAAAATAAGTTTGAAATAGACTAAACAAGGAGAAATGATGAAAAATAAATTATTAATAAGTGTAATACTATTATTGTGGTTCTGCTTGACAGGAATGCAGGCACAAAACACAAAAGAGCTTCCAAAGGGTAATGAAATAAAAATAACCTATGTTGGCAATTCAGGATTTTTGATCAATATCGGAGATAAGAAAATCCTTATCGATGCTTTGTTCAAAGGCTTTAAAGGACAGTACAATTTACCGCAAAAAGTTCAGGATAAACTAACGTCAGCTCAGGCACCCTTTGATGATGTGGATTTAATTCTGGTTACCCATGCTCATGGAGATCATATTAATCCCGAGATGGTGAGACAACATTTGAAAAACAATCCAAAAGCAATATTTGCATCCACCCAACAAATGGTTAAGGCACTAAATGGATCTACGGATCGCTGTATTGGATTTAACCCCACGAAAGAAAAATCAGAGAGTAAGGAAATAAATGGGATTAGTATAGAAACTTTTTTGCTCCCTCACGGTCCAAATTCAAAAATAGTAAATATCGGTTTTCTTGTTTCAGTAAATGGGATCACATTTTTTCAAACAGGTGATGCAGATTTTGACCAGTTTACTTTTGAAGAGTTTCGATCCCTTCAGTTGCCGGAAAAAAAAATAGACATCGCCTTCATTCAACACTACTATTTCACCAGTGACCCTTCTTCAAGAAGGTTTATCGATAAAGGGATAGGGGGTAAATATAATATTCCAATTCATTACCATTTTACAAATCCTCCATTTGATCAATCCACTATTTTACAAAATTATCCCGAGGCAATACTCTTCAAAGAGGAATTACAATCCTGGTGTATGCCTGATAAAAAAGATAAGTCTACTGTATTACAGGCAGATATAGTTTTGTCCTGGAATGAGTTTGACAAGAAAGTTGATCAACTGATTGATTCAGAGAAAAACACCGAGGCTATAAAGTTACTAAAAGAAAGCTTCAAAATTTACCCCAAAAAAGAATTTGAGATATATCAAAGTATAATCGATTCTATACGAAAGACTGGGAGAAATTCAAAATTCCGATTGATATGATGATTGAAGCCAATAATAAAGGGTATTTTTTCTGGTTCATCCCGAGAGAGAATCAATATAATCATTTCAGAAGAGAAGAGTGGTTTAAAAAAGCATTGGCCTTAAATAATACATTAAGGGATAAAGCTCAAACAAAGACAAAGTCTGTATATAAAATAGTCCTGCCGAAAGGGTTTGATGCCAAAAAGAAATACCCCCTGATTTTAATAATGCATGGTGGCAATCAGAATATTGAAATTACACAGAAACGGTGGAGATCCGATGAGCTCTATAAAAATAATATTGTCGCTATTCTACAGTCCGGATGGACTGTTGCCACCAACAGGTTCAGATGGGATTTGTCAGGAAAGGGTATATTCCAGGAAGGAACTGCCATTGATGAAGTAAAACGGCTGTATAATGAGATTTTAGAAAAATACTCAAACAATATTGGCAAAATTATACTGGTGGGGTTTTCTCAGGGAGCCACGCTGGCAATGAATATGGCCATTTATAAGGATATTGACTGTCATGGGGTAATTGCCGGATGTCCTTTCACTGACATTGAAAAGGAACATTCTTTGGATCTGGAAAAACGGGATATTCGGTTTTTCGTCTTTACCGGGGACAAAGATTTTGCATTCAAGAGAACTGAAAAAAGTATGGACATATTGAAACAGTCAGGTGTAAAGATGATTTTTAAAGTGAACAAAGACATGGGCCATCAGTTTTCCAAGGATATAGAAACCGATATCCATGAAGCACTGAAGTTAATACTTGAAAAATAATTGTAAAGCAGAATTTCCCATAATTTTTTAAAAGGGAATTATAAATATTAATTTGCGTTTAAAGTAATTAAAATGACGATATCAAAAGATATTTTCAATAATGATATGAACAAGGAGATTAAGATATGATTGGGAAAAACATGAGAAATTTTCAGATTTTTACATCTGTTCTTTTAATGGTTTTTGTGACTTCTAACTCATTGGCTGTTAATGAAATTACTGAAAGTGAAGCCGATAAATATATTGGTGCTTATGCAAAAAAGAATCTGTTCAGTGGCTCTGTGCTTATTGCACATGATGGGAAAATTATTTTAAAAAAAGGGTATGGTAAGGCGAATCATGAGTTTGATGTAGATAATAATTCTAAAACAAAATTCAGGATCGGATCGTTAACCAAACAATTTACTGCTGTGAGTATATTGATCCTCGCAGAAAAGAACCAGCTGGATGTGAATGATACGATCAGCAAATATATATCGGATTATCCTGATGGTAATAAAATAAAAATTGTACATTTGTTAACTCATACTTCAGGTATTCCCGATCATACGGAATTGCCTGATTATAATAAAGGGAGGAGAGTATACCAACAGGAATTAATCGATACCATTAATACTTTCAAAAATCTGCCTCTTGAATTTTCACCGGGTGAAAAGTTTAAATACAGCAGCTCAGGTTATATACTACTTGGTTATATAATTGAAAAAGTATCAGGGGTCTCTTATCAGGACTTTGTAAAAAACCATATTTTCAAACCTCTGAAAATGGATGATTCCGGTTTTGATGAATCTGATAAAGTAATAAAATTTAAGGCTGGTGGATATAATTTAGTTGATGGCAAAATTGTTAAAGCTGCATACAGAAATATTTCAAATGGTCATGCCTCGGGAGCATTATATTCAACGATTGAAGACCTTTATCTTTGGGACAGGGCACTTTACACTGATAGCCTGATCAGTTATGACTCATTGAAAAAAATGTTTACACCATATACAAAACATTATGGTTACGGATGGGGAATTGTTGACATCTTCGGCCATAAGATGGTCGGGCATAACGGAGAAACAGAAGGCTATAGTTCAAATATAACCCGGTTTGCAGATGCTGATCTTTGTATAATTGTTTTATCAAATTTTGAGACAGCATCTGTTGGTAAAATTGCCATGGACCTGGCATCTATGATTCTTGAAGAAGATAAGAAGGAATCCGGATCCAAGAAAGCTTATGTAATAGACCCCGATATTTTGAAGGATTATACTGGTGAATATGAACTCAGACCAAATTTGATATTTTCAATAACTGAGGAAAATTCCAATCTTTATTGCCAACTCACCGGCCAGGGAAAGCTAATGCTTTACCCTGAATCAGAATCAGTGTTTTTCCTCAAAGAGGTTCGGGCAAAGATCTCTTTCATCAGAGATGAAAATAATAATGTTGAAAAGCTGGTACTCCATCAGGGCGGAAGAGATACACCGGCGAAAAAAGTGAAATAATCCACAGCGGATAGTTCCGGAACTGTATCCCTGGTGATCTGTTGGCAACAAATTATACCTACTTCTCCGGTTTACATGGTTGAATTCAAGTGGGATCTGATTTACCATAAAGGAACTCCTATGAAAAAATACAAAGAAGTGTTAATTATTGCTCTGATTCTTCTTATTCCGGCAATCCAGTTCTCCTCAGATTCAGGTGAGAAGATAAGAGATCTGGAATCCACCCTTTCTGAAAAGTCCGGGAAAGAAAAGATCCGCGGACTTTCTTTGTTGACGGAATATTACAGCCAGGAAGAGCCGGAGAAGGCAAAGGTGTATGGGAAACAAGCGCTGACCTTGCTGGGCAAAGATCCGGATGATGAACGGAGAGCCGAAGTGTTGATCAGCCTGGCATCGGCATATAAAAATAAGGGGGAATATAAACAGTCTCTCGCCTGCAGCCGGGAAGCGCTGGAACTGTCAAAAGGGAGCGGCAATGAGAAAGCCATGGCCCGGTCTCTGATCCTGGTGGGGATCAATCACATTTACACTTCGGAATATACAGATGCGCTGGAGTTTTTTAAAAGTGCATTGAAGGTCTTCACCCGTCTGGGAGGGAAGAAGGAAATTGCTTCCGCTTTAAACAGTATCGGGATTACCTATGACCTGATGGGCGTTTATGAGTCGGCGCTGAATTACTATCTGCGGTCGCTGAAAATAAAAGAGGAGATCGGGGATCCGAATCTGATTGCCTCCACATTGAACAACATCGGAGTACTGTACAATGTCCTAGACTTTCCGGACCAAGCTCTTCGGTATTTCCAGAGAGCTTTAAAGATCAACCGTAAGATCAACAAGAAGAACAGCATTGCCATCTCCCTGACGAATATCGGGAATATTTATTACAAAAAAAAGGAATACAACAAAGCGCTTGCGAATTATCAGGAAGCCTATGGGATGGACAGGGAATTGGGGAACCAGAGTGGTATGTCCGATTCCCTGAATAATATCGGGCTCACTTTATACGGTGGGGGGCGGCTTGAAGATGCTATGAAATTTTATCAGCAGGCCCTGGCCATCCGTGAAAAAATGGGAGACAAGAGACTGATCGTCAGAACCTTGCTAAACATCGCTCAAGCCCATGAGAGAAGCGGATCTGATTACCAGGCCGTTCAGGTGCTGAACAGGGTTCTTGCCATTGCCGGAAAGGTCAATATCCCCGGAGAGATGGCACCCGCTTATAAAGCGCTGTATCAGATCTATGAAAAAAAGAATGAAAAAGGCCGGGCTTTTAAATATCTGAAGAAATACCAGGCGCTGAACAGTGAGATTATGGAAAAAAAGTCACGGGAAAAAGTAATGGAAATCGAGAAGCGGACCCAGATGGAAAAAAAGGAGAAAGAAGTGGAATTGCTGAGGAAAAATGAGCAGATCCAGCAATTAACCATCCGGAGGCAGAGACTGATAAAAAATGCCATTATTGCAGGCGCCATTCTGCTCTTACTCGTAGTCCTGGTCTTACTCTACCTGTACCGGTCCAAACAGCGGATCAACAGAAAACTTGAGGCAGTAAATCAGAAACTGGACAGATCCGCCCGGTCGGATCCGCTCACCGGGTTGTCCAACAGAAGGGATATGATAGAAAAGATCGCCTATGAGCAGAACCGGATCTCACGGGCGGAGAATCCCTTTGCACTGGTGATCTGTGATGTGGATGATTTCAAATCCTTTAATGATACCCATGGACATGACTGCGGCGATTTTATACTGAAAAAATTGGCGGAGGAACTGGGTTCATTGCTGAGGCAACAGGACACACTGGGACGATGGGGTGGAGAAGAGTTCCTCGTCCTTCTCCCGGAGACCACAGCAGAAGGTGCGATCACATTATCAGAAAAGATCCGGGAAACCATTGAGTCGAGTCGATTCCATTTCCAGGGCATGCCTCTCTCCGTAACACTCACCTTCGGGGTGTGCGCGTGGGACGGAAACATGGAACTGGACGAATGTATCCGGCGCGCCGATGCCGCCCTCTATGAAGGGAAGAGAACGGGCAAAAACCGGGTAGTTTCTGCCTCTTAAGATTCTGTTTCCGGGAATGCTTTTGTTTTATACCTTTTTTAGATCCATGGAACATCTCTCTTTCTCATCCGTATAAGAATATTGAGGGCCGCTTCAGGTTCCGATAGAAGGAGACACGAAATGAATGGAATAAAAAACCGCTTACCCTTTGTGATGGCAGGATTCTGCTTGCTTTTTGCAGCAGTTCTGACTGCTGAAGTTGATGTACCGAAAAACGATCTGGAAGTTCCAGTGGTGATCCATAAGACTGCTTCTCCTCCTGTGATCGACGGGAAGCTGGACGACCCGGTATGGAAGCAGGCCACCCGTTTTGACCGGTTCATTATCTTCAAACCGGATTACGGCAAACCGACCTCCGAGAAAACCATCGTGTTGATGACCTATGACCGTAAGAACATCTATTTCGGATTCGACTGCCGCGACAGCGAACCCTCCAGAATAAAGGCGGCCATGTCCAAACGGGACGGCATCGACATGGATGACTGGATCGGCATTGCACTGGACACCTACGGGGACAGGCAGGGGGGCTTCCTGTTCATGGTTAATCCGCTGGGGGTCCAGCAGGACGGCATGCTCAATGTTGACGGCAACGGGAATTCCAGTTTCGATACCGTCTGGAAGAGCAAGGGGATTATTACAAAAACGGGGTACACGGTGGAAGTCTCCATCCCGTTCAAAAGCCTGCGTTACCCCTTCAAAAAAAAGATATCCATGGGACTTCTGGCCACCCGCTACATCGGAAGAAAATCCGAACAGACCAGTTACCCCGAACTGAATCCCGAAGGGGGGGCCATCATGAACCAGACCCGGATGATCGAATTGAGCGGGGTAAAATTCGAAAGGCCGGTCGAATTCATTCCCGCCGTCACTTACGGACAGTCCAGCGTTCACAGCGGCGGCGCCCTGGCCTCGACGGGATCGGACACGGAATTCAGCCTGACCGGAAAACTGGGCCTAGCATCCAACCTTACATTGGATGCCGCCTACAATCCCGATTTCAGCCAGGTCGAGGCGGATGCCGGCCAGGTGGACGTTAATCTGCGGTATTCCCTCCATTATTCGGAGAAACGCCCCTTTTTCCTGGAGGGGATGGAAAATTTCGACTTTGCTACCGCAATGGAACAGAATACTCTGGGAGCGGTCGTATACACCCGTACCATAGTCGATCCCCTGATGGGTCTGAAACTGACCGGCAGACTCGGTACATCCAACCTGGTATCGGGGATTTTCGCTTTGGACGAGTATCCCGGCGCCATGGCGGGTGAGGCGGGTGACACCGGTCGTGCGGGGAAGAACGCCACATTTTCGATACTCCGGTATAAGCGCCAGATGAGCAGGGACAATTTTCTCGGGTTCTTTCTTACCAACCGGAGTTGGAACGGTGAGAACAACAGCGTCACCGGAGTCGACGGCCGCTGGCGGCTGACGAAGACGAGTTTCCTGGAATACAGCGTGCTGGGGTCCCTCAGCCGTACGGCAGACGTCGAAGGCACTGATACTGGCCACTACATGGGTGTGAGGTACAATTACAATACACGGAACTGGAATATCGATCTCGGCCTGTTCGATCTGAGCACGGATTTCCGTATCGACACCGGGTATGTCACCCGCACCGGTATTACCATGGTGCCTGTCCTGTTCCAGCGTTACTGGTACCCTAAATCCCGGTTTTTCCAGAAGCTTGAAGCATATTGGTGGGGGTATCATATCCTTGACAAGCCCAGTGACCTCTTCGAAACCTACAACCACCTGGTCTTCCGGGTGAGCATGCCCCGTCAGTCCCAGGTGCGGTTTGACTGGATCCTGGGAAACGAGGTGTTCTCCGGGGAACGTTTCAGTCTGAGCGGCTGGCGGGTCCGGGGGTACACCCAGATCCTCAAACAATTGTACCTGGAGGGTGGGTACCGACGTTCCGACAGAATTTATTATGATGATGAGGCGCCCTTCCAGGGGAAAGGCAATACCGCCGATCTCTATATCCTGTACCAGCCCTTCGACAAACTCAGCTCGTCCCTGGGTGTCACCTACACCGATTTCTTCCGTTCTTCCGACGGGGAAAAAATGTATGACTATACCATCTGGAGAAACCGCACCACGTTTCAGGTCAACCGCTATCTGTTCTTCCGCGGCATAGTCGAATACAACCACTACTGGAAAAAGATCTATACGGACTTCCTGGCCTCCTTCACCTATATCCCAGGAACGGTCATTTATTTCGGGTATGGGTCGGTTTATGAGAAGGTCCGCTGGAGCAGCGAGGACCGGGAATATTTCCCTTCGGACGATTATCTCATGACAAAGAGGGGCTTTTTCTTCAAGGCGTCCTATCTGTGGAGACTCTAGAGTACTGTATTCCCTTTTTTGTTATCTATCTTGCCATGGGGGGGATATGAAGGTTCTTATAGGTTTGGGGATGTCTTCTTTTCCGACTCTGCAAGGAATCCGGATGGAAGTATATATCTTCTGGACGGGGACAGAGTTACTGTTTACCGGTTTGATAAGTCAGGCAATCTGTTCGGATCCTTCCTGAAGAAAGTGGAATGGAAGGAATTGCTGAAAGGTACCCGCTAGCCTTAAATTTTTATATATTTCAAACGACAACTTTCCGGTGTACTTCTCCCCTATTGCCGGGAGTATGAATTTTATCAAAAGTTTTTTTATGGTTTTCTTTCAGTTTTTTCCCAACCGGCACTTCCGCATTACTGTCTTGCCCTAACGAATCATGACATATTGTTTAAATCATACAAATTGATCAAAATTACCGATATTAAGAAATGATTTCGTGGGTTTATCAAGAGTCAAACTCAGGATGAAGCCTGATAATAAAATAAACGTTCGTAATAGAACATCAACTGTCCGTTTCCGGTCAATTTAAGTGCTAAAATCCTTCTTATAAAGTAAATGTCCAAAGGAATTACATCTTGGAATGAAATTTGCATTTAAGAATCTATGAATGGAGGATATGATGAAGAATATTTTATTAATAGTTCTGTGTCTGGTTATTTATACAGATTCTTTGATTTCTTTAGATACAAATAATAATCTAAAATTGCAGGATAGTATAACCTATGCACTGAAAAACAATATTGATCTTAAAATCGAGATACTTGACTATAAGATCAGCAATAAAGATGTATCTGCCGGAAAAGCTCTGTTTATTCCCACTTTGTTGCTTAATGCGGAGAAAACCAAAACCAAAAACCCATCTTCTTCTTTATTGGACGGGGCTGATATTTCAGAATCTCAATCACTGGCATTTAACTTTAAGCTTGAACAAAATTTGCCTTTTGGAGGAAATGCCAGTTTATATTTCAATGAAAACAGAAATGAAACAAATAACAGTTTTGCTAATTTAAACCCTCAATTTAATGCCCTGGTCCAGTTTAGCCTGACTCAGCCTCTGCTCAAAGGTTTCGGCAGCACAGTTACCAGAAAAAACATTCTGATATCTATACAAACTAATAAAGGTTCATTTTTCAGATTAAAAGAAAAGGTGCTGGAAACTGTATATAATGTTGAGAACGCATATTGGGATCTGGTTTATTTCAGATTATTTTACAAGGTAAAAGAAGAAAGTCTCAAAGCTGCCAAAGATCTGGAAGCAATAAATTTGAAAAAATTGAAGGTGGGAACGATCCCGGAATTAGAAATTTTAATAGCTAAATCTGAAGTTGCAAATAAGCAGAGTGAGATCATTAAAGCAGAATCTTCGATCAGGGATGCCGAAGATAATCTGATGACTATAATGAACCTTCATGATGACGGGGAAAAATGGAAAAACAAAATTATACCTGTTGATGATCCGGAGGACGCCTATTCTTATAATATCCCTTCAATGGAAGAAGCTGTCAGTATTGCAAGAGAAAATGACCCGTTGATCAAAAGACTTGAACATGAACTGAAGGCTAAAGGGATAGAGGTGAAATATAGAAAAAACATGATGCTTCCGGAGCTTAATTTTAATTTTAATTACTGGACAACAGGTATTTCCGGTGACGAAATAATATATGAAGGTAGTGGATTTGAACGTAATCCTGTTAATATCGTAAGTAGAAATTTGTGGGTTTCGATACAGGACTCGTTAAAAGCAATTTATAATAACTGGAACATAAATTTTAATTTAAGAATACCTCTGACATTTAAGGAATCAAAAGCCAACTATGCAATAGCAAAAATGGAATTTGAAAAGGCAGAACTGAATATAAGAAACGCACAGCAATCGGCATTTAAAGAAATCCATCAATCCCTGAGAGATGTGGAGACAAACAAGAAAACACTTGAGGCTTATAAAGTATCAAGAAAACTTTCAGAAGCTCAACTAAATGCAGAAGAAAAAAAATTTAAAGCTGGGCTGAGTACAAATTATAATGTGTTAAAAGCTCAGGAAAATCTTGAAGAAAACAGATCATATGAGATAAAGGCGATTATTGATCTTAATAAATCGATCCTGAATCTTCAAAAAAATCTCGGTATACTATTACAGGAAAAAGGGATTCAGTTCAAACCTGAATTATATTAATAAGTTAAAAAGCCAGAGTAAATGTTGTTAATCCATCTATATAAGTTACACTTATCTGACCTTTATGGAGTTTCATGATCTGTTTGCAGAGGCTTAACCCTATGCCTGAGGATTTTTTTGTTGAATAAAATGGAATGAATATTTTACTTTTATTCTGATCTGAGATCCCTGTTCCGTTATCAATAACCTGAATAACAACCCTTCCACTATCACTAAGAAAGGAATTAACTATGATTATCGGACTTTGTACATCTTTTAATGCGTGTATTGCATTAATCACTAAATTGATCAGGACCTGTTCAATCAAAGAAGAATCAGCACTTATTTCTAAAGATTCAGGATCAATGTTTTGAATGACCTCAATACCGTTCTTTTTTATATTATTTTGAAGAATTGTAATAGTATTTGATATGAGATCCTTAACGGATAAAATTTCCAGTATAGGTTTTGGTATTATAGCCAGGTTCCGGTAAGCATTCACAAAATCTATCAGGCCTTTAGACCTTGCATGAATTGTCTTCAGTGAATCTCTGATATCCTGAATATTATCTTTACATCCTGTAGTTTCTGTATCAAGCAGTTTAATCAGGTCATATGTCGTTGAGCTGAGTGAAGAAATAGGAGTAAGAGAGTTCATTATTTCATGTGTAAGTACTCTTATCAATTTCTGCCATGCCTCCACCTCCTTGTCTTCAAGAACATTATGAATATCCTGAATTGACAGAAGAGTTAAATTTCGTTCTCCAATCCTGAATTCAAATACTGAAAAAGCCATTTGTTTCTGCTCATCATTAATATTAACTTTTTTTACAATCTTATTCCCATGCCTTATCTCCGTAATTAATTCATATATATCAGGATGAGATATCTTTAAACTATTAATGTTTTTCAAAAAACTTAAATTTAATATTTTTTTGCCGGCATGGTTAATAAAATCAACATTTCCCTGATGATCATAACATATTAATGCATCATTAATGTATTGGACAATAGTTTGCATATAACGGAAGCTTTTTTCCTTTTCACGACTGTTTTGTTTGAAATTTTCAACAACCTTATTAAAAGCTGAATTTAATTCAAGGAAAGATTTTCCCATTTTTTTATCGGTGAATGACTGGGTAAAATCTGAATACTCAATTGCCTCAAGAAAACGTTTGAAATCACGATTGGTAATATCCATGAACCGGAGAAGAGTTACAATCTGATAAATAAGTATAATAAAAACCCCGGCGGCAAGAAGAATATTTTGATACTGAAAATACAGATAGATATTAATATATATATTGATACAGATCAGAATGATCTGAAATAGAGCTTTGATTTTGAATGTTTTAAAATAACTTATCATTTACAATGATCACTTGTTTCAGGTCAGAGATAAACCAAATTTCTCAATTCTCCGGTATAGTGCCGATCTTGACAAACCGAGTTCTATTGCTGTTTTGGAGATATTATTCTTATGTTTTGCCAATGCCTTTAAGATGATTTTTTTTTCACTGCTTCCCAGATCGAGATTATTGGTGTTTGTGAAATCTATCTTAGAAGAAATGAAGAAATCATCAGGACAGAGAATATCATTCTCACTCATTATAACAGCTCTCTCAGTGGAATGTTTTAGCTCGCGGACATTCCCGGGCCACCTGTAATTTAGTAATTTCTCTCTGGTTTCTGGAGATAATCTCTTTTCAGGTTTTTTATATTTTAAACAAAATTGTTTTAGAAAGATCTCAGCAAGCAAAATAATGTCCTTCCCTCTATCCCTTAGCGGAGGGACCTGTATTTCTATAGTATTAATTCTATACAGGAGATCTTCTCTGAACTTATTCTCCTTTACCATTTCTCTGATATCAATATTAGTGGCCGATATTAAGCGGATATCAATAGGTATAGATTTGTGAGAGCCCAATCTCTTTACCTCCCGCGTTTCTAAAACTCTCAGTATCTTTGCCTGGAGAGGCATCGGCAGATTCCCTATTTCATCTAAAAAAAGAGTACCGCCACTGGCAACTTCAAAATGTCCTGCTCTATCCTTAATTGCATCTGTAAATGCTCCCTTTACATGCCCGAATAATTCACTTTCAAAAAGGGTATCGCTTACCGCACCCATATCAACAGTTATAAAAGTCTCATTGCTTCTGTTTGATTCGCGGTGAATGGCTCTGAATACGAGTTCTTTTCCTGTTCCATTTTCTCCCGTGATCAGAACATTAACGTCTGTTTTTGATATTTTTTTTATCGTATTAATAACTTCTTTTATAGCTTCCGAGTTCCCAAGAAGATTATTGAATGGTTTATTAATGTTTTCTATCAATTGTTCTTTTTGAGATTGGAGAGTTTTTATTTTATTTTTTGCCTTATTCAGATTTACAGCAGTGCTCAGGGTGGCCAGCAATTTCTCATTCTGCCATGGTTTTATAATAAAATCTGCAGCGCCCTCTTTTATCGCCTTAACTGCAAGTTCTACATCCCCATACGCAGTAATAAGTATGACCTCTATTGAAGGATCAATTTTTTTTATCTTTTTTAAATAATAAAATCCTTCCTCTCCGCTTGTTACATCTCTTGTAAAATTCATATCGAGAAATATAACATCGTATTTATCTGTTCTTAAACCTGATATCACTGCTTGAGGATTATCACTTGTTTCCACAAATTCAACGTGTTGTTTTAAATAAAGTTTTGCAGCCTGCAGAACTCCCGGATCATCGTCGACGATCAATACTCTGGAATTAATTTTACTTTGTATGCTCATTCCCATTAAGATAATAAGCAAATACGATACCAAAATCAATGATACTTGATAAATATATATATAAAACTTGAGGGAAAAAGTGTCCGATAGTGAACACGGATTGTCCACTATCAAACATTATTCACTACCACGGACCGTTTAAGGCCTGATAAGTATAGATCAGGAATTTGGCATCATTCTTGCAAATGTAATTTGGTAACAGGATAAAAGGAGAAGATTATGGGTATGGATAAACAAATTAAGAAAAAAAAATGGACAACAAAAAGAATCGTAATTCTTTCTGTCAGTTTAATATTTACCGGCTATCTTATATACAACCTTCTTACAATTAAGAACAATCAATTGAATGTCAAAAAAGAAAGAATAACTATTTCTATAATAAAAAAAGATTCTTTTCAGGAATATATCCCGGTCAGCGGAACGGTTATTCCAAAGGTATCCAGATCTATTGTTGCCACAGAGGGGGGCAGGATAGAGAAGATATTTTTGCAGACAGGTTCGATTGTAAAAACAGGTGATAAAATACTGAAGTTATCAAATACAAATCTTCTTCTGGATATCATGTACAGGGAGGCGGAACTTTTCAGGCAGAGTAATAACCTGAGAAATACAAGACTTGAGTTTGAAAAATACAGCATCCAGTTGGAGCAGCAGTTATCAGATATCAGGTTTAATCTTATTGAAGCTGAAAATAAGTATAATCGGAATAAATATTTATATAAAGAAAAGATTATTTCAAAACAGGAATTTGATACTTCAATAAATAGTTATAATTATTATAAAGAAAAAATTAAATTAACTAATGAATCCAAGGAAAAAGACCTGAAATTCAGAAATCAGCAGATCAAACAACTGGAGAGTTCTCTGGCAAGGATGAATGATAACCTCAAGATAGTAAAAAGCAAACAGGATGACCTGACGATTAAAGCACCTATTACAGGTTTATTGAGTTTGATAGATCTTAAATTAGGAGAGTCCTATTCTCCGGGGAAGAGATTGGGACAGGTTGATGTTCAGAATAGTTTTAAGGTAAGAGCAGATATCAGTGAACACTATATCTCCAGAGTTGAAATTGGAAGAAAAGGAACTTTTAAATATTCAAACAAAGAGTATAGATTAGATTCAACAATGATCTACCCTGAAGTTGTTGACGGAGTATTCAAGGTTGATTTTAATTTCGTGGGTGAAAAACCGGAAGGAGTAAGGCGGGGACAGTCATTTCATATAAACTTTGAATTAGGTGATCTGAGCGAAGCTGTTCTGGTACCCAGGGGAGCATTTTATAATAAGACCGGAGGAAACTGGATATTTGTTCTGGATAAATCCGGTAATAGTGCATATAAGAGAAATATAAAAATTGGACGGCAAAACCCTCTTTTTTATGAGGTTCTGGAAGGTCTTAAACCAGGTGATCAGGTTGTTACGTCCTCTTATGATAATTTTGGTAAAGCTGAAGAATTAATAATAAAATAAAAGGAGCTCAATATGATTGAAACAAAAAATTTAAAAAAGATCTATACAACTGAAGAGGTGGAAACTACAGCATTAAACAATGTTAATTTAAGGGTAAAAGAAGGTGAATTCATTGCTGTCATGGGACCTTCAGGATGCGGAAAGTCTACTCTGTTAAATATTCTCGGGCTTTTGGATAATCCAACTGACGGAGAATTTTTCTTTAACAATGAGGAAGTTGGCGGATATTCTGAAAAACAGAGAACAAATCTGAGAAAATCCAATATCGGATTCATCTTTCAAAGTTTTAATCTTATTGATGAATTAACTGTTTATGAGAATATTGAATTACCTTTACTCTATCAGAAAGTATCCCCGGCTGAGAGAAAGATGAAGGTTAAGGCTGTTATGGAAAAGCTGAATATTCTGCCCCGAAAAAATCATTTCCCTCAGCAGTTGTCCGGAGGACAACAGCAGAGAGTCGCAGTAGCCAGAGCCATTGTGACAAATCCAAAAATGATCCTGGCAGATGAACCAACCGGAAACCTTGACTCAGAAAATGGTGATGAGGTGATGAGTCTTTTAACACAGCTTCATGAAGAGGGTACAACGATTATAATGGTAACACACTCCCCCTCCAATGCAGAATGTTCTCAGAGAATAATCAATCTCTTTGATGGGCATATCATAACAGAAAACAAGAAAGAAGAATTTCATTTATAGAAATAAATAAAAAATAAAACACAGGAGAGGAATATGATATTAAAGGAAATCTTAAATAGTATAGTAGAAAAAAAGCAGTCCATTTTATTGTGTGACTCTTCTGATAATTTTAATGCAGAGGAACTTCTGGCAAGTCTGCCGGATTCAAAACTGAATATACGATCTTTTTATCAGCAGGGATTATATATAGCAAGAATCGATGATAAAGGTTTTTGGGAGATGTTTTATATAGAGTGAAGTAGCAGGGAGAATAACAGGTGATTAAAAATTATATAAAAAGTGCTTTAAGAATATTAGAAAACAGAAATGGTTTTCCTTTATTAACATTATCGGACTGGGTGTTGGAATTGCCGCTTGTATTTTAATATTTCTCTGGGTTAATAATCAACTGAGTTATGATCAATTTCATAAGAACTCAGGATCGCTGTATGCTCTATCTTTTAATGATGGCGGGTCGAATATGGCTTCACCCGTATCAGGTTATCTGAAAAAAAATTACCCTCAAATCATCAATGCCTCCCGGTTCAAAAATACAGGCAGAACCAGAGTAAGAGCAAATGATAAAGATATGATGGAAGATGGTGCAGCATTTGTTGACCCTTCCTTTCTTCAAATGTTCAGTTTAAATTTTCTTAAAGGAGATCCACGAAGTGCTCTTAAACAACTGGACAGCATTGTTCTGACCAGGTCCCTTGCCCTAAAGTACTTTAATACCCAGGACGCAATGGGAAAAACAATGACAATCTTTGGCGAAGATTTTAAGGTAACCGGAGTTATAAATGATTACCCGACAAACTCACATCTTAAGTTCAAGTTTTTATTATCTTTTGAATTATTTAAAAAGTTTGGGAATCCCTATTTGGAAAAATGGGATTTTAAGTGGCTTCAAGCTTATGTTCAGCTGCATCCGGAAGCAGATCTGAACATCATAAACAAAAAAATATCCGGACTGATACAGAAATTTACAAAAACTGAATCAAGAGAATTATTACTGAGACCCATTACAAGACTACATCTATACGACCTTAATGGCGGGGGAAGAATAACTATTATCATTGCCTTTTCTATAATTGCTCTCTTTGTTTTGCTAATTGCCTGTATTAATTTTATTAATCTGTCTACCGTACAATTTTCCATAAGAAAGAAAGAAGTCGGATTAAGAAAAACAATTGGAGCCCAAAAAAAACAGCTGGTGGTCCAGTTTTTCATTGAAACTTTCATCGTCATATTACTTGCCTGGGTCGTTGGAATGGTACTTATAAAACTATTTATTCCGGAGTTTAATCAGCTGATCGGAGAGTCTATTCCATTTAACAGTATATTCAAGGGGTCAATTATTTCCGGGATTATTGGATTATTACTGTTATCAGGTTTAATTGCAGGCAGTTACCCTGCACTTTATATCTCATCATTTAGACCCGTTGATATTTTTAGAGGTGACAGGCAATCTGGAAACAAAGGGATCACATTGAGGAAAGGACTGGTTATATTTCAGTTCATTTTATCAATTATATTAATCTTCGGTACCCTGGTGCTGTCTACCCAGTTAAGCCATATGCAGAATGCACCTCTCGGGTATGATAAACACCAGGTGGTCACGTTCCAGACAGGAAACCGGATAAAATCTCATTCTTCCTTTAAAAACAGCCTCCTGGAATACAAAGACATTGTAAATGTTACCGGTACCATGATACCCCCCTTTCGATTAAATATGATGGCTGGAGATGGAAAGGTTCACTGGGCAGGGCAGGAACATACTAAAACAGTAATGGTAGAAATAACAGTAGATCCTGATTATGCCAAAACTTTTGGATTAAAGATCGTAAATGGACGTTTTTTTTCATCTGATATTAAAACTGATCTAACAAATGCCTGGGTTGTCAATGAAACAGCAGTAAAAACAATGGGAATGGATTCTCCAATAGGGAAATGGTTAGAAGTATTGGATGAAAAGAAGGTAATCATTGGCGTTGTTAAAGATTACAATTTTGAGACATTACAAGAAAAAATCAAACCCATGGCGATGAAAATGTCCCTGAATAATCAATGGATATGTATAAAAATAAAAAACAATAATATTCCTGCAACATTAAAATATATAAAAACTCAATGGGAAATTCATTCGAATAATTTCCCCTTTGAATACAATTTTTTAGATGACCAAATTAATGATTTATATATTACAGAAATGAAAATGGGCACAATGTTTATGTATTTTGGTATATTAGCCGTTATTTTATCTTGCCTGGGTATGTTCGGACTGGCATCATTTTTGTCACGGAGTAGAACAAAAGAGATCGGCATTCGGAAGATTTTAGGTTCAAAAGAAACAGATCTGATTATATTGCTATCAAAAGATTTTATTAAATGGGTATGTTACTCCATGATTATTGCCTGGCCGATCGCCTGGTTTATTATGAATAAATCACTGCAGATATATGCCTATAAAATCAAAATCGGGTGGGAATTCTTTGTTATTTCAGGCGGACTGGCGCTGATTATTGCTGTTTTATCTATCAGTTTCCAGGTTATTAAAGCATCCCGGATCAATCCGATAACGGCATTAAGATATAAGTAAAATGAAAAATTTAATTTGAAAGAAGGAGATATAAAATGATAATGAGAAATTTACAAACTATTTTTAGAGATATGAAAAAAAACAAATTATTCACGGTGATTAATATCAGCGGCCTGGCAGTGGGAATGGCTTGTGCAATATTGATTTTCTTGTGGGTTGATTTTGAGTTAAGCCATGATGATTTTCATTTAAACAAAAATGAAATATATAAGGTAAGTTACAAAAATGAAAGTTATTATGCCCCCGGACCTCTGGCTGAATACTTAAAAAAAGAGTTTCCTGAGATTAAGAAAACGACACCATTCCTGCATCGGGGTAAGTCTAAACTGACTCTAAATAATAATGGATATTTTTCAGAAGGAGCTTTTGTATCCCAATCTTTCTTTGATATTTTTTCTTTTCCATTAATAAAGGGAAATATTGAGACTCTTTTAACTGATCCCAATTCAATTGTGATTACTCAGCAGCTTGCTAAAAGAATTTTTGGTACAGATGATCCCATCGGGGAAGTCATCTTAATCGATGATGGTTATCTAAGTAAAACTCAACCGATGACGGTTACCGGTATATTGAAAGATATTCCGGCAAATACCCATTTCAAAGAAACCGGAATAAATAAATTTGAATTTTTAATTCCATTTAAACGTATTAATGAATGGGTTCAAACTCTCTGGAAATATAATATGGTAGAGACCTATGTGCTGCTTGATGCAGGAGTAGACAAAAAAATAATTGATCAAAAAATTGCCGGAGTAGTTACAAAACATAATCCAGAAGCAAAAACAGATTTATCTTTAGTACCCTTAAAGAATTGTTATCTATACAATATTGATGGAGGAGGCAGATTTCAGGACATTTATCTTTTTTCTTTTGTCGCCTTATTCATCCTGATTATTGCAGGGATTAATTATATTAATTTATCAACGGTTAGATCAGAAAAATGGTCGAAACAAATCGCAGTAAAAAAGATTCTTGGAGCCTCCAAAAGAATTCTGGTAAAACAATTTCTTATTGAGTCCGTTTTTTTTACTTATATATCAATGCTTATGGCATTAATTTTAACAACAATTCTCTTACCTACTCTCAACCGGCTTTTTGATTCCAATATTCAACTCCAATATTTTTCTTTTAATTTTATAATAATTATATTATTACCTCTTTTTATAGGATTGTTAGCAGGGATTTATCCTGCTTTTATATTGTCATCTACCAAACCTCTGAATATTCTGGGAAGCAATTTTAGAGGCAATGTAAACAAAAGTGGCAGGATTTTTCGTAATGCGTTGATAATCTTTCAATTTGCCCTGTCAGTTATAATGGTCATTTTTGGGTCTATAATATATTTACAAAATCAACATTTTTCCAAACAAAATCTGGGATATGAAAAAGATAATCTCCTGGTTGTTGATATGGCGGGAGATCTGAGAAAATCTTATAATATTGTAAAAGAAGAACTCTTGAAAATCCCGGAAGTAAAGGGAGTATCCTGCTCTCAGAATCCAATAACAAATCGATGGTGGACAACAGATGGTTTAAAATGGGATAACATGGCAGAAGGGCAGAACATAGAATTCGGGATGGATAGGGTTGGTTATGATTTTGATAAAGTTCTGGGAATAAAAATGTCAAAGGGCCGTTTTTTATCAAAGGATTTTTCAACAGATGCAACCAAGGGTGTTGTTATAAATGAAGAAGCAGTTCAAGTAATGAATTTAAAAAATCCGATTGGCAGTACCATTAGAAACCTTGGGGGAAATAATTTTGAAATTATTGGCGTAATGAAGAATTTCCATACTGAATCTTTGCACCAACAGATAAAACCCCATCTATATGTATTGGGGGGAAATCCCGGATATTATATGTACCTGTCTCTTAATCCCGGTCATACAAGTATGTCTAAATTGCTCAGCAAAGTGGGCGGGAAAATAAAAGCCATAGTGCCGGCAGATCCTTTTGCATATTCTTTTTTAGATAGTGCACTTAACGAACTTTACCATAGTGAAAAAATCACCGGAATTTTAATTAATTTCGGTACAATAATAATCCTGATTATTTCCTGTCTGGGACTGATCGGATTAGCTTTCTACACGACAGGACAGAGAGTAAAAGAAATAAGTATCAGAAAAGTATTGGGTGGATCCGTTTCTGGAATCGTGCTCTATTTAACAAAAAATATTATGAAACTGGTTCTTTTTGCAAATGTAATTGCCTGGCCAATCGCCTGGATGGTAGCGAATAACTGGCTGCAAAATTATGCATATAAAATTAATCTCGGATTCGGGATTTTTCTATTGGCCGGTATTTTTTCATTCTTAATTGCCTTGTTAACAGTCAGCTATCAGACGATCAAAGCAGCCAATGTTAATCCGGCGGAATGCCTGAAAAGGGTGTAGGAGTTTTAAATGATATTGAAAGAAATATTAAAAAATATTGCTGCAAAGCAGGAAAAGGTTTTATTATGCAACAAATCTGACAGTTTCAATGCAGAGGAACTTCTGGCAAATCTACCGGATTCAAAATTGAATATACGATCTTTTTATCAGCAGGGATTATATATTGCAAAGATCAATGAGAACGGATTTCTGGGGGATGTTTTATATAGAGTGAAGTAGGAGGGAGAATGACCAGTGATTAAAAATTATATAAAGCGCGCGTTTAAGAATATTAGAAAACAGAAAGGATTTTTCTTTATTAACAATATCGGACTGGCGCTGATTATTGCTATTTTTTCTGTCAGTTCCCAGGTTATTAAAGCATACAGGATTAACCCAATTGACTTGTTAAGATATAAGTAAAAAGTAGATTTGACCCTTTCACAGTATTCATATTCTTGAAATGGGTCTATCAGATATTCGAAATTGATGTGAATATTCATCTGTTCTATAATTAATCAAGATGAGGTGAACAAATGAAACAGCATTTTGATACAGGATCGTTATTCATTATTCTTATTACGTTTCTTCTTTTTACGGTAGCGCTATTTGTGAAGGGCTTTACCAAGGACCTGCTGATCGAAATCGGCATTTTCCTGGTATCTGTTAAACTTATCCTGATGGCCTACAATAATAGTGTTATCAGTAGTAAGCTGTTGGCTGAATTAGAAGAGATACAAAAAGTTCTTGGGATTCCAGTTGATAAGAATTGATCAAATTTACTTGTTAGAGTATTTTATTTAAATTTGAGGTATATCCGTAAATCTTTTATATATTTTTCAGGGTCCAACGTAGATCTGACCCCCTTGTTTTGATCAAACCTCTTCTTGTATTTTCTAGATTTTTTTTAAATCATTTATATGCAAATTCCACATTTCTGAGTCTTCATCAAAGTTTAACATGTAAAATTTTCCGTTAGAGATGGTATAGGGGCATGTCTCTAAAGAATTAACCTCCGGAAGGGGGAGCATTATTTTATTTATAAACTTTCCATTTATGTCAAGTATTACAAACGCACTGGCATTTGCTTCCTTTTTGTAGGTCAATATATATATCATGTCATTGGCAATGTGGTAGTTCATAATGAACGGGTAATATTCGGGGAAATCGATCAATTTCTTAACTTGTTCAAAGAATTGTTTCATTCTAGGATCGTACTTAAAAAAACCCAGGATCTTCTTTTTACCTGCATCTGTGATCTTTATTTTTTCGAAGTTGTAGGTGATGGATTTAAGCTTTTGTCCTTCCTTTCCATATACATCAATAATCCCTGTAACGGGGTTGTTGACATATAGTTTGCCACCATAGACAACCGGCTTGGGCCTATGGAGAAAAAAAGGGCTGAACTTGTTTATGGGTGAAGGTTGCGAGGATCTTGCCAATTCCTTCACCTTGTTAAACCTGGAATCGTAAAGATTAAGACTATTATAATTCACCCTGCCCTCAGCCGCATTCGAGTAACCGACAAATTTTGAGCCAAAGGTAATAAACATATACCCATTTGCGGGTTTTATTTCCTTTAGGAATTTCCCGTCTTTGGAAAAATAAGACATTTTATTCACACTTGATACCACTATATTTTCGGATGCCAGGGAGGATGTGACCAGTCTTCCCTGATCATAACCCAGGACCTCTCCGGGACCTTCACCGGATTTTCCAAAGCTGTTTATAAGTTTGAGATCTTTGGAAGAATAGATGAACACTTTGATCCCGTCGGTTATAAAGATTTTATTATTTTCTACTTTAATGGGATGTGAAAAAGATTCAGGATTGATTAACTCAGGCATGGGAACCATTTTATCTCCCCACCCAAAACCTGATAATAAAAATACTAAAATAACAATGCAATTCACTTTCATAATTTATCTCCTATAAAGCTTAGACGCCTGAAAGTGAGATATGTTACAAAAAAAGAAAGGTTTATCCTGTCTTCAACCTTAATTTAGATTATTTACCACAAGGGCACTTCCCGCTGCTCAGGCGGGTCGCATAATAAATGGCGTAGCGTTTATAATCATACGTGGCATTAGATTCCCCGGCTTACAGGGGAGATCAAATAAGGAGTCAGACTTAAATCAGACTCCTTTATAACTTTCCCGGTATTGGTTCGTATACAAAATATATTCCAAATCATCGGGAGTGGAGGCGATAATGAAATATTATTCAATCAGGATATTTTTGATTTTGTCAGCAACTGTACTATTATTTCCCATTCTGACGTCGGCTGTTTCAGGCGTAGATCCCATTGTCACTCCCCAATGGCTGGCGGATCAGTTGGACAGCCCGGGGCTGGTGATACTGGATGTGAGGATGGCTGCAAGTTATCAGGCGGGTCATGTTCCGGGATCCGTCCACTCTCCCGCTTTTCCAAACTTTTTCGTCAATATGCCGGGTGCGGTAAAGCCCTGGATGGAAGTGACTCCAGGAGAGAAACTGATCCGGAATATCGGTAATGCGGGAATTTCCATCGGTTCCACTGTGGTCATAGTTGGAAGAGCCGCAGATTCTAAATCTGCCGGGCCCGGAGAATGGGGAATTACCCAGGCGGCACGGGTAGCCGTGACCCTCATCTATGCCGGTGTTGAAAATGTCGCACTGCTGGATGGTGGATACGAAGGGTGGGTGGCGGCCGGGAAACCGGTTTCCACCGAACCGGGACAGACGGTTCCCAAAAAGTTCGGGGGCATGCTGGACCTGAATTTTTTTGTCAGAAAAGAATATGTGGAATCCCGGATCGGGAAAACCGTCCTGCTGGACTCCCGGAATGCCGATTCCTATTTCGGGATTGAAACAGATATGTCGACCACAAGAGGGGGTCATATCCCCTCATCCCGGCTTCTCCCGGCGCCATGGTTCTGGAACACCGGTACCAAAGGGAAAGAGATCACATGGAAAGATAAAAAGGTAATACTGGAGATGATCCATGCAGTACTCGGGATGGACAGGGATAGAGAGATCATTGTCTATTGCGGCGTGGGGGGGTATGCCAGCCCCGTATCATTCCTGCTTATCCGATTGGCCGGTTATACCAATGTGAAGTTTTATGACGGCAGCATGCAGGAGTGGACTTCAGATCCCGAAGCCCCGGTAACGAAGTATCGTTACGAATAGTGTAGGGGTCAAACGAAGATTTAACCCCTTTACATATACAGAAAATATCTGTTTTATTTCATTTTTGATGACAAATAAAGATCTAACCACTGATTTCTGTTAGGACGTTCCCCTGATCCCGGCAGAGTTGAAAGAATTATTTTAATCCACTATTATTCATAATGAAGTGAATATTTGCTTACAGATTATGATTTTGAGTAATACTATATGAGATTTTGTTATAATCAACAAAGAGGCTTGGATTGAAATTTGAGGTAGTTATTTTTGTAGGACTTATTCAGAATACAGCAATTTTACTGTCTTTTAGTTTATTATATGAAAAATTCTGGGTGAAGAATTTTGCTTCATGGAAATTTGTACATAAAATTAGTGTGGGATTGATCATAGGCGTAACATCAGTCATCCTGATGTTGACTCCATGGATATTGATACCAGGAATTATTTTTGATATGCGTTCGGTCCTTCTTTCCATATCCGGACTTTTCTTTGGGTTTCTCCCTACGATGATTGGTGTGATAATATCGGTTATCTACCGTTACGAATTGAGCGGACCCGGTGTATGGATGGGAATTGCAGTGATTGTCACTTCCGGGATGCTCGGGGTTTTTTGGGGAAAATTCAGAAAAAACTGGATGACCGGTAATTATATTAAAGAGCTCATCTATTTAAGCACTATTGTTCATGTGGTAATGATTTCCTGTGGATTACTCTTGCCGGCAGGTTATTCCTTAGAGACGATGAAAATAATTTCACTTCCTATTATTATTGTTTATATTCCAGCGGCTGTATTCATGGGTACGCTGATGGTGAACCAATTAACAAACTGGAAAAACAGAGAGATGCTTGATCAGAAAGTCGAACTTGTGAAAAAGAGCGAAAAAAAATTCAGGGAGCTCTTTGAACACATCCCTGATGCAATTTTCCTGACCAGATATGGAGGGGATAATCATGGGGAAATTATTAGTGCAAATCAGGCTGCTGAGTGGCAGACAGGTTATACAATTGATTAATTGATTGGAGCCAATATTGATAAAATCTTGCCGGCAGATAGATACAATAAAGGTTTGAGTGAGGGAAGAAAAGAATTACTAGCAAAAAAGAATTTTATTAAATTTGAAGAGAAAAAAGAAGAAAAAAAGATGGTTCTTTATTCTGGTCTGAAGTTTCACTCAAGAAAATGAGTATTGGAGATGATCAAGTTGCAATTTCGATTAATAGAGACATTTCGGAAAGGAAGTTGATGGAGGAAGAGATCCTAAAGTTGAAAGATGGGTTGGAGCTCAAGGTTAAAGAAAAAACGAAAGAATTAAATGAGAAATTGATTGAATCCCAGAGATTTTTTGATGCATCAGTTGACCGGGAACTACGGATGAAAGAAATATTTGATGAGAATGAAAAACTGAAAGAAGAATTGAAGAAAAGGGATAAAATTCAATGATTTGTTTGTCTCTTAGTTCAGATACGAAGGGGTCAAATCTTTACTTGACACTTCAGCTTTGTCCTGATATTTTGTTTTAATGAGTAGACCTTTAAGAATAGAATACCCCGGAGCCTGGTATCATGTCATGAATCGGGGGAGAAGATCAGAGAATATATATTTTGAAGATAATGATTATCTTTCCTTTATCGAATTACTGATAGAATCTTCTGAGTTATGGGGAGTTAATATTTATGCATTTTCATTGATGCCGAACCATTATCATCTGTTGATAAATACTCCTCTTGGTAATCTCAGTAGATTTATGCGTCATGTGGATGGTGTTTATACCCAAAGGTTCAATAAGTCCCATGAATTAGAGGGTTCTTTATTTAAAGGGAGATATAAATCAATTTTGATTGAATTTGACAGTTATTTCCTTCATTTAGTCAGATATATTCATAGAAATCCCTTAAGAGCAAACCTGGTTAATAGTATAGATGACTTTAGATGGAGCAGCCACCATGCATATGTAAAGAATACTTCAGAGCTGGAGTGGATAAAAAGCGAACTGCTGTTATCAATGTTATCAGAGAAAAAGAGTAATCAGGTTATTGAATATAAAAAATTAATGGGAATTGAAGATAATGAAAAACTTATAAAAGTGTTTAAAAGTAAGAAATGGCCTTCTTTCCTTGGGAGTGATGAGTTTATCCTATCAATAAAGAAGAAATATTTTAGTGAGAAAAAAGATATTGAGATCCCGGATTTGAGAAATCTTGCTCCAGAAGTCAAATTGATAAAAGAGGTTATTTGTGAATATTTTGAAATAGATGCAGATTCTTTGTGTATCAAAAAAAGACAATCTAATAATGAGCCGAGGAATCTGGCAATATTCTTATCCCGTTACCTGAGGAACGACTCTCTAAATAAGATTTGCAAAGATTACTTTTTGGGAAGTCACACATCTGCTAGTAGAATTGTTAGTTCGGTAAAAGAATTGATCATAACTGATCCGGAAATCGAAAATAAGGTTGCCGAATTAAAAAGAATGATTGTGAAGTGTCAAGTAAAGATTTGACCCCATCATTTTTATCGTTCGGATCAATTATTTGATCTCCCTGAAGAAAAGTTCCCACTCTTCATCTTCATTTTCCTGAATATAATAGATCTTATCATTATGAATGGTTTCAAGTTTGATGCCAAGCATCAGGGCCATTACCCACTCTTTTGTTGTGGGTTCAATAAGCGCTGTTCTCAGTACATTACCTTGCAGATCCATAACGATGATCTCAACTTTTTTATCTTTTGTTCTAAATGTTTTTATATAGATCTTATTATTCACAATATCAAAGCTTTTGATAGGTGGATAGTGATCAGGGAAATCAAACTTGAAGTTTTTACTGAATTCATTCCATTTAATCCCGAATAGCTTTAAATGTTCCTGCAATTGTGGATCCATCTCAAATTCTTTTAGCAGTACTGCTTGTTCACTGGAAGAGATAGGAATTTTTTTATATTCTTTTTTTATTTCATATAACTTATTTCCATTAAAGTCATACACATCAATTAGAAAATCTTTGTCACTCTTCTCCACAAAGATCTTGTTGTCTGCAATCTGATAAAGTAAAAAATCCTTACTCATATCAAATCGTAAGTTGGGAAACGCACCCTGACGGAGAAATTTTTGTTTATATAGCTCCTTAATTTCTTTGAATTCTGAATCATATATTTTTATTGATACGTTCGAGAGGCTGCCATCCTGTGGTTGAATAAGTCTCCGGCCTATATAATTTTTACCAATTTCAGATACTTTAAGTAAAAGAGGCATTATCTTTTTTTCTTTAATGTATTCCCCTTCCAGTGAAAAATAGGATAATTTATCAATTGATTCCACAATAACGAAATCTTTAAATGCTTTAAGGCTTAATGGAAAATCCGGAACAATCTTATATTCTGCCGGGCCTTCACCTTTTTGCCCGAATGAATTTATTAGTTTAAAATCTTTCATATCATAAACATGAACCTTTTCGATATCCATCACAAATAACCTGTCTTTTTCAATATCAATTATTGAGGGCTTTAAAACCCCTTCCAGCACACCGAGGCTCTCAGATGGAAAAATTAAAGCTGAAGAAATAATTAGTATAAGTGTAATTAAAATTGTTCTCATGTAATTCTCCTGAATATACTTACGAGTAAAATTGAAAAAGGATTCATTTTTCAAGTCTTCAATGAGAACGATCTGGTCTTTATGCTGGCCTGGAAGTTTCTGTTCTGTTATATAAACCCAAAGAACTCCCGGGGCAGAAAATTGGATGAATTTATCCCCGATGCGGTATTTTTTATTTCAACTTTGTACATTTTGTATTTTCAGAATAATTCGCAAATCGATTTACCGCGTCATCCAACGTACTTCCGAATCGTTTAAATACAGGCTCATAATTACCGGCAACAAAATTTTTCCTGATATACGAACTGTTGAATTCGAGAGTATAGGATTTCATCATATCATCAACAGGCCCCTCGATGTCGGTATGGATGCTTATCATCTTTACCGGAGAGGAACATGACAGATCTGCTTTGTTCAAATCAATGGTTTTAACCTTTCCTGATTTCTTTGATTTAAAATATACTTTGCTATTCTTCAGATCGCAGATATAAGACCACTGAGTTCCCTCCCAACTGAAGACATCAAGTATTGAAAATCCATAATCAACTCCATTCGATTGACCAACTTCAAATTCTTTCAGCATTTTTGCACCACATACAAAAGTCGGCATTTTTTTATCGTTCAGATTAATTATTTTATCTCCGCCAAATCCTTTATATTCCCTTACTCGCTCCAACTCTTTTTTATAAGTCGAATTTTCAAGTACCGGGTATGGCATTTCTTTCCCTGCATGAACGACTATTTCCCCTTCTATGAATTCTATTGATGCCGTCTTGCCGGACCTGTCTGCTGTGAAGAAGTGCCAGCTCCATCCGTCTATACTGAAATTGTGCGCAGATTTGATAACCTGATCAACAGAGTCATAGTTATCGAGAACATACTGCATCCAAAGCATCATAAAAAATAACGGTTTCTTATCATCAACCGGGAATTTTGTTCCCACCAGCGACATTTCAACAATGAACAATCCTGCTTCATTCATACCTCCATCAGGAAAATCACGATATTTTGCAAAGGTAACTGAACCATATTCAGATATCCATTCCAGTGAGGGATTAGGAACACTTTTTCCATACGCAAGTTCCTGCCACGATGCTGATTTTTTCTTCACTCCCCTTTTATTAATAATTACAAGGCCGGGTTTGTGCTTCCCTGAATCAAGATTGTGCCCAACAATCCTGTGTCCTCCATTGTTCAACATAAATGTGGAGCAACCACTTAATTGGGTTGCTCCAGATCTAATAAGAAATACAATCATCAGGATTGCAGTGAAAGTATAAAACATAGTTCTGAAGAAAACATTACTCAGTATATTTATTTTTTTTTTCAATTTTCCCCCCGTTTTCTATAAACGGTTGAGTTTATGAAATGTTCCGCCTATGAAACTAATTTCGTCATCTTTTGTTCTAATGTGGTTTACACATTAAACAGGTCAACTGGTGGTCTTCTCCCCGAATCTTGATTCAAAATAAATGGCATAGTGTTGATCATAATTCGTGTCATAATGTTTGAAAATCACACATTTTGATCAAAATTGATGTCATTGATCTAAAATAAGTTTGAGAAATTGAAGAATATATCTGAAACGTAAAATGAAGACTTGATCCCACCATAATAACATTTAGTGAGTTTTGGTACCATTTTTCGTTCAGCCTGTTTGTTCAATCCATTAACTATTTTAGGAAAAATATAATACCACCACGATACTCCTCCCTTTCTCTCTCCGAATCTCACAATAGTTATATTCGACTTTGGGCTTACAAATATGTATTGTCCGAAATGTCCAGCCGCATGAAAATCCCCATTTTCTTTTTTAATCCACCATAAATATTTAAAGTTTAATCCATACCTATCTGTTTCTGAGCTTTCTGAAAGTGAAAATGATTCATTTAACCAATTGAGAGGAATTATTTGTTTTTGATTCCACTGTCCATTATGAAGCAACAACAACCCTATTTTGGCAAAATCAATTGCAGTGGCATTTAATCCGTCTGCGACATGTTCAAATTTATGTTCTTTGCTATCAACCGAAAATGTTGCAGGGTATTCTGTTCCGATTTGAGTCCAAATTTTTTGCTTTAGATAGTCAGAAATAGATTCTCCCGTTGCATTTTCAAGTACCGCACCTAATAATAAAATGCTGTATTCATCTGTACTCCATTTAGCCCCGGGTTTATTCTCAAGTTCAACCCCTTTAATCAAATCCCGAACATTTTTAGTGTAATAAAATTTTGCTTTGTCACTAAAAAAAGACATTTTATTATTGTATTTAATTCCAGTTGTCTGATTAAGACACTGTTTAATAGTTATTTTTCCTAATTCTTTGTTCCTAAAATCATCGATGTACTTTTTTAATGGGTCATTTACACTATTAATGTGTCCTTCATTTATTGCTATTCCTATTAATAAGGATAATACTGACTTACTCGCCGAAAATGCTTTACATAAAGATTCCCTAGACCTGCCATTTAAATATTTTTCAAAAATTATGGTATCATTTTGTATTACTATAAAGGCATTTGTTCTTGTCAATTTCAAGAGTTTATTAAAATCGTTAATTGTCTCTCCATCTCTTTGAAATTCCAATTTTGAAAAGAAATCCTCGTTGATTTTCTTAGGAATCAAATATGGATTGTCAGAATTTTTAATAATCTCATAAGGAAATTTTTCATAATCATACACATCCGGGATGTTCCAACGAATTAATCGCCCATAATAATTATCGGTTAAAACAACGAATCCAATTATTAAAATCAGGATACCAATGAATAGATATTTTATTCTTTTCTTGTTCATATCTGCTAAAACGTAATTAAAATGAAAAATGTTCACAAAAAAAAATTTTCATTAAAAATTTTAAAACCGAATTCTTAAAGGAGACCACACCAAAACTAAATTTTGAGGGACGTCCATTGTGTGCCATAAAAGAGACAAACCAGCACAAAGGCAACATTTAAAAATTAACGTCATAAAAGATTAAGAAACTCTTTTCTATTGCTTAATCTCAATTTAGATTATTTACCACAAGGGCACTTCCCGCTGCTCAGGCGGGTCGCACAATCGTGTAATAATGTTCAAAAACCGAACATTTTAAGGGTATTCAGCTCTCAGATTTTCACGAATTTTGTCATCAGATTTTTAAATTTGCATTGTTTTGTGGGATTGATATACTCTCTTGGAATAAGCAAAAAATGTAAAAGTCAAATGTAGACTTGACCCCATCATATAAACTCATTTGAAACCCGTTACCGGAATTTTACGTCTGAACTATTTGAGGTAGGAGCCCTGACATGAGGAAAATTTTTTCAAGAGCAGGAATTATTATCGTTTTTACTTTTTTCGGTTTGGTACCGCTTTTTTCACAACATTTGATCGATCTCAAAGAAATTGCCTTTCCCCACTGCATGGCGGTCTTCAATAACCATATTTATATTCTGGAGAAAGGGACAGTCTATGTGTACCGGACAGACAGTGATCAACTGGTAAGAAAGTTCGGTGGATGTGGAGAGGGACCGGGGGAGACCCGGAATTTCCCGTCCCGGGGAAATATGCTTATAGTGAATAAGCAGGGTGTTTATATCGACGGTATGCAGAAGATGGTTTTATTCTCTCACCGGGGAGATCTTCTGAAAGAGGTCAAAAAACCCCACAAACATTTCTATGTGCTACCGATGGGGAATAACTGGGTCACACTCTTCCGCCAGCCCGATGAAGAAGGTCTCCTTCTCAGTGTCGCACTTTGCGATGACCAATTCAACATCATAAAGAAATTCGGTGCAAAACGGCTCTTTAACAAGCACATGGAGTTTGATCTGATTCCGGATGCCTTCAATTTTTGTGTGGATAGGGATGTCTTATTCATTGAGCTTAGTGAGATTGGTTTTCTGATCGAAAGTTACTCAACAGAAGGGGCCTTCATCAACAGGATTGAAGAAAACCCTCAAAAAATAAAGATATCTGACGAGGAAGTGGAATCCGTTTTCGACGGGCTGGAGAGCGATCCCGAGATCCGGGCCATGGGGGGGGTGAAAGTTTTCAGACAGAAAGAAAAGTACAGGGTCCCCGAATTCTTTCCTCCAATCAAAAACATCACCTGTAACTCCGGAAATTTATTTGTCAAAACCTTCGGTAAAAAAAACAATGGCCATCTTTTCTATGTGTATACCAGGGGGAAACGGATGGGGAAGGGTTTTCTCCCGTACGGTGTGACTGACAATATCGATGATCAGTTAACCGGACGCATGGACCGCCATTATGTATTTTCAGGTGATTTCTACTACTATCTTTCAGAAGATTCGGATAAGGAACTCTGGCAGGTCAACCGGGTCAACTGGCGTAAATTGATCTCAGTTGATCTATAATTGAAATCTATGCTTCACTACCTCCAGGAGACAAGGTGAATTCGCGAAAGTGAAGAGAGGGCAGCCTGGGCTGGACGGTAGTGAGGGTTAGAGAGTGTATGGGTCAAACGAAGATTTGACCCCTTCATTTTAGAAGTTAGTTTTCTCCTGCCTGAACAATAAGGGCAGCCTCTTCCGGAATTTCTACTATTTATTTGAGCTTCCCATTCATGCCCTTCATTACATAGCCACCATACTTTCTTGTTAGATCCAGAAGTCACATCTTCGGGATTTAAATCCTCATTCTTTGTAGGGTGCCACTCTTTGGCCAGGTCTGGGTTTACAACTTGAAGATTGTAGGTGTCGGAGAGTTTCATCCTGCATATATTGTCGGATAATTTAATAAAAAAACTAATTGAATTTGGAGCTGAAAATTGAAGAATTTTGAGGTATAAAACTTACACACAATTGACAAAAAGTGTCAAAAACGGGTTTTTCAACATTTTATATATGACAAAATTCATGCAAACGTGTGACAAATTTCGTGCAAACTTACACAAAAAGTGCAACATTTCAAAATAAATGTCATCGAAGAGGATTGAATTCTTTTCTATTAGTGGATCTCAATTCAGTTTATTCAAAATAGATGGCGCAGTGTTAATCATAATTCGTGTCATAATGTTCAAATTTCACACATTTTGATTATAATTGTTGTCACAAAACTATTTTTTACTTTTGTGGTGATCAAAGAAATCTTGAATCCCTTACAAAAATATAGCATTCTTTTCAGGGATTGAAATAAAGGTCATGTTTAGAAGCTGTATTTTACTTTTGCATAGACCATATCGTTGTTATTATATTGACCGAACATCCCTTCTGTCCCTGTGAAAATATTTGCTCCCACTAAAATTTCCAGTTCATCCGTCAATTTGTATTTCACCTTCCCTCTTATCAGAGCATCCCCGTCATTCAGTCCGATGTAGGAGAATAGTTCAACGATCAGAGTCTCCCTCAGAAAATCCTTTGTTGCAAGAAATGTCATCATATTATCGGTACGGTCATTAACTATCGGATCATCATAATCAAGTATATACTGCTGAATGAACTGAACACTCATTTTAATATCCAGCAATGTGAAATCAACACCAACCAGATATTGAAGATAATCTTTTTCAACTACCGATCGTTCAACCATCGGATCTTCCGACAAAAAATATTTCCCGAAATAATATGCTCCTTCACCCCTGATCACATACCCTCCGAGAGTAGTACCAAAGCTTCCTCCGGCAAGCCCCAAACGATGGTGTTCGGGAATAATTGTTATTGATTCCGGCTGCATTGTTTCCGGATCAATACTTTTTGTCGTATGCATTGCCGGGTCGTCATCCCACATATAACCTGCCATGAATTCAAGATCAATCGCTGAAGAAACTGTGGAATATTTCAGGAACACTTCACTGTTCTTCAAACTTTCCCCCACATTCTGCCTTGAATAGTCAAATTGAGGCTGAAGCGGAAAATCGAATCCCGGATTCCATATTGAGCCATCATCAGGCATGGTTGTGGGAGAAAAGATCGGTACCCACACAAATTCCAATGTATTGTTACCGATATAATAATCAACTTTAACTGCTGTTATACCCATTCGGATCTCATCGAACTCAGGGAGGAGAAACTCCCTCAGATCTTTTGGTGAAATCACATCGGTAATAAAAACTCCGTCGGCCTTTCCCCATATTATCTGCTGCTTCCCAATACGGATATCCATTGATTTAAATAGTATATCTATATATACCTGTCTTAACCCGATATCCAGATCTTTATTTTGATACTGATAAATGTAAGGATTAACCTTGAATGCGATCTTACCTTTTGAATGTTCAAGATTCAGATTGAAAGTATTTTGAAGGATGGAAAATTATTATCCCCTTCCAGTAACATCCCTTATACTTCCGGACATACCTGCTCAGGTTTAACGACCCGCCCTTGATTCCCGGGTTGAAGAGAACAGGAGAATTATTATCCTGCTGCCCAATGAATTCTGTTTCTCATCATAACCCTCTTTTCATCATCCTTTCGGTAAACTGGCTGTCGGGAATACCGGTGTTGATCTTTACATCCGCAAGTACCATCTTCGTCGTATGTTTTTTCTGAACATTGACCATTTCAGAATGAAGAATTATCCACAGCCCTTCGATCTTTTCAAATTTTTTTACACTTAAGATCTTCAGCAACTCATTATCTTCATCGTAGAACTCTTTCTTTAACCCGAACCATTTATCCTTTACGATCCAGGATACAGTTCTGGAATACATATACTCTCCATCTTTGGGAACACTTTCGACCACAAAGCATTTCTCACCATTAAATTCTTCTTCTCTGAGCACTTTGTGCACATCAGATTCAGGCTGCCTGTCCCCGAGATCATCATATGTGAAATCCGATCCCATAAAATAATCACTCTTCTGTCACTTGAGATCCTCTTTTACTTTTTTTAATGCCAGCAGTATTCCATTGATCATCATCTTTTTCCCTCCTCACTATAACTCCAGTTCACAAATGATGTGTTTCTGACATCGGCGGGCGACATGAAGAACATTATTTTCTTTTCAACTTTTCCGAAGTCCTTGATAAATTGTTTTATTGTTCTTATACGTTCATTTCACTGGGAATTGATTAATGACATGGTCAGGTTACCTTTACTATCCTTTCCCGTATCTCTGTTGTAAACATTCTCCACTATTTTCAACCCTGTCAACTCTGTCCCGCTTATGACAATCGCCGGCAGCAGGATCAGACTTAAAACCAGAATACGAAATTTTTTAACTTTCATTTCCAACCTCCTTAATTTCTTTGTTTTGTTTTTTTTTAAAATAAATATTTGACATGAACAAAAGCAGATATATGATAGTAACAGTCCCCACGAAATGGTGAATATATTCAGAGAGACCAGTGCGCCCAAGGCTCTGTTCGGCGAGAATACAGAGAGAAGCAGAACAAGAAATCCTGCAATAACGACAAGCGCATTAAATACAATGGCCCTCCCCGAATGCTGCATTGTCTTCTCACTGGTAAGTGTTTTGTCACCGGTCCGAAGAGCATATATTTTATATCTTTCGATAAAATGAACGGCATAGTCGATGCCTATTCCTATTGCAATACTCGACAAAAGCGCTGTGGTGGTACTTAACGGGATGTTGAATAATCCCATGACTCCAAAACTAATAATGGCAGTGATTACAATCGGAAATGCTCCGATAATACCGGCCAATACTTTTTTAAACATAAGTGACAGAAGTATGATGACTATGAACAATGACAACAGCAAACTTAATATCTGTCCGATCAAAATAAGGTCAGTAAATACAAGGCCCTTATATCCTGAACCGGCATAATTGATTTCCACATTTTGCGCACTGAATCCCGGGATGTGTTTACCGATCTTACTGATCGCACTTTTCATCGCCTTGGAGTTGTCGCTTTTCAGTTGAAAGATCACATTAGCTTTATTGTAATCATAATTCACAACACTCCAGAGATTCTCAGGATCCCCTGACATTTCATAAAGCAGAAGGTATTGTGCCACTAACTCTCTGGAATCAGGTATGATATTGAACTCTTCCTTATCCGCATGCATCACTTTGTTCATCCTCTTTAAATAGTCCGAAAGTGAGAATGAATTTCCGACGATCTCAAGCTCTTCAACATCCGTCTGCATTTCATCAATTAAACGCAATATTACGGGATCTTTAAAAGCATTTTTTTCTTTCGAATCGAGGATCACATTTAGTGTTGAAGTCCCTCCGAAGTGTGAGTTAATAAACTTATCTGTAAGAACAATATCACTGTCCTTCTCAAACTTATCCAGGAAACTTGAATTGATCCAGACCTTACCGATTCCGACAATTGAGATAACTATAATGGAAATTGTAACAAGAATTGTAAGATATCTGTGCTTAATAACCCAGCTTGAAAAAGCCGAGCCTATATTTTTACTGCTTTTCTTCTCTTTTTCCGGTTTATCTTTCCATCCCGGAAGCCCGATCATCATAAGTCCGGCCGGAATCAGAACCAGAGAGAATACCATTGCCATCAGAACTCCGAATGCAGTAAATATCCCGAAATATTTGATGGGATACACCTGAGAAGTAATAAGGGAAATGAATCCGACTGCGGTTGTTACGGATGTCATTACAACCGGTTTCCACATACCGTGGATCATATCATTAACTGCATCTTTTTTAGATGCGGAAGGATTCTTTTTCACAAAAAGGTGCAAATGACTGAACAGGTGGATACCATCGGCCACTCCGATCGCGATCAGCATTACAGGGATCATTGTTGAAACTGCATAAATCGGAATGCTTAATGCCGCCATTAACCCGAAAGTTAGCACAGTACTGAATAGTACAACCAGAAGTGTGAGGATCGTGGCTTTAAAACTTCTTAACAAAACGAGTAGTACCGCAATGATGATAAGTATGACAATCGGGACCATTTTCTGCATATCTTTCGGCCCCAGATATGCCATGGTACCTTCAACGATTGGGGTGCCAGCGACATGAATTTTCTCCGGCCCCTCATAATCTTTCGCAAGTTTTAGAATCCGGTGATAGAAATCCTGGGAAAAAACGTCATCCTTAATCTCCGCTATTATGAGGGTGATATTTTCATCCTCAGAAACCAGCCGTCCGAAAACCATATCATTATCCCGGACCAGACGTTTCATTTCCTCCAGTTTCTCTTTGTCTTTCGGAACTCTCTTGAAAAATGGTCTGACATCCATTCCACCTTCAGTGCCTATGATATTGTCCGCGGTGTATAGAGATGTGACATCATCTTTTTCGATCTCTTTCATTTTTTGAAATGCTTTTGTAAGATCTTTTACCTTCTGAAGAGTACCGGTGTTATAGATCCCTTCTGAGTTTTCAATTGCAATGATTATCCCATCATTGATATTGAACCAATCCTCCGCCTGATTACTGTAAACAAATGCCGGATGTTCCTGGGGCATATATTCATCAAGATCGGTCTCCATTCTTGTATTCGACCTCATGATCATAAAAAATCCAATGTTCAGTATCAATACTGAAAACAGTACAAGTTTATTAAATTTTGTCAGTTTCTTTAAAAAATTCTCCCACTTTTCCTCCTGTGTTTGTTAATATTAACTAACTGTGTTGGGGAAAAATTTTTCTCCTGGCTCAGTCAGTGATTAATTTATTTATTGTGCTCCATAATTTTGCCCCTTCATCTTCTATACTGAAACCATGATTTGAAAGCTTCCATTTTTTTACAATAAGACGCAATCCTCCCATGATTATTAAAACTATCTGATCGCCCTCGATATCACTTCGGATCTCTCCGCTTGCCTGTCCTTTCTTTACCATGGAGAGCATCATCTCAAAATTTTTAGTTATTATTGCATGTATCTTTTCCGAAAGACGATTATCATCCCTGAATATCTCCTCTGCAAAAACAACAGCAGCAAAGGCAGGATTCCTGTCAAAATATGTAAAATGATGCGTGAATATCCCTTCAAGTTTTATAATAGGTGACATTTCCGTATCTTCAGGAACCACTTTATCTGATAACATATAATTCTCAAACTTCGCCAGAATGGCAAGTAAAATGCCGATCTTGTTCTCAAAATGCCTGTAAATTGCCGGTTCTGATATCCCGATTTTCTTTGAGAGATTTTTTATTGTCAGCTTCTGGATACCCTTTTCAGAAATAATCTCTATCGAAGCTTTAATTATCTCTTCCTGTCTGTCAGTCAATTGTTTCACTATTATTTTCCTCATGTTAGTTAGCGCTCGCTAACCATAATAATGCATAAATGTAATCTTGTCAACAAAATATTTTTTTTTGTTAAAAATATTTTTAGAGAGGTGAGTATCAAATTACAAAATAACCTGTTCTATTGGGTTATATTGCTTGAACAGAATTTTTTTATGTGCTAATTGTGAACTATGAAGAAACGACGATTTCTTTTAAATTATCATTTTCCACTTCTTGTTTTCCTGAATGTTCTGTTCATATCCGGTTTGTTGTACAGTGATACAATCTCGATAGCAGTTGAAAATGACTTTTTTGCCGGTACGGATATGCATTATACCAATGGTATCCGGATCGGATGGCTGGGCAATCCCCTGAAAGGCACCGATATAAATAATGCATCGGGAATATATCCGGGGACCATACGCAATGCAATAAAAATAATTCCTTTTTTATCAATAAATAAAGAGAAAATGTACAATGCAGGATTCAGTGTTTATCAGATGATGTTCACGCCGGAGGATATAACAAAAACAGAACCCGACTACAATGACCTCCCTTATGCAGGACATCTGCTTTTATCATTCTTTTTGTTTGAGCATGATTTAAATTCATACAGTGAATTCAAATTACAGTTGGGTATGGTCGGGCCTGCATCTGGAGCCGGAACAACTCAGCGAGCTTTCCATAAATTGATAGGTGCCATTACTCCCGAAGGTTGGGACACCCAACTGGGAAACCATCCAACATTCGGGATTGCATACGAACATGGCATCAGAAAATGGGAAAAGAATTACAAAAATGGATTTTCATCCGACCTGATCGGGAATGTCGGGTTTCATCTCGGGAATTTTTACAGTGGTGCTTCCCTTGGTTCCGCGTGGCGATTCGGAAAAAATTATCCGAAGAATTTCAATGTCTACTATTCAGGCATTATCACTGAAAATGCATTGTTGGGACTGCAAAGCGAGAGGAGAGGGTTCGGATGGTCTGTTAATTTAGGACTTTTTATTGATGTGATAGCCTATTTATATGTTACCGATGCTGAATCCGACTATAATATTAACAGGGGGTACTTTCTGGGCAGAGCCGTTGTTTCACTAAGTCTTTATCTGGGGAAAGTTCAGCTGTCTGTAACGAAACAATTTCGTACATCTCTGGCAAGCTCACAAGGCCACACTTTGTCTTTCGGTGCGGTTTCTCTCTTATGGAAATTTTAGTTACTTCTACTATTTAAAAGAAAATTATTAGAATTGTATTGATCTCTTCAAATACCGGATAGGTTAGTCAGAAATTTCCTTCGGGCGATATATATTTAAACCGGATTTTACAAGAGATATTCTGAAGTTTTTCACATTTTCTATTATCTCACCGTCTATTGCAATATCAATCTCTTCGGTAAATGAAACGTTGAACTCACTGGACCTGAGGATCTCAAGTTCAGGTCTCACCAAATGTTTATTTCTCATAACTGAAACAGCAAGTCCGACAGTATTTGAAAGGGATCTGGTAGTAATGATTGAGCAGTCAATAATGTTATCATAAGGAGAAGCGTCGGGACTGAGTTTCAAACTGCGTCCATATAATGGTGTGTTCTGAAATACCATTTGTGTAATATTCCTCTCAATCTGTCCATTCTCCCATTCGACCAGAACATTTATGGGAACTTTTCTCTTGGAAAAAGATCCTCTGACACCATTTATCAAGCCGCATATTTCCATTGCCGGTTTTAACTTTGAAATCATTAATTTTTCACTCTTCCAGTTCTCAACATATTTATTTACCATAGTACCAAGCCCGACACCGATTGAACCCAGAAAATAATACTTCTTGTCTTCAGGCCCAGTTCTGACCATACCCACATCAATCTTCTTGGTAAGCCCATTGTTGATTCCATATATAAGTCGATCAACATTGTCCATTCCGATACCTCTAACAATATCATTAACAGATCCAGTTCCGATCATCCCAAGAGTTATTCTATTCAGGCTCTCACCACGGAGGATCTCCTCTGCCACAAAAGTTAAAGTAGTATCCCCACCGACAGCCACTATATCTCTATTATCTCTTGAAGCCTTCGCAGCCATTTCCCTCAGGTCACTTTCAGATTTTGTGATATGAAAATTATACGGAACTTTCAATTGTTCAAATTTTTTCTTAATTTTCACCAATCTTTTTAAAGATCTGCCTCCTGCAGATGAGGGGTTAAAAAGAACCAGGATGTTGTTCATTTTAAACAATCTCTTTTTGACCTTTTAATTAGAGTTTCAACCCTTTTTATCAAATTTTTCACTACCATTTATTCAGGTTTTTATCATTCAGTTTTCTATAATCTTTTGCATGATCCATTACCATATTAAAAATTTTTTCTGAAAACACATTGTTTATCAGCGAGTTAACTCCTTCTTCAGAAGCTGTTCTCCATTTAACTATACTGTCTGCCGGAACCGGATTTATTTTTAGTCCATGCTTTTTCATAGCGGCAATTGCATCAGATTCAAGCAATGCAGTTTTTTCCTGAAGTTTTACAGCAATCAGATTTGCAGTATTCATTAACTCTTCTTTTAACTGATCAGGGATCTTGTCCCAAATCCGTTTCGACAACACAATTCCTCCATAAATAGGCGCAATCTTCATTTCATACATATTTGGGGCTAACGTAAAATATTGTCCTGAAGCAGCTACCAGGGGAGAGAGATAAAAAGCGTCTACCATTCCTGTTTGAAGCCCCATCATCAGTTCATTCATGTCATTCGGTATCACCTGATACCCTGATTTTTTCCATACCTGTTCGAGTTTCGGTTCACCGGTTGTAAAAGATAATTTATGTTTTTTTAGATCTTCCGGGTATTCGATCTTATTCTTGGAGAAAAAATTTATCCATCCGGCCATTGACCAGAGAATCACTTTGTAACCCTTTTTTTCAATTCCATCTGCAAACCGCGAGTTCATTTTGTTTGTAATATAGTGGAACTCCTCTTCTGAATTAAATAAGAAAGGAATACTGAGCACATAGAAATCGGAATATATCTTGAATATCCCGCTATTTGCAAATACAGCACCACCCAAAATACCAATTTCCAGCTTTCTAATCATATCCTCTTCACTCCCGGATATTCCGCCTGGATAGATCTTCAATATGATCTTTCCATTGGAAATTGATCCCCATTCCCTTCCCAGCTCTCTCAGTGCTTTATCCCATGGGGACTGTTCCGGAGCAATGCTACCGATTTTAATTGTAATTGAGGCAAGGGGAGTCAGCAGAGTTAATATGGTTATTAGAGTTAAAAGTATCATGTTTTTCATTTATTCACCTTTGTTAGTTAACGTTCACTAACAATATTAAATAAAAGAAACCTACATGTCAACAAATTTTTTTTTTATATTGCAGAATTATTAGCTATTTTCTGGATATAATCTTGGCTGATAGAAAAACCGGGGCCGAACTGTGTTTTGATCCCTTTCGATCTACAATCTTTTTTCTCCTTCCATTTTGTGAATATCTGTAATATCCATGGTTACTTCAAGTACCCCTTTGTATTCCCCGTTCTTCTTTTTGATCGGATAGTATTCTATTAATATATAACGGTTTCTGTAATGGATTCTAAAGCTCTCTTTATCGGAAGCGCCATTTCTGAATGATGCGATGATGCGGTCGACTTTTTCGAGACTTTCGGGTGGATGACAATTGCGGACATCTCGCCCGAGTACCGCCTTAGAGCGTGTGAAGATCCGGTCCCGGGGCTGTGAGAAATACTTTACTTTATTTTTTTCATCTATATATGTAACATCCAGGGGAAGGGTATTGATGAGTAATTCCAAGACTTCACTATCCAATGTGCCGGTGGACAGTTCTACCAGAGCTTTGTTTGCAATATTTCCCACTTCATCTTCTTCTGATGATTCCTGTTCCGGTCGAATAAAGGAGAAACCAATGTCGAAACTTTCCTTGTGCATTTGCTCCCATTCTCTGGCTGTCAGGATCAAATGGGCAGCTGGAAACAATATTCGGTTTTCCCGGTATATCATGGCGTAGACGGAGAAAAACAGTTCGCCCACCATTCGGTTGAAACTCACCATATCTATTTCCTTCGATTTCCTCAACTCCTTTAATTCTTTCAGACACTTTCTCACATCATCGTGGATGGACCACATCACCGGCAGGCAGCCCAGATCTCCTCCCTTCTTTTCCATGATAGGGAATAAGATATTTTCTTTCTTAAGGTAGTGGTTTTTCAAGTCATCCAGTTCCAGGATCCTGTCAAGAAGATCACCCATATCTCTGACTTTCACGACCCCCTTTTTTGACTCCTTTTTCAATTGCATTTTAATTTTTTCTAAGCATTTCTCGATCTCACAGTTCTCCGCAATCATATTCATCAGAAAACTGTTCTCCTCATCCGGCTCCCAAATAAATTCTCTTAATCCTTCATTTAGTATGTTCAGGGTTTTAGCGATGTACTGTTTCTTGCCCTGCATTTCATCAGAAAGAACAATAATCTGTTCCAATACCGCCAGGGCTTCCAACGGAGTGATCATACCGGCTTCCTCCAGGGCGCTTTTTATGGTCTCTTTATCTGTTTCCCCCTTCAGGATGTTCCGGCACAGACCGGTGAGGAGTGAAACCTTTGTGTTGTTGATAGGAAATTCATTCATCAATCCCTCCAGATTCGTTGTAATCCAATTTTAAAAAGTAATCAAATCGGACAGAATACTTTTCTAATCAGGTTTGCAGAAATAAATGATATATGCCGTTTCCGACTCTTTTACCACCCAGTGATAAAACCTAATGCTGGCGGCTTTGTCAATCAGTGGGGCGGGAAGGAAGGGAGCCTTGAGTTCATAGATATCCCCGACCTTCAGCCCCTGCAGTTCCGCCATCACCTGGTTCACCGGGTGTTCTCCGGCATCCAGCATTTCACGGGCATCTAAACGTCCCTCAATCCGACTCTTGTCAAACCAGTCTGGCATATGATAAATGTACCCGGTGTCTTCCCTGAACTGAAGGGTTTCCAGACCGGCTTCGTTTCGCAATGCATTAACTAGTTCTTCCACTTTTATTCCGGCGATGGCAGATGCCTGTTGCAGGGTAGTGAATTTTGCAATGGTCTTCCGCAATACCGGGTTCTTTAGTTTTGTAAATGCGGGTGTATATTGAATAAGAATTTTTTCCAGACCGGGATAATGATCCAGTAATTCTGATACTTTCGTTTTTGGGGTAATGATTAGATTAGGCATTTATCTTTCCTCCGTATAAGAGAGAATACGTTGCTCTCCATCCAGTTTTCGTAGTTTTGTCAGGTCCTGAGAGACCTCCAGAGTGCCCAGGTATTCACCCTTCTCGTTTCTCAGAGCAAAGTATTCGATGTGAATGAATTTTCCGCCCATCTGGATCCAGAAGGGAGCCCGGTCCTCTTTCCCGCTTTTAAAATCATCCAGGATCTGATCCACAATATGAACGCTCCCCGGGGGATGGCAATACCGGACATCACGATTGAGGATGGCACGGTTCCGCTGAAAAATCCGGTCCTCATTCTGAGAGAAGAATTTTACTTTGTCATTCTTGTCAACAAAAGTCATATCAAAGGGCATGGTGTTCAGAATGCTCATGATCTCATCGGATGTGAAACTTCCGCTGGGAAGCTGTATGGAATTGTCACGGATCCTGGACCGCTGAAGCCCCTCCGTTTCCACCCCTTCCGGCTTCCACCCTTCAGTGGGGTCGATGAGACAGTATCCGATCTCATTGCTTTCAGTGAGGATCTGCCACCATTCCAGTTCGGTCAGGTGGTCCAGGGCCATGGGAATGAGGATCTCTTCTTCCTTGGTCACCATCTCCGAGATATTCTTCACTGTGGGTTTCAGCAGAATATCCGCTGTGACGGAAAGGTCCTCTTTCCCTATGCCAGGAGCCTTCAGGGCTTCCTGACTGCCTTTCAGCATCTCCCGGATCTCATCATGCTTTCCCCACATGACTTTCGGGGGGCCGGTGATCCCCTTCTTCTCAAGAAAGGGGAAAAGCAGGTATTCCTTCCGCTGATAATGCTTCTCGATATCTGTCAGGCGGTTGAACAATTCCGTTATTTTCAGGATATAGTTGGGGAGCGCTTCATCAGAAACAGACCCGATCTCAGATAGACGGTTCTCCATTTCCAGACACACTTCAACCACCGCCTGGTTCTCCTTGCTGAAGGTATCCACGGGGTGACCTTCCGGCACTTTTTTCTTCATGGACAGATCGATCTTGTCTTTCAATACGGCGGAATGGACATCACAGAGCCGTAAAACCTCCTCTTCGGGCAGGCCTTCCGCGATGAGTTCCTGCTCTACTTCCACCACTTCACCGTAAGGGATGTTGGAGAGACTCAGTTCCAGTTCCTTCCGGACACTTTCCTGACTGTCGCCGTCATGAAGCTTCAAGATCAGTTCCTTCAGCCGCATTTTTCTTTTTTTTGAATTATCAATAATTTCACTCATTAAACAGCTCCTTCAATCTGAAAATTTTTTATTTTAAACTTCTTTAATTTCTCCCATGCCTCTGTCCGGTAACTTCTGCACTCTGCGTGAATGGGGCAGGACTTACCCAGCAGGCACTGATCATTGCCAAAAAGTGTACAGTCGGTGAAATCAGGATCTCCATCGAAAATAGAGATCAGGTCACCGATGCTGAGATCCAGTTTTTCCTCTTTGATTTGTACGCCTCCCCGGGGACCGACTCCGGATGACAGTATCCGTCTTTTGATCAGCTGCTGAAAGATCTTTCTCAGGTAGTTGAGCGGAATACCCTCCTCATCAGCGATCCGGTCGATCTTGATCATTCCCCGATGACGGTTTTTAACCAGGTGGTATATTCCCTTCAGCGCATAGTTCGTGGTTTTTGACATATTTAGCATTTTAACATCTCCAAATCCTAAAACAATTATAATATATCTTTTTCAATTTTTCAATCAAAAAATATTTACACATAGATTCAGCGTGCTTCGGGACTTATCATTTAAGAGAAAATTGCCCTAATCGGTCTGAATCAGCCAGATATCATTTTTTCCAGAATGAGATAATGAAAATGATTGTAAAAATAACAACAAGGACAAAGTAGATTAAAAAATGGAAAAACCGAAGATAAAACTGAGTTTCGGGTTTTCTCACTTCTTTCTTTACATCTCCGCCAATGGTGAACTTTTTTAACACTTCATCGCCATGGGGGGCGTTCTTTAATGCCCGGGTCAGGTCGGTGCCGGCCTGATGTACTTTCAGGTGCTGTCCGCTCTTCCATAATGGGCTGTCAGAAACATCATAGATCTTTCCTGAATAGGAAAAATAAGCAGGATGGCCATCTTTTCCGTCAAAGCCCTCCAGTTCACCGTGAGTTTTATTTCCTCCTGCAACAATACCGGATGAGCGGATCTTCTTCTTCAACTTCGGAGAAATGTAGAGTGTGACAAATATTACAATAAATACAAGTAAAACAAACAGAATAATCTTTATAAACAGATAGACACCAAACCGGGTTTTAAAGAAACTGGAGAAAGCGGGTATTTTCATCCAGGTAAGTACAGTTCCGGTGAGGAGCATGGTCAACATTGATGCCCAACCCAGTTTCAGCTCCCCTTTGGGTATCCCCTTGGTCACATACGCCGGTTTCAGGAATATGTGGATATAAAAAATGGACCCGAACCAGATGAAGGCTGTGATGATATGGAGGTAGATCAGAATAAATCGGAATACTCTGATGGGTCCGGAAGTGATTCTGATCAGACCTTTCTGTTCCAGGTCTGCGGCAAATTGAGTCCCGTTCTCATTTAGTTCGGTCCCTTCATCAGGGTTGACATGACAATGGGTACAGTCTCTGCCGGTCTGCTCCGCATATTCTTCCGTACTCCAAACCGGAGATAAACACACAAGGAGTAAGAAAAGAATCAGCAGTACTATTTTTTCTTTTGTTGTCATTGTTCTCGGTCGCAGTTTCCGCCCCCGGGAGACTTCTTCACCAGGAAGGGTGTTTTCTCCCGGGGCCGGTTACAGCAACATCAGATCTTACTCTTTTTTCTTTCCGTACCGTTCCTTGTAGAACTCCACGATCTTCCGGAGCTCTTCTTTGGGGAGCCCTTTCTGCCACTTGTGATCTGCGGAACCAAGAATGGATTCTCTCAACTCTATCCACTTTTTGCTGACCACCGGATCGTTCACTTTTTCAACGGCTTCATCCGCATGGGGAAGCAGGTGAAAATAAAAGTTGAGCGCCACTTCGTACATACCGTGCCAGTGCGACCAGTCCGGGGCGTTCATGGCAGCCCCGTGCCTTGCCCGCCTCCCTTCATGATGCCAGAGGTGCCACCAGTCTAACTCAACCTTTTCATTGAAGGGAGTGGTGTCGGTCACTTTCTCCTTCGCTAAGAAATCCATAATCTTCTTTCCGGGAATCGCGAACTTGTTGTTGTACAGGTCCACAAACCGGTCGAATTGGGTGAAGAAACTTGTGTACCAATTCTCCTGATGGCATTCGGAACAGACCTTCTGCATATTCGCCCGTTTGGTTTCCCAGTCCGGAAGTTTATTACTGATCATTGGCCTCAGGGTCCATGCGATCCGTGTCCCTACATCATGAGTACTTTCAAGGCTCCGGGTTTTCCCCATATGGCAGGTGACACAGGTGGGGGCCTGGGTGTAGTCTTTGCCAAGGGTCCACTCCGAACGGTCCATGTTCATATCGTCATGGAAGGATGCATAGGCAATACCGTGTTTGGAGAGTTCGTATATCTCGATCTGAGGATGATCCGGGCCCTGGTGGCATTTTCCGCAGGTTTTCGGTTCCCGGGCCTGTTTTACGCTGAATGCATGTCGTTGATGACAGGCAATACAGGTCCCCCTGGATCCGTCCGGATTAACTCTGCCGATCCCCGTGTTCGGCCAGGGGCCCGGAGTCAGTCTCCCATTTTTCTCCACCGTCACGACAGAACCGTGGCATTGGGCACACCCCAAGTCGAAATTGGCTTCGCCTGTGACTACACGCCCCAGCACATTGTCCAGGGATCCGGTGAATTGGTTGGCCTTGGCATGGTAGGAATTGGACATCTCATCCACTTCCTTCTCATGACAGCGCGCGCAGTCTTTCGGGGAAACAATCACCGAAATCAGAAAGTCGTGATGTTTAAAGGCGTCTTTGTCACCTTTCTCAGCCCGGTGACACTCGTAACATCCCACACCGGCCTTCCCCATTCGACTGTTTTTCCATGGGACTACGAGCCCCGGGTTTTCATCCTCATGGCACTCCAGGCAGGTGGCGGTCTCGCTGGACACTTTTACAGCTACCGTTTCTGAAGGATGTAGATTCATACAAAACAGTAAAATGATGAATAAAAAAATCCCTGAAAAAATAAAAGTGAATTGATTCTTTGAACTCATAATAACTCCTTATAATTAATTTATATAAATTAAACTGAAATATAAATAGTCTGTCCGCTTTCTGTAGCGAACCTTAAGGTCTGCCCGGGATGAGGTCATCAATGGTGGTAGATCCGAAAATGGTATTGACCTGATGTTCAGCTTCCAGTATTTTCATTCTCAATAAACAGGTTGCCGACAGGTGACAATGCCCCTTGTCAATGGTGCAGTCCATCAACTTGGAACGGCCTTCGACGGAATTCAGGATGTCTTGTACTTTTATATCGGACGGGGGGCTGATTAGTTCTACACCACCGCCTTTTCCCTTTACGGTTCTGATAAATCCTTCACGCTGGAGCAGTTGGAGGACTTTTGCAGTATGGTGATAAGAGACCTTCAGTTCATCAGAAAGTAATTTCGAATTCACCCTGGTATTTCGTTCCGCCATAGCGACGAGTGATCTAACTGCAATATCGAAGGATTTGGAAAATTTCATTCTAGCATGTTCCTGAGTTTTCCCTATCAGGATTCCATAGACTTGAGAAGTTTCTGTTTGGCATCATTTCAATTTAACAACCTACCCGGTCCACCGGGCGATAACCTGTGGACCGGGCGGGTTTTTATATTCTATACCCGAATTTTATCAGAATCCTATCTGTATATCTATGACTGTTCCAAAGTATTCTTCTGAAGTGAGGCTGATTCTGCCGGTTTCAATGTCAGCAGGTGTTTGATCGTCAGGATCACTCCGGGGAGTACCAATAGAATTCCGTGGGCAAAAACGATCAGCATCCAGAATTGGATCGGTTTTTGGGCTGTCATATACGGCTGACCCTGGGCCCTTTCCAGATAGGTCTGAAGCACGCCGGCCACAGCGAACGCCAGACTCATTCCAATGACACCCAGGGTCATCAGCCAGAGGCCCAGGTGTCCAGTGCGTTCATTATATTTGCCTTCGTGGAACCCCTTAATTCTAGGCATTGCAAAATAGAAAAATGTAATATTCAGCAGGACATAGGCGCCGAAAAAGGCCAGATGGCCGTGGGAGACCGTTACCTGAGATCCATGGGTGTAGTAATTGATCTGGGGTAGGGTATGGGCGAACCCGAACAATCCGGCGCCGACAAAATGGATGATCACACTGGTGACCAGGTAAATCCAGGTAAGTCGTGGTTCAAATGGTTTCTTGCGATGCTTGATGTCCTTATAGGTATCGTAAACCATCAACAGGATGGGCAGCGGCTCCAATGCGGAGAAAATCCCTCCGATCCACAGCCAGTAATCCGGGGCTCCGAGCCAGTAATAGTGGTGCCCGGTTCCGGCAATTCCGGTGAAGAGAAACAGTCCCAACTCCACATACAGCCATTTCTCTACTGTTTTCCGATTAACCCCGGTCATTTTAATGAGGATAAAGGCCGTCATGGCAGCGGCGATCAATTCCCAGGCACCTTCCACCCACAAATGGATCACCCACCACCAGTAATACCAGTCTACAGAAAGGTTTTTATAGAAGGGGATACCGAAAAGGTACATGACGGCCAGGAACACCAGTCCTGCCAATAGAGATCCCTGAACGGCGGTCCATTTGTTCGCTTTGATCAAAGTGATCCCAATGTTGAATAAAAACATTAGCGCTGCAGCCACTACCACAAAGTCCAGTGGTCTGGGGATTTCCAGCAGAGGCTTCCCCTGGGTCCAACCGAATAAAAAACCGATGATGGCTGTTACTCCTGTTACAACCAGAAGATACAATTGGAATATCGCGAGCTTCGGCCAGACCACCTCCCTTCCGGTCTCCTCAGAGACAATATAAAAAGTGGCCCCCATAAACCCGAGCAGGATCCACAGGACCAGTAGATTGGTGTGGATGGCCCTCATGGTGGAAAAGGGGAGTATGTTGACGAATTCCTGGGGCAGGGTAACAAAATACTGTAGAGCCAGGACCAGCCCTGCGATGATCTGAAGCCCGAACAACAGTAAAGCAAATATGAAATATTGCTTTGAAATTTTTTGAGTTTTTAATATCATGATTTACTCCTTTTCTACCGGCTGATTTTAAGAGTCAGAATGAACTCTGCAAGCATGATCCGCTGTTCATCGCTCAAATGTTCATATGCGGGCATTTCAGCACCTTGGCTGAGTGCCTGCGGATCTGCCAGGTATTCCGAGATCCATGGAGCAGTACGCCTCTCGGCGATCCACTCAAACCGTGGCCCCTTCTCCCCGCCCTGGTCTCCCAGTGCATGACAGGCCAGGCAGTCTTCCTGTTTGATCAATGCTGCACCGGGTGAGAGTTTGGCTCTGGCCAGAAGTCTCCGGGTGGATGATTTCCACCTGTTTTGGGAATGTTGCGGCGGCCAGTCGTTATTCATGATATTCGAAACCCATTTGAAATAGGATACGAGATCCTCTATTTCCTGATCGGATAGATCCTGCTGCGGCATTTTTCTGTAAGAATCCTTAAACACTACTTCCGGACTGGCCAGCACTCGCCGGATGGTATCTTCACCCAGCCGGAGATGAACGCGTGTAAGGTCGGGCGCATAGTAACCACCGAATCCTAGAATAGTGTGACAATCATTGCAATTATGTTTTTCAAATACTCTCTTGCCTGACACCACCTGATCATTCAATTGATCGGCATTCGTCAGGGCAGCGAATTGCTGGTTGGTGTCCAGAGTCAACACCAGGAAAAGAATCAGTGAAGACAGGGTCCCGAACCAGAAAATCACTTTTGCCATTTTGGTACTCATGGATAACCTCCTTAAATGTATTTATTCATGTTGTCTGACTATAGAGAACGATGTATTTCTGTTCTGATATATATTTCCCAAGAGTACAGGAAGATAAGTATAGAACGGGCTATTGATCACTGCTGACTTATATGGTTTTTGCAATTTGTTTAAACATTTCGACATAACAAGCATAACAAGTACATATTATACCAATATAGAAAAGTCAAGAAAAAAATATACTTTTCTGCTGACATATCTACTTGTTTTTGCATCATGTGATCCGCTTTGTGAAATCCAGGTGTGGAGATCGCCGAGGTCCTTGTTGGGGGAAATCAAGAGTTTTTAATTACAAAATAATTGACAAATAGTGTCAAAAATGAGCTTTTCAATATTTTTTACATGGCAAAATTCGTGCAAACCTGCGACAAATTTCGTGCAAAGTTACAAAAAGTTGCAAAAATTTTGAAATAGTTGACAAGGGGGAACTTTTATATTAACTTGTACGTATAGGTATATGTTATAACGACATGTACGTGGAGGTCGGGCATGAAAAAGAGTGTGATGCTCAGGGATGAACTAATGAAAAGGACGGATGCGACAAACGAATTTATAACTCAGATAGAAGCAGTAAAAGTAATTAAGCCGATGGGCCTGACTGATGAAAAGATCCCTTTCTACAGGGAGGAAACGGTTGATCAGGTTAACTATATAAAGAAAATGACCGATCTCGGGTATTCGATGGAGGAGATCCAGAAAGTGATCAAAAAAGTGGGATTCCCCAAAAATCTGTCTGTCCCTGAAAGTAAAAGTATTGCAGTGAAACACCTGACCGTCGGCGACCTGGCCGAAAAGGTGGGCGTGAGCCCAAGGACACTTAAACATTGGGAAGAGAAGGGGATAATAGAAGCGGACATGAGGAGCAGCGGCGGATTCAGGCTCTATTCCGAGGTCTATGTTTATTTATGCAATCTTATTAAAGATCTGCAGCTTTTTGGTTACTCTCTTGAGCAGATCAAGGATATATCGGAACATTTCAGGGATTTCCTTGTCATGGAAAAGAATATTGAGATATATCCGCCTAAAGTTACCGGTAAAAAACTGGATGTGATGTCAGAAGAGATCAGGATGCTTAAGGAGAGGATGAAGCTTCTTAAAAACGGAATCGGAAGATGGGAAGAGCTGGTAAATAAAAAAGTGAAGGAGATCGGAGTACTGAAGAAAAAGAATGAGAAGAGGATGCTTGTAGAAAATAAAGTAAAAAGTAAAAAGGAAAAAGTAAAAAGTGATGAAGAACAGGGTAAAAGTGAAAATGAAAAAAGTGGAAAGACAAAACAGCCCCGGCCATCAGATCTCAGGAACGGCAAGGAATTAGAACCAAAACAAGTAAAAAGTAAAAAGGAAAAAGTAAAAAGTGAAGAAATTAAAACAGATAAAACAAAGGGGAAAAAATGAGTTATATAGAAAACTTCCTCCTTCTTAAAGAGAGGTTTACCCATTCCGAAAAAAAGATCGATATCCCGGAGCTTGAAACAGAGATACTTAACATCCCTTTCGAATCTGAACATTGTGATATCCTTCCTGGTGAAGAATCTTATCATTGCAGGGATCATAATAAATATTTTCCACCCACCCTCCCTGAAGATGACAGCAGTCTTGATGAATCCCTTCAAAAACTGATCAATATTAATGATTCCACCATCAGGGAGAACAGATATTTCAGTTTCCCCGTTTTGAGAAAAGCGGGAAACGGCAGATCAAAAAAAGCTATAATCCTTTTTCACGGGCTGAATGAAAAATCGTGGGACAAATATCTTCCATGGGCGCATAAATTGATGGAGCAGACCGGGAAGGCGGTTATCATGTTCCCTATTGCCTTTCATATGAACCGGGCCCCTGCCGAATGGAGCGATCCCAGGGCGATGAGGAAGGTTTCTGAGGAGAAGAAAAAACTTTTCCCGAGGACCCTGAAATCATCAATAGCAAATGCTGCTATCAACACCCGGCTTCAATTTGATCCTCTCCGTTTCATGTGGTCGGGACTTCAATCCTATTACGATGTGATACAAATGGTAAATTCGATCAGGAACGGGGAATATTCATTTATCGAACCTGATGCAAAAATAGATATGTTCGCATATTCGATCGGTTCTTTCCTCGCTGAGATCCTCCTTATGGCAGACACTTCCGGATTTTTTAAAGATTCAAAATTGTTCAGTTTCTGCGGTGGTCCTGTCCTTACCCGGACATCGCCTGTCTCAAAATATATTCTCGACAGCGAGACAAATGTCTCGGTATACACATTCTTTATTGATTATCTGGAAGAGGAGATCAGGAAGGATGAGAGGCTGAAACACTATTTTGACAACGGGCATATGGAGGGAGAGGTTTTCCGGTCGATGCTTGATTACAGAAAGAAAAAGGAGTTCCGGGAGGGGAAGTTCAAAGAATTGTCGAAGAGGATCTTTGCCCTGGGACTCAAGCAGGACCAGGTGATACCTCCCTTTGAGATCATCAATACTTTAAAAGGGGAGAAACGCAAAATTCCAATCAAAGTGAAGGTGATGGACCTGAATTATGAATATGACCATGTGATCCCTTTTCCTGTTAACTGGAACATTGAAGAAGAGGTCGACAAGGCATTTAATAAGGTTTTTAAAATAGTCTCAAAATTTCTTAAATAAACCGGGACGGGGGGAGGAGCCGGTCCTCCAACCGAACATATTTGAGCTCCTCCCTCAGTCCCGTACTTCTCCCGGCAAATATCCTTCACTTGTCCTGACAGCAAAGGCATTTGTGAAATAAATTTAAATATTTAACTATTTCTTTTGACAAAAATCACATTCACTGTATATAATCGGTAGAACGGATAGATAATGAATACTGAATACAGGAACAAAGGACTTAAAGGAAAACTGACAGGCTTTTTATTCCTGTTTGGACTGATAACCATTTTCCTTTTTCTCACCCTTTTTTCTCAATTCCTGCATAATCACAATATCCTTGAGAATGAAGGATTCGATTGCCCTCTCTATCTCTTCTCTTCCCAGTCCCTTATGTCTGTGGTTTTTGTATTTATCCTTTTTCTGATATTGATCGAATTGCTGCGAGAGATTTTTATAAAAAGAACTTTTGCCCATTCAATATCAACTTTACTTCCGGACAATAAAAGTCCTCCTGCCTGATCTGAATCAGGTATAAAAATCAAAAAAAAGGAGGACATATGAAAAACATTTTTATCCCATTTATTATTTTATCAGCACTGCTAACACCTGCTCTGAACTACGGGAGCGGGGATCCGTTCTCACAGACAAAATTTGTCCCGGCGATATCTTTTATTATGGATGTCTCCTGGCTGAACAGGAACCTCGAAGGATTCAGTGCAGATGGATTCGAGATCCCCGGATTTCTTCATGCCGGGAATACGGAGGGCCATTCGCACTCCGGCTCCATTCTGAACGGGGTTAAAGGTTTTAACCTTAACTATGCCGAGCTCAGTCTGTTTGCCACTGTTGACCCCTATTTTGATCTCTTCACCTCATTCCACCTTTCAGAAGAGAGCTTTGAGATCGAAGAGGCCTATGTTTCAACAAGGAAGCTTCCTTATGGGTTCAGACTAAAGATCGGGAAATTTTTAAGCTCTTTCGGAAGGTTCAATGCCCAGCATGCCCACACCTGGAATTTCCAGGAACTCCCTCTTGTTTATCATGTCTTTTTCGGAGAGGAGGGATTGAATGAGAAGGGATTTCAGTTAAACTGGGTGGCGCCGACTGATTTTTATCTGACACTTGGTTGTGAAATTCTTCAGGGAGAGAACGAGATGAGTTTCGGGATCGAATCGGAAGAGAAGAGCGGGATTGAAGAAAATCTGGATCTCGACATACCCGATGTGAATATCCCGGGAATGTTCACACTGTTCGTTAAAACATCATTTGATATGGGGAACCATATATTCCTGGGCGGCGTGTCGTATGCCGCAGGGGATTCAATCTCTTTTTATGAAAATGGAGATGGAGAATACATAGAATCGGGAAGATCGAAAATACTCGGTATCGATCTCACATGGAAATATCTGATAGATTCATACCGGTATATTTCCCTTCAGACAGAGTATATGCACAAATTGTTCATCGGCGGTATTTACGGACAATATAAGTATGGAGAAATGGATCCAATAGACAGCCGGGGATTTGATTTCGAGAGATCCCAGTCCGGTTTTTACTCGGAGCTGGTTTTCCGGTTCTCAAAGTTGTGGAGAAGTGCATTCAGGTATGATCTTTTGAATCAGAACAGAGTTGAATTTGGAGGGGACGGTTATGTATTCCCTGAGGACCTGAAGAGGTATTCATTTATGATCGATTATACACCGACAGAATTTTCAAGGATCAGGCTTCAATATAATTATAATAAATATCTTTATTATAACGGCGATCTGAAAAACTTCGGAGAATTAAATCTGCAATTGAATATTGCAGTGGGGGCACATGGTGCCCACCCTTTCTAAAAGGAGAATAAAATGAAAAGAAAATTAACTATTATATTTATAATTACAGGACTGCTGTTTCTTACTTCAGCCGTCGAAGCGAAGCTGAATGTGGTAACGACATACAACTATATTGCCGATCTGGTAAAAAAAATAGGGGGGGATGAGGTTAAGGTTATAGCGCTGGCAAAAGGATATAAAGATCCTCACTTTGTAACACCCCGTCCATCATTTATTGCAAAGATGAGGCAGGCCGATCTGCTGATCATGAACGGCGGCCAATTGGAAATAGGCTGGCTCCCTCCGATCATCAGGAAGGCAAATAATCCGAAAGTTAATACCGGAAGTCCAGGGCTTCTTGACCTGTTCGGGTTTATCGAGGCATGTGATGTCCCTGCTGAGGTTTCCAGGGCACAGGGAGATGTTCATCCCGACGGTAATCCCCATTTCCATCTCAATCCTGAGAATATCCTGAGAGTATCGGAAGCGATCAAAGATAAATTAGTAGAGGTTGATTCGGCGAATACGGAAAATTACAAAAAGAAGTTTGAAGAATTTGCTGCAAAATGGAAACAGAAGATGGGAGAGTGGAGAAAGGCAATGAAACCGTTTGAGGGGAAAAATGTGGTTCAATACCATAAAAATTTCTGTTATTTCCTGAATTGGGCAGGGATGAACAAGATCGGTACACTTGAACCTGTCCCGGGAATTCCACCTACAACCAAACATATTATTTTGATGATCGATATGATCAAGAACAAGGGGTGTGAATTCATAATTCATGATGTTTACCATATGAAGAAACCTTCAAGATTTGTCAGTAATAAAACAGGGGTAAAAATGGTTATACTTCCGCACGATATCGGTGCGGTCAATGAGGCCACTGATATTATATCTCTCTTTGATGAGATAGTGGGGAGATTGACAAAATGATGGATGTATTGGGAACAGCGTTCCTCTTATCAGTTGTTCTTCTCGGGATCCATTCATATTTCGGGATCGAGATAATCAAGAGGGGTATCATTTTCACAGATCTTGCTATCGGTCAGATGGCGGCATTGGGTGCTGCAATGTCTATCATTTTCCTTGACGGGCAATATATGTATGTGATCTCTCTCCTCTTCGCCCTTTTCGGAGGTTTCCTCAACTCAATTGCTGTCAGGAAGGTCAGGCATGTGGAAGCTTTTATCGGTTTGATGTATGCACTTGGGGTATCCGGAGTATTCATCCTCCTTTCAAAGGCTGCTCATGGGACAGAAGAGTTCCAGAAGCTCCTGGCAGCTGACATACTTTTCACACCCATGAGTGAGATCATTAAGACTGCTGTTCTTTATTCAGGACTAGGGCTGTTCATCTATTTCCTCGATAACCGTGTGAAAGGGATTCTGAAGGATGTCCTGTTTTTTACCACTTTTTCGGTAATGATCACAACGTCTGTCAGGCTTGCGGGAGTGTTTGTTGTTTTTGCACTTCTCATTGCACCGGCGTTTATTGCTTTGAGGTCGGGAGAGAAAGGGGTGGTGATCCGTTCCTGGATAATAGGAATTATTGTAAATATCATTGCATTGGGAGTATCTTACCGGCACGACTTTCCAACAGGTTATACGATCGTTTTCTTCCATGCCTTAGCGGCAATGCTCTCAACAATCCTGATAAAAGATAGGAATAACAAATCATTAAAAGAATAAATTTTTTGATTCCTAAGCGAGACCACTCTCGCGGGCCTCTCCTGCACTAACGCCGGAAAATGTGTCCCTATCACAGAACTTAAAAGAAGAATTACTATAGTTGTTTTCAAATATCATTTAAAGAAAATGCTTGCTGAAGGCTGAATACTGATGGCTGGGGTTGAACAGAAATCACTGAAATTCTAATGTATTAAAACAAATGAATGATATTCGGTTCGGGGTTTTATTAAAAAAGGTGTATGTAATATAATCATACTATGAGTAAGTTTAAAGAGTTATCCATGATAATACCCTGTTTTAATGAAGCAGGCAGCATAAAAAATACGATTGAAGAACTCGAAAGATCATTGATATCTGCAGGATTGAAATATGAGATAATCGTTGTCGATGACGGATCGACCGACGGGAGTTCCGCTGTTATTGAGGAATTGAAGATCAAGGATTTAGTTCTGATAAGAAATGATATCAACCTGGGCTATGGTGCTTCTATAAAAATCGGTATAAGAAAGAGCCGGTATGACTGGGTGGGTATATGTGATGCGGACGGGACATACCCGGTTGACAGGATAAAGGATATGGCGCCATGTTTTGAGGATCATGACATGGTAATAGGGATCAGGACGGGTGATGTCAAAGCTGTCCCTTTTCTGAGAAGGCCTGCAAAATGGTTCCTCAACAAATTTTCCTCTTATCTGGCAAAAAGGAAGATAAGGGATGTTAATTCAGGATTAAGATTTTTCAAAAAAGAGATCATAATTAAATTCTGGAATATTTTTCCCGATGGTTTCTCATTTACAACCACCTCGACAATGCTGTTTACGATGGAGAATCTTAAAGTTAAAAATATCTCTATCGATTATTTTAAAAGGAAGGGTAAATCGAAGATCAGGCCTATAAAAGATACATATAATTTCTTTCTTCTTATAATGAGGATAACGATGCTCTTTAATCCTCTCAGGATATTTATGCCGATCTTTTTTTTCACCCTTACCCTTTCATTCGGCTCACTCGGGAGAGATATTTATATTCGAAACCTGACCGACACAACCGTTCTGCTGTTTGTTTTCTCACTTATCATTTTCCTTATCGGACTCCTGGCGGATCTTGTGAACAGGAGACAGAACTAAATTTTATCGATGAAAGGGGGCAGGGTCATTTCAAAATTCTCCGGATCGGGATTTTTCAGATTTTCAATTTCCGGGGCGGGTGTGCTGGTCTTTACCCTTATTCTCACCTTCATTCTTACCGAGGTCTTTCATCTCTGGTATTTATACAGTTATATATTTGTCCTGCTGACAGCGACCGTACTTAACTATATTCTTGCCACTAAGATCATTTTCAGGACAAAGGAAAAATATAAAAGGAGGTTTCTCTATTACATTATCAGTCTTACTGTTTTTTATTTTGCTGACATCTTTCTGACCAGATTCCTGACAGAGTCATTGATGATCTGGTATATGGCATCAATATTTATATCAAGGGTGGTATTCTTTTTATTAAAATATATCTATTATAAAAGCATACTCTTTAACGACAGCTCTTTTTTCTACGGGGAAAAATGATCAATATACTGACCGGGTTTATTATTCTGATTTTGATGACGGGTTCATCTGCAGGTTATTCAACTCTTTTTCTGAAAAGAGAGGACTTTTCCGGAAATCTTGAGTATGCTTTTTTCTCCATCGCTCTTGGTCTGGGGTTTTTAGCAGGAATGACCCTTTTCTTTTCCGCCATACACTATATAAATCTCCATTTTTTTATTACGGTTGTTGTGATCGGTTTTGCCCTCCTTTTCAGGAACCGGGCCGGTTTTACCGGCGGTAAATTCAAAAAGAAGATCGTTCTGTTTCTGCTCATTATTATGGTATTTCTTCTCGTCAACTTTTTCTACACCCTGTTCCCACCCACTTTTTATGATTCTATGATGTACCATCTGGCAGTACCGAACTACTATATTCTTCATGGCGGGATAGTTCCCTGGGATACAAATTTTAATGCAAGCCTACCGCTGAACGGTGAAATGCTCTTCCTTTTCTCACTCCTGGGAGGGTCAATTTTTACGCCGAAACTTCTTTCATTGCTGTCGGGGATCCTGATAATAGTTATTCTGACTCAATGGTATAGGGAAAAATTCAGCACGAAACACTATTTTCTCCCCGGACTCCTTTTTGTGACCATTCCCCAGATCAGTTTTCTTATGTCATCATCAAAGACAGATATAATAGGAATGCTGTTCCTTCTGCTCGGGATAAGATCATTCTTTTATTACCTGGAGAAAAGATCATCGGGAAATTTTCTTACTCTAAGCGGGGTTTTCTGGGGATTGGCGGTAGGGACCAAATATATTTTCGCATTTTACCTGGCGGGATTTTTTCTGGCAATATTATTCATTCCCGGATTTAAATTCGGTAATAAAGTAAGGGCCGCTTTGAAGATATCTTTATTAGTTCTATTGTGTATGTCCCCATGGTTCCTTAAGAATATCATAACCACAGGGAACCCTGTTTATCCATATCTGAACAAATACATTCACCATTACAGCTGGGACAGCAGCCAGGGTGAGAACTTTTCAAAAATAATAAAACGGGGAGAGAACCGTTCTGTTTCCGATTTTCTCATGTTTCCTGTTAATCTCCTCACCAAACCGTACAGTTATGGAATTACAGCTGTATGGGGATTCATGTTCCTTGTTTTTATCGTCTTCGGGCTGTTTCACGGCGACAGGACAAGGGGGCGGGTCCTTCTCCTTACATCAATATTTTCATTTCTTCTGATGCTCCCGTTCGCAATGGTGCCCCGCTATTTCCTTTCATCTCTTCTCCTTTTAACCATCCCTGTTTCTCTGGGGATCGAGAGGATGGAGAAAAAACTTGGGGTTGTAAGATCACTTTTGACACCGGTTGTCATTCTGATCGCAGTATTGAACCTGATACTTCTGATAAGCCTTCAGGAAAAATTTTTTCACGGGTTCTCATACCTCTTAAAGAAATATTCAGGAGAGTATAAAGGAGAGGAGATAAATTATCTGTATGCTCTCCCTTATTATCCCGGTGTTGAATATATTAATGAACACCTGTCTGATAAAGACCTTGTTGCCTTTCTGGGGGAAGACAGGACATTCTATATGGAGAAAATATTCCTGGCAAGTTCTTTTAACGACAGAAATGTGATCCTTGAAAAGCTGAGAAGTTCAGGATCATCTGCAGAGTTCAGAATGGAGCTGGAGCTTCTCGGCATCACACATATTTATTACTCTCCATCCGGACTTGAAAGGATGGGAAGATCGTCTTCCATTTACCGGCTCGGTAAAGAGATGAAGGAGAGACTGGGATTGTGGCTTACAGATATGACAATATTGTACAGAGATAAAAATTACATTCTTTACCATATAGGGCGGTACCGGTGAATAAGAAAAACGACATTGAAAGGAGCAGATCGGAGCGTGAGCATTTTGACGCAATTGCATCGAAGTATGTAAAAAAGGATATATTTCCCCCGTCAAAGGTAGCCAGAAAGCTCAGGGTAAAGCAAACTGTTTCGGGAATTAAAGAATCGGGATCAATCGATATCCTTGAGGTGGGGTGCGGTGCAGGTTATGCATCCGAATATCTCAGGGGGATGTATGGCAGTTTCACCGGGATCGATTTTTCAGCAGGACTTGTGGATCTGGCAAAATCAATTCATAAGGGTTCATCCGTTGAGTTCCTTGAAGCAGATCTATATAAATATAACCCCGGTAAAAGATTTGACCTGATAATAATAATCGGGGTGCTTCACCATATGGTCGACATACCACTTTCCCTTAAAGTGTGCAGAGATCTGCTTAAACCCGGCGGTATAATTGCAGTTAATGAGCCGCAGGATGCAAACCTTCTTGTCCGGTTTGTAAGGAAGCTGCGCTCAAAATATGACAGGACCTATTCCTCTGATCAGGAGGAATTGGACAGAAAGGAATTGGAGAATTTATTTGTTGATGCAGGGTTCACTGATATATCTGTAAGGCCTCAGGGATTCTTTTCAACTCCATTTGCCGAAGTTATGTTAAAACCTTCATTCTTTTTTCTTCCCCTGAGCCATATCTCCGCCTGGATGGACAGATCCATTGAAAAATTGTCCGGAAGGATACTCCGGGGTCTCTCCTGGAATATTATTGTTAAGGGGAAAAGACCGGCCGGGTAAACTGATTTTATTTTTTATTTAAAATTCCAAATAAATAGAGTTATAATCATTTTTTCGGAGGTCAATATGAGATCAAGGTTTTTCTTTGTTATCAGTCTAATCATAGTTATATCTTTATTCAGTCTGCTTCATTCAGGAACGTCTGCAGAAAATATCACTTTGGAGGAGTTCTACAAAGTGAGGTCCTATTTCGGAAAAAGTGCGCGGGATATTAAATTTTCTGAAGATGGGAATTATCTCGCATTCAGGTGGAATCCATATGATGAGTTCGGTTACGACCTTTACATTTACGATGTGAACGGGGAGAAGATGATCCGGGTCACTACAATGGATCTGATGAGAAAATTCAATACTCCTGAAGATCATGAAAAATTTATAAAAAAAGGGGAAGAGAAGAGAGAAGAAGAGAAAATCGCGCTCAGAAAGTTCTATGCACAGAGAGATTATCTGATGGGTAAAAAGGTCGATCTTTCCCGGTTTGAAAAAGAAGAAATAGACAAGCTGAAAGTTGAATTGAAGAAAAAGGAGCTCGAGAAGAAAAAAGAGGAACTTGAGAATAAAAAGGAATCAGAGAAGACAAAAGAGAAAAGCAAAAAAGACAAGAAAAAGGGTGATAAGAAAGATAAGAAGAAAGGTGTGGATGATCTTGAAATGTGGGAGCTCAGAGATAAGCTGAAAGAGTGGAAAGAGGAGAATAAAGTTGAAGATAAAGACTTATATCCCGGGATATCCAGGTATTCATGGTCAAAAACATCGAATGATATTATTTTTGAATACAGGGGGGACCTCTTCCTCTACTCTGTTGAGAAAGGAGAGACAAAAAGGCTGACAATGACCGATGAGAGTGAGAGGCTTGTATCGTTCACGGTTTCGGGAGACGGGTACTATTACCTTTCGGGGAACAAACTTTTCCTCGTAAAATTTAACTCTTCATACATCCACCAGTTGAACCACAGACTGGAAAAGGCAAAATCTAAAAAGGATAAGAGTTTTATTATTGAGGATACGGCAATTTCACCAGACGGGAAATGGATGCTTATCACAGGATCGAAGAAGGCCAAGGGAAGCGGAACAGAGGATGTGGTTGTTGTTAACTATAAGAAGAGATTTGCAGATCCCGTGAAAATAAAAAGGCAGATGACCGACACTAAGAGGGCGGAACCTGAATACAGGCTCTATCTGAGAGAGGTGAAGGATACGAATTACGGGAAGCAGCCGGAACATATTTTTGAAATACCCGGCGGAGATATCTGGTATGAGACCAGTAATATTATCTGGAGTGAGGACAGCAGATACTTTGGTTTTATGTCATGGGAGAGGGAGAAAGGTGATCTGAAGATATGGCTCGGGGACATGGAAGGGAGCCGGAAGCCGGAACTGCTTTTCAGCATGAAGGAGACAATAGGTTACAAATCGTCATACTGGGACAATATAAAATTCACACCGGACAGCAAAAAACTTGTTGCTTATCTGAACAATAAGGACGGTTTCCGTCAATTGTGTTATTTTGATCTCCCCTCCGGAAAAAAGAAAGAGATCACAAAAGGAAAATTCGAAACTTTCCCTGTTGTAGGTTTCTCCAAGGATTCAAAATACCTTTACGCTCTGTCGAGCAAACAGGATACAGCATATTTGAGCTTATATAAAGTGAATATAAGCAATGGTGAAATGGAGATGGCCGGAGAGCCGGATGGTGTCCATTCCGCAGATGCTGTCTCAAAGGATAGTAAGTGGTATGCATCAAATTATATGAACTGGAGCAGGGAAAAAGAACTATATCTGAAGAACCTTAAGACAGGGGAGACCCGGATCCTGACCTCCAGTCATAATTCCGACTGGAACAGGCTTAATTATATTAAGCCGGAACTTTTCAAATTTAATAACCGGCATGGCGATACCATTCATGGAATGATGTGGAAGCCGATCGGATGGAAGAAAGAAGATATGAGGCCGGGGATTGTATATATTTATGGCGGCCCACTGGGAAGAAGCCATACGGTTATGACCGGAAGAATAAGCACTTTGAGTTATATGTTTCAGATGATAATGGCTGCAAAACACGGATTTGTTACTATTAATATTGATCCGCGCGGACAGTCGGGTTACGGCCGCAAGTTCAATGAAGCCAATTTTAAAGACCCCGGTAAAGCTCAGACCGAGGACCTTGAAGACCTTATGAAGGAGATCGGTAAGGGGGGGTTCGGAATAGATGTGAAGCGGGTAGGGCTTCACGGATGGAGCTTCGGCGGATACCAGACCCTGTATACGATGTTCAATTCTCCAGACACATTTGCCTGTGGAATATCTGCAGCTCCTCCGACACAATGGGAAAACTATAATTCCTGGTATACCGGAGCGACAATAGGTGATTCTAAACGGGGCGAGATGAATATAAGAAAGTATTCTCTTATCCCAATGGCAAAGAATCTGAAAAACCCCTTGCTGCTTGTTCACGGAATGATGGATTATAACGTTCTATATCAGGATACGGTTAATGTCTACAGGGCTCTTCTTCTTGCCGGCAAGGAGACATTGGTGGATCTTTTCCTCGATCCAGAGGGGGATCATGGACTGGGCGGCGCCATAAAGAACAAAGGGACATACAAAAAATTTGAATCCTGGTTCATTGATAAACTGAAAAAGAAAACAGAGAAACCGGAAATAAAGTCTGAACTGTAAGCTGCAATTCATTCTCCGGGCATGTAATTATTGTCCGGAGATACACTGCTGAAGTGTTAAAAATATTAACACCAAATTTCTTTATAGAGGATTTGTGCCTGATTAAGCAGAATTCAGCATAGTGTAAACTGTTAAATTATTTAACGCCCCTGCAACTCTGTTCTATAGGTGCTTTTTCAGTCTGTTGTTCAAATACTTTACACTTCATATGTCCCGGATTTTTGATTAAACCCGAAGACCCTCTGCAGCAGGTGATTCCCCATTCTTGGCACGAAAATTGCCAACATACATATCCACAAAAAAAGGAGGATATTATGAATAGAAAAAGAAAAATGGTTTTACTAATTGACGATGAGTCATCAATAAGAAGGAATCTTGCATTAAGCCTGAATCAGCTGGGATACGATACCGAACCGGCAGAAGACGGGGTCAGCGGTTTAAAAAAACTTGATATGTTCATGAAACATGACATTACACCGGCAGCGGTTGTTCTTGACATTCAACTGCCCGACATACTCGGGACAAAACTTGCAACCATAATCAAGTTCAGATACCCGGGAGTTCCGGTTATCCTTATTACAGGTTTTGTTGATAAGCTCAATCCGGAAGAAATTATTGATATGAATATTAAAGCGCTTGTTCAGAAACCATTTAATGTAGAACAGCTCGTTGAGCATTTTGTTGAAGCTCCTGCAGAGAACGGACAGCCGGAAACTGAAGTAGCGGAAGATATTTCAAGATCGGGTTATCTTCTCGTAAAACTTGAGAAAGGTGCTGATTTTGCTGAAGCCTACAGAAATCTTTATTATATGGATAATGTGGTTTATTGTGACGCGACAAGGGGAGATCACGATATCTTTATGCTCGTACAGGGCGGAACAATGGATGAGATCAGAACAATTGCAGAAGATAAGGTTGCAAAGGTTCAGGGTGTTGCCGATGTAAAACTTCTCGAGGTCGGGAATCCTTTCCTTGATGATGCTACTACAGATGTTCTCAATGCAGCTGAAGATGCACTGTCAGAGGGACCTTCAGGATTCGGCAAAGAGAGAAAAATGTCCAACAAGGTCTGCTCTTATATTCTTCTTGATGTAGAAAAAGAGAAGCTTGACAAGGTTTATCCTACCCTAAAACTTGATGAGAATGTGGTATTTTGTGATTACACATCCGGAGACCACAGTATTGTACTGTTTGTTCAGGGTTCTTTTTATACAGATATCGATAAATTTATTGAAGAGAGAGTTCTTCCGATTGATGGTATACTGAAAGTCAAGAAGTTTCCTGTAGTAAATCTTTTTGAAATGTGATCTTTCCGGATCTGTTTTTCAAAATGAAAGATTCGGGAGGATATTGCATATGAAAGATGAAATTGTAAAAGAATTTGAAATGGGGATAAAAGAGTTCAAACTTGATCTGTTAAGAGATGAGGGCAATGCGGGCTCTCTTATCCCCCTTCTGCAGTCGGCTCAGGATTCTTACGGCTATGTACCTGAAAAGGTGATCAACTACATCAGTGAATTTGCCGGTGTTCCTGCTGCTGAAATATACGGGGTTGTGACATTTTATTCACAATTCCGGCTTAAACCTCTCGGTAAATATATTGTAAAGATCTGTGAGGGGACGGCCTGTCATGTCAACGGGGCAAAAAGTATTGTGAATATGCTCCTGAATGAACTCGGGATCGGAGTTGGAGAGACAACAGATGACGGTATGTTCAGTGTCCTTTCTGTCGCATGTCTCGGATGCTGTTCCCTTGCTCCGGTCATGATGATAAATGATGAGACATTCGGAAGTCTGACTCCGGATAAGGTCAGGAAAGTTCTTAAAGAATACAGAAAGAAGTGAGAGGGAAACAGATATGACTGAAATTAAAGTGGGACTCGGGACATGTGGAATTTCAGCCGGCGGTTACGGGATATACGATGAACTGAAGGCTGCAAAGGAAGATAAGAAGCTTGAATTTGATCTTAAAGAGACCGGATGTATGGGTATGTGCTACAGAGAGGTCCTCGTTGAGGTCAATGATGAAGAAGGGAGCTGGCTGTACGCCAATGTTGACAAGAAAGGTGTTCAGAAGATAGTTGAAGATCACATCATCGGCGGGAATCCGGTTGATGAAATGCTTGTTAAGACGGGGAGAGATGAAGATGAGGATCCGTTCTTTGAAGATCAGAAAAGAATAGTTCTCAGGAACTGCGGAAAGATCGATCCCAATTCTATTGATGAGTATATTGCCAATGACGGATATAAGGCTATTCGGAAGGTAATAAAGGATCTCTCATCTGAAGATGTGATAAATATTATTATGGATTCAGGGCTGAGAGGCCGGGGGGGAGGAGGATTCCCGACAGGTCTCAAATGGAAGTTCACCAGCAGTGCAGATGGTGACAGCAAATATGTTATCTGCAATGCTGATGAAGGTGATCCGGGAGCATTCATGGATAGAAGTGTCCTTGAAGGTGACCCCCATTCAGTCATTGAAGGTATGATGATCGCTGCATATGCGATCGGAGCGGAAAACGCCTATATTTATGTCAGAGCGGAATATCCGAAAGCGATCGAAAGGCTGAGGACTGCCATGGGGCAGGCTGAAGCAAATGGTTTTATCGGTAAGAATATATTTGGAACTGATATTAATTTTTCAATAAAAATAAAAGAGGGAGCAGGGGCATTTGTATGTGGAGAAGAGACTGCTCTTATTGCCTCTATTGAAGGAAAGAGGGGGGTTCCGCGAATCAGGCCTCCTTTCCCTGCGGTAAAAGGTCTGTGGGGAAAACCAACCAATATAAACAATGTTGAAACTTTTGCAAATGTTCCCTGGATAATTTTAAATGGTGCGGAAGCTTATGCTTCCATGGGGACGGAAAAGAGCAAAGGTACCAAGGTTTTTGCATTGGCAGGTAAGATAGAGAAAAGCGGACTTGCCGAAGTTCCGATGGGAATGACGATAAACGATATCGTTTTTAAAGTTGGAGGCGGTATAAAGGACGGCGGTAAATTCAAGGCAGTTCAGATGGGCGGTCCTTCAGGTGGTTGTATACCTGCTTCAATGGGTGATCTGAAAATAGACTATGATGAAATAACAAAGACCGGGGCCATAATGGGGTCCGGTGGTATGATAGTTCTTGATGAGACGACATGTATGGTCGATCTTGCCAAATTTTTCCTGACCTTTACTCAGAACGAATCCTGCGGGAAATGTACTTTCTGCAGAGTCGGGACGAAGAGGATGCTGGAGATCCTGGAAAGGATCACGGCGGGAGAAGGGGAAGAAAAGGACCTCGATCTCCTCGAAGAGTTATCCTACAAGATCAAGGAGAGCAGTCTTTGCGGATTAGGGCAGACAGCTCCGAATCCTGTTCTTACAACTCTCAAATATTACAGAGAAGAGTATGAGGCGCACATCCGGGATAAGAAATGCCCGGCTCACAATTGCCCTGCTCTGATCGAGTACAGAGTTATTCCGGAAAAATGTACTGGATGTACACTTTGTGCCAGAAATTGTCCGGTAGATGCGATCGAAGGATCTGTAAAAGAGATTCATAAGATCGATCCGGAAAAATGTATCAAATGCTCACTCTGTTACCAGGCCTGCAAATTTGATGCTATCGAGAAAATATAGGATTAACCGGGAGACCCAGATGAAAGAAATTTCAATTACAATAAATGGAAATAAGATAATAACAACAGATGATAAGACCATTCTCCAGGTGGTGAATGAAAATAAAATTGATAAGATCCCTACGCTATGCAATGACAACAGGATAGAACCTTACGGATCATGCTTTGTATGTGTCGTGGAGGTTGAGGGTGTAAACAGGCTCCTCCCGTCATGTGCAACAAAAGTTACCGACGGGATAGTGGTAAATACCAGATCTGAAAAAGTGATCGAGTCGAGAAAGACAGCTTTGGAACTTCTCCTCTCCAACCATTATGCAGATTGTATCGGACCCTGTATTAATAATTGCCCTGCCAATGTTGATGCCCAGGGTTATATTGCTCTGATAGCAAAAGGTAAAAATGAGGAAGCTTTAAAACTGGTTAAACAGAACAATCCGCTTCCACTCTCGATCGGGAGAGTTTGTGTAAGAGATTGTGAAGTTGCCTGCAGACGTGAGATCGTTGACGAAACGGTAGGGATCAATTACCTGAAAAGGTATGTTGCGGATATAGATATGAAGCATATGTGGACCCCTGAAATAAAAGAGGAGAAGGAAGGCCGGGTGGCTGTAATCGGAGGGGGACCCAGCGGACTCTCCTGTGCATATTATCTAAGGCTGAGCGGATATCAGGTCACTATATTCGACAAACTGCCGAAATTGGGCGGAATGTTGAGGTATGGGATCCCGGAATACAGGCTTCCCAAAAAGGTCCTTGATACAGAGATAAACTGGATCACCGGACTCGGTATTGATGTGAAGACCGGTATTGAGATGGGTAAAGATTTTACTGCCGACTCACTTCTGGATGAAGGATACGATGCAATCTATCTTGCTGTCGGAGCTCAGAATGCCAGCAGTATGAGGCTTGAGCATGAAGATGAGACCGAAGGTGTAATGAAAGGGATAGATTTCCTGAGGGACCTTCAGCTGAAAGACAGAGTGAAACTGAAAGGGACAGTCGGTATAGTGGGCGGTGGTAACACTGCAATTGATGCAGCGAGAACTGCTGTGAGGCTTGGCGCCGAAAAGGTCATGATCCTCTACAGGCGGTCAGAGAAAGAGATGCCCGCTCATCAGGCAGAGATCGATGCCGCCAGGGAAGAAGGGGTGGAGATGAAGATCCTGACACTTCCGACAAAGCTTATTAGAGAGGGAAATAAACTTAAAGGTGTTGAATGTATAGAGATGGAGCTTCGGGAGGCTGAACCGGGCGAGAGGCCGAGGCCTTTCCCGATCGAAGGTTCGGAATTTGAAATAGAGCTTGATTACCTTGTCGGTGCCATCGGACAGAGTGTCGATATTTCATTTAATGAATCTGACAATGAGGTAGATCTGGAAAAATGGGGTACCATCATTGTTAATGATAAAACAATGGAGACATCAAGAAAAAAGGTGTTTGCAGGGGGAGATGTTGTCACCGGGCCGTTCACTGCGATTACTTCAATAGCACATGGGAAGAGGGCCTCCGCTGCAATTGATAAATATCTCGAATACGGTATTGCCAAAGGGGCGCCTGAAAAATTCTTCAGTTTTAAACATAAGTTCAATAAAGTCCCCGAACATGAACTTTACAATGCAGCAAATGTAAAGAAAGAGAGGATGCCTGAACTGCAGCCTTCTCAGAGGACAAAATGCTTTGATGAAGTTGAGCTCGGATTTTCAGCTGAACAGGCTGAGAATGAGGTTAAAAGGTGCCTTGAGTGCGGGTGTTCTGAATATTACGATTGTGAATTGAGAAAGTACAGTGATGAGTATGGCATTAATATCGATGATTATGTCGGTGAGGTCAGAAAATATAAAGTTGATAATGATCATCCTTTTATAACTCTGGATCCCAACAAGTGCATAAACTGCGGCAAATGTGTCCGGACCTGTGCCGAGATACTTGAAGTATCTGCTCTGGGTTTTGTTAAGAGGGGTTTCTCCGCTGTTGTAAAACCTGCAATGGAAAAACATCTGATGGAGACCAATTGCATCTCCTGCGGTAATTGCATCGATGTCTGCCCTACAGGGGCAATTTCAGAAAAGTATCCTTTCAAAGTGCTTGGCACTCTCACAAAAGAGAATCATGAATCGATCTGCCATTTCTGTTCAGTCGGATGCAGGATAAATTATAAGGTTATAGATGATGATATATATTATGTCTCAAATTCCACAGAATCGATCACCGATTCACACAATAACGGCTATCTGTGTACCAAGGGAAAATTCGGACACAGATACCTGCTTTCAGGTGAACGGATAAAAGAGGCATCTATAAAAAAGGGCAATGCAGTTAATAGTGTCAGCCTGGAAGAAGCTATTGAACACTCCGTGAAGGAAGTGAACAGGATCATCGGCAAATACGGCCACGATTCTGTTGCGGTTTTCGGTTCTCCGAAAATGTCCAATGAAGAGCTCTATCTCCTGTCAAAATTTGCCAGGAAGGGATTGCAAACCAATAATGTAGCCTCATTTTCGGATCTGGCATACGGCATTGAGCAGGACAGCCTCGATCAGGCCTTCGGTATGACGGCCTCGACCGCGACTCTTAACGATATGGAAAAGAGCGATATTATTGTCCTGTTAAATTCAGGCCTCTCCTCAGAGAATCTGATAGTTGAGCAGAAGATCAAAGCGGCGCAGAAAAAGGGGACAGAGCTGATACTTATTAACTCTTCTGAGATCAAGCTGACCAAATACTCAGATCTCTGGATAGATACAAGGAAAGGGACCAATACGATACTTATGAACGGCCTCATAAGGGAAATTATCAGAAGTGGAAACCATAAGAATGGTAAGGAGCTTGATTCCCTGAAGGACCTTGTGGATGAATTCAGCAGTGAAAAGGTAACCCGCATGACGGGGATCAGTGTTAAAAAATATGATACTCTGATAGAAAAATTGTCATCAAAAGAGAAAAAAGTGATGTTTATTTACAATATAGATTCAAGACTTGAAAAATCTGTAAATGATCTGAAGGCTGTCGGGAATTTCCTTTTGGTGACCGGAAAGGTGAAGGGTGAGGGGAACGGTATTGTTGTCCTCAGAGATTATGTTAACTCTACCGGAATCGGAGACATGGGTGTTTCTCCGAAATATCTCCCGGGAAGGATAGGATATGATGAGGGGGACAGGATCGAAATGCTCGGTAAAGCCTGGGATATTGATCTCAGGGAAATTTTCAAACCCTCCGACCTGAAAATTAAACTGGCAAAAGGGGAGATAAAAGCAGCATTTATTTTCGGTGAAAATCCTTTTGTTGAGACTGAAGGGCTGAGACTGCTGGGAGGTCTTGAGTTTCTTGTTGTCAGCCAGATGTTTACTGATCAGACCTCAAGAGAGGCGGATGTGATCCTTCCCGCATCATCATACATCGAACAAAATGGTTCATATACGAACTCAGATACCAGAATACAGATGAATAAAAAAATATTTGAGCCTGTAACCGGGATCGAGAATTGGAAAGTTATCACTCAGCTTGCCTCAGGATTTGAAAATTCCGGATTCAAATTTGATTCGTCTGAAGAAATATTTGAGGAAATAAAGGGTGTGAACAGATTGTATAAGGATGCCGGGGACAACTACTGCTGGAATTCTGACTGGAAGATTGATGCGCCGTTGGTAACTTTATATGAAACTTTTATTGATATTGTTGAGCAGAAGAAGCATTCGATGTTATACTCTGAGGAGTATTTTAATTCGAAAATAAGATATAATTTGAAAAGATTTTAAATGGTAATGCTGAATAAGGAAAACTTTGCACTTGGAGTCATTAACAATATCATTATAGTTAATGAGTCAAATTTGATCCTTTTCATCGGAGATACTATAAAAGAAGCGGTTTATCAGGGGTCTGATAAAACAGGTTCAGGTATTCTGGAAGGTTTCCCCGGTGATGAGGACGTCAGATCTCTTGAAAAAAATATTCTCCTTGTAAGAAAAGAGAAACTCACCAGATCATTTTTCCATAAAAAACTGAAAAAAAAAATAATTATCTTTCCCGCAAACTATGATAAGGATAAAAATATCATAATCTCCTTTGAAGATAAGATTGTAAATGCGAATGTTATCTCACAGGAGTTGAAGGAACGTGTTAAGGAACTTCAATGTCTGTTCAGTATCAGTCATGAGATCAATGCAGCCCGTACCCTCGAAGAGGTGTTTGAAAATACCATTGACCATATGGCAAATGGTTTTCAATTCCCGGAAGCGACCAGAGTTTCGGTCAAACTCGACAGGAAAACATACGGGTCCGAAATAAGTGAAGATAATTTTGAAACGATCGAGGAAAAAATAACAGTAAACGGTGAAGAAAGAGGGACGATAAGAGTATCTCTTCCCCCGGGGAAAGGATTCCTTAAAGAGGAGCATGCACTTCTCAGGGAGATCGGTGACAGTTTTTCAAAAACCATTGAGAGGGTTGAGGGCAGGCAGGATCTTGAAAAGAAAAAACTGATACTCGAAAGAAAGAACGTTAAACTGGAGGAGCTCACAAAGGAGTGTGCCCGGAACCGGGAGAAACTTGAGACACTGATAGGGGCAATAACTGACAGGATATATGTTGTTGAAAAGGGCGGAGCGATATCCATGAGCAATAATAAGGATATCGGAGATCCTGACGGCAAGTTCGATAATCTTTGCAACACGGAATTTTCCAGCAGTGAAAGTCCGATCATGAATGTTTTCGTCAACGGTAAAAGTGTGAATTTTGAAAAGAAAATCGATGATTTCTATTATTCAATAAGAGCTTATCCTATATTTTCCGAGCAAGAAAATGTTGAAAAGATACTGGTAATGTGCAGAAATATAACAGAAAAGAAAGAGCTTGAGAATCAGATGCTCCAGTCCAACAAGCTTGCCTCTCTTGGAAAACTTGTAGCGGGGATAGCTCACGAGATCAATAATCCCAATACATTTATAAGAGGGAACCTTAAGATCATTAAAGAATCTTTTGATGATATCTTTCCCATTACCGATAAATATCATAAGAGTGAAGACAATCTGAGGATTGCCCGTCTCGACTATGATATATTCAAGGAGAATATACCTTTCCTGATAAATGATATGTTCGAGGGATCGAACAGAATAAAGAAAATTGTTGATGATCTAAGGAACTACGCAAGAAAGGATGAAGGATTCCTCACAGATGATGTGGATATAAATCTGGTTATTAACAATGCATACAGACTTGTTGAAGGTCAGACACGCCGGATGGCAAAGGTTACACTACACCTTGATGAGAATCTGCCTGTTTTTAAAGGGAATTTTCAGAAACTTGAACAGGTTGTTGTTAATATGATCCTCAATGCCGCTCAGTCCATGAATGGAGAGAAAGGGAAGGTTCTTTTACATTCCTCCCTGACAGAGGATAATAATTCAATTGAAATAAAGGTCAGTGATAACGGGAAAGGTATAGATGAAGAAATTATAAATTCTATTTTTGATCCTTTCTTTACTACGAAAAGGAACAAGGGCGGAACAGGACTCGGCCTATCCATCTCTTACGGGATCATAAAGGAACACGGCGGAGAGATAACAGTTACGAGTAAGCCCGGTGAAGGGACAGAGTTCAGGATCACAATTCCTGTAAAGAGGGGAACAGATAAATGAAGAATATACTTGTAGTTGATGATGATGCGGCGATCTTAAATTATCTGAATATGTTCCTCCTCCAGACCGGGAGATTCAAAATAAAAACTGTTCAGGATTCCAAACAGGTCTTCGGTATTCTTCAGAATGATAATTTTGATATTATCCTTATCGATATGGATATGCCGGAAGTAACAGGCATTGATATTTTAAACTACATAAAAAAAGAAGAAGTTGATATTATACCTGTGGTCCTTACCGGGGTTGAGGATGTTGATCTGGCGATCTCTGCGATGAAATCAGGGACCTTTGATTATCTGCTTAAACCGATCGAAGAGGAAAAACTACTTCAGGTACTCGACTCGGCACTGGTAAATATAGATATAAATAAGGCCAAATCGGATCCGGATGAGATAGTATCCAGGAAATCACTTAAACATGCCGGAGCCTTTAAAGAAATAATAACCTCAGATCCGGAAATGCTGAAGATATTCCATCTTGTTGAAAAACTCTCTGTTACCGAAAACAGCATACTGATCTGGGGAGAGAGCGGGACAGGGAAAGAGCTTGTAGCGAGGGCGATCCACGATATAAGCAGCAGGCGGGATAAAAAATTTATTGCTGTAAATGCCGGTGCTTTTGCGAATGAACTTTTCTCCTCTGAATTCTTCGGCCATGCAAAGGGTTCGTTTACGGGGGCAGTTTCATATAAAAAAGGATTCCTCGAAGAAGCGGCCGGGGGTACATTATTTCTTGATGAGATAGGGGAACTTGCATTGTCTATTCAGGTAAAGCTTTTAAGGGTGCTCCAGGAAGAGGAATTTTACCGGATAGGATCGACCGAAAATATAAGGACAGATGTCCGGATTATTGCAGCTACAAATAAGAACCTCTTTGATGAAATAAAAAAAGGCAGCTTCAGAAAAGATCTTTTTTTCAGGCTCAACATAAATTCAATTTACCTCCCTTCTTTATGCGAGAGGTCTGGAGATATAACTCTCCTTGCAAATCATTTCCTCACTGTTTTCAGTAAAAAATATGATAAGAATATTTCGAAGATCTCTTCCAAAGTGATGAATCTGCTGAAGAAATACGATTACCCGGGAAATGTAAGGGAATTGATGAACATCATAAACAGTTCAACAATAGTCGAGACAGGAAATGAACTGATGAGGAATTCTCTTCCGAACTATTTCCTGAAAAGCACAAAACATTCTTTCAGTAGTAATGATGGCTTTGAAATGAGATCGATCCAGGAAATGGAAAAAGAACATATTAGAAAGGTTCTTGAAAATACCGATGGCAACAGGACCAGAGCTGCTGAGGTACTTGGTATCTCCCGTGTAAACCTTATAGCAAAGATCAAAAAGTACGAGATCAGCTGAAGTTCCTGTTTTTCAAAAAAATAAAATTCGGGCCGCTCAAATATATTATTCCGTTAAAAATTGATCTATAATTCCGTTTTTTTACGGGGGAGCCATGAAGAAATTCTATTATGTATTTTTGCTTTTTTGCTTAATTATATTAGTTACCGGGTGCTCTGCAAGGTATGCCGGGACAGGTCTTGATGATCTGTACAGGTCCTCGAAAATATTGTCCGCATCCCTGGCCGGAATTTTTTCAGAAGTAATTGATGAAGATATGGAGTTGCGGGCACAAAGATCTATTGACAAATCTGTTATCTCGGCCAAAGATCTCGAACCGGTCATTGTTTCATATCAGAATCTCAGAGCAAGAAAGGAACTCGCCGATTCATGTGTGAAATATTCACTTCTCCTCAAATCATTTTTCAGTAAAGATCATACTTCTTTGGTCAGAGGATACGGAGAAGATCTTAAAGGCTCATTAAGCACTATCCGGTCCCATGATCCAGGACTTGTCCCGGAAAAGACTGCGGGGATCATCTCTGCGATCATTACTATGGCTCCCGAGGGATATACTTTTGTGAGGAAGAAAAAATTTGCACTTAAACTTATGAGGGAGATGCAGAAAGTTATCGATAAAGCATTTGAGAAATTGAGAGAGGAGATAGATTCGCTGAAATTGCTGGCACCCAATCTCTACACCAGATTGTTCAGGGAGAAGGTAGAGAAACAATGGCCTGACAAAAAGGATAAGAGGTTGAAATATGCTTTAGCCGGAGTGAAAATAATTAAAAGTAGAGAGAAGTTCATGGATCTGTCCAATGAACTTCTGAAGGTCCTGGAATTGTTTCCCTCAGAGCACAGAAAACTTATGATCCGGTTCGGTAAAAAGGGGAGTACACTGACGGGACTGACAGATCTGCTTAATTATTCCATAAGATTGAAGAACAGTTATGAACAATTATCAGAAGGAGAAAAATAAATGTCAAAAATGGTTAAGGAAATAGCCGGTTTATGTTACCACCTGGATAAACTCTATATCAGTGAAAAGGACAATAAGGCCAGAAAAGTGATCGGTGAAAATTTTGACAGAATTTCGGATATTCTTGACAAAGCAATAAGGTCGCAATTAGATGAGAATTCGAAGCTATATAAAAAAAGTGTCAGAAAGATACGGAAATATTCAAAAGATATAGAGAATGAATCCGAAATGCTTGAAAAATTTGAAAAATTCATTAAAGGATTAAGTGGTCTTGGAGATCAATTGGAAGGGTTGGTAAAAGGTGGAAACTAAGTCCGTTAAGGTTTTCGGAAAAATTGATAAATCCCGGAAATTGCTATATAATCATCAATTAATTTGAAGGAAATTCTATCACAAATTTTTGGAAACAGGAGAATTAAAATATGAAAAAAGTATATGTCGGAATGAGTGCTGACCTTATACATTCGGGTCATTTAAATATTATAAAAGAAGCTAAAAAACATGGCGATGTAATTGTCGGGGTCCTGACGGACAAAGCTATAGCATCATATAAAAGGCTCCCCTTCCTTTCGGTTGATGAGAGAAAAGCAATAGTTGAAAATATAAAAGGCGTTTCAGAGGTAGTACTCCAGGAGACCCTCGATTATGTTCCGAATCTGAAAAAGTTAAAACCCGATTTTGTAGTTCACGGAGATGACTGGAGAACGGGCCCTCAGAGAGAGACCAGAGAGAGGGTAATAAGAACTCTTGATGAATGGGGAGGAAAACTTATAGAACCTGAATATACTCCCGGGATCTCATCAACTAAACTTAATCAGCAGGTCCGTGAGAGAGGTACCACACCCGGTGTCAGAATAAGAGTGCTGAGGAGACTACTGGCTTCAAAGGGCTTGATCAGGATCATGGAGGCACACAACGGACTTACGGGACTTATAGTTGAGAAGACAAGAGTTGAGGTAAATAATTATAGTAAAGAATTTGACGGAATGTGGCTGAGCAGCCTTACGGACTCAGTTTCCAAGGGGAAACCGGACATTGGATTTGTGGATCTAACCTCACGAATGAACACTATAAACAATATTCTGGAAGTTACGACCAAACCTATCATCTATGATGGAGATTCGGGTGGATTATCGGAACATTTTAAATTCATGGTAAAGACACTTGAACGGGAAGGGGTCTCTGCCGTGATCATTGAGGATAAGGTTGGGGCAAAGAAGAATTCTCTCTTTGGAACAGATGTGGAACAGACCCAGGATACAATAGAAAACTTCTGCAATAAAATAAAAGTTGGAAAAGAAGCTTTGGTTACAGATGACTTCATGATAATAGCCAGGATCGAAAGTCTCATACTCAAGGCCGGAATGGAGGATGCGCTGAAGAGAGCAGAAGCTTATACGAGGGCGGGAGCAGATGCGATCATGATCCACAGCAAAGAGAAAACAGCAGATGAAATACTGGAATTCTGCTCGAAATACAAACAGATCGAGAATGATGTCCCCATTGTGGTTGTGCCCAGTACCTATTCCCATATTACTGAAGAGGAACTTGAAAAAGCCGGTGTGCGGATTGTTATCTATGCAAACCAATTACTTCGGAGCAGTTATCCGAGCATGGTAAGGACAGCTGAAACAATACTGGAGACAGGAAGGGCCAAAGAGAGTGATGAGTTCTGTATTTCCATTAAAGATATCCTGACACTCATCCCCGGGAGCAAATAAATGGAACCGAAAGTTTTTCTGGATCAGATCGAGTCTGCTTCTTTTTCTCCCTACATGGGAGTTCCGTGTTCTGTTTTTACACCGCTTCTAAACTATCTGAACAAATCCGGTAAAGAGAGTTATGCGTGCACTTCAGAAGGAGAAGCTATGGGTTTGGCCGGAGGTTTTGCATTGTCCGGTAAATTACCGGTTGTCTACATGCAGAATGACGGTTATGGTAATGCGGTCAATCCACTCTCTTCACTTCAATTATTATATAAGCTACCTGCACTCCTCCTGATATCTTGGAGAGGCCTGCCGGGGAAAAAAGATGCAGCCCAGCATATGCTTATGGGTGAAACAATTGAGCGGTTTCTGAAGTTGTTCGACATTCCGTATACGGTTCTTGATGATGAAGAAGATAACCTCGGGGAAGCGGTCAGGGATGCTCAAAAGCATTGTAAAGAGAATAAAACACCTTATGCATTCATTATAAAAAAGGGGTATTTTTCAAAATATGAAGAAAAAACAGAGGCAGAGACAAATGATCTGAAAATAAGGATCGACTATCTCGATGTGTTGAAACCTTTTCTAAAGGGAACCGATGTTGTCCTCGGAACTACAGGATTTACCGGGAGAGAGCTTTACTCCTATCTTGAACATCCCGGGAAATTTTATATGACCGGATCAATGGGTTGTCTCTCTGCGGTCGGACTAGGTGTAGCTTTGGAGAACAGGGGAAGGAGGGTGTTTCTGCTTGATGGGGATGGTTCGATCCTGATGAAGATGGGCGGCCTTGCAACTATCGGAAATTATTCCCCCGGAAATTTAATACATGTATGCTTTGATAATAATGCTTATGAATCCACAGGGAATCAGCCGACATTATCCAATGGGATCGATCTGAGTGAAATCGCAAGATCATGTGGATATAAAAGTTCACTCAAAATAAGCAGTCTGGAGGAATTCAAAGAGATACTAGGGGAAATTGATATTGCCAGCAAACCTATATTCATATTGATACGGATTAAGGCAGGTACTGTTGAAGGTCTCCCCAGGCCTGCAGACACACCTGAGGAGATGAAAAATAAGTTCAGCGATTTTCTGAAAAGGAATTGAAATGAGATATTATAATCCGGTAAAAATTTCTTTTGATACTGATTTTGGAAAAGAGATCTTAAAATTAGCCGGTAAGAATAAAAAGAGGCTTATCTTCTGCTATGACGGTTTTGAAAAAACGCCCCTTTTTCAATCAATATCCGACAATAGTGGAAATGACCATGTTATCAGTGATGTTGAGGAAAACCCGTCGCTTCAGAGTATTGATAAAGCTTTAGAATTTGCACACGGTTTCAGGCCGGATATTGTAGTAGCAATAGGTGGAGGGTCTGTGATCGATACTGCAAAGGTGGTAAGATTCGGCCTCTATCTTAACAGTTCATCAGTAAAAGAACTTCTTGATGGCGGAGCTACCCGGATTTCCGGTAATAAGCCCCTCTTTATAGCTGTTCCTACAACACACGGCACGGGGTCTGAAGTTACCATGTGGGCTACTGTATGGGATAAAATTGAGAATAAAAAGTATTCTGTTTCAAACCTGGAAAATTATCCTGATCATGCAGTATATGACCACAGGCTGTTCGCGACACTTCCCCTCCACGTTTCCGTCTCATCGACCCTTGATGCTCTCTCGCACTCTTTTGAAGCGTTGTGGAACAGGAATTCAAATCCGGTCTCGGACCATTTTGCATTCGAAAGTATAAAACTTATAGTAAAGAATATTGATCTTCTTATTGATCCTGTCCCCGAACAGGTCAGAAAAGAGTTGATCCTGTCCTCTATGTATGCCGGACTATCTTTCTCAAATACAAAAACAGCAGCCGCCCATTCGATCAGTTATCCTTTGACACTTAATTATGGAATACCTCACGGGATTGCCTGCTCGATGCCCCTTTTCCCCCTCTTAAAGATCAATAAAAAGGGGATGGAGGCCAAGCTAAAGAGATTGTTCATGAATTGTGAAGTGAAAGACCATGAAGATCTTGAGAAGAAGATCCGGAGTTCGGTCAGCGGGAAAGTTTCTTTCACACTTAGTGAATTCGGTGTAAAAGAAGATGATCTTGACAGTCTTGTGGGGCAGTGTTTCACAAAAGAGAGGATGGCCAATAATATTGTTGAATTAAATGGGGATGATGTAAGAAAAGTGTTGGGAGAGATATATATATAGAATGGGATCAAATCCCGTCAAGACTCTGAATGTCGGAATTATCCTCGATCTCTTTAATTTCTCCCGAAGTTCCCGATTTTGCCAGGAATACAAGGCCTATTCCGGCCCAGATCAAGGCAATAACTCTTCTTGTTATTACCAGTGCCATACATACTGTGGTGCTTAGCCCGAGCAGTTTGAAGATGGCCAGATATGTGAGTTCGTAGACACCGATTCCTGCAGGAAGAACAGGCATTACAAACGCAATTGAACCGAGTGCAACGATAAGGAAACTTTTCAGGAATGTTATCTCGCTCATCCCCAGGAAATGCAGAGAAAAATATATCTCTGATGTCCAGACAAACATTTGAACAGAATAGAAAAAGAGGACCATATAAAAAGATCTTCTGCTGTCCCTGTAGAAACCCGATATGTTTCTGTCCACTTCCCTGATCTTGTCCATATTATTTCTTATGAACTTAAAGGATATCCTGACTTTTTCAAGTTTGAGAATTATCCATTTGAAGAGTCCCTGATGCTGTTTCCTGAGAATGAAGATCATGGAAAACACAGAAAACAAAACAAACCCCGCGTAAATATATTTCTGGGTCATCGGCATCGGTATCTTATATATTGCAATTGCAACTGCGGCCATCACCATGAATATAGTTGCAACCAGTTCAATCGTCTTGTCAAGGATAACTGATGCCAGTGCATTTTTATTGCTTTTGTTATTGATCAGCATTATCCTGGCTGCTTCACCTCCAATATTTGCTGAAGGTGTAAGATGGTTCACTGCAAAACCGGCAACTCTTGCCATGAATATTTTCCAGAATGGGAGGGTGATCTGACATCTTTCCAATATGATCTTCCAGTTTAAGGTCCTTATGTACCAGAAGACAAATCTTATCAGAAGGAGGATCAGTAAATTTACGGGAGATATGTTATTCACTGTATCCAATATTGTTCTAAAGCCGATCTTAATGATAAGATTGATAAAGAGAGCAATTCCGATAAGTGACAGAATAACTATGATCTTCTTCTTCATAATATTTATGTGATAATTTGAACTGTCAATGCAAACATAATCAGATGCCGGTATCAGTCCGAATAACGGAGCTATTATACATTAAAACGTTGTCAAGTTCTATTGCTCTACCCCTTTCTCACGATCCCGAGATTTTTCAGGAGTGATCGTTTCGGGATACCGTTTTTGTCATATTTTCTTATCTTATAATATTGATCCAGCATCTTCTTAAGAGGATAGGGTTTCGAAGCCTTCCCCGGTAATCCCCGGGCCAGGATCTTTTCCGGAAGAGTGTCGTGGGCTGCACGAATTCCTTCCCGGGTATTCATATATCTTTCCAGGATGTGGATTTTTTTTCCCGCATTAATAAAACTCCGTGAGGAGGTCTTAATCCCTGTTACCGAGGAGAACAAACCTGCATATATAGAGACGTCAAGAAATAATCTGGCAACTGGTGGCATGAGCAACATAAAAATCCGGATTACCGGTTTCGGTATAAATTTCAGTCTTATTGATTCAAGCAGATATGGATAAATAGTAAAATGACAGGTGTGAAGTGAATTGACTCCTGCAAATATATTTTCCATTAATTCCAGATAAAAAGCTTTTCTGCGGGTTTTTAAAGGATTGATAAAATCTGTATCGATCTCCAAACCGAAAATAGTGGAGGATAAATGACATCCGCCCCGGTTGGCAATGGCATAATTCAACCCCATACCACTGCTTCCTGCAGGATGGTAGCCGCTCATCTCCAATCCTTTTACTGTCATACAGAAATCAGCACCTCCATACTTTTCTGATAATTTCCGGCTCCCTTCAGCCAACTCCTTTCCAAATCCCCGTTTGTATGCAATGTCGGTGATAGTTCGGGTAATGTGTTTCGGAGATCCGAACCTGAGTGGTGAATCGATAAGTTTTTTGTCCTCTGCTTCCATTAAGTACGCAAGAGTTCCACCGGTGGAGATGGTGTCGATTCCCATCTCTCCGCAGAGATCGTTCCATTCTGATATTCTGTCAATATCGAAGATACCGAGATTGGTTCCCAGGATAGAGACTGTTTCATATTCAGGAACGCTTGTCCTTATCCCGTTAAACTCACCAGAATGGCCGCATAGGATAGTACAATTTTTGCAGCTGGCGAATTTAAAGTTTCTGGTTTCCTTCAGGAACTCACCGGTCAAGGTGTCTGCCTCATCACTTGAGGTTTCAGAAAAATTATTAACAGGAAGTAATCTGGCATTATTGTTCGTTTTCAGATGGAACAGTGTCCCATAGTTTTTGTGTTTGTCATTGGTAAAATGGTTTTTTTTAATATACTTAAATCCTCTTGATGCATATTTTTTAAATAAAACAGGTTTTTGGGGTTGTATCTTAAATTCATTTCCAACTGAAACCACCCCTTTCAGATTCTTCGAACCGAGGACGGCGCCAAGTCCTCCTCTACCCAGAAATCTTCCTCCGGAAGAGATATTAGCAAATCTTACAAGATTTTCCCCGGCCGGACCTATGGCCAGTGATCCCCTGCCGAAATCTGCAAGGTGCTTTTCAGTTTCCGATGTGGTTTTCCCCCAAACGATATCCGCTTTTTCAAATTTTATTCCTGATGAATCAATAACCAGAAAAACCGGGGAATCAGATCTGCCTCTGATTATTACCCCGTCCCATCCTGAGGTTTTTAGCGCATTGCCGAACGGCCCTCCGCATGATGAGTGGGTAATTATTCCTGTTAGAGGAGATTTTGATACTGCTGAAAATCTTGCTGAGTTCGGTGCACCTGTCCCTATGAGTACACCTGTTGTAATAATAAAAATATTTTCTTCTCCCAGAGGGTCGACCCCGGGCTGCAACCTGTCATAAAGCAGTTTTAATCCCAGGCCTTTTCCGCCTAAATAATCTCTTCTCTCTTTTTCGGAGACCTCAATTATTTTATATTCTTTTTTGTTCAGATCGATCTCAAGTATCCGGTTTGATGTTCCCGAAATTGTCTTCATATAAAATTCAGTTTTCTTTCTTCGGAGGTATATAGCTCATAGCCCTTTCTGCCAACGCTGTAATGGTAAGGCTCGGATTGACTCCCAGGTTTGCCGGTACAATAGATCCGTCGAGGATGTACATGTTTTTATAACCGAAAACTTTATGGAATTTATCAGTAACACCTTCGCCCACTGTTTCTCCCATCAGACAGCCCCCTAGGATATGGGCTGATACCGGGATATCAAATAGAATTTCTGTGACCGCACTTTGAGGGATACCGTTAACTTTTTCAGCCATAGATCTTGCGGCATCGTTGGCTTCCTGGATATATGCCGGTATTTTTAATCCGGTATTTTTTGAGGTCAGCACCTTTTTAAATGGTGACCACCATCTCCTCTCCCTTTTTAATTCTATTTTGTTGTGGATGGTCTGCATCACAAGCAGGATAACAGATCTTTTTGCCCACCCCCAGGGGATTGAGATGCTCAGGAGTTTTAACGGGTGCTTTAATATTTCGGTTAATAGTTTCAGTGTCCTTGAACTACTCCCTTTTTTGTCGATGAGAAGTGTGGTAAGAAAAGTCATCACACTCGATCCTTTCGGATATCTGACCACCTCTATATGTGTGTCGTCATTAACAAATAGCCCTGATGTGATTGCCACACCTTCGGGATCAAAGTTGCTTCCCCTTTTTGCGCTCAGCCCTGTCATCACCTCACTATTAGTCCTCGCCCCTTTGCCGAGAGTGTCGGAAAGTTCTCCAAGGTCTCCGTTCTCTCTGGATTTTGCCAGAAGATCATTGGTCCCTAATGCTCCTGCAGAAAACACAACTCCGGAAGTCCTGAATGATTTTGTCCTCTTGAAGAGAAATCCTGTAACCTTTTTTGCTTTTATTTCATATTTACCGCTATCGAGAAGTTTTACACTGTTCACCTTGTTTTCGGTGAGAATGTCCACACCGAGGTTCTCTGCAAGCCATAAATAATTTTTATCAAGGCTGTTCTTACCCCCGTCCCTGCAGCCTACCATACAGTGACCGGTTAATGTGCATCCGGTCCGTTCCGGCCCCTCTCCGTTAAAGAAGGGGTCAGGAACTGTTTTTCCGGGATCACCGAAATAAACACCGACTTCGGTAGGGTGAAAGTATTTTTCTCTTCCGATCTCTTTTCCATACTCTTCCAGAAGTTTGTCCGGGGCCGACAGATGAGGATTGGTTGTTACACCCAGCATCTTCTGCGCTTTCTTATAGAAGGGCATCAACTCTTTTTTCCAGTCCTTCTCCAATCCCGACCAGTCCGGATCATTAAAGAACGGGTCAGGGGGGATAAGAAGGGTGTTTGCATAGACAAGGCTGCCTCCGCCGAGGCCGCTTCCGGCAAGAATAAGCACATTTTTCAGCATATGGATCTTCTGAATGCCGTAGCAGAAAAACCTCGGGGCCCACAACCATTTCCTCAGGTTCCAGTTCGTTTTGGGGAAATCTTCCGGCCTGTATCTTTTTCCGCTCTCAATTACCAGGACTTTGTATCCCTTCTCTGCCAGGCGAAGTGCGGAAACACTGCCGCCGAAACCCGATCCGATCACAATATAATCGTAGTGTTTGTTAGTATTCATAGATTTTTATAAAATATCACACCCGAAAATTTTTTACCAAATTGCTTAAATGTGTAATTTTCTTTCAAAGAATTCTTTGTGAAGGTATCTGACCGCATTATCACATTCATCTTTTTTGATCGTAAAATAAATTGCCTCATCTGATGCGCCGGCGGTGACCAGGCTGACATTGATCTTTTTTTCAGAAAGTACTGTAAGCATCCTGGCTGCAACACCATAGGTCTCTCTGAACCCTTCTCCGACTGCCGCAATCAGCGAAATGTCCTTATCTGTAGATATTTCCTCTGCATCCTGGAGGTGAAGGTTATGAACTATTTTACGACCCTCTTCGATATTTTCAACAGACAGGAGAAAGTTGATCGTTGTCTGAGAAGTGATGATCGACCGGATATTGATCTCTTCTCTGCTGAACCGGTTTGAAATAGTAGAAATGATACCGGGGTGGATGCCGACCCCGCTTCCCTTTATCCTTAAAACAGCAAATCCGGTACTGCCGGATATACTTTTGATCACATCTTTGCTCTTTATACTTGAGGAGGAAATGATGGTGGATGGGAGGGGTAGGCCCCTGGAGCTGTCAAGTTGCACCGTGTTATAGATCTTAAGCGGAATGTTCTTAATTTTAAGGGGACCGAAGGTCTCAGGGTGGGTAATGCCGGCCCCGAAATAGGAGAGTTCCGCTGCTTCACCATAAGAGAGCAGGGGGATCTTTAAGGCGTTTTCTATAACTGCCGGATCCGCTGTCATAAAGCCGTCCACATCTTTCCACAGATCACAGGATTCTGCACCGATACAGGCAGCGATCCCTGCTGCTGAATAGTCGCTCCCCCCTCTGCCGAACAGTGCGATCCTCTCCATGTCCGAGATCCCGTAAAATCCGGGGATTATATAATCTTTGTTCCCTGACAAAGATCTGATCAGAGCCGGTTCCGATCTTCTGAAATCAATGGAAGCGTTAAGCATCGGTCCCTGCGCAAACAGTCCTGCTCCTTCAGGATCAATATGTGTTAATTTCTTCCCATTCTTTTTTAGGACAGAAGATAGAACGATTGAAGAGAGCTTTTCCCCGAAACTGAGCACATATGCTGAAGAGGAAGCGGGGATATCACCGATGAGCAAAAGCCCCGTGAGATGATCTCTGAGGTCTTTAAATATGGCAGATACTTCACTTTTGACTCCCGCCTTTACCCCGTTATCCATGATCAGATTATCAATCAGATCAAAGTGGCTGGTCTGAATGTCATTGATCAGTTTCTGAATAGACAGTGCATTCAATACGGATAAATCCAGGATTCGGGATAGTTTATCAGTGATCCCGAAAAATGCTGAGACGACTACAACTACCGGATTTTTATATGAATTGAGTGCAAGGTTCAGTTTATCGACGCTCTCCGGGGATCTCATCACCGATCCGCCGAACTTCACAACTATCTTCTTCATCGGAACCCCCCGTATTTATTGTGGAACAATTCCGCATTTGCTACAGACCCGCCCGCACCTCCTCTGATCAGGTTGTTGATCATCAGGTTGAACCCGATCCTGTTTCCGATTTTCCGTATACCGCCGGTATAGACCTGCATTCCCGGAGGATCACCTTGAAAAGACAGGCTGTTCCGGAGTAATTGAGTGTTGTCCAGGTATTTAACAGATCTTTCAGTTAAAGAGCATGTCCTGATTTCAGGCTGATAATCTGCCCATTTGGTGATGATATCCCTGATATCCGGGGATTCAGAGAATCGGACCCATACAGACTCCAAATGGCCGTAACGGGTGGGAACCCTGATACAGGTTGCCAGTATCAGAGGGTCAATGCCAAGTATTTTTTTTGTCTCTGTTCCCATTTTCTCTTCTTCACCTTTAATATGGGGTATTACACTATCCATGATATCCAGGGCGGGTAATCCCGGATATCCTGCCCCTGAGATAGCCTGGTAAGTTGATACGGTTACTTCCTCAATGCCGAACTCCATAAGGGGGTGCAGTGCAACGGCAAGCCCTGTGGTCGAACAATTGGGATTGGTTACAATGAACCCGTTTCCTGGGAATCCCTGAGCTCTGATGAGGCCCAGCGATTCCGGATTGATGTCGGGAATCAGAACAGGGACATCCGGGTCATAACGGTGTGCGGAAGCATTGGAGAACACATAAAATCCATTCTCCCTCAACTCATTTTCGATCTCTCCCGCTATATCTGACGGAAGTGCTGAAAAAACAAATTTCACCCCATTCTCTTTTAAAATATTAATGTCATAACCTGAAACAATTTGTTTTGATGCTTTTTGCGGAATATTGAGAGGGATCTTACATCTGACCCTTTCCGTGTACAGCTCCCCACCCCTGCCCGAACCGGTAAGAACCACCGGATCGAATCGGGGGTGCTCCGACAACATTTTTACAAAAACCTGGCCGATAAGGCCGGTCGCTCCAAGGATACCAACGTTTATTTTTTTGTTTTTCTCCATTTTTTTCTCCATAATGATTTTTGAGATTCCGGTTAGAGGTGAGGGATGAAAAAATGCCTTTATAAACCTCTGGCCTCTAACCCCGGACCGGATCATGAGTCTATCCGGGAATAGTTGATTTAAATGCCCGTTTCGGGCTTCACATAGACATTAAAGGGTTCATTACAGCCTCCGTTTCACTATTTCAGGGTTTGAGCAACCCTATCCGGCAAACCACCTTATTCCTTTGGGAACAGGTTGGTGAGGATCGTTGAGTACCGGACTCTCACCTCGTCTTCATAGCTAAGGCTCTGAAGAGAAAAAAACAAAATATCAAAAATTCTGCTGCGTGTCAAATATTGTCAGACGGCCCAGAGTTTCATGAGGTTGACTATTACCTCTGAAGCTTTCTGCATATCCTCAAGGGTCACCCACTCGTATCTGGAGTGAAAATTCGAACCCCCTGTGAATATATTCGGAGTTGGAAGCCCCATAAAACTCAGCCTTGCTCCGTCAGTGCCCCCCCGGATAATGCTTTTTAAAGGAGTTATGCCGGACATCTCAACAGCTTTGACCGCTTTTGCTGTAACGTCCGGATATTTATCGAGAACCTGTTTCATATTCCTGTACGATTCTGTCACTTTTATTTCAGCTTTGGCACCTTTATATTTCTTCATTATTATATCAACGACTTCCCTGATATATTTCTCTTTTTCTCTGAGTCCCGATTCCTCGAAATCTCTGAGGAGTATCTTCAGTGTTGTTTTTTCTCCACCGCCGGAAATTGTGAAAGGGTGAATATATCCTTCCCTCTTTTCTGTTGTTTCCGGTGCAAGGCCGTTCTTGGGGAAATGATCAACTATTTCGGAAATTATTTTTATAGCGTTTACCATCTTATCTTTCGCATATCCCGGATGGACCATTACTCCGGTGACATTCAATTCAAGTGTGTCTGCACAGAAGGTCTCATCCTCTATCTCTCCGAGTTTTTCACCGTCTATTGTGTATCCGAAATCTGCCTTGATGTCTTCGGGAGTTATTTTCTCTGTTCCTCTACCGACCTCTTCATCCGGAGTGAAGAGGATCCTGATATTGGGCCTTGGTGAATCGGGATTCTCCAAAAGGTATTTGACTGCGCAGATTATCTCTGTTATGCCGGCTTTGTTATCTGCCCCGAGAAGGGTGGTGCCGTCAGTTGTTATAAGTGTTTTACCGGCCTTATCTTTCAGCATGGGATTTTCTTCTACTTTTAAGATTATATTTTCTTTTAAAGAGAGGACTACGTCCCTGCCGTTGTAATTTTTATGGACCTGAGGATTTACATTTTTCCCGGAAACATCGGGTGAGGTGTCAACATGGGCGATTAGTGCAATTGTCGGAATCTTTCCTTTCTGATTTGTTTTCAGGGTCGCTGTAACATACCCCCATTTATTCTGTTTAACATCATCAAGCCCGAGCTCCTTTAATTCGGACTCAAGTTTATTAAGAAGATCGAATTGCTTCTCTGTAGATGGATATGATTCTGATTCTTCATCCGACTGAGTGTCGATCCTGACGTAACTGAAAAACCTTTCCAGCATTCCGGGAAATTCCATATTGTTCCTCCTGTTTGTAAAAATTATAGCATAGATCCACCGATCTAAAAAGATAGCTTAATTCTAATAAAAAAGTAATATTAGAGATATTTTATTGAATATTCATTGAGATAACATTATATTATATATATGAAGATAATCTGCTGCCTGAAATATTTCTCAGGTAGCAGAGGAAACACTGCCAGAGAAGATCGTAAACAATTCATCCCTGCATCCCGGAAACCCTTTTCAATAATTTTGTTTTTAACCATATCGCTCTTTTTGTTTATTTTGTCCCCAGCGGATTTAAAAGCTTCTGACATCGATAATACATTGATCTATCTGAGCCCTGTTGATGTTATAACATTTAACCCCGGACTTGTTACAGACAGGTACTCATCAGAAATAATAGCAAATATTTTTGAAGGATTGGTAAGGTACAAACAGGATTCCCCTGATATTGAACCCTGTCTTGCAGTAAGTTGGAAATCATACAATAATGGCAAAAGGTGGGTGTTCAAGCTTCGCAAGGGGGTTAAATTCCATGACGGGGAGCCGTTCTCAGCTTCATCCGTTGTCAATTCATTCGCTGAGAAGCTCGGAAAAAAGGATAAGTATAAAGAATGGAACACCTTCTATACATATCTGGACAATGTATCTGTATTCGGAACACATACTGTTCAATTTCTCCTGTCAGAGCCTTATGCCCCGTTCCTTTTTCAACTTGCAAGCCCCAAGTCAGCTATCGTCGGAACATCTTCCCTGGAGGGGAGGGTTCCGTATCCTGTCGGGACCGGTCCTTTCAGCTTTGGCGAGAGAAAAACAGGAAAGTATGTGAAACTTCTCAGGAATGACAATTATTGGAGCAATAACGCTAAGCTTGATGCGGTTATCATAAAAGTAGTTAAAGATCAGAAATGGCGCCTGCTTCAGATGAAAAACAATAAAGCTGATGTTGCTCTTCTGGAATCTGGATATGATGTTGGTGAGACTGTAAACAGAGGGGATCTGAAAATAGTTTCAGGAATATCTGCCTCAACTCATTTCATTGCATTCAATTTGAAAAAAGGTCCTTTCAGGGACAAGAATCTGAGATATGCGATATCTTATATGATAAACAAAGACAGTATCATAAAAAAAATATTTCAGGGATTTGCGGAGACTGCAACCAGCCCGGTACCTCCCGGAGTTTTCGGATATAAACCTGACCTGGATCGACGATTGTATGATATTGAAGAGGCGAAAAGACTCAAGAAAAAGGCGAACTTCAATTCAAATGAAGATGTTTCTCTTTATTATTCTAACAATTCTAAAAATCTCGAGAGTATAGCTGGTGTATTGGTCAGAGCCGGGAGAAAGATAGGGATCAATATAAAAAGGAAACCTATCCCGTTTTCAGAACTTGAACTGATAGGTTATGATACTCACGATATGCTGATGTTGGGGTGGGTAGGCGATATTCCGGATGCGGATGTTTATTTATATCCCAACTTTACTGAAAAAACGGGGAGACTGAACAGGTCGGGGTATTTGAACCCGGAATTGACGGGGATCCTGGAAAAGGCGCGGATGACAAATAACAGGAAAGAGAGGAAAAGGCTCTACTTTACAGCGCAGGAGATCATTAACAGAGATCTCCCCTGGTTGCCGTTATACCATTTGAAGAATATTCTCCTGGTTAATAAGAATGTTTTCGGTGTCAAGATCCAACCACTTTCATTTTTGAATTTCAGGAATGTTCATATCGTAAGAGAATAATTCCGGATATTGAATTGGTTGAAAAATTTTTATAATTTAGTTATTGTTTTCATGCAGCATGGTTGTTTTTAAAGGTAAGAAGGGTTGTCAAGGGAGCTAAGGGTAATGACTAAGAAAGTTTTCAGGGCTGATTTATTAATAGTGATTGTGCCCATTATTATTATTCTGCTTCCCCTGCAATTGGCCTTTGCTGCTGATTCTTCCCTTATTTATCTGAAATCCATAGGTGTTTCCACCCTCGATCCGGGACTTACATCGGATACTTATTCATCCGAAGTGATCTCAAATATTTATGAGGGGCTGGTCAGATATAAAAAAAAATTCGACAGGTGTAGAACCCTCTCTTGCCCTCAAGTGGAGTGTTGAAAGTGAAGGTAAAAGGTGGGTCTTCCAATTAAGAAAGGGAGTTAAGTTTCATAATGGAAAAGAATTTAATGCAGCTTCCGTGGTAATCAATTTTCAAACCCGGATTCTAAATAAAAATAGATATTCCAACTGGAACAGACTAAACTCCCACATATACAGTATAGGAAGTCTGGATGATTATACTGTGGAAATTCTTCTGAACAAACCCTATGTCCCTTTCCTTAATTCCCTTGCAAGTCCAAAGCATATGATCGTGGAGCCGTCTTCATATAAGTCAGGTGATTTCAAGCCGATCGGTACAGGCCCGTTTAAATATTCAGAGACAAGTCCGGGAAAATATATCAGTATAGTTAAAAACGACAAATATTGGGATGGAGAGGTCAGGATCCCGAAAATTGTTTTTAAGATCGTTGATGATGTTGCATGGAGAATTATTCAACTTAAATCGGGAAAAGCTTCTATGATTATAGTCCATTCTTCAAAGGAATATGAAGAGTTGAGAGGGAGGAGGGAGTTCCAGTTGATTTCGGTTCCCTCGGTTTCAGTCCATTATCTTGCTTTTAATACACAAAGAGGTATCTTTCAAAACCGAAATTCACGATTGGCATTTTCTCATCTGATAAACAAAGCCCCCCTTATAGATCGGATATTTCAGAATTTTGCTTCGAATGCCACAACCCCTGTACCGCCCGGGATATTCGGGTTTAATCCGGATATAAAGGATAGCAAGTTTGACATTGGAAAGGCTCGGAATTTGCTTAAGCTGGGGGGGGTTAAGGAGAACGAAAGAGTTTCTCTCTATTATTCCGCTAATTCAAAGCCCCTCGGGGAGATCGCCGGTGTTATCAGGAGGTTTGCCGAAAATGCCGGTATCCATGTATATACCGTTCCGTTATCGTTTGCAGATATGAGAAATGCAATCAGAAATAAAAGACATGATATGGTCATGATGGGGTGGTCTGCTGACATTCCGGATCCTGATGTATTTCTTTATGGAACCTTTGCAGATGCAAAAAGTGAATTTAACAGGTCGGGTTATTCCGATCCTGAACTTACCAAGTTGCTGGAAGATGCGAGAAAAACCGTCGATGTTCAGAAAAGGGAGAAAATGTATTTCAGGGCCCAGGAAATAATTGCAAGGGACCGTCCGTGGATACCTCTTTATAATATGAACGATATTGTTGTTGTAAACAGAAAAATAAAAAATCTTTATATAAATCAATTATCATATGTGATCTTTAAAGATGCGTATATGGAGTGAAATTGAAAAAATCTACAAAAATTTTTATAGTGATGCTATTTTTACTTGTCCTGACCCCTGTATTGGTAAATTGTGAGCAGAAAGTAAGGTACGGTTCCAGGGATGAACCTATAACATTGGATCCTGCTGAAGCCTGGGAGAACACCTCCTCGTTCTATATAATAAATATATTTGACAGGCTTGTTGACATTGATCCTGATACTTTAAAGATAAAGCCTTCACTGGCAATCAGCTGGAAATCTAACAAAGAGGGGACAGTTTGGAGCTTCAACCTGAGAAAGGGTGTCAAATTTCATGATGGAACTGAATTCGATGCAGATGCTGTTGTCTTTTCGTTCAGAAGGCAGATGGAGAACAAGTATAAATATGGTGAATTTGTACTCTTCAAAGAAATTTTTCCTTTCCTTAAGAGTGTCTCAAAAACAGGAAAGTATAAAGTGGAATTTGAATTGATTGAATCTTTCTTTCCATTTCCGGCAACGCTTTCTGTAGATTGCGCTTCGATAGTATCTCCAACATCTTTAATGGAAAAAAAAGATAAATTCCGGGAAGCTCCTGTTGGGACAGGTCCGTATAAATTGTCAATGTGGAAAAAAGGGAAAAAAGTGATTATGACCTCGAACACGGAATACTGGAAAGGCCCGGCTAAAATTGATGAATTTATGGTTGTAATAGAATCGAATACTGATAAACTATTTGAAATGTTCAGGAAACAGCAAATTGATATCCTGGCTAATTTTTCTTTATCGAAAATGGTTGTTTTCAAAGGGTACTCATGGGTTGGGTATTCCTATTCCCCTTCTCTTGATACAAATTATATTGCATTTAATATGAACAACAGGTATCTGAAGAGATTGAGAGTCAGACAGGCTCTTAACTACCTATGGAACAAAGATATTTTAAAACTTGTCTACCAGGATCATGTAGAACCACTCTGCTCTCTCTTTCCCAAGGGAATGCACGGATATGATTGTGATCTTGATAATTATCCAATATCAGTGGAAAAGGCCAGGATACTCCTGAAAAAAGAGGGCCTTCAAAATGGTTTTGATCTCAATTTCCTCCTTAACCGGATGGAAGACCTCTATCTTCAAATGGTAAATATATATTCCAGGAATCTGAAAAAAGTAGGGATCAAACTTAAAGTGGATATAGTGAATACAGAAGAGTATATATCCAGAGTAAAAAAGGGTGAATATGATTTGACCATTTCTGGATGGATAGCAGACTATCCGGATCCATTCAGCATTATCAACCCCCTCTTTTCCAATAAGATCCAGAGTGAGGGTTTTGCAAATTTTGCTACGGGAAAGGGAAATGAAGATATAAAAAAGATGATCTTGGAAGCGAGGAAGATCAAAAATTCTAAACAGAGAGATAAATATTACATTAAACTTAATAACATTGTTGTTAAGAGGGCATTGCTGATACCGCTCTATCAGAATATTAATCTTATTTTATATAACAAGAGGATCGGAAAACTTAAGATGGACAGGTTCGGTAAAATATTTATTCACAATATTGGAAAAAAATGAAAATACGGACAAAAATGCTCCTTTTCCTCATAATTGCAGCAGGAATATCTTCTCTTTTCTCTATTTACTATTCGATCAACTTCCTTTCAACTAAATATGAAAACACTGCCAGAGGAGATCTTCAGAGGTTAAAAACCAAAGCTGAAGGAATTTTCTACGGTTACCTGGGCGAATTATCGAGAAAAGGTCTTTTTATCTCTGAGTTGAATGAAATAGCGGGAAACATCAATGAACCTGATGAAATGGCAACCTCTCTGGAGCTGAAGGTTTTTTTTCTCAGTTCTATAAATGCCAAAGTTGTGGATCTTGACAACAGGATCATTGTTGATGTCAGGAATTCAACAGAAAGTTTTATAAATAGTAATACACTTTCTTATGAACCTTTTTTCAGGAGAAGGAGGGATTCTCTGCTGAGAAAAACAGGAATTGTGAACCTTAACGGTAATGTCTGTTTTGTGTCAATATCACCTATAATGAATCCCAGCACTTTTGAAAAAGTCGGTGATATGATTCTTGAGCTCCCTCTCGACTCTGAATTTACAGATCAAATTAGAAACATGCTGAGGGCGGAGATTCTTGTCTTTTCAGAAGGGAAGGGGATCGGGACTACAATGCTGGACAACAATGGAGAAAGGTTCTTCCCTGATGCTTTTGACCTGATGAATATTAAGGCACAGGTGGTATTGGGGGGAGATGAATACCTCACCGGATCTTTTAAGATCAATGATTACCAGGATAAAGAGATCGGTGATGTTGTTATTGCTTATAATATAAGTGAAATTCTAAGAACCAAGAATCTTGATGTCCGGAGCATGCTGCTGGTATTTTTTACAGTTTTTTTAATTGTAATAATTGTTAGTGTACTGATCGGCCGTTGGCTTTCCAGCCCTTTAAAGACATTATCTGAGGGTGCTCATTCTATCTCAAAAGGGGATTTTGATGTAAAAATCGGGATAAAATCAAAAGATGAAATAGGAGATCTCAGCAGAATTTTTAATCTTATGGCGGAATCTCTCAAAAAACAGAAGAAAGATATGGAGAAGATGCAGCTCTACCTGAAGAATATGATCGACTCAATGCCTTCCGTCCTGATCGGAGTTGACAAGAACGGGACTGTAACTCAATGGAACGTTGAGGCTGAAAAAAAATCGGGAATTACTCCGGAAAAGGCAATCGGCAGAAAGATCGAGGATGTTTTTCCCCAATTTGCTTCTCAATTGGAAAAGTTCAAGAAGTCAATACGTGAAAAAGAGCCTCAGAAAATGGAGAAGATAGTTGAGAAGGTGGATGATGAACTGAGGTATAACGATATTATGATCTATCCTCTAATTTCGAATGGAGTTGAAGGAGCTGTAATCCGGATGGATGATATTACCACCAGGATACGGATTGAGGATATGATGGTCCAAACAGAAAAAATGATGTCAGTAGGCGGCCTTGCGGCCGGAATGGCACATGAAATAAATAATCCTCTGGGAGGGATACTTCTGGGTGTTCAAAATATACTGAGGAGGGTGTCACCCGACTTTAAAGTGAATCGTGAAAAAGCTGATGAAATGGATCTGAACCTGGAAGATATATTCCGGTACCTGGAGAAACAGAAAATAATTTACTTCCTCGAGGTAATACAAAGATCGGGGGAGAGAGCTTCGGATATTGTTACAAATATGTTGAATTTCAGCAGAAGATCCGATTCTGATTTTTCAAATGCGGATATACCGGATATTATAGTAAAAACAATAGAGCTTGCAACAAATGATTATGATCTGAAGAAAAAATATGATTTCAGGCATATCAGGATAACAAAAGACTTTGAAAAAAACTTCCCACTCATCCCCTGTGCTGAAAATGAACTTCAGCAGGTGATGCTCAATCTTCTGAAAAATGCTGTTCATGCTATCAGTGATGAAAAGAAGGAGGACAAGAATCCTGAGATAGTGATAAGGTTATTCAGGGAGGATTCCCTCTGTGTTATTGAGGTTGAAGATAATGGCCCGGGGATGGACAGAGACACTACAAAGAGAGTTTTTGAGCCATTTTTTACCACAAAAGAGATCGGAGTCGGGACAGGATTGGGGCTGTCTGTATCCTATTTTATAATAACAAATATTCATCAGGGGATGATGTATGTCGATTCGACTCCCGGAAAAGGTACAAAGTTTATAATTAAGATACCTCTGGAGAGAAAATAATGTCTACTATAAAAATACTCCTGGTTGACGATGAAGAGATCGTCAGGATAACCCTTGAAGCATATCTTGAGGATGAGGGATTTACTGTTATTTCTGCAAATAGTGGTGAAGAGGCTTTGGAGAGGCTTTCTGATCAGTTGATCGATATCGGAATAATTGATATGAGGCTCCCCGGAATAGACGGAAATACCCTGATAGCAAAACTGAATAAACTGCGGCCGGAAATGAAATTTATAATCCATACGGGTTCCATGGGTTATTCTCTCCCTGATTCACTTACCAAACTGGGGATCTCTGATGAACTTGTATTTAAAAAGCCGATAAAAAGTATGTCCAAATTCACTGACATGATAATAAAACTTACCGGGAAGGGGTAGAAAAGGGCAAAAAACAGACTGTTTTTTTTGAGATTTGAAAATTCAGGATTTCGTTATATAATGAACAATCAAAGGAGGTGGAATACTAAACTATGAGTAGTGGTATTTCGTAAAAATCAAATGAAAAAATTTAAAATTAGAAAATCAATTTTTAGTTCAATTCCGGTTTTCATTATTACATTAATGTTGATAAACGGAGTTGTTATGGCTGGAGATAACGTGGAGGAGAAAAAAATGTGTGATAATCCCTTTTTTAAAAAGTACGATACGCCATTTGAGGTTCCCCCCTTTAATCTCATTAAGGAAGACCATTATGTCCCCGCTTTTAAGAAGGGCATGGAGGTTCATAAAAAAGAGATCGATGCAATAATCAATTGTAAGGAAGAGCCGAATTTTGAAAATACAATTGAAGCTCTTGAAAACAGCGGCGAACTTCTTTCAAAAGTATCGAATGTGTTCTTCAGTCTCTACAGCAGTCTGACAAACAAGAGAATGCAGGATATAGCCAGAGATATGTCCCCGCTGCTTTCAAAACACCGGGATGATATCAATCTCAGTGAAAAATTATTTAAAAAGGTTAAGAGTGTCTATGATAACAGAGATAAATTTAACCTGAATTTAGAGCAGAATAAAGTTCTTGAGGAATACTACAAAGGATTTGTCAGAGGCGGTGCAAATCTGAATGATGAGGACAAGGGTAAACTAAGAGAGATAAATCAAAAATTGTCAATGCTTGGTCTTCAATTCGGTAAGAACCTTCTTGCAGAGACCAATAATTTCAAAATGGTTCTCGATAAAAAGGAAGATCTTGTGGGATTACCCGAGTCAGTTATAGCTGCTGCTTCAGAAACTGCTGAAGCAATGGGAGAGAATGGAAAGTGGGTGTTCACTCCTCAGCGTCCAAGCTGGACACCTTTCCTCCAGTATTCTCCAAGAAGGGACCTTAGAGAGAAGTTGTATAAAGGTTATATAATGCGTGGTGATAATAATAATGAGAATGATAACAAGGAGATCATAGCTAAAATTGCTTCACTGAGGGTGAAAAGGGCAAAACTGATGGGTTTTAAAACTCATGCGGATTTCAGGCTTGAACGCAATATGGCAAAGAATCCGGGAAATGTTTATAAACTTCTTGATCAGATATGGGAACCGGCGCTGAAGAATGCGAAAAGTGAAGCTGAAGAACTTCAGAAGATCATTGATAAGGAAGGCGGAAACTTTAAACTTGCTTCATGGGACTGGTGGTATTATACAGAAAAACTGAGGAAAGAAAAATATAACTTTGATGAGGGAGCTTTAAGGCCCTATTTTAAACTGGAAAATGTAAGGGATGGAGCTTTTTATGTGGCAAACAAACTTTACGGGATCAAATTTGTGGAGAGGAAAGATATCCCTCTGTATCATAAAGATGTTACTACTTTTGAAGTTCTTGAAGCAGACGGAAGTCATATCGGAATCCTCAATATGGATTTCTTCCCCAGGGACAGCAAAAGGGGCGGAGCCTGGTGCGGCAGCCTGAGAGATCACCACTATAAAAATGGGAAGAAAATAACACCTGTTGTTTATATGGTGCTGAATGCTACAAAGCCTGTTGCGGGTACACCGTCACTTCTCAGTCCTGATGAAGCAAGTACTCTGTTTCATGAATTCGGACATGCACTACACAATCTTCTGTCCACGGTTAAGTATCCATCTATTACCGGTACGAATGTCGCTTGGGATTTTGTAGAGCTTCCTTCACAGATAATGGAACATTGGGCCCTCCACCCGGAAGTACTGAAAGTATATGCAAAACATTACAAAACCGGTGAACCAATTCCTCAGGAATATCTTGATAAGTTGAATGCAAGTAAGCTTTTTAATCAGGGTTTCATAACACTTGAGTATGTTGCTGCATGTTATCTTGACCTAAACTGGCATACACTTACGGATGAAAAACTGAGAGATACAAATAAGTTTGAAAAAGAGTATCTCAATAAAATAGGACTGATCCCTGAGATCGTCCCAAGATACAGAAGCACCTATTTTTCACATATTATCGGCGGATATGATGCAGGATACTACGCTTATATCTGGGCTGAAGTACTCGATTCTGATGCTTTTGAGGCCTTTAAGGAAAACGGTCTGTTTGATCAGAAAACAGCGAAAGCGTTCAGAGATAATGTGCTTGCCAGAGGCGGTTCGGAAGAACCGATGGTATTGTATAAAAAATTCAGAGGAGCTGAACCAAAAATAGATGCCCTTCTGGAAAAAAGAGGATTGAAAAAATAATCAAAAGAGAAAATGAAATTGCAGCTGCCTCCGGGCAGCTGTAATTTTTGATTCTTTGTCAGGTTAAATAAAATAACGGGATAATCATGAAATTTAAAACAGCAGTTGTCAGGATTCCGGGTGAGGATTTCGGAGGCGGGGAAACTACCTCTCAGCTCGGCCCGCCGGATTATAATCTGATCCTGTCTCAGCACAGGGAATATGTAAATACTCTCAAACAATCAGGTCTGGATGTTGTGGTGCTTGATCCTCTTCCGGGATATCCTGATGCGTATTTTGTTGAGGATACTGCTGTGATATTTCCTGAAATGGGAGTGATCACCAACCCCGGCGCTATATCGAGGAAAGGGGAAGAGGACGGGATAGAATTGATAATGATGAGGTTCCGGGATACTGAACGGATCAAACCGCCTGGTACCCTTGATGGCGGCGATATAATTCATGCTGATAAACATTTTTTTGTCGGTCTTTCAGGCAGGACCAACCGGGAAGGGGCCGATCAGTTGATCTCAATCCTTGACAGGTTCGGGTACACTGCAGAAACGGTCGAAGTGGGTGATGGGCTCCATCTGAAATCGGGTGCTAATTATCTGGGAGACGGCAGAATGCTGGTGACCTCTGATTTTAAAGATACACCGGGATTCTCGGATTATGAAAAGATCTTGGTCCCCGACGGGGAAGAGTATGCTGCCAATTCACTTGTAATAAATGGAACAATATTAATGCCTGCGGGATTCCCGAAGACTTCCGATCTCCTTTCCGGGATTGGGATGCCTGTGATAACACTTGATGTAAGTGAGGTCAGAAAGATGGATGGCGGGCTGACTTGTATGTCACTCAGGTTCTGAAGTTCTCCGATATCCCTCCATAGAAGTTGTCTTAAAATCATCAGGTTAGATCTACAGTCCGATTGATTTGTATATTCTACTCTGATAGAATTATTCCGGCTGCTGAAAATGTCAGTCGGGAGAATTGTTATGAATTTAGCAGTGATCGGACTTCAGTGGGGAGACGAAGGCAAAGGGAAAGCAATAAATTATCTTGCACCCGAGTATGAGGTTGTTGTCAGGTATCAGGGCGGGCATAATGCAGGTCATACTATTTATCATAAGGGAGAAAAGATTATTCTTCATCTCCTCCCTTCCGGAATATTCTCTCCAGACACTGTTTCCGTGATAGGTAACGGGGTCGTTGTTAATCCCATTAAGCTTGCTGAAGAGATAAGAGGTGTTGAGAAATTTGGTGTTGATTCTGATAATCTGGTGCTGAGTTCAACGGCACCGTTAATACTTCCTGAACACCAGCAATTGGATGTGGTTTTTGAAAATTCCCGCTATGTAGAGATAGGAACAACCCGCAGAGGAATTGGGCCGGCCTACGAAGACCTTACCGGCAGAAGAGCTGTTTTTACCGGAGATCTGTTTGACAGGGACAGATTTTATAAAAAGATCCGGCCTCTCAATGAATACTATAACAAATTGATACGGACCTTCGATGGTGAAGAGATAGATATAGAATCTTATATTAATGAATATCTGGAGATAGGGAAATTTCTTAAAGAATTTACAAAAAATTCGATATATCTCCTGAACGATTATTTCAAAAAGGGGAAAAGGATATTGTTTGAAGGTGCACAGGGAGTTCTTCTCGATATTAACTTCGGTACTTTCCCTTTTGTCACTTCTTCGAACCCGACGGTAGGTGGTATGTTTACCGGGACAGGGTTGCCTCATAAGAGCCTTGACAGGATAACGGGAATTTCAAAAGCATATACAACAAGAGTGGGGGGAGGTCCTTTCCCTTCTGAACTTGAGGGTGATACCGGGGAATATCTGAGGAAAAAAGGGAATGAATATGGTTCAACAACCGGCCGGCCGAGAAGGGTGGGATGGCTTGATCTTGTTGCATTAAAATATGCGGTAATGGTGAACGGTGTTGATGAGATTTTTCTTACTAAACTTGATGTTCTTGATGATCTTGATAAGATAGGAATTGTGACTGGTTACAATATAAATGGGAAGACAACCACAATTTTTGAACCGGATCATATTTATCTGGACAATGTAATTCCTGATGTAAAAATGTTCAGCGGCTGGGGTTCGGACACTTCGGGTATAAAAAACTTCAGTGATCTTCCCGATGCGGCTAAGAATTATATCAGTTTTATTGAAGAGTTCTCTGAGGTTACGATTGGTACGGTATCGGTCGGTGTCAGTAGTGAGCAGACAATAAAAAAAAGAAGGGAATAACATGTATGATAAAAATCAGATAATAGAAGAGATAAAAAGAGTTGCGAAATATCTGAAAACTAACAGTTTGAAAAAGAAGGATTTCATAAAAAATACAATGATCCCCGTCAGCACTATAAATTTCTATATAAGTTCCTGGCCGGATGCACTGGAAGAAGCCGGATTGGATGAGGGGAGAGGTACTGAGGAAGTTAATGACGGTGATCTCCTTAAAGATCTGCTCAGGATTGAAGATGAGTTCGGGGAAACTCCAACTTATGCTCTTATAGAAAAAAACGGTAAATATTCAAAAGAGGATTATGAGAGAAAATGGAGGAATCTTGAGGATGCGTTCAAGATTGCAACTTCCAAATATAAGAAAAAGTCTGATTCCTCTCCCGATAAGACTATTCTTATGAACGAGGGGGATGTAGATATTCAGGCTCCTTACAAGACAATTGCAGCAACATCTGAAAAAGGGACAGATGTCGGAAAGGGACTTGACCTGGAGGAAACTCTTGTATCGGTTAAAAAAGAGGATCTTGAATTGGAAGAATCAAGTTCAGGTGAATTCAGTGATAATTTCGGAAGTGATAATATTCTCACCCTTGATGAGATCAAAAATAAAGGGAAAAAAGGTGGCGAAGAGGAAGAAGAACCCAGTTTTGACTATGTTAGTGAGGATGATGGCGGAATAGAGAATCTGATGAAGATGGATGTCAGTAAGAAGAAGAAAAAAAAGATCATTCCTGAAACGATAAAACCGGTCGGTAATGAGGGAAATAAGAATAAAGGAGAGGAACTGGATTTCAGAGGGATCAAATATGCACCTGTAGACACAAGAGGGGTAATATATATATTCGGCCTTGTATCTGAAGAGCTTAGTTATATTATTGAATCTTTTGGAGATGACAAACGTTGTTTTGGAGGGAAAAGGAATCTCTCCCTGGAGAATGAAAAATGGGAAGCTGTAAGTATTGGCTTTGCCCTCAACAGCAGTGACTTAAAGAGCAGCGGCCGGATATCAAAAAATTGTCAACTCCTGGTTTGCTGGAAACATGAATGGAAAGATTGCCCTGTTGAAGTACTGGAATTAAGTACAGTTTTGCCAGATTTGGAGAACTATTAGAGTAATGCCTAACATTGACAGCCGGGACAATAAATGATATAATTAAATATTAACAAAATACATTAGGGAGATACTAAAAGATGGAACATTTAACAAAAGAGACATTTATTGAGAAAATATTTGACTATGAGAATGACAAAGAGTGGAGTTTTAAAGGTGAACGTCCCGCAATAATCGATTTTTATGCAGACTGGTGTCAGCCTTGCAAGATGGTTGCCCCCGTTCTTGAGAAACTTTCAAAGGAATATGACGGAAAGGTTGATATTTACAAAGTAAATACTGAGGCTGAAGGCGAGCTTGCCGGTGTCTTTCAGATCACAAGCATCCCTTCAATATTATTTATTCCGAAGGATGATAAACCTCAAATGGCGATGGGGGCCCTTCCTAAGGAAAGCTTTGAAGAAGCAATAAAAGATGTCCTTAAAGTAGAAAAATAGTTTTTTTTCAATAATACCGGGGCGGGGCTTTGCTTCCGCCCCTTATTTAAAACAATCAAATCCAGTTTTTTTCCAAAGTTTTTTCAATAATATTAAATTCTTTAAAATTTTTTTTTATAATAATTATTTTAATATAAGGGATGAGAGCAATTTTTTTTAAGAACCGGGCGGGGAATGAATCCCCGCCCTTCTTTATTTTGAGAATAAATTAGATTGAATCAGGTCCCTCCGCACTTTGTCCACGCACAATTCGGACATGTGGGACATTTCTCATCTGGGAGTGAAGCTCCGCACATCGGACAATTAATTGAGTTCATATCCCGGTTTGCGGTCTGTACTTCACCGATATGTTTTTCCATTGCCTGAGCTATTGCATCCGGAATCGACTGTATCAGCGCTCCATTGTGAAATGTCGGTTCCGATCCGCCTATCCCCTTCAATTGGCTCACAACCTCTTCTGCAGATATTCCACTTCTGAGGGCAAGTGATGTGAGCCTCCCGATCGCTTCCGCATCTGCCATGGTCGAATAACCGCTTTTCCCGATAGAACAAAACACCTCGAAAGGCCTCTGGTTGAAATGTGAAATGGTAATGTACAGCCTCCCCAGGCCTGTGTTGACCTTGTGGGTCATAGAAGGGAGGGAGTCCGGCCTGCCCATAGGTTCGGGTGTGCCCTCGTTGTCCATATTATTGAGGACCTGGACGGCTCTGCATCCGTCCCTGTATACTGTGATACCCTTTACCTCCATCCCGAATGCCAGCAGATAAGCATTTGATATATCCTCTCTGGTTGCACTATTTGCAAAATTTATTGTTTTTGAAACTGCACTGTCAACGCTGTCCTGGAAAACTGCCTGCATCCGGATATGACTTTCCGGTGAGATTTCCGATGCTGTAATGAAGTATTCCGGAACCGGTTCGTCCCCATGCTTCTCCTCCCATTCGGTATATAGGGGGTGGAAGTCCTTTATCTCCCCGTCAAGTATCTTTGAGACCACTTTAAAGGCAAACACCGGTTCAATACTGGATGAACATCCGGCTATTCTTGAGATAGTGCCTGTCGGAGCAATAGTCAGCACAGTTGCATTTCTCATCTGTTTCCCTTTATAGATAGATTTTTCAATGTTGGGGAAATTTCCTCTCTCTTTTGCGAGGTCTCTTGAAGCGTTTTCCGCTTCACTCTTAAGGAAAGTTACAAGTTTGCTTCCGAATTCCAAAGCTTCCTCAGTATTGTATTTAACCTCTTTCTTTATCAGGAGGTCGGCAAAGCCCATAATCCCGAGCCCTATCCTCCTGTTTGCTTTTGCAATTTTATCTATCTCTTTCAGCGGATATTTATTGACATCGATCACATTGTCGAGGAATCGGATTCCCATGGCGACAGTAGAACTGAACCTCTCCCAGTCGAACATATCCTCTTTCCCGGGGGCAAAGAAATTTGAAACGTTTATTGAACCGAGATTGCACGATTCATAATCATGGAGAGGCTGCTCACCGCAGGGATTGGTAGCCCTGATAGGACCCTGCATCCTTGTAGGATTCTTTGCGTTCACATTGTCGATGAAGATAAGTCCGGGATCTCCGGTTCTCCATGCTGAATCCACTATAAGCTCAAAAATTTCATTAGCATCCATTTTTCCTATAACTTCACCATCCTTCGGATCTGTCAGGTCATATGTGGTTCTGTTTTTAACAGCTTCAATAAAATTATTTGTAATAGCGACGGATATATTGAAATTGAGGGCTGTTTTCCCGTCATCCTTCATAGTGATAAATTCTTTGATATCGGGGTGATCCACTCTGAGGACACCCATGTTGGCTCCCCTTCTGGTCCCTCCCTGTTTTACAGCTTCGGTTCCTGCATCTATAACTTTCAGGAATGATACCGGCCCGGATGCGATCCCCTGTGTTTTTTTAACAAAACTCCCCTGAGGTCTGATCCTGGAAAAATCAAACCCGGTACCCCCCCCCTCTTTATGAACTAGGGCTGCATTTTTAACTGTTTCAAATATTTTCTCCAGCGAATCTTCAATCGGAAGTACAAAGCAGGCGGAGAGGCACATTCCTCTATCTGCTCCGGTAAGTGTCGGCGAATTGGGCATGAAGTCTCTATTCATCATTGAGGTGAAAAATTTCTCTTCCCATATCCTTCTGTTCTCTTCGTCTTTTTCAGCTTTTGCTATAAATTTTGATACCCTTCTGAACAGGTCGGAAGGCTTTTTTTCGATCAGTTCTCCATTAGAATTTTTTTTAAAATATCGAGCCCTCAATATTTTCAGAGCATTTTCCTGAAAATTTTCCATTCATCTCCTCCTCTCACATATAGTTATCAGAAAATTTTAGAACACTATATATGGGGTGTCAACACTTTTTTTTAAAAAAAATATTTTTATTAAAAAAAAAACGATTTTTTTCTGAATATTCTTGACATTTAAAGTATATATATATTAAGATAAATGGGACGAAATGGGACAGAATGGGATGAACAGGAGATTCAGGGGTAGTTACACCCTAAAAATAGACGACAGGGGGAGAATAATTATCCCCTCCCGCTACAGAACTATACTTGAATCCCAGTTCGGAAGAGAGGTTTACCTCACATCCGCAAATGACGATCATATCCTCTTTTATCCGCTCCATATATGGGAGATTATAGAACAAAATATAGGGAAAATACAATTAAGGACAAGAAAAGTTGAAGATTTTGTAAGAGTGACAGGATATTGGGGAACGGAGTCAGAGCTTGACCCCAAAGGGAGAATATTGATCCCGCCCGACCTGAGAGAGAAGATAAAGTTGAAGGATAGTGTGCTCATAATCGGGCAGATCGATCATATAGCGATCTGGAACAATGATGATTTTACTGAGAAATATGCATCAAAGAGCTTTTCTGACAGCGAAATGGATGAGATTTCGAGGTTATTGAACAATGAACTCCCACTATCCGGTGATGAATAGAGAAGTGATCTCTGTCCTTAAAGGGACAGAAGGAGGTCTTTTCCTCGACTGTACTGTCGGAATGGGGGGGCATGCATCTATGATTCTGGATGAGTTCCCGGAATCAGAGCTGATAGCTGTTGATGCAGACAGTGAGAGTATTAAAATGGCAATGGATAATTTAGAGCGCTTTGGTAAAAGGGTTACCTTTATACGAAACCAGTTTACTTCAGTACTGAAAAACGAAGATATTGACTGGACAAGAATATCCGGTGTTCTTGTTGACCCCGGGCTGTCAGTTTACCAGATAAAATCTGGAGGAAGAGGGTTTTCGCACTCGGAAAGCTCCAGACTTGATATGAGGAAGGAGATTGGCGAAGGGATCTCCGCCCACGAAGTTATTAATAAGTTCAGCGAAAAAGATCTCTCGGAAATATTTGAAAAATATGGAGAGATCCGGAACTCTAAAGGTTTTGCCAAAAGGATAATTGAGAGGAGACTTTTTCAGAAGATAGATACTTCAGATCAATTGAGAAAGATCACAGAAGATTTTTTCGGATGGAAGCCCAAAAAGGGGAGGACCCACCCGGCGGCAAAGGTTTTTCAGGCATTGCGGATATATGTCAACAAAGAGCTTGACGGGGTTGGAGAATTTCTTGAAAGTATAGCCTCAAGGCTTCAGAAAGGTGCGAGAATTGTATTTTTAACTTTCCATTCTCTTGAGGACAGAATGATCAAGGAAGTCTTCAGAAAATTGAAAGAGTCAGGCTCTGCAAGGATCATTAAGCCGTTTCCAATGAAACCGTCTGAAGAAGAGATAAGTAAAAACAATCCGTCAAGATCAGCAAAGCTTAGAGCAGTGGAAATAATATGAAAAAAAAGGGTAACTACGGAAAACTGATCGCATTAACTGCAATTATCCTTTTTACCCTCCTTTTCACCTATTCCAGCCTTAATCTCAGAAATACCGACTACGGTTATGAAAAGCAGAGGCTTCTCAATAGGCAGAAGGAGCTTCATGAAGAGATAGACATATTAAGTGCAAGAAAGGCGGAGCTCCTTAATCTGGAGAGGGTTGAGAAAATAGTTGTACAGAAATTAGGATATGCATACCCTGAAAAAGGGCAGATAGTAAAAGTGTATGGTGAATAGTATGAAAATAAACAGGGGCGAAAGGAGAAGGGTAATAATAGTATTCTTCTCCTTTTTGACCTGGGTGGTTCTGATCCTGGGGGTCCTTGTAAAACTTCAGGTATTTAATTACGGAAAATATTCACAGAAAATACGAAACCAGAGCAACCGTATTTTTTCTCTTCACCCGAAAAGAGGAACAATATATGATCAGCATGGAGATATACTTGCTATATCGATCCTATCAAAGTCTGCATTTATATCCAATAAAGACAAGGTGGAATCCGGAAAACTTTATGGAAGGTTTGCAGGCAAAATATCCCTTACTTACCGGGAAAAACTTGATATAAGGAAAAGAATATCTGCCGGTAAACATTTTATTTGGATCAAGAGGAAATTGTCCGACGCTGAATACAAGAGGATAAAAAACATAAATGAAGGTGAGTTCAGTTCTAAGGTAGGTTTTATTGATGAATACAAACGGATCTATCCCCAGAAAAAGGTTGCTGCACATATTCTCGGGGGTGTGGGTATTGATGAGCAGGGGCTCTCGGGGATAGAGTTCTCACTAGATTCCGTGATTATGGGTAAAGGAGGGAAAGTGGATGCTCAGCTCGATGCCCGAAGTCAGATATTCAGTCTTGAATATCTGGAAACTGAGATCCCCGGGAAAAACCTTCGTCTTACCATAGATCTTCCTGTTCAATATTTTGTTGAGAAAAAACTTCAGGAGACAGTAAAAAAATACAAGGCAAAAGGGGGCTCTGTTATAGTAATGGATTCGGAAAACGGCTCCCTTCTTGCTATGGCGAGTTATCCAAAGTATAACCCTTCTGAAATCAGTAATACAAAACCGTCTGTCCTGAGAAACAACGCAGTCTCTTTCCTCTATTATCCCGGTTCAACATTCAAAGTTATCCTTGCCTCCTCCGCTTTGGAGAATGAAGTTTGCACACCGGAACAAATGTTCAATTGCTATAACGGTGAATTTTCCATGAACGATCTCAAGATACAGGATGTCCACCCTTACAGTTCTCTCAGTTTCAGGGATGTCATCGTCTATTCCAGTAATATCGGAGCGGCGCAGATAGGGATCAAATTGGGAGACAGAAGATATTACAATGCTGTTAAAAAGTTCGGATTTGGAGATGAACTTGAAATAAGGCTTCCGGCGGTAGAGAAAGGGATAGTAAATCCGCTTAACAGATGGAATAGATACTCATCAGCTTATGTTGCTCACGGCTATGAGATATATGTGACTCCTCTGCAGATGATCAGGGCTATTAATGTTATTGCATCCGGAGGTTATCTTATAGAGCCGAAGATACTGAAGTCAATTGATGGAGTCCTGTTCAGGAACAGCAGGCCGAAAAGGATCATTTCTCAAAAAACGGCCGATGTGGTTAAAGATATCATGGTTGATGTTGTGGATATAGGGACCGGGAAAAAAGCAGGGTTGTACGATGTAACCATCGCGGGGAAGACAGGAACTGCAAAGAAGTATAAGATGGGGAAATTCAGGAAACTTTATGTTTCATCGTTCGGGGGATTTTTTCCTGTTGATGATCCGAAAATATCTGTATTTATAGTGATAGATGAGCCGCAGGGCCTGTTTTACGGCGGTGATGTTGCAGCGCCTCTATTCAGGGAAATATCAAAAAGGGTTGTAATGAGCCTGAACATGGGCTCAAAAGATCAAGGGATATCCGGGGTCAGAATATGATAAAAATAAAGGAACTTCTGACCGGAATAGAAACAATAGAGGTAAGTGGGCCGCTTAATACAAATATTAAAGGTATTACCCACGACTCCAGATCGGTTTCTGATGGATATTGTTTTATAGCGATATCCGGATTCAGAGATGATGGGAATAAATATGTGGCTGATGCAGTAGATAAAGGAGCAAAACTTGTAATTTCCGAATCTGCTTCGGTTATCGAGAGGGCGGGTGTAACCTGGGTCAGGCTGAAAAATATCAGGAAAGCTTTTTCAGCAATAAGCCTTAATTTCTATGGAGATCCTCTCAGAGATAAATATGTAGTCGGAGTTACAGGGACAAACGGAAAAACTACTGTAGTTGCTCTTATCGAAGCCATTTTCAGTAAAAAAGGGAGAACAGTTAAATTCGGTACTCTTGGATCCTGGTGCGGAAGTAACGGGAAGAAATCGTCACTAACAACACCGGAAGCACTGGAAGTTTATAAATTTTTGGCTGATGAGTGCAAAGGAAATTTTGAAAATGTGGTAATGGAAGTCTCATCAGTTGCACTTGAACTTGAAAGGGTTGCAGGAATCGAATTCTCTCAGGCAATATTTACAAATCTGTCCGGAGATCACCTCGATTTTCATAATGATATGGACAACTATTTCGATTCCAAACTCTCTCTTTTCAGGTCCCTGTCACCTGATAAGTGGGCAATAATAAATATTGATGATGAGAAGGGAAGTACGGTCATTGATATGATCGATTCAAAATATATTACTTATGGATTTTCAGAAGAAGCGGATGTGCGGCCTCTCAGTTTCAGGCTTTCTGCAAAAGGTATCGAAGCAGCTATTTTAACCCCTGCCGGTGTTCTGAAGATCAAATGCAGCCTTGTTGGAAGGATAAATCTTTTGAACATACTTGCAGCTATTGCTTCCTCGATAGTAAAAAATATAAGTTTTGATGTGATTGCTTCCGCACTTGAAGAGTTTACAACAGTAAAAGGGAGACTGGATACAGTTTACCAGAATGATTTTACCGTTATGATCGATTATGCACATACAGATAATGCACTTGAAAACCTTCTTAAAAGTGTAAAGGAGCTGAACTTCCGGAAAATCATACTTGTGTTCGGTGCAGGGGGGTCGAGAGATAATACAAAAAGGCCGAGAATGGGTGCTGTCGCCGCAAAATATGCAGATAAAATTATTGTCACAAGCGACAATCCCAGGAGTGAGGACCCCGCACTTATAATAGAACAGATCGTTTCAGGTTTCCCCCCCGGGTTAACTTCCTATCGGGTTGAACAGGAGAGGGAGAAGGGTATTGCTGCCGGTATAAATATTGCAAAAAAAGGAGATATTGTAATTATAGCAGGGAAAGGGCACGAGGATTACCAGATACTTGGTAAGGACGTGATCCACTTTGATGATTATGAAGTTGTAGCAGGATTGGTCGGGAGGAAAGGTGGCTGATTTTACAATAAATGAGATCCTCGAGATCACGGGCGGAAAGTCCATGAATTTTGCGGGGAATGAGACTTTTTCCGAATTCGAATTTGATACCCGGAATATAAGTGAAGATAATACACTTTTCTTTGCCCTTAATTCAGACTCCGGAGATGGGCACAGATTTATCCCGGAGCTTCAGGATATCAAAGGTGCGGCAGCAGTTGTTGATGAAAATTTTGATACTTCATCAACAGATATTCCACTAATTATTGTAAAGGACCCCCTGAAAGCCGCACATAATTTAGCTTCACGGGTAAGAAGCAGATACAGAAAAATAAAATATATAGGTGTAACAGGCAGTGCCGGAAAAACAACCACGAAGGAGTTTATTTCGCAAATATTATCAACAAAATATAGAGTTTTCAGATCTTATAAGAACTGGAACAACTGGATCGGACTACCATTCTCAATGCTTAAGATCAATGGAAATGAAGATTTTGCAGTATTTGAACTTGCAATGAGTTATCCGGGAATAGGTGAAATTGATCTCCTTGCGGATATTCTGAGGCCTGATATAGCTGTGGTTCTTAATGTTTTTCCTGTCCATATGGAATTTCTGAAAACCCTTAAGAATGTGGCAAGGGGGAAAGCGGAAATACTTAATTATATAGATGCTGACGGGATCTCAATTATTTCCGGTGATTCAGAGTATATTAGGTCAGAAGTAAAGGATAAAAAAGGTAGAAAGATCTTTTTCGGAATGTCTGAAGGAGAGAACGACATAATACTGAGGGGAGTGGAGAGGTGTGAAACCTGCAGCAGTTTCCACATAGATTTCTACGGATTGGAAGTGAAATTCGAAACAAATCTTGTAAATAAAGTCCAGATCGAGAACCTTTTTGCAGCAATTATTGTTGCTCAGCAATCCGGAATGAAAAACTTTGAAATATCTGATGCTGTCAGGGTGCTTGAAACCGTATCCGGCAGAGGAGAAATAAACCGGGCAGGAAATTTTACGATAATAGATGAAACTTACAATTCAAATCCTGTGGCGTTGAAAAAAACCCTAGAATGGGTAGATGAAGAATATAATACAAATAAAATAGCAGTACTCGGGGATATGCTTGAACTCGGTGATGATGAAGATAAATACCATTTTGAATCGGGGAAATTCTTTTCGGAACTCGGGTATACAATGCTTTATACAGTAGGTGAGCGGTCGAAGGAGATAGCACGCGGGGCTGAAGAAGGGGGTTTCCCTGCTGCAAAAATAAAAAATTTTAAAACCTCAGACGAAGCAGGAGAATATATAAACGAACATGTAAGTGTAGAGAGTGTGATCCTTTTTAAGGCATCGAGAGGCATCAGGCTTGAGAATGCAATAAAAAAAATTAAAAATGGATAAAAAAAAGGTTAGTATTGCCGGATTCGGAAGGACAGGGAAAGCACTTCTTTCTTTTCTCCTTGATGATCCTTCTGTATCAGAAATAATAATTTTTGATGACAGACCAGTCGACTTTTCCTCTTTCTGGGATAATACCGAAAATAAAAAAATTGATTTTGTGTCCGCTACTGAGGGGATAAAGAAAATGGCCGGATCTGATCTTGTTATATTCAGCCCCGGTATCAATGGCAGGGAAGAGAGGTTCCTGCCTCTCAGGAGAGCCGGGATAAGGATGATCTCGGAAATGGAGTTTGCTTCCTCTTTTACAGCTTCAGCGATAATTGCAGTTACAGGTACGAACGGGAAATCGACCACTGTAAGCCTTATCCATCATATTTTACAAAAATCGGGGATCAATTCATTTCTTGCAGGAAATATCGGAATACCGCTGATCTCTGAGGTAAAGTCGATAGATGAGAGCAGTATTGTAGTTCTGGAGGTTTCCAGTTTTCAGCTTGAAGAGATCGAAAGATTCAAACCGGAGGTTACATTAATACTAAATGTAACTCCTGATCATCTTGACAGGTATCCGGATCTTTCAGGATATATCGATGCGAAGCTTAATATTCTAAAAAACCTGACCCCGGATGATCCGGTAATACTCAACTACGATGACCCGTTTCTCCATGATAAGTTTTTTGAAACAGAAGAAGGTAATTTCAGGAAAATATGGTTCTCTCTGAAGCATAGTGAGTTTGAAGAGGGTGCCTGGATAAACGGTGATGAAGCAGTCGTTAAGACGTTAGGATCGGAGGAAAAAGTTAAGCTTAAGGGAAATCCCCTGATCGGATCTCATAATATTGAAAATATACTCGCTTCTCTCCTTGCTGTTTCTCTGGCAGGGATATCATTAAAGAATTTTCCTGAAGCTCTCCAGAGTTTTAAAGGACTGCCTCACAGAATGGAAGTATGCGGAGAGATGGATGGGGTCAGATTCATCAATGATTCAAAGGCCACAAATGTGGAAGCGACAGTAAAATCGATAAAGGGTATCGAGGATGATATAGCCCTTATCCTTGGAGGCAAGGATAAAGGCGGTAATTTTAGTTTGATAAAAAAATATATAGGAAACAAGATAAAAAGGATAATTCTGATAGGGGAAGCAGCCGATACTATCTCGGCCGCTTTAAATTCGGATAAAAAATTTATCACCAGGGCAAATGCCCTGGATGAAGCGTTGGGAAAAGGCTTTGAGGTGTTGGCCGGGAGCGGGGGGACCATCCTCCTTGCTCCCGGCTGTGCTTCATTCGACATGTTCAGTAACTATGAAGAGAGAGGGAATATTTTTAAAAAAGAAGTGGAAAAATTTATAAAAGGTAAATAAATGGTAAAAAGTATAGGTGTGGATAAAGTTCTGATAGCGGTTATAGTTATGCTGACCCTTTTCGGAATTATCATGGTACACAATTCCACTTCAATACTTGCCAAAGAGAAGTTTGGGGACAGTTTATATTTTTTTAAGAGACAGATAGGCTGGCTGATACTCGGAACAATAATTCTTGTTTTTATAACTTCCCTGAAGAAACCTTTCTATCTGGAAAGAAATTTTGTTTTCTTCTCAATGTTTACTGCAATTTCAGGTCTTATTGCAGTTTTTTTTACCGGGAAGATAAATAATAGTTTCAGATGGGTAAAGTTTGGAGACCTTTCAATTCAGCCTTCAGAATTTGCCAAGGTTGCAGTTGTATTATATTTGTCGTTTATGTTGAGCAGAAAAAAATCGGATGTGAATGATTTTAAGAAACTGTTCTTCATACTCATCCCTGTAATAATAGTAGAGATACTGATACTAAGAGAGCCTGATATCGGGACTTTTGCACTAATACTTGTAATAATTGTTGTTATCCTTTTTGTTGCCGGCTTGAAGTTCAGGTATCTTCTTGCTTCAGCCGTATTCATGCTTCCTTCATTTGTCCTTATCCTCCAGCTAAATCCGGATAAGATGGGGAGGATTTTCGCATTTCTGAATCCGGAGGCATACTCAACAACATACGGATTTCAGGCACTCCAATCAATATATGCAATCGGATCGGGAGGAATACTCGGACAGGGGCTTGGTAATTCGGTCCAGAAACTCTATTTTCTCCCCTATGCATATTCAGATTTTATTTTTGCAATGGTTGGTGAAGAGGCTGGGCTGATCGGGTCTTTCCTTGTTGTAGTATTGTTCAGTTTATTCCTTGTCCGCGGGCTTAATATAGCAAAATTGTCAGGTAACAGATATACTTATCTTTTTGTTACAGGGCTCTCATTTCTGATAGTAATTCAGGCAATGATAAATATCTCTGTAACTATCGGGATTTTTCCGACAAAAGGTATTCCCCTCCCTTTTATTTCAAATGGAGGGAGTTCATTAATATCAAGTCTTCTGATCGGCGGGTTGATACTGAATATCTCAAGACATAGAAAAACGGTGCTTATGAATGATTGAACACAGCAGAGTCAGAAGGATACATTTCGCCGGAATAGGCGGTGCGGGGATGTCCGGAATCGCTGAAGTACTGAACAACATGGGTTTTGAGATATCCGGATCTGATATTCAGGATAGCCATACTATTGAAAGGCTGAGACGGTCAGGAATAAAAATTTTTATCGGACACAGAAGTGAGAATGTTTCAGATGCTGAGACACTTGTCTATTCGAGTGCAATAACCAAAGATAATATTGAAGTAAAAACTGCTGCCGGAATGAAGATACCGGTGATTCCCAGGGCTGAAATGCTGGCTGAACTGATGAGAGTGAAATTTTCAATTGCTGTAGCCGGTACACACGGGAAAACATCGACTACTTCCATGATAGCTGCAATACTTAATGAAGCCGGGAAAGATCCTACTTATGTGGTAGGAGGGAAGCTGAAAACTGAAGAGAGCGGAGCAAAACTTGGCAAATCCGATTTTCTTGTGGCTGAGGCCGATGAATCTGATGGCAGTTTTTTGAAACTATTCCCGACAATTGCGATAATAACAAATATTGAAGATGACCATCTGGACCATTACGGAAGTTTTGATAAACTGCTGGAAGCATTTAAAGATTTTGGTAATAAGGTTCCGTTTTTCGGATCGGTTGTATTAAATCTCGATTGCCACAACTCAAGTGCAATACTAAAGTTAATAAATAAGAGGGTAATAACTTTCGGAACTTCGGAAAATGCAGATATAAGAGCGGCAAATATTGTTCCGGGGACATTCGGTTCAAAATTTGATCTTATAATAAATGGCGTTAATAAAGGTGTGGTTTCACTTGCAGCCGGGGGGAGGCACAATGTTCTTAATAGTCTGGCGGCGATCGCTGCAGCTGTTCAATCTGAAATAGATATAAAACATGTGATATCAGGGCTTTCACAATTTTCACTTCCCGACAGAAGATTTCAGGTTTTGTACAGAAGTCCCTCCTTGCTTGTTGTTGATGATTATGCCCATCATCCAACTGAGATCAGAGCTACACTCGATACACTTCTTCATGAAGGGTTCGGGAGGATAATAATAGTCTTTCAGCCTCACAGATTTACCCGTCTTAAGAATCTGATGGAAGAGTTTGCCGGGTCATTTGATGGAGCGGATATTGTTGTTCTTGCTGAATTGTACGGAGCAAACCAGGATGAGATAGAGGGGGTAAACAGCGGGGTCCTTGCGGAATTGATAAAAGAAAAAACTTCAGGTGAAGTGGAATATATAAGTGATATGAAAAAACTGACATCATATCTGAGGGACATAGTTAAAGATGGAGATGCGGTTGCATTCCTGTCTGCAGGAGATCTGACAAGAACTGCTCATAATTTTGCAGAAATTGCGGAGAAAGATAAAAAATGAAAAAAGTAGCGGGTTACGGGCCTGTAACTGAGATAGAATTTCTCAGGAAGAACAATAACAGGGCCGTGAACAGGCAGAAAAAAATCAGGACAATAAAGATACGCAGTCTTCATATTGTCTTTATCATTCTACTCTTTCTTGTTTCAGGGTATGCTGCATATTCGGTCGGGAAATTCATGACCGGATGGGAAAAACTGGATATCCGTTCATTTCAGCTTATCAATACTCCCACATTCAAGAATAGTAAAGTGAGGGAGATATTGAAAAAATACGGGGGAAACATCCTTACCCTGAACACAACAAAATTAAGGGGTGAGCTCTTGGGGATAAAGGAGATCGAAGAGGTTTCGATCTCCAGAAAACTCCCGTCGATTGTTGAAATAAGATTGAGCCTGAGAAAGCCCTCATTTCAATTCTTATATAGAGGTAAATATAATATTATAGACAAAAATGGAATTATCCTTTCTGAGAATATAAAAAAAATGGAAGGGATAATGGTAATAAGAGATATAACCCCTTCAGATCTTGATGATATATTTCCGGGGATTTCCGGATTGATCGACAAGAGGGATATTATAGAATATATTAGTTTTAAAGAACCTTACGGAACTGCATTGAAACTCAAAGGGACGAGTGAGATATTTTATACCGGGAATGAAATTGATCTGGAAAAACTGAGAACATACCTGAAAATAAGAAAAAAACTCGGATATAGTGAAAATGCAATCAAAAGTGTCGATCTCAGATTCACGGACAGGTTTTACCTTGAATTCGAGAAGGAGATAATCTAAGCCAATGAAAAACAACTTTATAGTAGGAATTGACATAGGGACAAAAAAAATAAGTACCATTATCGGACAGGTGAAGACTGAAGAAGAGAGGGATGAAATAGAGGTTATCGGCTACGGGATATCAGACTCTTCGGGGATCAAAAGAGGGGTTATTGTTGATATGAACAATACAGTGGAGGACATCAAGAGGTCAGTTAAGGAGGCCGAGTTGACCGCCGGAGTGGAAGTTGAATCTGCATATATTAATATCTCCGGAAGCCATGTCCAGTCTATCAGTGCAAAGGGAAGTATCAATATTACCGGAGGAAGGAATAGGGAAATAACAAAAGATGATGTGGATAGAGCTGTAACACACGGCAGCAGTATTATGCTTCCTAATAATAAGGATATCCTGCATGTACTTCCTCAGGAATTTATAATTGACACTCAGGATGACATCAAGAATCCGATAGGCATGACAGGAAACAGCCTTGAAGTCTATATACTGATAGTAACTGCCTCAAAAGCAGCTACAAGAAATCTTCTTATATGTCTTAAAAAGGCAAAAATCGATGTGTTGAAAATGGTCCTCTCACATATCGCAACAGCAGAAGCAGTGTTGACTCCAGATGAAAAGGAATTGGGGGTTGCATTGATCGATATCGGGGGCGGGACCACCGATTTTTCGATATATGAGAAAGGTGCTTTAAAATATTCTTCAACTATTGGTGTCGGAGGTTTTAATTTCACAAATGATCTTGCCATAGGAACAAGGACCCCGATCGATAAAGCTGAGATCATAAAAAGAAAGTATGGGATGGGTATGGACCCGAATCTCAGAAATCAGAATATTGAGATTCCGAGCGTCGGGGGTAAAAAGATGAGATTGATTAACCCGTCACTGCTTACTGAAATATTGAAACCAAGAGCTGAAGAGATATTTGAAATGATAAGAAATAAGATAGAGCAGGAAGGTCTTGAAAATAAAATAAATGCAGGTGTAGTACTTACAGGGGGCACATCACAGCTTGACGGCCTGCTGGAAGTGGCTGATGAGATTTTTTCAACTCCTGTAAGAGTAGGAAAGCCTACAGGGTTGGGGGGCCTTATCGATAAGGTCAATACTCCCGATTTTTCAACTTCTCTCGGGCTTATAAAGTACGGGCTTCTTGATATGAGGAACAGGGGAGTCATGCCGGATTCTTCCGGTAATTTTTTCCAGAAGGTAAGAGAATTTATAGGATTTTAGGAGGAGAGATGAGTGATGAAGTTAAAATTACTTTAAAGAAGATAAGGAAAGATGGGGCAGTACTGAAAGTTCTGGGACTTGGTGGCGGCGGTGGAAATGCCATTAACAGAATGATAGAGGAGAAACTTTCAGGGGTGGAGTTTATTGCCATTAATACCGATGTCCAGGATCTCGCTAATATAAAATCACCTTCTCTTACCCTGCAGATAGGTGAAAAGCTGACACGCGGAAGGGGAAGTGGATCAAATCCTGAGATCGGCATGAAAGCAGCGCTTGAAAGCACTGAGATGATAACTGATATGCTTGAAGGAGCTGATATGATCTTCATTACAGCCGGAATGGGAGGCGGAACCGGGACCGGAGCATCCCAGGTGGTTGCTAACCATGCTGCATCTATGGGTATCCTTACTGTTGCTGTTGTTACCAAGCCTTTCGAATTTGAAGGAAAACACAGAATGGAAATTGCTGACAGCGGGATCAAAAGTCTCCTTGAGAGTGTCGATGCGATTATTGTGATCCCGAATGAAAAATTATTTGAGCTTGATGATGAACAGATCCCTCTGAGGGATTCGTATAAAAAAGTAGATGAAGTGCTTCTGAGAGCGGTAAGGGGTATTTCAGATATTATTAACACATCCGGGATGCAGAATGTTGATTTTGCGGATGTAAAGACTACTATGGCCGAAAAGGGCATGACAATGATGGGGACAGGTGAATCAAAAGGTGATAACAGAGCTGAAGAGGCTGTAAATAAAGCACTCAATTCACCATTACTTGATAATATATCGATAAGCGGTGCAACCGGACTGCTCTTCAATATTACAACTTCTTCAACACTTCCTTTGAGGAGAGATGAACTCAAAATAATTGCCGAGACAATTAATGCAGAGGTATCACCTGATGTTAAGAGCAAATTTGGTGTAGTTGAAGATGATAATATGGGTGAACTGATCAGGGTTACTGTAATTGCGACAGGATTTGAGAGTTCAGGGAAGAAAAAGGAGATAAAGAGAACAATGAGAGAAGAGGAATTGTTCCCTTTAACCCCACCCCGGATAAACACTCCCCGAAGGATTGATATGGAAAGTGTTTCAAGTAAGGATTTCATCAGGAAAGATACACCGGTGAATTCACCATACCTGTTTGAAAAGCCTATCACTCCGGCTGACCTTACAGATGTGGATCCGGGGTATTTGAATGAAGGAACTTTTCCTGGCCTGACGAAGAAGCACCACCTTGAGAATGAAGAGGATGAACTCGATATCCCAACTTTTCAGAGAGAAAAAAAGTCGGAGTAAGCTGAAATGATCGAGATAGATTTACTTGTAAAAAATGTAAAGGAACTTGTTAATCCGGCCTCCGATGAATTTGTCAGGGGAAGATCTCTCAATTCGATAAGGATATCAAGAGATCTGTGGATCGGATCCACAGGTGAGATAATTACCTTTCTCGGTTTTGAGGATGAATTTAAAAAGAACTGCACACTAAAAGATAATGCAGTTGTAATAGACGGTTCAGGATATGTGGCGTTTCCGGGATTTGTAGATCCTCACACACATCTGCCGTTTGCAGAAACCAGGCAGGATGAGTTCAGACAAAAACTTCAGGGTGTAAGTTATCAGGAAATTGCAGAAAAGGGTGGAGGTATAAAGGGAAGTGTCAGAAAAACCCGTGAAGCAGGACTTGAAGATCTGATTGCTCAGAGCGAATGGAGGCTGAACCGAATGCTCCTTTCGGGAAGTACAACTGTAGAAGCAAAAAGCGGATACGGGCTTAATCTTGAAAGTGAGTTGAAGCAGCTTGAAACGATAAAGGCTCTGAATTCTTTCCATCCTGTTGATCTTGTACCGACCTTTCTCGGAGCTCATGAGATCCCCGAAGAGTTTAGCGGAAGAAACATGGACTTCCTTAAATATCTTGTTGATGAAGTTGTCCCTAAAGTTAAGGAAGAGGGACTTGCTGAATTTGGAGATATATTCTGCGAAGAAGGGTACTTCTCTTATGACGAGTCTGACTATTATCTGGAAGAATTGAAGAAGAGCGGTTTTAAATTAAAGGTGCATGCTGATGAGTTTAAATCAAATAACGGTGCCATCCTTGCGGTAAACAAAGGAGCCGTTTCTGCAGAACACCTTATAGAGATAACAGATGAAGAGATCGATGTCCTCTCGGCATCGGACACAACAGCTATATTACTGCCTGGTGTCTCTTTTTTCCTCAAAATGGATAAATATGCACCGGTAAGAAAAATGATTGAGTGTAATTCAATTGTTGCACTCGGATCTGACTTTAACCCGGGGAGCTCCATGGTATCATCCCAGCTCTTTATTTTTCATCTCGGGATTTTCAAAATGGGACTTACGATAGAAGAGGCCCTGAATACAATAACAATAAATGCCGCATATTCTATAGACAGAGAGCGGAGTGCCGGATCTGTTTGTGTCGGTAAGAAGATGGATCTGCTGCTTGCTGACATTCCGGATTACAGCTATCTTGCCTATCACCTCGGGATCAATCCGTTCAGGACCATAATCAAATCCGGTGAAGTGGTTGTTGAAAACGGCCAGCTCACCTTCTGAGTCAAAATTTTTCTCTGCTTATGATACAATTAAGGAAGTGAGAGGTGTAGAATGATCAGATATCCATCGGTTGCGGGTACGTTCTACCCGGGCCAGAAAGATTCTCTCAGAAAAGAGGTTGAGGGGATGATCAAGCTTGTAAAAAAGAGGTTAAAGGTAATCGGCCTTATCTCCCCTCATGCCGGATATATCTATTCCGGATCCTGTGCCGGTAAAGGTTTCGGTTTTATCCATATTCCCGACAGAGTAATAATTCTCGGTGTTAATCACAGAGGTGAAGGTTATCCGATGGCAATTGACGGATATGATAAATGGTCTACTCCCCTGGGAGATATCGAAGTTGATGATGAATTAAGAAAAAAATTGAGCGAAAACAGTGAAGTGTTCGGGATAGATTCGATCCCTTCTGCCGATGAACATTCACTGGAAGTTCAGGTCCCGTTTATTCAGGTGCTTAACCCAAAAGCAAAAATCCTTCCTGTTACGATCGGGACAATTAACAGAGAGATGATGAAGAGGGGTGGTGAAGAGCTGGGAGCACTGATTTCATCATCCAAGAATGATATCCTTATGGTTGCATCTACTGATATGAGTCACTATATAAGCTCAGAAGATGCAAAGGAACTGGATTCTCTGGCCATAGATGCAATCAAAACAATGGATCCGGATAAGTTATATGAAACAGTTTATTCGAACAGAATATCAATGTGCGGAGTAGGGCCCACATATATAATGATGACAGCTGCAGGGAAATTGGGGGCAGATAGAGGAGAAGTAGTTGAATATACCAATTCCGGCGAAACAAGCGGTGATTTCGAACATGTAGTCGGGTATCTCAGTGCTTATATTATCTGATCATGCCGACATTTCTGTATGCTGATGAATTAAAGGATATATTTACTGTTTACGGCAGTTATTATGATCTTCTAACTCCCGATGGAGAGCCGATAAAATGCAGGAATATTCTCGAGATATTCCGAAGGTATCACCATATGCAGATTGCGGAGCCTCTTGGATTGTTGTCCTCCAGTCCGGATTCGGTTTTTGTTATGATGAATCCGGGGTCATCCGAGCCCAGACAATTCGGATACCGTGAACCTCAATTGTCTTTGGCTGAAGCTCCGGAAAGGTTATCCTCGCTTGAAATGGTTTTCGCGAAACCGGATATCACTCAATATCAGGTTATGAGAATCATGGCTGAATTGAAATGGGACCATGTGAGGATAGTCAATCTTTCCGATATCAGAGAATCAAAAAGCCAGATATTTTTTAAAAGGGTAAAAGAGTTCGAAGAAAAGTACAGCGGGATACATACAATATTTTCGAATGTACGAACTAAAGAGAGAGAAATTGTATTCAAGCTGAAAGAAAAAAAATCTCCGGTAATTCTAGGATGGGGAAGAGACAAGAATTTATTGCCGCTTGCTGATAAAGCCTTGAATTTCCTTAAAGATTTCAGAACTGCCGGGGTGGTATCACCAGACCATCCGAAACTTTATTCTCACCCGAGCCCCAATATCCAAACCGCTAAAATCAGATGGCTTGAAACTATCATTTCAGATTTAAAGAATGATTAGTAGAGGTAAGAGAGGGAGAGGCGGATAAACTGGTGGTTGAACGATTCAGGTATGTATCTTTTGGTCCATAGTGTATGGGTTGCAGAGAACTGAAATTTTGAGAACCTGAAGACCATGCCCCAATTCAGATCTATATTAAACATATATTTGTCAACTTTGTGACTGTCTTCAAAAGTATTCCCGTCAAGAAATATGTTTCTTAATATAAAGCTGGTATCGAGAGAAAAAAATCCGTAGAACCCCCCTCTGCATTTACTTACAGGACTCACTCCCCTCAATCCTCCCGGTCTGTTGACGGGCATCCCGAAATCATCAGGGAGATTCCAACCTGCTCTTGCAAAGAGACCCAGTCCCCCATAGATGAGTCCATTACCAAGACCGGCACTCATTCTGGGCATGATCTCCTGTTTCAACCCTTTTTCGGGACCTTTAGCTTTCTGTTTCCATATCCGGTCATAATACAATTGAACTATCAGTTCATTCCCAAGCTGATTATCCCAACCCGAAGGTTTCTTTGCACCTACTATCTCATGAACAACTTTCTGGACCTGTTCTGTAAGGGTTAACGGCCCCGTTAATCCAAGACTTACTTCAAATGATTCGAATACATTTTCAGATCTTCCAATAAATGAAATATTGAAATAATTATATCCGGCATAGGGGCGGTCCTCAAGTATCAGGGAAGTGATAGTAATATCATCCGGAGTATACATTGCAGTACCGAATGATAGAACGATCCGGTCTGTAAAACTTTTATCTCTCCTGAATGGAAGAATTCTTAATGTTGAAGACTGTTTCAGATTTCCTGAGCCGGGAATAATCCATTGGATCTTTGCACCAGCAGTGAAAGCGCGGTCAGTAAGTAGAAATGAGTCATTATCATAATTGATGGTAATTGACCGGTCAATTGTATTGGCAGAAAGCAGGAGAAAATTGCAAATGGTAAAGAAAATAATCAGTATTAGCCTTTTATACATTTGAACAAATTATGTTAATCCCTGAACTATTCAACAGTTACTGATTTGGCAAGGTTTCTCGGTTTATCGATATCACAACCTTTCTCATTTGCAATATAGTATGCGAACAACTGCAGCGGAATTATATTAAGTATCGGCTGGAGCAGCGGGAGTGTTTTCGGTACAGCGATTATATCGTCGGCTATTTTTTTAACTTTCTTTTCACCAATATTTGTTATAGCCAGGATCTTGCCGTCCCTGGCTTTGATCTCTTCCATATTACTGATGATCTTCTCGAGAACAAGGTCGTCCGTGGCAATGGCGACAGTTGGGAAATTTTTATCGATCAGAGATATAGGGCCGTGTTTCATCTCTCCTGCGGCATAACCCTCTGCATGAATATATGAGATCTCTTTTAATTTCAGCGCTCCCTCCATGGCTGTCGGATGGTTGAACAATCTCCCGATGTACAGGAAGTCTCTGTATACAGAATATTTCCGGGCGATCTCCTTGATATTTTTGGCATTGCTGAGAATGTCTCTGATCTGATCCGGGAGTTTTTTTATAGCGTTAATTATCTCTTTTCCTTCTGTAAATGACATTCCCTGATATCTGCCTATCAGAAGTGCGATAAGGGTAAGTATCACTAATTGAGAGGTATATATCTTTGTGGAGGCCACTCCTATCTCAGGGCCTGCATGATTATAAACACCGGCATCAGTAAGCTGAGGGATAGAAGTCCCTACTCCGTTCACAATGCCGAGAAGCAATGCTCCTTTCCTCTTAGCCTCTTTTAATGCTGCGAGAGTGTCAGCGGTCTCGCCGGATTGAGAGATTGCCAGAACAGCGACGTTCTCATCAAGTTTTAATTTCCTGTACCTGAACTCGGAAGCTATCTCGGTCTCAACGTTTATTTCGGTTAATTCTTCAAAAATATACCTTCCTATCAATCCCGAATAGTAACTGGTGCCGCAGGAAATAATGATCAATTTTTTGATGTTTTTCAGCCTGTTGAGTACAGGCTCCAGACCTCCGAGCTTTGATACACCTTCGCTCTCGATCATCCTTCCCCTGAATGCATTCTCAATCGTCTCCGGCTGTTCGAAAATTTCTTTGAGCATAAAATGTTCAAAACCTTTCTTATCATTTGTGTACATATTGGAATCGACAAATTCAACTTTTTTCTTCAGGACCTCATTGCTGAGATTTTTTATATAATAATCCTTACTGTTTAACACTGCCATCTCGTCATCACTCAGATAGATCATCTTATTAGTGTAAGGTGATAATGCATTAGAATCTGATGCTGCAAAAAATTCATTTTCCCCAACTCCGATTATGATTGGACTGCCTCTCTTTACAACAACTATCTTGTGGTCTACATCAGAATGTATTACTGCAATACCGAATGCTCCGTCCAGTGATTCGATCGATTTTAAAACAGCAGATTCAAGATCACCGTTAAAATTCTGCTCTATCAGATGGGAAATTACTTCAGTGTCTGTATCTGATGAAAATGTGTGCCCTTTTTTTATAAGTTCTTCCTTAATCTCAAGATAGTTCTCTATAATTCCGTTATGGACAACACTTACCTTATTATTGCACCCTGATTGAGGATGTGCATTTATTTCAGAGGGTTTCCCGTGTGTGGCCCATCTTGTATGAGCGATCCCGAATGTTGCCTCTGACGAAGAGTTTGCAAGTTTTGCCTCAAGATTTGAAACCTTCCCTTTGGATTTGACCATAAAGGTCTTCCCCTTTTCTACAACTGCAAGTCCTGCAGAATCATATCCCCTGTATTCAAGCTTTTTCAAACCGTCAATCAGGATCGGGACTGCCTTTTTAGTACCTGTATAACAAATAATTCCACACATCTTTCCCCCTCTATGAGAAGTGAGTCAACTGCTTTTTCCCTATAGGATAAACATTGAACCCGATACTGAATAATTTTTTATGATCAAGTATGTTCCTCCCGTCAAAAATGAAAGCAGGTTTTTCCATTGATCCATATATCTTTGAATAATCGAGATCTTTAAAACTGTCCCACTCAGTTGTAATAACTATGGCATTCGCATTTTCTGCCGCTTTATAAGGATCGGATTCATAAATAATATTGTCGTCAATCCCTTTAAGATCGATCTTTGCATTGTCAAGGGCCTTGGGATCGTGAATTGTGACTTTTACATTTTCTTCGAGGAGTGCCTTGGTAATGTCAATGGCTGGAGATTCCCTCGTGTCTCCTGTATTTGCCTTAAATGCAAATCCGAGAAGTGTGATCTTTTTTCCAGCTACAGTATTGAACATCTCCTTAATAATCTTCCTGACAAATCTTGATTTCTGGTACTCATTCATTGTCACAACTGATTCCCAATAGTCGGCAACTTCATATAGTCCGTAACTTTTTGCAATATAGACAAGGTTCAGGATATCCTTTTTAAAACAGGATCCTCCAAAACCGACACTTGTCTGCAAAAATTTGTTACCGATCCTGGAATCACTTCCTATTGCATGTGCAATCTCTGATATATCTGCATCGGTTTTTTCACAAAGTGCGGAGATTGAATTTATCGAAGAAATTCTCTGGGCAAGGAATGCGTTCGCAATAAGTTTGGACAATTCAGATGACCAGAGATTCGTTGTAATGATCCTCTCCTCAGGCAGCCAGTGTCTGTATATGTCTGCAATTTCCTGCGCTGCTTTATTCCCCTGCTCTGTTTCATGTGCGCCGATCAACACTCTGTCTGCTTCAAGAAGGTCTTTTACCGCAGTCCCTTCAGCAAGAAATTCCGGGTTGGATACAACTTCAAATTTAACATTGCTGTTGCTTGTCTTGAGGATCCGTTCCATCGCCTCTGCTGTCCTAACCGGTAATGTGCTTTTCTCAACAATTATTTTATCACTATCTGAATTTTTTACTATCTGATGAGCTGTTGCTTCCCAATATTGAAGGTTGGATGCCATCCCCGCCCCTTCGCCGAAAGTTTTTGTGGGAGTGTTTACGGAGACAAAAATGATGTCTGCAACTTTTATATTTTCCTCGGTATCTGTAGAGAAGAACAGGTTCTTCCCTCTCCTCTCTTTTACTATCTCATCCAGTCCGGGCTCAAAGATGGGAAGTTCATCCGAATTCCAGGCATCTATCCTGGCTTGATTGATATCAACAACGTCTATCCTGTATTCAGGGCATTTGAGTGCAATAACAGCCATTGTAGGGCCTCCTACATAGCCTGCCCCGATGCATAATATCCTCTTCTTAAACTCCATTTTTTCTCCTCTAAAGGAAGTAGGTAATAACAACTTATTCTATCATATATGAAGGTAATATTAAAAGGTTCATAATAGTAACATTGAATCGGGAACATATATTTAGTATAATAAAAAAATGAGACCTTATTTAATATTCTTATTATCATGGCTTATTCCCGGATCCGGTCATTTTATCCAGAAGAAGCATACTAAAGCTGTTGTATTTTTCTCTGGAATTCTGCTGCTTGTTATCCTCGGGATACTGATGGAAGGCAAGTTTTTCCTCCCTTATACAGAAACATCGAACAATTACGGTGTTGTTCAGAGACAGTTTCACCCTCTGCTGATTCTCGGTTTCCTTGGTGATCTGGGGCTCGGTTTATTCAATCTGGTTGTTAATCTTCTTGGATTTGCAAAAGGGAATATTGAATCTGTCACTTATCATTACGGTACAACATATATGGTATCTGCCGGCCTCCTTAACTACCTTGTCACATTAAATGCCTTTGATATCGCAAGGAGGAAAAAATGATCTTTAGAAGTCACTTTATCTCAATGATTGTATTCTCAGGTATTGTTTCAGTTATCATTGCCACAATAAGGTATGATGATATGAAGATGATCAAAAAAGAGGGTCTCAAACTGTTTCTTTATATGAGTGTCGGGATTATAGTTGGAAGCTGGATAATCAGCTTTCTGTAGATTTTACCCGCACATACCCTGAAATATTTACAAACATTTCTTAAATAATATTCCTCCGCATCAGGATAAGAGTTATAAATGCACAGAAGGATGAAATTGTCAGTGCCAAAAAAGTTCCGATAACAAGCCCGGATCCCGGATAAAAATATCTCACCCCGAGTGAGTATAATACAATAGTTGTCATCCCGGTAACTAGTAGAGGTCTCGTCATCATTTTTGAAAAATCACCGCCATATGTTTTATATGCAATTACCAGTGTTGAGATGAACATTGCAGGAAATGCGGAAAAGATTCCTCCGAAAACAGGGCCGAATATTTTTGAGAACAATACAGCTGCAGTAATAATTATCCCTCCGAATATGGACCTTATCAGAATAAGTTTTGGAGATGAGGGGAGATTTTTTCCGGATACCGGTTTTTTACCGGTCACTTTCACCATTAGTATGTATAGAACAGGAAGTATCAATAAATATAGAAAAAAATTCAGAAGATAATTTGAAGGATTGATAAACGCAAGAATTGATCCTCCTGTAAACCAGCAGAGCAATCCCGAAAAAACAGCAGTAAATAGACCATTCTTAACATTCCTTGCATATATCAGCAGAAATAGGCCTGTCACTGAATAAGAGAGCGGAAAAACGGTTGTTGCTTCTGCAGCAGCAGATGGAGATTGATTTAGGCCGATAAAGAAAAAAACAAGAAGGGCAGTGGATGGGAGGCCCGCAATAAATCCGCTCATGTTACTGCCGGATCTCTTTCCTAAGCTGATCGAGATAAATATCCAGACAGTACCGGTAACAAATGTAAGGATCAATCTGAAAAAAAGAGTTTCAGTCATTGTAAATTCTTTAAAATATTTTTACGGTTTCGGAAAAGCGGGACTCTTTAAGCTTAACTATTTGGAAACAGCAGATATTTTAAAAGGAGATCAGAAACGGATACCGATACCGCCAAAATATGAGAGTCCTCCAAGATTTATATCTGCTCCGGAAACTTCATATTTTAATTGAATATATTTAAGTTTAAGATCTATGAAAAATTTTCCGAAATAATACCTTAATCCTCCCTCACCGAAGAATCCGATACTGTTATCATCAACGGTTCCGATGAAGTTCTCTTCTTTGAACATATAGTATCCTGCCCCTAATCCAAGGTAGGGTTTGAATTTATTTTTTCCGAGAAGAATTCTGAGTCCTGCTTCAGCCGGGATTATAGTGAGAGTTGTATCTTTGGGGTCATATTCAAGTTGACCCTCTGCTTTTAGGTAATCTGTATGTATAAAAGCTTCCAGAGATCTTCCGAGTTTAAAAGCCAGGTCGAGGCTGTATGCTATGTTACCTGATCCATAAACATCTTTAAATATCTCTTCAGAAATGTTCTTTGTTCCAGCACCGATAGTTATTGAAAATTTGCTGTGATCTATCATAACTCCGGATATCTGAAATGTGGCCATAAATGCAACTATTGTTAAAAACAGGATCAGTTTTTTCATATTTCCTCCGATGAAAAATTATATCAATAGTGAAGTATAAAATAAATCCTATTTTAATTCAATATATTTTGAGAAGTTTGCTGTCTTGTTCTTATTTATATCCCTGGCAATTATCTCAAGTTTAAAAAATCCTTTGAGTTCAGGAGTGATTTTAAGAGATATCCTGACCGGATCTTTCTCTGCCCTGAGAGTATTCATTTTTTCCATAACTGTTTTTCGATTGTTGTCGATCAGCCTGACCTCTACCTTCATTATTCCCTTCTTTTTTTCTTTCCCCTCTTTTGAGTAATCGGATATTTCGAAATTGATATGTTTATTGGTAATATTAACCTCGGAAATATTGATCTTCGGTTCTGCAGCAAGTTTTATCAGGAGGTCTATTTCATCTGGAAAAAATTTGTCCTTGTAGAAAAGGATAGTATCCTTATGGTCAATACTTACTTCTACTTTTTTTTCTCCTTTCTTCCCGTTGAACTTATAAACAAGGTAGTAATAATGGTCAGATTTTTTCATCATCGAATCAATTCCGTCTTTAAAATCATTGGTGTTAATGCTCAATCCTCCGGTCGATTTTGATATGTTCCTTAAAATCCCCTCAAGGTCCGGAGAAACAGAGTCTGAATCATCACTGCTTTGCCTGAAAGAGTGGAAAAGGAGAAGATTGTAGCTTATATTAGCCCCTTTGAATGGAGATACGAGATGTTCAGGATTGAAATTATCAGACAGGAGCATGGATTTGTCGATTCTCTTCAAAGCATTTGTTATTGAAGAAGTGTAGGACGACTCAGAGGTCCCGGCTATATTCGACACATAATTGTTTATAGTGGTTTTTACCTGGTTGTATCTTCTTAATGAAGGGATAATCTCCCTCTGCTGAAAATTGATAAAGTATTTTTCTCCGGGATACTCTCTTGAAAGAAGTGAAAAAACTCCATAGTATTTTCCTATGTCCGGAAGTAGGAATTTTGATTTGAAATCGAGCCACTCCCTGCTGTAATTGTTCAGAAAACGGAAAGTATTCTGCATATAGGGATTTGTCTCCCTTTTATTGGGAGTAAAATCAATAAATTTTCTTAATATTGTATTAAGTTTATTCCGTGCAGCCTCCCTGATTCTTTTATAACTGAAGGAATCTCCCTTAACTATTGTTTCTATGTCAGAAATAATTTCATTTTTGGGCTTGTCAGATCTGATCCGGTATACCTTGACATGGGTCCAGATAAGTAGATTGTCTTTCTTTCTGAGTATCTCATTTACAAAAAACTCGATCCCATCCGTAATATTTTTTCCGTAATCTGTCAGATTGAATTGGAGTATGAAGTTCCTTCTTTCGGAAATATCATTTATCGACCTCTTGCCGGTAAGCAGTTCATCAATGATCCTTATCTTCCCATTTATCTTAAGTGTGAAATCATCTTTCTGCAGTCCTGTCAGATAGGTCCCTCCTTTATAGATCCGAACAGGTATCTTCAGATAAATATCTTCCTGTGCTGCAAATGATACTGAAATAAACACTATTACTATGGATAAAAATATTATCAGTTTTTTCATGTTTAACTCCTTTTTATGAAATCGAGTATAATTAGATATACGATATTTATCAACAAATCCGGCTATTTTCTATCTTTAGTGCTTAAAAGGTTGATAAGCTGAGTTCTGCTGTTAATATTTAATTTTCTGTATATATGGTATAAATGATTTTTTACAGTTCCGAGAGAGATGAATAACTCTTCTTCGATCTCCTTATTGCTTTTGCCCATAATTATAAGTTTAATTATTTCGGCTTCCCTCTCTGTAATATCATTTTTACTGATAAGTTTTTCCATTGTTATTCCGGGAGAGAATGATATCTGTCTCAGTTTTCTCCACAGGTACAATATCAGAGATACAAGTATGATCAGAATTATGGCATAGATTATTTTATACAATAAAGTTCTAGTAAAAGAGCTATTGATAATTATATTTAAAGTCCTTCCCTTCTCATTCCAGACAGAATCACTGTTCGATCCTTTAACTTTAAAAGTGTATTTCCCCGGTTTTAAATTTGTATAAGTTATATAATTCTGGGTGCCGAGATATTCCCACTCATCTTCAAGTTCCACAATCTTACAGGCATACTGATTCTTCCCGGGTGATGTGAAATCCAAAGCCGAAAAACTTATGGTTACCGTATTGTATTTATAGGGCAGTTTAATTTGATCTGCAACTGAAATATCAGTGCTTAAAATTTCTTCCATTCCGGGAAGTTCAGTACTCCCGAAAATCTTTATTCCGGTAAGGACAACAGGAGGGGGCAAAATATTAGTGTTCAGTTTGTCCGGAGAGAAGTAGTCTATCCCTTTGGATCCTCCGAGAAAAATTGTTTTATCGGAATTTTTAAATGAAGCATTCAGCCTGAAAAGAGAATTTTGCAGCCCTTCGAAATTATTGAAATTTCTGAAAAATCCCGAGTTTTTGATATAGCTTGAAAGGCCGGACTGAGTTCCAATCCACAAGCGTCCGACAGGTTCTTCAACTATTGAAACAATATAATTGTTTGGAAGTCCCTGATTTTCTGTAAATTGGGTGAAAGTCTCCGTGTTTTCATCAAAGCGGAACATCCCTTTTCCCCATGTACCGATCCATAAAATTCCCGGTTCACTTCCGGATTCATATAACGACTGTGCTAATGTTCTCTGGGCGGTGTCGTAAGCAGCGGGTATTTTGAAAAATCTGAATGTCTCTTTCTCTGTATCAAATTTTCCCAGCCCAAAATTTGTCCCAACCCATAAGATATTTGAATTTGAAAGTGATTGCTTTATTGTATAAACTCTGTTCTTCTCTGAATTGTTCTTTATTTTAGTTTCAAAAATGTAATTCTGCAGAGAAAAATCAGAGAGATCCATTTTAAATAATCCTTCTCCATAGGTGCCGAGCCACAAGTATCCTTTATGAGAATTCGAGTACATAAGATCTTGAATCAGAACAGAATTAAAGCCCTCGAAATTTTTTACGGGAGAGGTTATTTTAATGAAATTGTTCCTTGTGATATCATATTTATTCAATCCTGAACTTGTCCCAAGGTATAAAAACCCCGGAGATTCCGGATCGGAAATAATTGAGTTGATATATCTCGGGGCAATGGATCTGACTTCTCTTATGCTTGAAATATATGAATTAATCTTGCCGGATTTAAGATTTATTCTGTTCAGTCCTCCCCCAATGGTTCCCACCCAGAGACTCTCAGGATTTTTTTCATCTGAATACAGTGAGCTGATCACATTTGAACTCAGGCTGTACCCATCCGGTCCGGTTGTATTGAAACTTCTAAAATAATCTCTTACCCTTTTCTCTAAATTGATACCGTTTCCGATCGTTCCCGCCCATAACAGTCCTGATCTGTCTCTGATTATACTCCAGATATAATTATTACTCAGGCCTGAATGAAGATCTTTGCTTATGTAACTTATAAATTTGTTTTCAGCGATCTTATAGATATATAATCCGTTCACTGTACCTATCCAGATCAAATTGTGATTATCAGGATCTGAAAATATAAAGTTGATACTTTTTCCGGTCATATTTATTATCCTGTTCTTTTCCAAACCAAAGGTTCGATATATTCCTGATCTTCTGTCAAACCTGATAATTCCTTCATCCCGTGTCCCGAGCCATAAATTATTCTCGGCATCCTCAAGTATGGTGTGAATGAACTTTCCTCTTTTTGGAGTATCCCTGAATTCATTCGGACTGGCTTTTTCTATTATTCCGTTCTCTTCGATGTATTTTCCCAGACCTCCGCCCCATGCAGCGATCCAAATGGTTCCGTTTGAATCTTCAAAAGTTGACATTACATTGTTTAAAGCTTCTTCGTTCCGAACTGTGGAGATTTTATTAAAGTTCTTTATTTTGTTTGTTTTGTACTCAAAAAGAAATACTCCCGCCCCCCTTGTTGATACCCAAAATCTGTTCTTTGAATCAGATTGAATATGATTTATCAGTTTTGCGCTTCCGGGATCACTTGTCTGTTTTGAGAATGTATAGTTTCGGAAACTGTTAGTTGCGGGAATGAACCTGGAGATCCCGCCGCCGAATGTACCAAACCATATATTATTTTCACTGTCTTCACAGATCGAGGTGACAGTATTGTGAGCAAGAGAGTGGGGGGAATCAGGCTTATGAAAAAAATTGGTTATATTGTACCCGTCATATCTGTTAAGCCCGTTTGATGTACCTATCCAGATATACCCTGAACTGTCCTGAAAAATTGAGAATACCATATCATCTGATAATCCGTCCCCTTTATTTATATGGCTGAAGGATAGGTCAAAGCTGTTTTCCAGAGCAAACGAAGGAAATATAACAAAGAGTAATAGAATATTTATTAATAAATTTCTCATGTTTTCAACTAAAATTATACGATATTAGTTAATACAGAGTTTAGTAAAAAAACAAAAATGATTTTATCCGAAAATCCGTGAAACCATAAAGTTTTTATTTATTAGATTAAAAATGTTACTAAAGTAACACCTATTCAAAAAATGATTACTAAATTCACATTTTTGAATTACTAACCAAAGTTACATGTTTTTATTCGAAAATCACTTTATAAAATGTGTATGGAAAATATCGAAGCAAAAAAAATGGAACGGCTGGTCGTTAAACTCGGAAAAGAACTTATTATCCTTAAATGTGACGATATTGACTGGATCGAATCTGAACGCAATTATCTAAGGGTTTACAAAGGTAACAATTCTTTTCTTGTGAGGAATACAATTTCAAACTTTGAAAAAAAGCTTGATCCGAATAAATTTGTCCGCGTTAACAGGTCTGCTATTGTCAATATTGAACAGATCAGCAGGATTGAATCTGATGTAAATTATAATTACTTTGTAGTTATGAACAACAATGTAACCGTTTCATGGGGAAGAAAATTCAGAAGTAACCTGAAGAAGGTACTTTATAATTAAAAGGTAAAATATGAAACAGGAAATAGTCTTAAATAAAAAAAACATTAATATTGGTGAAGGGAAGAGTGAAAATGATCTGAAAAATATTGATGATCTTTCTGAAGTACTTGTGCGTGAATATTTAATGAAAAATATTTCTTCAGAGAATACATCATTAAAAATGTTCATGACCGATCTTGAGAAACGGATCATCGATTTCACTCTCTCCCTGACGAATGGGAACCAGAAAAATGCATCCCGCATACTTGGAGTTAAAGAAACATCACTTTGCGAAAAAATAAAAAAGTACAAATTAAAAAAAGGTAAAAAGAGGATCCTTCTAAATCTGGAAATGCTCAATATGGGAGAAGATGATATCAGCCAGGATCTTTTTGCCTGATCCTAAGATTAAACACTTCTTAAAGATAAATAAATCAAATTATAGTCTGAAAATCCATTATATTGGTTTTGGAAATCCGGTTAATTGAATTCGGATCGTATCTCAAAATCTCAATGATTTTCCTTTGAACTTTAACTGGGATTCCGGGAAATATTTTTGTTTTTTTGTCCCTGAATATTTACCGTTAGTCCCACTGCAGGAATTCCATCAGCATATAGGCAAAGTTTTTGCATTATATATGCTTAATAAACTTAAAGGAGGTTTATATGAAAAAGCTATTCACACTGCTCGTAGCGGTTGCAGTTCTTTCAGGACTGACATTCGCTCAGGGAGCAACAGCTGACATCTACGGTACAGTAGTACTGCCTGATGGATCAGCCATCCCCGGAGTTGCAGTAACACTGACCGGTGAACAGATCGGTAAGAAAGTTACAGTTACTTCCGAACAGGGAAACTTCAGATTCCTTCAGATTCCCCCGGGAGTCGTTGAATTAAAGTTTGAGCTCGAAGGGTTCAAAACTGTAATTCAGAAAGGGATCAGGCTGTTTGTTGGTAAGAACAAGACATTTAACGTACAGATGGAAACAACCCAGTTGAAAGAGGTCGTTGAAGTTAAAGGTCAGGCCAGCGCAGTTGACACAAGGAAGACAACAGTTTCAGTCAACGTCTCAAAAGAGATGATGCAGTCACTTCCTACCGCAAGGAACCCATGGACAGTAATGAACCTGGTTCCCGGTATGATGATGGACAGAGAAGACGTTGGTGGAGCCGAGTCAGGTCAGCAGTCAACAATGTTCGGTCATGGTGCATCGGATACAGATACAACATGGAACGTTGATGGTGCCAACATTACAGACCCGTCGGCAATCGGTGGCGCACCCAGTTATCTGAACGTTAATGCTTATGAAGAACTTCAGATCACTCTGGGCAACAATGATATTACAGCTCAGACAGGTGGTGTACAGCTGAACTTCGTTTCAAAGAGAGCAGGTAACAGATACGGCGGCGACTTTCACCTTTATGTAGAAGATGAAGCCTGGGAAATGAGCCAGGATCTTCCTGACTACTATGTAACCAGAGGCTGGAATTCACCCGGAGTCCAGAGGTTATACCAGTATGGTATCAACTTTGGTGGTCCTATTGTTAAGGATAAATTATGGTTCTTCGGATCATATGCTATTCAGGACATTCACGGAAGAACACTTGTCGGAGACGAAGATGCCACATGGCTGATCTCCGGTTATGCAAAAGTAAACTTCCAGCTTGGCAACACATCAGGTGACTTACATCTGTCACATGATGCCAAGAAGAAATGGGGAAGGACAACTCTTTCAAGAGCACAGCAGGATGAAGGGACATTGTTTGACCAGGATGGACCGGGCTGGATTTACACAGGGTCATTACAGCATGTAATGGGCAACCTGATGTTAACAGCTAAGTTCGCTTACTCGGATGGAGGATTTATTCTCGATCCAAGAGGAAGTGATCTGGATGAGTCAAGGACATGGAATGCCGGTGCAGAATGGGAATATTATTATTCACCAAGATACTATGGTGGCTCCTTGTACCAGTATGACACCAACAGAAACACACTCAACCTTTCATTGAATGCTAACTACTTTGCAGAAGGCGTGTTGGGCGGAGATCATGAGATCAGGTTTGGTGCCGACTATTACAATGGCACAACAACCACACAGACTTTCTATCCCAACCAGAGGATAGCTTTCTATTATCCTTCGTCACCGTCAGGTGCATGGCTTCTTCCGAATGCATTCTATAATGCAGATTTTAACAGGATGTCATTCTATGTATCAGACACGGCAACATTCGGTAAACTTACCGTTAACCTCGGTGTAAGATATGACAAAGAGACTGGAACACTGAATGAACAGCTTCAGCAGGGATTTCAATGGTATGAACCCGGAACCATTCATCATGGTGAAAGATTATTCCCCCATGTTCTGGGCGATCTGGTTGTTCAGGGCGGTAAATCCCCTCAGCAATACACGGTTTTCTCACCAAGACTTTCACTTACATATGACATAGGCGGCGACGGCAAAAATGTTGTAAAAATGTCAGTTGCAAGATACGGCGGACAGAGCGGTAATAATCTTACCAACAGATTCTGGCCCTACAGAGAAGTAGATGTAGCCTGGTATGGTGATTTCAACAATGATAAAATGGTCAATTTTGATGAGATCGCTGATTATTATTATTGGTGGAATACAGACAGTATTGATTACACAAAAGGTTGGGTGAAACACCAGACCGATCCTGACTTCAACTCACCTCTTCTTGATGAGTTGACCGTTTCATTTGAGAAAGCTTTTGGTACAGATCTTGCAGTTGGTATCACAGGGTTTTACAAAAAGAACCACAACCTGGTAAGATATACTCCTCTTTTTGAAGACGGAACAAAAGAGACTGCAGCTAACTTCTATGAAGAAACATTCACATTTAGTGATGGCTCAACCGTACCTATTTATTACAGGTATGCAAGGCCTGCATCATATGGTTATTACACCAACTATGATGGTGACACCAACTATGAATACATGGCATTGCAGTTCATCTTTTCAAAGAAGTTCTCAGACAAATGGATGCTTGATGCTTCATTCACATATTCTGACTGGAAAGCCAATTACAATAAAGCTGAATACAATGATGGTGACCTGACCAACTTTGATTACTTCAACGAGGCTGCAAGAGCTCCTTCAGCATCAAGTTCTTCAGGCCTGGCAGGGATCTATGTTAATGCCAGATGGTCATTCAAACTTTCCGGATTGTATCAGTTACCATGGGGACTCAATGTAACTGGTGTTTTCCAGGCAAGAGAAGGATATGTTCTTCCGTTCCACGAAAGTGCTTACAGAGGTAGCCTTGGCTGGACAAATATGTATCCTGCCGGCGAGAAGTTCGGCGACAACAGGCTTCCGACATTCTGGATGCTTTCACTCGGACTTGAGAAGACATTCAAGGTATCAGACACAGTAACAACAACATTGTTCGTTGACGGTTACAACATAACCAACAACAATACAACACTGCTTGTTGAAACATCACTCACGGCTTCTAACTTTAATGAGCCTCTGAGAATTCTGAACCCCGGAATCTTCCAGTTCGGTATCAGAGTTAACTTCTAATATCGTAAACCAACGGTATTAACTATATGGGCCGCCCTTTCGGGGGCGGCCTTTTTTTTTATTCGTTTGTGGTATTCAGAGATTTTCAAACTATGGTGGGAAAAGAGAGGGCTAAGGTTTCTCTTCAGATCGTATCACACTGACAAGTTGGGTCCTGCTTTTTATATTAAGCTTTTTATAAATATTATAAAGATGATTTTTGACCGTTCCGAGGGAAATGAACAATTCATCCTCAATATCTTTATTGCTCTTTCCCTGCAGAATAAGTGAAATAATCTCTTTCTCTCTTTCAGTGATTATGGCGTCAGAAAAAAGCTGTTCAACAGTTGTATCGGGATGTATTATGTTCCTGTTATACTTTGATGTCAGGAATCGTGTAATATAAGCAATAAACATAACAAGGAAAGCAACCAGTAACCAGAACCAGAATGAACCGGTTAAACTTTTTTTTATAATAATGGTCAGTTTTCTCCCGGTTTCATTCCAGATCGAGTCACTATTCGAGCCTTTTACGATGAAGGTGTATTTCCCCGGTTTCAAATTTTCATAATCTACGCTGTTTTTTGTCCCGAGATATTTCCAGTCGCTCTCCAGGCCATCAAGCCTGCATGAGAACTGATTTTTTTCAGGGGAGGTATAATCGAGTGCGGCAAAGCTTATTGTCAATGTATTGTAATCATGGGGTAGAGTAAGTTCACTTATTGTTGAAATGTCATTATTCAGGATCTTATCCATCCCGGGGAGTTCAGAACTTCCAAAAATTTTCAATCCTGTTATCACAACAGGCGGTATGGTCATATTAGTATTAAGTCTCTCCGGCGAAAAACTGTCTATTCCGTTCGGACCGCTGATAAAGATTTTTTTGTCTCTACTTAAATGGGCTGTGTTAAGATGATAGCTGATATTCTTCAGCCCTTCACACTTGTCAAAATTCCTGAAATTTACTGTATTGATCGTGAAACGGGAAAGTCCCTTTAATGTCCCTAACCATAGAGTTCCCTTTGGTTCTTCCACTATTGAAACTACGGTATTAACGGGCAATCCTTCTTCGATGCTAAATTTATCAAATAAATTACCGGTTGAATTAAACCTGATCAATCCGTTTCCCCTTGTGCCGCACCATAGAATTCCCGGTTGATGTTGAGATTCATAAATTGATAAGATCGGAGTATCGGCTATCATCTTGTTTACCTTTTTCGGATAAATGAACTTGAATACAGCCGTATTGACGGAAAATCGGGCAAGCCCTTTATTTGTACCCAGCCATAATATGTTTTTATCTGTTAATGAAGGTGATATTGTATAAACCCTGTTCATATCCGGATTATTTTTTAATTCTTTTTGGAAAATATAGTTTGAAAGCTTGTATTTATCAAGGTCAAGTTTATAAAGGCCCCCTCCCAATGTTCCTATCCATAATATTTTTGGGGATGGACCTGAGATCTTCAGTGTGGAAATAAATGCAGAATTAAATCCGTTCAATTCATCCAATGGAGATTGAAGTTTTATAAAAAGATTTTCACTGATATTATATTTATTGAGCCCTGAATTTGTTCCAATGTATAGAATATCAGGATTGTCGGGATCCGGATTGATACTTGTAATATTTTTTACAGATATTTTATTGCTATTTTGATGTACAGGTCTGATCTCTTCTGATTTTCCAGAACTGAGATCAACCCTTTGTAAACCATTCCCCAATGTACCGGCCCATAGTAATTGTAGATCTCTGCTGTCAATATGAATAGCCGATATATTTGAGGAATTAAGAATATCTCCATTTTGTTCCACCCTGTTGGATAGGTGAAAACAATCACTTCCCCTCTTTTCCAGATTTATACCGCCTCCGATTGTCCCTATCCATAATAATCCGGATCTGTCTCTTAATATACTCCAGACATAATTATTAGAGAGCCCAGATTCGCTGTCCTCTCTTTTATATTTAACAAATTTGTCTTCTGCAATTCTGTAAATATACAGTCCGCTCTCTGTCCCTATCCATATGAGGTTATTATTCCCAGGGTCAAGTACAATTGTGCTTATTTTCTTTTTTCTGAGATTCACATCTCTGTTCTGTTCAATTCCAAAACTCTGAAAATTCCCTGTATTTCTTTTATACCTTATCAGTCCCTTTTCGCCGGTTCCCAGCCAGAGATTTTTTTCGGGGTCTTCCAGGATAGAATGAATATGCTTGTATTGCTCAATATCCCCCGTGGGTTTATCAGGCGTGATTTTTTTGAAAGACTTACTGGTTTCACAATATTTGAATAATCCGCTTCCCCATGTCCCGATCCAGATATTACCGCTTGAATCTTCAAAAGTTGACATGATGTTATCTTCGCTAAGTGATTCGGCATTAGCTGGATTATTTCCATATCTTTCCACCTTGGAAGTCCCGGGAATGAATAATATAAGGCCTCCGCCTTTTGTAGATATCCATAATCTGTTCTTGGAATCTGAAAACAAATGATTTACTATTTTTGAACCGTTGCTCTCATTTGTTTTGCCGAAGGATGTATAGTTCCGGAAGGTGTTTGTTCTTCTGTTAAATTTTGAGATCCCTCCTCCATAAGTTGAAAGCCATATATCATTGTTTTTATCTTCGCATATACAGGTAATTACATCATGAGAGATTGATTCGGGATCTTTGGGATTATTTTTGAATACTTTAAAATTGTATCCGTTGTATCTGTTAAGGCCGTTGGATGTACCGATCCAGATATAGCCTTCACTGTCCTGAAAAATAGAGAATATAAGAGTATCTGATAATCCGTCTTCTTTTGAAATATGGTTGAAAGATAATGAATTCATCATCTCATTCGAATACCCCGGAAATATACTAAACCCTATAATCAGTACAATTATTCTTATAAGTATCTTCATCTTGACATTAATTAAAACGGAAATGATTTCATAAATGTTTCATGATTATTCACTTTAATGAATATTAATACGTAATTTGAAGAGGAATCGGCTGAACTTCCAGAGATTATGACTAAAGTCATAGATAGTTTTGTTTATTACTAAATTCACAAATTTGAATTAGTAACCAAAGTTATAGAGTGTAGTTCAATTTTAAACGTATTAATTTACAGCAGGATGTTTAAGGAGAAAAGAAATGAACCGTTTAATGGTAAAGCTCGGCAGAGAATTCATCGTTCTGAAATGTGAAGATATTGACAGGATCGAATCAGAGAGAAATTATCAGAGGCTTTATAAAGGCAAAAATTCTTTTCTGATAAGAAATACTCTGTCGGAGTTTGAAAAAAAACTGGATCCGGATAAGTTTGTCAGGGTGAACAGGTCGACAATTATTAACATAGAGAAGATCAGGAAGATCGAATCTGATCTTAACTATAACTATTTTGTCGTTATGAGCGATGATGTGATAGTTTTATGGGGTAAAAAGTTCAGAGATAATTTAAAGAGGGTCCTCGATAATTAAGGAGAAAAAAATGAAAAAAAATCAAATGCTTTCAAATAAATTTAACGGCATGGATAATTCAGACGGCACTGATCTTTCAGGCCTGGATGATCTTTCAGAAGTACTTGTGAGAGAATATCTCCAGAAGAATATAACTCAGAAAAATATTGCTCTTAAACATTTTATTTGTGATCTTGAGAGAAAAATAATTCTCTTTACACTCGGACTAACCAACGGAAATCAAAAGAATGCATCCCGTATCCTAGGGATTAAGGAAACCTCTCTCTGTGAAAAAATAAAGAAATATGATCTGAGAAAAATCAGAAAGAAGGTTTCTCTGAATCTGGAAATGCTAAGTATGAATGAAGAAGAGATCAGCCCCGATCTGTTTCTCTGATTTTTTTGTTTTTTCTCCAAAGAAACATAATTCTTTCATGAAATTGGAATTTAATATCCGGATAAATGGATTTACTTTGAAATTATATTTTTTCTCTGAATATTCGGAACCATTTATAAATATTTGGTCATCATAAAAAGATTGTTTGTCCCTGAAATACATCTGTTCGTCCCAGTTATTGTTAATATTTGTACCATTGGGAAAGACTATTGCATTTTAAATTGCAGATAAATTAGGAGGTTAAAATGAAAAAATTTTTAACATTGCTTCTGGCAGTAACAGTCCTTTGCGGATTGTCATTTGCTCAGGGAGCATCGTCAGACATCTACGGTACAGTAGTACTGCCTGATGGATCAGCTATCCCCGGAGTTGCAGTAACACTGACCGGTGAACAGATCGGTAAGAAAGTTACAGTTACTTCCGAACAGGGAAACTTCAGATTCCTTCAGGTTCCCCCGGGAGTCGTTGAATTAAAGTTTGAACTCGAAGGGTTCAAAACTGTAATTCAGAAGTCAATCAGATTGTTCGTTGGTAAGAACAAGACATTTAATGTACAGATGGAAACGACCCAGTTAAAAGAGGTTATAGAAGTTAAGGGTCAGGCCAGTGCAGTTGACACAAGGAAGACAACAGTTTCAGTTAACGTCTCGAAAGAGATGATGCAGTCACTTCCTACCGCAAGGAACCCATGGACAGTAATGAATCTGGTCCCCGGTATGATGATGGACAGAGAAGACGTTGGCGGAGCAGAGTCAGGTCAGCAGTCCTCAATGTACGGTCATGGAGCATCAGATGATGATACAACATGGAACGTTGACGGTGCCAACATTACCGATCCGTCCGCTATCGGAGCTGCACCTGCATATCTGAACGTTAATGCTTATGAAGAACTTCAGATCACACTTGGCAACAACGATATTACAGCTCAGACAGGTGGTGTACAGCTGAACTTCGTTTCCAAGAGAGCAGGTAACAGATATGGCGGAGACTTTCACCTTTATGTAGAAGATGAAGCCTGGGAAATGACCCAGGATCTTCCTGACTACTATGTATCACAGGGCTGGAACTCACCTGGGATCAACAGGTTATATCAGTATGGTATCAACTTTGGTGGTCCTATTGTAAAGGATAAATTATGGTTCTTCGGATCATATGCTATTCAGGACATTCACGGAAGAACGCTTGTTGGCGATGAAGATGCCACATGGCTTGTATCCGGTTATGCCAAGGTAAACTTCCAGCTTGGCAACACAAGCGGTGACGTCCACCTTTCACACGATGCCAAGAAGAAATGGGGAAGGACAGTTCTTTCAAGAGCACAGCAGGATGACGGGACACTTTATGACCAGGATGGACCAGGCTGGGTATACACAGGATCATTACAGCATGTAATGGGCAACCTAATGTTAACAGCTAAGTTCGCTTATACAGACGGCGGATTTGTTCTCGATCCAAGAGGATCAGATCTCGATGAGAATAATATCAATGCCGGTGCTGAGTTTCAGTTCTTTTGGGTACCGAGATATTATGGCGGATCACAGGATCACTATATCACCAACAGAAATACACTCAACCTTTCATTGAATGGTAACTACTTCGCAGAAGGCGTTATTGGCGGTGACCATGAGATCAGATTTGGTGTTGATTATTACAATGGCACAACAACCACTCAGACAATGTATCCCAACCAGAGGATAGCTTCCTATTGGCCAGCTTCACCAACAAGTGCATGGCTGATACCCAACACATTTTATAATGCGGATTTCAGTAGAATCTCATTCTATGCATCAGACACAGCAACATTCGGTAAACTTACCGTGAACCTTGGTGTAAGATATGACAAAGAGAGTGGAAAACTGAATGAACAGCTTCAGCAGGGATTTACCTGGTATGAACCGGGAAGCCCCCATCATGGTGAAAAACTTATGAATGCAGCCCTTGGAGATCTGCTCGTTCAGGGCGGAGACTCACCTCAGACCTATGAGGTTATCTCGCCGAGACTTTCACTCACATATGATATCAGTGGTGATGGTAAGAATGTTGTAAAAATGTCAGTTGCAAGATATGGCGGACAGAGTGGTAACGCTCTGACCAACAGATACTGGCCCTACAGGGAAGTGGATCTTCTGTGGTATGGTGATTTCAACAATGATGATATGATCAACTATGATGAAATTGATACTTCAGGTTATTACTACTGGTACAATACCGATAAGATAAACTATGAAACCGGATGGAACAAACATCAGACAGATCCGGACTTCAACTCACCCCTTCTTGATGAGTTGACCGTATCATTTGAAAAAGCATTCGGTAGTGACATTGCTGTTGGCATCACAGGTTTTTATAAGAAAAATCACAACCTGGTAAGACTTATCCCGATGTTCGAGGATGGAACATTGGAAGATGCATCCAATTACTATCAGGAGATTTATACATTTGATGACGGTTCAACAGTACCGATCTATCAGAGATACAACCGTCCGGCATCATATAATTACTATACCAACTATGATAGTGACACCAATTATGAGTATATGGCATTGCAGTTAATCTTTTCGAAGAAGTTCTCGGAAAAATGGATGCTGGATGCCTCATTCACCTATGCAGATTGGAAAGCTAATTATGCTTCTGCAGATTTTGGAAGTGATGGAGCCACACCGACAAATGGTGATCTGACCAATTACGATTACTTTAACGGTGCTGTCAGAGCACCGGCAGTTGCCGGATCATCCGGTCTTTCGGGGATCTTTGTTAATGCAAGATGGCAGTTCAAGCTTTCAGGGCTGTATCAGTTACCATGGGGCATCAATGTAACTGGTGTTTTCCAGGCGAGAGAAGGATATGTTCTTCCTTTCCATGAGCAAATTTACAGAGACGGCGGAATTGGCTGGACCAACATTTATCCTGCCGGCGAAAAATTCGGAGACAACAGACTTCCGACTTTCTGGATGCTTTCACTTGGAATAGAGAAAACCTTTAAGGTATCAGACACAGTTACAACAACACTGTTTCTTGATGGTTATAACGTAACAAATAATAACACTACACTTCTTGTTGAAACAGATTTTACTGCTTCCAACTTTAATGAACCGCTGAGAATTCTGAATCCCGGAATCTTCCAGTTCGGTATCAGAGTTAACTTCTAATATCGTAAACAACGGTATTAACATACGGGCCGTCCCTTCGGGGGCGGCCTTTTTTTTTACCCCCGATTACATAAAAAAAACTCCAAAGCCCTTTCCTGTAAAGGGTTTACAGGGGATTCAATAAAATGAAGGAATGTTCGGAAAAACATGTGAAAATGGTCACATTTTGAATATTCTTACCATTTTCACATGAAAAAACCGGACAAAGCTACGTATATTTAATTAAAAGTTCTTAAAATTTCAGAATTTAAGATTTTGATTTTGGAGGTAACTTTATGAAAGACAAGCTATTAATAAAAATCGGGAGGAACTATCACTTTGTCTGTAAGGGTGATATAAATTTTGTTGAATCTGAAAGAAACTACTCAAGGATATATTGTGAAGACCGTACTTTTCTTGTTAAGAGGTCCTTGGGATTTCTTGAGGAGAAATTAGGCCCGGAAAACTTTCTCAGAGTTAACCGGTCAGCACTTGTTAATATTCAGAGAATTAATGAAATGAAAGAGGAAGAAAATAATAAATATATAATAGTATTGAATAATAACAAGGTTTTTCAATGGGGAAGAAGATATAGGGAAAGGCTTATAAAACTTACGAGGATATAAAATGGAAGAAAAAATATTAACAGGAACAAATTTAGATAATTCAGGAAGTCCCAAAGGCTTTAATGCAGAGATCGATAATTCAAAAGAGGTAATGATAAGGAGTTTTATATTGAACAATTGTATAAAAAAGAATGTTCCTCTGAAGAACTTTATATATGAGATAGAAAAAGAGATGATAATAAAAGCATTGAAGGTATCCGGGGGAAATCAGAGAGTGGCTTCATTCATTCTGGGGATCAAACCGACCACTCTGAATGAGAAGATCAAAAAATTTAATATCAGGACAAATAAGAAAATTCGGGGGAAGGGCGACCTGAAATATCTTATCGATAATATTAATATTTAATTGTACTGATATTTAAAAAAAAATATTCAGAAAATATAATTTAAAGAAGGAGTTTAAATGATATTCAGAGTAATAGTAATATGCATAATTGCCATCAAATTGGTGTTTCCGGCAAATGTTTTAAACAGGTCTTTTAGTATTCCAGACTTAATGAAACCCGGGCAGATACAAGTGATCGATAACCGATTATTTGTCACTGAGAAAGGGTCAGTACTGGTTATTGACCTCAAAAACGGGGAATTGATAAGAAAATTCGGGAAGCGGGGTGAGGGTCCGGGGGAATTTGCCGGAGTGATCAAGATCCACCCTGTTGAAAATAAGATAATGGTCAGCAGTACAGGAAAAATCTCCATCTTCACATTAAAAGGAATCCTGATCAGGGAGGTAAAGATAGATGGTAACTCAGGGATATCAGGTAATTTCCAGCCTTTTGGCTCGGGGTTTGTCGGAATGGGCACAGATGTGGACAAAAGGTCAGGCTTTAGAACTATTAGTATTTATAATAAGAACCTTGATAAGTTACGTGAAATTTACAGAAGTAATATCGGATCCAGATTTGATTCTTCAGCAGGAGATAAAAATTTTTTCAAAAAGTCATTTTCCTTCAGGGTAATCGGAACAAATATTTATGTTTCCGGTGATGAAGGTTTTATAGTAAAAGTATTTAATAAGTTTGGTGACAATCTTTTTACAATTAATAGAAAGTATAAAAAACTACCATTCACTTCAGGGGACAGGAAGAATTTTTTAAGCTATCTGAAGTCGAACTCACCGGACTATGTCTATGCTGGTATGGCAAAAAGACTGGTTTTCCCGGAATACTACCCTTCAATATTCTTTCTCTATTCTGACGGGACTATTTTGTATATCTTTACCTGGAAGAAAAGCAATAAAGGAATTGAAGCTTTTCTATATGACTCTAAAGGGAAATTCATTTCACAGAAAGTGATCCCGATTAAGTTTGCAAATCCTGTGATTTTCTCTCCATTCACAATAAACAAAGGTATTTTGTATCAATTACATGAGGATGAAGATGAAGAGATATGGAAAATGTATATATCAAATCTCCAATGATTTCCGATATAAATCTGTAACGGGAATTTTGTTCATTTTAGTACTTCTGATCATATTAAACATTAATGCTTTTCCCTGTACGGTTTTTTGTTTTGGAGATGGGAATTCTTTTTATGGGGGTAACAATGAAGACTGGAGTGATGATAATACAATAATGTCATTTGTAGCTCCTTATGAAGAAAAGAATGGATGGGTAAAGTTCGGATATAAAAGCGGGTTCCCCCAGGGGGGGATAAATCAGCATGGACTTTTCTGGGATGGGACATCAACCCCATATATGGATATGCCGGATTCTGTATTAAACAAATCTGAATATAGAGGTCCCCTGATGAAAAAAGTAATGGAGGAGTGCAGGACTGTTGAAGAAGCACTGGTTGTTTTTAGTAAATACTATTGTGAGGATCAGTTCAGATCTCAATACTTGATCGGTGATGCTAATGGAGATTCCGTGATAATTGAAGGGGATTCACATATTTTGAGAAAAAGTGATTATCAGCTGATAACTAATTTCTATCATTCACATCCCGAGCTCGGAGGGTTCCCATGTGAAAGGTATGAGATTGCAAAGTATATAATTGAAGAAGGTAATAAGAGAGATTTACATATGGCTGTATCAGTTCTTGAAAATACTTCCCAGGATGGAAAATATCCGACACAATACTCAAATATATATTTACCTTATGAGAGTTCGGTTTTGCTTTTTCATAACTCCAATTTTAATGAGTATCTGAAGATAGATCTGGAAAAAGAGTTAATTGCATATAACAGGGAAGTGGATATCCCGGCTGTTTTTTCCGCAATAAAAGGAGTTTATCCGGATGACGGGCAAAAGATAAAAAGTGATTTTGTTGAAATTGAGTGGGAAGGATGCACCAGCAGCAATTATGAGATCGTTTACTCTAAATCTCCCGGATGCCCGGAAGATGATTCAACAATAATTTTGGTTCAGAATCAATATGGATTAATATCAGGACTCTTTACCATCTTTTTTATTCCTGGAATTATTATTATAAAAAAAAATGATCTAAATAAAGTTAAGGTCCTGGTGATTCTCTTTGTAATAATATTTACCATATTACAAAGTTCATGTGTTAGTGATGTTGAAGATCATAATCGGGAGATAAGCAGGTTCTCAAAAACAATTCCCGGTCTTGAATCCGGTACTGTTTACTATTGGAGGATAAGGGCGAATACAGGTAACTCAGAATTTAAAACCGCAACATTTATAAGATCGTTTTTAACGATTTAGCTGTTTTTTGAGAAATCTAAAATTGATATATCCATATGAAAACATTATACTTTTTCCTTGACTTACCTGCTTTTACTTTTTAATTTGTGCATATTTAGCAATAATAAATCAGTGTGAAAAAAGTAATGTTTTCTGATTTCACACAATTGTCATGTTGAAAGCAGAGCAGCTTCATCAATAATTGTCGTATGGACAATTTGGATAAAAGTAAAACTAATTGGATAGGCTCCACTGTTAAAAGGGATAAGATTTTGATCAAACTGGGGAAAAAATACCATCTGATAGACAGAAGCGATATCAACTTTGTCCAATCTGAAAGGAATTATTCCCGGATACATTGTGACGATATATCGCTTCTTGTCAAAAGGTCCCTCCACTTTCTGGAACAAAAACTGGGAAATGACAAATTTGTAAGGGTGAACCGGTCGATCCTTGTAAATGTTGATCTGATCAGTGAGATGGAGGAATTAGATGATGAGTATCTTATTACATTAAAAAATAAGAAATCATTCAATTGGAGCCGGCGATATCGTGAACGGTTAACAAAATTGATAAGGATATGAAATGGACAATCAAATCATTATAAAAAGTGAGAAGTTAAACGATGATCGTAGGGATTCAGCCGGTCAGTATGAGATGGAGAAAGATTTCCTGATCAATGAATTCATTAAACGAAATTGCTCCGGGGACGGGATTTCTCTAAAAACTTTTGTTGGTGATTTTGAAAAAGAGATAATCATTAAGGCATTGAATATTTCACGTGGGAATCAGAGAATTGCATCTTTTATTCTTAATATCAATCCTACAACCCTTAATGAAAAAATTAAACGGTTAAACCTTAGAAATAATAATAAGATAAAAGATCAACAGGATTTAAAGAAACTTTTGTCAGAGGTTAACACTTCATTATTTTAATGTGCCTCCTGAGCTCTCATTTGACAGGGGTGATTTCACAACAGCCGGGTCTTTCCAAAACAAACTCTTTCATTCGTATTAAATAAGTAAAGAATGAATGGCGTTATTGTTGTTTCTTCAAGGGAAATTTAAAAATCCAATTGTTTGAGAGGAAGATTGATTTGTTAAAAAATTTAAAAATCAAGTTATTTCTGATTATTATAATTTTGTTTTCCGGGACAATACGACCAATTGATCTGAATTATTATTTTAAGCATATTAATTCCAGAGATGGACTCCCACATAATGCGGTTAATTCAGTAATTCAGGATAAGACAGGTTTTATATGGTTTGCCACAGAGAATGGATTAAGCAGATATGACGGCTATTCTTTTGTCAATTATTCCTTCAGCCACGATTCTGACAAAAGGCTGAGTAACAGTATTATCAATACAATCGAGCTGGATAATTCCGGAACGCTCTGGGTCGGTACAAATGGTGGAGGATTGAGCCGGTATGATGCAGAGCAGGAGATATTTTCAGAGTACTATCCGGAACCTGAAGACACTTCAGATTTAGGGAACAGGGTATTCTCAATTTTTGAAGATAATGAGAACACTCTATGGATCGGTACAATGGGAAACGGGCTATATTCATTCAATAAAGAATCGGGGAAATTTTTAAAACATAATCTGAATTGCAAAAAAGATCCGAGAAATGAAGAGATAATTTACAGAATTGCAGGTTATCATCCGGGGTATTTATTGGTTGGTACCAGTTCCGGATTGTATAAATACGATATCGCTAAAAACAGTTCGGTTTGCTTTCCAAACAGAATAAATAGTGAAAAAAGCTTTTCGGTCAGATCTATCTTTACCGATTCTTCCGGCCTGATATGGATCGGTTCATCTGTGGGAGTTCTTCATCTTGATAAAAAAACAGAGCAGGTTTATCTTCCAGAAAATACAATATTAAAAAAAATAAAAGGTCATGTTGTAAATGTGTTCCATGAAGATAAATTTAATCGAATGTGGATAGGGTCCTGGAATGGTCTTTACATTATTGAGAGAGCCCGGAAAGGATATTCACATTTGAATGCAAAATCCAGAAGTAATTTTGATCTGAGTTCGAGGTTTGTTACCGATATATATGAAGATAAAAGTGGTGTGATCTGGATATCATCTTTAAACGGAGTAGATATTTATAACATTAATCAGGCATATTTTCGATACTATGATATTGGTGAGATTTTACCGGAAGAGAAGTCTCCGGGTCTTATCTTATCAGTTTTTGTGGATAGTGATAATAAAGTGTGGCTTGGATTGTTTAGCGGTGGTTTGATAAAATTTGACAGAGACGAGAACTGCAAATCATATTATTCTCTTGGCCCGGGGAAGAATAGTAGTATTTCCAATAATTCAATTATGGACATTCAGGAAGACAGGAACGGGACACTCTATCTTGCAACATTGGGTGGCGGATTAAGTTTATTCAACAAAAAAACAGGTGATTTTGTTCAATACAAGAATGATCCAAAAAATCCATATAGCATTAGTAATGATTATGTTTCATCAATACATTTTCTGACTTCAGATGATATTTTGATCGGAACCTGGTGGGGATTAAATATATTTAAACCTTCCGGCGGAAGATTCATGAAGTATTTTATTGATTCAGATAAGAAGAAGGACTTACCTCAGACAAGGATAAAGACTGTTAGTTCAGATTCACAGGGAAGAATCTGGATATGCACACTAGGGGGAGGGTTATATCAATTTGAAAAACATACAGGTAAATTTTTGCAATATAAATTACCCGATACAAAACCGGGATCTCTATATTCTGATTTTCTATTTAAAGCGGAAGAGGGTGACAATGGGAATCTCTGGGTCGGGTCATTTGGCGGATTGTTAAATTTTGATTTTGAGAGCAAGACCTATTCCGACTATTTAAAAAAATCTGAATTTTCATCTAACACCATCTGGGATATCTTAAAAGATAGGCGGGGAAATCTCTGGATGAGTACATCAATGGGTATTTCAAAGTTCTCAACTGTATCCGGTGTTGTTGAAAATCTTTTGACAAACGAAGATGTTTACCTTAATTTTTTAACACCTAATAACGGATATGTAAGCAGGACCGGCGAAATGTTCTTCGGTGGAGAAGGTGGATTCCTCTCCTTTTTCCCCGATAAAATAAAAAAAAATATTTCCAAACCTGTAATTTCCATTACTTCAGTTTCCAAATACAGAAAAGGTGAATTCAAAAATATCTCTTTCTCTCCTTTGAAAGAGATAATTCTATCATACAAAGATGAACTGATAACATTTGAATTTTCTGTATTTTCTTTTTCAAATCCCCATTTAAATAATTACATGTATAAGTTGGAGGGGATAAATGAAGGGTGGATCAATTTGGGCAATAAGAATACTGTTTCTTTCTCAAACCTTCCTTATAATACTTATAATTTGCTTTTAAAAGGGGCAAGCAGCGCTGGAATGTGGAGTAATAATACAGCAAGTATTAAATTCAGAATAATTCCTCCATTCTGGGCAACCATATTCTTCAAAGTCTTATGTTTTATATTATTAATTTCGATCTTATTGTATTTGCACTCTACAAGGCTGAAGAGATTAAAGAGAAGATTAAGTACAGAATCGGAGATGAAAAAACTTTTTGAGAAAAGTAAAATATCAAAGAGGGAAAAAGAGATCATATTTTTGTTATTAAAAGGAAAAACAAGTAAGCAGATCGAAGATGAATTATTTATATCTGACGGAACTGTAAGAAATCATGTTTACAATATCTATAAAAAACTTAAAGTGAAAAACAGGGTTGAATTTTTTAATATTTTTAAAAATATAGATCAGAAAATGGATTAAAATTACCGGGATTGAGATACCAATGTCCTGAATAATTAATTAATCATTACTTAAATCTTATTAGAATCAGATGTTTTTAGATTTCCAGCAACACAAAATTCACTTAAACGTTTTAAGATTTCAAAAAACCGAATATTTTATTATCACCTGAAAAAAGTAAATTAATTAATGATCCCTTATTTGTAACTTATCAATTTTCCAATCCGGAAATATCCTGAATTCCGGGCAGTATAACTCTTCAGGCTAAATTACATAACTTTGGAAGGGAATATGATTGATTATCACCGACAGAAAGAAATTTCTGATCTACAACAAGGAGGCTTTTATGAAAAAGCTATTCACTATTTTTATTGCAATAGCAGTTCTTAGCGGACTGATATCTGCACAGGGAGCAACAGCTGACATCTATGGTACAGTAGTACTATCTGATGGATCTGCGATACCCGGAGTAGCGGTGACTCTGACGGGTGAGGTTGTCGGAAAGAAAGTTACGGTTACTTCTGAAAACGGTAATTTCAGGTTTCTGAAACTTGCACCGGGAATTTATTCACTCCAATTCCAACTGGAAGGATTTAAAACAGTTGTCCAGAATGGGATAAGACTGTATGTTGGTAAGAACAAAACCTTCAATGTTCAGATGGAAACAACCCAGATTAAAGAGGTTGTGGAAGTTAAGGGACGGGCAGGAGTTGTTGATACAAGAAAAACAACAGTATCAGTGAGTGTATCAAAGGAGATGATCCAGTCACTCCCGACAGCAAGAAATCCATGGACCGTTCTCAATCTGGTCCCGGGGATGATGGTGGACAGGGAAGATGTAGGTGGCAATGAATCCGGGCAGCAGACCTCTTTCTATGGTAATGGAGCATCGGATGATGATACTACCTGGAATGTTGATGGTGCTAATATTACAGACCCTTCAGCTATCGGTGCTGCACCCGGTTATCTGAATATCAATTCTTATGAAGAACTTCAGGTTACACTGGGGTCCAATGATATCACTGCACAGACAGGCGGTACCCAGCTGAATTTTGTTTCAAAAAGGGGTGGAAATATTTACTCCGGTGATTTTCATCTTTATGTGGAGGATGAAAAATGGCAAATGAATCAGACCCTGCCTCAAGATATGATCGATGCGGGTTTGAGTTCTCCGGGAATCCTGAGATTGTACCAGTACGGTGTCAATTTTGGCGGGCCGATTTTAAAGGATAAGATCTGGTTCTTCGGATCATATGCAATTCAGGACATCCATTCAATAACTGTTGCGCAAACAGAGGATGCCACATGGCTTGTGGGTGCGTATGCTAAATTGAACTTCCAGTTCGGGAATACCTCTGCGGATCTCAACTATTCAAGCGATACCAAATACAAGTGGGGGCGCGCAGATATCGGAGCAGCCAATCAAGATCCCGGCTCTACATGGGACCAGACAGGCCCCGGTGCGGTTTATTCGGGATCATTACAGCATATTTTCGGTAACCTGATGCTGAATGCCAAATTCGCCTATACGGACGGCGGATTTACTCTGGATCCCAAAGCGGGAAATATTGATCCTGATACGGGACATTTGGGCGGACCTGACTGGTGGTATTATGACAATCCGAGTCTTTACTATGGCGGGAACATTTACTATTATACGACGAACAGGAATTCTTTGAATCTGACTCTCAGCGGGAACTACTTCGCAGAAGGTATTATGGGCGGTGATCATGAGATCCGTTTTGGTGCTGACTATTATACAGCACAAACAACCTCTCAGACCTTTTATCCCAATCAGCGGATTAAATATAGTAATACAAGACTGGACCCGAATCAATACAAAGAGATCTGGTGGGTAACGGATGGAGTTTTTGATGTTGGATTTGAGAGGATGTCATTCTATCTGTCCGACACGGCCACATTCGGGAAACTGACAGCCAATATCGGTATCCGGTATGACAAAGAGTCAGGATCTCATAATGAAGCGGTGGCACCCGGATTGACATTTAACGGGACCCCGATATTTGCCAGTTATCTCGGGGATCTGAATGCACCTCAGAACGATATCTCGGCAGGATTCAACGTTATTTCACCCAGAATTTCATTCACTTATGATATCAGTGGTGATGGTAAGGATGTGGTGAAATTGTCACTGGCCCGTTACGGTTCTCAAAGCGGGAACAATATTTCAGCCCATACGTGGACCATTGGACCCAGAGAGATCGATGTATTCTGGAATGATAATGGAGACGGTATAATTCAAATGGGAGAATGGAGTGAAGATCCGAATGACTGGTTATGGTGGAACATTAATGAAGAAGATCCCTACTCAATTGCCAGCAGGAATAAGTATGACCCGGATCTGAATTCTCCGCTGCTGGATGAGGTGATCCTCTCTTTTGAAAAAGCATTGGCTGATGACCTGGCTGTATCGCTAACCGGCCTGTATAAAAAGAGGCACAACCTGCTCTGGTACAGAGGCAATATGCCGGATGGGACACTGGAAACCGCTGACAATTGGTATGTTGCGGGTACACATATATTTACTGACGGACAGACGAAAGAGTATTATGCAAGGTATGATCGTCCTCAGGGTACAACCATGACCAATCACGGGTCAGATTATTATGATCTCTATATGGGGATCCAGGTGGCTTTAACAAAAAAATTCTCAAACAAATGGATGCTGGATACGTCATTCAGTTATGCTGATTGGAAACAGAAAAGAGTGACATCTGAATATTTTGGCGGAACTGCGTCAGCAAACCCTACCAATTTTGAATATTTCAATGATGGAGTGGTTGCGCCGGAATCGGCTGGTTCAGGAATACAAGGTGTTTTTGTTAACTCAAAATGGCAGTTCAAATTGTCCGGACTTTATCAGCTTCCCTGGGGACTTAATCTGACTGGTGTGTTCCAGGCAAGGGAAGGTTATGTGATTCCTTATCATGAAAGGGTATATGTAGGCGGAGTCGGCTGGACCACCATCTATGAACCCGGAAAAAAATTCGGTGATGACCGGCTGCCGACCTTCTGGATGTTGTCGCTCGGATTGGAAAAAACCTTCAAGGTGAGCGATAAGGTATCCACCACATTATTTGTTGATGCCTACAATGTAACAAACAATGCCATCTCATTGAAGGTGAACGCGGTGAAAGGTTCCTCACAGGATCTGATCCAGAGGGTGCTTAATCCCGGGATTTTTCAATTTGGTATGAGAGTTAATTTTTAAGCAACCGCAGTGAGTTTGTGTGAATAAAACGGCCGCCCCTTCGGGGGCGGTTTTTTATTGTTAATAATTTGAAAAAAATCTCAAATATTGCATTATAATTTCAAATAATTGAATCTCAGAACATTTTCTTAATTTTATATCGAATCTATCGGTCCTTTATATGTCATCTGTCCTTTTAAGGAATTATCTTCGTCCCCGATATTTGCCGTTTATCCCGTATTACAAGTCTAATATCCCTGTTTTGGCAGAAAAATTGATTGTTTTCAGATGACAGAATTATTTTCTGATCAAAACAAGGAGGTTTATATGAAAAAGCTATTCACACTGCTCGTAGCGGTTGCAGTTCTTTCAGGACTGGGATTCGCACAGGGCGCATCAGCTGACATCTACGGTACAGTAGTACTGCCTGATGGATCAGCTATCCCCGGAGTTGCAGTAACCTTAACCGGTGAACAGATCGGTAAGAAAGTTACAGTTACTTCCGAACAGGGAAACTTCAGATTCCTTCAGGTTCCCCCGGGAGTCGTTGAATTAAAGTTTGAGCTCGAAGGGTTCAAAACTGTAATTCAGAAGGCTATCAGATTGTTTGTTGGTAAGAACAAGACCTTTAATGTACAGATGGAGACGACCCAGTTAAAAGAGGTTATCGAAGTTAAAGGTCAGGCCAGCGCAGTTGACACAAGGAAGACAACAGTTTCAGTCAACGTCTCAAAAGAGATGATCCAGTCACTTCCTACCGCAAGGAACCCATGGACAGTAATGAACCTGGTTCCCGGTATGATGATGGACAGAGAAGACGTTGGTGGAGCCGAGTCAGGTCAGCAGTCCTCAATGTACGGTCATGGAGCATCAGATGATGATACGACATGGAACGTTGACGGTGCCAACATTACAGACCCGTCTGCAATCGGAGCTGCACCCGGATATCTGAACGTTAATGCTTATGAAGAACTTCAGATCACCCTGGGCAACAACGATATTACAGCTCAGACAGGTGGTGTACAGCTGAACTTCGTTTCAAAGAGAGCAGGTAACAGATATGGCGGCGACTTTCACCTTTATGTGGAAGATGAAGCCTGGGAAATGACCCAGGATCTTCCTGACTACTATGTAGCCAGAGGCTGGAACTCCCCCGGAATCAACAGGTTATACCAGTATGGTATCAACTTTGGTGGTCCTATTGTAAAGGATAAATTATGGTTCTTCGGATCATATGCTATTCAGGACATTCACGGAAGAACACTTGTTGGCGACGAAGATGCCACATGGCTGGTATCCGGTTATATAAAAGCTAACTTCCAGCTTGGCAACACATCAGGTGACTTACATCTGTCACACGATGCCAAGAAGAAATGGGGAAGAACCGTTCTTTCAAGAGCACAGCAGGATGCAGGTACATTGTTTGACCAGGATGGACCGGGCTGGGTATACACAGGATCATTACAGCATGTAATGGGCAACCTGATGTTAACAGCTAAGTTCGCTTATACAGATGGCGGCTTTGTGCTGGATCCCAGAGGCTCGGATATTGATGATTTCGGAGTAAATGCAGGAGCCGATTGGCAGCGGAGATATGGTCCTACCGAATGGTTCGGGTCAACCTATCACTATATCACCAACAGGAACACACTCAACCTTTCAGTGAATGGTAACTACTTCGCAGAAGGCGTGATCGGCGGTGACCATGAGATCAGGTTTGGTGTTGACTATTACAATGGTACAACCACCACCCAGTCCCTCTATCCGAACCAGAGATGCCTTTACTATTATGGGGGTCAGGAATACAGTGCATGGCTTGTGCCGGGATACTATTATGATGCGGACTTTAACCGGATCTCTTTCTATGCATCCGATACTGCCACCTTCGGGAAACTGACCGTGAACCTGGGCCTTCGGTATGACAAGGAAAGCGGAAAGCTCAACGAGACGCTGCAGAAAGGTTTCACCTGGTATGAACCGGGAAGCCCCATGCACCGGCAGCCCATGTTTGAAAATGTAATTGGGGACCTGGTTGTACAGGGTGGAGATTCACCGATGGTATATGAGGTTTTTTCACCGAGGTTGTCGCTTACCTATGATATTAGTGGTGATGGTAAAAATGTTGTAAAAATGTCAGTTGCAAGATACGGTGGGCAAAGCGGAAATGCGCTTACATCCAGATACTGGCCATGGAGAGAGGTTGATGTGACATGGACCGATCTCAATAATGACCAGACTGCACAGTTTAATGAGATCGCTGACTACTACTACTGGTGGAATACAGATAGTATTGATTACTCAACAGGATGGGAGAAACATCAGGTTGATCCTGATTTCAACTCCCCTATTCTTGATGAGTTTACCGTTTCATTTGAAAAAGCATTCGGTACAGATCTTGCTGTCGGTATTACAGGTTTCTACAAAAAGAATCATAATCTTGTGAGATATGTTGCCATGTTTGAAGACGGAACTGTTGAAGATGCATCCAACTATCGTGAAAGTACATATACATTTGATGACGGTTCAACCGCTCCGATCTGGTTACGGATCGCAAGACCCGCATCCTACTATTATTATTCTAATTATGACAGTGATACGAACTATGAATATATGGCATTGCAGTTTATCTTTTCAAAGAAGTTCTCAGACAAATGGATGCTTGATGCTTCATTCACATATGCAGATTGGAAGGCCAATTATAGTAAGGCGGATTACGGTTATAGTGGAGGTACAAATGGAGATCTGACAAACTACGAATATTTTAATGGGGCAGTAAGAGCGCCTGCAGTTTCAGGTTCATCAGGTCTTTCAGGCATCTATGTTAACGCAAGATGGCAGTTCAAGCTTTCAGGACTGTATCAGTTACCATGGGGCATTAATGTCACCGGTGTGTTCCAGGCGAGAGAAGGATACGTTCTTCCTTTCCATGAACAGGTCTATAGAGGTGGTGGAATTGGCTGGACAAATATTTATCCAACAGGCGAAAAGTTCGGTGACCACAGGCTTCCGACATTCTGGATGCTTTCACTCGGACTTGAGAAGACATTCAAGGTATCAGACACAGTAACAACCACATTGTTCGTTGACGGTTACAATGTCACCAACAATAATACTACACTGCTTGTTGAAACAAATCTTTCATCTTCCAATTTTAATGAACCGCTGAGAATTCTGAACCCCGGAATCTTCCAGTTCGGTATCAGGGTTAATTTCTGATTTAATTGATCTGTAGGTGATAAAATAACGGCCGCCCCTCCGGGGGCGGCTTTTTTTTTCGTATTAAGAATATTATGCGTAATTTTTTTCTGATGATTATCCTGCTGTGGGCCAGTTTATATATTCAGGTTTATGCTTTACCTGCTCCCGATTTTAAAGAGTTTTCCATAGAAAATCTCACTATTGAATCCGGATTGTCCAACAAAACCATAACTTCTATTGTTCAGGATAGAGAGGGCTATATGTGGTTCGGAACAGAATCCGGACTTAACCGGTACGACGGTTACAATTTCCGTATCTATAAAAGTGAGCCTGATGATATGACAAGTATTCCTTGTGACAGAGTAACCTGCTTACTTGAGGACAATGATGGAATTATCTGGGTGGGAACCAGCAGCGGTGGTGTTGCCTATTATAATAGAGAGAATGATAATTTTAAGAGGGTATTACTTGATCAGGGGAATATTGAAAGCTGGGGTAACAATGTACTAACTTCATATATCGATAAAAACGGGACACTTTGGTTCGGGACATGGGGAGAGGGGTTATATGAATATGATAAAATAAATGGTAAGTTTCATAAATATAAGCCCATCCCTGATAAACCGCTGGATTTCGGCAACAGAGTGATGGCAATAATAGAGGATGGGGAAAGCAATTTTTTGGTCGGGACAAGAGATGGCTTGTACACTTTTGACAGAGATGAACATACTTTCAAAAAATTTAAAATTGATATTCCGGAGAAGTCTTCTGCATCAGCGAGAGCAATAACCTGCTTTCATAAGGATAGTTCCGGTGATATCTGGATAGGCAGTTTCAGTGGTGTATTCCACTTTGAAGTTAGAACTAAAAAGCTCAGAAGGCCTGAAACGGAGTGGGCGGAGAAGATGAAGGGAACAAGGGTCTACAGTATCAGAGAGGACAAGTATGACCGGCTCTGGTTTGGGTCCTGGAATGGTTTGATATCAGTCTCTTCAGACAGGAAAGAATATAAATTATATATTGGAAGCGCCAGGCCGGGGTGTGCATTAAGTTCTGACCTGGTTCTTTATATTTATATAGATCGATCCTATACATTCTGGGTCGGGACAATGAAGGGACTTAATATGTTCAGCGGTAGCAGGACCGGTTTTAAAAATTTTGATGTAAGAGATTTTATCAAAGGCGATCCGGTATCGTATTATTTCAGTGCAGTTTATGAAGATCAGAACAGGAACATCTGGTTTGGAACACTTAAGAACGGTGTACTGAAATTTAACAGAGATACATTTAAAATAGAAAAAATAAAAATAAATAATTTGGCAGATAATATCCATGTTGAGAGCAGTATATTTACGATCAAAAGAGATTTGAGCGGGGATCTGTTTATCGGGACAACCAGAGGGCTGGTTGTTTATGATATAAAAAAGAAAACAAGTTTTTTGTATTTAAATGAACCTGGGAACCGGAAAAGTCTTTGCAATAATGAGGTTGTTTCAATATTAGAGTTTAAACCGGGAATAGTTTTTATCGGTACTATGCAGGGGCTGAATATTTTTGATAAAAAGAAAGGGGAGTTTAACTGTTACCATTACGATCCTTCAGATCATGGATCAATAAGCTCAGATCTGATCACTTCAGTTTTAAAGGATAAAAAAGGGAGGGTCTGGGTCGGGACATATGGTGGCGGACTGAACAGATATTTACCTGAAACTGATGATTTTGAAAGGATTGAAGAACCGGCAGAGAATAATCTTCGCAGAAAGTTTATTTATCCTCTTTATGAATCTGAAGATGGTATGTTGTGGATGGGCTCAAATGAAGGGGGCCTCAAGATGTACGATCCCGAAACCGGAAAGTTTAGAAACTATTTTATAAAAGACGGCCTGACTTCAAATACTGTTTGGGATGTCGTTGAGGATAATTCCGGATTTATCTGGTTCAGCTCTGCGGGGGGGATATCAAGACTTAACCGGGAAGATGATTCAATATTAAACTTTGGTAAACCTGACGGTATCCTGATAGATTTTTTTACATTCAACTCAATGAAAAAAATTGAAAACGGAGATATTTATTGCTCAGGTCTTAATGGTTTTGTCACTTTTTCACCCCGGGAAATAAAGAAATGTTCAGCCATGCCCTCAATAGAATTCACATCACTGAAAAAACTGACAAAAAGCGGAATTAAAAACATCCATATTGCCAAGAACAAGAGTATCGATTTTTCTCATGATGACATGATGATCACTTTTGATTTTTCAGCTATGTCTTTCCTTTACTCCAATAAGAACCGGTACAAATATAAAGTATCCGGAATTAGTGAACAATGGATCGATTTGGGGAAGGATCACTCTGTGACTTTCGGTAGTCTGGATCCGGGTGATTATAAATTTGAAGTAATCGGTTCGAATTGCTTCGGGGTCTGGAACAAGGAGAGCCGAGCAGTTGATTTTAAAATTCTTCCTGCATATTGGCAGACATTATGGTTTAAATTGTTTATTATGGCCTTCTTAAGTGTAGTGTTGATATGCTTTCATATAACAAGGTTAAAAAAACTCGAAAAAAAATTGAGGAATGAAACTGATATGGAGAAGCTGTTCCGGAAAAAAAAGATATCGAAGAGAGAGAAGGAAATATTGCTTCTGGTAATTCAGGGAATGACAAGCCGTGAGATCGAAGATCTGTTGTTCATATCCTATGGGACGGTGAAGAATCATATTTACAGTATTTATAAAAAACTCAATGTTAAGAACAGGGCGGAGATAGTAAATCTTTTTAAGGAAATCAAGAAGTTCTGATATCATTTTTCTTTTCTGAAAAATTTTAAAAATAAACCCATTGTGATATATTTTTTCATTAAACTTTTAAGAGGTGCATAATGAAAAATCTGTTTTTTGTAATTCTGTTATTATTTGTATCATTTTTATTAACTGCAGGGGATGATATATCCCTGATAAGATATCCTGATATCTCTCCCGATGCAGCTTACGTAATTTTCAGTTATAAAGGAGATATCTGGAAAGCTCCGGTAACCGGAGGATGGAGTCAAAGGCTGACGGATCATATAGGGAATGATGTAAGGCCTAAATTTTCACCGGATGGTAAAATGATAGCTTTCTCTTCCGACAGGAATGGGAATTATGATGTTTTTGTCATTTCGTCAGACGGCGGTTATGCAAAACAATTGACTTACAGATCATCTCCGGATGAAGTCACCGGATGGACTATTGACGGAAAAGCGGTGATATTTCATTCAAGAAGAGATCTCCATTTCTATTATGGAAATTCAGGGATCTTTTCAATACCGGTAACCGGCGGAATGCCTCACCTGCTTATGGAGCAAATGGGTAAGGAGGGTTCTTTATCAGCGGACGGGAAAAATCTTGTGTTCAATATAAATAGAATTCCGGAGTTCAGGCAGAGATATAGGGGGCCTGCAAATAACGATGTCTGGCTCTATGATCTTGAGAAGGACAGATACAGCAAACTTACGGATCATCCGGGAAATGACAAGTGGCCGGTGTTCGGTTCTGAAGGGATATATTATGTTTCTGATAAAGATGAAACCTTCAACCTCTGGAAAATGGATACTGATGGCAAAAATAATATCCAGATGACCTTCCATAAAGGAGATCAGGTGAGATACCCTGCAATCTCGCCTGACGGGAAATTTGTGATCTATGAATATCTGAACAAACTTTACAGAAAAAATGAAGGTGAAGATCCTTACCCACTGGAAATTTTTGCTTCAACTGAGAACAAAAATGACTATGTTCTGACAAAATCATACACTTCAAAGGCAACTGAGATGAAAGTATCTCCTGATGGAAAATATTATGCGTTTGTTATCAGAGGCGAAATTTTTGTTCTGAAAAAAGGGTGGACGAGAGCGAAAAACATTTCTGATTCCCCTTACAGAGAAGCAAATATTTCATGGACAAGCGACAGCAGAGGTATCCTTTATGATTCTGACAGGAATGGAAATCGTGACATATTTATTGTTTATCCGGAGGGGGAGAGGGACATTTATCACTCTTATAAATACAAACTGAAGCAATTGACCGATTCAGAGCTTGAAGAAACTTACGGAGTTCTGTCGCCTGATAACAAAAAATTTATATATATTGAAGGGAACGGGAACCTTATGCTTAAAACTTTAGGTGAGGAAACTGCGAAATTCATTCTGAAAGGGTGGAATGTATATGACATTAATTGGTCTCCTGATGGGAACTATCTGAGTTATGTACATTCAGACAATAACTTCACAATGGATGTATATATTTATGATCTGAAGGATGGAAATGCATATAATATTTCCAGACATCCTGATGATGATCACTCTCCTGCCTGGTCTCCGGACGGTAAATTCCTCTATTTCATCTCAAAAAGAAGCAACAACAATATGGATATCTGGAAACTTGCTCTCAGAAAAGAGTGGTTTGAGATGACGCCCGATGAGTGGAAAAAAATGGAGGAGGATAAGGAGAAAAAAGTACCGGCTGATAAGGATGGTGAGAAAGTTCCGGAAGTTAAGCCTGAGCCTCTCCCGATAGATTTTAATGATATCCACCTCCGGGTTACCCATCTTACAGAACTTCTCGGAGATGAAAATGGTATTGCAGTATCTCCGGACAGCAGAACAATTGCTTTTACTGCAGGGAATGATGATGGGACAGGGCTCTATAAGATCGGATGGGACGGTAAAGATAAAAAGAATCTTATCAAAAAAGGGGCGGGGTTCAGATCTCTCCATTTTGCATCTAAGGGTGATGATCTTTTCTTTATCAATTCGGGAATGCTGAATACACTGAACATAAAAAAGGGTGCAGTAAAGCCGATACCTTTTAATGCAAAACTTACTATTGATATGGGTGCCGAAAATATTCAGAAGTTCGAAGAGACCTGGAGGGCGATGAGAGATAATTTTTATGACGGCAAATATCATGGTGCAGACTGGGATGGAATTTATAAAAAATACAGGCCCTGGATAAATAAAGGGCTCAGCAGATATGAATTCGATTACATCTTTACGATGATCCTCGGTGAACTTAACGGTTCTCATCTCAGAATAACGTCGAGAATGGAAGAGGAGAGAAAGAACGTTGCCACCGGTGATATCGGAGTTCTGTTTGATGAAGATTATAAGGGACCCGGATTTAAAGTGGGGAAAGTGCTGAAGGGATCCCCGGGATACCATAAAAACAGCAGATTGATACCTGCGGATATCATTACTTCGATAAATGGAGAGGAAGCAGGTCCCGGTTCAAACTTTTACAGATTCATGGAGGATAAAGCCGATGAACCTGTAATGCTTGAGATACTGAGAGGGGAAAATAAACTTGATGTGGAGATCGTTCCTGTCAAAAGCAACCGGAACTATATATACAATGACTGGATCGAAAGAAACCGGAAAAAAGTGGATGAGCTATCCGGCGGAAAGCTGGCATATGTGCATATCCAGTCAATGGGATGGCCGAACCTTGAAAAGTTCGAACGGGAGCTCCACTCCATAGCCTACGGGAAAGAGGGACTTATTATAGATGTAAGGTATAACGGCGGTGGGTGGATCACCGATTATCTACTTCAGATCCTTATGACTAAAAATCACGCAATTACTGTTCCAAGAGGGGGCGGTAAAGGGTATCCCCATGGGAGAAGATCGATCTTTGCTTACACAAAACCGATAGTGGTCCTTATAAATCAGATGTCTTATTCCAATGCGGAGATTTTCCCCTGGGCAATCCGAACCCTGAAACGGGGAGCATTGGTTGGTAAACAGACCTTCGGAGCTGTGATATCTACCGGCGGGACAGCCCTTATAGACGGGACATGGCTGAGGTTACCCTTCAGGGGATGGTATGTTAATGACGGGACAATGACAAACATGGAACTAAATGGATGTCCACCAGATTATCCGGTTGAAAACCTCCCCGGAGAAGAGATAAAAGGAGTTGACAGGCAGTTGAATAAAGGTGTGGAAGTGCTCCTTGAAAAAGTCAAAGAAGCTGGAAAAAGCAAAATCTTGAATTGAAAATAAAAACGGGGGGAATTACTCCCCCCGTTTATCTATTCTATTCGATCTCTTCGCCTAATCTGTTCTTGGGATCTTCATCTGTCTCTAAAGATTTGAAAGATAGTTTTATCGAGGAAGTGACAGAACCACCTTTTGGATTAGTGACCTTGAATTTGATCTCAATTTCCCCTTTCAATGAAGATGCAATTGATTCCGTGATATTCCAGGATATCTCACCTGATGTCGGATCAATAAATATTCCCTTGTCATTGGGAGATATAAGAGTAAATTGAAGCCCTTTATCTTCAGAGAAATCATCAAAAACATTCTCTTCTGAATCGGGCTCATCACCTTCTTCGGTTTCCTGTCCGGGAAGATTTGCTTTTATTTTATATTTGAATTCACCCGGAATTGAAATTTCCGGGATCGGATCAAGTTTGAGGATAGGAGTAAGGCCGAGAATTTTTATATATTTACTTTTGACCTCATCGGATTTATATTCTTCGTTCACGATCCTCACTTTACAGAAGACCCAATCTCCCTGTTTGAATTTATCTTTGGGGAGTATTTCAGATTTTTCTCCCTCAACGATCTGATCATTTACTACCCATTGATATTCAAACTCAATGTCCTCCGACGGGACAGAGAGATGTACGTCCGCTCTTAAATCGGTTTTTTCAAACGGTTTCCCCGCAAAAGCGACCGCCTTGATCTCAGTGATCCGATTTCCTTCCTTATCAACCTGATAATTTGCATATTTGGTATTGTTGGTCGCCGCAATCTTTTTTTCCGCTTTCTCCCGGATCTTGAAATCATCCGATGTTGAGCGGTCTTTTTTTCCGCAACCGAAGAACAATAGAGATAGAGCAATTAGAATTAAAAAGTATTTAACCATTGTCATCTCTTCTTCTCGATCCAGAACATGGGTCCGAATATCCCTTCAAGATCGATCTCCATCTGATCCTGAATGGTCTGACTCCCGACTTCACCCTGTCCTATGTATATCTTGTATTTTCCTCCGCTCAGGACACCGGAACCCAGTATCCTTCCACTCTCAATACTGCCGCCGCCAATCTTTATTGTGCCGTTCGTTAACTTGAGTTTAAACTGATAAAGATAGAGATCACCGGCCGGGTCACATGTCTCAGTCCCGGAAGAACCTCCGGAGGGAGGCAGATAGGTGTTGAAAAATATTGTTTCTGCAATATAGATCGGTGTCGGTTCGAACATCTTTTCACCGGAGCCGTTGATATAGTCGAATACAAATCCCTGTGAAGACGGGTCCACAGTAAAATAGCTGGACCATGGTTCTGTTGTAGGGAAGTCTGACGGGTCTGACGGGTCAGTTCCTAAATTATCCTCCTCAATATCACTATAGCCGTCACCATCAGTGTCAGTATCATCAGCACCTGCTCTCATATAATCGGATACATCCTGAAGATCGGTCGAACCATATCCGCCGCTGCTGTGCATACCGTCGTCCATGAATGAGAAAAATTTTCCGGTATAGGTCTGATCGTTCGGAGAGGCTCTGTATCCGGTTCCGCCGAACACCCAGAGATTATATTCACTGTCATAACCGACGGATGGCTGGATGAAGAAAGGCTGGCTGCTCAATCCACCGGTAACGGTTCCGCCTGAATTAAAGATTATTTCGGGTTTCCAGTTTTTCGAATTCTTGGAGGTGATATCAATTTTCCATATATTTCCGCCAATATCAGCCTGATAGATATGGTCAATTTCCGAGTCATTGTTCTTGTCGACCAGTGTCGGGGTTGCGACGATGGAATACTTCCATTCGTCATCTTTCCAGAATGTTCCCTCATTAGCGGCACTGGAATCAAAGTAGAATTGTTTGAAGGGAGTACCCAGCCATGCGTTCACAACGATCATATATTTTCCGATTTTGCTGTTACTTCCGACCTTTTCCTCTTCATCATATCCGCCCGGGAGTGCAGCGGTCGGCCTGTCATCAGATCCTTTTTCGAATATACCGACTGCCGGTTTAGAAACAGTATGCCCGAACATGGCATCGGTTGAATTGAGTTCGGTGGTTGTACCATTACGCCTGACGAGGATCGTTTTGCCTGCATATCCGTCAAAAATACCGTTCCCGATCTCCCATCTGAATTTTGGGATGGAAGGATCGGTGATATCTATACAATAGTATGAATCTCCGCCGAAACCCAATCCGAAGACGATGATCGTTTTCCAGTCCCTGTAATCATTATAGAGTATTCTGTAGCGGATATCCTTTACCATAGCCTGGCCGTCAACGAAATAGTTGTGTTTATCATTGGTTGCGATATCATTGAGATTTTTAAGGACAGCGGGAGGAACGAACGCCCACAATTCGTCACCGGTCTCTGCATCAAAACAATGGAGCATCCCGTCATTGGCACCGACAAGGACCACTTCCTGTCTGTTCTTGTATGTCTCATAAAAACTCTGATATGAAGAGTCGAATCTTGCAAGCCAGATGTTGGGAACCCCGACCATTACCGGATTAAAGTGGAACACATCCCCCATTTTATATCCGAAATTATGGGGATCGGTTGTCCCCCTTATTACATCAAAAAGGTTATTTCTTGCGGTATCATCAGCGACACCGAGATCTGCATTTGTGATCAATGCGTTTGTTTTTACAAACATCTGCTCTGCATTGTGGAGCCAGGTGAAAATAGCCCTGTCTCCAGTTCCGGTTGCAGGAGAAATACTCCCTCCGGAGCCGGAATCCGATCTTGCGTCCAATCTGTCGGCGGCATCCCATATCATGGCGCTCTGATTCAGGACACCATTCACATCAACCGGAAAGTTTCCATCGCTATCAAGTGCATATGCCTTCAGATGGCCCTCCCATTGGGCCTTATTGGATTTGGGAAGGAAGTTGGCTGTATATCCCCTTTTTCCGAATGTTGATTGTTTCGGGGCTGCAAATTGGGAGAAGGACATCGATTTCTCCCTGATCTTCCCCATAATGGTGGCAAACGCATCAACCAATTCATCGACGTTGTTGGCACCGTGAAAACTTCCGTTTCCGTTGTCGGCTGTGTCCTGAAGGAGCCCGTTTGCCTGCGGGCCGGTGGTAAATCCGATCGTATAGGTCTCCACATTCTGTATCTCATCCAGATCTGCTCTGGCATCATGGTTATACATATAGTAGGCGACATCATCGAGATAATCGGTACCGTCACTGGCATATGAACCCGGATCCTCACTGTCTCCGTCATGATCGCCCCTTAACGGGTCATTTCCGCCGTAATACATCGTATCCTGAGTCGGTTCACCGTCGGTCATGATAATGACAAAATTCTTCCGGCAATAGAGATCGCAGGGAGAAGCGTAAGTGGCAGGGTTGTTGGGATAGAAACTTGCATCACCTTTGAAATACCGCCATATCTCAGCCAGTGTTTCCGCCAGCGGTGTCCATGAGGTTCCCGTCATTCCGGAGACTACAGTTTTAAGGTCATCCCTGTTTGTACCTTCCGCAAGATTTTTTATTGTGGAGGTCAATCTCCCTCCGTCATCGGTGTTGAACCTGAAAATACCCATCCGGACATCTTCCCAGAATTCATCAATTATCTTGTTGATTGCGTTTCTTGCCACCCTGATCCTCACCCTTGTGTCGGTGTAATAAGTGCTGTCTGTTGTGTCGAAAGTCCCATGGTCGGCAAACCAGGACACTTCAGCTCTCTGAGTATCTGTTGCGTTATTAAACAGCCATTGGTAGTAATCATCAACGTATCTTGTATTATTCCCGTCTGTATATCCGCCCCATACCTTCACGAACCTCATTTCATACCCTCTGCTGTCTAAATCAAGATTGGTACCCAAAGCGAATGTCCCCTGTCTGTTCTGGAGATCCAGCCATGTTCCACTTTTCGAGGCGATCTGTGCAATTCCTGTGCCGTTCTCATTGATGATCCAGTCTCCCACCGACAGTATACTGTCACCGTTGCTGCCGCACTGTATCCTGTCCTCGTTGTCTTTGGCGTACACGCCTGTCCAGTTGTTGTGTTCGTATGAATCGCCGTTATAATACCATCTGGCAAACCATCGGGTATAAGTTCTATTACCCGGACTGCTGCCAATAGATCCATGACCGTCTCCGATCGCATATTCGGGGTGAAAAATGATCGTGTTCATTGATCCTGAATTATCAAACAATATCATAATGTTCGGTTTTACTTTTGTATAAAATAGTTCCTCATCGTCCCATGCATTTAGAAACAAAGGTGTGACAATAAGGGTGATCGTAAATATGAATAGAAGTGTTTTTTTCATTTTTATCTCCTGGTCCCTAATATTCAGACAGCAGAATAGCCACTGTCGTTGTTAACTCTTTTCTTGACCGTTGTTGTGAGACGGTTGATGTACTGAAGGCCGTTACTGACAATTCCCACGATGTCAGATGTAATCCCATATTCGGATCCAGTGTCATTCCTGTCGGAGGTGGTGCCGGAAATGCAGTGAATGGTATAACACTCTGGGGAGCAGTTATAACATAGCCGTACCTGTCGTAGAGTGGGCCACTCCTGTATGATGTGTTGACAGTCTCAACCGGCCCGAAAATAACCGTCCCGGGATCCAGGCTGTTCCTCAGCATGTTCTTCCCGATATTCAGTCCGGACTCAGCTGTAAAAAAAGCAGTTTTATCTGCATAGTAGTTTCTTGTTATTGTTACTTCTGTTTTTGTTTTATTCAAACCCATTACCCCGATCACGGACAGGATCAGAACTCCCAGCATCACCAGAATAAGGATAGAACCCTTTTCGCTTCTTTTATTTGCCATGATAAATCTCCTAATAGATTATATTGAAATTCCTGATAAGAATTTCATAAGTCAGATATGTATAGTGAAATCTTCCTGTTGCCAGAGTTGCCGCCGGTGAATCCCCCATTCGGGGCTTATTAAAACTCTGACCTGTAACACTTCCTTTATGTTTATCTTCAGTTCTCAACAATATATAAACTCTGACCGATGATATATTTTTTGATATGAAATTCTGGATAAATGCAGGGCAATTCGGAGCTGCGGCAGTTGCACATGGATCAGGATACGATGTCAGTGCTGTCGATGATGATGCCCATAGTTCCGGTGGCAGAGCTTTGGTAATATATTCAAATTGAAGGTCATGAATATTTGGTACTATCGGTATTGCCCTCGTAGATGTCTCAAGACCGTCTGCAAGAACGTTTGCAACGCCCTCAGTATCGGTTGTGAAAGTTAATGTCCTTGTACCGTCAGTTTCGGTTTTTGCAAGGAACATGGAAAAGTAATTCAGTCTGAAGACAGGGTTCCCGGAAGGATAGATTCCTATATTTCCTGAAGTATTCAAGTGATTGGGGTCAGAACTCATGTCAGCATAGCTGCTAGGGACATTGAGCAGCCCTGAATAATATACGGCTGTCTGCCTGATTGTAAGCTGTGTGTCCCCGAAGGTGACTGGCGCGACAACTTTAAAAATATAATATCCGTCACTTCTGATAACCACACCGATATCATTCTCAATCCAGGCGGCATTGATCCCTTCAAGATCAGTCGTGCTCTCAATTGCAATGGTTGTTGTTCCCGGAGTGAAATCGGAAGAGAGCTCAGTTACAGCCTGATAGTCCCCGGAAGCCAGTATGATCCCGTCCGGGTAATCATCTCTGTTCAGCGGGTAAATCCCAACGAAAGGGGCAGGTGTACTCAGGAAATTGGGCGTATTCAAAATAGTGAATATGGATCCCGCATTTCTGATATTATCACAAAGGATCTGATCGATTGCCCTTAATGACTGGTTCATGTCAACCTTATTTTCCTCCGTTACCTGAGTAGATTGAGTGGAAATGATAAGAGAGTAGAAAGAGACCAGTACAATAAGAACTATTACCGATGATGTCAGTACTTCGATAAGAGTGAATCCGCTGTTTGTTCCTGTTCTAAATTTCATTACCTTGTCCTTCTTACGGAAAGAGTTATGGGCGCAAGTCCGGAACGGTTTCTGACCCGCCATGTAACATTAACTGAGATCTGCTTGTTGTCTCCGTCAATTGTTGTGACAATTACCGTTCTGGAATAAGATGGGAAATTAGCAATTGTTTCAAAGTCTGAAACTTCTCCTGTAAGTGTATCAAAATCTTCTCTCATTTTTCTCTCAACAGCTTCTTCTGCAAGTTTCACAGCTTTTGTATGGTTGATCTGAGTGAAGTTGGTCTGAATACTGATAGTAGTCATTGAAAGAATCCCTGAGACGACTATCAATAATATTGTAATTGAAACAAGGGTTTCTATAAAGCTGAATCCCCTTTCTTTCGTTTTGTCCCGGTTTTCTGATCCGGGTTTAGAATGAGCTGTATACATCTGAATCCCTCCAGGAGTTTTTTACTTTGATCCCGCCGTACGGGTAGATCTTAATTTTAATGCCGTCCAACCGGGTTGATTCAAGTGTCAAAGTTATATTACCCTGAATCTGCAGGGTGTTCGGATCGACCAGCATTCCCCGGGAATTGAAAGCAATGGTTGAAGAGGTTTTAAAAACCGTTCCTTCCGCCAGAGTACCGTCCGGATCTGAATTTGTGCCAAGGTCAGGATTCCAGGCCCCGTTTTCATAAAAGTGCTCTTTGAAATTTTTTGTTGTGAAGGTCAGAGCAATGGCTCTGTTCTCTTTCGCTGCTCTGCCTCTGATCGTGTTTATTTCACCGATGAGTTCGTTTGAGCTTCCCTTCAATCCTGCTCTCTGAGCCTGATCAACACTGAGACCTACCGTAATCAGGAGCATCACACTGAATACTGCAAGCGTAACTAAAAGTTCGATCACAGTAAAACCTTTTCTTGATTTCATAAATCCCCCGTAAATATTAATAAAGCAATAATTGTGCCAGATAAAGTTTGTACTATCAAAGAGATGTCCCGGCAACACCTGGCCGATGTGTGTAATATTTATACAAAGGGCGATTTTTTTGCACATATGGGTGTTATTGTTTAAAAGATCGATTGGATATATAATAAATTCATGAAATTGAAGAATCTTTTCCGTTTCACGGCAAAAGAGAATATTGAAATTGTATTCTCAACAAAAAAGGAGAGAGAAGAGTTGTTCGAAGATCTTGAAGAACAGCTTATACTGTCTGATATACCTGTAACAATTGTAGAAAAGATCATCAATAAGGGGAAGAAGTCCCTAAATACACCATTTTCAAAAAATGAATTTCTTGCCGTTATGAGGAGCGAGATCACCGATGTGATCGAAACTGTTTATGAAGAAGCGGTTACAGGGGACTCACTACTCCCTCTTTCCAATCTTAAACTGAAGATTTCAGAGGAGAAGAAAAGAGAGAAAAAGAAAGTGTTCCTCTTTGTCGGAGTGAACGGGAGCGGGAAGACCACAACTGCTGCAAAGCTTGCATACAGGATGAAAAGAACCGGAGAAAAAGTTCTCTTGTGTGCCTCGGATACATTCAGGGCTGCCGGAAGCTCTCAACTTGTGTTGTGGGGAGAGAAACTGGGTATTCCAGTGATTGGCGGAGAGCATGGGGCTGATCCGGGTTCGGTTGTTTTCAACGGGATGAATGCACTTAAGAACAAAGATTATACCGCTGTTATAATTGATACAGCCGGGAGGGTTCAGACCAAAGAAAATCTCATGCGCGAACTGGAGAAGATCACAAAAATAATCAAAAAATTCATTCCTGAAGGGCCTGCGGAAACCTTGCTGGTAATAGATGCAACGATGGGGCAGAATACCATCGATCAGGCTAAAAAATTCAGTGAATTTTCCGGGTTGACAGGGATGATCCTAACAAAGCTTGACGGAACAGCAAAAGGTGGAGCAGTGCTGAGAATTATTCAGGAGATGGGTATCCCGATTCTGTTTGTGGGAACCGGTGAAAAAGAGACCGACCTGGAAGAGTTTTCCGCAGAAGAGTTTGTAAGGTCATTTGTAGAGGATTAATGAAACCGGATCTTTCAAATAGTAAGAGTTCTTTTTCTGATAACGATACAATTTTCATGCATCTTGCAATAAGGCTTGGTGAAAAAGGGTTGGGTTTTACTGAGCCAAATCCCATGGTAGGGGCCGTTGTTGTAAAGAACGGTAAAATAGTATCCACCGGATATCATGGCAAATACGGCGGAGTGCATGCGGAGAGATCGGCATTGGAAAAAACAGAGGAGATAGATACTACACTATATGTCTCCCTTGAGCCGTGTTCGCATACCGGTCATACTCCTCCCTGTACAGATATAATTATAGAAAAGAAAGTGAAGCGGGTTGTTATCCCTTTTGCCGATCCAAACCCGGGTGTGAACGGTGCAGGTATTAAAAAACTGGAATCAGCCGGAATCAGTGTTGAGGCCGGGCTTCTTAAAAAAGAGGCAGGGTATCTGAACAGACACTATTTAAAATATATATCAGAAAAGGTACCCTGGGTGACAATTAATGCCGGAGTTACAATAGACGGAAAACTCAGTGATAACAAGAGGAATTCTCAATGGATTACAAGTGAATTATCAAGATCTGTTTCCCACAGTTTCAGGGGAGAGTTCAGTGCAATAATAGCGGGGTCTGGAACAGTTGAAGATGATGATCCTATGCTGACAATAAGAGAGCCGGGGTGGCCCGGGAAAAAATTTATCAGGGTTGTTCTGGACACAAGAAACCGGTTGAGTGATAAAATGAAATTGTTCAATATGGGTGATGAGTGGCCTCTTTATGTCTTTTCAGGGTCTGAGTATAAAAAAAAAGGTAAAAAATCTGAAAATCACTTTTTTATAAATGCCGGGCCTGCCGGACTTGATCTTAATGAGGTTCTCAGAATATTGGGGGAGAAGGGTATCGCTTCGGTTCTTGTAGAAGGGGGAGGAGCATTGATAGGATCATTTCTGAACTCCCGTCTGTGTGATGAATTAGTCCTTTTCACTGCCGACAAGCTGCTGGGAGGAAACAATTCCGTCGAGATCCTTTCGGAAGGTGTACCGTTAGCTGATCCGGTGGTACTTACCGGGAGAAAAATATTTAAACTTAATGATGGTTATATAATCAGGGGGATGATCTGATGTTTACAGGACTTATTTCGGGAATGGGAGAATTTATTTCTCTGGAAAAAAGCGGTGATCCCCTTCTTACACTCAGAACCGGGTTTGAAAGGGATGTGAGCAACGGGGATTCAGTTGCAGTTAACGGCTCCTGTCTTACTGTTGTGAATATCAGGGGAGAAAAATATTCATTCAATGTGAGCAGAGAAACACTCGGAATCACAAATTTATCTGATATGAATAAGGGAGATCTACTAAACATTGAGCTCCCTTTAACACTTAATGACCTTGTGAGCGGACACCTTGTCAGCGGTCATATAGACGGTGTTGCCAGGGTGAGGTCAGTAAAAAAAATGAAAGGCAGCATCCGATTTGTTTTCACTTATACTGAACGTGAATGGAGAAAATATATAATTAAAAAGGGCTCCATTGCAGTTAATGGAGTGAGCCTTACCGTAAATGATATCCAGTCTTCGACCTTTTCCGTTGAGGTATTACCGTTCACATTTGATAAAACCAATCTGAGATCCATGACAACAGGAAAAAGGGTTAATATTGAACTTGATTTAGTGGGAAAATATCTATATAATCAAATACCCTGAATCAGTATTTTATTATGACAGTCCGGGGATAATCTTTTCGTCAAGAGGAAAAAATGAAGAATAAAAACCTTATTTCAGTTCCGGAAGCAGTAGAGATCATTAAAGCCGGTAAGATGGTCATAATAGTTGATGATGAGAGCCGGGAGAATGAAGGCGACCTGATGATCGCATCGGAAAAGATTACTCCGGAAGCAATCAATTTTATGGCAATGCATGCAAGGGGGCTGATATGTGTGTCTCTGACAAAAAAAAGAAGTGATGAACTGGACCTCCCCCTCATGGTTGATGATAATACTTCCAAATATGAGACGCCATTTACAATATCCGTAGATGCAAAAGCCGGGACCACAACCGGAATTTCCGCTGCAGACAGATCAGCAACCATAAAATGTATCATAGATGAAAAAACAGGGCCCTACGATCTTAACAAGCCGGGCCATATATTCCCTTTAAGGGCGAAAAAGGGGGGAGTACTGAACAGGGCAGGGCAGACTGAAGCATCGCTTGATCTGGCAAGAATTGCCGGGTTATACCCTTCGGGAGTAATATGCGAGATCATGAAAGATGACGGGGAGATGGCAAGAATGCCGGATCTTAAAAAATTCTCGGATGAGTTTGATATACCGATCATCACGGTGGAAGAGATAATAAGGTACAGAATTAAAGAAGAATCAATAATTGAGGAAAAAGCAGAAGCGAATCTTCCGACAAAATGGGGTATGTTCAAGATCAGGGCCTATGTTGATATTCTTAATAATGAGACACATATAGCATTGGTCAAGGGTGAGCCCGATCCATCCAAGCCTGTGCTGGTAAGGGTGCACTCCCAATGCCTGACAGGAGATACATTCAGTTCTCTGAAGTGTGACTGCGGCAGTCAGCTTGATAGTGCGATGAAGATGATAGCTAAAGAGGGGACAGGAGTTCTTCTGTATCTTCTGAACCAGGAAGGACGTGGAATAGGCCTTGTAAACAAGATAAGAGCTTATAAGCTTCAGGAATCGGGACTTGATACAGTGGAAGCAAATATTGAACTCGGTCTTCCGGAAGATATGAGGGATTACGGAATCGGAGCCCAGATATTAAGAAAACTCGGCCTGAAAAAGTTGAAATTAATGACCAATAATCCTACAAAGTTCATTGCTTTGAACGGTTACGGACTTGAGATCGTGGACAGGATCCCTATTGAAGTAGAAATTCACGAAGAGAGTAAATTTTATATGAAGATCAAGAAGGATAAGATGGGACACATCCTGAAAAAAGTTTGATCTTTCCCCGGGTAATTGTAATAATATCCAGTTTTTCTTAAAATAGTACTGCATACAGAGAGACGGTACCGGGCTGTTTTTTGATTTTTATGTTCCGGTCCTTTCAATTTAATGAATAAAATTTTAAATATTCAGGATCAGGCTTCCCATTTCAGAGGAATGATCAACCAGAATATAGATTTTATCAACAGGCAGTGCCTCAAGACCATAAAAATGAAATCGGGCGGATTTCTTAAAGGTGAACTGAACATTGGAAATGAGGCCGACAGACTTTTTAACAGGGTCCTGGATAAGCTTTCAGAGAATGATTTCAGTATTCTCCGGAAATTTGAAGGGAGGTCGAAATTTTCAACTTACCTGACCACAATAATTGTTAGAACTGCCATAGATATGATCAGGGAGAGAGCCGGAAGAGACAGAGTTGAAACAGGTTCGGGTGTTTCCCGTTCGGTAAAGCTGCCGGATACAGAAGGTACTCCGGTCAGAGAAGGGAAAAGGTCGGGGGAAGAGGGAAAGTATTTTGTAGCCGACACTGAAAATATTCCTGAACTGAAAGTGATAGGAACAGACAGAGAGAAGAAAATGAGAGAGGTGATATCTCTTATATTCTCAGCTCTAAATGGTGAAGAAAAACTGCTGCTCAGAATGAAATTTCCTGCAGATTCCGGAATAGAACCTTTGAGTACAGCTGAAATATCCAGAGCGCTTGGAATTACGGGCAAAGCAGTCTATAACAGGATCGACAGGATAATTAAAAAATGCAGAAAAATAATTGAAAATGCAGGAATCGGAGAAAACGATTTTATTTTAACGGAATTTAAAGGAAATGTCCGACATATTAAGCGGAGGGTATTATAATGGGCAAAAACGGGGAGAAGATCCTCTTAAAACTTAGCAGTGCGGTTCCCGGTGATGTTCAGGGCCCCTGTCCCTCACCGGAAGACATATCAGCTCTGATAGATGGTACTGTTGAAGAAGAAAAAAAGGATGAGTTACAATCTCATATCAGTTCCTGTGAGATCTGCTACGAAACATACATATCGGTAATGGAATTAATTGAGACTCAGGAAAAAAAGACCCTGAGAATATTTTCTCCATTAACCGTCGCAGCATCAATTTTCATAGTCCTTTTAGCATTTATAGTTTTTTACAAAGTGAACATCGGTGTTAAAGATATTGAAGATACTGGCTCCCCGTTTTCAGGAAGCCCCGTGATCATAAAAGAGGGAAAAGTTGAAAATAGATCAGTTAAAAGAGCTGATTCCGTTATTGTTAAGAAGAAACCGGAGAAAAAAAAGTTAAGATCTCCTGCTCCTGAAAAGAAAGTAATGGTTGAGAAAGCTGAAGAAGTGATCGCTGAAGATGAAGTTCCTGAAGTAAAGGTTGAACCTTCAGGGGTCAGCCCTAAAAAAGTTCTTATGAATACTCAGGGTGTTTCTCAGGGTGCAAATGAACCGTCTACTGTACCTGTTGGGTTCTCGGCAGGTTCGGTAAAGGTTGAATCTCAGAAATCAGATCAGAAATCCGGAAGGGTCTCTTCTCTGAGAAAGAAAGGCGGGAAAGGGCTGGTGGATAAACTTAAAGAAAATGAAGAGAGGGACAGAGAAATAAATACTGATATGGATTGTTTCAGCCGGGAAGGTGATGAGTATAAGAGAAGGGAAGAGTTCGTGACAAAAATTCCTCTAAGAGATTCATTTCCGGAAATTGTGAGGTTTGTCCAGCCGGAGAACTATAAGGCTGATGAACCGGTTGTGGAACCTGTTTATATAATACTTGAAGTTATCACAAACAGCGGTGGGGATGTAGCAAAGGTTTGTGTTGCCGGCGGAAGTGTTGATAATATTTCACATGTTGTTAATGCGGTAAAAAAATGGAAATTTAAAATCCCCGGGAGAGTCCCCTTTCGGTTCCGGTTGGTACTAGGCATCAGCGGAAACCGGATAATTGAGATCCTTGATAAAAAATAACCGGGGAATTCTCCCCGGCCTTCCGACATATATTTTGAAAGTGAAATTAAGGAGAAAAAAATGAGATCAAAAAAATTAATTATTTTAGTAATCGTTGCGGCAGTTTTTATGTCATCAAATGTTTTTTCAAAGAAGAAGGACCCTGTTGTTCAAATGGCGATTCTGCTGGATACCAGCGGAAGCATGAGCGGACTTATTGAGCAGGCTAAAATGCAGTTGTGGAAAATAGTGAATGAAATGGCAACAGCTAAAAGAGGGAACAGCTCTCCTCTGATTGAAGTAGCTCTCTATGAATACGGGAAGAGCTCCATACCTGCTTCTGAGGGGTATATAAGAATGCTGGTACCTCTGACGACAGATCTTGACAGAATTTCTGAAGAGCTGTTCAAGCTTAATACAAACGGCGGGAGTGAATATTGCGGAATGGTCATTGAAAAGGCTGTTAGTGAACTTACCTGGAACAAGAGCAATAAAGAATACAAAGTGATCTTTATCGCCGGAAATGAACCTTTTACTCAGGGGAGTGTTAATTATAAGGATTCATGTAAATCGGCAATATCAAACGGAATAATTGTAAACACAATATTCTGCGGGCCGTTCCAGACCGGTGTGGATACCAATTGGAAAGATGGTGCGGACATATCTGATGGTTCATATATGAATATTGATCATAATCGGAAGATAGTACACATTAAGGCCCCTCAGGATGATGAAATAATAAAGCTTGGAAAGGAGCTGAACAAAACCTATATCTCTTACGGCAAAAAAGGTATGGAAATGAAAGAGAGACAGAAAAAGCAGGACCTGAATGCCGGGAGTATGAGCCCGGGGGTCATGGTTGAGAGGTCAGCGGCTAAAGCATCGAAACAATACACAAATACATCATGGGATCTTGTTGATGCTGAGAAAGAGGGAAAAGTGAATGTGGAGGAATTGGCTTCAGATGAACTCCCTGCAGAGATGAAAGGTATGAGCGCAGATGAGAAGAAGGAATATGTAAAGAAAAAAAGCAAAGAGAGACAGGAAATTCAGAATAAGATTCAGGCGTTAAAAAAGGAGAGGGAAAAATTTGTGAAGGGTAAAAGGATAGAAATGTCTAAAGATAAGACCCTTGATGATGCCATCATTAATGCTATGAAAAAGCAGGCTTCAAAGAAGAAATATAAGTTTGAAAAAAAATAGGATCCAAAGGGGGCAAAGTCCCCCTTTTAACTAAAGGAGGCAAAAATGAAAAACACAATAAATAAATGGATGCTGCTGAATATTCTTTTTATGTTTATGGCAGGCACCCTGTTATTTTCTGACGGCTTCATTGTTATCCCGAGGGATCCCAGGCCGGTTCCCCCTCCCCATCCGGGATTCAGCCCTTTTCCGCTTGAAGTGAAATATCATAATGTGGATGTTAAAATTGAAGGCAATGTTGCCGTTACCAGTATAGACCAGGTGTTTTATAATCCAACAAGACACAGGCTCGAGGGATATTATCTTTTCCCCGTCCCGGCAAACGGGGTAATAAAGAATTTTTCAATGTTTATCAACGGTAAAGATACAAAAGCCGAATTACTTGATGCAGGGAAAGCAAGGAAGATATATGAAGATATCGTCCGCCGGATGAGGGACCCTGCACTACTCGAATACAGTGGAAGAACAGTATTCAAAGCCAGAATTTATCCAATCGAACCCAGATCTGAAAAAAGAGTTAAGATCTCATATACAGAGGTTCTCAACATGGATGATTCAACAATTGAATATATTTATCCTTTAAATACAGAGAAGTTTTCCGCTAAACCTCTTAAAAATGTCAGTATCAGGGCAGTGATCAGATCTGATACAGGCCTGAGGAATATATATTGCCCTACACATAAGGTGGAGATTGTCAGGAGGGGTGATAAAAATGCGGATATAGTATATGAAGAGACAAATGTTAAACCTGATACAGACTTCAAATTGTATTTTGATTCTGCAGCAGAGGATATCGGGATATCTGTAAGGAGTTATAAGAAGAGGGGAGAAGATGGATATTTTCTCCTCAATCTGACACCCGGATTCGGGAATGGAACAAATTTCATTCCGAAAGATATATGTTTCGTTCTGGATGTTTCGGGAAGTATGGCTGGAGAAAAACTCGAAAAAGCAAAAAGTGCCCTGAAATTCTGTATTGATAATCTGAGGAGAGGAGACAGGTTCGAGGTTATTAGATTTTCAACAGAAGCAGAATCTTTATTTAATATGCTGAAGACTGCAAGTAAAGGTAACCGGAATAAAGCATCACAATTTATCGATGATCTGAGAGCGATAGGGGGGACAAATATTGAAGAGGCACTCGACAGTGCACTTAAAATTAAAAATTCAGTCGGTCGCCCCTATATAGTGGTTTTTATCACGGATGGAAAGCCGACTATCGGTGAAACAAATGAAGATAAATTGATCAGTAAGATAAAAAGCAAAAATACCGGGAGTACGAGAATTTTTACTTTTGGAATTGGAAGTGATCTTAATACTCACCTTCTGGATAAGATCACCTCTGTTACAAAAGCCTACAGGTCTTATATTACAGAAAAAGAGGATATAGAAATTAAAATATCCGGATTTTTCAGAAAGATCGAATCTCCGGTGTTGACAGATCTGGAACTCAACTTCGGTTCCGGCATAAGAGTAAACAAAATGTATCCTCGTGATCTTCCCGACCTTTTCAGAGGATCTTCAATATCTGTTATGGGTAGGTATGCAGGCTCTGGCAATACCTCAATTTCTCTCAGAGGAAATATTTCCGGAAGATCTGTAGTTTTCCAATATGGAAGCACTCTCCGGGAAAGTTCTGAAAAAGATGATTTCATCCCTCCTCTCTGGGCTTCAAGGCGTATAGGATTTCTACTTGACCAGATAAGGTTGAACGGGGAGAGCAGAGAGATCAGAGATGAAGTGATATTGCTGGCTAAAAAATATGGGATCATCACACCCTATACCAGCTTTCTTATCGTGGAGGATGAAAAGAAACTTGTGAGTAGAAGAGAGATAGACAGTCTCCAGCAGGTTCTTGCTCCGGCGGCAGAAAAATCTGAAGGATTTTTCAGGCATGGTGAAGAAGAATCTGATTCCTTAAAGAAAAAATCCGGTCGGTTCAGTGTCAGGGCAAGCAGGGAGGTGCAGGGATTGAATCAGGCAGACAACTTTGCTGAAACCCGCCAGGGTCACGGCAGATTAGATCTAGGTGGAGGAAAAGGAGAGGTGATCACACTTAGTCAAAAGATGAAAAACATTCAGGGCCGGGCGGTCTATTTTAACGGGAACATATGGATCGATTCCGCTATTCATATGAAGAAATTCAGTTTGAAGAAGAGGATCAAATTTGGCGGGGAGGAATATTTTTCCCTTCTGAAGAAGCATCCTTCTTCTGCACAATTTCTTGCCCTTGGTAACAGTATACAGTTCATTTTGAATAATACACTTTATGAGATTTATGAATAAACAGAAGAGTTGATATACGGCCGGGTCAGGGTGCCCGGCCATTTTTTTTAACTTTATTCAGGCCTTTGCCATTCCCATTGTTTAAGTTTTCTTTTCAAGGTGGATAATCCCATACCTGTCAATTCAGCTGTTTTAGTTTTATTGAATCCGGTATTTTTCAAAACCCTGAGCACATGCTCTTTAACAACATCGTCTATTAGAAGCAGATCTTCCCTGCTTTCATCTTTGGTTGTCTCTTCCTTACCTGGTGGGGAAGTGATCAGTGTCCCGTCAAATCCCGAGTAAATTATGCTGTTCTCCAGGTGATTTCTCAATTCTCTTATATTTCCCCTCCACTCTCTCTGCATCAGTGAATTAAAATCTATATCCGGTGTAAAAATGTTTTTCCCCATCCTTATTATAAGGTTTCTCCACAGATGTTCTGCAATAAGAGGGATATCCTCCTTCCTCTCCCTGAGAGGGGGGATATTAATATTGAAAACAGCTATCCTAAAGTAGAGATCTTCTCTGAACTTCTTTGCAAGGATCTCCTCTTTCAGATTTTTATTTGTCGAAGTAATGATTCTCACATCAACACTGATCTCTTTTACACCGCCCAGTTTTATAAAAGTTCCACTCTCAAGTACCCTGAGCAGCTTGGCCTGGAATTCTATCGGCATTTCTCCGATCTCATCCAGATGGAGTATTCCAAAATTTGCGATCTCAAAAAGCCCCTTCTTCTCTTTTACTGCTCCTGTGAAAGCCCCTTTTTCGTATCCGAAAAATTCCGACTCGAAAAGGGTTTCCGGTATCGAAGCGCAATTTACACTTATGAATTGCTTACGGCTCCGGTCACTTTCCAGATGAATATTCCTTGCTATCAGCTCTTTTCCGGTTCCCGTTTCCCCCTGTATAAGGACCGGGCTGTTTGCGGATGCAGCCATTGATATCAGTTTTCTGATATTGTTCATCTCAGGGCTGTCACCGATTATTGTTGAGGTTGACCGCCCGTAAACTTCGGCAGCTTCATCCGAATACTCAAGTTCATACATTCTGACTGCATTCTCGAGCCTTTTTAATAAGGTCTCAAGTTTAAAGGGTTTGTCCAGGAAGTCAAAAGTTCCTTTCCGGATATTCTCCTGGATGGAGTGGTCCTGCCCGTAGGCTGTCATCAGAATCATTTTTGTTTTCATTCCCTGATTGATAATAAAATCCAGGATGTCGATGCCATCTGAATCTTTCAGCTTTCTGTCAATAAGTGCTATGCTTATTGTGAATTTTTCCAGGATCTGGAATGCAGCCTTACAATTATCTGTTTTGTATACTTTGAAATTATTTTCTTCGAGAAAATCTGAGATGCTTTCAGCAAGGAGTAAATCATCTTCTGCAAGGAGAATAGGGACTGGGCTTTTTTTTTCCTCAATCATTTTCAGTCCTTGATTTATTTCTTATATAAATAATAAATCTTACCCCCTTACCGTTTTCGGGAGTTTCCACTTTGATAGTACCTCCCATTCTGGTCATCAGCTTAAGAGATATCGCCAAACCAAGTCCTTCACCCTTATCCCTGGTTGTAAAGAAAGGTGAAAAAATTTTTTCAATAATCCTGCTGTCTACCGGATCTCCATCATTCGTGTATATAAGTTTTATAAAAAGTTTATCGGTTTCTTCAATGAAAAATGATACTTTCTGACCCTTTTTTAAAATATGCAGTGAATTATTTAAAAGGTTTAGAATGATCTGATAGAATCCATTTTCATCAAGATAAACTTCCGTATCTCCCGGAGTTTCATTGCAGGTGATTATCATTTTTTCTTTTATAAGTTCAGAATTCTGATCAAATAATTTCTCTATAATGTCATGAAGGTTGATCCATTTCATCCTTAGTTCAGTCTCTCTGGTTACTTCTCGTATGCTCTTTAAGAATTCCGAAAGCCGGTCGATCTCAAGGATTGTCCTTGATATATATTCGGAGGTTTTTTCTACAGGCCACTTGTTAATATTTTTCAGCAATACTTGAAGGCTGAGGTTTATCCCTGCCAGAGGATTGCCTATCTCATGTGCTATCTCAGCAATTATTTCTGATAATTTGTCGAAAAAAACATTTTCATTCTTAGAGTTTGTGAAAACAGTTCTGGATGAAATTTCACTTAAAAGTATAAAATAGGAATTCTCATCAAGATAATAAAATGAGAATCCCAGAGAGAGTCTTCTCCCTTTGGATTTAACTGAAATACTTTTTCCAACATTAACATATTCCGGATTTTCTTGATACTTATTGATCGATTTTAAAATTGTCCTTGAAATCTCTTCAATATTTAAACAGTTTTTTAAAAAAAAATTGTTTGAATAGAGAACAGAGCCGGAAGAACCTTCCATGACAAGGATCCCTATGGGAAGATCATCAAGCACAATGCTGAGGAGATTATCTGATTCTAATGTTTTTAAGTCCAAAAGCGAGCTTTTTAACCGCAGCGCTTTAGTTCCATTCCCACCGTTCTCCATATTAATTAATTAACAGAACAGAAAAAAATAATCAAATATTAGTGGGGGAAATCGGCCCGAATTGAGCCGCAGGCCAAAATGACCCGCCCAAAATGGGCTGAAATTTGTTTCCGCTTTAAAGAAAACCTTTACAGGAGGTATTTTGACCCTTCATTAAGGTTGGCATTGATTATGCTTTTAATCTTGTGGAAGTAACTATGGAAAAGAAATTGTTGATTGTCGATGATGAAGAGTTTTTTCTTCAGGGATTAAAGGACGGATTAAGTGAGTACAATAATATTTTTACAACAGATATATGCTCCTCTGTGAGTGAGGCAAAAGAACTTCAGGAAAAAAATTGTTATGATCTTATAATTTCTGATATTCGGATGCCCGGAGAGAGCGGGTTGGATCTTTTTCTCCATTTGAACAATACAAAATTTGAAGGCGGATTTATTGCAATGACCTCCTACGGAACAGAGGAATTGATCAGAAATGTGCATGAGTTGGGTGGACTTGAAGTTTTTCTGAAACCCTTTGATTTTTCCACTTTCAGCAAAAAGATCCTTGATTATTTTGATCTGTCTGCTTCTGAAGATGTCATCCATTCTGATGATATGAACTCCCTTTTCCAGTTGATAAATCTTGAGAAGAGAACAGTAGTCGTAAAAATTGATGATGAATTTCATTCTGGAATAATATATTTCGAGAATGGAGAAATCATTCATGCTATTTATAAAGAATTTGAAGGCCTTGATGCAGCTAAATTTATTATCAGTATGAAAAAAGGGAAATTTTCTTTTGTAAAGAACGGTGAGGTTGTGCCTAAGACAATTGATGTACCTTTCATGGCATTAATGATGGATTCAAAAATATCAATAGATGGGTTGGTGGAATTACCCGAAGATGACAAGGAGGTTGTAATGGACGTTGACAAACTTTCACAGGCAATTGAAAATCAGAAATATGATATGGGTGAAGGGCTTATTGCCACTGATATCTTCAGTACTTTGGATGGACAGTCAATAGCCGGTTTTAATACCAAACCTAAAGCGTGTGCTTTATTCAATCAGGTTTCCAGTTTTATTAAAAATGCGCTGGATGAATCGGAGTTCCCGGAGATCGGGAAATATTATGCAGTTGATCTTGTTGATGATCAGATGATAATTGTTCTTATGCTTGGTGACTACAGATGGGGTATGCTGATTGACCGGAAGCATGTACCTTTTGGTATGCTATTAAATATACTTATTCCGAAAATGATCAAATCGTTTGAAGATGCAAAAAAAAATGAATCCTAATAAGTTTTTATAGAGCCCGGCTGTGGAACTTCCCCCTCCTCAATCAGCCGGGCTTCTTTTCTGATGTGTTATTGAATGAAATTGTTTTCTGCGTTAACATTCATTTATGAAATATAGTTACCTACTGTTTGACCTTGACGGTACACTTTTTGATTATGACAGAGCTGAGAGTGAGGCACTCAGACAGACATTCCTTGATTCAGAAATGGAATATCATGACATCTTTCTTCAGGAATACAGAAAGATCAATAAACAGATATGGCTCGATTATGAAGCCGGAAAAATTACACAGAATAATTTAAAAACCGAGAGATTTCTCAGACTCGGCAGATCCCTGGATTTGAATATAGAACAAGTAAGGTTCAGCGGAATATATTTGAAAAATCTTTCACAAGGGAGGTTTTTACTTAAAGGTGTACCAAGGCTTTTATCGGAGTTGTCTCTGGATCCTTACCGGATGTTCCTTATAACAAATGGATTAAAGGATGTTCAGAGAGAGAGGTTGGCAGGGTCGGAGATAACAAAATTTTTTTCCGATATCTTCATCTCAGAAGAGATAGGAGCCGCAAAACCGGATAAAGCGATATTTGATGAGTCGTTCAGAAGGATGGGTGATCCGGATAAAAGTGAGGTGCTGCTGATCGGGGACAGCCTCTCCTCAGATATCGCAGGAGGTTGTTCCTATGGTATCGACACCTGCTGGATCAACCCCGGGAACCTTGAAAACAAATCAGGATATCTTCCCACATATACTATTAAGAGTGTGGAAGAGTTAAGAAAAATACTCCAGATCAGAGAAAAATCCCTAAGTTTTCCAGGGTAGGAATATAGTCTTAGTCACGATTTTTTGGTAGCCATTTGCTATAATTTTTTTTTTAACAAAAATTCGTTGATTCCACCCTCTTATTGTGATAAATATACCTGTTCATTCCGGAGGAAAAATGGAAATCGACAAAAAACTGCTCGATCTTGCAAACAGGAAGGATGAGGCCAGATCAGGCGGTGGTGATGACAGGATAAAGAAGCAGCATGAGGGTGGAAAATATACTGCCAGAGAAAGAGTAGAGATGCTTCTCGATGAGGGCAGTTTTGAAGAATTCGATATATTTAAGAAACACAGGTGTACCGATTTTGATATGGCTGATTCGAGGCCATATACTGATGGTGTTATAACCGGATACGGAACTGTTAACGGACGTCTGGTATTTGTTTTTTCTCAGGATTTTACAATATTCGGTGGTTCTCTGTCGAAGGCATATTCTGAGAAGATATGTAAAATAATGGATATGGCTGCAAATTCAGGTGCCCCTGTCATCGGCCTCAATGATTCTGGAGGCGCAAGGATCCAGGAGGGTGTGGATGCCCTGGCTGGATACACAGATATTTTTCTCAAGAATGTATTGTATTCCGGGGTCGTTCCTCAGATATCTTTAGTTCTCGGCCCATGTGCGGGGGGGGCTGTATATTCACCTGCAATAACTGATTTTGTTGTAATGCGGAAGGAAACATCTTACATGTTCCTCACCGGGCCGAAAGTTGTAAAAAAAGTTACTGCTGAAGATGTGACAACCGAACAATTGGGGGGATCATCGATCCATTCATCAGTCAGCGGGGTGGCACATCTGGTTTACGATGATGAACCTTCTCTTTTCGAAGGGGTTAGAGAACTCCTGACTTTCCTGCCTCAAAACTTCAGAGAAAATCCTCCCTCTATTCAAACGGATGACCCTCTTGACAGGACTGATGATGAACTGAATTACATAATACCTGATAATCCGAACAAGGCATATGATGTAAGAGAAGTAATTCAGAGGGTAATTGATGACGGGTTGTTTTTTGAGATACAGGAAAATTATGCAAAAAATATTGTGATAGGATTTGGAAGGCTGAATGGAAATTCAATAGGGGTAGTTGCAAATCAACCTTCACACCTTTCCGGTGTTATAGATAATGATGCTTCAATAAAAGCGGCAAGATTTGTCCGGTTATGTGACTCTTTTAATATTCCTCTTGTTGTTTTTGAAGATGTACCTGGGTTCATGCCCGGGACCAAACAGGAATATGGAGGGATAATCAGGAATGGTGCAAAGCTGCTGTTCGCATTTGCCGAGGCAACTGTGCCGAAGATCACCATAATACTGAGAAAGGCGTACGGCGGAGCATATTGTGTGATGAATTCAAAACATCTCAGAGGTGATATTGTAATGGCCTGGCCGACAGCCGAAATAGCTGTTATGGGTCCGGATGGAGCCGCAGAGATCGTTTATAAAAAAGAATTAAAGGGTGTGGAGGGAAATGACCGGGAGCAGAAGCTTGCAGAGCTTATGGACAGGTATAAGGAGATGTTCGCAAATCCTTATAATGCTGCCGAGAAAGGTTATATTGATGATATTATTGTACCTGCGAATACAAGGATAAAACTGATAAAATCATTAAAAATGCTGTCGGGTAAAACTGATAATAACCCTGACAAAAAACATGGAAATATCCCTTTATAAAAATGGATAATATATATATCAGTCAGGGTTTAGAGGTAACGATAATAGGGATTAGTGTTGTTTTTGCCGGATTAATTCTTACATTTTTGATGATCAATCTGTTCTCGACAATTCCAAAAGTCATAGATCTTTTCAGGCAAAGAAAAGATATGAATAATGAAACAAAGAGTGTGATCTCCTGCGAAGATATCAGCGAGGATCATCTGGCAGTAGTTGTTACTGTGCTTGATATTGAACTTAAAATGAGGTCCCTTCTAGACAAGGGGAGATTTACATTTAAATAGAGGGTTAATATGAAAAAATATGTTCTGAGTATCGGTGAAAAAGATTATAGTGCAAGTGTCTTAGAAATTAAAAATAATTCTGCAAAAATATCTGTTGAAGGAAATATTTATAATGTCAGTATTAAAGAATTCGGAATTAACGGAATAAAACCTGTTGAGAAAGTTACTAAAGCGGGAATGGAGCCGATCGCTGTTTCCAGTTCCGTTAACCCGGCCGGGACTAAAACTCCGATATCCGGAGATGGCATTAAGGCTCCAATGCCGGGAATAGTGCTAAGTATTAAAGTTAAGGAGGGGGAGAGGATCAAAGCGGGTGAGCATGTTCTTACTCTTGAGGCCATGAAGATGGAAAATGAGATAAAGGCTCCTTATGATGGTATTGTTGGTAAAATCCATGTCGGAGAAAATGACAGTGTTTCAGAAGAGGATCTTCTTGTTGAGTTGAGGCGTCCCGCAATGACAACTTTGTAAAATGAACAAATTCAGCCGAATTGTAATATTTTTAATACTTATATTATTGGGAACAATGCTTTTCCCTTCCATAAATATAAAAGCAGATTTTGAAAAGGGGACAAATATTATCAGGCTGGAGATCGAATCCGGTATTATTCCGCATGGGAAGACAAAGGGGGAATTAATTGATGAAGAAGGGGAAGTTGTAGGGCTGATAAGGATAAAGGAAACAGGTGAAAATTTCCTCACAGTTGAACTGACCCACAGGTCACCCGGGAAGGATCCCGGAACAGCCGTTATTCTCCGTTTCCCCGGAACGCTTGATGAGATCCTTTCAGGTACAGGATTTGCAAATATTTCTTATACCAATATTATAATGATCCTGGTCGGAATCTTCTTTATTTATATTTCCATCAAAAAGGATTACGAACCTCTTCTCCTTGTTCCAATCGGTTTCGGGATTATTCTCGGGAATATTCCTCTTCCCCTGCAGCTCTTTGATAATATCTCGGTTTATATGATAGATCCGATAACATCTGAGTATACTTTTAATACTTCGGGGGGAAGTGTTATGGGACTCCTCTACTACGGAGTAAGGTACGGCCTTCTTCCCCCGCTTATTTTTCTCGGGATAGGCGCCATGACAGATTTTTCCGCACTTTTATCAAATCCGAAGAGTATCCTTCTTGGAGCGGCGGCTCAAACCGGAATATTCCTTACATTCCTTGGTGCATTGATGCTCGGATTTTCACCTGCCAAAGCTGCTTCAATCGGAATAATAGGGGGGGCAGACGGACCTACGGCGATCTTCCTTTCATCCAAACTGGCACCCGATCTTATTGGACCAATCGCAATTGCTGCTTATTCATATATGGCAATGGTTCCGATTATCCAGCCCCCTATCATGAGGCTTCTTACCACAAAAAAGGAGAGGCTGATCCGTATGAAACCATCAAGGAAGGTAAAAAAGATAGAAAAAATAATATTCCCGATAGCTGGATTTATACTGACCACCCTGGTTGCACCCGGAGCGATACCTCTTCTCGGAATGTTGTTCTTCGGAAATCTGCTGAAAGAATCGGGGGTTACGGGGAGGCTTGCAAAAACTGCCTCTAATGCACTGATCGATATAGCAACTATTATTCTGGGACTGGCAGTGGGGGCATCAACAACAGCCCAGGTATTCCTGAATAAAACCTCGATCACAATTTTTGTGCTTGGAGTTATATCGTTTGGAATTGCCACATCCTGCGGACTGTTGTTTGCTAAATTGATGAACCTGTTCCTCAGGAATAAAATAAATCCGCTTATCGGGGCTGCAGGTGTATCAGCAGTCCCTGACTCGGCCAGGGTTGTGCACAATATCGGAAGAGAATATGATCCCGATAATTATCTTCTGCAACATGCAATGGGGCCAAATGTAGCCGGAGTGATCGGTTCGGCAATCGCTGCAGGTGTATTTCTCGGGATTTTTTAAATGAAAGAATTGAAGAGAGGAGAATAAAATGGAAAAGATCGTATCCGTTATACCTAATCTTTGTGAAGGTAAGAATAAAGAACTTATAGAGAGTATTGAACAGGAGTTGAGAGCTATTCCGGGACTGATTCTGTTGGATATATCAATGGACAGCAGCAGGAACAGAACTGTTTTTGCTTTCACAGGTGAGATCGATTCAATATTCAAAGGGGGATTCCTTCTCTATGAGAGAGCGTTAAAAGATATTGATATGAGAACTCACAAAGGTGAATATCCGAGGATCGGAGCTCTCGATGTATTCCCATTTGTCCCCATTAAAGATGTAACTATTGAAGAGAGTGTCGAGTTGTCGATAAAATTTGCAAATGAAGTTGCAGAGAAGTTCAATATCCCGATCTACCTCTTTGCTGAATCTGCACAATTTCCGATCAGAAAAGATATTGATCACATAAGAGAATGTGAATACGAAGGATTGGAAGCAAGGCTTAAAGATTCAAGGTGGAGGCCGGATCTGGGCCCTGACAAATTTAACCCCGATTTTGGTGCAACCATAATCGGAGCGAGGCATCCTCTGGTGAGTTTTAAGGTGCATTTTGATTCAACCAGGACAGATCTCGTAAAGAAGGTATGCAGAGAGATACAATACAATTCAGGCGGGTTAAGCCATGTTAAATCCCACGCAGGGAAAACTCCCGACAGCGGTTTTGCAGAGATGACCGTTTCTGTTTCAAATCACAGTGTTACACCACCTTTTAAAGTTATTGAGCTGATAAAGATAATGTCCTCAAGATACTCGCTAAGAATTACTGATGTTGAGATGATCGGTATGATCCCCGAACAGGTATTTATCGATGCTGCATTGCATTATATGCAGATTTCCGAATTTAAATCCTCAAGGATCCTTGAAAAGAGCATAAAAGAACATTTCTAAGATTGTAAGGTTTAACTTATAGAATAGCAGTCAGTTTCCTTCAGTTGACATGTGATCATGGTTTCCATAAAATATAACGGCATCCGGTGATTTTTTTGCCGTATGCAAGGAGCTGCTGATGGCTGTATTAATTGATTCCCCTTCCCTGATCGATGCTGCAGGAACAGATGGAAAGATCATCAGGGAGTATTTTGGTATGATAAATTCAGGTGAAACCGGTATCAGCATTGCACATATGACCTCTCCGTCGGGGTGGAAAGAGCCGGGGCAGAGACCTGAATTTGATGAATATTCAATAGTATTAAAAGGGATGCTATTTGTCGAAACTGTAGAGCAGAACTTCAAAATAAAAAAAGGCCAGGCAATACTTATAAAGGCGGGAGAGTGGGTGAAGTACAGCACACCTGAAGAGGGAGGTGCCGATTATATATCTGTTTGTATTCCGGCCTTCTCTCCCTCAACTGTCAACAGGGACGATATAACATTGTAAAATGGCAGTGAAAGTATCTGCCTGCCCAAGGGATTGTTACAGCACCTGCTCATTCCTTGTTTCTGTTAAGGACGGACGTATCGGACTTATCGAACCGCATCCGGAAAACAAAGCTACATCCGAAGGTGTATGCCTCAAAGGATTGAGCTACTTTGAAAGGGTGACCCATCCGGATCGTCTTCTCTTTCCGCTTAAAAAGAAAGACGGGAAATTTGTCCGGATCTCATGGGAAGAAGCTGTCTCAACAATCGCATCAAAGATAAAAGAAATGCATGAGAGATACGGCCCCGAGTCTATTCTCTATTATGCCGCCACCGGAACAAAAGGACTTTTGAACAGCACGGGACCTGCATTCTGGGAACTGACCGGAGGATATACTTCCACATACGGGGACCTATGCTGGCCGTCCGGACTCGAAGCAACAAGGTTGACACTCGGTGAGAACATTCATAATGCCCCCTGGGATATTGAGAACTCGAAACTGATAATCTCCTGGGGTAAAAATGTTGCCGAAACAAACATTCACCAGATGAAATTTATTGAAAATTCAATGAGTAAAGGGGGGATATTTGTTGTAATTGATCCGAGGAGGACAGAAACGGCTTCGAAAGCAGATATCCACATCTCTCCTGCTCCCGGTACAGATGGAGCACTTGCAATGGGGATAGGAAATCTTCTGATAAGGGATGGACGGATTGATACAGAATTTATTGGTAAATATGTGAAGGGATTCGGTGAATATAAAAAAGCAGCGGAGAAATTTCCCCCTGAGAAGGTTGAGGAGATAACGGGAGTTCCGCAGAAGGACCTGCTTAATATTGCCGGTCTGATCGGGAAAATTAAGCCGATGACGCTTATGGCCGGCTTCGGGATACAGAGATACAGAAACAGCGGGCAGACAATTCGGACCCTCATCTCACTTCCTGTTATAACAGGGAACATCGGTTGTGAAGGTGGCGGGTGGGTATATGCAAATCTCCAGAGTCATATTTTTGATGAAGTGAACGATCCTTTGGCAATATATCCCAGGAAATATGAGAATGGTATCCGTAATTCAATTCCGGTTTCACAACTCGGCAGGGGTATTCTGGAAAGCAATCACCCTCCTGTAAAAATGATATGGGTGGAGAGGGGTAACCCTGTCACCCAGAATCCGGATACAGAAAGTGTAATAAATGCCTTCAGGTCTCTTGATTTCAGGGTGGTGGTTGACCAGTTCCTTACCGATACTGCAATGGAAGCTGACATTGTACTTCCGGCTAAAACGATGTTTGAACAGTCGGATGTGATCAACGGATACTGGCACCATTATATACAATTAAAACAGAAAGTGATCGAACCGCCGGGAGAGGTAAAACCTGAATCAGAAATATTTTATCTTCTGGCGAGAGAATTGGGTATTGGAGAAGAGAGGTTGAAGGGCAGGATACCCGGCCCCTCGGATGAAGAGGTCGAAAGTTTCCTTGAGCAACGGCTTTCTCCATTTCCTGAGCTGACTCTTGAAAAATTGAGAAAAGGGCCGGTTTCTGCTCCAGGCAGCAGAGACATCGTTTTCATCGACAGGAAATTTAAAACACCATCAGGAAAGATAGAATTGAGTTCTGCTGAGGCTGCCGAGCGGTGGGATGTAAGCAGGGTCCCGGATTATAACCCCCCGGCTATTTCATCCGGGGAAAAACTCCCCTTTGTTCTACTCTCTTCAAATACAAAAAACCGGATACATTCACAATTCGGGAACCTGAGTATCATTGATCAGTTTGATGATCCCTCCCATGTTTTCATTAATCCGGAAGATGGTATCTCCAGAGGGATATCCGAAGGTGTGAGACTGGAAGTATTTAATGAAATGGGGGGCATCATCGGAGTGGCGAAGTTTGATCCCGGACTAAGGGGAGGATGTATCCTCGTTAAGAACGGAAGATGGAGTTGTGAGGGGGGGAGTGTTAACATTCTGACCTCCCAAACCGAAACCGATATGGGTCATGGGGCTGCATTCTATGACATCAGGGTTGATATAAGGAGGGTGACCTGAAACAATACGGGTTCATGTTTGATCCCGACAAATGTGTCGGCTGTCATGCATGCCTGGTTGCATGTTCCATCGAAAACGGGAGTGATCCAGGATTCAATCTTCGGGAAGTTTTCACATTTAATCCTTCGATGCTCCCAGGAATTCCCCATTACCATCTCTCAATGGCATGCAATCATTGTTCAGATCCTCCCTGTGTGGAACAATGCCCTGCAGCAGCGATCACTAAAGATGGTAAGTCAGGGATTGTTCATATAGATGAGAAACTTTGTATCGGATGCAGATATTGTTCCTGGGTTTGTCCCTTTGGTGCCCCTGTATACTGGATATCTCATGGAGTTATGAAAAAGTGTGATCTCTGCAGAGAGAGGGTTGATGACGGATTTAAACCCGCATGTGAATCGGTATGTCCGACAGGAGCATTAAGGACAGAAATTTCAGATCCTGAGCATGTTCTCCAGGAAATCCCTTTTTTCCCCGATACTGATATATATCCTGCCGTTTCAATAACTGAACCGGGAAGATCTGTCCTTAATGATCAGCAGTATGTAAAGACATATCCTGATAGTGTATTGCATACATTCTCAGAAAATAAGGGAAAAAATTCTGCAGAGATATCACTAAAAGGAGAGTGGCCGCTGATTTTTTTCACTCTCTTTATTTCGATCATTGGGTCCGTATTTGCCGGATATTTTTTCGGGAAGATAAGTGTCGATCCCTTTTTGTTCTTTCTTTCCGGAGTATCGGGAATATTGATCTCGTTAAGCCATCTTGGGAAAAAATTCCGTTCTTTCAGAATAATCAGAAATATGACGAGATCATGGCTGAGCAGGGAGTCTGTTTTCTTCACTTTTTTTCTGATAGCCTCAACCCTTTCCTTAACAGGCAGAGTGGATCCGGCTGCAGGTATTACCGGATTGGCTGCTGTTTTTCTTGCTGCATTTTCTGCTGATATGATATATTTCCGATCTGCGGCTGTAATTAAAAGTTACTTTCACAGTTCACAGGTAACGTTAACTCTCTTATTGTTCATTTCGTATACATCCGGATTTATCCCATTGTTTATAGTTATATCTCTGATAAAGACAGTATTATATATGAGAAGAAAGATCCTTTCCGGAATCCGGTCTGTTTTTTGGATAATTCTCGGGTTTTTAAGAATTGTCCCCTGCCTTGTATTTCCTTCCGTAATTCTCCTTTTTGAAGGCCCGGGAGGGATTTTTCTCCCTGCACTAATATTGTGCGGGGAAGTGCTAGACAGAGGAGAATTTTATTGTGAGTTTGAGATAATTAATCCGGATAACTCCATGAATAATTATTTTAACCGGAAGATCAGAGAAATTTATTCTGACCGTCGCGATTCATGATCCTGAATTTCCTGCCGTAAAATATATCGTCCATCATCAGAGCGATTCTCTGATTCACCGGATTTCTGGATATATAAGCTCTGATGATTCTGTGGATCAAAGTGTCTTTTTTTGTATAAGGACATACTCTTATGCAGAAACCGCAATCGGTACCGGCCTTTCTCCAGTAAGAATAGCATTTCTGCTGATCAGCAGCCCAGTGTTCAAAATTTCTGCTGAAAGATTTTTCATCTGAAGAAATTGATCCGGTAGGGCAGTTTTCAGAACATTTTTTGCAGATTCTGCAGAACTCTTCGATATGTTCATCCTTTATTTCAGAAACTATCAGAGGCATGTCAGTTGTAACAATAGAGAGCCTGACACATGGCCCGAGCTTCCTGTGAACCAGTATTCCCATCCGTCCTGTTTTACCGAGTCCTGCATCCTCCGCCATGGGTACAGCAAGGACATCATAATTACCGTCAACATGAGAAAGGGCATCGTATCCCAAATTCCTTATATATTCTGCTATAAGGTGGGCTATCTTGGCACTTTCGACATATTGTTTTGAAGATTCCAGCAGTACCGGTAGGGACGGGGACATCTTCAACATATCCTGGTCCATCTCCACAACAATGACGATCCCGTACTTATGACCGTTCTTTACCCGCTCTCCCCAGTTTTCTGCTTTCCTTCCGTGATGACTGTATTTGTGATATTGTTTAATCACTGTTATCCCCAAGTCTACAGCGCCGTAATATCGGGCCATCCACTTTACGGCCCTTGTTAATTCCTCCGGGTCTGCTTCAAGTATATTTTCGCAAACCGGACCTCTCCTTACGGCAGAGGTCCTGTCAAGAAAAGTGAAAGCTGAATCTGCCATCGGTGAAAAGAGGCTGCTGTAAAATTTTGCTCCCGGCTCTCCAAGATTTGGATCTTTTGCAGTTTTTTTATCGGGAGCTTCATTTTCAGGATGTTCTTTGTAATATTGCTCTGAGAGATCGCGGAAGTTCTGAATTCCCATTCTCGAGAACATATGATCTCTTTCATCAAATTGTTCTATATTCTCTTTTAAATTGCCTCCCTTTCCGGGAAAGAATCTGATTGCAGAGATAACAAGAAAAATTATTAAAAGAAAATACAGGATAAGATTAAAGAAGTAAATGACAGGGATTGAATTCCAAATCGTCAGACCCGTCCAGAACAATGATACACCAGAGAAAAATATAAGTGAGACCATAGCAGCTCTTAGTTCTTTTTCGTAAATTGAAGAAATTGCCAGAAGAACAAAGAATCCTGCGGACAAAAATAATAAGATCAGGTTTAGACTATCCATTTTTTAAAAGTTCTGTGTGCTCTGATAAATAAATTCTAAGTTTTTTTAAAGCAACTGCTCTGTGAGAAATAGAATTTTTCTCTTCTTCCCGGAGTTCGCCGAATGTTTTTTGAAGGGGCTGATAGAAAAAAACCGGATCATATCCGAATCCATTTGACCCTCTCCGTTCATTTATTACAATTCCGTTTACCTCACCTTTGAATGATTTGATAGCGGCGCCGTTCAAAGAAAGAGTTATTACCGATACGAAGCGGGCACTTCTCTCATCCAAATCTTTAATTTCAGCAAGTAATTTTAAGATATTTTTATTGTCATCCGACTCGGGTCCTCCATATCTTGCTGACCGAACTCCGGGCAGTCCGCCAAGGGAATCTACCTCCAGGCCTGAATCATCTGCAATTGTCAGTATTCCTTTTTTTAACCGGCTGTAGAACTGAGATTTCTCAATACTGTTCTCCAGGAATGTTTCACCTGTTTCTTCCGGTGAAGAGGAGATATTGAGATCTAAAGGGGTGAAGAGTTTAATGTCGGGGATAAATGGTGAAAGAACTGCTTTGATCTCACGAACCTTCCCTCTGTTTGTTGTGGCAACAAGGAGGTCAGCCATCATACATTATCACTACTGACCTCTTCGATATCATCCATTTCCATCAATTTTTCCGTGAAAAGCTCATCTTTATTTCCTGAAGAAGCAATAGTGATCTCTACGATGAAACCCCGCTTTATTTTCTGATAACTCCACTCATAATTATTTATTCCGCACTCCATCAAAAGTTTTTTTATATCCGAAAGAGCTGCTACCCTTTTTTTAACCTTTATTTTGTATGAATTGAGTCTTGATCTCTCTCTGAATCTGATATCGATAAATTTAAAAAAAGCTAGAATTAGAATTATAATGACTGTGATAAGAAAAGCCTCAAGATAAAGTCCGAGACCGACTGTTGTACCTATCCCTGCGGAAGCCCATAGTGCAGTTCCGGTTAACAGTCCGGTTGAAAAAGTAGCGGCTTTGATGATAGATCCGCCAGCTATTATTCCTGTTGCTGCAATGATAAGTGATATCATAATTGACGGATCGGAAGATTTAGATAATTCGGCAAGCCTGAGGGAGAGAACAGTAAATAATGTACTGCCCGCCGAGACAAGAAAAATGGTCCTGATTCCGCTCCCTCTTCCTGAGATATCCCTGCTGATTCCGAAAAGTCCTCCCAGAAGTGAGGAAAGGATTATTTTTAAAAGTATTTCAAATTCCATGCTATTTTAAGAAATATGCCAATAAAAAAAGGATTATAAGAAATAGTGTATACAAAGCAAAATAGGGATTCTTAAGAAGTTTTTCCGGTTCTTCAGCTCCATCCCTGTCCTGAACAGATTTTTTCATGAACATACCGAGATAGAAAAGTATGAACGGAACCGATACCAGAAGGGTATACATTTCAGCTTCGATCGCAAACAGGGAGAATGTGAGGATAAATATTAGTCCATTCAGTATCATGAAAAATACCAGGCTTTTCGAAGAGTACCTTTTCAAAGAGAGTCTGTAACCTGCAGATTCTTCGGGGGAGAGAAATTTTTTCTCTGCAACTCTCTTGCCCACCATCAGGAAATTTCCAAAAGCCCACCATGAAAGGAGAAGTGTGACTGGCGGGAAGTTAGATGCAATCACAAACCACCCTGTCAGAAATCTTATAGGATTATTTGCTGATTCAAGGGTTGAATCGAGGAATGGGATATCTTTAATACGGACAGGAGGGATATTATACAGCATCCCCGCCGTAAGCAATGCGATCAGACTCAATAAAAAATTGAAGTTAAAAACAAGATATGCGGTAATAAAGGCTGCTGTAACAATGATAGCCCACAATGTCATCAGGATCTTTATACTGATAAGTTTCTTTACCAGCGGCCTGTCTTTTTTCCCCGGGTGATGTGCATCATATGGGGCATCGGCGATCTCATTTATAATATAGTTGGAGGTAGATATTAACAAAGTGAGAAAAAATGCCAAAATTAAAAGTACAGCTGAAATTACATAAGGTGTTGATGAGAAAGCTGATGGCTCAAGAACCGCTGCGGCAACGAAACCGGGAATAATAGCGAGGCTCCTCGGCCATCGTTCCAGTCTCAGGGATTCAAAATAATATTTAACTTTTCCTTGCATAAATCTCCCAAGAATCAAATAATTGTAACTTCAAGTTTAGTCTTTTTAGAATTTTTTGTAAAGGTTTCTTCCCCTTTATGGAGGGGAATATTCTTGTAATTAAATAGAAAAATGTGAAATTCCAGGCAAACCTCTTTTTTTTCTCTATAACAAATCCGAGTTTCTCAAGGAGAAAAGTAAGAGATTTTAAATTAAAAAAATTTACATGAGCAGTTCTGTAGTGCCACCATCTTTTCCCGAATAATTTAGCGGCAAAGCTGTTTATATCTGGTGTGACAATAACCAGAACTCCCCCCTTCCTGATCAGAGGAGAAACTTTTTTTAAAAAACTCGCCGGATCGTTCACATGTTCGATCAGATCGAGGAGTGTGATAATATCGTATTGTTCTCTCGGGTCAAAATCTTCTATGGTCCCTTTTAATATATCCACTCCGAACTTTTCCTTAGCTTCGTTTACCAATTGGGCGGAAGGTTCTATTCCTGCGGCATTGTATCCTTGTTCAGCTGCCAGTTTTACAAAAATTCCACTTGCAGCTCCTATGTCCAGAAGCATATTTCCATTAATGGACATTTTTTTTAATCTTTTGATTATTGTCCGGAAATTTTTTTCTCTCCCTTCCCATTCATCGGTATATTCCTTATCCTCCAAATGAGAATAGAATTCGATCAGGCTCTTCTCATCTATTCTGGGATTGGAGAAAACAAATGAGCAGGAATTACATTTTGAGAAATCCCACAGAGATCCGTATGTGGAATCTGTTATTTTAAAATCTTCTGCATTTATAGTTTCAGTGTTTATTGTCCCCTTTTTAAAAACTTCCAGGTCACCGGAATTGCACAAGGGGCATCTGTTAAGTCGGGTAAATTCCATCAGTGAAATATATCATAAATAACTGATATGCGAAAGGAGTGATGAACGGTCAGGCTTTTACGGCACAAGATCCTCAAGAATTTACGTGACCGTAAAATATTCTGTCCCCGACAATTTCAGGTTTAACTTTTTTCTCCTTTTCAAGCACATCAAGGTATTTTAATAATTCGAGTCTGTTCTTCCCCGTGAGCGTGATCAGGTCGTCAATGGTCAGTGGGCGTCTGACGATAGTGTTCAGAATGCTGTTCTCAAGATTTTTTGAAAAAGAGGTTATCTCTTCTCTTGTCCCGACCCTTTTTATTATCTCGACCGGGAGATCGCTCCAGTCATTTACGATCTTTTCAAGGATATCGTGTCCCGCAGGCTTGGTTCCATGGTATGCCGGAGGCCTGTCAAGAGAGTTCAATTGAACCCTGGCCGGGGATATCTTTTTAATAGCATCTTTTATTCTGTCCAACTCTTCTTTTGAATCATTTATCCCGCCGGAAATGAATACTTCCAGCCAAATTTCCCCTTTATAGATCCGGCTGAAAGTTTTTAGCCCCTCAACCACTTTCTCAGCACTTATCCCTTTTACAGGTTTGTTTATTTTTGCAAATACATCTTCAGATACGGCATCCAGTGAAGGGAGAAGCAGGTCTGCTTCCAGAAGATCTTTCTGAACATCGGTCCGGTGAAGAAGAGTTCCATTTGTAAGAACTGCGACAGGAAATGAAGACAGTTTTTTCATCTCCTTGATAAGATATCCTATGTCAGAATTGAGAGTTGGTTCTCCGGATCCTGAAAATGTAATATAGTCCAGATGAATTTTTTCTTCCATCAGTTCTCTGAATTCCAGAATCAGCTCATCGGGTGCAAAGAAAGATCTCCTCTCTGATGTATGGTTGGTAGTTTTCCCGCATTCACAATAAATGCAGTCTAAAGTACATGTTTTAAACGGGATTATATCGATACCGAGTGATATGCCCAGTCTCCTTGACGGTACAGGGCCGAAAATGTGTTTATCCATTAATCCTTCTCTGGAACCACGGAATGATCTTTTTTAATCCGGCTTCAAGTGAGATTTTCGGGGAGAATCCGAGAAGTTTTTCTGCTTTTGATATATCGGGTTTCCTAATCGGAGGATCATCTTCCGGGATATCATGAAAAATTATAGTTGAATCAGAACCCGTAAGAGAAATTATTTTTTCTGCCAGTGATTTGATGGTGAATTCATCAGGATTTCCGAGATTGACGACTATCCCTTCAAGATCGTCGGTTACCGAAAGGTTATAGATCCCTTCAACCAGGTCATCAACAAAACAAAAGCTTCTTGTGTGAGAACCATCTCCGAATATTGTGATGTCTTTACCGGAAAGTGCCTGGGAAATAAATGTGGGGATTACCCTGCCGTCTGATAGTTTCATTTTTGTTCCGTAGGTATTGAATATTCTTGCAATTCTGATGTCAATATTGTGTTCTCTATGATAAGCCATACACATGGCTTCGGAAAACCTTTTTGCTTCATCATATACAGATCTGATCCCGACCGGATTCACATTACCCCAATAATCCTCGGTTTGAGGATGTACCTGAGGGCTTCCGTAAATCTCCGATGTAGAAGCAAAAATATATCTGGAGTTTTTATTTCTGGCCAGCCCCAGAGTGTTCAGTGTTCCAAGGGAATCGACCTTCATTGTGTGAATTGGATGTTGAAAATAATCCAATGGAGATGCAGGGCAGGCAAAGTGAAGGATCAGGTCGATATCTCCCTCAAAGAACAGATAGTCTGTTACATCGTATTTGATGAATCTGAAATTTTTGTGACCGATAAGGTGGCTTATGTTATCTATCGATCCTGTTATAAGATTATCAAGAACAATTACATTCCACTCTTCGTTAAGGAATTTGTCTGAAAGATGTGAACCAAGAAATCCCGCTCCTCCCGTAATCAGAACTGTTTTCATATTTATTTCTCCCCTGTCCTCAAATTAAAAACAGTATAGGAAAACTGGGCTCCAAAGTCAATTTGAATCAACTCTATTGTCCTTTACGGCACCGGGAATATCTTTATATATGTACTCTCCTCTCAGAGATCTATGCAGTGCATCTATATAAGCGGGGATCCTTTCCCGGTTTTTGTTCCTTACCGATTCAATTCTCCCGACTATAGCCCTTACAGATCGCCGCACCTCTTTTGCCATCTTTTTTTTGAAAATCCCCGCCAGTTTACTTTTAGGGTGTACAAATGTCCGGTAGATGAACAGTGTTTTTTCATTTAAAGGGGTGAATATGACTGTGCCCCTGGTGGTCTTTGAGGATGTGCTCAAGACATGATACCAGTCTATCCTGTAACCCCTTTCTCCATATAAGCTGAGTTTGTTGCCGGTGATATACCTGCTGTTCTTTAAAGGCCATGGGATCTTCATCTCAAACCGGATATGGAGGTCTAAAGGAGAAATATACTTTGAAGGGATCGAGTATAGGAGATCGGGTATGAAATCTTTGTGTTCGTGATAGGCATAAAAAATCCCCATACTTTCTTCAGGTGTCGCATCGACCAGTGAAAAAACAGTGATTTCAGGCCAGGGGGCTCCCTCTATATTTTTTTTCCTTAGTACAAGTTCTCCGTTTTTCAGCATTTCATGGTCAGAATTGTTCAGAGTAAAATTTTCATTAGAAAATGCAGGCTGGGAAAAAAGTGAAAATGTAAAAAGGAGTATGAAAATAATTTTCTTCATATTCCCATTATACTTCAGAATAAATCAATCAACGATTTTTATGAAAGAAAATTTCATCTCTTTATTGAAAAGGTCAGGGTTGTTCAGGTTATTTTTAATGAATTTCCTTAATTTTTTAGAAGTTGACGGTGGATCAGATTTGAAAACAGTATCTCCTATGAAATGAATAGTAAGTACATTTTTTTCTGAAATATTGTATTTACAGAACACAAATTCTTTCTCTGATTCTGAAAGGCTCTGGATATTTAAAAAATGAGTCCCGGAAATGTTTGTCGAGAATGCACGGAGGAGTGATTTGTCAACACTCTCTCCTGATCTTATAATGTATTCACTATTATTAAAAAGTATAAATTCAAGTGTGTCAAATCCTGATTCCTCTCTTTTATCAGATATTTTCTCCCATTTACCGGTGATACCCGGGATCCGGACCGAAGACTCAGGACTTGAAAGGGGGAAGTCTGACATGTAAATTCCCAGATCTATACAACTTTGAAGGGCCAATATAATTAAAGCAGTTAATACTAATTTGTATCTGATCATAGCTGGAAACCTCTTTTTATTTACAGGTTAACCGAATCGAAAAATTCTATCAATAATATTTCGAACTTTAAATGAAACCGATCAGGGTGATTTGTAGTCTTAGGTTGTATAGCATATTAGTACCCTGTTCAGAATCTAGTCTGGCAGTGCCTTATTGAAATATGGGGGAAAATATGGTATAAAATTCGATTGCTTGCGAGGCTTTTATGAGAAAAATTTCATTAACTATTTTGTTGGTTGTGCTGTCTACTGTATTTCTGTCTTCTGAAATAGTAAGAACGATAGTAATAGAGGGCAATAAAAAAGTATCCAAAGATACGTTTCTTTTTTATATTAAATCAAAAGCTGGCGGAGAATATTCTCCTGATCAGTTAAGAAAGGATTTCAGGACCTTATGGGATACCGGATTCTTTAAAGATATAAAACTTGACGTGTCCGATGTGGAGGGTGGTAAAGCTGTAAAGTTCATTGTTGAAGAAAATCCTCTCATCACTGCTATCGAATATAATACGAGTAAAAAGGTAAAGCAGGATGATATTGAGGACAAATTGCAGGAGAACAGCGTAGTTCTTGCACCATTTTCCTACTTTAATCCGTCTAAGATAAAAAAGGTTGAGAAGATCATCAAGGATCTTCTGCTGGAAAAGAGTTATAACGATGGTAAGGTTGAGATCATTGAGACCCCTGACAAAGGTGGAGTCAAACTTAAGATAAATGTTGTAACCGGCCCCAAGACAAGGATCGGAAGTATAGATTTTCCAGGCCTTGACACCAAATTCATATCTGCCCGTTTTATCAGAAGGGGTATGAAGAACAACAAAGTTCACGGATTTCTTTCCGGACTCAGCAGCAAGGATGTTTACAACAAAGAAAAAATGGAAGAAGACCTGAAGAATGTGAAATTGAGGCTTCAGCAGAAAGGTTTTATCGAGGCCAAGGTCGGGAGACCTGTTTTCTCAAGAGTCAACAGGATGACCGTCATGGGGAAATTTCAGAAAATGATGAAAATATCTATCCCAGTGGATCAGGGGCCAAGGTATACACTCGGTAAGATAGAGGTGGAGGGAAATAAGATTATCAAGTCAAATTATCTCAAATCTCTTATTAAGATAAAACCAGGTGAAGTTTATAACATAAAGAAAAGGAATGACGGTATAGAAGAGATACAGAAAATATACGGTTCGATCGGTTACTTTTATGCTCAGATCGCTCCGGATGAAAATCTTGATCCGGTAAAAAAAGTTGCCGATCTGGTCATAAGAGTAAGAGAAAATGATGTTGCCTATGTAGGTAAACTTGAGTTTACCGGAAATACTTTTACCAAAGATAAGGTTATCAGAAGAGAGTGGATGCTCAAAGAAGGGAGGAGATTCAACACTCAGGCTCTTGAAAGTTCAATAAGAAGGATGAAACAGCTCGGTTTGGTAACAATTGAAAAAATGCCCGAGATAAAACCTGATCCGGATGATCCTCAGAAGATCAATATGATTGTAGATGTTCAGGAAATGAACAGACAGATGATAAACTTTAATGTCGGGTATAGCGGATATGACGGATGGTTCATTGGGCTCGGCTACTCTACCCAGAATTTTCTCGGACTTGGTGAATCTTTTACACTAAATCTTCAGAGTGGTACAAGGACCAAAAACTACAGGCTCGGTTTTACTGAACCCCACCTTTTCCATCTGCCTGCCAGTCTCGGTTTTGATGTGTTTAAGCAGTCTTTCAACTATCCTGGATATTATTCCAGGAACGGCACAGGTTTTAATCTTATGACATCTTTCAGATTCTGGAGATTCTGGGGTGCATCCCTGGTATACAGTTTTGAGGATATTGAGATCCAGGATGTAAATGAAGACATTAACTGGTCTTCCAGTTACTCTTATTATTACTATACTGAGGGCAAAAGGGTGAGCTCTTCGTTCACACCTACAATATATTATTCGACAGTTGACTCTCCGATATTTCCTTCGTCGGGAACAAAATATCTGTTGAATTATAAATATTCAGGCGGAATGCTCGGTGGTGATATTAATATGCACAAATTCAAATTCGAGTTTGTGAAATTTCTGCCACTGTGGAAGAGACATACTCTGGGTCTACATGGTGTTTATCAGACTCTGATAGAGTTTGGTGAGAATCCTGTCCCATTCTACGAAAAGTTCTATCTTGGAGGCGAGAGGTCTATAAGAGGGTTTGACATTATGAGGCTCGGGCCTAGGGATCAGAATGGATATGTATTCGGGGGAACCAAAGCTTTCTTCGTGAATGTTGAATATCAGATACCCCTTACCAAAGAGTTTTCATTTAATTTTTTCTATGATATCGGAAATGCTTATGATAAAGGTTACCCGGTAAGCATTAAAGATGTATATTCGTCGACCGGACTTGAGTTGAAAATTTTTATCCCGATGCTTAATGTACCGTTTAGACTTATATTTGCATATAATCCTAGGGTGCTGTATACCGAAGATTCTAATTTTGCTTTTAAGTTTGCTGTAGGACCGTCTTTCTATTAGATTATAGGAATGTTTTAAAGGAGATAAATATGAAAAAAACACTAATTATGGCAGTCACAATCTTAACACTTTCATTTTACACTTTTGCGGAAGTAAAAATAGGTGTTATTAACGCTCAGAAAGTTATTGCTTCTACCAAAAGAGGTAAAGAGATCCAGGCTAAGCTGGAAAATTACGGAAAATCAAAACAGAAAAAAGTTGAAGCGATGCAGAATGAGATCAAAGAACTTGAGAAAGCAATCCAGTCACCTGCACTCAATGATGCTTCAAGAGAGAAAAAGAATGAAGAACTTCAGGCAAAAAAGATCAACCTGAAAAGGTATTATGAAGATACCCAGAAAGAACTCAGAAAAAAATATCAGAACGAGATGCAGACTCTACAGAAAGAAGTTATGCCTATTATAGACAAGATCGGAAAATCAAAAGGGTTTACACTTGTATTTGATCTCAGCATCGCAGGTATCTCATATTTTGATACAACCATAGATATTACAGAACTTGTCATTAAAGAAATCGATTCCAATTATAAAACAAAATAGGTCTCATGGAAGAGATTTTTGGGATTGAGAAGATCCGCGAAATTATCCCGCACCGTTATCCTTTCCTTCTAGTGGACAGGGTTGTGGAGATAGTGGAACCGGATTTTATTCGTGGCTATAAGAATATTACGATAAATGAGGCCCTGTTCCAGGGCCACTTTCCCAATCATCCGGTATTCCCCGGGGTATTGATAATAGAGGCAATGGCTCAGCTTGGAGCTGTTCTGATGTTGAGGCAGTTTCCTGAAGATAAAAGAATGGCTTATTTTACCGGTATTGATAAAGCAAAATTCAGGAGGCTGGTTGTCCCGGGGGATAGGCTTGATATGGAAATGAGATTGGTCAGACAGAAAGGTGTTTTCTGTCAAATGGAAGGGAAAGCAACGGTTGAAGGGGAGACAGCTGCAACTGCTCTGTTGAGTTCAGCTCTTGCAAAATGAATCAAAATAAAATACATCAGTCTGCAATAGTAAGCCCTACTGCAAAGATCGGAAAAGATGTGATGATCGGTGCATTTTCAATTGTAGGTGATAATGTAGAGATCGGTGATAATTGTGAGATAATGCACCACACAGTTATCGACAGAAACACAAAGATCGGTAACGGTTCCAAAGTTTTCCCATTTTGTTCTATCGGTACCGCTCCGCAGGATATCACTTTTAAGGGCGAAGATACATTTGTTGAGATGGGATCAGGTAATCTTGTACGTGAGTTCACAACTATAAACCGGGGGACTGCCAAAGGTGGAAATCTTACAAAGATAGGAAATGATAATTATTTCATGGCCTATACTCATATTGCTCACGATTGTATTATCGGAAACAGTACGATCTTTATAAATGGAGCTACGCTTGCAGGCCATGTGGAAGTTGAAGATTTTGCCGTAATCGGTGCTTTTTCATCTGTCAGACAATTTGTCAGGATCGGGAGAAATTCCTATATAGGCGGATACACAATAGTAGAGCAGGATATATTGCCTTTCGTAAAGATCTCTCAAACAAGGGATGCATACAATTATTACGGACCAAATTCTATCGGAATGCTCAGAAGCGGAATTGACAGAGAATTTGTCCGGAACGTAAAGGATGTCCTCAATGTTATCTATATGGAGGATATGAATACTTCACAGGCTGTGGAAAAGCTGAAATTGCTCTATCCTGAATCACCAGAGGCAGATATTATTCTTGAATTTCTCGGAAAGACGAAGAGAGGAATTCTGAAACATTTCAAAACTGACAAATAATATGAGAATAGGAATAATAGGAACCGGCTCGATGGGTCGGAACCATATGAGAGTAGTAAATTCCATTCCTGAAATGGAACTTACCAGTGCATCTGATATTTCAAGCGAAAATCTTGAAGAAGCATCAACCGGATATGAGATAGAAAAATTTCTGAACTATCAAGATATGGTTGATCTGGTAGATGGTGTAATGGTTTCAACTCCGACCACTTTCCATTACCAGATAGCAAAGTTCTTCCTTGAGAATGGGAAACATGTCCTTGTTGAGAAACCGTTCACATCGACCCTCCAGCAGTCTGATGAACTTATTGACCTGGCTGAGACAAAAGGTTTGACAATCGCGGTCGGCCATCTTGAAAGGTTTAATCCTGCTGTTGAATATATTCAGAAATATGTTGAGAAGCCTCTGTTCATAGAGATCCAGAGACTCGGTTCGTTTTCTCCCCGTTCTCTTGATGTTGATGTGATAAATGATCTGATGATCCACGATCTTGACATAGTACTTCAATGGGACAGATCGGGGGTTGCAAAAATAAATGCATCCGGCATCCCGGTAATATCAAAGAAAGTTGATATTGCTAATGCGAGAATTGAGTTTAATTCGGGAATGGTTGCAAATATCACGGCCAGTCGGATCTCACAGAAAAAGACAAGGAAACTGAGGATATTCCAGAAGAACGGTTATTTTTCAGTTGACTATAAGAAGAAAAGGGCAAAGATTTACAGAATAGACGGTACAGATATATCTGAAGATATCCCAGAGATAGAGGATGTAGAGCCTTTGTTCAATTTGTGGAACAACTTTTACAAAACGATCACCACCGGAACAAATTACAATGTTACAGGAGCTGACGGGCGAAACGCGCTCGAACTAGCGGAAAAAGTATCAAACAGCATAAAAAATATTGAAGTTTGAAAGTTATATCCAGGAACTTCTTTCCCGGAAGACCTTTCCGGGGATCACAATTTTAGCCGGTTCTCACAAAGGGGAAATTTTCAGGAATAGTTATGGAAATTCAACTTTTGAACCGAAAATAAAAATACTTAAAAGCAACTCAATATACGATTTAGCATCACTGACAAAACCCCTGATTACGGCATTACTTATTCAGATACTTGAAAATAAAGGTATTCTCAATTCCACTGATCCGATCAGTAAATTTATTCCGGGATTTTCTGACAGCATCACAATTTTTCATCTAATTACTCACACTTCCGGTGTCAGAGCCTGGCATCCCCTTTATTTAGAGAAGGGACATTACACAGATGTGATAAAAAACCTGGGATACATGGCAAAGCCAGGTAGAAAAGTGATCTATTCCTGCCTTGGATATATTCTCCTTGCAGAGATAATCAGGAAGGTGTCGGGGAAAAAGTTTTCTGAAGTTGCCGGAGATGAGATCATAAACAGACTGGAGTTAAAAGATACATTCTTTACTGTTCCAACAGACAGATTGGAGGAGTGTGTGCCGACAGAGATCGGGAACAGGTATGAAAGAGAGATAGCCTCACGCGATTATCCTGAAAAATCTGATAAATTCTTATGGAGGGAATATCTCCTTGTCGGTGAAGTAAATGACGGGAATTCATATTTTCTGAACGGGGAGAGCGGTAATGCAGGATTGTTCTCCACTGCTGATGATATTTTCACTCTTTCAAAGCAGTTCTATCCGGATCATACAACAATCCTTGATCATGATTCTGCCTTAAAGTTCTGGAAGAACTTCACTCCATTTAGAAGGAGCCACCGTTCGTTCGGGTTCAAACTCAACTCATCTCTTTTAACTTCCGGCGGAAGGTCATTATCGAAGAATGCGATAGGGCATAACGGTTTTACAGGTACTTCAATATGGATGGAGCCTGATTCACAGAATGTATTTATATTACTGACAAACAGAATACATCCTGCAGTTGACAGTAATCTGAATTTTAATCACATCAGAAGGAAACTGCACAGATTAATAAAGAAAGATCTCGGACTCAGTTAGTTATCAGGCTCTGTTAAAATCATCTTCATACCTGATTATATCATCTTCCCCGAGGTATGATCCGGTTTGTACTTCTATAAAGATAACATCGCCTTCCCCGATATTTTCTATGCGGTGTTTAGTTCCTGCAGGGATAAAAACCGAATCTTCTCTTACACAATTTTTGTGTTCGGTATCCAGAGTGATCAGTGATTCTCCTTTAACAACAGTCCAGTTTTCCGAACGGTGTTTGTGGCTCTGGAGTGAAAGCCTCTTCCCTTCTTTTACTAGGATCCTCTTTACTTTTACATCATCCTCTTCAAGTAGGATCTCAAACCATCCCCAGGGGCGTTCTTCTTTATAGTTCATCAGCATACTCTTTCTGTAATAGTTCCATGTCTGAGTCGACCATCATTTTGACAAGTTCTTCAAATGAAACTTCGGGTTCCCAATTCAGTATATTCTTAGCTTTTGAGTGATCTCCGATAAGAAGGTCGACCTCAGCAGGCCGGAAGAATCTTTTATCTTTTTTTACATATTTTTTATAGTCAAGTCCCAGATGTGTGAATGCAATATCAACCAGATCTCTTACTGCATGGGTTTCGCCTGTGGAAATTATAAAGTCATCCGGCTTATCCTGCTGCATCATTAACCACATTGCTTTCACATAATCTCCTGCAAATCCCCAATCCCTCTTGGCATCAAGATTACCCAGTCCCAATTCCTTTGCAAGGCCTAGTTTGATCTTGGCAGCATTATAAGATATTTTCCTCGTTACAAACTCTATCCCTCTTCTCGGTGATTCATGATTGAAGAGTATTCCGGAACAGCCGAAAATATTATAGCTTTCTCTGTAATTTATTGTGATCCAGTGTCCGTAAACTTTTGCAACTCCGTAAGGGCTTCTCGGATGGAATGGTGTGGACTCTTTCTGCGGGATCTCTTTCACCTTTCCAAACATTTCCGATGATGATGCCTGGTAGAATTTGATTTTCGGGTCGACATAACGGATTGCTTCCAGCACTCTGGTCACTCCGGTTGCCGTAAATTCGGCGGTCAGGACCGGCTGGTCCCAGGATGTCGGAACAAAGCTCATGGCAGCCAGATTATATATTTCATGGGGCCTTATCTCGTCCACAAGTTTAGTGATCGAGAACTGATCGAGAAGATCGGCCTGTCTTATCTCAATTCTATCCTTTATATGGTCTATCCTGTCAAACCGCTCCATGCTGGAACGTCTTACCATTCCATAGACATCATATCCTTTATCAAGCAGAAATTCTGCCAGATATGAGCCATCCTGTCCTGTAATTCCTGTTATTAATGCCCTCTTTTTCATGATATCTCCCGGGGGATACTTATTTTATCTTCATCCCTGTCCTTTCCCAGCGGGTTTTTGAGAAGAAATTCACCACTGTTTTGAACAGGTCTTTTATTTTATGGAAAAAACCGGGAGTTAGATACTCATCGGAGGTGGATGTGAATGACCAATAGACCCTCCACGGCTTTCCAACTATATAATCTGCCGGAACAGTGCCCCAGAATCTTGAATCGTAACTATTGTCCCGGTTGTCGCCCATGCAGAAATAAGAATTCTCCGGAACGAGATATTCTTCCATGTTGTCCCTCTGGCCTCTCAGAATATTGTCATCTTTAAAATAGGTATAGGGCTCTACCAGAAGTTCCCCGTTAATAAACACTTTTTTATCAACGATCTTGATCTTGTCTCCCGGCTCACCTATAACTCTTTTCACATATTCTTTTTCCATTTCAGCAGGTGATTTGAATGTTACTATCATACCCCTTTTTATCTCTTTCTGAGGGAATACCAGGCGGTCCAGAGGTGTTAAAGATCTTGAATATGAGACCTTGTCAACGAGAAGATGGTCGCCGATCAGGAGATTGTCCTCCATGGATCCGGTAGGTATTACGAATGACTGAAGGAGGAAGGTCATAACGAAAAAGACGTAGATCAGAGTTTCAGTTATCAGTTCAAAATATTCACGGAAAAACCCCATCTCCTTTCTCTTTTCAAGCAGTTCCTTTTTTTTTATCTGCCGTTTTTCTTTATATTTTTTCCACATGAGTCAATTTTACTTCATTATACGGCGCAAATCAATATCCGGTTACCTGTCAAACTGTTCTTTTAAGTCTAATCTGTTTGGATTTGAGTGTTTAGATCTTTATTTTAATTCCGATGGGGCAGTGGTCGGAACCGTAAATATCCGGGAGGATATAGGAATCTACAATATTCTCCTTCAGGTCCTCAGAAATGAAGAAGTAATCGATCCGCCATCCGACATTTTTTGCTCTGGCGTTCATCCGGTAGGTCCACCAGGAGTATTGCCCCGGTTTATCATTGAACATCCGGAAGGTGTCGATGTATCCGTCTGCAATGAACCGGTCAATCCATTCCCGTTCGACAGGGAGGAAACCAGATCTGTCCTCGTTGGATTTGGGATTGGCCAGGTCGATCTCTTTATGGGCGGTATTGATATCTCCGGTGACAATAATTTTCTCGCCCTTGTTCCTTAATGAATTAAAATATTTTTGTGCTTTCTCATAAAAATCGAGTTTGTACCTAAGCCGTTCTTCACTCATCTGCCCGTTTGGGAAGTATATATTGAAAAAGGTGAATTCCGGGTATTTCAATTCAATGATCCGCCCCTCATGGTTCAGGACATCTTCTTCAAAAACTGTCCGTATTGATACCGGCTCCTCTTTATAAAAAACCCCGGTCCCGCTGTATCCCTTTTTCTCAGCATAATTCCATGCTGTCTTATATCCATGTGGTCCTTTGACTTCATCAGGTAATTGCTCTTCCTGAAGTTTTGTCTCCTGGATACCGATAATATCCGGTTTCGCCTCTCCGAGCCAGTCAAGAAATCCCTTTTTAAGTACCGCCCTTAACCCGTTCACATTCCAGCTGAGTAATGTTTTTGTATTCATCACCGGGAATTCTATATCATTTGAATCTTTTTTAAAAATTAAATTATTTCATCTGTCCCCGGGATATTTATTTTGCTTTTATTGCGGGAAAATTTTATACTTTTTTTTAATCATTAAGAATAAAAATTACTCTGGAATAAAATGAAAAAAAAATTATTGAACATTCTTTTCTGGTCTGTTATCTCTGCTGCATTTATCGGGCCGGGAACGATCACAACGGCTTCAAAATCAGGAGCATTATTCGGGTTTGATCTATTATGGGCCCTTGTTTTTTCCACTTCCGCCTGTCTTATACTCCAGGAAGCAGTTGCAAGGCTTGCCATACAATCGGGGACAAACCTCGGTGAAGCGATCAGCCGCTATTTTAAAGAGGGTTCATTAAAAGTATTGGTTCTTGTACTTGTTGTCGGAGCAATAATCATCGGATCTGCAGCTTATGAGGCAGGGAATATTCTCGGGGCTGTAGCAGGGCTCGGATTCATTGTTAATATTAAAATATGGGTAGCTGTAACTGTTATAGGATTTATAGCAATAATTGCCCTTACCCAACCTTCAGTACAGCGTATTGCCCATTTCCTTGGTTTTATTGTTGCCGTGATGGGAATAGCATTTTTTACAACGGCGATCAGACTGAAACCATCGATCGCCGGCATATTAAAAGGCAGCCTTATCCCCTCTCTTCCCGATTCGGCAGGGTCGGGATTGCTGATTCTCGGACTGATCGGAACTACTGTTGTACCGTACAATTTATTTCTCGGTTCCGGTATAACCCGAAAAAACCAGAGTATCATAGAGATGAGGTTCGGATTATCGATAGCAATTATTTTTGGAGGGCTGATCTCAATGTCAGTTCTTATAGTAGGGTCATTTGTTTCAGGAGAATTTTCTTATGAGGCGCTGATATTTGCCCTGAGATCCAAACTTGGTACTGGGGCGGGATTAATATTTGGAGTCGGTATGTTTGCGGCCGGACTATCATCTGCAATTACTGCTCCGATGGCATCCGCTGTAACAGCGAGAGGCTTGTTCGGTAATAAAAATAAGGCTGCCTGGGAACCGCACTCTCTGAATTTCAGACTGACCTGGGGTCTTGTTCTTTTAACCGGAATAGTTTTCGGTATATCCGGGCTGAAACCTGTTCCGGTAATAATTCTTGCACAGGCTTTGAATGGTCTCATCCTCCCTTTTATAGCAATTTTTATTGTGATCGTAGTAAATGATCCTTATATTATGGGTAAGAAATTTCTTAATGGAGCAGTTTCAAATATTTTTCTGTTTATGGTAGTTCTGGTGACTCTTATTCTCGGGATCACAAATATTGCGAAAGCGGCAGGATCAGTTTTTCCGGGATGGGAATTGACCGGAAGAAATCTGACCCCGGTTTACCTGATACTATCGATCATTATCTGGATATATGTATTGACCATAGTTCTCAAAAACAGGAGAAAGTAGTTTGGAAAAGCAGGAATATAATTTTTATGCGGATACGGGAGGTACTTTCACCGATTGTATCGCAATGGACAGTTCAGGTAAAATCCACCGGAAAAAAGTCCTCAGTAGCGGTGCCATAAGAGGGACAGTAAAAGAGTGGAAGAACGGAAGAACTCTTCTGATAGATGAGAACTGGGAGGTCTCTCCCGGGATTTTAGAAGGTTACACCTTCAGGCTATTAAAAGATCAGGGGATACTATCAATTGTAACTGAATATAATGCGGAAAAAAAAGAACTATATCTTGATAAAAGTATCTCATTAGAGAACAGGCATAACAATACAGGATTCGAATTGTTGTCGGGAGATGAAGCTCCTGTCCTCGGTGCCAGGCTCATAACCGGTACGGGAATTAATGAAAATCTTCCTGTTAAAGTTGTTAAGCTTGGATCAACTAAAGGGACAAATGCTCTTCTGGAGAGGAAAGGATCCAGAGTTCTTTTCATTGTCACAGCCGGGTTTGAAGATGTGCTCCGGATCGGTTATCAGCAAAGGCCGGATATTTTCGCCAGAAATGTTCTAAAACCTGATCCCCTTTATCATGAAGTGATAGGAGTTGATGAGAGGATCGATTCTTCAGGCCGGGTTTTGAAAAAGCCGGGCCTGAAAAAACTTAAATCAGACCTGCATTATATAAAAGAGAAAGGAGAGATAGATTCTATTGCAATTGCCTTAATGCACTCCTATAAAAATCCTTTAAATGAAAATTTGATCGGAGAATTTTTGCAGGGTCTAGGATTTTCTTATATCAGCCTCTCATCAGATCTTTCAAAACTGATAAAGTATGTTTCAAGAAGTGAAACAACGGTTGTTAATGCCTATCTTGATAAAATTATTGACACTTATCTTTCGGGAATGATGAAGAGTTTTTCCGGGGCTTCATTTTTTGTGATGAATAGTGCAGGTGGCCTTGCTAAAGCATCGGACTTCAAACCCAAGGAGAGTCTGCTGAGCGGTCCGGCCGGGGGAGTTGTCGGAGCGGTATCAATCGGAGTTGAGTCAGGATATAAAAATCTGATCACTTTTGATATGGGCGGCACAAGTACTGATGTTTCAAGATATGGGGATAAATTTGATTACAGGTTCGAGCATGAAGTCGGAGGGGCCAGGATTGTAAGCCCTGCATTATCGATCGAAACTGTTGCAGCAGGAGGGGGGTCGATCTGCTGGTTTGACGGTTTTAAATTGTGTGTGGGGCCGGAGAGTGCAGGAGCATTCCCTGGGCCTGCATGTTACGGAGCCGGAGGTCCTCTGACCATAACAGATATAAATTTACTTAGTGGAAGGCTGGATCCTGAGCAATTCGGTATCCCCGTATTTCCGGATGATTCTGAAAAAAAAATAACTGAATTGATCCGTGACATAGAAAAGAAGAGCGGAGGGAAACGGGACAAGAAATCGATACTAAAAGGATTTCTCAGGATTGCGAATGAGATAATGGCCGGAGCAATAAAAAAGGTTTCTGTTCTGAAAGGATATGACCCTGCAGAATCTGCAATGGTTGCATTTGGTGGTGCGGGGGGAATGCATGCGGCTTCGATCGCAGAACTGTTAAATATTTCAACCATAATTTTCCCGGAGGATTCAGGACTGCTGAGTGCATTCGGAATGAGTGCTGCTGCAGTTGAAAGGATCTCGGAGATCCAACTGATGCTCCCTCTCTCTGATCCAGAACTTGACCTTGCAGAACTGTTTAGAGAAATTTCTGAAGAAGCAGTGAATATGCTCGAAAGGGAGGGAATCCCTGCCGGGGATGTTAAAATAAAATCAAAGTTGGTATTCCTAAGGTTTAAGGGACAGGATTCCTCTATTGAGGTGGAATATAGGGATGGGGGAGGTCTGATCAGAAAATTTAATGAAAGGTATTCTGAGTTATACGGATATGAAAGCGAGAGGGATGATTACGAGGTGGAATCCCTGAGAGTAATAGTTTCATCAGGCAGCGAAAATATAAGATCGGTTTCTGTTGATGTAAAGAAAAAATATCAACCTTCTGCAAAGGGAAGGATAATAAATATTGCCGGAGAATTTAAAAATGCCCCGATATTTATCCGGGAGGAGCTTAAACCGGGAGCTGTTATTTCAGGATTTGCCCTTGTTCTCGACAAATTCAGCACCTGGGTTGTCGAAGATGGGTGGGAACTTGTTATAGAAGGAAACGGTTCAGCAATAATGTCCTTTAAGGGCGGAAGTAAAATTGAGAAAGATGCTGTTGACACCTATAAAGAGATCGAACTTGAATTGTTTACCAACAGGTTCATGTCCATTGCAGACAACATGGGGTCAATGCTGCAGAGGGTTGCCGTGTCGGTTAATGTAAAGGAGAGGAACGATTTCTCCTGCGCACTCCTTGATAAGAAGGGCAGGCTGGTGGCAAACGCTCCCCATATACCTGTCCATCTCGGAAGCCTCGGGATATGTGTAAGAGAGGTTGCCGATGCGGTCAGAATGGGCCCGGGTGATACTGTTATAACAAACCATCCAGGTTACGGAGGTTCTCATCTGCCGGATATCACTCTTATCACTCCTGTATTTTCGTATGAAGAAAAACTTGTCGGGTATGTGGTGAACAGAGCTCATCATGCCGAGATTGGTGGGAAGGCTCCAGGTTCAATGCCCCCGGATGCGAGATATCTTACCGATGAAGGAGTGATAATTCCCCCTGTTCATCTGATCAGGGGCGGGGTTTCTCAATGGGATACCATATCAAAAATTCTCAGTGATGCTCCTTACCCTACAAGATCTCTGAAGGAGAATCTGGATGACCTGAACGGTGCCCTTGCTGCAAACAAGGCAGGTGAGCAGGCTATGCTTGAACTTGTAAAAAAACACGGTGAGGATGTTGTATTAAAATATATGGAGATGTTGAAAAGTCATGCTTCGGACAAAACCGGAGAGGCCCTCTCAAGGTTCGGTTCCGGTGAATATTATAGTGAAGAATTTCTTGATGATGGAGCTGTCCTTAAAGTAAAACTTGTAATAAAGGGGAGAAAATGTGTTATAGATTTTACCGGGACATCACCAGTGCAAAAAGGAAATATGAATGCGACAAATGCTATCGTTAACAGTGTTGTAATTTATGTCCTGAGACTCATGATAAATGAAGATATTCCTCTCAATGACGGTCTCCTTGATCCTGTGACCATAATATTGCCGGAATCTCTTCTGAATCCCTCTTTTGAAGGTGATCAGGATAAACTTCCCGCAATTGTAGGCGGGAATGTCGAGGTGAGCCAGCGTCTGACTGATACTCTCCTCAAACCGTTTGGGATTATTGCCTGTAGTCAGGGAACAATGAACAATGTCCTTTTCGGGACAAAAGATTTCAGTTATTATGAGACTATATGCGGCGGATGCGGAGCCGGTCCTGATTTTAACGGAGCTTCCGCTGTCCATCACCATATGACAAATACAAAAATTACAGATCCTGAGATCCTTGAATATAAGTTCCCGGTGAGGCTTGAGTGCTTCAGGATAAGGAAGGATTCCGGGGGTGCAGGTGAATTTTCCGGAGGGGATGGAGTTACAAGAGAGATCACTTTTCTTGAACCTGTAACACTTTCTGTCCTTACTCAGCACAGGAAAGAATTGCCCTATGGACTCAATGGTGGAAAATGCGGGCGAACCGGGGAACAGTATATTGTTAAAAATGGAGGCGGGAAGATAGATCTTAAAAGCATTGACGGTTATGATATACAAAAAGGAGACAGGTTTGTGATCCTTACTCCGGGGGGCGGCGGATACGGAAATCCATGATCCCTCTAACACCCTTGAGAAGGAGGGTGAAGAAACCGGGGGGATAAAAAATCCGAATTACCTTTCGCCTTTCGCTGATGAGATATGCTGTATGATATAATATAAATGGTCATTTATTAAGTGAGGAACAAATGAAAAAAGCAAAAGTAGCAATTTTGAGAACAACTCCTGAAACTGTCATTAAAGATTATGAGCGGCTTTGTGATCTGGCCGATATAAAAAAGAGTCTTGATCCCGGATCAAAGACCATATTAAAGGATAATATAACCTGGCATAATGTATACCCCGGAGTAAATACTACCCCCTGGCAGCTTGAAGGTACAATCTCCGGCCTGAAAAAAAATGGTTTTGATGATCTTGTGGCGGTACATAACCATACAGTTGTCACCCTTCCTGAAAAGGGGGAGAAAGATCTGAAATTTAAACCTGTTTATAATAAATATGATATTCCGATCCTTTATAACTTTAAAGATTCTGATATGAAATGGGTTGAATTCAAGCCTGAATTTAAAACTCTTGCACTTCATAAAATATTTCCTGATGGTATCAGGATCCCTGATTACTTCATAGGTAAAAACATTGTGCAGATGCCGACAGTAAAAACCCATTCATATACAACGTATACAGGAGCGCTTAAAAATGCATTCGGGGGATTGTTGAATTATCATCGCCATTATACCCACACCTGGATCCATGAAACCCTTGTTGACCTGCTTGCAATCGGACGGGAGATCCATTCAGGAATGTTTGCCACCATGGACGGCACAACTGCCGGTTCAGGTCCGGGACCGAGAACGGTGATCCCTCATGATAAAAATATTATACTCGCTTCTGCAGACCAGGTTGCAATTGATTCTGTAGCTGCAAAGATCATGGGATTCGATTGGAGAAAGCTTCCATGCATTGCACTTTCACATGAGAATAATCTCGGTGTGGGGGATCCTGCTGATATTGAGATCGTCGGAGATACAGATGCAGCAGACGAGGACTGGAAATTTGAAGTTGGTGTAAATTTTGCAACCGGGACAGGGAGAATGTTATGGCATGATACACCTCTGAAGCATCTCCAGAAACTTCTCTTTCATACTCCGCTTGTTAATATATTCATTCTTGCATCAGAATTGTATCACGATAAGATCTGGTACAATGTAAAAGGTAAAAAGGTAGTGTCAAAATGGATCGAGGAATCACCCTGGGGAAAGTTGTTCAAAGAATCACCTGAGTAAATATGCCCGTAAAAAAAATTCTCAGTTTTATTTCCCTCGCTATTTTTCTGTTTGCTGTAATTATTGTTATACTCAGTTTCAAGGGGCGAAGCGACGCGGATGATGCCGGCGCGGATGAGATCATCGGCAAAGAATTAAAGTATAAGGTTTATGATGAACGTAATAATCTTTCAGTTTATATCACCAGCAGTTCCAGTAAGAGAGATTTTGATAAATCAAGGAAGCCTGCCCACAGAGAAAGAACCCTCCTTGAGGATATAAAAGGGGTTATTTATAAAAGTGAAAAATTCAAAAATGATCTGAAATTTTCCGGTAACTCAGGATATGTTGAGAATGAGTATAAGAATTTTCTGCTTAAAGGAAAGGCCATAATAGAGTCGAAAAATATTTTGCTCACCAGTAATAATTTCTTTATGGAAGGGAGCAGCCTAATAAAGAACAAAACACCAACCAACTTCAAATTAACGAATCTCGAAGGTGTCGCCCGGAAAGGTTTGAACTACCACATGGAGATCGGTGCTATCGACCTTTGGAATGTTTCAGGGACTTATATCAGGTCTGGTAAAAAATATAAGTTCAAGTGTAAACGTCTTATGGTTCTGAACAAGTTCAACCGTCTTGTATTCAAGGGAAATGCTGAGATCTCGGGTGATGATTCGACAATGCGTGGGCGGGAGATAATTCTGAAATTTACTAAGGATTTTAAGAACCTTATAAGGACAGATATAAGGGGGAAATCCTATTTCCGGACAAAAGGTGAAAAAAGGGGCGAATTCAGTGAGATGTCCGGAAGGAAGATCATTGCTGCTTTTGATAAGAATGAGAAGATAAAAAAAATAGATATATTAAAAAAAGGCAAAGTAGTTGTAAATAAGGGAGGGAGTAAGATCAATGCAAGTTCAGGTATTATTTATATTATATTTAATGAACTTACTGCAAAAACAAAAAATATCAAACTTCTGAGAAGCGGAAGAGTGATAGCAAGCGGTAAAAGATCTTTCGATGTTACTTCAAAAAAAATAGATATCAGCTACAATGATGCAGGAGAGATTGATCTGTGTAATGCACGCGGTGAGGCCTCTTTCAAAATGGAAGGATACAGCGGAAATACTTTCAGACTGATCTATGCCCCCCCAGAGAATAAGATAAGTTTGAAAGGTGCGAAATCTGTTCTTCAAAAAGGTGAGAACAAGTTTGTATCTTCTGAGTTCGGGATCGATACAAAAGAGGGCAAACTGAGTTCTGAGGATGAGATCACCTCGGTCATTAATCTGAAGTCAGAAAATTCGATCTTTACAAAGTCTCCTGTTTTTGTCCACTCCAAAAGAGTAGAGATCGATGACAAATCCGGAACTGTCACTTACAATAAAGAGGTCACCCTTTTTCAGGGAGATACAAAACTGAATTCAGATAAAGTTAAGATTGGAAATAATAATAGTATAGATGTTACAGGTTCTGTAAATCTTGATTTTAAGAACGGTGAAAAAGATATCAGGATAGTTGGTAAATCTCTTAGTATTGACCCTGAAAAAAATTTGCTGGAAATTAAGGGGAAAGGTGCCCTCAGTGAAGGGGAAAATTCCCTGTCCGGGGATCAACTCACAATTAAGTTCAATGACAAAAAAGCAATCAGCATAATTAAAGGGGACAAGGACATAGAATTTAAACGGAAGGAGATTTCAGGAAAAAGTGATAAGGTAGAATGGGATTTTATAAAAAAAATTATCACATTTATTTCAAATGCCAGTTTAAGCAAAAGTAATTCAGGAACTTCAAAGGGGGAAAAGATCATTTTCTACCTTGAAAATGAGAAAGTTGTTATCAGCTCAGCTGACGGTAAAAGATCAGAGACCAAATTAGATTAATTAAAGCAAGTTGGTTTAACCATCCCTAAAAAACATAGACCGTAAAACGGAAACAAGTTTGAATTCAAACGTTTGCAGATAAAGATATCAGAGTCCCAGTTCTGATCTGATCCCTGTCATTGCTTTCAGGCAGAGTTCGAGGAAATCATCCAGTTGAATCCCGAGTCTCTCACAAACCTTCATCTGCTCTCTGTCAGCTCCTTTGGCAAAGGAACTCTCTTTAAACCTTTTTTTCATCCGTTTCAGGTTCACATTGTCCAGAGACTTCGAAGGATGCATTAAAGCAACTGCTGTTATAAATCCTGAAGTCGGGTCTATCGAGTAAAGGGCAATATCCATATTTGAGGATATCTCCACTTTTTTATTATGCGCCTTGATGGCGTGCAATATTTTTTCAGAGATATCCTCATTTTCAAGCATCTCTGCCGTAACCAGTCCATGGTTAAATGAATCCTCTGAAGTGATCTCGTAATCAAGATCATGAAGAAGTCCGGCTAATCCCCATTCTTCTTCATCTTCAGATAAATATCCGGCAAGTTCCCTCATACATGCTTCGACAGCGAGAGAATGCTTAATCAGATTCGGATTCGGCAGATTCTTTCTGACAAGATCTAATGCAGCGTCTCTTTTCATTCAGTATTCTAAAAGTTATTCTGTTTTTTTCTCTTCTTTCTCAGGCATAACAAAGAGAGAGTCATCCAGTTCCGTATCATATACAATGGATTCGATAACAATGTTTCCCATATCCATACCATTAATTTTTGTTTTGATCGAGAACGCGTTCATTATTCCGTTCACTTCTTTGAAGTCTCCGGAATAACTTTCTGATTTGATCTCTTTTCCGTCTTTTCTTACTCTTGTTGTCTCTGTTTTCAGATCAATAAAATTCTCCGTGTCCAGATAGAATATTATCTCTTTTCCGTCTTTTTTTGTAAGTTTCAGCTTATAAACTTCAGTACCTTCCAGATCATCTTTGCCGAGTAATTCAACTTTATGCCCTTTTTTTGCATAATCTATCAAAGGATTTTCGAACATTTCAGCTGTCTCTTTTGCGTCATCAGCCTGGTCTCCTGTCATCACCTGCGGCCCGTCAACTCCAGTGAAAGGGGATATCTGCCATGCAGTCTTTCCATCATAAGCAAACACCATTAATTTATCTGAAAATGTAACCTCAGTTCTTGTCATACCGGGTTTTTTATAAAACAAACTGAATTTCATCTCCATATTCATCCTGATCATTTTTCCGACTGCCTTCACTGTTTTAACTGATTTAAGTTTAGCTGCTCCGCCTTTTGCTTCAATATGATTTTTAATGATCTCATCTACAGTCTGACCGTTGACCATCCCGAATATAAAAACAACTGCTATTAGTAAAACTATAATTTTCTTCATTTTAACCTCCATATTTTTGATTTTTTAGTATATATTAATTTGTTTATTATATCTATAACTTTTATAATTAATTTTTAAAACCCAAGGAGGAATAATGTCAGGTAAGACTTTTATAATCTTAATTTTATCAGTATTTTTGATCACAACTTCAATCAGTTTTGGAAAAACAAAAGTGAGCTCCTCACTTTTTGGAGATATCAAAGCAAGAAATATAGGGCCTGCAATAATGAGCGGAAGAATTACCGATATTGATGTTGTCGTTAAAGATACCAATAAAATATATATCGGAACTGCAGGGGGCGGTGTCTGGAAATCAAAAGATGGAGGGATAACATTTGAACCTGTTTTCGATAAATATACAATGGCCATAGGCTGTGTCACAATCGACCAGAAAAATCCGGATACCATCTGGGTGGGGACTGGTGAGACAAACATGAGGAACAGCGTATCAATCGGAACAGGGATTTATAAATCTGTCGATGGCGGCAAGAACTGGACTTTTATGGGACTCCCGGAATCAGAAAGGATAAGTGAAATAGTGATTGATCCCAGAAATTCCGATGTGGTTTATGCAGCAGTGCCGGGCCATCTCTGGGATGCAAATGCCGAGAGGGGTTTATATAAAACAACCGACGGCGGTAAGACCTGGAAGAATATTTTCTTCATTGACAATGATACAGGATGTATTGATATCGATCTGGACCCGAAGAATCCTGATCTTCTGATCGCATCGATGTGGAAATTCCGCAGGTTCCCTTATTTTTTCGACGCAGGGAGCTATAAAAGCGGAATGTATAAAACCTTGGACGGAGGTAAGTCCTGGAAGAAACTGAAGAAAGGGCTTCCTTCGGGGAAACAGGGAAGGGTTATGGTTGATTTCTATCTTTCGGATCCAAAAACAGTTTATGCTCTGGTTGAATCGGAAAAAACTTATATTTACAGATCGGATGATTCAGGAGAGAGTTGGGAAAAGAAAGGTACCAGTTTTGGAGTAAAAGCCCGCCCTTTTTATCTTGCCGGGTTGAAGGTTGATCCAAAAGACCCTGAAAGATTATATAACTATAGTTTTACATTGACAGTCAGTAAGAATGGGGGCAAATCGTTTGAGTCTGCAATGGAGAGTTTTATGGGGATGTCAGTACACCCCGATCAGCATTCACTCTGGATAGATCCTGTTAATCCGAAACATTTAATACTTGCAACGGATGGAGGGGTATATATTTCTTATGACAGCGGTGGTAAGTTCAGGCATGTCTCTAATTTGCCTGTGTCTCAATTTTATCATGTAAGTTATGATATGAGGGATCCGTACAACGTTTATGGTGGATTACAGGATAATAACAGCTGGTACGGCCCATCAAAAATTATTACAGCCGGATCAATAAAGAACAAAGACTGGACTGCTGTCGGCGGCGGGGACGGATTCTATGTGTTCAGGGATCTGATTGATGATGATATAGTCTACTATTCCTGGCAGGGTGGTATGTTCCAGAGATATAACGAGAAAACAGGGGAGACGGCAAGTATTAAACCCCTACCGTCAAAAAATGAACCGGAGTACAGGTTCAACTGGAATGCCGGTATGGAGATGAGTCCGAACAATAAAAAGAGAATGTATGTGGGTGCTCAATTTCTGTTTGTATCTGAAGACCGGGGTGATTCCTGGAAAAAGATCTCTCCTGATCTTACAACCAATGATAAGAAAAAATTGCGCCAAAGCGAGTCAGGCGGCATTACAATTGATAATACAACCGCAGAGAACCACTGCTCAATAATTACGATCTCCGAGTCTCCGGTGAATGAAAAAGTTATCTGGGTAGGAACTGATGATGGCAATCTGCAGGTTACAAAAGATGGCGGAAAGAAGTGGTCCAATGTTGTGAAAAATATTAAGGGACTCCCTAAGAACACATGGTGCCCTGCAGTTGAAGCGGGAAACTATGATGAGGGGACAGCATATTCAGTTTTTGACGGACACAGGACAGGAGACAAGAGCACATACGTTTATAAAACTTCAGATTTTGGTAAAACATGGGAATCCCTCATTACCGAAGAACTCGAAGGGTATGCACTCGTAATTAGAGAAGATATTAAAAATCGGGATATGCTTTTCCTGGGAACTGAGTTCGGTCTTTATATCTCATTTAACAGAGGGGGTAACTGGGTCCATTTCAAGGAGACCCTTCCAAAGGTTGGAGTAAGGGATATTCAGATCCATCCGGTCACACATGACCTGATATTGGGGACTCATGGAAGGGGAATATATATTATTGATGATTTAACCCCTTTACGTAGTATTAATGATGAAGTACTGGAACAGGATGTTGCTATCCTCCCTGCAAATCCTTCCGAAATGTCTTTAAGCGGGGGAGGAGAAGGGATGACCGGTGATACGGAATTTTACGGTGAAAATCCGAAAGAAGGTGCAACGATCACCTATTATCTGAAAAAAAGGCATATTTTCGGAAACTTTAAACTTGAAATATTCGACAAGGATGACAAATTGATAAAAGTCCTTCCGACAGGGAAAAGAAAAGGGATCAACAGAGTATATTGGGGTATGAGACTTAAAGCGCCGAAAGCAGGACGTGCACCGGGTCTGACAGGATTTGTTTTCGGAGGTCCTATGGTGGATCCCGGAGAATATAAAATAAAACTAACAAAGAATAAAAAAGTTTATGAATCAAAGATAGTTCTTAAGCCGAGCCACTATTCCAATCATACTGAAGAGGATATGAAGATACGACAGGAAAAGATCTGGGAAGTTTATCATATGCTGGAACATATGGCATATATTTCCGACACATTGAGCGATATTGTAAGTGTAATGGAGAGAAAACTTGGGGACAATAAACTTTTAAAAGGGGTAAAAAAAGTTATTAAAAAGGGGATTTCTAAAGCAAGATCGATAAAAGGGCTTATCATAGATGAAGAAGGTTCTATATACTCGAGTGAAATGCTGCAGGGGAAAATGATACAGATCTACTCAGCTATAAGTATGTACGGGGGGAGACCTAACAATTCTCAACTTATATATATAGAGACGATGAAGTCGGAATTAAAGAAAGTCGGAGACAAATTTACTTCATTTATAAAAGATGATATTGTGAAGATCAACAGGTTCCTGACTAACTATAAGGCAGGAGAGATAAAAATAATTTCTGAAGACGAATACAAAGAAAAAAATAAAAATTAAAAATTCCCGGGAGCTCCCGGGTTCCGGACAGATATGAATAATATCGGGAATATAGATAAAGCTGAATTGTATGTGGTGAAACTACCGCTTGTTTCTCCATTTGTCTCAGCTGCAGGGTATGTTGATCATAGAGAATCATTGTTGTTGAAGCTGACCTCCGGAGAGTTTTCCGGATGGGGGGAGTGTGCTGCTTTCAGCGATCCCTGGTATTACTATGAAACCATAGAAACTTCACTGCACATTTCCGTTACCTATCTGATACCTCTGCTTCTGAGAACTCCCGGATTGATACCTGAAATGGTACCTGTGCTTTACTCGTGGATAAAAGGTCACAATATGGCGAAAGCCATGATAGAGAATGCAGTTGTTGATCTTTATTCAAAGAAGAACGAAGTACCGTTGTTTCAGGTCCTGGGGGGTACATGGAAGCGTGTAAGATCGGGTATAAGTCTTGGAATAGAAGATGATGTTGATGTGCTGCTGGATAAAGTTGGTAATGCAGTAAAAAAAAAATATCACAAAATAAAAATAAAGATAAGTGGAGGCTGGGATGTAAATGTTGTATCGGCTATCCGTTCATCCTTCCCCTATATCAATCTGACGGTTGATGCCAACGGTCAGTATTCCAATGATGATCTTTCTAAAATTAAAATTCTGGATAAGTTCGATCTGAAAATGATAGAGCAGCCTTTCGGGGCTGAGTTTCTCCTTGAACATTCGGAACTTCAAAAACAGATCGATACTGATGTATGTCTGGATGAATCTATTACGGGAATGAAGGCAGCCGAAAATGCGGTCTCTCTGAAAAGCTGCAGAGTTATATGTGTCAAACAGGGGAGGGTCGGGGGATTGATGAATGCCCTGAAGATAAAAGATCATTGCGGGAAAAATGGTATTAAAGTGTGGTGCGGAGGAATGCTTGAGACCGGAATAGGGAGAGTATTTAACCTTCACCTTCAGGCTGTTGAAGGATTTGATTTCCCTGGAGATATCTCAGAAACCTCACGTTATTTTAAAGAAGATATTGTCCGTGATCCGGTTGTCCTTGACCGGGATGGATATATTGAACTTCCTTCCGGGATCGGTTCCGGTGCCGATGTAAATGATAATATGATTGAAAAATTTATGGTTTTCAGGAAAAAGATGGTACGGGGAGAATAAAGGCCGGAAGAACCGGCTCTATTGCTGAAATTTTTCCATGAGTCAGATCTTGAATACCACTCCGGTTACATCTTCTGAAATTTCCCACAATTTTTCCGAGATTGCTTTCTTCTGTGCTTTTTTATTGGGATATACTTTTTTTGGATAACCTTTCATTTCCATGAAACCTGACGGACCGAAAAAATCACCGTTTACCACTTTTTCTCCTACAGCCCCGTAAAGGGTAGGAAGGGCTCCCATATCTATACTCTGCGCCAGGAACCTGTTCAGAAAATTTGCTCCGGATGCATGCCTCTGCAGGTCGGTAGCTGTCCACCCTGGATGTGCAGAAGTTACAATGGTGTCTGTCCCCTTTTCTTCAAGTTTCCCTGCAAGTTCCAATGTGAAATATAGGTTAGCGATCTTGCTGTCACCGTAAGCTTTCCAGGGTTTGTACTTTCGTGATTCCCAGTTGAGGTCATCAAAATCGATATTCCCTGTTTTGTGAGCCATACTGCTCACATTAACTATCCTTGAACCTTTGGTCTCCGTTAATATATCCAATAATCGGCCGGTCAATGCAAAGTGACCCAAGTGGTTTGTCCCCATCTGAAGTTCAAAACCGTCTTTTGTTTTGGAATAAGGGGGGACCATAACACCGGCATTGTTGATCAGGATATCCAGTTTCTTATGTTCTTTTCTGAATGTGTCTGCAAATTCTTTTACCGAATTAAGATCTGAGAGGTCTATTATCATAACGTTCACTTTTGCATCTTTTTTTTCTGTTAATATCTTCTCCGCTGCTTTATTCCCCTTTTCCGGATTTCTTACAGCGATTATTACCTCTCCATTCTTCAAGGCAAGAACTCTGGCTGTTTCCAATCCTATCCCGCTGCTTGATCCTGTGACTATAATTGTCCTGCCGCTTTGATCAGATATATTATCAATATCCCATTTTTTCTGTTTCATTTTATCCTCATCACTTAATAGTAAATGAATTATCACTATTTGTTAAGTGTTTTACCAGGGTTTTTTCCAGTTCACGGAAACGGCATAGTTCATACATTTTGAAAATGTTTTCTGATCGAAACGGGGGCAGTGTAAGTTTAATTTATTCAGAATTTTTCTAGTTCTCCGATCGTCAAATTTTCTTCTGTCTTTTATATAGGGGCCGTACATTTTCAAATATTCATTAAATAGAATATCCAGGGCGTTGGGGGGATTTTTTTCGAACTCTTCTTTTGAGGCTGAGGTAAAACCTTTAACTCTGAATTCCGTGCTGAAAAAATTCGTGATATCATCAAGTGAATTCGGTGATTTATTTATAATATGAAATATTCCGGGTTCCTGTCCGTTTTCCATTATTGCCATAAATGATTTGATATAAAAATCTATAGGGATCAGATTTATCTCTCCGCCCTCTTTTTTTTCGATCCGGATAGGAAGAGATACTACCCCTTCCTTATCTTCATACACTCCCATCTGTGTTGATCTTATCCCGCCCTTGTGCCTGATATCGTTTATGTAGGTGTCCCTCAGGAACAGAGCCATTCTGACAGGATAATAGACCGCATTGAAGATGGTGCTCCTTCCTGTTTCAGAATTACCGTATACTATTGAAGGCCTGTAAATATTTAAATGAACCCCTAATTCATCTGTTTTTTCTGATATATACTTTTCCCCAAGGTGTTTTGTCTCTTCATAAGGATTATAAAAATCCGAAATGTCTGCAATTGTCTCCCGGGCTATGCCTGATACCTTTCCGGCAACGTATACTGTACTGATGTGATGAAAAAAGGAACATCTGTTTCCCGGTGAATCAATTAATTTTGTCAGGTTTCCAAGGATGCCGATATTTGTTGATTCCAGATCTCCCCTTTTTTTTTCAGAAAAAGATGTGTTCCCTGCACAATGGATTATCTCGTCTATACCAGTTGAAAGATCAGAATAGGTGGTTTTATCTATTCCAAGGTTATCCTTTTCCAGTTCACTGTCAACAATAGTGATCTTATCTTTAAATTCATTCATTGAAATCCCGAACCATTTAAATACATTCTCGATCCGTTCTGCAGCAGTACGGTTGTTTACAGGGCGTACCGGTAAAACGACTTTGTAACCCTTTTTCAATAATTCAATTGCGGTATGGCTCCCCAGAAAACCGGTTGCACCTGTAACCAGAAAAACGGTTTCTCTTTTCTCTCTTTTTTTTCTTATGTTTTCAAGTGAAATTCTCATGGGTTTGAAAATCTATAAATAAAGAAAACCCTCTTTCCTTGAGAATCCCTGGTTGAAGATCGTATTTACCCACTCTATCCCTTTATATTTTCCCGATAGTTCTCCTATCATGGCCATGGCTTCACCCATTGCCGGTCTTACTGATTCAACCTCTTTCTGATTGGTGTGATCGATATAATAATCATATTCAAGGATAGCTCTCTTTCCCAGATCTACCGGGGTAAGGAATCCGTAATCATGTTTTAAATTATATTTATCTCCGATCTGAGTGAACCTCTCTTTCATCTCCTTTATTGCATTGATATTGTCAAGAGGCACATATCCGATAAATGCCACAACATGTTTATGACGGCCCATTCTGGAACTTAATATCCGGAAAGTATTTATCCATACGGTATTGGTCATTTCTTTTTTTTTGTATGTTTCAATATAAAACTCCCTTAGGTGTTCAGGGACAAATTTGCCGATCTTTTCAGGTGAAGAATCAATTATTGTCTCAAGAAGCGGATACATCTCTTCCTTGCAAAATGTTTTATACAAGGCTTCATCTGTCTCGATTTCCCCCAATAACTCGATCCATTTACCATCTACCAGTTCGGGTAATCCTGATATCATTAATCTGAAAAGTCTGTTGCTGATAACAATATCAGCCATATCTTTAATTGAGGAAACTGCAAATCTGTCTCCTATGACCAGGACAAGGAAATTGATCCCCAATGTTTCTCTGAAGAATTTTTTTGTTTTTTCAGATAACTCTTTTGTAGGGGATATGAATGTTGCTATATATTCTGTCCCGAGAAGAGATATTGATATACCTATCCTTCTCTTGGATAATTCTCTGCAGAATTCCGCAGCTTCTTCAAAGGAATCAAAAGGGACACCGATCCCTTCTTCATCATCTGTAACGGGATGAAGTTTAATAGAAGCGTTGGTGCATATCCCCGGTGATGATGTCCCGCCTTTTGTATATCCGAAGAGGTTTGGAGCTTCTCTATCATTCATATTAAACTCTTCTCCATCCCATCCTGCAAACTCTGCATTAACAAAATTATCAGCACCTGTACCGTATGTATTTGAGAAAGTAGACAGAATTCCCGAGCACATGATATTCGCGCATACCAGAGCGGAAGGTTCAGCTGTATTCGCTCTCATGCCTGATTTATGAGCCTCTTTCTGAAGCTCGAATGCAGAAATACCTGCTCCGATATCTGCCCGCCAATTCTCTTTATCAATTGAAAAATCCTTCATTCTGCAGGTGTCAATTACAACCCCATCACTCATGACGAGCCCCAGCACGCTGCCTCCGTTCCCTCTGACATTCATCGGGATCTTTTCCGAGTTGCAGATCCTGATCACCTCTAGAGTCTCTTTGTGGGTTCCTGGTAGGACTACATATTTAGGTATTTTTATTCCTGCTACCGGGCATGGATCATCAGAGTATGTAACCAGAATTGCAGGATCATTTGAAGCATTTTTGTCTCCCACAACTTTCCTGAACTTTTTCAGGATCTCATCCTCTGCGGTATTAACTATTTCGTTACCAGCTTCCAGGTATGATTCCACATATTCCTTCAAGGCCTTCATTACCTTCATCGGCTGTAGTCCTGTAATGAAATGGCATTGTTTATCACATATACCGCATAGTGTGCATGTTTCAGCAATATGGACAAGTCTTTGTGTCACGGGTACCAGATCTTTTGATAGTGCATTATAAAGATCCATCCTTCCCTGAGGGTAATAACTTACATAGTGATTTGTTTTGCCCGGATGACATAATCCGGTACCGAGATAGTCGATCTTGCACATTGCATAATGCCTGCATTCTGATGCGATTTTTGTTGCTTCAAGTGATACCATTTCCCTTCCCCCTATAGTTGGTTATTTACAATATAGAAAATATTTGAAATTTCTAAAATGTTTTCTTAATTCTATATGGAAGAGAAATGGAAATCAATTGATAATTCTTTTTTAAGCACTTCCTTTTCATCAAAAAGTCCTTTCATCCTGAGATCCCTTTCAATAAATAGATTGATAAACTGCTGGAATCCTGTTTTATTATACTTTAATTCAATTGTCCGTTCCCGGGCAAGTTTTTCGGGACGGTTTCAATGTTTATTGTTCTTATTGACAATGAAATTTTAAAGGGTTATTGTTGATTTACAAAAGAATCTCACTAATTTTGGATATCGGATTATTCTTTATTTTTTAAGGTATTTTTCATTAATGTGATGGATCAATGACAGTAAAAAAAAGATCAGAAAAAAAAACATCCAAGAAACCGGTGGACCGAGAAAAGTCCCGATCATGGAAACGTAAGATCACTGTTGTAGGAATAGGTGCTTCAGCAGGCGGTTTGGATGCACTGGAAAAATTCTTCAAAAATATCCCTGAAGAGACAAACTTGGCATTTGTGATCATCCTCCACCTTGACCCACATCATATCGGTATTATGCCGCAGTTGTTACAGAGGATGACCTCTATGAAAGTCTCTCAGGTAACCGACCGTATGCGTATTGAACCGAACTCTGTTTATGTTATTCCGCCGAATAAAAGCATGCAGATCCTGAAAGGTTTTCTGCATTTGTTTGATACGGTTGAATCAAAGGGACTCCGTTTGCCTGTTGATATTTTTTTCCGCTCACTGGCTGATGACATGGATAGTCAGAGCGTCGGCATCATTTTATCCGGTATGGGGTCGGATGGATGTCTCGGTGTGAAATCAATTAAAGAGAAGAACGGGCTGGTTTTGGTGCAGAATCCTGATACAGCCGGGTTTGACGGTATGCCGAAGAGCACAATACAGGCAATTTTACCTGATGTGGTTGCCGATGTTGAAGTGTTGCCTGCAAAACTGATATCACTTCTGAACAAAGGCTCATCTGCTGCTCGTGCTGAGGATACCAATTTCAGCAGCAGAAGTGATCTCGAAAAGATCATTATTCTCCTTCGTGAATTCTCGGGCCATGATTATTCTCAATATAAAAAAAATACATTGTTCCGTAGGATCGAAAGGCGGAAAGATATCCATCAGATCGATGAAATCCAGAAATATGTGAAGTTTCTGCAAAACAATCCACAGGAGATCGAAATACTTTTCAGGGAGCTGTTGATCGGTGTCACACGTTTCTTTCGTGATAAGGAGGTCTGGAAAGATCTCAGAGAAAGAATACTCCCAGAACTTATCGGAAAAATGCCGGACGGATATACTCTCCGGGCCTGGGTACCCGGATGTTCGACCGGAGAAGAAGCTTATTCACTGGCAATTGTTTTTAAGGAAGTTCTCGGAGAAACAAAAAAAAAAAGAAATTTGAATCTGCAGATATTTGCCACCGATATTGATGCAGATGCCATTCGGAAGGCCAGGTTTGCTTCCTTTTCAAAAAATATCGGGGCAGATGTATCAACCGATCGTCTCAACCGGTTCTTTTCAATTGAAAAGGATGAGTTTCGTCTCAAATCCGATATTCGTGAGATGGTTGTATTCGCTGTTCAGAATGTGATCAAGGACCCGCCGTTCACCAAACTCGACATCGTATCATGCAGGAATATGCTAATCTATATGGAATCTGTTCTGCAGAAAAAGCTGATCACTATGTTCAATTATATACTGAAACCGGACGGCATTATGATTTTGGGTACATCTGAATCCATCGGCCTGTCCAACCGGGGTTTTATTGAACTGGCTGCAAAACATAAAATATTCTTAAGAACTGAAAAGGATTTTGGGACAGAACTAATTGATTTTCCGAGTTCCTTTTATTATACTAAAAAAAATACGGGGGTAAGTATCATTACCACTGATAAAAATACGGAAAATATCAAGACACTGGTTGATCAGATAGTAATACAGAATTTTTCACCCCCCAGTGTGCTGGTTAATGTTAAAGGGGATATCATATATATTACCGGGAGAACCGGGAAATATCTGGAACCGGTTGCGGGTAAGGCCAACTGGAACATTCACGCCATGGCACGTGATGGGCTTTCACAACTGCTCCCGGGGGCTTTCCGGGACGTGATTAAAAAGAATGAACCTGTAATCCTCAAGAATGTAAAAATAACAAATGAGAGAGAAAATATTTATATAGATGTTACACTTCAATGTATTGATAAACCCGGGCAGCTGAAAGGAATGGTAATGGTGGTGTTCAGGGAAATACCTCAAGTAATCGAAACTCAAGCATACAGTACAGGCAATAAAAAAAATATTCCTTCAGGGAAATTAAAGGCATTGGAGATGGAACTGAAAAGAAGCCTGGAAGAATTGCAGAGCACCCGTGAAGAAATGCAGACATCTCGGGAAGAACTGAATTCTACGAATGAGGAATTGCAGTCCACCAATGAGGAACTGCAATCAACAAATGAAGAACTTACCACATCCAAAGAAGAGATGCAGAGCCTGAATGAAGAACTTCAGACAATGAATATGGAATTGCAAAGTAAAGTCAATGAATTTCAAAGAGCTGAAGAAGATATGAAAAATCTTCTCAACAGTACGAAGATAGCAACCCTTTTTCTGGATAAGAACCTCAATATCAGGCGGTTCACTGAGAAGATCACCGAGCTTTTTAAATTGAGGGATGTGGATATCGGCAGGCCGTTCACGGAGATGGTTTCCGAACTCAAGTATCCTGATATGGAGAAAGATGCCTCCAATGTGATCAAATCACTCTATCCAATCAATACAGCCGTTGAAACAAAGAGGGGAATGTGGTTTCAGGTCAGTATCATGCCATACCGGACCCAGGATGATCGTATTGATGGATTGGTTATCACATTCACGGATATAACTACGTCCAAAAAGCTTGAATCTGAGCTGCTTTCCCTCAAAAAAAAAATATCTGATAGAAAAAAACCCAAAGAATCTGCTCTCAATCGGGGGAAAAATTTGAAATCATTAAAAGGGGGGAGTGATGACCGGTAAAGATTTTGATGATGGGAATTCTGAACTGCGTCAGAGAGCAGAAAAACTGCTGAAGAATAAATTTGAAAAACAGTCTGTAATTCAATCACCTGAGGAGATGCTGAAGATGATCAATGAGCTGGAGGTTCAGAAGATCGAACTGAAACTTCAGAATGAGGAGTTGATAAGGTCGAAATCAGAGACCGAGGAGATGACCAAAAAATATATTGATCTGTACGATTTTTCACCCTCGGGATATTTTACACTCTCGGAAGATGGAAAAATTATTGAATTAAATCTGAACGGAGCAAAAATTCTTAATAAAAACAGATCGGAACTCAGGGATGTCAGCTTTGAATTATTTGTCTCCCCCGAAATGAGAACTGATTTCAGGTTATTCCTTAAAAGGTTGCTCAGTAGTTTTAAAACTGAATCCATCGAATTAAAAATGTCTGTAAATTTGAATGACCCCGTATATCTATATATAGAAGCACTCGGGAATGCTGATAATAGGTGTTGTTTTATTACTGCAGTAAATATAACTGAGCTTAAAGAGGCCAGAAAAATCATAGAGGAAGAGAGAGATCTTTCGCGGCAATACCTTGACATTGCCGGTGTGATACTTGTATGTGTTGATGCCTCAGGTGATGTCAATATGATTAATCCGAAGGGGTGTGAGATTTTAGGCTATTCAGAAGAGGAGATCATAGGGAGGAACTGGTTCGATTTATTTATTCCGCCTGAAATTCGCGAAGATGTAAAACAAGTGGCGGAAAAAGTGTATCGTGGAGAAATAGAATCTGTCCGGTATTTTGAGAATGAGATACTGACAAAATCCGGTGAGAAAAAAATTATCGCCTGGCAAAATTCAGCCCTTAGGGATAGAAACGGGAATATCCTTTCCACACTCAGCTCCGGTGAAGATATCACAGATAGAAAAATCAGGGAAGAGGAGTTGAAAAAATATCGTGAGGATCTTGAATCACTTGTCAAAAGCAGAACTATGGAACTCGAAAAGGTATTGGAAGATTTAAAGGAGAGGAACTCAGAGCTGGAAAGGTTCTTTAATGCGACTATCGACAGAGAATTGAAAATTGAGGATTTGAGAATTGAGAATATTAAACTCAAAAAAAAACTGGATCAATTGTTTGAAGATAAAAATCAAGATTAGTGCGGTATTCCCATACAGAATAGGAATGAAAATATTACTTCTACTTTAAAAAGTTTATCAGGACTTTAAATATTTCAATCAATATGTAAATTAAGTCCCCATCTACTCTTTATCTTGTTTTCAATGGAACCGAATACGGCCCTGTCAACAATATTACCTATAATTATGATCAGAAACATTACTGCAACTATCTGATTTATGTCATTTAACTCGCGTCCCATCATAAGCAGGTGCCCCAGTCCGAGACTGACAAATAACATTTCCCCGGCCATTAGAGATCTCCAGGCAAAAGCCCATCCGAGTTTCATCCCGATTATTATTGATGGTAATGCTGCGGGAAATATCACCGATGAGTATTTTCTGAATCCTGTTGCTCCCATTGTAGCAGCTGACTTGAGATATATAGGTGGAATATTTCTGACGCCATCACGAGTAGCGAGTGCAATTGAGAATGATGCCCCCATTATAATAACAAATGTAATAGTTGTTTCATCAAGCCCGAACCACATTATACCGATCGGTAGCCAGCAAATGCTGGGAAGTGACCTGATCCCAAGGAGAATAGGAGATAGAATTGTATCAACAAGTTTAAATGTGGTCAGGATCATCCCTGTAAAGGCCCCCAGGATAAGGGATGAAGAGTATCCGATAATTATTCTTCTGAGGCTTACAAGTATTCCGAGATGGTAAGTTCCGCCGCTGAATCCGTTCTTTAAATTATGAATAACACTTGAAGGAGTTGGAAGTATATATGAAGGTATTATTTTAGAATATCCTATCAATTCCCATGCAATCAGAAGGAAAAAATAAAAAATCAGCTGAATTGAAAATTTTTTCATGCCTCCAACTCCCTTTTAGTTGTGGTTTCGATTTCTTCCCTGATCTCATTCCGGATCGTATTGTTGATACTCATCAGCCGGATATCATTTATATGTCTAGGTGCTGGAAAATTCAGATTAAATTCTCTCTTTATCCGTCCCGGTGATGAAGTGAAAAGGATTATCCGGGTTCCCAGAAATGTGGCTTCCCTGATATTGTGAGTAACAAATACTATTGTCTGGCCTGTAATGATCCAGATTTTGTGAAGAAGCATTTGAAGGACTTCCCTGGTCTGTGCATCCAAAGCTGTAAAAGGTTCATCCATTAAAAGTATCTTCGGTTTTAATACAAGTGCTCTGGCAAGGGCGATTCTCTGCTTCATGCCTCCCGAAAGCGTATGTATATATGAATCCCGAAAGTGTTTTAGTTGAACCATTTCAAGGAATTCTTCAGCAAGCGGAGTAATTTTTTCAGAAGGAAATTTTATGTTTTTCAAACCGAATTCAATGTTATTTATCACATTCATCCATGGGAATAGGGCATCCTGCTGGAAGAGAACTACTCTGTCTACACCCGGGCCTTTAACAGATGCTCCATCTACTTTGATCTCACCTCCCGTATCCGGCTTGAGAAGGCCGGCTATAAGGTTCAATAAAGTTGTTTTACCGCATCCGGAGGGTCCGAGGAGGCATATGAACTCACCTTTTTTAACATTGATATTTATATTTGTGAGAGAATTGAATTTTTTCTTCTGCTGATAAAATGTTTTTGAAATATTTTTTAGTGTAAGTTCCATTTTAGTTTTAAAATACCGGCTGGATCCCTCTATCTTTAAGGACATTATTGAGAATGGAAAGATCATATATAAAAGATAGATCAGGAGAACTTTTTCCCAGAAAACCGAGCATGAATGCATTCTGGGCAGACCTTAAAAGTGAGTTGCGAACAGGGTCATAGGTGATCAGTGTCCTTCCTAGTGCAGAATCAATAATATTTGCCGGGAGAGCTTTGCCTGTTATTTTTTTTATTGAATCTGCAAGAATTTTTTTTGCCTCTTCAATATTGCTGTTAACCCATTCTGTTGTTTCGACATGTGCTTCCACCCATTTTTTGACAAGTTCCGGATATTCTTTAAGAAATTTTGTCCTGACTACAAGATGAGATGTCACAAATCTCCCGTCCGGCCATATATCCCTTTCATCGAGAAACAGGACACCGTTTCCCTCTTTGATCAATCTTGATACCCACGGCTCTTTTGTCCACGCTCCATCGATCTCCTTTTTCAGAAAAAGTGTCAGCTGATCAGGGTTCTTTAACGGGATAACCTTGATAGAACCGCCATTTTCAGAAATTCTCAATTTATTATTTTTCAGCCATGATCTGCATGCCACATCCTGGGTGTTGCCTATCTGTGGTGTTGCAATTATTTTCCCTTCGAAATCTGCAGCTGTTTTTATCCCTGAATCTTTTCTCACAACAAGTCCGGCTCCGCCGCTGGATGATCCGGCTAATATCCTTAGTGCACTGCCTGCAGATTTAATATAACCGTTAATTGCAGGATTGGGTCCGATGTATCCGATATCTACTTCATTAGCAAAAATTGCTTCAATTGCTGAAGGGCCTGCATTAAAAATATACCATTTTATCTTTACCTTATCCCCGATCTCTTTTGCGAAAGCCCCTCTCTCTTTACCTACCATTGCAGTAGTATGTACAACATCCGGAAAGTGCCAGGCACGGATTGTTACCTGATCATCATTATTCTCTTTATGTGAGCATGAGAATAACAAGGCTAAAATTAAAACTAAAAGACATGACTTTTTTTTCATAGTATTCTCCTGTTGTTTATGCTTTGAAAAATTTTAAGATTTTTTAAGTTAACTTAGATCTTACAGATACCCGAGCCCCTTCAATCTATCTCTGATCTGATCTATTTCCTGTTTTGTCAGGGTAGAGTCATCATGAAGACTGCCTGTTGCCGCGATATCTCTCATTACAAAAACAATAAAATCTGTTACAGAACTGAAGCCGGTACCTTCGATCTGTTTTTTAAGAGAATCATAAAGCACCTTGGGAATCTTGATCGTGGCTTTTTTGTTCAATGGTCCTCCTGTTTACAATATAGCCTACATATAGTATACGTATTGTAGGACAATATGTCAACTTAAAAAATTATTTTTTAATTTTTTGTGGAAACGGAGAGGGTGGGATTACGCCTTCATTCATCACTCAGGCGCCTTCGGTTCCCTCGTTTTGCTCGGTCATGAAGATTCGCTTTAAGGCGAATCGTTCGAACCCAGAATTTCCGTGTGTTCTAATCCCATCAAAAACAAATGTATTTTTTGTGAATAGATTTTGTTCTGCGAAGCCTTGGCGAAGCAGAACGGAGAGGGTGGGATTCGAACCCACGGTCCCGTTAACCAGAACAATTGCTTAGCAGGCAACCCGATTCAACCACTCTCGCACCTCTCCTATTGCCGGGAATGCCGAGGAGGGGACTCGAACCCCTACAGCCTTTCAGCCACAAGCACCTCAAGCTTGCGTGTCTACCAGTTCCACCACCTCGGCAAAATAATTATTGACTATCTGTTTCTTCTTTTTTTTCTTCTTTCTTCTTTTCGGTCGTTTTTCCGTCAGTTACGGGTTTATCCTTCTCACCGTCTGCAGCAGGAAGTTTCTGTGCTGTCTTCGTATCATCTTTTGTCAGAACCGTGTCAGCATCCACTTTATTTGTCGCAAGAATATAAAGGAGGAGTGAAGTGATCATGAAAGAAACAGCAAGTATGGTTGTTACTTTTGATAATATAGTTGCCGCTCCTCTTGGTCCGAAACTGGACTGTGTACCACCGCCACCGAAAGCACCTGCGAGATCTGCACTCTTACCGCTCTGAAGCAGAACAACTATAACCAGCAAAAGCGAAACAACAATATGTACAAATAATAACAATCCTTCCACAATATCCTCCTATCCGTTAAACAAGTTCAAGGGATTTTTCGATTATAGCAAAAAATGACTCAATATTCAAGGATGCTCCCCCGATCAAAGCACCATTAATATCCTTTTTTGCAAGTAATTCTTTACAATTTTCCGGTTTAACAGAGCCTCCGTACAATATCATTCTTTTTTGTTTATCTCCGGCTATTTTATTAATTTCTTCTGCAATAAAAGAGTGAACTTCCTGGGCCTGTTCCGGTGAAGCTGTCCTGCCGGTTCCTATCGCCCATACAGGTTCATATGCAAAAACAATTTTTCCTGTCTCATCCGGGGAAAATCCGGAAAGATCTTCTTTCAGCTGATCTTCAATTTTCTTAAAAGTATTTCCTGCTTCCCTCTCTTCGAGTGTTTCACCTATACAGAGCAAAGGAGTGAGGCCGGAAGAGAGTGCAGCCCTGATCTTCTTATTTATATCACCATCAGTTTCTCCGAAGATCTCCCGCCTTTCTGAGTGTCCGATCAGTGCATATTTAGCATAATCCATGATCATATCAACAGATATTTCTCCGGTAAATGCTCCGCTCTTTTCAAAGTAAATATTCTGAGATCCGACAGATACAAATTTTGATCTCCCTTTGAGTGGATAAATTGATATAGAAGGGGGGAAGATGAGGATATCTATTTTATCAAGCCTCGGATTAAGTTCCCATTGTTGAAGCCTGATATCAAGTTCAGAGATAAAAGAGATACTTTCTGCTACAGTTTTATTCATCTTCCAGTTTGCTGCTATGATAAGATCTTTCATCAGTCCTCCGTCAGACTGTCTATTCCCGGCAGGGTGATCCCTGACATAAACTCAAGCGAAGCACCTCCACCGGTTGACACATGCGAGATATTTCCCTTTACTCCGGCTTTATTTATTGCTGCTACTGTATCACCGCCTCCTGCTATTGATATTGCAGGTGATTCTGCTACAGCTTCGGCTATTGCCATTGTTCCTCCGGAAAAATCCTCAACTTCAAAGACCCCCATCGGCCCGTTCCAGAAGATCATCTGGGAATTGAGTATCTCTTTTCTGAAAATACTTACGGTATTGAATCCGATATCAAGTCCCATCATTTCATCAGGGAAATCTTCACCCCGTTTTATCATCCTTATTGTAATATTTCTTTCTATCTTTGTGGCTGCAATATGATCTACCGGGAGGAGTATTTTTACCCCCTTTTTTTCTGCGGTTTCCAGGGTTCTTCTGCAGATGTCTATATAATCCGGCTCAATCTTAGAAAGCCCCACTCCCTCTCCTTTTGCCTTCAGGAAAGTGTAGGCCATTGCTCCGCCGATTATAATTGAAGATGCCTTGTCAGTAAGGTTCTCGATGACACCGATCTTATCTGACACCTTAGATCCTCCTAAAATTATAGTAAACTTTTCAGGAGGGTTGTTCAGAGCCATTCCCAGGAATTCTGTCTCCTTTTTTAAGAGGAATCCCATGGCGGACAAAGGGACATGTTTCGTAATTCCGGTAATGGAAGAGTGGGAACGGTGAGAAGACCCGAATGCATCATTTATATACACTTCTATTCCCTTTGCCAGTTCTGAGGAAAATTTGTCATCATTGGATTTCTCACCGGGATCAAAACGGAGGTTCTCAAGGAGGAGAATATCCCCTCCCTTCATACCGGTCTTTTTATCTTTTCAATGGATGGCCCGGTAATTTCTCCATTGAATAAAACTTCTCTTCCGGTTAATTCAGAAAGTTTTTCTGCAACCCTCTTAAGGGTGAGTTTATCATCTCGCTGACCCTTCGGCCTTCCAAGATGAGAGGCACAGATGATCTTTGCATTCTGACTCACCGCGTAATTGATGGTTCTCAGTGATTCTGTGATACGTGTATCATCTGTTATATCTCCATCAGCACTGACAGGTACATTGAAGTCATTTCTTATAAAAATGAATTTGTTTCTGATATCTATTTTTTCGATAAATTTTTTATACATTTTTATGCTTTTGTGATCATAATAATAAGGTCTCTGAGTCTGGTTGAATAGCCCCATTCGTTGTCATACCAGGCCAGTATCTTTATCATATCCCCTTCTATTACAGTAATAAATTGTCCGTCTATTATTGATGAATGAGGGTTTCCGATTATATCTGTTGATACCAGAGGATCATCTGTATATTCAAGTATGCCTTTCATCTCTCCGGCTGCGGCTGCTCTGAACAGTTTCCTTATCTCATCCTCGTTAGTACTTTTCTTTACAGTTACAACCAGATCAACCAGAGAACCGTCCGGTGTAGGTACCCTTAAAGAACTCCCGGCAATTTTTCCTGCAAGTTCCGGAATAACAAGGCCGATCGCTTTTGCGGCTCCTGTTGTGGTGGGAATAATGTTCAATCCTGCCGCTCTTGCTCTCCTCAGGTCTTTGTGAGGGAGGTCGAGTATCCTCTGATCATTTGTATAGGAGTGAATTGTAGTCATATTACCTTTGATAATTCCGAAGTTGTCATGGAGGATCTTTGCAGCCGGAGCTACACAATTTGTTGTACATGATGCATTGGAGATTATATGATGTTTTTCATGGTTGTAGTCACCATCATTTACTCCCAGGACAAGAGTTATATCCGGATTTGTTGCAGGTGCGGAAATGATTACTTTCTTAGCGCCAGCAGATAGGTGTTTGGATGCATCCTCTCTTTTTCTGAAGAATCCTGTAGATTCGATTACAAGATCAATACCTAATTCTTTCCATGGCAGATTTTCTGGATCTCTTTCCGCATAAGTGTTTATCTTCCTCCCGTCTACTATCATTGTGTTCTCGTTAACTTCGACTTTCTTATCAAATTTTCCAAAAACACTGTCATATTTTAACAGGTGGGCAAGAGTCTCTGTTGAGGTGATATCATTTATTGCGGCAATTTCAAAATCGTTTTGGCCCCAGCTTGTCCTGAAGAAATTCCTTCCGATCCTTCCGAATCCGTTAATGGCAACTTTATAGCTCATATTGATCCTCCTTTAAGGATAAAAAATTATCATAACAATAAGCTGATTTCAAGTTATTTCTTCCGATAATAAAATGATATGACGTATAATCACTTATGGAGAAAAAAGTGACTAAAGTAAAGTTGTTATCTCGGAAGAGTTTTCCTGAAAAAATTGTAGTTCTGATATTCATATGTTTTACTCTGTTTTATGCTGTTTCCTGCGTTAATGAAGAGGAAAAAATTTCAATTACTGATGATTTTATTCAGCCGGATCCTGTAGATGAAAACGGTATGATGGATAGTGTTCTCCGGATTGATATATTAAGCATGGATGTAAACCTCGTATATGTCCCTGAAGAAAATATAGTAAAAGGGGAATCCGAGATTAAATTCATAATGAGACCCGGGCAGGACACACCGCTGATCCATTTTGACTATAATGAAAATGACCTGATTCAATATATAGAGCTTAATGGCGAGGTGTTGGACACTAATAATTCTTCTGATGTCCGGACTGTAAATTTTGATGAAACTACCCAGGATGGTATTGAATTATTGAGAGCCTGTGAAGCGGGGGCTGTCAATGAACTGAGAATAATTTTTACTCTGAGTTACCCGGACCAGTTCAAATCGTTCTATTCTGATGTCAATGATATTTATGGGATAGGTAATGAGGTTGTTTTCCCGACTATCAACTGTCCGTCAGATCTTATAAGACACCGGATAACATTCTCTGTTGAGGGAGATGCTCCATATTCTTTTATCGGTTCGGGACATGTTACTTTCTCTGAAGTGAAGGGAGTAGGAAAATGGATGCTGGATACAGAGAGAGAGGTTGCATCTTATACAGTTATGTGGATGCTTGCCCCTTCAGTTGATGTGGATATGGAGGCGAGAAAGATCAACGGGGTAGATGTCAGGATTATGACATATAAAGATAGTGTCTCGATAGTTTCCGCATTTGATATTCTGGAATCCTGGCTCCCAGAACTGGAGGAAAATATTGGAGAATTTCCCATGAAGCGGGGGCTTGATGTTTTTCTTACTCAGAGAGGAGGCGGAATGGAGTATTTCGGAGGGACCATAACTTCTCTGGGAGCGCTTGAACATGAGGTTTTTCATATGTATTACGGGTGTAGTGTAGTAGCAAAAACATACAGAGATTCGTGGTGGGATGAAGCGATAAATATGTGGTATGAATATAGTGCTACAGACTCTGTATCTCCGGTCGGTGAAAATTTCTCTTCGAATATCGTAAGTGGAAGGACACCTGTTTCTGTCGGATTTGATGACAGAGCCTATGATGACGGTGCCAAAGTGATCGAATCGATGGCTTCGGAAATTGGCGGCAGGGAAGTTTTTATTGATTTTCTGAAAAAGGTATATTCCGGTCACAAATTCTACCCTTTTAATACATTTGATCTTGTCCGGTTTTTATATGATTATTCGGGTATCGATTTTGAAGAAAAAATCATCAAATGGCTCTACAAGGGGGGAAGGACTTACTATTCAACTCAGGGCAGCCAGGTGTCTGATTATCACAAAGTTGATATGATCCCGCCTGAATGGATAATAAAAAAATATAAAAAATGATCTGATATTTTATAGATCCTTTACCATTTTTACATGAGGGATTCCCACTTCTGTAAATATTTCGCCTATCGGGGTATAACCCAGTTTTTCATAGAATACTTTTGCATACATTCTGGCGTGAAGTTCAATCATAGTAAAATTCTTTTTTTTAAGTTCTGATTCAACCTTCTGCAAAAGTTCACGGCCGACACCTTTCCCCCTCAATTCCTCCCTGACTGCCATCTGTCTGAGCTTTGCAAGATTGCTGTTGAGGATCCTGACCAGCAGGCAGGCTGCCAGTCTTTCATTTTTGTCAAGAAGTCCGTATCTTAATTCGTCTTTCTCTGCTGAGAGTTCCTCTTTACTGAACTTCAGCCCGAGAGGAGCTCTGAGCACTTCATCTCTGAGTTCTATCTCCTCATTATGCAGGTCTGTTCCGTATATTATTTCTATCAATTGCATGATCTTATTGTACTATTTTTTAATTTTTTCCAAACCCTGTATTTTCTATTTATATCCTATTGCCGTATAACCTACCCAGTGGTGAAGGTTTGCCGGAGCGGTCAATCCCATTTTAAGGTCTTTTGTCTTTAGTGGCGGAATGGTTATACTTGTTCTGTAACCGACCGGGACCCCTTCCGGAAATACGGATATTTTTTTTGAAAGGTAATAAGCAGTCATAAGTCCGGCCGGGATGGAGTACCGGCCGCACCATGTCCATTTATATTTCCGGTGGTCTTCTTTCTTCACTGTGTAATCTGTAAAGATTTTTATCCTTTCTTTTGTGATCTTTCCGTTTAAACTATTGCTGATTATTTCTCTCTCAAATTCAACAGCTCTTTCATAGCCGTCTCTATCTGAACCAAATTTCGCATAATTTTTTCCTCCCCAATCCCTGTCTCCATAGTGTACAGAATCGGAACTGATGGCAAGTGCGTAATCTTTACCCCATTTCCACTGGTTTTCTGATGCAATTTCCTCTATCACACCGGCAAGTTTTTCTCCGATCTGGGATATTCTCTCATAATTCATAGAGGGAACAAGTATCGGAATTATCTCGACATCACGGTTATAATATTGAATGAAAGGTATTAACGCTTCGAGAGAATGCTCTATTGTATGCATTTCGTTATTAACGGTTCTCATGCCCTCCGGCAGGTTTTTCAGAAGTTTTTTCCTTATACCTGACACTTTCACCGGGCCGTAGGGGCCGTGCCAGTACTCATATTTGTCAAATATCAACTTGTTCTCAAGTCCCAGATCTTTTGCTTTATGCGCCACTCCGAAAAGGATGATGGTCTTTGCCTTCAGGTTTTTTAAAACGGCCGGATAGAGATAACCGACATAAGCATGATCATCATGAGGAGATATCACCACTTTCCATTGAGTATCCCCGTTAATATTGTTCTTTCTGAAAGCATTTTCCAGTTCGACTCCCTGCTCTCTGCTGATCCTTTTCATCAGCTTGTCAACCTGCCAGCTGTATTGTGCGAAGCCGGTAGTATCGGCAAATTTTCTGACAGATAAAACCTTTTCACTGTTTTTTATTGTTCCGTGAAGAAATGTAAAACATACTGCCAATATAATTATTATGATTTTTTTTAAATCCATTTGAATATATTCTCCTCCACCGGATATTGCCATTGTGAAAAATACGGAAACTTTGTTCCGGCTTCAATTATTTTATACTATTTTAATTGAAAAAGTGCAAAATAACCTGGATTGAAATGTTTCGGTTTGTCAGGGAATTGGAGGGGACACCGGGCAATGCCCCCTCCTTGTATCGTTAAATTCCCAGGAGGAATTACAAAAAAACTTTATTCACACTTATAAGACGTTTTAGGAATAAAAAAGGTTTCGAAATTATTTTTTTTCTGTAAGATATGGGAGGAAAGGGATCATGACCATAGCCGGGATTGAGAAAACAAAGCTGATCCCGAAGAGCCATGCATAACCGAGCCAGCCTGCGATAAACCCGCTTGAAATACCTGCAAAGAGCCCGCTCAGATTCATCAGGCCGGTCCCGATCGCATAATGGGTGGCTTTGAACTCAGTATGACATATTCTCATCAGGTAGGTCATCAGGACTGCTGTCCCGAGGCCGCTTGCAAACTGATCAAATGAGTGAACTATTGCTGTGAAAACCAGGTTAAATGTCCCTATTGATACAGGATTATCAACCCCTGTATTCAGGCTGATGAATGAACTGAGATGAATAGCGAGGATCATATAGACCAGGTTAGTAAGGTTTTGTAAAAGTATAAAAGGCCAGATAACTTTTTTCAGTGAAAAACGGGATATCATCCATCCGCCTAGCATTGCTCCGATTATTGAAGAGGGAAGTCCGACACCTCCGCTTATCCAGCCGTAATGGGTTTTTATCCCTATATCCACTATAAGCGGGGCAACCATAACTGTAACAGCCCATTCGCCTGCTCTGAGCATGATCAGAAAGGAAAGTACGAGTGAGATTTTCTCCCTCTCCATGAAGTAATAGAATGCTTTTCCGTATTTTGATTCTCTGTTACCGATAAGTTTTGATTTCAGTTTATTCCTGAAAAGTGCAAGAATAATTAATGAGAGGAGCAATAACAAAGCTATCCAGTGAGAGAAATAAAATTTTTTCAGGATCGGGAAAGATTCCCTGAGACCGGAATAAAATCCGGAATTAAAAAACAGTCTTACAGAAACTATTAAAGAGACAAGGGATAGAAGGAAAATAAAAGTTCTTATCCTTATCATCCGTTTGAACATAAAGATAAAACTTTCGCCTTTTTTTCCGGCATCTGCCAATAAGAAAAGGTGGTAAAGTGTGAAGATAAGATAGACCACAGCTCCGGTAAGAAAAGCGAGTGACCAGCTTATTGTTGTTCCTATGGTAGCTATAACTCCCGGACCTGACATCCACGCAACTCTGTATGCCATTACCCTGTATCCGACAAATTTTGACTGCCCCTCCTCATCAAGTGCTTCCATATAATAACCGTCAATGGAGATATCATTTGTAGCTGCGACAAATGCACCGATAAAAAACAGTCCGGCAATTAATGAAATATTGTTCTCAAGGGGGGCAAATATTGCTGCAAGCAGCATCATTATTACTATCAGTCCCTGGGAGAACACCATCCATTTCTTTTTGGATCCATAGTTGTCCACCTGGGGGCTCCAGAGAAATTTCAGTATCCAGGGTAGTCCGAACAAAGGGGTGAGACCTATTGATTCAAGCGATACTTTCATATCTCTGAAAAATACTCCGGAGACAGTCCTTATTATTGAATATGGGAACCCCTCCTGAAAATAGGTGGTGAAGGTCCACAAATATGGGGATGAGAAAATTTTTTTACTTTTTTTCAAATTATTTATGGTGTTTTTTCAGTAGTTCTTCAACTTCGGGGATACCTCCCTGGTAAATAAGGTAACCGTTGTAAGGTTCTCCCTCAGTTATCTCTCCTGCGATAGGGGTCAGCATTATTTCCCTCACCTTTTCAAGGTCATCTGTCTGCCCCAGTGCCCAGCCGAGTTTTATATATGCAACTTCGGGAAGCATATTTTCTGAAGGGATAACACCTTTGCTCATCATATCTCTTCCGGTATCATAAACGAACATATGAACAAATCCCCACAAAGTCTGAACTGTCATATAAATTGCAATTCCTGCATCCCTTGCTCTCTCTAATGCCGGATAGAGCGGTTTGTTGACATGTCCGAGACCTGTCCCTGCAATTACAATCCCTTTGTATCCGTGTTCGATAAGTGAGTCGATCATATCAGGCTGCATGTTGGGATAGTAATATATCAATGCGATTTTTTCTTCAAAATAGGGGAGAATCTTTACATTTTTGTCATTTCTCCTTTTATTATAATCATTCCTTAAAGGAGTTACTTTATCCCTTACAACAGTTGCAATAGGAATATCGCCTATTGTTCTGAAAGCAGATCGGTATGAGGAGTGCATCTTTCTGACCCTGGTTCCTCTGTGGAGGAGTCCGTACTCATCAGAGGTAGGTCCGAACATACAGACACTCACTTCTGCAATATCTGAAACTGATGCAGCAGTTGCAGCATGAATAAGGTTGAGGGCCGCATCGGAGGAGGGCCTGTCGGATGATCTCTGGGATCCGACCATAACTATCGGGACCGGTGAGTTCTGGACCATAAATGAGAGTGCCGATGCCGTGTGGTGCATTGTATCTGTCCCATGTCCGATTATAATTCCGTCTATACCTTTTTTTATCTCTTCACCGATAGCTTTGGCCAGGACAATATACTGCTCCGGGCCCATGTTCTCGCTGAACACAGCAAAAAGTTTTTCTGTGGACAGGTTGCAGATGTCAGCCAGTTCAGGGACAGCTCCGTATAATTCGCCCGGTGAAAATGCGGGGATAACTGCACCAGTCCTGTAATCGAGGCGGGATGCAATAGTACCTCCCGTACCGAAAAGTTTCAGGTTTGGTTTCCCTTCTGAATAGGGGAACTCTTTTTCCGGGATCTTATAGTTCGCTTCCTTGAACCCCTTCTCCTTAATGTTCGTGATGGTTCCGGTCTCAAGCCCGATGTTATATCCTGTTATCAATTTTATTACAAGGTGGGTTTCATCATCATTTTCAGATCTGGGAAGGATTATCCCGGAGAATTTTCCTCTGGTACTTTCTATATCAACTTCACTCCAAACCCTTACATTAAATTTTTTCAGTAAATCAAGGGTATCTCCTTTATACCCTTTGAACAGGTCATCCATTGCCGCCTCCGTTAATGATATCACTTAGTTCTTTCAGAGGTATGTTTCCTACTGCTACAGGCCTTAATTGCCCCATGACCCATCTTTTTCTAGCCTCGTTATCCTCTTTGTCAGAAATTGTACTGAATTGTTTTTCAAGTAGAGAAATATTGGAAATTATCTCATCCTTCCCCCTCCTTTTAAATCCTATGGTCAAGAGGATAGACTCGGGGTCTATGTTGGGATGTTCAAGGAGAACCGGCACCATTAATTTGATGATCTCACTGTCGAGTCCTCTCTCTTTGCAGAATGAAAAAATATCGAGCAGTTTAAAATAGTTGAATTCAGGAGCCAGTTTCAGTTTACCATCAATATTTTTTATTCTATGCCCTATCAATGTTCCGATAAAAGATGGAGAGTATTCAAGTTCCTCATATATCTTTTTGATAACCGGGAATATATTCCTGATATGGATATAGGGGAATGTATCTTCAGGTATTTTCCAGCTTCTCATTATTTTTTCTCTGTCGGAAACATCTGACGGTAGTCCATTTCTCAATTTATCAATATCTTTGTCCTTGATTGCGATCGGAGCAGAATCTGTGTCCGGGTACATGCGGTCAGCTCCCGGCAGAACCCTTTCAAAAATTGTATTTCCTTCTCTATTTACAGCTTTTCTTGTCTCATTCGGGACCCCTTCAAATGCGAGGATGCATCTTTCCTTAACGGTCTCTTCCGCCATGGAGATATCCACTGCCGGTCCTGAGATGACCAGAAAAGCATCTTTTTCATTTCCGCCGGTCTTTTGATAGATCTCATTGAAAACATTGTCAGGAAGAGACGTTGTCGGATCTTCGTCATGAATAAGGTTCGGTTTATCTATGCAGGCAATTACCTTTACTCTGTCACTTAATTCATCACCGAATGTTTTACCGGGTTGTGTAAAAAATGAGAGAATATTCCTGAATCCGGGAAGCCTGATTCCTACTGCTTTATATCCTTCTTTTATTGTAAGTCCGGAATTTTTAAGTGAGTCTGTTTCAATCGGAGTTGAATATATGTTCCACTCTTTCTGATCCTCAACGGATATTTTAAGTAGCGATCTTATTTCAAGCAATGCTTTCTGCCTGAACGCTTCCACATGGGTAAGAGCCGGGATCCATTTTATCCGCGAAACCCCTTTTATCTCTACCCTTGTCCCACCGGTGATACTGACATTTACATCTTCTCTGGCAGCGCCGATACCTGTTCTGACATTTCCGGTGCTCCTGGTCAGGAAACGGATATACTGACCGGCTTCCGCAGCTTCAACAGGTGTTTTCATGTCCGGATAGGTCACTGTCTCTATTAACGGTATTCCCAGCCTGTCGGTTGAATAAATCCTTTCGTGTCCGGTGTCTGATATTTCCCTGCATGAATCCTCTTCAATACTCAATTGGATTATCCTGACAGTTTTTTGGCTGAGAGGTATGCTCCCCTCGATTCCGACAATTGCAGTTCTCTGGAATCCAGTGGGGATACTGCCGTCGAGGTATTGTTTTCTTGTAATATGGAGTTCGCCGACTATAGATGTTTTCAGCAGGAGGGCTATCTCTATTGCAATATCCAACGCCTCTCTGTTCAGGGGGAAAGGGGGGGTGTCATCTATTTCATAAGTGCAGGCGTTCTCGTTCTTAATCCTGTAAGTGATGTTTTTTCGGGTCTTGAATTCCATCAGAGCTGTACCGTCATATTCACCGAGTTCACTTAAAGTAGGCCGCATATGACGGATTATCTCAGCCTCAAAGTCATCTCCCTTCTGATATTTACCGGCAGGGCATCTGCAGAACAATTTTTTATCTGTCAGGAGCTGCTGATGAACTTCGAGTCCGCATTTGAATCCGAGGTTTTCATAAACATCAGGTGTTGCATCACCGATATCAATAAACCCGATCTTTTTTTTTGAATTCTCGCTGTTTTTTTTTCCGTCGATCCTTTTATACATATATTAATCCTTAATCGATTAATATATTTTTTTATCCGCCACATGTCAAGGAAAATCATACAGTCTGTATTGATTTGAAAATTAAAACTTTTTCAAATAAACTCAGGGACAGGGGGAATGGATGAAGAAAAAAGAAGTATTGAAATCATTAATTATCATATTGATCCCTTTTGTGTTTTTTTCCTGTGCACAAATCGGGGAGATCCTGGACAGGGCAATTAATTCAGGACCTTTAACTTCATCAGAAGTATCGTTGGGATTGAAGGAGGCTCTCACTGTCGGAATAAAGATCGCTGTTGACGGATTAGCGGTTGAAGATGGATTTCTCCTTGATGAAGCAGTTAAGATATTGCTCCCGCCGGAAGCCGGAAATGCTGTAAATCTGATAGTGAAGATCCCGGGAGGGAAAAAACTGATAAATGATCTTATCCTGCGATTAAACAGGGCAGCGGAATTTGCAGTTACAAAATCGGTCCCGATTTTTGTTGATGCCATTTCCTCGCTTACAATAGATGATGCTTTTAATATTCTCCGCGGGAATGATTTTGCAGCAACACAATATCTGAGGGAAAAGACATTTGACAATCTTTATAATCTCTTTAAACCGGAAGTGGGGAGATCTCTTGATAAAAAACTGATAGGGAATCTTTCTACAAACAGATCCTGGTTCCTGTTTACAGATAAATATAATCTGGTTGCAAGATCAATTGCAGGTAAGGTCGCCGGGATAAAACCTCTGGACAGGGATCTGGGAGACTATATCACCGGGAAAGCGCTGGAAGCTCTTTTTATGAAGCTTAAGGGAGAAGAGAAAAAAATACGGGACAATCCGGTTGCCAGAACAACTGATTTGCTGAGAAGGGTTTTCGGATCAGTTTAGTTACAGAAAGAAATTTTTCATAACTTGAAATGTTTTTTAGCCATTTCAGCGATAGTTTCTCCAATGCTGATACTGGCAGTAGCAGCTGGTGAGGGAGAATTCAGGACATGGATCATATTCTTACCCTCCACTATTCTGAAATCATCTACGAGGAAACCGTCAGGCTCTAATGCCTGTGCCCGAACTCCGGCAGGGCAGCTTTTCAGATGTTTCCCTCTGATCTCGGGGATAAGTTTCTGGAGAGCTTTTGTAAATGCAGGTTTAAAGAATGATCTTTTATATTCATCTATTGCAACTTTCCAGTGTTTGCGGGCCATTTTCCAGAATCCGGAATATAAAGCAAAATCTAACATATCTTTCAAAGAAATACTCAATTTAGTATAACCCTCTCTTTTCATTGCCGTAACTGCATTTGGGCCGGCTTCAACCCCTCCTCCTATCATTCTGGTGAAATGTACACCCAGAAAAGGGAATTTAGGATCGGGAACAGGATAGATCAGGTTTTTTACCAGGTGTTCCTGATCTTTCACGATTTCGTAATATTCACCTCTGAACGGGATTATTTTGAGTCCCGGGTCTGTTCCGCTCATTTTTGCTATCTTGTCAGAGTAAAGCCCGCCGCAATTTATTATCGATTTGCATCTGACAATATTTCCAGGGATTTTCAGAATGATCTCATCACCATGGTGGGATATTTTTTTTACCCTTGAGTTCAGTTTTATAGTGCCCCCGTTCTTTAAGAAAATCTCGCCAAATTTTTCAGTTACCACCTTATAATCCACTATGCCTGTCTGGGGAACAAATATTCCCTTTACACCGGCGACATGAGGCTCGTATTTCTTTATCTCATCCTCATTGAGTAGTTCTAACCCTTTTAATCCGTTCTCTTTTCCCCTTTCAAGTAATTTCATAAGATTAGGTATCTCATCTTCATTTGAGGCAACAACTAATTTCCCGCATCTTTCATGGGGAATATTCTCCTTTTCAAGAAATGTATAAAGCATCTCTCTTCCTCTGTTGCAGTTCAAAGCTTTAAGGGAGCCCGGTTTGTAGTAAAGGCCTGAATGGATAACTCCGCTGTTATGGCCTGTCTGATGTTCTGCCAGACTTTTCTCTGTCTCCAGAACGATTATTTTGCATTTGCATGTCTTTGAAAGTGCAAGAGCCGTTGCCATCCCGACAATTCCACCTCCAATTACTGCGATATCAAAAATATCACTATTGTTATCCATTATCCCCTCCGGAGTTATTTTTCGTTATGGGGAATAAAAAGTCAATATAATTAATTTGTGATCAATTTATTTTGCTGAAGAGAAAGGATTCAAGTTTATTGAACACTATACCGGATGGAGAAGACGCGGGAGTAAGCTTTTTTTTAAGTATTTCAAACTCTTTTTTCTGCTTTTCATATTTTTCCCGACTTTTAAGAAGTTCTGAAACTGCCCCGGCACAATTTTCTGCAGTAAAGTCATTCTGAATAAATTCCTGTACTATTTCTTTTCCCAATAATATATTAACAATCGAATAAAGAGATATTTTAAGAAATCCTTTTCCAAGTAAATATGATATTTTGTTCACTCTGTATGCTGCTGCAAAAGGGAGGCCGCATACTGCAAGCTCCAGGTTGGATGTACCACAGCTGGCAAGAGCTGCATCAGATGCATTGAAGAGGTTATATCTCTCTTCCTGATCTACGATCTCTGCGTGTGTTCCTGATCTATCCACCATTTTCTTTATAATATTCGGGTCAATGTTATCCGCTCTCAGAATAAAAACCTTCAGACTGAACTCTGATTTTAATATTTTTGCAGCCCCTAACATTTCAGGAAGAAGTGATTCCACTTCAGACAACCTGCTTCCCGGCAGAATGGTAAGGATCTTCTCGCCTGATGCTGTTTTCAGTGTTTTCCTGAAAGATTCTCTCTCTTTTGTAATTTTGATCGAAGGGATCAGCGGATGACCGGTATAAGTATAGGGTATTTTTTCTGTTTCAAAGATCTTCTCTTCAAAGGGAAAAATTATAAACATATGATCAACATATTTTCTGATCAATTTTACTCTCGAGTAGCGCCATGCCCATATCGTCGGGCTGATGTAATAATAAACGGGTATCCCGGCCTTTTTCAGTTTTTTTGCCAGTCTGAGGTTAAAGTCCGGATAGTCAATCAGGATCGCTGCATCGGCTTTCTTTCTAACAGCCGTTTTAAGAAGTTTCCCCATGATCTTCTTCATCCTGAACAAACTGGAGAGGACCTCTACAATACCCACAATGGATAATTCCCTGTTGTGAACAACAATCTCAACTTTTTTTTCTGCAAAATCGTCTCCGCCCGCACCGAAAAATGATACTACATGATCACTCTCTGAAAATCTGTCAATTATTTTTGAGCCGTAATGTTCTGCTGAGTTTTCAGCTGCTACGATCAGGATATTTTTCATTAATTGTTTATAAATTTCAATGCAGGCATTTCCTGGTCGGTCTTCTGACCGAAATAGAATGCCCATTCATCATACCGGTTCTTTCCTCTGTACTCCATATAGCTTTCATCAGGAGAACCTGAAGCCACTCCTATCAGATCATATGATTTTGAATATTTAGAAAGTAACCCGGAAGTAATTATAATAAGAGTTTTTTCGTTTGCATTCCTGCTTTTAATAACATAATTCCATTCCCCTGTCTCATTTACCGGATCACTGTACAATTTCCTTATAAATCTCTCTTTTTCAAGGATCTCAATATCCGGAGGGAATGTGTTCGGATGCTGTTTCCTGTAGCTGGAAATAGCTCTTACAAACTGATTTCCTCTGAAGATAAGCTCTTTTTCGTTCTCCCTTCCGATCTCCCGTTGCCACATTGAGGAGGCCATAAGGGAAAAGATCGCGAAGATATTTATAGCAATAATAGCAGTTATCAGTGCATAACCGCTTCTACCACTCACTATAGTCTTCCCCATCTTTCCTTGGGTTTTTTGACTTACTTTTAACATCAATTATCCCTTCTGCTTCTTCGATATCAAAATCTTCAAAATCCAAAGGTTCATTTCTGACCAGGGTCCAATCCGATTTTCCAGTGAACGGATCCTGTGGAATAATTCTCAAATATCTGGAGGAAACAAGATCTTCCAGTGAGGCGGGGTACTTATTCTTATCTTTATAATATTTTGATATTGAATCTCTGATCTGAAAAAGGTTTTCTTTAAAAACGGCTTCTTTTGCTTTTACGACAGAATTTTTATATTGGGGGATTACGATCGAGAGCAATATACCAATAATTGTCAGTACAATAAGAATTTCAACAAGTGTAAATCCCCTTTTCATAATAAAATTATATCAGATTGTTGGGGAAAATAGTATGTCAGGCCCTGTTATTGTATTTTTCGATAGCCTTGAGAATGATCTCTCCGGCAGTTTTCAGTTTCTCTGAGTCGAGGACATAAGCGATCCTGACCTCGTTCGTTCCTTTGCCTTTGGATGAATAAAATCCTCCTCCGGGTGCTACCATTACTGTTTCATTACCGACGTCAAAACTTTCAAGCATCCATCTTGCAAAAGTATCTGAATTATCAACAGGAAGTTTTGCCATGAGGTAAAATGCCCCTTCGGGCTTTCTCAGAATAATATCTTTATTTGATGTAAGGACATCGTAAAGAGTATCACGTCTCTGTTGGTACTCTTTCTTTATATCTTCAAAATAAATATGGGGTAATTTATATGTGGCGGCTGCTCCAAGCTGTTCGAGGGTTGGAGGACATAACCTTGCCTGCGCAAATTTAAGGACTGATTTCATCACTGATTCATTTCTTGTGATCATGGCACCGATCCTGGCGCCGCATGAGGAGTATCTTTTAGAAATGGAATCAACAACTATTACATTATCTTTCAGGTCCTCGATCTCAAGGACACTGAAATGACGGATCCCATCATATGTGAACTCTTTATAAACTTCATCAGCGATCAGGAAGAGGCCGTGTTCTTTTGCAAGAGCTCCTAATTTACGTATTTCCTGCTCACTGAATATTGTTCCTGTGGGATTATTTGGTGAACAGATCAGAATTGCTTTCGTCCGTTTAGTTATATTTTTTTCAATTTCAGAGATGTCAGGAAGGTGGAATCCGGTCTCCGCTTCAGTCTGCACAGGGATGATTTTCAGATTAGACATGGTTGCATATCCATTATAATTTGTGTAAAAAGGCTCCGGAATTATTATCTCGTCCCCAGGGTCACCTACAATACTGAAAGCGAATGACACTGCTTCACTTCCTCCGTATGTAATAGTGAGATTCTCTCTGCTGAGTCCGATATTGTACCTTTCAAAATATTGTATCATTGCATCTTTAAGTTCAACTATTCCATCTGAAGGTCCGTATGAGAGGACATTCTCGGAGTAGGATCTTATTGCATTGAAGAATTCCGGCGGTGTTGGGATATCCGGCTGCCCTATGTTGAGGTGATATACTTTTTTACCGGACTCTTTTGTTTTTATTGCTACTGCGGAAAGCTTTCTTATTGGTGATTCCTGAATGGATTCTCCTCTGAGTGATATTTTCATTTTTCCTCCTTTTACAGAAGTATGATTATATTACCGGAAGCTCAATGGGTCAAGGTTCAAAACTGATTAAATTTAAGAATTTAACGATTTCGGACAGGTTTGATCTCAGAAGGAAGATAGATATTGAAGGTTGTCCCTTTTCCCTCCTTTGAGTCAACAGTGATAACTCCCCGATGGTCAAGAACAATTTTGTTTGCAATTGCCAGTCCCAGGCCTATTCCCTTTTCTGTCACATTTCCTTTTGTAGAAAAATAGGGGTCAAATACTTTTCCAATATTCTTGGAGGGGATTCCTTTTCCTGAATCCTTTATTGATATTTTTATATATTCTTCTCTTTTCAAAGTGTGAATAATATCAGCCATATTGGAAAATTCTGTAATTGAGATCTCTATTTTTGATCTGCCATCTGTTGCATCAAGTGAATTAAGGAGAATGTTTTTCAAGGCAATGCTTATCTGCTTCCTGTCACACCTTAATTTAAGAAGGTTTTTACTGGAATTTAATGTGATATCCGAGGTTGAAAATTCTGATCTGAGGGTATTGAGTAATGAATCTATGATCTCGGCAATATCTACAATACTTTCATCTTTTACAGAGCTTGTTGAAAATATATAAAGGTCATCAAGGAGCTCTACGGCTCTTGCAGATGCCTCTTCAATCTTGCTGATAGGTTTTTTAAGTTTCGGATCATCTCTTCCTGCTAACCTGATCAACTCAAGATTACCAAGAATTATTGTAAGGATATTGTTGAAATCGTGTGTCACCCCGTTTGCAACCACCCTGAAGGATTCAAGGTTTGATATCTTTGATCTCTCTTTCTCAACCAGATTCCTGTCCCTTACATCTTTTATAAAGATAAGTTGTGAGCTGTGTTGCTCATAATCGACTGTATTTGTCCCTACTTCTACTTCAATATATTCCCCAGATTTAGTCAGAAGATTTAACTCAACTTTCTCTCTCGGAAGTCCCGTCCAGGTTTCCCTGTTAAAAATTCTTTCTATAAGCTGACTGTTCTCTGAAATAAGAATCTGATCCAGTGATTTTGAGAGAAGTTCTTCTTCTTTAAAACCAGTCATTTTACTTAATTTTGAATTGATGTAAATAAATTTGAAATCCCGCAGGATACCTATACCGTCATTACTATTCTCAACCAGGGCCCTATACTGCTCTTCAGAATTGACAAGGTCCCTCTTGGCATTTGACAAATCCAGGATGGTATTGTTAAGTGTTTTATTTGCTTTAATAAGACCAACCGCTACTTCCTCCTGTATTCTCCCGTAAATATATGAAAGAATTACAAGGGTAAAATAGATCCCTGAATATCTTACAAGGAAGCTGAAAGTGAATTCGGTATTAAATATGTTGAGAACAGTAACGATCATATTAACTGCATAATAAATAAGTGCGAGGAACGTCCCCTCCCTGATCTTCAGAAAAAATATCAGGAACATCGGGGCGGTTAATGTCCAAAGGTATAATCCCTCATCAGGAGATTCAATTTGAAAAAGGTACATGGTATAAAGAAGGCAGAAAATTACGATTATTCTTACCGCAAAGGGATAATTTCTGCTCTTATTTAAATACACCAGAAATATTACCATTATAAAAGCTGCAGCAAAATTTGGGAGTCCGAGTTTATACTGGCCGTTAAGAATTGAAAAAATTCCATAAAGAACAAGTGCGGATATAAGAAATTTTGAGAGAAAATTCAGTACAATAATGTTCCTTGAGTGAAAAGAATCTTTTGATCTTTCAACTTGAGGACTACCCTCCAGGATCACGGATTTGGAAAGTTCCCTGAAAAACTTTCTGAATGAAGTGATCAGCATATTTTTTCTATAGCATATGATTTTTTTTTAATCAATACAGGTCTCTCCATATAAATAGCTTTTTTTATCTGTTATATTTTATTTATGAAAAGAAATAACCGTAAATTTATATTAATTTTTTTGATCTTAATATCATTCGCTGTCCCGGTAAAGGAACTTTCAGGATCGTCCGGATCAGAAAAAATTCCCCGGATAGAAGTTGTAACTTCAATGCCGGTTGAGACTACTTTGACCGGTGCCGGTACAAGGCGGGCATCAGATGTGTGGATAGAGATGATAGACTCGGCAAAGAGTAGCATTGATTTTGCTGAGTTCTATATTATTTCTGAAAAAAATGAATTGCTTGAACCGGTAATAGAATCTTTGAAATATGCTTCAAAAAGAGGGGTTAGGATCAGGTTTTTGATAGATAATAAAATGCTCCCGATTTCATCCCCTCTGATGAAGAGGATCAGCGAGATTACCAATGTGAATATCAGGATATTTGACTGGAAAGATCTCACGGGAGGGATCATTCATGCAAAATACTTTATTGTTGATGATAAAGCTGCATTCATCGGCAGTCAGAACTTTGACTGGAGGGCGTTAAAGCATATACATGAAACCGGGCTTAAGATAACTGATCCCGGAATACTGGTAAACCTGAAAAAGATCTTTGATGCGGATTGGAATTACAGTGGAGGCGATAAAAGCGCATATGATTTCAAAAAAGGGGAGCCTGAGATACTCGGCAGTTCTGATGTGATCCTTACTGCCAGCCCCGACGGGTACAATCCGCCCGGAGTAGGGAGTTCTATAAAAATGATCAGAGAACTGATCAGCAGGTCAGAAAAAAAAATTACTGTCCAGCTTCTCAGTTATAATACCCATATCTATAAAAGTGATGAGGAATTCACTGAACTATATACAGTTCTGAAGAATGCTGCTGACAGAGGTGTTGAGGTGAAAATGGCAGTTTCAGACTGGAATCTCACAAAACCAGGTGTCAATTCAATTAAGGATCTCGCCCGTGTGAAAGGGATCGTTGTTAAGGTTTTTTCAATTCCTGATTACAGCAAGGGGTTTATTCCCTATGCAAGGGTCATACACTCAAAGGTTTTGAGAGTGGATGACAATGTATCAATGGTCAGTACCAGTAATTGGGGGCATGGATATTTTTATGCTTCAAGAAATGTGGAAGTGACACTCAGATTGAAACACATCGCAGTGATACTGGACAAATTGTTCAATGAACTCTGGAATTCAGAATACGGGAGAATTCTTGATCCGGGAAAAGATTATATTCCCCGTATAACTCATTGAAATTACATCAGTTTTTTTATACAATTCATTTTAACTTTCAGAAATAGTTTTCAAAAATAGTATAAAAATAAAATAGTTCAGAGGTGAATTGATTGGATTGGACAACTATTATTTTTCAGGCATTCGGGGGTTTGGGTCTGTTTCTGATGGGGATGAAACTTATGTCTGAAGGGATGCAGAAAACTGCAGGGGATAAGCTAAGAAATACCCTAAACCTAATTACCTCCAACAGGTTTTTTGCAATCACTGTCGGTCTTGCAATAACGGCAATTATCCAGTCCAGCAGCGCTACTACTGTTATGGTTGTCGGTTTTGTAAATGCTTCTCTCATGACCCTTCAACAGGCGATTGGGGTTATCCTGGGTGCAAATGTGGGAACTACGGTTACCGGATGGCTGATCACATTGAAAATTGTAAAATATTCTATGCCTTTGATCGGGTTCGGGGTATTTATAAGGTTTTTCAGTAAGAATGAGAAGTGGAAATATACAGGCGAGATCATTTTCGGGTTCGGCCTCCTCTTCCTTGGAATGCAGACCATGAAAGCCGGATTTGCCCCCCTCAGAGAATCGGAAAAATTCATTGAATTGTTTATGAAAGTGGATGGAATGAGCTATTTTTCAATAATCTCAGGAGTTGCAATCGGAGCCCTTAACAACACTTCTGGTCCAGTCCAGCTCTGCTACAATAGGGATTACAATAGCACTTGCTTCGCAGGGGCTGATCGGTTTTGAGGGAGCTGTATCCCTCATCCTTGGTGAAAATATAGGAACCACCATAACTGCACTTCTTGCGAGTATCGGGGCCAATTATAACGCCAAGAGAGCTGCCATAGCCCACACTTTATTTAATGTTTTCGGTGTTATTATTATGATCATAATCTTTTTCCCCTTTGTGGCATTTGTGGAAAGAATATTGCCGGGTGCCGCCAATTTTGTTGTAACTAACAGCAGTGAAGCTGCAAAATTTAGTTCAGAAATCGGTTCTAAACCGTTCATCGGTTCCCACATTGCAGCAGCGCATACGATTTTTAATGTTACAAATGTCATACTGTTTGCCATGCTGATACCTTTACTTGTTAAAATCTGTGAGAAAATAATTCCGGAACCGGTTAATTTAAGTTCCTCTGAAATTAGTAATTTTAAGCACATTGGATCTCATGCAGTTGATACACCGTCTATTGGTATTGCTGAGACGGAGGAGAAAATTAAAAGGATGTATGAACTGGTCTGTTCAAATTCCATACTTGTGAAAAAAATAATGGAGAATGGAGAAAACTCTTCCGAGAATTGTGATTCTGTACTTAGTAATGAAAAACATCTGGACATCTACAAGAAACATATTACTGAATTTTTAGTTACCCTATCCTCCCATTCATTATCGGAGAGAGATGCACACTATATTGGAGACCTTCTGACTCTGACCCATAATATTGAAAAATTCGGAGATAATCTGGAACATATTGCACTGATATTTGATAAGATCAATAGAAAAAAAATTGATTTCCCTGAAAACATGAAGCTTCCCATAATAGAAATATTTGATTCAAATATAGAATTTTTTGAAGAAGCTTACACTACTTTTAACAAATTCGGAACCTCAGAGAATATCCTCAGTTCTACCCAGGTGATAAACAGGCGTATCAAGAAGCAGATCAAGGACTCAAAGAAGGGACTTGTAAAAAAGCTTGACAAGAAAATGTTAAAAGACGGTCCAATACTACAGATAATGGATATACTGAACTATATTGACGGTTTAAGATCGGAGTCATACAATATTTCTGAAGTTATATCAGGGACCAAACTGACCTGAAGATTTAATCTACAATAATTCATTTAACCTTTTCAATATTTCCTGAACCTTAACGATTCCCGGTGATTTATTATTTATCTCAACAAACAGATCCCTTGCTTCCTGATAATTTTTTCCGATTAACATTTCCAATCCGCTATTTATTTTTTTATCAACTGGAGATAAAGAATTCTCCTCATTATTTGAAAGATCTGCCAAAGCTCTCTCTTTATCCTTATTAGTGAATATTCTGAATATGAGCTCTTCACAATTTATTTCAATATTCTTCTTTTTTTCTTTACTCCCAAGAGGTTTCAGTTCAACTTCAGCTTTTTTATTGAGGATAAGCCTTTTAAATGCATCTTCTCCTTCGCCGGCATTATCATAAGCATTCAGCAATTCACCATTTTCAATCGTAATATTACCGATAAGTGAATTATTCTCCATGACATTGAGTTTAACAGAATGCATACCGCTGCATGCTATCTGAAGATATTCTGACAGCTGAAAATAGTAGTTTTTACTTTCGTCTGAATTACTCATGAGGGAGTCCTGAAATTAATCATTAATTTTTTCTAAAACCTCTCTTAAAAGTTCTATCATTTTTGCAACTCTTAGAAGGAGTAACCCTGGCCTTGACTCTGAATCAGAGATTATGACAAGAAGAATGTTGCTGTTCACAGGGAAGCATTGTATATCCCCGTCTTTATTCCAGATCGAGAATCTGATCCCGGGAGACCCTAATATTTTATCCGTGAATTTTTTCCCTGTTTTACTGAAAGAGGAGAACATTTTGCCCATCTCATAATTGTCTTTTTCATCACTCAGATTTGAAGCAATTACAAATCCATCCTCTGTTATCAGAAATGAGCACTTTGTTCCGGGAACCTCAAAGCTTAACGATTTCAATAATCCATTTAATTTGATAATATTATCATTACTCATTTTTAAATTAATATGGATTCCAACACATATTCTCCGCCCTTCCTCTGTAATATAATTTATTGCTAATAATTATATTAAGAAAAAATTATTTTTCTTACAAGTTATTTATTTGATTTTTTTATGTCTATAAAGTAAATTTTTTTCTATGGGTCCTATCAAAAGGCTGATTCTATTATTATTCTTATTAAATTTTTGTGTTTTATTGTTCTCTTCCGAAGAGAAAAAAATAATTCTAACAATTCCGTTTATTATAAATGAAAATAGCCGTGGAAAAACAGCTTCAGTTCTCCCTGAGTATCTGGAGTTGATAATAAATGGGGAAAAGAGGGATGTAATTGAAGTGATCAGAGCTGAGAGAAACCTTATGAAACATACTGATCTTGCACGAGATTTTATCCTCTCTTTCAGCAGTAGTGATCCAGATGAATATCTGGGAAAGGGTCTGTCCTACTTTATTACCGAAATACTGACTCCATCAGATTCACTCTCAATTGTTACTCCGGGGAAATCATTCAGAATAAGGGTCACATCCAACAAGGAAGGTATGTACGAAACCATTGTCAGGGTTTTGAAAAAAGAGTGCAGCGCTTATAAAAAGAAAAAGAAGGCTTTCTCAAAAAGTATTAGAAATGAATTGACAAATATCCTTAACGTTTTGACAGATACAGCAGATAATAGTTCTGTGTTTAAGGTCCGGAGATATAAAAAAATTATCGGATTTCTTAACTCTTTCCCGGTAGAATTTAACCGTTTTCTTAAATTTTCCCTTTCCCTTAATGAATTCAAATTTGACAGTGCTGTATCAGATATAAGATTCAGGTCGGGAGAGAAGTGGTGGCTTCATTTTCACAGGAGAGAATCAGCAAAGTTATTTTCAAGGATCAGCAAGGTGATCAAGGAGATCGAGGATTACAGCTCTTCCTCCGGGGATATTTTTTCCCAGGACCATGCTCCATTACTAAAAAGGCTGAAGCTTCTGGAGTACTCCACCGATTTTTTCCCTGTTGATCAGATAAAAGAGAAGATGATAAGGCATGGTATCGGTTTCTATTCGGTAATTTACAATTCTTCCGGAGATAAGAGTGATTCCGGTTCAGGAAGCAACAGGTCTGTTTATGATACCATTTTTGATAAAATCTCGGAATTTACCGGCGGGAAATCAGTATATGCCGTAGATCCGGAGGATGGTGTACGGCGGGTCTCATCTGAAAATTTTACAGGATACGCAGCTGGTTTTTATTATAATGATAAGAGTGAAGATAAGAAGATAGTCCTCAGGAATAAAAAAGAGAAATCCGGGAGCTTATATTACCCGGAAGGGATCCCGGAAAACGAACTAAAGAAAATGATAGAATATTTATCTTCGGATAAGTGTTCGATAAGGGAACTTGTTTTTTCAAATAATAAGATTTCATTCAGGATCAGGGGATATAAAACTCTGCCAAAACAGGATGCAGGACTTCTCAAGGTCAGATTTGAGATCTTTTCATCGACCGGTAAACTCCTTTACAGGAAGGAAAATACTTTACGTTCCCCTGTCAAGGATCTCCTTCTCCAGATTCCATTCCCCCTGATAGATGAAGGTGATGTGAAGATAAATATTGTTGTTATTGACCTGGTTGATAATTATAAGACTGAAAAAAGTATTTTAGTGAGGTCGGAATAAAAGGAGAGCAAAGTGAGCATTGTAACGAAGACAGGAGATAAAGGTGAGACATCACTTCTGACAGGGGAACGTGTAAGAAAAGATGATAAAAGAGTAGAGGCTTATGGGACTATGGATGAGCTTAACTCTTTTCTGGGTGATGCAAAACATTATTGTGAGACAGAGAATTTCCGGGAGATAATCGAAACAATACAGGCTGACCTTTTTAATGTATGTGCTGAACTCGCTTCCGGGTCCGGATCTTTCGGAAATCCGGTTACCGATTCAGATGTGGATAAAATTTCAAATATACTTGTTGATATCGAGAAGAAACTTAACCTGAAAGGTTTTGTACTTCCGGGTAATAGTCCCGGATCGGGAAAACTTGATATCTGCAGGTCGGTTGCAAGAAGGGGGGAGAGGCGGATCATTTCTTTGGCGGAATCTGAAGAGGTAAGCGGATCTATTAAAAAATATATTAACAGATTATCCGATCTTATGTTCATTATGGCAAGGTTCGAAGAGAGGACCCAAAAATATGTCAAATAATTCACACAAGTATATTCCGGTTTTTTTATTTATGTTTTCTACTTTAATATTATCTCTCCGTTTTAATATTTCAGCTTATGAAAATTTGATAAGCTTTGAAAGAATTTCAGTTGAAAGGGGACTGGCTCACGGTTCTGTTTATTCCATCATTCAGGACAGGGAGGGATATTTATGGTTTGCTACCGGTGATGGTCTTACAAGATTTGATGGATACGGATTTAAAACGTACAGGTATGATCCGTCTGATACGGATTCAATAATAGCAGGCCAGCTAGGCGATCTCTTTCAGGACAGCAGAGGGATGATCTGGGTAGGGACCTGGGGGGCAGGGCTTGACAGGTTTGATCCTGAGAACAATAAATTTATCCATTTTGATCCTGATAAGGAAGGTCAGGAGGATATCAGTAATGACAGAGTTGAAGATATTGAGGAGGATGTTGAAGGAAATATCTGGGCGGGGATAGAAAAGGGGGGACTTCTAAGGTTCGATCATGTTTCACAGACATTTAAACGGTTCAGAAACGATCCTGATGACAAGCACAGCCTGATAAATGATGATGTTAAAGTTCTGTACAAGGATAGAAAAGGAAACCTCTGGATAGGGACAAATGGGGGGATTTCAAAACTGATTCATGAAAAAAAAGGGAAAGTAAGTTTCAGGAATTTTTATCATATACCGGGTGATAATGCCAGCCTAGGAAGCAACAGAGTAAGAGCTCTGTGTGAAGATAGTGAAGGCAGAATATGGATCGGAACAAGAGGGAATGGGATAAGTATTCTGAATCCGGAGGGGAAAACACCGGTTTTTTCCCATATACTTCACATACCGGGAGATAATTCGAGTATTAGTGAAAATTCAATTGCATCGCTATTGCGGGATTCTGCAGGTGATGTTTGGATAGGTACCTATAATAGCGGTTTGAACAGACTAAGTAGTAAAACAGGTAAGATCAGCCGTTTTTCTCATGATTCGCAGAACACCGCCAGTCTGAGCCATAACCGTGCAGAAGCAATTTATGAAGACAGGTCACAGAATTTGTGGATCGGGACCCTCGGCGGAGGTGTAAACAGGCTTGATCTTAAAGAAAAAAAATTCAAAAATTACAAATATAATTCAGCTGATAAAAACAGCCTTCCAAACTCAACAGTGAGATCAATATGCGAGGCCGGGGAAGAGATGGTTATCGGAACAGAGGGAGGCCTTGCTTTATTCAACCCTGATATGAACATCTATAGACATCTAAAAAACATTCCCGGTAATATTAACAGTATAAGCGGCAACAGAATATGGTCTGTTATTTCTGACAAAAACGGGGCTATCTGGGCCGGTACATATCTAAACGGCCTTAACAAGATAGTATTCAACAATGGAAAAGTGAAAGTTACTAGGTTTGCTTATGATCAGAAAGATGAAAACTCTCTTGTAAATAACCGGATCCAGGTGCTGTATGAGGATAGTGATGGTGATATTTGGGCCGGATCTTCTGAAGGTTTGAATCTATTGATCCGGGACGGTGACCGATATAAAATAAAAAGGTTATTTGAAAGTTTTTCGGCGGGGGAAAAGTTTTTTTACGGGAACAATTATATAGTATCTATTTGTCAGGGGAGCAGGGGAAAGATGTTGATCGGAACCAGGGGTGGATTGATAGAATTTGAAAAAGAAACCGGAGAGTTCTCTGTTTTCAGGCATGATCCTGAAGATGTTTTTAGCCTTGGGAGCAATTTTGTCCTGACAATTACTGAAAGTATTAATAGTCCCGGGATCTTCTGGATCGGAACATCGGATGGCGGGTTGAACCGTTTTTCTTCAGTGTCAGGAAAGTTTGACAGGTTTTACGAGAAAGATGGATTACCTGGTAATGAGGTTTGCGGAATTCTGGAAGATGATAACGGATTCCTCTGGATCAGTACTAACAGAGGACTTTCAAAGTTCGACCCGGTCCGGAAAAAATTCAGAAATTATAAAAGATCAAGCGGAATTGAAGGGGTCGGTTTTTTGCGGAACTCTTCTTTTCGGAGGAAAAGCGGTGAGATGTTCTTCGGCAGTATATCAGGGATGGTATCATTTCTCCCCGGCAAAGTAAAAGATAATCCCAATATCCCGGAAATTGAGATCACATCTTTCAGAAAACTCGGTGAAGAAGTTGAATTAACAAAAAAAGGGGGAGCTTTTGACGATATCCGGTTAGCCCATAATGAAAACTTTATAACCATTGAGTTTGCCGCACTGGATTTTACGAATGTCAAGGATAACAGGTATTCATATTTCCTTAAAGGAGTTGATTATGACTGGGTGAATTCAGATTCCAGGAGATCTGTAAATTATAATCATCTGAAACCCGGAACATACAAATTTAATGTGAAAGGTTCCAATAATGACGGCATATGGAATGAAGAGGGGATATCTTTGAAAATAGTTCTGGTACCGGCTTTCTGGCAGACATGGTGGTTCCGGACTCTATTGTTTTTTACAGCAGTTTTTCTTGTTATCTTTTTTTATAAGTTCCGGGTAAATGACATGAAGAGGACAAACAGAAAACTTTCTGAACTTAATTCGGACCTTAATAGGGAGATAGGGAACCGGATTATTGCTGAAGAGGCTATGAGAGAGAGTGAATTGAGTTATAAAACTCTTTTTTTAAATGCGAACGATATAATATTTCTACTAAAGGACGGGATATTTACCAGGTGTAATGAAAAAACACCGGGAATCTTCGGCTATAAAAATGAAAATGAGATTGTCGGAAAAAATATTTTCGATTTTTTCCCGGATGTTCAATTGGACGGCATTGAAAGTTCCTATTTTAATACCTTTATTGAAGAAGCACTCAATGGCACACCTCAACGGTTCAACTGGAGTTTCAAGAAGAAAGATGGTGCCATATTTGATTCAGAGATTTCCCTGAACAGGCTGGAATTGGGAAAAAATTTATTTATTCAGGTAATACTGAGAGATATTACAGAACAGAAACGGATGCAGGAGAGGCTTGCAGTTACCCAGAAGATGGAAAGTATCGGTGAACTGACAGGTGGTATTGCTCACGACTTTAACAATATTCTTACAGCCATGAACGGATATGCTGAAATGGCATTGGGAATATTGAAACCTGATGAAAAACCTTACAGATTTGTTAGTAATATTCTGAAAAGTGGAAATCAGGCGGTGGAACTTGTGCAAAAGCTTCTTGGTTTCAGCAGACAGCAGATCATCTCTCCCAGAATTATAAATATAAACAGGTCTATTCGCGAGCTGAATGAAATGTTGGTACGGCTGATAGGAGAGGATATTGAGCTTGGGTATGTTTTAAAAGATAATATTAGATCTATCAAGGCTGATATTACTCAGATTGAGCAATTGATAATTAACCTGATCATAAACTCGAGGGATGCGGTCAATAAAATGGACAGAAAGGACTTCCGAAAAAAGATTTCTCTTGAGACTGATGAGACATTTATTGATGATGAGTTCATGAAAAACCATTCAGGAATAGTTAAAGGGAACTATGTCGTCCTCTCTGTAATAGATAATGGAGTTGGAATGAAGCGGGAAGTTCAGGATAAAATATTTGAACCCTTTTTTACCACCAAAGGACCCGGCAAAGGAACTGGACTGGGGATGTCAACTGTTTATGGAATTGTAAAACAGAATATGGGCGCAATTTATGTTTACAGTGAAGAATCCCTGGGAACGACTGTGAAAGTTTATTGGCCGGTTTCAGAAGAGCCCGGGGAAACAGAGAGCATGGTGATCGATCAGGATGAAGTGCCCGGTGGTAATGAGACTATCCTCTTTGTTGAAGATGATGATGCTGTCCGCGAACTCTCTACTACAATCCTGAAAAGCCTGGGGTATAAGGTTCACAGCGCCTCCAATGGGATTGAGGCATTAAAGTTAATTGAATCGGGAGTATCGGAAATAGATCTTCTTATCACTGATGTGATAATGCCGAAAATGGGAGGTAAAGAGCTCGAAAGGAACATAAGAGGTCTGATCCCCGGTATCAGGATCCTGTTTGCTTCGGGATATACTGATAATTACATAGTTCACAGCGGTGTGCTGGAAAAGGGTGTGAATTTTATTCAGAAGCCTTTCTCTTTAAAATCCATCGGCAATAAGATCCGGGAAGTTCTTTCTGATAGAGATTAATATCGGACAAACCAGTAATTATTAATTGGGGAGGTGAAATCATTGCGTAATTTTAAAGGAAAAAATGTTTTAATTACAGGAGGAGCAAGCGGAATAGGTCTTTCCATTGCTGAAGAGTTGATCAGAAGGGGTGCGAATATTCTTATATTTGATCTTAATCCGGAAGCAATAAAAACTGCATTAGTTCATTTGAAAGATCTTATAAAAGAGAAAGGAATAAGTTGTGAGGCATTTAATGGTGATGTTACTGACTTCAGATCAATTAAAGCGGCAGTTGATGATATGGAAAAGAGTGGGAAGCCGATAGATTTCCTCGTTACTTCAGCCGGTATTGCTCATCCCGGGGCAATATTTAATCTTGATCCTGAAATAATAAAAAAAACAATTGATATAGATTTGTTGGGGACTATCTATGCGTGCAGGGCTGTTCTTCCCGGAATGATAAAATCAGGTGGGGATTGTCATATAGCACTGATCAGTTCTGTTGCCGGATTTCTCGGAGTATACGGGTACTCAGCATACGGAGCTGCAAAATTTGGTGTAAGGGGATTAGGAGAGGTTCTCCTTCAAGAACTGAAACCGTATAAGATCCCTGTTACTGTTTTATTTCCACCTGACACAGATACGCCTCAGCTTGCTTATGAAAACAGGTTCAAACCCGAAGCCACCAAAGCTATAAGCGGAACAATAAAACCGGTTTCCGCCGAATATGTTGCAAAATGTATGATCAATGGGATCAGGAAGGATAAGTTTCAGGTGATACCGACTTTTTCGGGGAAGATGACCTATTTTGCCTCTAAATTTTTCGGCCCGGTTTTGAGATGGTTTCTGGCAAGAACAGTTATCAAAGTTGAGAAGAATAAAATGTAGATATGTCTGCGACTATATGAAAAAATGCAGGGGAACCTGGCTCCCCTGCATTATGGTTTATCTTTTTTCTATTATAAATGGCTCGTGATCCGGTTTGTTAAGAGGATCTTTTTTCAACTTATCCATTATATATTTAATTCCGGCTTCCAATTGAGAGTCAATCCCCTTAGACATTTTTAGTGCATCGTTAGCTACAGGGATGTCCGGATCAACACCGTAATTTTCGATTGTCCACTTCCCCCCTGTATCATATATTCTGTAATCCGGGGCAGTGATACCACCTCCATCCATAAGCTCTATGAACATTGATACACCGACGAGACCTCCCCATGTCCTTGTTCCTATCACCGGGCCCATTTTAAGAGTTTTAAATACGAACGGAAGTTCATCCCCTCCTGAACCGGCCTGCTTATTTGTGAGTAAAGCCATGTGGGCATTTATTGCATTCGGTGGACTTATCTGATCTGCCGAGTATCTACGTGTCCAGTATGAATGGATCTTTCTGTTCAGTCTCCTGAGGAATATACTCGGATCAAGTCCCCCGCCGTTATATCTTCCATCAATGAGCAGCCCCTTTTTAGTCATTTGGGACAAGAAATATTTCGGGAACTCTCTCGCAGAACCGTTAAAGGTGTCCGGAAGATGGATATAACCGATGAGTCCTCCGGAAGCTTTTTCAACTTTCAATCTGTTCTGCTCAACCCAGTCCTGATAGCGTAGAGTATACTCACCGGAAACAGTTTTTACTTTATATTGTTTCGCTCCTGTCTGAATAGGTTTTGAATTGACAGTGATAGTGATTACCTCGTTTGCCAAATCTTCAAAATAGGCGTAGATGTTCTTATTAGCAGAAACCGGTCTACCGTTAACTTTAAGAAGATAGTCTCCTGCATTCACTGAAATTCCCGGTCCAGATAGTGGAGGAATAACACCGCTTGTCCAGTCCGGAGTTCTGAGAATTTTTCCGAATCTGTATAGATTATTTGTCTTGTCTATCAGCCAGTCAACTCCAAGCATTCCGGTCCCTGTTCTGTCTGCCTTCCTCCTCTTGTCACCCCCAAAAACATATGTGTGTGATGTGCTGAGTTCGCTTATCATTTCACCGATCAGGTATCTGACATCTTCTCTGCAGGAAGCATATTTAAGCAGTGTTCTGTATTTTTCACCTATCATCTTCCAGTCATTTCCTTTCATTGCCGGTTCATAGTAGAAGTCTCTCTCAAGTCTCCATGTCTCATTGAAGAGCTGGAGCCACTCTTTTAACGGATCGATCTTCAATTTTAAATTACTGAGATTTACAGATTGTTCTTTTCCGCCATCGACCTTTATGATCCCGACAGATTTCCCTTTGATGTATGCAGCATGCGTCCCCTTTGCGGACAGCTTATATGTACTGACCCCTTTAACAATTGTTCTCTTTTCCCTTTTTTTCAGAGAGAATGCGCATAGTTCTCTCGGGCCGAGTGCTCTATACTGAAATCTGTTATAATCCCCCTTTTCGGAATTCAGATAAAAAATGGCATCAGAATTCATTGAGAGATTCCTGTAATTGGAAGGCGGGAGCGGTAACCTTTCAATTCTTTCAGAAATCCCGTCAAAGTCGATCATCAAGGGCCCTTTTGAAATGTTTTTTGCGGGCTTTCCTGATTCACCTGCTTCATCACTCAGGTGGGGAAGAAGCGGTGCTGTATCTTTTTTCAGTGAAACAGAATATATTCCTGATGAATTTTTGTAAACAAGTTCCCAGTCAAAATCTCCGTACACAGGCCTGAAATATCTGTTTGATACAAATACAAGGTGTTCCCCGTCTTTTGAAAAAACGGGCTGGAAATCATTGAATGTGCCGTTGGATATACATTTTGATGTCTTCTTCTCAATTGAGTATATATAGATCTTTGTAACTAGATCCGAGTCCATTTTTGAATATGCAATATACCTGGAATCGGGAGACCAGGAATAGTCATAGATCGGTTTATCCTTCAGATCAATATCAACATTCTCAAATTGAGCTTTATCGACCTTTGTTATTTTTTTTGTCGATAATTCAGCAATATAAAATGTCAGAGTCTGATCTGCGAAAGCGATCATTTTCCCGTCTGGCGACCATGAGAGATTCTGCCTGTACCCATCGATATTTTCAGTGATCTTAACAACTTTACCGTCCCCCATTGAATCGGTAATATAAAGTTCATGTTCTCCTGAACGGTCCGATATAAATGCTACCTTTTTCCCGTCCGGGGACCAGATACCGTCTTTGTCATTTGCACCGCAGTCTGACGAAATATTTCTGGTCGGACCGTTCTTCTGCGGGACAGAGAATATCTCTCCTCTTGCTGTTATTAAAACCCTTTTTCCGTTCGGGGAGCAGTCGATCCCTGTTATAAATTCTTTAACATTCTTAATATAAGGCCTTGTCTCAGGAGCATCTGCCAGGATTTTAATGTCAGGTTTATAGGTTTTATTGCTGACTGGATCGAAGATCTGTAAAGATCCGCCATGCTCGTAGATTATTTTCCCGGACCCTCCTGATATTCTCCTTGCATCATAAATGTTATTAAAGGTCTTCTGCTCAGTTCTTTTTGAAACCAGATTATATACCCAGATGTTCAGAGTTCCGCTTCTGTCTGATCCGAAGTAAATATTATCCCCGATCCATACCGGGAGCCTGTCTGTTCCGTTAAAATCTGTGATTTTCTTTTCAGTATTAGATTTAATATCGTAAATGAAGATATCCTGGGCAAGCCCCCCCTTATATCTTTTCCATGTTCTGTGCTCTCTTGCAACTTTATTGTAGGCTATTTTTGATCCGTCAGGGGAGAAACTTCCCCATGCGGCTTCATGCATGATAAGTTTTTTAAGTTCTGTGCCGTCAGCATTAATTGTAAAGATATTGCTGAACCTTCCGAAACTGTCTCTCGCTGAAGAAAATACTATGCTGTTATTGACCGGATGCCAGCCCAGGACAGTATCTGATCCCGGATGGTATGTTACCCGGGTAATATTCCCTCCGTAAATATCCATTGTGTAAACATCATTGTTACCGTCATAATTCCCGGTAAATGCGATCATTGTTCCGTCATTAGATATTTTAGGATGAGTTTCCTCTCCATCATTCATGGTAAGCCTGATGGCTGCACCGCCGTTTATGGTGCTCTTCCAGATGTCACCCCCATGAGTGAATACTATAAGATCCTTATGAATGTCAGGATATCTGAGAAGATGTCCGGGATTTTCCATTTCACCGGCGTTCATTGTTGTGGAAAATAGAGTCGAAAATAAAATAGTGCATATGAATACTGATTTGAAAATTTTCATCGTTTCCTCCGTTAACTCTGAAAAATAGCAAAATATGTTTTTTGTTTCAATACAAATTGTTAATTAATATATTTTTTTATTAAATTTTTGTTGAAAATTTTGTGAATTGGCATCAATTAATAATCATAGTATTAATATCGGTTTTCGGGAGGTTAAATGAAATTAAATGTGAAGGCATTCGCTGTTACTTGTGCGTTGGTTGCAGGTTTTGGAATTCTTTTTATAACGTGGTGGAAGATATTTCTGGACGGAGCTAATTGCAATCCGACTGTGATAGGGAAAATCTACCGGGGATACAACCTGAGCATCGGGGGTAGTTTTATAGGATTTCTCTGGGGATTCTTTGACGGGTTGATCGGCGGTGCGGTTTTTGCATCACTATATAACTTCATTGCTTCAAAATTTGATAAAAAGCAGTAATAAGAACTTTTAATATCCCTGGTCAATTCCCCGGCAGAGGCCAGAGTATAGCCGGCTTGAGTTCACCTGTTCTTGTGATCTTCTTTTTTCCGGATGTAATTGTGAATTTATAATTTCCCGGTTTTCTGTCCGGTGAGTTCCAGTTTAAAATATGAATACCCCGTGTATTTTTTAATTGTATCTTCTGTAATTTTTTCCCCTTCTCATCGAATATTTCAAGCTCTGGTGAAGTGTTCTGGTTCTTTCCGACATAGTAGAAAATTTTCAGCCCCGGCTCTTCGTTTTCTGTTCTCAGATGGTTGTCTCCGGTCATGTGGTAATTTCCCCACCAGGCCCTTTGTGAGGCTACCATAACATATCCGGGTCTTATTTTAAAAATGAAGACTTTCTTCTTCGATATTTTCTCGGACCACTCCTGTAATGGTGAAATATTTGTGATCCATATCCCTCTCCCGTATGTTCCAGCTATCAGATCTCCCGATTGTTCATGAATGACAATATCTCTTACCGGGACAGGGGGCATATTGTTCTTCAGCCTGACCCAGTTCTTCCCGTTGTTGGAAGTGAAGAATACACCCGAATCTGTCCCTGCAAATAGGAGAGCCTTGTTCTTCTTATCCTCAACCACAACCGATATAGGAGAATCGGGGAGATCCCCGCTTATATCACGCCAGGTCCTTCCCATGTTGTCCGTTCTGTATATGTATGACTTAAAATCGTCTTCTCTGTAACCCGATTTTGTAAGATAGGCCCTGTAGGCTTTGTGAGATGAAGGTACTATCCGGCTTACCCATTTATCAGCCGGCCCCCCTGAACTGATCAGATTCGGTGTCCTATCCTTCCAGCTTAATCCGTTATTATCTGTAACATGAATTTTTCCGTCATCTGTACCTGCCCAGATCATTCCTTTTCTTACAGGGGACTCTGAAATTGTCGTAATTGTGCAGTACATTATATGCCCTTCCCCAGCTATCTTCTCCTGATCATTCAGTGTAAGGTCAGGGCTTATCTCCTCCCATGATATTCCTCTGTTCATAGATCTGAGGACCATCTGTCCTCCGGTATATACTATCTTACTGTCATGCGGAGATAGGACAATGGGTGTGGTCCAGGTATATCTGTAAGGAGCTTTGCCCTTTATGTTTGCAGGGGTTATCTCAGTTCTCTCCCCCTTTGACTGGTCAACTCTGTGATGCTTACCGAATTGAGTAGTAAAATATAGCCACCTGTTATCTTCATGATCGACAGAGGTATACATCCCGTCCCACATCCCGGTTATGACCCAGTCCTCAATACCGATAGAGCCTGACCATCCGTTGACGGGTGCTTTCCACGTTTCATGATCCTGAAGTCCTGCATATATATTGTACGGTTCTGAGTTATCGGTTTCAATATCATAGATCTCCCCGAGAGGTATATTGTAATAATGATATGTGGTTTTTCCTCCGTCCCAAGATGAATAGAGGCCTCCGTCACTTCCGAGCATCATATGCTCGGGATCATCCGGGTCTATCCAGAATGTCCTTACGTCACCGAAGTTTGCTTTGAATAATTCTCTTTCCCTCCAGTTCTTCCACCCCGGCCAGGTTTTCCCCCCATCTTTTGAATAGAGCATTTGGACTGCGATAATATAGACCTTTTCAGGATCTTTCGGGTCAACACTGATTTCATTAAAAGAGTAGGCTGCTTTACCACTGACATCGATCCCTTTCAAACTCACTTTTCTCCATGTTTCGCCTTTGTTGTCTGAACGGTATACTTCTCCACCTATGAGTTCATCATAAGAATGATCGGTAAAAGGATCAAACTTTTTTTTTATAACGTCTTTAATATCCGGTTTCGGATTAAGGTTTTGAATTACTGCATATATTGTATCAGGATGGGATCTGCAGATATCTATTCCGATCCTTCCCAATTTTCCGGAAGGGAGGCCGCTTAGAAGTTCTTTCCAGTTATTCCCCGCGTCAACTGTTCTGTATATTCTGCTCTCTTCACCCCCCGCCTCGAAATGCCATGGATATCTATGTTTATCATAAGCCGCTGCGAAGAGGATCTCGGGGTCACTTGGATCCATAACAATATCTGCAACACCGGTTTTGTCGTTAATATAGAGGATCTTCTCCCATTTCTTTCCTCCATCCGTTGTTCTGAAAACCCCCCTCTCTTCATTAAAAGAAAAAAGGTGACCCATTACTGCTGCATAAACTATATCCGGATCTGAAGGGTGGATAATTATTTTGCCGATGTGGTGGGAATCGTGTAATCCCATATTCCGGAAGGTCTTTCCGCCGTCTGTTGATTTATATATACCGTTACCGTAATAGGCTGATCTCGCATTTGAATCGTCTCCGGTTCCAACCCAAACAATACTGCTGTCGGAAGGAGCAACTTCAACAGATCCGATAGAATTAACTTCATAATCATCGAAGATAGGTATGAATGTAGTACCGTTATTTATAGTTTTCCATACACCTCCGTTTCTTGATGCGACATAGAAAGTGTACCTGTCCTCTTTTTTTGGATTCTCAGGTACTGCAATATCTGATATCCATGCTCCTGCTCTAAAAGGCCCGAGGTTCCTGTATTTCATATTTCTGAACAGATCCTGGCCGTTTACATTTTCAGATTCTGGAAATTCATAAGCAGGTATTACCAGCATAATTGAAAATAATAATAAAAATATGGTGTTAACTCTCATTTTCCCTCCCGGTCGCCGTATTCATTATCACTCCCGTCAGCAGTTTAATTCTATTTCACTTTAAAATTCTATGCAACCTGTATCTGATGGGGCTTGTTGTGATTTGACCCGCCAGGTAATCTGTAATAAAATTGGCTGAGGTGAAAATATGGATGATCTTGTTGCAGAGATAAAAAAATTATTGAAGGAAAAAGATGCTGTTTTATTAGCTCATAATTATCAGATCAGTGAAGTTCAGGTAATTGCAGACCACCTCGGTGATTCTCTGGAATTGAGCAGGCTGGCTGCTGATGTTAATAATAATATGATTGTCTTTGCAGGTGTAAAATTTATGGCTGAGACTGCGAAAATATTATCCCCTGAGAAGAGGGTTCTTCTCCCGAGACTTGACGCAGGGTGTCCAATGGCTGATATGATTACTGTTGAGGAATTGAGATGGCTCAAGGAAAAATATCCCAAAGCAAAAGTGGTCACTTATGTTAACTCCGGAGCGGATATTAAGGCGGAGAGCGATGCATGCTGTACATCTTCGAATGCACCGAAGGTGGTGGCTAATATTGATGCTGATGAAGTTATATTCGTCCCGGACAGAAATCTGGGAAGTTTTGTCCAGTCGAAAGTTCCGGGAAAAAAGATCATCCTTTTTGAAGGTTATTGTTATGTGCATAACAGGATCAGAAAGGATGAGATTGAAGATATGAAGAGACTTCATCCCGAAGCTGAAGTGATTGTTCATCCCGAAGTGAGGAGTGAGATAGTTGAGCTTGCGGATGAAGTCCTGTCAACAAGCGGAATATTGAGGTATGCATCCGGGTCAGATGCGAATGAATTTATTGTAGCAACTGAAGAAGGACTGCTCGACAGGATGAGGAGAGAAAATCCCGGGAAAATATTTTATCCGGCTATGAAACCGAAGGTTTGTCAGAATATGAAGAGGACCAGTGTTGAGGACATATATCTTTCTCTGGTTCATGAGAGGTATGAGATAGAGATAGACAGGGATGTATCAAAAAAAGCTTTGAGATCTCTCAATGAAATGTTAAAATATATCTAGATCAGGAGAATGAAATGACACTTAAAGACAAAGTTGAAAACATTATAGATAAAGTAAGGCCTGCCCTGCAGGCTGACGGTGGCGGTATAGAACTCGTTGATGTGCTTGAAGATGAGGGGATTGTACTTGTAAATCTGACTGGCGCGTGTAACGGATGCCCAATGAGTACAATGACAATCAAAGGGTATGTTGAACAGACCATCCGCACGGAGATCCCGGAGATCAATGAAGTAAGGCTTGCTTAATTATATCAGCCTTCTGAAATATTCTTCTCTGCAGTAATTTTCTATTTCTTTTATTTTATGTAAGGCATTGCTGAAGCATTTTTCCGAAGCAGAAAAAATTCCGTGACCCTTGATTATTACATTCCCATTTCTGGTTATAATCGGGGGGACAGAGTCAGGAAGAGTGCTGTTTCCTGTTTCATCTTCACCTACAATTACAGGAATTTTCTCTCCGGAATTAAGCTGAAGAACATTGCCCGTACCTTTGTAGTCCAGTGATAATATAACTGTGAATAAAGGGTGCCCGTGGATGATGTGGTCATACCCTGATGCTTTATAAATATTTCTGTGAACTTCAACTTCACTTGAAGGCCTTATATCCTTTTTAATAGTTCCGTTGAGAGGAACTTTAACTATCTGATTATCAAGATCATCAAGAAACGATCCGGCTTTACTTATAAAAACATTGCCGTCTTCAAGAGCTGAAATATTTCCGAAAATCGAATCGACAAGCCTGTCAGATACGATCGATCTTCCGGCAGCTGCTATCCGGATGGGGATGCTTTCTGAATTCCCGTTTTTCCCGTACCGCCGGGGTGATGGGGTATACCTGTAATCGTGCATCTTTACCCGGTCGATATATTCGAAATCACGTGATTCCAATTTACCTTCTTTTCTTTTTGTAAGTATCAGATGGAAGAATTTTACAAACAGGGAAAAACAGGCGATACTGAAAAGATTGAAAGGGTGTAAATCGTTGTTTTTGCTTACGGCCAGAATTGTCCCTTTTGAAGGGATGACGATGCTATTCTCTCTTATGAGGTCTTCGAGTTCAATTGATCCGGATCTCTCTGATATCAGTATCCGGGGGAGAAACAATCCTGATTCGGAGTCAACAGGAACTATCTCTTTGAAATTATAGTCCAGGAAATATCCTGTTATCGTTGAATAAGGTTCTGCAAGGAGAAATTCAAGGATTTCCGGTTTTCCGCTTTTTGTGCCGTCAGAAAATGTTCCCGGTGTGATAAATGTAAGCCCCCTGTTCATGATCCTTTTGAGGTGCAAACTATTGTCTGACATAATTGAATTATTGGTTAAAAGTAATATAATATCAATATAAAAAAAGAAATTAATATAAAGCGGGAGGTATTAATGTCTTTTCCCAAACCATTCTATAGCTGGCGGCCGCATCCGTGGCATGGTCTTGAAGCAGGGCCCGATCTTCCTGAAATTGTTTATGCTTACATTGAGATCACCCCATTTGATATGGTCAAATATGAACTGGAAAAAATAACCGGATATATACATGTGGACCGTCCGCAGAGGAGTTCTTCACATCCCCCTTCTCTTTACGGTTTTATTCCGAGGACCTATTGCGGAAAAAAAGTTAAGGAACTTTCACCGGCTTCAGTTAAAGGTGATGGTGACCCGCTTGATATTTGTGTGATAAGTGAAAGGCCTATCAACCGTTCTGAAGTTATCCTCAAATCAAAAATAGTGGGAGGACTTCAGATGATCGATAATGGTGAAGCTGATGATAAAATTATTGCTGTATTGTGCAATGATAATTTCTGGGGGGATGCCACCGATATTGAAGAGTTGCCCCCGGTTCTTATAGAAAGGCTGCGCCACTACTTCAGTACTTACAAACTGATCCCAGGGAAAAAATCTGTAACGTCAATTGAAGAAATTTACGGGAAAGAGCATGCGTTAAAGGTAGTCATGGCTTCGCTTGAAGATTATGAAGAGAAGTTCGGTTAAGAATAGATATTAATATACGGAGTGAAAAATGAACATGGATAAATTTACACTTAAAGCCAATTCTTCGATAGAAGAGAGTATAAGGAATGCAGGTGAGAATGGGAATCAGGAAGTTGATGTTCTCCATCTTGCCTTTTCCATTCTGAAGGATATTGAGAATATTGTTCCTGAGGTGATAAAGAAGACCGGTGCAGATTTAGGAATGATAATTTCTGACCTGGATAGGGAGATATCCAGACTGCCTAAAGTTGAAGGAGGGGACAGGTATATAGGGAAAGAACTGAAAAAGATCCTTGACAATTCACTTAAGGTGGCAAAGAACTTTAAAGATGATTATGTCTCAACAGAACACTTGTTTATTTCTATCCTCCAGAGCAAGGGAGAATCTGCAGTGATATTAAAAAATCACGGAATAAATGAAGATATCTTCCTTAAATCTCTCATGGAATTGAGGGGGAGTCATCGGATTACAGATCAGAATCCAGAGGATAAAATGCAGCCTCTCTCAAAATATGGAAAAGACCTCGTTGAAATGGCCAGGGAAGGAAAACTGGACCCTGTTATTGGCAGGGATGAGGAGATAAGGAGAGTGATGCAGGTTCTGGTCAGAAGGAAAAAGAACAATCCTCTTTTGATAGGTGATGCGGGTGTAGGTAAAACTGCTATTGTGGAAGGACTGGCTTTAAGGATAATTCAGGGAGATGTTCCAGAGATCCTGAAGGATAAAAGGATCATTTCGCTTGATATCGGGAGTCTTCTGGCAGGGGCAAAATACCGTGGTGAATTTGAGGAGCGGCTGAAAGCTGTTATTAAGGAGGTTATTGATTCAGAAGGGCAGATAATTCTGTTTATGGATGAACTTCATACGATAGTGGGAGCCGGGGCATCTGAAGGGTCTGTGGATGCATCGAATATGCTTAAACCTCCGCTTGCAAGGGGTGAATTGAGATCCATCGGTGCAACCACTCTTAACGAATATAAAAAGTATATTGAGAAGGATCCGGCACTTGAGAGGAGGTTCCAACCTGTTTTTGTGAAAGAGCCTTCTGTTGAGGAGACAATTTCCATTCTCCGGGGAATCAAAGAGAAGTATGAGATACATCATGGGATAAAGATGACCGATGCAGCTCTGATCGCAGCTGCAACTTTGTCTGACAGATATATCACAGAACGCTTCCTTCCGGACAAAGCGATAGATCTTTTGGATGAAGCTTCATCTAAATTACGTATTGAGATAGATTCAATGCCAGAAGAGCTGGATGAACTTGAGAGGAAGATAATGCAATTGGAGATCGAGAAACAGGCTTTGAAAAAAGAGGATTCGGGAGATTCAAGAGAAAAAATGAAAAGTCTCGTAGATAATCTTGAAGAATTGAAACTCTCAAGAGATAAGATCCGCGAACATTGGAATAATGAAAAATCACTCATAGGGCAGTTAAGAGATAAAAAAGAAGAGATCGATAATCTGAAAATAAAACAAAATGAGGCTGAAAGGAATAATGATTATGAAACAGCTTCCCAGATACAGTATGGAAATATCCCTGAGGCAGAGCAGGAGATTATCCGTATACAAAAAAAATTGGATCATCTTCAGGAGGAGAAAAAGATCCTGACCGAGCTGGTTACAGAAGAGGATATCGCGGATGTTGTATCTAAATGGACAGGCATCCCTGTTTCTAAATTGCTGAGCGGGGAACGTGAGAAACTACTTATAATGGAGGATATTATTAAGAGACGTGTTGTGGGGCAGGATGAAGCAGTAACCGCAGTTGCAAATGTTATAAGAAGGTCAAAGGCAGGTCTCAATGAAAAGGGAAAACCTATCGGATCATTTATTTTTCTCGGCCCCACAGGAGTAGGGAAAACCGAACTTGCAAGAGCTTTATGCGAGTTTATTTTCAATAACCAGAAGGCAATGGTAAGAATTGATATGTCTGAATATATGGAAAAACACTCTGTATCAAGATTGATCGGTGCTCCTCCGGGATATGTCGGATATGATGAAGGCGGGCAGCTGACCGAAGCAGTAAAAAGAAGACCTTATTCCCTGATCCTTTTAGATGAAATAGAGAAAGCGCATCCTGATGTCTTTAATGTCCTTCTTCAATTACTGGATGATGGAAGGTTGACTGACGGAAAAGGTAAGACAATAAACTTTTCCAATACGATAATAATTATGACATCAAATCTTGGATCAGAGATAATTCAGGAAAAATCAAACTATGATGAGATCAAAAGTGAGATAGATGAAATGCTTTTCAAAAATTTCAAACCTGAGTTCCTGAACAGGATAGATGAAATTATCACTTTCAGGCCTCTTGATATGAAGATGATCCGGAAGATAGCGGAACTGGAAATATCCAAGCTGGAGAAGCTTCTTTTCCATTCAGGAATAAAGATAGAGATGGGAGAAGGTGCACTGGAGAAGATATCAGAGCTGGGTTTCAATCCTGTTCTGGGTGCAAGACCTTTAAAGAGGGTAATACAGAAAGAGATTCAGGATAAACTTTCCAATATGATCCTTACAGGTGAGATCGAAGGTTCATCAATTGTAAAGATTGAATACAGAGGAGGTGGTTTTAAATTCACTGTAAAGGAGTAATTAATAATTCCTTTCCAAATCTCCCCCCTATACAGATCTCCTCCGTAAACAATCCTTTCCAAAATCCCTGTTGTCAAGAGTTGGTATTTAATTGCAATAAACGTGCCAAAAAAAATCAGTCGGGTAAAAATTCCGCATAATGTTGGAAAAAGCCTATATCCAAAGCGAATTTGAGATAATGCCGTCTTGTCAATTGTACTATTTGCAATATTGTCTAACCTGAGTTTATAGTCAATATCAACTTAGTTTATAGAATCAATAAAAAAGTTGATATTTTAGTTTATAGTGTTTATAATTTTTTCATGAAATATCTACTCTATTATATTGATGGTTTTATAAGAAAGTTTCCCCTTAATGGTTCTGAAGTTTCGATCGGCAGGAAAAAAGATAATGATCTGTCAATAGATCTCGATTCCATATCCCGGGAGCATGTAAAGATTCAGATAGGTAAAGATATAGTGGTCCGGGATCTTAACTCAACAAACGGAACATTTGTGAGGAATGTGAGAATTACTGAAAAAAGGCTGGAGACAGGAGAGTCTTTTAATATAGGAGGGCTTGAGTTTTTTCTGAGAGAAGGAAATCTGGATGAGTTTAAAACCGCAGATGAACTGAGACCGATATTTAATGGAATAAACACCTCTTCTTCTAATCCGGTAAGCGAAGAGGATGAGACAAAATATATAAATGATATTTTTGCAGACATTCTTCAATATATTGCAAAGACAGGTTTCAGGAAGAGAAGTTTTAATCACTTTATACATGACCTCTCGGATTATCTTTCACAATTGCAGAATTTCGGATCGATCTCCCTGTTATCTAAAGATGAAAAAGATCATAACGTATTTTTTACAATTGAAAAAATGGACAATCTCCTTGATCTTGTTACTAATCTGGTGGATATAGATGAAAATATATTTTCAGAGGCCAGGAGTGATACTACTTTTCCAGGAACAAAATACAGGTTCTACTCATTTCCTGTTGAGTTAGGTCTCATGAAAGCGGTTATGATATATGTTCCTTTGGCTCCCGGGACGGCGGAGGGAGATATTGTCCTGGAGTTCCTTAGCCTGCTTGCAAAGGAGATATCTCTTCTTGCCCGAGTTCTGATGAATGGTAACGGGGAGAATGAACATGTAAAACATGATGTTCTGAGAAAAGAAAAGGTTCCGATAATAGCTTCTGATATTAAAATTAAGAACCTGATCAGTCAGAGTGTTAAGATTGGACAGAGTGATGTGTTTGTCCTTATTGAAGGGGAATCCGGGACAGGAAAGGAGTTGTTTGCAAAACTTCTGCATGAAAACTCAAAGAGGAGCGCCGGTCCTTTTGTTGCCATTAACTGTGCTGCAATCCCGGAAACATTATTGGAGTCTGAGTTATTCGGATATGAAAAAGGTGCATTTACAGGAGCATATGCAAAGAAGAAGGGGAAGATCGAGGTTGCTTCGGGAGGTACACTCATCCTTGATGAGATAGGGGACATGCCTCTCCAGGTGCAGGCAAAAATTCTGAGAGTTCTACAGGAAAATGAATTTTACAGGCTTGGCGGGACAACTCCGATAAAAGTTGATCTCCGGATCATATCTCTGACCAATAAAAATTTGAAAAGTCTTATCGCCAACGATAAATTCAGAGAAGATCTTTATTACAGGATTGTACATCACAGGATCCAGATACCGGCTTTGAGAGACAGGAGAGAGGATATTTCGCCTCTGATCAGATATTTTACCGAAAAATTCACAAAGGAACTCGGGAAAAACATAGGCGGATATACGGTGCAGGTCTTTAAAGCAATGGGAAATTATCTTTGGCCCGGAAATGTCAGGCAGCTTGAGAATGAGGTCAGGAGACTTGTAAATCTAGTAGAGCCGGGAGAAAATATACACTTTGAGCTTCTTTCGGAGGAATTAAAAAAGGGTAATTTGACCTCCGATAAAGTGGAGAAGACCGGTCCCGGGATATATGGAAAATTCGAAACTGAGAAGGACTATATTATCCATCTGCTTGACCAGAAAGGATGGAATAAAACCAGAACAGCTTCAGCTCTTGGCATTACCTATCAGGGACTCCATAAAAAAATGAAACGTCTCGGTATAGAAAAAAATAATAAATAATCTCTTTAAAATCACGGTCTTGTAAAAAATAATCTATCATTATATCCTGTCAACTATAAAAACCGCAGAAAGGATTTAATTTCCCTTCATCGGGAACAGGATAAAAGGATTATTATGAAAATAGTGCTTGTATACAATCCCAAGGCTGCCAATGGTAAGGCCGGCCGTCACATTGTTGATGTAATGGATGAATTGAACAAAAGGAGCATCCATGCGGACCTTCTGGAGACATCATCGCCCGGTCATGCTGTCGAGCTGGTTAAAAATAAAGATCTTGCCGGTTATGATGCTGTTGTTGCAGGCGGCGGTGACGGGACAATATTTGAGGTGGTCAACGGTTATTACGCAAATTCGAAAAAGGATAAACCACCTTTAGGGATCCTACCGGTTGGAACAGGTAATGCTTTTGTCCGGGATATGGAGTTGAAGACAGGGGACTGGATGGATGCAATCGATATTATTCAAGCGGGAAAGATAAAACCTGTGGATGTGGGTAAATTTACACTTAATAAAGTCGATTACTATTTTCTTAATATAATCGGGATCGGATTCGTGGCGGATGTGAATAAAGTAGCACAGAAACTAAAAATTTTCGGTAACCTGTCATATTCAATCGGGGTTATATACAAACTGATATTGTTGAAAAATTATAAAGTGTCTCTGGAAATTGATGGGAAAAAGATCGATAGGGATAATATATTTATCGAAGTTTCAAATACGAGATATACTTCAAATTTCCTTATGGCCCCGACAGCTGAGACAGATGACGGACTTCTGGATATTACTTTATTGAACAAAACGTCAAGGAGGAGGATGCTCCAGAGCTTCCCGAAAATATTTACCGGTGATCATGTGAATATGGAAGAAGTTGAAACATTCAAGGCTAAAAGGATACTGATAGACACTGAGGTCCCAAAAGAACTGACACCGGATGGGGAGATGTTCGGCAGATCACCTCTGGAAATCGAATGCCTCCATAAAGATATCAGCGTATTCTGGAGATAGATCATAATATCTCCAATTGTCTTTGCTCATTTCTGATTGAAATAAGATTTTTTATATGTTATTAGATTACTTTATATATCCGGTTCCGGGTAAAGTCAGAATTCCGGTCCACAATCAAAACGGAGGTTGCTATGGATATTCAACAATCAGGAAAAGGTCTTCCGGAGAATGCATACAGGAAGCTGAAAGAAGGAGAGGAATACAAACCGGTTGTACCGGCTGACAGGCCTCTTCCGGAGCTTACCCCTTATTCACTCGGATGGGGGATGTTTTATGCGGTTTTATTTTCTGCTGCTGCTGCATATCTCGGACTCAAGATCGGGCAGGTGTTTGAAGCTGCGATTCCAATTGCTATCCTTGCTGTTGGCTTATCGACCATGCTGGGTAGAAAGAACGCTCTTCAGGAAAATGTGATAATTCAGTCTATAGGTTCAAGCTCGGGTGTGATAGTTGCAGGTGCAATATTCACGATTCCCGGGCTGTATATTCTTGGAATTGAAGCTTCTTTCATCCAGGTATTCCTTGCTTCACTTTTCGGCGGATTCCTCGGTATATTATTCCTGATACCTTTCAGAAAGTTTTTTGTTAAGGATATGCATGGAGAATTTCCTTTCCCTGAAGCAACTGCCACAACTGAGGTGCTGGTTGCCGGCGAATCGGGAGGCGACAAGGCAAAGATCCTTGTTAAAGCTTTGGCAATAGGAGGGATTTATGATTTCCTGATCTCAGGATTCGGACTCTGGAAAGAAAAAGTGTCCACCCTTGTTATACCCTGGGGGAAACAACTTGCCGATTCTGTTAAGCTTGAGTTTAATTTTCTTACTAGTTCCGCAGTTATGGGACTCGGTTATATAATAGGATTAAAATATGCTCTGATAATTGCATCCGGATCATTTTTGGCATGGTGGGTACTGGTTCCAGCAATTTTTTATATTGGACAGTTTAACCCTGAACCCATTCTCAGTGCTGCCAAACCTATTGCAGATATGTTACCTCAGGAAATATTCAGTGAATATGTGAGACATATCGGTATCGGGGGAATTGCTGCAGCCGGGATAATCGGTATTATAAAATCAAGAAAAATAATTGGCGGGGCATTCAAGCTTGCTGCTAAAGAGATCATGGGGTCAAAGAGTGAAGGTGAATCCGCTCCGGAGAGAACTGACAGGCTTCAGAAAGATATAAGTATGAAATGGAATGTTGTCCTTATAATGTCTACATTGCTTGGTATATTTGCTTTCTTCCTGATAAGTGTTCTGAGTGGAAATCTTGTTCAGGCACTGATCGGACTGGCTATAGTGACAATAATATCATTCCTTTTCACAACAGTTGCAGCACGGGCGATAGCTATTGTCGGAACCAATCCTGTTTCAGGTATGACCCTTATGACCCTTATCATTTCGTCGGTAATACTTGTTTCTATAGGTTTAAAAGGGGAGCAGGGGATGCTTGCGGCACTTCTTATAGGAGGAGTTGTATGTACAGCATTATCGATGGCCGGCGGATTTATTACTGATCTTAAAATCGGTTACTGGTTGGGAACAACTCCTGCAGTACAGCAGAAGTACAAGTTCTTAGGGACTTTATTATCCGCAGCATCAGTCGGACTGGTTATACTTATGCTATATAAGACCTATGGATTCGGTCCGGGGGGATTAGAAGCGCCTCAAGCTTCAGCAATGGCAGCAGTTCTGAAACCATTAATGACCGGTCAGCCTGCTCCATGGCTCCTTTATCTTGCCGGAGTACTTCTTGCAGTAATACTGGAATTTATAGGGATCCCACCTCTTGCCTTTGCACTCGGAATGTATCTGCCCCTCTATCTGAACACACCGATTCTTGCCGGTGGTATAATTGCACATCTGATAGGTAAGAGCTCTAAGGATGAGAAACTCGTATTTGAGAGGAAAGAGAGGGGTACTCTGATTGCATCCGGTTTTATTGCAGGCGGAGCAATAATGGGAGTACTTGCTGCAACAATAATATTTATAGGTCAGACGATCTTCGGTGAAGGATGGACAATTATGAAAGCGATAGGTACAGAACACTGGAGTGAATCGGCCGGAGCTGAATACCTCGGATTTGTAATGTTTGCACTCCTTCTTTATTACCTGTATTGGGATTCAAAGAGGGTAAAATAGTTTTATAGAAATTTAATATATTAAAGATTTATTTTGTTTTTTTCTTAAGGATAAATTTGCGAACAGCCCAATTGTGTTCCTTAAGGTTTTTTGAAAAATAATGGGTACTGCTGTCTTTCGCGACAAAGTAAAGATATTTAGTATTTTCAGGGAAGAGTGCAGCTTCGATAGAGTGGATGCCCGGACTACAGATAGGCCCCGGAGGCAGTCCCCGATGGATCCTTGTATTGTATGGGGAATCTATTTTAAGATCCTTCCATCTTATATTACCGTCCCATCTGCCCTCTTTTTTCAGAATATAAATAATAGTTGGATCACAACCCATCGGCATTCCTATCCTAAGTCTGTTATGGAAAACAGATGAGATCAGAAATCTCTCCTCTCTGGTCGATGTCTCTTTTTCAATAAGAGATGCCATTGTAATTATCTCTCTGATTGTTAGGTCAAGTTCACCGGCCCTTATCCTATAGCTTTCTGAAAAATTTCTCCGGAAATTGCTGACCATTGTCCTAACCAGCTCCTTCGCTGTTGTCCCTTTGCTTATAGTATAAGTTTCCGGGAAAAGATAGCCTTCAAGGTCTTCAGCCTTATTGTCAAGGTCGGCAATAGATGAACTCCTATTTGCAGATTCCAGAAATTTTTTCTGATCAATATTATGGTTGGAAGAGAGGTATTCAGCCGTTTCATCAATTGTCATACCCTCTTTTATAGTTATTTTATAAAGAACAACATCCCCTTTTATAAGTTTCAAGATTACATCTTTAACTGTCATCGGTCCATCGAAACTATATTCTCCGGATTTAAAGAAGGATCCGGAATGGAATAGTTTGTAATATATCCTGAAATACAGATAGTTTGGTATTATTTTCTCTTTTTTTAATATTCGTGCTATATCGGATATTGTAGATCCTCCCGGAATCTCAATTTTTATACCTCCCTCAAATCCTTTGTATGGAGAGGTGGATTTCATGTAAAAATCGTATCCGATAAAAATGGTCAGTATAAAAACTATAATAAATAAAATTAACAGGGTTTTCTTCATATTGTCTCCAGGTATTCAGTTAAAATAATATGGGCAGAAATAGAATCGATGAAATCTTTGCTCTTACGGATATCACCCCGGGAGCTTTTCAACATCTCTTCAGCCTCAAAACTTGTTAGTCTCTCATCGATCAATTTCACATCAAGACCTGTTTCTCTTACAATGAGGTTTTTGAATTTTTTCACCCTTTTTGACATCAGACTTTCTGAATCATCCATGTTCAGAGGGTAGCCGATCACAATAAGAGATATCTCATAATCATCTATCAGACTTTTTATTTCAGATATAATTAATTCTTTGCTGATATTTTTGAGAGACTTGACGGGAGTTGATGTTTTCAGCTCAGAATTTCCAACAGCTACTCCTATTCTTTTTTCACCGTAGTCGAGTGCCATAATTACCATCTTTGTCAGGGTGTGTTTTCTTTAGAAAATATTTTTTCAGAATGCTCGAAACCCAGTTCTATTAATTCAGTAATAAGATCTTTAAACCCAATTCCTTCTATTTCCCATAATTTGGGGAACATGCTGATCTCGGTGAATCCGGGGATGGTATTTATTTCGTTTATAACGATCCGTCCGGTTTTCTCCTCGATGAAAAAATCTGCTCTTGAGAAACCATTCAGGTATAAAGATCTGTATGCTTTTAGTGCTGCATCACGGAGTTCGGTGATCTTTTCTTTCTCCAATACTGCCGGAATCTGGAATTCTGTTTTTCCAAGGATATATTTGTCCTCATAATCGTAAAAATCTTTTGAAGGAATAAATGAACCCGGAGTCGATGCGACCGGATTCTCGTTTCCTTTCACCGAAATCTCGTATTCCATCCCCTTAATCTCTTCTTCAACAATTATCTTTGTGTCGAATCTGAAAGCCTCATCTATTGCCACTCGGAGTTCTTCTCTATTCAGAACCCTAGAAATTCCAACGGAAGAGCCGAGAGAATTTGGTTTTAAGTAACACGGATAATTGAACTCTTTTTCTATTGTTCCGATTATACTTTCAGGGTTTTTTATTGTAAAAACCTGATGATCTGCAACTTCAAGACCTGAATTCCTGAATAATATTTTTGAAACGGATTTGTCCATTGCCAGATTGGAGGAAAGAGATCCAGCCCCCACAAAAGGGGATCCTGCCATTTCGAACATTCCCTGTATCCGGCCGTCCTCGCCGTTAGGCCCGTGAAGAACCGGGAAGTATATATCAATTTTATCTGAAAGGTTTTTCCCTTTTATCCAGGGGAGAAAAGTGCCTTTTCCCGAACTGTCAGAGCCCGGATTGCTGATATTTCTATTATCGATAAATGACCAATTCCCATCTCTGTCGATATAGATCAGAGAAGGGTTAAAAAGCTCTTTATCAATATTGCTGAAAATTGCATTAGCCGAACGGACCGACACTTCATGCTCGGCAGATTTGCCTCCAAAAATTATCGCTACATTCTTTCTGGTTTCCTTCATTTATCTTCCCCGGAAATTTAGATCCTGATATTTCCCCGCTCAGAGGGTTTGTAATAATATTTGTAATAATAATAATTTCTTAAAACTTTTTTAACATAATTTCTTGTTTCTGAAAAAGGGATCATTTCAATAAATTTGTTCTCATCAAACCTTCCGAACTCTTCAAGCCACTGGGTAACTCTATGAGATCCTGCATTGTACGCGGCAAGGGCAAGGTATATTTTCCCGTCATATTTATCCAGCAACTCTTTCAGATGTGCAACTCCGAGCCTGATGTTGATCTCGGGTTTGTATATATCATTTCTCCTCAGTTTTAAACCGATGTTCCTGGCAGTCTGAGCTGCGGTGGGGTCTATCAACTGCATGAGACCTTTTGCTTTTGCAGGAGAAATAATATCTTCCCTGAACATACTTTCTCTTTTGATAAGTGCAAATACAAGTTCCCTGCTGACTCCGGATTCGGAACTGTATTTATCCACCAGGCTGCTGTATTTTAACGGGGTGTAGATATCCTTAAGGAAGCTGGGAAGGACTATCTTTTCATAATCTCTGAAATTATTTCTGAAAGAGATAAATGTGTGATAATGGTCACCTTTTTTCAGATAGATGATGGTCTCAACCATTTTCAGTGAGTTAAGATCTTCTAAAGGGAGTTCAGTGTTCTCTTTTATCCAGTTAATATACTCAAGTGCTTCATCTATAAGTCCTTCTTCAAGTAAATCCTTCACATTGGATATCAGCTTAAATAAAAGATCGGATCCTTTTGTATTGAACATCTTAATAAAATATGAAATATCCGGGTTGCTTACTGAGCTGTGCATTTCTGAATATCTGGCAAAATAATATGTAAAAGGAAATTTTTCTATGTCTTCGGGTTTTTCGCCGTCGTAAATCGATTTCCAGAAAGAGTTGGCGATCTTGTAGGGGGTAATTGCCGAATTACTTCCTTCTCTGAACAATTCTCCGGCACCTTTTTCATCCCCGGACTTAACCTTTAACCATGCTGTGACCCATAATGCATTCCAGTAGTTAAATTCTTTAACTTTGTCATTTCCGCGAAGATATTTGATATACCTCATAAAATATTTTGAGGATAATTCCAATTCACCTTTGATCAGAAGAATTGAAGATATGTCAAGGAGAAGTCTTTTGTATATGTTCTTATCAGACATAAGTTTCTCAAGTGTATGATCAATATCGGAATAATCATCCTCCCGGATTCTCATCTTCAGCAGCAGTTTTTCCTTTCCGGAGATGAATCTGGCTGATCTGACACCTCTAAGATATGTTTTTGCTCTATCGTATCTTTTCCCTGAATAGTTGATCTCAGCTGATATGTAGTTAAAGAGTTGTTTATCCTTAATATACCGGCTGATCTGACTGAATTCGGAAAAATCACCTTTCTCGATCATCACTTCAAGTTTTTTATTCCAGAATACCGGTTCTGTACGATTTAGTAATCCGTTTAATTCCCGCCTCGGCAAAACTTCTTGGATGGACCTGATGGGATTTTTAAGGTAGAGGTCCTCAAAGACACGTAGAGAGTTCTTCTCATCTTTTGCAGCGATATAAGACATCAGAAGCTTCATGTCATAATCAAAACCGTATTTCCCTTGTTCATATTCATTTATAAATTGAGAGTATAATTTTTTTATATAAAGATTCTTCAGGTTGAGTTTTTCTTTTTCAGAATTGAGGAATGGATCTTCGGATTTGAAATTTCTTATATAATCATCAATAATCCCATAACTTTTATCTTTGAGTTCATCTCTTGCTGATCTCATGGTCAGAAAATCTCGGACAAACGGACTCTCGGTTTTATTCCGGGGAGCCTGGCCTTCAGGAGAAATTATCCGAATATCATTTATCGAAGAGAATATTCTATATTTTTCGAAAAGCCCTGACATATCAGACTTTGTCTCTTCAACTGTACTTGCAGCAGGCATAAGAAGAATTGTTATAAAGAATGAGATGAATATAGAGAAAATCAGAAGGAGCTCAAGTTCAAATATACTTTTTAACCACTTATCTTTACTAAATAGTTTCAAATTTGTACCCGTTCAAAGCTTCTCTATCCCCGTCAGCAAGGGTTTCCACCAACTGAATTTCGAAGGGCCTGAGATCTGAATGTTTACTCAGATAGAGCTCTTTCGATTGAAGGATCGTTGCCTTCAATTCATCATAAACCCTTTTACCCTGCCTGGCATCTTCTACCTGCTGCCGATTGTATAGTATCATATCATTAACAATCACACGGGCAAGTCTCTCAGGGTCGCTCTCCTTTATCTCAATCGGTTTGGATTCGGCAGATACAACAACTTTTTCGAAAGAATCTGATTTTGATTCAGGCTCTGACTCATATTCCTGAGTTTTTACTTTTGCAATTATCCTCTGACGGATAGGGAGAAGGTCAAGACTCATTTCACCCACAATCGAGAGTATCTCTATCTCTTTAATACCAATGGGGGCTCCGGATAATACATCTGTATATACTACTGCCTGAGGTTTGCCTTTAACAAAAAACGGGATTACCAGTATAGAATCGGGTATTGTATTTCCAAAACGATTATAGATCAAATGGTTATCCTTATGCCCCATCGGGTCTCCATTATAGGTTTTTTTCTGTTCAAGGACATCTTTGAATACTGTGTCAGCTGAAAGTGAAAAGAAAATCTTCTTAAGGTCACTATCTTTCATCGGCTCATCACCGTTCATGATCCCGGCTCCTCCCCACCCGACAAGTTTGTCGTCTCTAAGGAGGAAAATTGCTGTTCTGCTGCAGAATTGATTTATACCTCTCAGGAGATTGGAAATAAGATTGATCTGATTAACTGAAGAAGATATCTTTTTTACAAATGAATGAATATTCTCGACACACTCACTATTTCCAAGTGTGGAAGAGAGTCTTTTCAGTTCCTCCAGTTCCTGCAAAATACCGCTTTTTGTATTTTCTATCTTTGAAATAAAATTATTGTTATCTGACATAGTGTCACCTGTTTACACTCCGGATTCAAGACGGCTGGCCAATAGTTCGGGGAGACCTGCAGCCCTGATCTTTTTTTGTGTTTTTTTTATATTATATTCAAATCTTGAAAATGAGACCTCTCTCTTATCTGAATCGTAAACAATAAAACTGGACCTTGGATTTTTATCCCTTGGTTGTCCGATCGATCCAGGATTTATCAGGTATCTTGTGTTCGGGTCAAGTTTGATCTTTTTGTCAGAATTTAAAGGGATCGCATTCAGTTTGTTATTTCTCTGGAAATATACGACAGGGAAATGAGTATGACCGAAAAAACCGATCGATGTTTTCATAAACTTCAGAGATTCAACAGCTTCAAAAACAGAGAAAACATAATAATCTTCATCAAAAGTGGATCCGTGACAAATTGTCAGGAAGTGATCAATGATCATCGGCCCTTTTTTCATCTCCTTCAGGAATTCCCTGTTCTCATTAGAAAGCTTTACTTTACTCCACTCAGCAGAGAATGCAGCTACCGGATTGAACAATGATGAAGATTCCAGGTTAGAAATAACCTTGTCGTGATTTCCACGGATCGAGAATGTATTATCCATGCTGCGAAAAAGAGAAATAGTTTCGTTGGGGTCTGCTCCATACCCTACCAGATCACCGAGAAAAAGATATTTGTCAATTGATCTTATCACCTTTAGTGACAGCAATTTTTCAAAAGCTTCCAGATTGCTGTGTATATCACTGAAAATTAGATATCTCATACTCTTCCCTTTCCCAGAATTTCTTCTGATTTCATCTAATTGAGTATACTTGTTTCAGGAGAGATATTCAAGACTTAAAGAGATTTTACAACTTGTTGTGAATTAAATCGGGTTATTAACATTTTTAAAAAGCGAAGAGGCATTATAGGAGCTTCGGACAAAAGGTCCGGATTCTACAGCTTTAAATCCCATCGATTTACCTATAACTTTTAATTTTTTAAAGGTGTCAGGGTGAATATATTCTTTTACATCAACATTATTGGGAGTTGGTTGGAGGTATTGACCGATTGTCAGAATTTCCACACCATTGTTCAGAAGGTCTCTGAAGAGCTCCATCAATTGTTCCTGTGTCTCTCCCATTCCGACCATTATTCCGGATTTTGTTATGAAACCTTTTGACTTGGAGTGTTTTAAAACGGATAGTGATATATCATAGTTTTCATCTTTCCGGTTTACATAACTGTAAAGTTTTCTGACTGTCTCAATGTTGTGGTTGAGAACATCCGGTTTACCGTTGAGTACAGTATCAACTGCACTGAGATCTCCTTTGAAATCTGGGATCAGGACCTCAATTCCGAGTTCGGGAAATTCCTGCCTGAGTTTGTCAAGGATCCTTTTATAATGAAGAGAACCACCGTCAGGAAGATCATCTCGTGTTACAGAAGTGATAACCACATATTTCAGTTTCATAATCCTAACCATTTCCGCTATCTTTTCCGGCTCAAGTATGTCCGGTTCTTCACAAATACCACTCTTAACCGAACAGAAACCGCAATTCCTGGAGCATATGTTACCAAGTATCAGAAATGTTGCATGATTTTTATTCCAGCATTCTCCCTGGTTAGGGCAGCGGGCGTCCTGGCAGATTGTGTGAAGATTTCTTGAACTCAGATCTTTTTTTAATCTGAAGAGATCATCGCCTGAAGGAATTTTTATCCTGAGCCAGTCAGGTTTTGGTGATCTCTTCATTTCCCGGAGTTAAATCCTTCTGAGAATTTATTTTATAATGTAGATCTCTTTCTGAGGTGTTGAGAGCCACTTTGCGCCCTCAGATGTGATCACAACCATCTCTTCGATCGTTACTACACCCTCTTCTTTAAGGTAGAGTCTCGGTTCGATAGTGAATATCTGTCCTTCTTCCAGTTCCAGAAAAGGGAGTTTGCCGTATCTTTCCCATGCAGGTGCCAGCAATGCACTTCCGTCATGAGCGGTCCTGCCTACCTGATGCCCCAGAGCATGAGGATATTCGGTGTAACCGCGGGAGACTATATAATCCCTTGCAATAGTATCAATTTCTATCCCTTTTACTCCCGGTTTTAATGCATCGAATGATAATTGAATGGACTTAACTATAGTATCAAAGCCATCAAGAACAACCTGTGGCGGAGAAGATTCTCCCTCTTTAAGTACATACCATGTCCTCTGAAGGTCGGAGCAATATTTTTCAACTATCACACCTGAATCAATGTTGAAAACATGCCCCCTTTCCACTATTCTGTCAGTCGGGCCGGAGTGAGCACCTGTATCCTGCGGACCTGTAAATACTGAAGGGTTATGATCCTCATCCCATGATGGTTCCAAACCGAGTTTTTTCCTCTCATTTGTAATAAATGCAGCAATATCTTTTTCCGTCATTCCCGGTTTTACAAATCCGGTAACCCTGTCATAAATATCCAGTGTTATATTTATTGCTTTCTGTGTCCTCTTTATTTCCTCATCCGATTTTCTTCCCCTCAATTTTGATATAATCTCTTCTGCTGAAATGACCCGGTTCATATAATCTGTTCCTTCGAACAATTCCTGAAGCTTCAGATATTTTCCGTAAGTAAGGCCGTCTGCCGGGGGAGAGTCGACTGAATAGTTCAATGCAATTTGGGCAGGATCTCTTTCCCCTATGATTTCAAAAAGACTCTCTTTCGGTGAATTTGTATAGGGTATTACTTTGTCGAATAGTTCAAGTTTATCTGTTTTTTCTTTATCCAGATTACCGACAATGGCAATTTTATCTCCTTCTTTTGTGAAAATGAAGAAAGAAAGCCATGTAAAACCTGTCCCGATTATAAAATCCATAATCGGATCAGAAAGGAGCTCTGATTCCTGATCCACCACCATCCACATATCAATATCAAGTTCATTAAGAATATCTATTGATTGAGAGATCTTTTCTTTTTCCATCAGGTTCTCCTATTTAAAACGTGCTATTACCGATTCTCTTACTCTGTCGTACAATTTCTGGTTGATTCCTACCTGATAAGTTGATCTTTTACCCATTATGTATGAGATAAAATAATTATCTTTAACTTCATTCAGTTTTTTCTTGTAGAATTCGTTTCTGTCTCTGTTAAAATCTGAATCTGAAGTTATTTTTTTATTCTTGGATCTGATAAGAACAACATTATCTCCTATCCTGACAGGAGTGGAAAATTTATTTTCTTCTCCATTAAAAACTATGTCATCAAGTCCATCTTCTTTCCCCAGTACTCCGAGTTCATTTCCAGGTTTGTAGTTTATCGTTTCAAGTTTCAGGTCTTTACTTTTTAAAAAACTCTCTATTTTGTCTTGCTCTGTCAGATTGTTGAGAGAAGCGGTAAGAGATCCGGAATTATTTATAAGATCGTTTATCCGTTTGTCTGATATCACTAACTCATTAACCTTATCTTTCACATTTTCAAAAAGTTCATTCACCGGTTCCTTTACGGAGGTAAGTTGCACTATAGCTATACCGTCCATAAATTCAACCGGATAACTTATCTCATTTTCCGACATTGTGAAAAGCTGTCTTGAAAGATAACCGAATTGCTCCACATCTTTTATTGCTTCACCATTTGTAACAAAACCTGTGTCAACCACCTTGACCGAATTTTCACCTGTCAAAGCGGATAGATCTTTTGTCCCCTTGACCTTCCCGTACAGATTGTCCAGCTTTTCGGTAACAAGTTTCTTTAGTGCATCCTTGTCAAGTATGTTCTTTATTTTCGGTTTTGCAGTTTCATATGGTTCCTGGCTCTCAGGTGTCTTCTCTTTTGCAAAAAGGATAGAGAAACCTTTGAATGTGTCTACCGGATCTGAGATTTCACCCTGTGTCAGGGATTTTATAATGCTTTGTTCCTGGGATGTAAATCTCTTCCATTCGGAGTAACCCCAATCCCCACCGATATCTTTTTTCAAATCTGTCGAATTGAGTTTTGCAAGGGTCTCAAAATTTTGTGAATTGATTTCAGTTTTTAACTCTTTGATTTTTTTCAGAATATCATCTCTGTTTGATTCTGTATATTCGATGAACAATCTGCTGATCCTTGTTTTTTCGGGGATCATGAATTCTTCTTTTTTCTCTCTGAAGTAATCATAATAATCCTTCTCTGTTATTTTAAGATCTTTTCTGAAGTCTTCATACTTTAATGCGACTATCTTTCCACTCCTTTTTTCGGCTGTTTTGAATGAATCTTTGTTTTTTTCAAAATAGGCCAGCAATTCTGAATCTGAAGCGGAAAAATCCTTCTTCTCAAGATCCGGATTGAGTTTGATATAGTCGACATCAGCAGAATCTTTCTCTTTTTTATACAGATCATGGAGGTTGAAATTGTCAAGGATCATTGAAGCGGTTATCAACTCTTTAAGTTTATCGTTGATAATATCCTTCTTCAGGTCAGTTTCGAAATCTTTTGCATTTGTCCGGAAAATAGCAAGGTATCTCTTATATTCATTAATACCTACAAATTTTCCATCTTTCTGGAACGCGGGAAAATTGACTATCATGTTCTTCAGTTCTTTATTTGTTGCACGAAGGTTCATTTTGTCAGCTTCATTCTGAATTATTTCTGAATTAATAAGAGTCTGAAGGATCTGTTCAGGAATTCTCATCTGGAGAATGAGTTCTTTGTTGAAGTTTTCCTTCATCCTGTTCTTGTAATTATCAAAGACCTGAAACAATTGTTTCTGATATGTCTCTACATTTATTTCAGAATCTCCGACCTTTGCCAGGACAGTCTCACTCGCATTGCCCCCGCTGAAAATATCAGTAAATGAAAACCCGAGCAGGAACGCAATAATGACCAGCCAAAGGGTCCATGAATATTTTTTAAAGTCATCTCTCATTGTTCTTAACATTTGTCAAAACCTCCGTGTCTGTTAATTGAAATCATACGACTTCTCTCAAGTATATTGATATTGAGTTTAAGGCTTATAGTATTACAAATGCCTCATAAATTCAAGTGTTATGTCTGTAAGGAATATGATGTCCGGAATTGACATATGTTCATCAACATAATATATTTTCTTTGATGATTATAGATCATGCCGGCAGCGGGTGGGACAAGATGCACGAGAAGATCGGTGCAAAACTTATATTTGATGATAATGAGATCAGAAAACTCACAAAAGAAATATCCGGATATCTTGAAACAATGGTTGAAGACAACCTCAGAAAATTAGTTAACAGGAAGTATAGAGAGAACCAGATCCACAACAATACGAACGAATTTTTCAGGAAAAGGAACCGGTATCGTGCAACAAAAAAATTACTAAACTATCTCCTTAAACTAATTAATGATATACCCGGCCGTGAAATTAAAAAGGAATTTAATCCAGAGCATTTTCATGAGTTTAAAAAACTGATACTGTTTCAATCTGATCTTATAAAGGAACCGGATGTAGTGATCGCCATGGATCGTGAATTTGGAAAAATGAGCAGAGAGAAAAAAGTTAATCTCTGGTACTATAAAGGTAAGATAAGAAGCGCATATTTCAATATCACAGAGCTGATAGGGCAGGCGGAGAAAGCTGTCCCTGAAGATTATCAGAGATTGTTTGAAGCCCTGGGAAGGATCTCAGCTTTCTGGTTCTATGTCAGAGGAGAAGATGAGAAAAGGGTAAGAATTACCGATGTATATATTTTCCAGCTTCTTAGTATATTGAGAAATAAATTCCCCCGGGAATAATTTTGAGATCAATACTGTATCCTGTTCTGTTTCAGTTCCCACATTTTAAATAGTGTGAGACATTCCTCACGATGTTCCTGAACAGATCTCACCTGTTCCTTCTTTGCGGTTCCCCGGATCACATCATAAATAAATTTGTCATCAAAACCAATCTCTGCTGCATCGTGATGGTTGCATCCGTAATGGAGGTTCCTTATTTTTGCCCAATGAATTGCGGAGAGGCACATCGGACATGGTTCACACGTGGAATATATTGTGCAGTCGGACAGGTCGAACCTTGATAATTTTTCCGACGCTCTTCTGATCGCCAGTACTTCTGCATGTGCAGTCGGATCATTACTCCTGATAACCTCATTGTGTGCTGAAGCAATTATTTCTCCATCTTTCACAATCACAGCACCGAACGGCCCTCCGTGATCGTGTTTCATACCTGTTACGGCTTCTTCCATTGCTTTTTCAAAATAAATCCCGGATTTCTTCTTCATTATTAATAATTATATTTGTCTGTACATGGATTGTCAAAGTATCAAATAAGACAGAGAGTAAAGAGAACTTTCTATTTTAACCGTTCTGCAGTGAACTCCTTCCCCGATTGTTTCAATGTGATACTTTTTACTTTACCTTCTTCTGTTTTATTAAATATGATAGTTGCATTAACCGCTTTAAGGAAGAAAACAGTTACTGATTCAGCAAACATCGGTAACTCAGGCTGTCCTGTCAAATGAATGAATAATTGTCCGTTCTTCATTGATATCTTTATCTCGATCTGCTCATTTAATTTGTATTTTCCCGTGTAAGCAGTCTTAATGCTCTCATCAAGTTCAATAGACCTCCTCACTTTCTTCTTGATATAATTGACCCCCTCTATGAATTTGTTGAATACTATAAATTCGTCCAGAGGTTTTTTCTGTTTTGCCTCAGGCCATGTTTCCGGGACACCAAGAGGTGTAAAACATACAATTTCATAATTTTCAGGTATCTCAAAAACTTTTTTTGTAATATCAGGAGGTATTGAATCTGTTGCGAAAACAGTACCATATCCCAGTGCTCTTGCGGCAAGCATCAGATAGCCTGCGGCCAAAGGTCCATCATACCTGTTATATGATGGGTATTTTGATTGAGAGTCTGTCAGCACAACGATATTAACCGGGGCTGAAAGGTAGTTTGAGTAATACTCTTCCATCCTTAATTTCCTTTCCTCCAGAATTTTCTGGTCTTTTATACCCCTTTCTTTTATCCTCTCCATATAAGAATCCAGTAGCTCTTTCTTGAGAAGTTCCACTTTTTCTCTATCTGTTATAACCAGAAATTTCCAGGGCTGCTGATTTCCGGAAGTAGGCGCTGTTCTTGCCATATCAATGATCTTCCGAACATGATTCTCGGGGACGCAATCAGATTTGAATTTTCTGACCGAACGGCGTGTTTTAAATAATTTGAATAGAAACTCCTGATCTGGATTATACTCACTCTTTACGGTTTTTCCTGTAGAATGAAGTCTGGGGCCTGTTGTTAATATAAATACAAAAATGAAAGAAATTATTAATGTTTTTCTGTTCATCCGTTCCTCCTTTCATTAACCCTTTTTACTCATATACGGTTTTACTCCGCGTTTGTTTATAATTGTTTCAGCCGGAAGTTTGTTTATTGATTGCAAATAACCGTTGCTAAACTTATAATTAGTTATTACTTATACAGGGGCAAAAAAATGGGTGAAAAAGTATTTTTTCTTGAAACAGCAGATAAAGAAAATATCTCAGAAGTTATCCGGAGAATGGAGCCGTTCTTAAAAACATCTGAGTTGTTAAGTTTTATTAATGAGAGGGATTATGTTGCTGTAAAGACACATTTCGGTGAGAAAAAAATAAATGGATTCATCAGACCTGAGTTTATGAATATGCTGAGCAGACTTGTTTGCGGGAAGGGAGGGAACCCTTTCCTGACAGAAACATCAACTCTATACAGAGGCGATAGAAGTAATGCTGTAGACCATATAAAATTAGCTCTTGATCATGGGTTCACTATTGAGAATACGGGGATGCCGGTAATAATGGCTGATGGGATTCATGGAGACGAAGAGGTTGAGGTTGGAATTAAAGGTGAGGTCTATAAAGAGGTCAAAATTGCATCTCTCCTCTCCAAGATACAGGGACTTATAGTTGCAACCCACTTTACAGGCCACATTGTTTCGGGATTCGGCGGGGCGCTGAAAAATATGGGGATGGGACTTGCGAGCCGCAGGGGAAAGATGGTGCAGCACTCAACTTCAAAACCGGTGATAAAAAAGAAAAAATGTACTGCCTGCGGAGAATGTATCAGGTGGTGTCCGGTTGATGCGATCGATTTCAAAGACGGAAAGGCGGATATAGATTCGGCTGTCTGTATCGGATGCGCTGAATGTCTGGCTGTTTGCAGATTTGATGCAGTTGTATACAACTGGAGTGAAAGTTATGAAAAATTGCAGCAAAAGATAACTGAACATGCTATGGGAGTTGCAGAAATAATGAAAGGTAAAGCGCTCTATCTTAACTTCCTTACAAATATTTCAAAGGATTGTGACTGTATGGGGACTTATGAACAGATCTCGCCGGATATCGGGATCCTGATCTCGAAAGATCCTGTTGCAATTGACAGTGCTTCTCTCTATCTCTTTGAGAAAAGGAGCGGGAAAAAATTATCAGAACTCAGCCATAATGTACCTTACAGGGTCCAGTTGGAGCATGCCGAGAAGATCGGGTTCGGAACAAAAGAGTTTGAATTAGTGGAAGTTGATTAAAAAATTATTACTGCAGCTCCGCTGAAATAGAATCCGTTCTTGAATCCCCCCTCTATCCTAAGTTCCAGGTTTTTTGCAGGAAATATCATTATTCCTACCGGGAGGTGGCCGACTGGTATAATTTTTTTTTCATTAAAAGACTCTTCTATTATGGTTCCCAGCTCATCGATATGTTTTGCATCAGATTTAAGATGAATATAACCGATACCTATACCCCCTCCGATATAAGGTCTTACCGGCAGTCCGGGGAGGAGGGACATTATTATTGTGGCTGTGAAACTTGCCTGATAAACTTCTCCATAACCTTCGATCCTTGAATCATCCTGTGATATTCTCCAATTCCCCTCTCCCCTCATTTTACTGAGCTCAAGAGAATAGAGGCCGGAGAATACAGATTGTTTGCCTGCAGGGCCGTAGTTTCTGATCTCAAGACTGTAAAGTTTCCCTTCAACGCCGGGATGTTCGAACATTATCAGATCAAGTAATTGATCCGGAACCCCGAAATATCCTGCCTTGAATCCGACACCAGTCTTCGAATTTTCCGGAAAATTAAACATTTTGAAAGAAACAAAGATAATAAAGAATATTAATAATTTCCGGTTCATGATCTCCCGTCAGTTCATCCTGTAGTTAGGTGATTCCTCGGTTATCATTACATCATGGACATGACTCTCTTTTAGTGATGCCGCTGTTATCTTTACAAAACTCGATTTTTTTCTTAATTCTTCGATGTTCCTGCATCCCGTGAGCCCCATTCCGGCTTTTACTCCCCCTATCATTAGCGGGATGAGTTCCATAACGCTCCCTCTATAAGGGACTCTCCCCTCTATACCCTCGGGTACCAGCTTTGATTCTGAATATTCGTCTTCCTGGAAATATCTGTCTTTACTTCCATCCTTCATTGCACCGATAGATCCCATCCCACGGTATTTTTTATAAGATCTTCCCTGATAAATTACCAGTTCACCGGGACTTTCATCTGTTCCGGCCAGTAGCGATCCGAGCATTACCGAATTAGCGCCGGCTGCAATTGCTTTCGTAATATCCCCTGAAAACTTTATACCGCCGTCAGCAATCAGAGGTATTTCATCATTTACAGCTTTTGCCACTTCCATTACAGCACTGATCTGAGGCATCCCTGCCCCGGTTACCATTCTGGTTGTGCAGATAGAGCCAGGTCCTATACCTACTTTTACGGCATCTACACCGATGTCCACAAGGCTTCTGGCAGCTTCTCCGGTCGCAATATTTCCTGCGATCAGCTCAACATCAGGATATTCTTTTCTTATTTTCCTGACAGTGTCCATAACTTTCTTGGAATGTCCGTGTGATGTGTCAACGATTATTACATCTACCTTCATCTCTGACAGAGCCAGGACCCTCTCCATGGTATCCTTTCCGGTACCGACGGCTGCTCCTACCAGAAGCCGTCCGTATTTGTCCTTCGATGCAGAAGGGAACTTTGCAGCTTTCAGGATATCTTTTAATGTAATGAGTCCTATCAGTTTATTATCTTTATCAATGACAGGAAGTTTTTCTATCTTGTTCATATGGAGAAGTTTTTTTGCCTCATCCATAGTAATGTCATCAGATACTGTAATCAGGTTATCCGAGGTCATGAAATCTCCGATCTTCTGATCCAGGTTTGATGTGAATCTCATATCCCTGTTAGTTAGTATGCCTTTAAGCTTTCCCCCGTCATCTATTATGGGGAGTCCGGAGATCCCTTTCTCCTTCACCAGTTGCAAAGCTTCATAAATTTTGTTGTCCGGTTTCAATGTGATCGGGTCCACGATCATACCCGATTCTGATCTTTTCACCTTTTTTACAAGTGCTGCCTGTTGCTGAACACTCATGTTTTTATGTATTATTGAGATGCCACCCAATTGCGCCATGGCAATAGCCATCCCTGCTTCTGAAACTGTATCCATTGCGGCTGAAATAAGAGGTGTGTTCAGGCTCAGGTTTCTTGTAAATTTTGTTGATACATCTACTTCGTTGGGAATAACTTCCGAATATCCCGGGACCAGCAGAACATCATCGAAGGTGAGGCCTTCGTAATCCATGAATTTTTTTTTCATCCTATCTTCTCTTCTTTTTTTTCTTTTTTCCCGATTTTCTCCCGGGCATTTTTGAAATGGGCCTGCTCAATTTAGAACTTTTTTCTGCCTCAGGTTATCTATTTCATCTTCTGCGACCGGTTTAAACAGGAACAATGCTCGTATTACTTCATCATCTATCCTGTCCTGAAGTTCCTGAAACAGTTCAAAACTCTCTTTTTTATACTCAATCAGAGGATCTTTCTGGGCATAACCTCTCAATCCGATCCCTTCTTTAAGGTGATCAATGTTAAGCAGGTGATCCTTCCATTGGTTGTCTATGATCTGAAGCATTATCCACCTTTCAAACTCCCTGATATTTTCGGAACCTACCATTTCTTCTTTTTCTTTGTAGGAGTTTTTTATGGCTTCAAAAACTTTGTCTCTTATCTCAAAATAGGGCAGATCAGAAATATTATCTTTTAATACTTCCTTCACATTTATTCCAAATTGTGCAGCGATTTCCATTTCGAATGAATCAAAGTTCCATTCATCCGGGTCTTTATTCTCATCCAGGTGATATTTTATTATGCTTTCATAAATATCCAGAGTGATATCTGACAAATGTTTCTGGAAATCTTTTCCGTATAGGATGTCCTTTCTGATCGAATAGATACTCTGCCTCTGTTTGTTCATGACATCGTCATATTCGAGGAGGTGCTTTCTCATCGTGAAGTTCTGGCCCTCTATCTGTTTCTGTGCATTTTCTATAGCTCGTGTTACCAACTTGTTCTCGATCGGATTTCCCTCGCTCATACCTGCTCTGACCAGAAGTCCTTTTACCCTGTCACCGCCCAGAATCCTCATAAGGTCATCTTCAAGTGAAATATAGAATCTGGATGACCCCGGGTCTCCCTGCCTTCCGGATCTTCCACGAAGCTGATTGTCAATACGTCTTGACTCATGCCTTTCTGTTCCGAGGATATGGAGCCCTCCAAGGGACAGTACTTCATTCTGTTCTATAATATGATGTCTGTTAACGTCCTCTTCCGCTTTGACCAGGACAGTCTCCGGTGCATTTGTAGGTGTGAAACCCTTCTTTTTTAATTCTTCTCTCAGAAGAAAATCGGGATTACCACCAAGGACTATATCTGTTCCCCTTCCGGCCATATTGGTTGCTATTGTAACTGCACCTTTTCTTCCTGCCTGAGCAATAATCTCTGCCTCTGATTCATGATATTTTGCATTTAATACGTGGTGTTTAATATGTTCACGGGTAAGTCTTCTGTGGAGGAGTTCTGAGTTCTCAATAGAAATTGTACCTACCAGAACAGGCTGTCCTTTTTCGTTCAGTGATCTGATCTCATTGGCAACAGCAGTCCACTTTTCCTCGGAACTTCCATATATTACATCAGGCATTTCAATACGGATGAGGGGTTTATTGGTGGGGAGTTCCATTACATCCAGGTTGTAGATCGAATGGAACTCTACAGCTTCCGTGATCGCAGTACCGGTCATTCCGGATAATTTTTTATACATTCTGAAAAGATTCTGGAAAGTTATAGTTGCATGGGTCTGATATTCCTGTTCAATACGGACATTTTCCTTTGCTTCCAGTGCCTGATGCAGTCCGTCGGAGAATCTTCTTCCTGGCATCATTCTTCCGGTAAACTCATCAACAATAATTACCTGGTTCTCATTCACAAGGTAGTCGACATCTCTTGTGAAAAGGAGATGAGCTCTTAGTGATTGATTTATCTGGTGGAGTGTATCCATATTTGTCAGATCGTAGAGGTTGTCGATCTTAAAGAAATTTTCTGCTAAACTGATTCCGCTCTCTGTTAATGTTACGGTTTTTGATTTGAGGTCCAGTTCAAATGCAGACTGGTCCGATTTAATCCTCTTCACAAAATTGTTCACATTATAATAAAGGGATGTTGATTCTTCGGTTGGGCCTGAAATAATAAGGGGGGTTCTTGCTTCATCTATCAGTATCGAGTCAACTTCATCTATTATTGCAAAATTGAAATCTCTCTGGCACAAATTATCAACTTCGAATTTCATGTTGTCCCTGAGATAATCAAAACCGAACTCGTTGTTCGTCCCGTATGTGATATCACAATTATAAGCTTCTTTTCTCTCTTCGTCGTTCAGTCCATGCTTGATAACTCCGACGGAAAGTCCAAGGAATCGGTATATTCTGCCCATCCACTCCGAGTCACGGGAAGCGAGATAGTCATTCACAGTAACTACATGGACCCCTTTCTCATCAAGTGCATTCAAATATGCTGAAAGAGTGGCAACAAGGGTTTTACCTTCACCGGTTTTCATTTCAGCGATCTTACCCTGGTGGAGTATTATGCCGCCGAGAAGCTGTACATCAAAATGGCGCATATTCAAGACTCTTTTACCTGTCTCCCTTACCACTGCGAATGCCTCAGGAAGGATATCATCAAGAGATTCTCCTCCTTTCAGCCTCTCACGGAATTTTATCGTTTGCCCTCTTAGTTCTTCATCAGACAGGGAACTTATCTCAGGCTCCAGTGCGTTTATTTTTTCAACGAGCGGTACAAGTTTCTTTAAATCTCTCTCATTACTGGTCCCGAATATTTTTTTCATTAAATAATTGATCATGTTAACGATATTATATCAGAACATTAAGTTAAGGCAAGATTGTGTCGTGATATGGATTGCTTTGGTAAGAAATATTTATTAGAATAGACAACTATGGGAAGTGCAGAGAGATCGTTTCGGAGAAAAAGATTTTTTATAATAATTGCATTTCTATTTCTTATAATATTTTTTTCAATAAGATCATGCAGGAAAGATGATCAGCGGGAACCTGAAATAGATGGCGGGGTTAAAACCGCACCGGTTACAGATCTATCCTGTCAGGGGGAAGATGTCCTTACCTTTCACGGAAAAGTAAGGAGAGGGGAGAACCTTTTCTCGATCCTGTCCAAAGAGGGGATAGAGAGTTCGCTTGCCGGGAGAATAGTCAGGAAAACCGGAACTATCTATAATCTGAAAAAGATCAAAGCCGGGAATACTTTTCAAATAAGATATGGATGGGACGGTTTCAGATCTTTCAGGTATAACATAGAGAAGAACAGTTATCTTGAAATTACCCGGAACGGAAAAGGCCCGCTTAACGGAGAAGTGGCAATTGTCCCGTATATTGTAAGAGTTGAACTGGTAAAGGGTACTATTAACGGGTCATTGTATGAAACTCTAACCTCAACAGGTCCCGGAGGCGGGGAACTGGCCGAATATCTTGCAGCACTCTACGAATACGATATTGATTTTAACAGAGATATAAGGGAGGGTGACAGTTTCCAGGTCTTACTGGAAAAAAAATATCTTCAGGGCAAATTCTCGGGATACGGGAGGATATTCGCATCTGAGTTTGTAAACAGGGGGGAAAAAACAAGTTTGGTCCGTTTCGCTGCACATCCCGGGAAAAGCTCTTATTATCATCCGGACGGGAGGGCAGTAAAAAAAATGTTTCTGAGGTGTCCACTCCCTTTTATGAGGCTCACTTCCCGTTTCGGTTACAGGAGACATCCTGTGACAGGTTTCTCGGCCGCTCACCGCGGAATTGATCTTGGTGCTCCCCGGGGAACCATAGTCAGGTCAACAGCTGACGGCAGAGTGATTAATACAGGCTATGACAGAGTAAGGGGAAGATATATTATTATTTCCCACGGGAACAGATACAAAACCCACTACTATCATTTATCGGGAATAAAAAATGGGATCGGCAGAGGTAAGTGGGTAGGGCAGGGGAAAGTTATAGGATATGTGGGAAATACGGGCAGGAGCACGGGACCGCATCTCCACTACGGACTTCAGCGAAGCGGTCAATATATCAATCCTCTCAGGCTAAATTCACCTTCAAGGGATCCGGTAAGCAAAAAAGACCTTGAAAGGTTCAGGAAATCATCAGGGGTCATTTTTTCTTTATTTGATGTGGGGAACAGTGATATTCTGAATAATCAGATAAAACAGTTCATATACAAATCGGTAATATTCCTGACCGGTGACAATATTTAAAAACAAATTTTATTTTCAGGTGAAAATTTCCGGATTTAAATTATCGTTATGAGGGAATACTTTTTTTTCCCTGCCTGGGCAAGGATATATTTGTTATTAAGAACATCTGAATTTCCGATTATTCTTTCCGGGTCATCTATTTTTTCTTTATTTATAGAGACTCCTCCCCCTTTTATCATCCGGCGGGCTTCTCCTTTTGAAGAGAAAACCGACGTGTTAACAGCAAGAAGATCCAATATGTTAATTCCTGAGTTCAAATCTGATCTTTTTATATCAAAAGAAGGTACGCCTTCGAAGATCGAAAGGAAATCGGATTCAGATATGTTAAAAAGAGTCTTTTTTGTCCCCTTTCCAAACAGGATCCTGGATGCTTCTTCTGATGTTCTGAGATCTTCCTCTGAATGGACAAAAGCGGTGATCTCCTCGGCAAGCCTTTTTTGAAGTAAACGGAGATGCGGTTCCTTTTTATGTTCCTCTGTAAGTTTGTCAATCTCTTCTTTTTTGAGGAGAGTGAAAATCTTTATATATTTTTCAGCGTCTTCATCTGAAGTGTTCAGCCAGAACTGGTAGAATTTATACGGTGAAGTTCTGGATGGATCGATCCAGACATTTCCCCCTTCTGTCTTTCCGAACTTGGAACCGTCACTTTTTGTTATAAGCGGGCATGTAAGGGCATATGCTTCACCTCCCTCTATCCTTCTTATCAGCTCGGTACCGGTTGTGATGTTGCCCCATTGATCAGAACCGCCCATCTGAAGACGACAGTTCTTTGTTCTGTAAAGTTCAAGGAAGTCGGTAGCCTGTACCAATTGGTAGGTGAACTCGGTAAATGACATACCTGTTTTCGAATCTTCCCCAATCCTTTTTTTTACAGAATCTTTGGACATCATATAATTTACTGTTATATGTTTCCCTATTTCCCTGATAAAACGGAGGAAAGTAAAATCTTTCATCCAGTCGTAGTTGTTGACCAGTTCGGCACTGTTTTCTGTGCTATCACTGAAATCAAGGAATTTAGATAATTGCTTTTTTATCCCTTCCTGATTAGCCCTGAGAGTCTCTTCACTTAAAAGGTTCCTCTCATCTGATCTTCCGGATGGATCTCCGATCATCCCGGTAGCTCCTCCAAGTAGTGCTATCGGTTTGTGTCCGCACATCTGAAAATGCTTCAGTATCATAACTGTAACAAGGTGTCCTATATGGAGAGAATCTGCAGTCGGATCGATCCCAACATAAGCGGATGTGCTCTCTTTCATCAGGAATTCTTCGGTACCGGGCATGATATCGTGGATCATTCCACGCCATTTTAACTCTTCGACGAAGTTTTTTGTGGGATTTCCCATTCAGACTAAACTTCTACCCAGCTCTACAGCTTTAAGATTTATATTAGCTGTACCTTTTGGCGCCCAGTGTTTTATGAAATTAACCATATTTTTATAATCGATGATATTTGTAAGTTTCTGGGTTATGGCCAGTGTTACCACAGAAGTGAACACAATATTCCCCAATTGTTTTTTTGTTTCATTTATAATAGGAACTTTGTACAATTTCCAGTTCTTTGTATCGCCCAGGTCTTTTACGAGATTGGAATCAACAACGACTATTGCATCATCTTTAACCCTGGCTTTGTAAAGGTCGTAAGGTTTCTGAAATGTACAGATGAAAAAATCGATCTGACTCGCCTGAGGAAATATTATTTGCTCATCAGAAATTATAACATCAACCTTGGTCGGACCTCCTCTGACGGTTGCAGTGTAAGTGGGGCTTTCCAGTGCATACTTGCCTTCCTTTTCAACAGCAATATCAACAAGCAGTGCTCCGGCTGTAATAATACCCTGACCTCCGACTGCTCCTAATCTTATCTCGTATCTTTCCATTTTGACCTCGTCCTATTTTTTATTGTTTCTGGCTGCAGCTTCTTTTTTTGCTGCTTCTTTTGCAGCCGGGATTATATGTTTATGGTAGAGTTCCGAATATTCGTATCTATCCGTATCCTCCTCGAGAATACCGATCGGATATTTATGAGCTCTATCTTCAGGCTCCAGTTTATCATATTGATCTTTGGTCACTGTCCTCGAATCGATCCACTTGGTCATACTTACGGGATTCTTCATTTTATTCTTTCTCCCGAGGTTGATATGGCAATTGCTTATCGCTTCAACTACGGAGAATCCGTTGTGCAGGAATGATTTCTTGATCACTTCTTTTAACTGGACTGTCCTGTTTACTGTTTCTCTTGCAACAAAAGTGGCTCTGGCAGCTATCATAAGTTCCGCCGGGTGAAATTTTGGCTCAATATTTCCATAAGGAGTTGTCTCTGTAATAAATTTTTGGGGTGTAAGAGGAGATACCTGTCCACCTGTCATCCCGTAAACACCATTATTTATCAGTATCATCTTAATGCCGATGTTTCTTCTTGCAGCATGTATGAGGTGGTTACCTCCAATAGCCATTGCATCACCGTCTCCGGAGATAACAACAACCAGTTTCTCAGGTCTTGCAAGTTTCACGCCTGTTGCAAACGTAAGAGCCCTCCCGTGAGTTGTGTGAAGTGTATTTGTGTTGAAGAAGGTAGGCATCCTTCCGGAACATCCTATTCCTGCAATAACTATTATATCGTTAGGGTCCAGGTCCAGGTCGGAGAATGCCATTGCGATCGCTTTGAGGACAACACCGTCACCGCAACCCGGGCACCATGGTGTGGGAAATGTGTTATATCTTATATATTTTTCATATTTGTTCATTTTGAAAACTCCTTAATGGAATTGACTATTTCTTGTGGAGTAAAAGGTATTCCGTTTGCTCTGAGCAAAGTTTCTTTTTTTACATCATCAGTTGATACTCTCTCTATCTCATATTTCATCTGGCCCATATTCATTTCAACTGTCAGCACCTTCTTGATTCTTTTGAATCTTTTCTGGAGTGCTTTTTTCGGGAATGGCCAAATTGTCAGCGCCTGAAACAACCCGACTTTGATCCCCTCTTCCCTTGCCATCTTCACTGCACTCAACGCAGATCTGGCGGACACACCGAACGAGAATATCATCATTTCAGCATCTTCCATGTAATACTCTTTGAATTTTATGATCTCATCCTGATAGTGGTATATTTTCTGCATTCTGAGATGTTGCATTTTATCTGCTGTAGCAGGGTCGGATGTGGGATATCCATGGGAATCATGTTCCAAGCCGTCAATATGGATAGGGTATCCCTTGAAAAAATCCACTCTCGGCGGATTTTCACCAATGTTCCTGTCATATATATTAAGGTCTTTAATTACATTAACTTTCTCTTTATAAATATTAAGATCTTTCTTTGCCGGTAATTCAATATCTTCATGAGCCTTGGCAATTACTTCATCAAGGAGAAGGATGACCGGATTCCAGAACTTCTCAGAGAGGTTGAATGCCCTTACAGTTTCGGAAAATATCTCATCTGCAAAAGCAGGATAGAGGACAATTATCGGATGGTCTCCATGAGTTCCCCATCTGGCCTGCATCATGTCCGCCTGTGATGGTTTAGTCGGAATTCCTGTAGATGGACCTCCTCTCATGACGTTAACGATTACCAGCGGTATCTCAGCCATTACAGCGAGTCCGAGATGTTCCTGCATCAGAGAGAAACCGGGTCCGCTTGTAGCTGTGAGTACTTTTTTCCCTGAAAGGGACGCGCCTATGCAGGCACCAAGTGCTGATATTTCATCTTCCATCTGGATGAAATCACGGCCCAATTTCGGAAATTCTCTTGATAGATGCTGAGCAATCTCCGATGAAGGTGTAATTGGATAACCTGCAAAAAAATTACATCCTGCAGCAATTGCAGCCTTTGCAACTATTATATTTCCCTGGAATACTTTTCTTTTGCTCATTTTCCTTCCTTGTCCTTTTCATGGTTTATAAATATGGCAAAATCAGGACATCTCCGTTCACACATTTTGCACCCGATGCAATATTCAGGTGCATCGACCATTACGGAAATTCCGAACTTACTCTCAATATTATCTTCCAGCAGGAGAGTTCCGGTCGGGCAGCTGTCAACACACAAACCGCATCCCTTACAATATTGACTGACAAGTTCAATAACATTCTGTTTCTTCGAAGGCTGCTTTTTTTTACGTACTTCTAAAGCAGCTTCATTGATTTGTTTTTCTTCTCTATCCATTGATTCACCCCTGTTTTTCAGGATTTGATGTTTTGTTATACAAATACAAAATTTTTCCGGATTTAATTTGTTGGAATATCATATTGTTTTCCGATTAACTCAAGTCACCGGTTATTACAAATGATTCTATGTAAATATCCATATTTTTTAGAAGCAATTCTATCATAAATAGAAATTGAATTGAAACAAATATTATACTTTTTTTTATTTTTTTCACAACTTTGATTATTAAAATTTACAGAGTAGTTGAAATAGCGATAGAAGGTATCTATTCACCGATGATTTTGACCAAAATCCTCTTACGTCTTTTTCCGTCAAATTCACCATAAAAGATAGCTTCCCATGGGCCGAAATCAAGTTTTCCTTCAGTTACTGCGATCACTACTTCTCTCCCCATAATGGTCCTTTTAAGATGTGCATCAGCGTTATCCTCAAATCCGTTATGTCTGTATTGGGAATAGGGTTTCTCCGGTGCAAGTTTTTCGAGCCATACTTCATAATCGTTATGCAGGCCTGACTCATTGTCATTTATAAATACACTTGATGTGATATGCATTGCATTGCAGAGTAACATCCCTTCCCTGATACCACTCTCTTTCAGGCAGGTCTCAATATGGGGGGTTATATGAATTAATTCCCTCCTTTTTCCAGTTTCAAACCATAATTCTTTTCTATAGCTTATCATTTTTTTAACTCCCTGATTTTTTTATTAACTCCATGAAATCTGCGATATCTCCGATGCTGTCCCTGGTGAAACATTTTACCCCATTAACGGGATTGTCAGAAATTATAGCCGAGAGTTGCGATTTTTCCGTTTTAGTTGCTTCCGAGATATTGGGATTAACAACCTCAAATATGTGAGATTCAGAAGATAATCTCCCTTCAATAAGAACGAAATCGAATTCCTTCAATTCTTCTTCCTCAAGTTCAAACAGATCTTCATGTGAATTTATTGATCTTATTTTTAACAATTGTCTGTCTGCCACAAGATAAACAATGCCTGCGCCGTGCTCAAGAAACTTACTGCTGTCCTTTCCTTCAGGCTCAAGATGATATTTGTTGGGGACCTTTTTCACAGCTGTAACCTTCCATCCCCTCCCTGACAGTTCTTTAATAAGTCTTGATATTAATATTGTTTTTCCGGATCCGGACCAGCCTGTGAAAGTGAATGTATTCATTGGAGAATATTAATTTATTATCCCTGTTTAGTCAATCAGGGTCAGTCCCAGAAGTATTCTTTCTTCTTCTCGGTTTTATACTTGTTGTCAGATATATTGTCATTCTCCGGTTTAAGGTTTTTCTGAACTACGGAAGGTTTACTAATTGATGAAGATTGTATAGGTGGCACTGCTTTCTTAAATTCTTCTCCGGGTATCAATAGAATTTTAAGTTCACAATTCAGGAACTTTGCAATTTTTTTTAAAGTTGAAATCTTCGGATTGACATTACCACTCTCAATATTGGGGATAGATCTCCATGTCAGCCCTATGTTTTCAGCGAGCTTCTGCTGCGATATCCCCTGGGATTCTCTATGGGCTTTTACCTGTATGTGAAGTTCCGGATATTTTAATACCCAATCCGGAAGGTCTTTTGTAGTTCCTGACAAACTTAGGAAATCGTGATTAGAGTATTTATATTTCATATTTATTTTATATATCCTGAAAAACAAAAAGTCAAGAAGCTAATATGAAATAATATTTCATAACAAATTTTTGTATGCAATTAAATTACATATGCAGTGAGTTAGAGAGAGGTTGTCTCTTTCAGATGTGATATATAATCATACAGGTCAGATTCAGTGTTTAAATTGAAGAACCAGTCTGAGCTTTCCATGTCTACTATTTTAAATTTTGTATGTTGATAGATATCAATTACCTTATTTTTCCCCCTGGACAGATTTTTTTCCAGACGTGGTAAAATGCTTTTCATATAAAACCCGAAAAGGGGTTCAATTTTCCCTTTTGAGGAACGGGGTGCTACAATTTCATACTTATCAGTAAATGAATACAATTCGGATACAAGTTCTCCCGATATATCCGGAATATCGACTGCTATAACAAAGTTTTTCTCATTGATTGATTCTTTCAAACCCGAAAGTATACCTGCAAGGGGACCTCTGTTCCTGAATGTATCACGGACAACTGTAACATTTTTATGTTTATAATTGATATCTTCAGAAGTGCTTATCAATATATTCCCAAATAGTGACGAGACATTTGATATTACTCTGTCTAATAATAATGAACCTTCAATTTTCAGAAATTTTTTATCTATGGACATTCTGCTGCTTTTTCCGCCTGCAAGAATTATTGCAGTACAGTTTTTTATTGGGAATATAGATTTGTTATCCATTAAATGATCTAAAAAATATCTGTGAATGATGAATTTTCGGAAGGTTTGTGGTTCTCAATTAGAAGATCAGTTACATATTTAACAGGATTGAAGGTTGAAAGAGGAACCTCAATAAATATTGTTATCCACTTTTCCATCGAACCGTTCCACAATCCCGGATGTTCAATGATATTGATCTTTTTGCCTTTATGAACTTTTTTTGAGATAAAATATCTTGAATCCTCAACAAAATCTTTCAGATCAAAAAAATTCCCTCTGAAATCTTTTATGGAACAAACGATATCAACAGGATTAAAATGAGAAGAAGAGTTGAAAATATCAACCTGATCCTGTGATTTTTCATTAATCTGTGATCTCTCAATTATCTGTAGAACTTCCTCACCTTTCCTGTTTTCTATCCAGAAAGGGCCTCCGCCAGGTTCATTTGTATTTGGAACCATTCCGCAGACCCGGACAGGTCTATTCAATTTTTCTGAAAGGATCTTTTTTTTCTTCTCCAGTTCAAAATCGATGAAATCTGAAGGAAATGATATATTCAGTACGTCTTTGGAAAAGCAGTAAATTTCATTAATTGATTCACCATCCTTGATTATTCTCGGAATGGTCCTCAGTGATCCGAATATCTTCTCTCTGATCTCAATAAGGTATGCGCCCAATGCTTTTTTGTTTTTTACAATTTCCCTTATTCTGTCAATGGTAGTTACATTGTCTATATTTTTGATAAATATAATATCTGAAGAGATAGTATTTAAATTTTTCAGAAGTGACCCGTGTCCACCCGCACGAAGTAGAATATTCCCGTCACCGTCAAGGGCAGGCTCACCATTCAGGTCGACAGCGATTGTATTTGTACTTTTATCCTGGAAGGAAAAGTCGGCAGAAATTTCATAGCCGTTCCTCTGGAAAAATTCCTCAAGATCCGAAATTTCTTTTCTGAATTCCCCTGAATATTTTTCTGAAATTGTGAAGTGGAGATTAAATTTATTTTCCATACCTTTGCAATATCTGATAGCTTCAGCAAAATGTTCTCCGACAGGAGATATTGCCCGGTCCCTGTATTTATGAAATTGTACCAGGGCTTTTGGTAATGAACCGTAGTTCAGGCCTTTGTCTGTCAGAATATATTCGAGAATTGCCTTATAATTCTTCCCTGAAATCAGAAAGTTGAGATCCATGCCATCCTGCCTTATGCATTTTTGAAGTTCTTCTGAAAAAGGGAGTTCTTTAACTTTATTAATAAATGAAGAGGTATCGCTGAACATTCTTGTGGCAGCTCCCGAAGCGGGAATAAATTTTGAAATCGAATGATTGGGGCTCAGCCTGTCATATATCTCTTCCAATTCAAGCAGGCGGTCATTTGATAGTCTGATTATTCCGTCATCAGGACCTGCAGGCCGTAACAGAGATACAGGGATGTTCCCCCTTTCAAGTTTTTCCAATTGGGAATTTACGTCTTCCAATCCAAGACCGGATTTTTCAAGGTATTGAATGTCGGTTTCGTTCAGCTTGATCCTGTTCATATTATTATTGTTTCAGTTTACAAAGTTGAAGAAATATTAAAATATTCTCAAACTAATATCAAGTAAATTGTTCAGGAAACAAGATCCCTTTTTCTAAATACCAATAGTGAAACAGAGAGGAAAAAAACAAATATTAATATCTGTATTAAAACGTGGCTGAAATCCAGTCCGTTTTTTATGGGTGAATTCCCCGAGTTGTAATAAAAAGGTGAGAATGAACGGGCGATCTGAAATAGTTTCAGTCCAGGGGCATATGCATTCACAATGAAAGAGATCAGTGCTAATCCGCTGACCACCCCGACTGCTTTTCTCTTATCCAGAAAAACAATACCTGCAAATACAGAGATTGATAGAAAACTTAATGATAGAAAGTAAAGAGATAAAATCGTTTTTGAAAGTTTTAGTAAACTTAGATCAATTTTAAATAATAAAAGTCCAAGAGCCATCCCAAGGAAGAAAAAAAAATGAACGACAGCCAATCCGAGAGATATTGAGAGCACCTTCTGAATTACTACCCCTGAACGTGAAACAGGATTTGATAGTAGAAGATCAAGGGTACCACTCTCATTTTCACCTGCTATAGTACCGACCCCTCTTGAAACGGAATAAAACAATATCATGATCGGAGCAAAAAATGAGAAGGGCTGAAGATTGAAAAATCCTGCTGGAGTTGCAGCAAAATCTATATCTCCGATAAGATTTTTTATTACCGGAGGCAGAGCATCGACCATTTTAAATATTTCGGCATTTTTACTTATATAAGGGTAGAACCATGCGAGATATATTGAAAGAAAAATAAATCCGGCTGACCACCAAAAAATTGATCCCATCTGGTCTCTCAATGTTTTCAGGAATATATTATTAAACATTTTTTTCTCCATAGAACTTAATAAAAACCTCTTCAAGCCCTGGTGAAGAGCTTTCAATATCCAGAATGTGATTATTCTCCAATACTTTTATTAAAGGGTTCATGTCTCCATGAATATGGCATTTAATAGTATTTCCGTAATACTCCAGTTCGGAGATTTCTTTCAGATCTCTAATGTTTTTCTCATTTATACAATCCCTGCATTTGATCTCAAGAATCTTATAGTTTTTTGTTTTCAGCGAATGTATATCCTCAACAGCAACAATGCTTCCCTCTCTTATAATAGCTGCTTTATCACAGACCTTCTCAACTTCTGAGAGAACATGAGATGATAAAAGGATTGTTTTACCTCTGCTCTTCAACTCCCGCAATAGATCATAGAATTCCTGTCTCATAAGGGGATCGAGCCCTTTTGTAGGTTCGTCTAAGATTAACAGTTCAGGATCATTCATGACGGCCTGAATTATACCCACTTTCTGCTTGTTCCCTGTTGAAAGTGATGATATTTTTTTTTCAGGCTCACATCCGAACCTTTCAATAAGTTCTTTTCTATAATTTTTTTTACCGTTCCGTCCGATATTTGAAAAGTATTCCAGAAATTCAGATACATTTAGATTTCCATATAATGAAAGCTCTCCGGGAAGGTATCCGGTCCTTGCTAATATGCTCGATAACTCCTTTTTTATGTTTTGTCCGAAGATTTCTATATTGCCCTTATAGGTCAAAAGAAATCCGAGCATGATCCTTATTGTGGTTGTTTTCCCGGCTCCGTTCGGGCCCAGATATCCGAATATCTGTCCCTGATCCACATTGATTGATACATCTTCAACCCCCCGGTATTTTCCATAATATTTTGATAAAGAGTCTATCTGAATCACTGGATTGCTCATATATTGATTATAACAGAATATTGTCAAACCTTACCAATATTGATTTCGTATGAATGAAGTTATAGGATATGGATATGAAAATAAAAATTATTGGATTTATACTTGGTCTCTTTTTTATTTCATCGGTTTTAAGTTTGAATCTGCTTCCTCAGGAGGAACCCGGAGGAGATGATGATAAGGTGGTTGAGACTGTTGATGTTACAGATTTTGAGGTTCCGGTCCGGGTATTTTATAAAAAAAATATGGTGGATAACCTGAAGAAAGAGGATTTTCTTTTATATGAGGGTGGAAAGCTCCAGAAAATAAACGGGTTTTATATAACAAGAAAAAAGATAAAAATAGAAGAAGATATAGCCGGGGATGATGCCAAACCGGAAGGCAAGGGAAGATATTTTGTCCTGGTATTCAAAATCACTGAGTTCAATGATCAGTTGAAGAAAGGGATAGATTTCCTTTTTGATAAACTTTTCCACCCTTCTGATGAACTCCTTATTTTTGTAAATGAGAAAACTTTCTTTATAAAGAATCTTAATAATCCTAAAACTTCACGGGAACTGGTGTCAAAAATCCTGAGAAGTGAAAGTGTAAAAGCCAAACAGCGGTTATCAAGGGTTCTGGATAAAGTTGATTCTGAACTGAGTTACTCAAAATTCAACCAGATTATTGGCGGAAGAATGTCCCAACCTGCAGTTGAGATGATAAAATTTCTTGAGAACTATCTTCTTATCTGGGACAATTACCGATTGAAATATCTCACTCCTTCGGTAGATGATTATTATAACTTCGCCCGATATCTCCAGAAGATTGATAAAGAGAAATGGGTGATAAATTTTTATCAGATAGAAATGTTCCCGAAACTGAAAAGAACCGGTGAGATGATGTCGAGCATTAAAGGTCTTATCAGTCAGCTTCAGGGAAGTGAGCGGGGGGAGGATGTGTTTCATTCCCGAGCACTTTCCAGCCTCTTAATGAAGATCAACGTTGCACTGAACGCCACAACCGATTTTCCTGCGGAAGAAATCTCGAAACTTTTTTATAAGGTTAATACTGTCTTCCACTCTATTTTTATCAATACAACAAAATCAATACTTTCACAGGACCTTGAATACAAGAGGATCTCTTCAAATCTGGAGAACAGTTTCAGGGAGATCACGGAAAGAACCGGCGGATCTCTAATCTCTTCCGGAAATATAAGTAAATCCGTAAAAAAACTGATCGAAAAGGAGGATATCCTCTATATGCTGACTTACACTCCTGAGGAAGGGAAAAAAGTGGGTAAGATAAGGGTGACCACCAAGAATTCAGATTATGATGTGTTTTACGATAATAATATGAGAGACAAATATATAGCGAGGTATTTCAGAAATAAAGAGAGTAATATCCCGACTGTCATTATTGAAGAGGCGAAACTCAAGGGAAAGACCCTTCTTGTGAAGATAAAGGATTATTTTTGGCGGCAGGAGAATGGTCACCGACTGGGAAAGATGAAAATTCATATCAAGGTAATGAATAATACCGGACGTACATATTTTGATCAGACAAAGACAATTGTCGCTGACAAAAAAAGTTTCAGCGTATCCATAAATTTAAAGAATCTTGAGAAGGGGGAATACAGTATTGTTGTTGATGTTCTCGATCTGCTGACTGATAAGAGCGATATGAAATACTTCCAGTCGAAGTATAAATAGGACTTATCCTGAAATAAAACTTTTCATAACCAGCGCTTCATGTTATTATTTGCCGGAATCTGATTTCAAATCCTAAGGTGAATTATACAATGGAATTGTTTAAGAAAGAGGTTTATATTACAGGTGCAGATGATGAAGAGGCAGTCTCAAATTTTGTAGAAGAGATAAGTGTTATCAGAAGTAAACACCAATTGAATCTTGATCTGAAAAATACTGCATTTCTTATTATGGATATGCAGAACTTCTTTTTTGATGAAAGCTCACATGCATTTACCCCTTCAGCCCCCAATATTATAAACAGGATTGTTTTACTGAGAGATAGATGCAGGGAACTGAATATTCCTGTTATTTATACTCGTCACGTAAATACACCAGAGGATGCGGGTCAGATGGGGAAATGGTGGAGAGATTATATTACACGGGAAAACATTATGTCCGGAATAATTAATGAATTATCTGAACCGGGGATGGAGATCATTGAAAAAACACAATACAATGCATTTTATAAAACGGATCTTGAGAATATCCTCCGCAGCAGAAATATAAGTCAATTGATCATCTCAGGAGTGATGACCCATTTATGCTGTGAGACAACAGCGAGAGAAGCTTATGTCAGAGATTTTGATGTTTTTTTCGGGATCGATTTCACAGCAACCTATAACCGTAAATTTCATGGTTCAACTTTATGTAATCTTGCTCATGGTTTTGCATTCCCTTTGACTGCAGATGAACTGCTGGAGAAGCTGAGTTGAATAAAAGCGGTATAGTTGCCATTATTGGAGCCGGTCCGGCCGGGATGTCAGCATCAATACAATTGAACAGGTTTGGAATTGAACATTTTATATTTGAAAAATCTGAGCCGGGAGGGCTTTTACGTAACGGGAATCGGATCAGCAACTATACCGGGGTTTTCCCTCCTGTGACAGGTATTGAACTGACACAGAAGATGATCTCCCATTTTAGCAGTTATTCCCGTGAAATGATAAAATTACCGGTTGAAAAAGTAAAGTATGATGAATCCAAAGACAAATTTATTATTTCAGCAGGACGATCACAATTTGTTTCTGATTTTGTAATTGCAGCGAGCGGGACAATTCCGGCAAAACCGGAAATTCTGAAATCTGTACCTGACGAACTTTTAAAATATATAGATTTCGAAGTGACAGGATTAACCGGTGTTGAGCAAGAAAATATACTGGTTGTCGGTGGGGGAGACAGTGCTTTCGACTATGCACTCACCTTGTCTGCATTGAACAATGTTGTGATAATAAACAGGTCTGAAAGAATAAAAGCTCTTAACAGTTTGCAAGAAGTTGTATTCTCTAAAAAAAATATTAACTACTTTGACAACACTGAATTGACAGAAATAAGAAAAGAGGGAGTGAAGGGATTGAGAGTAGATTTAATAAAATCAGGGGAGATCAGATCGGAGGCATTTGACCGGATTGTATTTGCAACAGGGAGAAAACCTGAAGATACATTTTTATCAGATATAGAAAAACCGGTATTGGATTCACTTATTTTTAACGGCCGGATATATCTTGTGGGGGATATAAAAAAAGGCAGGTGCCGTCAGGCCCTGATAGCAGCCGGTGACGGACTTGAATCGGCAATGAAAATTAATGATATGATAGAAGGTAATAATTATGGAAGTAGTATATAGAACTGAACATTCCGATATAGCAACAGTTTATATTGGTGATTTCGGTGCCGACAGGTATGCAGAATTTGTAGAATCGGTACAACCTCCACTTAAGATAGAGAAAAAATGGGTCCTGATCGTATCAACTTTATTCGGATGCCCTGTAGGATGCAGAATGTGTGATGCCGGAAAATTCTATAGAGGAAAACTTTCTGCGGACGAGATATTTTCTCAAATAGATTATCCTGTACTTCTGAGATTTCCTCAAAGGAAAATCACGGTAGACAAATTTAAGATTCAGTTCGCCAGAATGGGGGAACCGGCTTTAAATCCTGCAGTTCTCGAAGTTTTAAAAAACTTTTGTGAAAGATATGAAGCACCCGGGTTTATCCCCAGTATTTCAACTATAGCTCCGAAGGGATCGGACAGGTTTCTTGATGACCTGATCGGAATTAAAAATGAAATATACAATAATGGAAAATTCCAGATTCAATTTTCTATCCATTCAACATCTGACAAGGAGAGGGACAATCTTATCCCGGTAAAAAAGTGGGATCTGAATAAAATCTCCCGGTTCGGGGATAGATATTTCTGTAGGGGGGATAAAAAGATCACTCTTAATTTCATTTTCTCAGGGGAAATGGAGATCAGCGAAAAGGTTTTAAATGAAACTTTTGATCCTGAAAAATTTATTATTAAGATAACTCCCGTAAACCCAACAATTAATGCGGTCAAAAACGGTTTAAATACAGATCTTCTCAAAGTCAGGAAAATGATAAAAAAGAAAGCTGATGAACTTATAAAAGCAGGGTTCGATGTTATTGTCAGCATTGGTGAATTGGAGGAGAACCGAATAGGCAGCAATTGCGGTCAATATATAGGATCATTTTTAGACCGAAACAACATTATACTTCCGGCCGATTCTTATACTTATAATATAAAGAAGATTGTCTGACTTAATTCAATGGGATTTAGAACTATTTGCTCCACTTCCAGTCTTCATAATAATCCCATGAGACCATTGTCTTAAGTTCATTCAGTTCATCTGTTTTTTCCTGAAGTGTGGCTTTTATTACATCCCCTATGGATAAAAGTCCCAGGAATTTCCCGTTTTTTTCTATCAGGAGGTGTCTGAGTCTTTTCCCCAGAAATTTATCCATTAGGTTATATATCGAATCATCATGGGGAGCTGAGATTATCCCTTTTGTCATATAGTCCCTGATTGGAGTGGATTCAGTGTTAACTTTATCTATTGAAACATTCCTTAACAGATCTCTCTCTGTCCATATACCCACAACTTCATCTTTTTCCTGAATTATTATCGCACCTATCTTGTTTTTCAGCATGGTCTTAATTGCATTATCTATGGAAGTTTGTCCATCTACGGATATAATTTTAGTACCTTTCTCATATAGTATCTCTTCTGCTGATTTCATTTTTCCTCCTTCAATCAGATATTTGTTTTTTTAAGTTTATAGAAAACAAAAAAAAAGTCAAGATTTAACATATTCCGGAAATGAATTCTTGGTTACTTTTTTAAAACAATAAAAAGTGCTAATATTCTTAATAGTGAAAATAAAACTTATAATGCCAGCCCTTATCGTTCTAATAATATTCGGATTAAATCTTACAGCTGCCCCACAATTTATTTCAATGTTTTTCGGTGAAGAAGAGTTTCTTGTGGAAATAGCTGATACTGATAAAAAAAAAGCTCTGGGCTTGATGTTCAGAAAAGAGATACCGGATAATTTTGGAATGTTGTTCATCTATCCTGATGAAGATTACAGAGGGATCTGGATGAAAAACACTCTTGTGAGCCTTGATCTTATCTATCTGAATTCTTCCAAGGAGATAACAGAGATAATTTACAATGTCCCTCCATGTAAGAAAGATCCCTGCAAAACTTATATATCAAAAGATGTCGCGCAATATGTACTGGAATTGAAAGGAAACAGGGCAAAATCACTCAACCTGAAAAAAGGTGACAGAATATTTTTTATTCTATAACTGAGAGAATATCTGTTTTATGTTTCATCATTTTCAGGACTGGATATTCCCCTGGTTTCCTGGACCATTGTTTTACAAGTTCTCTATTGAAGAAACCCCACTTTAGGAGACTGTCCCCCGATCCGGGCTCCAGCATTTCAGCTATAAGTCTTGCAAGCGGCTGGTTCATCGGTACAAGGTAAGATCCTGCCGGTATGTTTTGCTCTATCTTTTTATAATCTCCTTTAATGTCAAGGAGAATATGTCCCTGATAAAGTGATTTACCGTATTGAATATCGGAGATTATAAAATTTTCAAATTCACCGGAAAACTCTTCCTCTATCTTTTCGACAATTATTCCGTGCTTTTTCAGATTTGAAATAACCTCATTGTGGTATGGGAGAATAATATATGCAGATGGAACAGGGGTTGTTGTGTCAGGTAACGCTTTTGCATAATAGGATACCTTGTAATCTTTCAGACGCTCAGTTTTTTTCACAATAAAATCTTTTACCCACCATGGATATTTACTCCTGTCCTCAGGTTTTATTTTCTCCTTCTCAAACTCATAGCTTTTTATGGTAAAGTCGAAAAGTTTTCCGGGTTCCTGTTTAAAAGATAATACATGGTTTCCCGAAGAGTATCCTGAGATAGTTTCAATATCTGCCTTCTTAACCATGGTTTCCATCTCAATTATATTCTCTGATGTGAATTCACTTATTGATCTGATAAAATAGTAAGCTGATAATACTCTGGTTTTGAAATCGGCATGGGCATAGTTCTCATCTAGAATTGTGAACCTGTTTCTGAGACCGGCATAATTTGTCCCGAACCTTGCTTCATAAGCGTGATTTCTCCAGCCTTTTTCAGGAAATGCTCTATCCACAAAATTGCCGTATGGAATGGAATCTGTTTTGAATTTTGTTTTCATTATTTTCTGTACAGCGGGAAACATTTTTTTCCACATAAAATCCATTAGATTCTGACTGCTGTTTGGATTTGATAAAGTTGAATATGTCACTGGCTCCTGGTGCCAGGACCCGTTTGTTGTATGGAGATCCACAAACAATACCGGGTCCCATTCTCTGAACAGACCTACCAGAGCGATAACTTCCGGGGATTCGAGTTTTATATAGTCACGATTAAGATCAAGATACTGCCCGTTATGTCTTACCCCTGCAAGTTCCGGCCCCTCATCCATTCTATTCTTCCCGAGTTTCTCATTACCATCAGCGTTAAAGATCGGGATAATAAGAATGACCTGATCTTTTAAAATATCGCCGGCCTTATTTTCTACAATATCTCTCAGGAACATCAGGGAAGCATCTTTGCCTTCTATCTCCCCGGCATGAATATTTGCCATAAAGAGTATTGATCTTTTATTTAATGCTTTCATCTGCTCAGGTGAAGAGATCCCCTCTTCAGAAACGATCACGAGTGGAATATCTCTCCCTTCGGTTGTTTTGCAGAGAGTGGAAATCTTTATTTTTCCTGAATTTTTTTTCATATAATCAAGGAAATCCATTACTTCACTATAAAGAGATGTTCTCTTGAAATCACTACTTTCCGGAACAGTCAATATCGATGAATTAAGAGTTCCGTATATAAAAATCAACATTATTAATAGTTTTACAGTTTTCATGTTGCCTCCACAGTAATTATACAATAAGGGATTGACCTGTCAACATTATTTTGATAGGTGCGATACCACTGTGTATGCCGAATAACATTTTAATATAGGGTATATGCGTTAACCAAAAATGTGCAAATCAAGAAAGTTGTTTTCAGCAGTGGGTTACAGGGATTCAAGAAGATACTTTTCCACAATTTGTGTATAGAATGTGGGAAAATTTTGTTTTTGCAGTTTTCAACATTATTGAAACACAGGCTGCATAACAAACATTTCAGGGTAGATCCTGAGTATTGACTCGATAAGAAACTCTTCACTTTTCGATTTGGAATCGAATTGGGAAAGAACGGAAGATATTTTCCTGATCTTTGAGTAATGTACCTTTATAAAAACCCTTTTAACTTCTGCAATTGATAGCGGGTTCATTGAAAAATTTGTATATCCCATTCCAAGAAGCATAAGGGCAGTTAGAGGTTTCCCGGCTATCTCGCCGCAAATTGAAACAGGTTTCCCTGTTTTTCTGCATTCTTCTCTGATCTCAATAAGACTTTCAATTACTGACGGCTGATAAGGATTGAAGAGATATGAAAGAGAACTATTGTCCCTTTCAACAGCAAGAAGATACTGGATAAGATCATTTGATCCGATCGAATAAAAGTCTATTTCATCTTTTAGGTGTTTTATAAGTTTAATAGTTCCGGGGATCTCTATCATTATCCCAATCTCAAGTTTATGATCCGGAAGCCTTTTTTCTGATCTCAATTCAGAAGCAATCTCGGTCATGATTCTTTTTATTGTATTTACCTCTTCTACTTCAGTGATCATTGGGAACAGTATTTTTATATTTCCATTCTCATTTGCTCTCATTATTGATTTAATCTGAGTTCGAAATATTTTCTCTTCTTTAAGAAAAAGCCTTACGGCCATGGTTCCAAGTGCCGGGTTACGTTCATTCCCTGTCTTGAAGTATCTGCTCCCTTTATCCCTTCCGATATCGAATGTTCTGATAGTAGCCTCTGCCGGATAAACTTTCTGAGCAATTTTTTTATATATGAGATATTGTTCTTCTTCCGATAGAGCTATATTGGGATCCATAAACAGGAATTCTGTCCTGAACAGGCCTATCCCTGATGCTCCGAATGAATTTACAAGATCACTTTCAAACGGAAGCTCTATGTTTGCCAGAAGCTTGAACTCTCTTTTGTCTTTAGTTACATTGGGAAGTTTAATTATTTTCTTAAGTCTCTCTTTGTAAGCATTAAATTTTTCTATTTTGATTCTGGTTTTAGCCAAATACTGAGATTTCGGATTTACTATGATCTCCCCGCTAAGTCCGTCGACAATCAAAGTATCCTCATTTGCAATTTCATCTGTTGCATTTCCTGTATCCAGAATAGTAGGAATACCAAGTGTCCTTGCAAGAATTACAGTATGAGATGTCTCACCACCATTGTTCAGAATGATTCCAAGAAGTTTTCCTTTTGACATAAGACCGGCAGCAGTGGAAGGGGTGAGGTCATCTGCAACGAGGATCATATTTTCGATCTTCGGATCTTCTGATTTGCTACTCTTCCTTAAATTATCTGTTATCCTTCCAAGTATATCCGCAATATCATTCCCTTTTTCCCTGAAGGACAGATCTTTTATATTGCTGAAAAAATCAAGATATTTTTTTGCAACCTCTTTTATTGCCCACTCTGAATTTACATGGTTTGTCTTGATCTTGTCTCTGATCTCATTTATTAAGCGGGTATCATTAAGCAGCATTGATTGTGATTCAATTATAAGTGAGGAATCTTTCCCCATCACCTTCTGAAGGTTTTTGTAGACCTTTTTTAAATGGAGTCTTGTTGATCTGAGCGCATCGTTGAATCTTTTCAGTTCGGCAGGTAAAGCTGATTTGTCAAGTTTTTCTTTTAAAACAATATCCGTATGAGATTTGAGAATGGTAGCCTTTCCGATTACGATCCCCTGTGAAACGGGCTTTCCTTTAAGCTTTTTCATTTTATATGATGCTAAAGAAGTGTCCGGATATATACAGATCTAACTCTCTTCATCAAATTTTCTTTCAAACAAATCCTTTATCCCTGATACTGCTTCAGCTTCATCTTCTCCATCAGCCTCTATTACAATGTCATTTCCCACAGCTGCTGCCAGTGTGAGTATGCCGAGGAGACTTTTTGCATTCACTCTGTCACCGTTAAAAACCAGAAATATATTGGAACTGAAATTGTTTGCAAGATGTGAAAGCTTTGCAGCCGCTCTTGCATGGAGGCCTAATTTATTTTTGATCTTAATTTTTTCTTTTTCCATTTTTTCTGTCTCCCAAGTATTCACTGATAATACTAATCCCGTCTCTTGCACCATCTCTTACTATTTTCAGTAATTCTTTAAAACCTAATTTTTTGTCTTTATATGTGAGGAATTTTAATATTCCCGGGAGGTTAATTCCGGTAATAATCTCCACATTGGGTCTATTGAATCTGAGGCTCAAATTTGCAGGTGAGCCGCCGAACATATCTGTAAAGATCACAATTCCCGCATCCTTATGTTTGTTAAGGTATGCTTTGATCTTCTTTTCGATTGTACTCCCGTCTTCATCCCAGCCGAATCTGAAGAACTCAAGGTCGCTTTTTTTCTCAAGTATGCTTTCTGCAACATCAATCAAAGTTCTTCCCAACTCGCCGTGGGTAATAACTACACCTTTTATTTTCATCCTTTTTCCCTGTTGATATGCTCCAGAAATGACTCACTTCCGCTTTTTCTGGAAATAAAATATTTGACTGCAATTTCTACAAGAGTTGAAAGGTTTCTCCCCATTGAAACCGGTAGTTTGAACATAGGGATATCTTTGCCCAGGATCGGGAAATACAGGTTTTCTTCACCAAGCCTGTCGTATTTTTTCTTAGCGTCCCAATTCTCCATATCAATTACAAGATCAAGTTTTTTTTCTTCGAGCATCGCTCCGAATCCGAACATATCAACGATATTTATAATTCCAAGTCCACGAACCTCTATCCACTTTTTTATTGAGTCTATATATTTACCCACCGGTTCATCATTTGAGTCCAGATAAAACTCAATAAGGTCATCAGAAATAAGCTGATGTCCCTTCTTAATAAGCTCAAGAGCTGTTTCACTTTTCCCGATTCCGGATTCTCCTCTGATCAGGACTCCCTGTCCCATTATATCCATTAAGACACCATTGACTCTGACCTTCTTTGAAAAGTGCTTGAACAAAAATGAAGAGGTCCTTGATATAAGGAGAGATGATTTCAAATTTGAAACAAGAACCGATAATCTGTTAATATTCAATATCTCAATTATTTCAGGCTTTAGTTCCTGATTCTCGGCAGTTATAATTGCCGGTGGCTTAATGGTAAGGTAGCCTTCAAGACTTTTTTTACAATCGGCAGTGCTCAGATGATTAAGATAACCTGTTTCTGTCTTCCCGAATATTTGGAGGCTCCCCTTATTGACAAATTCCATATAGCCTGCAAGTGCAAGTCCGGGCTTTTGCGTGTCAGGATTTGTGATTTTTTTGTCCAGCCATTTTTCATTGTATGTCTTTTTTATACTCACATCAGGAACGTTCAGTAAAGTTTTTACTTCAACCCCTTTTTTTGATCTAATCATTTATCTCTTCGAAATTTTTTATTATTTGGGTAATTTCACCGGTGTTTTTAGATTTCATCATTTCACCGATAAGATTCCCCGGTTTTTTTATCAGAGATGCTGCTGCTGCCAGTATCTGAAGGTGGAGAGCCGGAGCACCGGAGGGGGAGAGAACGAGAATAAGAAGATTTACAGGTTCTTTATCACTGGGATGATATTTAAAGCCTTTCCTGCAAATTGCGATCATAATTATCGGGTTTTTAAGATCTTTTATCTTTGCATGAGGTATCGCAGTATTTTTTCCAATGGATGTAGATGCAAGTTTTTCCCTTTCAAGAAGTTTATGAAGGATCTCTTTGCTGTCGGAGATCTTTTGCTTCTCTTTGAGGAGATCTGTCATGATTTTTAAAGCTTCCGCAGTATCTTCGGTATTTAGTTCTGAAACAATAAGTTCAGGGTCAATAATATTTGATAATTTCACTTTTCAATCTTTTCATCAATTAATGATATTTCGTTATTTTTGTTAAGGAAAACCACTGAAATATTGTTTGTTTCCACATTCAGGAACAGATAGGCATTCTCATTACTCTCTTTAAGGAAGAATATGGCTTCTTCGAGAGAAAGGGGCTTCGGAGAATAATTCCTCGAGATCTGGACCCTCTCTTCCCCGGTATCTTCACTGATTTCGGGAGCAGGCTGTTCACTGCCGAAAAATCCCTGAAAGAAATTCCCTTTCCCTCTCCGCTTATCACCTTTGAGTTTCTCTTTATTTTTTTTTGCCTGGTTCTTAATAGAAGTCAGAGCGTTTCTAAGTGCCTGTTTTATAAGAGGTTCGGTTGAGACGACGTGGTAATTCTGCATTTTTGTTTTCAGATTAATTTCTATTTTAAATCCGGACTTCTCTTCACTTACCATTATTTCAGAATCAATTATACCTCCGCTGAACTTTTCTATGTTCTTGAGAGATTTTTCCGCATACCCTTTTAAAGCACCTGGAAATTTTACGTTCTTTGATGTAAATTTAATGCTCATTATCGCTCCTTTAGTCTCCTTTTAATTTATACTCTTCTTTTCTTTCGGATGAATTCAGAATATTCATCTCGTCCCTGTAATTCCGAACTGTCCGCCTTGATATCTGGATTCCGAGTTCTTTCAGTTTTTCAGCCAGGGTCTGATCGGAGAGTGGTTTGTTTTTCGGCTCTTCCTCAATTATACTTTTGAGTTTATCCTTGACTGTATCGACTGAGTGTAAAAAACCAAAATCTCCTTTTATCCCGTGTGAAAAAAATTGTTTGAGGCTTATTATTCCATTCTCAGTGGCAATAAACTTATTGTTGACCGTTCTTGAGATTGTTGATTCGTTAAAGCCCAGGTCGTCAGCAACTTTTTTCATTGTAAGAGGTTTTTTCCATTTTTCACCGTATTCCAGAAAATCTCTCTGAGATTTTACAAGATAATCGGCAATTTTTTCTATCATTGATTTTCTCAAGGCTGTCCCTTCTATGAATAGATTGGCACTTTTCAATTTGTCCTTAAGATAATGTTCTGTATTCTTATCCCTGGCTTTACCGGCCATATTATCATAATATTCAGACAAAATAATATTCGGGATCCCATCATTTACATATTTGACCTGGTATTCATTATTTTCGGGGTTTTTAGTGAGTATCAGGTCAATATCTGCATAGTCAACTTCGCTCTGCAGGAAGTCGTATCCAGGTTTCGGATTCAACCTTTTTAATCTTTTGATCAGCCTGTTGAGTTCATCTCTGTCGATTTTAAGATTTGAAAGAATATCTGAAAATTTTGATCTCGAAAGATCTTCAAGATGATTTTTGATAAGTTCTATCAGGATCCTGTTCTCTTCAATATCCTCGATCTGGCTAAGCAGACATTCCGAAAGGGATTTGGATGCCACTCCACGTGGATCGAATGTTCTTATCACGTTCCTGATTGCTTCCATCTCCTCCGGAGTAGAGTCCAGTGAGGATGCTACAGATTCTACTTCAAAATCAAGATAACCATCATCTTTGAGGTTGTAAATAATATATTTGGAGAGTTCGAGTTCTTTCTCTGAAAATTGAACCTGGGCCTGCTGAATAAGGTGGTCTGCAAGTGTAATACTGGAAGATCCGAATAATTCTATTACGGTGTTCTTGTCAAGTTTATCTTTATTCCTTAGAAATCCGTCTTCTATATAAGAGTTGAACAAGGATTGATCTGCTCTTTCGATCTTTTTTTCCATCACGTTCATCTCTTCCGGTTCCTGTTTCTCCGGCACTGTGGATTCAAGTTCAAGCATGGGATTTGAATCGATCTCATTTTTGATCTTGTCTACAAATTCTATTCTGCTTAAAGGGAGGAATCCGATAAAGGTGTGAATTACGGGATTCATCAGCAACTTCTGCTGAGTTTTCAATACCAGTTTAGTAGCCATTAATTAATTCCACCTGAACTCTTTTCCAAGGTATTCGTTTTTCACTCTTTTGTTTGAAATCAGCTCTTCAGAGTTACCCTGAAATATTAACTCTCCTTTATTTATTATGTATGACCTATCTGTGATTTTCAATATTTCTCTGACATTATGATCGGTAATAATTATTCCCAGCCCCTTTTTTCTAAAAGAGCTTATCAGTTTCCTGATCTCATTTATCTGGATAGGATCTATGCCTGCAAATGGTTCGTCAAGGAGAAGAAAATCCGGATTCAGCACCAGTGATCTGGCAATTTCCAGCCTTCTCCTTTCTCCACCAGAAAGGAATGAGGCTTTTCTGTCTCTCAGATCTGACAGCCCCATCTCATCAAGAACACTCTCTATATCAACAATAGTTTTCTCCTTTCTGTGTTCAAGTACAGCATAAATATTATCAATAACGGACATACCCCTGAATACCGATGGTTCCTGTGGCAGAAAACCGATTCCGGATCTTGCCCTCATGTATACTGGGAATCTGGTTATATCTTTTCCGTTAAGGAGGATCTTTCCGCTTTCCGGCCTGTGGATGCCCAGGATTAAATGAAAAGTTGTGGTCTTTCCGGCGCCATTCGGCCCTAAAAGACCTATAACCTCACCGGAACTGACTTTTACGGAAATATTATTGACAACTCTCCTCTTCTTAAAAGATATACTCATGCCTTTCCCTTCGAGAGTTTTCATGTTTTGTGTCACCTGTTTACAGCAAAGCGAATTCTATCACTTCACTTTCCAGGTGTCAACAGGATCGACAGCAGGGAAAGAAACGAAAAATATCGATCCTTCCCCCTCCTTGCTTTCCAACCAGATCTTCCCCCGGTGCATCTCGACAATTCTTTTCACTATAGATAGTCCGATACCTGTAGATGATTCACCTGCTGTTGGTTTGGAGCTGAGCCGCCTGAACTTTTCGAACATCTTTTTCTTGTCTTCTTCTGAGAAACCGCTTCCTTCATCCTTTACAGAAAGAACAACGTTTTTGCCGAGTTTTTCCACTGATAATATTATATTTCTGTTCAGAGGTGAGTACTTTATTGCATTGCTCAGTAGGTTCTCAATAACTATTTTAATTCTCTCTTTCTCTCCTTTGATAAAGCAATCACTCCAGAATCTTGTAATTACTATCTGATTCTTTTTCTTGGCGAACTCGGAATAGATCTCTACTACGAGCCGGGATAATTCCGTGAGGTCAATTCTCTCTTCGTTTGAGATAGTTATTTTTCCTTCCCGTATCACGGTTGTATTGAGAGTATTGTTAATTGTTTCAAGCATTCCTCTGGATGCCTCAAGGATCAGATGAGAATTTTTTTTTATATTCTCCGGGCAATCGCCTCTAAGGCTTATCAATTCAGAGAAACCTATTATTGCCTGAAGAGGATTTTTAAGGTCATGAGCCGCCATACTAAGGAGTTCGCTTTTTTGTTCATTTGCTTCTGTCAGACGGATGTTTGAAGAGCGGAGTTCTTTAGTCCGTTCATCAACGAGAAGTTTAAGCTCCGATTCTCTACGTCTGACATTTTTGATCCTCTGAACATATAAATAAATGAATAAAATCAGGAGTACTATTCCAACAAGCAGGATAAAAAGAGGAGAGTTATAGAAAAGAGACCGGATCTTAAAATTGTAATTGGCACCTGTAGTATTCCATACTCCATCGCTATTTGATGCAATGACCCGGAAATTATATTCTCCTGAAGATAGGTTGGTATACGATACTGTTCTGTTACGGGAATCTTTGATCTCCAACCAATCTTTATCAAATCCTTCAAGCTTAACCTTGAATCTGATCCTTTCCGGGACAAGAAAACTGAGAGCAGTAAAACTGAAATCGATCTTCTTTGTTTTACCGTGAAACACAGTTTTACCATTCTCAATAACAAAGGGGTGATTTCCTTCAATTTTATTTATATATACAGGAGGGGGGAAATTTTTCTCATATTTCTTATGAGGGTCAAAAATAGATACACCTTTTGTTGTCGGAAATAATAATTTTCCTGACAAGGAATACCACCCTGCAGGCTGAATCCCACCCCTGCCTTCATCGCTGTTTAATCCGTCCTTCGAATTGAACAATTTATACTTCAATTCTCCGATATCACCTGTTATCAGTGTTTCAAGGTCCTTCTCTTTGAGTTTGAATATTCCAATATTGGAAGTCAACCACATTTCATGCTCATCTGAAATAAGAATATTATAGACTATGTCAGTAAATATAGGAGCTGAGCCGGTAAGCGGAACTATTTCCCCTTCATGGATCAGGTTCAATCCTCCTCCCGTTCCAAGCCAGATGTTATTTTTATCATCACCGGTCACAGAAAATATAAAATCGTTCGTAAGTCCTGTGTTTGAACTAAAGTTAGTGAATTGTCCGTCTTTAAGTCTGTCAGCCCCTCCGCCATAGGTTCCGATCCAGATACTACTGTCCTTATCTTCAAAGATAGCATGAACAAAGTTATTTGAGAGTCCGTTCTCAGTTGAATAAATTGCCTGATTCCCATCTGAATATCTTACTGCTCCTCCACCTGAAGTCCCGACCCATACAGCCCCATCACTTGCGGTGAAAAGGACATTAATTATATCGCTTGGAAGTGATCTTTTTCCACGCAGGCGGGATTTTACAGTTTGATCATTTTTGTTCAGAATAGTAATGCCTGAATTGGTACCGATCCAGATCTCACTATCCTTGGACTCAGCAACTGAGTATATAAAATTACTGCCAATACCCTGCTTTGTAGTAAATATTTTTATTTCACTGTCATTCAGAGACCGGAGGTAATTGAGCCCCTCACCGTCTGATCCGATCCATACTCCACCTGTGCTGTCTTCAAAAATGCAGGTTACATTGTTTGAACTGAGACCGTCCATTATTGATATTGAATTAAATCTACTGTCGCGAAGTCTTAATAATCCCTTGGTATTGGTCCCAATCCAGAGACTCCCTTCATGGTCCTCATGGATCGATCTTACAGCTATTTTTGACATGATACTCTCTTTAGGCCATGTTGCAATCATGCCACCGGACAATCTGTTAAGTCCGCTTGCCGTCCCTATCCATATGTTATTCTGAGTATCTTCATACAGCGCGAATACAGTTTGCCCTGATAGGGCGTTGTTATTTTCGTATTGAATAAAATTATTATCTTTATAATATGCCAGACCGTTTCCGTTTGTTCCTACCCATAGTTTCCCGCTATGGTCAACGAGAAAATCTCTTATGGGGACATCGGACGGGATGTTTTTAACAGTATATTCATTGATCACATTCCCGGTGATAGAAAAAATTCCGCTTTTAAATGTCCCTGCCCATATTATTCCGTCAGGGGTTTCTGTTAACGCAATAATTATTTTGTTTTCAAACTTCCCTTCTGGATCAAAGTTTGAAATATTTCCATCCGGACCCATTTTTGAGAGGCCTTTAAAAGTTCCAATCCAGATAGTGCCCCTTGAATCTTCAAAGAGTGAGAGGACAAAATTATCTGCAAGGCCGTCTTTCTTGAGGAAACATTCTATTAAGCCGTCTCTTATTCTGATCAGCCCGCCTCCTCTGCTTCCTGAATAAAGATTCCCGTTCCTGTCTACCAATAGTGTAGCTACTCTGTTATTGCGGATGTTTTTATGCTCAGCTGAATTGTAGTTTGTAAAATTAACTCCATCGAAACGGACCAGTCCTCTCTCTGTCCCCATCCATAGATACTTGTTCCTGGTTTGAATAATATCCATCACAGAGTTTTGAGGCAGGCCGTCTTCCACATCCCATTTTGAAACCGGATAGTTGTAGACTTTATTCAAAGGGTCCAAAGGAAACAGGTCCGGTGAAAAAATAAAGTACGTTAATAAAGCATAGAATAAAATTTTGAAAGGGTACCTTTTTTTCTCCGTAGATTTGAGGGCTTCCATTAACAAATAATAGAAAAGAAATAATAAAATTGCAATCAATAAAAGATTTTATAAATTATAAATATTTTGTAATATTGGGGTATCAGGATTTTTCATTATTATAGATATTGAGGTAAGGAATTGAAATAAAGAATAAGAACAAAAACTTTATCTCAGTATCTCCGAAGTTATACTCGAACATTCCCGATATGAGAAATGATATTACCAGAAAAAGTACTGAAATTGAGATTCTTTTTTCAAGCAGGGCTCCGTTTCTAACCTTAAAGGAAAGATCCCTTATGATTGAAACAAATAAGAGAATAAAAACGAGAAGGGTAAATATACCCCGTTCAGCAGCGATCTGAAAAAAATTATTGTGAAGGTGGGGATTATTTTTAGTTGCATCAGGATGTCTGTATTCGGAGTAGATCTTCTTAACATTGTCAGGCCCGACCCCTGTCAGTGGATAGTCTTTCACTATTTCAATAGTTGTATATGCCATATAAAGTCTGTCCAGATTAGTTGTGTTATTTATGTCGAAAATAGAAAAAACCCTGGACCTGATTGACCCCGGAAGCAGCATGAACAGTATTAAAAAAAGGGCTAAAGCGGTTACCAGGAACTTCGGTTTTTTTCTGAAATAATAGATAAAGAATATCCCGGTTGAAATAAAAATTCCTATCCAGGCAGATCTGGTTAGAGAGAGGAGGATCGATGCAAGTATCGGTGATAATAAAATGAAGTTGAGTACCTTTTTTTTTATTTTTCTCATAAATACTCAATATGGCAAAAAAGACAAATACGAGCATCAGAAGGCCGGAATAGGTCATCCAGTGTGAGCTGAATCCTTTCAGCCTGTGGTGCAGAGATATACCTTCTTTTGCTGATATCACAATTCCTGCCAATGATGATAAAACCGCAGAATATAAAATTATGTAAATTGCAGTTTTCTGCATTTCAACTCTTTTTAAAACTAAAATGAAAATGGGGATCAGCAGAAATATGAACACCTCTTTATTCTCTTTAAAGCTTGCAGTGTTGTCTATTGAAAATAAGGTTGAGATGATTGTTAGAATTGAGAAAATAATTATATATTTAAAATATGGAGGAAGGATTAGTTTTCTCCTGTTTTTAATATATGAGATGGCAGTTGAAAAGATGAGGAGGGTAAAAACCATATAACATAGAGCGATTGAGAAATTTATGGAGAATAGGAATATCAGTGTAAGGATATAAGATATTTTTTCCCATATGATGTCCTTTGCATTGAAACCGAGATCCATTCCCAATTATTTCCTTTTTAATTCAAAGGATTCAGATTCAAGCATAATCGGGATCCCGTTACGTATCGGATATACTTTCCCGCACTTAGTGCATTTCAGACCTGAATTTCCATTATTCACTGTTATAACTTCAACTCCGGTTTTACATTTCGGGCAGGCAAGTACTTCAAGCAAATTTTTGGAAACAGGTTTCCCCTGATTATCAGACATATCAGCTCCTCCAAATATATCAGGCAGATTTTCTCATTTTAAAAGTTCTCTGTCAAACATCAGGCAGGAGCCCCCCGTTTAGCGGGGGGCTTGATCTGTTTTGGTGGGAGATATGTATTTATATTAAGGGGGGAGAGATGGAAAGGCTGTTTTTATGCAACATTTTTTTGTTTATCTTTTCCTTTAGTGTTTTTGTTTTTACCGCTTCCTTTATCACTGGAAACGTTTTTTTTATATTTATCCTTATCAGGGTCTTTCTTTTTATAGTCTGTAACATACCATCCGCTTCCTTTGAACTGGAAAGATGATGCTGAGATAAGTTTTTCAACTTTGCCTCCGCAATTGATGCATGATTCAACTGGTTCAGAATTAAGTTTCTGAAGTACATCAAAAACTTTTCCGCATTTTTTACATTTATACTCATAAATTGGCACAGTTTCACCTTAACAAATAGATTCTAAAAAAAAACTACCATATAAAAAAAATGAAGTCAACTTAAAAAAATTAATAAATTATTATAAATTCCTTTTGTTTAAATTTGATTTCAACCACCTTTTTTTCAATTTTTTGAACTTCTGAATGGCCGGGACTGCTTTTCAAATAAGATTCAAATTTAACAATGGATTCAGAATTTGAGTCCGCATAAATTTCAACACTTCCATCCGGAAGATTCATTACAGATCCAGTAATACCGAGTCTTCTTGCTTCCATCTTTGTATGGTATCTGAAGGCTACACCCTGAACGATACCTTCAACCCTGTAATAAAAGGCCATTTAAATTAAATGATATCAGCAGCACCTTACTTTTTAAATGTGAAACCTTTCTCAAAAGCAGAAATATTCAATTCAACCGATTTAGGAGGTACCTTTCTTTTTATAACCTCGATCCAGATTTTTTTGTCTATATCCATCTTTGATGCCAGGACCCCTATCAGAACAACGTTGGTTGTCCTGAGGTTGCCTAATTCGGAAGCAATATCAGATGCAGGGATAAAAATCGGATTTTTAGATAATTTTGTAATATTTTCCTCAACATCTCCCGGATACTCAACCATTCCTGATGCAACCGGCAGGGGTTCCCAGACAAAATCATTAACTATCATTACACCGTCATCTTTTAGAAAATTTATATTTCTTAATCCTTCAAGTTTTTCAAATGCCAGAATATAATCGGTATTTTTAACAGCAGGAAGAGGAGAGAATACTTCTTCTCCGTATTTGATAGTAGCAATTACATCTCCACCCCTCTGGCTCATGCCGTGGACCTCACTTTTCTTTACATTATATCCTGCATCAAGAAGTACATCAGATAAAAGGTCACTTGCTGTCAGTACTCCCTGCCCTCCGACTCCGGCTATAACTATTGTTTTCATTATTTGCCTCCCTTGAGAAACTCTGCAAGATCTGCATCTCTTATATGCATCTCATCCTCATTTGCATAGTGCATTGCATCATGTGGACAAACCTGAATACAGACCGAACAACCGGTACAGAGGCTTGAAACTATAAATGCCTTTCCGTCCTTTGATGTAATTGCAGGGCAGCCAAGTTTAAGACAGAGATTACACTTGATACATTTATCCGGATCAACAATAGTGTGAGACCAGTTTGCTTTTCTGAAAAGGAGGGCACATGGCCTTTTTACGATTATTACCGATAATTTTTCTCTTTTTAACTCTTCCCGGAGGAGGGCCCTGATCCCTTTGACATCATAACCGTCAATCTCAAAAGAGTGCTCAACTCCCAGTCCTTCTTTTACCAGTTTTAAAATGTTTATTACCGGTGCATCTTTTCCCATTAGCGTCTTACCTGTTCCGGGATTATCCTGGTGTCCGGTCATTGCGGTGATGGAATTATCAAGGATCAGTACGGTACCTTTACTGTCATTGTAAATAAGATCAATAAGGCCTGTAATTCCAGAGTGGAAAAAAGTGGAATCTCCTATAACAGCAGCAATTTTAAGTTTCTTCCCCCCTTTCTCCATGGCCTTCTCCATCCCGAGCATTGCTGTAATGGATGCACCCATGTCAATTGTTGTATCCATGGCATTTAAAGGAGGGAGCCCTCCCAATGTATAGCAGCCGATGTCCCCGGTGACAGTTACTTTCTGAATATTCAGATTGTGGAATGTTGCAGTATGGGGACAGCCTGGACATAGTGACGGTGGCCTTTTTGGAATTGAATTTATATCAAATTCCGGTGTGAGATCTTTTCTCCCCAGAGTATTCAATATCACATCTTCGGTCATCTCTCCGGTCAATGGGAAAAAGTTCTTTCCGATTATCTCTTTGTCCGGCGTAATAAGCCTTGCAAAGTTTTCCATAACAGGATCATTTTCTTCGAGGACATAGATCTTATCCACTTTTTCTGCAAATTCTTTATACAGTTTTTCAGGGAAAGGGTAGGGCATTGAAACTTTGAGGAACCAGTCATCCTTAAACACTTCACGTCCATTCTGAAATGCGATTCCGGAAGCGATAACGCCGACTTTGGTTTTTCCTTCTATTATATAATTATATTTAAAAGTATCGCTGAACTCTTTAATTTTCTTCTGTCTCTCTTCTACTATCACATGTTTTTTTCTTGCAACAACAGGAAGAAGCATTGTCTTCTGAAAATCTTTCTCATAATGTACTTCAGGGGGTGTCTCTCTTTCTCCCAACTCAACTGCAGATCTTGAGTGTGAAACTCTTGTTGTCGATCTCAACATTACGGGAGTATTAAATTTCTCACTGATCTTAATCCCCTCAACTACAAAGTCTTTAGCTTCCTGTGAATCGGATGGTTCCAGGACAGGTATTTTAGCTGCTATTGCATAATTCCTGTTGTCCTGCTCATTCTGAGAGGAATGCATTCCCGGATCATCAGCGGAGACGATAATAAATCCTCCGGTGGCTCCAAGATAACTGGAGGAAAAAAATGGATCTGCAGCCACATTAAGTCCCACATGCTTCATTGCCACAATTGATCTGGCTCCAGTGAATGTCGCGCCCATAGCTTCTTCAAAAGCTGTTTTCTCATTTGTGCCCCACTGACAATGGATATCATCTTTGTATCTGACCACATTCTCAAGTATCTCGGTGCTTGGAGTACCGGGATAAGCAGATGCAAATGTTATTCCTGCTTCATAGGCACCCCTTGCGATCGCTTCGTTTCCACTGAGTAACTCTCGCTTCATTTTTCCTCCTGAAATATTGATTTTATTTTTTTCACCGCTTTTGTCAAGATTTTTTTTACATCCCTGGGATTATATTCTTAAAAAACTGTCTGACTTCTCCGGAAAATCTTTCTCTGTTGAATTTAAGACTTTTTAAATATGCGTTCTCTCCGATTTCCTTCCTTAATGTTTCATCCTGCATCAGCTTCAAGGTATATCTGATCAGTCCGGTCACGGATGAACATCTGAAACCTGATATTCCCTGATCAACGATCTCTTGCTGCCCCCCTCCGTCAAATACTATCGGCGTGAGCCTGTTCTGCATTGCCTCTCCGATCGTCATTCCGAAATGCTCCACTTTTGCAGGGTCGTTCTGACCGAGACCGCAGAGGTGCCAGAAAACAGATCCATTTCTGTAAAGGTTTTTCAGGTCATCTTCACTGATGTTGATCTTCAATTCGATCGAGCCAGTTTCCGCCTCACTGATGATCTCTTCAAGCTCGCTGAGATATAAATTCTCCCCCGTACTTCCTCCGGCAATTACGAGCTTCCATCCGGAAGCTATATCGGGGAACTTATTTTTTAGTTCAATAAAAGCCCCGGCCATCTCTTTCTGTTTTTTTGTGCCGCCCTCTTCGATCCTTGCGACAGAGATTATAAGTTTCTCTTTTCCCCCCCCCTGTTCATACACTTCCATATCGACGGGGGGATAAATATGCTTATGAGGAATATACTTCCATCTTTTTCTTATCCATCCAGCCGTATATTTGCTGTTATAAATAGTGTAGGAATAAAAATCGGAATAAAAATAGCTCTGAGGGCGCCTTTCGGGGAAATGGCATACAAGGATTGATATCAGGGACAGAGGATAGACCATTTCCAGCATTCCGTTGTTAATAAAGATATCAAAATTTCCGCTTTCTCTGCTGATAATATGAAAGGGGTTCGGACTACCTTTCATTATCATGTGGGGATCAATATGTGAAGTTCCCCTGTTTTCGAAAAATGGGATCTTGATTATTTTTATGGCTGCCTTTTTCAGGTCCAGCCCGTACCACTCCAGGAAGTCTTCATGGGTAACATCCCTGTTTGATATAATTGTTATATCGAAGTCATCTTCAAGAGCTTTTACAAGGGTCAGTCCGTATTTCTGTGCCCCCCCTATAAAATGGAAAGCATGATCATATATTGCAAGAGTCGGTTTCCTTTTTCCTTCTATAAGGTCTAAATGCCTTAAAAAATTAATTGATCCCTGGACCCCATACTCATCGGTGAATCGTGATATGCTCTGATCAAGAGCTTTTTGGAAAAGATCATAATTCTCAAATTCAACAGAATTTAGAACATTAATTATTTTTTCAGACAAAATATGGAACGGATCTTTATTCTGAGAAAATATATTTTCTATCTTTTCTGAAAATCCACTCCCCATTATTCAATCACCGATTTCCCGACCGGATATGGCATCCATCTCTTTGTCACCTATTGAAGTATTTATCCTGTTCTCCAGATCAGAAAGCCTGGAGTCTGTTTTTCTCATCCTTACGATCATTGCATTATTAAAAAAAATAAAATCTCTGATCAAACTTACGGGTTTAACAAATATCATTCTGAGGAAAAATGGGATCAGCATGAATACCTTTACGATCTTTTTCCTGCCCGGTTTCAGGTTCAGGTAAATCCTGGGGTCCGCATTTTCTCTAAGGTTACGGGCCCTTCTTCCCATTTCAAAATCTAATTCAGACGGAGTAAGTTCATTTAGGTCGAGGTGAAATTTTCGATCGATCTTTTTATTTACCAGTTTATCTATTTTTTTTATTCCGGATCTTTTCTTTTCAAGGTTTGTCAGAGTCCTCCGGATAAGAGCGCTTTTTTCCTCATTCATAAGGATTGATTTTATCATTTCAGATTAATGTTTACAAATTCAGTACCGGTGATATCAGAAGATGAAGAAAGTCAATATGCATATACATATATATTAAAAAGTTAACTGGAAATTTTTTCTGCTGTGAATATAATATAAAGGGGGGAAGGAATGAACTTTAAAACTTTGATAACTCTGCTTTTATTATTTATATTGATATTTTTACCTTCGTGTAAAAAGAAGGCTAATGCTGTGCTTATAGTAACAATTCAGAATTATACTGTTGAATATAAATTCTGGTCGGCATCCTATGATATCAAATTAAAAGAAGCTTCCGGAAATGACTGCACTGTTTTTCAGGATGTTCTGACGATTGTTGACAATGCAGGTGCAACACTCTATACCCGGACGATACCTTTGAATATAGTACTTCCGGGTTGTGCATCTAAAATTGAAAGTTATTCGGGGCTTCTTATCGGCCCTTATGCATTGTCCTTATACCCGAAACCGGTAACCCTCAGGCATACCTTTCATTTTACCACTACAGAAACGGGAGAGAACGATTCGGCTTCCGGGGAGATAGTTATACACGAAAATTAAGACTAAAGTCTTAAGTTTGGTTAAATACTTAACGAAAATAATTTTTTAGTCCTAGTTTTTATTGATTTTTCCTTCAAAATTAATTATTTTGGATTTTCGTTCAAAAATAGAAGAAGGAGGAATTTATGAAAGTTTATCAAAAACTATCCCTGTACCTCTTAGCAGGGATACTGATCTTCTCTCTGCCGGGCGGAGGGAACTATTTACAGGGAATTGAAACCGGCAATGATTCAGACGGTTTAAAACACGCTTATTTTCATAAGCTGATTGGTCCCTTAAAAACAGCTGTAATGATATACCGGACAGATAGCCGGTTAACTGAGCTCAATATCAGACAATACTATCGGGATAAAAATAATCGGGTAAGAAGTTTGAGGGGACAACCCCCTATTTCATCACCTATTATCCCTTTTAATCTACCGCCGAGAACTACTTCAAATAAGAGAAAAATGGTGGGAAGTGGAACTCTGTCTTACACGGCTTCATCCAGCTTACCTGCAACCCGACCTGTCATCATTGATGCTTTGATAAATGAAGAGATTCAGGAAGAATGGGGGAATCCTCCATATGATGTGATAGATTGTAATATTGAGATAGCCGGAGGTGTTAATTTACTTTCCGGATTTAATATAAAGATCAGGGCCTTATCTGAATTTGAGGGTAAGATCATCGTTTCGGCTGAAGTTGCATCACCTGAGATCGAAAAAATAGCAGGCCTCAATCAGGTACTTCAGATCTCACCGGTATTAAAAAAAATAATTAATAACAATCTTGCGGCTGATGCGATCAGGGCATCGAGGATCAGGCTTAAATCGGGAAATAACTATACCAAAGGGTATACAGGAGAAGGTGTGGTAGTTGGAATTATTGACTCCGGTATCGACTGGACCCATGAAGATTTTATTGATCCTGATACCGGTGAGAGCCGGATAAGGTATATCTGGGACACTGAAGTTACAACTAACGGAAGAACTCCTGCTGATATCTTTGGTGGTGTACTTTCAGGACTTGACTTCGGTACTGTCTGGACAAAAGCTGAGATCGACGGTGGGGCATGTACCTCTGTTGATACAAACGGGCACGGGACACATGTTACGGGAAGTGCGGCAGGGAACGGATATGCTACCGGTAACTATACCGGGATTGCTCCTAATGCTGATATAATTTTTGTGAAAGGACTGAGAAATGAGGGAATCCTTTTCATTTATGAAGTATCAGCTCAGTTGGGGATGCCCTGTTCAATAAATATGTCCTATGGACCGGGAGATCCGATCAACTATATTGCTTATTGGCCTCAACCCTGGCCTGCTGATGCAACTGATATAGATGCACAGGAAATTGCCGGATGGAATGCGACCTACGGCGGAGGACATATACCTGTTAAGTCTGCAGGAAATGAAGGGCATTGGGATACCTATACTGATCTGACCAGTGGGTCATATCCTTACAAAAACGGATCTTATCATGTTGAAGGACATCTTACGGGAGGAGCGGAAGCACATATTCAGACTGTGGTTGACTATAGTGGCTACTGGCCATTTTATTTAACCGGAATTAATAGTATTTATTTCCCGATTCTGACTTACGGGTATTGGTCGGATCAACCTATCCAGATAACGTTTACTTCTCCCGATGGAAGGGTTATAGGGCCTGTACTTCATGGGAATGATGGGACTTCATACCCGCCGTCTGGACCTGAACAATTAGACTTTTATATGGATAATCCACAAGCCTCGAATGGGAACTATTATGGTTCACTTGAATTGCTCAGTACTTTATCACCTTATTACCCAACCCTCGGGAACTGGACTATATCAGTTGAAGCAATAGGTGGCGGACCTGTTAATTATGATATATGGTGTGGTGATATTTATAGCTATGCTTGGTATGGCGACAAAGCTTCATACTTTACAGGAAATTATACACATGCCAACTATATTATTGATGAGGGGGCATCCCCTTATGAGATCAGTGTTGGTTCTTTTACAACCAGGGATGGATGGGCTGGATTGGACGGCGGATCATGGACTTATGCAATGAAGCCCCAAATTGGTCAGATCTCACCATTTTCATCTCCCGGACCTTCAAGGGATAGAAGGACCAAACCTGATATATCCGCACCTGGGGAGATCATTATTTCCACCGCTTCTGCATTTGCAGGCTGGAGTAATTCAAATCTGGACCCCGACGGAAGGCATGGACAGATGTCGGGAACTTCGATGGCTGCCCCGATGACCACCGGGGCGACAGCGCTTATCCTTCAAAAATATCCCGAAAGCACAATAAAAGAGGTAAAGAGGCGGCTGACCTACTGGGCTGTAAACGATAACAAAACGAGGGATATCGGTAAGAACGGATTCGGGGAAGGGAAATTAAATGTACTCCCGCTGAACGATCCGGGTGTAGCGGTTCTGACACAGAACAAAACAGAAGTGATCTTGGACAATGCTGACAGGGCCGTGGAATTTGACGGATCAGCTTCTTATGATCCGGAAGGTTTTCCCATCAGTTATGTTTGGAATATAGAAGAAAAACCTGAAGGTTCAAACCCTGTATTTACAGTCAATAATGATAAAGCGACTTTGGATGTGGATCCTCTTGTTGAAGGCTTTTATGTGGTGAGTCTGTTGATAAATGATTCTGTTGTTAACGGGGGGAAAGCATTCTCTGAAAGGATCGAAGCAAAATTCTATCCGGTTCTTCCTCCGGCCGGTGTTACCCTGGGGCGGATTGCAAATGATCTGATTTTTACCGAGGAATATGTTAACCGGATCTCATGGACAGAGAATCCAGGAAATATGGTTGAATTGACAGCTCATCGTATCTACAGGAAGGTGAAAGGGAATGGCGATGAGACCTATTCCCTTGTTGCAGAGCTTCCTGTATCTTCAACCGGATACGATGACAGGGGACTTACAAAGGATCAATATTTTACTTATAAGATTACTTCTGTAAGTGTAGCTGGAAAAGAGAGTGATCCGGTGGTTGTGTCCAATTAAGGGGAGGAAAAGAAAATGAAAAAAATACTGATAATTATAGTAGTGGTTGTGTTTATGGCTTCAATATCCTTTCCTGCGGTTATAACCGGCGGTATCGGGTTAGGGATGGGAACTGTATCTGACTCAGATCTAGGAGATGTTTACGGAAGTGGTTTTGTTATTAATCCCTATCTCTGTTACGGGATCTCAGATCAGTTTGCAATAGGATTGGGATATGAAACAGGATATAAAAAAGATGGTAAGGTAGGGGTCTTCGATGATCCGGCCGAACTCCAGATATCCGGTTTTCAATTGTTTGCAGAATACATTTTCAAGTTAAAAAAACTTACTCCCTATCTGAAGCTGGGGTACGGGAGTTACAAAGTGAAGAATAGCTTTGGGACTGAAATTCTGAAACAATACGATTTTTCCAAGATCGGTTCCGGAATAATCTTAGGCGGAGGTGCAAAAGTTCCGTTGAGTGGGAGTTTTTCGATCACCGGTGATATCTCTTATCTGATGTTAAAGGTTAAGCCATTTGCAGAGAGCATAAATGCAGGTGGTTTAAGATTGCTGATCGGACTGGCAATAGATTTTGATATCTGAAAATATATGGGGGCAGGATAGACCTGCCCCTTTTTTTTAAATGAAAAAATATTTGGTCTTATTTTTTGTTCTGATATCGGCCTTACCCTTCAATTTAATTTCTGCCGGTGAATTGTTATGGAAAAAAGGGATAGGTACTGAAATGATTGGCTCTCCTTCGATAAGAAACGGGAAAATAATATTTGGGGTGAAGAGCGGAAATCTTTTCTGCATTAATGATAAAGGGGACCTGGAGTGGAACAGGGACCTGAAATCGGCAATACTCTCATCTCCTGTGATCGGAAGGAATGGTAGTATATTTGTTTCCGTTTTTGACGGATATGTGTTCAAGTTTAACGGGAACGGTAAAATTCTCTGGCAGATTGACACAGGGAAAAAATTCCGTTCATCTCCTTTATGTCTTAAAAACCAGGTGATTGTAATCTCTGACGACGGAGAAGTGATCTCAATTGATATAGGGAATGGAAAAATAAGGTGGAAAAAAAAATTTCAAAATGAGTTTTTCTCCTCAGCGGTATATCAGAAAGGGGCGGTACTTATTCCGTTGAAAAATAACACCCTGCTGGCCCTTGACAAAGCAGGTGAAAAAAAATGGAATTCAGGACAGAAGGGGTATTGTTTTCATCCCCGGCGATCGCTTCAAACGGTTCAATATATCTGACCTGCATGGACCACTATCTTTATAAGATAAGCCCCTCGGGTAAGTTAGTGTGGAAGTTCAAGGCAGGGCGATGGATAATTTCTTCTCCTGTTATTGACAAAGAAGGGAATGTTTATTTCGGTAGTTATGACAGATTTTTCTACTCTGTTGATAGTAAGGGAAAATTAAGATGGAAGGTAAAAGGACGGGGAGCATTTAATGCCACTCCTGTGATAGATTCACAAGGGAATGTTTACACCGGGAACAGTTCGGGAAATGTTTTCGGATTCTCAAAAAACGGGAAAGAACTCTGGAGATATAAAACAGATGATTTTGTCAGAAGACCTTTGACGATAATAACCGGCAAGAAGATCCTGATAACAGGTTCGTTAGACAGAAATATTTATGCTTTCAGGATTGATGGGACCCTCTCGACTGATTCTCAATGGCCGAAATATCTCGGTAATTATTCAAATTCAGGGAAAAAACAATAACACTTTCACTGTTGTCTGCAGATCTCCGGCAGGCAGAATGAAGTTTCCCTGATCTTTTTTTTACATCCTGAACAAAACAATGTGAGGGTCAGCTTTTCACATTTGATCCCTTTTTCAAAAGAAGTGTCAAATTCCGGTTTGCCGCCGCAACCTCCGCATGCCCTTTCGGAAACAGTCACAATTTTGATCTTTTTTTTGCACTTTTTTGTTTCGACACCCCGTTCACTGATGACCAGGTCAGTTATACCCTTCTTTTTCAGGTCAGCGAATAAAACCCGGAAAAATTTTCTTGTGAAAGCTCTGTCTTTGCCTGACATTATTTTTCCAGAACCTGTTCTCATATTTGCTGTCATATTTTCAGAATAGGTCAGTTCCTTTGTCGCTGAATTGATGATCCGGTTAATAAGATTTTCCCCTCTCAGAGCACCTTTAATAAAAAACTCTCCTATCCCGAGAGGTCCGGATTTCGAGAGGAAATCTGCATCATGAATAATATCCGAAATCTTATTTTTTATACTTTCTTCAATATAGAGTGAATTGAGAGAATTTAAAACAGTTTCAGCTATTTTGTCCGGCACTTTATATTCATCCATAAGAGTTTTGGCAATTCCTGCACTTATTAATTCTTCCGGAATTTCATCAATATGATAATTTCCTCCGGAAAACTTCCCCGAATCATGGAAAAGAGCAGCGAGGGCAACTGTGATACGATCCGTTTTTTCCTTCTCAGCGATCATTAAAGCGATAGATGCAACATTAATGGTATGTTCCCATAAATGTGAATCAGCGGCTTTATTTTCAATTGTTCTCTCTGCTTCCTCGATTTTCTTTTTTATTTGGTTAAAAAGTCCCGGGAACTCTTCTGATATGATATTATTAATTCTATTTGCAGGATCATTCATATCTCCAATTGTACATTTAATAAAAATAAAAGAAAAATTGAACTGCACGGGTTTTCATGAATTTGGAAAAGTTAATATTTAACATTATATTGCATTTGTTGACATATATAGTTATATTATGTATATTACAAATATGAAACGAATAAAGTGGACAACTCCAAAGCTTAAGATTTTGAGTCGCCTCACCCCGGAAGAATTTGTCCTTACCAGATGTAAACAGAACGGCGCGGGAATACCGCTTGATCCGGGAAATACAATCCAGGAATGTGGAGCGACATCCGGGAAAAATTGTGCTGCATGTGCCGCGAGAGGACAGAGTTGATTCTTTTCTGAATAGAACGGAATGATAATTGAGAATTCCAATTATTATTTTTATAAATAGAATAGGGAAATTTCTTCAAAATTCACCAGTTTTTCTTCTCAGACCTTCACAACTAAAAAAACTTAGTAAACAATCCTACAATACAATAAATTCTGCAGAATTCTGGGGCAGTAAAATTTTTGTGAATCAAGGTTTATTCCCGGGGGAAAATGAGATTTTTAATTTATTGGATAAAAAAAGAGGAGATCTCCTTTTACTCGGAATAGGGGGGGGCCGGGAAGCGCTTGTTCTTGGTAAGGCTGGATTTAATATCACCGGTGTAGATTTTGTAAAAGAATTGGTGGACAAATCAGTTGAAAATGGAATTAATGCAGGAATAGAGATAAAAGGAATCAATAGCGATATTGCTGATTTTAATTTCAGGCCCGAAAGTTTTGATGTAATCTGGTATTCATGTTCTATATATTCCTCAATTCCAGGTAGAAAGAATAGAATAAAATCATTAGAAAGATCAGCAAATATGTTAAAAAATGATGGCCGGGTCGCCTGTTTCTTCTACTGGAATCCCTCTGCTGCAAGGGGAAATTTAAGATGGAAGCTGGGGAAGTTTGTTTCAATAATTGTATTTGGAAATCGGATGTTTGAAAAAGGGGATGTTTTTAAAGACAATCTGGAGTTTCTCCACGCTTTTTATGACAAAGAGCTTCTGATCAATGAATTCGATGATGCAGGCTTTGATGTCATCGAATTCATATTTCCAGAAGATTCTCATAACGCCTGCGCGTTATTAAGAAAAAAGGTATAATTTATATATAAATTGTGGTTTGCTCCCTTGATATATTGTTAAAAACAAACTACAATCTGCCGTTAATATGAACAATAACTTTATTCCCAGGCTCCCGTTGGAAGGGAGTATCGACCTTACTTACAGGTGTAATAATACCTGTAAACATTGCTGGCTCCGGCTTGGAGAACATTCTTCTGAAAAAAAAAGAGAGCTTGAGTTCAGAGAATGGAAAAATATATTTGATGAGTCACGAAAAATGGGGACACGTGAGTGGGTGATCTCCGGCGGAGAACCGATGCTTCATCCTGATTTCATTGAGATTTTTGATTATCTGACCTCAAGATCAAAAACATATACTATTAATACTAATGGGACAATGATCACCCCGGAGATCGCAAAACTGATGAAAAGAAAGGGTAGTAAGATGGTTGCTTTGTATGGAGCTGACAGCGGGGTACATGATAAGGTAACCAGGTATCCGGGATCTTTTGATCTTGCAATAAAGGGTTTTTCTTTATTGAAAGAACAAGGAGTTGGTTTTACGGTTCAGGTTGTCCCGATGAAAGACAATTTCCATCAACTTGAAAAAATGAAGGAATTGGCTGCATCACTGAGCCCCTCATGGCGGATCGGGTCATCATGGCTTTTTTATTCAGCCTGCCGGTCGGAATCCATGAACATGGAAATCAAAAATCAGAGGCTGACCCCGGAGCAGGTGGTTGCTCTGGATCCGCCCAATCCCGGATATATTTCAAAACATAAGTTCTTAAATAGAAAAAATGAAGATGAGATCAACATCAATGCAGATGAACGGATACTGCACAAATGTGTTTCCACAAGAAACTCATTTCATATCGATCCATATGGTGGAATGGCAAATTGTATCTTTGTCAAAGATCCTGAACTCAGATATGACCTTTTAAAAGGGACTTTTGAAGAGGGCTGGGAGAAGTTTATTCCCTCTATTGGAGAAAAAGTGAAGGGTGGAAAGGAGTATTATGAAAATTGTGGATCCTGTCATAAGAAAGAATTGTGCAATTGGTGTGCAGTATATTCATGGCTGGAACATGGCAGATATTCAGCACCGTTAAAATACTTGTGTGATATTGCAGATGAGAAAATGAAGTATAAAAAACAATGGGAAAGTACAAACAGGCGGTATTACAATATCGCCGGTGTTTCTATTCAGGTCGATTCTGATATTCCATTTAAGTCGGGTTCATATCTTCCAAAATTTGAACAATTCAGGATGGCTGAACCTGGAGATGATATCGTATTGATCCGGTATCATTTTGAAATCCCGGACCTGTCTTCTGAAGATCCGGGAGGAGAGATTTACAGGAAGATACCATGGGCAATTTACAGGAAGAACAAATCATGGATGTACAGAGAGATACTTGAAAACAAAGAAAATGATCCCCCGAGGCGTATTGTGATATTCAATGATGATCACACACTGGCTGATATATATCTGAAAAGTCACGATCTGATCTCCCATTCACCCCAGCATGCACTCTCGCTGTTCCCGTCCGATCAATTGCTGCTCAGCCGTATCTTTGCAGACCGGGCAGCCCTGACATTGCACTCATCCGGGATGATCATTAACGGTGCAGGCCTGGTGTTTACAGGCCAGTCTGGCGCGGGGAAATCTACAATAGCAACTCTATTAAAAGGTGAAGGGGAACTCCTCTGTGATGAATATGTAGTCGTCAGGAAGTGGGAGAACGGATTCAGGCTGTATGGAACATGGAGTCATGGCGATATTGAAGAAGTATCTAACAATGATGCCCCTTTAAAAGCGCTGATGTTCCTTGAGAAATCTGAGTCAAATGAGATCGTTCCATTAAAGGATACAAAGGAGATTATTTCAAGAATAATACCAAGGATCATGCAGCCGTTAGTGACGAAGGACTGGTGGGATAAAACTCTTGCCACTTTGGACCAGCTGATTAAGGAGGTCCCCTTCTATATCATTAGATTTGATAAAAGCGGGGATATAGGGAAAGTTGTGAGAGATTTTTCAGATAAGCTGAAAATAAAATGACTGATAGAGAAAAATTTGTTGAAAAGATCAAACCTCATGAAGATGGTTTCCTGAAGACCGGTTCAAACCGGATCGGCCATCTCGATATCGAACTCACTGAAAGATGTGATAACAACTGCATTCACTGCAGCATCAATATTCCGGAGAACTCTTCAAAAAAACAGAGAGAACTCAGTACAGATGAATGGAAAAGCTTGATTCAGGAAGCCGCTGATCTCGGTGTAATGTCCATCCGGTTTACCGGGGGAGAGCCGCTTCTGAGAGAAGATTTTGAGGAGCTTTACACATTTACCCGCAAACTTGGTATTAAAGTGATCCTGTTCACCAATGCCAGAAAGATTACAGAAGAGACAGCAGAATTGTTTTCAAAAATTCCTCCTTTGGAAAAAATAGAAGTGAGTGTTTACGGGATGAATAAAGAATCTTATGAAAAGGTATCCCGTGTGTCCGGTTCATATGAAGAATTCAGAAACGGGATCGATCTTCTTCTTAAATACAGGATCCCATTTATAGTAAAAGGGATAATGCTGCGGGATAATGATCATGAAAGAGACGATTTCGAAAAGTGGGCGCTATCTCTGCCGTGGATGGATCAAAGGCCTTCATATTCATCTGACTTTGAATTGAGGGAGAGAAGGGATTCGGAAACAAAAAACGGGAAGATAACTTCTCTCAGATCCAGAGCGGGAGAGATTCCGGTTAACTATAATAAAGATAACGAATCTTTTAATTCAATGGTGGATTTCTGCAGTAAGTTCATTGGACCTGGTGGGGATGAGTTGTTCACTTGCGGGGCAGGGCAGTCAATAAGTGTGGATGCATATGGATTTGCACATCCATGTCTGACCCTGAAAGCAGATGAGTTCGGATACGATCTGAAGAATGGTACGATCAGAGAGGCTGTTTTTGAATATTACCCCGATAAGCTTAAAGTTAAAGCGGTGGATCCTGAATATCTAGGACGCTGCAGCTTATGTTTCCTGAGGGGTCTGTGCCTGCAATGCCCTTCCCGTTCCTGGAGTGAAAATGGCACATTCGATACACCGGTTGATTATCTTTGTAGAAGGGCTCATGAGAAGGCTGTAAATCTCGGGCTACTGAAGAAAAATGAAAAGGGGTGGGAAATAAAAGACTGGAAAGATAGAATAAAAAAAATGGAGGAGAAAAAATATAAATGATTGATAAAAACAAAAAATATAAAATAACTGAAAATGTGGTTGCAAGAGAGATAGAGGGTGAAATAATAATAGTTCCCCTTACTGCCGGTATTGGGGATGCGGAGGATGATCTCTTTTCATTGAACGATACGGGAAAAGAGGTCTGGACATATCTGGACGGGACCAAGAGTGTTCAGGAGATAATTGATCTTCTTGAGGATAAATTTGAGGGTGGAAGTATAGAAGATGATGTTAATGGTTTCCTGAATGAATTATTATCAAGAAAAATATTAGAGGAAGCCTGACAGAAATCTTGTTATGGAAATAGTTCCAGAGAGCTCCGAAAAGGTTGTGTCAGGATCAAATCTGCTGAAGATTGTTCAGGCTGTTCAGGAGAAGGGCGCATCTGTCAGATTTAAAGCCAAAGGGTATAGTATGACACCAACGATCAGACACAATGATATTATTACAATATCCCCATTGCCGGACAGAGATCTGAAACAGGGCGATCTATTGCTGTTTCAAAGAGATCAAAATTCTCAGATAACTGTACACCGGATCATTAAAGTAAAGGGGAAAGTTTACCTGATGAGGGGGGATAATTCGGCGGAAACTGACGGGTGGATCACCGAAAAAATGGTGTTTGGGATAGTTACGGGGATTGAACGACACGGCAAAAAGAAAAGTCCGGGGTTGGGGGGTTTGCTATTTTTTTCCCCGTATATAATGAACGTAAGAAGAAATCTTGTACAGTTGATCTCACGATTCCGGAAAAAGGGTAATTAAAATGGGAACAGAATTTTCAGAAACATCAGACCTGAAGGATTTCCCCCTCTGGGAAAAGCTTGAAAACAAAAGGGTCCTGACCTCCTTTGATCTGGAGATCACATCCCGTTGTTCTAATAATTGTACCCATTGCTATATTAATCTGCCTGCCGGAGATAAGGAAGCAAAAGCCAAAGAGTTGTCTTTAATAGAATTGGAGAATATTGCGGACCAGGCGGTTGAGCTGGGTGCCTTATGGTGCCTTATTTCAGGAGGAGAACCACTCCTGAGAGAAGATTTTTCAGATATCTATCTAATGTTGAAAAGAAAGGGATTACTTGTTTCGGTTTTTACTTCCGCGACTCTGATCACCCCGGATCATATTGAACTATTCAAAAAGTATCCACCCCGCGAAATAGAAGTGACCGTTTATGGAGTGACAGAAGACACCTATGAGAAAATTTCCAGGGTAAAGGGTTCATATAAAAAATTTATAAATGGACTGGATCTGCTCCTTGACAGTGGATTAAGGGTTCGTTTAAAAACCATGGCCCTCAGATCAAACTTGCATGAGTTTGGAGAAATTGCAGAATTCTGCAGGGAGAAGACGGGGGATTATTATAAATTCGATCCACTGCTACACCTTAGATATGACTTTGATGAGACAAGAAATGAAGAGATCAGGAGAGAGAGACTGACTCCGGAGGAGATAGTTAAACTTGAACAGGATGATCCGGAAAGATCCGCGAATATAGATAAGAATTGCGATCATTTTATTTTTAATACAAATGAGCACCGGAATTGTGATCATTTATTCCATTGCGGGGCAGGGCAGAGCAGTTTTACAGTCAGTCCGGACGGATTTTTCCGCTTGTGCTCATCACTTTGGTATCCCGATTTCATCTATGATCTGAAAAAAGGGTCTTTAAAAGATGCATGGGAAAATTTTGTGCCGAAAGTGCTTGATACCAGATCAGTGAATCCGGAATTTCATTCAAAATGTCATTCATGCAATATTATAAATCTATGCCTCTGGTGCCCGGCCCATACTTATCTGGAAACTGGTTCAATTGATAAATGGGTGGATAATTTTTGTGAAGTTGCCCATGCGAGAGAAGCAGGTATAAGGCAGAAACAAAAATAATATTTTTTCAAGTTTGACATTATTTAAAATGATATTGTATTCTTTTTATTGGAGAACAAATGACTTATGATCGTAGAAATTTTAACCGGTTACGCCAGAACTCCATCATTATAATAAATGATACTGAAGGATTTCTTTTAGATTTTTCTGAAGAGGGATTGGGGATCTCTGTAACCCAAATGCCCTCTGAAAGAGAGATCAAAATAAAATTGATAGTGGATCAAAATGAATTTCTTTTAACAGGAGAAATAATCTGGGAAGGCTGGAATAAACGTTATTCAGACCGTACAGATATTGGAATAAAAATATTAGACCCTCCGGCAGAATATGTTAACTTTGTAAAAGCACTTTTAGCTGATTCTTAATATCTGAGAATAGCGGCGATGTTTCCCGCATCTTTTAATTCATCAATGTTTTCTGCGAATTCTATTTCACCACCGGAAAGCTTGATCAATTCCGTGATCTCGTTGATCAGGTTGACCGGGAATACTGAAGTGGATTTGCAGGCAGGGCATATATCGGTCTCTTTTTCTGACAATTCTTCACAATCCCTGCATCTGATCCCTTTAAGATCTGCATCTTTATTTACTATAACACTCTCTACCCTTCCTCTTTTTGCAAAATAGAGCACATCATATTTTCCTGTAACACCGAGTTCTCCCCTAAGGTATCTGGCCTTTGTCCTTTCCCATAACTCTTTTTCTGTTTTCCTCTCTTCATCCCAGAGGAGGGTGAATATTTCCCCATTGACAGCAGCTTCATCTTTCTTCAGATCAAGAGCTTTTTCACCTACTATAAGTTTCTTAAGCTCATTTGGAAGAACTTCCTCTAACTCCCTGATTGTCTCTTTTGAACCCACAAGCACTATACGGCGAAAGCTGACTCCTTCTGATATTTCTTTTATTTTTCCCGTGATCTCTTTAACATACTTTGAGAATTCTTTGTCCCTCCTCCGCTCATATCTCTGCTGGGACCATCCGCCGACTTTCACATGGTTTTTGATATTACCTTTAATATCATCTTCCTTAATGTTTCTCAGACAGGAGACCATATACAACTTAGTTTTCTCATTAGTTGCTGCAATCACCAGATAGTTCTCATATTCATCCTCTAATTGAGCAAGTGGAAGAATATAAGGTGATGAGTCGATCCTGATCAGATCATCAACTGGCAGTTCAAGAGGACTCCTGTGGTAGTAATCCATTGCCCAGCAGCAGAATATGACATGGTTCCCTTTTGTAACGGGGTTTTTCCCGATATCATTTATGATCAATTTGCAATTTTCTGTGAAATACTCAAGATCGTCCGATCCTTTAGTCAGAACTCTTTTTTTAAGTTCCAGGGATTTTTCAATATCTTCATTTGTGGTTTTCTCAGAGACATACACCGAAAGGAATGCCCGTTCGGATGATGATATGGAGGACAGTTTTTTCAGGTCTAATTTTTTCATATTTTCTCCCGCTCAGATCCTTTCATAAAACGCCAGCGTTTCTTCGGCGGCTTTCTTCCAGCTGAATTTTTTTCCTGTTTCAATACCGATACGTTTCTTCTCACTCAATAATACACTATCTGTGCTTATCCTTTCCATTGCATCCGCGAGACTTTGAGGATCGTCTTTGTTAAAATAGACCGGGTAATCATTGAATATCTCCCGGAAAACTTCGAGATCTGAAACCAGTGACGGTGTCCCGCAGGAAGCGGCTTCCAGGACAGGCAGCCCGAATCCTTCATAATGGGAAGGGAAAACCAGGGCGAGTGTACGGCAATATAGATATTTAAGCTCTTCCTCTTCAGGTAACCGGGTAAGATAACGTCATTGTCAAGCCTGAGGATCGAAATCAAACGTGTGATCTCACCAAATTGTGCCCCATAACCTCCGGACAGTATTAACTTCACATCGATTGCCTTCTCTTTGGCAAGGGCAAATCCCCGGATCAATGCGGCCAGATTTTTCCTCGGTTCGAGCGTACCGGTAAAAAGAAAAAATCTTTCAGGTATTTCAAATCCGGGTTCTTTCTCTTCAAAAAGATCCAGATCTGAACCGTGATATATTACCTGTGTTTTATCTTCTGTTTCTTTCCCGAAGATATCCCCGATCTTCGATTTTGTAAATTGTGACACACTGATGATTCCATCTGCTCTGTTTACAGATCTTTTTATAAGGGGAGAAAAATAGGTGACGGCCTCCTTCATTGCCAAATCGGGTGCATCAATAAAAGAGAGGTCGTGAATTGTGATGATTTTTTTCTTCCCGCCGGGGGTAATCAGCGGGTTGGGGGAGTGGGTCAGATCCAGTTTTTCCATGAAGAATAATCCCATTGGGGGAAACCTGAATTTGAACCAAAGCAGGTTTAAAAGGGATACGGGGATCTTCAGGTCAATAAACTTTTTATTTCTGAAATCCGGTAGAGAACGTTGAGGGAATTTTTCCCTGAATGAAGATGATAACAGATAGAAGAAGTGTTCACTGTCAAGTTCAGACATTGCATGGAGCAGGTTTTTGAAGTAAACACCGACCCCTGTTTCTCCCGAAAGGAAGGGTCTTATATCCAGGCCGATCTTCATAGACCAAATATAGCAGATATCAGGTTAAGTTGAAAGTGCGAGGGCTACCGCTGTCTCGGCATGGATTGTTGTGGTGTCGAACAAAGGAATATTGCAATCCTCACTTTTTACAAGGAGAGGTATCTCTGTGCATCCGAGAATAACACCTTCAGCACCCTGAGCGGACAATTTCCTGATTATTTTTATATATCCTTCTCTTGATGATCCTCTGAAACTCCCTATTGAAAGTTCATCAACAATAACTTTGTGAATGAACTCTCTGTCTTCTTTTTCAGGTATGATAGATTCTATCCCGTGTTTTTCCTTCAGCCTCAGTCTGTAGAACTCCTCCTCCATTGTAAACCTGGTCCCGAGTAATCCCACTTTATTAAATCCTTTGTTTTTTATCTCACCCGCAACTGCATCAATAAGGTTGAGGACAGGAATATTTAAAATATTTTCAATATGGTCTGCAAACTTATGAATAGTGTTAGTACAGATAACGAGGAAATCCGCACCCCCTTTTTCAATATTTAATGCTGTATCACTCATAATTGATCTCAGTTTATCCCATTCTCCTGCTTCCATCAGAGGCTCCATCTCTCCAAAGTCTACTGATACCATAATACTTTTTGCAGAATGGTTGCCTCCAAGTTTCTTCCGTGTAAAAGTATTGATAAGTTTGTAATATTCTGTTGAAGATTCGGCGGTCATTCCACCCAGAAGGCCTATGGTTTTCATATTATCTCCTATATTTATAATTTTCTCTGGCTTCTCCATAACATAATTGTAGATATAAGGAAAACTGATATTGCTGTTATCATCGGCAATTGTTTCCTTTCGATCCAGAATCCTATGGAAAAAAGGAATGAATAGACAGAAAATGTTCCCAGGAATATCTTTAAGAGCTTTTGTGAAAAATCGCCTTTCCTAAATTCTGCCTGCTTAATTTTTATCCCTCTATTTTCCATCAGTTTTATAAAACCGTTCCATCCGCTGCCTCCGGGCTGCACTTTTTTATAAAATTTCATAAGCGCTTCCGGATCTGAAGGTTTTGTTATCAATGTGGCGGTTATCCAGACAATTGTTGTAATTATGACAGCAGAAAGCAGTTTGACCCAGTTCGCAGGCTCGCTGAATCCCAATGCTGTATGCAGAAATTCAAAATATATTGCCATTGTAAGTGCAGAGATCATTGCCGATAACTCACTTATTGCATTTATCCTCCACCAGAACCATCTGAGCATGAACAGAAGCCCTGTCCCGGCACCGATCTGAAGAAGAATATTAAATGCCTGAAGCGCATTCTCAAGAAAGAGCGCTATAAAGCAGGCAATGATCATCAATACTGCAGTAGATAATCTCCCCATATTAACAAGCTTTCTGTCTCCCGCACCACTGTTTATAAATCGCTTATAAAAATCATTAACAATATAAGATGAGCCCCAGTTCAGATGAGTGGAAATAGTTGACATATAAGCGGCGATCAGTGAGGCCAGGACAACGCCCATTACTCCCGGAGGAAGAAATGTGATCATGGCCGGGTAAGCGATATCGTTTTTTAATAGCTCAGGCGCCATATGCGGAAACGCGGAGGCCAGTGATGCAAGATCAGGGAATATTATAATTGATGCAAGTGCGGTTATGATCCATGGCCATGGGCGGAGAGCAAAATTGGCAATATTAAATAATAGTGTTGCATTGAGTGCGTTTTTTTCATCTTTTGCAGCAAACATCCGTTGAGCGATATACCCTCCTCCTCCGGGTTCAAATCCGGAATACCAGACTGCCCACCACTGAACGGCGATCGGGATCACAAACATTGCAACAAGTGTTTCTGTGTCGCTGAAGTTCGGAAGGAGGCTGAGCTTTCCTGCAACCAGGTCATTGTTGACAATTTTATCCATTCCTCCTGCTTTGTTCACTGAATGTATCATTAGATAAACAGAACCGGACATTGCCAGAAAGAATTGGAAAAAATCTGTCAACAGGACTCCTCTTAACCCCCCCAGTGAACTATAGATCACGATGATGATCCCTGTGAAAACAACTGTTTCAACCGGTTTCAATCCAAGGAGGATATTGCCGATCTTAATGGCAGCCAGGGTTACCGCCGCCATCACCAGAATATTGAAGATAACTCCCAGATATATTGCTCTGAAACCTCTCAGGAATGCGGCACTTTTTCCACTGTATCTTAACTCATAGAATTCTATATCTGTCAGCACTCCGGACCTCTTCCATAATCTGGCGTAGACATAAACTGTGAACATTCCGGTCAGCAGGAATGCAAACCAGACCCAGTTCCCCGCGACCCCATGCTCTCTGACTATATCTGTTACAAGGTTAGGTGTATCTGTGGAAAAAGTGGTTGCAACCATAGATATACCAAGAAGCCACCATGGCATATTTTTCCCGCCAGCAAAATATTCTTCCGGATTTTTTCCGGCACGCTTCATGGATAACATACCGATTACCAGAGATACCAGAAGGACAGTACCGATAATAATCCAGTCTAGTAATGAAATGAACAAAAAGATCCTCCTGAAGATAATATTTATTCACCACTACTATTAACAGAATAGGTTGATATATTCAAGCGGAGGCTGTTTTTAATTCAAAATGCTTATTCGTTAAAAATATAAAATAGGTCTGTATTTAACCAGAAAGTCTTATTGTAATTCAAAAATCCGTATGTAATTCTTGAATATTGGACATGCTGATATGAAAATGACCGGGCAGATTTTCAACAAAATATTTATAGCAATAAATTCTTACATTTTTAACTTTCTTTCATTACCCTGCCTTCATATAAAACCACAAAAAGGAGCTTAATTAATGAAAAAAACTTTTTCACACCAAAGCAGGACGTCACTTTTTTTAACATTATTTCTCATGTTCGCAGTGACACTCTCATTTGCAGCCTTTAACAAAAAGGATGTAAATAAGACCAACGGGAAAGACAAACTGGTCCCGAATGAACTTATCGTAAAGTATGCACCCGGAGTTACGGAAGCAGCAAAGGATGAGATCAGAGTAAAGTACAATCTTACAAAGAAGAAAGACAGTAAGAAAAAGGGAAAATTTGTTGTTTACAAACATCTGAACCCGAAAGCTGTAAAGGATCTGATCAAGAAAGAATCGGGGATAATCTCTGTTCAGCAGAATGCATATGCATATGCATTTTCTTTTGTTCCAAATGATCCCTACTATGCATATCAATGGCATATGACGACAATTGATATGGAGAATGCATGGGAACTTTCAACCGGTTCAGGTGCAGTGGTAGCAATTATTGATACCGGTGTAAAACAGAGTTTAGAAGATCTCGCAGGGACCCATTTTGTTCCCGGATGGGATTTTGTAAATAATGACAGTGATCCCACAGATGATGAAGGACACGGTTCTCATGTTGCAGGGACAATTGCCCAGAGCACAAATAACGGGACCGGTGTTGCAGGTATTGCTTATAATGCTACTATAATGCCGGTTAAGGTTCTAGACAAAAGAGGATCAGGATCTTTTGATGATATCGCGGAAGGCATCTATTGGGCAACTGATAACGGAGCGGATATCATTAATATGAGTCTTGGAGGATCTTCGGACCTGGATATCCTCGAGGATGCTGTCAATTACGCCTGGAACCACGGAGTAGTTGTTGTCTGTGCAGCAGGAAACGACGGAGTAAGTTCACCGTTCTATCCTGCTGCTTATCAGAATTCAATATCTGTAAGCGCAACCACTTACCTTGACGGTCTTGCATCGTATTCAAATTATGGTACAACCATTGATATTTCAGCACCGGGCGGAGATAGTGGAGATGACAATGGTGACGGATATGATGATATGATACTCCAGAATACATTCTCCAGAGATGGTGACGGATATTATTTTTATGCAGGAACTTCAATGGCTTCACCTCATGTTGCCGGTGTTGCAGCTCTCGTCAAATCTAAAAATTCCGGTTTAACAAATTCCCAGATCAGAAATATCCTGGAAACCACTGCAGATGATATCGGTGCAGCCGGATGGGACAATCTCTTCGGAAATGGAAGGTTGAATGCATACGAGGCCGTAATGGCAGCCGGCGGAAGTACACCGGTCAATTCACCCCCGAATGCAGGATTTACATTTACCACTCTCGACCTGACAGCAACCTTCACAGATACAAGTTCTGATTCGGATGGGACAATTGCTTCATGGAGCTGGAACTTTGGAGACAGTAGTACATCAACAGCACAGGATCCTGTTCATACTTATGCAGCTGACGGTACCTACAATGTAATACTTACTGTTACAGACAATGATGGTGCTACAGATAATTTCAGCAGCAATGTAACTGTCACCACTGGTGGAACCGGCGGAGATATTGTTCTGGAAGGATATGGATACAAACAACGCGGTATAAGGTATGCGGCTCTCAGCTGGACTGGTGCCATAGGATCTCAGGTAAGTATCTATAGAGGCGGAGTCCTGATAGCAATTGTTGACAATAACGGTACATACACTGATAACCTCGGAAGGGTTTCAGGGACATTTGTCTACAAAGTCTGTGAAACCGATGGATCGGCATGTTCCAATGAGGTTTCAGTTACAGTGTATTAATTAAATAAGGTATTGTGTTTTCTCGGCCCGCACGATCGTGCGGGCCTTTTTTTTATAACTGTGTTTATTTGTTCTTCTTTAAAATTATCTTTCTTTTAATAACCCACTCCTTTATAATCATCTGTGATACTTGAAAATTTAACAAATACTTCGGGAGAAAAAATGGACATTAGATCAATGATGAAAAAAAGTGTTTTGGTTTTTAACAATTTTTGTAATGTTTTTCAGTTTTTTTGGAGATATTATGTTCAGCGCTGATACGAATGGAGGAAATAAATTGATAAAAAAAATAGAACCCCCTGTTGCCAAGAGGGTCAGGAAGGAATTGAGAAAATTCGGTGATACCAGAATAGATTATTATTACTGGCTCAGGGAGAGGGAAAACCCTGAAGTTATCAGTTATCTTGAGGCAGAAAATAATTATCTGAAAGAGTCATTAAAACATACGGAATCACTGCAGAATGAACTTTATGAAGAGATCATAAACAGAATTGTCAAAGATGACACATCGGTACCCTATAAAAAAAATGGATATTTTTATTATTCCAGATATGAAAAAGGGAAGGAGTATCCGGTTTATTGCAGAAAAAAAGGGTCAATGAAAGCGGAAGAGGAAATACTTCTGAATGTTAATGAAATGGCGAAAGGCCATAAATATTACAGTGTCCGGGGATTGTCTGTCAGCAAGGATAATAAAATACTGGCCTATGGTGTAGACACGGTAAGCAGGCGAAAATATACCATCCAATTCAAGGAGCTCTCAACTGGAAAAATACTGGATGATAAGATCAAAAATACGACATCTACTGCAGTCTGGGCTAATGATAACAAAACAATCTTCTATACCAAGAAGGATAAAACACTGAGATCTTTCAAAATATTCAAACACAGGCTTAGTGAGGATACAGAAAAAGATCAGCTTGTTTTTCATGAAAAGGATGCAACTTTTTCAGTCTATGTTTATAAAACAAAATCTGAAAAGTATATTATGATCGGATCGGGGAGCACTCTTACTTCTGAATACCGTTACATCACTGCTGACAGACCTGATGATCAGTTTAAAATTATACATCCGAGAGAGAGGGGTATAGAATACTCGGTTGATCACTTCGGAGACAATTTCTATATTAAAACAAATTACAAGGCAAAAAATTTCAGGCTTGTTTCAACCCCGGTTGATAAAACAGAAAAAGAGAATTGGAAGGAGATAATCCCGAATCGGGAGGATGTGTATTTTTCTGATTTTGAAATCTTTAAGAAATATCTGGTTGTGAATGAGAGAAAAAATGCCCTGAACAGATTAAGAGTAATAAATTGGAAAGATAAAAGTGAATACTATATAAATTTCGGCGAAGAGGCATACACTGTATATACAACTCAGAATTATGATTTTAATACTGAGGTGCTCAGGTATGGATATTCATCAATGACAACTCCTGATTCAGTTTACGATTATGATATGACCGGTAAAAAGAAGAAACTTCTCAAGCAGGAGAAGGTCCTGGGCGGGTTTAATTCTGCAAATTATAAAACGGAAAGGATATACGCAATTGCCCGTGACGGAGTTAAGGTTCCGATCTCTCTGGTTTACAGGAAGGATACATTTAAAAAAGGGAAAAATCCTCTTTATATTTATGCGTATGGTTCTTATGGGGCAAGTATGAGTGCGAGTTTCAGATCATACAGATTAAGCCTTATAGACAGAGGATTTGTATATGCGATAGCCCATATCAGAGGTGGTCAGGAGATGGGACGTTATTGGTATGAAGACGGAAAACTTCTTAAAAAGAAAAATACTTTCACAGACTTTATCGACTGCACTCAATACCTTATTGATAATAAGTATGGTGACAAAGAGAAGGTTTTTGCTATGGGTGGCAGTGCAGGAGGTCTTTTAACAGGAGCTGTTTATAATATGAGGCCGGATCTGTACAAAGGGGTTATTTCACATGTCCCCTTTGTCGATGTGGTGACCACAATGCTTGATGATACTATTCCTCTGACAACAAGTGAATATGATGAGTGGGGGAATCCGAATGTTGAGAAGTTTTATAAGTACATGCTCTCATATTCTCCATATGATAATGTAGAGAAAAAGGATTATCCTGCAATGCTTGTTACAACAGGACTTCATGATTCTCAGGTGCAGTATTGGGAACCTGCAAAATGGGTGGCAAAATTAAGGTTTATGAAAACTGATAACAACCCCCTCTATCTGAGTACGAACATGGATGCCGGGCATGGCGGAGCTTCAGGAAGATTCAGAAGATATAAAGAGACTGCTCTCGAAATTGCATTTATTCTTGATCTTCTGGGTATCAGCAGTAAGTAAGGTCACTTTTCTCTGCGGGCAAGGGAAGCGAATATTCCCAGAAAGCATAGTAAAGCAAATATAGAGAAAGATATCTGAACAGATCTTAGAAGACCGCCGATGTTTTCAGGGCCTATTGCTGATTTCCCTATCAAAATGGAGAATAGCATCATTGCGATCCCCATACTCAGCATTTGGCCTACCAGCCTCATAGTACCTAATATCCCCGATGCTATACCAAAATCCCTTTTCTGAACTGAACTCATTATTGCGTTTGAGTTCGGGGAGGAAAAAAGGGCAAAGCCGGTGCCAAGGACCATCAGTACAACAATAATGAAAAATACTGAGGTGTTCAAGGAAAGAAAGCTTAGAAGGATCAGGCCTGAAGTTGAAATTGCCATCCCTATTGAAGCTACTTTTCCGGGATCGATCCTGTCTGACAATTTTCCTGCATAGGGGGAAAACAATGCCATAACGATCGGCTGGACAACAAGTAAAAAACCTGTCTCTTTAGGACTGAACCCCTTTGCATACTGAAGATAAAAACTCAGAAGAAATGCAACTGCGAATGTAGCACTGTAATTTATCAGTGCTGCGAGATTGGAATACCGAAATACTTTGTTATTCCTGAACAACCTCAGATCGAGGAGAGGCGAATCTGATCTTAATTCCCATAATATAAATATGACCATAAAGATAAGACCGGAAATAAGAAAAAATATCCCTGATCCTTTGTTCATTTTCGGGAAACCATACATAATAAGAACCAGTGCGAGTCCGTAAAGAAAAGACCCTTTCATATCGAACCTTTCGCCTTCGGCATCTCTCCATTCCCCTTTCAGTTTCCTGATAACAATGTAAGTGGTCAGAAGGCCCAGGAAAGTTACAATATAGAAAATACTTCTCCACCCTAAATATTCTGTCAATATGCCTCCGGCAGACGGCCCCAATGATAATCCTATATAGACTGCGGCAACAGCCAGTCCGAAGGCACGCCCTCTCTCTTTCGGGGGGAATACTGAAGTAAGGATCGCCATCCCTGTTCCGAATATCATTCCGCTTCCCGCAGCCTGAAATATCCGGAATACTATTAGTAATTGCACTGATCCGGCGATTCCGCATAAAAATGAAGAGACAGTGAAAATGAGTATGCCCAGGATAAATATTTTTTTTCTGCCGATAATATCGGCAGCTCTCCCGAATGGAACTAAAAATACAGCTGAGGCCAGAAGGTAAGAAGTTGCAATCCAGCTTAACAGGATCGCGTCTACTTTGAAATCAGTTCCTATCCTGGGAAGGGCAACATTGATCGAAGAACCCATAAACGGGGTGAGAAATGATGCGAGAGAAGCAGCGATAAGTGCACTTTTCTTCTGCTCTTTATATGATATATTCATGACTTCTATCTTCTTTTTAATATCATTTAATAAAAGGAACTATACTATTCAAATATATTTTTGACAACTAAATTATTTTCTCTTAAGATTCTCTCTAATGTTAAAGAAAGAGGAGATAATAAAATGAGAATCCGCAAATTCCTGTCATTAATTATTTTTATGGTTTTATCATTTTCAATGGCAATATATCCATGTACATCAATACTTGTAACAAAAGGAGCATCAAAAAAAGGTGCGCCAATGATCAGCTATTCATGTGATGGTGAATTTCACCCCCATTTAAGGGTCATTCCGGCGGCAAAGTATAAACCCGGGGAAATGGTTGAAATTCAGGGATGGCGTGGTGTCCTTGGGAAAATACCCCAGGTTACGGAAACATATAAAGTTGTAGGCCTTATGAATGAATATCAACTTGCCATCGGAGAAACAACTTTCGGGGGAAGAAAGGAGTTGATAAACAGTGAAGGTATATTTCATTATTACCCTCTAATGCTTATAACACTTCAGCGGGCAAAAACCGCAAGAGAAGCAGTTGATGTAATGACAGGGCTGGCCGAAAAGCATGGTTACAGAAGTGAAGGTGAATCTATATCGATAGCTGATAAACATGAAGCCTGGCTTCTGGAAATAGTAGGAACCGGAAAAGAGGGGAAAGGTGCTATCTGGGTTGCCGTGAAAATTCCGGATGGGCAGGTAAGTGCAACTGCCAATATGTCCAGGATCCATGAGTTCCCTATGAATGACCCGGAAAATGTACTGTATTCAAAAAATGTGGTTTCCTATGCTGTTAAGCATGGTTTTTATGACCCGAAAAAGGATGGGAAATTCAGTTTTTCAAGGGCATATAATCCTCCAACTGAAGAGCAGATAAGGTATTCATCGAGGAGAATATGGAGTATTTTCAGACGAATAGCCCCCTCTAAAAATATTTCTCCCGAATATAGTAATGGAAATACAAATCTCAAACCTTATGACCTCTATATTAAACCTGATAAAAAACTTGATGTTAGAGATGTTATAGCTTTACACAGGGATCATTATGAAAATACTGAATTTGATATGACAAAAGACATCGTTTCAGGGCCGTTCGGAGCCCCTGACAGATGGAGACCGATGAAGTGGAAATCGGAAGGGAAATTATATGCATGGGAAAGGCCGATAGCAACCCAACAGGCAGGTTTTGTGTATATATCGGAATCGAGAGAGTATGTCCCTGATGAGATTGGAGGAGTTGTTTGGTACGGTATGGATAATCCATATACCAATGTGTTTGTCCCTGTTTATACTTCGGTAACTGAATTACCTCGGTCATATACTGTCGGCTCTCTGAAACAATATACCAGAGATTCATCATGGTGGGCATTTAATTTTGTTGCAAATTATGCAAATCTGAGATACAGCTTTATGATAAAGGATATTCAGAAAGTTCAGAAAGAACTTGAGGATCTTGAATTTCAACTCCAGCCTGCGATCGAGCATGCTGCAGAATATCTGCTCAGTACAGACAAAGAACTTGTTGATGATTATCTGACAAAATATTGTGTTGAGAATGCAGATGCTATAGTAAAAAAATGGATAGATTTGGGAGATTTTCTCATAACAAAATATAATGACGGTTATATTCAGAATGAGAAGAACAGGCCGCAGGAGATCGGATATCCAGATAAATGGCTAAAAAAAGAAGCAAAATCCAGAGGGAAAAAGCATAAATTAACCCAAACAAGGTCAGGTGATAGGGAACTCTGATCCGAGAAGTAAATAGGGGGAGACATGGATCGGAAATCGATAAAAAACAATATCATGGCTGCGGTTTTCGACCAGACTGCAGTCGGGATATGTCTGACAAATGAAGAGGGCCGGTTTGAAGAAGTAAACCACGCCTATTGTGATATATATGGGTATACTAGAAATGAATTAATAGGTGAACCGTTCACTTTGGTTGTTCCTGAAGGGCAGAAAAAAGCAGCCATGGCCCTTCATGACAGTTTTATGGAAGGTGAGCCTGAGATCCCGGTGGAATGGGTTGTTCAAAAAAAAAGCGGAGAGCGGATTCATATAGTTGTAACTGCAGCATTGATGACCGATAGCAATAAACGGAAATTTAAAATTACCACAGTTACTGACATCACACATCAAAAAAAAACTGAGAAGAAGCTTGAGTTCATGGAACAGGAACTAAAAACTGCTGCAGGAATTCAAGAAGGACTGATGCCATCAGGTCACCCTCAAATCTCCGGTTATTCCATCGCAGGTCTGAGCATTCCATCTGCATCTGTGGGTGGGGACTATTTTGATTTTATCCATATCGATGATCATCGGCTGGTGTTTTGTCTCGGGGATGTAGCTGGAAAAGGTATGCCTGCAGCTCTTCTAATGTCAAACCTTCAGGCTATTGTCAGAGGACAAGTCTATTCTGACAGTGATCCCGCCCGGTGTCTGGAAGTCAGCAACAGACTGATTGCACCGAGTGTACCAAAAAACCGTTTTATTTCATTATTCTATGGAATACTGGATATAAGGGATGATTCTATATCCAGCTCAAATGCGGGTCATCTTCCTCCTCTGATTCTCTCCCAAACAGGAGAAATCCGGCGGTTTGAAAAGGGGAATCTTGCTATGGGGATTCGCAGTCATGTAGAGTACAGAGATAAAGTAACCACTATGTTATCCGGGGATATTTTGATTGTTTTCTCCGATGGGGTTGTAGAAGCAATGTCTCCTGAAGGAGAAGAGTTCGGGGAGAAAAAACTTATAAAAATTGTTGAATTGAATAAAAAAGAAAATGCAGAAAGTATATGCAGAAGAATCCGGGAAGAGGTAGAGAATTTTACTGAAGGAACTGTCTTAGTGGATGATCTTACCGTCATTGTCCTGAAAAAAAACTAGACATTTCATTTAAATTATTCCATGTTTTTAACCAGAGTATTTATACGGATTTTGTTTTTTGTCTCAGTTTGGATATTTCAGGTTTATTGCGTCAATCACCTCTTTTGTAATATTTACAGATCTTTCAATATATATAGTACCTGATCTCTGAATATCATAAATTGCAGTGTATCCCTTACTTCTGCCGATCTCATTAATTATAGGATTTATTTTTTTCTCAAGTTCTTTTAATTCATTTTGAGTATATTCCTGGAATTCAGATGTCAATTTATCGTATTTATTTTTAAGTTCCCTTTTTACATTGTATAATTCCCTTGATTTCTCCTGAATTTGAGGTTTGGTGAGTGTTTTAGATTTCAATTCTTTTTCAAGGTTATCAATTTTATTCTGTAAAACGAGAAGCTTATCCCTTTCTTCTTTTTGTCTGGTCTCAATCTTCTTTGTTACTTTAAAACCAATTTTTGTTCCTGCGATTATCTGCTTGCTATTAACAAAACCTATTTTTACTTCTGAAAACATATATAAAGTAGTAAGAATTAGAATAAATACAATTGCTGTAAATTTTTTCATGTTGCCTCCATTAATTTTATTATATCAAATTTTACGGTCATTGAAAGCTGTTTTAAATTATTAATTCAATCTTCTATCAGTGTAAATAGGGGAGTGATCCCCGGCAATATGGATAATAGATCTTAATATATACTGGTTGGGAAACCAATTCCCTGCACAAGCATGGTGTTTTGAAACAACGTAAATAAAAAAAATAAACTTTTTTGTTGACAAGCCCGTATCTTGAGTATATACTGTGTATATATGATAGACACAGTAGGGGGATGAAATGAAAAAATTACTTATGATTATCTTGTGGGTTATTATTTTTCTTGTTTCACTTTTTGTAAGATATGGGGTTTTGTAAGTGTTCATAGTTATCTCAAATCAGAATCCTGCGCCTTTATATCAGCAGGTTACTGATCAGATTATTGATGCAATTACTGACGGGACATTAAAGCCGGACGAAAAACTTCCTTCTATCCGTGAGGTTGCCGTTGAACTTAAGATCAGTGAGATAACTGTAAAAAGAGCATATGCTGATCTTGAAAAGGAAGGATATATTTTTACAAGGGCCGGTATGGGTTCTTTTGTTCTGGATATAAATAAGGATAAACTGAAGAAGGATAAACTGTCATCTTTAAAAAGTGAACTTGAAAAAATATTGAGATCGAATGAAAAATTCGGTATTGATTCAAAAGATATAATCAGATTGATAAAAGATCTGGAGGAGAAAAAATAATGGATTATGCATTAGAAGTAAAAAAACTCAGAAAAAAATATCAGGGATTTACTCTGAAAGATATTTCTTTCAAGCTGCCTTCGGGAACTATTACAGGACTTATAGGGCCCAATGGCGCGGGAAAGACAACCACAATAAAACTTCTTATGAATATGATAAGAAAAAACTCAGGTGATATAAAAATATTCGGATTAGACTATTCAGTAAATGAAAAGGAGATAAAGAACAGGATTGGTTATGTAGGGGAGGAGCAGTATTTCTATCAGAATAAAACCATAAAATGGACAGAAAAGTTTGTGTCAGGATTTTATAACAAGTGGGATTCTGAGATGTTTAAAAACCTGATAACCAAATTTCAACTTCCCCTGAATAAAAAGATAAAGAAATTTTCGAAAGGGATGAAAGTTAAACTTTCCTTTGCAATAGCGCTGTCACACAATCCCGAATTATTGATTCTTGATGAACCGACATCAGGGCTTGATCCTGTCATCCGCAGGGAAATTCTGGACTTACTTATGGAATTGAAGCAGAAGGAAGAGTTGTCGGTGTTCCTCTCGTCCCATATTACAGATGATCTGTTCCGGATCTCTGATCAGATCGCCTATATGGTAAACGGGGAGATCATTATCAATGAAGTAAAAGATGATCTGCTTGCCAGGTGGAAAAAAATTGTATATAAGCCGGATACTCTTCCGGGTGATGTTGAGTCGGGATTAATGAATGTGGAGAAGCAGCTATTCGGGAGTTCCGGTATTACCAATAAATATCCGGAAATTGCAGGGTCCCTTGAAGACGGGGTTAATAGGGGGGATATCAAAATTGAGAATGTGAATCTGGATGACATTCTGATCTCTCTTGTTAATGGTGAATAAGATGTGGAAATTAGTTCGAATTCAGTTCATTAATTATCTCAGATATATAATTCCCCTTGGAATTTTCCTGATCTTCTATTTTACCGAATTCTATGAAGGGGGAAAACTTCCGGTTTTTGTATTTCTCTGTTTTTGGGCCTTCCTATTGATAAGTGGTTCACTTTCCACGAGTGAAAGCTATGAAGAGAAAAATCAGGGGTACCAGATTCTCAGTACATTGCCTGTAACAAATAAAGAGATAGTAAGCTCTAAATTTATGATGGTTTTTGGAGCTGTAACCATGATCACTTTGTTTAATGTTATTCTGCTGACGATCAGGATGGGATCAATAGAAGGACTCAAAATGAAAATTATGATCGGTATCCTCTGGGGTGTTTTCTGTCTCCTATACGGTGGTGTGATGTATATCGGGATCTTTAAACTGGGTTTTACCCGAATGACAAAATATTTCTGGACTGCATTCCTGATAATTATTGTATTATTGATATTTTTCATAGGTGATGTCCTAAGAGGACTGAAGATCAATATTGAGAGTCTTCAACGATTTTCTGAAAGCGGATTGTGGTTGGTGTTAGTTGCAGCAGGCCTTGCTGTATATTTTTACTTGTATAAATACGCAATTAAGGTAAAAGAATTTAGCGAGGAAATATAAAATGAAAAATATCCTATTTAAAGACCTTAAAATTTTTGTTCTGTTTACAATGATATTGATGATCCCATCATTTATACTTTGGAATACTTATAAATCAGATGCCGTTTTTCCCGTAGCAGTATTTGTTCAGTTGGCTATAGTATACGTGATAACATTTCTGACTGTTTTAATTAATGAACAGGAAGAAGATGTTAACAATGGATATAGATTTTTTCAGACCCTTCCTATAAGAAAAGGGAATATTACTCTGATCAAATTTACTATACCGGTTATTGTACTTCTGGTCCTCGCGCTGATCAACAGGGGAATATATTCCATATTTCCGGTTGGAAAAGATATAATAAGAAGGATTGATTCATTAACCTTCATTTTTTCAATATTTTTTCTCCTTAATGCCGGTATTATATTAGTTTTGATCTATCTATTCGGATACACAAAATTTATTCAAATTAATTCAGGATTTATTGTATTAATTGTTTTCGGGAGTTTTATTATTTCAAAACTATTCAGATTTGAGCAGGCAGATCTGGGAAATATAGCAAATTCAATTGAAAAATGGCTTCTTCACGGCAACCATTCAATCTTCATATTATCCGGATTAATAATTTATACGTGTATGGGATTTGCTGCCAACATGATAGAAAAGAACTAGGACCCTTTTTTGCTATAGATTTTTGCCGATTAGCGAATCTTTGCGCCGAAAGGGGCGAGTGCGAGGCCGGCGAGTTTTATATGCTGCTTTGCCCAGGGGAGTCCAATTATTGTTATTCCCAGGATAATTGCCCATAAAAGATGGTGAAGAGCCAGCCATATACCTCCCAAAAAGAACCAGAGTATGTTCAAGAAAACATTAAGGCAGCCGGATCCTTGGTTTCCGTAACTGATCTCTTTTCCAAAAGGCCACAAACTGACCTCAGCGAGCTTGATGACCTGGAGTCCGAAAGGGATACCAATGATCGTCAGACACATTAAAAATCCTGAGATCAGATAGTGAATGAACATAAGAAATCCACCGAAGACCAGCCAGATTATGTTACCGAAGGATCCCATTACTTGTTTTGTTCAATATGATCGGAAAACTTTTTTAGGATTGCAGGGATATGTCCGTTATCAATTGCGAAGGCCATAGTACCTTCAATGAATCGATCTGCATTTATGATTGTTGATAAAAATTTAATTGTTGTTTCTATATCTGCAGCACTGAATTTTTTAGGATCGTTGGATAATTCCCAGAAATTATCGGTCCATTTTGTCCAGTCAAAAGGGTAATCGAATTTTTCCTTATAAAAATCATCAATGAACTTCAATACCTCTTTGGAGTAGTAATAATCAGTTACACGCAACTCATAAAAATCGTTGTCAGTGTTATTAAAGAAAGGGATATAAGAGATAAGCTTTTTGAAGGATTCCACCCCCGGGATCTTAAAGTTTTCTGTACCCATTTTTTATTCTCTAACAATATATTAAGATATTTTTTTTTTTATTTCAATATTTATGTATGTTATTTTTCCGGTTTGATTATTTGAGAATATGGGGAGATACTATCGCTATAAATAAATGAGTGATCTTATACTGGAAACAGCTCAGAAAACTGCTTTGGCTATCTTTGCAATGTTGTCTGATTTACCCATTGTGTAGTAGTGGATAACAGGGACATTTGCAGCTTTCAATTCTTTTGATTGCTCTATTGCCCATTCTACCCCTACTTCCCGGACTGATTTATTATCTTTGCATTTTCTGATCTCTGCAGCCAGTTCGTCAGGGAGGTCAATATGAAAAACTTTGGGAAGTATATTCAGATGTCTGATCAGTGAAACAGGTTTTAGTCCGGGGATTATCGGTACAGTGATTCCCATATCCCGGCATGCTTTTCTGAATTCAAAAAATTTCTTGTTATCAAAAAACATCTGAGTAACAATATATTCTGCTCCGGCTTCGATCTTTTTCTTCAAATAATAAAGATCTGATTCCATGTTAGGGGCTTCATCGTGTTTTTCCGGATATCCGGCTACTCCGATAGAGAATTTTGTCGGCATGGAATGGGCAAGATTTTCATCAAGATATTTTCCCTTGTTCATGTCGGAGACCTGAGTGATCAGTTCGGTGGTGTGGCAATGCCCCCCCTCTTTCGGTTTAAAGTATCCGATATCTTTATCAATATCTCCTCTTACGAGAAGTATATTCTCAACTCCGAGAAAATCGAGGTCGATAAGTGCGTTTTCTGTTTCTTCTTTAGTAAATCCCCCGCAAATTATATGCGGGACAACTTCCATTTTGTATTTATTCTGGATTGCTGCTGTTATTCCAACGGTTCCCGGCCTCTTTCTGATGATCCTGGGTTCGAGGAGACCGTCACCCCTTTTTTTATAAACAAGTTCTTCCCTGTGATAAGTGACATTTACATATGGGGGATTATATACAAGAAGCTGATCTATAATATCATAAATATATTGGATGCTTGTCCCTTTCAGGGGGGGAAGAATTTCAAAAGAGAATAGTGTCTCTTTTGGCTCTTTAAAATATTCCGTTATCTTCATTTTTTGTCCGGGTATAGACCGGACTAAGTTATTCAATGCCCGGTCGAATTTATGTTTATACTCTATTCTCTTATGTAATTCAAATCAGATGCCAGAAATTTTTCACTTTCTTCTATACTGCAGCCACGTCTTAATGAGTATTCAATTATCTGCTCTTTTGATATTTTGCCTACACTGAAATACCTTGATCCGGGGTGCCCGAAATAAAGTCCACTGACAGACGCAGCTGGATCCATAACAAAATTATCTGTAAGTTTTATACCGGTATTTTTCTCTGCCTCAAGTAATTTGAAAATAGTTTTTTTCTCTCTATGGTCAGGGCATGCCGGATATCCGGATGCCGGACGAATACCAATATATTTTGATCGGAACAGTTCCCGGATCTCAAGATCTTCATCAGCAGAATACCCCCATATCTCTTTTCTGACCTTGAGATGCATTAATTCTGTAAATGCTTCTGCAAACCTGTCTGCAATGATCTTAAGCATGATCGCATTGTAAGAGTCATTTTCAGCTTCAAATCTTTTAACATGTTCCTGTACTCCTATTCCTGCTGTGAGAGCAAAAGCACCAATATGATCAACCGGTTTCCCATCCAGAGGGGGGCTGATGAAATCAGACAGGCATAAATTCGGTTCCCGGTTCTTCTTTGCCTGCTGATTCCGGAGGTGAAAGAACCTGTCTGTTTCCATGCCATTATCATCATAAACAGCTATATCATCTCCGACAGAAGCTGCCCTGAATATCCTGCAGATACCGTTTGCAGAGATCCAATTTTCTGTAATGATCCTGTCTACCATATTCTTTGCATCTGCATATATTTTCCGGGCTTCATTTCCTTTAACGGGATCATCAAGAATATCAGGAAATTTCCCCTGAATATCCCATTGAATAAAAAAGAATGTCCAGTCAATATATTCTGCAATCTCCCTGAGAGGGAATTCTCTGAATATCTGGGCTCCTTTTTTTACCGGTTCCGGTATTTTATTTCCCATCATAACCGGAAGTACGTAGCGGTTAGCTCTGGCCTGTTCAAGTTTTATATATTCTGATGAATCCCTCAATCTCTGATAATCCGATCTTATCTGAGAGTATTCATCCCTTACCTTTTCTGAATAATCATTACTTCTTTGAGGCGAAAGGAGATTTGATACTACATTTATCGCCTTTGAAGCATCTTTTACATGAATTACCTGCTTTGAATACTGGGGTGCTATTCTGACTGCTGTATGGATCTTTGAAGTTGGAGCACCTCCGATCAGAATCGGGATTTCGAGACCTGCTCTCTCCATTTCACCGGCAACATTTGCCATTTCTTCAAGAGAGGGAGTGATGAGCCCTGAAAGACCTATTACCTGGACATCTTTTTCAATTGCGGTTTGAAGTATCTTTGCTGCAGGAACCATAACCCCGAGGTCTATAACTTCGTAGTTGTTACATCCCAGGATCACTCCCACTATATTTTTGCCAATATCATGGACATCGCCCTTAACTGTTGCAAGTAGTATCCTGCCTGCATTTGAATTCTCTCCCACAGATCTCTCCTCCTCAATATAAGGGAGAAGAACCGCAACAGATTTTTTCATAACTCTTGCGCTTTTTACAACCTGTGGGAGGAACATTTTCCCTGAACTGAAAAGATCTCCGACAATATCCATTCCTTTCATCAGAGGACCTTCGATAATCTCCAGAGCTGAATTGAAATCATTTCTTGATTCTTCAGTATCAGATTCTATGAATTCAGTTATGCCGTTCACGAGTGAATATACAAGCCTTTCCGGTGCCGGTTTGTTTCTCCATTCAAGATCCTTCTTCTTTCTCTTTAAATTTTTATCTCCGCCCTCTGCATACTTAATAAGTTTTTCTGTTGAATCATCAGTCCTGTTCAGAACTACATCTTCAGCAAGTTGAAGAAGTTCTGCAGGGATGGATTCATAAACCTCAAGGAGAGCAGGATTAACAATGCCCATATCCATACCCGCCCTGATAGCATGAAACAGAAAAACAGAATGGATCGCTTCACGGACAACTGAGTTTCCCCTGAAGGAGAAAGAGAGGTTACTGACTCCTCCGCTGATCTTTGCCTTCGGAAGGTTTCCCTTTATCCACTTAACGGCATTTATATAGTTGACTGCATAATTATTGTGTTCCTCAATTCCCGTTGCTATTGCCAGAATATTCGGATCTATTATTATATCTTCCGGAGGAAATCCGAGTTTATCTGTTAAAAGTTTATATGATCTCTCTGCTATCCGGATCTTTCTTTCATAAGAATCCGCCTGCCCTTCTTCATCAAAAAGCATAACTATCAGTGCTGCACCGTATCTTCTTATCAGTCCGGCCTGCCTTAGAAATTCTTTTTCACCCTCTTTCAGGGAAATTGAATTAACAATTGATTTCCCCTGCACACATTTTAATCCAGCCTCTATTACCGACCATTTTGATGAGTCGATCATTACAGGTAATTTTGCAATGTCGGGTTCAGATCCGATAGAGTTCAAGAAAAGGGTCATGGATCTTTCGCCTTCCAGCATTGCGTCATCCATACATACATCGATAACCTGTGCACCCCCCTCGACCTGATGACGGGCTACAGATATTGCCTCTTCATATTTTTCTTCTTTAATCAGTCTTGCAAATTTTTTGGAACCCGCAACATTTGTACGTTCTCCAACGTTAAGAAAATTTCTGCCGGGTCTCATCTCAATAGCTTCCAGACCGGTATAAAATGAATTCCCCGGGAATTCAGGGATCTTTCTTGGAGGTTTGCCTTTGGTAATTCTGCTTATCTTTTTTATATGTTCCTGGGTAGTACCACAGCATCCTCCTACAATATTAATGTAACCTGATCCTGAAATATCATTTATCAGTTCTCCAAACTCATCGGAGGTCTGGCTGTATTCTCCGAACGGATCAGGCATCCCTGCATTAGGATGCATACTTATATAAAATCCCGATATTCCTGATAATTCCTTGATATACGGCCTGAGCTGTTTTGCTCCGAGGGCACAATTCAATCCTATGCTCAGGAGGTCTATATGAGAAACTGAATGGTAGAATGCTTTTAATGTCTGTCCTGACAGGGTCCTTCCGCTTGCATCTGTTATAGTTCCGGATATCATGACTGGAATATTTATCCCTGTTTTCTCTTTTATCTCTTCGATGGCAAAAAGGGCTGCTTTGGCATTCAGTGTGTCAAAGACTGTTTCGACTAGAAGGATATCCGCTCCCCCTTCGATCAGTCCTTCTGCCTGGTCATAGTAAGCTGCTCTTAGATCATCGAAAGTAATATCTCTGAATCCGGGCCTGTTAACATCCGGTGACATGGATGCCGTTTTACTTGTCGGGCCCATTGAGCCTGCAGTAAATCTGGGTTTTTTCGGGTTTTTTGCAGTGAATTCATCACAAGCCTTTCTGGCAAGTGCTGCAGATTCTCTGTTCATTTCAAAAATATATTTTTCCATTCCGAAATCGGATTGTGAAATTCTATTGGCATTAAATGTATTGGTCTCTATGATATCTGCACCTGCATTGAGGTAGTCTTTGTGAATAGAAAAAATTGCATCCGGCATTGTTAATGAGAGCAAATCGTTATTCCCTTTCTGAAGTATCTCTGATGAGCTGAATCTCTCCCCTCTGAAGTTCTCTTCTTCGAGTCCAAGGTTCTGGATCATTGTACCCATTGCTCCGTCAAGGATCATGATCCTTTCTTTAAGTATTTCTTCTATCTGTTCCCTGGGACTCATGTTTTAGCTTCTCCTCTCTATTAAGCATATTATTGGACAAATCCGGTCTGCAGTCAATAGTTAAAAAACGGATATATAAACATAAGGCCAATAAAACCGTAATATAAACCTGGGAGGAATTATGAAACAATCATGGAACAGAATATTAATATCTACATTAATACTGGGGATATTTTTTACCGTTTTTCTATCAGGTAAAGGTGAGGATCTTCAGACTCAAAAAGTTAAGATCGATAAATATCTTTCGGGGATATATAAAAAAGATATGCCTGGCGCTGCAGTTCTTGTTGTGAAAAAAGGGAATGTCATATTAAGGAAAGGATACGGCCTTGCCGATATGGAACTGAATGTGCCTGTAAAGCCTGAAATGGTATTCAGAATAGGGTCAATAACAAAACAATTTACTTCAGTGGGGATCATGATGCTGGTTGAAGCGGGAAAGATCAAACTTGATGATTTAATAACTGTATACCTGAAAGATTATCCATTGAAGGATAAAAAGGTTACTGTCCGTAATCTTCTAAATCATACTTCAGGGATTAGAAGCTATACTTCAATGCCTGAATTCCAGAAGATGATGAGAAAAGACCTCCAGGTAGCAGAATTGATTGATGTATTTAAAAATGAACCTTTCGATTTTGATCCCGGCGAAAAATATCTCTACAACAATTCAGGATATATTCTTCTCGGTGCTATCATAGAAAAGGTAAGTGGTAAAAAATATGCAGATTTTATTAAAGAGAATATATTTGATAAGGCAGGAATGGGAAATTCCTTTTACGATAATACTTCTGCCATTATAAAAAACAGGGCAAAAGGATATTCAGGTAATAAAAAAGATGTGGTAAATGCTTCGTATCTTAGTATGTCCTTACCCTATGCTGCAGGTTCACTATTATCAACTGTCGATGATCTTTATAAGTGGAACAGAGCTTTAAACTCGGGAAAACTTATCTCGAAGAGATCCTTAAAAGAAGTATATTCAAGATCAAAACTAAATAGTGGAGAAGAGATCAGTTATGGATTCGGTTTTATAAACATAGATTTTCTCGGATATACTCAGATACATCATGGAGGCGGTATTAACGGATTTATTACTCATGTGAACTATTTCCCTGAAGAGGATATTTTTGTGACTGTTCTCACCAATTCAACCGGCAATGAAATATCCCCACTTTTCGTATCACAATGGATCAGCACTCTTTTATTGGGCAAACCTTATACTGAAGATTCTGTAAAAGAGCTTACCGAAAAGGAACTTGATGAATATGTGGGAGTCTATAAAATAAACGGGGATGAAGATAGAGTGGTTTTACGTGAGGGTAGAAAATTATTCACTCAGAGGTCAGGTAGTATTAAACAGGAAGCTTTCTGCAGGAGTTATGACACATTCTTTTTCAAAAAATCTTTTACATGGTTCACTTTTGAAAGGGACAAGAAGGACGGGAAGGTTATCTCCATGACAATGCATTCTCTGAGCGGAAAGGATTATGCGAAAAAGACGGATAAGAAGGTTGTAGAGAAAAAAGCTGTTGAAATAGACAGATCAATTTATAAAGAACTTGTTGGAAAATATCAGATGGAGGGGTTTGAAATCGTGATCTCACTTGATTCCGGGAAGTTAATGCTGCAGGCCACAGGCCAGTCAGTAACTGAATTGTTTCCGCTTTCCCCTCTGAAATATTTTGTCAAAATTGTTGATGCTGAGATAGTTTTTAAAAAAGGACCAGATGGTGGTGTAATAAGTCTGACCCTTTACCAGGGCAAAGTGAAGATGGAAGGGAAAAAGCTCTTATAATTCGAATTTTTATATTTAATTTTTACATGAATTCCCTTTCTGCCCAATTTTTCTTCAGGGTTTTGGAAAAAACAAATATCAGAAGAAAATTGATCAGGAAGAATGCTGCAATCCACAATAAGATCTCTCCTGTCGGGATAGTTCTATGGGTGAACCTTGCATAAAAATAGAGGAAGAGAGGTCTGATCATAAATATTAGTGAAAGGACTATATAAACAAGGCTCCATAACATGAACGAGATACCCTCTCTTGTTGTTATTAAGTGTTGAGGGGAAAGCTGTTTGGATCCTTTCAATTGAAGGCTGAAATAGAATGCCAGCAATGTTATCAGTGTCACAACCGGGGCCAGGTATAATACTCCGGACAATCTGGTTATCTTATCAAGTTCCAGGATGACTTCCCCTGTAAAGAACAGTCCGAAAGATATCAGGAACATCGGGATAAGATAAAAAATGATCTTGAATTTAAGGATCTTCATTTTATTGAAGGGAGAAGCAAACAGATGTGAAATCCCCGGATTCTCCATCGGCATGCTTGTAAAAGTGAATCTGGAGTTTAGGCCGGTGATTATAAAAGCAGCCATTCCGATGTTCATATATCCGATAATGTTCTTGATCTGGCCTGAAGGTAAGGGAATCACCTTCATGTTCATAATAAAGACAACTATTATTGCACCGATAACAAGCAGTTGTGACCATTGTTCAGGAGTCCTGAGAAATGATTTGACCTCTTTTTTGAAAAGGATCCCGTAGTCACCCTTAATTATCCCTTTTTCCCATTTCGAACTTCTTCCTCCGAATGATCCTCTGTTTATCTTATCGAAAAGAGGGAAGTAAAACTTCCTCTGAAGCAGCCAGAGAAAAGTATAAAGAAACAACATGAGAATAACTGTAGCGGAAAGGAAACTGAAGAATCCGGAATAACTGTTTTCAGAAAGTGAGACCAGTGATTTAGAGAGCCACTCGAAGGGGAAATATTTGAAAAAGGGGGTAGAAAGACCCTTAATATATTCGAATACATTATCAATAATATCCGGATTTCCGAATTTTTCCGGCTGTAATAATCTCAGGAAAATCACAACAATTGATATAATTAAAATAGATACTACAGAAAGGGCAGGCTGGAGTTTTTTTATCGAAATGAATCCGGGTATTATAAATCCAAGTATAATTCCGGTTATAACTCCGGTAACTATGAAGAGAACGAAATGGAGCATTGCAAGAATATAGTTCTGAGCCCCTTCTGAAAAATAATAGAGATATGCACTTATAACAGGTGAAGCGAAAAATATTACCATTAATGAACTGTTCAGTGTAACTTCCAGCCCCTTCCAAAGGAAGATTCGTCCGGACCGCATCGGGGAGGAAAACAGGAGGTTCAGATCTTTGGAAAGGAAAAATATATTTAATGTTGATATAAGAGAGGAAAGGATAAGCATGGTGTACATTGTCAGAAAGACCATTGTCATCAGTTTTTCTGAAAGGAAATTCTTGAGTTGCGGCGGGAAATCATCCTGGTAGTATATGTATCCGAAAAGTTTAACAGAGACAAATGAAAGAAATGCCAGGATCAATATTCCGAAAAGTGCAAAAAGTGCATACTTCCTCCCCGGATTATTCCGGATAGAATTTATTACTCCCCTGATCTTAGCTTTTAGAAGCGCCTTCATGAGCTATCACCTGTTCAAAATAAAAATCCTCAAGGTTCAATGACCCTGATCTTTTCTTTAACTCTTCCATCGTCCCTTCCACCACGACCTTACCGTTTATTATGATCCCGATCTTTGAGCTTACTTCCTGGGCCAGCGGGAGAATATGGGTTGCGAATATTATTATGGTCCCTTTATCCGCCAGTTCTTTCAGGAGAAGTTTGAATTTCCTCCCTACTACAGGATCTATCGAAACCAGAGGTTCATCAAGCAGAAGGATTTCCGGATCAACAAGAATTGCCTGGGATATAAGCAGTTTCTGCCTTGTCCCGGCTGAATAGGTTTCAACCAGTTCATGCCTGTAGAATTCGAACTCAAAATATTTAAAGAAATAGTCGAATTTATCTTCTCTCCCTTCAACAGGGTATCCGTAAAGATCTGCATAAAAATTCATATGCTCCTCTCCGGTAAGTGTGGGATATACAAACGGTTCATCGGGGACATATGCGATTTTCCTTTTCAACTCAGGGTCATTTCTTGAATACAATTTACCGCTCAGTTCAATTGTTCCGGAATCTATCGAAAGTAGACCGGCAAGAATCTTTATAGTTGTTGTTTTTCCTGCCCCGTTCGGTCCGAGAAGTCCGTAAACTTCTCCCTTTTCAAGTTTTAATTCAATTCCCCTCAATGCGGGCCGGCCGTTAAAACTCTTCTTCAGTTTGTTTATCTCTAACATTTTCTCCTCTCAGCTCTCTCTCTGCATCTATTATATCTCTGTTTAAAAGAGATATGGCTTTTTCAATTTTAGCAATCAATTTTTTCGGAAGTCCGGTATTCAATAATTCTCTCAATATCTGAATGGACATCCTGAAATATCTTACCAGATCACCCTCATCTATGTCTGCCTGATAGACACACCAGAAGAACGACTCCTCTTTCATCCACATCTCTGCGGCTTTTGACAGATTAAAATTAAAAGCAGGGCTCGGATATTTTATATTATTCAATTTTTCATATTTATGGATCTTTGAAATTATCGGCCTTGTGATTTTGTATAAATATTTTGATCTTCCATGATCAGGGGTGGTCATTTCTCCCCTTTTCGGTTCATATACAAGAGCAATAGCTATGTATGCGAGGTCTTTCGGATAAAGTTCATTTAATATGTTACTTTTATAGAGTTCTCCGAATGGGAGTTCATATCCATGTATCTCCCTCGCAAATTTCCCTGAAATCGTCACGTTTTCTGAATCGATGTAGCCTAAAGACTTTAATACTTCAATTTTCTTTCTTAGTCCGGGTAACTTCAGCCCCTCTTCCTTTTTCTTTTCAAGATAGTATTTAAAGGAACGGTAGTATATAGAATAGATATTATCTCCATACTTTTCATAAAGGTTCAGTATACCCGCGTAGGAGAGGTCAAATCGGCTTACTACTGGCTCTGGACTCCCTTTTATCAGCGATCTTAAAGAATGGGGCTGGATGGAATTATCCAGGAAACTGTAGACATAGCCTTTATCATCGATACCTCGTCTTCCAGCTCTTCCCCCCATTTGGAAAAAATCTCGCCTGGGCAGCAGCTGGTAGGTTCTTCCGAATCTTTTTTTTAATTCATCAAGAATAACACTCTTTGCAGGCATATTGATTCCGAGTGAAAATGTAGCGGTAGCGAATACTATTCTGATAAGTCCTGAAGAGAACAACTTTTCAACAAGCTCTTTTACTGTAGGGAGCATTCCGGCATGGTGATAACCAATCCCTTTCTCCAGAAGAGGGATTATATCTGTTGCCCCCTGGTTTTCTGAGTTACCGAGTTTATCTGAAAGGTCTTTGATTATCCGGTTAACATTATCCTTTTCTGTATTATTGAGAAAGTTGAAAGAGGATATGGATCCTGCAAGAGAAACAGTTCTTTTCCGGTTCATTGTAAAATAGATAGCAGGAAGGCGGTCTCTGTTACGCAGACTTGCGATCAGATTTACAACATCGTTGTTGCCGGGTAATTTCTTATTTCCCCTTCCCCTTCTGTTTTCCTCAATTTCGGTTCCATAAGCTGTTTTTTTTATATGAGACGGGTCCTTGTAGACTTTCCTTCCTCTGACAAAATAAAAATTAAGCGGTACCGGCCTTCTGATCTCTTCTACTATGGCGACCTCTTCGTTTCTGATGCTTCCTATCCATGAGGCGAAATCTTTAACATTGGGGAGGGTTGCGGAGAGGCCCAGGAATTTTATTTTCTCGGGAAGGAACATAAGGGATTCCTCCCATACTGTTCCCCTCTCGGGATCATCTATGTAATGGATCTCGTCAAAAATTACCCATGAGTGGTCTATTGATCCCGGATGATCAGAGAAGAGTCTGTTCCTTAGAATTTCAGTTGTCATGATAAGAAGAGGAGCATGAGGATTGATGGATACATCTCCTGTGACAATTCCGGTTCTCTCCGGGAATTTGATTGAGAAGTCCCTGAATTTCTGATTTGAGAGGGCTTTGATCGGTGAAGTATATATTACCTTCCCTCCTGAATTCAGAGAGTTGTTCATTACATGTTCCGCGATCAGCGTTTTGCCAGCACCTGTAGGAGCAGATACAAGAACAGACCTTCCTTCATTCAGAAGTCTGATAGCTTCTTTCTGGAAATTGTCAAGAATTATACCCATTTTATCAACATTATACTTCTTTAGTCAGAAATTGTTTAAGAAATCTTGATATACAATTATTCAGCAGGGTGGTAATAGAGGTATCTCTTTATCTTTTTTGTTGCTGTTTTAGTAAATTCCTCGCTCTGGTGATGAGCTTTTTTTATTCTTGAAGAAGGAGGAAGTTTTTCATTAACTTCAATCCTTATATTCTCCAAAAGGTCGTTTACTATTTTATTCTGGTCTTTTTCAGATTTACCCTCCACCATCGGGTTCAGAATATCATGATCGAGATAGATCAATGCTTCTACATCACCATTGTTCTCTATTGCCAGAGATTCCTGAACAATCAGGATCTCATTTAATTTTTCTTCAATAACTTCCGGATAGATATTTTCGCCATTTGGTCCGAGGAACATATTCTTCGATCTTCCTCTGATATAGAGATAGTTATCTTTATCAAGGTATCCCTTGTCTCCGGTCTTGAACCAGCCGTCGTCGGACAATACCTCTTTTGTGATACTCTCATTTTTGTAATATCCTTTCATAACATTTGGACCCCTGGCATATATTTCTCCTATGCCGGTTTTTTGATCCGGATCCAGAATTTTGATCTCTACATCTTTTATCGGATAACCGCTTGAACCTTTTCTTGTCTCACTTACCCTCTCACCTGTCAGTAGCGGTGCAGTTTCAGTGAGTCCGTAACCCATAACATAGGGGAAACCGGAAATCCGGAGAAAATTTTCCACCTCAGAACCAAGAGGAGCTCCCCCGATAGCGATCATTCTGACATTTCCTCCGAAGAATTCCATGATCGCTTTTCCCGCTTTTTTATAGATCATTTTTTTCAGGAAAGGAGTTTTTGAAATAGTTTTTGTCAGCATATTTTTCTCAAGAAGTGTTTGAACCCTCTTCTTGAATATTTTCTCAATAATCAGCGGTACAAGTGGAATACAGGTAGGTTTTATTATGGAAGCAGCTTTTTTAATAACCGGCGGTGTGGGCATTGCACCTGTGTACCACGAAGAAGCTCCGCTTGACATCGGCAGGAGGAAACCTATTGTACATTCCAGAGCATGGGATAGAGGCAGGAGTGAAAGGAACCGGTCACTAGTATCAAAACCGATCAATTCTTTCATAGCAAGCACATTTGCTACAATATTGCCGTGGGTTAACATTACACCTTTGGATAACCCGGTAGTTCCTGAAGTATATATAATTGCTGCAAGGTCATCTTTAAAGACTTCTGCCTTTATCAGTCCTGCAAATTCCCCTATATCGTGGATCATGGCCGAGATCTTGTTTATTGCTTCGTTTATATAATCTGAAAATCCTACAATATCAAAACCGGCCTCCTCAACATGGAGGTCATCCAGAATAATTACTTTTGTAATATTCCCGCACTTTTCATACCTGATCTTCTCAAATTGTTTCTTTGTGGTAAACAATAATTTGCTCTCAGAATGATTAAGTATGTTCTCAAGATCGTTCTGCTGGAAATCGGGCAGTATCGGTACGGCTATTGCCCCTAATGTAACTATACTTAGATATGAAATACCCCAATTAGGTGAGTTTTCACCAAGGATCGCAACTTTGTCCCCTTTCCTGATACCGTGATCTCTCATGAGTTGAGAAAGTTCCTTTATCCTTATCCCCAATTGTCCATAAGTTATTGGTTCTGCATCAAAGAATGATAAAGCCGGTTCTCCCGGATATCTGTTAATACTGTTCTCTATCAGTTGTTTAATTGTTGTAAATCCATATACTGCATTCTCGTCAAAATTAGTCATATTAATTACCTGTAATCCTCTCTAACCGGATAAAAAGTGTCTATAATCCGGCAATCTGATATTGCTTTACCTGAGTGGGGGACATTTGATGGGATCACTACAACATCACCCGGTTCAAGTATTTTTATCACTCCGTCCAGGTTGAATTCGAATTTTCCATTTGTAACATTGGATACCTGCTCATGTTCATGAGAGTGAATTGGCAATTCCGCACCCGACTCAACTTCCCAATAAGCAGTTGTCATTTTTTCAGAATGGACAAATCTTGCCTTATAACCTTTAACGATCTCTTTCTGCTCTACATCTTCTAGATTTAAAAAACCCATAATCACCTCACTGTGTTCCCAATTCTAATGAATGATAAAAATATTGTCAAAAATAAACTTAACAGTTATTATTGAAAAACAGAAATTTTCAGGGGGAAATAAAATGGGATCAAGTTTGGAATTTGTCGAATTTGTTGCTGACCAGATGGAAGAGGCTGGAGTGATCAAATATAAAAAAATGTTCGGAGAGTACGGATTGTGGTGTGACGGGAAGTTTATTGCGGTAGTATGTGATGACAACTTTTTTGTAAAACCAACCTCTGCCGGGAGAAAATTCATTAAGGATCCGGTAGAATCTCCGCCGTACCCTGGTGCAAAGAATTATTTTCTGATAGATGAGCGCCTGGACAACAGAGATTGGGTTACTATGCTGATCAAATTGACGGCAGATGAACTCCCGGAACCCAAACCGAAGAAGAAAAAAAATACATAATGAAAAACAGTTATCTGAACTTTCTTGAAGAGTTATATAAAAAATATTCGGATCCGGTGAAAGCGGTTCCGATGAAAAAGTATATGAAAGATCAATTTGAATACCTGGGAATTACTTCTGTTCCGAGGAAAGAAATTCATAAAGAATTCTTCCGGATTAATGGGAAACCGGATGGGGGCGCCGTTAAATCCATTGTCAGTGAATTATGGGGGAAACCGCAAAGGGAGTACCAGTACTTCGGAATGACCCTAATGCAGAAAATGGAGAAAAAACAGGGAATGGAGATCCTGCCTGTTTATGAGTTCATGATAATCAACAAGTCCTGGTGGGATACGGTTGATTTTATAGCCGCCAATCTTGCGGGGCCGATTCTCTGTAGAAACCGGTGTGAGATCCCCCGTATTACAAGGGAGTGGATGGATTCAGGGAATATGTGGCTTCAGAGGACCGCGCTTCTATTCCAACTGAAATATAAAGATGATACTGATTCGTTATTGTTGTTCTCCCTTATCAGCGAGTTGAAGGGGCGGAAAGAATTTTTTATCCGGAAAGCGATAGGCTGGGCCCTTAGGGAGTATTCAAAAACAGATCCGGATAAAGTGAGAAAATTTATAAATAGCACTGAACTGTCACCACTGAGTGTGAAAGAGGGAATGAGGATAATATTAAAAGGGAAATGATAAGTTTGAATATAATCTCAATTTGATATAAATATAGTCTATGAAATATATTCTTCCAGTCTTCATATTGTGTTTTTTAATAGTAATATTACCGGGATGCAAAACCAATACCGAAGTTGAAGAGACAGATGATCCGATCCACTCCCTGGAGAAAGTGGGGAGAGAAGATTCATTGGAACTGGTCACCTGGAATATGCATAACTTCCCTGATAACGGGACTCTTTCTATTGATTCATATAAGCTCATCATCGAGAATCTTGATGTTGATCTTTATGCAGTTCAGGAGATAGCGGACACCGTGTCTTTTGACAATCTTATGGATAGTTTAAGCGGCTACGATGGACTCTATTCAGATGATACTTATAGTAGCGGTTATCAAAAAACAGGAATAATCTATAAGACAGATCTGATTTCTGTATTATCCAGTGAGCAGATTTACATAGACAAGGAATATGAATTTCCCCGACCACCCATGGTTTTTAAGCTCATGGTGAGCATGAATGGATATTCTAATGATTTCTATCTGATAGTTGTCCATTTGAAAGCTTATCAGGGGGTAGAGGAGCTTGACCGGAGAAGGGGTGCTGTCAGGCTGCTTAAAGAGTATATGGATTCCGGAATTTCGTCTAATGAAGAAAAAGATTATATAATTGCGGGTGACTGGAATGATGAACTGACAGATCCCGAATCAGACAATTGTTTTACTCTTCTATTGAATGATCCGGGATCATACAAATTCCTTACTAATGAAATAGCTGATGATCCGGTCTATTCTTCATACCCTTCATGGGGTTCACTGATTGATCATATCCTTATTTCAGAAGCTCTCTTTGATGAATACAATGGCGGATCAACGACAACACTTCTTATCGACAGCAGGATTTCCGGATACTTTGAAAATGTTTCCGACCACCGTCCCGTTATTTCATTTTTCCCGGTTTTTGCCCAATAATTGTTTATTCCCCGGCCCCCGGATAATTTATTTTATTTTTTAACAATTCTTTCTTTACAAACAGAAATTGCTGGAATAAAATAAATTTTAATCAACTTAAAAGGAGATAATTATGGACTTAAAGGATTCAATCCTGGAGCTGATAAGGAGAGCAGCCACAGATCTTTCACCGGATGTTGTGGAATCACTTTCCAAAGCTCATGATAATGAAGATGAAGGTACTCCTGCAAGAGGGGTTTTCAGAACTATCCTGGAAAATATAAATATGGCAAAAGATCAGTCAACCCCGATTTGCCAGGATACAGGGTCTCTGCTGTTTTATATTGACTTTCCTGAAGGGGATTCTGAAAAGAAGTATAAAGAGGCGATTGAGTGGGCAGCAGTTGAGGCAACAAAAAAACAGTATCTGCGCCCTAATGCTGTTGATCCGGTCACTTCAAAAAATTCAGGTAATAATCTTGGAGAAAATGCTCCTTATATCCATTTTCATCAATGGGACAAGAATGAGGTGAGAATCAGGGTTATGCTTAAGGGTGGCGGAAGTGAAAATGTTGGAACTCAGTATAAATTACCTTACCCCCCTCTTAAGGCAGGAAGAGATCTTGCAGGTGTCCGTAAAGTAATAATAGATGCAGTAGTAAACGCCCAGGGGCTCGGATGCGCTCCGGGAACGCTGGGGATAGGGGTTGGGGGCGACAGGGTGACATCTTATGCTCTTTCAAAAGTTCAGTTCTTCAGGAAGATCGGAGAGAGGAATAGTGACCCGGAGATCGCCAAACTTGAAGAGGAGATACTTGAATCTGTAAATAAACTCCAAATAGGTCCTATGGGTTTCGGTGGCAAGACTTCAGTTCTGGATGTATTTATATCCTCTCAGGCAAGACATCCGGCCACATTTTTTGTTGCGATCTCATATATGTGCTGGGCATTCAGAAGGAAGTCCATGGTATTGAAAAATGGGGAGGTAATCTATGATTAAATTAAACATACCGATCTCGGAAGAAGAAATAAGAAAATTAAAAGTAGGAGATGAAGTATCCCTTTCCGGTACCATCGTTACTGCCAGAGATGAAGCTCATAAACTGATGATAGAGGAGAAACCGGATTTTATCAGAGAATACCTGAAGGAGTCAGTGATATACCATTGCGGCCCTGTGGTTAAGCAGGATGAGAACGGCGAATGGAGCTTTGTCTCTGCAGGCCCTACGACTTCAGCCAGGGAAGAACCTTACCAGGCAGATGTTGTCTGTGAATATAATGTCCGTGGAGTTATAGGAAAGGGGGGTATGGGAGCAAAAACAGCAGAAGGCCTCAAGAAGTGCGGAGCTGTCTATTTTCATGCTGTCGGAGGTGCCGGAACTCTTATTGCAAACTCAGTGAAAAAAGTCAGAGAGGTCTTTAAGCTTGAAGAGTTCGGGTCACCAGAAGCTTTCTGGGTGATCGAGGTTGAAGATTTCCCTGTTGTGGTAACGATGGATTCACATGGAGACAGTATTCATAAAACGGTTCTTGAAAGATCTAAAAAAATAATGGAAGAGCTGCTCTGACAGAGCAGCTCCCCTCATTTTTATATAACTGGTTTTATGGAGGATCTTACCAGTTTCTTCCTCTTCTACGGAAATTTGAACTGAGTATCTTATCAAGTTCTTCCTGGGTAAGATATTGAGCTTGATATACAATATCGAAAGTTTTTAACTGAGATGTAAATGCTCTGATATGGTTCTCGGATCCTTTCTTCAGGTTCCCGAATACGAACAGAATATCAAGATTATCAGATTTCAGAAGAGCTTCCTGAAGATCAAAGATATCCAGATCTTCTATAGTGGCTCCCACAATCAGGGCGTTAGAAAGTGAGATATCACCTTTTGCAGTAAGTTCGGAATAAAGTTCTTTTATATCATTACTATTAAATATTCCCGGTTCATCCGAAATAACAGGATCAGGAATATTATACTTTTTGAGAATTACTTCAATTGCATCCATATGCTTCTGTTCCGAGAAATATATATTATTGAAAATCCTCATTCCCCACTTTTCATATAGATGTTCATAAACATCCCTTGCAAGTTTTTCCTCTTCCCTCATTTGAATAAGGAAATTTCTTTCAACATCACTAATATCCTCATGAGGAAATGAATTTATATAGTAATTGATATTTTCACTATTGTCTTCAAATCTGTTTCTATATGAAAAAACATTTCCTGCGAGAATCAAAATAAGAAAAAGTATTAATATTTGCTGTTTCATTTCAGCCTCCTTTTGAAAAATTTTAAAGCAATAATGTTGCCAATAAGAGAGGGATTTTTTTTAAGTATAAAAAAATAAAATTGTCACGATTAATCGCAAAAAACTGCGGAAAAACAATGTGTTATCGCAAACTTTAAATTAAATTTTTATACTTGATTTGATCCCGGACAGGAGGCATTTCCACATATAATTAAAGATAGAATTTTTTGATTTCCTTTCAAATTGTATTTTCCCTGTTCTCAGTCCTCTACCTTTTTTAGTCGGATTATTTTTATGAGTGAGAGTATTAGCCAGAAAAGTTTCGAAGCGGCTTTTTCTAAGTGAACCTTTTTTCTTCATTATAGTAATATGCAGATCGTCATAGGATAACCTCATATGACCCGAAGCTGCCTCTTTGTCTGCCTGGACATTAAATGTCATGTAATTTAATCTCCCCTTATCAATATTGATTTTCACATTTCTTTTAAGAAACCTGTTGAAAATATAAGGATCGGTTCCTGCTAGAGACCCTGAGAAAGAAAATCTGTCAGCCCGGTTATTTATCGGTATTATTATTTTACCTTTAAGTAGGCTTTCTCCCATAATTCTTGTTGAGATAGATATCTTTGATTCCTTTCCTGTTCTAAGAATCTCGGGAAAATTTGAAAGATCATGTAAAGATGTCTCCAGTTCCTTAAAAATCAGTGATTCCCCTTTTCTATCTCCAATTGGAATCTCTGTGTACTTTATTTCCCCATTTTTCACCCTGACAAGGTCAATATCAACTTTAAGGATTGCTTCACGAAATATCTGCTGTGGAAGTTTTTTGCTGTTTATACTTATTTTTTTTCTGATATTCCTGTTCCTGAAAAAATACATCTCCGGATTGTTGAAATACAATTGCCCTGCTCTGAACCTCCCGTTATCCGTAAGTTCTTTAATGTCAATGTTTTTCAGATTAATTTCAGATATTTCAATCTTGTGGTACTCCCCCTTTTGGGAGATCTTTTTTTTCCGCAGTTCTTCAGAAGCAGGTTTATATCTGAAATCTTTTATTAATAAAGAAGAACCGGCTGTTCCGAACCTCATAGGACCTGATTCTGCTTTGTAACCGTTTTTTTTAAAATATATGAATGAACTACCTATATTTAATTTAAGTGCCGGTGTTCTGTCACTAAAATTTTCCCCGATCTGTTTTTCCTGACAGAATTCTACTTTTCCAGTATCGAGATTTATCCCTTTAAATCCACTTTTCGGAGTTGCTGATATACCGGTGAAAAATTCAATATCTGTGTCCTCAATTACTATTCCGCCGAACGACATTTTAAACTTCCCCGTACTCCTGTCTTCCACCCTTTTTTTCATATTTTTTTGCTTGAGAATATAAAAACTGAATTTCCCTTTTTCAAGAGGATCCTTTCAGCACTGATCTTTCTGAAAAAAAAGATATCTGAAATAGATATACCTTTAATTGAGAGAAGAGGGATCGATGCTTTTAAGAGCATTTTTTTTTTCTGACCCGATCGTTTCAGTTCTTCTTCATTGAAGGATATTTTCAGGTTTTTTAATAGTAACTGCCCTCCGAGCAAATCAATATCTATACTATTATGATCTATTTTGTAAATTGATCCTCTATTGTCAAGGAATTTGTTAATATATGATTTGAAAATTTCTGAACTGTTTTTTTTCAGATAAAGATGGATTGATAATATAAGAAGAAAAAGGATTACAATAATTGATACTATAACCTGCAATAACAATATTCCTCTTCTGTTTTTCATTTCATTCAGATCTGCTATCCTATAATTTAATTCTATTTGTTTATGAATTTATTTCAACAGAAAAGATATTAAGTCTTAAATGTTGTAGATGTTTTTCACTTATGCAATAATCGGAAAATGAAGCAGGATAGAACTGAATTGATACTGATATTTCTTACTTTATTTGGATTTATTAATTTTTTTTTTAATTATCCATACTGGTCCCCTCTATTGTTCCTCCCGTTCATTTTTTTTCTGATCTCTGTAATTTCGAAAAATAAAAGAGAAAAAAGATCCTTCAGATACTTTTATATATATATATCGGGTTTTCTAATATTCCCAATGAAGTTGTTCTATTGGGACAGGGTAGATCTTATTATCAGGGTAGGGAACCTTCTTCTGATTGCCCTTGTTTTTTCCCTGTATTTTTTTATAAAAAAGAGAAGTTTTGTCGAAAGGTCAGTTGATCTGTTCAATCAGAGGAGTATCCGGGGGAGAATAGTTATTCTGATATTACTATCCCAGTTAATTTTTATTTCCGCATCAGCTGTTATTGTCCTTAAAGGTGTAGAACTTGTTGGAGACGAACCCCACTATCTGGCGATCTCTCAGTCAATTGCAAAGGATGGCGACCTTAATGTCTTCAACCAGTATGCAAGGGATGAATACAAAGAATTTATTAATTACAGACTGGCCCATCACTCCAAGGTTGGCAAGGGGTTTAAAAAGTGGTATTCCTTTCATCTACCCGGTCTGTCATTCACACTTGCACCTTTTTTTATTATAAAAATACCGATCCCGTTCCTTTATTTCCTTCTAAGGGTGTATCTGGGAATCTTTGGAACTTTGTTAGGGATACTGGTATATTTATTTTCTCTGAAGATCTGGAGAAAGGAAAAACTTTCACTCTTTATTTTTTTTGTATTCATGTTTACTGCACCGGTATTTTTCTATTCGTTTCACATATTTGCAGAATTACAGGTTCTCCTTCTTCTCCTATTGTCAATATGGATCGTTTTATTCAAACAAAACAGGGGAGGAAAAGATATACTTTTAGCGGGATTCCTCCTTGGAATAACGGTATTCTGGGGGATGAAATATCTGATATTCATATCAATTTTTACATTAATCTTCTTTATTGTTAAATTAAGGGAAAAGGATCTCAGATCGGGGATTTTGTATGCCGTTTTTCCTGCTCTCTTTGTGATATTGTTCTTTTTATATCTATATTCTGCATACGGAGATTTTTCTCCAATGTCTGTTTATACAGGTGTTCTGACAGAATCACAGAAAATTGAATATTCCCGGGGGATGGAGGGCATTACGATTCAAAACCGGATAGAGACCCTCTTTGATTATTTCTTTGATCAGAGGGACGGGCTTATCCTTTATAATCCATTCTATCTTTTTTTCTTTCCGGGGCTGATATTGGCATTAAAAAACTTGAGGAGATATTACCCTCATATATTAATTTCGGCAGCTTCATTTATTTATCTGATTTATCATGGTTATTCAACTGTCCGACCCGGATATTGTCCCCAGGCAAGATATCTTCTGCCTGTAGCCTGGACATTGTTATTGTTCTCTGTAATATATTTTCTCGAGAGCAGAAACAAAGTTGTAAAAAAAATCTATGTTTTTATTCCACTGTATTCAATTTTCATAACACTCTTTCAGATTTTTAATCCGTTCACCCTTTATCAGAGCACTACTCATAATTATCTTGACAGGAGCGGCCTGATATTTCAAAAACTTTCAAACATTTATTTCAATATCCCTGCAATTCTTCCATCTTTCATCAAGGTAAACGGGAATTTCAAATATTTACCGAATATAATATTTCTTATTCTTTTCATATTATTTGTTTGCTTTTCTTTAAAGAAATCGGAGTTTAAAAACCATATCTCTCCGAGTTTACCGGTTTTTATTATTCTTTTTGCAGTTTTTTCCCTTTTTCCCAGGGTCTCTTTATATAACCCTGTTAAAGTGAAAACAAAGGAAGGTGTTCAATTGCTCGTTCATGGGAATCAGTATCCTAAATCGGATATCACAGATGAGTATGTGCTCACAGCTAGGGACAGTTCGACCAGGACAGTGACGATCTCTACAATAAAACCATTAAAGAAAATTGACCTCCGGCTTTACGGCCATTCTAATGAAGGCACTGTTGATGTTACTAATTTTGAAAGACCTGAGGAGGAGATCGGAGTACACAAAGGTATTGAGAAATCAGTTACTCTGGGAAACCTTAGATACAAAAAAATGGGAAGCAGGTTTTTCTATACATTAAATTTCAGGTTTTGTTATTGTCTCGAACGCGGTATAAAAATAAGGATCACACCTTTTTAAATATTTTGGGATAGATAAATGTATCAGGAGAAATAAATGAGGGTTAATATTATTTTTATAATTTTAGTAACAACTATAATGTTTTCTTGTTCAGGAGGTTCTAAAGCTGAAACTAAAAATATTTATCAGGATAAAACCTTAAGAGATATTTATGGATATCAGGATCAGAGGGATGTTTCAAATCTTTTGACCTACTTAAAAAACAAAAATTCCCTATACCGGAAATATGCTGCAATGGCATTTGCATCAGTTCAGGATAAAGGAGCTGTACCCGAATTAACAGCTCTGCTCAATGATGAAAATAGTGAGGTAAGAATTGCAGCGGCATATGCTATTGGACAGATCGGTGATGAAGCCGCGGAAAATGGTCTTATTGAGAGCTTTGGTACAGAGACGGTTGATTCAGTAAAAATGGTGATACTTGAATCACTGGGAAAATGCGGTGGAGACCAGTCACTTGAGCTCCTGGGCAAATCTGACCTCGGCAGCGGATCTCCGGTTGTGATGAAGGGGCAGGCATTGGGAATCTACAGGGCTGTTCTGAGAAAAAAATATACTCAAAATGGTATTAAAACAGTGATAGGGACTCTTTTAAAAAGCGGATCGGATGATGTTAGATTTTACTCTTCAAACGTTCTTTCCAGAATAAAGGAAATAGATCTTACCGAATATTTCTTTGAACTTACCGAATTGATAAATCATGAAAAAAAGATAAATGTAAAAATGAATCTGATCAGAGGTCTTGCCAAATGTAAAGGAACGAAAGTTGTCGAATTTCTGAAAACAATCCTACGGGAAAATAGTGATGAAAAGATAGTTGTTAATGCTATCAGGTCCTTGGGTGAGTTTGAGTATAATGATATATCTAATGAACTTCTAAAACTGTCTATCGGCAGAAATTATCAGATATCGGTCGCAGCATCTGAAGTGTTAACGGAAAAAGGCGTTGAGGATGATCATAAAATATACTTTGAAACAGCAAAAAAGGCTGTTCATTGGAGAGCTGCTTCAAATCTTTTGAAAATGTCCCTTAAATTCTCAACTGATAAAGAAAAAACTTCATCCAGAATTAAGAATGACTATATGAAATCTGACAATCCTTATCATAAAGGGGCACTATTATTAGCTTTGAGTGAATATCCTGAAAATTATCGCTTTGTTGAATATGAGTTATTTGAAAGTCCGTCCAGGGTTGTTTCAACTTCGGGAATGATCTCAATTTCTCAAATGATGGAAAAGAAGGGTTTTGATCCGGATAAAACCATTGTGGGGGGGGTAGGAGTTCACACTATGAGGAAAGTGTTTGGTGATATTTTCATACGGGGGATAATTTCTCTGGATTCAAGTATGATCTCAATATCTTCCACTGCATTGCGAGATCCTAAGAATAAATTCCGTAAAGTTATAAAAGATTTTAAATTTCTGGAAAATTCTATTAAAGAGTATAATGGACCCGGTGGTGAATCAGTCAGACTGGATCTTGAAAAAACACTAAACTATTTCCTCGGAAAAGAGATCAAAGAACAGAAGTTAAATCCGGTAAAAAAATCTTTGAACTGGGATGAAATAGTAGCGATTCCCGTTGATCAGAAAATAAAAATTATTACAGACGAGGGTGATATCACTGTCATACTGTTTGTAAATGAATCTCCCGGATCTGTATCGAATTTTCTCAATCTTATAAGGACAGGATATTTGGGGAAGGGGGCATTTCACAGAGTTGTCCCCAATTTTGTCATCCAGGACGGATGTCCGAGAGGAGATGGTTGGGGAGGCCCTGATGATATTATAAGGTCGGAGTTCTCATATCTCTATTATGAAGAGGGAAGCCTTGGTATGGCCTCCTCTGGAAAAGATACGGAAGGGAGTCAATGGTTTATAACTCATTCATCGACTCCCCATCTTGACGGACGGTATACAATATTCGGCAAAGTATTAAGCGGAATGGAAATTGTGAACAGGGTAAAAGTAGGTACTGAAATTCTCGGTTATGAAATATTATAAGATATTTTTCCCTAGTTCTCAGTCTGTTTGATCATACTGGTTATCAGCTTCCTTACTTCAGCTGAATGTGCTTCTCCGAGCATCTGTTCAAGCAGATTAAGAGCTTTTCTTTTCTGCCCCATTTTAATATATCCTCTGGCAATATTGATTTTGATACTGATATCATTTATCTTTGAAAGTCGCAGGGCCCGTTCATAATTATAGACAGCTCTTTTATAGAATCCTTTTTGTTCCAGGATTGTCCCCTTCAGATTATATAGAGATACGAACTCAGGATTTTTCACAAGCCCCTTCTCTATATATCTCAAAGCATTATCATGGTTTTTAAATTTCATCTCAAGAAGCGCAAGATTGAGATATGCATTTTCAGGAGTACTGTAATGCGGAGAGTTTGCAGCGATCAGGAAATTCTCCTTTGCAGGCTCATAATTTCCGAGCTCAGAATGAATTATTCCCATAAAATTGAATGCATCAGCATTAGATGGATAATGTTTTGCCACTTCAGAAAATATTTTGAGGCTCTCCTTAAATTTCATCTGCTTCAGATAGACAATCCCCAGTCCCATCGATGCCCTCATCAATCCCGGTTTTTTCTTTAACGATTTTTGGAATTGCTCCATTGCAATATTCAATGAACCTCTGTTCAGATGGTTGTATCCGTTGCTCATATGATATTCTGCTGTCCCTTTTCTCAAGTGTTCAGGAATTATTTTAACCTTTTTTGTACAGGAACTGAAAAAGAATATAGCTGTTATTAAAATCAGTATTACCTTTTTGTTCATAATTTCTCCTATTTTTTTCCGAGGATTGAATATGCCTTGACCGGTTTTGAAATTCCGTGCAGGTTCACTTCACCGAGCAGTTTGAAATCGAAATTTTTCTTTGCTCTTTTCATTGTAGCTTCCGAAACAATGATCTCGCCGGGTTTTGCGATCGATGATTCAAGTCTTGATGCAATATTAACCGTGTTGCCGATCACAGTATAATCATATCTGCTGGGGGAACCGAAATCTCCTGAGATCAGTTTGCCTGAATTAATTCCGATCCGGATCTCAATTTTCTCCCGATCGGGATTTGAGCTGTTCATTTTCTTAAGCCTGTTTACCATTTCAAGAGCAGTATTGATAGATTTTTCTGTATGATCCTTCTGTTCAAAAGGCACACCGAATACAGCCATTATCGAATCTCCGATATATTTATCGAGAGTTCCGTTATTTTCAAAAATAATATCGGTCATTTCAGTAAAAAAATTATTCAGGAATACACCTATCTCCATCGGTTTCATATTTTCAACCCTGGTTGTAAATCCTACAATATCCATAAAAAGTACAGATGCCTCGCTCTCATGATATCCGGCGAGTTCATTTGTTTTATTATCCTGAAGCTCCATTATCTTCGAAACGATAGCCGGAGAGTGATATCTCTCAAGCCTTGAGCGGATCTTTTTCTCAATGATAAGATTATTTCTCATCTTGATCCCTTCTACGGAAAGCCCTGTGAAATTAGCAATTATTGATATCATTTCAAGGTCTCTCTCCTCAAATATGTTATCCATATTTGTAGTATCTGCATATATCAGCCCGTAAATGGAGTTTTTTGTCCAGATCGGTATTGAAATTGCAGATTTTATTCCGTACATAATAATACTTTTGGCCCCGTCGAAGCGGGAATCATCCATAGTGTTCGAGGATAATATGGCAACTTTGTCATGTATTGATCTCATTGCAATTGTTTGTGAGATCTTCACTCCTTTGTTCTTGATATCTTTTGAGAGGGAATATCTCAGATCAAGTTCCTCATTCTCATTATCATATGAGAATATGTACAACCTGTTCGGATTTAGAAATGAGAACAGAAGTTCTCCGACCTTCTCAAAGCTCTCCTCAAGAGTAGCAGCTCCGATAAGACTTTTACCGAGGGATGTAAGAGATTCCAGCAGACTTAATTCAGAAGTTATTGCACCTTTATCTTTTTTCAGTTTCAGATTATCTGAAAGGGGGATCATCACAGATATTTTCTGATCATCTATATCGGTAATCCTGTTTTCCGTTTTCTCTTCAAGAAATTTTAATATACTTCTGCCGACAGTTATATTGTCTCCAATCTCCAATACCCGCTCATTTATTTTTTCCCCGTTTACATAGGTGCCATTAGTACTGTTTAGATCTATTATCTTGTATGTATTTCCGTATTTAACAAGTTTGCAATGCTTCCTTGATATTGAATTATCGTCCAGATAGAAATCATTGCCCAGTAACTTTCCGATCGTGATCTCATCCTTCTTTAATGAGTAGAACTTCTGCTCATCATTAATTACAAAATCTAATCTATATTCCATTCTATCTTAAGGCTTCTCTGCATTAATTCTTTAAGTGCAGCAGAAGGGTCCTTTTCTTCAAAAAGAATTTCGTATACCTTGGTTGATATCGGCATTTCGATACCAAGCTGCTCAGAAAGCGATTTTATTGCCTTTGTAGTTTCAACACCTTCTGCAATAGTAATATTTTTTTTCTCTATATCAATCAACTTCCCGCCCTCGGCAATTTTTACTCCCAACTGATAATTTCTCGAGAGCGGACCGAAGCTTGTCAGCATAAGGTCACCTATCCCTGCCAGGCCCCAGAATGTTTCTCTTTGAGCTCCAAGTTTTAATCCGATCCTCAATATTTCCATGCTGGCCCTTGTTACAAGCGAAGCAGTTGTATTGTATCCGTATCCCAGCCCGCTAATAATACCTGAGGCGATGGCCATTATATTTTTCATAGATCCGGCAACTTCTATACCTATAAGATCTTCGGATCTGTATATCCTCAATATTGAAGAAGAAAATTTTTCCTGGATACTCTTCAGATTATTCCCGTGTTCGGAAGCGGCAACTACTGCTGTCGGGAAATTGTTAGCAAGCTCTTTTGCGAAAGAAGGTCCCGAAATGGTTATCCAGTTCTTAAGGATATCTTCTCCGAGAACATCCGAAGCAATTCTTGAAATTGTTTTAAGGCTTGTGGATTCAAACCCTTTTGATAAACTTATAAGTATCTTTCCTGAAAGTTTTTCCTTAAGTGATTCAAATGTATTTCTGATAAATTTTGAAGGGACCGCGAAGATTATTATATCTGCTTCCGATACTTCATCTTCCAAGCCTGAAACCGGGTATAAGTTTTCTGAGAGGATAACTTCAGGAAGGAATAGTGAATTCTCTCTGAAATTTTCAATCGACTCAATAACTTCAGGTTCCCTTATCGATAATTTCACTTTGTTCCCCTGATTTGCTAAATAATTGGCGAATGAAGTTCCCCAGGAACCACCTCCAATGACCAATATCTTATCCATTTTTTCTCCAGAAAAATTTATCTTCATTTCCCGATACTATCCTTCCAATATTATCTTTGTGCCTTATGAAGATGAGGATAATTATCAGAAGTATTATTAGAGATGCTTCTGCTATATTTGTGAACAAAACCGCAAAAAATGCCCCGGTAATACCGGCGAGAGAAGAAGCGGAGACATACCGTGTTAATATCATAAATAAAACAAATACAAGTGCGAATACGGGAAATATAAAGAACCCGTCAGGTGCCGCCATATAGGCAAGAAAAACACCTGCAAAAGTGGCAACACCTTTGCCGCCATTGAATTTAAGCCACACAGGATAAATATGACCAATAATTGCAAGGGCTCCGGCTCCCAAAATGAGAGGAGGGAACTTAAAATGGGCGAGTCCGTAAATGACCGGTATTGCCCCTTTGAGGATATCTATTATCAGAGTGGCCATTGCAGCTTTTCCACCGCATACTCTGTGGATGTTTGTGGCACCTATGTTCCCGCTTCCTTCATTCCTTATATCTTCTTTTTTTGATATCCGGAATATTAAAAAACCTGAAGGTATAGACCCGATGACATAAGAAAGAACAAAGTACATGATCTCATGTTGGCCCAAATTTTCTCCTTATTCAATTATAGTGAACGGAGAAAAAAATGTAAAGAAAGGTCTGGAGAGAAATGTTGTGTTTTTTTTTACTTTCGAGTAAAATTAAAATTTAACTATTGAAGGAGATAAAATGGCGAATAGCATGGAAGTGAAAGGGAGTGTGATCGCCTCGATCCCTCCCTTTATTGAAAAAAAGTTCGGAAAAGACGGGCTGAAGAAATGGATGGATTATATTTCTGATGAAGCACAGAAAATATTTTCCGAAAAAATTTCTGAAAATGAATGGTATCCTCTGACGATAGCGTTAACTGAACCCATGGCAAATATTGCCCACCTGTTCTATGAATGGGACCTTAAGAAAGCTTCGTGGGAACTTGGCCGATTTAGTGCGGATTTCAGTGTGTCGAGTGTAAAAAAGCTCTTTTTTAAACTTGGAACAACAAAGTTTTTCCTTAACAAGGCTGCTGAATTTATGGATGGTTACTACAGGCCTGCTAAGATCACTCCGATAAGTGTTGAGGATGGAGAAGCGGTATTTCATATTACAAAGTTTGATGAAATCGAGAATACTGTTGAATACAGAATAGCGGGATGGATAGAGAGAGTTCTTGAGATTGCTAATAATAAAAATATATCTGTCGAAATTACTCAGTCTTTGAAGGATTTCAAACCTTATACGGAATTTCTTGTAAAGTGGGAATAGTTTTTATTATTCGTATTCAACATAAGCTAGAGTAAGGCCTGCTGCAGGGGCTGTCTGGCCGGCTCTTCTTCTGTCTCTGGCTTCAAATATTAAAGGGAGTTCATCCAGTTCAATTTTGCCTTTCCCTATATCTATAATAGTACCCGCCATATTCCGGACCATATATCTTAAAAAACTTTTGCCTTTAACTTTAAAAATGATTTCTTTACCTTTGGCTTTCATTCTGAACTCATCAATTGTTCTGATCCTGTTCTTGTGAGGTTCATCTGATGTGAATGAACTGAAATCCTTTTCTCCCACAAAATATTTTGCTGCTTTCTTCATCTTTCTTTTATTCAGGGGATACGGGATATGGGTGTAGAACCTTGAATCAAAAGGGGATGTCACACGTCCCGAAAATATCCGGTAAATATAGGTTTTGGATTTTGCACCGAATCTGGCATTAAATGACGGGTCAACGATCTCACAGTTTGTTATCCGTATGTCTGAGGGCAGGAGTGAATTGAAAGCCCTCTGAAGTGACTCTGGTTTAATGTTGATCTTGAGGTAGAAGTTGGCAGTTAGGCCTGAAGAATGCACGCCTGCATCGGTTCTGCTGCTGCCTGTAATTGTTATCATCTCTTTTGATATCACTTTCAGGGCATTAACCAGTTCTTCCTGAACGGTTCTGATCCCGTGCCCCTGGAACTGCCACCCTTTGTACTCTGTTCCATCAAAATGGACAATTATCTTATAGTTATTTTTCAACTTTGTATTTCCTGGTATTATTTTGTAAGGAAAAATCCCCTGGAAAATCTGCCATAGATTCTGGGGATATTTCTACTTAACCTTTCCGGAACGGATACAGGATGTGCAGGCTCTGATACTTTTTGTTTCGCCGTCAACTGTAATTTTAACTTTCTGAAGGTTAGGAAGCCATCTCCTCTTGGTTGCCTTGTGGGAATGACTAACGTTATTTCCGGTCATAGGTTTCTTTCCGCATATATCACATACTTTTGCCACTTTGAATTCCTCCTTAATGAAAGTATCTGCAATTTTACTAAATTTTGACCAGAAAATCAATTTATTATATGTTAAAGGATTCTTTACTTTAAATAGAACTGAATCTATAATACTTAACTGATACTAATGGTGAAATAATTATGGACTTTGCATTTATATATACAGCGCTTATACTGATCGCCCTGACTACAATTCTGGTGCTTGAAATTGTAGAGGTTGATATAGCAATATTTTCCGCACTACTGCTCCTTATCGGAGGAGGTGTTATAGATCTGAAGGAAGCATTTGCCGGATTTTCGAATCACGGGATGCTTACTGTTGCTTTCCTGTTCATTGTCGCGGGAGCACTTCAGAAAACGGCAGCAATTGATGCCTTTGGCCATCTGGTTCTCGGAAGTGGAAAAAAAATATCATTTACATTGTTAAGATTTCTACCGGGGGTCGCAGCATTTTCTGCTTTTTTTAATAATACTCCAATTGTCGCTATTTTTATCCCGGCTATAGTCGGGTGGGCTAAAAAAAAAAATGTTTCGCCTTCTAAGCTTCTGATACCACTCTCCTATGCAGCTATACTCGGAGGGCTGTGTACTCTCATCGGAACGAGTACGAATCTGGTTGTACATGGATTAATGCTTGAGAACGGGATGGAAGGGTTCACATTTTTTGAGATCTCTAAAGTTGGGATTCCCATGGCTGTAACAGGGATTCTTTTGCTTTCTTTTTTCGGGCACAGACTGCTCCCGGACAGGAAAGAACCGATAGCTGAACTTGGGGAGAAGACGAGGGAATTCGTCGCTGAAATGAAAGTAGGGAACAATTTTGAAAAATTAGGCCAATCAATTGAAGAGGCAGGACTCAGACATTTAAAAGGATTGTTTCTTTTCCAGATCGAAAGAGATAACAGAATCATGACATCTGTATCTCCTGACGAGAAGATTCTCCTGTATGACCGGTTATTCTTTGTAGGGCTTCCCGAGACCATAATGGACCTGAGAACAATTAAGGGACTGACACTTCTTGAGGATAAAATATTTAATCCCTCCAACTATGATTCTGAAGAAGTATCAACTTTCGAGGTTGTTGTCTCCCAGAATTCTCCTCTGGTTGGTAAATGTGTGAGAGAGAGCAAGTTCCGGACGTATTATGATGCGGTTATTATTGCAATTCACAGAAGTGGAGAAAGGGTAAGAGAAAAAATAGGAAATATTGTATTAAAACCCGGAGATACCCTACTTATACTTGCAAACAAAGATTTTATTGATCTTTGGTACAACAAAAAAGATTTCTTCCTTGTTTCAAGGTCTGCAGATGTTGAATCAAAACCAAAAATATACAGTTACCTCTCTCTTACGGTTCTTGTATTGATGATAATAATGATGGCCTTTCAGATAGTACCTGTACTTCTGGCTGTTGCTTCCGCATCAATGATACTTGTTCTTTCCGGTACCATTTCACCATATTCGGCCAGGCATTCAATAGACTGGAAAGTGATTCTTGTAATTGCCTCGGCATTCGGGATCGCAAAAGGGATGCTGAATTCAGGAGTTGCAGCTTTTCTTGCGGATAAGATTGTTTTGCTCTCTGAATCTCTGGGCCCTATCGGGATGATCGCCGTCATATATTTCACTACCAGTTTTTACACTGAGATCATAACCAATAATGCAGCGGCAGCTCTGGTTGTACCGGTAGCAATATCGGTTTCAGGTATTACCGGAACTGATCCGATCCCTTTCATGGTTGCTGTAGCTCTGGCTGCCAGTGCGAGTTTTGCAACACCTATCGGATATCAGACAAATCTCATGGTGTACGGCCCCGGTGGCTATAAGTTCAGAGATTTTCTGAAGATCGGAATCCCCATGAATCTTATAATGGGGGTGATCGCAATTACCCTCATTTATTTCATTTACTATTAAAAAAGACTTTTGTTTTTGAAATCGGCCAGCCTTTGCTTATATTATATATGGAGGGAACAATGGGGACTTATATTCTTGTAACAAAAATGACACCTGAGGTTTCCGGTGATCTTAAAGTGAGGGAAACTGTCGGCAAAGAGTGGAAGAAAAAAGTGGATGAGCTTTGTCCTGATGTAAAATGGATAGCTCATTACTCTCTGCTTGGTCAATACGATTTTATGGATATTTATGAGGCAGACAGCGATGAAACCGCAGCAAAAGTTTCAATGATAACCCGATCCGGAGGGACTCTGACCGCAGAGACCTGGCCGGCAATGTCCTGGAAAAAATATATAGAAATAACTAAAGATTTATAAGGCATTGAAATAATAGTTTGCCGTCTAAAAGCTTTTTATGTATTTCAGGATCTATTTTAATTTTTTTTTGAAACGATCTTTGTAAACCGGTAGTCTTAGAAGTATTATAAATGATTATATGAAAATGCAATCCGTAATACTGGTTTTTATTATTTTATTTATGCCATTTCAAACCTTTTGTGAAATAAAGGGACCAGGCGAGCAATATATTGTGTCCGATACCCTCGGGAGGATCGGTTTCCTTAATGAGTTCAGTCCCAGGGGTGCCGATCCGGTTGACGATGTTGTTATCGGTATAGAGGTGAGTGGCAATGTTTTATTTAAACTGACCACTTTCGATGGAGAGATAAATGTGAGTGTAGGGATGCTCAGCCCGGGAATTAACAGTATACGAATTCCTGTCATCCATATCACCGGTGAGAATAAGGGTGTTTTCTCACTTTATCTTAAAGAGGGAGAAGCTATCACCAGAAAGCAGGTGGTAATAATTCCGGACAGGTATGAGATCATTGAGAAACCGGACGGGAATAAATCCGGAGATGCCGTAAATGACAGGTATAGACATGAAATAACAGTTACCGGTGAGGATAACAGGTATAATGATTATGCATCCCGTATAGTTATGGACTCTATATCGGGGAATTATCCTGCATTGACTCAGGGGATACCGGTACTGCCTATTCTTTATTTGCTGGGAAACAAGATCTACAGAACATTGAAAAAAAGGAAGAAGAGGGTATTCCCACTTTACTCCCAATCAGAGTTATATACAGAGAAAGGGCAGAAAAATGGAGAATACGCACGCATATCCCTCAGGATCCTCATCAATGATGTTTGATCTTTAAAAGTTTTTTACTTTTTCCATCAGATTAAATAGAGTTTAATAATTGTCTGCATAAAATAGGTTCACTTTTTGATCTGATTTCAATATAATCGTTTTTTACAGGAGAAGAAATGATCAAAAAGACTTTCACATTATTTATTCTGATTTTAGTATTTGCATTTCACGGAATATCTGACCAGCCCTGGGAGGAAGAGGGGCCTGACAGTTGTACCAGTATAATGGTCGGGAAAAATGCTACTACAGATGGTTCGGTCATTACATCACACACTTGTGATGCAAATTACAGGACATGGCTGAACATTGTACCTGCAAAAAAATATAAGAAAAAGGAAAAAACAAAAATATTTAAAGGGACAATGCATACCGGTTATGAAACAGACTCGAAAGGAATTGAAGAGCTGGGAGAAATTCCGGGTGTATTGGAAACATATAAATTTTTTAATACGGCCTATCCTGCCATGAATGAACACCAGCTTATAATGGGAGAATCAACTTTCGGCGGTAAGGATGAGCTGAAAAGTGATAAGGGGATCTTCTACATTGAAGAGCTCCAGCGAATTGCTCTTCAAAGGTGTAGGACAGCTAAAGAAGCTATAGGTCTGATCGGCAGCCTTATAAAAAAGTACGGATATTGTGATTCCGGTGAGTGTATAACGATAGCTGATACGAAAGAAGTGTGGCACATGGAGATATTGGGGCCCGGGAAGGGAAAGTTGGGTGGTGTCTGGGCTGCGGTGAGGATTCCTGACGGGCATGTAGGTTGTGCTGCAAATATTTCCAGGATCAGTGAAATAGATCTGAACGACCCTGATAATTACCTATATTCAAAAAATGTAATCAAACTTGCTGTGAAGTTAAAACTTTATGATCCGAAAAAAGATGGTAAGTTCAAGTTCTATAAAGCTTACGGTAATTCTTATACAAAAAAACCTTTCTCAATCAGAGAGTATTGGGTGTTTAAAACCCTTGCTCCTTCACTTGATCTTAAATTTGATGTGGATGAACTCCCTTTCTCCGTTAAACCGGATAAGAAAGTTTCACTTGATGATGTTATCCAATTGTTCAAAGCCACCTATGTCGGCACTGAGTATGATATGACAAAAAATCTCATCGTCGAACAGAAAAAGAAAGATAAGGATGGAAAAGTAATAAAAGATAAAGACGGGAAACCTGTTATGGAAAAGGTTAAAAGTGTTATTGCTACTCCCTGGATGTCCAGTGACCTGAGGACCTTACTAGGTACTTTGAAAAAAGATGTAATAAAAAGGCACCGTCCGATAGCTGTTGAATACTGCGCTTACCATACGGTACTTCAGGCGAGGGAATGGCTGCCCGATGAGATCGGCGGTGTGATGTGGTTCGGTTTCGAAAATCCCGCCATAACCCCGAAGTTCCCTATACACGCGGGTGTGACAGAATTGGTCGAGGATCTTAAAATCGGCTCCCAGCATAGATTCACACTTGATTCTGCAGCCTGGGCTTTCAGGAGGGCAAGTAAGCTGGCTCAGGGGAGATGGGACAAGACCGGAAAAATAATAAATGAGACATTAAAATATTATGAGGACAAAATATACAAAGAGACAATAGAAGTGGAGAACAAGGCGGGAGATGTGATCAAAAAAGATCCTGAAAAGGCAAAAAAAATACTTACTGATTTTACTGCTGATACAACCCGGCTGTTAACAAAAAAGTATATTGAGCTCGGGAATGATTTCTGGCTTCATTACCGGTTCAGGATGAGATAATATCTCCCTGAGCTTCTATATTAAACAGAAGAATTGAATAAATAGTTAAATAAATACAGTTTATTTGATCCCAAGTTTATTTTTCATCTCATCTGTCAGGGCATTTTTGTTTACAATAATACAGATCGTGTGAAGTTTGAAATAAGCTTCTGATATATAGTGAAATCCCTTGAATTCCCTGTCAGTTCCCCAAGAATTTTTCATCAAAAAGAATTTATTGTTGTTCTGATCGGCAGCTGATCCGACTATATGCATTAAGTGATCATCCGTTGTATTCCAGTTCTCAAAAGATATTTGTCTCATCTCCTGAGTCACATTCTTCTCTGTAACAGGTTTGGATATCTTATCTTTCTGTTCTTTTTTTGTCCATTTATCCCAGTCTTTTTCCGGTACGAGTGCTACATCCATCTTATCTTTTGAAAAGAATGTATCGCTCACATCGGCGTCCCATCCATATGTATACCCACTGCTTATTGCATTTGAAGCAATCTCAAGCAATTCATCAATTGGTACATTGTAGTAATTTCGGTTATAACTCCAGTTGTCGGGGATCTCCAGCCTGAATTTTTCATAGAATGGATGGTGAGAATATGAAGTTATTTCAATATAATCATCTGGATCCAGAGGCATCGATTTCAGAAGGGATTCAGGAGTAAACTTTTTCCCTTTATAATCAAATTCGCCGGGGTGTTTACCGAGATATATATCAAGAATTGCCTGGAAAGCATCCATCCATACCGGAGTCAGTTTTTTGCCCCTCCTTTTTACAACACCATCAAGAAAGCCCCTCAGTATGGTCGCGAGTTCACCATGATTATGTCTGAATTGCCCCTTGAGTTTTCCTGAAAATACATTTTCAGGAGCAACTCCATGTTTTTTCATCTGGTCCAGCACATCATGGAACTGACCGCCTGAACTGAAATTTGCATCTCCATGCATATATACAAACTGTTTTGCTTTATCAGTATAGGCATGTCTGGCTATAAACATTTCTGACAGGTCGATCTCGCCGAATCCTGCTTTGATAAGTTCTGATTCAAGGAAAGAGTTTGCGGAGAATATCCAGCAGGTTCCGGTACTTCCCTGATGCTTTACCGGAGTAGCAGGGAGCTGCTTCAATATTTTAAATTTATATGCCGGTTTTTCTTTCTTTTTTGATTCTGCAAATGAAGCCGTTAAGGAAAAAATAAGTATAAAAATAATAATTTTGATAAGTTTTGAATTTTTCAAACTGCCTCCTTTAAATTAAATATTAAAACATTTTTGATTTACAATAAATCTTTTTTTAAACTTTCTGCAGTTTTTTCAATCAATTTCCAACCTTTTTTTATATGTTCCCTGGATTGATTGGTCTGACCTATTACCAATCTCAGGGAAAATCTCCCGTTGAGTTTTGTATGTGTCAGATATATCTTTCCGCTTCGGTTGAGTTCTTCCATTAAATTGTTATTCATTCTGTTAAGGATATCCTCATCATGAATATCTTTCGGGTGATATCGGAAACATACAGTGGAAAAAGGTACAGGGGCAAGGAGTTCAAAATCAGAGTGATCAACAATATCATCTTTCAATTCTTCAGCCCATTTTATATGATTGGATACTTTCTTCTTTAATCCTTTCACACCGTAACTTCTCAGAACAAACCAGAGCTTGAGAGCTCTGAACCTTCTTCCGAGTGCGATCCCCCAATCCCTGTAGTTATTGACGGTGTCACCCTCGCTTGTTTTTAGATATTCCGGGAGTATGGAAAATGTTCGTATCAGGGCATCCCTGTCTTTGACAAAATAAGCTGAACAATCAAAATTTGTAAACATCCATTTGTGTGGATTAAATACGAAAGTATCTGCCAGATTTATTCCGCTTTTATATATTGAATTTGAATCCAGCATCAAAGCTGTCCCTGCATATGCTGCATCTATGTGATACCAGATTCCGTATTTCTTACATAGTTTCCCGATATTTAAAATCGGGTCAATTGCAGTAGAACCGGTGGTCCCGAAAGCAGCTATAACAGCAAGTGGTTTATATCCTTTGTTGAAATCTTTTTTTACTGCATTTTCCAATTCTGAAATATCTAATGCGAAATTTTTATTTACCCCCACCTTGATAAGATTGTCACTCCCGAGACCGGCGATCCTTACAGCTTTTTCAATTGATGAGTGGGCCTCTGAAGAGCAATAGATCCTGAATTTCTGACTCTTGCATATCCCTTCATTATTTGCTGAGAATCCGGTAAACTTTTCCCTCGCTGTGAGTAATGAACAAAGAGTGGCCGTTGAGGCAGTATCCTGAATCACTCCGGTAAATCCTTCCGGCAGGTTGATCAGTCCGGCGATCCAGTTCATCATCTGCTCTTCAAGTTCTGTTGCCGCGGGAGAGGTTTGCCAACTCATGCATTGAGCACCTAGAGCTGCCGTTATCATTTCCCCAAGAATAGAAGGATAGCTGTTGTTTGCATTAAAGTATGCATAAAATGAAGGACTTTGCCAGTGAGTTATCCCGGGAATAATTATTTTATCCAGGTCCTTCATTATTGTATCAAAATCTTCAGGGTTCTCAGGAGGGCGGACAGGGAGTCTGTTGATCACATCTCCGGGATTGACCTGAGATTTGACAGGATAACTTTCTATATCTTGAAAATAATCAGCTATCCAGTCCACAGTCTTATGGGCATTTTTTCTGAATTCTTCAATATTCATTTCAAATCTCCTGTAAAACTATTAACAGAAATCGTGTAAAAATGGTATATCATGAAATATTTTCTGATTATAGAAATTTAATATATAATAAATTCTGATGAAAAGAAATATTCTGTCCTCAAATCTGATATTGTATCTTACACCCCTGTTCATATGGGGCTCTACGTGGCTGGTGATCACTTTGCAATTAGGGAAAGTGGAGCCTCTCGTCTCTGTAGTCTACAGATTTTTCTTTGCATCTTTAATAGCATTTGTTTTTCTAAAAATAAGGAGAGAAAAAACCGGATATGGCCCGGCCGATCACTTCTTTATGGCATTACAGGGGATACTTTTATTTGGAGTTAATTACTGGTTTGTATATGTCGCGGAGGGCGTGGTATCAAGCGGCCTGGTAGCTTTAATATTTTCAGTGATCGTATTCTTTAACAGCATAAATGGTGCTCTTTTCCTGAAAGAAAAGATAAGGACCGAAGTAATTTTCGGAGGTCTCATAGGAGTTTCAGGTATTGCATTATTATTTATTGATGAACTTTCTTCGATCAGTTTTTCAAAAGAAAAAATTCTGAATTATCTGTTGGCTTTTGCAGGGGCATATATTGCATCTCTCGGTAACATTATTTCACTCTTTAATCAAAGGAGAAAAATTCCTGTCCTTCATTCAAACAGCTTCGGGATGCTCTATGGTTCCATTTTTATGGCAATTATAGTGGTTATTTCCGGGATGCCTGTAACTATTGATATGTCATTCAAATATATTTCTTCCTTATTGTACTTGTCAATCTTCGGTTCTATTATTGCATTTTATGCGTATGTGACTGTAATTGGCAGGATAGGTGCGGATAAAGCTGCGAATGTTGTCCTGGCCGCACCTGTTCTTGCTCTGATATTATCTTCAATTTTTGAAAAAATATCATTCACCCCTTTGATGATTGCCGGAGTTCTTCTGGTAATGGCGGGAAATTTCATTGCTCTGCGAAAAAAAAGCTGAACCTGTTAACACTTTGTTACAATATTGAAAACATATTTATAAATATCTTGTGTATAATAAGGTCTAATTATCTTAAACCTAAATGGTTTGATTTCGTAAGATATAGAATATCCGTTATAATATAACAAAAAAAGAGGGTAAAATGGCAAAAAAGAGTAAACAGACGTTAGGATTAATAGCTGTAGTAATAGTTGCATCATTTTTATTGATGATATTTCTGGGGACTTTTAAAAAAGAACCTCAAAAAAAACCGAAGAAAATATTGAAAAGGTTTGTTGCAGTTTCAGAAGTAAAGTATAGTGATATCCCTTCTGAGATAGAGGAGTTTGGAAGGGTGATATCCCTGGAACAGATTAATATTCTATCTGAGGTCAGAGGAAAGATCGAATCGGGTGCTGTCCCGTTAAAAAAAGGGCAGAGGTTTAATAAAGGTGATTTGCTACTGAAGGTTTATGACAAGGAGGCAAATCTTGCCCTCAAGGCTAAAAAAAGCCGCTTTATGAATCTTATTGCAAATCTGCTTGCCGATTTTAAAATTGATTTTCCTGAAAGATTTGGCAGATGGAGAGAGTTTTTTGACAGTATCTCACTTGATAAAAATATTCCGGATATGCCGCAAACCAAAAGTAAGAATGAAAAGATATTCCTTGCATCCAGAAATATCCTGAGCGAATATTATTCGATTAAAATGGATGAGGTTGTGCTGAAGAAGTATAAGATCTATGCCCCTTTTACTGGAAGCTATACATCGGTAATGATGGAAGTCGGGGGAGTTGCGAATCCCGGATCTCCCATTGCAGCAGCGATCAGGACCGATAGTATGGAAATAGAGGTCCCTATTGAGAGCAGTGGAGTTAAATGGGTGAAGCTGGGTGATACAGTTGATATAGTAAAAAATAAAGGAAGCGGAATTGTTATAAAAGGGAAAGTTGTGAGGGTATCCCCTTTTATTGATCAACAGACGCACTCTGTTTCTGTTTATATAGGATTTCAGAACGATCCGTCCTCTCCCCTTTTTTCGGGAGATTATCTTAAAGTCATATTTTCCGGGATCATAGTGAATAATGGCATGAAAATAGTGAGAAATGCTGTTTTCAATAATAATGAGGTTTATATTGTAAAAGATAACAAACTCAAGAAAGCAGAGATCAATGTCCTCAAACTGGATGCAAAAACAATAATATTTAATGGACTTGAGCCGGGTGACTTGATCGTAACTGAACCGCTAATCAATGCCCGTGACGGATCTCCTGTCGAACCGAGAAGGTGATTCAATGAAAAAACTTATCACAACTTTTATAAAATATCCTTTTTATGCAAACCTCATAGTTGTATTCCTTATAGTTGCAGGTTTTATCGGCCTGATGAATATGAACAAATCTTTCTTCCCGGAAAGGTCCAACAGGGATATCGTTGTTTCGATGTTTTACCCGGGTGCTTCACCAAAAGAGATGGAAGAGGGAATAACAACAAGGATAGAAGAGGCGGTCAGAAGTATTGTCGGTATTCTGGAAATGTCGTCCACTTCATCTGAGAATTTTGCTACAGTAAGGATTACAACCACCGGAGAATTTGATATTGATACAACCCTTATGGAAGTGAAAAATGCGGTCGATTCCATAAGTTCATTTCCTGTTGATGCCGAAAAACCCGTTGTCTTTAAACAGAGAGCAACGACCAGGGCGATGTTCCTCGGTTTATCAGGTGATGTTGATCTCCTGACAATAAAGAAGTATGCAGATCAGATAGAATATGATCTACTGACATCGGGGATAGTATCTCAGGTCAGTATATTTGGATTCCCCCAACTTGAAATTTCTGTTGAAGTACCTGAAGAAGATCTCAGAAAATACAATATTACTTTTAATGATATCTCAAGAGCGATCTCACTTAATAACCGTGATCTCTCTGCCGGACTGATTAAATCAAAAAGCGAGGAGATACTGATCAGGTTAAGATCGAGAAGTGTACGACCTGAAGATATAGGTGAGATCATTCTAAGGGCTAATGGTGACGGAAGCTATTTGAAGATCAGGGATGTGGCCGATATTAAATTGAAATTTGCCGACGTGTCGAGCAGAGCATTAATGAACGGGAAAAAAGCGGTTTACATCTCTGTTGAAAAACTTGCAAATGAAGATCTGGAAGATATTTCAATAAATATGAATAAATATATAAATGAATTCAATGAAAAGAATAAAGGTGTAAAACTTGAAATCACTTTTGATTTTCTTAAGATTCTGAATCAGAGGCTTGATCTACTTTATAGAAATGGGGGTATTGGCCTTTTACTGGTCATAATCTCTCTTGGACTATTTTTAAGTTTCAGGCTATCCCTATGGGTGGCGTGGGGAATACCGGCATCTTTTCTTGGGATGTTCATTGTAGCTGCAGGTTTCGGGATCACGATCAACATGATATCGTTATTCGGGATGATACTTGTTATCGGTATTCTTGTAGATGACGGAATTGTTATCGCTGAAAATATATATCAGCATTTCGAACAGGGGAAAAGCCCGAAAAGGGCTGCCATAGATGGGACTATGGAGGTTCTCCCTGCAGTTTTAACATCTGTTACAACAACAATTATTGCATTTTCTCCACTTCTGGTCCTCGAAGGTATGATGGAGTTTATGTATGAAATGGCATTTGTTGTTGTACTTAGTCTGCTGTTTTCACTATTTGAAGCTTTTCTGGTTCTCCCGGCACATATCGGTAAAGATTACATACTCAGGTCAAAAAAAAGGGCCACATTTTTATCCAGGATCAGGACAAAACTGGATGTTATGATGAATTTTATGCGGGAAAAATTATACGGTAGAACTCTCAGAGCTGTTATTAACTGGAAGTGGGTATTTGCAACGATCCCAATCGCATTGATACTGATAACCATGGGACTTTTTCAGGGTAATATACTGAAAGCAACTTTTTTCCCCTCAATACCATTCGATTCCTTTATCGTTAATGTTGCTTTCAAACCTGGAACGGGCGAAGAGAAAACTATGAAGTATCTGAAGAAATTTGAGCAGACCATCTGGGATATAAATAATAAATTGATGAAAGAACACAACACTGACAATCCTTTTGTTAATCATACTTTCCTCAGCCTGGGCAATAGTTTTGACGGCCAGGAAAATGGTGCCCATGCAGGAAATGTGAATGTAATGCTGAAGGACATGGAGGGGAGAAAGATCTCCAGTTTTGAGATTGCGGAGGCTGTTCGAAAAAAGATAGGAGTAGTTAAAGAGTCTGAAAAGTTCAGTGTTGGGGGACGTAACAGGTGGGGGAAGCCGGTATCTATCAGTCTGCTGGGAAAAAATCTTGAAGAGCTCAATCATGCAAAAGAAATGATGATCGAAAAGATGGAAGAGATGACTTCATTAAAAAATGTTGGCGATAATAATGCCATAGGAAGGCAGGAGATAAGGCTCAAACTGAAACCGAGGGCCTATTTTCTTGGCCTTGACAGAGGTTCAGTTGCAAGTCAGATAAGACAGGGATTCTATGGAGAACAGGCACAGAGGCTCCAGTCCGGGAAAGATGAGATCCGGGTCTGGGTAAGATTTCCTAAAGAAGGGAGAGAGAATATAGGTAAACTTGATTCGATGAAGATCAGTGCTATGGGTGGAACTTATCCTCTCCGCGATCTGGTGACTTATGATATAGAAAGAGGACCTGTAAGTATTCAGAGATTTAATAGTTCCAGAGAGATACGGGTGGAAGCTGATCTTGTTGACCCATACGAACCTGTTCCTCCGATCCTACAGAAATTGGCCGCTGAAGCGATTCCGGAAATGCAGAAAAAGTATCCCGGGATCAAGGTCCTTTATCAGGGACAGAGGAAAGAGAGTGATAGGGCCCAAAAGGATCTTGGAAAGTATTACGGTATTGCATTTGCTTTGATTATCGTTGTGCTTATGATCCATTTTAAATCATTTTCACAACCAACGATCATATTAATGATGATCCCTCTCGCATGGATAGGTGCATCATGGGGTCATGTAATAGAAGGAATTCCGATATCGATGTTGAGTGCCTGGGGGATGGTGGCGCTATCCGGCGTGATCATTAATGATGCTGTCGTTTTCCTGTCTAAATATAACAGTAACCTTGTTCGAGGTGACAAAGTTGAGGATGCTGTTTTTAATGCGGGTATTGCAAGATTCAGGCCGATTGTTCTGACATCTTTAACGACTGTTCTAGGACTCTATCCAATAGTTCTCGAGAGGAGTTTCCAGGCTCAATTTCTTAAACCGATGGCAATATCTCTTGCGTATGGTGTGATGGTTGGAACTGCATTCCTGCTCATACTCTTCCCGGCGCTTATACTGATACTGAATGAAATTAAATACGGTTTCAGAAAGTTTGTCTCGGGTGGAAAGATAACTAGAGAGAGCATTGAAAGGGCGGTAATAAATAGTAAAATCGAAATTGAGTGATACGATTATTTGGAGTGAAATAAAATGAAAAAAAAATATATATCGATATCGGTTGTTATAATGGCTATTGTTTTCGGAAATGGAGTTCTTCAAAGCAGTGAACTTACCCTTGCAAATGCAATTGTTAAGGGACTTAAGAACAATTTCGGGATAAGGATATCTAATGAGAACCTGAAGATCGCTGAGAACAACAACACGTGGGGCATGGCAGGCAGGTATCCTGTCTTGACACTCGGTGGACAATCGTTGAACAGCTGGAACAATGAACCGTCTTCATCCGATCCGGATGAGAGATCGGAATACAGGGCCAACTTATTATTGCCGAATGTAAATCTGAGGTGGGTACTTTTTTCCGGTTTTTCTGTTTCTATAACAAAAAAGAAATATGAATTGCTGAACGATCTTTCTGAAGGAAATAGTGCAGTGGTGGTTGAGAATACTATCCAGGGCATCATCCTTTCATACTACAGGGTCCTGCTGGAAAGTGAGAAGGTCAAAGTTCTTACTGAGCTGAAAAAGCTTTCAGAAGACAGAATGAACTATCTGAATTTGAAAAAGGAACTCGGTGCAATATCGACCTATGAGGCACTGCAGTCTAAAATTGCTTTTTTAAACGACAGCGCAGGACTTGCGGCACAGGAGATAAATTATAGAAATTCTAAAAGGAGTCTCAACCTTGTACTTGGGGAAGGGACTGAAATGAATTATGAACCGGTAGACCCGTTTAATGTTGAATTAACTGAATATAATCTGGATGATCTTCGTAAGAAGATGTTCTCAAATAATAAAACCCTGAAAAATCAATTTATTAATCTGGAGATTCTAAAAAAAGATCTCTCCTTAAGCAGAAGCCCTTTATATCCATCCATAACATTAAATGCCGGTATCAACGGGTCCCGTGCAGGGATAAAATTTTCTGAAGTACCTGAAGTTATCTCAAACAGTCATGACTACTATGTGAATATGAGTGTTGGATGGACATTGTTCAACGGGGGAAAGGTTAAAACAGCAATGAAAAATGCAAAAATTTCAGAACGGATGGGGGAGATCAAGCTTGATGAGATGAGGTTTACTCTTAATAATGCTCTCCTTTCTCTGCATGAGACATATAATCTGCGAAAGGAGTTGTTACGTCTTGCTGATGAAGGATTAAAGAGCGCCTCTCTTAATCTTAAAATCTCATTTGACAAATACAAAGCGGGATCGATCAATTCATTTAATTACAGGGATGTACAACTCCTCTATCTGAATGCCGCACTTTCAAAACTTCAAGCTATATATAATATTATTGATACACGTTCTGAACTTTTGAGAATAACCGGTGGATTGATCGACCAGAAATAATTTTTTCTCTTTTTATTTTATATTATTATCTATATTATTTGGTCAAAGGAGATACTGAAAATTTCCGGGAGAGAAAAATGATAGTCAATCCTGAAATAGAAAAATATCTTGAAGGATTCAGACCGGTAAGGGGAAAAGTCCTTCTTGAAATGGAAAATAGAGCTGAAAAAGAGGATTTCCCTATCATAGGGCCTGATGTCGGTAATCTGCTCTATCTGCTGGCAAAAATATCCAATGCAAAAACGGTGCTTGAACTCGGGTCCGGTTTCGGGTATTCCGCCATTTTTTTTGCCCATGCACTGCCGGTCGGAGGCCGGATCATCTGCACCGATATGGATGAAGAGAATAAACAACTGGCCGAATATTATTTTTCAAAAACTGATATAAATCCGAAAATTGAGTATTTTGTCGGTGATGCGTTAAAAACCGGAGATGAACTGGAAGAACAATTTGATATTGTATACAACGATATTGATAAAGAGTTTTACCCTGATACCATCGACATTGCATTCAACAGACTCAGGAGAGGGGGGATTTTCATCACTGATAACACATTGTGGTACGGCAGGGTATTGTCTGAAATTCCCCCGGATGAAGCTACGGTCGGAGTTAACGAATTCAACCGAAAATTAAAAGAAGATAACCGGTTTGAATTTTCAATCATACCCATCAGAGACGGACTCACTGTGGCAGTTAAAAAATAAACATATTTCATGAACTACTTTCTGAAAATCATTTTGAGTAGAAATTCAATTCTGACCTTCTCTGTTCTTTTCGGACTTACTATCGGAGATTTTGCTGACAATATAAAGAATTATACAATATATATCCTGGCAGTCGTAATGGCGTTTTCAACTTCGGGCCTTGAAATAAAATCCGTGCTGCCCCTCCGGAAAACTTTCCGGATAATGTCATCAGCGGTGATGCTGAACTATCTGGGCGGTAGCAGTTTTCTTATTCTTTTGTCATATATTTTTATTAAAGATCCGGATTTGTTCAAAGGGATGATAGTGATCGGGGCATCCCCCCCGGGAATTGCTGTAATACCTTTTACCTTGATCCTCGGCGGTGATGTGAATTTCTCAATCATCGGTACATTAGGGTCTTATCTGGCAGCTGTTTTACTCGCACCGCTTATTATTTATATTTTTACTTCAGGGACCCTCGGGCCTGTCCCGGTATTTATAATGATGCTGAAAATAATACTTATCCCCTTGCTTATGTCCAGAATACTGAGAATCGGGAATATTTATCCCATTGTTGAGAAGATCAGGGGAAAAGTGATCGATATCGGATTTGCTTTTATTATTTTTATAGCTGTCGGTCTTAACAGGGGCGCTTTTTTTTCTGATCCGGAAATTCTATTATCGATATCTGTTATTCTTGTTTTATCAACGTTCGGACTCGGGGTGATCTATTTCCTGATTGCCAGGAGATTTCTTACTGATAAGGGGAAAGATATTCCGAGGATGCTTTTTCTTACCGTTAAGAGCTCCGGTTTCACTGCTGCCACTTCACTGGCATTGTTTGGAGAAAAAGCGGCAATACCCTCAGCAGTTCTCAGTGTGGTAGTCCTTGTCTATCTGCTTTTTCTGAGCATCCGAAATGATGCAAAATCTCAATAAATTATTTCTCTGTTGAGATAGTTCTCTATTTGATTATAATATTAGATAGGAGGGATGATGAATTATTCAAGAATAATTACATTTTTCTTAATTTTTGTTTGTTTTATTCTGATTTTTGGAGGATTGAAAATTCATGGTTCTCAAGATGCTGGAGCAATTGCTGAAGAGATGGCAAGGAGACTGGAGGATGCACTTGATTTTGATAGTATTGCTCCTGAAGATTATGATCGCAGATTAATTGTTGAAGTGGCTAAAGAGATGGATTCAATACTTTTTGACAGTCTCAAAGTAAATCCAAAATATGTGACAGTAAAAAAAATCGGCAGGACATTCAAACTGGTTCACCGGAATTCCCAATATCTGCTGGATTTCGGAAATGATGAAAAGGCTGCACGACTTGCCTGGCTCCTCTTTAGAACTTATGGTATTGAAAGGATGTGTTATGTCGGAAGGCCGAAATCATCATTTTCCTTCGTCTTATCAGGTGGTGAAACAAGGGTGAATCCCCCTGATATTTTCTATAAAGTATTAATCCCCGGAAGAGCGCCCTCTGGTGACTATCCTTCAATTACAGCATCATATAAAAATCTGGAAATTGTAAAGTTTAAAAATAGTACGCTGAGACTGATGTCACTCCCCTCCCAGCCGAAATGGAAATATAAAATCATGTCGGGGAATACTGTTTTGTTTCAATTTGAAAATAAGACAGAGGCAATATCATCATTCGTATTTATCAGATTGTATGGTTTCAATCAAAAATGTATCGTTTATGGAGGACAAACCTTAAACAGACCGATGTTTACATTTCTGAGAAAAGTACATAAAACTTTGAAGATACGGAGATAAAAAAAGAGGATCTGCATCCAGATCTGATTTAAATAATACTATTCTTTTGTTTCTGGGATCCTGAAAAACACCTGGTTAAGCAATATTAGAATTGCCAGGATCATGATCGAAGTGTACATGGAGGATATTTCTGTAATATAACCCAGAAGAGGCAGCAGGATCATTTTGATTACCGATCTGATGAAGGAATCTGTGGAAAGGATAGTAGCCCTGTTCTCTGATGAAATATTGTCGTTGATCTCAGTTGTAATTGCTGGACGTCTGATGTGCCTAAGGAAAAAAATAAAGAAGAATAAGATAGTGATAAAACGGGAATTTATATTCAGACCGAGAAGAAGGAGAGGTAGAAATCCGGCCCACCCTGTTAAGTTGGTAAGTGCAGCTCTGCTTACCTTTTTTTCCAAGAGGTGCGCATACCTTGATCCGAAAGCTGTCATAATAAAAATTGCAGTGTAGATAACCCCGAACCATGTAACAGGGATATCAACATTTGCCATATAAGGCTGGAAATAGATCTCAATTGTTTCAGCACATATCATAAATAGAGATGAATTCAGAATGAGTTTCAAAACTACCGGCTTTTCCCTGAATTCATTAAGAGCTCTGCGGAGATGTTCTTTTATTCCGGGTTTGGAGGAATTTTGTTTGATATGATCTTCTTTAATTCCTATATAGGTGAATGCATTAAGGGTATTTAATAAAGCCGGGAAAAGCGCGAGAAGGAATACATAATGATAACCGAATTTAACGGCAATGAATCCGCCGATCAAAGATGAAACAGCTTCCCCGATTCTCCCCCAGAATTTCCCCTTCCCGAACACTTCGCTTGGAGATACTTCAGATCGAGTCTGTTTAAGGAAATCGTAGATGAAAGCTTTATGTGTACCCGATTTGAAAGCCTTATTCAGACCCAGAAAAACCATGGCAATAAGAAAAGACAGAAAGCTCCCTGTCAGCCAGAACAGCAGATATGCTGGTATCAGGAAAGATCTTGCTAATATCAGTGTAGATTTTTTACCCAGCCTGTCTGCAAGGATACCGGATGGTATCTCCATAAGAAATACAATTGTGCTTTCAACAGCGTAAAGTATGAATATTTCTGTATAGTTCAATTTACTGAATTGGAGGAACAATATCATGACAGGAATAAAATACCTTTGTGTCTTAAGGAACTCTGTAAGATAGAATTTATATATCTGATTCATTCTGATATATGATACCAGTGTTCGAACAGGATAAAAATATAATGTGAATTTTTTACCATTGAATGCTATATTAATTGAAGATATGTTTTTTATATGAAGGAGGGATGAAAAATGCCTTTGGAAAAATTGATCGATTTTCTTGAGGATAATAAAGTAAAATTTACCCGGATCATCCATTCTAAAGCCTATACGGCTCAGGTGATTGCTCATCGTGCCCATATATCCGGAAATATGCTGGCAAAAAGTGTTGTGTTGAAAGATTCTGACGGGAAGTTTATCATGGCAGTTATCCCTGCAAATTATCAGGTAAATCTAAAAGAGATATCTGAATTCATAGGCAAGGGGTTGATCCTTGCCACAGAATCGGAGTTCTCAAATCTTTTTCCCTGCTGTGAAACAGGTGCAATGCCACCGTTCGGAAACATATTCAATCTGCCGGTTTATGTTTCTGAGACACTCGCTTCAAGCAATGAAATTGCATTTAATGCCGGGAATCATAAGGAATTGCTTCAGATGAGCTTTGAGGATTATAAAAGGTTGGCCAAACCGGTCATCGCCCGTTTCTCGAGAAAAAGGTGTTAATAAATATTGTAAGTTTGTATTATTTGCTACGGGGGGAAGAATGATTCAGAAATTATCTGTAATTTTTATCATGTTTTTGCTTGTAATTCACAGTCAGATGATAAGCCCTGATGATCAATCCGAATTCGGAGTGAAAGATCTTATCGGTACATGGACCGGATATGGGGGGGGGGGCGAGCGGAAGTACGGTTCCGGCATAAATTGGGATTATTAACTCTTACTGTAAAGCATAAGACAGAATTCGTATTTGTGATCAATGAGAAAGGTGAAGTGGAAGGTGAGGGAAGTATCACCTACGACCTTGAACAGAACACATCCGGTCTTGATGACCTGGTTGCATCTGTACATTCATTGATGAGCCTTGCCAAAGTTCCGAGTATGGGGATTAAGAATCCCTTCTTGAAAAAACCAATGGACGATAGAAAGGACAGTGCACTTGGAAGTGCCGCTGAAGATGTAGGGAAATCTGCGACAGATGTAAAAGGTGTTACGAAGATTCAATATAATGCCCCTCACCTGAAAAATGGACCGGAAATTCGTCATTTTAAATTTAAAGGGAGAGCGCAAAAGGGGACCATTAAAGAAGAGAACGGACGGGAATCTTCCGCTGTTCTTCTGGAAATTGATGAAGTTTTGAACTTTACACTGTATGGGGGGGAAACCGGACAATACGTTGATCGCTGAATATGAAGTGAACAAAGTGAAAACCGATGCGAAGTTTCCCTGCTGGTCGCCATTTATTGACGGAGCCGCAGTTGTCAGAAAAGGGCCGGGTACTATTCATATTGCAGAGTTTCAACAGACAGGGAAGAACAGGAAAGGGAAAAAAGTGTGGCAGGAATACAGTTATGTATGGCTCGCCCGTCAGGTCAGTTCTGATAAAAATTAAAAATATTCATCAGTTCTTTTCTTTTACTTCCCAGCCGTACTCGATATATTCCCAGGTGAATTTCTCTCCCGATATTTTAAACTCCACAAATCCTTCTTCCAATCCGTGGAGGGGGCCTTCCCACCAGCCGGCGCAAACCGCTCCCCCGGAGATGAACCAGATACCGTGTGAGAAAATGGCCTCATAATTGTGGACATGACCCTGAAGTACAATTTTCAGATTGTGATCTTTAAAAAGATTGAGAATTTCCCGGGAGTTACCAATGGTAAATTTTTCATATTTAAACCTATTATCGATCTGGGGCATGATCGTATAAAATGCGGCATGGGATGCAATAACAACCGGCACATTTTTGTCCAGGGCAAGGAGATCCCCTTTTATCCATTCGATCTGCTCAGGATCTATCTCACCAATATAAGAATCATCCTCTGTGGGTTTGATGGAGTCCAGGATTATGAAATGCCACCCCTTATGATCGAACGAGTAGTATTTTTTATTCAGCCTTTTTTCGAACATCTTTTTCCCGAACTCGGGATGATCAGAGCTCACTCCGCTTTTTTTGTATGTTCCGAAAATGTCATGATTCCCCATTACATTATAGAGCGGCATGTCAAGATTTTTTACAATATCTGAATACAAGTTATAAAGGAGATCAGCCCTTTCATATGGCTGTTCAAGGGCATCATCGATCTGGTCTCCGCCTGAGATCACAAAATCAGGTTTTAGCATATTTATTTTATCGATGGCATTCCTGAATCCTTCCGGTGCATTTTCCTCCGGCATCAGGTGAACATCGGTCATAAAGACAAACGAGAATGATTTTTCATTTTTCTGGCCGCTGCATGATGCAAGGATAAGTATTGTAATTATTAATATAGGTATAATTTTTTTTTCAATTTTATTCTCCTTGTATCTATTGCTCAAGATCGAGTAGATGAAGTTCCCAGGTCTCTTTATCAATATCTTCTGTCAGATAATAATATTTCCCGTTTGATATTGCGATAGGGGAGTAAGCTATGGCCGACTCGATGTTCTGTGGAAGCAGTATCTTTTTCTGCAATTTGCCTTTCAGATCAGTTATGATCCATTCGAATTTATTATCTGCCATTTTATATGTTTGTATATATATATTATCGTTTTTGATCCTCATGTCTTTAAGTCCTGGAAAAAATTCAGGAAAGAACATATTCTTTTTCATATAACTCCAGTAATTTTTGTATATCGGATCGTTTTTATAAAAATCATACACTCTGGATTTGAAATCACCGGTGATAGGAAGTTGAGGGTTCTTTATCAGGAATCGGCCTTCCTCTTTACCTGCAAAGCTGAAGATTCGGATCTCAATATTCTCTTTTCCGGATGAGAGGAATATTCTGTCTTTATAGACCCTGTAAATGAAATTATAAGCGGGGACCATCATTTTTGCTCCCATCCCCACCGGCACCTCAGAATTGAAAATTGTTTCTGTTTTTTTCATTTGACCATCAAAAAGGCAGACAGATAAAGAAGGGAAACTTTCTTTAACCGGGGAAAGACAATTCCCTATGAAATTTTTATTTACCGGGATCAGATATGTCATTGGCGGAATCTTGTCCTCCCGGATGAATTCACCATCCTGAGTGAACCATGAAATTTTACCCCCGCTGTTAACAATTAGTTCATTACCCATGATGTCTATCTTCAGGCTTCCTGCACCGTGGCCGAGTTTGAACTCTCCCGGACCTTCTCCGTTCTTCCCGAATTTTTTTATCAGTTCTTTTTTTGAAAGAGAATAGATAAGGACCGTTTCACTTTCACTGATAACAAGTTTGTCTCCTGAAACATTCAATGTTTTCGGTTCATTTACTTCATTCAGAATAAAGGAATCAGAAAATACTGAAAATGGAAATAGAAATATTAACAAAATTAATATCTTATAATTGTTCATAAAAACTCCTGTTTAGTTTATTTTAAGGGCCTGTTGAATCTAAATCTTTCAATTCTCCTGATCCCTTTATTAATAATATAAATGCTCCGATGGTAAAAAAGACAAATAGGGGAGTTATCTTCATAACCATTCCCTGTGAACCGTCAAGAAATACCAGAACCGGAATATGAAGCCAGAAAAATTGTGTTGCCGTGATCAGGATCAACTGATCTGTTGTCATTGTTATAAGTCTTTCAGTGTCAGAAACAGTTCTGAAGATCCTCTCTTTGAGTTTTTTAATGGATATCCCTGAATCTTTATTATATTTTTTTAATAAACTCTTTTCAGCAACATTATCTGTGTCACACCATGTACATCTTCTAATCAATCCGGATCCAGGTAATTCTCCTCCGCAAAGCCTGCAGGAAGCTTTACCTTCAGGCATAGGATCAGCATGGTATTGAAAATTTAATTTTCTGATAATTCGTTTTAATATTGCAGATAATATTATTGCTGATAATAATGTGAAGATCCCAAGTGCAATTGCAAATCCAATGAACCTGTAATTGATTTCCACATTTTTTCTCAGCAATGAAGATATAATTTCAACTGAAGCAAATAGTAACCATACGCTCAGAGTGATATAAGCTGCTGTCCTCATCCCTCTGGTTGCTGTCAGTCCTGTTACTACAAGCTTCCCTTTACCCTTTTTACTTATCTGCCTAATATTTTCAGGGATAGATCCAAGTGATATTCTCAGAAGTTTCAGTGAATCACTGATATTTTCTGTGACAGAGTTTTTATCATTACAATAATCACATATGATTTCTTTATTATTATTTATATCAACCCTTAAACCTGCTCCGCAGGATGAACATTTGATCCCGGCAAAATCAGTCAATTCATTTTTCACTACATTTCCCGGAAAATCTCCCTGATCAACACAAACATGCAATGCATAGAGGATCGATTCCTGCCCGAGAAGGAAATTTTTTGATCTGAGTATAAGATCGCCTGCTTTGTGCCGGATGAGGATGCTTCCCTCCGATTCTTTCACTTCTGTGATATTATCTTTGAGTATTTTGGTGATTAATACCCGGAAATACCCAGGTTCTTTATAGATCACTTTTTTTTCGGTTATTTCCAGTCCTGTTCTGCTGAAAAAAATGAGCGATCTTAAAGATCTTACAAAGATATGAATCGATATTATTGTTAAAATCAGGAAAACAATAAGTAATGCACTATCTCTGTCCGATTCTTTAAAGAGGTCTAAAGATATTGAGCTGAACAGCCATAAGAAAAAAATTGAAGCGCTGAAAAGGTTGTAAGGCGGCCTGAACCTGGTCTCCAGGATAGTCATTTATTCACCTGATAAAAACGATGCAACAGCAAACTTTATGTTTCCTATGAATTTTTTCAAAGTTAGTTTACCTTTAATTACTCTGTCCCAATGCTCAATTTTATCTTTGTTTGCTTCGATCCATTTAAATGATTCAGAGTTTTCAGATATTATCTTTTCATCATATATTGAATCAAATAAATCTTTATCCGGGGCACTTGCATATGGATACCAGAACTGTTTTAAAAAGAACAGAAGCTCTGAATTATCTCTTAGATTCCCGTTTTTTAAATCTTTTAAATAATCTGAAATACCTGAATCAAGTTTCTTTTTGAAATCTTTATTGAGAAAGAAAGAAAATTTGTTCAGTGTTCCTCTGGAAAGGTCCCATAATGTTCCGAAACCGGTTGCGGCAAAGGTATTCCAGAGCTTGAACGGTGTTTCCCCGAATGTGAGTTTTCTGTATATCATATATCCGAATGGCGCCGATTTTTCATGGCCGGGCCTTCCCCGCTTCTCAATTTTTCTCCTGGCCACCACCGGATCTGTAAGGCCAAGACGGTCAAGTACATTTACCCTCGGCCCTGAATAATATCCTATGAATCCCACTGTATGATAGGCGATCTTTATCTTTTTCTTAGCTTTTTCTGTAAGGAACCTGTAATTATTCCCGATCGTCTTCCACATGAAAATATGATCATCCCTGGCGATCTGCTTCAGGGGAAAGATCTTATTTCCGTAAAAAGCAAACCTCTCATCTGCAATACCATGATTATAATTTTTACCACCCCTTTTCTGAATCGGGATAACTGACAGGGAGATCAGAAAGACAGCAAAGGAAATGATCACTGCAGCGATCCTTCTGACAGAAGATCTTTCAAAGTATTTATCAAAAGCTCCTGATGAGGATACTGTAATGAGAATAACTGCCGGGAGGAGAAGTCTGCCATGCATGAAATCGCCCCCGCCTCTGGTCACGAAAAAAGCATAAAACAACCCTGCTGAGAGTATCCACAGCCTATCTTTATAATCATTATCAGATCTCCTGTAAAATATCATGAGGATTGTCAATAATATAATCAGTGGAAAAGCACTCCCGGTTAAGAGATCTCCGAAATAAAGAAATCCCTGAGAGAAATAAGAAGAACTTCCGGATTTTGCGAAGAACGGATTAGGAAAAATGGCTCCGTAATATCCCATTCTGAAGATCTCATAAATTCCCAGCAGTAATATCGGTGAGGAGATAAACCGGATAAGTACTTTCAAGTTTGTTTTCTTTTTAAAATATTGAAATAGGAGGAAAAATATTCCGAATATGAGGAATATACCAAAATCGGGCCTGGTAAATGTCATTGATGTGACCAGAAGTCCGAATAGAAAGGGATTTTCTTTCCACTTTTCTCCAGTCAGGAAGATCGAAAAAATTATTAGAAATAAATAAGATAAAGGGGATTCCAGTCCGCTTGTGCCGAAATCAATAAAAGAGCTCATTCCTATCAGAACAGCCCCGCTGATGCTTACTGCAGGTTTTTTGTCCCCCCCTCTCCACAGGACAAAAAAGAGAAGGTATAGTGCTGCTGAAGAAAAAATAACTCCCGGAAGAACCAGTGCCCCCTTAGCCGGGGTTCCGATGAACCTGAGCAATGTAATCAACCAGAACCATAAAGTATGAGTGTATCCTTCAACTCTCTCTCCTGGATTAAAAACAGCTCCATGGCCTGATAAAAAGTTGTCAACATGTCTGAGTGTTATCAGCGCATCTTCAGACATCCAGGCGAATTTAATTATTAGAAAAATACCGGTATAGGTGAGGAAAGCCGCAAGAGTAAGTTTCCACTTTTCGTCATTATAGAATGAATATATCAATGCCAGAATTGCAAAAAAGAATATGGGTGTAAGATAAAGAGATCTCAAAAATATTTTTTTTAAGGGGAAAATAGTATTTATTTTTTCGAAACGAACTTCTGATAGAGATATATTTTTTGAACCTGAAATATATTTAACCCTGGGTTCAATTTCTTTTTCTTCCTCGATTCTTATTTTAAAACTGATTACTGAATTACCGTTTACACTGATTTTATCAGATCTTATCTCTATTTTTTTTCCTTTTTCTGAAACAATTTCCGCTAAACACTCGCATGTTTCTTCTTCAGGTCCGGAAAAAATGAACAGGACTTTATACTCTCCGATATTGAGGTTCGAATATCCTGAATAAGCAATAAAAAACTCTTTTTTGGAAAGGTCCTTATTGTAAACCAATGTGTCTTTTTCCGGAATATCGTAGTCAGAATTAAATTTGTTTAATACGGATATCTGCGGGCCGGAGACCGCAATTCTGTTATGGGAAACAGAAAGGGTGATAAATGTGATAAGCATGACAATAATAAGTATTAAACCGGGAAGTAGAGAACCATATATTTTTTTCATTATTATTGGATATCCTAATTAATGTATCCGAGTGTTTTCAGTTTTTCCTTCTCACTATCTGATAGAGAGCTCCTTTTCTTTCCTGATACCCCGGGTTTTCTGACCTTCTTCAACCATCTCTGGAGCTTTAATTTAAGTTTGGAGCTGATAACCGGGTCAATTCCGGATAAATTTAATTTCTCTTCTCTGTCCGAAATAATATTGTAGATTTCAAACAGATTATTTTTCAGGTCCTTTATCATTTTCCAGTTGTTCCACACAACAGATATCAGTTCGATATCGGACCCGAACTCTTTTTGTGAAACTTCTCCGAAAAAAGTATGATCATTGGGGTCTGCTCCAAACAGATCTGTACCTGACATTCCCGGCATTCTTTTCAGTTTTGCCATTGTAATAAGTGTGGGTAGCAGATCAATATTTGAGACGGGTGTTTCTTCAAGTTTCCCCAGTTTCAGATGTCCTTTATCAGCCGGTTTTATCATTATGGGGACTGCTGTCTGTTCATTATAGAGGGTTGTACTGTGGCCTAGCCAACCCCTTTCGACAAACTCTTCCCCGTGATCAGAAGTGAAAACTATGATCGTATTGTCATATATTCTGTTTTTTTTCAGTTCCTCAATCACCCTCCCAATATAAAAATCAGTATACCTTATCTCAGTATCATAACAATATTTCAGATAATCGGTATCATCAGGGGAGAATTCTTTTTTCCTTATCTGTTCTCTTAAAAAACTGATATCTTTGGATGTGAATTTTCCACTATAATCTTCTTTTTTTTCATGATCAAGATAGATATAGTGTGGATCAAAATAGTGCAGGAAGAGGAAAAATTTGTTATCCTTTTGCGATCGGATGAATTTAAGCGCATCATCAGTGACACCCGGTGAACTTATGGCAATATGATTGCCGTATTCCCCCGATATGTTCTTATCGCTGAAATAATCAAACCCCTGAGAAACACCATAGTTCTTATTGAGAAGTATATGGCTTATGACCCCTCCCGTTCTGTAACCCTCTTCTCTCATCAACTCGGCAATTGTGAACTCACTTTCACCTATCTTTGATATCAGGTTTCTGATCCCTAACTGAGAGGGGTATTTTGATGTCAACATGGATGATACGGAGGGGAGTGTCCATGGAGAGTTTGAATAGCCTCTTCTGAAATATATAGAATCAGGCAGCAGTGTGTTTTTCAGATATCCCGTGGTTCTCTTTCCCGGGTCTTCAATTGAAGTGTGGTCTGATCTTAAAGTGTCTACAACGATAAATAATACATTAGGCCCAACGGCATTTTTTTTGCTGTTAAAAGAGAAGAATGAAATGGTCACCAGGATAAAAATTAATATTGATGCTGAAGTGATAGTCTTCTTCACTCCCGGGCTTTTAAGTAAATATATAAACAATATCAGTCCTGAAAGTATTACCCCTGATAATATCAGAACCGGATATGAAGCTCCGGCCGGAACGTTTCTGCTCATTGAGATAACCGAACTGATAAAAATACCTGAAACTATTATAAGGGTGTACACTCCGATAATTATCGGCCTTAGTTTTCTCATCTCTCCTGTTTTACCTTTTTTAAGTACTGAAATTAATTTCCAGCCTGTAAATCCCGAAAACACCAGTGGGGCGGATGATTGGATCAAGGGGAACAGCAGTTTGAAAAATTCAAACAAAATTGTATGGTAATAGCTGAATTTCAAATATCTGTTGGCAAGGATCGTTCTATACGGGAACAGAAGACATGTTGAAAAAAAAGCCAGAATAATTATAAGTGAGAGAAAATAGAATATCTCTTTATAGCTTTTTTTCTTCCCGGCCATGAGAATATACGATTATTTGATTTTAGGCAGGATCTGTTTAAGCATATCTTTATGAACCGTAAATGTCAGCATCTTCAGTTTTACAAAATCACCTCTGAAGAAATAGTAGCCTTTAAATTTTCCAAGTCTTGCAGATCTACCTGAATCTTTTATCAGAAACCAGTCCTTACCGGATTTCCTCTTATAACCGACAAGATGTATACCATGATCATCATCAGTTGTTTTATTGTATATCCTGTACTCTCTTGAATCCTGATTGATATACCTTTGGGGGATATCAAAGCTGGGGATGAACGAAATGTCAGCAGGACCGACTTTTCCCGGTTCTGATACATCTCCACCGATAACAATGGAGTATCCGCTGTTTATCGATCTCCTTACAAGATCATACCAGACATTAAGGGGAAGATTAATGTAATCCTTGCTGTGCCACCAGTTGTCGGGAACTTTAAATTCCTGTTTTGTATAGAATGGAAAATACTTTGTGGACATTAAAGAATAATAATCATCCATATTCAACTTCACAACATCTTTCATAAAAGTTTTCGGATCATATTTTTTCCCTTCAAAAGTAAATGATTCCGGAGGTGTTCCCATATATTTTCCGAGTATCAGTTTAATGTGTTCAATATTCTCTTTTTTATCCCACAAATTGTTGTGTTTTACATATTCGAGATATCCGTTCAGTTCTTTCATTAAAGGGACATGATCATGTTTTCCGTTTTCCTCAATCAGTCCAGAGTAGGCTTCTGCAGGTACAATGCCGTACTTTTTCCAGATCCTGTTTACACCGTTGGTCTCCCCACCACCCGATACAAATGAATGTCCCCTCTCTTCAATGTATCTTTCTGCTTTTGCCAGCAATTCATGATAAGCGGTCCACATCTCTGATAGTTTCACTTTTTTACCGTGTAACCTGTATATTTCAGATTCATAAAATGAAGTTGCAGAAAAACTCCAGCATGTGGAAGTATAGAATTGAGCTACAGGCTTAAAATGGAAAACAGACTTGAAATCTGTGATGGAAGCAGGCGGGTAAACCCCGTTCAGGTCTGTCGATAATGTTCTCTCATTTTCATCTTCAGCCTCTTCCATTTTTTTATTTTTTTTGATAATGGCATCTGTGATCTTTTTCCTGGCTTCGGCGCTTTTTTCCCTTGCTTTTTTTATCGAATCAAGAACTGGAAATTTTGTTTTCTTTTTATAAACAACTTTGTTCTGACCGTTTATCGAAATAAACATAAATATGAAGATCGTTGAAAATATAAATAAAGTCTTCAAGAATTTTTTCATTTGTTTCTCCTGTAAATTAAGTAAAAAAAATTATAGCAGTTTTCCCTCTGCAATAAAAGTTGGATTAAAGGAAAAACTAGCCCGTAGGGGAATCGAACCCCTCTTGCAGGGTTGAAAACCCTGTGTCCTAACCGATAGACGAACGGGCCGGTTGGGGAATGAGCCGTACTGGGTTCGAACCAGTGACACCCGCCTTAAAAGGGCGGTGCTCTGCCTGCTGAGCTAACGGCCCACACAATTTGAGTAATTTATCATATTTCCGGCTTCAAGTCAACGAAAATTCTGCCGTGGTATAAGATAACAAGTAATTTTTTTATTCTTCCAGAGCTTCTCTTTCGCCAACCCTCATCCGGAGCTTCTCCAATTTTTCTTTGGAAATGAATTGCCCGACATGACCGCAATCGAGGCAGACGTATGATCTGATCCTGAAACCATAAACAATAAAGACCTTAAGAGGAACAAAAACGTTTGAAGCGTTACCGTTATACCCGAAGACAAGTCTCTGACTACCACAGGCTGTACAGCATTTATCTGTATCAACGATCATTTACCCCTCCATATGCTTTAGGTGAAAAAATTTGCATATATTTTTATTATAAATTTATTTTTTTATTTTTCAATGGATTATCATAAATTGTGATGATTCTATATAATAAGTCCCATGAGCAATCTTCTCATTTCTTCATTGATGGCAGCAACGGCATATTCTTTTATATCGATTGGAATAGTATTACAGAAAAAAGGTATCTCGTGGATCGGTTGGAAGGGGATTAAAAAAGGAGAATATTATAAAAATCTTATTGTCTGGATTTCAGGTTTTCTACTTATGAACCTCTACGGCATCCCCTCTGCTATTGCTTTAAGGTATCTTCCTCCTCACCAGGTGTCTGCTTTTGCAGGCTGGGGTGTAATTGTACTGATCTTCCTTTCAAGATTATTTTTAAAAGATGTTATTTTCAGGTCGGACTATTTTTATTCTCTTTTGGTAATAGGAGGAATCGTAATGCTGAACCTTTCCGGAAGTTCTTCTGAAGATTCGGTGATCTCATATAGTTTTATCACCATTGTCTACATTTTTTTGCCGGCACTCTTTTTTATTTTTATTTTTATAATAAAATTCAGCAGCAAATTTATTAATATACTCAGTGCTGTTGTTTCGGGTTGTACTGCCGGCCTTATGGTGATATCTCTGAAAGGATTGATCGGGTATCACGGGTACAGGATCCCGGAATATCCGGGTTCTCTCTATTTTTATCTTTATCTTTTGTTTGCATTGATCTCATTTCTCTCATTGCAGATGTCATTAAAAACAGGTCCTGTCCTTATAACAGGCCAGCTCCAGTATTCAGCAACAATACTTTATCCTGTTGCTGGTTCTATTGTGGTGTTTTCAGGAGAAATTAGTACTCTACAGATAATATCTGTTATTTTAATTGTTACCGGTGTTATAAGAATACTGAAAAACAGATGAATATTATTCTATAATAGTTAAATGGATACAAGATTGGATAAATGGTTATGGGCAGCCAGATTATATAAGACCCGGGGGATTGCATCGGATTCGTGTAAAAGCGGAAAGGTGAGTGTTAACGGTATAGGTGCAAAACCGTCTAAGATTATTAATAAAGGAGACATTATTGAGATAAGGCAGCCTCCTGTTAAAAGGAGATATCTTGTTAAAGAACTTGCTGTCAAAAGGGTTTCTGCGAAACTTGCTGCAGATCTTGTCGAGGATATAACTCCGGAGGAGGAGATCAAAAAGCTCATACAATTCAGGAAGGACCCTGTAAGTGTTATCTTCGGCCATAGAGAAAAAGGCTCGGGAAGGCCTTCAAAAAAAGAGAGAAGAGATATTAACAGGCTGACATATAATACCGAAGATATTGAAGATTGATCCTCGGTAACACTTTGTTACAAAATTGACATTGTTTATTTAAAATCTGATTATATAAAAAGTATGAGAAAATGAAAAAGATACTGGTTATAGATGATGATAAAAAATTGAATTCCCTCCTGAAAGATTACCTTGTGAAATTTGATCTTAAAGTGATCTCCGATACAGATCCGGTGAAGGGATTGAAAACATTAAAAAAGGAAAACCCGGATCTTGTGATCCTTGATGTAATGATGCCGGAAATGGACGGTTTTGAAGTGTGCAGAAAAATAAGATCTGAAAGTTCAGTCCCGATAATAATGTTGACAGCAAGAGGGGAGGTTTCAGACCGGGTGGTTGGTCTTGAATTGGGAGCGGATGACTATCTTCCGAAACCCTTTGAACCGAGGGAACTTGCAGCCAGGATCCAATCTATTTTGAGAAGGGGACGGCTTGATACATCATCAGATATAAGAAGTTCGGGCGAGCTTACTGTCAATCTTAAGAACCACAAGGTCGAGCTCGGCGGGAAACTTGTAGATCTGACCTCTGCTGAATTTGAGATATTGACAATGTTCCTTAACAGGCCGGGTGTGGTTTTCACAAGGAACCAGATACTCGAACATTTATGGGAAATTGAGTGGGATGTTTACAACCGCTCTGTTGATGTTCTTATAAGCCGCCTGAGACAGAAGCTTGGAGATGACCCCAAAGATCCCCATTTTATAAGGACAGTTTGGGGTACCGGCTACATGTTTGTCGGAGAAGATTAAGTGATTAAAAATATTATTAACAGGGTAAGATCAAAACTGTTTCTAAAAATCTCCCTTGTTTTTATACTTTCTCTTGCCTCAATACTGATCTCCACAATAACAATACATAGACTTTTTTTTATGCCGAAAAAATTCCCCGCCTTTATGAGACAGACAGTTAACCATGCAAATTATATGATTAATGAGATAGGTTTCCCCCCCGATCTTAATAAAGCGGGGTCTATCTCAGAGATGATGAAAGTTCCTATAAGAATAAAATATAAAAATTCCATCTGGGAGAGTGAGTCGGGGATTACTGATTTTGACCAGATCAATCTCCATTCTTATGAAGGGTTGGAGGGGTTTTCTGCAGGATTTAACGATCTGGGTTTTTGTGTCAAATACGATAAAGGAGAGTACAAAGCCTTACTGGTCATGCACAGGAAAAGAGAGGGATTCAGGAGGATAGTAAACTCACTGATCATGACACTTTTTACTTTTGCGGTCCTGGTTATAATTGTGCTCTATTTTTTCATAAGGTGGCTCCTTCAACCGGTCAGAGTCCTTAAAGAGGGGGTTGATCAGGTCAGCAGTGGGAATCTTGACCTGGAAATGCCGGTCAGAAACAGTGACGAATTGGGGAAACTTACGATGTCATTTAATTCAATGACGAATAGAATAGGAGAGATGCTGGAATCACGGGATCAGCTGCTTCGTGACGTAAGTCATGAACTCAGATCACCACTCACCAGGATAAAGGTCGGATTGGAATTTATGGATGAGAGTGATGTGAAGAGAGGTATAGCTGAAGATATTTCTGAATTGGAAATGATGATCTCCGAACTTCTCGAAACAGAAAGGCTTAACAGCAGATTCGGACGATTAAAGCTGGAGAATATAAATATATCAGAATTATTAACAAGTATTGCAGGCGAATTTAAGGGGCAAAGCCCCGGAATCGTGATCTATGAATTTCCTTCTGATCTTGAAATTAAAATAGACAGAGAAAGGGCTATTATATTGTTCAGAAATATTTTAGGCAATGCAATCCGGTACTCAAATAAAGATGGAGAACCTGTCCGCATTAGCGGTAAAATTGATAGGGAAAATTTGATTATTAATATAGAGGATTCAGGAGTAGGAATCCCCGAAGATGAATTGACCTATATTTTTGAACCTTTCTACAGGGTAGACAAATCAAGATCAAGAGAGACAGGGGGATATGGGCTTGGTCTGAGCCTAAGCAAAAATATAATGGAAGCTCACAAAGGAAAGATCAGTATATCAAGTTCTGAAGGAAAGGGGACTTTGATCAGATTGATCTTCAGGCTTCATTCTGAATAAAAATATCTTGTTACACATTGTAACATTTCTACAATTATTCGTTAACAAATGATTTGTTTAATAGATATGGATCAAATTTTAGAGGAGAAAATATGAACACAAAATTAAGAGTCTCAAACTATAGACCAATAAAGCTTTTCTTTTTTGTACCACTAATTTTAGTGATCTTCAGTACAGCAATTTTGCCGGAACCGCCAAGAATTCTTACACTGAATGATGCAATTGAACTCACATTAAAGAACAATCAGGACCTTTTAAAATATGCAAATACTGTTTTATCTATGAAGAGCAGTTTAAATCAGAAAAAAATGAATTTTTTCCCGGATCTTAATCTGACGGGGAATTACACCAAAAATTATTTTAAAACTGCTGATGATTCGGGAGAGTTTCTGAACGATAATTCGGGAACATTTAATCTAAGGCTGTCAACCAATCTTATATTGTTTAACGGATTCTTTAATGTTGCTGAAAAAAACCGGGCTTTTTCAAAATATGAAAGTTCACGATACACATATTCGAGGACAGAACAGGAAGTTATTTACAATACGATCCTTAATTATCTCGATGTTGTACTTTCTAAAGAGTTGATAAGAGTTGGGACTGAAAATCTGAATACTCAGAAGCTTCTCCTTGTAAGGATCAAAGACTTTTTCGATGCAGGGAAGAAAGCGGCAGTAGATGTTCACTACCAGAATGCGGAGATCGCCAATTCCCAATATCAATTGCTGAATTCGGAGAAGGGATTGAAACTGGCAAAAGTGAAACTGATGGATGGGATGGGCCTTGCCAGCGGTCTCGATTTTGATGTTATTGCCCCTAAGGCCGATGATCCGGCAAAAATGGTTGATCTTGATAAGAGGAAAATATTTGACCTTGCAAAAAAAAACAGATCTGATTTAAGATCAGCGGAGTTTGGTATTGAAGCAGCCAGGTATGGACTGAGTTCAGCAAAGTCCGGATACTATCCGAAAGTTTCACTCACCGGGAATATTTCTTCCGGATACTCAAGTTTGAGTAATTCATATACTTTTTCAGATCAATTATGGAACAATAATCCATCTGCATCGGTAGGTGTTTCAGTATCCATACCCGTTTTTGATAAAGGGTCAACCAGAAACCTGGTTAATCAGGCTAAGCTTGACCTGGAGAACAGCATGATTGATCTGGTCAGAATAAATAACCAGATCTGGGGAGATATTATTCAGGCTGAATCAAATTACAGGACTGCTTTAAGACTGGTTGAGGTTGCCAGTGCAAAACTTGAATATTCTAAAATTGCACTGGAAAGCATGACAGAAAGATACCATGTGAATGCGTCTACAATAACTGAGCTTTCCCAGGCGAGGGCTCAGTATCTGCAATCTCAGTATGATCGGGTGGATGCAAAATTGAATTTATACCAACAGGGAATTACCCTGCTTTATCAGATCGGGGACATGGAAAAGATGTTGGCCTCGGTTAACTGAAAAGTATAAGGAGAAAAAAAATGAAAAAGAGATTAATTATTATTTTGGCTGTGGTTATAGTAGCGGCACTAATACTGTTTATGTTCCTGGGAAGAGAAAGTTCAATGGGTAAACAGGGATATAGAATAGAAGAGGTGAAAAAAGGAAATATTGAGAACATTGTGTCCAGCACAGGGACGTTGTCAGCTTTGGAAACTGTTGAAATTGGATCACAGGTGTCGGGAATATTGAATAAATTGTATGTTGATTTTAACTCACCTGTGAAAAAAGGTCAGATACTTGCTGTACTTGACAAAACACTGTTTATTGTTGCTGTTAATGATAAAAAGGCGTCATTGAACAGTGCGAAAGCAACTCTCAACAGAGCAAAAGCAGAGGTTAATCGGAACAAGCCCCTTTTCGAAAAAGGGCATTTATCCGAAACAGAATTCCTTGTGATAAAAACCGATGCGGAGAAAGCTGAAGCAAATGTACAGATAGCTTTTGCAGCTCTGAAGAAAGCAGAAACTAATCTCGAATATTGTGAAGTTAAATCTCCAATTGACGGTACTGTGATCGAGAGAACCATAGATGAAGGTCAGACAATCGCCGCCAGTTTTCAGGCCCCCAAACTTTTTGTTGTGGCTGAGGATCTTAAGCGGATGCAGATTGAGGCAAAAGTTGATGAGAGTGATATCGGCCAGATCAAAAAAGGGCAGTCGGTCAGGTTCTCTGTTCAGGCCTATTCAGAGAAAATTTTTAATGGAGAAGTGAGGCAGATCCGGTTGCAACCTGAGACAATTCAGAATGTCGTGAACTATACGGTTATTGTGGATGCACCTAATGATGAAGATCTTTTACTCCCGGGAATGACTGCCACTGTTGATTTTGTGATAGAGGATGTTAATGATGTACTACTGATATCAAATAAGGCTTTTTTATGGTCACCTCCCGTGGAAGAGATGAAGAGGATAATCGAAAAAATGGGAGCTGGAAGTCCGGGTGAAGGCCGGGGCAAGGGACTTGGATCAGGCAATCCTGTCAGCCGCGGTCAGCAGAGAGGCTTTAAATTGCCGGAAGATATAGGTAGAGTTTTTTATGTGGATAAAGATAAAAATCTGGGAATGGCTTTGTTTATGAAAGGGGTAAGTGACGGGATAAAGACTGAAATTAAAAGAGTTGTCCGTGGTGAACTTATTGAAGGTGCAAAGGTTATAACAGGAATAGAGAAGATAAAAAAAAATAAAGAAGAAAATACTCCAAAGAATACACTTCTCCCGATGCCCGGAAGACGTTCAAGATAAGGTTAGTAAAATGGAAATAATAAGAGTAGAGGGAATAAGAAAAACATATATTGTCGGGGATGTTAAAGTCCATGCTCTACGCAAAGTTGATCTGACTGTGGAAAAAGGTGAGTTCGTTTCTGTTATGGGTTCATCCGGATCAGGGAAATCGACATTAATGAATTTGCTGGGCTGTCTCGATACGCCGACCTCAGGAACTTATGTTCTTGACGGGAAGCAGATCGATAAACTAAAAAAATCTCAATTATCAGATATTAGAAATCAGAAGATCGGATTTGTTTTTCAGGGATTTAACCTCCTGGCAAGAACATCAGCAATTGAGAATGTTGAACTTCCTCTTCTTTATGACAGGAGCGGAAGGATCAATGACCCTTCAGGGAAGGCCAAACAGGCCCTTGAAAGGGTTGGATTGCTTGACAGGCTGGACCATGAGCCATCTCAGCTTTCAGGAGGGCAGCAGCAGAGAGTTGCTCTTGCCAGAGCTCTGGTTAATGAGCCGGCAATTATACTTGCGGATGAACCTACAGGGAATCTTGATTCGCGAACTTCCATCGAGATGATGAAAATCCTCCAGGAACTCAATGAACAGGGAATCACCATTCTCCTTGTGACTCATGAGGAGGACATTGCAGCATATTCTAAAAGGATCGTCAGGCTGAGGGACGGCATAAAGATAGAGGATAAGGTGCTGACCAGTATCAGGTCTGCTGAAAAGGATCTGAGGGAAATGAAAGTTATCGGCAATGGAATTATCGGTAACGGGTATATTCAGGAGTAGATCATGAGAACAATAAATTTACTTAAAGTTGCATATAAAAGTATTATCAAGAACAGGATGAGAAGTTTTCTTACTATGCTGGGTATAATTATCGGTGTGGGAGCTGTGATAGCTCTGGTGGCTATTGGACAGGGGACATCTGCTGAAGTACAGAGTCAGGTTTCTGCACTCGGATCCAACCTGGTGATGGTAATGCCGGGTTCTTCCCGTATGGGGGGAGTCAGCAGGGGAGCAGGGAGCGTTAATACATTGACCCTGAAGGATGTTGAAAAACTAAAATCTGATTCTGAATATATTGCAGAGGTATCGCCACTGGTCAGGGCATCCGGGCAGGTAATCGCAGCAGGGAAGAACTGGTCTTCTCAAACCAACGGAGTTGATCCAAATTATCTGATCATAAAAGAGTGGGAACTCGAAAAAGGGGATTTTTTCACTCATAGAGATGTCCGTTCAAGGGCAAAGGTTGCTGTCCTTGGAAAAACAGTTGCGAATGAACTTTTTGAGGAGAGTAATCCGATAGGGCAGAAAATCAGGGTAAGAAATATACCTTTTAAGGTAATCGGAGTTCTTGAGTCGAAGGGGAGCAGTATGATGGGGGATCAGGATGATGTCATCCTTGTTCCCAGTACAACAGCCCTTTACAGGATGACCGAAGGGAGAAATATCAGTATGATCCTGGTCAGTGCGGTAAACAATGAAGTGATCGAAGATGCGCAGGCGGATATCACCTCTATCCTTAGAAAATCCCACAACCTTAGAGATGAGGACAGTGATGATTTCAGGATCAGGTCGCAGACCGAGATAATTGACAGGGTCTCATCTGTAACCGGTGCATTAACACTTTTGCTGGGAGCAATTGCAGCGGTTTCTCTTCTGGTTGGAGGTATTGGCATCATGAACATCATGCTGGTTTCTGTAACTGAGAGGACAAAGGAAATAGGAATACGTCTTGCAATTGGAGCCAGGGGGAAGGATGTCCTCATACAATTTCTTATTGAAGCGGTGCTACTCAGCCTTGTGGGAGGAGTGCTTGGCATTCTTTTCGGAATTATACTGGCCAATTTAGCTTCACATTTTATGAACATGGGAATTGTTCTGAATCCGTTTATTTCACTTATGGCATTTTCATTTTCTGGAGCTGTTGGTGTGTTCTTCGGATTCTATCCTGCAAGAAAAGCAGCTTCAATGGATCCCATAGAAGCATTAAGGTACGAATAATTGATGAAGGATGGCGGTTTAGAGTATAATATGATCCACATTAAGAGGTAAAATGAAAAAAGTAAGTTTATTAATAATAATACTATCAGTTTTCAGGCTTGGTATAGGGTCTGATGATTCTTTTTCTGTAAATATGGATCTGAATGAAGACAAGAGAATAATAAATGAACTTCAGATAAGGCTCGGACTTAGTGATGTTCAGATCTTGGAAATAGAGCGGATATTTTCTGCAGCAGAATCCCAGAAGAAAATTGATGTAGATCTTTACAGATCCAGTTCAGCGGCACTGATCCGTGCAGCCGAAAGGAGAAGAGAAATAGTAGACAGCAGAATTACGGATCTCCTTACAGATGTTCAGAAGAATAACTATGATACATATTTGACAGAGAGGAAATTGAATGATGAGATCTTCCAGCTGAAGAACGGACTTTTGCTTACTGATAAGCAGATAATAAAGATCGAACTTATCATATCGGAGTATCGTGACAGGCTGGAAAGGTTGTTTAAAAAGCTTGATTATTATATCCATAGCGGACAGGACAAAAAAAACAAAGCGAGTGAAAGTTCAAGATTAATGAGGAGTAAATCAAGCGGTCTTGAAGGGAGAACTCCCGAGTTAAGGAAGCTGGAGATGGGCCCTCCGGGAAAAATAAGGGATATAAGGTCGGAGAAAGCAAAAGAGATCCAAAAATACCTGAATGAAGATCAGAAAATATTGTATAAAGAATATCTTAAATTTGAAGATCAACTATTAAATATTTATATAAAAAAGCTTCGGAAATAGTCTGAAAAAGAAAAAAATTTTTCATCATTTATTTATAAAATTTTCTTTTTTTTGTTAAATATAGTATCATTGTTACAATCATAGGCGGATTTAATGGATTTTAAAAATATAATTGCTCAAATTCAGAAGTGGGATTTTTCAAAGATAGAGTTCCCGAAAATAGATTTTTCAAGTGTTAATCTTCCCGGAGTTAAAATGCCTCCATTGAAGATAGGTTCTCTTTCAGCAAGGGTACCGATTGTCCAGGGTGGCATGGGTGTAGGCATCTCTTTGTCGGGTTTGGCATCTGCAGTTGCCAGGTCAGGAGGCATAGGAGTTATTGCTGCAAATGCAATTGGAATGATCGAGCCTGATTATTTCAAGAACGGAGTTGAAGCTAATAAAAGAGCATTAAGAAAAGAGATCCGGAAAGCAAAGGCCGATAGCGACAATGGGATCATCGGTGTCAACATAATGGTTGCTCTTAACGATTTCAGAGAGATGATAGATGTTGCAGTTGAGGAAAAAGCTGATGTGTTATTTCTTGGAGCCGGTCTCCCTCTAAAAGGTATTCCGATAGAAAAAATAAGAGCTGCAGGTGTTCATATCGCTCCTATAGTAAGTTCGGCAAGGGCTGCAAGATTAATCTTCACTTATTGGGAAAAAAACTATAATACTATACCTGATGCCGTGGTGGTTGAAGGACCGGAAGCGGGAGGTCATCTCGGATTTAAACAGGAACAGATAGAAGATCCAGAATACAGACTTGAAAAGATCTTGCCCGAAGTGGTTGAGGTTATAAATGAGATCGGGGAAAGGAATGAGAGAGAGATCCCTGTTATTGCAGCGGGTGGAATATTTACCGGAGAGGACATTTTTAATTTTTTAAAGCTTAAGGCAAAAGGTGTTCAGATGGGTTCGAGGTTTGTTGCTACAGAAGAATGTGATGCAGATCAAAGATTCAAAGAGAGTTATCTGGATGCGAAGAAGGAAGATATCATTATAATAAAGAGTCCGGTAGGGCTTCCCGGAAGAGCTGTAAGAAACAAGTTTCTTAATGATGTATATTCAGGAGTAAAGAAAAAATTTAAATGTCCATGGAAATGTCTTGAAAGCTGCGGTGCGGAAAAAGCGAATTACTGTATCTCCATTGCGCTTAACAATGCAAGGAAGGGTAACATGGCCAACGGTTATGCTTTTGCCGGTTCAAACGCTTATAGAATTGATTCTATTTTAACGGTAAAGGATCTTATAGGAGAATTGAAAGCAGAATATAACAGTATTGCTGATATAAGTTTTGAAAAAATAAGGGAAGAATTCGAACAGATCAAAGAGAAACTGATAAAAATTAAGAATGAATATGAAAAGATAATAGATGAGTTCCTTTCTCAGTTAAAGGATGATTACTCCAAAGCATTTCAAAAAAAATCTGAATATATGAATGTTGAATTCCAGAAGCATAAGGTCAGGCTTATGGTGTTGAAAAATGAATTCAGAAGGGGGATAAGAGATCTTTCTCAGCTCTATAAAGAGTTTGTTTCCCAGGCTATCTGATATCCGCCGTCAAAATAATTTCCTGTAATAAATGTGATCAATATGGTTCACTATTCTTGATTTTTAACGATTTTTGTGTTAAAAAGTCTTATGCTTGATTTAGATATCACAGTAATTTATACAATAATTATTCTCTGGTTGTTACTTGCAATACTGAACAAGATTTTCTATAAACCTGTCGGCCGAATCATAAATGAGAGAGAAGAAAAGGCAGAGAAAGAAATTTCCGAAATAGAAAATATGAAAAATGATATTGAAGACAGATCGTCAAGGATTGAGTCGGTATTAAAAAGGGCGAAAAAGGATTCAATAGCAATATCTGAGGATATTATAAAAAAAAGTGAAGTATTAAGAGATGAGCTGCTTCATTCTACCAGAGAAAAAACTTCTGAAGATTTGAAAAAAGGGATGGCTGAACTTGAAAAAGGGATAGAAGATGCTGAAAAGAAATTGAAGGGTAAGATAAAAATTTTCAGTAAAAAAATTGAAGAGATATTTACATGAGAAAAAAAAATGCATTGTTCATGTTTTTAATTCTTACATTTACAATGACCATCGCCCTTAATGCTTCGGAAGGCAGTGAACACCATTTTGACTGGACCGGGTTTTTCGGGAAGGTATTGAATTCATCCATCCTGATTGGTGTTCTTATATATTTTTTAAGAAAGCCTTTAATTGATATGCTTTCAAAGAAAAGTGTTGAGATCAAAAATGATATTGTTTTAAGAGAGTCCGAACTGAAAGAGCATAAGAACTCATTGTCCAGTTTGCAATTGAGGCTTGACAAGATCGAAAATGAGGTTGCCGGAATGCTTGGTGAGGCGAGGAAAAATGGTGAGATCGAAGCTGAGAGGATAAAGGAATTGGCGAAACTTGAATCTGAACGGATAATTAAGTACAACAAGGACGAGATAGATGTTCGAATTGAATCCTCTATAATAGAATTGAAAAAGCGGATCGCTGATATGACAATAGAGGAATTCAGGAATAACTACAGATCGATTCTCAATATGGACCTTCATAAAAAAATTATCGATAAGAATATTGAAATAAGCGGAGAAATAATTGAAAAAGGTTAGCCTTGCAAAGAAATATGCCAAAGCGCTTGCTGAGTCTATTAAGGATAAGAGCGGATATGAGAAAACAAGGGCGGAACTTGAGTATTTTATGGATTTTCTTGAAAGTGATCGAAAACTTAAAGCCGGTCTTGAAACAATGTTGTTGGGCTTTTCAAAAAAAAAAGAAATACTGGATATCTACCGGGAAAATACGGGGATTACTGAAAAAACATATAACTTTTTAAAAATATTAATAGAAAACAACAGGGTGCTGTATCTTAAAGATGTTTTAGAAGTGTTTGAAGATCAATGGTTTGAGAGTATAGGTGTCGAAAAGTTTGTTCTTATTTCAGCGATTGAGTTGGGTGAAGAGCAGGAGAATGATCTCAGAGACCGCCTGAAAAAGGCGCTTGATAAGGACGTTGTTTTTGAGAAAAAAGTTGATCCATCCCTGCTTGCAGGGATAAAACTTTTGAAAGGATCGATCTACTACGATTTTTCGATAGAAGGGAACCTGAAAAAACTGAGAGCATCGCTTGTAGGCGATGAATCGAATTAGGAGAGGCAGATGCAAATTAATGTTGAAGAAATCAGTGAACTGATAAAACAGAAGATCGAAGGTTTTAAACTTGATTTTGACAAGGATGAAACCGGAATAGTGATCTCAATTGGTGACGGAATTGCAAAGGTCTATGGGCTTGAGAATGTGATGTACAATGAGCTTATTGAATTCCCGAATGATATCTTCGGTATTGCATTGAACCTTGAAGAGGATAATGTCGGCGCGATTATTCTCGGTCAGGGAGACCTTATTAAAGAGGGTGATATTGTAAGACGGACAAAGCGGATCATTTCGGTCCCGGTGGGTGAAGCTCTGATAGGAAGGGTTGTCAATCCTCTGGGGGAGCCCCTTGACGAAAAAGGGCCGGTGGATACGAAGGATTTTTTACCAATCGAAACAATTGCTCCCGGAATAATCGACAGAACTCCGGTTAAGGAACCTCTCCAGACCGGTATCAAGGCCATAGATGCAATGATCCCGATAGGAAGGGGACAGAGAGAATTGATCATTGGTGACCGTCAAACAGGAAAAACTGCAATAGCATTGGATACAATAATAAATCAGAAAGGGCAGAATATGATCTGTGTTTATGTTGCAATTGGACAGAAACAGTCCACAATTGCCCAGGTGGTGAAGACACTGGAAGATACGGGCGCAATGGAATATTCGATCATTGTTGTTGCCAGTGCTTCAAACCCGGCTCCTCTCCAGTATATAGCTCCCTTTTCAGGTTGCGCAATGGGAGAGCATTTCATGAATATCGGCAAGCATGCATTGCTGATATATGATGACCTTTCAAAACATGCGGTCGCCTACAGGGAAATATCACTTCTTCTCAGGCGTCCTCCGGGAAGGGAGGCATATCCCGGGGATGTATTTTACCTCCATTCAAGACTTCTTGAAAGAGCGTCAAAATTGAGTGAGAAAAAAGGCGGGGGTTCTTTGACCGCACTTCCGATAATCGAAACCCAGGCTTCAGATGTATCGGGATATATCCCGACAAATGTAATATCGATTACTGACGGTCAGATATATCTGGTTCCAAGTCTTTTTAATGCAGGTCAGAGACCTGCCATTGACGTGGGTATTTCAGTTTCAAGGGTAGGTGGTAGTGCCCAGATCAAAGCCATGAAGCAGGTTGCCGGTTCGTTGAAAATGGACCTAGCTCAATACAGGGAACTGGCGGCTTTTACACAGTTCGGTTCTGATCTTGATAAGGTAACAATTGCGCAGCTTGAGAGAGGTAAAAGGCTTGCTGAATTGTTAAAGCAGGCAGAAGGACGCCCCCTCCCGGTTGAAAAGCAGATTGTTATTATTTTTGCAGGAACAAAAGGCTACCTTGATGAATTCCCCGTGGATACTATCTCTGATTTTGAAGACAAACTTCTTGATTATATTGAAAAAGGGAATCCGGGGATATACAGGAAGATAAGAGAAGAAAAGAAAATCTCCGATGAACTGGATGCTGAACTGAATGAAGTGTTAAAAGATTTTGTTGAAGAGTTCAGGAGCACTCAGGAAAAATAATGTCCGGTAATCTTATAGATCTCAGAAGGCGGATCGGTTCCGTAAAGAACACCCAGAAGATCACTAAAGCGATGAAAACCGTTTCGGCGGTCAAACTCAGGAAAAGTGTGACTGAGATAAACCGTTCACAACCCATGCTTGAAAAACTTGAATATCTGATCAGGCAGGTCGGGAAATCAGCTGAATTCAGAAAAAGTTCGCTGATGAAACAAAGAGAGAGCGGGGAAACCGTTATTGTTGCCATATCAGCTGATAAAGGATTATGCGGTTCATTTAATTCCAACCTGGCCAAGGAAGCAGAGCTTCAATATCAGAAAGTAATAGAAGAGGGCGGCGATCCGGCTTTCATTACGGTCGGGAAAAAAGTAAATAGTTACCTGTCCAAGAAAGGTTTGAAAATAAGGAAAAATTTCCCGGACTTTATGATCAAATTGAAATTTTCCGATTCAAAGGAACTTACAGATTATTTAAAGGGTATCTTTTTTGAAGAAGAAATAAAGGAAATAAAGTTTGTTTTTACTGCTTTTCTTTCTTCTTCAAAACAGGAAATATCAGACAGGACTCTTTTCCCTATCAACTTTGAAGAGACCGGGAGTGGTGCTGCAGAAGAAGTTGAGTATATTTTCGAACCTGAACCAGAAAAGATACTGGATCTTCTCATTCCGAGATATATAAATTCAATTGTTTTTCATACCATGCTTGAATCATCGGCTTCGGAACATGCTGCCAGAATGGTTGCCATGGAACTTGCCAGCCAGAATGCAAGTGACATGATCAATAGTCTTACCCTCACCATGAATAAACTGAGGCAGGCTTCAATAACCAATGAACTGCTCGAGATCATTACTGCAACCGAAGCTTTATCTAATTAGGAGAATTAATATGAGTGAAAAGAAAAAAGATAACGTTATAACCGGCAAGGTGATTGAGGTCATAGGCCCCGTCGTGGATGTAGAGTTTCCAGAGGGCTATCTTCCTCCGATCCATAATGCATTAAATATAGTATCTGATGGTTTTAATGTGAAGGATCCTATAAATATTATTACTGAGATCCAGTTTCACATGGGTGAGAAGAGGGTGAGGACCATTTCAATGCATCCAACCGACGGTCTTGTCAGAGGGATGAAAGCAATTGACACAGGCGGTCCTATCACAGTTCCTGTCGGCAGAGAAGTATTGGGCCGGGTGCTTAATGTAACCGGTGCCCCTGTCGACGAGATGGGTGAAGTCAAGACAAAAAAAAGATATCCCATACACAGAGAACCTCCTTCACTGGAGTCTCAGGATACGAACCTTGAAATGTTTGAAACCGGTATCAAGGTTATTGATCTGCTGGAACCATATTTGAAAGGGGGAAAGATCGGGTTGTTCGGTGGCGCCGGAGTCGGTAAGACAGTTCTGATAATGGAGATGATCAACAATGTGGCAAAGAAACATGGAGGACTTTCAGTATTTTCGGGAGTTGGTGAGAGGACCAGGGAAGGGAATGATCTTTATCTGGAGATGAAGGAGTCAGGGGTAATTGATAAAACAGCACTTATATACGGGCAGATGACCGAGCCTCCGGGAGCAAGGCTGAGAGTAGCGTTAACCGGGGTGACAGTTGCAGAATATTTCAGAGATGAGGAAGGGCTTGATATTCTGTTGTTCATTGATAATATATTCAGATTTACCCAGGCCGGATCTGAGGTTTCAGCTACTCTTGGAAGAATGCCTTCGGCCGTTGGATATCAGCCTAATCTCGCATCCGAGATGGGAGATTTGCAGGAAAGGATAACTTCTACAGATAAAGGATCCATCACATCTATTCAGGCTATTTATGTTCCTGCCGATGACTATACAGATCCGGCACCGGCAACAACCTTTGCCCATCTTGATGCCACTACAAATCTCTCAAGGGCATTGACCGAAATGGCTATTTATCCGGCCATTGATCCCCTCGAATCATACTCGAGGATACTGGATCCTAAAATTATCGGGGATGAACATTATATGGTAGCCAGGCGTGTTAAAGAGATCCTTCAGAGGTATAAAGATCTTCAGGATATTATTGCGATCCTCGGAATGGAAGAGCTTTCAGATGAAGATAAAGTGATCGTAACCCGAGCAAGAAAAATACAGAAATTCCTCTCCCAGCCGTTCTTTGTTGCAGAAGAATTTACTAACATGAAAGGGAGATATGTCGAGATCAAAGATACGATAAGAGGATTCAAAGAACTTGCTGAAGGTAAATATGATGACCTTCCCGAGCAGGCCTTCTATATGTGCGGCGGGATAGAAGAAGCGATTGAAAAAGCAAATAAGATGAGGGAATAATGGCAGATCCGATAGAACTGGAAGTGATAACCGGAACAGAGACTGCAGTAAAAGAGAATATACTCGAACTATATATTCCGGCTTATTACGGTGAAGCCGGAATCCTTGCCAATCATCTTCCTTATATATCAATTCTAAATTTCGGTGAGATATCTTATCTCGATATGGATAAAAAAAATCATTATCTATATATTGAGAACGGTTTCATGGAAGTCAGGAATAATAAGGTGGTCATAATATCAGATCTTACAATTAAAGGTGAGAATCTTGATCCCAGTCAGTTAAAAATTTCTCTTGATACAATTAATTCAAAGATTAAGTCTGCTTCTGAAGGGGGCGTTTCTGTAGAGGAACTTGATGAGGCTATTCTGGAACAGAAAAAATTAAAGGCTAAATCTGAAATCTCAAAAAAATCAGGATCGTCCTGATCTATTTTATACCGAATTTTTTCAATTTTTCATAAAGTGCGGTTCTGCTTATATTCATTTCCGATGCTACAACAGTTTTATTCCATTTATGTTTATTAAGCAGTTCTATAATAAATTGTTTCTCTGAACCGGAGTCCGGTGAAATAATACTTGTTTGAGATATAGAAGCTTTCCTGATTATCTCATGTTTTAGATGTGAAAGATCTACAATGTCATTGTTTTCCGATAAAGATATTATTTTGTTAATCTCATTTTTCAATTCCCTTATATTTCCCGGCCAGTCATAGCTCTCCAGGGCCCTGATCGCCTCTCTGGTGAATCCTTTGATTATTAGCTTATTTTTTTCAGAGAATATTTTTACAAAATAATTTACTAATGGAAGGATGTCGTCTTTTCTTTCCCGCAGGGGGATGAGGTTAAGGGATACATGATTGAGCCTGTAATAAAGGTCTTCCCTGAAGATCTTATCCTCCACAAGATCAGAGATATTCTTATGTGTGAGACAGATTATTCTGAGGTCAACATGTATTGGTGTGTTGCCTCCGATCCTGTAAAATTGTCCTTCCTGAATTGCCCTGAGGAGTTTTTTCTGAAGGCTGAGAGGCATGTCTCCAATCTCGTCAAGTACAAGGGTACCGCCTGACGAGATCTCAAGTTTCCCCTTTTTCTGTTCTCCTGCATCTGTAAATGCCCCCTTCTCATGCCCGAACAATTCGTCCTCCATCAAATTTTCCGGAATTGCTGCGCAATTCAATGCAATAAATTGACTTTTATATCTGTTTGAATTGGAGTGAATGAATCTTGCAATTAACTCTTTTCCAGTTCCGGTCTCTCCCTCAATTATCACAAAAAGGTCTGTTACAGCAATTTTTTTTGACTTTGAAAGAAGATTGAGCAGGATCTGGTTATTTGTAATAATATCGGGAATATCACGCCCCTCTTCTTTTGGTGAAATACTGATCTGATCAATAAGTGAATCTATAACTGATATTTCAAGAGAGAGATTGGTTAGAAACTCAACATTTTTCTCGGGTATCTTCTCCTCAGATTCAAGGAGGTATATAAGGAGCATTTTTTTTGTGCTCAGTATGAAAGGGAATGAGCAGAAATAGAAATTATCACCAACCTTTCTGTTAAGCAGGGGATTATCGAAAACATCGGCAATTTGAAGAATTTCCAGAATATTGGGATAATAACTTTTATCATAATTCCATTCGGAATCAATTGTGTTACTATCATTTTCATTGGATATCAAAACAAGACAGCCTGATATCAGAGAGGTATCAAGTAGTTGTTTTGCCGGTTTAAATATATCCCCCAATTCTTCGAGATTATAACCAATCTGAAGCATCTCAATGAATGGTTCAGTATAGAGGAGATTAATTGAATCGAGTGTCTTATCTCCATTGGGAAGGTCAATTCGACTACCGTTTCTTGAACCGGTATATACTTTTGATGAGATATCGAATTCTCGGGATCGCCCTTCTTTAAGGAAAAAAACTGAATGTCCGATCCTGAAACTTTCGTTGATCTCGATCTTTGCCTTTGTTATCCTTTCTGTACCAATATATATTCCATTTGTCGATCCGAGATCCTCGATCACTATATGTTTTTTGTAAACTTCTATCCTTGCATGTTTCTGAGAAATGAATGATTCATTAATATTCATATCATTACTTGAGGACCTTCCTAGGTGAATGCTTTTTTTCGTGAGAGGAAATTTTTTTATGAAACCGCTGCGCTGATATAGTAAATAGAGCATATTGAGATTTTAGTTAAGCATGGGAGATTTGTCAACATATTTTTGCCAGAATTTACATTATGTAAGGTTTACACTATGTAAAGTGTCGAGCTCGTTTTCTATGTCATACATTTGCTGATCTTCGAAAAAAGCATAAATATAGGGGGATTACAAAAAAATTAGCTGATCAGCGAATATTGGTTTAAATTGGCAGTAAATTTGCTTTATAAGTATTCAGATGAAAAGTTCAATGAAATTAATTTTAGTGCTTTTTTTTATTATTCTTATTGCTTTCTTCATTGGATGTAATGAAGGCACTGAATTAGCCAACAGCGAAGATATTAATTCAGAGTACGATCAGAGTGAAAGTGATTCAGGAACATTAAACTTTTTTATTGCAGCTACTCAATTATCCGGGACAAAAAATCTGGTATATGGAAAAGCGGGGACAAAAGAGGATATTCTAAGCCTGATCGTCACTATCAGTGAACTTGAGGTCCACAAGACCGGTGATGGTGATGCAGGCTGGAAGATCCTTCCTCTTGCTGCGGAAAGCTTTGACCTTATTGAACTTGAATCATCTATCTGGGCAGATCTTATATCCAGTGCAAATCCGGAACCAGGGATTTACAATAAAATACGTATTGCTGTTACTGGAGCCGAAGTAAGGACAGAGAGCGGTACTTTTTCAGCAATAGTGCCCAGCGGTAAATTGAATATCAAAGCTCCATTTAATGTCCATGAGGACGGAACAACTGAGATAACTATCTCATTTGATTCGAAAGCATCACTTAAATCAACTGGAAATAAAAATAATCCAAAATACTTTCTGAATCCTGTTCTTAAAGTAACTTCAAAAGTTGAGGATTAAATAATTATGAATTGTGAACTCAAGTTTAAGCCAATCAGCTCCGATAAGTATAAAAAGTATTTTTTATACTCCTTCTTATTTTTTTACTCGTAATGCCGTCTATTTTAAGGGGGTAGGCGGCATTACGGGTAGTCTTATTAAACTTCCGGCAAACCGGCCTTTCAATCCTGTTGTCTAAAAGAAAATATTCAATCCGGCGGTAATGTTAAAACCGTCATTCCGGGGAATGTCCGGATCGGGGTTGGGATAAAAACTTTTGTTCAGCAAGTTCGATATCTTTATAAATGTAAAAAACTTTGATGAAAAATAGTGACCGCCTTTGAGTGTTAAGAGGTTGTAACTGTCATTTTCTATTTCAGAGGGTCCAGGGTCTGTTTTCATAAATGAGTGAAGTAAATTCATTTCTAACCATGATTTTCCGAGATTCAGTTTTCCTCCCAGAAACAGTTTTGGAGAAGGGACATCGTTCAACGGATCTTCTGTTTTAACACTCCTTCCATAATAGTAGTTGAAATGACCGAATAATTCCAGATTCGGGGATGGAAACCACTGGAATTCTGTTTCGGCACCTGAAATATTACCTGAATCTATATTATTGTAAGTATATGTACCGTCATCACTTTTATATCTCTCTATCATGTCTTTTATTTCATTATGGAATAGGTATAGTCCCAGGAACAGCTTACCTGAATGGAGTTTGATCCCGGTATCAATATTCAGACTTTTTTCAGGATCAAGATCCGGATTGCCTATCACATATTTTCGTCCGGTAATACCTGTGTAGTAAGATTCAGAGAGTGACGGATTCCTGAATGATGTTCCGGTATTAAAGAAAAGTGATACTGAATCAGAAAAATTCTTCACTATTCCAAGAAAAAGGCTGGGAGAATCGGTACTCATCTTTCTGAATATATTATTTGAAACAGCCTGTGTATCAGCAAATGTGTATCTGATACCTCCTCTTAAGCTGAGTCCGATGAACTTCGTGAAATTCCCTGAAATAAAAACCCCGAGATCTTTTCTCCTACCGTCCTTCAGTGGTGTGGATGGTAGGGAATCCTGGGTATTTGTGATATCAAGATCGTTTCGGAGGTAAAGATCTATACCGTAGGTAATGCTTAAATCCGGGGAGAATTTTTTTGTGAGTTTTATTCCGAATCCGGAGTTCATTGCACGGGTATCTGATATTTCAGGAAACTCTGTCTTTATATCACCCTTCTCAAGGATATATGTTGTAGGATTCAGGAAAAGGTTCATCCTCAGATCACTCCCTTTGAATATCTCTTTCTGATCATATTTAAATAGAAATATATGATTCGAGTTCTCAGTAACAGTGGAAAAAGAGTCAGGATCATTCTCTCTGTCGGGTTTACCGATATCATTTCCTGACCCTCCGATATACCTTATAGAAGCAGTTCTTTTATTATCTGAGAATGTAAAGTTCAGTATACCGGATATATTATTGTATCCGGAATTGAATACTTCACTTTCCGGAGTGCTGTAATTTCCCGATTTAGAATATTGAATTCCGGTATTGATTAAAAATTTTCCTGATTTCTGAATAAGAGAAAAACCGGAAGATAATCTTGAACTATTACTATCGAGTGAAAGATTGAAAGATCTGTTGGAATTTATCTTATCAGGGTTATTTGATGTTATCAGCTGGATAACTCCTCCAACAGCATCTGATCCATAAATAACCGAGGAAGAAGACCTTACAACCTCAATTTGCTTGATAAGTTCCGGAGATAGGAAAGCACCTGAATTACCGGCTCTTCTGTCACCGGTTATCCTTACACCGTCCATTAAGAGGAGGACCCTTCTCCTGGCAAGCCCCCTTATACTGGGAGTTGTCATAAATCCGCCGCTTCCGATAAAATGAACTCCCGGAGAGTTGGTGAGAGTTTCAACAAGGGATTCGGAGATCTTTTCCCGAACCTCCAATTCAGAAATTATATTCTGGGCTTTGGGCAGAGTTATTGAACGCTCTTCTTTGTCATAAGCAGTAACAAGTATTTCATTTTGGAGATACTCTTTCTGAATGAGCAGGACAATGATCGGTTTTAACTTTTCTTTCACTTCAATTCTGACTGTTTTATCGTAGTGTTTGGCACTTTCAAACATCAGATTTACTACTTTCAGATCATCTGGTACAGAGATCTCGAAATACCCATCTTTCATCGAGACAGTGTACTTCCCAGTCTCTTTAGCATGAATTGCTACATTTTCTACCGATCTGAACCCTATATCTCTTACAACACCCCTGATAATTTTTGAATTTATCTGAAAAAAAAGGGTGAATAACAGCGAAAAAAATAGAAAAATTTTTCTGTAAGTAGTCATTAAATTACTACGGATATCCGGAGTTAATTGTTTCAATCCATCCACTTATATTCTAGATCTTTTATTTATAAGAAGTTCTCGCCAAATCAGAAACTGCAATGACATTACCGGACTTATCATAAACGAAAATGATGTAAGTATATTCAGAATTTTTAGCTGCCGATTCATCTGTGAAATTGAGCTCAGTATATACTCGATTTTCAAGATCGAAATGTTTTATCATAAGATAATTGTTCTCTCCATCAGGTTTCCTGTAGAGTTCCCCGAAAGATCTTCCGGTATTTTCAAGAACTATATTCAGAAGTACTCTCCCTGCATCCAGATTTCCCACTGCTACGCTGTTCTTGTATACATGAAGGGATTTGATATCAAGCCTTTCTGGCTGAATCTCCGGTATTTCTACTCCGCTTCCAATCATGAATCTCAATACTCCTGTCATCCATAGATAATGATCGCTACGGAGGTCAAAACCGTCGGTATTAAGTGTCAGAAAGAGCTCCGGAGAAGTGGATAATTCCTCTTTAGGGGCAAGTTTGAAAATTGCGGTGGCTTCATCTACTTCATCAAACATAGCAATATAAAGCAGATCTGTACCGGTTTTTTTCCAATGATACAATTGGCTCCACATAAAGTTTCCTCCGGCCCGGGCTATCAGATTCAGCTTTGTATTTTCATTATTTTCTACAATGGTGGAGTATTTTGAATTTATTCGGCTATACTTCAGAGACAATTGTGATGTGTTTCTTGTAAGATTTGATATTGAAAAACCTGGAAAACTCACAGGCATATATTCCTGTCCTCTGCTTTTTGCTTTTTGGATATCATCTCTTATCATATCTGTCCACTTTGCGACATCGTCATTGTTTGCAATTCTTCCAACTGTCCAGGGGGAGATTATATCAAAAAGTTTATAGATCTCTTTATATTCAGGTTTTGAATCCCTGTCCAGAGTTCTCCAATAAGCGGGGACACCTCCTACGATAGTTGCATGGAGATCACTGTCTTTGTTTTTCTTGAACAGATCTGCGATTCTGACAGCCTGACCCTTAACCCCTTGTCCCAGAAATCCAAATCCCCAGACTCCGACAACAGGAAGTTCCTTATCGTTCCTGTCCGGATGGTATTGGTATGCACTACTGGATGTTACTTTCAGATCCTTTATAAGATGTATCCAGTCTTCAATCACAACTTTGGATATCTCTGTAATAAGTGTACCGGTAATGTCATACATTACAGCTACTTTGATACCGTATTTTTCTCCCCATTTCAGTAAGTAGCGGAGGACATTATCCATCCTCCCTAGATATTTAGGCTCCGAAAGAACAGAAGTAAATCTCTGGACAAAAACACCGTCGATACCGTAATCCCTCATCCATTTACAATGCAGCATGATTGTCTTTTCCATGTTTGATGAGAAGAATCCTGCACTTTTTCCGTTTTTATATTCCCAGTTATAAGCCGTTGAGTAAAATAATGTTGCAGCATCGTATTCAGTATAATCCGGCCAGATATCAAATGTTACTGTGTCCGGAGCCGGCTCTGTTCCCTGAATACACCAGTGAGACCATGAAATATCATTTACCGGATCGTCCCCGTATGTAGTGAACCAACCCTGATAACCGCAGAAGATCTTATTGTACATATCTTCTGTAAAGAGGGAGGTGTTAAAAAAAGATATAAACAGGAACAAGATAAATGTATATGTTTTTGCGGGGTAGTCAACCGATACTTTAGCTGTCCTCAACTGGATTTCTCCTGAAGGGATTATAATCTAAAGTTATTTCAAATGAAATATAGATGTCGGTCTCTAATTCAGGTCATTGAAAAATACACTATTTTGGATTAAAATAATCTCCAAATGAAAGGAAAATTAAGAGTTAACCCGAAGATCAGAAGAATGATCCTCTTCAGCGGTCCAGTTATATTCTCACTCTTCTCTATATTTGTATATATCTTTCTGTATTCTCCTGAAAAGGATACGCCTGATTACTCCAATATAATATTTGTGTTCTGTGCGGCGATAGGGTGGAGCTCTCAGATCCTTTATGGAAATAGAGAGATGTACCGGGCATCATATTATCTCAGCGGTATCTCTGTTGCCCTTCCGATCCTTCTCTTTGAAATATTAAGGCTGTATCCGTACAACATTTATCAGGGAAGAATAATTATACTGATGATTTTCGGAGCTAACCTATGGCTGATTCTGATCTATAAAAATCTTAGATCAAAAAATGATAATTTGGCAAAAGAAAGAGGATGATTTCAGATCTCTTTTAAATTTTCATATATTTCAATTGTTTGACATTCTAATACTCTCTTCCTAGAATAAATAAATGAATATAAAACAGGATAATTTTATTTTAAAAAATCGTTATTTCAGGAATTTGTTCACGTATATATTTGTGTTTTCAATTTTAACACCGGTCATTTCATCAAAAGGGTTGGGATCAGAACAATTAAAATCTAAAATAGGGGAATTGGTTAAGGGCAAATCACAGATGGGACTGATCATTGGATTGATCAAGGGAGGAGAGAGATTTACATTTTCCTACGGATCTAAATCAGGAGATGATAAAAACCTGCCTGATGAGAAAACCGTATTTGAGATCGGCTCAATCACCAAAACATTTACAGGTATAATTCTTGCGGATATGATCTTAAAAAAAGAGCTGTCCGATAAAGATCCTGTATCAAAATTCATTTCAAAAGAAAAATTGAAGCTCCCGGAAACTGATGGAAAAGAGATTACATTAAAAGATCTTGCCCAACACATCTCGGGGATACCAGGGATGCCTGATAATACTGGTGATATCCGGAAGAAGGAGAATCCGTTCTCAGATTATACGCCGGAGAAAATGTTTGAGTCCTTAAACCGCTGCAAACTTGATTTTCCGACAGGAACAAAGCACCGGTACTCAAATTCGGGATTCGGGCTTTTGGGGTATATTCTGACGTTAAAGTCTGGTATGACCTATGAAGAGCTTGTAACGGAGAGGATATTTAAACCTCTGGGAATGAAGAACAGTTCCATTGAGTTAACTGATGCTCAGAAAAAAAATATTGCAACCGGCTACAACCTGAAACTGGAAATGAAACCTTTCTGGACAACCACTGATATTCTTAACGGATCTGGATTTATAAAGTCAGATCTGAGTGATATGTTCCTTTTTCTTGAAGCCATTATGGGAAAAAATTCTGAATTGAAGGAAGCTATCGAACTTGCGTCATCCGAACAGCGTGACGGATATCCCGGCACCTGGATCGGTTTCGGATGGTATACAGAATTTATGAAGAATGGCGAGAAGATAGTTTGTCATAATGGAGCTACCGGCGGATTTTACGCTTTTATAGGATTTAATAAAGTAACCCGTGTAGGTGTAATTATCCTCTCCAATCACAAAAATTATAAAGAACTTGATCCTCTGGGATACCAAATATTAACTGAGATCAGATAAATTTGGTTGCTTTAAATAAATAATTAAAAGAGCCGGTATTTTTTTCCGGGCCTAAGATGTAAGTCTCATAAGTTCAATGACCATATTCTTCGCTTTAACCATGTCTTCTATCTTTATATGTTCTTCTGTGGAGTGTTCAAGTTGAGCACCGATCCCGACCACAGCCATCTCTATCCCCATGTTATTGTATATTGATGCGTCGGTAAATCCTGTAATAAATGTTGTCTCAGCTTCTATTCCTACCGATCTCAGAGCTTTCTTTGATAATTCCACTGTCTCAGAATTCTCCGGTATATCAACAGCTTTACAGAGATTGTCAATCTTGATTTGAACCTCAGCTCCCGTCCCGGTAACTTTTCCCTTATTGTTCTCTCCATTTCCTTAGCCAGATCAGCTCCTTTTTCATGGTTAAGGCTTCTGCATTCGGCAAGAAAAGTAACTGAATCGGGGACACCGTTCCTGATCATGCCTCCGTTTATTACTCCCACATTGGCAGTAGTCTCGTGATCAAGTCTCCCGAGTGTCAGTGCTGAAATGGCATTTGCTGCTGCAAGGATCGCATTGATACCTTTTTCCGGTTCCATCCCTGCATGAGCAGCTTTTCCTTTTATGGAAACATCGATAGCAAAATATGAAGGCCCTCCGATCACAATAGTATCGAGTGTGTCATTATCAAGGAGGAATCCCTTTTTTGCAGAAATTAGAGAATAATCAAGATTTTTAACTCCATGGAGGCCTACCTCTTCCTGTCTGCTGATAGCGATCTCCAGAGGGGGGCGGGTTTCTGCTGTTTTCAGTGCTTCAATGAGTTCAGCAATTCCAGCTTTGTCATCTGCTGCAAGTATTGTGTCACCTGCAGATCTTATGACCCCGTCTTTTATTACCGGTTGTATCCCGATCCCCGGCTTCACTGTATCTGCATGGCATGAGAAGAGTATCGGCTCTGTTTTCCCGCTGTTTTTTGCGGGAAATTTTGCCACCAGGTTCCCGTAACTGTCCTTTACCGATTCGCCACCAAGATCCTCAAACTGTTTTTTAAGATAATTTATAAAATTTTCCTCGTTTCCCGATTCACTGTCAATTTTCACCATTTCCATGAAATGTTCTACCATTCTATCTGACATTATTCCTCCTTTATAAGAATAAACATTATCAAAATTCCGTACCGATTTCAATGAAACATTTTTTATTGTTCCATGCCATTGATAACTTTACTTTTATGGTGGTGTTATATAGAATTGAAGGATGAAAAAGAAATTTAAATTATTAATGGTTTTTGTATTTGTAATGCACTTATTTTTTGTTACGGAACTGAATCCTTGTACAAATATTATAGTTTCCGGAGGAGCATCAAAGGACGGATCAACTATGATCACTTATGCTGCAGATTCACATGTCCTCTATGGTGAACTTTATCACTGGCCAGCAAAGAGCTATCCGCCCGGCTCAATGCTGGATGTCTATGAATGGGATAGCGGGAAGTTTCTTGGACAAATAAAGCAGGTTGAGAATACATACAATGTCGTGGGAAATATAAATGAGCATCAGGTCTCAATCGGAGAAACGACATATGGCGGCAGAAGGGAACTCAGAAATAAAAAAGGAATTATCGATTACGGTAGTGCTATGTATATTGCCCTTCAGAGAGCGAGATCCGCCCGTGAGGCAATTAAGGTGATGACAGGATTATTTGATGAATACGGATATTATTCATCCGGAGAATCTTTCTCGATATCAGATCCGAATGAGGTCTGGATCATGGAAATAATAGGGAAAGGTGAAGGGAAAAAGGGTGTGAACTGGGTTGCTGTAAAAATTCCGGACGGATATATTTCTGCTCATGCCAATCAGGCACGTATCAGAACATTCCCCCTTAATGATCCTAAAAATTGTATGTATGGTAAAGATACAATCTCATTTGCCAGGGAAATGGGATATTTTAGCGGAAAAGATAAAGATTTCAGTTTTGTTGATGCCTATGCACCCCCGGGATACGGCTCCCTCAGATTCTGTGAGGCAAGGGTTTGGAGTATCTTCAATAGAGCTGCGAAATCAAGTAATACAACTTTTGATTATGTCAAAGGTGTGGAAGGGGCGCAACCGATGCCTCTCTATATTAAACCCGACAGGAAACTAAGTGTAAGGGATGTTATGGAATTAATGAGGGATCATTTTCAGGGGACTGAATTCGATATGACAAAAGATGTCGGTGCAGGCCCATTTAAACTTCCTTACAGGTGGAGAGGGCTCACATGGGAAGTTGACGGAATTGAGTATTGCAATGAGAGGGCCATATCTACCCAGCAGACCGGATTTTCATTCATTTCACAATCGAGAAAATGGCTGCCTGATCCGATAGGCGGGATAATATGGTTCGGAGTTGATGACACCTACAGTACCTGTTATATACCCTTCTATTGCGGTATAGAAAGGATTCCCCATTCATTTGCCGTGGGAACCGGTTCTTTCAGTGAATTTACATGGGACTCGGCTTTCTGGGTATTTAATTTTGTGTCAAATTATGCATATTCAAGATACTCAGATATGATACAGGACATTAGAAAAGTACAGGGTGAGCTTGAAACTTCATTCATATCAGAAATAAAAGAAATTGACAGGAAGGCTGTAGATCTGTTTAAAAAAGATAAAGCTCTTGCAAGAAAATTCATAACCGGTTATTCGGTAGCTGCCGGTGATATGACCGTAAAGAAATGGATGAAGCTCGGAGAATCACTATTGTTCAAATATCTTGACGGTAATGTAAAAAATAAAGATGGAAAAGTTACACATCCCGGATATCCAAAAGAATGGTACAGGCATATTGTAAAAAATACCGGCGACCATTTTAAAGTTAAAAAAATGAAATCGGAGATTCAGATCTCATTCACAAATGAATTGAAAAAGGGCGCAGATGCATTGGAAAAGAGTGATCTGAATTTGGCGCTGAAACATTATGAGGCTGCACTTAAGATAAAGCCGGGGAGTACGCTTGCGAAAGAGAGGGCTGAGAAAATAAAAGGCCTTATTAAGAATATAGATGAGATGGTAAAAAAACTTAAGAGTAATTAACGAAAATTAAAGTGATCACAAATATTCCCGATAAGCTCACCTTTAAAAAAAGAGAGGTGATAAATATTACAAGGCTTGATGGGAAAGTCCTGGACTATTGGGAAAAGGAATTTAATGTTATTAAACCGGTAATAAACCGGAACGGTGAAAAATATTTTTCAAGGAAAGATATTGAGATAATCATCAGGATAAAAGAATTGCTGATGGGGGAGAAGAAGAGTAAAGAAGAGACAAAATCCATCATTATTTCGGAATTTGAGATAGGTATTATCCCCGCCGGAAAATCTGAAGAGACTGTGAAAAAAAAGGGAACTAATCTCTCATCACTCAAGGAAGGTTTGAAGGAAATATTGACATTGATAGACAAAAATGATAAATAGTTATCCAGTCGGGATGTAGCGCAGTCTGGTAGCGTACACGCTTGGGGTGCGTGTGGTCGTTGGTTCGAATCCAATCATCCCGACCATTTAACAAAATTTTTAATTTTCTTATATCATCGATTTCCAGAATACGGAAAACTTGATTGAAGTACTTTACAATGAAAAGAATATTACTTACAAATGATGACGGTTTCCGCTCCCCCGGACTAACGGCTCTCCGTGATAGTCTCAAGCAAAATTATAATGTGTTTACATTAGCCCCTGCAACTGAGATGAGTGCAGTCAGTATGGCCTTAACTCTCAACCGGCCGCTGAGGATAGAAAAGATAGAAGATGATTTCTATTCTGTGGACGGTACCCCTTCAGATTGTGTTAACATAGCATTGAGAAAACTGATGGTAGAGATGCCCCACCTAGTTGTTTCGGGGATGAACCATGGCGAGAACCTTTCAGAGGATATTATATATTCAGGGACAGTGGGGGCTGCAACTTCAGGGTATTTTTATGATATTCCGGCACTTGCAGTTTCGATGATCTCTGATAAAAAAAGCTACAGCCGTGGAATATTTGATATTCCCGGAAGCATTGCAGTTGTTGAGAGGGCCGTAGATTCTCTTTTGAAAATTGATAAACTTAACGGAGTTTTCAATTTAAACATACCATTCAATAATAGTGGCAAAATAGTAGTTACTTCTTTGGGAAACAAGAGATACAAACCCGACATTGATGAGCGTGTTGATCCGCGTGGAAGAAAATATTTCTGGATCGGGACAGGAAATCCGGAAAGCAGCGGTGGCAAGGGGACAGATATATGGGCTATCAAGAAAAGGCATTCTTCTTTAACTCCTTTATCACTCAATCTCCAATGCTTTAGCTCTTTAATGGAAATGGATGGAGTTTTTGATGAAGTTTAATCCGATAAGGAAACTATATGATTGGGTCCTCAGTTGGGCGGAAAGGCCTTCTGCCGCATATGCCCTTTTTGCTTTTGGTTTTGCAGAAAGCAGTTTTTTCCCTATACCCCCGGATGTACTCCTGATACCTCTTGTCATTGGATTCAGAAAGAAGTGGTTCAGATTGGCACTTGTACTGACGATCGCCTCAGCACTCGGAGGGGCCTTCGGATATTATATTGGTGCTAAATTATGGGGATATGGACCTGATAATTATACATCTATAGCACATTTTTTTTATAATTCCATCCCGGGGTTTACACAGCATGCATTTGAGGCAATGAAGATCAAATATGATCTATACGGATTCTGGATAGTTTTCACAGCTGGATTCACACCGATTCCCTACAAAGTATTCACAATATCTTCCGGGGCTTTCGATATTAACTTTATTACATTTATGATTGCTTCTTTCATATCAAGGGGCGCCAGGTTTTTTCTTGTCTCTTTTCTTTTATTTAAGTTCGGCGAACCAATCAAACATTTTATAAATAAATATTTTAATATTCTGGCTCTGATATTCACAATTCTCTTTATAGGAAGTTTCCTCATATTAAAGGGGATAGTTTAAACGGGTCTCTCTTTTAATTTAACAAAATATTTATCTGTGATAAATTACTGATATGAAAAGGATAAAAAATATTCTGTTATTCTTTGGTGTCATTCAGATAGTATTGTTGACCATCCCCGGCTGCAGCAAATCAGAGAGTGGAAAATTAACAAACCCTATAGAAATTGTTGATAGTGCCGGGGTGACAAGAAATTACAATCTCTATCTCCCGGAAAAAGGGGAAGGTGACCTGCCTTTACTGGTCTATTTTCACGGAGTAGTTTCAGATGGATTCAAAAACATGCCTGTACTGAAAGGATATACAGGCAGTCCGGCGGCAGAGACCGGTCTAGTGCCATTTTGTAACGCAAATAAAATTATACTTCTTGAGATGTTACCTTCCTATACATACAAATTCCTCGATGTAGATGCATCAGGCTGGTCACCGTTCGACAAAGAGATAGATGGGATCGAGAAGTGCATAGACACTGTTATCAGAGAATATAATATTGATAGGAAAAAAGTATATCTGGCAGGGATTTCTGCAGGTGCTGTAATATCAAATCATCTTGCAAACAGAAGGCCTCAAAAATACAGTGCAATCCTTTCTCATTCCCAGGCATACATAAGTGAGAATAATGTGATTCTTGAACCAGTGGAATCTGAAATAAAGTTCAGAGTGATAATCTGTTATACAAAAGGTGATTACAAAAATCTTAAAGATATATGTGAAAGTTCATATAAAAAATACAAAGAGAAAAATTTTGATGTTGTTCTCCTCCGGGATCTTCCTCCTCTAAGTCACAAATGGTCAAATTCAACTAACGGAAGGTTCTGGAGATTACTTCAGAATGAGAGGGGAAATATCCCTCCTTCACCAGCTATTAATTGACTATATAAAGACTCTCTGATATCATAAATCAGTTCTAATGGTGAAATAATGAAACTAAAATATCTAAAGTATCTGTCCGTTTTTATTCTAATATCAGTATCAGCAGGGCTGATTTTATCAATTTTGAATTGTAAAAAACAACTTAAAGATTATAATGTTGTCGTAATTGTTATCGACACTCTTCGATCGGATAAATTGGATGCCTATGGATATGAAAAAATTACAGCACCTTTTTTAACCGAATTATCAAAAAAATCTATACTTTTTGAAAATGCTTTCTCAGGATCTTCATGGACATCACCTGCAACTGCATCTATTTTTACTTCCATGTATCCATTTCAGCATAATGTTCTGATGGGGGTACTTGCCCATATAAATGCAAAAAAGAATTATCCGGACATTAGCATAGACAGGATTCCTGAAGAGATTGAAACCATGCCGGAAGTTTTTAAAAAATCCGGTTATTCCACATTTGCAATTTCAGACAATTTCAATATAGGTAAAAAGCAGGGGTTTGATCAGGGATTTGATAAGATGATCACCGATAGCTATAAAGGTGCTGAAAAGGTTCATTCAGATCTTCTTTCCTGGAAAGAAGAAATTCTGAAAAGCAAAAAATATTTCCTCTATCTTCATTATATGGATCCTCACGGACCTTACCATGCAAGGGAACCCTGGTATAAAGATCCCGGGAACAGGAAGCTTGAACCTCTTGAGGCCTATGACAGCGAGATCAGTTATGTTGATTCATACATCAGAAAGGCATATGAAGAATTCGGCTGGGATGAAAATACTGTCGTTATTGTTACCGCTGATCATGGTGAAGGGCTTTGGGACCACGGCAGACAGGGGCATGGATTCTCATTGTACAGGGAAGAGATCCAGGTGCCTCTGATCATCCATATTCCCGGCGGTGCAAAAGGAAAAAGGGTTAAATTGAATGTTACCACCATTGATATCCTTCCCACATTGAGGGATATCATCGGTATTCAGAAATCTGATTCGGATGAGGGTCTCAGCCTAATCCCGTTGATAAAGGGGGATATTGAAAAATTTGAAAATCGATATCTTTATTCATATCTATGGAAGAAGGTTACAGATCCTGTGGAAATGAAGTCAACAATTTATAAAAATTTTCATTTTCAGAACAGGCTCTCTTTTAAAAAGGAATTGTTTAACCTTCTTCTGGATAAAAAAGAAAAAAAGAATATATTCTTTAAAGCTTTTAAAACGGCAAAGGAGATGGAGAAAAGATTTGAGCAGTTTTTTACTAATGCCAGAAGATATGAAAAAAAATCAGTTAATTACAAGTTGAATAAAGAAAGGCTGGAAAAACTTAAAACACTAGGATATGTCCAGGAATAAAAAGAATGAAGTAAGGCTGATCTCTGCCGCTGTTTTAATTATTCTCATTGCTTTTTTTTTAAGGATCTATTCACCACAATCTGATCTGCCTCCTGATATCTCAATAAGCGGAAGTGTTTATACAGATGAAGGTAATCAATGTCATAATTCCCGGAGCAGGGTGTTATATGGGGACTGGTTCCCTGATAACTGGAAGATAACAAATTACAATCCTTTAGTTCCCTATTTTAAACTCCTTATCTTCAAAGTATTCGGAGTGGGACTTGTCCAGGTCAGATCCGTCTCATTTTTCTTCGCCTTTCTGTCTCTTTTATTTTTCTTTTTAACTCTCCGTTCATATTTCAATTCATGGTTGTCTGTTGCCGGCATTTCACTCCTCGGATTTAACTTCCTGTTCATTATGTATAACAGGATCGGAACTTTTGAAACTCCAATGATCTTCTGGATGATCCTCGTTATCTACTTTCTTGAAAAATTCAGAGTAACCGGAAAGTGGATATTCCCCGTGTTGTCAGGACTGTCAGCATTTTTGGCATTTGTTTTTAAGATGACGGGGGCACATATTATCCCTGTACCAGCAACTGCACTATTATTGTTTTTGATATTTATTCCGGAAGAAAAGCTTCAGGAACGGAGAAAGATTGCTGTTTCAGCAGGAATAATAATTGTTTCAATTCTGATCTCATTTACTGTCTGGATGCTTGTTTTCTATCTCCCCAACAAGGAATGGATAAAGAGTGCTCCGGGATCTTATATCGGCAATCAGATGTTCCCAAAGAGTATTGAACAACTCATTGGTAATATTCTCTCATATAACTGGAAGGAGCAATTTTATAAGATGTGGGTTGTATGGGCCGGTGCAATCCTTTACCTTCCGCTTTTTTTCCGAAGACTTTTACAAAAGAGATCAGATTTAACTGAAATAGGGGCAGTGCTTTTCCTCATTTCTCATACCGGAGCATTGATGATAATGAATCATCGCCCTACAAGGTATCTTATAGCGGCAATTCCGCCTATGGTTTTCCTTACTATTCTACTATTCAGATATATGATGGATAAAGATAAGAATACTGCTGTATCAGGACCGGTAAAAAATTCATTTATTTTTCTCTTCGATGTCTTTTGGCTGACTTTTGCTCTCTACTATTGTTTTCTCCCACTCATCGATAGAGTGGGGATCCATATAGAACATGTAAAACTTAATGCCGGGTTATTATTGATATCTATTATTTTGATTGGGCTTCTAAAAGTTCTTTTTTTTATAAAAGAGAAGTTTCCCGGAATTATCTCAGTGCCACGAAAATTTACGGTTATCTCAGTAGTAATTCTGATCTTAATTTCATTTTATACAGATATGAAATATTTCTATTTGTGGCAGAGAGACAGAACTGAATATGTATACAAAATATCTCAGGAATTGGGGAATAAAATCAGTAAAGGATATATTGCAGGCCTGACTGCGCCTGTTGCTGTTCTCGAAACTGATCACAAATCTTTGTTCCTTTATCCGGACTTTGTACATTGGGAAAAAGGTACTCTGGATAAATTCGGTATTACTCATGCATTACTTGCAAACTTTAATTTTGAAATCTCAAATTTTTTCAGGCAATGGCCCTCTAAAATGAGAAATGCCTCACTCCTGAATGTTTATAATGTCAAAGATCAATTCCTTCACCTTTATTCCATGGTAGACCCATTTATTGCCGGGACTAAAAGACTCGATGAGAAAACGGTGGAACTTATTGTAGAAAACAAAGAGGGCAAAAGAGATATCAGTTTTGGAATTATCGAATTTGACGAAGGAAATCCTGTAAGCAATTCAATGCTTCCCGGAAGCTCAATTGTTGAAGATGGGGTTAATCTTATCCGGATCCGGGATAAATACAATGGAAAAGAGAAGTTGATTTATATAAAAAAAGATAACTGGCCTTCTTTATTCCGTTATGGAGGCGGAAAAATTCCCGAAAAAAAGGGGCAGGGTAATCCGCGATAAAACCTGTTCCGGAAAACATTTAAGGTACTATAATGCAGCAAAGGAGAGAAAGGGCTTTATGGCATGCTCAATAGGGGGAAAGTTCATCCCTTATTCTGAAGGGTTTATGGCTGCCGGATTTTATCTTAAATTTGACAGGGTGAGGTCAAGAATAAAACCGCTTGCAGTGATAGATATATTTAATAATTCTCTCGGAACTTCAGTATCTTCCAGATCCATTAAAAAAAGGGATGTTAAGGAAGGGGGTTTCCAAAGGTATATTGTTCACTATAAGATAAATGAAGTAAGTGATATTGAATTCAGAGTTCTGGCCGAAAAAACAGCCGACATATATTATGATTACCTTGAGCTTGAATATTTTCAGGGAAAATTTTTTGATCAAAAGTGAAAAGCAAAAATACAATCGGTGTATTTCTCTTATTCACATTAATTTTTTTCACTTTCCTGATACTTTACAGAAATGTATTTCTTAAAAGCGAAGTTATAGTTCCGGGGGATATCCCATACAATACTCCTATATGGCAGGGTGAAGCACCGGACAGGAAGTATTATAAAGCAGACAATTATCTTCTCAGTGATCAGATAAATCAATTCTATGTATGGCACTGGATCGCTCATATCTCCATGAACGGCAGCGGTGTTATCCCTTTATGGAATCCAGGCATTTTTGGCGGACAACCTCTGGTAGCAAACTCTCAATCGGCATTATTCTATCCTCCCAACCTTCTGTTGTTCTATTTCGAACCCGGGATAGTTGCAACAGTGAGGGGATTCTTTAATATTTTTATTCTGATATTTTTTGGTTTTCTGGCGGGCAGGCAACTGGGAATAAGCAGGATCGGTTCGGTAATGATCTCTGCAGGTCTTGCTTTAAGCGGCCCCGCTACGGTCTGGCTGGGACATCCCCATTCCAATGTATTTGTCTGGTTCCCTTTCCTTATCTGGAGCGGTGATAAAATAATTACATCTGAAAAAAAAATATTCTGGAGCGGTATATTCGGTCTCGGTACGGGTATATCAATACTGGGAGGACATCCGGAAACAGTTTTTCATCTTCTTCTTATCGCATCAATATATCTTTTTTTCAGGATTATATTTTCGGATAAAGCAGGAAAAACGAATAGGAGATCATTTGTTCTATTAGTGACAGGGTTATTGATAGGAATACTTATCGGATCGGTCCAATTGATCCCTTTCTCAGATTTTTTATTCCGCAGTTCCACATTTCATCAGGGAGGAAGGGGGGATCACGGCGGTCCGTTCCTGTGGTCAGATTCTGCAGTTCCGAACCTTACCGGGATACCGACACTTATATTTCCCGATTTCTTCGGCAACCCTCCGGACAGGACTTTCAGAAATCCTGCTGCTTCTAATCTGAATTACAACGAGCAGGCGATATATTTCGGTCTAATTCCACTATCATTCTTCATATTTGCAATATTCAGGCGCGGAAGTCCCAAAATAGTTAAAATGTTGACAGGTTTATCACTTTTTTCTCTCGGTATTGCCTGGAGGCTTCCATTTTTTGAAGTTTTCAATCATATTCCGGTCTTCTCTATTGTATCAAATGGGAGGCTTAGAATCTTTTTTACTTTTTGTGCAGTTTTTCTTGCAGGGTTCGGTCTGGACCTCTTCAGAAAAAAATATGACTCCGGTGATATTGAGAACCGGAATTTATTCAGGATAGCGATAATCCCCCTTACTGCAATCGCCACATTTTTTGTGTTTTCTGTCATCAAGAGCATAATACAGGTGTCGGGAAACTCTCCTCTTCAGGTACATTCGGGGAAAATTTCAATTCTTAAATATCTGAGTTTCGTGATATTTTCTCCCGACAACCCCGGAGTGATGATAACGGTTTTCTCCTCACTGTTGGTACTGATTGTTTTATTTCTGTTGAAGAAAGGGAAAATAGGGATACCGGCCTTCGAGATATTTATCGTAATTATTTGTATCATCGATCTTTATGTCCCGGCTGCAGGGTATAATCCGACAATAAAAAAGGGTGATATATTACCATATCCATCTGTATTTTCAGAGCTTAACGGAAAAGGGGGGCCGATAAGAATAATTGCAGACGGGAATATGATGATACAGAATTATAATTGTGTACATGGTATTCAGATGATGGGAGGTTATGATCTTCCTGTCTTCCAAAAATATGGTGACCTTTTCTTATCTCAGAACAAGGGTGATATTCACAACCATAACTGGGGTGATAATTCCGAGCTTGTAGATTTTCTGAATATCAGATATTTCTTTTCCAAAGGAGATCACTCTCCGTTCAGCAGTAAATATAAACTTATATTTGATAATTTGAATTACAGGGTTTATGAAAATACCGGAGCACTCCCCAGGGCTTTTATAGTATACGATTATAAAGTGATTCAAGACAGGAAGAATGCATTGTCTTTTCTAAAGGAAAATGATTTCAGATTGAGGGACATGGTGATTCTGGACTCCACCCCGGATATCAAATTCAGTAAATATAGCTCTTCCTCTGACGTAAAGAGCAGTGTAAGGATAACTGAATATAAGAATGACGAAGTTAAAATCGGGATATTTACAGAATCTGACGGTATACTTGTTCTCAGTGATATTATGATGCCGGGCTGGAAGGTCTATGTTGATAAAAAGCCTGGCAAGATCCTCTCTGCAAACTATGCATTTCGGGGAGTTCTGGTCCCATCAGGTTCCCACAATGTTGTATTTAAGTATAAACCTTTATCATTCACTATCGGGTTGATACTGACCTTTATCGGATTATTTTTATTTTTATTATTTTTGCTCTCTGAAAGTATCAATAACCGGAATTCAAACTCCCCTGTCCATACTTGACAATAGAGCGAAATCACAGATATAATGGAATCCGGATAAACGTTAGGCTTTACAATATTTAAAGTTAAGGAGAGCTTATGCCCCGGAATAAAAAAGTGCTTGTAGATGTACTCCTTCCTGTCTATAACGAGGAACATATACTTGAAAAAAGTGTCGTATCCCTGAGGCAATTTCTTGCTGATAATGTTAAAAATTTTGACTGGATAATAACTATCGGTGATAATGCTTCAACAGATGATACTCTCCGGGTGGCTAAGGAACTTGAAAAAAAATTTGATGATGTTGTAGCTGAGCATCTTCCTTTAAAAGGGCGGGGAAGAATGGTGAAATATGCCTGGAAAAAGAGTAATGCTGATATTCTCACTTATATGGATATTGATCTGTCAACAGATCTAAATGCTTTTATCCCTATGGTTGAATCAATAATGGACGGATATGATGTGTCGATAGGTTCAAGGCAGTTTAAGGGTGCTGATGTTGACAGGAGTATAAAAAGGGAAATAATATCTAGGGGCTATATTAAAGTTTTGAAATTGCTGCTTGGTTTCCCTTATACGGATGCACAATGCGGTTTTAAAGCTGTGTCAAAAAAAGTTGTATCAGACCTTTTTGATCATATAGTGGATGATGAATGGTTCTTTGATACCGAGCTTCTTCATATTGCAAATAAAGAGGGATATAAAGTAAAAGAGGTGCCTGTCAGATGGATCGAGGACCGGGATTCAAGGGTTAAGATCGTCAGGACTGCATGGCTGGATATGAAAGGTGTTTTCAGGATGATGGGATATAAAAAGAAGAATATTCTATGAGATCATCTATCCTGTTAACCGGAATTTCCGGATTTGTCGGAAAAAAGCTGATCAAAGAACTTGATCTTACAGAATTTGAAAGAGTATTCCTGCTGATCCCTGAAAAGAGCATTCCCGAACAGTTTGATGATCTTCCCGATAATGTAGTTATACTTAAAGGAGATTTGTCTGATCCTGAAATACTTCCTGAAAAATTTGACACACTCCTTCATATGGCAGCTATTACAGGGAAGGATAAAAGATCACAATATGAAAAAGTGAATTTTGAATTGTTCAGGCAACTTGTGGAATCCGGAAAGGAAAAAGGTCTGAAAAAGGTACTTTTTGTCAGTACTATAGCCGTTAAATTCAGGAAAAGAAAGAGATATTTTTACTCTTTTTCTAAAGAGAAAGCTGAACAATTCCTGATCAACTCGGGGTTGGAGTATTCGATAATAAGACCGACCATGATCCTCGGATCCGGATCTCCTGTTTTCAAAGGTTTTTCAATGTTTGCAGGCCTTCCTGTTATTCCCCTTTTCGGAGGAGGGAAAGCGGTTATTCAGCCTGTTCATTTAAAAGATGTCTGTGCCACTATAAAGTATATTTTAGGAAATTCCATTTTCAGAAAAGAGGTTTATGAACTGGGTGGGCCTGATAAAATTTCGATCAAAGAATTCCTGAGAGAGATCTCCCGGAAAAAGGGGAAAAAAGTACGTTTCTTTCCGATCCCAATGTGGATCCCTGTCTCGATAATATCTATTCTGGAGAGAGTAATGTATTCAATTCTTCCCCTTACCATGGGACAGCTTGCAACTTTCAGGAATGACAGTATTGCGGATGAAAATAGAATTATTACTGAATTGAGTACGGATTTTGCCGGAATTGATGAGATGATAGAAGATTCATTAGACGGAGAGGTGTATGAACATCAGCTGGTGAAAAACCTCAAAGAGTGCAGAGTATTTACAAAATACCTTATCGGGAAAAAACCTACTCAATACAATGAAAGAAAATATCTTGAATTTCTGAGCAAAGCAGACCTCCAACCCCTTAACGGCTTTGATGGAATTCTGTCAGGTCTCGCTTCCAAAACCCCTCTTTTCACAAAGATCTGTGATGCCTATTCCAGATTTTTCTTTCCCCACTCAGTCCTTAGAAATAAGCTCGGTACATTATTTGCAATTCTGGAAACTTCTCCGGTAACTTATAAATACATTGATGATATAGGGTCAAAGAACATTTTCGTGATTCTTTTTTCTTTAGGATTCAGGGGAGCATGGTTCGCATTTCACCTTTTTCTTTCAATCTTTTTCTTTCTCCCTCTACAGATATTAACAGGAAGAAACAAGGCTAAATCCAAAGGAGGAGAAGAACTTGGGTAAGATCACAATAATCGGTTCCGGACCCAGCGGGATCCATTTTGCTCTATCCCTTCTCAAGAAGGGTCTTCAGGTTGAGATGATAGATGTGGGTTTTTCCGGCCCGCCGCCCGTGAATCCGGATGACGGTTTTAACGAATTAAAAGAGAACCTGGATGATCCTGTAAAATATTTCCTTGGAGAAAATTTTGAAGCTGTTGTAGGAACAGACTCAGCAAGTGTGTATGAATTTCCTCCTCATAAGCAATATATATTTAAATATCCGGAAAATTATAAAGTTGAACTTCACGGTTTCGAACCTCATCTATCCTTTGCCCGGGGAGGCCTTGCTGAAGCATGGACAGGCGGTTCATATGCTTTTAATGATCACGATCTGGAAGATTTTCCTTTCAATTATACTGATATAGAGCCTTATTACAATGAGATATCTTCGCGGATAGGATTGATTGGTGTTGAAGATGATCTTTCCAGATTCTTCCCTTTCCATAAAAATCTGTCAGGGCCTCTGAATCTTGATGAACATTCTCAATTACTTTTTGATAAATATGAGAAAAACAAAACCGGCCTGAATAAAGCAGGTATGTATCTCGGCAGGTCCAGGATCGCTACTTTAAGCAGTGATCTTGGAGACAGAAAAAAGTGTGATTATTCGGGGAGATGTCAATGGGGATGTCCGACAGATTCTCTATATGTCCCTTCAATTACTCTTAAAGAGTGCCAAAGTTATAAAAACTTTACATATATTCCGGGGATACTTGTTGAATATTTTATTTATGATGAAAGGAACAGAGTTACAGCTGTAGCCGGATTTGATGTTGAGAGAAAGAAAAAGATAGAATTCAGGGTTGAAACACTCGCACTGGCTGCAGGAACGATTGCATCTTCAAAGATATTTTTAGAATCTTTCAGGAAAAATGAAGGTAAAACTTATAAGCTTTCGGGGCTGATGGATAACAGACAGATCCTGGCGCCTTTTATAAATCTCAAAATGATAGGAAAACAGTTTGAACCTGAAAGCTATCAATATCATCAATTGGCTGTCGGCATAGATATGGAGAATCCTAAAGAATACATCCATGGACAGATCACAACTCTGAAAACAGGAATGATGCAGCCGCCATTCCAATCCATGCCACTTGACTTTAAAACCGGAATTTTTCTGGGACGTCATTTACACTCTGCTCTCGGAGTTGTTAATGTGAACCTTCATGACACACGGCGTGAAGACAATTATCTGACACTGGGGAAGGAAAGCAATGGGAGATCAGAACTTGTGATCAGATATGAACCGCCGGAAAAAGAGAAAGAGTTAATTAAATTCTCCTTGAAAAAGATGGGAAAATTTTTTGGGAAACTTGGAACAATAATGCCCATGTTTCAGGTGCAATTGCGTCCAATGGGGGCGAGTGTGCATTATTCAGGGACAATTCCGATGTCTGAGAATGGCGGGACTCTTACTGTTGATACCGGTTGCAGAAGCAATGATTTCAGGAATCTTTATATTGTTGACGGATCAACTTTTCCATTTCTCCCGGCTAAAAATCTGACATTTACTTTGATGGCAAATGCTGCAAGAATTGCAGATACCGAATTTTAATATGAGAGGGAATTATGAAGAATAGAGTGCTGTTTATTTTGCTTACGATTATATTTGCATTTCTGAATGTAAACGGAGAAACCAGGTCTCTTAGAAGTGATTCAAGGGTAGTCAGAGGGACTGACATAACAGATACCTTCGAACTGACCGGAAATGTTATATCAAACAGGGAACTGAGAATAAAGTCACAATTTAACGGTGTCATCTCAGCAGTTCACGTTATAGATGGTGAATGGGTGACCAAGGGTGAAAAGTTATTAACTTTCAGCAAAAATAGTATAAAAAAAATAATAGAACAGAATCTGGAAGAGATAAAGAGGTGGGAAAAAACTCTTTGGGAGAGAGAACATTGGGCAAAAAGAGAGAAGAGTGCCGAAGACAATGCTAAAAATATGATCACCAAACTCAAAGAAGAACTTGAACGGAAACGTGAGTTCCTGAAAAGTCCGGTAGTTTTTTCAGATGGAGAAGGTAAAATAGTCAGTATCAGTTCAAAAAATGAAGAAGTGATGGAAGGCTCAGATATAGTTGTCATTACAGATGATTATATAATGAAGGTGCCTGTTCCTTCTGAAAAGGGGAAATATTTTTTCAAGGGGATGAGACTGAATATCAGTTTCCCGGAAAAGAAATTAAAAAGGACCGGAAGGGTTGGATATGAGGGTGACAACCTTATGATCCTTATTAATAATCCTAAGCTTGAAATCAGGCCGGGAATGAAAGCTGTATTTTCTATAAAAAGAAAAACAAGAGGAATTATTTTAATCAAAGAAGAAGAATTCAGAATCGATGCGGAAGGTAAAACGTATGTTTATATCCTGAAAGGGAATAAAGCTCTGAAGAAGATCGTAAATATTTCAGAGCTTAAAGATCGTGGTTTCATAGTTAACTCGGGTTTGAAAATGGGAGAACTGTTGGTGTCTCCGATACCCGATACAGAAGTAGAAGAATTCCTGATAGGTCTCGAGGATAAAAGTGAGATAAAAGCAAGCTTTAAAAAGACTGCCAAAAGAGAGAGAGCCGGAGTAAATAATGGGAGTTTTTCATTGGGAAAGAAAATGGAATATGTGATATCCGGAGGTTTATCAGTTAACAAACCGGATTCGCTTATCATTAAAAACTCAGGTATTGATAACTCTATTTCTCAATATAGTGATTTTTTTGGGCTTACTTTTTCAGAAACAGGTGATTTCAAGGAAAATCTTATGGGAATTCCCGTAACAATTACCGTTAATTATAAATTGTCAGATGGATTATATCTCAAATTCGGTGGAGAGTATTCAACAATGAGTAACTCCTCAACAAAAGCTTTTAATGTGTCATGGCCGGAATTGGATGAACAAATCGATTACTCATTGAAAAATTCTCTTACGACCCTGATGCCTTTTGTCGGTATTGAGAAACGGTTCTCTTCATTCGGAGTTTATGCTGTTCTTGGGATGAACCTGACAAGTTTCAACCATACAAGCTCGGTTAATCTTAATGATGGATCGAATTCACGGGAAAGCGTAGAGGAAATTAAAGCCAATGGTGTGGGTATCGGTATTAATATAGGCACTAAATATATGATAAAAGTGAAAGACAAGTTTGGAATATTTTTTAAGCTGGAATATGCAATTCACAGCATAGATTCTTTTTCAGGGGATAAGACAACATCTGTTTCAGATTCTAGCGGAGGGGACTATTCAAATACTGAATCCGGAACTCTTTATTTTTATGACATAGATCCTTACGGACAGGGCGGATTCGGATGGTGGGATATTCACGAGTCTTCACCTTCAGGAAATGAAATAACTAATGTCAGTGATTTTTCTATGAAACTTTCACGAATAAGATTTCTTGTAGGATTTTCTTTCTAATATCAGGGCTCCCTGATTTGCAGGGTAGTTCTGAAAGTGCCCCCTTGCCCTGCATCGTTGTATACCTCAATCAGGATATTGTCTGAGATTAATTTCTGATCTTTGATCCTTATTATCACATTACGTATGAATTTTTTTATCCTGAATGATCCCCAAACCGAAACATCCGGTTCTGCACTCCCCTTGATCTTAAGATACCCATTTTTCGATAATCGGGATGAAAAATCGGCATAAAATGGTTTTTCCTGCTTCAAACGTTTGATTTTTTTGAATATTGCTGCCGAATACAAAGCGGATCTGGCAAGCATCTCGGAAAAATCAATTTTTCCGCTTGTCCATTTCATTTTCCCGGCTGTAATAAGGTCAGAAATATTTTTGCCGGCCGGTAAAAATGAATGTTTGAACGATCTGATAACTTCACCCAGTATCCTGTATATGTTAAAGTTGATCCTCAGAGGTTTTTCACCCGGTGATCTTTTCAGCCATAGTCTGTATTTCATCTTGGAATTGATCCCGTTTGAAGATCTTAAAAACTTTATCGAACTCTGAATTTTATTAAATAAAAAATTGTTCCAGGAACTTTTTCTTATGAATTTTGAATATTCCGGAGCTTTCAGAGAAAATTCTTTTTTAAGTTCAGCAGACAGGTTTTTTCCTCTTGATACATCATTATCTGCAGTCATTATACCGAGTGATCTTCCTGAAAATCCGAGTGTTCTTATCATATATCCTGTTCTGCCCACATCATAAAGTGTGAATAGATTCCCCCCATTTTTTACAGGAGAGGTTGAAAAAGTAAGCGAGGCTGCTGAGGAATAGTAAACCCTGTAAGGGAATATCAGTAGTACTCTCCCTTTTGCACTTCCATATATCTCATATGACATTTCGTAAAGCTCTGCGGCAGCAATAGATTGAATTGCAGAAGCGGTCAGAATCAGAATTATAAAAAAAAGGTTTTTCATCAAGATTTTCATGGTTATTTATCCGGTTTTATTCGAAACATAATTCTAACACCTTAAGAATCTATTTTAAACTGTCTGATGCTCCGATGAAATGTGTTACATATAATTTCAGGGACCTCAGTTCTTCTTTATTTATTATAAGTGTTCTGCTATAATTATTCGAGGTAATGTTGAAGTATTTAGTATTGCCGAAGGAGGCCCTGATTGAAGATTTTTATGGATACTGCCAATCTTGATGAGTTGAAGAGAAGTGTTGAATATGGAGTTGTGGATGGAGTTACCACAAATCCTTCATTAATTGCCAAAGAGAACATGGGATTTATTCCCCTTATAAAAGAAATTACAACCTTGATCCCGGGACCGGTTTCAGTTGAACTAACTGCGATTGATTTTAAAGGGATGATCGATCAGGCAACTGAATATGCTAAAATATCTAATAATGTTGTTATTAAAGTTCCGATTAACCTTGAAGGTTTGAAAGTAGTTAAAAAACTTCATGAATTGAACATTAAGACAAATGTAACATTAATATTCTCATCTTCTCAGGCTCTACTTGCAGCTAAGGCAGGGGCTTCTTTTGTTTCCCCCTTCGTAGGGAGAATTGATGATATCTCCGGAGATGGGATGGAGCTGGTTGAGGACATTGCCGGCATATTTGATATTTACAGTTTCCCAACCGAAATTATCGTAGCATCGGTCAGGCATCCTTTCCATTTCCTTGAGGCAGCCCGGATAGGAGCTGATATTGCAACTATCCCTTTCTCCACACTTACAAAATTATTGAAACACCCTCTAACTGATTCCGGAATGGAAACATTTCTAAAAGATTGGGAAAAAGTAAAAAACTAAAAAAAAGAGTGAAAAAAAGAAAGAAGGCAATAATCGGTTTTTTTTTATACTATTCCTGATATCTCTAGCCTATTTTTTCCTCAAGGGATATATTGTTGATAAGATCAATAAGCAGTTTCCCGACAGTGTAAATTTCAATAATGTTTCTATATCACTATTTCCTCCTTCGATTGGAATAAAAGATATAAAAGGGTTGTCAATTTCTTCAAAGAACCTTGTGTCATTTAACAGAGTCAATGCAGATATTCCAATATCTTCGCTATTGTCAGGTGAAAGAAAAATAAATCTGACAATTGAAAATCCTCTTATAGAAATAAATGAAGAACTACCTTCTTCAGCAGATACGGGTATCAAAACAAATTCTAAATTTTCTATAAACAGGGTTAGTATTAAGAATGGCGAGTTAAGATATATCAGTGAAAAATTGTCTGTAACTCTACTTGATTTTAATGTGCTTTCTTATAGTAAAGGGGAGAATATATCATTCAGAGTTTCATCACCTCATTTGAAAGTATTTTTTTTGCTCAATAAAAAGGAAGTAAAACTTGAAGGGGAACTTGAAAGTGAGTTTACTAACAAAAGTAAGGTATTCAAAATAAGTAAATTCAGATGGGGAACTGAAAACCTCGTGATAACCGGGAATGGAAACATGTATAAAAACGGGAATATTGCTCTCCATGTTTTTTCAGATGGAGAGATGGATAAGATTCTATACCCGGTCCTGGCAGATATGACCATCAAAGGAAATATCAAGGGGAATGCAACCATTGTAAAAGATACTTCAGGAAGAGTAGTGGTAAACGGAAATTTCAGCTCTCCGGAAATTAAAATTAAAGAAGAGAGTTATTTCAATTTCAACGGAACTGCAAAATGGAATAACAGAACTAACAAGATCCGACTTAATGCAAATACTGTCTCCGACGGTCTTCTGAACACAATCAACATCGAATCGATAAAGAATAATACTAAAATAGACTTGGCAAACCTGAGTACATCCAAGATATCAAAAACTATCAAAATTTACAACGACATTCCGATGGGTGGTGTGATCAGAAATGGCGTTCTCGAATTGGATGGGAAGCTTCTTAAAGGCCGGATTTCAATTGAGAAAAATGTAAAGAAAGATACGGAATTTAATGTTAAAGGTGATTTTGATTTTGAATATCATACTAAAGATAAATGGGTCAAATTTAATACATCCGATTCCTATTCGGAATTCGGTCATGTCAGAAATATGAATGGGTATATAAACACAAAAAAGAAGATACTGAATGTGGAAATGGATTCTGACATTAGTGAGCTCAGCGGTGCTCATAAATACCTGATGTATTATGTTGATCTTGACCTGAGTCAGTGGGGATTGAAAAAAGGGCAGGGGCGGGTCAGGTTGAATATTAACAAGCATTGGAAAAAACTGGAAATTAACAGCAACCTGAATGTCAATAACATGCTTTCTAATGAAGCGAAGGTGCAAAAGTTTATCGCAGAGATCAAAGTATTTAACAAAACAGTGGATGTAAACTTCCGGTTTGATGACAAAGAATTAAAAGGCAAAGCTCACTTACGGAGGGTTCCCGGAAATTTAAAGATCGATTTTACTGACGTTGTTGGAGAAACTTCAAAGATCTTTAAAATTCTGGAATTGAATGTGGGTCTTAAGGGAGAGATAATCGGGAATTTTTCCTACCTGCTGTCAGATGGAATGACTGATCCATTAATAGTTGGAAAATACACCGGGAGATCACTTAATTTCTACGACTTCATTTTAAGTAATGTTTCAGGTGAACTTAGAGTAACAGATAAGATAATTCTGAAAGATCTTGGTTTCGGATTCAGGGGAGGGGTTGGCCGGGCTGATATTACAATTAACTATGATACCGAATATTACAAAATAGGAGGTGCAGTAAGATCAATTGATCTAAACCTCATTAATAGAGGATTCAGTGGAAAGGGAGATATTGAGTTCAATGGCGAGGGAGCATTCAATAAGGATCATATAAGACTAAAATATAATTTTCCTGAAGCAGTTTTTTATTCAGAAAGGCCTTTTGCAATTAATGGTGAAGGATCGATTCTCACTGATTTTTCTGATTATAATATCACTGCCCCGGGAATCCTGATTTACAAAGGGATTGAATCACCATTTAATTTCACTTTCGGATTCAATAACAACAGATATCAGGGAGAGTTGAATATTGATTTTAAAAATATCAATACTGTTTTACCCTGGGAGAATAACAAGGGGGTAATGAATTTTAGAAGTGAGATAAATAGTGATCCTGAAGGATATATTCATATGCAGGGAGTTGCAGATTTCAGTGGAGAATTTATATCTTTTCCGGGTTTTCCGCACACTCTTGACAATTTCAAAGGTTCACTGTTTTTCAGAGACCTTGATTTCACCATGAGATCTTTTTCAGGAACAATGGGTGGAGGGCCGGTTACGGGTAATGGGAAACTGAAGGTTGAGGACAATGAACTGAAGGACCTTCATGTTACTTTCAATGGAAAAAATATGTTCATTTTTCCAATGGAAAGGGCGAATGCCAGAATGAATGCGAATCTGAGCCTTCAGAAAAGAAAAAGTAAATACATCCTCGGCGGTGCAGTAAATTTTAACTCTATGCTTTGGGAGAGAGAGATTGATGAAGGTATATCTTTTTATGCCGGAGATAATGAACAAGGGAATTCTTCATCAAAATTTCTGGATAATCTTGAATTTGATATATCCATGAAAGGTAAAGAAAATATAGAGATAAATAATTCATTTGTAAGAGGAAAAGGGGCAATAGATCTGAAACTGACCGGAAATAAAGATTTTCCTGTGTTATCCGGTTCTGTAAGTGGTTCTGAAGGAGCGGTCCTTATATCCGGAAGGGAATTTAATCTTGTCAAGGCAAAATTAATTTTCAATAACAATGTTAGGATAAATCCCCTTGTAAGACTGGAGGCTGAAACTTTTATTAAAAGTTATAGAATTAAATTTATCATTTCAGGGTTGTCTTCCTCGATTCGCCCTGAGTTTGTTTCTTCACCACCACTTGCGCAGCAGGATATTATAGCTCTGATATCTCTAGGAGAACTTTTTCAAAGATCTTCTTCAACAAATATAAGCTCAGAAGTAGGGACAACAGGCCTCGTAACGAGTGCTCTTACTGATCAGATCCAGAAGAGGGTCAAAAAATTATTCGGAATAGATATGCTGAAAATTGACCCTGACCCAACCCGATCATCGCTTGAAGGGGTATCTAGATTGACTGTAGGGAAATCTATTTCAAAAGATTTTTTAATAGTATATTCAACTGATATTTCAAGATCAACTCATGATGTTTATTTTTTCCAGTATCAGATTACTCCCACAATATCTCTGATAGGAAAACGGAATGAAGAAGGGAGGTTAAGTCTGGATATTAGGTTCAGGAAAAGGTATTAAAATGAGATTATCAAGATACCCGGTCATAATTATTTTTTTTATTGTTGTTGTGATGGGTTTAAATAATGCCTTTTCCGCTTCGTACAATCCAAAGAAGATCAATGAAATCAAGATTCGTTTTAAGGGGCCCGGAGGGAATATTGATACAAATAACCTCAGACCCCTGATTGAGTTATCTCCTGGAGATACCTTCAATCATAAAAAGATGAGGTCATCAATCCAGAATCTTTATAATGTCGGATATTTCAGTGATATAGAGACCAGAATTGAAAAAAGGTCTGATGATTCTGTTGATCTGATCTTTCAAATAGTAAACAGAGTTAAAATAAAAAAAATAAAATTGAATTATGTCCAGGGCGTTCCTTCTTCAGGATTGAGAAGATCAATTCTGTCAATCCGGGAGAATGTCTTTCTCGAAAAAAGAAATATTGAGAAGGCTCTCGATGAGATCAGGGGGTTCCTCAACAGTCGGGGATTTTTTAATCCGGATGTGAGCTACCGAATAAGAACTGATAAATTGAATGCTGAAGTTATTTTTAAGATTAAAAAAGGTGATTCTGTCAAACTTAACAGAGTTTATGTGAAAGGGGATGATAAAGGTACTATTGACAGAGAAGATGATATTTTTAAAATGCCAAACTATACTCCTTTCATTTTCACGGAAAAGATCAGAGAGATAGAAGCACTCCTTAAAGACAAGGGTTATTTCTTCCCTTATATAAAAAAAAAAGAGGTCTTCCTGAACAAATATAAAACGCTTGTAAACGTCTATCTCGAAATTGATCCGGGATATAAATATACTATAAGGATCATCGGCATAAAGAAAAAATTCGCATTTGTGACCGATATATGGAAAAAGAAAGTGTTTGAGAATTGGGCGGAAAGGGAAAGCCGGGCAAGGATAAAAGTTTATCTCAGAAATAAAGGGTATCTGAATGCTGATGTCAAATCGGAGATCATAACAGATAAAGATCTGAAAATAATTACCTTTATAGTAAAAAAAAATGACAGGTTTATTTTGGGTGATATAAAATTTGAAGGTAACAGGCTGATATCAGATGATGTTCTCAATAGTATAATTTCAATTGATGATCAGATATTTGAGAAGATATTTCATCTCAGGATCAACTCAATAAAAGTCGATGCAGAGGTTCTTAAGTGGTTCTATTATTATAAAGGGTTTCCATTTGTAAAAATTAAGACTGCTCTTGAATTTAAGCAGAGAACTGCCAATCTGAAATATATTATTGAAGAGGGTGAACGGTTCTTTGTGGATTCTATTTTGTTCAGGGGAAATAAACTGGTGAAAGCAGAGGTTCTTCACAACACTATGAAAACAAGGCCCTCTGAGCCGTATGTTGAGAGAAAGCTGAATGAAGATCTAGATAGATTGAGAAAATTTTATTACCTCAAAGGTTTTGATAATGTTAAAGTTGATTCGGAAGTATCATCGGGAAGTGACAAATCAATACTTATTAATATCAATGAGGGAAAACATTTAAAGTTCGGTAAATTGGTAATTATTGGAGCTTCCAGGGATCAGACATACCTTCTGCGGAAAATGTTCCCTTTCAAAGAAGGGGATGATTTTAACAGATTGAAAATTGAGTCTTTCAGAAATGAAATTGACAGAAGTTCAATATTCAGTGAGATAAGGATCCGGAAAATTACTAATGGAGATCATCTAAATATCATATTGATAACCGAACAGAACAAAAGCAGATATCTCGGATTCGGTATCGGTTATGAAGAGAGAACCGGTTTGAGGTTCACATTTGAATACCAGCAGAGGAATTTTCTGAATACATATTCAACCTTTTCCGGCCTTATACAGCTTGGTCTGAATGAACGGAGAGGGCAGATAAGTTTTGAAACACCCTACCTGCTGGGGACAAAAGTAAATTCAGCATTGAAGATATGGGAAGAAAATGAGCTTTACCGTAGTTATAAGTTTAACCGATACGGTATTTCAGAGTCACTGGTAAGAAGGCTTACTCCAAACTCCTACATCCTCTTATCACTCAGTTGGTATAGAACAAAGTTGCTGGAACTGAATGTTTCGGGTGATGGGATAGATTTTGTCGATGTACCTTATGACATAACAGCTTTGAACTTTTCGTATGTTAGAGATAAGAGAGATAACCCTTTTCTCCCCACCAAAGGGACATTCTTTTCAACAGATGTTAAGATAGCTTTCCCGGTTATGAATAGTGACTTTTCCTTCCTCCGGTTTCGTTGGGGATTCCAGAAAAATTTAAAATTTCTCAGAAAGGGTATTTTGTCCTTATCAATCCGGAATGGATTTGCAACAGACAACTTGCCAATAACAGAACGTTTCTTTGGCGGCGGATCGAGTACTTTCAGGGGAACGAGAAATGACAAATTAGGCTCACTCGACAAGGAAACAGCAGAACCTTATGGAGGTAATTCATTACTTTTACTCAATCTTGAGGCTACATTCCCTCTGTATGTAGTACCTGTGGAGGATCTTTACTATTCAATATTTGCAGACTTTGGAAATATATACAGATATGCGGATGAGTTCAGTATGGAAAATCTCCAGAAAGCTATAGGTTTGGGATTGAGATTAAAATCTTCGATTGGACTCCTCAGTTTTGATATTGCTTATAATATCGAAAGGAGAGAGAGTGTGAGTCCGATCGCTTTTCATATAGGAATAGGAAATGTTTTTTAAAATATTGTTGTCATTAATGCTTTTTTTCCAACCATCAGAGATAGTTGTAGACAGGATAGCAGCAGTTATAAATTCAGAGGTTATTACATTGTCGGATATTGATAAATCACTTCTTTTTAATGCATCTGACGGTAATACCCTTAATAATGAAGTTGACCTTTATCTTAATGAACTTAATAAGCTTATTGATTATAAAATTGTGTATTTAGAATACCGTGATCAATTCCAGCCGACAGACGAGGATTTTGAAAATGTGCAGCTTTCAATTATTAAGAGATATGGTTCACTGGATGATGTCCTTACTGCATTGAAAAGGTTTGATATGGATATGAAGGATCTGAGAGAATTTCTGATCGAAAAGATAATTTATGAGAAGGTTATCAAGGATAAATTTCTCCTTGGTGTTGTTATTGAATCAAGTGAGATAGAAAAGTTTTATAATGAAGAGTATCTGCCTTCCCAGAACAGATTGGAGATTAAACCAAAATCCATGATCGAGATGACTCCTCAGATAGAAAACTACCTTCGGGGAAATAAAGTTAAGGAAGAACTGACATTCTGGCTTGCCGGTTTAAAGGCATCTTATATAATAGAAAATAAGCTTGAAAATGGGGCTGAAAGGGGTCTCGGAAAAATTGATGGCGTCAATTGAGAAAGGACGGATTGATGTATGCCCTTTCTGCAGATCAGAAAATATCCTCCCTTTTGAAGATGACAGAAAAGATCAGAGTGACCTTCCGGTAGTTATAATAATACTTACTGCCCTTTGTGTTCTTGCGCTCTATTTTGCTTTTGTTGTTACATCTTATATGTATTTCCCATTCGTTGTCTTTATAGCCATTATATTGACAACAAGGGTTGTGAACAGGACTGAGAAGAGTCGAAGAAAAAAAAATATTTCCGTAAACAGAGATTTTATCTGTTTAAGCTGTAATAATAGTTTCAGAAGATCAGAAGATCACCGGTCAGCCGGATCCTGAATTTTTGATGATTTTCCCGTCAAGGACAGTAAAGGACAATTCAATTTTATCGTTCGATTTTCTTATCAGAGAAAATCGGATCTTCTCACCCTTGAGTTTGTTCGACAGCTTAACACCGGCAAAAACAGATAATTTTTTATAATCTATCCTGGATCTGCTGTTAGGATCAGGTTCATAATATATCTTTACTGAATTAGATTTATGGTCTGGTTCAATACCTGTTATCCCCTCCATACGTTTAATATAGCTTAATGTATTCTCAAAAAGTTCTTCTTTGCTTTCTACAGAGTCACTCCCGGTTATCCAGATAAAAAAAATTCCGAAAATGATCAGAAGCCCGGTAGAAACAGCCCAGATCATTTTATTGGATTTCTCAGGATTGATTTTCCGGTTTAATTTTTTTTTCTGCTTTTTCATATTTCTATCAGGGTACTTCAACATTATCAAATATTTCAGTTATGATATCATCGCTTGTCATTTCCTCGGCTTCCGCTTCATAACTTAGAATTATTCTGTGTCTAAGAACATCCCGTCCGATAGTTTTTATATCCTCAGGAGTTACATATCCTCTCCCTCTGATAAAAGCAAAGGCTTTTGCAGTATCTGTCAGATATATCGAAGCTCTCGGTGATGCCCCGAATTGGATCAGATTTTTAAGCTTACTGATACCGTTCTCTTCAGGGAACCTTGTTGCAAATATAACATTCAGAATGTACTCCTTAATTCTGTCATCAAGATAGACCATTTTATATGATTTATTAAGCTTTAGAATATCAGCTTTGCTTCCGACCTTCTCGGCCCTGGGTGTATTACCGGAACTGAACCGGTCTATAATAGCACTCTCCTCCTCTTTTTGAGGGTAGGTGATAATTACTTTCATGAGGAATCTGTCGATCTGAGCTTCCGGAAGTGGATATGTACCTTCCTGTTCGATAGGATTCTGAGTTGCCATTACCATAAAAGGTTCTTCCAGATTGTGTGAATTTTCACCGATTGTTACCTGATGCTCCTGCATTGATTCAAGTAGAGCACTCTGAACTTTTGCCGGCGCTCTGTTAATTTCATCTGCCAGAAGGAGGTTTGTGAAAATAGGTCCTTTTCTTGTGAGAAATTCAGATGTTTTTGGGTTAAATATCATAGTTCCGGTAAGGTCTGCAGGAAGAAGATCCGGTGTGAACTGGATTCTTGAGAAGTTCAGGTCAAGTACTTCACCGAGAGTCTTTACAGCTAGCGTTTTTGCAAGCCCCGGAACTCCTTCGAGGAGAAGATGGCCTGAAGTTATCAAAGCTATTATTATCCTTTCGAGAAGATTTTTCTGCCCGACGATCACTTTCTCCATCTCGGAAATAATTTTAGTAGTTATTTCACTTTCCTTTTTTACCTGCTCATTAATAAATGTCATATCATTACTCATTAAAGTCCTCCCGATCAGGATTTGCTGCATATTTCCTATAATCTAGTCCATCCATGTAATAAGATTTAGCCATTTCATAGATTCGACTTCTAATTCTATCACCTATCCTTTTTTTCAGTGTGGGTCTTTCGCCATCGGTCTCATCAAAATAATTAGTTGCGAATAAAGTGATTTTTTTTCTATTGTATCTGTAATTCAATACATAATAAATGTTGTTATGAATCCATTGGTTAAATTCTATTGATCCAAGTTCATCAATTATCAATAATGACGCATGTTTCATTTTATTCAATAATTCATTTATAACTGGATAATCTCTGAAGTTATTTGAATCTCTTATATCCAAATCTTTAAATATATCGTTCCAATCAATATAAAAAACATTAAGCATAGGTTGTTTTTTTATAATTTCGGATGCAATTGAGGATAATATTCTGGTTTTCCCTATACCTACTACTCCATGAAGTATTATTCCTTCTTGTACAGCGGGGTATTGATTAACAAATTTTTTCATTTGTTTAATAATTGGTGACAAATGCTCCGTGTTCTTTTTTAATTGAAAGTCATCGAGTCTTGCTCCAATAAATAAATCAGGTATATTAGCTGTTTGACACTTATTAAGAAAAGGATTAAAGCCTTGACACCTACACTTTCTTAGAAACTCTTTTCCGTCCTTATCTATTTTTTCCCATCCGGAATCATTACATACTTTGCATTTAAACATATTTAATTCAACACTCCATATACTCCCTGTTTTAACAGCATCTTTTTCAGCTTCAACAATGCCCTTGATTCTATTCTTCTGATACCTTCAGGGCTCATTTTCATTTGCTTTGCAATCTCTCTTAATCGCATAGGGTCATCTTTCTTAAATCCGAATCTCAGTTTTATTACCATGGCTTCTTTTTCGGTAAGGTCATCAATATTATTCACTACCGATTTCCGGATCGAATCGTCTGTAAGAATATCGAGGGGATCGGGAGCATTGATATCTTTTATTATAGTAGACAGGTTTGCCGTCTGCTCTCCTGAGATCTGGTTGTCGAGCGAGATAATTTCGCTTGGGATCGAAAGCATGACTTTCACTTTTTTTACCGGAATATTTAGTTCGATGGAAAGTTCTTCTTCGGTAGGTTTACGTTTCATATCTTTTGTCATTCTATATAAAACTTTCTTAAAGTTCAGATAGTTGTTGTAGAATATATCCGGAAATGAAATGATGTTCTGATTTTTTGAAAGGTATCTCCTTATCTCACTTCTTACCCACCAGATAGCGTAGGTGTAGAATCTATTCCCTCTGGATTCATCAAATCTTTTCAGTGCTTCAATAAGTCCTTTGTTTCCCTCATTTATAAGGTCAAGGAAACTGTCCTCTTTAAAATAGTATTTCAAAGCTTCTTTAACCACCAGTTTCTGGTTAGCAATAATGATCATTTTAAATGCATCCATATCGCCTGTTTTAGCTTTTTTTACCAGAGCTTTCTCCTCTTCAGGAGTCAGAATTTTTATTTTATTGATCTTCTGGAAATATGAACTGAGGGAGTTCGAAGGTCTGCTGCTATTTTTTGGAGTCATCTTTAAAGAGGGTTATAGTCGGAGAGGACATCTTTACAAGTGAGTTCTTTTTCTGATCGAACAGATTTTCCTTGCCCGAAAAGAATTCCTTTTTTTAATTCTTCAAGAAACTTTGAAAACTCTTCCTCCATTCTTTCCATTTTTAATTTCATATTGTAAATTATATCTATTCCTGCCAGATTAACACCCATATCACGGGAGAGATTTAAAATAAATTCCAGTTTTTTCAAATCATTGTCTGTATATAGCCTGGTATTCCCCTTTGATCTGCTTGGGATGAGTAATCCCTCTCTTTCATATAGTCTGAGAGTTTGAGGGTGAATATCATATTTTGAAGATACATAAGCGATCATATATACTTTTTCTTTTACCATTCCATTCCCTCCCTGGGATTGTAGGGAGATTTATCTTCAAGCTTTTTCAGCATTTCACGGACTTCAATATCTTTTATAGGTGGTGAGATGATCTTTATTGTTATAAGGAGGTCTCCTTTATATTTTGTTTTCGGATTCGGAACTCCCCGGTTCTTCAACCTCAGCTTCTGGCCTGAATTTGTAGAAGGGGGGATCTTTAGAAGGGTTGTCCCTTCGATTGTCGGGATCTCGATCTTAGCTCCAAGTGCAGCTTCACTGAATGTAACCGGAAGGTCTATGTCAAGATTGTATCCATGTCTTTTAAAATACCTGTGAGGGCTGACTGATATGGTTATGATCAGATCACCATGTTTTCCTCCGGCAGTTCCCGCATTACCTTTACCACCGACCCTGATCCTCGAATTATTCTCCACTCCTGCCGGAATCTTCACCTTCAGTTTCGAATTTTCCCCTATCCGTCCTTCTCCATTACATTTTTTACACTTCTCTCCGGGCAAATATCCAGTCCCCCCGCAATTAGTGCATGGAGAAGCAAACCTCATAAATCCTGTCTGCCTCTCTACTTTTCCGGTCCCGGAGCAGGCATTGCATTTTATTTTTTTTGAGTTTTTACTGACCTTCTTCCCTCCACAGTCGCTGCAGGTCTCTTTTCTGAATATTTGAATCGGAGCTTCTATTCCTTTTACTGAATCAATAAAACTTATATTCATTGAATAATGGAGATCCTCGCCTTTTTGAGGCCTTTCGGCACGTGACGGAGGAGGTTGTGCTCCACCTCCGAAATTACCGAATATTGTTTCAAAAATATCTCCGAATGAACTGGAACCTGTCTTATTAAAATCAAACCCCGTGAAATCGGAGCCTCTCCCGCCCTTATTGAAGCTGGGTCCTGCTGAACCGAATGTGTCATACTGTTTTTTCTTTTTCGGATCTTTTAGGACCTCGTAAGCTTCTGTGATTTCCTTGAATTTCTTCTCCGATTCTTTGTCTCCGGGATTAAGATCGGGGTGGTATTTTCTTGCCAGTTTCCTGTAAGATTTTTTTATTTCTGCCAGTGTTGCTTTTTTGGGCACATTCAGAATTTCATAATAATCACTCATATAAAAATTTTACTTTAGATATAGACAAAAATCAAGATTATCCGGACGGATGAATTGTATTCCTGTTCACAGCTAAAGACTAAATTAATCACTTACTTGAGAAATATTAGGTGATGAAATCTTGACAAATAACACTATAATAATTATTATTTGTTTTCGGAGGAAAAATGGCAAGAAGAATTTTAGTACCCCTGGATGGATCAGATTATTCGAAGGTAGCTACGAAGGTAGCCATTGATATGGCTAAAAAGGGCGATGGAATCGTAATAGGCCTGGGAGTTGTTGATACTGAAGAGATAGAAGAGAGTGCAATTGGAGCCGGTATCGGTGCAAGTTATTATGCTGAACATATGAAGATTGTTAAAAAGAACAAAGCTATCGGTAAGATAAATAATTTTCTTGATGAATTTGAAGATGAATGCAGAGATGCTAAAGTTGATTATGAGAGGTTTTCAAAATCAGGAGACCCGCTTGAAGAGATCATAGATATGGGTAAAACTTCAGATCTGATAATTACAGGTTTGAGAACCTTTTTCCATTTTGAGACCACACCTGAACCGGGGGACACATTAAAAGATTTGCTTGAATCTGGAGTATGTCCTGTTCTGGCAGTTCCCAATAAAATGGTAAAAAACAATAAAAAGGTTCTGATAGCTTATGACTACACAATAAGTTCCTCTAATGCGATGAAAATGTTCCTGAGGTTTTTCAGAACAAATCAATATACAAAGAAGATCTATCTGCTGAATGTTAATGATGACCTGGATAAAGCGGATGAGATACTTGAAAGTGCCAGACAATATTTTAAGTCCCATAAAGTTAAAGTTGAATTGGAGAAAAGAGCCGGAAAACCGGGGACTGAAATACTTGCTTTTGCAAAGGATAAAAATGTTAATATGATAGTGATGGGTGCCTATGGAGAAGGGGGCTTGTCAAAACTGTTTTTTGGTCATGCATCGAGGGGAGTTATTGAAGACGGATCAATTCCTGTTTTCGTGTATCATTAATATTTATCATCTCTGTAAGAAAGAATTTTGATCAGTTTCAGGACCGTATTCGAAGATTCTTTTACTTTTATTTTTTCTCCGCTTTTTAATTCTATTATTGCCTGTTCTGCTGATTTAACTGCATCGATTTGATTTGAATTAATTATAATTTCGGTGTCGTCCGGCAGCGTGAGTTTAATCATTTTTTATGAAAAACACCTCGGAAATTTTCTTATAGTCTGCAAATCCCCCGATCTTTAATAATGCGTCAAAGGCTGCTCTCTGTTCAGACTGCCTTTTACTTTTCCCTTTACCTTCCCCCATTTTTTTCTTGTTTACATATACTGCTGATTTAAAATGAGTTTCAGGCGGTTTCCCTGACTCTTCAAGAAGTTCATATTCAGGGAATGGGCTTCCGTCTTTTTGTATAACTTCCTGAAGTTCTGATTTGTAGTCATTTATTTTTATATTCTTTTCCAGATGCTGTTCTAGAAATTCTTCAAAGAATCTTATAAGTACTGCAGCCGCGGATTTAAAGTTCGAGTCGAGGTATACAGCCCCTGCAATAGCTTCAAAGAGAGATGCGATTATTCTAACATTCTCCCGGCCTCCGTTCTTCTCTTCCCCTTTCCCCAGAAGGATATAAGTGTTCATTTCAATTGACCTTGCTAGGGTATTTAAAAATCCTGATGAAACAAGATGAGCTTTAAGTTTGGATAAGTCTCCTTCATGAAGTTTACCGAACTTTTTAAAAAGATAATCTGTAATTACAAGGTTAATTACAGAATCCCCGAGGAATTCAAGCCTTTCATTATCATTAATGCGGTTTCTCCGTTTTCCTTCATTGTAGGAAGTATGAGTCAGAGCCTCAACAAGGAGAGTTTTATTTCTGAAAGAATAATTCAGTTTTTTCTCAAGCTCTTCGTACACTATTTTACCTTAAGGATAATGAATGTCAGATCATCCTTGTTATTCTTATCCTGAGCAAATTCAATACTGAGTTCCAGTAATTTCTGTTTGATCTCACCCGGAGACGATTCGGCATTTTCTGAAATTAATTTTTTCACCGGCTCAAGACCAAGCATCTCCCCTTCCCTGTTCATGATCTCTGATAGCCCGTCTGAGAAAAGGAAAAGGATGTCACCGCTCTCATATTTCTCCTCTATCTCCTCGATCTTTTCCCTTGAAAAATTAATTAATCCAAGAGCCATTCCTTCAGGATAAAGTTCGATACACTTTCCTGTTCTCTTTTTATAGAATACTGCCTGTGTATGCCCGGCTCTGGAGAGTATGAATTTTTTTTCTTTTATTACGAACTTGGCAATACTGATCGTAATAAAAGTTACCTTATCAAAAGATTCATTAAGTGTGGAGTGGCATTCTGCAAGGAGTGTGGATGGTGACATTTCTTTCTTCTGAAGATAATTTACAAGTCCTTTTAATTCAGCCATATAAAAAGCAGCACTTGTCCCTTTCCCCGAAACATCTGCGACAAGTATTGATAGAGATTCATTCTCTTTATAGAAATAATCAAAATAGTCTCCGGCGATCTCCGATGCCGGAATATTTGTAGCTGCAAGTTCGAACTCTTCTGTGATCAGTGAATCTTTGGGCAGAAGTTTCAACTGAATTGTCCGGGCAATATTGAGTTCCTCTTCAAGACGCTGCTTTTTCTTCTCTTCGACAAGGAGTCTGTTGATTCCCGAAGCCATTTCGTTAAAAGAATCGGCAAGGTACTGAAGCTGATCACCGGAATTTGTTTTGATCTTAATATTAAAATCCCCTTTCCTGATACGCTGGATACCCTTTGTTATCTGGTTTATCGACTTTGTAACGACCCTGATCATTCTGAAACCGATTATGAATGAGATAATTATGAATGTTCCGAAAAGAAAGATCAGAAAGTATATAAGTTTCCTTACAAAGGTCTGGGTTGTTGCTGAGTTAACTATCTCTATTCTGTTGAATGTTTTTTCATAATCTATAAGAAGGAGAAAGAACTTCTTCTTTTTTTCCGGTTTAAAATTAACAATATTATCAAAATTAAAATACTCGAATTCAAGCATATGAGGCAGGAAAAAAGTTTCTCCCTCAGTATCATTCTCAGGCAGAGTGTTAGGGAAATCAAAGACCGGGCTCTCTTCCATATCCTGGTATTTAATTTTAAAGTCACTGATTGTTGAAAACTCGTCAAGGAACTTCTGATTAATTGATGTGGCAAACAGGATCGCAAATTTTCCCCTTTTTACCAAAACCCCGTGATACAATTTTTTGTCGACAACAAAATAACCATGAAATTCATTATGAAGGATCTTCTTTTCATTAAAATTTTCAGGATATTTATAAAAAGGCTTATAGGTATTACCACTTTTCTCGTAGAATACTACATTCAGGAAATTTACTCCTTTATCAAGCATTACAGCCCTTTCTACCAACTCTTTCATCCCTTCCTGTGAGTTTGTATCAAAATAATTCTGAGAAACTATCTCAAGCTGTTTAAGTCTGTCATCCATAATATTATCTACAATTGTGATACCATATTGGGCTATGACCATATTCAGGAATATGAAGAAGAAAATGATCAGAAATATAATTGGAGTGATCACAAGGAAAAGGCTTGATATTATCAACCGGTTCCTGACCCTCCAGAAGAGTTTTTTCTTAACTATAAGAAGGAGTCTTAGGGAAGAGGACAATATCATTGTCCATAGAAAGATCTTGAAAATATCTCTTGAACAGAACAGATAGCATAAGTTGGTGATCACAAAAAGGACAGATAAAAATATATCAATTTTCTTCCAATTCCGAAACATTGTAAGATTATATTATTTATCTATCCAAAAAACAACAAGGGTAAATGCCAAAATCCTGCCGCGGATACTCAGGTATTCACTTTCCATCAGGATTTTTTAAATATGATTCTGTATCAATAATCTCGGAATAGGTTTTCGACAATGAACTTAAAGTTGAATAGTGAACATCATCAGCTCTTATAGTTTTATCTCCAAACTTAAGGTCTCTTGTGGCACATCCATCTGAGATGACAATACACTTAAACCCATAATCAGCGGCAGCTCTTACAGCGGCTTCAACACACATATGGGTCTGCATTCCGGTAATTACTAAAGTCCCGATATTCTTTTCCCTTAAGTATTCGAGTAATCGTGTCTCTCTAAAACTGTTTGCATGTGCCTTATAGAAAACTTTCTCATCCTTTTCCGGTTCCAGTATTTTATATATTTCGCCGCCCTTTTTCACAATATGACAAATGTGAATGACCGGATCTCCTGCCGATCTGAATTTAGTCAATATTTTTTTTATATTTATTGCGGCATTTTCAGGCCCTTTCAGCGGCAGAGCTCCCCCCGGGAAATAGAAGTTCTGAACATCTATGATCAACAGAGCCGTTGTTTTTATTTCTACAGGATCATCGGGGAGGAGATTCGTCCGGACGACTGAGAAGAATATAATAATTGTAAAAAAACTTACTATATATCGTTTGTATTCTTTAAGTTTAATCAATTTTCACCTCCGGTTTGATTTCTATGATAATTAATCCGGATGTTCTGGTCAAATGAGAAGAAAGATGGGTGTCGAACCGGTTGCCCAAAGCCCTCTCTTGAAGTATAATTTTATCTTCCGGGAGGATTAAAATGACAAAGCTGAATAAATCGATTTTTAGAGAGTATGACATAAGAGGGATTGTCGAGACAGATCTGACAGATGATGCAGTTGAGAAAATAGCATCTGCGTTTGCATCTGTATATGTTCGGGAAGGGAAGAAAAAAATATCGTTAGGCATGGATGGAAGGCCGAGTTCTGCAAATATTAAAGATATTTTCATTCGAACAATATGCAGTTACGGAATTGATATTATCGATATTGGATTGGTACCGACTCCCGTTCTTTACTATTCGGTTTTCAAATTGGGCCTTGGAGGAGGTGTCATTATAACAGCATCTCATAATCCTCCTGAATATAATGGATTCAAGGCATTGATGGGTAAGGATGCCCTGTCCGGTGCTCAAATAAGCGAAATATATGAGATTGCGAGAGATGAGAAATTTCCTGAGAAAGTAGGGGGAGGAAGTGTTGAAACTCTTGATATGGTCACCGATTATATAGAATATGTATCGAAGGATATTAATCTCAAAAAAAGTATTAAAGTAGTTGTGGACAGTGGTAACGGTACAGGCGGAATAACAGGAGTACCTCTTTATAAAAAACTTGGAGCTGAGGTCATTGATATTTTTACAGAAGTTGATGGTTCGTTCCCAAACCATCATCCAGATCCTACGAAGATAGAGAACCTTCAGGATCTTATCTTAAAGGTAAAAGAGACAGGGGCTGAACTGGGAATCGGATTTGACGGAGATGCTGACAGGATTGGGGTCGTAGACAGGAATGGTAATATTCTGTGGGGGGATATGCTCATGGTTCTCTACTCAAGAGATATACTGAAAGACAACCCCGGCAGAAAAATAATATCTGAAGTGAAAGCATCGGAGGTCTTATATTCTGAGATAGAGAAGAATGGAGGGATTCCGATCATGTGGAAAGCAGGCCATTCATTGATAAAAAAGAAAATATTCGAAGAAGATGCAATACTTGCAGGTGAGGTCAGCGGCCATATCTTCTTCAATGACAGGTGGTTCGGATTTGATGATGCGGTCTATTCGGGTGCAAGATTGCTTGAATTACTTTCCCGGTCTGATGAGACTCTTGAAGAGATGGTTAGTACTATACCTGATACTGTTAATACGCCCGAAATAAGAGTTGATACAACAGAAGAGGCTAAGTTTAAAATAGTTGACCGGGTGATATCTGAATTCAAGAAAAATTATGAAGTTATAGATATTGACGGAGCGAGGATAAAATTTCCAGATGGATGGGCGCTTGTCAGAGCTTCAAATACACAGCCGTCCCTGGTTCTGAGATTTGAATCGGATACGGAGGAAAATCTTCAAAAAATAAGGGACAAAGTTGAACCGGTTCTAAAAAGATTGTAGAAGAGGAGGAACGGACTGCCTGAAAAGTGTATTTGATACAAAATTGCGGTTTTTCCAACTAAAAATACAACTTTAGTTTGTTTTAAATTGTTATAAATAATATTATAAATATATTGCTATTCCATTAAACGGGAGGAAAAGTATGCAAAATATTTCTCTGATAATAAAAAGAAATAAACATGGAATATTTTTTTGTTTATGTATTTTATTTATTTCTTTTTTATTCCAATCTGTACTTAATGCTGAAAATAGTGATCAAAAAGGTGCAGTAACAGGAAAGATCAAACCCCTTCACTCTCCCGTAAGGATTGCCAAAGGGAACAAAAAATCTTATTTATGTTAGTGATTTCAGCAGAAGCAGAATTTTAGTTTATAAACTGAACAATTTTAATTTGAGAATAAAAAAAGAGATAGAAGTTGGTGGATTCCCTCTCGGTCTTGCTGTATTCAATGATAATTTCATTTTTGTCGGAAATGCATCTAAAAATCAGGTTCAGATGTTCAATAGTAATGGGAGATGTATTTATAAATTTCGTGTTAAAGCAAAAAAGCCGAACGATATTGCGGTATCAAAAAGAAAATAGTTTATGTAGTTGCAAGTGATGAAGATCTTATAAAAGTCTACGCTTTTCGTGGAAATTTCATGTTCTCTTTCGGAGGGACAGGTTCTGCAAATGGAGAGTTTAATTTTCCTACTGGTATTGCCCTTGATGAGAAGAACAGTGAGATTGTTGTAAGTGATTTTATGAATAAACGGGTACAAATATTTGATATGAACGGGAATTGGTTGAGATCATTCGGAGGCGGATGGTTTATGAGTACTATTGATCGTCCCCAGGGAATATCTATTGATAAACATGGAAATTATCATGTTGTGGATGTCCAGCAGGCTTGCATACATGTTTTTGACAGTATGGGAATTCTTGTCAGTTCGTATGGACAATACGGGAAGGGACCCGGCCAACTGAGGACACCATTAGATATTGTACTCCATCCGGACGGGAGTGCTTTTGTCACCTCTAATCTCAACCGAGATATAGAGATCTTCAGGGAGATAGTAAAATGAAGAAAAGATCATTATTGCTTTTAAGTGCATTAATTTCTTTGATAATTATACTTATCATTTCTTATAATGATGAACCTGTTTCTGCTCTCAGTCCGGTACATGAATGTGATAATTGTCACCAGATGCATACAGCGTCAGGAGGGCCTCTTTTACCCGAATATGATGCTGAGAATACCTGCCTGACATGTCATGGCCCGGGAGGTGCATCTTCAATAGTAGCATCTAACCATGCCGGGAATACCTGTGTTAATTGTCACGATCCTCATGATAATGTCCAGAACTGGCTCGGAGGTACTAATTTAAAATTAGTCCTTGCTGAAGTTGAAGGGTCGGACGGAACTTTAAGGCCTGTTGTATTTGAGAGTAGGGGGACTGATGTGGGCGATCCCACCCTTCACTCTTTTTGTGACGGAGATGAGGACGGGAACGGAATTTATGATAATGTTTGCGATACATGCCATATGAATACAGTTCAGCATGTGGGATACCCGACTCCAATTAGGCACAGGCACCAGGCCGGGAGGACATGCACAAATTCAACTGGCTGCCATCCCCATTCAAATAATTTTGAAAAACAATAATTATATTAGTTAATAGGAACTAATATTTTTTAAAAAAAGGGGTAAGTTTAAGTTCTCAATGCAAAATATAACCAGAATGGGTGCATAAAATAATTTATTTTTTTAACAAATAGTATTGATAATTCAAATAGTATTATATATTATTTTTATAATTCTAAAATTCAACAAATATTAGAGGAGTTGCAATGGTCTTAAAAAATTGTAAACAGGGCTTATCATTAAGCATTTTTAAAAACTTTACATTAATTATTGCGGTAGTGGGGATATTTGCTTTTCTTGCTCCTGCAGAATTGAAGGCGGCAATGTCTGATAGTGACTGTCTGACTTGTCATAGTGATAAGGATCTTGAAGCTGAAACAGAGAGAGGGAAAAAATTAAAACTTTTTGTCCCGGAGAATGCACTAATGGGAAGTGTACATGAAGATCTGTCATGTACGGATTGCCACATCGGAGCTGAATCATTTGAGGAGATCCCCCATTCTTCAAAACCGCTTGAGAGAGCATGTAAGAATTGTCATGAAGAAGAAGCCGCTGAAACTGCGAATGATGTTCACGGAAAAGGGTGCGCCAGCGGTGATGAAATGACACCATCCTGCTGCGGATGCCATGGCGGCCATGATATCAAACCCCTGAGTTCCGCGGAATCCAGATTTGCACCTTTGAATCAGGCTGAAACATGCGGAAAATGTCATGGTGGTGATGAAATTTCAATAAGAGACCATTCCATTTACAAAAGAAATCTGGTTGCAAGATATAAAAGCAGTGTCCACTGGCAGGCATTAAATGAGGGTAAAATTGCAGCGACCTGTACAGATTGTCACGGGTCACATAATATCCTGCCTTCAGGTTACCAGGATTCCGGTGTTTCCAGAGCCAATGAAGCGAACTCATGTATGAAGTGTCACAAACTGGAAGGCCTTGCATTCTGGGACGGCCCCCACGGCGATGCATTAAAACACGGGAATAATGATGTCCCGACCTGTTCCACCTGTCATGGCGATCACGATATGGCTTCTCTCCGGGTGAGAGATGGTGTGGCGAAGCAATGGTCTGCAACCCAGGTCTGCATATGGTGTCACGGGAATTCCAGAATGATGGCCCGATATGGACTGGATACAACTCCTGTTGACAGTTATATGCAGGACTTCCACGGACTTACTCAGAGGGGAACTATGGGAGCAAGTGCAACATGTGCGGATTGTCATGATCCCCACCATTCACTCCCTTCAAATCACCCGAATTCCAGGATGCATATATCTAATAGAGGTCCGACATGCGGAAAATGTCACGGAACAGTCACGGATAATTTTGCAATGAGTTTTTCACATAAGAAATCCATAGAGGTGGAAGGCACCAAATTAGAAAGCATAATTAGAATAGTCTATATAGTCCTGATCTTTTTTGTGATCGGAGGGATGTTGATATATGTTACTATGATCTGGTTTAAATCTGTCAGAGAAAAAATTAAAGGTCAGAAAAAAGATCCCTATATTGAAAGGATGAACAATTTCGGAAGGACGGTTCATAAAACGCTACTTCTCAGTTTTATAGTTCTTGTCATTACAGGTTTTGCACTAAAGTTTCCTGAAGCTTTCTGGGTGAAATGGTTGTTCTCGATTGGAATGACCGAAACGGTCAGAGCTTTCATTCACAGGTTTGCAGCTATTGTGATGATTTTCGATTCAATTATTTTTACACTATACCTGATTTTCCGGAAGCGGGGGAAAAGGTTGTTTAAAGAATTTCTTCCGAAGATGAGGGATATCACAGATATATTTAGGTTTATTAAATATTATCTGGGAATATCCCAGGAGAAACATGCACCTAAATCAGATGTTTTCAATTTCGGAGAGAAAGTAGAGTTCTGGGCGATGGTATGGGGAACTGTTATAATGACTCTATCTGGTCTTATCCTCTGGTTCCCTAAGATCATTCCCGCATCCTGGTGTGCATGCATAATTCCGATTGCAAGGGTCTTCCACTATTATGAAGCTATACTTGCCGCACTGGCGATCCTCATATGGCACGGATTCCATGTAATACTTCATCCTGATGAATATCCGATGAACACTTCATGGTGGACAGGGTATCTGACAAAAGATGAAGCCGAGCACAGGTTCGAAGAGGATGCTATAAAAAAACAAAAGATCGAAGATTAAATATACGGGGGAGGTAATTCTCCCCCTGTTTTTTATTGACTTAATCCTTTATTTAAAATAACATAACTTTCCTAAAGGAAAGAATTTGGACTTTATACTATTATTAAAAATATTATTATTGTCATTTATCCAGGGTGTAAGTGAATTTTTCCCGATCTCATCATCAGGCCATCTGGTGATATTTCAGGAATTACTCGGTTTCAGGAATATTGCACTTGTTTATGATATATTTTTTCATATCGGTACTCTTTTTTCCGTCCTTATATTTTTTTCAAAGGATCTTGTTCTACTGGTAACAGGTATAAGGAAAAAAGAGAATCTACATTATATTTCCCTCCTTATAACTGCAAGTGTTCCCACAGCTCTAATTGGGCTGTTTTTCAAAGATCAATTGGAGGGGATGTTCAGTAAACCAGGCATAGTAGGATATTTTCTTCTTATTACAGCATTAATTATTTTTATTTCAAGATTTGTCAGGATAAAAAAACCTAATGATTATTTAGCTGCATTTATCATTGGTGTGTTTCAGGGTATGGCTATAATACCTGGACTTTCAAGATCCGGACTGACAATTTCGGTGGGATTAATTTTATCAATGGGTTTTCTTTTCTCATTCAGGTTCTCTTTCCTCCTTTCCATTCCGGCTATTCTTGGTGCATTGGTTCTTGAATTCGGGAAAATACCTTTTTCCGACGGCAGGTTATTTTATCTACTATCCGGTACTCTGTTGTCAGCAATTTTTGGATTTGCCGCTCTGTATATTTTAAAAAAAATAATATTGAAGGAAAAATTCTACTATTTTTCCTATTATTGTTTATTGGCCGGAATTATAGCGATAGTTACAATTTAAATAATTTAAAGTTTAATAATATCCGTTATTTTTCTAATATTAAAACTATTAAAATTTGAAATATTTGAACAATTTTTTTTAATTTATACTGACACCGGAAAACACTCTGATAAGTCAAATCTAATTAAAAAGACTTAAGAAAATTATTTTAACTATTAATGCTAAAGTATAAAAAAATGAAAATAATTTTAATCCATAAAATAGGAATAAAATACTATTGATAAATATTTATTGTATGTAAATATTAAAGATGCATTTAGTTATTAATGTTAATAAAGGTATTGTTCATCCCGAACTGTTTAAATCAATTACTTTTCACGAGGCAATCTTATATTTCATCAATAAAAAGTCCGTGAAATCATATTGTGAGAAAAAAAATTATTTTTTTAAAAATTTTCTTGACATCAGTCAAACCTTATGGTTTTATGAACTATGAACTTACAAAACTATGAAATTTATGAAATTCATGCTGAGTTCTGCAGGGCTTTAGCCAACCCAAAACGATTGATGATCATTAATCTTTTAGGGAATAAAAAATTAACCGTAGGGGAGCTGGCAACAGCTTTAAATCTAACAGTATCCAATATTAGTCAGCATTTAAAAGTAATGAAAAATTACCAGATTTTAAGCTCCGAAAAGGTCGGACATAAGGTTTATTATTACCTGACTGATCAGAGACTTGTAAAAACATGTGAAAAGATCCGTGAGATAATTTCTGATCAATATATGAAAAGAAGGGATATTTTTACATCAGATTCATCTTGAAATAAAAATTCAATTTTAAAGAGGTTATTTTATGAAAGTTCTGTTAAAATTTTTAATCGGTGTCAGAAAAGAGTACATTCTTGCTTTGATCTTAACCGTTTTACTGGTTTTTGCTCTTACCGGATATTTATTTGAGGGGCATCATGTCCCTATAAGAGTAGCATTTGATACTGATGGCGGTGACATCATTTTCGATCACAAACTTCATACTGATATTGAAAAACTAAAATGTACTGAATGTCATCACAACTATGAAGAGAGAAAAACCAATCTTTCATCAGGAGCATTAAACTGCCGCTCATGCCATTACTCTTCTGAGTATGAGGAAATCTGTAAAGATGAACCGATCCACAAACACTGTATCGGCAAGAATTGTATTGAGTGTCACATAAGTGAATCTGTAAACTGTGATTTCTGTCACAATGCCAAAAAGTTCAAGGGAGCTGAGCAACCGGTTTCGGTGATCTTTCAGACTGAAGGTGGGAAAGTAGTATTCAACCACAAAGATCATGCTTCTTCAGATGGATATGATCTCGGCTGCGATACTTGCCACCACAAATATCTGCCGGATAATCCAAGCCCTTACTCAATGAACTGCAGACAATGCCACTACAATACAGCTTATTCTTCACTTTGTGAAAATGCTGATACTCATACAAGATGCATCGGAAGGCAATGTATAGAATGTCACACGGAAGGTTTGGAAAACTGTGAATTCTGCCATAAGGAAGAGTGATAGAATGAAAAAAGAAAAAAAATTCCTGCAAATATCTGAAGAGAAACAGATTAATAACTTCCTTTCACCTGAATATGTCTACTTAAAAGTAATTGAACAGAAAGGATTTAAATTGCCCCCTCTTGGATCAAAGGTGTCAGAATTTGAAGAAATAATTCCCGGAGTTGTCTCTCCTGTTTCCGGAGAAATTATGGAAATTCTTAATGTTCCTGTAGATGAAGCGGCCTCAGAAGTCCTGAAGATTGTTCCAATTCAGGAAGAAGAAGATAAAGCTGTGCAGGATGATATTATTGATGAATCCACAGATTTTATTTTTACCCAATTAAAAAGATCCGGCTATTTTCTGGAGGAATATATAAATTCAGGCTGTGATATCATTGTAAGTGCAGCAGATGCGGATCCATTATGCTCAGTTTCACAGCAAATTCTCAGAGACAGCCAATCCTCCTTGAAGGAAAAGTTTGAACTTTTTAAAAAACTTGTTAAAAGAGAGAACATATATTTTGTAGTTGCTCAACATCAGTTTGATCAGGTATGGAAACTTCAGACATCTGGTGTAGCAATTGTAAAAATACCTTCATATTATCCCAGTGCTCTTCCGGAGATCATCATTGATTCTTTGAAAAGAAAACATTCACTGAAATCACCTCTATATATTTCCATAGAAGATTTTCTGAATATCTGCAGGATTATGGAGACCGGAATACCCATCCTTGAGAAAGTTGTAACTGTTGCCGACTTGAAGGGGACAAGAAATATCAGAGTTAAGATAGGAACGCCTGTAAGATTTTTGCTGAATGAATCGGAATTAAAGAATGGATGTAAAGTAATTGCCGGGGGCCAGATGCGCGGTTATACCATATACGACCTGGAAACTCCAGTAACATGGAATATAAACTGCATCTGTGTTCAGTATGAAAATGATATTGTCAGAGCAGTTAACAATCAGTGCCTGAACTGCGGCAAATGTAATGAGTATTGTCCGGTTTCCCTCAGTGTAAATATGATAACAAGGTATTCTGAATTTTCCAATTTTGAAAGGTGTGGAGAATTAGGAGTAGAAAACTGTATTGAATGCGGGATCTGCTCATATTATTGTCCGGCAGGACGTTCACTGGTTCAGCTGATCCGTCTTGCAAAAAGTGAATTAAAAGAATCAGTAGGGGAGAAAGAACAATGAAGCTGTTAGTCTCAAGCTCTCCGCATTGGCATTCAGGATCCAGTGAATTTAAGATAAACAGGGATTTTATAATCGGATTGATCCCTGCGGTTATTCACTCTCTATTCTTTTTCGGAATGCATGCGGCAAGGGTAATATCATTATGTATTGCAATAGCTGTTATCAGCGAGATCCTGATAAGGAAAATGTTTAAAAAGAAAGTTGATCCCTATAATGGGAGTGCTGTATATCTCGGTATTCTCTTTGCTATGCTGTTACCTCCCACAACACCGTACTGGATTGTTATAATTGGAATATTCCTTACAGTATTTATAGGCAGAGAGATATTCGGCGGAGCAGGCAGTAACCCTTTCAGCCCTGTTCTTGTGGGAATGGCAATACTCGAATTATCCTGGCCATCACATTTGAATGTAAATCTAAGTTCGGTAAATTACAACCTTGGATTTGACTGTCATTCACCTTTGACAGCTTTAAAATCTGCAGGAGCTGATTATACTTCTAAATTTTCTCTGTTTGAACTCGGACTTGGAAATCAGGTCGGAGGGATCGGATCAGTTGCAATACTCTTCATTATTATCGGGGGGATCTATCTCCTTGCCAGAAAAGTTATCAGATGGGAGATACCTCTGTTTTTTGCGGTTGGGGTAGTAGCAATGGCTGCGATATTCAGAGCAATTGATCCCCATGTTTTTGCCTGCCCGTGGTTCCATCTTCTGACCGGGAATGTGATGATCGGTATGTTCTTCCTGTCAACTGACTATTCAAGCTCTCCCTACAGCAATCCGGGGAAAATTATTTTCGGCCTGGGATGCGGAATTCTGACAGTTCTTTTCAGAGCGATGAGTGTGCATGAAGATGGAGTTATATATGCGATTCTGATCATGAATCTATTCACGCCTATGCTCGATAAACTGGTCAGACAGCCGAAAGAATTAAAACTTCATATCTTGGAATGAGGGATAATATGATTAAAGAATATTTAAAAATGATAGTGGTTTTGACAATGATAGCAATGGTTTGCGGATTTCTGCTGTCTGCTGTCAAAACATTTACTTATGAAAAGATCGAGGAACAGATACTTGTCAATGTGAAAGGGCCCGCTTTGAATAATGTCCTCAATCAATCAACAAATAATCCCATAAATGACCGTATGGAAATTGAGTTGGATGGGGTAACCTATACTGTCTTCATTGGAAAGAAAGGTGAGAAACTTTATGCGATTGCCTTTGAATCCGAGGGCAGCGGTTTCGGCGGAAAGATAGGAATTATGATCGGTATCGATATTGAAAAATCTACTCTTTCCGGTATAGGAATACTCACACATCAGGAAACACCCGGACTTGGATCCCGAATTTCAGAGATGAACTTTACTGACAGATTCAAAGGTAAGTCTTTGACGGCTAAATTTAAAGTAAAAAAAGACAGTGGTGATATAGATGCTATATCGGGAGCGACAAATTCCTCGCGAGGTGTCTGTGCAGCTGTCGAGTCTGGAGTTGGAAGATATTCAAAGCTTAAAACGGAAATATTGAAAAAATTTGATAAAGGATCGGAAGAGAAATGAAAAAATCAATAGCTCAAGAATTTTTTAAAGGTTTCTGGGAGGTTCTCCCTCCGTTCAGACTGGTATTAGGGTTATGTCCCACACTGGCTGTAACTACTCTGGCTGAGAATGGTATGGGGATGGGTATCGCCACCACATTTGTCCTTTTCTTCTCAAATATAATTATTGCTTCACTGAAAAGTATTATCCCCAAAAAAGTAAGAATAGCTTCATATATAGTTATCATTGCAACCTTTGTTGTTATTGTTGAACTTGTTATGAAAGCATATTTTTTCTCTATCTCCCAAAAACTCGGATTATTTATTCCTCTGATTGTTGTTAATTGTATTATTCTCGGAAGAGCTGAAGCATTTGCATCCAAGAACAGTGTAGTTAGATCAGCAGCTGATGGTCTGGGGGTGGGATTGGGATTTACAATGTCCCTAGTTTTGATCTCATCTTTAAGAGAGCTGCTTGGAAAAGGAACTGTTTTTGGCGTCGGTGTTATGTGGAGTGGTTTCGAACCGTTTGGTTTTATGGTTGAAGCTCCCGGAGCATTTGTATGTCTGGGAATGATCCTGGCACTTATCAATTTAGTACCTAAGAAAGTTTAATGGAGAATCATAATGGAATATATAGTTCTTGCAGTTAATGCGATACTTGTTAAAAACATCCTGCTTGCACAATATCTCGGTAATTGCCCTTTCATGGGAGTATCGAAGAAAACTGATACCGCAGCAGGTATGGGGATGGCAGTAATTTTTGTCATGACATTTTCCACATTTATAACGTGGTTTGTCCATCATTATTTTCTTGTAGCATTCAATATCGAGTATCTTCAGACCATTGTTTTCATTTTAGTTATCGCTGCACTGGTTCAGTTGATAGAAATGTTTCTGAAAAAGAGTGTCCCTGCTCTTTACAGGTCTCTGGGTATCTTTCTCCCTTTGATCACTACAAATTGTGCGATCTTAGGTGTAGCAGTTCTGGTTATAACCAAGGATTTTTCTTTTATTCAAAGTATCTTGTATGCATTGTTTTCAGGAATAGGATTTGCTTTGGCGCTGGTTATATTTGCCGGGATCAGAGAGCGTTTTGAAATATCACATATACCTGCAGCATTCCGGGATATGTCAATAGCACTTATCACTGCCGGAATAATAGCAATGGCATTTTACGGATTTAAAGGGCTGGATACGTCATTAAAATCGATTTTAATTAAATAGAGAGAGAATTAAATGTTAACAGCAACGATATTTTTAATGGGATTGGGATTGATTGCATCGCTGATACTTGTTGTAGCTTCAAAGGTTTTTTATGTATGGGAAGATCCCCGTATTGAAGAAGTGTCAGATGCTTTGCTTGGAGCTAATTGCGGTGGATGCGGATATGCCGGTTGTGCTGCTGCTGCAGAAGCAGTGGTTCAGAAAAAGGCTTTACCAGATGTTTGTGTAGCAGGCGGCTTCGAGATAGCTCAGGCTGTAGCAGCAGTAATGGGAATGACTGTTGAGGAGAAGGAACCTGAAATATCTAAACCGGGATGCAGTTATGGTTTTCAGGATGCGGACCTGAAATATGAATATGACGGACTTTATGACTGCAGAGCAGCGATGCTTCTTTATAATGGAAGTAAAGTATGTGAAATTGGGTGTCTCGGGCTCGGAACATGTGTGAGAGCTTGCCCTTTTGATGCATTATCAATGGGTGATAATAATCTCCCGGTTGTTGATAATGATAAATGTACCGGATGCGGCATGTGTGAGGAAATATGCCCGAAAGGGATTATTACGCTCTCCTCAGCAACTATCCGTCTTATGTCAGATCAGAAATTATCAGAATGCACTGCCCCATGTCAGAGACATTGCCCGGCTGAAATTGATATTCCAAAATATATTTGTGAGATAAGAGCAGGTGATTATGATGGTGCTTTAAGGACAATAAGAGAGAAGAACCCTTTTCCGCTTATATGCGGGTGGATCTGTCCTGCTCCATGTGAAGAAGAATGCAGGCGCAACCTTCTTGATGAGCCTGTAGCAATAAACGGTTTGAAAAAATTTGTTGCAAATCATGAAAGAGAGAGAGGAGAATACAAACTTCCCTATCTTCCACCTGTATCGGGGAAGAAAATCTCAGTGATCGGCGGAGGTGTCGAAGGTCTTACGGCTTCATATTTCCTGAGGCGTTTGGGTCACAATGTCACAGTGATCGAAGCAACCGATAAACTTGGAGGTATCCTGAGATATGTCATCACTCCAGAGAGACTTCCAAGGGAAGCTCTTGACTGGGAGATAAACGGGATCTTGAGTACGGGGATAGAGACTAAGACCGGTATCACAGTAGGAAAAGACATGACATTTGAATCTATGATAGATGAAGGAGTGGAAATGGTGCTGGTAACATCCGGTGGTTGGGACAGCAGACAGATAATGAACAATTCAATGGGATCAACCGGCATTATTCCGGGATCAGATCTTCTTCTGGATTTCCTTTCCGCCCCGGAAAAAAATCTTCCTTCAATAAATAAGAAACGGGTAATTATCTCAGGCGGAGGAAATTCAGCTCTGAAAGCTGCAGATATATGTCTTGCCTCCAGGGCATCGGGGGTTTGTCTGGTCTTCCCGTTCTCAAAAGAAGAGGCAATTGAGAGAGGTATTGATATTACTGTAAAACCAAATCTTGAGATTGTTTTTTCATCAGAAATTTCAGAACTCAGCGGAAAAGGGAATGAGCTGAAACAGGTCCAGATACTAAATGAATATGGTGATACGGTTGAGATGGATTTAGATTATTTACTCCTTGATTCGGGAAGGATCCCGGAGATGCTGTTCGATCTCGATAAAGAATCAGGCATATGGAAGACAGTTGAGGTATTGAGAGTTTTCGGAAAAGGGAACTCCGGCGGAATCTTCGCTTCAAGAGATATAGGCAGACCGACAGACCTTGAGAGAGTTGTTGTAGCAGTCGGTACCGGAAGAAAACTTGCCCGAGGAGCACATCTGCACTCTATAGGTGAAAAACCTGCACCTGAGGACAATGTTATCCTCAATGAAAAAGATGTTCCGAATATTTTCAGGATACCCAACAGAGTAGCCATGATCGATCATAAAGAAAAATATGATCCATCGGGAGTGTTCTCAGAATCCATGTTAAAAGACCAGGCTGAAAGATGCCTCAGTTGCGGATTAATATGTTATCAGAAAAGTGAAAAAGTTTGTAAATTAATTTAAGGCGCAAATATGGGACCAACAATTAAAATTAATAACGAAGAGTATGAGTTTGAAACGGGTGAGACAATCCTTGAAATTGCGAGGAGGAATGGTATATATATACCGACTCTGTGTAATCTGGAGGGGACCAAACCTACAGGAGCCTGCAGGGTATGTATTGTAGAACTGGGTAAGATGAGTGCCCCGGTTGCTTCATGTTCCACCCCTGCTGCACCCGGAATGGATATCCAGACTGATTCCCCCAGGATCAGGAAAGCGAGGAAGACAATAATTGAGTTGCTTTTAATATCCGGAAATCACAATTGTGCAGCGATTGGGAACCTTAAAACCGAAATAACAGATTTTATGCAGGATGTAAATGAGTATGACGGTTCGGGAAATATCTGTACTGCTTATGGTGAATGTGAACTTCAATCTCTGGCATATAAGTATATGGTCAGCAACAGGACACTTGAGAGGATACCGACAAATTATCCTCTTGAGAATGATGACCCTCTGATCGGCAGGGATTTTTCCAGATGTATCCTGTGCGGAAGATGTGTCCAGGCTTGTACCGAAGTATCAGTAAACAATGCTATTTCACACGGATACAGAGGAAATATCTCAAAGATAGTAGCAAGGGGAGACAAACCTCTTCCCGATTCGGAATGTGTATATTGCGGAGAATGTCTTCAGGTATGTCCCGTAGGTGCCTTGTATGAGAAAAGAAGCAAGTACGATAACAGGCTATGGGATGTTACAAAAGAAAAATCTGTATGTTTCTACTGCGGGGTTGGGTGTAATATTGAGGTGAATTTAAAGGATGGGCGGGTCACGAAAATCGACGGATCAGATAATGGTGAACCTAACAGAGGGCAGCTCTGTTTCAAGGGAAGATTCGGATTTGATTTCCTTAACAGCGATAATAGAACACTAAAACCGCTGATCAGGTCAGGAGGCAAACTTAAAGAATCGACATGGGAAGAAGCATATAAACAAGTTATCGAAAAAGCAGCTGAAATTAAGGATAAATACGGGAATGATTCTATCGGATTTATAGTGTCGCCGAAATATTCGAATGAAGATCTCTTTATCATGAAAAAATTTGCAGAAAAGATCTCCGGGAACAATAGCATCGTCCAGACAGAGCCATATTCAGATATGAAGATCGAGTATTCACAAATTGGTGAATATGACAGGATAGTATTGATCGGTACAGATATTTCAAAAGAAAATCCAGTTGCAGCTAATTATGTAAAGAGGGCAAATTTGAAAGGAACAGGTATTATTGAAATCAATGATAACACTACCGATCTCTCAAAGTTTGCTGATGTCAGGTATAAGAAGTTATCACAATTTAAGCCGGACGATGACTTGAAATATATGATCCTCCACTCGCCCGTATACGATGTTTCATCACTTAAAGGTAAAAAGAATATTTCTTTAAATTCTATCAGCCGAGAAAATAATACGATCGGAGCTTACATGATCGGAATAGGAAATGAAAATCTGGATGAAATGAAAAAGAAAAAAATGGTGATCTGTGCGTCCCAGTTAAAACCCGAAGAAATTAAAACAGAATTTCTTGTAGTAGTTGATCCTTTCCCCGGCAAATTATCAGAGAAAGCTGATGTTATACTACCCCCTTCAGTATGGATAGAAAACGATGGGTCTTATGTTAATGCAGGGCATCATATATACAAGTTGAATAAATTAGTTGAACCACGGGAAATCACTAAACCTTTGTGGGAGATATTCGGGGAACTACTTGTGGGAGCCGGTTATGAAAAGGATGTAAAGAATCCGGAAAAGGTCTGGGATAACATTATCAGTAAAGATATCAACATTGGAGATATCTGTTCTTTTAAGGAACTTGAAAACAGCCAGATCCGGATTAAAGACGGTTTCTTTAAAAAAATCCCTTCAGACATTTCCGGGAAAGACAGAGAAAAGTTCCGGACCCATAAGGTTTATTGTGATCATTGTGAGGGGATTAATGATATTGCAAAAAAAAGGATAATATCCGGAGAATGAATATGGAAGAAAAACTGAATGAAACCTTAACAGAGGAAACACTTCAATTGCTGGATTCAATCTATGAAAAGAACAAGGACAGGGATTCTGTTATGATATATCTGCAGAAGATCCAGTCGGAATTGGGATATGTTCCCCAATATGCCATCGAATATCTCTCTAAGAAAACAAAGGCATCCGAGAGCCATATGTTCGGAGTTGTAACATTCTATTCACAATTCAGTACGAAACCTGTTGGGAAAAATATTATAAAAATTTGTAATGGAACAGCCTGTCATGTAGGTGGATCCAAGGTTCTAGGGAAAAAACTGAAATCAATGCTTAATGTTGACGATGAGAATCCAACAACTGAAGATCGTCTGTTTACGGTCCAGCCTGTTGCATGTCTGGGGTGCTGTGCATTGGCTCCTGCGATGATGGTTAACGATAAGGTTTACGGTACATTAACTCTGGATAAGATGAAAGAGATCATTGATTCTTATAGACAAGAAGCAGAGAACGAGGGTGTGTAAATGAAAGGGAAAAATCTCAAATAGTTGTAGGTATGGCAACCTGTGGGCGAGCTGCCGGTGCTGTGGAAGTTTTTAATGCTCTTGAGAAGGAGATAGGCGGGAATGGTATTGATGTTGAACTTAAATCGACGGGATGTATAGGGCTCTGTTCTCAGGAGGTCAATGTGGAAGTTGACCTTGCAGGGCGGACACGGCTGATATACGGTACCATAACTCCCGAACTGGTTCCTGAGATGCTTTCTGAAACTTTGAAGAAAGGGCTTGCTCTGAAAGAGAATGCAATTTATCAGTATCGGCCGGCGAACGAACTTGAGTCTGTATATGACGGAGTGCCTTTTATTGATGAATACTCTTTGACCAAGGATCAGATAAAAATTGCTTTAAAGAATTGCGGAAACATTGATCCGTTCTCAATAGAGGATTATATTGAAAACGAGGGGTATAATGCATTAAAAACAATCCTGAAACAGACGCCTGATGATGTTATTAAAAAAGTTGAAAAATCGGGGATCAAAGGGAGAGGGGGAGCAGGATTCCCCACAGCGAAAAAGTGGACATTCTGCAGGAATACCCCTGCTGACAATAAATATGTGATCTGTAATGCAGATGAGGGTGATCCCGGTGCATTTATGGACAGGTCCCTCCTTGAGGGAGATCCCCATTCAGTTATCGAGGGTATGATAATTGCCGGTTATGCGATCGGAGCAACTGTGGGATATATCTACTGCAGGGCAGAATATCCGCTTGCCCTGAAAACTCTGGACAAAGCTCTTTCAGATGCAAGGAAAAAGAAATTCCTGGGAAAAAACATACTGAATACTGAATTTTCATATGATATATCTGTAAGGGAAGGAGCCGGGGCATTCGTTTGCGGTGAAGAGACTGCACTAATAGCTTCAATTGAAGATCAGAGAGGAATGCCGAGGCCGAAACCGCCCTTTCCTCCCATAAAAGGTTTGTATCAGAAACCGACAGTAGTTAACAATGTTGAGACTCTGGCAAATCTCCCGAGGATCATTCTGGATTCTCCTTTAGAATACGAATCTGTAGGCACAGAGAACAGTAAAGGGACAAAGGTTTTTGCTCTTGCCGGGAAAGTAAAGTATACAGGCCTTATTGAAGTCCCCATGGGGATGTCATTGAGAAAGGCCATATTTGAGATTGGCGGAGGACCTTTGCCCGGGCATGAGATAAAGGCGGCTCAATTAGGAGGCCCTTCAGGCGGATGTATTCCGGAACATATGATGGATATTCCCATCGATTATGATTCCATAAACAGTACCGGGGCGATAATGGGCTCAGGCGGTATGGTCATAATGGATGAGACAAGCTGTATGGTGGATATAGCAAGGTTCTTCCTTGAATTTTCAACAGAAGAGAGCTGCGGGAAGTGTACGCCTTGCCGTGTCGGGACCAAAGCAATGTTGAGAATTCTTGAAAGGATTTGTGACGGAAAAGGGAAACCTGAAGATCTCGACAAACTTGAAGAGTTATCACATTCAATTATTGACGGAGCTCTCTGCGGGCTGGGTAAGACAGCCCCTAATCCTGTTTTAACAACATTGAAATATTTCAGACATGAATATGAAGCTCATATTTACGATAAAAAATGTCCTGCCGGAGTATGCAAAAGGCTGACACCGAGTCCCTGTCAGAGTGCATGTCCTGCCGGTATAGATATTCCCAGTTATGTTGCTCTTATAGCACATGGAAGATTTGATGATGCACTTGATCTTATTCTTGAAGATAATCCCTTCCCCTCGATTTGCGGAAGAGCATGTACTCATGCCTGTGAGGCTGAATGTAAGAGAGGTGATGTAGATAAGCCAATCTCGATCATGCATTTGAAACGTTTCGTAGCTGATCGTGGAATTGGGAGAGCTGAATATATTAAGCCTGTTAAGATAATCAGGGAAGAAAAGGTTGCAGTTATCGGAGGCGGGCCTGCCGGACTTACAGCAGCATATTATCTTATTCAGAAAGGATACAAGGTAACTGTTTTTGAAGCTCTCCCAAAGGCTGGAGGAATGATGGTTGCTGGGATCCCTGAGTACAGACTTCCGAGGGATATTGTACAGGGTGAAATTGATGCTATTGCAGCTTACGGTGTTGATATTGTAACCAACTCCAGATTGGGGAAGGACATAACTATTGATTCACTGAAAAAAGATGGGTATAGTGCAATTTTGCTTACAATCGGCGCTTTCAAAGGCAGAAAATTGATGATCCCCGGAGAAGAGAAACTTGAAGGGTGCTGTGACAGTATAAAATTTTTGACAAAAGTGAATTATGGCGATAGAACTAAACCCGGAGACAGGGTTGTAGTTATAGGCGGTGGCAATTCTGCAATAGATGCGGCAAGAGTTGCTGTAAGGCTCGGAGCTGCCAATGTCACCATTGCATACAGAAGAACAAGAAAAGAGATGCCTGCTTTTGAGGAGGAGATTGAGGCTGCAGAAGAAGAAGGTGTAGTAATTGAATACCTTGTTGCTCCAACCAGACTTGTAGGTGAAAAAGGGAAATTAACAGGACTTGAGTGTATAAGAAATAAAATGGGTGAACCAGATTCCAGCGGACGTCGCCGTCCCGTTCCAGTTGAAGGTTCCGATTTTATACTTTATTGTGATGTGTTAATTCCTGCTATCAGTCAGGAACCTGATATTGAAGGTATTGGAAATGCAGATGAGTTTGAGATAACCAGATGGAATACTTTCAAAGTTGATCCGGATAATCTTGAAACAAATATTAAAGGGGTTTTTGCGGCAGGTGATGCTGTAACGGGTCCTTCAACAATAATAGAGGCGATTGCAGCGGGTCAAAGAGCTGCAGCTGCAATCGAAAAATATTTCCTCGGTGAAAAGCTCAAATGGGAATACAGATCCATAAGGCCTAAAAGGCAGATAGCAGAGCTGGATCTTCCCGATGAAGAAGTTGCAAGATTGAAGAGGCCTGTGATGCCATGTCAGAAAGCTGCAAAGAGAAAAACAGAATTCACTGAGGTTGAAACCGGATATACTGAAAAAATGGCAGTAGATGATGCAAAAAGATGCCTTAGGTGTGATCTCTGATATGGGAAATCTTTTTCAATTTTTATATAATTGCTAAGGAGGATAATCAATGAAAACAAAGATCAAAGACATTTTTCCAAAAGGCGGCAAAAGAGAAGTAGTATCTGTATCACCAAAAGATACTGTCTTTAAGGCAATTCAGAAAATGGCTAAAAACAAGGTTGGTTCGGTGATTGTCCTTGTCGATGAAAAACCGGTTGGTATTTTTACCGAGAGAGATTATCTCAACAATATAATACTCAGAGGCCTCTCATCAAAAAGGACAAAAATAGAAAAAGTAATGACAAAAAAACTTGCATTTGTCCGGACCGGGGATACAGTGGAGAAAGGGCTGGCAATTATGAACAGTAAGAACTGCCGTCATCTCCCGGTTTGTGAAGAGGGAGAATTATTTGGTGTGGTCTCAATTGGGGAGCTTGTGAAAGTGCTGATAAAGGATCAGAAAGCGACTATTGAATATCTTAATGAGTATATCTCTCTAAATTACTGATCGAGAAATTCGATCTGAATATAATTATCATATCAGATATGAATTAAGAAAATGCTAAAGTCTCTGAATGCAAAGATCTACTTATCAATTGGTATTGCTATGATAATACTATTTGGTTTTTTTATCTTTTTTTTTATCGGCCAGCAGAAAGACATTCATATAGAGGATGCTTTTAATGAAGCTTCAATGATCTCCGAGATAATAACAAAGGCAATGAACTTTAATATGCCAAAGGGGAACAGGGACTGCGTTCTCAGAATAATGAACATTATAGGAAGCCAGGATGCGATCAGTTATGTCAGGGTGGTTAATGATAAAGGGATTATTTCATTTTCAAGTAAAAAAAGTGATATAGGGAGTTCAGTATCAAAAAAGAGCGAATCCTGTAACATCTGCCATGTCCAGGATAAAGACTCGATTAATATGAATCATTCTCCGTCTTTCAGAATTTTTCAAAGTGAAGGGGTGGAAATTCTCGGATTGATGACTCCTGTTTATAATTCCCCGAATTGTTATAACTCTACTTTATGTCATGTCCATACTAAAGGGAAGAATAAACTTGGAATTCTTGATGTCAGGATGTCATTATCAAATTTGAGAAAAGAGATAAAAAACAGTATTCTGATATTTACTCTCTTCCAGATTACCGTTCTAATCTGTTTTATAATAATAGTGGCAGTAATCATCAGCAGGTTTGTTACTCGTCCTGTCAAACAGCTTGTCGCAGGCACGGAAAAAGTGGCCGACGGGAACCTGGATGTTAATATCCTTGTAAATTCCAATGATGAGATCGGGCAGTTGTCAAGTTCATTTAACAAGATGATCTCGGATCTTAAGATCGCAAATGAAGAGATTGGTACCTGGAGTACCAGGTTGGAGAAAAAAATAGAAGAAAGAACTAAAAAGTTGTATCTGACCCGGGCAAAACTGATCCAATCTGAAAAAATGGCATCCATGGGAGTTCTTGCATCTTCGGTCGCCCATGAGATAAACAATCCCCTTCAGGGAATATTGACTTATATAAAGCTTATGTTGAAAGTTATAAGATCCGGGCCTCCGACAGAAAAAAATGTTGCCGATTTCGAGGAATATCTGGGTATGATGGGAACTGAAATAGAAAGGTGCGGGGATATGGTTAAGAACCTCCTTGTATTTTCAAAACAGTCCAAGCTGGAAATAAGGGAAGAGGATATTAATCTGATTATTGACAGCGGTTTAAAACTGATCGACAACAAGATAAAACTTCAGAATATAATTGTAAAGACTGAATTGAACCGTGATATCCCTAAGCTAAAATGTGATAAACAGCAGATACAGCAGTCTTTAATCGCATTGATGATCAATTCCTGTGAGGCTATGGGGGAGAATGGTGAGATAATGATAAGAACCTCCCAATTTGATAATCAGTACATTCTTATCTCTTTGTCAGATACAGGGAAAGGGATAAAAGAAGAGAATATTCATAATATATTTGATCCTTTTTATACGACAAAAGAGTCATCAAAAAATACAGGTCTCGGATTATTTGTTGTATATGGAATTATTAAAGAACATGGGGGAACCATCGAGGTTAAAAGTAAATTGGGTGAAGGCACTGACTTTTTAATAAAATTACCGATCTCTTCAGAAAAGAACGGGAGTAATAAATGAGCACAAGTGATAATTCGGGGATATCTATTCTTGTTGCAGATGATGAAATGATTGTTCGCCAATCATTGAGTAATTGGCTGATGGCGGAAGGTTATTCTGTCGAGACCGCTGAGAATGGTAAAGATGCATATGAAAAAATAAAAAGTAAAAATTATGATCTGATTCTTGCAGATATAAAAATGCCTGAGATGGATGGGATCGAGTTGCTGGAAAAGGGTAAGGAGTACGATCCCGAACTTCAATTCATTGTAATGACGGCTTATGCTTCTGTAGATACTGCAGTTAAAGCTATCAAAGAGGGTGCTTTCGATTATATTGTCAAACCGGTTGATCCTGAAAATGTGAGCCAGATTATTAAGAGGTCACTGAAGTTCAAACTGCTTGAGAAAGAAAACTTCATGCTGAAGAAGGAACTTGAGAAAAAATACGGTATGGATGAAATAATTGGCAAAAGTAAGAAGATGGAAGATATCTTTGATCTTATACGTGTAGTTGCAGATTCCGAATCGGTCGTAATGATACGCGGAGAGAGCGGAACCGGGAAAGAACTTATTGCAAAGGCAATTCATGCTCACAGTAAAAGAAAATACGGCCCTTTAATCGCAATCAATTGCGGTTCCTTACCTGACACTCTTCTTGAGAGCGAATTGTTCGGATATGAGAAAGGTGCATTTACAGGAGCCCAGTCTAGAAGGAAGGGTAGAATTGAGATGGCTCAGACTGGGACATTGTTCCTTGATGAAATAGCAGATATAAGCCAGAAGACCCAGGTCGATCTTCTTAGGGTTCTTCAGGACAGGACAATATACAGACTCGGAAGTACCGATCCTATAGAGATCGATGTCAGGATCATATCTGCTACGAACAGAAATCTGGAAGAAGCAATAAAAAAAGGGGAATTCCGTGAAGACCTTTATTACAGATTAAATGTAATAACTATTGAAGTACCTCCATTAAGAGAGAGGAAAGATGATATTCCACTTCTGGTTAATTATTACCTGAATAAAAATCTGTTGGAGAGCCGTAAACAGATTACCAGTGTCTCTAAAGATGCGATGAAGAAACTAGTATCATACCCCTGGCCAGGTAATGTCAGAGAGCTTGAGAATGTAATTGAAAGGGCTGTTGTTATTTCAAAAACAGAAGAATTGAGCTGTAATGATCTCCCGGATTCTCTAAATAACTTTGCAGGTTCATTCCAAACAGATAAAGTTGATAACATTTCATTAAGTGATAAAGAGAGAACTCATATTATTGAAGCTCTTGAAGAAAATGGATGGAACATCTCTAAAACTTCAAAACAGCTGCAGATTGACAGGACCACTCTGTATAATAAAATGAAAAAATATGAGATAGATAAAAAAAATGAATGAGTGTGAAAAAGCTTTATATTGTTCCACTTGATTTTTTTGATAACAATTTACTTATTCAGTTAAGATTAAAGCTTGAATCAGAGTTGAATATTAAAACAGAACTGCTTGGATGGGAATCAATTACTAATACATACAGGTCGCAGTTTAAAATCGGAATGAAATATTATTCAACTGAATTAATTAATTTTTTTTCTGAAAATTTACAGGATGATATTGAAAAGATCCTATTTATAACTTCAGATGATCTCTATTCTCCTGTATTTTCAAAGTATTTCGGAGAAGCGCAATTAAACGGGAGAGTCGGGATTGTATCAACATTTTTTCTTAAGGAGAATATGGAGAATGAATATTCTTCGAAGGTGATCTTTTTATCGAGGTTTGAAAAAGTGATGATACATGAGGCCGGACATCTTTTCGGGTTGAAACATTGCGGAGATATAAATTGTGTAATGAAGCTGTCCGGAAAACCTGCTGATATTGATGTTAAATCTCCGAGTTTTTGTGCATCCTGCACTGAAGTGTTGATAAATACAACACTAATTGATTAATATTTCAACACAATAGAGAACACAGCAGATAGAATTTTTAACAAAAAATAAATACTCCAAGTTATAAAACCCCTATATTAGAGAATAAATTAAAAAAAATATTTTTATTTTGGAATTTTCATTAGTTGGCAATATATATGCAAACTAATAGTAGAATGAAAAAAGGAGGATATTATGGATAAAAGTTCAACAAAGGGATTTAAAGTAATTCCCGCAAGTGAAAAAAAATGTATATGGATGGAATCGGGGGCGGTAACTTATAAGTTATGTAATAATAATTATCAATGTAATACCTGTCAATTCGATATGGCAATGGCTAACAGAGTTCAGAAACAGAAAGTTCAGATGCTGGAAATGAATACTCCGAAGAAACCTGTCAGGGAAGTATCCCTTTGGACAGAAGAATTCAGGAATCTCCCTGCAGGGGAGAGAAAATGCCGGTATATGTTAATGGGAGAAGTATCCTATAAGATCTGCCCGAATAGTTTCAGATGTGGAGAGTGTTCTTTTGATCAGATGATGCAGGAAAAAATGTCAGCACATCATACAGTGACTGAAAAGGATCTTGTCCTCGAAAGCGGGTTCTATCTTAATGAGCATATTTCATACTACAGAAATCATATGTGGCTGAAACTGGAAAGAAATGGAAAGTATAGAATTGGTATTGATGATTTTGCCGGTAGGCTTTTGGGAGAACTTGATCATATTCATATACCAGGTCAGGGAAAGAAAATTGATATCGGTGAATATTTCTGGTCTGCACAACATGAATATGGGGACCTGGAATTTGCTTCTCCTCTGGAGGGAGTTATCGACGAAGTAAATTATGATGCTGTTATAAATCCCTCTCTAGTAACTTCTGATCCTTATGGCAAAGGGTGGCTGATGCTGATAGAACCTGAGAATGTGGTAAAGACTACTGGAAATCTTTTCCAGAACTCTGAAGCAAGATTATGGATGGCTGAGGAATCTAAAACACTGAATAGCTCGATACACAGTTCGGCGACCAGCACGATGCATGACGGAGTGTTAGCTGCAGAAAATATTGCAAAAAATTTAGATAAAAATGAATGGATGGTTCTGGCAAAGAATCACCTTCATATTAAATAGCCAGAGGTCAATTACAACTCAGGACAGAGGATGATACTTCAGTCAGGAATTGAGGATCCTGACAATTTCGGGAGTGAATCTTTTGTCCTGAGTAACCTTATTTGATATCAATCTGATTATAATATAAGAAAAAAAGAATCCTGTTAGTCCTAATATCAGAGCGAAGAATTCCGGGGGATTAAAAAACAAATATCCTGAGATCGCACCTGCAAGGAGAAATAAAACAGGGAAAATATACAATAGACCGGTGATCTTCAATAATGAGGAAGTAGAGATCATAAATTCTACATGATCACCCTCTTTTCCATTCACAGGATTTAATACCTGTGCTTCCATTGTGTTCTGATCACTTAGTGTATTACAGACATTTCTACTGTTACACACTTCACACATTGAACTTCTTCTTACTTTTACCCAGGCTCTGTCGCCTTCAGTTCTTGTAATTATTCCTTCTTCTTTATTCATTTTATTCACTTTTTACTGCATCCACGATCTTGACGGAGGCAGCTTTTTTTGACGGTATCAATGTTGCTGTAAAGGTGATCAGCAGAGAAACAAGTACTACCGCTATCAGATCAGTAAATCTGATGTTAAATGATACATGACTCATCTGATAGATCTCCTGTGGGATCTTTATCAATTCGAATTTATTGGCAAAAAAAGAAAATACGAAACCGATTATAACTCCTGCTGCTGTACCGGTAATTCCTATTATCGCACCTTGAATAAAAAAGATCTTCCTTATCATTTTCGATGATGCTCCGTAAGATAATAGTATTCCAATATCTTTTATTTTTTGGATTACCAGCAGAATAAGTCCCGCAATAATGTTAAGGGAAGCAACTACAATTATTAGTGATAGAGTGAAGAAAAGGACCGTTTTTTCAAGATCAAGTGCGGTATACAATGCTGCATTATGTTCTTTCCATGAAATAATTGAAAATTTTGGAGGGAGTATATTTAAAAGTTCATCTCTAATTTTATCAACCTCGAACATATCACGGATAAATATCTGAATATAATTAACTTTGTTCCCTAACCTGAACAATTTTTGTGCTGTTCCAAGGCTGGTAACTATTGTTCCGTTATCAATATCATAAAGTCCCGATTTGAAAACTCCTGAAACTGTAAATTTTTTCATTTTCGGGATAAGACCGGTTGGGGACAATGTGGTCTGAGGAGAAACAACAATGCAGGTGTCACCTTTTTCCAGTCCGTTTCTCTCAGCTATCTCTTTACCGATCAGTAACTGATTTTTTCCTCTTGGGAGGTCTTTCTCGGGGATAGACCTGAGCCAGTTCTCTTTAGTTCTTCTGGAAAAATCAAGTCCACGTAGAACTGCACCTGAACCATTGCTGTAATTTCCCTTGATCAATACAGTCCCGAAGACAACCGGTGTAATATGTGTAACATCTTCCAGGTTTTCTTTAACTAGCCTAATGGTCTCATCATAATTATCAAGTCCTTCACCCGTCAAGTCATTCAGCATTATATGTGCAGTTGAATCAAGGATCTTGTTCCTGATGTCGCTCTGAAATCCGTTTAGAAGTGCCAGGGCAATTATCAGTGCAGCTACACCAATGGCTATTCCAATTATAGAAACTAATGAGATGGTTGAGATGAATGAGTTCTTCCTGCCCTTTGTCAGGTATCTTTTTGCAATAAAAAATTCAAATCTCATTCTTTAGGACGAAGTGTCGGAAATAAAATTACTTCCTTTATGTTTTCCGCTCCCGTATAAAGCATTACAAGTCTGTCTATGCCTATGCCTTCTCCTGCAGCAGGAGGCATACCATGCTCAAGCGCTTTCAGGAAGTCATTATCTACTACCTGGGCTTCATCATCACCTTTCTCTCTATCCTTTACCTGAGATTCGAATCTTCTCCTCTGTTCGACAGGATCATTAAGCTCTGAAAATCCGTTTGCGATCTCCATACCTGCAATAAACAACTCAAATCTTTCAGTTTCCCTTTTATCTCCTCTTGACACTTTAGACAGAGGTGATATGGCTTTCGGATAATAGGTGACAAAAGTGGGCTGAATCAGGTGTTTTTCTACATAGTGGTCGAACATAAGATCAAGCATTTTTCCAAAAGTGGGCGGAATTTCATCTTCACTGAATTTTCCCTTAATAAAACTTAGAAGTTTATTTTCATCCCAGAGATCCTCGAGAGCTACTCCCGATTTTTCTGATATTAATTCCATGTATCCTGCTTTTCTGAAAGGGGGTTTAAGTGATATTTCGCTTTCCTGGAATATGATACTGTCTCCACCTAGAATTTTTTCATTCAGGGTTGTGAACATTTCTTCGGTAAGATTCATATAATAGTTAAAATCTTTATAAAGTTCATAAAACTCCAGCATGGTAAACTCAGGGTTATGCATAAGGTCGATCCCTTCATTTCTGAAATTCCGGTTCACTTCGAAAATTTTAGACATTCCTCCGACGAGAAGTCTTTTAAGATACAGTTCCGGGGCAATTCTAAGATAAAAATCGGTGCTGAGTGCATTGTGACGTGTAATGAACGGCCTTGCAGATGCTCCTCCGGGTATGGGATGCATCATAGGTGTCTCAACTTCGACATATTCTTTGTTATAGAAGAACATTCTGATGTTCTGAATGATGGCTGATCTCACTTTGACAATATTTCTGCTGCTCTCATTTACAATCAGGTCCAGATATCTCTGCCGGAATCGAAGTTCTTTGTCCTGAAGGCCGTGCCATTTTTCAGGAAGGGGGTGAAGTGATTTTGTCAGAAATTTTAGATCAGAAATCAACACTGTCAATTCTTCGCTTTTTGTTTTAAACAATGTTCCTGATATTCCTATTATATCTGCAATATCCAGCAATTTGAAAAGTGCAAAATCTTCTTCACTTACAATATCTTTTCTAATATATAATTGAAGTTTTTCTTCACCATCGAATATATGGAGGAAAGCACTTTTTCCCATTTTCCTGATAGCTACTATTCTGCCGGCTGTTTTTACTTTAACCTTTTCATTCTCAAGTTTTTCATGATCATCAGATGAATACTTTGTTATGATATCTGACAGTTTATCAACAACATCAAATTCATATGGGTAACTTTCCATACCGAGTTCTTCTATCTTCTCTATTTTTTCGAGCCTGATTCTGGTATGTTCTTCCATTTTGTAACCTCTCAATTAATAAACTTTTTCTCTATCTTGATAAAATTTATTTTAAATTTTTTTATGGTCCTGAAATCCTTCCCGGGTCTTACAACTATATAATTTGCTTTAAAACCCTGATACTGAGGGTCAAAGTAAAAAGATGCAGTTCCTGGTAGGATTAATTCCAACCACCTGTGCGGAACAGGATCATAGGATTTTTTTCTTGTTTTTTTCAGATAGAAACCACTTACATATATAGTTCTGATATCAACTATTTCCAGAAGTTGTTTTACGAGAGCTGAATATCCGATACAATTCGCCTTCTTTGATATAATAACTTCTTCGGGAGTTTTGAACGGACTGTTTTCCCAGTAATTTATATTGTCTCTGAGGTAGAATGAGATATTCTGAAGGAAAATCCTCAGTGTTATGTTTTCACTATACAATTCATTGAAAACCTGTTTGAGATATTTCCCCGTGGAATTTAATATGGTTGGATTGATAAAAAGTCTGTGATTCAGGTTGAGATCCAGATAATTAGAATTTTCGATCATAATATTTACAATATTTCCATAGGTATTAACATTCTGCTTGAAATTATCGTTTTCAAAATCGGGAAAAATTGAGTTCTGCTCTGTTATTATTTTCACATCGATTTGCTCAATCTGTCTGGCGGGGGAGAACAATAGAAGTATAATAAGAATAAATTTCATTCTATCACCTTGTCAAGTACCGCATTAATTATTTTATATGATTCATCACCGCCATACTTTTTTGCTATCCTTACAATATCGTCAATAACGATAATCTTATTCCCTGTTTTCATCGATTCTGCTATACCCATTCTTATTAAATTCCTGTCTATCGGTGTAAGTCTTTCGAGTCTCCAACCAATAAGATCTTTTGATATTCTTTTATCAATATTCTCTTTATCATCCAGAATTCTGGTAATTATATCGGTTATAAATTCTTTTTCAATCTCATTTATATCTTTGAAAAAATTATTGTTGTTTTCAAGGATTTCTGACGGGGGAGTTTCAAATTGATCCAATACATCTATCAGGTAGAGTAGTTTTAAAATAACTTCCCGGCTGTACTTAACGCGGAACATTACAAAACTTAAATTTCCGCATCTTTAAAAAGATTAAGAAGTTCGATTGCAGCCATTGCTGCAGAAAAGCCTTTGTTTCCCATTTTATTTCCCGCTCTTTCAATTGCCTGCTCGGTATTATCGGCTGTAATTATCCCGTATGATACAGGTATTGAAAATTCAAGGTTCAGTAATGCAATTCCTTTTGTAACTTCATTTGCCACAAAATCGAAATGGGGGGTTTCTCCCCTTATTACTGTTCCGAGGCAGATTACAGCATCATATTTTTTAGAAGAAATACACCTTTTAGCAGTCAGCGGGATCTCAAAAGCACCTGGCACTTTTATTATATCTATCTCCTCTTTCTTTGCTCCGCTCCGAAGAAGAGCATCAATAGCTCCTTCCTGAAGTTTTTCTGTTACAAAGTTATTAAATCTGGATACAATAAGAGCATATTTATACCCCTTTGAAATCAATTCACCTTTATACTCTTTCATAAAACTCTCCTGGTATAGAAAAATACATTATAGAAGCTGATTTGTCAAGTAATACTGCCTGTTTCGGAGCTATCTTCCGCTGAAATGGATATCGGAAAAATGGACAGAAGGTGTTCTCCAGGAAGAATATGGATAAGGATCATTTCCAACTTCAACAAGTTTTTCCCACAAATCTCTAATATTTCCTGTTATATTCATTTCGTTTATCGGTTTTACAATACTGCCTTTTTCGATCAGAAGTCCCATGATCCCATAGGAGTAATCACCTGTCGTAAGATTAGAGTTGCCGCCGATAAAATTGGTAACAAGGATTCCCTTATTGATATTTTTTACCATTTGATCCAGACCTCTGCCTCCCGGTTCAAATACAAGGTTTGATGAGGAACCCGAATTCGGGGTCATTCCAAGTTTTTTTCCGTAGTAGGAGTCTATGTAATATTCTTTTAGGATACCCTTTTCTATTATAGTTCTTTTTTTTGATGTGATACCTTCATTATCGAAAAGTCTGGATCCCAAACCTTTGGGAATGAACGGATCGTCTATTAATGTCAGTTTTTCTGATCCGATCTTTTTGCCTAATTTTCCATCCAGAAATGATCTCCTCTGCTGAATAGCGCTGGCGCTCATCGGGCCGTAAAGGGCATAGAGGATACGGCTGACAGATCTGTTCTCTATCAGCATTTCGAATTGCCCTGATTCGATCTTACTCTGTCCAATCTTCCGGACAGCATAATCGACAGCCTTTTCCCCGAGGAAATCCGGAGTAGGCAAATCATTGAAGAACCTTGACCTTGAGTAATAATAATCTTCAGGCCTACCTTTGTCCCCATCCCTGACCGTAGCCTCTGCTCCGCAGGAGTAACTTGTAGATACTTTCTCTCCAATAAATCCGTTAGAGTTCACCATTACAGATTCTGAGAAAGTATCAGAATATCCGGAAGTAGCACTGATCAGTTTATCAGATCTTTTCCTGGCCGATGCCTCTATGTTTTTTACTATATCTACCCTGTCCTTTGTTTTAATTTTGTGGTATTCGGGATCCGAAAGTTCCAGGTCATCTTCACTTCTTCCCTCATAAAGATTTTTGTCCGGGAGTGAACGGAATTTATCTTTACTGAGATATTTTGTCATAGCCACTGTTTCTTCAACAAAATTTTTAAGGTTTTCATTTGCGAGGTTGTTTGTACTGTGGCTGGAATACTTCCCGTCAACATAGAGGTCGAGTCCGAGGGAGTTCTGAGTAGATTCTTGTAGTTTTTCTATTTGTCCGTCCCTGTATTCTATCTCTATTTTCCTTCTGTTTGAAATGAAAACAGAGGAGTTGTCAGCACCGTTCTTCAGAGTTTCAGCTGAAACCCAATTCGCAAGTTCTGCTCTTTTCTTTCTGTCCATTTTATCTTACACCTCCAACCGTAATAGATGACACTTTAATGGTTGGAAGCCCCATTGAGACAGGTACACCCTGTCCGTTCTTTCCGCAGGTCCAGCCGCCTTCCGCCATTTTAAAATCGTCTGCAACCATTGTGATGTTTTTCAGAACTTCCGGCCCGTTGCCGATAATATTGATATCTTTTACCGGTTTGGTAAGTTTTCCATCCTCGATCAGGAACCCGGATTTGACATAAAAAGTGAAATCCCCGGCACCGATGTAAACTTCACCGTTGGTGAATGTTTCTGCATAAAGACCGTTCCTGACACTTTTAATGATCTCCTCTTTTTTGTGGGGACCCGGGAGCATAAAAGTGTTCCTCATTCTGGGAAGGGGGGCAAATCTGAAAGACTGCCTCCTGCCGTTACCGGTCGGTTTAACTTTATAATGTCTGGCGCTTATTCTGTCATGAAGATAACTTTCCAGAATACCATCCCTTACAAGAAATGTCCTCTGAGATTCTATATTTTCATCATCTATATTTATAGATCCCCGAATACCCGGGTTTGTTCCGTCATCAACAATTGAAACTATTTTTTCAGCAACAGGTTTGTTAATTTTGTCTGAAAAAATAGATACTTCCTTCCTGTTGAAATCAGCCTCCATCCCGTGTCCTATTGCTTCGTGAAGGAGAATTCCTGAACTGCCTGCAGCGAGGACAACTTCCATCTCTCCGCCTTTCGGTTTTACTGCTGTAAATAATGATACTGTCCTTTTTACTGTTTCTTCTGCAAGCTGATCTATCCTTGATGGAGTGAAAAACTCTATACCGTCCCTTATGGCAAGAGAGAAGGAATTGTTCTCTTTTTCCCCTTTCTCTTCTGCTGTACAGGATACATAAGCAAGGGTCATAGGCTGGTAGTCGTAAGAGATAAGTCCGTCCGATGATGCTTCGAGAATATATGAACTCTGATCGATGAAGGCGATCGAAGATTTTATTACCCTCTTATCCAGGTTGAATATCTTGTCGTTTATCTTTTGCAGGTACGGGATCTTACGGTCGATTCTGACATCTTCCCATTTCGTTTTAACAGGATAGTAGTTTTTCGGTTTGATCAGTTTAAGATCGATCGGATCGATTTTTTTTGAACCTCCTGCAATATTTGCAGCGGTTTTTGCTGCAAGTTTCATTGCGCCGGGAGAAAGGTCTTCAGTAAAGGAGTATCCGGTCTGATCCCCTTTCAATACCCTGATACCTACACCGAAATCTATATTGGAAGAGGCTCTGTTCACCTGTTTGTCCTCCAGACCGATATAATTGTTGATCGTATGTTGAAAATATATATCGCAATAATCTCCTCCATAAGATAAAGCTGTGGAAAAGATCTCCTGAATAAGTTTTCCATCCACTCCGAAATGGAGATAGTATTCACCAAGCTCCGATGGCGTAGCTGTATCTTCACCCAATGCCATACTTATATTATTCCCGAATAATAGCGGGATTGAGGCAGCAGCTGCCCCTGTTACACTTATTGACATAAAATCTCTCCTTGTAAAATCCGATTCTTTCCCTCTTCCCCGAGGATCATAATTTCTTGCAGTTATTCTCCCGGAGTTTATGAAAGATGCTAAATTATACCTGTTTTTTTAAAAAAAAGTTATAATCCAGACGTAATATGTTAAAAAGCATGCAATCCCTCTGAAAAGACAGGTCGAGGAAGGAATAACAAGAATATTCAGATAAGAGAGAAGGGATTTATGTAAATTGGATTTCTCTGATATAATTGATATTCAGGAGTCAGAATGAAGAAAGTATTCTATGCATTATTAATATTAAGTTTTATGCTCCCGGTTTTCGGTCAAAGCGGCAAAGTGCTTGATGATTTGCTGAATCCTTTATCGATAGAGATCGACGGGTCTCAGATTTATTTTACAGAAGGAGCGAAGGTATATATCTACAACTTGAAAGACCTTGAACTGGTCAATGTTTTCGGGAAAGCAGGCTCCGGTCCGCAGGAGTTTCTTGTTCAGCCACAGATCCCAATGCAAATAAATGTCGCCAGGGATTATATCATTGTAAACAGTCAGGGTAAGGTGTCATTCTGGAAGAAAGACGGGACATACATCCGTGAGAACAAGGTTCAGGTAGGTGTTTTCTCCGGTTTTTTCAAACCGCTTTCCGATGGATATGTGGGGTTGAGGATCATTATTGAGGATGGCATTATGTATTTCGGCGCCGATTATTATGATACGGATTTTAAGAAGATTAAACTTCTCTTTAAGCAAAAACATTTTTTCCAGCAGGGGAAGAAGATGAATCCGATCGGAAGGATTCCGTTCTTCAGCACCTGGAAAGGAAAAGTATATATTGAGGATGAGCATGGTGTAATCCATGTTTTTGATAAGACCGGAAAGGAATACCCAGCGGTTTCCCATAATTTCAATCCGCTGAGGATCGATGCGGAACATAAAAAGGGAATTATCGATTTTTATAAAAATGATCCGGCAGTCAAACAATTCTGGAGCTTCTTTAAAGACAATATGGAATTCCCGGCATACTTCTCAAATATTCAGAATTCGATCGTCACGGATGACATGATCTACATGCAGACTTACAGAAGGGATAAAGGTAAAGCCGAATTTATTATTTATCAGGTTGATGGAAAATATATTGGTACAAAGATGATTCCCCTGAAGGATATGAGCATTATCAGGCTCTATCCCTATACGATCTCCAGGGGAAAACTCTATCAGGTCTTCGAAAATGAAGATGAAGAGTGGGAATTGTCCATTATACCGGTCCGTTAGGCGGTTAATAACAGAATTATGAAAAATTGGATTGAGATAAATTCAGAAAGTCTAAGGCACAACCTTTCTGTATTCAGAGATATTTCATCGGGTAAGAAGGTTTTATTTGCAGTTAAGGCTAATGCCTACGGACATGGATTGAAAGAAGTTGTCTCAATTACCAAAGGTGTCAGCTCATTCGATTATTATGGAGTAGATTCACTCGCAGAGGCCATCGAAGTTAAGAAGATTGATGATTCAAAAAAGATACTTGTTCTAGGATGGCTTGATAAGGAGGAACTGCCGGAGGCAATTTCTTCCGGAATTGAATTTGTGATCCCATCGATACCGTTTCTAATAAGAGCTGAAAAAGCTGCTCAAAAAACAGGGACCAAAGCAATAGGGCATCTGAAGGTTGAAACAGGTACATCTCGGCTCGGTATAAATCCGCAAGACTTGATCCGGTTTCTAAGAAACAATAAATTAACGGGCATTGATCTTAGAGGGATCTATTCCCATTTTGCTAACATCGAAGATACGACCGATCATTCTTATGCAATGGATCAGTTGGGCAGGTTTAATGATCTTTTGTCTGAGATCGATACACGCGGTATGATACGCCATTTTTCCTGTTCGGCATCAACGCTTTTATTTCCCGAGACCTATTTTGATATGGTCAGGGTAGGAATTTCAGCATTCGGGTTCTGGCCTTCGAAACAGACCTTTGTGTCATTTACAGAAAAGAACGGGAAGGATCTTGATCTTAAGCCTGTTCTCAGTATGAGATCTAAAGTAGCTCAGGTTAAAGAACTTGAAAGCGGTACACCTGTAAGCTATGGACTTACTTATAAAACTTTTAATAAATCTGTAATAATTGTTGTACCGGTAGGATATTTTGACGGATATGACCGGAAGCTCTCAAATGCATCAAATATAATTGTCAAAGGAAGAACAGCTCCGGTTAGGGGCAGAGTATGTATGAATATGTTCATGGCTGAAGTTACCCATATTGACAATGTATCAGAAGGTGATGTTGTCACAATTATCGGAAAAGATGAAGGGGAAGAGATTACTGTCGATAATCTTGCAGAAATTGCAGGAACAATAAATTATGAATTTGTTTCAAGGCTGAGTCCGTTGTTACCCAGAATTATTATCTGACGAATTATTATTCAATTCTTTTAATAATTTTTCAGCTCTCTGGAAATGGATCCCATCCGGGTGATCTTTGAGATATTTTCTTATTGCAGGAATTGTCATTGTTTCTTTGGCTTTTTCCCAATCTGATTGATCGGTTTTCAGGTTTGCTTCTCTTATAAGAAATATAGAAGCTGTTACAAGTACTGCAATTATAATAAGGGCAGCTATAAGGCCTATCAGTCCCCTTTTGGAAAAACTCTCGCTATTCGAATTACTTTTTGATGTTCTTGTCTCATATTTTCTTACTGATCCTGTTCTGTCACTTTTAATCCTGTATAGCAAAGCATCAATCAGCCTTATCAGTCCTTCACAATCTCTTACCCTCTCTGACGGTTTTTTTGCGATCATTTTATTTAAAAGAGGCTGAATATAGTTGAATTTTTTCGGCAATTCAGGAACGGGACCCTGAGCATGTTTCATGGCAAGTGTGATCAGGTCATCATCTCTGTATGGAGTTGTACCTGTGAGCATCTCATAAAGAACAATTCCGAGGCTGTAAATATCACTCCTCTCATCTACTTTTTTTGCTCTCATCTGTTCGGGGCTCATATATTTGGGTGTCCCCACTGACATACCTGTCCTTGTAAGATTACTTTCTGATCTCAGTGCTTTAACGATACCGAAATCAAGAAGGACAAGAGTACCATCATCTCTGAACATTACATTGTCAGGTTTTATATCTCTGTGGATAAATCCTTTCCGATGTGCATAAAGGAGCGCATCAGCGATTGTCCTTGTTACTTTCAGAACTTTTTCAGTATCGGTTTTAAATGCCCCTTTTCGTATCTTATCTTTCAGGCTCTCCTTCAGATATTCCATGGCAATATAATATTTATTACCCTGTTTTCCTACATCGTATATTGAAATAATGTTAGAGTGCTGAAGCTGAGCGGCTGTCCTTGCTTCCTTCACAAATCTTTTAGTAACTCTTTTATCGGAGGCGTAGGATGAGAGTAGGACTTTTACGGCAATATTTCTTTTTAGTTTAGGATCGTTCGCAAGGTAAACCCGTGACATCCCCCCTACACCAAGCTGTTTTTTTATTAAGTATCCTCTGATATTATCCTGCATGAGAATATATTCCGTTCATATCTTTCAATTATCTGTAAATGAGTATAACAGTTTGATCTCTTTTTCCCAAATTGTCGAGTCGATCGTTTCAAGAACCATGGGGATCTCATCAATTCTCGGATCGCTCATAATAAATCTGAACGGATCCAGCCCTAACTCGCCTTCTCCTAAACTGTGATGTCTGTCCACTCTGCTGCCGAGCTTCACTTTGCTATCATTAAGGTGCATCCCTTTCAGGTATTCAAATCCTACTATATCCTCAAATTTTTTCATGGTTTCAGTGTAGGATTCAAAAGTTCTGATATCATAGCCTGAAGCAAATGTGTGGCAGGTGTCAATACAGACACCGATCCTTGATTTATCTTCAACTTTTGAAATGATATGTGCAAGATGTTCGAACCTGTATCCGAGGCTTGTCCCCTGTCCCGCAGTATTTTCAATAACCAGGGTCACATCCACGGTGGAATTGAGAGCAATATTGAGTGATTCTGAGATAAGGTCGAGACAGTCATCTTCGCTTATCATATTTTTATGATTTCCGGGGTGAAAATTAAGAAGTTTCAATCCAAGCATAGTGCATCTGTTGATCTCATCGATAAAAGCCTCTCTCGATCTTTCAAGTCCGTCCTTATCAGGATTACCGAGGTTGATAAGATAACTGTCGTGGGGGAGGATATGTTCCGGTAGAAAATTGTTTTCAAGGCAATGTTTTTTGAAAGATTCTATATTCTCTGAACTGAGAGGCTTAGCTTTCCATTGTTTCTGATTTTTTGTAAATAGTGCAAATGCCTTTGCATTTATATCCTTTGCATTCAGGGGTGAATTCTCAACTCCACCGGCAGAACTTACATGGGCGCCGACCCTTTTCATCTCTGTTTCTACTCTATCTCAAAGAGGAGATGGTTGCTTAAAATGTTTTCTCCCTCCTTCACACCTATGGATTTTATATTGCCTGAAATAGGTGCCCTCATTTCGTTTTCCATTTTCATGGCTTCGTGGATAAGGACAAGGTCTCCCTCTTTTACTTTATCACCCACTTTCATAAATATTTTGACAATGTTTCCGGGGATAAAGCTTTTAACAACTCCGGACCTTTTTGAAACAGCCTCTTTTTCTTTGTAATAAAAAAGTTTGTCTATCTTAAGAAGATTTGCTGAATAGAATTCACCATCCACATATATTCCTGTTGGATATCCATCACTGTCTTTTTCAACTTCTACCTGATAGAGTTTATTATTGAGAAAAATAGATCTGATATCCTTCTCATCATATTCACCTATAAGTATATTAACTTTGCTCTTGTTGATTCTTATTTCTGTTTCTGAGTGGAAGGTTGTACTGTTCGATATTACCGTTTCAAAATTTTTTTTGTCTAGTTGAAATTTATATTTCATTTTTCACCTCAGAACTTTTTAAATAACCTTTTAAAGAAACCCGGCTGTTTCATTTTCTCAAGTTCCTCTTTATAGTTTTTTTTTCTATTATCGATATGAAATATTGATGAGAGGACTGCCGCTGCGATAAGCTGTTCTTCTTCAGTCCTTCTCCTCTCGTTGAATTTGCACTTCTGGTTGAGGAAATCGATAGTGGTATCTCCGGAAAACAGGCAGTTACTGTTGAGAATATGCCTTAGAAAATTCAGATTGGTTCTAATTCCCTTTATTATTATGTTTTTTAAAAAATTGTTCATATCTTTTATGGAATTTTCACGCCTCTCTGCAAATGTGATTATCTTTCCTATATAAGGGTCATAAAGCGGAGAAACTTTGGCGCCTGTATATAAACTTGTCTTGAACATATTTCTGATCGTAGAATAGCTGAAGAATTCTGTAACAATACCGGAAGAGGGGCGGAAATCGTCAAATGGATTTTCGGCCATCAGAGATACAAGAAGTATTGTATACTTCGGTTTTAAAATTTTAATTCCTTTTACATGGTGGAGCAATTCTCCATTGGAAATTGCGAATTGTTTTTTAAGGAAATTTGCAATCATGTGGATTTCCGGAATTAATGTGTTGATCTGATAAGAAGGATTGATCTCGGAAAAATATGATGCTCCGTTATTAACTATGAATTCAGTATATCCAAGGCCGACAAAGTTGATCTCCTCAATGATCTTTCTGGAATCTTCATAGAGTGATTCCCTTAAATTATCTGATATATTTATCGAAGGGGACTCCTGAAATATTTTCTGAAATCTTCTCTGAACGGAGGATTCGATCTCAGGGAGAAAAAGAATGTTGCCGTTGATATCCCTGATAAAGGGAATTTCGATATGGTGGCTGTCGGGGTAGAACTCTTCGGCAAAAACCCCTGTCTTTTTTATCTCATCAAGCTGGAGCATTTTACTTACCCTTTCTTCACCTGAGGTTTTGTTATCTACTACGCGGATCCTCTTTCCTCCCTGTCCTTTAAGGGGCTTCAAGATCAGCGGATAGTGAAAACTATCCGGTATTTTTTCATAATCGAGATGACTCTTTATAACTCTTGAGTATTTTAGAACACGGATTCCAAGATCTTCGGCTATTTTGCGAAGTTCTATTTTGTCTTCAACAATAGATAATACCTTTGACCCGGGACCGATCACTTCAATGTTCTTCTCTTCACATAACCTGAAAAATTCAGGATCTTCAGCGAGAAAACCGTAACCCGGATGTATATAATCTACATCCAGTTCAAGTGCTTTTTCAATAATCATTTCCCTGTCAAGATAAGAGTCCTCAAGTTTGGATGAAAGAAATTTATAGCTTCTGCAAGCCAGTTTAACGGCCAGTGAATTGGCATCTTCCGGAGAGTATAAGAGTATTGTTTCAAGACCTATGCTTTTCAGCGAATCTATTATATCAAGTGCAATTACTCCTCTATTGGGTATCAATACTTTCTTTTTGTCTGATTTATTGATCATTTATATTTCTCCCTTATTAAAGAGGGATATTCCCGTGTTTTTTTCTCGGGTTTGTTAAGGATTTGTGTTCAAGTGATTCAAGTGCTTTAATAAGCAGAGGACGTGTCTCCACCGGCATTATAATATCATCAACATAACCGAAAGCTGCAGGCTCTTTAGGGTTTGCAAATTTATCCTTGTATTCCTGGATCAGCCTTTCTCTTAGAGATTCAGGTTGTTCCGCAGTTGACAGATCTTTTCTGAAAATAACATTTATGGCTCCCTGAGGCCCCATAACCGCAATCTCTGCTGTAGGCCAGGCATAAACTATATCCGCTCCGAGATGTTTGGAGCTCATAACAATATATGCACCTCCGTATGATTTCCTGGTGATAACAGTCAGTTTCGGAACAGTCGCTTCAGAATATGCATAGAGCAGTTTTGCACCATGTTTAATGATCCCCAACTGCTCCTGGTCTTTTCCTGGGAGGAATCCCGGAACATCCACCAAACTGATAAGAGGTATATTGAATGCATCGCAGAATCTTATAAATCTTGCCCCTTTTACTGAAGCATTGACATCCAGGGTCCCGGCAAAAACACCCGGGTTATTTGCAAGAATTCCAACTGTTCTGCCGTCCATTCTTGCAAATCCTACAACGATATTTTGAGCATAATTTTTATGAACCTCAAGAAATTTTCCGTTATCGATTATAAGTTCAATGAGGTTTTTAATATCATAAGGTTTGTTGGGATTGACAGGTACTATTTCGTTAAGCTTATCATCCATCCTGTCATACGGGTCATCAGACATTTCTCTGGGAGGATCATGAAGATTTGAGGACGGAATATAGCTGAGAAGTTCTTTTACTTTGTCGAGGGTGTCTTTCTCATCTGTCCCTACAAAATGGGTTACTCCCGAGATTGCAGAGTGAGTTTCGGATCCTCCGAGGTCATCAAATGTAACTTCCTCTTTATTGACCGCCTTGATAACTTCAGGCCCAGTGACAAAAAGATGGCTTGTCTTATCAGACTGAAAAATAAAGTCTGTAATCCCGGGAGAATATACTGCTCCTCCGGCACAAGGGCCTAGAATTACAGATATTTGAGGGATAACTCCGGAAGCCATTGTATTACGGTAAAAAATATCTCCATAACCTGCAAGACTGCTGATCCCTTCCTGAATCCTGGCACCGCCCGAATCGTTTATACCAACAACAGGAGCACCGGCTTTCATGGCGAGGTCCATGACATTTACTATTTTCTTGGCATGCATTTCCCCAAGTGATCCGCCCAATATTGTGAAATCCTGTGAGTATACGTAAACAGTTCTGTCATCAACTTTTCCGAATCCTGTTATAACTCCGTCACCATAGAACTTTTTTTTCTCCAGGCCAAAATTTGATGACCTATGTTGTACATAACCCTGAAGTTCAACAAATGTACCGGGATCAAAAAAATATTCGACCCTCTCTCTTCCTGTCATCTTACCCTGCAAATGCCTTTTCTTGATCTTATCTTCACCGCCTGCTGCGTTTTTCAATTCTCTTAATTTTCTCAGATCTTTAATTTTCTTTTTCATATGAGTTCCTTGAATAAGGTCAATTTTACCTGTAAAAAAGCTAAAATGCAAATTGAGTTCTCCTTTAGTGCTTTAGACTTATGCGGAATATAACCTTGACAAAATAGGGATAATTTCATATAAATAATTTTAGTATTTCGGAGGATAATAATGAAGACTATTAAAAGTGAAGATTTGAGAAATGTTGCTGTTATAGGTCACGGCCAGTCGGGAAAGACGAGCCTTGTATCTGCATTCCTTTTTAATTCAGGTATGGTTAACAGGCTGGGCAAAGTTGATCAGGGGAACAGTGTAACTGATTATGAAGATGAGGAAATCGAAAAGAAGATTTCGATACAGGCATCACTTGCTTATGCGATACAGGGGAATAATAAAACAAATATTATTGATACTCCGGGATATGCGAACTTTATTTGGGAGGCAAGAGTTGCCCTCCGGGCCGTTGAAACAGGTTTAATAGTAATAAATTCACTTGAAGGAGTTGAAGTTCAGACAGAGAAGGTTTTTGATGCCTCAACCGATCTTAACAAATCTGTTATTTTTGTCGTTAATAAAATGTCTAAGGATCTTGCAGATTTTAATAAGTCTATGGAAACAATAGTGGATTCTTTCGGAAAGAATGCAGTTGCGGTTCAGATCCCGATAGGGGTTGGGGAGTCGTTCAAAGGTGTAGTAGATCTTATAAGTATGAAAGCTTTTGAGTATACAAAAGATGAATCCGGAAAACCGAAAGAGATAGAAATTCCTGCTGATATTAAAGATAGTGCAGATTCTCTCAGAGAATCTCTGATAGAAAAGATCGCTGAAAATGATGAATCTTTAATGGAAAAATATTTCGAAGAAGGTGATCTTACAGCGGATGAAATTTCCAAGGGGCTCAGATCGGGAATTTTGGCAAGGGATATATTTCCTGTTCTTATTACTGATGCGGTCAACAACATCGGTGTTGATCGGGTTCAGGATTTTATAATCAACTATTGCCCTTCTCCGATAGATGCAGGTGAGGTCAGCTGTATGGAAGGGAGTGTTAAACCCGATCCTTCTGCGAAATTTTCCGGTTTTGTTTTTAAAACAATATCTGATCCGTTCACAGGAAAAATATCAATTATAAGATCTTTCTCGGGAATGTTTAAACCTGATAGTTCATATTACAATACAAACAAATCTACCGACGAAAGGCTGGGAGGATTTTTTGCCCTCCAGGGGAAAACACAGGATCCGTGTGAAGAAGTTTTCCCCGGAGATATTATTGCAGTTGCTAAACTGAAAGAAACGAAGACAGGTGATACATTGACAATAAAAGGAGAGAAGGTGAAATTCCCGGAGATCAAGTTTCCGATCCCCTCCATTTCATTCGCGATTGAACCAAAATCAAGAGCTGATGAAGGTAAAATATCTGTAGCTTTTCAGAAAATAATTGAAGAGGATCCCACAGTAAAAACTCACAGGGATATCCAGACAAAAGAGCTGGTTATTTCAGGAAACGGTCAGCTTCATGTTGAGCTGGTTGTAAATAAACTCCATAATAAATACGGTGTGGAAGTTACAATGAAACCTCCCAAAGTCCCATATCTTGAAACAATTAAAGGTAAGGCCGATGTTAATATCAAATATAAGAAACAGAGCGGCGGTAGAGGACAGTATGGTCATGTTGTTGTTAAAATTGAGCCATTGCCCAGAGGGAAAAATTTTGAATTTGTAGATTCTATTTTTGGAGGTTCAATACCAAAAAACTATATACCGGCTGTTGAAAAAGGGATAAGGGAGGCCAAAGATCACGGTGTTCTGGCCGGTTATCCTGCTGTCGATTTTAAAGTTGATCTTTACGATGGAAGTTTTCACAATGTGGATTCATCCGATATGGCATTTAAGATTGCAGCTTCCATGGCCTATAAGAAAGGGATGAAAGAGGCAAAACCCACAATTCTTGAACCGGTTATGGATGTTGAAGTTGTAACACCCGAAGAATTCATGGGTGATATCAACGGCAATCTCAGCGGCAGACGGGGAAAGATCCAGGGCATGGAATCAAAAGGGAAGAATAATGTTATTAAAGCCCAGGTACCAATGGTCGAGATGCTTGATTTTGAACCGAACCTTACTTCTATAACAGGCGGAAGGGGGAGTTACTTCATGGAACTTTCCCATTATGAGGAAGTTCCTGGTCAACTTCAGAAAAAGATAATTGACGATGCTGTAAAAGAGGGTAGGGTCAGAGAGGAAGAGGAATAGACCTTACAGTCTATGGACATACCTGTAGAGTGCATTGCTGAAGAGATATCCGACGGTATCTATCTGGTTGACACTTTATATCTTGGTAGAGAAAAGTTTGCCGCATCCTATTTCCTTGTGGATAATGGTGAGATAGCAATTATTGAAACCAATACCAATTATGCAATCCCTAGGATTCTAAATGCGGTAACAAATTCAGGGTTCAATACAGGTGATATTAAGTACATAATTCTTACCCATATTCACCTTGATCATGCTGGCGGAGCCGGGTTGATAATGAAAAAGCTCCCTGAAGCCAGCCTTGTTGTTCATCCCCGCGGGGCACGCCATATGGTATCGCCTGAAATACTTATAGAGAGTGTAAAGCAGGTTTATGGTGAAGATGAATATAGAAAGTTATATGGAGAGATAATAGGTATTCCGGAAGAGAGGGTTATAAGTATCACTGGCGGTGAAAGTGTAAAAGTCGGGAGCAGGGAACTTAGAATGATCGAATCTCCCGGGCATGCAAAACATCATAATATTGTTTATGATGAACTTTCAGGGTCTGTTTTTTCCGGTGATGCTTTCGGAATAGGGTACCCCCGTTTCAGGTATGAAAAAGGAGAGTTGATCTTCCCGTCCACATCTCCGGTCCAATTCGACCCTGAAAGTTCATTGAGCACCTATGAATTGATCGCAGAACTAAAACCGTCAAAGATCCTTCTTACCCATTATGGCTGTGTCAACGATGTAAGCGGGATTAATGAACAATTGATTAAATTTATTAAATTAACTGAAAAGGCTGCTTCATTCCGTTATACTGAGGGTTTGAGAGGGGAAGATCTTGATAAAGCCTTAACGAAAGATATATGGAAGATGTTCGAAGACAGGATAATGGATATAAGAGGAAGTAACCTTACATCAGAGGAGAAAGAACATTTGTTCTTTGATGCGGACCTGAATGGAAAGGGTGCTGCAGTATATATAACCCGCAAAAATAAATTATGAAAATCCCCCTGATCGAAGTCAAAAATCTAAGTAAAAGTTTTACTCAGCCTGACAGGAAAAAACTTGAAGTTCTTTCCAACCTGAGTTTTAAACTTGAAAGAGGGAGTACTCTTGCAGTAACAGGGGTTTCAGGTTCGGGGAAAAGCACACTGCTGCATCTGGTCGGCAGTTTTGACAGGCCCGACTCAGGGGAGATATTTTTTGAAAATGAGAATATTAACGATTTCTCTCCTGAAAGGTTGACAAAATACAGGAATAGTGAGGTCGGATTTCTTTATCAGTTTCACTATCTAATGCCGGAACTGACAATACTGGAGAATGTATCATTTCCGTTTCTCATTAAAAGATTTGACAGAAGATCTGCAGAGGAGAAGGGGATCGAACTGCTTGAGAAAGTCGGCATGAAGGAAAAATTGAGAAATATGCCTCATGAATTGTCGGGGGGTGAAAAACAGAGGGCTGCAATTGCCAGAAGTTTAATCAATTCCCCCAAGCTTCTTCTTGCTGATGAACCGACCGGCAATCTGGACAGAAAGACCGGGGAGAAAGTATTCCAGTTGTTCTCTGAACTCATTCGTGACGAAGGGCTTTCTGCCATAGTTGTGACTCATAATGAGATCCTCGCTGGAATTGCTGACAGAAAACTTGAGTTAATCTGAATTTCAGTTAATCAGTAAATTTTCCAAAAAAAATAGTATTATCCAAGAAATAATAAATTTAAATATTAACAAAATTTGAAGAAATCAAGGATTAAAATTGACATAAATAAACTGCAGTAAAAATAATTCAGAAAAAAATAATCTAAAAAAAAATGGAAAACAAAATAAAAATGTATTTTGAAATTTATAGGCAAAGCTATAAAACATAGTCTGGCACTGCGAAAATGGGGGGGGAAGTCGGCGAAAGGGGTTTTATGGTTAAGCCATTAACATTACACGATTATTAAAAGTATAAAAAAAGAAAAAATTAAATAAAATTAATTTTTTATCAAATAAAACGTTGACATAAAGAAAAATATGCTCTATTTATACATTATGCCGATCGATGAAAGATTTTTAGATCATTATACTCTAATGTGTAAAGCGGTCTCAAAACCCGATCGTCTCAGAATCATAAATTTACTTAATGATAAGAAGTTTAATGTAGGGCAAATTAAGAAAGAATTAAATATTTCCCTGAGTAGTTTGTCGAATCATTTGAATGATATGTATAAAATGGGTGTCCTTGGGAAAGAAAAAGAGGGCAAATCTGTATATTATTATCTTATTAATCCCGACCTTGTTGACGGAATATCGAATATGCAGAAATTTATTAAAGTTATGTTTAAGGACAGAACAAAATAAATATTATAGGAGGTTATATGAAAAGTAAAAATTTAATTTACTTATCATTGACTTTTTTCTTCTTATTTACCTTATTTAATTATTCAGCAGACGGCTTTGTCGGTGACAAGGCATGTCTGGAATGTCATGACGGAGTGATGAAGAATTTTTCTAAGAATGTCCACTCCAGACTGAAGGATTTTGAACTCAAAGGGCTAAAAAAGGGTTGCGAATCCTGTCACGGCCCCGGCGGTGCACATGCTGAAGAGGGTGATGTAGAAAAAATTGTCAGTTTTAAAAAAGGAAGCAAGAGCGGGACATCCGCTGCCTGCTTAAGTTGCCACAGAAGTCTTAAAGCTTCTGACTGGAATCTCAGTGACCATGCTGCAACCGAAGTTGGTTGTGCGGTATGTCACCCCATCCACAAAGGAAAAGACCTGAAAGCAGAAGATCCTTATCTCTGTCTGAAGTGTCACACGGATATTAAAGTTAAAACTATGTATCCTTCACACCATCCTTTAAGAGAAGGGAAAATGAAGTGTTCAAGCTGTCACCAGCATCATGGTTCATTGGTCAACAATCTTAAAACAAATGAAAGATTAAATGATCTTTGTTATTCCTGCCATGCTGATAAGAGAGGACCGTTTGTTTTTGAACATGCTCCGGTACAGGAAGATTGCCTGGCTTGTCATAATCCTCATGGCACAGTGGCAAACAATCTTCTAAAACAGAATGAACCTTTCCTCTGTCTCCAATGTCATGAATCACATTTTCATGCAGGCAGAATCGGTATGGAAGATGCCAAAACTCTTCCGGCAACCGGATGGCACTCAGAGAATCCGCATGGTACGGAAGGATGGAGAAGGGCATTTCTGACCAAATGTACCCAATGTCACTTCAAGATCCATGGAACAGATGATCCTTCCCAGACAGTATCAGGTCAGGGAAAAGGGATGATCAGGTAAGGAGATAATCAGATGAAAAAAATAATAATATTAATTTCAATAATTTGTCTGGTTGTTATGCTTCCACTGTCCGCAGAAGAAGCTGCAAAAAAAGAGAACCAGCTTGATGCAAAGATCAAATTCGGCATCGGTTATATCGGTCAGGAAGATGCGACTGTTAAAGTAAAAGAATATTCACCGCTCGATGACGGGCTCAAACCTTTTATCAAAGCGATGTTCTCAGGAAATATGGGGAAAACATTCTTCAGGATCGCTTCAAAATTTTATGGTGATGCAAAGGATATGTCTCATTTGTTCAAATTTGATTTTGACAGGATATTAAAGCAGGAATTGTCTTATGATGCACTCTATCACAGGCTGGATCATGATCCTCTTACCAATATCGATGTTATAAGTGAAGCAAGATCAGGTGCCTATGCAGACGACATGAATCCCAATGACCAGTATTACATGAAGAGAACTGAATTTGTTAGTAAGACACAGCTCTCGGTACCAATGGTGCCCGGACTAAAATTCTATGTTCATTATAGAGATGAGTCCAGGAAGGGGATGTATCAGGCAAGGACATTAAGCAAATGCTCTGCATGTCATGTAACCGCACAATCAAGATCGATAAACAGCTACAACAGGGATATCAAGATAGGTACAAATATCAGACTCGGGAATTCGAATGTTGACTATTCTTATACTGCAAATACCTTCAAAGAAATGGATGATGCTCCTCTTAACTATTACCTTACCAACCAGCATCCTGAAAACAGTAGTTTTGTTTTCACTTCCAGAATAGGTGTAGGAGATGCGGAATATCTTCCTTTTGATGTAGTCCCGGAAAGTAAGAAGGGAACTCACCTACTTAAAGCGGCAGTACCTTTTAATGATACAAAGGTCCTTTCTGCTCAATATGTGGGGGCAACTGTTGAGAATGTAAATCAGAATCTTAAATGGAAGTCCAATGCATTTGCAGGAGCATTTACTGCAAGATTGGGTAAGAAAGCGTTTTTTAACGCTATTGTTAACTACCAGAAGATCGACAATGATTCTGTTGCTATTGACATCAATGAAAGAGTTGATATCGGCGGTCCGTATATAGGCCAGACTTATGCAGACCGATTTGATTTTGATACTTTTGACTGGACCCGTTTTTCCTCATTATCAAGAACTGTCATTGATGTTAAAGCAGGTTTCAAGTATAAATTCTCAAAAAAATTCAAGTTTCAGCTTGCTTATAATTATGAGGATATTGACAGAGAATTTTATGACGTCCTTAACACGACAAAAAATACATTCAAAGTGAAGTTCACTATGAAGCCGGCAGATAAGTTAAAGGTTGTGTTTGATGGTAAATATTCATCTATAAAAGATCCTTTTGCCAATCTGAATGGCGGCATTGCTCCGGCAGCTCAGCTATATGCAACCACTTCTCCCCTTGCTCCTACTGCAACTCAGTTCTACATCTGGCATATGATGCGGGAAGGGACAATGACAGCTTTTCCGGAAAGTGTTACAGAATTAAAAGGTAGAATCCATTGGAATCCAACATCAAAATTTGCTCTCAATGCAAATGTTCTGTACAAAACCGAAGATAATGATAATCTGGTCACAACTGGAGCGAGTTGGAATAGAGATCTCTTCCAGTGGGGTGTTGATCTGTGGGCTATGATATCTCAGAAAGCTTACTTCTCTGCAACCTATTATGATCACTCAAATGTTTACAGTACCATGTTTGCTATTGCAGCTTTGGAAGGGTGCGGAGGGGCGATTATTGCCGGACAACCCGGGACATTAACAGATATGATGGATCTGGATAATAGCAATCAAACTTTGTTATTGTCCCTCCATTATAATGCGAGCAAAAAATTGTCGATGCACATGAATTTCAATTATAGTAAATCCGGATCAGTAATTAAGGAACTTTCACTTGATGAGAATCAGGTTCCTTATCTCCCCGGTTCAGGTGGGATTGCACTTGATTTTGATGATTATGGAGATATTGCAGATTATTCAGAACTCAACATGGAACAAATGGTCGCACAATTCGGGTTAAATTATGAGCTCAACAAAAATTGGACACTGAATGGTTCAGTTTATTATTATATTTATGATGATATTGCTGAGTATCTTTTCACAGACACAACAGGCAAATCCTATTCATTCTATGTGGGAGTTACCTGGAAGAAGTAAATAAGAAGTTTTCTTAAATAAAGGGGAGGCCTCTGGGTCTCCCTTTTTTTTACCTTTTTGAAATTTTTCCCCGTCAAATATCCGGTTTGACAATTAACCTTCAGTGGATTATTATTAAGTATGCCTATAGATGAACGTTTTCTTGATAATTATGTCCTGATGTGTAAAACCGTTTCAAAATCTGACCGATTAAGGATCATCAATCTGCTTGAAAATGAGAGATTAAACGTGGGAGAGATTAAAGAGAAGTTGGGCATTACATTCAGTAACCTTTCCAATCATTTAAATGATATGTATAAGATGGGAGTGTTGGGAAAAGAAAAAAAGGGGAAAATGGTTTATTATTTTCTAATCAACCCTGATCTGGTAAAAGGTATCTCCGCACTGAATGAAGAGATAAGAAAATTATTCAAAATAAAGAATCAATAAGGCTCTTTTAGGGTCACCTTCTGTTCTTCTTTTCTTTTTAAAAGATCTTTCCTCATCAGGAAGAAGAGTCTGCTCTCCTCTTTAAGATGTCCTGCAACAAGTTCACTTCTCTCTCCATTTCCCGTAAACAGGTCGGCTCTTGAGGGAGATCTGATTGCCCCTCCCGTATCCTGGTTTAATACGAAACCCTGAAAATCTTTCTTTCCCTTTTTTATCCCATTCTCATCGAATACCGGAAGAGAGGATGTTATATAGCAGATCGCTCCTTTCGGGAATAAATATTTATCTGTTGCAATACTTCTGTATTCAGTAACTTTAACTCCAAGTGACCCGACTGGGCCATCTTCCACCTCTCTGAAAAATATATATGAAGGATTATAATTAAATATTTCATTCACTTCTGACGGATGATCCCTTAGATATTTTTCGATATATTGCATTGATAGATCTTCAAATTCACAGATCCCTTTTTCAACAAGTACTTTTCCTATTGCTCTGTAAGGGTGGCCGTTAGTGTCAGCATAATTAATTCTTGTCTCTTCATTGTTCTTAAGTTTCACAACAGCTGAGCCCTGGATATGGAGGAAAAACAGGTCAATGATATCGTTAACCCAGAGCAATTCCATCCCCTTATTTTCCAATATTTTCTGACCGTCTATATCTTCCCTGGAATAATATGGAGTGATCCTTTTGTTCTCATCAATCCTTCCGCGAAGGAGAACAGGAAGCCCCTGCTTTTTTGAGAAAAAGGGAAATTCAGATAAAATAATATGTACCAGATCATCCGGTTTCTTGTAAACCGGGAATCTGAACTCTTCATCCCTATGTCTTGATCCTGATAAAGAAGCTTCAAAATATCCTGTAAGAAGCAGTTTCTCTGAAGCTGTTTCGAACGAAATATAGTTTTCATTTATATATTGAAAGAACTTCTCTGATAATCCATAAATAATAAGTTTTTCTCTGAAATCTATGAGGCATGTTTGCATTTCGGCAGCAGAACACCATTGTTTTCCAAAATTGAATTCGGTTTCAGGATCAATTTTTGAGTAGTAGATCAGGCTCTGTTCTATTGATATTATCAGATCATCAATTTCACCTGTGTCTGAAGTTATTGAGAGTTCTGTAAGATTCATTGAATTTTCTGCAGTCCATTGAGTCTCTCTTTTTCTTATAAAAAGCCATACTGATATACAAATCATTGATAATATCAGAATAATAATGATTCTATTTTTTTTTTTCTCCATATGCAGATTATATATTCTTTTAATTTTCGAATAAAGGAAAAGTGAACTAAGTTCAATCTGTAAATTATCGTATCTTTATGATAGAATAATTCTCTTCGGAGGTAATATGAAAAAGGTATTGATATTGTTATTTTTACTCACTTTTGCCATTGGCTTGAGTGGCACAGATTTTAATTTTGACAGTGTGAAGAACAGAGTTTCTGAATTCACTTTGTCTAACGGATTAAAATTTATCCTGTTAGAGGACCATTCTGTCCCGATTGCGAGTTTTGTAACCTATGCAAACGTCGGAGGCAGTGATGAAAGAATTGGTATTTACGGGATCTCACATATTCTTGAGCATCTTGCGTTTAAAGGTACTTCAGAAGTTGGGACAAAAGATATAAAAAAAGAAAAAGTTATTCTTGATAAAATGGATATCCTTTTCTCTAAGATCAGAAATGAAAAAAACTCACTTCATCCTGACAAAGATAGAATAGAAGCCCTCGAAAAGAACTTCGAGGAATTAAGAAAAGAAGCACAGAAATATGTGGTACCTAATGAATTTGATTCGATCCTGAAGAAGAACGGCGGAGTCGGATTAAATGCCGGAACCGGGGCTGATTCGACCGTTTATTTTTTCAGCCTGCCTTCAAACAAGGTTGAACTTTGGGCTTACCTTGAGTCCGGCAGGTTTTCTGATCCGGTATTCCGGGAATTTTATAAGGAGAGGGAAGTTATCAAAGAGGAGAGGCGCGTAAGAGTTGATAATCAACCTGTAGGTAAAATGGTGGAAGAGACTCTGGCTCTTGCCTTTAAGGACCATCCTTATAAAGTTAATGTGATAGGTCCTATGAGCAACATAGAGAATATAACTCTTGATGATGTAAAGAGCTATTTCAGAAGGTTCTATACAGCGGGTAATATTGTCATTGGAGTAACAGGGGATGTCTATCCTGAACAATTAAAAAAACTCGCTGAAAAATATTTTTTAAAGATTCCCCCCGGAAAGAGAATGGCTCGCAATACAACTATTGAACCGCCTCAACTTGGTGAAAAGAGGATGATAATTTATGAGGATTCTCAACCATGGATAATTACAGGTTACCATTGCCCCTCGATTCTTCATGAAGATTTTGTTAAATTCAGTGTTCTTGATTATATAATGACAAACGGAAGAAGTTCCAGACTTTACAAAAAACTTGTTACAGATGACAAATCTGCGCTGTTCGTAGGGTCAATGGCCGGATTCCCGGGCAATAAGTATCCCTCTCTCTATATTATTTTTTCACTTCCCAATATGGGTCACACTACCGAAGAACTGGAAAAGATAATAGGAGAAGGGCTGGACAGATTAAAAAACGAAAAAGTCACAGAAGAAGAATTGAAATCTGCCAAGGTAAGAATGAAAGTAGCTTTGATCAAACAGATGACATCAAACAGAGGCCTTTTATTTTCTCTTCTTTCAACTGAAGTATTGAAAGGTTCGTGGAAATATGCTTTTACATATCTCGATGAGATTGAAAAAGTAACAGTGGAAGATCTTCAAAAACTTGCTGAAAAATATTTCACACTTTCAAACAGAGTGGTTGTGAAAATCGAGAAAAAGGGGGGAGATAAGAAATGAGAAAATTTACACTTACAATATTAATTTTTACCATCCTTGTATTCGGTACAGGGATCTATGGGAAAGGGAGAAAACTGGAAAAAATTAAATTTCCTCCTCTCAACGAAATCCAGAAACCTGTTGTTGAATCAGCCAGCCTGAATAATGGAATACAGATCAGGTTGATCGAGGACCAGAAGTTTCCTGTGGTGAATTTTACTGCTTATCTGAAGGGGGGAGATGTATATGACCCTGAAGGTAAAACAGGCCTTGCATCAATAACAGCTCAGCTTCTCAGGATCGGGGGAACTGCAGAATTAAAAGGTGATGAGATCGACAGAATGCTTGATATGAATGGTATTTCCATAGCCTTCGAAAGTTCTTTTGATTATTTTACAGTCACTGTTTCAGCACTTAAGCCGAGTTTTGAAAAAGCGATGGACATCCTTAAAAAGATGTTGACTTCACCTGCATTTGATAAAGAAAAATTTGAAGAAGTTAAAACCCAGTTCTCAAGCTCCATTTCTAGAAAAAATGATGATCCTGCCGGTATAAGGGGGAGGGAATTCGGAAAACTCATTTACGGTAAAGACTCCCCGTTCGCTGCAGATCTGGAATATGAAGACCTTGAGAATATTTCAATAGATGATGTCAGGAAGTGTTATTCGATGTTCTTCAAACCCGCAAATATGATGCTCGGAGTTACAGGGCCGTTTAAGATCGGAGAACTTGAGCCACTTATAAATAAATATTTTGGACAATTAAAAGGAGAGCCTGTTATTCCGGTTTATCCTGAAGTTAAAACTCCAAAACATGATTATAAAGTGTATTTTGCAGAAAAAGCTAATCAGACTCAGAGTCAGATAGTTGTCGGTCATCCCGGTTACATTGAGAATATTGATGAAAAGGCAAATATACTTGTTTTTAATTCAATATTTTCACAGGGATTCAACTCCAGGTTAATGCAGAGGCTGAGGGTGAAAATGGGTCTTACCTATGGAGTAGGGGGGGGCATTAATTCAGAATACCTTTATCCCGGGGATGTTTCATTTACAACTTTCACCAAGTCTGAATCAACAGTTACTGCAGTGAATGCTATTCTGGATGAGGTAAAGAAGATCAGAACAGAAAAGGTCACCGAGAAAGAGCTCAATGAGGCTAAGGATTATTTTCTGAACTCATATGTGTTCAAATTCAGTTCTCCGGAGAAAATACTTAACGATCATATTCAAAAAGAGTTCTACAATCTTGATAAGTCAAAGTATGATGATCTTGTGAATAAAATTAAAAATGTGACAGCTGAGGGTGTTCTTAAGACCGCTCAAAAATATATCGTTCCGGAAAAGATGATCACACTGATAGTTGGGACAAAGAAGAATGTAAAAGAAGATCTTTCCTTGATTGGTAAGATCAAAGATATTGATATCTCCATCAAACCACCACCTGTAAAAGAGAAAATACCCGAAGCAACTCCGGCTGCATTAAAGAAAGGTAAAGAAATTTTGTTCAAAGCTCTGTCAGAGAACTATTCCGGATACAGAAGGATCAAATCATCGGTGAGGGAATCTTCTGTAAATATTTCCATGCAGGGGCGCTCTTTTACCCTTGAACAGTCTGTTTCGGTGGTATACCCGGACAATGTATATTCAGAAACTAAAGTGATGGGAATGACCATGAAGCGGGTGGTGAACGGTAAAAAGGGCTATATGACCCAGATGGGGCAGAGAAAAGAGTTAACTGAAGAGGAGATTAACGAATCAGCTTTTGCCGGACTTTATGATATTTTTCATTCTAAAGATAAATATAAATTTCAGTATCTGAAAGAAGAAAAGATCAAAGAAAAATCATATGATGTGATCTATATTACCGGTGTGAAAGATGAGTGGGTTAAATTCTTCATAGATAAAACAACAGGACTGATCGGGATCAAAGAGAAAATTGAGAATATCGGCGGTCAGAAAGGGCTTGGGCGTTCCTATCTCTCACAGTTTAAGAAGATATCGGGAATTACATTTGCTTTTAAAACAGAGATATTTCTGAAAGATAAAAAAGTGCTTGATATTACCATGAAAAAAGTGAAGATCAATCCGCCCATCGATCCTTCACTTTTTTTGGTAGATAAAAAATAGTATCAGGAGGCTCCTTTTTGTCTGTGTTGACAGAACGGTGTCCTGCATGATATCTTAGCTGAAAAATGCGAAAGTGGCGGAATTGGCAGACGCGCCAGACTTAGGATCTGGTGCCGCAAGGTGTGGGGGTTCGAGTCCCCCCTTTCGCATTTCTTCAAAGCTGAGAAGAATAAATTGAAATTTAAGATTTTAATTATAATATTGATTTTTCTCCTGGTATCTTTTTGTAATTTCCGGTCTGAGCCTGAAAAAATATGGAACCTCAGGGGAAAGATCTTATCACTTGCCGAGTCGCTTAGAGGGATCCCTTATCATTATGGCGGAACGGATATTGACGGTTTCGATTGTTCCGGATTTGTCCACTATCTTTATGATTCATTTGGAGTTAAAATACCGAGAACCGCAAAAATGCAGGGTAAGATAGACGGACGGGTAAAATTTAAACATGCAAAGCCGGGTGATATTCTTGTTTTCAAAATTAAGAATAATTTGTGGCACTCAGGTATATTTGCAAGCAAGAAGTATTTTATCCATTCTCCAAATGGAAGAGGTGTGGTCAGAAGGGAACACTATTCGAAGTATTGGAAAAAAAGACTGAAATATACGATCTCAATTCTGGATGATAACTGATTATTTACCTTTGTGTAGCATTCTATACATCGATTCTGCAATATTCCCGATTCTGGGGCCTGGCCTTACCCAGTAGTCATCATTGACAACATAAATATTCCCTCTTTTAACAGCTTGTATATAAGGATATTTATTCCATAGAGATACAATTGATTCTACTGATGGAGGGTCTTTTGAAAATGAAAATTCAATGATGAATTCCGGGTCCATTTTAATCAGAGATTCAATAGAAACTGAAGGATAAGCTATATCACCTTTATAGGCATTGATTCCTCCAGATATTTTAATTATTTCATTAAGGAAATCACCTTTTCCTATAATTATTATATTTCGGAGCCGTTTCGGTTCTCTTCCGATAATTATAAGTACTTTTTTCTTCTGTCTATCTTTTTTAATCTTTTTTATTTTATCAAGCTGCTTTAAAATTTTCCCGGAGAGTGCCAAACCTTTTTTATAAACTCCCATTTCACGGGAAATTATTTTTATTGATTCTAACAGATCTTTTATACTTTTATGTGATACCTGAATCAGATTTGCATAAGTACCAAGTTTCTCTATTTTACGGATATGTTCAGGATAATGAAAAATTTTATCAGGTTTAAGATCAATTATCATCTCTATATTTATATCGAGATATCCTCCTATTTTATTTATCGATAGTGATCCCTTCGGATAATTACAAAACTTTGTGTTTCCAACAATCATATCTCCTTTACCGAGTTCGAATAATATTTCGGTTATTGAAGGCGACAAAGAGATCACCCTTTCAGAATATATGTGTGATATGCAAAATATTATTAAAACCGATAGCAGGATGATCTTTTTAAATTTCATTATTTTTTATAGGTTATTCCAGCTTCAATTCTCCTCCCGGGAGAAGGATATCCGTAAAATTCCTGATATTCTCTGTTCATAAGATTGGTCATTTTAAAAAAGATTGAGATGGAGTCGGCTATGGGGATGATTCCGGTGATATCATAAGTATTGAATGGGGGATTTTCTATATCTGAAGGATAAACAGTGTAGTCAAAATCAGATCTTTGTCCGACGTACCGGATATTTCCGGAAAGTGAAAATAATCTTCCTGAATAGATTAAGAATAAGCTTGAAGTATTAGCAGGTCTTCTGGGAAGAGGTTCATCTGTTTCAATATTTTTTGTTTTCAGATATGTATGGGAATAGCCTATACTAAAATTCTGAAAAGGAGAATATGAAACTTCTAATTCAATACCATTGATTTCTGCACGGCTGATATTCTGATACTGCCCTGCCCAGGTTGAAAAATCAATCACGGCCCAGTCTATCAGGTCGGAGTATTCTGTGGAGAAGTAAGTAACACCTGCTGTGAATTTCTTTGAAAATATTTCGATACCGCTTTCAAAAGATTTCCCCTTCTCCGGCTCCAGTGAAAAATTTGATACACCCCAGGGATTGATCTGGTGGATAGGAAGAGGGGCTTTAAAACTTTCTGAATATGATCCTTTGAATTTGATACTGTCATTCAACAGATAGGAGAAGCCGATCTGAGGTGAAATATTCGCCTTCACATCTTTATACTTGTCATATCTCAGAGAGCCGGTGAATAGAAAGTCTCCCGACTGATAGTTCAAGAGTAAAAATGATGAAAAATAATTGGATTTATAATTATCTATTGTGATACCTGCAGAATCTTCAGTGAAAATATTCTGAGATGCAAAATCTATCCCTGTGTTCATTGAAATTTTTTTTAAGATCTCTGATCTCAAATTAATTTCAATTTCTTTATTATCTGATACATTTTTATAGTAGGGGGTCCAGATATCTTCTATATCACTGAACTCATAATTATTCCTGTTGTATGAAACATTAACTTTTATATCTGATTTGTTGCCCAATTTAAATTTAAACGGAATTGCGGCAATATAATTAAATTGTTTATATTTTCTTTCCGGAGAAGGGACCTGAAAATTGACCGGAATCCCGGCATTTGTTATATTAGCGAATAGTTTAATGCCCCCTGAAAAATTCATTGACCCTTTATATTCTATTCCGGCTTTTAATCCATTGTTTTCGAAGTCATCATTAAATACATTGTCTGTATAAAACTGATTTGCAGATCCCAAAGAAATATAAAAATCTCCGGTTTTTTTTGACCATGATATATTCCCTTCATATGATCCGAAACTGCCGAGAGCAGATTCGAACTTAAGTCCCTCTTCCAGCTCTGTATCAATACTGATAACCCCGCCCATGGCATCTGATCCGTAGATATTGCTGAGGGGGCCCCTGACGATCTCAACTTTGTTTATAAGAAATGGAGATAAAGTGGCAAGGCTTACACCTCCGATATTTGAAATGTCTCTGATCTTTATTCCATCTACAATATATAATATCTGGGTGGTATTTGATCCTCTGATATAAGTTGAAGCGGTTTGGCCGAATTTTCCGCTTGAGAGAGTTAAAATTCCAGGGGTTGATGAGATCGCATTTTTAAGGCTAACAGCTCTCATTTTTTCTAACTGGTCTTTGCTTATAACAGAAACACTTTGAACAGACCTGTTTTGTGAAATATTTCCTATGACTTCAATAACCTCCGTGATCTCAGAGACGGATAAATCCACATTTTTTTTTACAGGGAAAACTAAAGATGAAAATAGAATAATGGATATGAAAATAAAAAAACTTTTGATCATAATGATCCTCCTATAAAACTTTGGAGGGAAAAATTTTACTCTTCAATCGCCCTCCGCGATAAAGAGTTATTAAAACAGAATAGGTCTTCCGACTCCCGGGGTTACAGATTACCTTCCCCTCCCTTGGGAGAGTGGCTTCAACATCTGTAACCTTTTCTCTGAATGAGACCCGGTCACGGCAGCGGGGGCTGTGGGGTTTTTAAACCCTCTTCCCTTGAATTCTGCTTTAAAAATAAATTTTAGATTTTATTTTCAGATTTGTCAAGATTTAAATGGTTGATTATCTCTTTAATATTAAATACAATCTTTACCTCATACTAATGGAAAAAAATCAGAAAAAAGCCTATGCTTTTGCACTTACATCAGTGTTCTTCTGGTCAACAATTGCAACTGCATTTAAATTAACCCTCAGATATACCGGATATTCAGAATTATTATTATTGTCGATCATATTTTCACTGACAGCACTTTCAATTATAGTTACTTTTGAGAAAAAATGGGGTTTGTTTCTACAGTTGAGAAGAAAAGACCTTATTCATTCTGCAATGCTGGGATTCCTTAATCCTTTTTTATACTATATTTTGATCTTTAGGGCCTATTCCGTACTCCCAGCACAGATCGCTCAGATTCTCAACCAGATATGGGGAATAGTAATAGTTCTCCTGTCAATTCCTCTCCTGAAACAAAAAATAGGATTTGTATCGGTTTCAGGTGTTTTTGTCAGCTTCTTCGGTGTGGTGGTATTGTCAACGGGTGGAAGTTTCTCTTTTGGAAATATTCAGGAGCCTCTCGGGATATCCTATGCGCTTATCAGTTCGATTGTCTGGTCATTATTCTGGATATTTAACACAAAGAACAGGACTGATCCGGTAATATCATTGACCATTAATTTTTTTTCAGGTTTTATTTTTGCCGTCATATATTTTGTTCTGTTAGAAAATACCGGAAATTTCAATTTTAAATCTATTGCAGGTTCGGCATATATAGGGTTTTTTGAAATGGGAATAACATTTCTCCTCTGGTTAAAAGCTCTTAAATGTTCAATTACTACTGCCAGAGTATCTATTTTGATATATCTTGCCCCATTTCTCTCTCTTATTTTTATATACTTTATTCTTGGTGAAAAGATATTGCTGTCATCACTTATAGGACTCCTGTTTATAATAAGCGGAATAATTATAAGCAGAAAAGATAAAAAGGCAACTCAATGAGATATTCTCCTCTGCCAGACTTGAAATAATTAATAATTATTGTTATAAATATTGCGTAAAATAGGATAAGAAAAATCATGATCGAACAGGGGACATTAAAGGATACCAAAGCAGCAGAGTTACTCCTTCAGGGATTTTCTGAAAACCTGACAGGAGTTCTTTATCTGAAAAGGGAAGAAATATTAAAAGAACTTTATCTGAGAGATGGGAAACTTGTATGGGCTGTTTCAAATTCTGATGTTGATATGCTGGAAAATATTCTTGTTTCAGAAAATAAAGTTGATGCACAGACGATTAGTCTTTTGAAGAACGAATCCAAAAATCTGGTTGACCTTGGCAAATCATTAGTGGAAAAAGGTATAATCTCATTTGAAGAATTTGTCGCATATTCAAAGGATCAACTGGATAAAATTCTTAAGAGTGTTCTGAAATGGAGTGACGGAGTCTATTATTTTTCAAAAGATGTTCCCGCGGAAACATATATCAGCCTTGAAATCGATCTGAAAAATTATATTCACAATTTTATTAAGAATGAGCTTGATATGGGATTTATATGGACCAGAATTGGTTCACTTCAGGAAGAACTGGAACAGACAAAAAATGAAACTCTAATTGAGAAATTTAATCTTAATAAGGAGGAATTGGAATTATTTGACAAATTTCTCGGTGATTTAAGTATTGAGATGATCTCACTGAATTTTCCGGGGATGGCAAAAGAAGAAATTTTAAAGACAATTTATTTTTTTATAACAGCCGGCCTGTTAATTGAGAAGTCAGAGGATATCCAAGAATCCCCCGGAGAATCGATCCTAATTTCTGATAAGGATCAGAAAATTGACTCGGATTTTTTTAATGGTGATGCCATCAGTGAAGATATTGATAAGATAAACTTAGATGCCCCTCTAATTGAACAAAGTATTATCCCCGAGGAAATATTGGAGATGGAGAAAGATAAATCTCCTGATCTTTCTTTTACTTCAAATGAACCTGAGAAACCGGAAACGAAAGAAGAATCTCTGTCTGATCAATTGTTAAATGAGATAAGAAAAGAGGAGAGTAAGAAAAAAAGTAAGCTTCTCAATGTATTCCTGGTCCTTATTCTTATGCTTTTCATTATAGCCGGTTTTATATTTATCCTTTTATCCCCTGAGGATCGTGCCAGGCTTATCCCGGGGTTCGGCAGTAAAGCTGAAACGGAAGTGGTTTCTGAAAATAAAATTAAACCTACAGAAGTAATTGAAAAGAAAATAGTTACAGATCCAGGCTACACAAAAGATGAAAAAACAAATAGTGAAGAGAAAGACCTGAACAAAGAAAAAGTACCGGAAGATGAAATTGAAAAAAAAGGTGAAATTGTTAAAAAGGAACCAATAAAGATAAAAAAAATATCAGAAGAGATTGATCCCTTTAGTAAATTAAATCAGAATAAATTATCTGAAGCGGGTACGATCTGGAGAAATAAAATATTATCTCAGAATAACCGTTTCTCGATACTCCTTGAAATGGATTGTCTTAAAGCTTCAGTTATTAATGCATATAAACAATCCGGGAAAAGCCGGGAATTTATAATAATTAATGTAAAACGTGGTACCAGAAATTGTTACCTTGTTTTATTCGGAATCTATAAAGATAAAGAGTCAGCGGAGAGATATTTGAAAACAGTTCCTGAATATTTCTGGAATCAAGCAAATCCTCCGAAAGTTCTGGATCTTAACCCATACCTTTAAGATCTATTTCTCTTCTGATATTAACTTTTCTATTAAGCTGGTAATTCTTTGGTCCTGAGGTTTGATCTTCGGATGAAATCTTCCTGCAAGTTTTCCGTTTTTATCAAAAATGAACTTTTCAAAATTCCATCTGATTTTCCCTGGAAATTCAGGATTTGTCAATTTTGAAGTTAGAAACTTATAAAGGGGATGCTGTTTCTTCCCTTTTACGGATATTTTTGAGAACATGGGAAATTCTACTCCGAAATTTAATGAACAAAATGATTTAATCTCCTTATCACTTCCCGGTTCCTGACGAAGGAAATTATTTGCAGGAAATCCCAAAATCACAAAATTCCTTTGTTTATAATCCGAATAAAGATTTTGGAGTCCCTTGTATTGAGGCGTAAGGCCGCATTTACTTGCTACATTTACCAGCAAAATCACTTTTCCCTTATATTTTTCAAGATGAACCGGATTACCGTCAATATCATTCATTGTAAAACCAAATATATTTTCGGGTCTTTCTTCAGTTTTTTCTGAAGTTAACGGCAATGTAAAGAAAAGAAAAACTATTGCCAGTGCGGAAAGATAAATAAAAAGTTTCATTTTTTTTCTATGCAAGGGCAGCAGCAAGTACAATTGAGTAATATTTAGAGTCATCATCATCAGCTCTGGATACAAGGACTGTTGGAAAAGGAGTTCCGGTCACTACACCTGCAAGTTTTGCCTTTCCTAAAATGGTCGTTGTTTTATAAAATACATTGCCTGTATCGATATTTGCAAATATAAGAATATCAGCAAATCCGTCGATCGGTGATTTAAGTCCTTTTATATCACAAGCTTTTTTTGATAATGCCACATCCAGAGCTAGGGGCCCGTCAATTATTGCCCCCTTTATCTGATTCCTGTCAGCCATCTTTGAAATAACAGCAGCATCAATCGTTGATTGCATTTTTTCGGAGACTTTCTCATTCGCAGAGATCAATGCAACTTTAGGATTGTAAATATTCAGCTTTTCTGCGATCTTAATATTATAGTTGATCATCTGGACTTTCTGGCTCAGGTCAGGATAGGGGATCATTGCGACATCTGAAACTATCAGCAGTTTGTCATATGTAGAGATGTCAATAAGTGCGGTATGGGATAAAACTGTCCCTTTCTTAACAAGGTTATAATCTTTATTTAGTATCGATTTTAAAAAATAAGGAGTTGATATCAGGCCCTTCATGAGAATATCTGCTTTACCGTCAACGATCAGTTTTACAGAAACATCCCCGCTCTTTTTTTCATTAGGTTCATCTATGATCTCAAACATATCAGAAGATATATTAAGTTTTTTACACTTTTCAACGATTAGTTTTTTTTCACCCACCAGAATTGCTTCAATGATCTTCTCTTCAACAGCTCTCTTAACAGCGAGAAGAGTGTCCTCGTCCTGAGCATAAGCCACAGCCATTTTTGGCGTTTTCTGTTCCTTTACAAGCATTTCAAGTTGTTCTAAAGATTTAATCTGGTCCATTCTTTCCTCCTAAGGTTTCCAGGTTTTCGGTTTTTCTTCTCCCCTGAGGACTCTCAATCCACCCTTTGATAAAGCAGCGAGTTCATCCTCACCGGGAAGTATAATAACCGGAGCTATATATTTTACACGATTTTTTATTATTGTCATAAGATTTTTATCAAAAGCAAGTCCACCTGTAATAATAACAGCATCAATTTTCCCATTAACAACCGGTGCTAATGCACCGATCCCTTTTGCAACATTGTATGCCAATGCATTATATATGATAGAGGCTCTCTTATCACCTTTCTCAACCATTTTTTTTACTTCTCTCATATCATTGGTTCCGAGATGTGCTACGACACCTCCTTTTCCGGTTATTTTCTTTTTTAATTCAGGCAGGGAGTACAATCCGGTCGTAGCCCACTCAACAAGGCTCCATGTAGGGATCGAACCTGCTCTTTCCGGAGAAAAAGGGCCGTCACCATTGAGGCCGTTATTCACATCAACAACGGAACCTTTTTTATGGATACCGATGGTGATTCCGCCGCCGAGATGGGCAACGATAAAGTTGCAATCTCTATATTTTTTCTTAATTCTTTTAGCTGCTTCTCTGGCTGCAGCCTTCTGATTAAGAGCATGAAAGATACTGATCTTTTTAATTTCCGGGATACCAGTGACCTTTGCGATATCATCCATTTCATCGACAACGACAGGGTCAACTATATATGCTTTAACTCCTATACTTTCTGCGATCTTATCAGCAAGTATTGCTCCCAGGCTTGAAGCATGTTCAAGCAGGTTGGCAATCAGAAAAGATATCATCTCTTCATTCACAATATATGTTCCTGATCTCATCGGAGTCAACATCCCGCCTCTTCCGACTATAGCATTAAGTTTTGATATCGGGATTTCGCAATTTTTAAGAAAATCAAGGACTATATTTGATCGGAATTCCCTTTGATCCATTATCGAATTAAATTTAGATAATTCTGAAACAGAGTGAGATATATTCTCAGAAAGTATCATCTTAGTGTTCTTAAATATACCGATCTTTGTTGAAGTCGATCCTGGATTTATTGCAAGAATATAATAACTTTTCATAGAATAATTTACCCCAAAATTCAGGGCATTTCAAGTACTTTAAATAAAAACAACTATATTATAATCTATGCAATTAAATTGATACTTTTAAATTCACCTGGTTCCAGACACTTACCTGAACTCCCTTCTTGACTGCAGGTGAGAATTTCCAATTCATAATTGCTTTTTCAATTGCCTTTTTAATCTCTTTAGGGACATTATTGAGAATTCTGGAACTTTTAACTATTCCATTCTCATCAACGAGGCACATAATTCTTGCTTCAAATCTGTTACCTGCATACTTGGTTCTGATCGACGGCGGGAAAACGGGATTTTTGCCGGAAATCTTTTCGGGTTTCTTATCAACTTCTGTGAGTGGAAGAAGCTCTCCTCTTTTCGGTTTTAAAGCTTCTTCAGCCTTTTTCTTCTTTTCAATCTCTTCAAGTCTCTTCTTCTCTTCTTCTGCTTTTCTGATCTTTTCATCTTCTGCAGCCTTCTTCAGTTTTGCCTCTTCCTCTAATCTCATTTTCTCTTCTTCGGCTGCTTTCTGCTTCTTCTCCTCCTGAAGTTGTTTTGTTCTCTCCTTCTCTTTTTGAACTTCATCGATCTGATCCTGGAGTATCTTTTTCTCTTCCTCCTGCTTTTTCTTTTCTTCTTCGGTCTGTGCGGCCCTGTCCTCAATTGCCTTCAATTGATCGAGGAGATCCTGTTCTCTCTGTTCCTGTTCCATTCTGAGTTTTATCTGTTCAGCTTTCATCAGTTTTTCCTGCTTTGCTTTATTCGATTGAACAAACATGAATGCGCCGACCGCGATCGCTGCAATTATAATGGCAGCGATTATCATCAGCATTTTCGGGTTTCCCTTCTGCTTTTCTTCAAGTCCGGAAAGTATGGTCTCTACAAGTTCAGTATCTACTGTACCTGTGTCGGAAACGCCGGAGGGTTTTACCGGAGGTGTATATAATTTTTCATTTTCAATTTTTGCCTGAAGCTCACTTCTCTCTTTTGAATAGAGGGAATCCATGAAATATGCAAGATTGAATGTTACGGAGGATAGTTCTTCAATATTAAAAGTCCTTGAAACAAATTCCTTGAATTCTTTGCAACTCGAAAATCTCATCGAGGGATCGGGATGAAGGGTTTTCTTGAAGAATTCCTGAAGTCCGCTGATGAACTCTTTATTGCTTTCGTGAATATGTTGTGAAAAGCTTATATTTGCAAGTTTTGCATCAAAATCCTCACCTGGAGTATATGAGAAGTACTGGCCGGTAAGCATTTTAAATAATAGATATCCCAGGTGATAAACATCAGACTGAGGGACAATCTTTTCTCTACGGTAAAATTCAGGGGTCAACCATGAACCGTATTGTTTTTCCATGCCTGAAAATATCTCCTCTTCTTTATCCAGGTATGGGCAGATACCGTAATTTTTTAAATATATTTTACCTTCGAAATCTATCAGAATATTATCTGGGGTTAAAAAACCGTGGAATGATTTTTGACCGCTTATTACTATTGATGAACCGACATCAAGAAGATCAGAAATTGCGGTAGCAATTGAAAATGCAAGATCAAAATTAATTGGTATTCCCTTTGCTGTGGAATCTTCAAGAATCGAGTCAAAGCTCATAAGTTCCTTATAGGGGAATATCAGCATCTGTTTCTCACCCATTGAAAGAATCTTATCCGGAGAGTACAAGCCTGTTATATTGGATTTTTTAATTCCTTCCAGGAGAATAGTTATCCTTTTCCAAACTTTTGGATTGGTATACAGCATCGGGTGGACTTCTGATAAAATAAAATGATTTTTAATTTTTTGATTTTCAAGTTCACCGGCTCGGAAATTCTTCCCTATTGAATCCGGATTTACTTCTTCGAAAAGAACATAGTTACCTACTTGTTTATAATCAGCCATTAATGCACCTCCGGAAATAAATATAAATAATTAGAAAGAAAATATCAATAAAAATAACAATAAAGTAATTTTTTTCTTAAAAATAACTATATACCAAAACTTGTTCCAACTGCTTCTGCAGTTTTCACAAAGTCGGAATCGGGTTTTACCCTTCTCGGTTCTGCAACAGCTTCTTTTATTGGTGTTGTCTTAATCTTGTTCCCTCTCAATCCAACCATATAACCGAATTCACCTCTCACAGCTGCCTCAACAGCGTGGAATCCGAATCGGGTTGCAAGAATTCTGTCAAATGCCGTAGGGCTCCCGCCCCTCTGAACATGTCCAAGAATTGTGAATCTTGATTCAATACCTGTTAGATCCTCTATCCTGTTTCCTACTACAGTTGATATCCCGCCGAGCCTTAACGGATCGTTAGGATCAGATACTCTTCTTGCTGCAACAACTTCTTCACCTTTTATCTTTGCACCTTCAGCTACCACTATTAATGAAAATCGTTTACCGCGGGATAATCTTTTTTCAATTTTCTTACCGATTTTTTCTATAGTAAACGGTATCTCCGGTATCAGTATTACATCACCTCCACCTGCAATTCCTGCATGGAGAGCTATCCAGCCTGCATATCTTCCCATTACTTCAATAACCATTATTCTGTGATGAGATTCAGCTGTGGAATGGATCTTGTCAATTGATCCTGTTGCAATCGTAAGGGCAGTATCAAAACCGAAGGTGACATCTGTCCCCCCCAGGTCATTGTCTATGGTTTTCGGTACACCTATGACCGGGATACCGCAGTCTTCATAGAGACGGTCTGCAATAGCCTGTGTGCCGTCACCCCCTATGGTGATCACAGCATCCAGTTCATTGTATTCAACTGTTTTTATTACTTTATCAGAGACATCGATATATTTTTTTTCTGCACTTTTCTGGTCAGCAGGATATTTGAACGGATTATCCCGGTTGGACGTTCCCAGGATGGTTCCTCCCCGAGGCAGAATACCCGATACTTTATCAAGGCTCAACTTATCAATTTTTTTGTTGATAAGTCCGGAATATCCGTCATGAATTCCGAAAACTTCAATTTTATGATTTAGAATTGAGTGAGCTGTAACTGATCTTATAACTGCATTTAGTCCCGGGCAGTCACCGCCGCCGGTTAATACTCCGATCCTTTTTATTTTTCCTTTTTTTGCCATTTTTTAATTATTTTCTCCTGTCAATGATTATTATTTAATTCCGCCATGATCTCTTCTTCAAGGCTGTCCAGCCCTGTTTTCAACTTTTTCTTGAAATCAGGATATTTGTCTTTCATTATATCATGAGGGATATATACCGGATCACCGTATCTGAAAATAATTTTACCGAAAGGTAAAGGCATCATGAATTTATCCCAGCTCCTTTCAAATATTTTTTTTTTTGATGAATACCAGGTGACAGGAATTAATGCAGCGCCGGTTTTTTTAGCAATAAGAATTGTCCCGTCTTTAATTTCTCTTAAAGGCCCTTTCGGCCCGTCAGCTGTGATCATTATCTCTGAATTCTTATCCTTAATTGAGCTTACCATATTTAAAAAGGCCCGGGCCCCCCCTTTTGATGATGAACCTCTGATTGGATCCATACCGAACTCTTTTGCAATTCTTGCCACAATCTCGCCATCTGATGAATGTGATATGAGCGGTCGAGCTTTAGTGTTTCTGAATCTGAAAATATTGAAGAAAATATGTCTATGCCAGAAAATATAAATTATCGGCTTTCCTTCTTTTCTGATTTTTTCAATTTTTTCCCCGCCTCTGATAGATTTCCGACAGGTAAAAATGATGGAATAAATTAAAATTTTAGCTGCTTTTGCAATAAAAAAAAAATTAATTTTTTTACCTGATCCCATACTTCTTCATTTTATAGAGTAGTGTTCTGTAACTGATCTTCAGAGTTTCTGCTGTTTTTTTTCTGTTAAATCCGGTCTCTTCGAGGACGTCTTCTATCTTCTTTTTTTCAAGACTGGAGATGACATCCGATGAAAGTTTTTTTAACCCTGATGATCCCGAAAAAGGTTCCGGGATTACCGGGTCATTTTCAGGGAGAATTATATCGTAAGAGTCCAGGACCCTCCCCTTCAGGGTTATCAGTCCCCGTTCAATTGCATTCTGAAGCTCTCTTACATTTCCCGGCCATCGGTATTTCTCAAGTTTTTTTAATGCACCCGGTGATATATCGATCTCCCCCTTACGCATTTCAATTGCAAATTTTTTAACAAAATATTCAGATAGAAGTGGAATATCTCCTTCTCTATCTCTGAGTGGCGGAATATGAACAGGGAATACACTTAATCTGTAATATAGATCTTTTCTGAAATGACCACTTTTTACAGCATCTTCAAGGTCCACATTTGTTGCGAAGATAAACCTTATATCCAGTGTGATCTCAGTATTACTTCCCAATCTGGTTATTTTCTTTTCTTCAATTACCCTCAAGATCTTACCCTGAAGGCTTGACGGAAGATCGCCGATCTCATCAAGGAAGAAAGTCCCCCCCTGAGAAAGTTCAAGTTTTCCCGTATGTCTCAAATGGGCATCTGTAAAAGAACCTTTTTCATGTCCAAACAATTCATTTTCAAGGAGAGTTTCAGGAATTGAAGCAGAATTAATTGCAATGAAAGGTTTGTCTTTGCGGGGGCTGAGTTCATGAACCGCTCTGGCAAATAGTTCTTTTCCGGTTCCGCTCTCTCCCAGAAGGAGAACTGGTGTATCGGTCGGGGAAACCTGTTGGATCTTTTCTATGGAATCCGCAAGTGTTTTACTCCCGCCTATAATTGCAAATCTTTCTGATTCTCTCTTAAGAGCACTTTTAAGTATTATATTTTCCCTGAGTATTTTTGTTGATTCAATTGCTTTTTCAATAATAATGAACAAATATTCAGGATCGACGGGTTTTGAAACAAAATCGAAAGCACCTTCCTTTATCGCTTCAACAGCCAGCTCAATAGAACCGAATGCGGTCAGCAGAATGAATGGAATACCAGAACCGCGGATCTTTTTAAAAAAGGTGAGGCCGTCCATATCAGGTAACTGCAAATCTGATATTATCAGATCATAACTCTCTTTCTTTAATAAGAGGAGAGCGGTAGATACATCTCCGGCTGTATCGGTGGAGTAACCCTTTTCTGAAACTATATTACTAAGCATTTCCCGCATAGAAGGGTTATCTTCAACAATTAATATCTTTTCCATCCTGCATCATTATAAAGTATAATAAAGCTGTTTTCAAAGTCTCTGAAGATCCGGCTAGTAAGGAATCTAAATGAAAATTATTAATAAGATATTTTCAGAAGAATTAACAGGCAAATTCTCTACAGTTAAGAATACTGAATTGGTAAATATTGATACTGACCTGTCAGGGCTGGTCACAGCAGGAGTTTGTCACTTCTGGAAGGATGATGTTCTCTGGATTATGCCTGAGAACTCAAATCTTTTTGAAGTTAGAGAAATGTTGAGACTATGGATGGAATTTACAGGCTTGGAAAGAGATATAATAATTTTCCCACTTCCGTTTGGTGATCCTTATGTTAATAACCGAATTTATCCTGATTTTCATGTTGAAAAATTTAATTTCTTTAAAACTGAAATAAATAGAAGGCCGAGGGTGGTTATTTCGACAGGTCTCTCATCATCTATTGTTTTTGAAGATCCCGGATCAGTTAAAGACCTGACAATTTCTTTAAGTACAGGGGATAAATACAGAATAGATGAGTTGACGGAAAAACTTCATAATATGGGTTATTCACATTCAAACTATGTTGATGGACCTGGTGAATATAAAAAAAGGGGAGGGATCCTTGATCTGTTTCCTGCGGGTACGGAATATCCTGTCAGAATTGAGTTTTTCGGAAACAGTATCGAATCCTTAACATTATTTGGCAGGCACTCAAGAAAGTCAGTTGACAGTATAGAAAAAATAGATATTCCCCAATATGGATTATTCGGAGAAGAGATGAGGTTTGAAGATATGCTCTCAGGTGACAATTTAATCCCTCTTACTCTTATTTTAAGGAACCCCAAGATAATATATAGTGATAAGTCAACTGTAGAAAGTAGCAGGCAGGAGAGTGTTGAGAATTTCCGTCAAATCTTTGAGCTTAATCGTGATACTGAAATTCCCGGACCGGATGATTTATTTAGTGATCCACCCTCTTCATTTCCTTTTATTAATATTTCAGATGAAACAGATGAAGTAAAAGAAAGTGTTGAACTGGTTAAAATGAGAAAGAATATAAGGGAATTCAATACGGAGGACCTCGAGGAGCTGAGAGAAAAATCAAAAAACTCAAATGTTTTTCTTTTTTCCGGAAGCGCTAACCTGAGCGAAAATCTTAAAACCGGAGGTATACGGTTGAGATCACGGGACATCAATATTCCCGTATCGTTCAGGAATCTTTCAACCAATTCATATTTTATAACAGATCGTAAATTTGTTTTTCGTGATCATACCGGAGACATTGAAGACACAGATGGGGAGAGCCTTTTAAAAACCCTTATGGAAGGGGACCATATTGTACATGAGAAGCATGGGATAGGGGTTTTCAGAGGGCTTAAGCTTCTGGAATTCGGTAAATCACAACAGGAGTTCATCAAAGTGGAATATCTGAACAAAGAGATACTTTATGTCCCCGTATCAGAAGCCAACATTCTGAATAAATATTTCTCTTTTAAAGGTGACCCTGGAAAGCTAGACAGGATAGGGGGAAAAAGCTGGAATCAGAAAAAAACCCGGGCAAAAAAAAGTATAATAAATTTTGCCAGGGAATTGTTAGATCTGTATGCTCTACGTCTTTCCGTTAAAGGTTTTTCGCATAAAGGTGATGGTGATATGGAGAATCATATCAAGAATAATTTTCAGTATATTGAAACCCCCGATCAGGTTAAAGCGATAAAAGATGTGATGAACGATCTTGAAAGAACTTTTCCGATGGAGAGACTCATATGTGGCGATGTCAGTTTCGGAAAGACAGAAGTTGCCATCAGGGCGGCAATCAGAGTTGTCAGTAGCGGATTTCAGGTAGCAGTACTATGCCCGACAACAATTCTGGCAATGCAGCACTTCAGAACATTTTCAGAAAGACTTGCAGGTTTGCCTGTCAATATAAAGATGTTGTCAAGGATGGTTCCTAAATCTGAACAAAAGGAGATATTTACAGATCTGAAGAATGGTCAAATCGATATCCTCATTGGTACCCATTCAATTATTTCTAACAAAGCGGAATATAAAAATCTCGGACTTTTCATTATTGATGAAGAGCAGAGGTTCGGAGTTTTTCAGAAAGAGAAGCTTAAACAGGGTAGGGAGAATGTTGATGTTCTGGTCCTCTCTGCTACACCGATCCCCAGAACCCTTTCGTTGTCAATGGCCGGGCTTCAGGATATCTCAACGATCAGAACCCCCCCCAGAGGTCGGATGAGAATAAGGAATTTTATCGGGACATTCTCAAGGCAGATCATAGTTTCTGCAGTTCTTAAAGAATTTCAGAGGGGAGGGGGGATCTTTATAATCTATAATTCTGTTGAAAAAATATTCTCTTTTAAAGAACTCCTGAACAAGTGGCTGCCTGAAATTAAGATTACAGTGATCCATGCACAGATGAATAGCAGCAGGATCGAGAAGAACCTGATGGCATTTATAAATGGTGAATATTCGGTTCTTCTTTCAACCACCATTATTGAAAACGGAATAGATATAACAAAGGTCAATACAATGATAGTGATCAATGCTGAGAATTTCGGATTGACACAGCTTTATCAATTGAGAGGGAGGATCGGCCGGGGGGAAAAACAGGCATTTGCTTACTTTCTGACCGGCAGTGAAGTAATAACGGAAAAAGCAAGGCTTAGACTCGAAGGGATCAGGGATCACGCTGATGTGGGCTCCGGATTCGATCTGGCTGAGTATGATCTGAAATTAAGGGGAGCCGGATCATTGTTAGGTAACAGGCAGCATGGACATATTGAAGCTCTGGGGTTTGATTACTACAATTCAATGTTGAAGCAGTCGGTTGATGAACTGAAAGGTAAAGAAAGTGATGAATGGAAGGGTAAAGTTAAAGTTAACTTCAGGTACTCTCTCGGGAGTGATTACATTTCAAGAAGTTCTGACAGGATAGATTTTTATGCAAGGATCATCAAAGCAAAAGATATGGATGAGATTGAATCTGTCAAGGGTGATATAGTTGACAGGTTTGGAGACGGGGGCGAGGAAATAGAAAAGGTTTTTTATGTCGCAGCAGTGAAGCTTATTGCAGCTAAATCGGGATCGGAATCAGTATCAATATTTCCCGATCACTTCATACTTGGATTCAGTAATAAAAAAAAACTGGATAATGTGGTAATTAACCTCAGAGAAAAGAAAAACCTTTCTTTTAAGAAGGAAGGAAATGATGTCAGGTTCATTCTGGATGAAAGACGGGATCTGATTAAAGTGATCTATAATTCATTTAATTACTGAAACTGTTTAGAAAAGATAAGAATATCTGATATAATTTTTATATGAAAAGTGTTCTGATACTCTACAATCCTTCATCAGCCGGCGGTAGATCTGAAAAAAAAAGAAGCAGGATTGAAAAAAAACTGGAAAAATGGGGCATCCCATATAAGATGTATGTTACCGACTCTGAGAAAGATCTGAAATTAATGGCTTCAAAAGCAGCAGATGATAAAATGGATATTATTGCTGTCGGAGGAGATACAACTTTCACATTTGTGGTACAGGAAATTTTGAAAAGCAGATATCGTGATGAAATTAATTTCGGAATGATCGGAACCGGTTCCGTTAATGACATTGTCAGGGGAATCGGTATGGATGATGTTGACCTTCTTCTGAGTGGTATTAAAAAGGGCCTGACTCACAAAATTGATATCGGCAGAGTAGAAATTCTACCTGAAGGAGAAAGTTATTTTTTCCTCGGATCTCTGGGAATAGGACTTGGTACCACAGTAAACAAATTCATTGAAAACTGGAAGGAAAAAAAAATTATGATTACAAAGATAAAACCCGCAATGGAATTGTCCGGGTTTATTAAAGGTATCAGGGGATCTTTTTCTGATAATAAAGTACCTATAAAAGTGAAGATTGAGTGGGAAGGCCAGAAGATCGAAAGAGATGTCACAATTCTTGTATTTCAAAATACGCCATTGTATTCAAGGAGTTTAAAGCTCAGTCCCGATGCATCTCCATACGATAATATTCTGGATTGTGCGGTTATAAATACCAGATCACTTACAAATACTGTTGGTGTTGCAGTTTCAATAATGAGAAATAAACATGCCAAACGTCCGGAACTCGAAATCCTGAGATCTAAAGAGTTTGAATTAACCTCTGCAGAAAAAATTGATATTGCAATTGATGGAGATATTGTTGAAGGAGTTAGTAAAATCAGGGTTTCACTTCTGAAAAACGGTCTTAACATTTTTCAGCCGGATCAGAAATCCGGTCACTTGCCACAGAAACCCAAAAAACCTGAACAGATATAAAACTCAACTATTTCATTATTTGATTCTGTTATTTGTATTTGAATAAATCTATATTATCTCTTTTGTCTCCCATCAGATGCTCAGCAAAATAATACCACATCATCCTCTCAATATATGAGGTGTACTCATCGTAAGCGTGTCTCTTCCCCGGGAATATCATCATATCAAATCTTTTCCCTTTCTTAATGAGTTCATCAGCAAGACGCATGGTATTTGCAGGATGAACATTGTTATCGACTTCACCGTGAATCAGAAGCAATCGTCCTTTAAGGTTCCCGGCTTTTTCAATATTCGTTGTAATTTTCTTCTCAAGTCCATAATGCATTTCACCCCAGACATAATCATAGATATTGTTGTCGTGATTTCCGCAGGAAGATACCGCAGTTTTATAAAAATCGGGATAGACCAGAATTGCAGCAGCTGACATAAAACCGCCGCCTGAACGGCCGTAGATCCCCACCCGGCTGATATCCATGAAATTATATTTTTCCGCCAGCTGTTCGATGGCATATTTATTGTCCTCCAGGGGATAGTCCCTGGCATTTCCATATCCGTATTGATGGTAAGCTCTGGTTCGGAGGGGGCTCCCTCCCCGCTGACCAACGGAGACAACGATGAATCCCAATTGTGCAATGGGAATATTGCTGACCCGCTTGTCCCGTACCAGAAAGAAGGTTCTAGGGACAGGCTCTCCCTGGGGGCCGGGATAGACGTAGGATATGACCGGATATTTCTTCCCTTTTACCATATTGAAGGGTTTCCACATCACCCCGTAGAGATCCGTCCGGTTATCTGCGGCTTTTACTTTAAATCTCACCGGCGGTTCCCAGCCCGATGCCTGAAGCCGGGTGATATCCAATGTCTCCAGGTTTAATACCGTCCTACCGTTTTTATCTTTCAATACAGATCTGTCGGGTTTTTCCACTGTGGACCAGGTATCTACGTAGTAATTACCCGATGGGGAGAGGTGCAGGGTGTGTGTTCCGGTCTCCGGTGTCAGCTCCATTAAGTCTTTTCCGTTAAAATTAACGGAATAATATTTACTGTAATAGGGATCTTCCGGATCCTTTCCGCAGGCGGAAAAGATGAGCTGTTTTTTCCGGTGGTCCACTTTCAATACATCTGTGACGCTATACTCTCCGGCGGTGATCGGCTTAAAGGGTGATCCCTTCTCATCCGCCAGGTAGAGGTGCCCCCTTCCGGTTTTTTCTGACCACCAGAGGAACTCGCCGTTCTTCGATGCGGGATGAAACTGCTGAAAATCGGCGCTCCAGTAGGGTTCCCACTTCTCCTGCATGATTACGGTCACTTTTCCGGTAGAAGTATCTGTTTTGCAGAGTTCTACATTTTTCCAGTCCCTTGTGGTCCTGGTGAACCAAAGGCGGGAGGAGTCTTCCCCGGGATAGATCCCGGAGGTCCCTTCACTGCCAACCTGTTGATCTTTCCATTTTTTAATGTTTATTACCGTTAATTGTCCGGTGGTGATATCAATTACTGAAAGATGAAAAACCGGAAGGTTCTTATCCCCGGCCATCGCATATTTATAGGACTCAAGGGTGGGGCGGGGCTGTGCAGTGGAGTGGACAAGGAAAAGGTCATCCACCTTCCTTTTGTCCCTTCTCAGGACATAGATCTTTTTTGAGTCGGGAAACCAACGGGCAATGGTCCCGGATAATTTTTCATTCTGCTCCTCCCCCTCTTCATTTGAATAACTGAACCAGGGTTCGCCGTCTGTTGTCAATTGTTTCGGATCTGCATCCGGACGGTTCGTATCCTCCAGAAAGATATTGTGCCCAATTGCAAAGACAGCCCATTTGCCGTCCGGGGATTTTCTGTATATTTTTTTGTTGTCAAATTTATTCTTTTCATATGGAGCAAGTCTGCCTTTCCGGATATGGTAGGCATACTCCTTTTCGTTAAATGTAAATTTGAATACTCCCGTTTTTCTGCTGTATGAAATTCCTGAAAACTCCAGTTCCGAACTATTCACATGATTTCCGGTTACCACTGAAAGTTTTCTGGCAAGTTTCTTCTCCTTGAAGAGGTTCCTCTTTTTGCCTTTTTTCGGGTCAACCAGAAAGTATCCCGTATCCCCGTTCTTTTTAAATTTGTAAATAAAACTGTCAGTTCCGTCTATCCATACCGGCACCACATTACGTGTTCCCACCATCTTCCTCAGGTTTTCCGGTGCAAATTTTTCAGCAGTTCTAAAATCTGCTTTCTCATCTGCAGTGATCATCGTAATGATAAATAGACAGGGAATAATTACAAATAATATTTTTTTCATCGATCCTCCAAAAAGTTAATTTGAACTGTAAAATAAAGTTTAGAAGAACAGACATATAATATCAATATCAGCATCACAAACAAATTAGAAAATATGATACTATTAAATTTGCTTGAAGGAGAATCGGATGAATAACTTTAAAATCGCTTTATTAATTATGCTTGTGTTTTTTCTTTGGGACCTCCCGGCCAATCTGTTCGGGTGTACGACTGCAGTTATAAGTAAATTTGCAACTGATAAAGAAGTCCCGATGCTCTGGAAGAACAGGGATACCGGAACTCTGTCGAATAAAGTTATTTTTGTAAATGAGAAACCCTATTGTTTTATAGGGATTGTAAATGCAAAAGAGACTTCAGGAAGATTTGTTTATGCCGGGCTGAATTCGGCCGGTTTCGGGATTATTAATACTGTAGCTTACAATCTTCCGAAGAAAGAGAATGAAGTTCATGATCTGGAAGGTCAAATTATGTCGGATGCTCTGCGAAAGTGCAGGACGATAGATGATTTTGAGCTTTATCTTAAAAGTAATCTTGGCGAATCACTGGGCAGCTGGTCTACTTTCGGAGTGATCGACCCCGAAGGGGGTTCAGCCCTTTTCGAAGTACATAACAATGGTTATAAAAAGCTCGACCCTTCTGAAGAGAAAACAAAATACCTAATAGTGACAAATTTTGCCCGCAGCGGAGAAGAGGGTGAAGGAGAGGGGTATCTAAGGTATGAAAGGGCATCAGTGCTTTTCGGGAAAATGAGTAGATATGGTATTTCTCCGGATCAAATATTTAGAAACATATCAAGGGATCTCGGCAACATTCTTGTTAAGCACCCTTCAATTGGCGAAATTGAGAAGAGTTCTTTAACAGAGCCTTTATGGATCCACAGCAGGAATTGTATTAACCGCCCAAGCACATCAGCGGCAATAATTATTAAAGGTAAAAATAAACATGTAGAAGGATCAAAGGCAACTTTTTGGGTGATTCTCGGTGAACCGGTAACGTCAATTGCAATCCCGTTATGGGTTGAGTCCGGCTCTGTTCCTGATGAATTATGTTCCGGAAGTTCAGCTCCGATTTGCACTGAGTCTATGAGGATAAAAAAAATGATTCACCCGTTTTCCGAGGGTTCTAAAAAAAATTATCTGAACACGTCAGTTTTACTAAACAGGGAAGGGTCAGGATTTCTCCCTGTTATTCTTGAAACAGAAAAAGAGATTTTTAACGAAACAAATCTATTTCTTTTGAAAGATCCGGGACCGGAAGAGATGCGGATATTCCAGGCTAAAATTGCATTAAAAGTACTAAAAGTACTGTCAAATATTCGATAACATGTGATATTTCCTGATCTGATATAAAGGGACACTCCGGAAAAACACAAAAATTTGGAAAACTAAACAAATTTTTATACGTAATTAATATATCTAAAATGTCAAAGGAGATTTATAAATGAAAATTAAAGTAATAATTCTGGTCATTTTTATGCTCTGCATTTTCGGAATTGCAGAGGGAAAGATTAATGCAAAATTAATGAAGTACATGGATGTGTCTGATTCACAGATAACATTTGTATATGGCGGTGATATTTGGGTCATGGCAAAGGAGGGAGGTACAGCTATACAGGTAACTCATTCGCCAGGTGAAGAGTCCTGGCCGAAGTTTTCTCCTGATGGAAAATATATAGGATATACGGCTGCTTACAACGGGAATAATGATATATATGTGATACCGGCCACAGGCGGAGTTCCGGTAAGGGTAACTTATAATTCATTTTCTGACAGGATGATAGATTGGCATCCGGATGGGAAAAGAATCTTATTCCGGTCAGCTTTTGAAAATGGGATAAGGAGGCTCGGGCAATTTTTTCTTATCGGGAAAGACGGCGGATTCCCGGAAAAACTTGAAATCCCATATGGAGAACTTGCATCATTTTCGGATGACGGAAGCAAATTGGCCTATATAACAAAGATTACTGAGAACTATCCTTTCAAACGGTATCGCGGCGGTCTCGCTTCCGATATTTATATATTTGATATGAAGAATAAAAAAACGGTAAATATCACCAATACGGAAGCCACCGAAGGGAAACCCGCCTGGTCCGGGGATAAAATATATTTCCTTTCCGATCGTGGAGAGAACATGAGGCATAACCTCTGGAAATATGATGTCAAAGCTGGATCGTTCAGTCAGATAACAAAGTTCAAGGATTTTGATATAACATTTATGTCCACGGGCGGGAGCAATCTGGTATTTGAAAAAGGGGGTTCTCTTTTCCTGATGGACCTGTCAGATGATCAGTATAAAAAAATAGATGTAAATGTCGTCAGTGATCTGTCAACTGAAATGGCCCGGAAAAAGAATGTCGGAAGCTCTATCACAAATATGACACTTTCTCCAGACGGGAAAAGGGTGATATTTGAAGCCAGAGGGGAACTGTTTGATGTCCCCGCGGAAAAAGGTTTTGTGAAAAATCTGACAAAATCAAGCAGTGCATGGGAGCATAACCCGGCATGGTCCCCGGATGGGAAGACGATTGCATATTGGAGCGATATTTCGGGAGAATATGAAATTTACCTCAGAGATCTCTCGGGAAAAGTAAGGCAGCTGACTGAAAGGAAAAAGGGATATGGCTATAAACTTTTCTGGTCACCCGATAATAAAAAGATTTCATTTATTGATGAAACGAACTGGATTCAGATAGTAGATGCCGGTTCAGGAAAGATCACAAAGGTTGCTCATACAAAGTGGAATGTTGGACACGGGGGAAGATACTTTTTCCCTATCTCATGGTCATCTGATTCGAATTGGATCACTTTTATCCTTGGAATGGATAACAGTAATTCTGCTGTTTTTATATACAATCTTACAGAAACAAAACTGAGTCGGGTTACCAGCGGTTTCTTCCATGATTATGATCCAGTATTTAGTGAGGACGGGAAATATCTCTATTTCATGACTGCCCGGAGCATGAATCCGATATACTCCGATATGGAGGATGGTACCTGGGTTTACCCCAATTCCAGCCAACTGGCAGTGGTTGCACTGACTCGGAATGCCGACTCTCTTCTTTCTGTCGAGAATGATTCATATGCACCTGCTCCTGAAAAGAAAACTCCCGAAAAGAAAGCCGAAAAGAAAGATGAGAAGAAAAAAGCACCCGGGAAACCGGTGAAAATTGATTTCACTGATATTGAATCAAGAATGGAAATCCTCCCTCCGAAGGCTGGAAATATGGGAAGGATTAATTCGATAAAGGGAAAAATAATTTATGTAAGATTCCCGAATTCCGGAAGTAATGATAAAGAGCCGGTCTTGGTGTTTTATAATATTAAAGATAGAAAAGAGGAGAAAATTATTTCCGGAGTCAGTACTTATACTGTATCGTCTGATAATAAATCTATTCTGGTTAAAAAAGGAAGAAGCTATGGAATCGTGAAACCTGCTCCGGGTCAGAAAATAAAGAAACCGGTTCCGGTTGACGGACTCGTGATGAACCTGATCCCCAAAGAGGAGTGGCGCCAGATATTCAATGATATCTGGAGAAGGTACAGAGATTTCTTCTACGATCCTGCCATGCAGGGAGTGGACTGGAATGAGATGAAGAAGAGGTATGGAGCGCTGATAGAAGATGCGAGAACGAGGTGGGATGTCAATAATATCTGCTCCAGCCTTTCTGCGGAACTGAGTGCAGGACACACCTATACTTTCGGTGGTGACACAGAGAATGTAAGACCTGTACAGACCGGATTTCTCGGGATTAACTGGGGAAAAAAGAATAACACTTTTTATGTTGATGGGATTGTCAGACCTGCTGCCTGGGATACGATACGCCGTTCTCCTTTTGATAAGCCGGGAGTTGATGTTCTGAAGGGGGACTATATTCTTGCTGTGAACGGGATCAAATTGGATCCGGATAAAGAACCGTATGCTTCTTTTGAAGGATTGTCCGGGAAGACGGTTGAACTGACAATAAGCAAGAGCGGAACAGATGTGGGTTCAAAGAACATTGTAGTTAAATGCCTCACCCAGCGTGAAGAAACAAATCTCAGATTTTACAATTGGATAGAGAACAACCGGGTGATGGTTGACAAACTTTCCGGAGGGAAACTGGGATATGTCTATATGGCTGATACATCTGCAACAGGCCAGAAAGACCTGGTCCGGATGTATTATGGGCAGGTCCATAAAAAAGGTTTTGTGATAGATGAGAGATTTAACGGCGGCGGACAATTGGCCGACCGTTTTCTTGAGTTGATAAAACGGCCTGTAATCTACAACCTTCACTGGCGTCACGGTAAAGATCAGACAGTTCCGGATAAGATGAACACCGGGCCTGTAGGTATGCTTATCAACGGGTGGGCCGGTTCCGGAGGTGACGGACTCCCCTGGGCATTCAGAGAGCTGAAAGCAGGGCCTCTTGTTGGCGAGAGGACATTGGGAATTCTGGTCGGTCCGGCAACAGGCCACAGGTTGATTGATGGCGGTGGTATCACCGTTCCGGGAGCACGTTTGTATTATAATAGCGGTAAATGGTTTCAGGAAGGTGAAGGAGTGAGACCTGATATCAAGGTTTGGGATGACCCAAATTTACTTATGAAGGGTAGAGATCCACAGATCGAGAGGCTGGTTGATGAGTTGATGAAAATGCTTAAGACCAATACTCCAAAGATGACTCCTGCTCCTGCGAAAGAAGACAGAACAGCTAAAGGATTGAAGAAAAAGAGATAAATATAATCGGGGGGGAGAACTTTTTCTCCCTCCCCAATTTTTCCAAAAAAATTTTTTTTATTGCATTTTATATTCTTATTTGATAAATTTGCTCTGATAGGAGGAATAAATGGCAGAAACTGCATATTGTGTAAAATGTAAAGCTAAATCAGAAATGAAAGATGCAAAGGAAGTTAAAATGAAGAATGGCCGTCCCGCTATGAAGGGGACCTGTGTTAAATGCGGAACGGGGATGTATAAGATACTTCCTTCAAAAAAATAATCCGGATTAACAGAATTTACTAAATTAAAGAAGTACTTAGGTGGTTTTAAAAAGGGGGGCAATTGCCCCCCTTTTTTTTATTTGATTGTGTTTAAAGATTGTTGATGATTTCGTTGGCGATCTCTTTTGTAGATGCCGCTCCCTGATCAAGGGCAGCCTCGGAGCCTTTCAGTTTCATCATGTCATATGATTTCACTTTACCCTCCTCAACAACCTTGGCGATGGCGTTTCTGATCTTTTTTGCTATCTCTGACTCATCGATATACTCCAGCATCATACAGGCGGTTTCAATCATTGCTATCGGATTAACGATTGATTTTTCATAATCCGCATACTTAGGAGCTGAACCGTGAGTTGGTTCAAATACACCAATATTCGATTCTGGGTTGAACTGAGCGGATGAAGCGAAACCCAATCCACCTATCAGACCTGCGAAACCGTCAGAAACGATATCCCCAAACATGTTACCTGCTACTATTACACCATAATCTTCAGGGTTTTTAGTTAACCACATCATCTGTGCATCGATGTTTGTATTCCATAACTGAATCTCAGGGAAGTCAGTTTTCTGGATCTCCTGAGCCATTTTGTACATCATTCCTGATGTTTCTCTAATAACGTTTGGTTTCTCACATACTGTAACTGATTTGTAACCATATTTCTTTGCATGGTTGAAAGCAGCTCTGACAATTCTTTCTGTAAATTTCTTTGTGAAGATACGAGTTGAAACAGAGATATCTTCAACCGGACACCAACCAAAGTTCTTGGCGAATCTTGGATGTGACATTAATGCTTCATAAACTTGGGCAGGGGGGTTACTCCACTCAACACCACCGTATAAACCTTCAGTGTTTTGACGGAAAATAACTGCATCGACCATTGGTTCTTCAATAGTACCATTCGGCCCTCTTCTGATGAAGTTTAGCGGGTTTCCTTTGTATGATTTACAGGGACGCATACAAATATCAAGACCAAAGTGCTGACGCAGTTTCACGATTGGACTTGCATATACTAAACCTTTTTCTTTTAGTTCGGGAGCAAGTTCTTCAAAAGCTTCGTCCTTTGGTTTAGAAGTGATAGCTCCAAATAAAGCGATCTTATGCTCTTCAATTAGATCTATAGTTCTTTGTGGAAGCGGATCACCTTCCTTGCACCAGAATTCCCAACCGATATCTGCCTCAACATAATTTGCATCGAATCCCGCAGCTTCCATAACTCTCACTGCCTCGGGCAGAACTGTTTTTCCAATCCCGTCACCGGGGAGTAAAACAATAGTTCTCTTTGACATTATTCCTCCTAATTAAGGTATTTTCATTTAATTTTATAAGGATGTTCCCAACCTTATATATTTGATTTTATAAAATTAATAAGACCGCCTTTCTGCAGGATGTTCATTACTGTGGCCGGGTATGGTGGGAAAGTAAATTCCCCTCGGGGGGTCAAAATCTTCCCGCTTTCCATATCTATCGTTACCTGATCTCCCTCTTCCAGAGCATCTACAACTTCAGGGGAGATAATTGCCGGCATACCGGCATTAATAGCATTCCTGAAGTAGATCCTGGAGAATGAACGTGCGATAATAACTCTTATCCCTGCATACTTTATCGCTACTGCCGCCTGTTCCCGTGATGATCCCATCCCGAAGTTCTTCCCCGCGACCAGTATATCTCCATCATTTACTTTATTTACAAAATCCGGATCAAGGTCTTCGAGGGCATGTTTTGCCATCTCTTCAGGCTCCATTTTCTGATAAGTGTATTTTCCGGGAAATATTACATCTGTGTTAATATTGTCTCCATATTTCCAAACTTTGCCTTCAAATTTTCCGTTCATGTTAATAACCTCCCTGGATCTGTGATCTCTCCGGTTATAGCTGCTGTTGCAACGGTAATAGGTGAGCCGAGATAAATTTCAGATTCACGGCATCCCATTCTTCCTTTAAAATTTCTATTTGCTGTGGAGAAAGTAACTTCACCGGGAGCCATTACCCCCTGATGGGCACCAAGACAGGGTCCGCATCCAGGATTCATTATAATTGCACCTGCTTCGACCAATATCTCTATTGTTCCATTTTTAATGGCTTCTTTATATACATTTCTTGATGCAGGGATTATAAGTGTCCTTACTTTTACTTTATTTCCCTTCAATACCTCTGCTGCGGCTTCCAGGTCTTCAAGTCTTCCATTTGTACATGTCCCTATCAGTGCCTGATCGATCTTTATCCCCTCTACTTCTTTAATCGATGCCAGATTGTCAACAGTATGAGGTTTTGCCACTGACGGGGATACATCTTCAACATTAAAATTTGATCACATCAGAATAAACCGCATCATCATCAGAATAGAGACTTTCATATTCACTTCGTGTTTTTCCTCTGAGAAAGTCAAAAGTATTATGATCCGGAGGTGTATATCCGCATTTAGCTCCCATTTCAGCAGCCATATTGGAGATCACCATCCTCTCCGGCACTGTCATTCTGCTGATCGTATCACCAGTGAATTCAACTGCCTTATAATCTGCTCCGTCAGATCCGATCTTTCCGATAATATGAAGTGCAATATCTTTCGGAGTAATATATTTCGGCATGATACCGTTAACAACTATTTTTAAAGTCTCAGGGACCGAGAACCACAACTCGCCTGTAGCCCATATTGCTGCTACTTCAGAACGGCCTATACCTGCAGAGAGTGCTCCGAGAGCACCGTAAGTGGTTGTGTGAGAATCAGATCCAACAATCAGTTTTCCGGGCATTGCAAATCCCTGTTCAGTGAATATCTGATGACAGATTCCGTGGTTGATATCAAAAAAATTCTCAATATTCTGTTCATTTACAAACGCTCTGATTTCTTTATGATTAATCGCAGAAGATTCTTTCGGCGCCGGAACTTCATGATCAAGTATTATCACAACCCTTTCAGGAAACTTTATCCTGCTGACACCGATTTTTTTAAATGTTGCTGATATTGCCGCGGCATTGTCATGGCTCATTACATAATCGGGTTCAACAGAGACGATAGTTCCGGCTGATACATCTTTCCCGGCCTTTTTACTAAAAACCTTTTCAACAAAAGTTTTTCCCATTTGGTCTCCTTTAAAAAAGATACGTAATTCTATTAAAATTTATTCATTAAGTAAAGAAATATTTATGAAATAAGTTTATTATTCTGATTTTTATATGAATTTAATAATTGAACAGATAAACACTCGGTTTTTAAATTTTTAAAGGGAAGATAACCGGATGGGGAAGTCCCCATCCGGTCTATTTAATTAATTGAATTTTTTACTAGTCCAGATCGATGGAGCCCATTGTTTTATCTCTTCTCTTAGCTTCCATTTTATCCCATTTTTTCATGCATCCGGGATACTTAACCTTTCCTAGGGAGCATTTTAGATATTCAGAGATATAAATAATGCAGGCCCTGATGGCTTTCCCAACCGGTGTCTTTTTTGCTTTATCACCGCTGACGCCGAAATTCCTGAGAGAAAGTCCGGCACCTACGGCACTTCCTTTGGCATTTGCTTCAATTGTTCTGGCATCAACTATCTCACCTGTCTCGGAATCAATAACTTTAACATCTACAGCAATATATGCCTTTGATTTTTTTCCGCCGAGGCTCAGGCCTTTGATACGTACCTTTCCGCCCGAGGCCTGGCTCATTTCAAAAGCGGTAACAGTACCTGCTATAAGGTATTTTGCACCCTTGATCCTTTTCATCTTAACAAGAGTTGCATTGCTTACCCTGCCTGATGCACTTAAATCCTGTTCAGAGAGGACTGCTCCTATCTCTTTTCTTTCAAGGACACTGAATGCCTTTGTGCTGAAAAGTTCTGATGTAAGCATATCCTGAAGTTCCGTTGCAACAGTATTGTTCCATCTCCAGAAACTTGTCCCGGCTACTGTGTTTGTAAATCTCAATACTCCCAGTCTGGGTTTCTCTGCAGCAAAAGCGTCCATCATGGGACCCATGATCAAAAGTACGATTATGATAATCATCATTTTTTTCATTATTCCTCCTTTAGAAAATGATTATAATTAATAAATAAAAAAAAATAAATTCCATCTCAATAATTTTTTTTTTTAAAACTATTGATATAAAATGACCGGATGAAATTAAGTGATTTTTATTTTGATCTTCCAGAAGAGAGAATAGCCAGGTTCCCGGCAGACAACAGAAGAGATTCTAAATTGATGGTTGTAAACAGGTCAACATGTGAAATCTCCCATTATATTTTCTCAAGTCTTCCGGATCTAATATTTAATGATGATTTTATTGTAATGAACAATACTAAAGTTGACCCGGTCAGGATCTTTTCAAAATCCGGAGAGAAACGGATAGAGATCATGTTAATAAGGAAAATATCTGATCATATTGCTGAAGGATTTGCCCTTCCTGCCAAAAAACTAAAGGTGGGGAGCCGGATCGAATTTGAAGGGGGAATAGAAGGGATTGTTGAATCAACGGGAGAGAGGGGAAGAAGAATAATCAGGTTCAATTGTTCAGTTGATAATGTTTTGAAGTCCGGTTATGCTCCGCTACCCCCCTATATAAAAAGAAAATATAATGAAGCGGATGAATTCAGAGAGTTTGACATTCAACGGTACCAGACGGTATATTCAAAGAATCCTGGTTCTATTGCGGCTCCCACCGCCGGTCTTCATTTTGACACTGAGCTTCTTGATATTATCAGGGAGAAGAATGAACTTCTTGAAGTTAACCTGAGTGTAGGCCCGGCAACCTTTCAGAAAATCGAAGTTGAAGATATAAGTCAGCACAGAATGGGTGAAGAGAAGATAGTTATAGAAAGCCTTGTAGCCGAAAGGATCAGATTTTTAAAATCAGAGGGTAAAAATCTTATTGCTGTAGGAACAACAACAGTCAGGTCCCTTGAAACCTATGCTCAAACTGAACCTGATAAAGAAGAATTTATTTCAAACCTTTTTATTTCACCCGGTTTCAGGTTTAAACTTGTTGATAAAATGATCACAAATTTTCATCTTCCAGAATCATCTTTATTTATACTTGTCTCTTCATTTGCCGGATTGGACTTGATGAAAAAAGCATATAAAATTGCTATTGAGAACAAATATAATTTTTTTTCATATGGTGATGCAATGTTCATTATTTGATAAAAATAAAAAATTGAAAAATATTTAAAAAAATCGTTGCGAAATTTGCCGAAAAAGGGTATAATTCACTTGAAAAATTGGATTTTTCCTTTTTTTTAAAATTGACACACCTGCTATAGGTGTGGTATACTCTTTGAGTTTTTTGCTGGCGTAGCTCAGCTGGTAGAGCAGCTGATTTGTAATCAGCAGGTCGGGGGTTCAAGTCCCTTCGCCAGCTAATCACGGAAAAAGCTTTTTGGGCAGGTTCCAGAGCGGTCAAACGGGACGGGCTGTAAACCCGTTGGCTTACGCCTTCGGTGGTTCGAATCCGCCCCTGCCCAATTACGCGGGAGTAGCTCAGCTGGCAGAGCTATAGCCTTCCAAGCTGTAGGCCGCGGGTTCGAATCCCGTCTCCCGCTTTTATGCCCTAAATTTAAGGCCCACGTAGCTCAGCTGGCAGAGCACATCCTTGGTAAGGATGAGGTCATCAGTTCAAGTCTGATCGAGGGCTTTGGCTTTGTTTGAAATAATATTTTATATAAATTTTACAAAATAGGAGGTTGACCATGGCGAAGGTGAAGTTTGATCGCAGTAAGCCGCATTTGAATATCGGGACCATTGGTCACGTGGACCACGGTAAGACCACGTTGACCGCAGCCATCACAAAGGTACTGAGCAAGCGTGCGAAGGCACGGTGTCAAAGTACCGTGATTTCTGGAGCATTGACAACGCGCCTGAAGAGAAGGAGCGTGGGATCACGATCCAGATTGCGCACGTGGAGTATGACACGCAGAAACGTCATTACGCCCACATCGACTGTCCCGGACATGCCGACTATGTCAAGAACATGATCACCGGAGCGGCCCAGATGGACGGAGCGATCCTTGTGGTTTCGGCCGCTGACGGCCCAATGCCCCAGACGCGCGAGCACATCCTGCTGGCACGCCAGGTTGGCGTACCTCTACATCGTCGTGTTCATGAACAAAGTGGACATGGTGGATGACGAGGAGATTCTGGATCTGGTTGAGCTTGGAGATCCGCGAGCTGTTGAGTGAATACAATTTTCCCGGAGACGACATCCCGTGGTACGCGGCAGCGCGCTGCGCAGCATGGAAGGGGATGGCAATCCGGAAGACAAATGGAACAAGCAGATTCTGGAGCTGATGGACGCGGTGGACGAATACATTCAGCTTCCCGAGCGGCCGATCGACAAGGAGTTCCTGATGCCCATCGAAGACGTGTTCACGATCAGCGGCCGTGGGACGGTTGTGACGGGTCGCGTGGAGCGAGGGATCGTCCGCGTTCAGTATGAGATAGAGATCGTTGGGATTCGTGACACGCAGAAGAAGATCGTAACGGGCGTTGAGATGTTCAAGAAGCTTTTGGACGAGGGGCGCGCGGGCGACAACATCGGAGTACTTCTTCGTGGAACGGATCGTTCTGATGTGGAGCGAGGCATGGTGTTGGCGAAGGCCGGCAGCATCAAGCCGCACACGAAGTTCAAGGCCGAGGTGTACGTGTTGAGCAAGGATGAGGGTGGTCGTCACACGCCGTTCGTGACGGGATACCGTCCGCAGTTCTTCTTCCGCACCACGGATGTGACCGGCAGCGTGAACCTGGGAGAAGGCGTGGAGATGGTGATGCCTGGTGACAGCGCCAACCTTTCCATTGACCTGATTACTCCGATTGCCATGGAAAAGGGGTTGAAATTCGCCATTCGTGAAGGCGGACGTACCATCGGCGCCGGTTCCGTGACCGATATTATTGAATAACCATGGCGAAAAGCGACAAACGGATAACGGTTCACCTCAAGTGTTCCGAGTGCAACCGAAAAAATTATTCCACCATAAAGAACAAGCAGAACACGACGGATAAGCTGAATCTGAGCAAGTATTGTCCATGTGACCGGAAGCATACGGCACATAAAGGAGGTAAAATAGGTCAGTAGCTCAATTGGTAGAGCATCGGTCTCCAAAACCGAGGGCTGGGGGTTCGAGTCCCTCCTGACCTGCTTTTTCTTTACATGGAAAAAAAAAAATATATTCAAGCGGATAGGGCTGTACCTTAACAGAGGTAAGGGGTGAACTTAAAAAGGTGACCTGGCCCAACCAAGCAATGACCTGTATCAAAACCACTATTGCGGTTGTGGTCTCGTCCGTTGTTTTTGGATATGTTTCTTTTTCTGGTAGACTGGGTTTTTTCCGAAATCATTCAGAAGGTCGTTGGAGCCTTTCAGTAAGGCGATCAGACCATGGAAAAAGAGTGGTACATCATTCACGTGTTCTCCGGGTCCGAGGAGTTTGTGGTCAAAGCCTTGCGTGAGAAAATCCGCAAGTTCAACATGAGTGACCAGATTGAGGATATGGTTATTCCAACGGAGAACGTTGTCGAGATCAAGGATGGGAAAAAAGTGGTCAGTGAAAAACGCTCTTTCCCCGGCTATATCCTGGTCAAGATGGAGATGAATGACAAGAACTGGTATTTTATCCGCAATACGCCCAAAGTGACGGGATTTGTCGGCGCGGGGAAAAAACCGAAACCTCTGTCGGAAAAGGAAGTTTCCACGATCCTTAACCACATTGAAACCACTCAGGCCACACCCAAACCCAAATACCATTTTGACGTCGGTGACGCCGTCAAGATCATTGATGGTCCCTTCCTGAATTTCAACGGAGTTGTGGATGCCGTACAGGAAGATAAGAGCTTGTTGAAGGTTACAGTGACCATATTCGGCCGACCAACGCCGGTGGATCTAAACTTTCTTGCAAGTAGAGAAAATATAGGATAGGAGAATTCCATGGCAGAGTCCCAAAAGAAAGCAAAAAAAGTAGTAACAATCCTTCAAACTTCAATTGCCCGCCGGGAAAGCGACGCCGGCTCCGCCGGTTGGCCCGGCGTTCAGTCAGCATCGGCTGAATATCATGGAGTTTGTGAACCAGTTCAATAAAGCTACCGCCAAAATGGAAGACGGAATGATTGTTCCCGCAGAAGTAATGGTTCATCCGGACAAGACCTTTACCCTTCAACTGAAAACCCCTCCCGCTTCATATCTTCTTGAAAAAAGCGGCTGGGGTATTATGAAGGGATCCGGAGAACCCAACAAGAACAAGGTGGGCAAAGTTACAAAAGCAGATCGAAGAGATTGCAATGATGAAAATGGAAGATCTGAATACCGATGATATTGCCCAGGCTGCTTTGAGAATCATTGAAGGTTCAGCCAGAAGTATGGGACTGGAGATTAAGAATGGCTAAGCATGGAAAAACTACCACAGTGCCAAAGAAAAGCATTTGAGGATACGCGATTTTATGGCATTGAAGAGGCGTTGACGTTGTTAAAGGGATTTAAAACAGGGAAGGTTTCGTCGAATCCATGGATGTCTCCATTCGGTCTGGGTGTGGATCCAAAATATCCGGATCAGATGGTCGGGGAACAGTTGTTCTGCCTCATGGTACCGGCAAAACGTACGGGTACTGGTAATTGCCAGTGGTGAAAAGCAGAAGGAAGCCGAAGAGGCTGGAGCCGATTTTTTGCGGGCGGCGAAGAGATGGTTGAGAAGATCCGGACAGAAAACTGGTTCGAATTTGATACTCTTGTGACTACCCCGGATATGATGCGTCATGTGGGGAAACTGGGAAAATTGCTTGGCCCCAAAGGATTGATGCCCAGCCCTAAAGCCGGAACCGTAACCTTCAATCTCAAAGAAGACGGTTGAAGAGATAAAAAAAAAGGATCGAGTTGAATTCAAGGTGGATAAGACCGGAATCATCAATACTTCCTTGGGAAAATGTCCTTTTGAAGATAGTTCAGCTTGCAGAAAATACCAGCGGAGTTTCATGTCTGCGGTATCTTAAGGCAAGGCCTCTTTGAAGGGAAAGTAAGGTAAATCTGTTCATCTGTTTTCAACCATGAGCCCGTCGATGAAGTCCGTCATTTGAAACTTGATATACAGCCGTTTGAGAAGAAATAGGAGGAGATCAATGACGAGTCCGAAGTCGATATTGAAAGAAATCAGAAAAGGGTTGATGAAATCGCCGAGATTTTCGCCAACAATTCTGGTGTATACCTCTTTGATTACCGGGGATTGACCGTCCCGGAAATGCAGGATCGTGGCAGAAGATCAAAGGGGCTGAACGCCGGATTCAAGGTGTTCAAAGAACCGCATGGCCATCAAGTATTTCGAGAAGGAAAATAGTGAACATCGGACGAGACCTTTTCCGTGGTCCTACTGGCTGTAGCCTACGCGGATGATAAATTTGTTGAAGTAGCCAAGGTTTTGGTGGAATTTGAGAAAGAATCTAAGAAAATCCAAATCAAATCCGGTTTTATTGATGAACAATTTGTGGATCGAGAACGAGATCTGGAAATGTTGCCAAATTCCCGGGAAAAGATCAGTTGATGGCTCAACTTGGTATTCTCAATCGCCATCCTGTTAAAAAGATGGGGATGGCTTTGTCCGCGCCCTTACAAAATATGTTGATTCTAATGAAAAATTTGAAAGATAAAAAAGAAAAGGAAGGAGAAGAATAATGGCTGAAATCAAAAAGGAAGATTTCTTTAAGCATCTGGATAACTTGACTGTACTCGAACTTGCTGATTACATCAAAGAATTCGAGGAAAGGTATGGAATCAAAGCTGAAATGGCCGCAATGCCTGTTGCCGGTGTGGCAGCGGCTCCAGCCGCTGAAGCAGCTGAAGCTGAAGAAAAGACCGAATTCGATGTAATTCTCAAGAGCGTTGGCGCGAAAAAGATCAATGTTATCAAGGTTGTCCGTGAAGTCACCGATCTGGGTCTGAAAGAAGCCAAAGAAGTGGTTGATAAGGCTCCCGGTGAGATTAAGAAAGGGGTATCTAAAGAAGAAGCAGATGAGATTAAAAAGAAATTTGATGAAGTAGGGGCTGAGATCGAAATAAAGTAGAGGTACATATCCCGGAAGTCTGTAAAAATTAAAAATTAAAGGATAAGTATGCCAAAAAAAATAAGTATATTGACAGGATAAATTTCTCAAAAATTGAGTCCCCGATTGACATTCCCGATCTGTTGGAAATTCAGAAGAAATCCTATCGGACTTTCCTTCAGATTGATGAACTGCCTGAGAAACGAAAAAATATCGGAATTCAGGCGGCTTTTAAGTCAATTTTTCCCATATCTGATTTTAAAGAAACTGCTATTATTGATTATGAATCATATTCTCTGGGAGACTATTCCTGCAAATGCGGGAACCTCGAAGGGGAAGACCTGTCTAAACCTTTCTGCAGTAACTGCGGATCAGTTCTCAGGTCTGATGTTAAAGCAGGTGTTGAATCAATCTGTCCGGAGTGTCTCAGCAAGGGGACTGTTGAGCACAAGACCTGTGAAAAGTGCGGTGACCGGGTGAGGTTGAAGATCAAATACTCACCGGAAGACTGCCTCGATAAAGGGATTTGATTATTCAATTCCTCTGAAAGTAAAGTTACGCCTTGCCCTCTATGACGAAGACAAGAAGGGTGAAAAGGTAATTAAGGATGTAAAAGAGCAGGAAATATTTTTTGGCGAAGTTCCTTATATAACAGACAGAGGAACTTTCATTATTAATGGTACTGAAAGAGCTGTTGTATCCCAACTGCAGAGATCTCCTGGTGTTTATTTCCTTCCGGGAAAATCGAGAAGTGAGTTCAGCGCAAAGATAATCCCTGCAAGAGGTGCCTGGATAGAGATAGAGGAAAAGCTGAATCTTCTTCAGATAAGACTTGATAAAAAAACCAAGAGGATCAACGTTACAACGTTCCTGAAAGCAATGGGCCTCAGTGATGACTATGAGATTATCAGAAGTTTTTACACTGTGGTTCCCATGAAAGTTGAAGATGGTATCTTCTATATGAAGAATTCAAGATTTATTAAAGATAACAAGCTTACAGCTCCTGTTGTTGATTCGAAAGGGAAAAAGCTGCTTGATACCGGAACTAAACTGATGATCAAGCATATTACCGATATGGAAAAAGCCGGTGTTGAATATGTTCCAATTGATATTGATCTTATCGAAGATATGCATTCAGCAATTGACCTTGATGAAATACTCAGAAGCAATGAACTTATAACTGCTACCCAAATTAAGAAGTTGAGAAAAGCAGACAGATCTTTTTCGGTTTTCTTCCCTGAAAGCGAAGAAGAGGAGTTCGGCTCAATAATTGCTCACACTTTAAGAAAAGATAAAAAGAAAAAAGATATAGAACTCACTGAAAAGGTTGTAATCCAATCGGAAGATGATATAGAAGACCGAGTTCCCAAAAATCAGAGTGATGCATTTATAGAGATATTTAAAAAGTTAAGACCGGGAGAACCGGTAACTCTGGAAGGATCAAAAAAATTCTTCGAAAATATGTTATACGATACAAGACGTTATGATCTTTCTTCTGTAGGAAGACTTAAATTAAATATAAAATTGGGTCTTAAAGAGGATAATAAACAGGATACATATGTTCTTACTCTTGATGATGTTGTTGAAATTCTTAAGTACTATTTAAGATTAAAATATGACAGATCTCAGAAGATGTCAGTTGACGATATCGATCACCTTGCCAACAGAAGAATCAGAGGTGTAGGTGAACTTGTAGAAAATGCATTCCGTATCGGATTGCTGAGACTTGAAAAAATAATCAAGGAAAGAATAACCAACGCTGAAGATATCTCTGTCCTGCTTCCGAGAGAATTGATTAACACAAAGCCGGTTTTTGCAGCAATAAAGGAGTTCTTCGGGACTTCACAACTTTCACAATTCATGGACCAGACCAATCCTCTTGCTGAAACAACACATAAGAGAAGGATCTCAGCTTTAGGTCCAGGCGGCTTAAACAGAGAAAGGGCCGGATTTGAGGTTAGGGATGTCCATTCTTCCCACTATGGAAGGGTGTGTCCGATAGAAACTCCTGAAGGTCCGAACATTGGACTTATCTCTTCTTTTACCACCTATGCAAGAGTTAATGATTACGGATTTATTGAAACTCCCTTAAGAAAAATTATTGACAGTAAAGTTACTGATCACTATAAGATACTTCATCCTGGTGCGTCTAATTTTAAACTTAATGATATTGTAGAAGAGGGTGAACTTGAGTCAAAGATATCTGAACTGAAAAAAAGTAAAAAAGACCTTCCTGTATTTGAATATCACCCTTTCTATCTCACAGCATGGGAAGAAGAGGGTTTTGTGATAGCTCAGGCGAATGCCAAATTTGATGAGAATGGGAGTTTCCTGAGCAAGAGGGTGAATTCACGTAAAGGGAGTGAGACACTTCTTTGTGATCCTTCAGAACTGGACTATATAGATATCTCACCAAAACAGATCGTTTCAGTATCTGCTTCATTGATACCTTTCCTCTCACATGATGATGCTAACAGAGCATTAATGGGGTCTAATATGCAGAGGCAGGCAGTTCCTCTTGTTTCGCCGACAGCCCCGATAGTTGGAACAGGGATGGAATATAAACTTGCCAAAGATGCAGGAAGTGTAATAGTTTGTAAAAGGTCCGGTACGGTTATGAATTCAGATGCAGAAAGGATCATTGTTAAAGTGAATGATGAGAACTCAAGAAAATCTACATCAGATATCTCCGCAGATCTTTATGAATTAAAAAAGTTCAGAAGATCAAACCAGAACACATTGATAAATCAGAGACCACTGGTTAAAGCAGGAGAGAAGGTGGTTGAAGGTCAGGTCCTTTGTGACGGTCCCGGAACAGATAAAGGTGAACTTGCTCTTGGTCGTAACGTACTTTGCGCATTTCTCCCTTGGCGAGGTTACAACTATGAGGATGCAATAATCCTGAGTGAAAAACTTGTTAAGAAATCTGTTTTCAATTCTATATATATTGTTGAAGAATCGATTGAAGCAAGAGAAACCAAACTTGGAAAAGAAGAGATTACCCCCGATATTCCTGGAGTTTCAGAAGGAAGTTTAAGAAATCTTGATGAAAACGGAATTGTCCGGATCGGTGCAAAGGTAAAACAGGGAGAAATTCTTGTAGGCAAAGTTTCACCGAAAGGTGAAACTCAGTTAACTCCGGAAGAGAAGCTGTTAAAAGCAATTTTCGGAGAACAAGCTTCAGACATAAAAGATACATCATTATACTGCCCTCCCGGTGTTGAAGGTACTGTTATCGATGTGAAAATCTTTACTAGACGGGGTGTTGAAAAGGGAGCAAGATCACAGGAAATAGATGAACTTGAAATAAAAAAACTTGAAAGATATGAGAACAATGAGAAGAAGATTCTGAATTCTCATAAATATGAGAATGTAAAACTTGCATTGACAGGTGCAACCTTGAAAAAGAATGTGACTATTGAATCCGAAAAGATAAAGAAAGGAAGTTTGATTCCTGAAAATATACTTAACAACCTGGATGATGAAATTATCATATTGTTGAAGAAAGGGTTGGCCGATAATGAAGTTGATAAGATAAAAGAGATTGAATCTAAGACAAGACTATATATAGATGCTTTAAAACGTGAAAAACTTGAAAAGATTGAGATGATAAAAAAGGGTGATGAGTTTGCGCCGGGGATCATCAAAGTTGTCAAGGTTTTTATAGCTGTAAACAGATCTGTATCGGTCGGGGACAAAATGGCCGGAAGACATGGAAATAAAGGTGTTGTTGCCCGGATACTTCCCGAAGAGGATATGCCGTTCCTGGAAGACGGGACACCTGTTAATATAATACTTAATCCTCTCGGTGTTCCATCAAGAATGAATGTCGGTCAGATCCTTGAACTTATTCTTGGTTGGGCAGGGAAAAAATTAGGGAAACACTTTGAAACTCCTGTTTTTGACGGCGCCACTCATAAAGAGATAAGTAAATATATGGTGGATGCAGGATTACCGGAAGATGGAAAAGTCACTTTGTATGACGGAATTACCGGAGAACCTTTCAGAAACAAGATCACAGTCGGATACATGTATGTGATGAAACTCGAACATATGGTAGATGATAAGATCCATGCAAGGTCTACGGGTCCGTATTCTCTTATAACTCAGCAACCTCTGGGCGGTAAAGCTCAATTCGGTGGACAGAGAGTCGGGGAGATGGAAGTATGGGCATTTGAAGCTTATGGTGCAGCATACCTGCTTCAGGAGATATTAACAATAAAATCCGATAATATCAGTGGTAGAAATGATATCTATTCGGCGATAGTTAAAGGTACAATGGATTTTAAACCAGGCATACCCGAATCTTTTAATGTTTTAATTAAAGAATTGAAGAGTCTTACTCTTAACATGGAACTTATTAAGAGAGATAAGGGCAGTGATGAAGAAAAAGTTGATGAAAATATTGCCAACATTTCTTAAAGGAGATGAATAATAATGCAAAGGATTAGAAAAGATAAGCCTGAAGTAAATGTAATGGATTACGATAGGGTTAAGATCAGTATCTCTTCGCCGGAAACAATCAAAGGGTGGTCATCCGGAGAGGTGACAAAACCGGAAACCATTAATTACAGGACCTTCAAGCCGGAAAGAGACGGACTTTTCTGTGCAAAAATATTTGGTCCGACTCAGGATTTCAGTTGTCTTTGCGGGAAATATAAAGGCCTGAAGTATAGAGGGATCATCTGTGAAAAATGTGGTGTTGAAGTTACACTTTCATCTGTCAGAAGAGAGAGGATGGGGCATATTGAACTTAATTCAAAAGTTGCCCACATATGGTTCTTCAAAGGAGTTCCTTCAAGAATTGCCGTATTGCTGGAAATCACAGGAAAATCACTTGAAAACATTGTGTATTTTGAAAATTATATTGTAACAGATCCCGGACAGGTACCAAATCTAAAAGAGAAGCAGATCCTTTCTGAAGAAGAATACATGGATCTTGTTGAAAAATATGGAACCGATTCTTTTAAAGCGGGAATCGGTGCCGAAGTAGTTTATGAATTATTAAAGAAGATTGATCTGGAGAAAGAGGTTGCAGATCTTAAGTCAAGATTGAGTGTTGAAAAATCTATACAGAAAAAGAAAATAATGGCAAGGCGCCTGAAGCTTACGGAGGATTTTTATATATCCGGAAACAGGCCGGAATGGATGATACTTGATATTGTCCCTGTTCTTCCACCTGACCTGCGACCCCTGGTAAGGCTTGATGGAGGTAGATTTGCTTCATCAGATCTAAATGACCTTTATAGGAGAGTGATCAACAGGAATAACAGGTTAAAAAAGCTTCTCGATCTTAAAGCACCCGAACTTATAATAAAGAATGAGAAAAGGATGCTTCAGGAATCTGTAGATGCACTTTTTGATAACCAGAAAAGAAATAAAAGTTATATGAGCTCTCAAAAGAGACCTCTTAAATCACTTTCTGATTCCTTGAAAGGAAAGCAGGGAAGATTTAGACAGAACCTGCTCGGAAAAAGGGTAGACTATTCCGGAAGATCTGTAATTGTTGTTGACCCTAAGCTTAAACTGGAAGAGTGCGGTATTCCTAAAAAAATGGCGATCGAATTATTTAAGCCGTTTATTTACAATAAACTTGAGAAAAAAGGTGTTGTTACAACTCTGCGTGTAGCAAGAACCTGGGTTGAAGAGAATAGAACAGAAGTTTGGGATGCTCTCGATGAAGTAATTAAGGAACACACTGTATTGTTGAACAGAGCTCCGACCCTTCATAGGCTTGGTATTCAGGCATTTAAACCACATCTCGTTGAAGGTAATGCCATAACTCTTCATCCTATGGTATGTCCCGCATTCAATGCAGACTTTGATGGTGACCAGATGGCAGTACACGTACCTTTGTCACTTGAAGCACAGGCTGAAGCAAAAATTTTAATGCTATCAACTAATAACATCCTGAATCCTGCAAACGGTAAACCACTTGCAGTTCCGACCCAGGACATGATCCTCGGTTTTTACTATCTTACATTCTTTAAAAAAGGCATGAAGGGCGAGAATATGATCTTCAGTTCTCATAATGAGGCTCTTATGGCTCTTGAGAATAAGATCATTGATATAAATGCTAAGATAAGGGTGAAATATTCTGGAAAACTTAAGAATCTTGATTCATATACTCTTGATAATCAGGATATTGCAAATTGCCCTGAAACTGAGATAAAACAGGGTGATAACAGACTGCTTGTAACTACTCCGGGCAGAATTATTTTTAATCAGCTTTTGCCGGAGGCTACTCCTTTTATAAATGGTTTATTAAAGAGAAAAGGGATTCAGAACATTGTTTCTTATATATATCTTGTACAGGGATTTGATCATACTGTTGAAACGCTTGACAAATTAAAAGAGGCCGGTTTTGAATATGCTACAAGGGCGGGATTTACAATAGGTATATCAGATCTTGTTGTCCCGGATGAAAAAGAATTAATAATAAAAAATACAGAATCGGAACTTGAAAAGATCGAAGAGTTGTACTCAAAAGGTAAGTTGACAGCCGGAGAAAGGCATAACACAATAATTGATAAATGGAGTAAAGCGACTGATCTTATTAGAGAGAAGATGTTTGATAATATGAAGAAAATCAGTTATGAGGGCGAAAGTATAAATCCCCTTTTTGTTATGTCTGATTCCGGTGCAAGAGGAAGTCAGGACCAGTTGAAACAACTTGCCGGTATGCGTGGACTGATGGCCAAACCCTCCGGTGAGATTCTTGAAACTCCTATTACAGCAAATTTTAAAGAAGGTTTGTCTGTTCTACAATATTTTATTTCCACTCATGGAGCAAGAAAGGGACTTGCTGATACAGCACTTAAAACTGCAGATGCAGGTTATTTGACAAGAAAACTTGTTGATGCTGCAATTGAAGTAATTGTTAAGGAAGATGATTGCGGAACCATAAACGGGCTTGATGTTTCAGCAGTTATAGAAAACGGAAAGGAAATTGAACCTTTCATAGAAAGAATAATTGGAAGATTTGCTGCAGAAGATGTTGTATCTCCCGATGATCCGAATAAAATACTTGTAAAGAACAATGAACTGATTGATGAATATTCAGCCAGGGAAATAATTGATCATGGTATTCTTAAGCTGAAGATCAGATCTGTCATATCCTGTGAAACCGAAGCCGGTGTCTGCAGGAAATGTTACGGTAGAAATCTTTCAAATGGTAAACTGATCAATCTTGGTGAAGCAGTTGGTATCATTGCAGCTCAATCGATCGGTGAACCTGGTACACAGTTGACAATGAGAACATTTCATATTGGTGGAGTTGCACCCGGAACAGAAAGTCAGACAAAAGTTACTGCCAGTTATGACGGAAAGATAGTATATACGGATCTTGAAGTTATTGAGAATAAGAATAAAGAACTAATTGCAATGAACAGAACTGGATCAATTATGATCCAGGATGCGAAAAAAAGAGAGAAAGCTATTTATCCTGTTGCCTACGGATCATTACTCCTTGTAAAAGACGGACAGACCGTAAAAAAGGGTGATCAGTTAATGCAATGGGACCCATTTGTGAATGCAATTCTTACAAGAGAGAATGGAATTGTTGAGCTTAAAGACCTCGAAGAGAATATATCTTTTGTTAATGAGAGGGATGAAACTACAGGCATGATAACTCCAATTGTTATTGATATAAGCAATGAAAAGCTGAGAGATGAACTTCAGCCCCAGATAATTGTAAGAAACAAGAAAACAAATAAGATAATTAGAAAATTTCTTCTTCCGGTTAATGCCCATCTTACAGTTAAAGATGGGGAAGAGGTCAGTGCCGGTGGAATACTTTCAAAAATTCCATCTGAATCTGCAAAGACAAAGGATATTACCGGAGGTCTTCCACGGATCACTGAGCTTTTTGAAGCCAGAAAACCTAAATTACCTGCAAAAATGGCTCAGATTGACGGAACTGTTCAATATGGAAAACTTCTGAAGGGATCACGAAAACTTACTATTATTCCCGATGATCCGAATGTAAAACCAGATGAGCATAATATTCCAAGAGGTTCTTATATCATTGTTGGTGACGGAGATAAGATCCAGGCTGGAACTCCATTAATGGACGGTCCGCTTGATCCTATTGATATTCTTACTGTATTAGGTGAAATAAAACTTGCCGAATATCTGATTAAAGAGGTTCAGGAAGTTTATAGGTTGCAGGGTGTGGCAATAAATGATAAACATATAGAGATCATTATAAGGCAGATGATCAAATGGCGCCGGATAGAAGAGATCGGAAATACAAAATTCATTTCTGACCAGATAATTGAGAAGTGGAAATTTGCTAGTGAAAACCAGAGAGTTGTTGCCGAGGGCGGAAAACCGGCTCAGGCAAAACCACACCTTCTTCCGATTTCCCGTGCTGCTCTTGCTTATGAGAGTTTTATATCAGCTGCTGCTTTCCAGGAAACAACAAAAATTCTAACAGAAGCTGCAATTGAGGGGAAAGTAGATTACCTTCTCGGGATCAAAGAGAATGTAACTATGGGCAGATTAATTCCTGCCGGTACCGGATATCACCTGTATCAGGATTTCAAAACTGAGGATAAGGGAAGTGAACTGCTTGAAAAAGCTGCTGAATAAATTTCAATTGCAGAAGAACTTAAATCTGAATTAAATTTTCTTGAAATAGAAAAGTGCTTTAAAAATAAGTGCTATTACTATGAACAGAGAAAAATAAATAACTTTGTATTCTTTATTTTTCATGTAATAGGAGATATTGAATCCTCTGAAGCTTATTTTCTTAATTTTTGGGAAAAAAGTATTTAGTCCCTTTGACCAGGTATCATATTTAGGACCGAATATTTTTTTCATTCTGTTCCTTTCCATAACCATTAAGGCAGGGAAGAATACCAGATAGTATATTATAATAATAATATAAGAATAAATATTATTAGCAGCAATGGCAATTCCGACACCCAGAATAAAACTGCCGAAATATAGTGGATTTCTGGACAATGCATACGGTCCATTTGTAGCAAGTTCTGAATTTTTATTGATAAAACCTGAAGCCCATGCACGAAAGAAGGTACCTAGCATTATAAAGAAGAATCCTATTGCTATAGATTTTGCATTGGGTTTTGCAAAAAACAGGACTATAAATAAACTTACAATACCTATAAATGAACGATACCTTTCAAAATATTTTTTAAACTTTTCCATTTTCAACTCTTGTTCCAGTGATTTTAACTATTGTCAGTATATCACACATAGATATTGATTTCTATTTAATTTGTTGAAATTGATGTATCACTGTACTATAATAATAGTACGCAATGGGTAGTGAAGATTTGAAAAATAAATTTAGTGTTGAAACGAATTCTGCAATACCTCTTTACGAACAGATAAAACGGGAGATTAAGATAGATATTTTATCGGGAATATTACTTCCGGATGAAAAACTTCCTCCTATTAGAGAATATGCAAAGAATCTGAAAGTGAATCCCAATACTATTGTGAAGGTTTATTATCAGCTTGATATTGAGGGATTCTTATATTCAAGGCCTGGCGAAGGCTATTTTGTAAAAAAGAGGAGAAAGGATGAGAATCCTGAAGATAAAAAAATGTTCCGTAATATTACTGAAGAATATCTGAAAAGGGTGACTGATTTAGGTTTTTCCATTGAAAATACGATGAAGTATTTAAATGCACGAAAAAAAAAATAAAATAGTATAATTAATAAAAACACTTATTTCGTTCAGCAATTTTATTTGTGAATGATCGGAGGTTTAGATGGGAAATGATATGATTTGGGCAATAACCGGGATTGTACTTATACTTACGGAATTCTTTATCCCGGGATTAGTTATTATTTTTTTTGGAATCGGATCACTATTTACTGCTTTAATCACTTTTATTATTGGTAATGCATTCTCATTACCTCTCCAATTACTTGCTTTTACTTTTACCTCAATACTTTCTCTGCTACTCCTTAGGAAATATATGAAAAAAGTATTCAGGGGTTCTTTAGAAAGTGAGAATGAAGGAACAAATTTTAATATTGAAATCGGTAAAGTTATACCTGTCGTTGAATTTATACAACCGGGTGAAGTGGGGGGAAAAGTTAAATATCAAGGGACTATATGGAATGCTCAATCAGACATTTCTGTAGCCCCTGGTGAGAGTGTTAAGATAGTAGGAAGCAAAAACCTGACTTTGTTTGTTAAAAAAATAAATAAGGAGAAAAAATAATGGAAATAATTGCAGGAATTTTAGCATTTTTAGTAATTGTAACAATTTACAGAACTGCAAGGATCGTACCTAACCAATGGGCATATGTTGTTGAGCGGCTTGGTAAATATGCCGGGACTTTAGGACCCGGGTTCCATATTCTTATCCCCTTCATTGATAAGGTTGCATATAAGCACAGCCTTAAAGAACTTGCTATTGATGTACCCCCTCAAAGCTGTATAACCAAAGATAATATCTCTGTGGAAATTGACGGGGTACTCTACCTTCGTGTAGTTGATCCGGTAAAGGCCAGTTATGGTATCAGGGATTTTAAATATGCAATTGTTCAATTAGCTCAAACTACAATGCGTTCCGAGATCGGAAAAATCGAACTGGATGTGACTTTTGAATCAAGAGAAAATATTAACACACAGATAGTTCAGGCTGTTGATGAGGCCTCTGATCCATGGGGAATAAAAGTAACAAGATATGAAATAAAAAATATTGATACTCCGCAGACTATCAGGGATGCTATGGAAAAACAAATGCGAGCTGAAAGGGAAAAACGTGAGCAGATAGCTATTTCTGAGGGGGACAGAACAGCAAAGATCAACCGCGCAGAGGGTCAGAAACAGGAGACAGTTAAATATTCAGAAGGTGAGCGGATAAAACGGGAAAATGAAGCAAAAGGACAGGCTGCTGCAATCCTGGAAGTTGCCAGAGCAACAGCTGAAGGTATCAGAGAAATAGCACTGGCTTTGAATCAACCAGGTGGGAAAGATGCTGTCAGCATGAGAATTGCAGTGGACTGGATCGAATCTTTTAAGACTCTTGCCAAAGAGAGTAATTCAATGATTATCCCGGCAAATCTTACAGATATTGCAAGTATTACCTCAATACTGAACAATGCTTTTGAATTCAGTAAAAAAAAGGATAAATAAAACTGATAATATAAAATTGAAATTCCTGCGCCTGTGAAGTTGGATGTAAATCATTATTTATGTTATATATATATAAAATTTATTTGCAGGTCTTTATTCATGAATTCAAAACCGGAAATACCAGGCTATAAAATAGAAAAGGAAATTGCTCAGGGAGGAATGAGCAGAATTTATGCCGCTTTTGACCGTATAAGGGACCGAAAAGTTGCTTTAAAGATATTTTTCCCCTCAATGGCAAATGAGAAAGATGCCAGGGAAAGATTTATTTCAGAAGGGGAGATACTTTCAAAACTTGATCATAAAAACATTGTTCCAGTATATGATGTCGGCAGTTACGGAGAATTAAATTATATAGCTGTAGAGTTTCTTGAGGGTAAAAGTCTCAAAGAGAGGATACTTCCTGGAGAAACTGAAGGTATCAGTGTTGATGAATCATTGAAGGTTATCACAGAGATCTCCGGAGCACTTGAATATTCTCATAGTAAAGGACTTATTCACAGAGATATAAAACCTGAAAACATTTTATTCAGAAATAATGGTACACCTGTACTTGTTGATTTTGGAATTGCTAAAGATTATTCGCAAAGCAAAAACTTTACAATGACAGGAACATCTATCGGTACCCCATACTATATGAGTCCTGAACAGATCAAGGGTCAGCCCCCGGACCCCAGAAATGATATCTACAGTCTCGGAATAGTTTTGTATGAAATGCTTACAGGGGACATACCGTATAAGGGGACTGATATTATCACAGTAGCCATGAAACATGAGAGAGATCCTATTCCTACTCTTCCATCTGAAACCGCATTCCTGCAGCCACTTTTAAACCGGATGATGGCAAAAAAGTAAAACCGCCCTGGAAGTGGGAATGAAGTTATAGAGCTCATTGAGAAAATAAGTGAAACACCTGGAGCAGGTCCATCCGGGATTGAAGAGGTACGGAGGATCAGCAGAATCAGAAAGTTCTTTTTGAAACAATTTTTTTCATATTTATCTTCCTTATACCTTTTCTTACCGGACACTTAATAAAAAAAATGGATGATGTGAAATTTCAGGAGAAAATATTTGTTTCATATAAGAAAATTCAGAGTGAAATGAGGTTAAACCGATTATTATCAAGCCTGACAGTTTTCCTACTGATGTCAGGTTGAGGTCAGCGAGTCAATTTTTTAGTGAAAAAGATCTGATAAGTATTTTAAAAAAAAATAATTTTTTTGAATCTGATCATAACCCTGGGGGAAACTTTATCAATAAATATAGAACTGAGATCTCAAGGCAGCAGAAAATTGTGATTGACGGGAAAACCGGATTGATGTGGGATCATAGGGGATCATACAAATCTATGAACATAAAGTCTGCACGGAAATGGATAAAAGATCTTAACAGAAAAAGATATGCAGGATATACGAACTGGAGACTACCGACTATTGAGGAAGCCGCATCCCTCCTGGAGAAAAAAGAGTGGTATGGAGATCTGCATATTTTCTCAGTATTTTCTATTGTTCAAAAAGATATATGGACTTCTGATAAAAATCCGGATAAAAAATCCAATTGGATAGTGGATTTTAAAAAGGGACGGGTAAAAACCACCTCTCTTTTCAAAAAAAGATCTTATGTAAGAGCAGTGAGAAAGATATACTAATTTATATTCTTTAGGAAAACCAGAGGCTTTTTTCCAACATTTCACTTAATATGATGATTGACTCATCACCCTCTTTCTGTTAAAATTGATTCTTCCGGAGAGTTGGCAGAGCGGTTGAATGCGGCGGTCTTGAAAACCGTTGAGCCTTAACGGGTTCCCGGGGTTCGAATCCCTGACTCTCCGATCTTTTTCTTCTTTCTTGATTTCTTATAAAAAATAATATATAAATCTGTTTCTAATGAACGAATATTTTAATCAACTATCAAATAAAATCGAGGATGCTCTCGTTGAAGGGATTGATAAGGATAGAAGTGTATTAGAATCTTCAATTCACTATTCTCTATCAATAAAGGGGAAGAGGTTGAGGCCTCTTATTTTTCTCACCCTGCTTGAATCATTTGGCAAATCTCCGGAGAATTATCTGGATATCGCTGTGGCTATTGAATATATTCATACTTACTCTCTTATACATGATGACCTCCCTGCAATGGATAATGACGATCTTCGCAGAGGGATGCCTACTGTTCATAAAAAATATGGTGAAGCTATTGCATTATTGGCAGGAGATACTTTGCTTACCATGGCAGTGGAAAAAATTTCCAATTCGAAAGCTTCCACTGATGCAAGGATAGGAGTGCTTCAAATATTAACTAAAAGTATCGGAATCGAAGGTATGGCAGGCGGTCAGTCTCTGGATCTTCTTTTTACTGGCGATCAGGAGATTATCTATGAAATACACAGGAAGAAGACTGCGGAACTGATCAAGGGTACGATGCTTTCTGCTGCAGAATTAGCCGGAGTTAAGCAAGAAAAGAAGGAAATTCTTCATGACATCGGAATTAAGATAGGGGTGGCATTTCAAATGGCAGATGACCTCCTTGATATAATAGGTAATGAGAAAGAAGTTGGGAAAAAACTTAATAAAGATAGTTCAAATAAAAGCCCGAATTCTGTACTCTATTTCGGACCTGAAATTATAAAAGTTAAGATAGAAAAAGAATATAATGAAGTGCTTGATCTTATTAAAAAACTGAAATTGGATTTTCCGCCGTTTCTGGACTTGATATACAGAATGGTACATAGGAGTAAATAGTGAGTGTTCTGGATAGAGTAAATTTTCCGGGTGATTTAAAAGATCTTAAATGCAGGGAATTAAAAGAATTATCAGGTGAAATCAGAGAACTGATAATTGAAGTAGTATCAAAGAATGGAGGTCATTTATCCTCAAATCTCGGAGCTGTTGAGCTTACAATTGCCCTTCACAAAGTTTTTAATGCACCGAAGGATAAATTTATATGGGATGTAGGACACCAATGCTATACCCATAAGATACTGACAGGTAGAAAGGACAGAATTTTTTCCATAAGAAAAAAAGGGGGACTAATAGGTTTCCCGGATATAGATGAGAGTGAATATGATGTCCTGAATACGGGGCATGCTTCTACTTCTCTTGCTTTTGCATCAGGGATGGCTATTGCAAGAGACAGAAAATGTGAATCTTTTAATGTGATCCCTATTATTGGGGATGGAGCTTTAACCGGGGGAGTAGCATTAGAAGCTTTAAACAATATTGGTCATATAAAACAGAAGATGGTTATAGTTTTGAATGACAATAAGATGTCTATTTCTCCCAATGTCGGGGGAATTTCAAAGTATTTAAATTATCTTTCTACAGGCAGGCCATATATAAGATTGAAGGAAATAATCCAGTCAATATTTAATAAAATTCCGATAATTGGGAAGAGCCTGGTGCAGGGCACTCGTAAATTATTGAAACTTCTCAGGGTTATGACAGTTCCAGGCTCTCTCTTTAATGATCTTGGGATTAAATATATAGGCCCGATAAATGGACATGACCTCAGGGAAATGATCAAGGTTTTTGAAGAATCCAAAAAATATGATTTCCCGGTTCTCCTTCATGTTGTAACTGAAAAGGGTCTCGGATACGATCCGGCAGTTGAAAATCCCAGCTCATTCCATTCTTCAGCTCCATTTGAAATATCTAACGGAAAGCTGAAGAAGAAGGGATCAATACCATCTTATTCGTCAGTATTTGGAAAAGCAGTCCTGGATATTGTTGAAAAGGACAGATCCGTTATAGCTTTAACAGCGGCAATGCCTTCGGGTACAGGGTTAGATCAGGTCCAGGAAGTGTATCCTGATAATTTCTTTGATGTCGGGATTGCCGAGCAGTATATGCTTGATTTTGCAGGGGGACTGGCACTGGGAGGGATTAACCCGGTTGTCGGTATCTATTCAACTTTTCTTCAGAGAGCAGTAGATCAGATTATACATGATATTACACTAATGAAGATTCCGGTAGTTGTAGGAATTGATAGAGCGGGATTAGTCGGAGATGACGGACCTACCCATCAGGGAATATATGATATTTCTATTTTACGCCCGCTTCCCGGGATTGTCTTGATGGCTCCCAAAGATGAAAATGAGCTCAGACATATGATTTATTCCGGAATAAAATACAGGAAACCGGTTTTTATAAGATTTCCTAAAGAACCTGGAAGAGGAGTCGAGATTAAAGAGGAGTTCGAGGAGATAGAATTCGGGAAAGGTGAAGTTCTGAGAGAAGGAAATGATGGTGTGATCTTAGCTGCCGGAACACTTGTATACAATGCTTTGAAGGCTGCTGATAAACTGAATAATGAAGATGGCATAGATTTGAGAGTTATAAATCTCCGATTTATAAAGCCGCTTGACAGTGAACTTATTCTCTCCTCAATTGGAAAAAATAAAAAAATTATTACGATTGAAGATGGTGTAAAGAAGGGTGGATTTAATTCAGATGTAAGGGAGATGCTCAATTCAAGTAATGCAGGAAATTGTGATGTTCTTCCACTAGGAGTCCCTTCAGAGATAATTGATGTTGCTTCAAGAGATGAGTTGCTCAAGAAATATGGGCTCGATTCTGAAGGAATATTTAAAAATGTAAGGAAATTTATAACAAAATGAAAAACAGGGTAATTATTTCAGTTCTTCTATTATTATTACTCCCGAATATATTTCAGGGAGAGATATTCAGCAAATTTGCAGATCCGAATGAGGATTATATGGAGAGGATCAAAGGAGAATGGGTATTCAGCAATCGCAAATATCTGTATGAATTTACTGATATTTTTGTCAGAAAGATTGATGGTTTCCGTTATTATAAATATAAAAGTTCAAAATATCCCAGATATGACAATTTTCTTTTTGCGATTTTCAAATCCAGGAAAACCGGGAACTCATTTTTCTGCAGGGGAAACTGGGACAAAGATAGGGGGTTTATACATACCTCTTCAAGGATCAGATTTATCGGGAGAGATAAATTTATAGTGTTCAGTAAAGATGATATGAATGAGATATATTTTACTGCAAAAAGGTACTTTCAAAAAAAGAAATAACTTCTCCTGCTACAATGTCAATACTTCCGGTTCCATCTATTTTCCGGATAAAATCATAGTTTAGTTCAAGATAGTTTTTTCTCACTTTAAAAAGAAAGGATTCTTTCTCGAAAAGTTTTGCTTCTGTTGTCCTTGACCTTTTTATTCTCTCCAATGCAGTGGTGATATCTACATCGATTAGAAACAGGAGATCAGGTTCAGGAGAAAATTTCAGGTTTTCTTCAATAATATTCTTCACATCCAGTCCACGTGCCCCCTGATAACATGCAGAGGAAAAATAGTATCTGTCGAGGACAACTATCTTTCCCTGATCAAGTGCAGGCAGAATATTATTTTTAACATCCCATTCCCTGTCTTTCAAAAAATATTGAAACTCATCTTCTATGGGTATAGAATCTTTCAGATCAGCAAGTTCACGAATTTTTTTGCCCCATTTAGAGTCAGATGGTTCTCTGAACCATGAGGAATTTATTTTTCTCTCTATGAGATATTTAAAAAACAATTTTGAAACAGTGGTTTTTCCGGAGCCGTCAATACCTTCAAATACAATTAATTTCCCTTCACCTGATCTCATTCTCAGATTATAGCCTATATCAGATTAATTTTATAATTTGCTCCGAAATCTTCTTTTCCGTTTCAATAATACTTTTAAAGATGTGTACATCTAAAGATTTTTCTCCTGTAATTCTCTCTTCTTTAATAAAACTGTAAGTGCAAATCAGTGCATCCTCAAATTCTCCATTCTTTAAATAATCAAAAAAACCTTTTTTCCCGGGTAATTTTTCGTTTCTTAACAATCTATTCAGAGATCTGAATTCAGTTTCAACATGGTCTACAAGTTCAAGATCGAATACAGGATCTGGCCCTTTTATTATTTTTCTGTATTTTATCAGGGCTCTGTATTTTTCACTTTTACTTATAAGTTTATATGCAGGTGTTGAAGGATAAGGGATGAGAAATGGTGAATGAGGCAAGATTGTGAATCGGGAATATTTTGATCGAAGATCAAAGATGATTAATAATTCTTCAATAAATTCACTCCATGTAGTTTTGTGATCTGAACTGATCCAGTAGTGGTAATTATTGATCCCCTTTTTTTCAAACACTGAAATTAATTCATATATCATTTTTTTGTCAGGGAGAGGTTTGCCCAGCCTGACTCCTCTGCTTTTTATAAATGTATCTGTTCCGAGCCAGAGAAGAGGGACAATTCCTTTATAAAGTTTTTTATCTGCGACCAAATCTATAGTTTTGTAATTTATTGTATTCATATTTTGAAAAAATGAAGTTATTGAACTTTGAATCCCCCATATTGTAAGGCCATGTTTTTTGATTGTACTGAAAACTGAATCTGCATAATCAATATCCTGAAGAATATCATCATCATTAATATTTATAACTTTTGATTCTTCTGTTTTCAGATTAAGTTCATCAAGTCTTCTCAGATATGCAGAAAGTAATTGTTCGACATTTCCGGCAGACAGGGTTCTATATTTTTTTCCCTGGACTTTGGAGCAGAAAATACAATTATTTTTACATCCTCTGGAAAAGTTCATCTCAAGTCCGTTTGAAAGTTCTTTTTCGTTAGAAAAACTGAAATTAAAGATCAGTTTTTCGGGGTTGTTAACGATGTTAAGTTCTGTGTAATCGGAAAACAGCATTTTACCTTTTGTCTGGAAATAGAAACCGGTAAATTTCATTAATTCATTAATATTCCCTGATCTTATGGAGTCCAATATTTCGGGAAAGATGACCTCTCCCTCTCCGCGAATAAATATATTGATTTCAGGAAAATTAATGATAGAACTGAGAGGGCTTAATGAAATAAACGGACCTCCTGCAGCAATTATGATCTTGGTGTCGGGGGGGTAATTATTTAGAAATTCTCTGAATTCCAAATATACGTCTTCAAACAGAGTAAAACCGATCAGGTCACGATTATCGTAGATATCAGTTTTAAATTTTAAAGGGAGAGAAATATTTTCCAGACGTACATTATAGCCTTTATCAATTAGTTCAGATCCGAGAAACAGGGGGGCTGCAGTAAGTCCAACCGAATCCCATCTTTTATCTGAACTAAGAAAAGGGGTTGAAAGAGTGACATTTTTAATCTTTTCCTGTAATACAAATGATTTTGCAGTTGAGAATGCTGAGCTTCTGCAGGAATCTCCTGATCCGGAAAGTGTGAATTCATAAAGTTTTCCGGGACCCGATATCTCTTCGCTATCTTTATAAAGAGTGTTGTTGTTTTTAATATCCAGGTCTATTCTGATAATATCATTTTTCGTGATTTCCTCTGAATATTTTTTTTTTATAGATAAAAAATTCTTAAAAACCTGATCTCTTGTGAATTGTGCAGGGTTATAAGTTATAATATTTTTGCCTTCGAACAATTTCTGTGCTTTCCTCATTATAGTAAAATTATACACTAACTATTGAATTTACCGTATCTCTAAGCTTTTGGTCAGGTATATATTTCTTGACAGGTAGGTGAATTTCTGATAATATTCCAGCGATTTAGAGATCATTAAATGAGGAAGTTAATCCAAATTAAATGTTCAAAGCATGGGGTTAGAATGGTGGGTATGGATCAGTTGATAATTTTAATAATTCAAAAGAGAGGCATACAAGAATGGTAACATTGATTGGCAATTCTCTGAATTCTACAAACAAAAAAATTCTTGACAAAATGAACAAAATGGATTTCCTTTTCATAAAAAAGGAATCGCAGGCACAACTAAGCAATGGTGCTGAATTTATTGAGCTCAATGCCGGTTCTCTACTTGATAATGAACTCATATTCCTGATAGAAGCTGTTAAGGTTATTGAAGATCTTGGAGGGAAGGTTCTTGTAAGAAGTAAGAACGTTGAAACCCTCAAAAAAATAGCAGAGATCGCTCAAAATGAGATTATTCTGGGAGATATTGAATTTGATAAGGAAAAGATAGATGATATTCTGAAAGTATCAGGTAACGGGAAAGTAAAGATAGTAGCTTTAATAAAGGATAATGGCAAAGCTCCTGTATCTCCCGAACAATCTCTTCTGATTGCGCAGAATTTTGTTGACTATCTTCTTGATAAAGGTGTAAACCGGAACGACATCCTTCTGGATCCCATGATCTCTTCTCTTGAAGAGAGTTGTGATAACGGCAAAAAATTTCTGGATACACTTGAACTTTTTAAACTTGATTTCCCAAGGGTAAAAACAATAGCGCATCTGATAGATCTTTCAGAAGGCCTTCCTAAAAGACAATTAATTTCAGCACACTTTGTATCACTTGCAATAGAGAAAGGTTTGGATTATGTTTCATTAAATACATTGGAAGAAACAATACTCCAATCAGTAATAACAACATTGTCGATTATTGGAAAAGATAAAAATATGCAGAGTTATATTAATTTCTGCCGTTCATCACGTGAATCAAAAAAAGATTCTCAGAAAGATGAGTGATTATAAAATCAAAGAATACCTGCTGAGCAATAATTCTGAGTTTAGAAGACTTCATGATCTCCATCAAAAATGCGAACGTGAACTTGCAATTCTTAATCAGAATAGTACTATTAATCCAGAGGAAGTTATCAATATTAAAGTATTAAAGAAAAAAAAACTTTCTCTGAAGGATTCTATGCAGAGAATGATCCGTGATCATAGTACGAAAAAGACAGGTCATGATCTCTGATAAAAAAAGAATCTGATCAAGGATATATTATGAAAAATAAAAGAGTTAGAAGGGTAAGCATCAGCAGGTTAACCAGATACTCTTTCCTGCCTTCATTATTTTCTCTCTTAAGTCTGTTTGCCGGTTTTCTTGCAATTTTTCAGATATTCAAAGGAGATTTTAAAAGAGCTGTATTTCTGATAATGGCCAGTGCTATTCTGGATGGTCTTGACGGGACAGTGGCCAGATTGACAAAGACAGAATCCAATTTTGGTGTTCAGCTGGATTCACTTGTAGACGCAATATCTTTTGGTGTTTCCACAAGTTTGTTAATATATAAATGGGGATTCACTCCGGAGTTTCAGCAATTCGGTAAGGTTATTGCTTTTATATTCCTCAGCGCTGGAATTATCAGACTTGCGAGATTCAATGTAATAAAAGAAGCTGATGTAATACCTTCTGATATATTCATCGGCCTTCCCATTCCCATCGGGGCTATCTCAATATCATCAGTTGTTCTATATTTCGGGAAGCCTGTCACTTCACCTATATGGATAATGGTATTTTCATTCTTTGTTATTATGATCTCTTTCCTTATGATATCGAATGTGAAGTATAAAACTTTTAAAAAGGTTAATTCCAAAGTCGGATTAAAACTATTATTCCTTTTTGCCATTACAATAGCTCTGCTTATCATGTATCCGGACAAAATATTACCTTTTATTGCAATAATCTATTGTACTTCTCCCATAATATTGCTGATAATTAAAATATTTAAAAAGAAGACCAGAAAATCCAAAGTTAAATCAGGTCAGCCATCTAATCCGGACAAGTAATTGAAAAGTTCTGAAAGCAGTCTGCTCTCACATGTAAAGCCATTCAAGGTCCGTTTAATATTAGCACTTTTCTTCATGCTGATGGTATCAATCTTTGTTGGTATGCTTGCGGTCGTTATCTGGCCTGTTATTAATGAGATATCTGCCGGAAGCGGAGGAGAAATATCAGCAAAGGGTAAAATGATCAGAGAGTTCATCTTAAGGTTATTTGGAAAAGACAGCAGCAACCTGAAGATAATACTTCCTCAATTACTGTTGATAACATTTTTCGGAAATGCTCTGTTCAGTTTTCTTTCCTCTTACTTTATGAAGACATTGGGACTTAAAGTAGTTAGAAATATTCGGGACCAACTATACAGATCTCTTATATACAAATCGATAGATTTTTTATCAAAAGCCAGGACAGGTGATCTTGTTTCAAGGATATCAAATGATATTGATAGGATTAGATTTGCAGTTTCTGAAACAATTACAGTCTATATCAAGGAATCATTTACACTTATAATACTTCTTTTTATTATTTTTTATCTGGATTGGCAGATGGCTCTAATCTCACTTACTATTACTCCTGTTGCCGCCATGATCCTCAAACTCTTTGGAAAGAAGGTGCATAAGAAAGTTATCCAGTCTCAGGAAACGATAGGTGAGCTATCCTCATTTCTCACTGAGACTGTTTCTGGCAATAAAATAGTGAAAGCTTACAATATGGAAGCAGATGAGATCAAAAAGTTTAAGGATATTAATCAAAAGCACTATAAGATAAACGCCAGGATATCATTTTTGTCTTCACTACCATCCCCATTGATGAATATGATCGGGGGTATTGTTGCATCAGGGATCTTTACAATGGGTATGCTAAGGATTGCAAACGGATCAATGGATGCCGGACAGTTTATTTCATTTCTTGCCTCCCTTTTCATGATGTACGATCCTCTGAAGAGGCTCTCTAAAGCTCATATTGACTATAATCAGGGAAAAGCGGGATATGATAGAGTAATGGATGTTATCAGAGATGTGAGTCCAATAAAAGATATTCAGAATCCTTTAGAACTTGAACGTGTAAAGGGGAAGGTTGAATTCAGGAATGTTTCATTTGCATATGATGAAGATGTTCCTGTGATAAAGGATATGAGCTTCACTGTAAATCCTCACGAAATGGTTGCCATAGTCGGAAAGAGCGGATCGGGGAAAACTACCATGATGAATCTGCTTTTGCGATTTTATGAAAATCCGCATGGGAAAATACTGATTGACGGGAATGATATTAAGGATGTTTCTATGCGTTCTCTCAGGAAGAATATAGGCCTTGTAACCCAGGATGTTTTTCTTTTTAATGATACGATCAGGAATAATATTTCATACGGGATAGACGATTTTTCCGAAGAACAATTTCAAAAAGTTGCAAATATATCAAGATCAGCCGAGTTTATTAAAGACTTACCGGAAGGATATGAAACTGAGGTTGGCGAAAGAGGTGTGCTGCTTTCCAACGGTCAAAGGCAGCGAATATCGATCGCAAGAGCAATCCTGAAAGATCCATCGATCCTGATCTTTGATGAGGCTACAGCAGCTCTTGATAATGAATCTGAGAAGCTTATACAAAAGGCAATAGAAGATGTTATGAAGGATAGAACAAGTTTTGTTATTGCACACAGATTGTCAACCATTATCGAAGCTGACCGGATACTTGTTATAGAAAAAGGGGAAATTATAGAGTCTGGAAATCACGCTGAACTTATAAAGAAAAGGGGTCATTACTACTCACTTTACAATTTGCAATTTCCGGATATGGATATTATAATGTAGCGATGAGAAGCATGACAGGCTTCGCCCAGGGGAGGTTCTCTCTGGACAGGCTATCAATCGGAATAACAATAAAATCACTTAACCACAGGTTCCTTGATATCAGTTTTAAAGGAGCCGGTACCTCTCAGGAAATAGAGAAAATGGTTAAGGATATCATTAAGACTGATCTTCACAGAGGAAAGGTTGAAATAACAATTGATCTGTTTAACCTTGACCAGGACAATTGGGATATCCAGTTCAACGACTATTTATTATCAAATATTCTGGACAGAATTCTCCATTTCAAAAAAAAATATAAGAGCGAACTATCTCTCTCACTGGATTCACTTCTTAAAATACCAATGATCTTTCATCTTGAACAGACAGGTGGAGAATTGTCCGATAAAGAGAGATCTGTAATAGAAAAAAAGATAAATAAACTATTTCAGGATTTCATCAGGAGCAGAGAAGAGGAAGGCCGGGAGATCGCAAAGTCAATAGCTTCAAGTTTGGATATACTTGAAGAAAACATTAAGATTGTCCAGAAAAAAACTGCAGAAATTGAATCTGAACTTTTCTCAAAATATAAAGAGAGGATGAAAAAATACCTCAATGAGATTGATATTGATGATAAAAGGATAATGCAGGAAGCAGCAATTCTTGCAGAGAAATCCTGTGTGACCGAGGAAGTAAATAGATTAAAGACTCATGTAGCCAGAGTCAGGAATATAATAAAAAAGAGGAAGAATGATCTGTTGGGAAAGGAGCTTGACTTTCTTACACAGGAATTATTAAGGGAAATTTCTACCATCTCAGCAAAAACAAATTCGATGGATGTCCATGACAATATCATTCTTATCAGAAGAGAGATTGAAAAAATAAAGCAACAGGTTCAGAATGTCGAATAAAATATTGTTAAATATAGGATTCGGAAATTCTGTGATAATAAATAAGATATTGTCAATAATTCAAACTAATTCAGCTCCGATTAAGAGATTTATTAAAAAAAAAGAATCTGAAAATCTCCTCATCGATGCAACTATGGGTAAAAAAGCAAGATCTGTAATAGTACTCTTGGATGGAATAGTTGTCCTTTCAGCAATATCAGTTCAGGCTTTGACAGCAAGATTGGAAAATGAATAAGATCTTTATCCTGTCCGGGCCTTCAGGAAGTGGGAAATCTACTCTAATAAAATTACTGACCCAGAAATATGATTGTTTGAATTTTTCAGTATCACATACCACCAGAAAAAAAAGAGAGGGAGAAACAGAATCAGTAGAATATTATTTTGTATCGCATGATAAATTCAGCGGAATGATCAAGAAAGGTAAATTTGCCGAGTGGGCTGAGGTTCATGGAGAGCTGTATGGTACCTCTTTCGATGAGATCAATTCCAAGTCAGGAGGAGAGAAAATTCTTATCCTTGATATTGATGTTCAGGGCGCAGAGATCATAAAAAGTAAATTCCCGTATTCCTTGCTTGTCTTTATAATGCCGCCGGGTCTGGGAGAATTAAAGAATAGAATAGTGAAAAGGGAAAAGGAACTTACTTCCGATTTTATAAAACGAATAAAAAGGGCAGAGGAGGAGATCAAAAAGTCGGATTTTTATGATCATATTGTAGTCAATGATAATCTTGAGTTATCGTTTGCTGAATTTGAAAATATATTTTTAAAATATAAAGAAAAAGTTTTGAATAACAAAAAAGAATAAGAAAAGGGGGCCGGAACATGAAAATTGTACTTGGTGTGACCGGGTCGATAAGTCTTTACAAAAGTATTGAATTGTTAAGGAAATTTCAGAAAAACGGAGATGATGTCTCAGTAATAATGACGAAATCTGCATCCAAGCTGATATCACCAATAATTTTTGAAACTTTTGCACCTGGAAAAGTTCATACTGAGATGTTCAGGGAAAGATCAGATACACTGATCCATATTAATATTGTAAAAGATAATGATCTTCTTCTTGTTGCACCTGCAACAGCAAATATTATAGGAAAATTTGCCAACGGTATTGCTGATGACCTTTTGTCAACAACTTTTATTGCATGGGATAAAAAAATTGTTGTTGCACCTGCTATGAACACAAAAATGCTGAATAATCCGGCAGTTGTAAATAATTTAGCCACGCTGAAAAATAGGGGGATATTTATCCTTAATCCGGTAAGCGGTGAACTTGCCTGCAGTGAGGATGGAGCAGGACGTTTGCCGACACCAGATCAGATATATGAATACTGTAAGGAAGGAGAAAAATGATAGAAAATGTAATAATAACCTCAGGCCCGACTATTGAACCTATAGATCCGGTAAGATTCCTTTCGAACCATTCTTCAGGGAAGACAGGATTTTTTATTGCTGAGGAAGCAAAAAAAAGGGGGATTAAAAAAATAATCTACATTACCGGACCTTCGAACTATATACCTGAAGATGTTGAATTGATAAAAGTGAAAACGGCACTTGAAATGAGAGAACAGGTATTAAAGTATTACAAGGATATTGATCTTGTGATAATGGCAGCAGCGGTAAGTGATTATTCCAGTGCTAAGATCTATTCTGAAAAAATAAAAAAAAATAAAGAAAGTTTAACACTGAAATTGATCAAGAACCCTGATATCCTTTCTGAATTGGGTAAAAGAAAAGAGAAGCAGTTGCTGGTCGGTTTTGCTGCGGAAACTGAGAATATTTTTGAAAACGGTCAGCTGAAACTGAAAAAGAAAAACCTGGACCTTCTTGTATTGAATGAGGTCTCTGAATCCAACAAAGCGTTTGATGTTGATGACAATCAGGTCTACTTTTTAAGCGGAGAAGGTATCAAAGCAAATAAGAGGATGGATAAATCTGATATTGCGAAAATTCTGTGGGATGAGATTTATAATATAGGAACCAAATAATAGAACTAAATGAAGGAAATAACTGATATTCTGAATTTCTATAAAGAATTAGGTGCAGATTTTGTTGAGAGGCGTCGGCCCGAACCAGCATTTGAGATGAGGGAATTGACAAGGAAGATCCTATCTTGTGAGAAATGCAGTTTACATAAAACAAAAACAAATTATGTCCCGGGAGAGGGGAGTATTAAACCTGATATAATGTTTATCGGGGAAGGGCCGGGTGAAACAGAGGATAAGTTCGGAAGGCCTTTCATCGGAAAGGCAGGAAATCTGCTTGAAAAAATTATTTTAAAAATGGGGTATTCAAGAGAGACAGTGTTTATCGGAAATATTGTGAAATGCCGGCCTCCGAATAATAGAGACCCTTTAAAAGATGAAGTTGAATCCTGTATACATTTTCTTGAAGAGCAGATAAAAATTCTTAAACCCAGGGTAATCGTCTGTCTCGGAAGAGTTGCTCTTAATAACCTTTTAGAAACGAATTATCCTATCTCAAAGGTAAGGGGGCAATTATTCAGCTATATGGGAATTCCGGTTTTGCCCACATATCATCCCGCTTTCATTCTCCATAAAAAGGATAGAGATGAAGTTTCCCGTGTGAAGTGGGAGACATGGAGTGATATGGAAAAAGTTTTGGCAATTGTAAGGGGGGAAGAGTTACTTGAAAGTTGAGGTAGCCCTGTCTCTAAACACATTTGAAAATTTCTCTTATGAACTGAGAGGAGATGTAAAATCAGTTTATGAAGGGATGAGGGTTGTTGTTCCGGTCTGGAACAGGCTTGCATCCGGATGGATAGTTAATACAAAATCTGAATATCAGGGGAAGGTTAAACCTGTATTTGGAGTGGTTGAAGATGAATACATTCCGGATAAAAATTATCTCAGATTTATTAATGAGATTTCCGCGACTTTTATGATATCAGCCGGCAAACTTCTCGATTCATCTCTGTCGCCGGCCATGAGATCCCAGGGAGGATTATACTACAGGACAGATGAGGGTGATTTCCCGGTTTTCAGAAAATCTGTTAAAGAACTTGAAAGGATCGGCAGCGGTTCAACACTTAGATTATTTTATAAAAAGAGAGTAATGGAAGAATATTTGAACAATGTATCTCTTCCAGAAAATTCAGAAGAATCTTCTGTTGGAAATCATACCGTGTATTTGGACGATTTCAGAAAAAATCAATATAATAAGATCTGGGCTGAAGAAAGATCTCATGGCAAGACCGTGTTAATTGTGCTGCCTAATAATCTTTCCATGGAGAGATATGAATATGAACTGAATGATCTTCTGATATATAACTCAACTATTAAAGCCGGAACAAGAGAAAAATTGTGGGCAATGGCAAGGTGTGGAGACCCTGTATTTATCGGGGGAGGAGAGTCTGCATTGTTCCTGCCTGTTTCAAATCCCGGAACGATAATAATAGAAAAGCCCGGTTCTTTTTTCTATGGGAGAAATATAGCCTCCGGAATAGATCTTAGAAAAGCTGCAAGGATTAAAGCCGGTATAATGGGTGTTGATCTTGTTGAAGGGAATAATACCCTTACAACATTTCACTACTTTAACAGGGATTCCTTTAAGATAGATGACAAGAGAAAAGAATATACCAATTCCATTGCTGTAAAAAAATTAGATCCGGGCACAAAGATACCCTCGGAAGATGTTATAGAATCGATAATAGATCATTTTATAAAAGGAGAAAGGGTATTGGTTATTGTCAGCCGGAAAGGATCTAAGAAGTTTTTATTCTGCTCTGAATGCAAAGCTATATATCAATGCCCATCATGCGGAGGATCTGTTACAATCACCTCTGATGGAAATATGACCTGTTCATTGTGCAGTTATTCAGATTCAGATGTTCCCGAGTGTGGTAAATGCGGGACAGGTCTCAGAATAATAGAAGACCTTAGTGTGAATTCTCTTAAAAAAAGGCTTTCGGAAAAGGCTGGAAGTCAATTCATATTTTCTTTTGAATCAGACAAAAAATTGAGTTTCTCAAATTTAAAAAGACCGGATTCCTTTGAAAAAGGTTTAATTATTTTAACTCCTTCTGAAGCCGGGAGTATTCCCGAAAAAGCATTTGATCATGCTGTAGTAATAAAACCCGAATCTTTTTTTGATCTGAATAATTATAACGGGGGAGAGCAAATATTCCAGTTCGTAAGAGGACTGAGAGAAATGCTAAGCCCGGACGGCAGGATTGATGTTTACTCGGTATTCCATTTTCATTATTGCCTGAAAAAAATTAATGATGAGAAACAATTCCTGGAGAGGGAACTGAAATATCGTGAGTTATTTTTACTCCCCCCTTATTTTGAGGTTTTTGATCTCAAATTAAGTGACAGGAATGTAAGGGTGTTGGGCAAAAAAATGAGGGATGTAATATCTGATTTCAGTGAATTTTTTTTAATAAAAAAAAGCTATCTGATTTCCAGATCAAAAATTAGGGGTTTTTATCAGGGTAATATGCAAATTCACACGGAACAGGGGAAATTATCAGATTCCGGTATTACTAAACTAAGCGGTATTAAAATAAAAAGGATCAACAGCTAAAGAACCTGAAATTTTTTGAAAATTATTTGCCCTTCTTTTCGGACATATTCATATTCCCATTGAATATACCGCCTTCTTCGACTATTACATTTGAGGAGGTTATATTCCCTTCAAATTTCGCTTTGCTGAGCAACCTTAGTTTTTTGCCTGTGATTATTGTACCTTTTGCCTTGCCCATTATAGTAACGAAATCTGCTTCAAGTATTCCTGTGCAATTCCCGGATTTACCTATTGTGATAGAATTCTTTGAGGAAATATTTCCATTTACTTTTCCTTCCAGGATCAGAGATTCATCAGATGAAATATTGCCCTTAATTTTAACTGTACTTCCCAGAAATGATTCGGTGCCGGAGCTCTCTGATGGGATAGCAGTATTTTCAATTGCGTTAGCTTTTTTGTTCTTTGTAAAATCCATTTTCACCACCTGTGAGTTCTTTATTTAAAATTATTATAAATGAAAAGAATTTATTTTTCACTATTTTTAGAAAATGTACAGATATCCCTGGTGAGTTTCTTGAAATATTTAATCTCCGATTCACTGAAACCGGAATACCTGAAAAGAAAAAATAGTTTGTTCGTCCTATATATGAAATCTCTCTCCATCATCAGTCCTTCTGATCTGAGTTTGTTGAATTCCAAAGTGCCGGGTACAGGTGAAAAGAATGATAATCTCGGTAAAATTCCAAGTTCTTTTATAAATAGTAGAGATCTTTCAAGCATTTTTAAAGATTGTCCGGGAAGTCCGAATAAAATATAACATTCTATTTCACTTCTTCTGAAACCTGCATCTACAAGGTTTTCGACTGCTTTTTCCATCTGAACTGTATTTATTTTATTTGAACTGAGCTTTAGAATTTCTTCATCGGTTGATTCAAAACTTAATCTTATTGTTTTAAAACCTGCATTGAATAAAACATTCGCAGTAGTTTTATCTATTTCACCTGCATGGATTCCATTAGGTGTATGAAACCTCACATTTAATCTTTTTCTCACATTCTCAAAAACCGGGAAGAATCTCTTCTCCTTATTTATGAGAAAGGCATCATCAAAAATTATAAAATCCTCAGTATTATATTTATCATTCATAAAAAGAATTTCTTCAATTATTTTTCCGGGTTTTCTCTGGATGAATCTTTTGTTTAAAATGTGGGAAGCGCAATAAGTACAATTATATGGACATCCTCTTGAGGTTAATAATGGGAGGACCTTCCTGTTAGAGAGTAATTTGTTGAGGGGAAAAGGTATATTGTCTATATCCGAAAAATCCGGTCTTGAATTTATTACAGCTCCTTCTGAATATAAAAGATAGAGAATCTGATCCTCACCATATCCGGATATGAATATATCTCCGTCAATGTACTCACTAATTGTTTTTCCGATCAATGTAGGCAGAATTCCGCCGATCACGATTTTAGCGTTCCTGAATCTTTTTCTTAACTCTTTTACAGTAAAATTAACTCCATCTATCCAATAGGTCATTAAAGTGGTTACAAAAATAATATCAATTTCATCTAAATTCTCCAGTTTGTTCCTGAAAGAATCTAATGGTATTCCATATCTTGCATAAACCCTCGGAATATCTTTATATACAGGTGGTTTTTCAACCGGGGTTCTGTAAAATTTTCCTTTGCCGTATGGACCGGATTTTATTTCAGGATCGTCCTGAAACCTGTCCAGTGTATCTATCCAGTATATTTCAGAATCTGTATATTTTTCTAAAGTGGATGCCAGATATAAATTTCCTAGAGGCCTGAGCCATAGATCAAATGCTGTAAAATCATATATGTAAGGATTAACGAACAATACTTTCATTTTACAGCTTTTACAATCCTTGGAATCCCGTTGAGGTCATTATGGAATTTAATATCCCTGAAACCGTTTATCCTGAGCAACTCTTTTACTTTTAATTTTTGATCATATCCGATCTCAATTATCAGCCTTCCGTTCCGGGCTAAAAATTCCGGAGCTTTACGGATGATTTTTTCAATGATCTCAAAACCCTTGATCCCTCCAAGTAGAGCAATATGGGGCTCATGTTCACGGACAGCCGGCTCTGCTTGCTCAAGTTCTCTTTCAGAAAGGTAGGGAGGATTTGTAACTACAATATTGTATTTAAAATTTTTATCGGGAAACAGATCTGCAGCAATAGGAGTGACACGGTCTTTTACATTGTGAAACTCAATATTTTTCTTTAGTATCTTTATAGCGTTTTTATCTAACTCAACAGAAGTAACTTTTGCTCCGGTAAGTTTTGCGGCCAGGATTGAAATTATACCGCTGCCTGCACCAATATCAAGAATTTTTGTTCTATTATCTGATTCTTCAATTAGAATATCGATAATCAATTCGGTTTCCGGCCTTGGGATCAATACCGATTTGTCTACTTTAAAAATTTCAGAATAAAACTCTTTTTCTCCAGTTATATATGCTACAGGTTCATTACTCTCAAGTCTGTTAATTGCAGATCTAAGAAGAGCCGTTTCATTGCTGTTAAGAACAATTGAATTCTTATGTGCCCAGAATTTTTCCCTGGAGATCCCGATTAATTTTTCGATAATGATTATCAGATCAGAAGAACTGACTGATCCGGAATCTAATGTTTCTTTATATATAGAATAGAGTTTCACTAACTGACGATTTCTTTAAATCTGTCTTCAAGAAGTTGTTTTGAGTTCAATTCTTCAAGTTCAATTATCATGTTATCAAGATTCCCGTCCATAGTCGACTCTATTCCGAAGTTTTTACCTGTTATCCTGTGATCTGTTACCCTGTTCTGAGGGAAATTATAAGTCCGGATCTTTTCAGATCTGTCACCTTTTCCTACTTGCGATTTTCTGTCACTTGCAATATCATCCTGCTGTTTATCATGTTCAAACTCATATAAGCGTGATTTAAGAACTCTCATTGCCTTATCTTTGTTCTTATGTTGAGATGATTCGTCCTGACAGGAGACAACAATACCGGTAGGGAAATGGGTAATTCTTATTGCAGATTCTGTTTTGTTTACATGCTGCCCGCCCGCTCCTGATGCTCTGTATGTATCTATCCTGATTTCCTTGGGATTAATTTCGATCTCGACATCGTCAACTTCCGGAAGTACGGCTACGGTTACTGTGGATGTGTGTATACGTCCGCTTGATTCAGTTTGTGGTACTCTCTGAACTCTGTGGACACCACTTTCAAATTTAAGGAACTTATTCACATTTGTCCCTTTTATATACATTGTTATCTCTTTAATTCCTCCAATTCCGGAATAGTTTGTAGAGATAATTTCATGTTTCCATCCTTTTCTTTCTGATATTCTTGAATACATCCTTAGAAGGTCTGATGCAAAAAGAGAAGCTTCATTTCCTCCGGCTCCTGCTCTGATCTCAAGAAATACATTCCGGTTGTCCTCAGAAATATCAGATACCATAAGAAGTTTTATGCTGTCTTCAAGTTTGTCCATTTCATCTTGAAGTGCCCTTAGATCATCTTCAGCCAGTCCTTTTAATTCCTGGTCATCTGAACTTTCAAGAATCTCGACTGATTCATTATATTGTGTTCTCAGATTAGAGTATTTCTGATAACTTTCTTCAAGCAGAGTAAGGCTGGATAATTCCCTTGATAAGGAAGCAAATTTTTTTCCTGTCGTTTGTTATTGTCGGTTCAGATAAGTGATTACTTAATTCGGTATATTTTTTATGAAGATCTTCAAGATAGGAGAAAAATTTTTCACTGCTCTTTATATCCATATTTCTTCTTGAATTTCTCTATTCTTCCTTCAGTGTCAACATATTTCTGCTGGCCGGTATAAAAAGGGTGGCAGGAAGAGCAGATCTCTATATCAATTGCAGATTTAGTAGCCCTTGTTTTAAAGGAATTGCCGCATGCACATGTAACCGTGCATTCCTCATATTTAGGGTGAATATCTTTTTTCATTATTTCCTCCGAAGTATGCAGAATTTTATCACTAAACTGGAATATTGTCAATAATCGCAGGATAAATCAGGAGATATGAATTCATTATATTTTTCTTAATTCTGCTTCAACAGCTTGTATTAACTGCATTTTCAGGTAAGGTTTTTTTATATAAGCTCCGGCTCCCAGCTTTATTGTCTCCTTAACATTCTCATTATCTGAATATCCGCTTGTGATGATAGCTTTCTGTTCACCTTTTCTCATCAGAATCTGAATGTAGGTTTCGAGACCGTCAATACCGCCCATTATCATATCAAGAATCAGCAGGTCCACTTTCTCTTTCTGTACAAATTCTATTGCTTCCTCACCGCTTGAAACTGAAGAAACTCTAAAATTGCACTCTGACAATATTTTTTCAGCCAATTCCCGGTTATTATCATCATCTTCAACAATAAGAATATGCTCTCCCTTTCCGATATGTGCAGTATTTATTTCAGATTCTTTTAATTCCTTCTTCTCCTCCATATCGTATATAGCTGCAGGAAAATATAATTGAAATTCTGTACCTTTACCTTTAATACTGTTAACAATTACATATCCGTAATGATCTTTTATTGTCCATAAGACCACTGTCATTCCGAGTCCTGTTCCACTTTTACCCATCCTTTTCTTACTGAAGAAAGGTTCAAATATATTGCCCAGATCTTCTTTGTCAATACCAATACCATTATCCTTTATACTTAGAATTATATAATCACCTTCATTGATCCTGTCATAACCTTTTAACGGTTCATCAAGGAAGGTTCTGGTTGTAGAAACTTCAATCTTTCCTTCGATTGGCATTGCTTCTGATGCATTAATTATCAGGTTCATTATTGTTTTAGTTATATGTATTGAAGAACCGAAGATGTATGTTTTCTCGGGAGTAAGATCACTTATATATGAAATATGGGGGTTGTTCTTTTTCAGTTTCAGATAAACCGGACTGTTAAAAAATTCCTGAATAATCTTGTTTATGGAGATCGGTTCTTTATTGATAACACCCTTTCTTGTTAATGTCAGCAGGTCCTGAACCATCTCCGCAGCTTTTTCACCAGAATCTTTTATAATTTGAATATATTTTCTGTTGGGATCTTTTTCATCGATAGTTTTTAATAAAAGGTCCGGATAGGATACTACACCTGAAAGAATATTGTTGAGATCGTGTGCAACACCTCCGGCCAGAGAACCTATGATTTCCAATTTCTGAGCCTGGATCAATTCCATATTTTTTTGTTCAAGTTCATTTGTTCTCTGAATAACCCTTTCTTCAAGTTCCCTGTTTATCATTTCAACTTTATTTTTCTCAATTACCAATTCTTCTGTTCTCTCTTTAATCTTGTCCTGGAGGTTACCCTCTCTTTCTTTCATCCTTGTCGATTTATAATAAAACCCGACCAGTAGAAGCCCCAGGAACAAAAAGCCGGAAAGATATCTGAAAATCCCGGATCTCCAGAATGGACTCGTAATTGAAAACTTAAATGAATCAACAGGAACATCCCAATTCTTAATACTGGTTGAACATTTTACCTCGAAAGTGTAATTTCCGGATGGAAGATTGGAATATGTTATCTGTTCCTGTCCGGATGGGGAAGACCAGCGTGAATCTACGGGGCTCAATTTCCATCTGTACTTGACCTTCTCGGGAATCGCTGAAGAAATGCCTATAAAACTGAAAGAGAGATGGTTCTCATAATGCGGCAGCTCTAAGTTTTCGGGAAGACTCGAGCCCGGTTTGAATCCATTACAGTATTCATCAATTTCTTTGTTTCCCAGAAACAGTTTTACATCTGTTATATGGATAACAGGATCAGGGAAAGACCTGTTGATTTTATTAGGATCAAAAACTATTGCACCCGTTTGAGTACCAACCCAGATATTGCCGGATAGATCCTTAAAAATTGAGTTCTCATTACATTTCAAACCCTTAATCCCGACTTTCCCTGAGAAATATTGATAGTGATCAGTATCAGTATTGTTCTCAGCAAGATTTAACCGGTAAAATCCCACATTGGTCCCAACCCAGAGATCACCTGAATTATCGAATATCATTGAGACAATATTTTTTTCGGGCAGTTCTGAAGGGTAATCATACTTCCGGATTATCGGAAGTAAATTATTCACATCTATTTTAAACAATCCACCGGCATAAGTACCTATCCAGAAATTCTTATCTTTATCAATAAGAATCTTGGTGATTTCAAGCTTATTAAGTTCATTTAGTTTTTCGTTTCTTTTAAATTCTCTATTGTCAAAATAAAACAATCCTTTATCGGAACCGAACCAGATATTGTTGTTTTTATCTTCGGCGATAGAAAATACTGCTTTTGGATTAAAAAATTCATTTTCTGAAAATTGTGTAAATTTCTCTTTATCATAAAGGATAATTGTTGCTTTCTGGGTAACGAACCAAATTCTATTTTTACTATCCTGATAAATATCATAAAAAAAATCAAATTGATGTTCCCATGTTGAAAATGTATTAACAATCCTGTTATCCCTGATTTGCATTATTTTGTTTTTACTGCAAAGCCAGGTATTACCAGCATTGTCTCTAAACATGGGATAAAAAGTATGTTCTGAAAAGGGGAGTTCTAACGGCATTACTTTCCCGTTTTTTGATGAAATTATATCAATGCCTTTATCGCTTGAAATCAAAATGTTGTTCGAATCATCCTCGAAAAATGACCAGATATTATCATTTTTTAAACCGGACTTTGTGGAATAACTTTTAAATGGGAACCAATTTAGTTGTTTGGAAATACCACCATAGGTACCTATCCATATATTATTCTCCCTGTCCTGAGCAATAGCTGTAACAAAATTATTAATTAACCCATCTTTTTCTGTTAATACAGAAAATTCCCTGCCGTTATAAATAACTAATCCTTCTCTAGTCCCAATTCTTATTAATCCATCAGATGATTCATGAATATCCCAGATATTAAGAGATGGGAATCCATCATTTTCAGTCAAAGATGTCCATTTTGAATTTTCAAAGAGATATAACCCTGAATAGGATCCAACCCATATCCTTCTGCTGGAATCTATATAGATGACAGAAACTTGAAAATTTTCAGGTGCAACATTTATCTGAACTTTGTCAAGTTTTCCTTCTGAATATTTAAACACTCCAATTGAAGATCCGATCCACAATGTATTGCGGTTCTCAAGAAATATAGAAATAACAAATTTGTTTGAAAGTGGTGATAATTCCGGAAGGCTCAGCAATTGTCCATTGTCATATATTACAATTCCCTTAATCGTGTCAGAGAAATAAATTTTTCCATCTTTGCGGCCGGTAATTGCCCTGACCTGTCCTTCAGGGAACCCTTTCTCCGGGTCCATATATTCAAATTTATTTCCGTCAAATCTAAATACGCCGGAGTTTGTGCCTATCCATAGTTGCTGGTTCAGATCTTCAAAAATGGAGTTGACAAGCTCATTTGTGAGGCCGTTAGTTCTATCAAAGGTTTCAAAATTTCTTCCGTTAAATCTTGAAAGTCCACCGCCATATGTACCGATCCATAAGAAACCTTTTGTATCTTCGAGAATGCAATTTATTTCTGTCTGGACAAGGCCCTGCTCAATGTCAAAATTTCTGAAGTTTAACTCCTGAGAAAATTGCAGAGATGTACTACAAACAAAAATAAAAAAAATTATCCATGCTCTCATAAATACATCCATATTCTATAATTATAAAATAAAATAGTAAATTCAAAAAAAGGATAAATTTTTATTTTTTAGGAAAATTAATAACTAAATGTGGAAAAAATAAAAATTTATTACCGAAAATCCTCTATTGGTCTGTATTTGTTTGAAATGCACATTTTTAAGGAATGTATATTGCCAATATATAATTGTAATTCCGTAAACATAGTGCTGATGCGGATTTGCGTCAGCTGAAGAGGGTTAGGAGAAAAATTTGACTTCTGTTATAATTTTAGTGTTAACATGGATCTGGATTTATTTTGGAGTGAAAAATGAGCTTTGCAAATCCTACAGCACTTTATCTTCTTCTTTTTCTTATCCCATTGGCTGCAATTATGGTGATAAATTTCAGAAAAAAAAAGGAGTTTTTGACCGGATTTATGTCCGAAAAATCTTTTAGTGAACTTGGATTCAGGAGTGGCCGTGAAGTCCCGTTCATAAAGGCAACCCTTATTATCATTGCAATAATGTTTTTTATTTTAGCACTTGCAGGCCCAAGATGGGGAGAGAAATTTGAGAATCTGAATGTTAAGGGTATAGAGATGATATTTCTACTTGATACATCATTCTCAATGAATGCTGAAGATATAAAACCGAACAGGTTTGCTGTGGCAAAAGACCTTATCAATACTATTGTTCAGAATCTTAAAACCGATTATGTGGGGCTAATAAATTTTTCAGGGATCGCTCATGTCCAATGTCCTCTTACAATTGACTACGAAGCAATGAAATTGTTAACGGAATCATCTGTAATCAGTCCTCCTCAGGAACAGGGTACAGATTTCTTCGAAGCTCTCAGCCTTGCTCTCAGAACTCTGAAAATATCTTCAAATAGTAACAAAGTTATCTTTCTTATTACAGATGGAGAAGATCAGGAGGATAGATGGAAGGATATTCTTGATGAAATAAAAGCAGAAAAACTTCCGGTCTTTACTATTGGAATTGGTATCCCATCAGGTGCACCAATCCCGGTCAGAGATAAATCAGGCAATATGAAAGGATGGAAGAAGGATAATAAAGGAGATTTGGTAAGGACGAAGCTGAATGAGATAGTACTAAAACAGATTTCGAGGGAATCCGGAGGAGATTATTTCAGGCTTACAGATACTGCCGGTATAGAAGTTTTAATGAACAATCTGAAAAATTTTGAAAGGTCAGTGCTCAGGAAAAAAGTAAGATCAGTGAAAATTGAAAGGTTCCACTATCCATTGGCAATTGGTATAATAATATTGCTGATAGAATTATTTCTAATAGAGAAGAAGATAACATGGAAAAGAAGCTTACAATAATTATTTGCGCTATTTTGTTTATTAACTGGCATTGGTTTGAACCGGTCTCAAGAAAGAACAAAGAGGGGATAAAAGCTTATAGTGAAAAACAATATAACAAGGCTCTTGAGAATTTTTTATCTGCAAAAGGGATCAAACCCGGATCTGCTGAATTAATCAACAACACTGCTTCAGCTCTATTTAATCTGAAGAAGTACCAGGAGGCGCTGGAGGAATTTTCAAAGATTGATCCGGAAAAAACAGGGATTTCCGGTTCTGACTTTTATTATAATACCGGGAATGCTTTATTCAGATTGAATAAATTCAAGGAGGCCTTGGAAAGTTATAAAAAAAGTCTTATCAATGATCCTGACAATATTGATACAAAAAAAAATTTTGAAATGACTCTGAAGAAGATCAAAGAACAGAATAAAAACAAAAAAGATAAAGATAAAAATGACAAAAAAGATCAAAAAAAAGATGAGAAATATAAAAATATAATGAAGTACCTGAATCAGAAAGAGAAAGATCAGATGAAAAAGATCAAAAAAAAGGCAGGGAACTCAAAAAAAACCAAGGATTGGTGAATTGTTGAAACAGCTGGGAATTACAGTGTTTTTATTTATACTTCTACTACCGGGGATATGTGCGGAAATAGAGTTTAAAGCTTCAGTTGATGCAGAAACCATCGGACTCGAAGATTATCTTGTGTATACTGTTACATTTAAAGGGATCCAGAATCCGGCTCCCCCGGATATATCGGAAATTGGTGATTTCAATATAATTCAGACATCCAGAAGTTCTGAATTCAAGTTTATTAACGGAGTTTCATCCTCCTATATTAACTTTATTTATTATCTTGCACCTTTAAAAGAGGGAACTCTCATGATACCTCCTGTCAGGTATGTACATAATAATAAAATTCTAAAAACACAACAATTTCGAATTCTTGCAGTTAAAGGGAGTGTTAAGAAGGTTTCTCCGAAAAAGCGGTCAAGATCCATATTTGACATGGATGAGGATCTTTCACCTTTTGATGCATTTAAACCGGCCAGAACAGAAATAGATGTAAAACTGAGAGCATCGGTTTCTAAAACCAGAGTCAGATTAGGAGAACAACTAATATACAGAGTATTGCTTTATTCAAGAAGCAGGGTCGAATCGGTCAATCTGATTTCCGGACAGTCATTCCCGGGGTTCTGGCAGGAGTGGTATCCAGTCAAAAAATCTATTGACGGTACCACAGAGGTTATCGATGGAAAGAATTATCAGGTTTTTGAAATAAGAAAAGCAGCGTTGTTTCCATCTGCAACCGGTGATCTATCAATACCTTCGGTAAAGTTTGAACTTTCATTATCGGATAATTCTCTCTCTTTCTTTTCATCCCCCAGAAAAATAACAAGGTCAACAAACAATATAAAAATAAAAGTGGAAGACAGCAGCGGGAACAAAAATGCGCTTCCGGTCGGACAGATGAGTATATTAGCGGAACCTGATAAAAGTTCAATAGATATAAATGAACTTCTAACAATAAAAGTAGTTGTGAGAGGGTATGGTAATATTAAGACTGTAAATATTCCTGAATATTTAAATAGTAGTGCCTATAAAGTGTTTCCGGCAAAGATCAATAGAAAAATTAATTATGAGGAGAACGGGATTTATGGAATTGTTTCATCTGAAGTTCCCATATCTTTTAATAGTACCGGTGAGATCAAAATCCCTTCCCTTGAGTTCAGTTATTATGACCCTTACGAATCTAAGATAAAGGTAAGCAGGACTCGGGAGCTTACTATTAATGTTTCAGGAAAGAGAGAAAAATATGATCCATCCTCAGTTCCAGCTACAGGCGGAGTTTCCAAAATAGGATCAGATATAGATTTTATTATTAAAGGCAAAATCAGAGATCAGAAAAACTTTATATACAATACTCCGTTTTTCAGGATTTTAATTTTACTTATTTTTGTATCAATTTTCTTAATCCCGTTTTATGAGTATGTTATTAAAACCCGTATAATCGGTAGCAGGAATTTTCAGAAAAAGAGAATTCTACAGGATATGTGGAAAAAGCTGGATAATGTGAAACAATATGAAGAAATATTTCAGATCATTGAGGATTATCTTGAGAGAAAAACGGGTATCAGACGATCTGAAATTAACAATACCAGGATAGAAGACCTTTTCTATTCCTCGGGGATATCTAAGAACGAGACCGGGGAGTTTTTAAGAATAAGAAAGGAGTCAGAATTGTCAAGATTTTCCAGGTCAACCATAAAAACATTATCTCAGATAAGTGATGAAGTGATATCATTGAAAAAGATAATCAAAATAATTGATCCTAAATTAAAATGAAAAAAAGAATTTTAACATGCACTCTGATATTTCTACTTTTCGTATCCTTTTATCCAGCTTCCTTAAAAAGTCAGTTCTCTGATGCTAATTCGCTTTATGAGGATGGTGAATTTAATAGGGCACTTGAAAATTATCTGAAGCTGGAGAAAAGTATTTCAAGCTGGAAGCTATATTATAATATAGGTAATTCATATTTTAAGCTTGGAGACATGCTAAGGTCTAAAATATATTATTTAAAAGCACAAAAGCTTGATCCTTTGAACAAATCAATTAAAAAGAATCTTGAGATAGTGGAAAGTGCACTCAGGAACGATATTCATTTACCCGAAGAAGGTTTTCTTTCAAAAGTTCTGATGAAAATTGAATCGATCATAACAATTGATGCACTCTCTGTTCTCCTGATATTGTTGTTACTAATATTTATGTATTTTGAATTTATGCTTGTAAAAAAAGGGAGAAATAAAAAGTATGTATATGGAATTATAATATCCCTGACTCTGATAATAATCTTTTTTTCACTGCATATACTTAGGGTGAATAAGATTAATACCAATAAAATTGCCGTAGTTATTGTAAATGATTCAAAATTGAGAAGTGGTCCCGGTGAAATAAATACCGTTCTTTTTGATATAAGCCCTGGAGTAACGGTAAAAATTGTTGATAAGAACAGGAATTGGGTACAGGTAACTGCATCAGATGAAATAGCAGGATGGATCGAAACCGCTAATATTCAGATAATAGAATGAAATTATATCTTGACAGGGAATTCCGAGAATTAGAAGAACCTGTAATAATGGGAATCCTTAATCTTACTCCGGATTCATTTTCAGATGGAGGCAGATACAACAGATTTGATTCTGCAATATTACATGCTGAAAAAATGATAAGGTCTGGTGCTGAAATTGTTGATGTAGGAGGAGAAAGTACCAGGCCCGGAGCCATGAAAGTTGGAATAAATTCTGAAATTGACAGAGTTCTTCCGGTTATTGAAAAAATCAAGAGAGAATTCGATATACTTGTCTCAGTTGATACATATAAAGACAGAGTTGCTGAGCTTGCCGTTAAAGAAGGGGGAGCAGACATAATAAATGATATATCCGCACTCTCATTTTCTAATGAAATGGCTGAAATAGTTGCAAACCTTAATGTTCCTGTTATTTTGATGCATATAAAAGGTACTCCTTCCAATATGCAGAAAGATCCTTTCTATCATGATGTTGTCAGTGAGATAACAGAATATTTTTATGAGCGGATAGAATTTGCTATATCAAAAGGGATAACCAGGAATAAAATAATTCTTGATCCCGGGATCGGATTCGGCAAAAGAGTTGAAGATAACATTGCAATTATCAGAAATATAAAAAAGTTCAGAGGCCTAAGCCTGCCTGTAATGATAGGATTATCAAAAAAGTCATTTTTAGGAGAAATTGGAGGAATAGAGGACCCTGATAAAAGAGAAGTGGAGACTATTTCTGCCAATCTTATATCCGCTTTGAATGGCGCATCTATATTAAGAGTACATAATGTTGAAAATTGTGTCAGGTCTGTCAGGATTTTAAAGGAACTGGGTTATTCCGGCTCCGGGGGATAACCCTGTCTTGTGAGAAAAGTGTTTAGCTTGTCTAAAAGTTTATTTGCATCTTTAAGTATTATTTCATTTTTCAGATCACTGCTAATTTCCTTAATGAAGTCGATAAGATCCAATCTGATATCTCGGATGCTCTCAATTCCCTGTTCAAAACTTGATGTTGTATCCAATCCTGCAGTAGCACTGGCTCTTTCAGACTGAGTCATCAATTTAGAAGCTTTATTGAAATCGGACTCCAGATCAATTAAGAACTGCTCATCAGGAGTATAGGTCTTATTCAAATTATTGTATGCTATCAGACCGACTACTATCAGAATAACAATTGAAATAATATTTTTCATATTTTTCCCCTGGGAAACAGTTCAATTTTAGTTAATAAAGAAATTGAATTCAAGTACTATTTAAATAGAACTGAATAAGGGAAACATAGATCCTATGATTATAAAAAAGGGGAGGATGTTGCCTCCCCCTCTCTATTTTAAATTATCTAGTTGCTGTCCAGGTGCCTGTAGATCCTGATGTTTCTGAGATTGTGCCGCTCATATTATTGTCATCAATTGAACTCCCGCTGTAAGTTGATGTGTTACCGTTCGGCCAGTTTATGCTTAATATGACATTTTTCCCGTCAACTGTATAGCTGCCGATGTTCACTCCCCAATCCGCGATATCGAAGGAAATAGTACCGGATGATTTATCTCCTGTGCATGTAATTGTCCCGCTATAAGTTTGTGCCCATGGTGTGGTGTAATTCATTGTCATTAACCATAAACCATTGATGTCAAATTTCTTTTTACATCCGGTGCTGAACATCATCGTGATGAATAATGTAGCTACAACTAAAATCATTAACTTTTTTTTCATAATCTCTCCTTTTTTAATTATTTGTTATGTTTTTTTTGTTTATCATTTGCTCTCTCATAAAGCTATGTAAGTTAAAATATCATATCACAAATATTTTTTACAGAAATATTTTTTAATCCTGAATGAATAATACATTTTTCTGTCAACATGATCTTTACAGATTAAATGTGAGTATTATAAAAATATCTCATTTTTTTTTGGAAAAAGTGAAAATTGAAATAGATGACACATTGCTATATAATCAATCAGGTTAAATAATATTTAGGGACCCATAAATGAAATTAAGATTTTATAATACATTAACTCAGCAGAAAGAAGATTTTGAACCTATTAGGAAAGGGGAGGCCGGCCTTTATTCCTGCGGTCCGACAGTTTATAATTATGCTCATATAGGCAATCTTCGGACATATATTTTTAATGATATCCTTAGACGCATTATTATGATTAATGATCTTAGACTTCGACATGTAATGAATATTACTGATGTGGGGCATCTTACAAGCGATGCAGATGAAGGTGAGGATAAAATGTCGGAGGGTGCAAAAAGGGAAAATAAAAGTGTGTGGGAGATCGCAAAATTTTACGAAGATTCTTTTTTCAATGATATTCAATCATTAAATATTCAGAAACCCGAGATAGTATGCCGTGCTACAGATCATATTGATGATATGATAAATATGGAAAAGAAGATAGAAGAAAATGGATTTGCATATTTTGCAGGTGGAAATTTATATCTTGATACTTCCAAAGTTGATGACTACGGTAAACTTGCCAGGCTGAAAGTAGATGATCTTCAACATGGAGCCAGGACTGAAATAGACAAGAACAAAAAAAATCTATCTGATTTTGTTTTATGGTTTACTGAATCAAAATTTGGAGATCAGGATATGAAGTGGGAGAGTCCCTGGGGTACAGGCTATCCGGGATGGCATATTGAATGCTGTGCCATGAGCTCAAGGTATCTGGGAGAACAATTTGATATTCACACAGGAGGAATTGATCATATTCCTGTTCATCATACAAATGAGATTGCCCAGGCAGAAGCTGCATTCGGAAAGAAACCTTGGGTTAGGTATTGGCTTCATGGTGAGTTTCTGATAATGGATAAAGGGAAGATGAGCAAGAGTTCAGGTGAATTCATAACACTTCAGTATCTGGTTGATAAAGGATACGATCCCATGGCTTTCAGGTTCCTATGTCTTGGAGCTCATTACAGGAAGCAGCTTATGTTCTCCTGGGAAGCGATGGAAGGGGCTTCACAGGGCTATAAAAATCTCAAGAACAGGATATCTGAACTAAAAAAAAATGAGATAAGTTATGACGGAAAAAACAGGAAGGGTCATTACCTGACCAAATTCAAAGAACTTGTAAATGATGATCTCAATACTCCACAGGGGCTTGCTCTCCTGAATGATATGATAAAAGACAATATGCTGGGATCAGTCGAAAAACTTGAAATTACGGAATATTTTGATAAAGTACTCGGGCTTAAGCTCCTCGAAAGAGAAAATGCTGAAATTCCCGATGATGTATTATCTCTGGCTGATGAAAGAGAAAAAGCCAGAAGTGACAGAAACTATGAGCTTTCTGATAAGTTTAGGGATATGATCCGTGAAAAAGGTTTTGAGGTCAGGGATACAAAGGACGGACAGATACTGGAAAAACTTTAATTTTAACGGATAATTAAAAACTTATCCCGAGGATTAACGGTTCAAATCTGAATGATTCACTTCCAAATCTGTATGAAACTCTGATCCCTATATCAAGATCGACCGGAATTGAGAACAAATTAATATCTCCACTTAATTCAAATCCTGTTGAATTAAAATACTCTTTACCTTCCGTATCTTGACCTTTTCCAAGATCTGTGAAAATTAATCCTTTGATCCTTTTCAGGTATAGCAATTCCCCGAGAACAAGATCAGGGTAGGCGATGGGGAATGAGTAATCAAGAGTGAAAAATAGTAATTTTTTTAAGAACTTATACTCGTAACCACGGGAAAAACTGATATTGCTGGAATATATATATTTGACCGGATCCTGTTTCTCATAATAGAAACCTGCTTTCAGGGAATTATGCCGGAATAATCCCTTAAAATACAAAGATCCGAAAACCGAGAATTTTCTTCCCTGGTAAACACTATTCCCGGGAGTATGGGAATAACCTACAAAAAGGAATTGTCCTGTTTCAGGTGCAAGATCCCTTCTGGAAAAATGCCTGTAATTCGAATAGCTTAAATTGTAGGAGAATGAATTAATATTTCCCGGCAGAATTCTGTATCCTCCGTTTTCATCAGTTCCTGAGATTTTTGTTGAAGATATCTCTGATTCGATGTTCAGATTTCGTATATATGCACCTTTAGATAAATTCAGAGGGATCAGAATTGAGAAGTTACTTTCGATCTCACTCCATGAAAGTGCGGCCGGATCGGTTATATTCCTCCCGTTTCTGCTTAATCCGGCTTTTATTACAGGGAAAAATCCTGAATAAACTGCTTCCATGTAAAACTTGCCTCTCTTCTCATTTGTATTAAAACTGAATCCGGCTGTAATAAAAGCGGAGTTCAGTTTATTGCTTGAATATACTTCAACTGCTGGATTTGTCCTGTCCGGGATTATCATCCTGCTGTGAAAATTGATCAGGTCATGAAAGGATGAATATTTTTTTACAGGATATTCTTTCAGGTTTTCAGGGGGAATCGTTGTCAGGTCTCTTTTTTTATTTTGAATATCTCCATTTCCAAAATAGACTGATTCGATTTTTTTTACTTTTTCTATCGGGATCCACTCCTTTCTATTGATCGGAGATTTTACTATACTCATCCCGTTATAATCATATTCTGAATAAATAAGAGATTTATTGTCATTTGAAACAGATGGGTGGAAAGCACCGAACCTGCTTCTTGTGATCATGAATTGTTTACCTGTTGACATATCAATTGCATGGATATTATCAATTCCTGTTAAGGGTGAACTGAATATTATCTGATCTTCAAAAAATGATGGTGACCCGTATGAGTTAAATGATAGGTCCAGGATATCTTTGAATTTTTCTTTCTCAAGATCAAAGATTGTAATAGTTTTTTTGCCTCCTTCCATTCTGATCATGACAATCCTTTTCCCTTCAATGTCCCAGGCGGGTGTAAGGAGGAGAGAGTTATTCGGGGAATTATATTTGTTGACAATTTCCCCATCGGATGTTCTGACAATAGTGAGTGATGTCTTCCTAAGCCTTGAATGATCTACAGCCGCAATGAACCGCCCGTCTTTTGAAATAGAAGGTGAGAACAATCTGGATTTTCTCGATATTCTTCTTTTCTTTCCCGACTGCAAATTTAGCACATTTATTTCTGAATAACTTCTTTTACCCCACCTCAGATCCGGGACAGGCTCATCCCATGCTAATTTACCGCCTCCAATTGATAAAATACTGTCTATGTGGCTGACAGTATTTACAGCGTGAATAATTTTTTCATGTCCGTCAGGTGAGATTCTGACCAGTTTCAAAGGAGAGTCCAGGCCGTATTTATAGGCAATAATATCACCATCCATAGTCATTTTCGGTGAAGTATACAATGTCCATGATGTCGGATTCGGAGGATATATAGAGGAGAACTCAGTTAATTTCAGCTTTTTATCTGCCTCTTCCCATTTTTTATGGAGTTCATCCATAACCCTGTTATAAAGCTGAACAACACTCATTCCTGTCTCCCGCTTTAAAGATCTTGAAAATACAAGAGGGAAGAAAGAATAAGAAGATGAATATTTTAGAATTTTTTCAATTTTGTTTTCATCGAAATTTTTTCTCAGATAAGCTGTAAGGAAATATCCCAGCCGGTAAACATCGGGTACATGATCTTTATATGAAGAAAGATAGGATTTAATATATTTGTATTTTTTTCCAGACAGGAGAATTGATCTTGTTGACATAGAAAAAGAGGGAAGACGACCTCTCCCGCCGGAAGAATATTCTGTTTCAGTATTAACAGATTCGCCTTCCCAGAACCATAAAGGTAAAGAAAGGAAAGATAATGCAGCTCTTCCCGCATCTCCGAAAATAAGTCCTCCAAATTTTGTAAATCCCCTGTTCAGCCTCTCAAATTGATCTACATGTTTACCCTCATGAAGGATCAGGGAAGAATACCACTCAACATTTCCCATGAATCCCGATTGGGGCGGTGTTGAAAAAAACTCCCCTTTTTGAGGGGCTAATTGAATATACCCGTTTGAAAAAATCCCTGAATTTGTCAGGAAAAGTGTGACCCTTTTTCCAATACTTTCTGAGGAAGATATTTTCGGATAGATGTATTCAAGCAGGTTCGCAACTCTCTGACCTTCTTCTGTTATCTCAATCGGAAAGACAAGTCTGAATTTTAGCGTATCAATATACTTCCAATTGATTCCTGGAGGAAATTGATTGTTGTCTATATATTGAGGATAAAGAAACAAGGACAATAGTATTATAAAAACAGGTAGTAAAAACTTCATCTGTTGCTCACAAACGAATTCTATATGAAACTGCTTTTAAGGACAAGCCCGGGATAGATTAGTTTCTTTCCCCTCCTCCGTTGCCACTGCCGCCGCTGCTCCCGTTCCCGCTCATTCCTCCTCCGACATGACCGGATGAGGATTGGGTTCCGGATGAAGATGTGGCTGAATTGGAGTTCATTCCGGTTGCTCCTCCTGATGTGAATTTTGAATTTGAGACAATGTTAGCTTTAGACCTGAAGATCGCTTTTTTAAGAGCAAGCTTCTGCCATGCCTTCATATTTTTAGAAGTTAATTTCAGGCCCGGGAATTTTGTCCGGTTCCTGGTAGTATCATATTCGAGTTTTATTCCTGCTCTTCTGCCAAGCCTTGAATCGGGGTTCCAGTCCCTATTTATTTTTTCCGAATTTAAATTTTTTATATTTTTGTTTATAGTTGTTTGCTTGGAATTTACAATTGTAGATACCCCTTTTTTATTCTTTATAATACTCTTATCGGATTTTATTGTTACCATTTGCACTACAATATCTGAGGATTCGGAATGTTTAGGGAAATTTGTGGAAAAAAGATATTCCGGAAGGAGCCCCACTGAAGCAAAATTCATATAAAAATAGTCGATCTCGGGATACCAGAAATATCCCTGGGCTCCGGTTGGAAGCAGGTCCATGTTTTTTATCTTATTTTCACCCGGGATCCATACCCAACCGTCCCTGTTACTGAAGAACCAGGTTCCGAGGTGGACAGGAGCCCATCCCCATGCCTGATTTGGAACCATCACAAGTTCACCGTCTATTTCAACAAAGTTTGCATCGAAAAAAGGTCTTCTGTCCTTGAAAACTTCTGTACCCGGTTTCCATACGTACCCGAAATATTCATTGTATTCCCAGGTTCCGAATTTTGTTGAGAACCTCTCTGCAAAATGGACAATTCCGGGAGAGTGGATATAAATTTGATCCGGAACCTTGCTGTTACCATAGTGGAGCTTCTTAAAATTCATATTTATTGCCTTATTCCAGCTCAGGAATTCATCATCAGCTGACAGCTTAGCATCATATTTTTTGCCTTTTCGGGGGAAAATCACATATTGTCCTGATTTTAGATAGGTTTTTTTTTGTTCACCGTAGATAACACCTACTTTGCCCCTTATTACTCTGACCGAAGATTCCTTTTCAGTAGTACTGATCATGTTTGTAGATCTGTTTTCCATTTTTACGGATATCTGGGGTGTAATTACCTGAAGTATCTCATTTTTATATACCTGGGACATTGAATAAATAGTGCCGTTCATAAGCTTCAGGGTTGATATTTTCTTTGAGGAGGTAATACTTTCTGTAAGCAATGAAATAAGTTTCATATCGGAATTCTTGTCCAACCTTAATAATGTACCATTAGCTAATTGAAGTTCACATCTCCCTTTATTTCCGGTAAGGATAACATCACCGGTAACAAGCGGATAATTGACTTTGGCTTTAAACATTTCCCCATCAGTCTTAATTATCTTCACATCACCTTCTGCCAATGAAATGTGACCTGATGAATCGACTCCGGGAAGGTTAAAAATTGATAAGATCAAAAATATAGAAAGAAAAATAGAATTTTTTTTCATTTTATTCACCTTGACTTTAATACAAGCATAAATTATGCCACAAAATTTTAAGTAATGTGTCTTGTTTTTTAGACATATTTAGATGATATGAAGTAAATTATGTTATACTGAAAAAAACATTTAAGGAAAAAATGAAATGGAACTGGAAGAGAAATACAGATGGGCAGCCGGAAAGATCCGGAAAAAAGTTAAAGACAGTAGTGACAGAATTTCTACTCTTGCTAATTGTACCGCAATCCTGAAAGAATCTTTTCCCGGATATTTCTGGGTAGGATTTTATTTCATAAAGGAAGATCATCTTGCCCTTGGGCCATTTCAGGGGCCGCCTGCCTGTGAAAAGCTCGGACTAAATAAAGGAGTTTGTGCAGATTGTGCAAAGTCAGGAGAAAGCATTGTAGTTGACAATGTTAATGAATATCCGGGACATGTTTCCTGTGATTCAAGATCCAATTCCGAGATCGTAATCCCCGTATTCAATAAAAACGGGGGGGTAGAGGCAGTTCTTGATATTGACAGTGAAGATTATGGTGAATTTTCTGAGGTTGACCGCACTCATCTTGAAAAAATTTCTGAATTGCTAAAGAATTTATGGGATTAATTGAAAGTATGTTCAATCCGGATATGCTGGGGAAAATTTTCGCTTTTCTGTGTGCATTATTCTGGGCCCTTGCTGTAATATTATTTAAAAAATCGGGTGAGGAAATAAAGCCTCTCACCCTGAATCTTTATAAAAGCTTTGTTTCAACTCTGCTTATTATACCGGTAATGATTATTGCAGGTGTCGAAATATTTCCTGAAGGAATTATTGCAAGAGATTACCTTATATTGTTGTTAAGCGGGATATTGGGGATAGCAGTCTCCGATACATTTTTTTTTAAATCCCTTAATTTTCTTGGCGCAGGTCTGACCGCTATTGTTGATTGTTTATACAGCCCAATAATTATTTTACTTTCATTTTTAATATTGTTGAATCCTGTAAGTTTTATGGAACTTATCGGAGGGCTCCTTGTTATATCAGCTATTCTAGTTGCGACTTTAAGGTTGAAAGATAAAGACAGGAGCACAAGAGACCTGTTATTCGGATTTCTTTATGGTGCAGCTGCCATGATTTTTATGGGATTCAGTGTCATAATAATGAAACCAGTGCTGGACAGAGCATCAAGTTTATGGGTAACAGAGCTAAGGCTTATTGCCGGTACAATTGCATTGATATTGATGGCCTTATTTAGTAGGGAAAGGGGTACTATTTTTCATTCTCTAACAAAAAGATCAAATTTCAAATATGCTTTTCCTGCAACTATACTTGGAAGTTTTCTCGCTCTTATACTCTGGGTAAGTGCATTTAAAATGACTAGTGTTAACTCTGCTGCAATTCTGAATCAGACAAATACAATATTTATAGTTTTATTCGCTTCCCTTTTTCTTAAAGAAAAATTCACACTCAGAAGACTGTTTGCTACAATTCTCGGGATGGGGGGGTCTGTGGTGGTTCTGCTCGGTTGAATTTTCCCATTCGGTTCTTCATTAATTGAGGGATCATCACCGCTGCCGCTACGCCCCCGACTGTAACAACCGGAAGCATCATCATCATTTCAATCCTCATTGTGGAATTAGTTGTTATTGTGTAACCTTCTTTGGTCTTCTGAATTATCCTGAAGGAGGAGAGGTTTTCGAAGTTCAGTCCCATTTTTTTTAATATCTCCATTCCTTTATTCTGTGCTTCTGCATCCCTGGGATTCAATTCCTTCTGAAGTCTCATTATTTCACTGAAAAAAACAGAACTCAGATAAGTGAAACCATTTCCTGTCTTGGGCATTCCGATCGAGAGTTTCCTGAACTCTTCTGAATTACGTATACCTTTCTTTCCAGCACCTTTCAGTATTGTTTCGACTATCTCAGGTCTGGTAGCTATAATCAGCATATTCTCAGCCTGGATTACTTGGGGGGAGAAAGTGAAGGGCATCTGAGGGGATTTTATGGAAATTGACTTCATTCCATCCTTTTCAGCTACGGTCACATCAGGGATCTTAGTTGATAAAAGGGTGAATATTGAATCATTTGCAGTCTCTATAACAAGTGCAAATCCGGGATCAGGAAATTTGATCTTTTTAACAGGGGTTGGATATTCTTTTAGATTCTTTTTATCCATTGTAAATATAATTCCTGTTTCACCTTTAATCGAACTTAATAGTGAATTAATATCTATACCTTTCTCTTTAAGATCTTTCTCCATTGAAGTGATGCCGAATCTTATCTTATCATCACCCGATCTCTCCGCCTGCTCTTTTATCCATTTCCAAATCGTATTGTAATTGATATCTGAGAATGATGCGAAAACCGTCTCCTCAGGAAGGATATCAAGTGAACTCAGATCTCCGGATGTCTTCCCACCTGAATTCCAGAGGAGCCCGTTTCCCTTCTCCGGATCATGCTGAATAATAAATTTTGATCTTGTAAAACCCTTTTCATACTCTTTTGCACTCATGCCGATCCCAGAGATTTCCAGAAGTCCGCTGTCTTTAAGGATATTGTTTAAAAAAGAGAACCATTTCTCCGTCTCTCCTTTATGATCTTTCTGGATCTTTTCCGAAGAATTTATTGTTTCTTTAAGAGTATTCACAGATCTTTCTATTGATTCTGATATCTTTGATGTATTAAGATATACAAAAAGATCACCTCCCTTTTCCAGTTTTGATGTGATTGATGAAAATTCGGAAGAATCAGCTCCGGTTGAAACAATTCCCATAGGGTTATCTTGACTATTCAAAGCTGAAAGAGGCCATGTTTTATTAATCAAATAAAGCAATAACGTCCATGCAATAATGCCTATTATAAAACCCGTTAATATTTTTTTCATATTTACCCCCTTAAAATTTTATTGTAATAAAAAAAAAAATTCAATTACTGGATCGCATAATCCCGGTATTAATCATAAAGGAGATATTTTTTACAGTTTAGTTTAAATTCAGCAAGATCTCTCCCATATGATTCAGAAATTTTATAAGGTTTTTCTCCAGCCAGAAGCATAGCTGTTATTGTAGAATTTCCTGCAATTTTATTAAAATACTCAGTATAGATAATTAATTTTCCTGGATGAATTTCTTCAATTGCTGACAGAATATGCAGCATCGTATTGAAAGGAGCAAATATATCCCTGTCCGTAATAAATATTCTGACTCCCCGGCAATCCATTCCTGAATATTTAGAAAATACAGGCTTGAAAACAGTGTCCTTAAAAATAACACCATTCAGCTCCTTTTTGTTCAATTCTTCTGATAAAGCAATTCCATCCAGCCAGGGAGAACCGAATAGTTCAAATGGAGTCGTTGTGCCACGCCCTTCTGATAAATTAGTGCCTTCCAGAAATACCAAGCCCGGATAGACAACGGCAGTGTTAAGAGTGGGCATGTTTGGAGACGGGCTTACCCAATTCGCTCCGTATTTGTCAAACCACATCTCCCTTTCCCAGTTAAGACATTTTTCAACATGAATTCTGACTTTGTTGGAAAATAATTTATCATTGAACATCAAAGCCAATTCACCGATTGTTAACCCGTGCCTGACAGGAATAGAATAAAATCCTACGAAGGATGAGTATTCAGGATATTGGAGGACAGGTCCTTCGAAACGTGTACCTGTTAAGGGGTTGGGCCTGTCCAGGATCAGAAGTTCCTTGTCAGTACCTGAAAGAGCTTCCATCAGGTACCCCATGGTGGATATATATGTGTAGATCCTTGTGCCTATATCAATAAGATCGAAAATTACAAGGTCGATATTCTTCAGTGCTTCGGGTGATATCTTTTTCCCCGAATCACTAGTATCAAAGTTTCTCATCCTCTCGTCCATATCATCAGGAAGTATTGTTGATTGTCCTGTAGACTGGTCATAGAGACTTATCACCGGAAGCCCTGTATTTCTGTCAGTATATAGCGGAACATTTTCACCGGCCTGATAATTACCATAAATTCCATGTTCGGGAGCCAGCAAAGAGGTTATTTTAATATCTTTGCAGGATACGAGCAGATCTATTGTCCGCTCGAGATCTGAGTTGGAGGCAGAATAATTTGAGAGTAGTGCTGCTCTTTTCCCTTTATAAATAGAAAGGTCACTCTTAAAAAATGAGTCTATACCGAACCTGATCTTTTTCTGTTCCATAATTTCTGTAAAAAGTATAGTCATCACTGCTTGAAGAATCAATAGGGGAGGATCACCTAATTAATCATTAAAACTTTTTTCTGTAGATAAGTGTATATAGTACCGATGAAAAGAGTGCTGAGCTTTCTTTTTTTTCTGGTTCTGCTGATACCTGCAATGTCTATTATAGGTGAGATCACATTAGAGAGAAAAACAGAGTTCTATTCCAGTGGAATGAAAAAGAGTGAAGGGAACATCCTTGACGGACTGAAGAGCGGTTATTGGGAATACTGGCATGAAAACGGTAATATCAGTAAAGAGGGAGAATATTCAAATGGAAAGCGGTACGGATTGTGGATTGAGAGATATGAAGATAATTCTGTAAGGTCTGAAGCTGAATACTTTGAAGGATTGCTCAACGGTATAGAAAAGAGATGGTATCCGAACGGCAAGTTAATGTCTGAAATTGTTCATAATAAAGGGAAGCGAAACGGAATTTACAGGCTTAATTATCAGGATGAATCGGTCAGAGCAATTGTTGAATATATAGATGGAAAAAAGGAGGGGGAATTTGTCATTTATTACCGGGACGGCGGAAAGGAGGCCGAAGGCAGGTATTTTAAAGATAAGAAAACCGGGACATGGCTGAAATACCATAATAATGGAACTATCAGTATCAGGGAAATATACAAAAATGATGTCAGAGACGGGAAGTGGGAAAATTGGTATGAAAATGGATTGAAAAGGCAGGAAGGGTATTATTCAGATAACCAGGCGAATGGAATATGGATTAACTGGTACGAAAACGGAGTCGTTGAAAGTTCGGGAAATTATAGCGAAGGAGTAAGAAGTGGTGAATGGAAAGTATGGTTCCGGAATGAAAAATTAAAAGAGTTGAGTAATTGGAAAAACGGGAAAAAAGACGGGGTTCTGAAAGAGTGGAATCCTGATGGTAAATTATTGAAAAGCGAGATATATTTTGAAGGTAAGCTGGTGTCAAAATCTGAATAGTTTAATGTGAATGAAACTAATACTGTATCATCTTCGTCATAATAAGAAATACCGGAGGAATTAATGAAAAAATTATTTGTTGTTTTGTTTATATTTCTATATGTGTCTGTTTATGCGTCTAATATTATTAATACTAATCCTTTAAAAGGGAACTGGGATTTTAATCTCAGGAAGGAGTGGTCTGTTAATTCAGGCGGTAGTGAATTGCTTATTAAGATCGGGGGAATCAGAACAGACAAGGACGGGAATATTTATATGATGGAACTGAAACATGGAAAGATCTTCAAATTTGACCAGAGCGGCAATTTTATTACAACTATAGGAAAAAAAGGTGAAGGTCCTGGTGAATTCAGAATGGCCTTTAATTTCTTTATTGTGGGTAGCAATTTGGTCGTACCTTCTACCGGAGGTATTTTTCAATACTTCGGTCTCGATGGAAAATTCAGGAAATCTGTTATTACCGGGAGTTTTGTTTTCCCCAGGTATTTTCTTAACGAAAATAATTTTGTGTGGGTAAAAAGTGATAATGACGGCCGTGGGAAAAAACCTGAAAAGATCAGCATCTATGATATGAAAACAAAAAAGAGCAAAGATATTAAAACTATATCTCCTGAAGAGCTTCTGACTGCACAGAAAGGGGGGATGGTTCTTATGATCAAAGATTCTCAGACTACTCCGGGTGTTGTACTTACTCTGCAGGGTAACAATATTCTTTTTGGAAAAAGTGATAAGTATAAATTTACAAAGATTGATCTTGAGGGAAATGCATTGTCCTCATTTTCACTTGAGGGGAGAGAACGGAAATCCATTTCTGAAAAATTTAAAAGAAAAAGGTTCGAAAATATTAGTCTGAACGGTGGCCGGATGCCGAAAGAAATGGTAGATCAGATGGTGAAAGGTATGCCGGATATCGCAACATATTTCAGCAGAATCTTTGTCGGAAAGAACGGATTGATTTACGTTTTTGTTGCCGATCTTGAGAATCAGAATGGACAGGAAATTGACATATTTTCACCCGAGGGGAAATATCTTTATCATGGAGAAATCAAAGTTGAAGAGGGCTCTAAGATCACCTCACAGATAGCATTTTATGATAGTTTTATCTACATGTTTGTTGAAGATGAAGAGGGAGAATCTTCTCTCATAAAATATAAAGCAGACCTTCCGGAATGAATTTTATCATTCCGGAAGGTCTCAATATTCTTATTTCTTAAACTTATTTTCTAACAACCCCATAATACCGGGAAGTACAGTTACCGATGTGAGGAAGCATGCTGCTACACCGATAAATAACGAACCTCCGAATGAACCCCATGCAGGGAAAGCGGAAAATATCATTGAACCGAATGCGAGCATTGTTGTTAATGAAGTAAGGAGAACTGCTTTGCCGGTACTTGAAAAAACTGTATGAATTTTTCTTCTCCCTTCATATTTCCACCTGTGGATAAGATGTACTCCGTCATCTATACCTATACCGATTATGAGAGGGAGTCCCATAACATTCATTGTATTAAGTTTGATACCTGAAAGGTACATCATCCCGACCATCCAGATAACTCCGAATGCAAGCGGGATCATCGCTATCAGTGCAAGATGTGGTTTCTTCAGGTCTATCCAGAGGATAAAAAATACTACAAGAAGGGTAAGAAGTATCGCATTTCTACCATCTTTTCCTAAAATTCTCATCAGCCACACTGATATTGACGGCATTCCTGTTGTCCTCTCGTCAACTTTTGTGACGCTATTGACAAATCTGTTCATAAATTCCCCTTTATAAATGTCTCCTGCAGGATAGATCGTAACGAGAAATTTGTCCCTTGTTTTATTGCAGTATTGATCGAGGATCGAATCAGGTATCTCACTCATTGTTATCTCATTGGTATTACACATTTTTAAGATTGAATCTCTGTACTTGGGTGCAAAATTTTTCTGAAATTCCAGAAGATTTAAACCAATCATTTTTTTGTTCGCCGATAAAGAATTTGTAAATTTACTTAAGAGATTTTCATCATCCGGGTAGTCCGGATCTCCGATCAATTTCTTGCATTTATTGTCTACTTTATCCTGACCTCCTATAAAGGCCATATCCTGCATTTCCATGATATTCATTTGAAGACGTTCGAATTCTTTTCGAAGTTCCATAAGATCTTTTTCGGTAAATTTATCTGTTACCGGAGTTCCAGATATTTTCGTTTTGATCTCTTCTATATGGACAGCTCTTTTTTTTTGTTCATCTTTAGTCGGAAGGAACATGGAAATATCATTCGTAATTGCCACTGTTTCAAGATCTTTGAATTTTTCAGCAAGACGCTTTGATTCTTCAACTGAATCTGTAAGAATCATTCCGTATTCCATGCTAAGATCGAATTTCTCCATGATCGTGTCCATAAGATCAATTGATTCAAGACCCTCAGGTTCCATATTCCTGAAGTCCCAGTCCCATGTCATTTTCATGGCAAAATTGAGCATAAGAATAGTAACAAGCAGTGTACCGAAAATTGATAACCAGGGATGTTTACCCAGTGTTTCAGCAAATTTTCCCAGGAAAGAAAAAGATATATCTTTTGGCAATACCATTTTCCCTGATTTTTTCAGTTTTTTAAGTTTTATATTCTCTCTGATGACAAGAAAAACCGGAAGCACTACGAGTGTTGTAAGTAAGATCATCATCAGACCGGTTGATGTTACCAGTCCCATCTCTTTCATCCCTTTTGTACTGCTTATCATAAGGCTGAAGAATGCGAGAGAAGTTGTTACAGCACCAGTGATCACCCCTTTTCCGTTTATCAGAAATGTGTTAAGAAGTGATGTCCTTGTGTCATCACCGGCTGCGATTCTTTCTGTAAACCCTGATATAATATGTATCGAAAAATCTATACCAAGTCCTAATAGTACTACTGACATCATTGCAGTGAACATATTTAATTCACCAACCATCAGATATGTGATCCCCAATGCCCAGATCAGTCCTATGAATAAATTTAAAAGTGCAAGTACAGGCGCAATCCACATTCTGAATGAAATCATCAGCATAAATAGAATAGCAGCAAAGGAGAAAAGTGTTGAGAATCCCAGGCTCTTTTCTGAATAGATCTGCTCATCATATTCCCTTGCTATCTGACCGCTCAGACCTACTTTTATGTCGGGATAGTTTGCTCCCATTTCAGCTATTAATTTATGAGCCTGCTCTGCAGATTTCATAATATATCCTCTTTCCATTAATGAAAAGTTAGGTACAGCGGTAAGGATTAGAGCTGTTTTATCGTAAGAGAGGAAATATGGATCACCGAAGAGTATTTTTTCCACGGTCTGGGAATAATCCGAGTCTTTCAATTCTTTTCCGTCAGCTCTATTCTTCAATTTCATGATCAGGTTTTCGATCCCGTCAAGAAAGTTAAAAGCACTCTCTTCTTTTTCTCTTGTCGAAATGGACTCCTCTTTGCCGACATATTCTTTTTCCATAGAATTATTAATATTCTTTACCAATCCGGAAAGGTTCATGTTGGTAAAGAGGTCCTTAACATTCTCAAGATCTTCAGATTTGATCAGCATTAATGCATGTTCTTTAAGAAAATCAGTATCAGTTTTATAATCAACCCTTTGAAACAATTGCTTGTTGATCCCCAAATGCAGGACTTCAGATTTTTTTATAAGTACGGCTTTTTTCTTTCCGTCCTTAAGATTCTCAATTTTTTTGTTTAATTTTGTAATTTGTGATCTGAGCTTCTCATTATCCTGAGTATCTTTTAAATCCATAATCCTCGGGACTAATGCATCTGCAAATTCCTTTATCTTTGATTCTTCACCCTGAACAACAATAACAAGGTTCGTAGCAGTAACAAATTCATCAAGAATCTTGTTGAACTCGATCACCCTGGGATCTTTTTCAGGAAGGAGGTCGGACATCCTTGTACTTACGGTAATATTCCCTGCCAGCCCCATCATGATCAATGTTATAATTAAAATGGCTGCAATCATTCTGCCAGGGTATTGTGATTGCAAACCAGCCAGTTTTGTTAGTAATTTTTCTCTCATTATATTCTCCTTTTCTAAAAATAGGCTCTGACCCGTAAAAGGCCGCCACTACCGGATTTAGTTGAAAAAAGTTCATTTTCATCTCCGATATTAACATTCAGATATCCTGTTATATCTACATTATCTGACAGGTTATATGTGAATGTGGGAACCAGTGCCAGACTTCCGTCAGTAATGCTGATTATGGAAGAGAGGCTCATGGTTAACAGATCTGAAACCGGATGGCTGGCCATCAGATAGAGTTGATCACGGGCCATTGCTTTTTGTTCGGATGTAAAAACCCTCATATAGTCGTTAAGAGTGTACAAAGTACTACTTGTTCTCCCGAGAGTGTTTCTATAATATTCAGCCATGACATAGGTTTGAAAATCAAAAGTATAGTCAGCTCCGAAAACCATCTCATAAAAATTGTCAGTTATTTCCATATAATTTACGGCAATTTCCGACCAGACTCCAATTCCCAGTAATTCTCCCGCACAAGCAAAACCGAGTAGTTTTCGTGATTCTGAAACTCCCGTGAATCCCGGTTTTTCAAAATCAAATTCATTATAATCATTAAATTTCCATCTTTTCTCGATACCGATAAATATCAGGTCAAAGTGGGAAATTTTTGTTTTAATTCTGATAAGTTTTGATGAATCAGAAATATCATTATCGGGTGAGAATATTCCTGTCAGTGTAGTTGATCCGCTTAAAGGGATATCGATTCTCATTGCATTGTGTCCGGGTTGTTCATATGTGGGATCAAGAGCATCCTTGATGTTAAATACATCAACAGGATTCCAGACATATCCGGTCCCGAGAGAGATCTGCTGCTTCCCTAAAACAATATCAAATTTTCTGAATCCGATCTTCACCCATGCATTATCAAGTTTAATCTCATCTTTGAACTCCACAGAATAGAGAGGCAGCATGGCAGGATCAATTCCTGATGATATTCTTTCCGGGAGAAAATCGGGAATGTTCCAATTGCTCTTTCCATGAAAGGTTGTCAGGTTTACATTTGCAACGAATGTAATTTTTTCTGTGATTTCTGATTTTATATCAAGTCTCAATTTATTGGTGTTTAAAAAATAAAAATCATCTTTAACTGCGGCCCCTGTAACCTGACTTTCAAAATATCCGAAAAATTCCGGAGTGGTATCAGCAAAATACGGGTATGCAGAGACCAGCATGATCAGAAATAATATTTTAAATTTCATTTTTTCAGATTCCTTTCTGTGAACATACTGTCAGGAAGATCTATGTTATATTTGATCTCGATTAAATTAGTCACAGTTTTCGAATTCTTTATCCTGTCTATCATTTCAGATTTTCTGGCAGTTGGAAAATTATCAATAATTTCGATATCACTCTGTTTCAATGTCTTGAGGAGGAGTGTCCTGTCATTCTCATCATAATAATCGATCACTATGGGTACAAAATTTGATTTCACTATCTTCAGGATAAGTCTTGAATAAGAGAGAGATCCATCCGGTTTCCTGGTCAACTCTACATTAAAACATTCATCTCCATCTACATTTTCATCTTTTAACCTCTTCGCAGTGAAATCAGTTATAAAGGAATCTCCTCCGCCCATGTCCTCGTAAGAAAAATCACTCCCCTGCATTTTCTGTTTTTTTGCATGAGTTGCCAGTTTCCTCACCCTGCGGGTTCTCGGGAAGAACATCCATATATCATCAGCATTGTTAAGCATAAGAGTGGCATGACCTTTGACCCTTTTCGGCTCAAGATATCTTATCAGTGTTTTTTCACCATCACCCTTCCCCCAGGATTCGAAAAGAAATGTCCTCTTATTTCCGGAGGTGGTTGTTATTGTCATGCTTGTCTTTCCATAGGTTGTATCAACTTTGAACAGGTCATTGACCTTTTTAATGATCTGATCACCTGTGAGCTCTTCTGAATAACAATAAACTGCAGTTAAAATTGTCAGGAATATTATTAAAGTTTGTTTTCTCATTATTGCCTCCTTTATTTTTCCTTGTTAATTGATTTGTTCTTAAAATGGTCAATTACACTTTTTTCAACAACTTTTAATGTGTTTTCGGGTATTCCTAGAATTCTCTCCACGCTATTTACTGATGCTTTCATCCTCTCTTCTATCCCATTTATTGCTTCCGGGCTATTTGTAATTTGTTGCCACATAGGTCCGATTATTTCTCCATATTTTATGAAGAGGCTCAATATTATTTCGGCACTGATTTGCGGATCAAATGTATGAAATGAACCGTCCGAAATCCCTTCTGAAATAATAGAAGTTAATAAAGGGGTTAAAAAATCTACAAATGATTCATCTATTTTTTTCTTAAAAAGGACGTTTTTATCATCATACATAAAATTCATTAGAGCTATCATCAGTTCAATGTTATCTATTTTTATATCCCGAATTGTCCTGAATACTTTTTCAAATTTTGAAATAGGGGAGGCCTTTTCCAGGGAAATAGCATCAACCTTTGCAATAGTTGATTTATTAAAAATATCTACAAGTTTGTCCAGTAGATCCTCCTTTGATCGGAAATAGTGGTAGAAAGTCCCTTTTGCAATTTTTGCTTCATCCAATATATCTTGAACTGTCGTTCTGTCGTAACCCTTCCTGTAAAATAATCCTCTGGCAGTAAAAAGCAGTTCTTTTAACCTCTGATCATGTTTTGATATTGTTTCACTCATTTCAACCTCCTGTCATTCCAGACCAATGGTCTAGACCGACCGTCGGTCTAATAATAAAGTAATTTTTTTAATCTGTCAACAAAAAAATGAAAAATTATAGATTTTTTATAAAAAACCTGGTCATAAGTGTATAAAGATGAAGCCTTGTATTTTTTCCCTTTCTAATGCTGTGGCGTCTGTTTGGGTATGGCATCATTGAAAATTGTTTGTTATGCTCAATGAGCTTATCAATAAGCGCTTCACTATTCTGATAATGTACGTTATCATCTCCGGTTCCGTGTATAAGCAGCAAATTCCCTTTAAGGTTCTCAGCAAATGTTATTGGAGAGCCTGAAGAATAAGCTTCTTTATTTTCTGCAGGATTACCCATATACCTTTCCTGGTAAACTGAATCGTAATATCTCATGTCTGAAACCGGTGCAACAGATACTCCGGTTTTGTAAATATCCGGGTAGCGGAAAAGCATATTCAATGTCATCGAACCTCCTCCGCTCCATCCCCAGACACCGACTCTGTCTCTATCAAGGAAGGGGAATTTTTTCAGTGCAGATTTAACACCTTCCGCCTGATCTTTTGAAGGTAGTGAACCGAGTTTTTTATATACAACCTTTCTGAAATCTCTTCCCCTCGGCATTGGAGTACCTCTGTTATCAATACTCATTATTATGTATCCTTTCAGGGTAAGCAGTCTGTGCCACAAATAAGTGTCCCCTTTCCATGAATCCTTTACAGTTTGTCCCCATGGTTCTCCATATACATAGAAAATTACAGGATATTTTTTATTTGCATAGAAATCCGGCGGTTTTATTATCCAGGAATAGAGAACCACACCTTTGCCTGTATCCAGCTTGTGAAATTCTGCCGGAGGGAGTGAAAGTGATTTCACCTTCCTGTTTAATTCTTCATTATCTTCGAGCATTAAGTCCCTCTTGTGATCAGGGAGTTTTATTATTTCAATGCTTTTTGGAGAATCGAAAGAGGAGTAGTAATGAACTGCTCTTAATGAATCTTCTGATATATCATAGTCGTTTGTACCCGGAAGGCTGGCCGGGGTGATCCTCTTTATATTTATTTTACCGGTTATATTTGCCGAGTAGAGATATGATTGTGTAGGATTATCAGGGGATGCAGAGAAATAAATCACTCCTTTTCTCCTGTCGATGCCGAGGAGCGATAAAATATCAAAATTTCCCTTTGTAATAAGCTTAAAAATATTCCCGTCTCTTGATACTTTGTAAATATGTCTCCAACCATCTTTCTCACTTACCCATAAGAAGTATTTTCCATTTTCAATCCAGTGAAACTCATCCACAACATCAAGCCAGGCTTCATCAGTATCAGTTAATACTATTTTTTTATCTTCTGATCTGATATTGTAGATCCATACATTATTTCTATTCTGTGGGCGGTTCAGTCTCTGAATGATAATCTCATCCGGTGAATCAGCCCAATCCATTCTGGCAAGATAGTGCATTCTCGGATCACCTTCAAAATTTATCCACTTAATTGTCCCACCCGAACTTTTTACATATCCAATACGGCATGAAGAGTTTGTTTCTCCGGCTTTAGGGTATTGAATGGGTATAACCTTAGAATAAATATCTGAAATATTATCAATCAGGTAGAAGTTTTTGACACCTGTAATATCAAACTGCCAGAAGGCGATATGCTCTCCGTCAGGACTCCACCTGAAACCGTCTTTCATATGAAATTCCTCTTCATATACCCAATCGAATGTCCCGTTTATTATTGATTCGGAACCGGTGTCGGTCAATTTTTTTCTTCCTTCTCCCGATATGGTCTCAACATAAATATTTCTTTCACTTACAAATCCGATCTTCCTGCTGTCCGGAGAGAATTTTGCGAACATCATTGATGATTCCTTCAGCCCTTTCCCTGCCTGGTGTATATTTTTTGTACTGAGATCGAAGATCCAGTAATCGCCTCTCGTCTTGGTCCTCCAGACATATTCCGAATTGGTAAATATAAGAACTTTTTTACCATCGGGAGAGATCGAATAATCTTCAATAACCATTTTCTCTCCCTTTTCACCTGTTTTCGGGAGATCATCAATGCTTATCAGTTTTATGTACTTTCGTTTCCGTGAATTATATCTCAATAACTCCATTATCTCATCATTATTTTCAGAGGGCTTAAGCAAAGTAAAAGAGTGGCCTTTTTTATCCCACATGAACGGTCCGAAAGATTTGGATTTGAATACTTTATCTTTGAATATGTTCTCAAGTGTCAGATCTTTACCCGGGTCCTCTCCACTATTTATATTACCTGTAAAGAGAAGCATAAAAATAAAAAGAACAAGGATAAAACTAAAATGTTTGTTTGTCATGTCACCTTCCTGAAAAAACTATGTTAATTCAGATAATTTCATAAATCAATTAAATTATGTACATTTACATCCATATTTGACATTATTATTTAAGTGTATTATTTTGATTCGAATTATCCACTTTTGTGATAATGAGGCGGAACTATCAAAAAAATTAATGTAAATAAAAACAATCTTAATAGAGAGACAAGTGTATATTTAAAACAACATAAGGATAATCCTGTGAACTGGCAGACATGGAGTGATGAACTTATCGAGTATTCGATAAAGAATGATAAACTGCTGATCATTAGTATAGGATATTCATCCTGCCACTGGTGCCATGTTATGGAACATGAGTCATTCAGCGATAAAGAAGTTGCTGATATAATGAATCGCGATTTTATCTCCATTAAAGTGGATAGGGAGGAACGGCCCGATATTGACCAGGTTTACATGAACTCTGCTTTGCTGATGACAGGACACGGGGGATGGCCGTTAAATATCATTGCACTCCCTGACGGGAGAGCTGTTTTTGCCGGCACCTATTTTCACAAAGATACATGGATCTCAATTCTCAAAAAGGTCAGTGAAATCAGAGGAATTGATAAAACCGAACTTATCAAAGTTGCAGATTCTGTTATGAATGGTCTTGAGAATATGGAGCTTTTGTCCCCAGCAGGAACTATGGGTTATGATAAAAAAAAAATATATTTAGATTCGGGGAATGAATTATTGAAGAGTATAGACTTTGAGTTTGGTGGTTTTAAAGGAGCTCCGAAATTCCCTCTGCCTTCAGCTTTAGGGTTGTTGCTGGAGCAGTTTAGAAACACTTCTGAGAAAAATTATTATAAAGCATTAAAAATATCACTTGATAAAATGGCATTGGGGGGGATCTATGACCAGATTGGCGGTGGTTTTGCAAGGTACTCAACTGACAGGGAGTGGCGTATTCCCCACTTTGAGAAAATGCTTTATGATAATGGTCAGTTGTTGTCTGTCTATGCCGGAGCATACAAAGCGATCAGATCGGAATTGTATAAGAATGTAATATACGAAACAGCTGAATTCCTTAATAGGGAATTATATATCAGTAATAAAGACGAAGGAATTGCAGGGTTCTGCTCATCATTGGATGCCGATAGTGAAGGGGAGGAAGGGAAATTCTATGTATGGCGAATTAAGGAAATTGAGAAAGCAGCCGGGAAAGATATCTCTCTTATTGAAGATTATTTCAATCTGAATAAAGAGGGTAATTGGGAGAGAGGCAACAACATCCTGTTCAGGTCACAGGATGAGAGCCGGTTTCTGAGGAAGTATAAAATATCTTCTGATGAAATGGATAATATAATCGGACAATTCAGAAAAAAACTTTTTGATATAAGGGAAAACAGAACAAGACCGGGACGGGATACAAAGATTATTACATCCTGGAATTCCCTGGCTATCACAGGGTTGATCGATTCATACTCTGCTTTTAACGATAAAAAGTTTCTGAAAACTGCGGGATCCTGTCTCAAATTTATAGAGAATAAGATGATCTGTAAAGACGGCAGTATATATAGAATTTTTAATTCGGAAAAAATTCTCCCCTCAATAAACGGATTCCTCGATGATTATGCTTTTACCATTGCATCGATGATAAAATACTACCAGGTAACGTTTGAAGAAAAATGGGTATATCTTGCTGAAAAATTGATCAAATATACTATAGAACATTTCTATAGTTCAGAAGGTTCAATGTTCTATTTTAAATCGGATAAGGATAAAGCATTGATGGTAAAGAATTATGAGATCCAGGATAACGTTATTCCCTCTTCAAATTCAGTAATGGCTGAAAATCTTTTTTACATGGGAGAACTGCTTCAGAATATTTTTTATTCTGAATTGTCGGAAAAAATAGTGGAAAAAGTTTCCGGTAATTTCATCAGAAACGGAGTCTATTTTTCCCGATGGTGCTCACTATTGGGGAATCAGATTTACAATCCGTATGAGATAGTAATTACAGGGGAAAATGCTTTAAAGTTCAGGGATCAGATAGATAGAAATTTTACACATGGTGCAATTTATATGGGGGGTGTAAAGGGAGGAACCCTTCCCCTTCTTAAATCTAAGATAATAGACGGTAAAACCATGATCTATATTTGTAAAGACAGATCTTGCAATATTCCGGTTGACAATATCGATGCCGCATTGTTACAACTGAATTCTAAAATAAAATAAATAAGTATCTTTAATGTAATATCGGTGCTCTCTTGACTTGATTCCATTATATTAATAAACTCACTTTTAAATGAATAGGAAGATAAAAGAGATCCTTCAGGACACAATCGAGTCCATTAAAGGAACTGAACAGAACTTTACTACCGGGAAACTTGGCAGGGCGATCTTTCTACTTGCTGTCCCCATGGTATTGGAAATGGCGATGGAATCGGTTTTTGCAGTGGTTGATATCTTTTTTGTTTCCAAACTGGGGTCTGAAGCGGTTGCAACTGTTGGAATTACTGAATCTGTCATGACACTTCTATATGCAATATCCCTGGGGCTCGGAATGGGAACCACCGCTCTGATAGCGAGGAGGGTTGGTGAAGGAAAAATGAAAGATGCATCTGTAACTGCCGCCCAGTCGATCTCACTTGGAGTTATCCTGTCTATACCTATAGCTATTGCAGGGATCTATTTTGCTCCGGACCTTCTTGAGATAATGGGATCATCTCAAACCATGATAGATACGGGATTCCGGTATCCACAGATTGTTATCGGATTTAACATTGTCATTATGCTTCTGTTCATTATTAACTCTATCTTCAGGGGTGCCGGAGATGCGGCATTATCCATGAGGATCTTATGGGTATCAAATTTTATAAATATCATACTTGATCCCTGCCTGATCTTCGGACTCGGCCCTTTCCCGGAACTCGGGATCGCCGGTGCGGCAACTGCGACCGTGATAGGCAGAGGCGTCGGTGTTGTGTTCCAATTGTATTTACTCTTTAACGGGAAACACAGGATCAAAATTGGTGTGAACGATTTCAAGCTGAGAATAAAATTGATGCTTAAGCTAATCCGTTTATCACTGGGGGGGATCGGGCAGTTCCTGATATCCACTACGTCATGGATCGGACTGGTGCGGATCATGTCGACGTTCGGTAGTTCAGTTCTTGCCGGTTATACCATTGCGATCCGGATCCTGATTTTTTCTCTGATGCCGTCATGGGGGTTGAGCAATGCCGCGTCTACAATGGTTGGCCAGAATCTTGGAGCCAAAAAACCGGAACGTGCTGAACGGTCTGTTATAATCACCGCCAAGATCAATTTTGTCTTTCTGACAACTGTAACTGCCCTCTTTCTTATTTTCCCTAACGAATTAATCCGGATATTCACTCCAGATCCAGGAGTGATAAAAGCGGGAGCAGATGCGCTGCGGTTTATTAGTTTTGTCCTCCCCTTCTATGCCATCGGGATGGTTATGATCCAGGCACTGAACGGTTCCGGCGATACGAAAACCCCGACGATCATCAATTTTTTCTGTTTCTGGTTGACCGAACTGCCGCTGGCATACATCCTTTCAATGAAACTCGGTTTTCATGCACACGGCGTCTACCTGGCCATTATTCTTGCAGACATAATGATTGCGACAATAGGGATCATCATCTTCCGGCGGGGAAAATGGAAAGAGAAAGTTGTATGAATTCCGGATTATTACAGAAAAAATGTCTATATATTTTTAAAGCTGCGGATCTGAAGTTATTTCACCGTCCGGCAATTGATACAGAATTGTACCTTTAACAGAAAAAACGGTGGGGATCCCCAACTCAATATTTTCACTGATGGCATTTTGAACAGCCTCATTCCCAATATTTTCAATTTCAAAACCTTTCTGATAAATATAAAGACTGTCAATTTTATCTACTTTCATGTTCTAATTATAACATCTTTTAGAAAAGACTGGAACATCTCATTGTTTTTAACAACATACTTTTCATCTGTTCCCATCGCCACACGGTCAAAAATCTGTTTTGAATTGTGTATCATGTACCAGTGAGAAGCAAAATATCTGTATGTATTCCAGAAATTTGATTTACTCCGAAAATATCTGCGTTTCACATCTTCATCCGGAACAAAATGCCCCCCCTTCTGCACCCTCTCTTTGATACGTTCGAGGCATAGTTCAACGGATTCAAGAAACAGGTATATGATCACCAGAGAATAATCCAATGACTTTATTTTTGTTAAGAGTTTGGTAAGGTATTTTCCCGACATTGTGGATTCAATAATAAAGGACCTGTTTTGCTCCAGCAATTGTTCTATCTGGGTAAAAAATAATTCACCTGCCTCCAGGTTCCTTTTGGCTTCATGTGCAATGTCAAGTGTTTTTGCAATTTCATCTGCATTTACAAATGGCAGATTCAGCTTCTTTGAATAAAGAGATGCAAAGGTAGTTTTCCCTGATCCGTTTGCCCCTGCAATCACTATAATCTCTTTTTTCAATCTTCTAACCTCCATCCATCGTATGCCATAATCAGAATTTTATAAAACATGATCGGATGTATACTAAAATATTAGATTAATTAAACTGTAACTTCAATGTTTATTCCACTAAATGTGTGAATAAAATTCAGATAGGGAAAGGATTCGACGGGTTGACTTTAAAAAACGGATATTTCATCATTAATGGAAATGGAACCTGCCGTGGATAAGAAACTGATTTTTACAATTATCTTTATAGTCTTTTTCTCGCTCACCGGATGCGGTTCATCAGAAAAAAAATCAGAGATTGAGATTGCAATATACAATGCCGTTGATGCGGCCACGGCTAATGATGTCGATTTATTTTTAAGTTTTATTGATAATGACTATCTGGACGAAGAAGAGAGGACCAAGTCTGATATTAGGGTGAAAGTTGAAAACTATCTGAACAGGTTCAAAGTGATATCGATAAACATATTGAATATAAAAACCGTAAATAAAGACAATGAAAATGCTGATGTTATTGCGGAGATCAATTTTTCCCATGGCCTGGGGAAGATGATTTCAAAGATAATCAAATCAACCGGTGAAACTTACCGGTTCAGCCTTAGAATGTACAGAAGTTCAAATGGATGGGTAGTTAATAGCGCTCAATGGGACTGGATGTCCCTTGAGGAGTTGTATCCGGAATCTATTAAGGTTCTCAGGGATTTATTTCCTGATGCATTTTAAATAAATTATTGAAACGGAGGATCTTCCATGAAAAAAGGGTTGAACAGAAGAAATTTTATCAAAAGCTCTACACTGGGAATAATCGGAGGTGCAATAGCAGGTAAAAATGGTTTCAGTAAAGAGGAAGAAAAGCTGAAAGAAAAAAAAACGGATACTGTCGTAAAGGATTACAGGGTACTCGGAAGGACTGGTTTCAGAGTTTCAGATATCAGCCTGGGTATATCAACCAATGTACAGATAATTGAACAGGCCCTGAAGTCAGGTGTAAATTATATCGATACCGCTGAAAGTTACGGGAACCAGCAGGTAGTGGGAAAGGCCATTAAGTCTGTCCCTCGAAACAAGGTGTTTATTACTTCAAAATTGGAGGTCAAAGAGGATAAGAGTGAAGCAGGATTTATCAAACGGTTCAAAAAATGTCTTAAGGAACTGGATACTGACTATATAGATTGCATGATGATCCACTCACCTGAAGAATTGGAGTTACTGAAAACACCCGGATTTCATTCAGCAATGGATCAGATGAAAAAAGAGGGTAAATTACGGTTCGTGGGTACTTCTCATCACGGTTCGAACTGGTTCCAGGCTCCAAAGACCTCCATGTCGGATATGCTGAATGCAGCAGTAGAAGACGGCCGATTTGATGTGTTCCTTATGGCTTATAATTTTATTCAGGAAGATCTGGGCGCAGAAGTGATCGAAAAATGTAGAAAAGAGGGTATCGGTGTCACACTTATGAAAGTGAATCCGGTAGGGAAATACTATGCCGTCAGGGACAGGATCAAGAAGCTTGAAGAAGAGGGTAAAAAGGTCCATCCACTTTACAAAGAGGGGATCGTCAGATTCAAACGTCAGATGGAAATGGCGGAATCATTTATTAAAAAATATGATCTGAACCAACCTGGAGAAATTCGTGATGCAGCAATACGGTTCGTTCTGAGCAATACCGGTGTGGGAACGGTCTGCTGTTCAATGAGGAATTTTGATCATCTTGATTCTTATATCGGACTATCGGGTCAGAAACTGACTGCAGTAGAGGAAGTAAAACTCTCAGGTTATCGCGAAGGCCCCGGAATTTATTATTGCAGGCAGGGATGTAATGAGTGTGAATCAGTTTGTCCGTCACATTTACGGATCAGTGATATGATGCGGTACAATCATTATTTTGACGCACACGGAAGAGAAAAAGTTGCAATGGGTAAGTACATGGCACTTGACAAAAAGGATGCTTCTCTCTGTGCTGAATGCAGCGGATATTGTGAGAGTGCATGCCCTTACGGCCTTCCTGTTCAGGGTTTGTTGTCTATGGTTCACAAAAATCTCTCACTAGCTTGAATTAAAGAGTCCGGTCTGACCGGTCCTGTAAAGAGGAGTTACTCATGAAGTATGGAGTTTATATAGCCGGAGGAGGGAAAGATGCCGGCAAGACAACGTTGTCACTCGGTCTTGTTTCATATTTGAAAGAACATTTTCCTGGTAATGTTGCATTCACAAAACCTTTGGGGCAGAAATCTCAAATTGTAGATGGAAGTTCTGTAGGGGAGGATTCATTTCTTCTCGACACAGCAATGGGCCTTGGCATTCCCCTAAAATATGCTGCTCCTTTCTCCACATCTTCGGGTGCTGCAGAAAAATATATAATGTCCGGAGAGCCGTCTGACCTGAAAAAGAATATAAGGAGATCATTTAATTATTTGAATTCAAAGTATAAATATGTAGTCGTTGAAGGTACAGGACATCCCGGTGTCGGATCGGTTTTCGATCTTTCAAATTCAGATGTGGCTTCAATGCTTGATACTCCTGTTATTCTTGTTCTCAATGGAGGAATAGGCTCTACAATTGACAGGTTCAGCCTATGTATTGAACCTTTCAGGAATAAAAAGGTGAGACTTCTCGGAGTTGTTATTAACAAGGTCCTGCCTGAGAAGATGGAAAAGGTAAAATCTGTATTATCTGAATGGTTCGGATCAATAGAAGTTCCGGTACTCGGATATATTCCTTATCTAAACACATTGTCTTTGCCTTCTCTCGGAGTCCTCAGTCGTGAGATGGGAGCCGAGACACTTTATCTCAATGAACAGTTTAATACAAAAAGTGTAACCGGTTTTAATTCCGCATTCGGAAATACAGATGAGGTATTAAAAATAATTGAAGAAGAACCCGATAGCGCACTTGTGGCCAGTGCAGGGAGGCGTGATATTATTGAAGCTGTTCTGGCCAGGAAATTGTCTGGAGTTTTCACAGGCGGTCCAAGTGCAATGATACTCTGCGGAAAGTCCGTGATAGATGACTGGGTAATAGAGGCCTGCAAAAAAGCCGGACTTCCATTATTAAGGAGTGATGCTCCGTTTGAAAAAACCGTAAAAAAGATACATCATAAAATTTTCAAGGTCGAGCCGGGTGAATCTAAGAAGATAGGCAATATTGTTGAGCTTATAAGATCTCATGTAGATATGGATTTGATTAAAGAAAAATTGATCAGCCCAGATGTCACTATAGATGCAGATGAAAGTATTATAAGCCGTGTTCTTTCTTCCCCATTCAGGTTATTCGGGAAACTCCTGGGAAGAAAAGAGGAGGGAGAGTAGATGAAAAAACATATTCTTATTTTGTTCGTATTTTTTTTTTCATTTGCAGTAATTAATATTTCCGGACAGATTTTTGATTACAGGTATCATGAATCATCAGCTGTCTCATGGAATGGGATAAGCATGCATGATTCCAGGCAATTATCGATGGGAGGTATTTCTCTTTTCTCTTCTGGGCATACAATGCAGGTCGGTAATCCGGCATTATTTCCTGATAAAAAAGGGATAGAGATCGGTTTCTCTTATAATCATATTTTTTATCAATCATTTCAATATTGGGGAATTAACGAAGGTGTAAGAACTTTCCAGGACCCCCTCACGGAACAAGTCTTTTCCCCTTCATCTATAGCAGTAAGATTTGGTTTCAGGAGATTGAATATTACTTTAGGATGGTATCGGAGCGGGCTTAAGGATTTTCCGGATTTTTCATTTGTGAACTATTATGATTATGATCAATATGACGAGTTCAACGGTACATTCTCCGGATTTAATGAATCGTATTTTATTTCCATGGGGATACCGTTATCATCTAAATTGAATGCCGGATTAAAGATCGAATATATGAAGGGTGAAAGGAATGTTGAAATCTCTGATAAATCCTCTTATTACTATTTTCTTGACGGGTATTACCAATTGAAGGATAAAAGATCGTCATATAAAGAAACCAATAAAGCAGAGATCATTATTCCTGAGATCGGTTTTATTTATGACATTGATCAGAAAATGAGGGCGGGGATCAGGGTCCGGTATCCTTTAAACGGTAAAGTAAACAGAATGATAATAAGATCATTAAACAATAGTGATGGACTTAACATATATGATGATTATTTATATAAAGATGATTATTATGCAGTTCCTGAGGTTGGGGCCGCTTTTGTTTATAAAGTGGATGAACCAAAAATTTTTGGTTCCTCCGCAAAGTTCATAGCCGGAGTTGAGGTGGAATACAAAAAATGGTCAGAATACAAGTTTGTATTTTTCGGTGAACAGGAAGAAAGAGATCTTACCGATACTGTCAAATTCTCGTTGGGTGCAGAATATGCAAAAAAAATAAATAAAATAGATCTATATTTCAGACTGGGTTTCTCATTCGACAGACAGCCGGTTAAAGATCCTGGAATAGCTTTAAAGAATTATACAACCGGACTTGGGATCAGATATAAAGGAGTTCAGGCGGGGATCGGATTATTATATTCCCATGGATCGATTGAAGGTGTTTCACAGGACCATTTTATTGTCAGTACTTCATTAAGCAAGATATTGTGAGGAGGGAGAAGTGAAAAGATTATTTGTTACAGTATTCATAATTTTAACTATGATTATATCAGCAGGTCCTTTTCCCTCAGAGAGGGACAGATCAGAAAAAGTACTAATAGGGATCGATATTGATGAATATGAGAATATATTGACTGTTTTCGGCCCTTTGGACAGATTATATATCAATGATGATACAGGTTATTTTATTTCTTCCAGATATGAGGTTGATGTTATACTTGATCTTGGATTCAATGTTAAATCGATCGATAGACTGCCGAAACGGAGGTCCCGTGTTAATACAACTTATAATGATGTAAACGGATCTTACCATAATTACAATGAATCTCTTGAATTACTGACGAGCCTTTCAAATCAATATCCTGAATATGCTTCACTCTCTTCAATAGGGGAGTCAGTGGAAGGGAGAGGCCTCCATATTTTAAAAATAAGCGATAATGTAAACATAAATGAAGATGAACCGGATATATTTATTATAGGCTGTCACCATGCAAGAGAGTGGATCTCAGTAGAGATACCTCTTATGTATGCTCAATATCTACTCGAAAATATCAACAGCAATCCTGAGGTCAGGAAAGCGGTTGAAGGAACTCAGATCTACATCCTACCGATATTAAACCCGGACGGACTTGAATATTCAATAAAAAGCTATAGATATTGGAGGAAAAACAGAAAATATAACGGCAATATGTCATGGGGAGTAGATCTGAACAGGAACTATGGATACATGTGGGGATTTGATGATGAGGGATCCAGTCCATCCGAGGTAAGTGATGTTTACAGAGGACCGGGACCGTTCTCAGAACCGGAGACATTGGCAATCCGTGAATTCATGTCAAATATTACTCCTGAAGGAGTACTGTCATATCACAATTTTTCCCAATTGATACTTTATCCATGGGGTTATATAAATGATCTGCCTCAGGACTTTAACGAACTGGATAAAATAGGACAAAGAATGCGGGAGCTGATGTTTGCAGTGAACGGAAGAGATTATGTGCCGGGGTCGGGGAATACCAATATCTATAACACCAATGGCGGAATGGTGGATTGGGTTTACGGCACTTTCCGAGTGCCTGCATATACGATAGAATTGCCTCCTGAATACTCTTTCGAAGGGGGATTCTTTACTTCTCATGAAGATATAGCGCCTGCTTTTAATGAGAATCTTCCTGCAATGCTATATTTTACAAATTATTTTGTTGATAACAATTTTCCCTCAGAAGGGATAAATGGAGAGTAATAAATGAAATTGTGGATCAAAACACAGGATAAAAAAAGGGTAATGGAGATCGACAATATTACAATAAAGGGGGGTTCGCTTAAATTTGTGAACCAGCAGTACCCTTTTGGAGTTTTACTCGGAAAATATAAAGATCCGTATAAAGCCCAAACAATCCTTGACACAATATTCTCAAAACTGAACTCTTCTGCCGGAAGCGATTGCGTTTTTGAGATGCCTGAAGATTACTAGATCATCACTTCCATTTTATATTACAGCCGATACTGGGGCGTTGAACAGGGTCTACCTTCTCACCTGTAAGAAGACGGTCAAGTGTATTCCTGATATCAGTTCCGGTAACAGGAATATTGTTCCCAGGCCTGGAATTATCCATCTGACCGCGGTAAACCAATCTCATATCTTTACCGAATATAAAAAAATCGGGAGTGCATGCAGCTCCGTAAGAACGTGCAACATCCTGACCTGAATCAAAGAGGTAGGGGAAAGTAAAATTGTGCTTCTCTGCAAACCTTGTCATGTTCTGCGGTGAATCCTGAGGGTATGAAATAATATCATTTGAGCTTATTGCAATAAAAGAAATACCTCTATTATGATAATCAACCGGAATTGCTGTTAGTCCTTCAATAATATGGAGGACGTATGGGCAATGATTACAGATGAACATTATCACTGTTGCTTCCTTCCCCCTAATTCCCGATAGGGAAAGTATCTCTCCGGAAATTGTATCAGTAAGTGAAAAGTCCGGTGCTTCAGTACCCAGAGGGATCATCTTTGAGGGTGTTTCAGCCATATCTTATCTCCTAAGCTGTTTTTCTGTCATCATTGATGAGGAATGAAAGAGCAAAGAGTATCAATCCTATTATTGCGATTGTTCCTCCTAATTTCGATACAGGAGAGAAAAGTGAATTTAAGAAAATTTCTGTCAGATTTCCTATTTTCATTATTACAAGCTCCTCAAATCTTGAAGAGACTGATCTTGCAAAGTCATATCTGAAACTGAATTCAGATACAGGTATAATATTTTCAAGAAATGATGCAAACCCGTATGCCAATAATCCACCGATCATTGTTGTAACACCTGACCATCTGAAAAAACTTGCCTTTGATGTTGCTGCAATTAGCGATCCGAGGAATATTAAAAGAGCAGGAAAAATAAACAGTGAATAGGTTACTGTGCTGATGGTTTTAGTGAAATTCCACCCTCTTGGCAGATCAACCCAGTCATCAAGTATCTCCACATCTTCCGGCATTTCTTCAACAGCTCTCAACTGGAACATTTTAATAAGGTCATCGGTGATCTCAAGCCCGGCAGGTCTGCATGATGGGAATTCATCCAGATCGAAACCATCAGACCAGTCATTCCTGAAAGCTATCCTTTTCCATTCCTCTATCTCAATATCATCACAAACAGGAAGATTTTTGACTATTGATTTAAGATAAGATGTAACGGAACTATGAAGTATAGCATCTTTTAAGGGTTTCATGTTGAGAAGTATCGGATCTGGGTCCCTTTCCCCCCTTAATACTTCTCCGAATTGTCTTATCGATTCTGAAAGTTCACCTTTCAGCCATAAAAAAATACCAGATTCTTCCATTACTTTTCCCGGAGAGATACCTGTAGCTTTCATTGAATCAACTATTATTTTAGTCTTTTCATCATCAATATCTTCGTCTGTTTTTAGTTCGGTATACAATTCATCTATTGCAGATGGTAATTCAGCAATAATTTCCCGGGGGAGATCTGACATTACTTCGGGAGTGACAACTGCATTTGATACACCTACTGCCAGGATAGTTGCAAAAAGGACTGGAATCCCTATTAATGCTGCTATCAAAAAACCTATTGTTTTTCTTAAAGGGCTCATATTTTTTCCTCCTAAGGTATATATACGGTTCCTTATAATATAAGGTTCCTTATATTTAAAAAATATTTCTTGTTTTACCGGTAAACTCTCTCATTTACCCTGATAGTTTTTGCATAAATGAGTTCACATGAACGGTCTCCAGAATCATTACGTGTCAGACTGGTTCCCCAATTAACTTTTCTGTTTTTTGAATATCCTTCTATCCTTACCAGGTAACCTTCTATACTGACATTGTCGTTTTTTTTTATACTTTTTAAAACCAGTGTAAGGTTATATGATGCCGGAATAATATGGTTGTTCGAAGAGTGAGAAATTATGTAGTTGTTATCCACTGGGCAATCTTTGCTGTACTTGTAAAAATACCACCTGTTTCTCTGCTTATAGGAAATAAAATTATCCATTTCATGATCTGCCAGCCGGCCCCAAACAAGTGCAAGATCCACAGGAGAGAGTGAAGCTGTCCAATTGCGTGAATATAGCTTTGATGACACCACCCTGGCGGAGATGTTATATGTAGCAACAGGAGTAATAGAAAACCGGCCTGAATCATTATTTACAATGATTTTATTTCCGTCTTCGATCAATTCCTGTTCAGGGTCATCGATTGTATTAAGCTTCCCGCTTATATTGTTGCTGACAATTGCTTTCTCGCAGGATGAAAAGATCAAAACTTGAAAAATTAAGAATAAAATAATCCTTCTGTTCATATTTGTATTATAAATGATTGATATTTGAAAATCACTGTTTATCAGTTGAAAACATAGTCGAGTTCTATTAAAATTCTAGCCTGAAGAAAAGGATTTTGGATCACATGGAGAGACCTGAACTTATGATCAATAATATAATTTTTAGAAATTTTAAAAAAACAGATATCGAAGGAGTTTATGAATTGTGGGAGAAAACCGGCCTGTGGAACGTTCTCAGGGGTGATGATCTTGATACAATTGAATTATCATTGAAAATGGGAGGAAAATTTATAATTATGGAAGATGTCCTTAATTCTAAAATAATCGGGACATCCTGGATAACATTTGACGGAAGGAGGCTTCACCTTCACCACTTCGGAGTTGATCCGGATTATCAGGGTAAAAAGCTTTCAAAACCTCTTTTGAAGAAAACATTGTTGTTTGCAAAAAAAAAGGGGGTTCAGATAAAACTTGAGGTCCATAAAGATAATTTTAAAGCGATCGAGTTATATACAAAAAACGGTTTTGAATATTTGGGCGATTACAGGATATATATAATACGTGACCTGTCAGTGATTAGTCTTCCGGATAGTTTTCAGGAATAATAAAATGAATATTAAAGCGAAATCAGCATTACTTACTGCATGCCTCTTCTGGGCGGCATCATTTATCGCTACAAAGATAGCACTTGCTTCAGTACCTCCCATCACAGTAGTATCCCTCAGACTTATTGTCTCGGCAATATGTTTTGTTGCCTGGATGTATATAAAAGGTGAAAATTTCAGTATTTTCAATCGATCAAATTTATTGCAGCTTGCACTTCTTAGTATTTTCGGTACAGGGCTCCATTACAGTATTCAGACAATAGGGCTCCAGTTTACAACTGCTTCCAAAGGTGGGGTATACGCAGTAACCGGACCTATAACGATCCTTATAATTGCTGCTGTTTTTCTGAAAGAGAAAGTTACTCTGCGCAAGGGTGTCGGTGTGGGGATAGCACTTTTGGGAGTTATAATCGTTATGGGATTTGATACTATAATTGATTTTGATCTTAAAGGTAATCTCCTCGGCGATCTTCTTGTACTGATAAGTATTGTGATGTGGGGGATATTCACAGTGATGGGGAAGAGTGTTACTTCTAAAATGTCAGCACTGAAAATGACAGCCGCTATAACAATTATAGGATCTGTATACATGATTCCGGCAGCAATAGTGGAGTTAAATATTACTGGGTTTGATGTTTCATCTATAAGAAATGATGCATGGTTATCTATACTTTTTCTGGGGATTACCTGTTCGTTCCTTGCTACTCTCCTTTATGTATATGCTTTATCACTAAGTGAGTCCCAGAAAGTGGGTGTTTATCTGTATACTATTCCGCTGATGACACAGATCATCGCATTTCTTGTTCTCAAAGAGTCAATCGGAATTTCACTCCTGGCAGGGTCATTCATTGTTATTTCCGGATTATATCTGACAGAAAAAGGATAGTGAGTCCAATTGTATTAATTACTCCAAAAAATTGTACATTAAACGTATTTTCAATATAATGCAAATTCAAAGGGGAATATTTTGAAAAGAAAAATACTATGCAGTTTCTTAATTTCATTTTTTATGTTGACCGGATCTCAATCAATGCTTTTTTCTCTTGATCCGCCTACAAAAGAGATGATAGAAAAATACAAAAGTGACGGTACTTTAAAAGAGAGAATAGAGCAGGCGAGGTCTTACGGGAATCATAAGGTATCACCATATTTAATTCAACGATTGAAGGATAAATTGTTGAAAAACTCAAATATCCCTGTTGGCAAAATAAAGTCTCCTCCTCCGGAATGGGAAGGGATGCCGACAACCGGTAATGTAAGGATACCGGTACTGCTTATCTCTTTTCAGGACTTTCCAAATGTAAATTCTTCATCAAAAATTGATAATAAAATATTCGGAAAAGGTAGTTCGACTGAATTTCCATTAGATAGCCTGAATGAATTTTATACCAGATCTTCATTCGGGAAATTAAAGATCTCCGGAAATATTCTCGGATGGTATAAGCATCAAGATCTTAGAGAAAATGTTGAGGAAGATACTGCAGGGCGTGAGAATCTGATCATGGAAGCATTACAGTATTATGATAATAAAGGCCACAATTTTTCTCAATACGATAATGACAATGACGGATATATTGACTATCTGGTTGTTATCTGGAGCGGTAATCATGGTGAGTGGGCTTCATTCTGGTGGGCATATCAGACATCCTTTTATGATAGAAGTTTAACCCTTGACGGGAAAAGGCTCTCCCTTTACTCCTGGCAGTGGGAATCAAAGAATTATCCGAACAGTGAGTTTTCAAGTTCAACGTTGATACATGAGACCGGGCATGCATTGGGGCTTCCTGATCTGTATGATTATCAGGAAGGTATTGGTCCGGACGGGGGAGTCGGAGGTATGGATATCATGGATGCGATCTGGGGTGATCATAATTGTTTTCACAAATATATGCTTGACTGGACAAATCCTGTTATCCTCCCCGAGGGTTCAGCTGAATATTCATTTACTCCTGCTGTTGAGGATGGCCAATCGCTGATGATTATGCCTGAGATAGAGACAGGGAAACTATTTGGAGAATTCTTTATGGTTGAGAACAGGTCGAGAACCGGGAATGATATAGAGATTCCCGGAGATGGACTAATAGTATGGCATATAGATTCTACTCTCACCAGAAATGGAAGAGGATTTGAATATGATAACTCAAATACCGATCATAAATATATCAGACTCATGGAAGCTGATGGACTTGAGGAAATAGAGGAGAATGCTTATGTGGATTCAGGTGATTTTTATACGGAGGGAGATATTCTGTGTCCTGCTACAAGTCCGAATACCGTCAATTATGACGGAGAGAATACCGGTATCAATATAAAAGAAATATATCAGTCCGGGAAAAATATAAATTTTAAGGCAATTATTGAAATTCCGGTCGAGATCGATCTTTCAGGGGAAAGAGCTCAGGAAAAAGCATGGATCGTAGTGTCAGATTTTGCTGATCTTTCATTTACATTTAAAAAGAATGGCGATCCCGATCTTGCAGCATTTGTAATTCTCAAACAATATGGTTTGCATGAATATGAACAATTCAAATATATAAGTATAAATGAGATCCACGGCAATGTTTATTCTTATAAAGATTCAGAAATTGAAAAAAAACCTGTCTACCATTATAAAGTTATTGCAGTTGATTCTTCAGGGAACGTGATCGGGATTTCCAGGGAAGTTAAGATCTGATTAATTAAAAACTGTCTGCATAAAAACATTCTGCATAAAGAAGAGGAGCATAAAGGATATTATTCCTGAAGCAAGCGGGGTGAATATCCAACCGACACCGATCTTACCCATGGTGTTGAAATTAATATTTTTCCCACCCTTTCCCAATGCAATCCCAATAATTGCCCCTACAACGGCCTGTGAACTTGAAACAGGTACCAGGGGGAAAGAAGGGAGGCCGTTCGACAGCAGGAATGTCTTTAATCCCTCAGAAGCAAAAATAAACAATACAAGTGCACTTGAGAGAACCACTATAAGAGCATCGATTGGAGAGAGTCTGAATATATCTGATCCGACTGTTGACATTACCCTTTTTGAATATGTGAAAACTCCGAGAGAAATTGCCAATGCCCCGAAGAAAAAAAGGATATGGGTTGCAGAAATATGAATTCCCCCGATCTCCAGTGTTTTAAAAGGAGATACAGGCACAAATACCCCCATAACATTTGCTATATTGTTTGCTCCGAGACTGTATGATCCGAATGCACCGACAAAGATTAGTCCGATCCGGGTATAATGATCTATCCGGATCATATGAATTCTCGATTTTCTGATGTAAAAAATTATCGATTTATAGAGGATAAATCCGAAAGCTGCTGCAAGCACGGGACATAAAATCCATGTGTAAACTATTTTAACAAGAGTATTAACATCTGTCTTAAGTCCGGAAAAAAAATTCCAACCTATAATTGCCCCTACAATAGCCTGTGATGTTGATACAGGAAGTTTTGTCCTTGTCATAATAAAAACAGTAAGTCCCGCGGCAAGGGCAACAGTGAATGAACCTGCAATGGCATTTACAGATCCGAGTTTCCCCAAAGTGTCTGAAGCACCAGCTCCTCCGTGTACAGCACCGATTATTACAAAAATTGAGCATATGACAGCAGCGGTAGTGAATTTGATCATTTTAGTTGAAACTGCAGTACCGAAAACATTTGCTGCATCGTTAGCGCCAAGTGACCATCCCAGGAATAATCCGCTGGATAAAAAGATCAGAATTGTATCCATTTGAATTTAAAATGACCTCTTGATCACATATATTGAAAGCCTGTCACAGACCGCTTCCGCTTCATCTGAGATCAATGCTACTTTTTCAGCGAAGTATCTCATCTGAACTTTACAACTCAGATCTTTAAAAGTATTGGAGTTGAATGCTTTCCTCTTCAGATCTTCTTCAAGCTTATCCGCCTCATGTTCATAATAGTGCACTTTATTTATATGATCGTTAACAATAGATATTTCGCGGAAAAAAGCCCGTGAGGCCAGTACCATTTCGTCAACGGTCTTGACTGACATCTTGGTAAGTTCCATAAATTCCTCTTTCATGGAATCCGGGATCACAGGCATTTCAATATCAAACTGGAGTAAAACTTTTTTGATCGAATCGACTACATTATCGGATGTTTCGAGAAGTCCCAGGACATCTCCTCTCGATTCGGGGATCAGCATGTGGGAGTAGAGCTTATATTTTATCTCCCGTCTCATTGAATCTATCTCATTCTCAAGTCTATTTATATCGTCAAGATCCGAACGGAATTTCTCGATTCTTCCTGCAAGGTAGTTTTTGATCCCGGACCTGAATGCCAGTGCAGAACTTGATATCATATCCCAGAAACCGTCAATTTCACTTATAAGATTTTTAGTCTGACCGATAATTTTCATTTTAAACCTCTGAATTAAATATAATCATTTTAAAAAATACCAAGACCATCAGGAGTAATTTTTAAAAACCTGAAATATGTCATAGCCATAATAATACTTATTGCCCAGGAAATAAACAACATTATGATCCCGAATTTAAATGTATCGGTCAGGCTGTAGTGATCGGTAAGGTATAAAAGTGCAGCAGGTTTACTATTAAAAGGGAGAACATAAACGTGTTCAATAAGAAATGCAACAGGCAGTGCAAGGCTGGTTACCTCATATCCGAAATTATTTGCAACTCCTATTGCTATTGGCACAAATATAAGAGTCCTCATTGTTTTAGATTGAAAGATCAATGCGCTGAATATCATAGTGCCTGTCAGTATGAGATATAAAACCCAGAATGGAGTGGAATCTCCAAATCCGAGACTGTTGAACACAGCATTCACGGTAATAGATGGAAAATCCGTGGTTTTAAATCCGGCGCCAAGGGTATATGCTCCCGCACTGAACAATAAAAGGTGCCATGGAATATCAACATCTTCCCAATTTACTATTCCGATTTTCGGAAGTAAAGCTATAATAGCTCCGACAAATGCTACAGCTGTAGGGCTGATCCCATGGAATCGGTCGGTAACCCATAATGCAAGTATACCGCCGAAGATAATAACCGATTTGATTTCCTGGAAAGTGACAGGACCCATTTTCTTTAATTCATCTCTCAGTTTTTCCATTCCCCCTTTAATATTCGGTATTTTCTCTTCTGGACTTAAAGGGAAAACAATCTTTGTTCCGACAAACCATCCTATTAGCATAATCCCTATTGCGACAGGAAATGCTGCTATCATCCAATCAGAAAAAAATATGTCGCTTCCAATTGCTCCACCTATCAGTGAAGCTCCTATCAGGTTAGCTCCTGATCCTGTTACAAAACCACCGGCAGCTACATTTATTTGAAAAAGGTTTTGAAGAACAATGTTCCTTCCGGCATTGTTTCTGTTTTTCCCGCCTGTAGCTCCGTAAACAGCTGAGACCACCATGAATATAGGAAGCAGGATAGCAGCTTTAGCTGTAGTTGCTGAAATAAAAAGTGACAGGACAATGTTGATTACTATAAAACTTAATATTACAGTGGATGTTTTTTTACCGAATCTAAGAATGAACCACAATGCAAATCTTTTTGCCACACCGGTTGTCACAAGCATACTTGCCAGAACAAATGAAAGGATATTAAGCCACATTACCTTATGCCCGAGTTGAGCATATGCAACCTGTTCAGGCAGTACTCCTGTCAGCACCAATGCAATAATCAGGATCAGGGAAGTCAGATAATTCGGGATTGCCTGAGTTATCCACAGGATAATAGATGCCGTAAAAACAGCCAGCATTGCTATGTTCATTCCGGTAAATTTTGCGGAACCTACCTGTTCAAATATCAACCGGGATGCTTTGCTTAGAGTTTCAGGGTCTATATTATGAAGGAAGGGGAGCCGAATAAAAAACATTATTGCAATAAAAGAGAGAAAAGCTGCCGGACTGCCCCAGAATGCAATAATTTTCTCCACCCTGGTTTTCTCTTTGTTCTGGAGCTTCTCCATCCGGTAATGTTTCATATTGAGAAGATTTGAATTGTTCACATCAATGTTCATTTATTTCTCTCTTTATTTTATTGCTGATATTCTATACTACCATTTCTTATAAGGATTTTTTATCAGATTTGAATTAAAAAATCTCGGATCTCCTGTAACCTCTTCTCCTATCCATTCAGGCAGATTTATATGCTGATCTTCACTGTCAAGTTCTACTTCTGCGAAGATCAATCCTTCATTCTCTCCGAAGAATTCGTCAACTTCCCAGATAAGTCCTTTATATTCAACCTTTGTTCTGTTCTTCTCTATTATCGGTTTTTCACATAAAGAGTCGAGCATTTCATTCGCATCTGATACTGAGATCTCATATTCATATTCTGCTCTGGTCGCTCCAACAGTGATTCCCTTTATGGTAAGAAAACCTTTTGAATCTATTGTTCTAACCCTGACTGTCCTCTCTTTAATTGTTGAAAGGTAACCCTGCCTGAATAGAACTGCTGTTGCATTTTCTCTCCAGGAATCACCTTTAACAAGAAACTTTTTCTCTATTTCTTTCCCCATGAATACTCCTATTTCAGGTAAAAATCATCAGGAAGCTGTTCCATTCCGATGACTCTTTTTATTGCCATAAGATAATTCACATTCTCATATTCGTCAAGTGAGGTCATCTTCATGGCCTTTAAAATATCTTCAATATTTACTGATTCAATGTTTGCAGTCTGTAAGTGAGCTCCGTTTATATAAACATCTCCGATCTCTGCTATGCAGTTATTTATGGTAAAGGCAAATCTCCTTTTAAATACTTTTACAGCTGCAAGGTCGTTATGAGAATGAATCACCTCTTTTAAAAACTGATCAAGTGAATAGGTATCCCTCTTCAGATCAGGTGTGGATACACCGAAAGCAGGCAGGACTTTCTCTATGATATCCGAGCTTTCCATTGGGAAAGAGCCTTTCATTCTCGGGTTCCATTGTTCCAGTCCTTTTTCTCTTTTGACAAAAACCTTAATATCCATCAGATTATCCCTGACCTTAGTATTATTCTCGTTATTTCCTGCAGACATTATATAAATCTCTGAACTTTCCCTGATGTTTTCAACAGGTGATAATTTTCTCATCTTCTCCTGAACTATACCGAAGTCTGAAGCAAAAGTTCGGAATTCAAATCTTGGTTTAATTTCACTCATTATGGTCTCCTGTTTTGAAAATAATCAGGCCCCGTTAAGAGGCCTGATTGTTGAATTATTAAAAACTTCTAGAAGGTTACGAGAAGTCTTACTGCAAATACTGAATAATCAAATCCGCCATCCGGTACATCCATGCCATCTACAGAGTAAAGACTAAAATCGCCGTCTGCATCAGCATATTGATCATGATCCACTTTGGTCCAGTTGAACATGATCTTGTAGTTGGGATTCAGATACCAGCTTAAACCCAGAGTGAAATTCTTCCCTTCTCCGCCTTCAATCCCGGCATCGAGATCATTCAGGTCCAGCCAGCTGTATCTGGCAAGCAGTTCAACAGCCCCTTTTCTTTTTCGGGAATACTCTTCCAAACTCACCCTGATCTGCATAATAAGGCATAGCTTCTCCAGTTAAGAAAAAGCTTACAAATGCATATATCCGCCGGTGAGGCCATAATCTGGTTTTCCGCTGTCCGCAAGTCTTGCAACGTTGGCATTCATGTATTCACCCTGAAGATGGAAAGGTCCAAATTGAAGTACTGATTCGAGTCCGATCATTCCACTATGGTCAACATCTTTTACTTTACCGGTATTCAGGAACCTTAAATGTGAGATCTTGGATTCGTCATACCCTCTGAAACGCATCTTTTCTGTAAAGGCATCGGTTGTTTTATACGCATAGGCGGCGCCGAGATGAATTAACCTTATTATCCTTGTATAAAGGTGCGATTGTTAATCTTCCCACCAAGGCATGCCCTTCATCCGAGTTTTCAAATTCTTCTTCATCATCCAGAGCCTCGGAATCTGTATCTCCGGGTTCCTGGCCGAAAATTCCTGCAGCAAACTGCCAGTTCCTTCCCCATTTGTAGCCGGCCAATCCGATCAAACGGCCGGTGGCAAAGGCATTGGGTAAAGCCCGTTCAATAAAGGAAATATACCGAGAAGTCGTTACTTCCTCCAGACTGAAAGGGGAGCGGAAATTACCAACCTTGACCATCCAGTTGCTCTTCTTATACCCCAGATAAGCATCTTTGATATCCACTTCATTGTCCGGCAAAATCAAAATCGATCTCTGCGATGAAATTGGTCCACAAAGTGGTCTTCAGGGCAAATCTCATCCTTCTGATCTCACTGCGCTGAATGCAAATCAAGTACATTTTCATCCTCATTATAAACGGCCGCATCCAGATAAAGTCTTGCGTCCAGCTGATATGAAAATTTCCCATCATTTGAAACGAGCTTTAAAATACCATCATCTGTACTGATCTTTCCATCTTCAGCAGATAATCCGGTTAAACTGATAAAAACAAATAAAACCATGAATAAACTGAATAAGCTTTTTTTCATAATTTCCTCCTTTTTTTTAATAATATATCGTAGGGTATCCATTATAAACGGACAATAGGGGGAGTCCCCGATTCTTTTGTGGGTGAAATCCACTACATAAAACTATTTTTTTAATGTTTATGGAAAAAATTGATGGCAAATTGTCTGAGTTCTGAAGCACTTTTTAAATTCAGCTTTCTTTTGATCCTCGAATAATATGTTTCAATTGTTTTAACACTGACAAAAAGTTCATCTGCGATCTGATGGGGTTTTAAACCTTTTGCAATACATCTGAATGCTTCAAATTCCCTGTCACTTAGAAGCTCGATCGTTGAATTATTGTTTGAGTCTTTTTTCCCTGCAAACTGTTTCAGCATTTTTTCTGACATTTCAGTACTTAAATAGATCTTCCCGGAGAGTATTTTATGTATTGCCTCTATCACCATTGATGACGGTTCATGTTTTTGCAGATACCCCATAGCGCCAGATTTGATTGCTCTTTCCGCATAGAATTTTTCCGGATGCATTGAAAGAATAAGAACCGGGATCCCTTTGAAGTTATTTGTGATCTCTTTTGTGAGTTCCAGTCCGTTCATCCCTTTTAATGATATATCAATAACTGCAAGATCGGGTTTGATTTCAGATAATTTTTTTAAAGCTTCATGGCCACTCTCTGCTTCAGCAATGACATACAGATCATCCTGATTATTAATGATCTGAGATATACCTTCTCTCATTATCGGATGATCATCAACTATTAGAATTGATCTCTTATCAGCTTTACTTGTATGGGAATTCACAAATCACCTCTGTTCCGATCTCTCTATTTTTATTGATCCTGAAATCTCCACCTATCTGGGATGCCCTATACTCCATTATTTTTAGACCCATTCCCCTTTTGTTGGGATTTGGCGGGAATCCTTTACCCAGATCGGTTATACGTAATACCATCAGGCTATTTTCTTTTCTTATATCAATTACAGCTTTTTTTGCGTTGCCATGCTTTACAGCATTATTCAGTGCTTCCTGAATTATACGGAATATATTTGTTGATATTTTTTCATCTTTAATATCTTTCCATCTATTGTAATTCAATTCAACTTCCAGTCCATACAACTCCTTCATCTGTTCGGTTAATTCCTGAAGGGCAAATTTAAGTCCGGTTTCTGCAAACGAAAGATTCAGTCCCTTGGATAAATTTCTTACATATTTCAGAGTATTATTTAAATATTTTTTAATTTTATCAAGATCTTCTAGCTCTTTTATCTCCTTCTTGTCAAGACGTTCGCCGAGAGTTTGAACCATAAATAGAATTCCTCCGAGCTGCTGGGAAAGGCTGTCATGAAGGTCCTGGCCGATCTTCCTCCTCTCTTTCTCACTTATATCCATAATGATCTTTTTCATTTTTCTGTTTTCAGTTATCTCTTCTCTGAGCTTCCGGTTAATCTCTTCTAATTCAAATGTCCTCTCTTTTACCCTTTCTTCAAGGTTATCGAATGCTAATTTCCTGTCGGTTTTATCGTGAATACTTCCTAATATTCTTATATCCTTGTCATGTTTAGCCTGAATAATATTTCCTCTGATACGAAACCATCTTTCTTTGCTTTTCCTATAAAGAACTCTAAATTCTGTATCAAAAGGAATTTTTTCAGCTATTGTCAGATTTATAATTGTTTTCACGTCTTCTCTGTCTTCAGGATGAATAATATCCAAAAATGAATCAAAGTTTCCCTTAAATGAACTTTTTTTCATTCCGATAAAATTAAATATGTTATCTGATAAAGATAATTCCCATGTGGATAGTTGAAGTTCCCACACACCAATATTTGCAGCCTCCAGAGCCAGTTTGAAAACTTCTCTATCATTTGAATATAATATATTTTCTTTGTTCAAATTTATTTCTCTTTATTGATAGATACAAACTACCAAGATATAGAATAATTTATTTGCTGAAGGAAATCAATTTGATTGATCTCAAAATGAATTTTGATTAAATCAAAAAACAGAAATGATTATTTCCTTTTGAAATAATGGTAGAAGTTGAAATTGAGATCACCATAAAGTATAAATGTTTAATGCTTAAAAAATTCCGTTACATATTATTGGCTTTTCTATTCTATATGACTCTGATTTTCTCACACAATTTGTTCTCTGATAATTATGAAACTGGAAAAATAACCCGGAATGTGAAATGTATAAACAATCCTGCAGAAACTTATGCTCTTTATCTTCCCGAATCATACTCTCGGGAGAAAAAATGGCCTGTGATAATTGCGTTTGATCCTGCAGCAAGAGGCCTTATACCGGTAAAACTATTCAGTAATTCTGCAAAAAGATACGGATATATTGTTGCCTGTTCTAATAATTCACGGAACGGACCATGGCCCGATGTTATAAATTCAATGAAAGCTGTCTGGAATGACATAAATAAAAAATTCTCTATAAATCCTCAGAGAATTTATACTACTGGTTTCTCCGGAGGATCAAGAGCTGCTTCATTATTTTCAAAGATCATCGGAGTTGAACCGGCAGGGATAATCGCCTGCGGAGCAGGGTTACAGGAAAAACTTGATCCATCTGAATTGGGAGGTTCATTTTATTATGGAATAATCGGACTTGAAGATTTTAATTATAAAGAATTCAGAAAACTCGTTCCTGAGCTTGATAAGGCAAACAGCAGATACTGTATTGATTATATCCCCGGTATTCATAAATGGCCGGATGAGGAAGCTGTAAACAGGGCGATAATGTGGATGGAGACAGATGCGGTTCTGAGGAATAGCATCAAGGAGAACACTGAATCGGTAAAAAATATATTTCTTGAATTGAAAAGTTATGCTGATTCTTTGATAAATAGTGATAAATTCTTTTATGGTGTAAATTATCTTGACAGTATTTCGAAGCACTTCAAAATGCTGCTTTCTGTAGAAGAGCTTGAAGTTAAAGTAAAGGAGTTAAAGAGAGAGAAAAAATTCCTTCAATTTGCAGGTGATGATGTTATAAGATTAGAAAAGGAGTATCAGTTCATTGCGAATTTTGCAAGGGTTTTTAACAGAATTGAGAGTAGTGACGGTAACCGATTAGGGTTGCAATCCCTCCTTAATGATCTTAAGATCCCATATCTTGTAAAACTGGACAGAAAAAAGAGAAGGACTTTTGATAGCTATCAGGCGAAGAGGCTCCTTTATGAGATTGCGATTAAAGCTGACAGGTCACGGTCTATCCAGATAAATGAAGGGAATGAAAAAAAGGCAATTTTATATGCAGAAATTGCTGCAAAAACAGGGGCAAATAAGGATTGGTACAATTTCAGGCTTGCTTCGGTGTATGCCTACTATTTAAAAAAAAAAAAATGTATCAAGATAATCAGATCACTTCTTAAATCGGGGATGGATCTTGTAAAGTATATTGAGAGGGATCCGAATTTTAATGAGATGCTGAAAGATCCGGATTTCATGAAAATCTTTATAAATAAAGATCAAAAAAGTTGAATTTCCTGAAAGATATGAAAGTATATGTCTTTTTTAATTACAATACTTTTAAAACTGTAAAAAAATAAAAAATACTTGCAATAAGAGTTTTCAAAATCGGAATTTTGGTGTAAAATAAAATCTAAATTTAACAATATATGTTACCGGTCCGGTTATATTTAGCGTTTTGGAATTAAATAATCAGGATTAAAACAGGAGAAAAAATGAAACTTTTAAAGAGCAGGTTGATAAAAATATTTATAATATTACTTATCATTGCAATAGCTATTGTCTGCAATTGGTCAAAGATCATTAATCTGATGCTGCCGGCTGGGAGCCGCCCGGCAGAAATAAATTTTAAGGTTGAGAAAATCACATCTGACGAAGTTGAAAAGATTGCGTCTGAATTACAAAGTTTATATTCTGATAAATTTGATCACATAGAAAGGTTTAAAGAAGCAGGTATTCTAGCTTATGAAGGTCCGCAAACCTGTTTAAAATGTCATAAAACAATGAAATTAAAAGATCCGGAAACCGGAAAAGAGAAAGAAGTTGATCTTATGGAAAATCTTACTACTTCGGCACATTACCGTTTTTATACAAAGAAACATCCGAATGTATACGGTTTTAATGGTAAACTGGCCGATAATTTTGCGATGGGAAAAATTAACAGGCCCTGCCCTAAACCGGGTTCATTTGCTATGACCGCATGGAGTGAAATTGTAAAAACAAAAAATGGAAAATTAATGTCGGAAGGATGCGGTCAATGCCATATCGGTGGACAATATCAGGCTCCTCTGGGTGATATGATGCCACTCTACAAACCATTGAAGTCGGAGAAGAATGCGATCGACTGCCTGATATGCCATTCGGTTGCCTACGATATGAATAAAAAGGAAGTTATTGAGGAGAACGGTAGAAAAAGATGGGGACAGGACAGATCAATGAGAGCAGCTCTTGCAGTAGGGAAGCCGACGTCACAGGCTTGCCTCAGATGTCATCAGCACAATTTCGGGGGAGATATGTATATTGATAAAACAGACGACTCTTATATGGAAAGTCTGAAAAATACTGGGGAAACAAAACCCAGAGTACTTCACCCCGGATCAAAAAGAGGGACACCTTATTCACCCGAATGGGATGTGCATGCTGCTGCAGGAATTTCCTGTATCGAATGTCACGATACATTTGGACACTATATTGCGAAAGGGACCCATACAACGACAATGATGACAAATGATCTTCCCAATGTAGAAGTTGCATGTGAAAAATGTCATACTTCCGAACCGCATGAGAACAATGCAGAGATTGCCGATTATCTGAATGCTCATGTGGAAAAGGTAGCATGTCAGACCTGCCATATTCCTTCGCTCCACCCGGATAATGCAACAATGAGAGATTTTAATGATCCACAATTCGAGGAACATGAAGGTATCTATGTATATCATGACATTGAGAAGAAGACCAAAGCTGGTGAAGGTATTAAATATGCTTGGTGGAATGGGGACGGAACTTTTTTGGGAAATCCGATCGGGGACAATCCAAACGGTAAGAATCTTTATAAATTTTATCAGCCCAAACATATCTGGCCTGAATTCAAGGATTTTGACTATAACAAATGGTATGAAGAGGTGATGAGACCGATCGCGAAAAACGGGAGGCCTTCAAAACTGTATGCAATGAAATTATTTAATGGCAAACAACATATTGATCTCCAGAATATAACCCCCTTCGGCGGGATGTATCTCCCTTATAATTTACCTGCATATTATTTAACAGGTGATCCGGATAAAGCAGCGTCAGATGAAATGAAAAAACCGATGATGAAGATGATGTACGGCTGGATGTTCAAGTATTATATGATGGATAAATTCATGTCATTTATGAATGCGGACAGCTGGCACACCGGTGCTTATAAAGATGCAGTGAATAATAAAAAGGTGGAAGCCAGATGGATCCCCAATGATGCTTTGATGGAGATAAGTCATTCTATCCGTCTTAAAGGTGCCCTGACATGCAATAATTGTCATAATCCAAATGGAGTTCTTGATTGGAAGGCTCTGGGCTATGATGATGAAGAGATAGAAATGTATCAGCAGGATCCGCTGGCTGATTGATTTATGTAAAAAGGAAAAAGTATAAAGTAAAAAGTAATTTAGAAGTATTCCAGCGTCCTTGAAAATCTCTGTGAGTACTTTTTCCTTTTGCCTTTATACTTTTTACTTCCAACTTCTGCTTTTGGTTAATTTGCATTTTGTTAAAAAAAACCATAGAATGTCAGATACCAAATGAGAGGCCTTAGATGAAGAGTCGACTGATTATTTTAACGATATTGATCTCCCTGTTTTTCGGATGCGCAACAGCAAAAAAGAATAACGGTATTGCACTTAATTATTTTGAATATGCCAGAGGGATGTCTTCTCCCACACATGCCGATATTTATATGAAATATGAGAACAATGATTATACTCTGAGTGACGTTTATATGGAGGATCAGTCATTTTTCGAAGATAACTCGATCATTCCCAACGCATTTATAAAACCTTTGCTCAAACTTAAAGTTGCAGATGCAATTAAGGCTTTTACTGAACCCTACTACAGTTACAGATTTATCCATTTCTTTAAAAATTATCCCAATTTCGGTTTAGGTGTTGAATTTATCCACCATAAGGTTTTTATGATGGATAAGGATCAGAAAGTTCATCTGAAAGGAACTTTCAGAGGTGAAGAGATGGATGAAATGGTCAGGGCAGGAGATTATCTCGATCTATTCACGATCTCTCACGGGATCAACCATGCTTCATTCCATCTGGTTTACAGATGGCTCCTTTCACCTTCCGTAAAGGCCCCGGAAGGGAGATATCAGCCTTATGTTAATATCTCTTTTGGGCCGGCGATACCTCACCTTGAGATAGACACAGTTGAGGATGAGGGTGCAAAACGGAGGGCATATTCGTATCAGTCAGCACTTACCAATTGGGGCTTCGGTTTCGGTACCGGGATCAGGTATAAACCCTGGAAAAAACTGGGTTTCTACCTTGAATACAAACTTACTTATTCCTATTTAAAAGGGATGCATTTTGATGAGGTGACCGGCACCAGGGTTTCTGTCGATTTCCTTTCCCACCACCTTCAATGGGGTTTATCATTTATGTTTTAGCTTTGATTCTGTTTTTATGTTTTCACTGATCGAACTGAATTTTGAAAGGTTCATGTTGTGAACAAAATTTCTGTGAAGTTCCCACTCTTCTTCTTCCTCGTTTTCAATAAGCTGGTAAACCATCCCGTTCTTTACGGAAAGCGGATAGGGGCGGAGAGAGGTTTGAAACCTTAATGGAAGGAACATGCTGTGAACAAATTTCCCTTCAGAATCAAAGATCATGAACTCATAAGTGGTTTTATTCAGAGCCTTGAATGTGGAGACATAAATGATATTGTCCCTTTCAAATGCGCCTGCAATGGCGGGCCACTCTTTGGGAAATACAGCCATTTTCTTAATCATGTCCATGTATGGTTTCTGGTTCGGATCGTTCTGAAGTTCATCGAAGATCATCTGTTTGTCCTCTTCAGTGAACTTCCTTCTTTTATAATCATCCTTTTTGATAGCCATGATCTCTTTCGGGGTTTTGTCATAGACCTTGATCTCAAAGTCGCTTCCACTAATCAGATACAGCTTATCGTTAAATGTCATATAGTTAAGAGTACTGTTGAGGATCTTGATGGAACCTTTTGCGATCTGGGTGTCATCTTCTCTTTCCAGAATGGTTTTGATCTTATTTAGGTCTTTGTCATAAAGGTTGACTGAGACAAATCGGACATTGTCTTTTGCGCCGATCCCTCTTCCCACATAATTTTCTCCCAGGGGCTGGTATAAAAATGAGAAACCACCCTTGGTTTTGATCTCGTTGATGTATTCTCCATCCTTTGTGTAATAGGAGATCTTACTTAAACTGTTGATCAGAAGCTTGTCCTTCATTGGGGTGATGGCGGCAAACCGGTTGAATTCCTGTGGCCCTTCACCCTTTTTCCCGAATTTCTTTATGAGTTTAAAATCTTTCATTGAATATATATATATTGATATATCCTGTGTTATATACATATTGTCATCTTCGATCACAAGACCCGAAGGATTAAGCAGCTCCGGGAATGTGGCAATAACTTCTCCTGAGACCGGAACTGATATCAATACAAATAAAGCGGTCAGTATAATAAATAATTTTTTCATTATTCCTCCTGTAAATTGAACAAATGAATATACGTTTTATTCAATTTTAAGTTTCCGGATGTAATAAACCAAAAGTCAGAATAATACGTAATAATTTCCATATACAAAAGGATACCCGGATAAATGAAAAAAGTTACAATCCTGATTATTATTATATTATTTTTCACCTGTTTTGTTCTTCCCGATGATAAAGTTAAAATAGAGAGTGGAAATCAGATCCTGATTCATTCTATCCCTTCTACTGATAAGAAGGTAAAGATTGACGGAATACTCGATGAAGCAATATGGGAGGGAGCCGCAAGGATTGACCTTGGTTATGAGTTTTACCCGGGGAATAATGTAAAACCACCTGTAAAAACTATTGGTTATCTGATCACCGATAAAGAGAATATTTATGTCGGAATAAAAGCTTATGTTAATGATATAAAAGATATAAGAGCAAACTTCTCGGATCGTGACCAGATGTGGAATGATGATACTGCGGGTGTAGCATTTGATACTTTTAATTCAGGTAACAGGGCATTTTATTTTGCTGCAAATCCTTATGGTATTCAGGGTGATGAGATATTCAGTAACGGAGGCCAATATGAGGATGGAGCATGGGATGCAATATGGGATTCAGCCGGAAAAATAAATAGCGACCACTATATTCTCGAATTCAAGATACCCTTTAATGCTATCCAGTTCTCGGGGAAACCTGGAATAAAAGAGTGGGGGGTTCTGTTTTTCAGAAGCCACCCGCGGAGTAAGAAATATCAGATCTCCAACAGTCCGGTTGACAGGGACAGCCAGTGCTGGATATGTACTCTTCATAAGATCCGTGGATTTGATCAGGCTAAACCCGGGAAAAATATTGAGTTTGATCCGACATTTACAGGCCTGAATAGTGAAATCAGAGATGATTTTCCAGACGGGCCGATGGAAAAAGATAGGTCAAAGGTGGATGTCGGATTGTCAGGAAAGTGGGGAATAACATCAAATATGAATTTCAGTTTTGCGGTCAATCCCGATTTTTCCCAGATAGAAGCAGATTCAGGCCAACTGGATATAAATACACAATATGCTCTTTATTTTAATGAGAAGAGACCTTTCTTCTTAGAGGGAAAGGACTTTTTCAACACGCCTATGAATGCAATGTATACCCGGGCAATTGCTGATCCCGATTTCGGAGCTAAATTGACCGGGAAGATGGACAGACATGCGGTTGGATTATTTGTTACAAGGGATAAAAGAACCAATTTGATCTTTCCGGGAGTTAATGGTTCAGATGATACTACCTTGGAGGAGCAAGTTTGGTCGAGTTCTTTCCGGTACCGGTTTGATCTGGGTCGTTCATCAACGATCGGTGTACTTATGACAGACAGGGAGGGTGATTCCTACAATAACAGAGTGGGTGGAATTGACGGCCTTTTCAGATTATCAAAGAGTGATACCATGACATTTCAGTTTCTGGGTTCGTCAACATTGTATCCCGAAGAAATTTCGGAAGAGTTTGATCAGGATTTCGGTAGATTCAACGGGATGGCTTTTACTGCAAGTTTGAGACGGGAGAAAAAAAACTGGAATGCCAGAGTGGGCTATGAGGATTATTCCCCGGGATTCAGGGCAGATCTCGGATATATTCCGAGGGTTAACTTCCGGAAAGGGGTTATCGGTGGGAATTATATATTCTGGGGGAAGGAGGGAGCATTTTTGACATCGGTATCTATTGGAGGTGATCTAGATCAGACCAATGATCATGAGGGTAATCTGATCGAGAGGGAAGCTCAGTTAGAAATAGTTTTTGAGGGGCCTATGCAGTCTGTTTTTATTGCCGAAGTTGAGAAACGGAAATATATTTATGAAGGGAAGGAATTCAACCAGGAAGAAATGACACTTGCCTGTCTGGTCATCCCTACTAAAAAACTAAGACTGCATTTGTTCTCTAATTGGGGAGACGGAATTGACTATGATCATGTGAGAGCAGGCAGGAAATTTTATATTTCTCCATCTTTCAGGTATAACCCTAATAAACATATTGAGATATATGGTGAATCGGATATCAGTTTTCTGTATATCGGTGATGACTATCTATTTAAAGCTTATCTGAACGAGTTAAGACTTGTATATTTTCTAAACAAAAATATGTTCCTCCGGGCCATTCTGCAATACAGTGATATAAGGAGAAACCAGAAACTTTATATGGATGAGGTCGACTACAGGGAGCAAGGCCTTCTTACACAATTTCTATTCTCCTACAAACTGAATCCCCGAACAGTCCTTTACCTGGGATATTCAGATATATACGAAGGTTATGATCAGATGGGCCTTCTTCAGAGCAACCGAAGCGTCTTCCTCAAGATCGGCTATGCGCTGGTCCTGTAATCCTATAGTTTTTGTGGTTTTTGCATTTTTAATCCCCCTGAATATTGTATCTTAGGGCATCCTCATTTCCACTGGAGCTAATAATTAATCCTGCTAGACAGCTAATGCAGCCTGTATTTGGATACGAGCTTTGGAAGTTCAGAGTCGGGAATATGCAGTCCATCAACCTGCCGTTTTTTTTCCTTGATAAAATCATCAATTGTTCTTATTGGTTTCTCCGCACGTTCCATGGTTTTCTGAAAATCCCGAATTATTTCCTCTGGCGTTGAATCATAGGTTGACCCTTTATGCTGATAATAGTCAATCAGGAACTTTGCAACAACACCCTCGTAGCTGCCTTCCTTGCCCCTTTCAATATCTTTTGGAATCGGGCTTTCAGGTATCAAATCTGAATCATATGAATATCTGAATTTTCTTAAATACTGATGGGCGAAAAAATGTGCTTCTGCTTCCTCAAATGCATTGACCTTATCACTACAGGGTTTCCAGATACTCTCATGAGATTCTCCTGCACTCTTTTTTTTGTCAAGGTAATTGGAAAACCAGTGCCCACATTCATGTGCCATATTACGCTGGCATTCAAAAATGTCCCGCATTAAAAAATTTGGTTCTACAATAGACATATACTGGGGATTATGTGTCAGATCGTTTATAACTATTTTCCACCCATTTCCCCGTTTAAGTTTTAAGTCACGAAGTCCATCCATTGCTTCATCAGGTATACCTGCCTTTTTAAGAAACTTTATATAATGGTTCCTGATATCTTCAGGAGCAGTATTTGCATTTGCATGGAGTAACAACTCAGTTGCAGGGCATACGAGAAAGTTTTTTCTTCGAAATGGTTTTTGAGCATACAGTGCGCTTCTATAAGACACAGTTGCCTCCGTTCCTGCCGGTGCCCAGATGTATGCCTCACCTTTTTTATTTGTACGAATACGAAAGATTGTATTAAGCGGTATAATTGAATCGACAAATCCGTTTGGATATTTTATGAATTTTGCCTGCAATTCCTCATTTGGAACAGGCTGATTATCAAGATTTAACATTCGGAAAACAAATCTTGGGCAGGAAGTAAGGGTTATTAATACATCCGCATTGGCTTTTCTTGTTTTGGATCCATAACCATAACTGTGTATGAGGGAAAGTTTATGATAAATTGGTTTATCCTGTTTTACAAGATGTCTGACCCTGCAGCGTATGCGAACCATTCCATTTCTTCCCGTTGCATAAGGACCCTGAGCTTCTATAATATTGTCCGGGCTCTTGACTGAAATAACCGCATTATTCACCGGTTTGCCATTTACATCTCTGACGAATACTTCAATTGTGAATTTTGACATCCCATCCCCAATAATATTCTCTGATAAGGTTTTGCCTGTCAGAATTCTCTCCTCAGATTTGTCCGTCTTTTTCTCTTCTCTTAAAACAACTGATTTTTCCTGATCTTCACGGTTATTTTTTATTTTAGAAGGGGTAAATTTTAAAGAAATTTCACTTTTTCCGCCCAGACACATATAATGAGTGGCACGGCTCCACCAGGAGTCATCGAGCCATTTGGCCTGTCTCTCATTAAAATATGCAGTAACTGATTCCGGAGCAACTCGAAATCTGATTGTTCCTGCCTGCATTATTACTACAGTTTCCGACCAGGAAACCTTTCCTGCGTCCTCATACTTCCCATTCCTGGATATAAACATCTTGGGCATTTTAAACCCGCCTTTTTTACAGACCGCATCGTTGGGACTGTCCCAATTTAAGCTTGAATAGAAATGGCAGGCTCCGTATTGGTTCCTTGATGATTTGGCCAGATGATATGTGCATGAAATGTTCAGTTTTCCCGGACCGGGTACTGTATAAGAGAAATTTTTAGCAAAAGTGCCTTTATTATTCTTTGGTCTAAGCTCACCCTGACTAAAGGATACGATGCGGTGTTCCTTATTGCTGCTTACTATATCTTCCGGTGAATTAGTTCCGGTATCAGCATTGGGTACGGCAGGTATCATATTCTGGACTTTATCTTTTTCATCGATTTTTCCAGGTAAATGGGGGATACATTTAATAGCACTATAAGAAGAAACAGGCAAACGATGTATTTTCCCATTTGTTTCATTGATCCAGATAACCAGATTACTGGTAAATCCTCCCTTTATTACACTGCCGTCTTTTAAAGTAACATTGCAAATTCTGTAATTGCTATTTGTATAACTTCCGGAAGGTCTGATCGATTTTACCTCTCCAGTATCTACACAGGATACAAAATCTGAGCCTAAACCGAAGACACTTTTTCCACTGGGAGTAACCATATAGAAATCCTTTGAGACTGATTGGACTGTTCCATAATGTTTAACACCATCTTTTGTGACAAATTCCACAGCACTGCCTTGCTTTATTGCTTCTGCTGCCTGAGTAATTTTAGTGGAAAAAGTCAGAAATAATAACAAGAATACAAACACAATAGTATATAATTTTCGCTTCATACCATCCTCCTGGTAAATTATTGCTAGTTTTAGTCGATAGTAAATGTCAAATTTTATGATAAAATAATTTTTTTCTTAAATCAACTTTTTAAATATTGGGTATAACAACTATTCTTCCTGATTCGTTATAAACATTTTCCGGCCAATTCCTCTATAAGGATGAAGTTGACTCCATGGAACAAGGACTTCTTACGCAATTTCTATTCTCCTACAAACTGAATCCCCGAACAGTACTTTACCTGGGATATTCAGATATATACGAAGGTTATGATCAGATGGGCCTTCTTCAGAGCAACCGAAGCGTCTTCCTCAAGAGGGTATGCTCTGGTCCTGTAATCGAATTTTTTTTGACATTTTTTCATAAAATTTTCCATCTAATTAGTGAAGGATAAATTTATTCGGTTTTATTTTGTAATAAATTCATTTGAAGTTATTTTTTAACTATTTTACTATTTAAATAAAAGGAGAGAGAATGAAAAAGATTTTTCCCTTACTATAGTTTTTTTGTTTTTGTTTTTTTATCCCCCTGATTTCAGGGAGTTCAGTTACTCACAGGATGAGAGCCTATGGATGGAGGGATGACGGAGGATTCTCCAGGAAGAAGAGGGGAAATGGAGCTGGCATCATCGTGGATTTACATCGCCGAATGGCAGAATCGATAATCTGTCAGCAGGTGAGCTTGCAAAAACCGGACTTCAGAAGGAACTTAAATTCCCATCACTATATTTTACAGTTAGTGCAGCATCAAGATTACTGATCAAAAGTTCTACAAAAACGGAGTTTTCGAGAGCCTTGACTGAGACAATTGCCATGAAGTAAAGGTTATTGGATGCGATTTAAGAAACCATCAAAAGGTCATTAGACAGGTTTGGTGCGATCTTATCTGTCCACATATCCGACAACAACAATAACAGGATGTCAAAGACCCCGGGAATCCAAAGGACTTCTGAGCAGGGCAGAGGCTATTTCATCGGCATCTAGGCCATTGGCTCCATATCCTACTAGTGGGACTGCATTTTTCCGGACCTTCCATCAGGGTGATGTGTACGCTGACAAGATTCTGATCACCGGATTGGAGGAGCCCCGTTGAAGGCTTCACCAGTGTATGCACTGAGAGCCCATCATGAGGTTAATATTTCGGTTAAAGTAGTTTTCAGACGGAGAGTATGCGCATGGTTAGGTATGTTATCTGATCCGGAGAATGATATTCAATTCTTACACAAGAATGAAAAATTTGAGCGATTCACGGATTCATTTTGCACCAAGCGCAAAGTACTGGTGGAGAAACCTGCGGGATCGGATGGTGGTTCCCTGTAAAAAATACAAAAAGATGCAATAGATTTTAGAATTAAAAAAGGGTTAGTCGCGTCTGAATGCAATAGAAATGCGATAGGAGAGTCGGAACAAACAGGGGATCGGGTTTATTAGGGCCGGGTTCGGTAGGTTGCCGGTATCTTCCGTGATTGAAGCGTATGAACTCTCGCAAGTGAGACCGCATGACACTCAACACTTATAATCTGTCCGCCGAGATTGCTGAATTAGCGACCAGTCCCGGACAAGCGGCCGAGGGACGGTATGCACGGTCTATGAGTGTTCGGCTTATGATCGCCCATCTGGAGCTCGCCTCCTGTTTCCCGAGCTTCGATCAGGTTAAAGAGACAGAGGTAACAGCTTCCTGGCATCATCTTCGTTGATGAGTGATTTTTATTTTACAGAAGGGGGAAAGTTTCATACCGACCGGGGAGGTAATATTGATTTTTCGATATTGACAGGCAGAATAATTTCGACAGTGTGAAAAGCGAGGAGTTGAAAGATCCAATGTAGTAATAAAAACAGATATCTTGTCAAAAAAAGATGAGAATTGAGCGTGAGAGGGTTTTTGCAAAATGGGAACGGTTATTGAAAAGCGCTTACCTTATGCAGAGTCATAGATGGAAATCTACGGGGAATCCCCCGGCAGAAGATTGAATTCGGGATTGGAAAAAACAAAAATTATGAGTTAAAGAAATCTTTATTTAATAAATTCATGAGATATAAATGAATTTGCTAGAGATGATAATCCAAATTTTGATTTCTTTGTTTGCGATACTTTCTTGAAGGATGAAAATGGGTTAACTATTAAGAAGGGCTTTTAGGGAATATAATACAGCTTGTCTGTGGACAAATTTCATGAAGCGGAGAAGTATGTGAAGAATGAAAAAATCTATCAGGTTATATGTTTCAGATCGTACTATGCGATGGGGTTGATGGCTCAGGTCGTGATGAAATAGCGGTTTTATAATAAAGTGACTGAAAGAGGAGAGTTTCCGGGATATTAAAAATGTACAAGATATTTATGAAAGAGAAAAAACAGACGAAGAGAGTTAGTGAAATGAGGTGTGTAGAACAGATTTCGGGGTGGAAAAACGGGTGAGAGAGGTGCTAAAGATTCCGCAAAGGCGTTATGAGAATCCCGGAGTGAAGAAAAAGAAGAAAAAGACTGATCATGCCGTAATCTCTCGTGCTGATGATCCAGAGAGGAGTTTCTCTCTGATTGCCGGAAGAAAACGGAATCGTACCTGCCGGACAATGCTGTTTTGCTTCTGTTCCTTTTGAATCAATCCCTCCTTCCAGTGTTTTCGCCTGACGTGAGTACAGTGGCCACCCTGATTAATGGTCGGATCAGAGTAATTACTTTGAGGTGGGGGAAAAATTGAGAATTAATATTTCTTATTATTCGATTAATTCATGATAAAAAAATATTACTTGTATAATGGGATCATTCGCAGTATTGTATCAAATTATCATCGATACATCTGAATGAGTGAGTTTTCGTAGATAAATAATGTTATCTGAAAATATTATTTTATTTACTAACCCATATGAGACAATTCATAAGCGATGGAAATTTAATTTATGGAAATGGTTGACAATCATTTTCTGACAATCATCATTTTTTAAATTTCGGGACGACTTTCAAAGAATTACGATTAATTTTAAATTTTAAATATATGAAATTTCAGGATTAAAAAGAAGTTATAATTGGAGCTTTACCTGCAATGACCAGTATCTTTCAGAATGGTTCGGACAATGAAGACTTTTTTTAAAAAGATTGGAGTAGTAAATTTACATTAAATGGAATGGAGATTATTTAATGGATAAAATAAAGTATATTTAGATATGGTTGTTTTATTGATAATATACAATTCACAAATATGACCGTTACTGAAGAGGGACGGGATTAGCTTATGTGTAAGATGGGGTATTGGAACCACAGATGAGCTTTAGAAAAAATAGGAGTAAGCGACAGGTATAAAAAAGGATACAGATAAAAAGAAGGAGCGGAAGCTCTAGTTCATTTAGTCGAATTAGTATGTTTCACATTTATACAATTTGGCTTACGATGATATAGAGATGAAATATAATTCAACAGTAGAATATCTCATTTTACTCCGCAGTGGAGCATATTTTTGTTTTTAAAGTTTTAAAATAAAGGGTACAGTGATGGGAATTTTGATTTAGAAGATGCTGCAGTGGTAAGTAACTTTTTGTCAAATGAATCAAGGTGAATACTGTATTTTGTGGGAGGAGATAGGGGGTTCTCCCAATGGGATTGACCGGGATCTTCGCGGTTTCCATTCTTTTGAGATGGCCAGCATATTTCCATTTGCATGGGATACTGTCATATAATCATATAGTTTTATTGGCCATTGGTACCAGGAAAATTATTTTTTTATATAATTTCCAGTTTATATTTTTCACGGTTCCAGACCTTCCAGGGATTTCTCAACCTTTTTAGAAGAGCCATCTTGTCTCCAGTCTTTCAGAAATAAAAGGCACGAAGTTGGTAAGTGCCCGGCGTAATGCGTCTACTTCTTTCCCTTAAATTGATCCCGGAGTCTGACATGACCTCCAACCGGACTTTATCGCTGGAAACAATGGCAGACAGATATGGTTTCTGTGATCGAATCGACAGCAAACACGCCTTCTATATAAATTTTTCACTACTTGTACGGGTAAAAGTAGTAGGACTCCTCGTTTGTCCGTCTGAACCCGCATTAAAGATAACAATAAAAAAGACAAAAAATAAAACTGTACCAGTAAATCTTGTTTTCATCATATCCCCCTTTTATGTCTAATGTATGTAAATAGAATAAGTGAAGAAATATCTCACTTTATTTTGAGAAAGTGCGATTTGTCTCATATTGTCAAAGTTGTGGTGCTCCTGTATACTGTAGCCGATGGTTGAGGATACAAATAATAAACGGATATTTTTTTTATCGGATGTTCATCTCTCTTTTAAAGAGGATGATAAGGTCATTTTGATCCATCAGAACATTTCTTAATATAATTTGCTTCTCCCGTAAGATGACTTGGGTGTATTGGGAAGATGGTTAATGTAGTTTTTACATTATTATTACCATCATTTAATTCTTCTATCTGATTGTTTATATCAACGGTTGCAGATATCGTAATATCTCCAAGTATGGTCCAAAGATTTCTTCTGGTAATAGAAAATGTTTTCCCGGGTAACAGAGTGGGTATTGTATAATACTTAGATTTTCTCGCCTAATGTTTCATAGTTTCTTTCCTGATGGCTCCCAATTTTTTCGTATTTCTTTACAGGGATTCCCATAAGGGTTTCTTTTGCCAACACAGACAATAAACGATACTTACCATTTCTTTCTTCATTTGTTGTCGTCGTTTGATCTCCCGTTTGTCAACAGGTCAACCCAGGCAGACCATTTTCCTACGTCATATATTTCGGAACCCATGTTACCGTTCGTGTAAAATTTCCAAATCTTTTAAGAATTGGTACTTGCCAGGTTTTCCAGGTATTAAATTCTCGCAATTGTGTTGCTTTAGATGATCCTGAACCCATATTTATTACAGTAAATTTCACTTTGGTACTTTTCCCAACCCATGTATAGGGTGTGTCAAAGCTTATACTGAGCTTAAGGTCCGGTGCTTTCTTTACAATATTGTTGTTTTTTTTTACTGCAGGTGTTTTTCTAACAGTCATGGTTTGTGAATAAATAATTCCGACACATATAATGACACTAAAAATATAAAAAAATTTTCTTTGTCATGATTCCTCCCTCATGAGATTAATTTCTAATATATATAAATAGAATAAGTGAAGAATATCTCATTTTATTTTGAGAAAGTGCGGGGCATTTGTGTCATATTGTCTTGAAGTCGGTGGTGCTCGTGTATACTGTAGCGGATGGATGAGGATAGAGATAGTAAACGGAGATTTTTTTTTTATCTGATGTGCACCTCTCTTTTACTGAAAATGATGAGGAGCTGATCAAACGGGCCAAGCTGTATGATTTCCTGGACCACGTGAAGGAGAAGGGGGATGTTTTGGTCATTGCCGGGGATTTATTCGATTTCTGGTATGAATGGAGACATGTTATCCCTAAATACTGGTTTGGCGTGATCCATAAACTGAGAGACCTGATCGGGAATGGGATCATGGTATTTCTTATCACAGGAAATCACGATTTTGAGTTGGGATCATATTTACGGGACGAGGTCGGGATTCACTGCTTCCATGATAGTGTTGATATTAAATTCGGTGATAAAAATTTCTTTATCGCTCATGGTGATGGTCTGGCAAAAAAAGACAGAGGATACCGGGTTATGAAACGGATAATCAGGAACCGTTTATCAAAATTTCTTTTCAGGACATTCATTCACCCTGACTTTGGGATGAAACTTGCAAAGTGGGCCTCGGGTTCCAGCCGGAAACTGGTAAATATTGATAAAAACCACTGGAGCGAAGAGTATTATGATTTCGCAAAGGAGAAGTTCAGTGAAGGGTACGATCTTGTGGTATTGGGACACCTTCATGCACCTCTGTTCAGGGAAGAGAACGGCTATGCCTACCTGAACACCGGAGACTGGATGACCCATTACTCCTACGGTTATTTTGACGGGAAAACACTTCACCTGAAATATTGGAAAGATATTAGTGAACAGTAAATATAAGATCATCGGTTTTGATGCAGATGATACACTCTGGGTGAATGAACCATATTTTCACGAAACAGAAGAAAATTTTATAGAACTGATGTCTCAGTTCGGTTCACCTGAATTAATTTCGAAAGAATTGTACAAAACCGAAATGGCCAATTTAACGGGTTACGGTTACGGAATTAAAGGATTTACCCTGTCTATGATCGAGACGGCGGTCCGAATAAGCGGTAGTACTAATCCAAATATGTTTGTCAACGAAATAATCGGCTTCGGAAAGGCCCTCATCGATAAACCGGTGATCCTGCTTAACGGTGTTGTGGAGATCCTGAAAAAACTGAAGGAGTTCGGATACCGGCTGATCATAGCCACCAAAGGAGACCTGAAGGATCAGGAGAGGAAGCTATCTAAATCGGGCCTCTCCGGACATTTTCATCATATTGAGATCATGAGTGACAAAAGGGATGAGGATTACCTGAAGTTATTATCACATCTTGAAATATCACCTGAAGAGTTCCTGATGATCGGGAATTCTTTACGCTCCGACATCATCCCTGTGCTGAGCATTGGCGGTCATGCTGTACATATTCCTTATCATACGAACTGGGCCCATGAAAAAGCTGAAAGACCTGTGGGGGATGTCAATTTCATGGAGATCAAATCATTATCTGAACTTGAAAAAATACTTTGTATATAGGTATTATACACATTTATATTGTTATTGTTTTTATGATCCTGAACTGTTTTTGATAACCCTTCTTAATTTGACTGATAGAGGTATTTGTGATAATTTTTACTAATGAACAATATTCTTACAATTGCCATCCAATTACTTGTCATTCTGCTTGCTCTTTCGGTACACGAGTCTGCGCACGCATGGATGGCGGAAAGGTTCGGTGATCCTACCGGAAGGATGCAGGGGAGGATATCCCTTAATCCTATAGCTCACATTGATCCCATCGGTACCGTGGTTTTTCCAGTTTTTCTTGCTATAATCGGGGCCCCTGTTTTTGGTTGGGCAAAGCCTGTCATGGTAAATCCGTACAACTTGAAAAACCCCAAAAAGGATAATATGTATATTGCAGCAGCCGGACCGGGATCAAATATTCTTATGGCCGTTGGATCAATTGCAGTTTTTCTTATCCTGAAAAAAATAGGGATAATCGGATCTATCTATGTTACAAGTAAAGGGGCGGAGGCAATAACCATTTTATTACTTAACCTGATACTTATAAATATTTTCCTTGCAATTTTCAATCTCCTCCCAGTACCGCCCCTTGATGGCAGCAGGATACTTGAGGGAGTTCTTGAAGGAGAAGCACTTCATACATTAAAAAAAATAGAACCTTACGGGTTCCTGATTTTGATGGCGGTCATCTATCTCGGTATTTTTGATATTGTTGCCAGGCCTGTTATCAATTTTATAATGAGGATCCTTTTCTACGGATAAAAAATGAAAAATAATATTGTAATGAGCGGAATGAGGCCTACGGGTATGCTCCACCTCGGTCATTGGGAAGGGGCTTTGAAGAACTGGATAACACTTCAGGAAAAATATGAAAGTTATTTTTCGATAGTTGACTGGCATGCATTGACAACCGATTATCAGAAACCTGAAAACATTAAAAGCTATATTCATGAGACACTTATTGACTGGCTCAGTGTCGGAATTGATCCGGAAAAGAGCACTATATTCGTTCAATCCACGATCAAGGAAATTTCTGAGCTTTACCTTCTCTTCTCGATGTTCGTTCCTCTCGGATGGCTTGAGAGAGTTCCAACATTCAAGGAACAGCAATTGCAATTGAAGGATAGGGATATAAACAATATTGGATTCCTGGGCTATCCTCTTCTTCAGACCATTGATATCATTATTGTGAAAGCAAATATGGTCCCGGTTGGAGAGGATCAGGTATTTCACCTCGAGCTTGCGAGAGAAATAGTCCGTAGATTTAATAACCTTTACGGTGAGTATTTCCGTGAACCGAAAGAGTTTTTAACACCAGTTCCGAAAATGCTGGGTACTGACGGGAGAAAGATGAGTAAAAGTTATGATAACTCAATATTTCTTTCCGATTCAGCAGAAGAGGTTGAAAAAAAGATCAAACCTATGAAAACAGATACGAGAAGACAGCGCAGGAGTGATCCCGGAGTTGCGGAGGATTGTCCTGTATTCTCTCTTCATAAATCATTTTCATCAGACAGCGAAAAAGAGGGGATAGTAGCCGATTGCGCAAGTGCTTCGATCGGCTGTATAGACTGCAAGAAAATACTTATAAAAAACCTGAACAATTTTCTAGATCCTGTGCGGGAAAGAAGGGAAAAATATAAGAATATTGACACAAAGGAAATTCTCAAGAAAGGAGCTGAAAAAGCGAGAGAAGTGGCTGCTGATACTTTAGAGAATGTCAGAGAGCTCATGAAGGTATAAATATGAATGATATGCATTTCGATCCGGGACATGATGTTTACAACATAAACTCGGAATTCTTTAATGGTCCCTTCGATCTGCTGCTTCATCTCATCAGAAAGAACAAAATGAACATCATGGATATCAGAATATCAGATATTACATCTGAATATCTAAAATATCTCGATGAAGGTGAAGCGATAAATCCTGTCAGAGAAGGTGATTTCCTTATGACAGCTTCAACGTTGATATATATCAAATCAAGATCACTCCTTCCCAGAACTGAGCAGGAAGGTCAGGAATCACCCGAGAAGAAGCTTATTAATACTTTGATCGAATATGATAAGATACGGAAGATATCAATACTCCTTAAAGAGATGGAAAAAAGAGAGATAATGTTATGGAAAAGGGAAGATATAACGGAAAATTTTGAGAACAGGGAATACGATCTTGAAGAAGTGTCATCTTTCCAGCTTGCAGAGATATTTCTTAATATTGTCAGCAGAGAAGATGGGAAGGATATTCTATTCCTTGATAAAAAAAATTATTCCATAGAGAAGGTAAGAGACCTGATTTTAGGCAAGTTGGACTCCGAAGGATTTATTAATTTTAATAAATATGCAGAATCTCTGGATTCGGTTGAAGAAATTCTCGTAAGTTTTTTTACTATTCTGGAAATGGTTAAAAGGAAAAGTATTATTGCCATCCAGAAAGGGTTGTTTGATACGATCTCTATCTGGAAATATGAAAAAGGGGAGATATCGAATTGAGCGATGATTCGGGTTTTAGTGCTGATACAATTGAGAAAAAAATATCCCTTATCGAAGCTATCCTGTTTGTATCCGGTGAACCGGTTGAGCCTGAAAAACTGATTGATTTTCTGGATTGTGCTTCGATATCGGAATTTGACAAAATAATAAAGAAGATGGAAGACGGGTATAAAGAATCCGGGAGAGGACTTGCCATAAACCGAAGCGGTGGCGGGATCTATCTTTCAACAAAATCTGAACTTCACACTGTCCTGAACGATTTTTTTACAATAAGACGCTCTTCCAAACTGACGATTCCCTCCCTTGAAACCCTATCTATAGTTGCTTACAGGGAACCTGTCACCCTGGCAGAGATATCTGATCTTAGGAATGTTAATTCTACAGGGCCTGTAAAAAGCCTTCTTCAGAAAAAGCTTATTAAAATATCGGGAAGAAAAAAAGTACCGGGACTTCCGGCACTTTATTCAACGACAAAAGAATTTTTATTATATTTCGGCCTTAATGACCTTAGCGAACTCCCATCACTTGAGGAATTGACCGAGCTTTTTGAAGATAAAGAACAACCATCTTTATTTAACAAATAATAAATCACCTTTTAATGTTACACGGATCGCTCAAAAAGCTGCATTAGAATCTCTGAGATCAGATGAATTCAAAATTAAATTCTATGAAATGAACCTTAAAAACAAAGCATTACTTTTATCCGGCCTCTCCGGGCTTTCGGTGTCCCTAATGCAATGAGAGTTAATGCCGGTTCTGAAGATGACAATAATTTCTTTATTAAACAACCTTTATAAGCGCTCGGTAAATAGAATTCTTTTAAAACTCTTTCTTCATATAGTCAAAGTATTTTTTTATCTCTTTTTTCACAACCGGTGCCAAAAGAATTAGTGCTATCAGATTGGGAATTGTCATAAATGTAATAACCATATCAACAAAATGCCATACAAGATCGAGTCCCCATACTGATCCCAGGAATACGAAAAACCCGTAAACGAATCTGTACGGCTTAATAGACTTGGGCCCGAAAAGATATTCAGAAGCTCTTGAACCGTAATATGACCATGAAATAATTGTAGAAAATGCAAACAATAAAAGGCCTGCGGCTACAACATGTTTGGCCGCATACCCGATGCCGATTGCCGAGAATCCTTTGGAAAACCCTACAACTGTCATTCCCACACCCTTCACTCCGCTTGTCCATGCTCCGGATACAATGATTACCAGAGCGGTGAGTGTACATATTATTATGGTGTCAACCATTGGTCCTACCGAAGCTACAAGGCCTTCCCTGACCGGGTGTTTCGTTTTCGCGGCAGCATGTGCAATTGCAGCAGAACCCTGACCACCCTCATTTGAGAACAATCCCCGTGCAACACCCTGCTTAATAGTTATCAGGAAAACAGCCCCGATAAATCCTCCCTTCGCTGCAGTACCGGTGAAAGCATCAGTAAAGATCAGATAGAAAGCATGAGGTATCTCTTTGTAGAAAACTATAATAATAATTAATGCACTGATAAAATATAGTACGGCCATGAATGGAACAAGTTTGGATGTAACTTCTGCTATCCGCTTAATTCCACCAACAATAACAAGTAGAACGAAGGCTGTTACAATTATTCCTGAAATATAAGTTGGTATATTATAATTTTTAGTAAGAATATCGGAGATAGAATTGGACTGAGCCATGTTACCTGTACCCATAGAACACATCAGTGTTGCAACGGCAAAAACAACAGCAAGTAACTTTGAAAAAGATCCGAGTTTATCTTTCAGTCCGTATTCCATGTAATACATGGGTCCGCCTGATACAGAACCGTCATCATTTACTTTCCGGTATTTCAGAGAAAGGGTGCTCTCAACAAACTTTAACATCATTCCAAGAAAACCGGTTACCCACATCCAGAATACAGCGCCTGGACCTCCAACATATATGGCCAGTGCGACACCAACTATATTGCCTGTGCCAATAGTAGCGGAGAGGGCGGTCGTTAATGCCCTGAAGTGATTGATGTCCCCTTCATCACTTTTTTTATCGTATTTTCCGGCAATTACTTTTAAAGAGTGCCATAATTTTGTGATATGAAGGAATTTGAACTTGATCGAAAAATAGATGCCAGTCGGAATTAGAATAGCCAGCAAAAGATATCCTCCGACATACTCGTTGTAAGTTACAAAAATATGGTCCAACCAGCTTAAAAAAGATTCCATAGTTTCCTTCCTTTTGAAATGGGTTAAAAGATTTTATAGCCCAGTGAAAATAAAAAGTCAAACCGGATGATAATTCTTGCTTAAAAGATTCCCGAAAAATATACTTTACGTCTGTTTTTTTTTTTATAATATTTCATAATTAACAATCTTTCTTTATAATAGTAAATAAGCACCATATAAAATTGAGGTGAAGGCAAAGATGAACGAAGTATCATATGATTCCGGGTTTTATCTCCAGAGGGGGATAAAAAAAATGAATGAAGCAGTGAGAAGAATACCCGGCCTTTCCACAGGAGAAGATGAACCCGATATGGTGATCTCTAAGCTTTCAGTCTTGAAGGAAGAGATCAGGGAAGATGTGAAGGCAGGACTTCAGGATATATGGAAGGCTGCAGAACTGGACCCGGGGAATTTCGATACGGAATCTTTCGCTAAGGAAGGTGTTTCCAATTTGAATGATATTGAATTGCTGGATGTGCTTGCCGCCATTGAATATGATAAATCAGATTATGCTTTTAAAACATTATCTCAGATTTTGAAAAATAATCAGGAGAACATAAAGGCTAAGGAATTATTTGATTTAGTTCGAAATAGTTATTGCTGGTTCTGTAAAAAAAAAGGAGTACCACTAAAGCCTGATCCTGCCGGTTCAATAAAGATCCCTATGCATAAAGAGATCGGTGGGGAATCCTCACCTATAAAATGGGAAAAGCTTGAGATCAGTATACCAAGGTGCGCCGGGTGTTTATCTGTCCATTCACATGATTTCCGGATCGGAGCCGGCGCCGGACTAATTATGGGTTTACTTATAAATGCTGCTGCAGGTTTATTCGCAGGGGACTTCAGCATTCTATATTTTATGGCTGTCAATTTAATCACTACAGCTTCCGGGACACTTTTACATTCGATTTATAAAGGAAATTCCAGAAGGGGCAGCTATCCTGTGAGCAGGCGGGATAGTTTTCCTCCCCTGATTAAAAGGGAACTGGAGGGTTGGAGAACGGGTGAAAATCCCCCTGGGATTACCGGTTCTCCGATATCCGGAGGAGGAGGAGGGGGATTTTGATCAGGATTCTGAAGCTCATTTTCACCTCATTTATAACTACCGGACTTCTGGTCATAGCCACATGGTTTTTTCTGAGAAACAGCATACTTGAAAACTTCAGTGAAGAATCCAGGAAAATACAAAATCAGATAAGCATCCTTACCGATCCTAAATCAGGAAAAGAAAGTATGGAAAAATACCTCGCCTATACGGGAAATTTGATCTATCATCAATTCTCTGTCCCTCTTTTCCCGCTTATCAAAGAGATACAGAAAGATGAGATGAAAGGGACTGTCTCTGAAAGGATAGGGGATTTTAGAAAAAAACTGGAACAAATGGATAATGCTGACCCGGCAGCAAGAGTGGTCGCATATAATTCTGTCGTCCGTTCATTTAATGAGCACTTCCCGGATAAAAGTTCAACAATTGAAGAAACATTAAAAATCACAATTACTGGAGGGGTGAATACTTATGAAAACAGGGGCAACAGGATCCTGGAAAAGGCCAGGGAGATCTCCGGTTCATCAAAAATACCGGTTATACGTGATATTGAGAAAAAAGAGGAAAAACCGGATGTTCCGATCAAAACTAAAATAAAAAATGAAAATACTTCAGTTCTTCAGGCCGAAAAGAATAAAGCTGAGGATGAGGACCGGAACATTCCACTCTCCAGAGCCGGAGACTATATCGGAATGAGGGTGTACGTATATTTAATAACCGGACGGCAATTGGAGGGGTTCATCAAAATGCAGGATGCAATATATCTGCATCTGGATATCGAATTCAAAGGAGGAATTTTTACAGCAAAAGTGTTCAAAAAAGATATAGATAAAATCATTAAAGTAAAAGAGAGCAGCATTTTTAAGTATTTAAGGGAGCAGAAGCATGGACGGTAGCGGTTTATTTTATTTTTCCTTTATCTCCACCGGGATTGTTGAAGATGACAAACACCTGGATAATGTGAAAACCGATCTGAGGGATTTCCTTCCTCACAAATCCGATCTTATTGATATGATATCTCCAATGTCTGAGTTAACCATTGCTGAAGATCTGGATTTTGAGAGTGTAGTAGACCTGATAAAAGTGTTCAGAAATTGCGGAGCTGGATTTAGGGTAGATCTGAGTCCGATGAAAGAGTGATGTAAATGGTGGAAAAACTTTACAAAATTGAGTTTGATGGTGAATTGTCAGAAGGTGCCACAGAGGAAGAGGCAAGAATACAACTAAGGAAAATATTTAAACTGGATAAGAATAAAATAGACAGGATGTTTTCAGGTGAACCGCTTATCTTAAAAAGGGGTATTCCCCGGCAGGATGCAGATAAATATAAAAAAGCTTTCCTGAAAATCGGCCTGGTCTGCACTATTCATCCATTAAAGCAACTTCCGGACGACAGTCCTGAGAATCTTCCCCCCCCTGTTGAAGTGGATATCAATTGGGAGAAAACATCTGTCCCGGTCATAACTATCCCGGAGATTAAGAAAAAAGAAGATTCCATGCTAAATGTAAGAGAGGTGCTGGGGTTTACAGGAAAAGGGCTTAAAAACCCTGAATCTGAAATTGAGATTTATGAAAGCGAAACACCGCAGACGGAGAAGGAAGTGTTTGTTTCTGATAGTAGTGAGGTCGCCGATACCAGTTATAATGAGATCACCCCGGACTCAGAATTACTGAAGACTGATCAGATTCCGGATCCTCAGGAAGTAATGATACCGGGAGAAACGGGTGGAGATTATCCTTCATCCCGGTTCCGAATCGTTTTTTCCGGAGAGATCGGTGCAGGTCAGACTACTGAAAATGTGAAGCAGGCACTCTCTGAAATATTCGGTATTGAAGATAGGGATGTAAACATTTTATTCAGTAATATGCCGGTAGTGCTGAAGGATAATGTGGAGGAGAACCGGGCAATACAATACCTGGAACAGTTTCACACTGTGGGAGCAGAAGTGAGATTGGTGAGGGCCGGGAGTTAAGTGACTTGGGTTAAGCGTAATATAAGGAAATAAATGAATTATACAGATTTTCACTGCCATCTTGACAGTCAAGATTATGATAAAAACAGGCAGGATTTGATCAATGAAATTTTTTCTGCCGGAGTAACTTCCATAGTGTCGGTTGCAGATCCATATGAAGACGGATCTCATAAGATTACCAGGGAAATGGCAGATATGAATGAGAACCTTTTTGTTATGACTGCGGCTCATCCTCATAATGCAAAGGATTATTCTTTAAAGGTTGAGGAAAATATATTTGAACTATCTTCACATTCCAAATCGATAGGGATAGGAGAGGCAGGCCTTGATTTCCATTACAATCTTTCTCCCCCCGATGTTCAAAGGAGAGTGTTCAGAAGGCAGATCGCTATTGCAAAAGAACTCGGCAAACCTTTGATACTTCATTCAAGAGAAGCGGAATCAGAAATAATCGGTATTCTTGAAGATACACATTTTGACCTTCCGGTTGTTTTCCATTGTTATACGGGGAATCTGACTGATGCCGAAGAAATTATAGCAAGAGGTTACTATATTTCCATTTCCGGAATTGTAACTTTTAAAAAGGCTGAGTTCTTGAGGGAAATAGTTTCAATGATCCCTTTGGACAGAATTTTCACAGAAACTGATTCGCCATACCTCTCTCCGGAACCATTCAGGGGGAAAACCAATTATCCGTCAAGAGTAAAGATCGTTGCTGACAGGATCGCTGAAATTAAAGGTATAACTTCAGCGGAATTGAACATAGCTGTCAGTTCAAATCTTAATCTGATCAGGAACTCATAAAATCAAGAATTGCCGGTGTTATCTCACTTAGGTTGTTAATTTTTGCTGATAGTTCGTGGCTCCCCCTTCCCCATGTTATTAAAGGTACAGGGTTAAGGGAGTGAGATTTAGAGGAGCTTTCCTCAAGGTTTCCGTGATCACTTGTTATGAGGATAGTATCTGTTTTTTCATCCATTAGTTTTAGAAGAGATTTTAAAAGGGTATCCAGTTCCGTTATCAGTTCTATTTGTTCCCTCTTTTCTTTTCTGTGCCCGAATATATCTGACTGGAAAAATTCATATAAGGTAAGGTCATATTCAGATGAAGTTCTGTAAAGGATATCAGCTGCATCTTCCGGTGTGAAAACCGGAAGTTCTAATCCGTATCTGAGGAGAGATTTGTTAGTAAAGTCCTGATAAATGGAACGTTTCTCCACAATATCGATCGTATCAAAAGGTTTCATATTATTTGATATAAGGATCGAAGATGTTACCGATATCCTCCTTTTGTATGCATCAGGGAATTTATCGGAAAAGATCAGGTTCCCCTCTTCATCAATTTTTACATGAACATTTGAGAACAATTCTGAATGGTGAGGGTATGCATTTATGAATTTAACGGTTTTACCTGATCTGTCAAGCTTTAACAGGAGATTCTCTTCCCTTATCAACTTCCTCATAATTTTGTTGGGGAAACTGCCGGTATGTTTTTTAAGGAGTCGGGGAATGTTTATTCCTGTAAATATTGTAGTTTGACCTGTGGCACTTTGCGGTATACCGCTTACTCCCATTAAAGGGTCAATGGCTTTTAATCTGATGTCGTTTCTCCCGAATACAGCTCCATCCCATAATCTTAAAATCTCCGTCTCTGCTGAAACAAAAGGATTGCTGCCTTCATTGCTGCCGATACCTATACCGTCTATGAATATAAAAATGAATCTCATCTTGATTTTTTTCTCAAACTCCCCATAAAGGTCAGAATTTATTACCCTCGGGTGAGACAAATATTACTTCCCTCTCAAGCATTATCCCATTCTCTTTTTTTACCGCTTCCTGAATTTTTTCTCCGAGTTGCTCAATATCTGTAAATCCGGCATTTCCTTTATTTACAATAAAATTAGAGTGTTTTTCAGATATTTTTACTTCCCCTGTGTCATGTCCTTTCATACGGCAGTCTTCAATTAGCTTCCCTGCAGAAACTGTTCTTCCGTTGATCTCCGGATTCTTGAAAAAGCACCCGGCTGTATAAGCAGAATAAGGGGGGTGTTTCTCAAGGCGGAGCTTTATGATCTTGCTGATACTCTCTTTGATCGTTTTACTATTACCTTTTTTGAATTTCAGGTAAACATTCAAAATTATATCTTTTCCGAACTTAAATCTGGAATTTCTATAAGTGAAATCAAAATATTCAATGTTTTTAAATCCTGTTCGTCCATCCTCAGTAAAGATGTCTCCCCCAAAGATCATGTCAGATATTGAGTTTCCGAAGGCTCCTGCATTTACTGCAGTTGCTCCTCCAATGGTTCCCGGTATGCCCGCGAGAAATTCAAATCCGCTGATGTTATTCTCTTTACAATAATCAAGGAAGTCTGTATTCTTAACCCCTGTATTCACTTTGAGAATATTGTTATCTTTGAGACTTATCTCGGAAGCAGTGTTCTTGATCACGACAATATCCTGTCCATTATCAGGGAAAACGATATTACTGCCTCCGCCTATGACAATGATTTTTTTTTTTATTTTGTGAAAAAATTCAAGGACTTGAGAAATTTCATTTATAGATTTTGTACAAATAATGAACCCAACTTTTCCTCCCACATGCATAGTAAGAAACTCACTTATTCTATGATCGACAAGGAATTCGATTTTTTCAGAGGTCAGAAAATCATTTATCTTCTTTTTCATTTTTATTTTCTGGTCCTTTGTCCGTATCATCGCAATTGTTATGGAGTTTCATCTGAAGGTTCTTATACATCAATCCGGTGTCTGTTACTAATATTTGTTTTATTTCGGTATTTTCAACTCCATCCACATCTTTTGTTGTAATTTTCAGAGTGAAATTTCCACCTGTTTCAGGTACCCAGACAAAAGAAGGGTTAATATTGAAAGGAATTTGTCTTGATAATATCTTCTCATCTTTTCCGTTGTAGATCTCTGTTAAAATTTCGGGTTTATACATATTTACGGAAGTGATCTGGATTTTAATGGCTCTCCCGACCTCGTGTCCATTTTCCGGGTCAAGTTTTATTGTTGAACCGAATTTGTTACCGATCTTTACTAATTTTAAAAGCGGATCATTACCTTCTGTCCCGGCTGAATACAGATTGCCTTTAAAATATACAGGAGGGAATTTTAATGTAAGAGTTTTATCCTTAAATTTGGAAACAGAGCGTTTATTTAACCCATAATAATTAATAGAAGTACCATTCTCTGTTCTAAGTATAACCGCAAGATGTTCTTTCATAAGGATTGGATCAAAAAGTCGTCCTGATTGAGATCGGTACCAGTCTTTGAGTCCGCCTCTTCGTGTTATCAGGTATGTATTATTATCTTCGGGGCTTGCTATAATAAAATTTTTATACCTTACTGGTTTTATTTTCAGAAGTTTCTGGAATCTGTATTTCCATAAAACATTCCCTTTCTTTAGTGAATATTTGACAAGCGCTCTTGAATTATCACCAAAGTAGATATACTCCCCGTTCCTGAGGAGAGGGGATACTGCATTTTCATTCAGCTCTTTTATACTTGATGAATTACTTTTTATATTATAAATAAGTATTGATTTTTCAAACAGGCAGACTACTTCATAATCATTTATATTACAATCTATCAATTTCTGAGTATCGATTGCTTTTGAGAAAACCGTATTATCTGTCTGAAAATTGATAATATCAATCCTATTACCTTCATAATGGATAAAATGTGATCTTCCGATCCCTTTCAGATTGAATTTCTTTTTGGATGTATAAATTACTCTGTTATTCTTTAAATCAAAAAAGATCATATCCTTTTTCTTCGCAGGGAACAGCGCGAGAATATCATTGTCCAGGAAATATTCTTTCACGAATCCTGTTTTATATTCTGCGAGAACTACCGGTTGATCTTTATCATTTGAGATGGAACTTAAATTACCTTTCAGGTCAGGCAATAATATCGAATTTTTACCCGGGATAATAGTGAAGATGTCAGGGTTAATTGATACGTTTATAACCCTTTCAGCATTTATATTGGGGGTGATCTCGGGAATATTTTTTCTTGAGGAACATGAGAATATAAACTGAATAAGTATAATTACCGGAATAAGTTTTTTCATCTGTAAAGGATTATATTTGAATAGGTATATCCAGTCAATCAGATATTTAAATAACGGTCATCTATTCAGCGATTATCTCTATCGGATTATTGAGTTTGAAATCATCGGTGAATATCTCTTTCATAACTTCCCCCTGGAGATCCATCGAAAGTTGAAAACCGGAATAATATAATAATGTAGGGAATATATCATTTATGGAGATCGTTTTAAGATTGTAATCCTTTTTAATATTACGTCGTTCATACATAAGGAGAGTCCCCATTGAATTCGGTGAATAAACAAAGCTTTCTCTCTCATCCTGACTGAGAAGGTTTACAATAAGCCTCCTCCAGGCAGGGAGTGGTTCATATTCAAAAAAACTCATTATTACAAGAAGTTCATCATCACCGGTTGAACTGATCAATGTTCCCAGAATTGAGTCGTAGTATTCATAATACTGTTCGATAATTCTGCCATATCTCTTGATATCTTCATTTTTAATATCACCGAAAAAATTCGGCATTGAATATTGATAGAAGATTTTGCTAATAGTTCCCAACCCGGGGAGCCTTACGATTGAGTAGTAAGTTTCACGGTCCTTCAGGTCTGGAATCTGATTCCTTAAAAAATCATCAAAAGCGAAACTCCTTTTAAGAATGTCAAATTTTTTATCGTTACCTGTATCAATTGCAGTGATATCTGAGAAAAGCTTTATGAAATGGCTGTTATACCTAAGTGATTTAGCGGAATAATTAGGGAAATACTTAGGAGTAAAGATTTTTACTGCTTTTTTGCCCGAATTTGAATAGTAGAGGCTTAATTTATCGAGATAATTCGAATTATCCTTTTTCTTATAAAATGTTGTTGAATTAAGTACGGATGAGTTCCTGAAAAATATATATTTCGGGAACATATCAAATTCCCACTTTAATTCTCTGAACCTGAATTTATAATCGGAATGATAATGGAAATTGTAGGGGCGTAAACCTGTCATTGCAGAATTGATAAGCGACATATTAAAATTTGGTTTAAATCCCCTTATCCTTCCTCGAACACCGTTTTTCAGCAGGAGATTAAAATTAAGGAGATTCTGATCTGACGTGTATGAACTGATAAATTTGAGAGAGAGTCCGTCCATGATAACGATCCTTATCTTACGGGGTGTTGTTTCAATAAGGGATTGGAATTTCATTTCATTTTTTTCTCCGGTCCTGTTCAGAGAAATAATAGATGTATAAGCATTTGTCATATTTATAACCAGAAGTAAAATAAATATAAGCTGAACCCAACTCTTATTAATTTTTTTGAAAAAAACAAATATAATTCCGGTTATAACAAGAAAAAGATTGATCAGGAGGACTGTCACCAGCTTTGTTCTGGTTTCTGCCTGAAAAAAATCAAAATAATATTCATAATTGGAATAGAAAATAATTGAAATATTCATCATTGTAAAAGAGAGGAAATAAGTAAGGGTGGGGGGAGATAATATTCCAATATTGTATTTTTTCTCTGCAAAAAACTGGATAATAACAAATAAAATTGTAATTATGGCAAACCAGAGGACATAAAAAAGGAGAGAGGTTAAAAAGAAACAGAGAAAATAATTCTAAATCATTTAGAAAAACATGGGGATTTAAAAACATGATCAATATAAGAACGAAAAAATTGAATACTATTGAAGTTATACAAAAATTAATAAAAAGTTTTAATGATCTCCACAAAATCTTAATCCTTTGTTGTTGTGATCAGCATTAAGGTTGTCTGTCCTATCCTGAACTCTGTTTGGTCTGTGATCTCTGTGATCGAAACCTTAGAGTCATTTATAAAAGTACTGTTGGTACTGCCGAGGTCACGCAGATAGATCTTATTGTTTCTGACTTCTACAGCAACATGTTTTCTTGAAATTTCCTTATCCGGAATGATCAGGTCCACCTTCCCCCGTCCGATCAGTACATAAGGTTTGGACAGGTGAAAGATATATCCTGCTCTGGCTCCCTTTATTACAGCGATGGAAATTTTCTGGTTATCAGGAAGTTTAAGGTTCTCATTGGTCCAGAGAGAATCGCCGATACTTTTTTCAATTATTTTTGCAGTATCTTTATTGCTTTCAGATTCATCCTCCTGTTTTTTACTGAAAGAGAAAATATTGAAGCACTTAGAGCATTTAAGTTTTATAGTCCCCTTGATCTTTTCATCAGGTACATTGTATTTCGAACTGCAATTTGGGCACTCAATAATCATAATATTATCTTAGCATTATTAAAAATTTTTTTCAATTCCTGTTAATATGATTTTGCAAAAATCACACTCTTCTCTGCTTCTTTCCCGCAGACCAGACACTTCTCTAAACCATCATGTTTTATTTCATCGATAACTCTTATTGTGGCAGCGATTTTATCTTTTACGGTTGTTTCACACTCACTGCCCCCGCACCACCCAGATCTTACAAATCCCCTTTTATTTTCAATAGTATTTACAAGTTCTTCGAGAGTTGAATTGACAACAGTATTTTCCTCTCTGAATTTCAATGCAGAGTTAAACATATCTGACTGGATCTTTTCAAAAAGCGCAGATAATTCTTCTACAATATTCTCAATTTTGATAAAAGATTTTTCTCTATTTATTCTATTAACAAGCACAACCTGGTTTTTTTCTATATCTTTTGGCCCAATCTCCATTCTGACAGGCACTCCTCTCATTTCCCATTCAGAAAATTTCCATCCAGGAGTTGCAACATCACTATCGTCTATTTGAACTCTAAAACCGCTTTCTTTTAAACTCTGAAATATTTCATTTGCCTTCGGGTAATACTGTTTCTTTCCAGTTGCCTCTGGAAATTGGAATAATAACACCATGATATGGAGCAACTCTTGGGAGGTATTATCAATCCTGAATCATCACCATGAAGCATTATTAAGGCACCAATGAGTCTTGTCGAAACGCCCCAGGATGTCTGCCAGCCATATTCTAATTTCTGTTCTTTATTTTCAAATCGTATATTAAATGCTCTTGAAAAGTTCTGTCCAAGAAATGAGATGTTCCAGCCTGCAATGCTTTACCGTCAGGCATTAAGGCTTCAATGCAGAATGTTTTTACTGCTCCTGCAAATTTTTCTTTATCTGATTTCAATCCTGAAATTACCGGAATCGCCAGATATTCTTCACAAAAGTTCTTATATATATCAAGGATTTTTAATGTTTCTTCCATTGCTTCTTCTGAGCTGGAATGAACTGTATGGCCTTCCTGCCATAAAAACTCAGTTGTTCTCAAAAAAGGTCTTGTTACTTTCTCCCATCTTAATACATTTGCCCACTGATTGATAAGAACAGGTAGATCTCTCCATGATGTAATCCATTTTGCATACATATGACAAATAATTGCTTCTGAAGTTGGTCTAATAGCAAGTCTTTCTTCAAGCTCATTACCGCCGCCATGAGTTACCCATGCAACTTCCGGTGCAAATCCTTCAACATGTTCTGCTTCTTTCTTAAGGAAGCTTTCGGGAATAAAAAGGGGGAAATAGGCATTTTTATGACCAGTATCTTTGAACATATTATCAAGGTTACTTTGAATATGTTCCCATATTTCATATCCGTAAGGACGAATCACCATCATCCCTTTCATTGGTGAATAGTCTGCGAGTTCAGCTCTTTTTATGACATCAGTATACCAGCGCGAAAAATCTTCAGACCTTTTTGTGATTTGTTTAACGAAATCCTTATCGGTACTCATACTCTCTCCTCCAAAACATGTACATGAACCGTAATGCTCAGCTTTTACCAAAAGTTTTATAACAGAATATTATCGGTCAGTCAAATTAAATGCACTCTGATATTGAAATATACAGTGAAATTGTGTAAAATATAAAACAGTTTATACATTAGGAGAATTAGAATGACCGACGATAAGAAAAATGGTGAAATAACTGAACCGGTAAAAGAGGAAAAAACCGAAATCGAGGGCGAAGGGAAAGAAGCGGAAACCGATAAGGAAATTGTAGCTGAAGAAGGATTGGAAGTTAAAGAGGAAGTTAAAGAACCTGAAAAAGAAAAGGAAGAGATAAAGGAAGAAAAATCTGCAAGCGAAGCAGTGCCTGAAGATCAGAAGATAGAAACAAAGGAAGAGAAAAAAGAAGAGTCTCCGGAAGAAGTGATTGAAGCAAAACCGGAAGAAACTGTTGCTGAAGATACTGAGAAAAAAGAGGATGAACCTGTTGAAGAGAAGAAATCAAAGCAGGATCTTGGAAATTTGAATTTTTATCCTGAACTCAGAACTGATATTCCCGAGATCAGGTCCGGTGATGTGCTGAAGGTTTTTTACAGAGTTCTTGAAGGTGGAAAAGAGAGAATTCAGGTATTTGAGGGCACGGTCATTGCAATGAAGAATAGCGGGATTGCGAAAACAATCACTGTAAGGAAAACATCATTCGGTATTGCTATTGAAAGGATTTTCCCATTGAATTCCAAACTTGTTCAGAAAATAGAAGTAATAAAACACTCAAGGGTCAGAAGGGCAAAGTTGTATTATCTGAGAAAACTGAAAGGAAAAGCTGCACGTTTGAAAGAACTCAGGTGACCTGTAGTTTTGATATAGAAAGTAAACTTTTAAATCAGAAATATTCACACATATGCGGTATAGATGAAGTAGGAAGAGGTTCATTATTCGGTCCTGTTGTTTCCGGAGCTGTCATTCTGGATCCTGTTAAAGTTAACCTTGAGATCAATGATTCCAAACAGGTTAGTCAAAAGAAAAGAGAGATTCTTGCAGACTATATTTATGAAAATGCCTTAGACTGCGGAATAGGCTGGTGTTGGAATGATACAATTGATGAGATCAATATTCTTAATGCTACAAAAAGATCAATGAAAATGGCTTTAATGAATTTGCAAATTCAACCTGATTATGTTTTAATAGATGCGATTAATCCCGATTTTTTGTGTGTGAAAGGGGAGGGAGTTATTAAAGGCGATTCAAAAAGCATTTCGATTGCTGCTGCATCGATTATTGCAAAGGTTTTCAGGGATGGTTTAATGACACAATTTGCAGAATATTTTGGCGATTATAATCTGAGAGAAAACAAGGGATATCCAACAAAAACTCATATATCTACCCTGATTAAAAAAGGAGCAACCTCTTTTCATAGGAAAAGTTTTAAGATTAAAAATGGCTGAAAAACGTATTGCTATCCTAAAAAAGGCGAATAAATATTTCAAACAGCAGAAGAACGAAGCTGCAGTCAAAGAGTATAGAAAAGTCCTGAGTATCAAACCTGATGATCTCGAAGTTCGGAGGATAATAGGCGATATTGAGCTGAAAACAAAAAATATCAAAGCTGCAATAGAACAATTTGAATGGATGGCCGATTACTACCTTAAAGAGGGATTTTTTACAAAAGCCATAGCAATGTATAAGAGGATATCCAGGATAGATCCCAAGTATGATAAAGCTTCATTCAGATTGGCTGAACTCTACACCAGACAGGGACTGATAATTGAGGCTAAACAGATCTATCTTGAAATGGCTGAAGAATTTAAACGGAACAGCAATCAGAGAAGAGCTCTCGATATGTATAAGAAGATCCTGGAATTTGACCGCAATAATATTAAAATGAGGCTTCTGCTTGCTGAAAATTTCCTCCGGGAAAAATTACTCGATCAGGCAGTGAATGAATATCTTATTGCCTTCGATATCCTTCTTAATAAAAAAGATTATGTTCAGGTTGAACAGCTTGCAGGAGATGTAATAAAGAAGGTTAAGAATATAAAGCTTATAGAAAAACTTGTTTATGCATATAAAGTTCAGGAAAAAGATGATGAAGCGGTTGAATTGCTGAAGAGCCTCGGAACAGATCTTTACAAAAATAAAAATCTACTGAAAATGCTTGGAGAACTTTATTTTAAGAAGAATTTAATTGATGATGCGGAATCAGTTTTCAAAAAGATCACAGAGATTGACCCGACAGAATCAGAAGTGCTCCTCAAATTAGGGAAAGTGTATCTTCAGAGAGAAGAGTATGACAAAACATTCAATTTGTTTATTCCCATAATTGACTCCTATCTCAAAGATGGGAAAATTGAAGACGCTACAGCTATGCTGAGATTAATTATTGCATCAAATAATCTTTACTTTCCTGCTTTAACAAAGCTTGCTTCCATCTTCCGTGAGACTGGAAAGAAAACCAATCTTATAGCATTAAATGAATCTCTGATTCCGTTATTCGAAGCCAGTGGGAAGCAGAAAGAGCTCCAGGAAGTGCTTGAAGAGCTTGTGAGGATATCTGATTCTCCAATTAATTATGAAGAAAAACTTGCATCACTTAAAGAGGGCGACCGTAAAAAACATTTAAAAATTGAGACTGAGACATCCCCGGAAGATGACAGAGAAATGGAGATAGTGAGTCAGGGGCTCCGGGTTGCTGAAGAATCTGTAAAACTTTATGAATATGAAAAAGCTCTTGAAGCATTAAGAAAGATTAAAAATGAATATCCGGGAAATCAGGATGTAAATCTCAAATTATATGAAGTTTATAAAAAGAACAATGAGGTTTCGGCAGCAATTTCTGTGGGAAAAGAGCTGCTGGATCTATTCAAAGCTGAGGGGGATGAAGATCAATATCAGGAAGTATTAAATGATCTGGCAAATCTTGCTCCTGAAGATGACAAGATCATAGAACTCAGTGGTGAAGAGAAAACAAATATTGATATTAATTTTGATCAGGCGGAGATAGAAGATCAGTTTAATGATATAGAAAACAGCGGTATGCAGGAGATTGATCTTGAATCAAAGGTAGGTATTGACCAGAACGTTTTTGTCCTCTCAGAGGAAGACAGCATAGTTGAAAAAACTGATGATGGGAAAAGTGACAGTTTTGCAAGTGTATCAGGATACCTCTCTGAGATCGATTTTTATATTAATGACGGATATTATAGTGATGCTGAAAAACTAACAGAAGAATTACTTGAGAAATTTCCGGAAAGTGATGAGATCAAAGCAAGAATCCAAAAACTTCATAAGGTTAAGGCAGACAGGATCGAGAAGATGACTTCCGGCCAGGAATCAGATTCAGATCAGATCGAAATTGAACCTTCCTCCGGAGAAGAAGATTTAAATATAGAATTTTCTAATCAGCCCCAAGGGATAGAAATTGATCTTGAGAATGAGTCAATTACTGATCATAGAAATTCTTCGACGTTTAAAGAAGACTCAAATTATCAAATAGAGATGAGCAATAATATTCAGGAAGTTGATGAAGTAATTGAACTAAACGAAGTAGCTGGACCAGAGAAAAGTGAAGAGGACTCTAATGTTTCAATTGAAAATACTATTAGCGCTGATCCGTTAATTTTCGGTACTGATGACAGTATACTTGACCTCCCTGATCCTGAACCTGAAGAGCTACAGATCATAAGTGAAGATATCAATAAGGATGAGGTAACAGAATCTGCATTTGAGATTGATCTGGATAGTATTTCGATTCCGGATGATGAAGTTCAGGATGAAGGCATAGATTTTTCTGAGATCAGTGATAAGCAGTATAAAATTGAAGTCGAAGAACCTGAAGATCTTAGCGAAGTAATTATTGAGCAAATTGATGATGAATTACTTGTTCAATCACCCTCAATAAAAAAAGATGATCATTTTGAAGATAAAAATCTTTCATCATCAGGTGTTCTTCTCAGCCTTGATAATGCAATTGAGGATGATGATGATCAGGAGGATAGCCAGCCTTTTGAAGAGCTTAGCAGTGTAGATATTGAACTTGAAAGCGAGGAGGAACTTCTTAAGGAAGAGGTCACTTTCACTGATGAGTTACAATACCTTGAAAGCGAAAAAGTGGTTATGGGAGAGTTAAGCGCTATAGAATATTGGGTAAAGGAGCTTGAAAAACAGAGAACTTCAACAGTAGAAAAAAATATGGTCGAGATCTTTGAGGAATTCAAAAAAGGTGTTGATGAAAAGATCGGCCAGGAAGATTTTGATACAAGATATAATCTGGGAATTGCATACAAAGAAATGGGCCTTTTGGAAGAGGCTATTCACGAGTTCCTTATTTCTTCCAAACATCCTACCAAGTTCTTTGATTCCGCAGGGCTTCTTGGAATGTGTTTCCGCGAAAAAGGATTGATGGACGACGCCATAACCTGGTTCAGCAAAGCTCTAGAACAAACAGGCAGGAAAAAAGAAGAATACCTCGCTGTAAAATATGAGCTTATTGTTACATATAAATTGAAAGAAAATTATCAGGCTGCACTTGAAGTGATAGATGATATATCTAAAACAAATCCTGATTACAGAGATATTACCGAGCTTAAGAAAACTTTAAATTCTCTGATTTCAAACTAATATTGCTATCGTTCACTAAAAATTAAATAATTTATAAAAATGAGTTTAACCATATATAATGTATTGAAAATATTGAAATTACTCCCATATTATACTATTATTAGTATTAATTACCTGAAGAGAGGGGCAATGAGCAGCGGAAATATCATAGGGGTTTCTGAAATAGTAAAAAAATTAAAAGATCAGATTTCAAAAGTTTCTAAAGTAGACTATTCTTTGCTTATCACAGGCGAAAGTGGATGCGGAAAGGAGCTGGTTGCAAGATCAGTACATTCATCAGGTATACGGTCCGCAAATTCTTTTATTCCTGTGAATTCTGCTTCGATTCCCCCAAACCTGCTCGAATCTGAACTGTTTGGTTATGTAAAAGGGGCATTTACAGATGCTGTGAATGATAGAAAAGGACTTATTGAGGAAGCTGATGGAGGAAGTTTATTCCTTGATGAGATTGGAGAACTGCCGATGGAACTTCAATCAAAATTACTAAGGGTATTGCAGGAAAAAGAAATTAAAAGGGTAGGCGAAAACAGGTATCGGAAGATCGATTTAAGACTGATAAGTGCAACCAACAGGGATATTGAGAGAATGATCGATTCCGGAAAATTCAGAGAAGACCTTTTCTATAGAATCCAGGATCTCATAATTGAAGTGCCGCCATTGAGAGATCGAGTTGAGGATATTCCTGTACTTATTGAATATTTTACAAAAAAACATGGTTTTAAATTTAATTCAGAAGATATATCCATCCTCACTAATTATAGTATTAGAAAAGAGTGGAAGGGAAATATCAGAGAATTGGAATCATTTCTTAAAAGAGCTTACACATATTATCCTGATTACATGTCACCTTCAAAAAAAAAAGATAATTTTACGGAAGGTCTTATTGAAAAACGGCATAAATTTGAATATTACATAATTAAAAAAGTTCTATTAAGAAACAATTGGAACAAAACCCGCAGTGCTGAAGAGCTTAAGATTTCCAGGACTTACCTGTTCACTCTTCTAAAAAAACATCAATTAACCGATCCTGTAAATAAATGAATTCTGTTTGAATTTATGATAATATTTTGTCTGAGGATCTAGATGAAAAAAATTTTATTTATTTCAATTTTATTAATGATTTTACTGGATTTTTACACCTACTCACTAGATGAGTCGGGAAGCCGTGAAAAAAGGGTAGCTCTTGTAATAGGAAATGCAGCATATCAAAAATACCCTTTAAAAAATACGGTTAATGATGCAGTTGATATGAGAGATGCACTCCGGAGCAGGGGGTTTGAAGTTATATCAAGTACTGATGCAGATTACAGAAAAATGTGGGACGCAATCAGAAAATTTGGTGACAAATTAAAGAATTCTGATATTGGGCTGTTCTTCTATTCTGGGCATGGGATACAGGTAGATGGAGTAAATTATCTGATCCCTGTAAATTCAGAAATAATGAACCGGGATGAAACCAGGTTTAAAGCAATTGATGCTTCACTTGTACTGGAAAAAATGAGAACTGCAGGTAATTCTATGAATATTATTATTCTGGATGCCTGCAGGGTAAATCCTTATAAAAGGGAAAGAGGAAGCGGTAGCGGTCTTGCCAAAATGGATGCCCCTTCCGGGAGTTTGATAGTTTACTCGACAAGTCCGGGGAAAACTGCCAGTGATGGAATAGGGAGAAATGGAGTGTTCACCAAACACTTTCTGAGATCAATACTCAGTGATGATCTGGAAATAGGGATGATGCTGCGAAAGATCAGAAAAAGCATTATTGATGAAACCGGAGGGATGCAGGTCCCATGGGAATCATCATCTCTTACCGGGGAGTTCTATTTTAGCAGGGAATATAATAATGGAAGCTTCAAACCCATAAAGAAGAATATTACCGGATCTCTTAATGTTGAGTTCTCATCTATGACATTTTTTGAATCCGGAGATGAATATGAAGAAAATACGGACAGGAGCTACAAGACTTCATTTGATAAAACGAAGGCCCGGTACATAAATACAAAGATAAATTTCAGAAATAAGCTTTTTAAATCAATGGATTCAGAACTTGAGATAGTTATTAAATTTTTTAAACCGGATGGCACATACTGGAATTCTGTCTCTAAGCGGATAAAAGTTGGAAAGGAGCTTGATTATGCCACTTATGAAAGGCTGGGATTCGGTTGGCCGGAGGCCGGTAACTGGAAACCCGGTAATTATAAAGTGCAGGTTTTTCTTGACGGTACCTATGTAGGCCAGTCCGGTTTTAAAATTACCGGAGGTTCGCTTCCGGAATTACAAAAAGGGTATGAATTCCAAAATGTAAGGTTCTTTGAATCTCATGATAAGTATTCTGGTGAGATTGAAGTGAAATATAATTCACGTTTCGATAAAGTAAAAACAAGGGTTATTTATCCCTACATTCTTTTTAAGAACAGGTTTTATAAAATAAAGGATCAAAAGATAAAAATTCGGGTGGTAATATTAAAACCTGATGGTTCTAAATGGGGTGATATTAACAGGGATGTGTCGGTTTCAATGGATCTGGATCTTGCTTCCTACGATAAAGCCGGATGGGGGTGGACAGAATCCGGAAACTGGTCTACTGGAATTTACCCGGTATATATATATTTTGATGGTAAAAAAGTGGGGGAATCTCGATTCGAAATCTACTGATTTTTCTTAAACCGGGATCTGATCAAAAAAAACAATACTAATAGTGTCGTTATATATGGGAATATAAATCCAATTCTTGTATAGAATGTAACTCTTTTTCTGAATTTAAATTCTGATGTGAATGAGTCTTCAGTATTAAGCGGGATCTTTTTTATTATCTTTCCTCTGGGATCTATCACAGCTGAAATTCCGTTCGATGTTGATCTGAGCAGGTATCTCCTGTTCTCTATTGACCGGAAGACAGACATTGATAGTAGTTGATATGGGGCCGAAGTGGTACCGTACCAGGAATCATTGGAAATAAGAATAATTGCCCTGCCTCCTTTACTGATAAAATCCCTCACAATTCTCGGATAAATTATCTCGTAACAGATCGGTGTAGATACCTTGGTTCCCAACACTTTCAGATTAAAAATACCCTTTCCTGCTGTAAAATCGGATATTTCGTCAGTAATTTTATTTATAAAGAAAAATAGTTTTTTAAATGGTATATACTCACCGAAAGGGACAAGCCTGAATTTATCATATTTAAGGAAGTTCTCTCTGTCAAAGAGCATAATTGAATTATACATTTCATCTGAACTCCTGTAGTCTGTGAATCCTGCGAATAAAGGTATATGATTCATGGAAAAGTCAGTAAATCTGTTATAAATAAATTTATTCTGGAGTGGGGCAAGGCCGATAGAATATTCGGGCCAGATTACAAATTCCGCTCCTCTCTGTTCCAATATTATACTTTCTTCGAAAAGGTCATTCAGGGTAACACGTCTCCATTTGCCTTGGCCTGAAATATTCTGTCCCGTGTTCGGCTGAATTATACCGACTGTATGAGATGTGACGCCGGCCTCGATGGCTTTATCATATCTTCCCAGAAAAAAACCTGTAGAATATATTGAAACAATTGTGATAATTAAAGCAAAAACATACTTCTTCTTTCTGTATTTAATCAGCAAAAACAGAAGTACATTAATGAATATTATAAGAAAAGTAATAAAGTGAACTCCTCCGATCTCAGAAAGTTGGATCATCAATGTGTTCTTATATTGAGAATAACCTGCAAATTCCCAGGGGAAACCTCCGAAAAGTTTCTCCAGAACAAGATCTTTAGTAACCCAGACTGACGGGATAAGAATCAAGGACTTAAAATGATGTTCTGAAAACCTGCTGATCAAGATTCCTGCAAGTCCGAAAAAAAAGGATATATATGCTGAAAGGATGAATATTCCCAGCAAACCCAGGAGTCGGTTCATCCCTCCATAATAGACCATTACATTGGGTATCCAGTAGAGAATTATCAAATTGGAGAAAAAGGAGAACAAGAAAAATATTCGAAATGGTGAAATATTTTCCTTATCCTTTAGTATGTAAAGCAGGGGTATTAAAAATATAAATGAGAAAAAAAAGAGGTCAAATTTTGGAAAGGATAAACCGTATATTAAAGCTGATCCAAGTATTAAAGATAAATTAAGAATCCTTACTTTATTTTTACTGTTTGAAATTTCTTCTTCTCCATCTTTTCCAGTTTAGCTTTTTCCCGGTTAGCTTCACCTAAGGTTTTAAAATTGCCTACTTTTACCCTGAACCAGAGATTATTGGATGACTGAAACTGACTTATATCTGTCTGGAAACCCATTGCAGTGAATTTTTTTGCATAATTTTTTGCAAGCATATGGCTTTTGAAAGATCCTACCTGAATTGAATAATAGCTGCTCTTCGTTTCTGCACTCCTTATCTTTACGGGCTCGATCACATTATTAACGTTTTCTTTTTTCTCATTATTTTTCGGGACGTTATCAAACATTCCAAGTTCTTTCTTTATATCAGGTTCCTCAATTTTTTCAGTTTTTTTATCTTCTCTCCCGTTAAGGATCACCTCATCCGATTTACCGGAAACAGTATTTATATCACTGACGGTTTTATCTCTGATATTTTCATTTTTCCCAGCATTGAATCCGATATAAAAAAGGAAAATGCCGATAAGGATCACTGCAACCAGCAGGATCATAATATGGGTAAATGTAACTTTGATCTCAAGATAAGATTTATTATCATTCATTATTTATTTGCCAGTTTTGACAGGAAATCTATAGGAAGGGGAAATACAATGGTAGAAGAATTTTCCGAAGATATTTCCGTAAGGGTCTGTAAATATCTTAATTGAATAGTGACACTGTTCTTTGACATCTTTGCAGCGGCATCGGAAAGTTTATCGGCAGCCTGTAACTCTCCTTCAGCGTGAATGATCTTTGCCCTTCTCTCTCTTTCGGCTTCAGCCTGCTTTGCCATTGCTCTCTGCATCTCCTGAGGAAGATCAACATACTTGATCTCAACCATTGAAACTTTAACTCCCCATGGGTCAGTATGCTCATCAATGATCTCCTGAAGTTTTGAATTGAGTTTTTCCCTTTCGGAGAGGAGTTCATCCAGTTCAACCTGTCCGAGGACAGACCTGAGAGTTGTCTGTGATAATTGTGAAGTTGCATAATGGTAATCCTGAATATCGATCACAGCTCTCTTTGGATCAATGATCCTGAAGTATACAACAGCATTCACCTTTATCGAAACATTGTCTTTTGTTATTACGTCCTGAGGCGGTACATCGAGTACTATTGTTCTCAGACTGACCTTTACCATTTTATCAATAGGGTAAAGTATTACAATAAGTCCGGGTCCTTTCGGTTTCCCAAGGACTCTACCGAGACGGAATACAACCCCGCGTTCATATTCTTTTAGAACCTTGATCCAATTAGCGAGTAAAAATATAACTATAAATCCAATTATAAATAATGGTGTATACATTGGCATTTTATTCTCCTTTTTTTACTTTCAGTACAAGATTATCAACCGAAAGTATCTCCACTATCTCCCCGTATCCTATTATTTCATCTGAAACTGCATTCCATATCTCACCTTTTAAAAATACTTTACCGGATTTCGGGTTAACAATTGATCTGGTTTTCCCTTTTTCTCCAACCATACCTTCTGCCCCGGTCTCTGTTTTCCGTTTGCTGACACTTATTACTTTATATGCAAGAAACAGAAATACCGCACTGAAAACTGCGGATGCAGTTATTATGGTTGTTAAAGCAGGCCTTAGTTCAGGGAGTGGTGAATTAATAAGCATAATTGATCCGAGGATGAACGAGACGATACCTCCTATGCCTAAAATTCCGAATCCCTGTATTTTGATCTCAGCTATAAAGAAACCGATGGCAAGAAGTATCAGAAACAGCCCGGTGTAGTTTACCGGAAGGATCTGAAATGCCAGAAATGCCAGTAGAAGGGAAATTCCACCAAGTACTCCCGGGATTATTACACCGGGATGTGTAAATTCGATATATAGACCCGCTAAACCTATAATAAGCAGAAAATAAGCAAGATTCGGATTTGTAATAGTCCGGAGAAATCTCTGCCTCATTGTCATTTCGATCTTGTTCATTGTCTTATCAGTAATTTTCAGAATAGATATTTTACCATCCGACAACTCTATTGACATACCCTCGGACTTTTTGATAATTTCTTCAATGTTCTCAGCGACCATATCTATTAGATTTCCGTTCAAACATTCTTCTGCAGTGAAAGAACTGCTTTCTCTAACAGCTTTTTCAGAAAGTTCCTCATTTCTTCCCCGTCTTTTCGCGATCGATTTTATATATGAAACAGCATCATTGGTGATTTTTTTTTTCATTACTTCATCGATCTCTTTTCCCATTACGGAAACGGGGTGAGCTGCTCCCATATTGGTTCCCGGTGCCATTACAGCAATATGAGCTGATATTGTTATTAGAAATCCTGCTGAAGCTGCGCGTGCACCGGATGGAGAAACATATACAGCAGTGGGAACAGTTGAGTTCAAGATCGTTTTAATAATTGTTCTCATGGAAGTGGAGAATCCTCCGGGAGTATCAATTGAGATTATTATCAGTTCGCCATTTCCGGACTTCTCTATTTTTTTATAGGAATCCGTTATATATTCTTCAGATATTGAATCGATAGGCCCTTTTATCTCCAGATTATAGATCTCAGCGTTCAGCAATTGGTGAAATACAAAAATAAATGAAATTGCAGTAACGATAAAACGGACTTTGCTCATATATTTATTATAATTAATAAGCTTTAAAAAAACAATTATTATCAGTATTTGTCCCTCCATCCAAAAAAATGAATATTTATCGCTTTTTTACTAAACAATAGCATTTTTATGTCGTATAAATGATTTAAACTATTGAGGTGAAAATGAATAAGAAATTTACAGTATCAATTTTTATGATTCTGTTTATGCTCACATTTGCAGTTTTTGGGCAGAGCAGTATTGAATTCAAAAAGTATCATAATCCAGAGGAGCTTAATTCATTCCTGAGTGGTATTGTGAAAGGTAACATTACAATTTGTAAGCTCCATAAGATAGCTGATACTCCCGGGAATAAACCAGTTTACATCCTTGAGATAGGAGATCAGATCAAACAGAAAAAGAAATCTGTTCCGGGAATATTTGTTGCGGCAAACCTGGAAGGTATCGATCTGCTATCTACCGAAGCAAGCCTTTTCCTCATCAATGACCTGATCCTACATAAAGAGAAAAGGGGAGGATATACATGGTATATACTCCCGGAAGGGAATCCCGATGCAGCATGGAGATACTTCAATAAACCTCTTTTTGAGGACAAAGGTAATGGAAGGCCCGTAAATGATGATCAAGATGATATGATCGATGAGGATGGATATGAAGACCTTAATGGAGACGGTCTGATCACTGAAATGAGAGTAAAAGATCCGGAAGGATCATTTATCCCTGTTCCCGGAAATAAGAAATTAATGAAAAAAGCTGACTGGACAAAAGGTGAAAAGGGTATATATAAAGTTTACTCTGAAGGATTGGATAATGACGGGGATGGAAAATATAATGAAGATGGTAAAGGTGGAGTGGATATTTCCCTCAATTTTCCTCATCTCTTTAAACCTTTTACAAAGAAAGGAGGAGCTTGGCCGGGCTCTGAGAAAGAAGTGTTCGGTCTTTTCCAGTTTATTTTTGACCATGATGATATAGCAATGACAATGGTCTATGGAGATACAAACTTTCTTATGATCCCTCCACAGGGTGGAAGAAAAAGTCAGGTTGATATGTCGAAGATCAAAGTACCGGAAAGAATTGGAAAGTTTATGGGTATTGATACTGACAGAACTTACTCCATGAAGGAGATAATGGAATATGTCAAACAGATAGTTCCTTCGGGATTTGAAGTTACAGAATCTATGGTAGCCAGCTTTCTCGGACTTGGTGCTGTTGTAAATCCTATTAAAGGAGATCTCAAGTTTTATGAGAAAATCTCTGAAGAATACAAAAAGTTTCTTAAAGAGATTAAACTCGATGGTAAAAGGCTTGATCCTAAAAAAGCTGAAGACGGATCATTTGAATTGTGGTCCTATTATCACCTTGGCCTCCCGTCATTCACACAGAATTTCTGGACTCTTCCGAAAGTAGAAAAGAAAAAGGAGGAGGTGAGTGAAATAACAGCGGAAAAACTTGAAAAAATGACCAAGGAAGATTTTCTTGCTCTTGGAAAAGAGAAAATTGATAAATTTCTAAAATCTGTTGGCGCTCCGAAGAATATCAAAGCCGAATTCTTAATAAACGGTGTTAAGAACGGAGTTATGACACCTCAGAAGATGGCCGGATTCATGAAGAACATGAAGAAGCCTGAAGATAACTCTGCAGGAACACCCGAAGAGACTGCAATTCTTGATTTCAGTGCAAAAAAACTTGAAGGTAAAGGTTTTGTTGACTGGGAACCTTTCAACCACCCGACCCTGGGAAAGGTTGAAATAGGTGGAATAACTCCTTTCAGTATGACTGTTCCTCCTGATTCAATGATAAATGATCTGATCAGTAAGCAGGTCCCTTTCATATATGATATAGTTAAGAAACTTCCGGTGATAAAGACAGGAGAAGTAAGGATCAGATCAAAAGGATCCGGTGTTTACAGTATCAAAGTATGGATAGAAAATACCGGTTTCATCCCTTATCCGACGGAAATGGGCAACAAGAACGGAAGGATAAGCAATGTAATCGTATCTCTTAACGGCAAAGGGATAAAATTTCTTGAGGGGAAGCAGCGGAGTATTGTTAAAAGTATAGGCGGAAATTCAAGTAAACCTGTCGAATGGCTTGTTTATTCGCCTAAACCCGTTTCGATAGTTATTAAAACTGAAACCAGGATTGCATCAGGAGATACAAAGACAGTTAATCTGGGAGGAAACAAATGAAAAAGAATCTGATCATTATACTTGTTTTGATATTTGCATTCACTCTGAATGCAAGTGAGAGATTTTCCCCTGCTAAAGTAACAGTGCCCCTTTCATTTGATGATTACTATTCTTATGAAATGCTTGTTTCTGCAGTCAAAAAACTTCATAAAGCTTTCCCTGCTATTACCAGACTTGATGTGATAGGTAAGAGTGATGAGGGAAGGGAATTATACGCTCTGACCATCAATAATCCGAAAACCGGAAAAGAGTTGGATAAGCCGGGGATCTATGTTGATGGCAATATTCATGGTAATGAGATCCAGGCATCTGAAGTCACACTCTACCTTGCAAACTATCTTCTTACAAATTATGGAAAAAATAAAGAGATAACATCCCTGATCAACAGGGTATGTTTTTATATCAATCCAACCGTGAATCCTGATGGGAGATATCATTTCTTTAATGATGGAGGAACTTCCAGTTCAAACAGGGGTTTGAGAAGGCCAAAAGATGATGATGGTGATGGATTGTTTGATGAGGATTATCCTGACGACCTTGATGGTGACGGTAACATATGCATTATGAGGAAAAGGGATCCTGATGGAAATTTTAAAACTCATCCTGATGATCCCAGGCTTATGGTTCGTGTAAAAAAGGGGGAAAAAGGTGAGTGGACAATTCTTGGATCTGAAGGGATTGATAATGATGGTGACGGAAGGGTGAATGAGGATTCCGAAGGATTTGTTGACCCAAACAGAAATTGGGGGTTTGACTGGGCTCCGAATTATGTTCAGCAGGGAGCAGGCGATTATCCATTTTCAGGAGTCGGTATTAAAGCAATCTCGGAATATGTGGCTAAAAGACCTAATATTGCTATGACATGGCTCTTTCATAACTCAGGCGGCATGTTCCTGAGAGGCCCAAGTACAAAATCACAGGGTGAGTATCCGAAAGGTGATATTGATGTTTATGATTTCCTCGGTTATCAGGCTGAGAGGATGGTACCGGGTTACAGGTATATGATTAGCTGGAAAGATCTATACAGTACATATGGTGATTTCGGTGAATGGATGGCAATGATCCAAGGAACTTACAATTTTGTCGGAGAACTTTATATGAATTCCCATGAAACATTTTCTTCTCTGAAAGAGGACAAGAAGAAAAAAAAGATGCTTGAAGAAGATGATGAGGATGGGGGTGGTTTTTTTGGTGACAGACGTCTTGAACACGAGAGGCTCCGCTTTGATGATAATTTAAATCAGGGAGAGTCATTTAAAGAGTGGAAAAAGTACCAGCATCCGGTATACGGTGAAATTGAGATCGGCGGATGGGTGAAGTTCAGTACAAGGTTATCTCCTCCATTCATGCTCAAAGATCTTGTTCATAGAAATGCATCTGCAATTATTTTTTCTGCTAAGCATCTGCCTGAAGTCTCCATGAAAATAGAAAAACCTGAAAAGATCGGAGAAGGATTGTACAAAATAAGAACGGTTTTAACTAATAGTAAAGCGATACCGACAATGAGTTTTCATTCAAAGTTAAAGAAACTCTATCCCGAGGATACACTTAAAGTGTTCGGAAAAGGGATCAAAGTGGTAGCAGGGGGAGCGTTACTTGATAAATATACAGATAAGGTTAAGTATAAAGAATTTAAACCGGAAGTACAATTTCTTACCATTCCCGGGTTTTCGAAACAGAGCCATCAATTTCTAATTGCAGGAAAAGGTCAGGTTACATTCAGTTACTATTCAAGGCATGGCGGAAAGATAACTCAAACATTAAATCTTAAATAAATCGATGAATTGAGGGGGGGTATCTCCCCTCAATTTTTATTTTGTTAGATCTTTAAAATAGTCTTTTATATTTCCGGGAGTGGATACGATCTTCATAAATGTGCCCATTTTCAGGTCCGGGAATGATAATGCAATTCTGAACCTGCCGTGAAGCATTACCACCCTGTCTTTCATTACAAGAAATTCATACGGCATAAAAGTAACATGTCGGGGATTTTTCTTGTCGATCTTCGGAATAAATTTGGATTCACCATCCTTCCCGTAAAGCGCCCCTCCGAAAAGTGTTACATTCTGTTTGGGAAAGTCAATTCTGTATACTTTCTCAACCCCCCCTTTTTTATTTGTCAGATTCTCTTCAATCTTTGCAATAATATTATTGTAATCTGTTTTCTTTGCAAGTTTTACCACATCATCAAAGTAGGGCATGAATACCATATAGTGGTAGTTCCGGAGTTTTTTAATTGTCAGTCCCTTTTTCGAACCGTATTGAATATTTTCCACTTTAGAAAGGGATTTGAACATATTGATCAATTGGCTGTTCAACTTATTATATTCCGCTTCAACATCAGGAAATTTTTTTCTGTAATATGCATTACCCCAATAAAGAGGATTTGTGTAGGATATTTCAAAATTATCTTCCTTTTTAAGAATTCCGAAACGTAGCACTGAAGCAAAAGCTGAAAGTCCTCCGGATTTTTCCACCGGAGCAGTAAGTATATTATGTGTGGCAACGATAACAGTTCTATCTGAATCCTGCATAGGTGAATATTTTCCCAGGATCTTAAACCCATTTTCTGTTAATAAATTTTCAATCTTAAAAATAACAATTTCTGAGTCACCGGATTCAACTCCTGCAAGAATATACGGCTTTAAAGTAATTGTATCCCCATGAAGTGAGAATGATACTATTGCAGCAACAATAATAATTAGTAATTTTTTCATATTAACTCCTCATAATTATGTGAAAATTTAACATAAAAAGTTAAATATTACAAGTTTGGTTATGGTTGGAAAGAGAAAAATTTAGAATTATTGAGGACCTGATCCGAAATAATTCATATATGTTGATGAGTCCTCACCGAAAGCTTTGATCTCTTTTTTACATATTCTGTAAGTACATTTTTCTCCCTGTATTTCAGAAAACAGGATTTTATATTCGGTTCCGTTCTCATCAATCATGATTATCCGTGCAAGATTTTTATTTATTTCAATAGCAGATAGGTCACTATGGCAGACAGGGCAGAGAAAAGTAAGCCTTTCACCATCTTCTAACTTAAAAGAACTGTGAACGATCCGTTTATAATCACCAAGATCCGGATTGAGAAGTATGATCCCTTTTTTGCCATTTTCTTTCTGAGCGATAAAAATTATTTTTACATTAACTTTAAGATAACCGTTGCATTTCGGACAAATATACTCATTTTGTTTCATTTAATTCTCCATTCCAGCAATTAATCTTTATATTTTCTATAATAAAAATATAAATAAATCAAGCATTCATCGGCAATAATAAAATTTCACCGATGCAAATATGATAGTATTTTTAAAAAGGAATGATTATAAAAAATTGAAATTTTTATTTATTGATATATTATTCTAATTGGAGGTAAAAATGATAAAAAAATCTGTTATTTTTGTTCTATTAATATTTATTGCGGCATTGATGAATTATCAAAGTGCTTCGGGAGTTGATCTTAATAAAATCATATCTACGGGAAAAATAGTTGTTGGAACAAGTGCAGATTACCCTCCATATGAATTTTTTCTTATGAATGACAAAGAGAACGAATTGGTAGGGCTGGATATCGATATTGCCAATGTTATAGGAAAAGAGCTAGGCGTTAAAGTTGAGATCAAGAACCTTGTTTTTCACAAACTTTTTTCTGTACTTGAGTCCGGTGAAGTAGATATTCTTATAGCAGGACTTAATCCTACTTATGCAAGGACAAGAATTGCAGATTTTTCTGATATATATTATAAAGCCATCCAAAATCTGGTAATAAGAAAAGAAGATGAAGAAAAAATTGCATTTCTTAAAGATCTGAGAGGAATGACTGTAGCTACTCAGAAAGGATCAATACAGAGCGAAATGGCCCCTACACAGATTCCGGGAGCCAAATTTATGTATTTTGATTCTATCCCCGATCTTGTTAGTAACCTCAAGAAAGGAATCGTAGATGCTGTAATTATGGAGAAACCCGTTGCAACATCCTATGTAAAAAGAAATAAAACACTGATCAGTATTGAATGCCTGAGTTCCGGGACAGACGACAGCCCACTCGGATCAGCGATTGCGGTAAAAAAAGGAAACGAGAAGCTTTTAAAAAAGATCAATGAAATTATCCAAAAATTGAAAAAAGAGAATAAGATTGAAGAATTTGTTGAGAATGCAAAAATTTTGCTCAACAAAAGATAATATAGTTTTAAGCTGTTTACTTAAAATTTTAAACCTATATTGACAACTATCAGGTATTTGTATAGAATAAAAACCAAATGGTGAGTGTAGCTCAAGGGTAGAGTGTCGGTCTGTGGAACCGAATGTTGGGGGTTCAAATCCCCTCACTCACCCCATTTGCTCTTTAATTAAATAACATGAAGATTTCTAAGACATTATTCAATTCAAAAGTATTCTGATGATCATATAATCATGATTACTGAATTTTCAAATAATCTCTCCTGATCACAATGAGTTCATTTCTAGTATATCTGAAAATAAAAGAGTCATCTTTTCAGGGGATTGTTGTTTATAAGGGGAAAAATTATTCAGGCAGTTTCCAGAGAGTCACAGAAGATATATTCCTTCTTAAATTCAAGCAGAAAGTTGATCTGATATTTATGGAGAAAACTGAATTAAAGAGCAGAACTAAAACCTTGACTCCTTTGATCCCGTTATTAACTGAAAGTAATAAGAAAAAGCTTACAAAAACAGCAAAACAACTGAATGATTTTTGGGAAACTCTTTCAAAATCAGATATTATTGCATTAACAATCCATATTGAGAAAGCTATGAAGATGAGCTATATGAAAGATTTCTTATTATTAAATAATGGTGAAATACTTGAAATTCTTACCCGTTTGGAAATTGAAAAAGAATTAAAATTACTCGATATATCCAATCTTTATGTATGCTCTTATAAAGTATTTGCAGATAACTACAGTAATATGGTGGAGAATTTGATAACTTCATATAACAGCAGGATCAAATCAGTAACATTTGCCGAACTTGCGGGTAAGGTCCTTTTTCATCCCGGTTCGATATATTTTAGATATATGCTTGAAAAAGCAAGGTCCAGACAAAATTTCAGAATATTGAAGGATAAACTTGTTTTTACGGAACTTCCATTATCTGATAAAGAGACATCAATGGTTCATGAGGTTGAAAAGATCATTAAGAAAAATAAACTTGGAGTTTTTTCGATATTTTCAATCAGAAAAGTTTCAGGGATTGAAACTGAAATGATCAATAATTCATTGTGGAATATGCTCAGTGAAGAGAAGATCGTACCTCTTGATGATAAAAGGGAGTATTTTATCTTTTCGGAAGAACTGACAAAAATAATTAACCGGTTAAAAAAATATAAGAGAAATCAAGGTGATATGATAGATATATCTTCTTTTAGAGAGATATCAGTTCTTAACAGAAAGAATATTATACTTGTTCTTGAATATCTTGATTCTCAAAAAATCACCGTGAGAGTAGGTAATTTTCGCAGAATTGAACTTCAGGTTTAAAAACTATTTATTCTCTGTAACCGTTTCATCCTCATCTGTTGAATCAGATTCTTCAACCTGTTCTTCTGTATTAGTACTCAGCCTGGTCTTTGCATTTTTGATAATATCATCAAATCCTTTATCCTGCTCGGCCTGAGGTTTACCTTTTGCCAGTTTATTGTACCAGAGCTGACGAAGGTATTTATAGGCATTGGATTCTGTATCAGAATCATCCAAGAGGAATGCTTCTGCAAAGTATTCCACAGCTTTTTCAGGAGAAGATTTATGAAGGAGTTGTCCGAGTTTTGTTGCGATATTTGATTTTTTATTTAAATTATATGAAGTAGTCATGAATTTGACAGCATTCTCGCGGTCCTTTTTCTTCAGATACCATTGACCTATCATGTAGGCATATCTTCCATTAGTTTCCTCTGAATCTGAGAATAACTTCTCAACAGCTGCTAATGACTCATCGATCATTAGAGGATCTTTCTTATATAAAGCAACAGCAAAAGAAAATATTCTTTTCTCAGTCCTTTTTGACTTATCGAACTTAAAAGCTTCAATTGATTTATTCAGTGCATTTTTCAGTGATTCTGAATCATCTTTCCCTTTTGAATACAATATCAGTGACTGAATACTTAAAGCAGGTGCAAGATATATAGAGTTTACCTGATCTTTTAGCTTCTCATCTTCGCCGAAACTCTTTTTGATCTTATTTGCAAGTTCTATAACAAGCCCTGCATACTGGTATGCCTTATCAATATCACGTTTTGTTACATTATAGGAATTAGCAAGATATATATACATTTCAATCTTATAATTATCCTGAAGATCTTCAATAGATATTACTTTTTCTCCATATTCTATTGTTTTATCAAAATCTCTTATCATATAGGATGTTTTTGTCAGATTAATATTTAGATTTTTAAAAAATCTTTTGTCTGTTCCGTACTGCTGTGCAAATTCCTCGAGTAACTGGAGTCTTACTTTTCCATCTTTTTCAGAAACAGCTTTGAGCCACAGGTCCTGCTTTTCAACACCAAACATAAAGTGAGCTGATAACAGCAGTGTAAATATTATCAGTATAGCAATTCTCTTTGTCATAACTAACCTCCTAATACCCGGAATATTTGTCTATTATAAATTCCGAAATAAATATTTGTCAAGTTTTTTTAAAGAAAACAAAAATTCAATGGATAATTGAATATTGATTTTATCAGGTTGATGTTTTATATTCAAATGATGAAAATGGTAGATGCTGTTGTCAATGGGCATAGCGTAAGGATTGCTTTCGATAATAACAGTATCCACATCTATAATGCTTTCCAGATAAAGGATGATCTCAAATTAAGGGGTTACCGTTTTAATCCTGATGACAAATCCTGGTATATAAAACCTTCTGATATTGATAAGGAGCTTCAGGTGTTAAATGCCGGGATCTCTCCTGAAAAACAAAACTTAGATATAGCTGCACATGATAATCAGAGAAAAATAAACGGAATTGACCTTCCTGAATCATTTTCAGTTGTACAATTGAGAAACAGTATTGAAAAAGCACTCAATGCGGCAATACCGGGAAAGATCTGGCTCAGAGGTGTAATTGCTTCTGAGGTCAAGAATTACAAATGGTTCTCATATTTTGATCTTAAGGATGAGGATGAAAATGTTGAAATATATTTTAATGTAGAATCAAAAAGATCTAGTATTGAGCTCATTACCGAAAAACTGAAAAACGCAGGAGTTTCTGATTCCCTGGAAAAAGATCTTCCTGTTTTTCTACAGGCAAATCTTAAAGTATCTTCAAAAACCCAGATAGATGTCCGCCTTGAGGTTGTTGATATACTGCCTGAATATACAAGGTCCAAACTCAAGAGCAAACTTGATGTAACTGTTGATAAACTCAAGGAAGAAAAAATATTTGATCTCCAGAAGAGTCTCTCTTTGCCTAAAGTGATCAAAGAGATAGCTTTGATCACTTCTGAACAGGGGACATCAATAAGGGATATAATGGCAGGGCTTGATCCTGATCAGAAACGGTTCAATATTTATTTTGCCGATTCCCGAATGGAAGGGAGCAGTGCAGTAACCAGTGTGATAAAGGCTCTCGACCTCCTGGAGGGTCATCCATCTTTGAAATTTGATTGTATTGTCCTGTCGCGTGGTGGAGGTAGCGAGCAATCCCTGAGCGTATTCAATGAATATGAGCTATGCAGGAGAGTATGCATGACAAAAATACCGGTAATAACCGCGATAGGACATGAGAAGGACCTTTCTGCAGTAGAATTGTGTTCCCATACTACTCCAACTCCCTCAACCCCATCGGGAGTAGGGAAGTTCCTGAGTCAGAGGTCAAGATTAATGAATAAGGATCTTGGCGAACTGATATCAAGGATCATACTGAGTTTTTCGACAATACAAAAGGGTGAGACTGAAAAGATCAATTCTTTAATGTCGCATATTCCGGCAATCCTGAAAACTGTTTTAAAATCATTCAGGGAGAGACTTTCGTTCAAGGTTAATCACATGGAAAATAATCTATTCTTTACACTTGATCAGGCTGGGACAAAAGTAAATCATCATGCCTTTTCTGTTCTTGATCGGGGGATGGGCCTCCTGACAAACAATCAGGAAAACATTAAGAACATTAATTCGGATATTACTTCCCATATCAGAAAAAAGGGTTTTTTTGAATATACCATACTGAGGAAATCAATATTAAGGATAAACCTTGCAAGCAGGATCAGAGAGATTGGAATACACAGGAAGAATTTGGCCGGAAAATTAAAAGAAGTATTGAACACAGGTTCAAGAATACTTGCCGGTGAAGAAATTAAAGTCAATATGTTCAGGGAATATGCAGAGGCCAGTGATCCGCAGAAAATTCTTGAGAAAGGTTTCTCACTCTCACTTGATGAGAATGATAAACCTTTAACATCATTATCCCTTTTTAGAAAAAGTAATAGAAAAAAAATAAGATTCTTTGATGGAGAAACATATGTCGAAGAAAAGGAGGATTGATGACAAATAAATCGGAGAGTTACGATAAAAACTTTAAAATTCTTGAAGGGGTCGCTGACTCCCTGAATAAAGATGAAATAAGCATAGATGATCTGGTTGTTAAAACAAAAGAAGCTTTAGCAGCAGCAAAAAACTGTATAAATATTCTAAATTATCAGAAAGGAGAATTCAGGAAACTGGAAAACGAGTTCAGCAAATTGTTGAATGATACCGGTGAAAAAGCGGAAGAAAAAATAAGTGAAGCTGTAAGCGGTGATGATCCTTTCTAAGGTGACTAAAATGCAAACCGAGACTGGAGGTGTTTTTTTAGGAAAGTCTGTTAATTACACAACCGAAATTATTTCCGGAATAACCACATTTCTAACTATGGCATATATTATTTTTGTAAATCCCGATATTCTTTCGGCAGCCGGAATGGATAGAGCATCGTTGATCGTTGTAACCTGTCTTGTCACGGGTATTATAACTGTTGCTACAGGATTAATAACAAATTCTCCCATAGCTATGGCACCGGGAATGGGGCTGAATGCGTTTTTTGCTTTCTCTCTTGTACTGAACGACGGGATCCCGTGGCAACAGGCATTGGGGATCGTTTTTGTCTCGGGTCTGGTCTTCTTTTTGTTAAGCATTGCAGGGTTGAGGAAAAAACTCCTAAAGGCCATACCTTCAGAATTATTGAACTCAATTGCAGTAGGGATCGGAGTGTTCATAGCATTTATGGGACTTCAGAATCTTGGAATAATTGTAAAAAGCGATGCAACACTTGTAAGCCCTGGAAAAATAACCGGAAGTGTCATCATCGGACTTGCAGCTCTGCTGATAATGATATTATTGGAGATATATAAAATACGGGGTGCACTTCTTATCGGAATAATATCTGCGACATTGTTATCTCTATTAACCGGCGATGCAAAGATCCCGGAAAAATTTGTATCATTAAGCATTGATATTTCTCCCATTTTCGGGAAACTTGATATATTAGGAGCTTTAAAAATATCTTTTATTGCTCCCATCTTTACTCTGATGTTCATGGACCTTTTCGACAGTATGGGCTCCCTTCTCGGACTTGCAAGAGAGGCGGATATGATAGATAAAGATGGCGGGATCCCTCAATTGGGTAAGCTGCTCAGTATCGATGCAGGAGCTACGATGCTGGGTTCAGTGATGGGCACATCTACAACGACCACTTATGTGGAATCTGCATCCGGGATCGCAGCAGGAGGACGCTCAGGACTTACTTCCATTGTTACCGGATCTTTGTTTCTGATATTTATACTATTTGTGCCTGTAATAATGGTGGTCCCGGGAATAGCAACTGCACCGGCTCTTATAATGGTCGGGTTCTATATGATCAAAAACATTATAAAGATAGATTTTAAGGATATAGAGATCGGATTCCCTTCATTTATAATAATAGTAATGATAGCATTCAGTTACAGTATAAGTCATGGCCTGGCATTCGGTTTTCTTACTTTTTCATTGTTAAAAATTTTCAAAGGAAAGATCCGTGAGATCAAACCTGCACTCTGGCTGATAAATATCCTGTCAATATTATACTTCATTGTCTGAAAAATATGTTCTTTTCCAAACCTGATAAAAATATTGATCACATTGAATATGAAGGGATCGTGTTTGAAGTGGTCAAGAGGAAAGTCCGTTATTTCAGGGTAGAGTTTAAAAGTAAAGTGCCTAAAATAATTCTTCCCTATGGAACAAATCCTGAAAAAATACTTGCTGAGAACTTTCATCGCATCAGAAAAAAATATGACCAATTTATTGATCACATGGAAAATGCAGGCAGGATGATTTTTTTTAAGAGGGAGAAAGAAGAATTCGAAAATATGGTCGATTTTCTTGTCAGAAGATATTCCATAGAGTTGAAAGTAAAGGTCAGATCGATAAAGTACAGGAAAATGCGGCGGATGTGGGGAAATTGCAGAAATAACGGCGATATTACTCTTAATTCCAGGTTATCAATGCTACCGGAAAGGATAATAGATTATATTGTCTATCACGAAATGCTGCATCTTTCAGAGAAGGGGGGGCACACAATAAAGTTTCGAAGGAGGATGAGGGAGAAGTTTCCCGATATAAAAAATATTGAAGTTTCCCTTAAAGCCTATTTCATTAAATTCGAAAATGAAGATGTTAATAAAAAATAGAGTTTATGATATTATCACTTGAACAGGAAAAAAGTGAAACAGTTTACTAATCCAAGGAGAATAATATGAATTTTAAATCTTTAAAAGGAACATTGCTTTTTATTTTTATTTTTCTGGCCTCAATATTACTGGTTAGCGGAGAATACATTTCTCCTGAAGGATATTGGAAAACTATTGATGATAAGACCAAAGAGGTTAAATCAATTGTAAAAATATGGGTTGACGGGAATGGTAAGCTCAATGGACAGATCCTCAAGATCTTTCCGAAAGAGGGTGAAGATCCCGATCCGGTCTGTGATAAATGTAAAGGTAAATTGAAAGACCAGAAAACCATCGGAATGGTATTTATGTGGGGTTTCTACAAAAAAGGGGATAAATGGATAGAAGGCGAGATTGTAGATCCCGAAAACGGGAAACAATACCATTGCCAGGTTTTTACCGATAAAGAAGGAAAAGAGCTGAAGGTATACGGGTATATAAAATTGATCTTCAAAATTGGCAGGACCCAGACCTGGGTAAGGACAGACGAAACTGCCCTGGAAGGGTAGAATGCCCGACACCCGGTTTGCACTGATAATGGCAGGAGGCCAGGGTACCCGATTCTGGCCATACAGCACTGAACATAAGCCCAAACAGTTTCTTGATATTATAGGGGGGTCTTCTCTGATAGGACAGACATATGACAGACTGAAAGTATTTATCCCGAACGAGAATATATTTATTATAGCTGACAGGAAATATCTCGATCTCACCCTTAAAGCTATTCCGGAACTTGAAGAATCGAATTATATTGTGGAGCCTTCTCCGAAGAATACTGCCCCCTGTCTTATACTTGCAAATATTGTACTATCGAAAATGGATCCGGAAGGGACGCTGCTTGTTGTCCCTGCAGACCACTATATCCCTGAAAAAGAAAAATTCTCAGTAGAAATGATGAATGCAATGACAGCGGCCGGGGAGCGGGTTATAGTTACTTCAGGAGTTAAGCCGTATTTGCCTCATACAGGATACGGATATATAAAATTTGCCAGTAAAAGTTCAAGTGATACAGGTGGAACTGAATTTTTCAGTGTTGAAGAATTCAGAGAAAAGCCTTCGATTGAAATTGCTGAAAAATATGTGAAGGCCGGAAATTATTTCTGGAATTCCGGAATGTTCATATATAAACTGAAATTCTTCAAAGAGTTTCTTGAACAATATGCGCCTGAATATCACGATTTTTATCTTGAATTGGAGAAGAATATAGATGATGAAGAAGGATTCAGGGAGACCTTCATAAATGTTATCCCTGAATCGATCGATTATGTGCTGATGGAGAAAGTGAAGGAAGTGAAGATGTTCGGTGCAGGCTTTTCATGGAATGATGTGGGTGCATGGCTCAGTGTTTTTGAACTTAATGATAAAGACCGGTCGAATAATGTAAATATTGGAAATAATATACTGATTGATTCAGAAAATTCACTTGTCTATTCCACAGAAGACAAACCTGTGGCTGTTATAGGACTCGATAATGTAGCGGTTATAAATACTGAAAACGGGATCCTGGTATCAAATATGGATAAACTTCAAAATGTGAAAGATGTTGTAAAGGAATTGAAAAAAGGGAAAAGCTGAGGAAATTATGGGTTCCGGATTATCATTTGCTGAATTGCATCAGGAATATTATGATATTAAAAAGGATATCGAGAAAAGGCTGGTTGAATTCAGCCTGATCTGGGAAAAGGGGAGTGATGAAGATATTTTTTATGAACTTATGTTCTGCCTGATGACTCCCCAGTCTAAGGCTGAATTATGCTGGTCTGCAGTCCTGAGGGTTAGAGAGAGGGATATTCTGAAAGTAAAAAAAAGTGAGGAGATCCTTGAAGATATGGTCGGGGTCAGATTTAAATTTAAAAAATCGGAATATATACTTGAAGCGAGGGACAGATTCTGCAAAAACGGATCATTTCATATCAGGGAGATGATTTCAGAATCCGGTGATGTTCATAAGATAAGGGAACGGCTTGTTCGTGATATAAAAGGAATAGGGCTTAAGGAGGCTGGCCATTTTCTGAGAAATATAGGGTTTGGCAGGGACATTACTATTCTTGACAGGCATATTTTAAAGAATTTGAAAAGGTATTCTGTAATAGAAGATATCCCTGCTTCACTGACCCCTTTAAAATATTTGGAGATCGAAAAAAAAATGATTAGATTTTCAAAAAAGGTCGGGATTCCCCCCGATCACCTGGATATCCTGTTCTGGTATAGAGAAGCCGGGAAAATATTTAAATAGTAGTTTCTATATTTAGGATATTGTTAAAAATGCTGTTATAATTATAAATGATCAGTGAAAATATCAAAGAAAAACCAATATACAGATTCCTTTTCATTTTAACCATAGCTTCCGCTGTCGGGCTTCAGGGGTGGAGAACACTATTTAATAATTTTGCAGTTGAAGAGGCCGGGATAGACGGATTCTGGGTTGGAGTAATTCAATCAGTAAGGGAAGTTCCGGGGTTTCTTGCATTACTTGTTATATATCTGCTGCTTGTTTTTAAAGAACATAATCTTTCAAGGATATCGGTGGTAACTCTCGGTATCGGAGTGGGGCTGACAGGATTTTTTCCTTCAAATATAGGACTCCTTTTTACAACACTTTTAATGTCAGTCGGGTTTCACTATTTTGAAACTACAAACCAGTCATTGACACTCCAGCATTTTAATAAAAAAGAGTCTGCTATAGTCATGGGAAGATTTAAAAGCATTTCTTCACTTGCAAATATCGGTATAGGTCTGGCGATCTGGGTTTTGTCACATTTTATAGAAATGAGAGAGTTATTTCTGCTGATAGGTGTGTCTGTGATTTTGTTGGCTTTGAAGACCGTTTTTATAGACCCTTCAGATATGGACCTCCCCCTACAGAAGAAGAAAATGGTGCTGAAACGTAAATACTGGTTATTTTATATGCTGAATCTTCTGGCAGGAGCGAGAAGACAGATATTTGTTGTTTTTGCAGTATTTCTTCTTGTTGAACACTATCAATTTTCAATCCAGATGATAACCGTACTTTTTGTTGTTAATAATTTTGTAAATTATTTGTTGGCTCCGTTGATTGCCAAAGCCATTAACCGGTTTGGGGAGAGGAAGGTGTTATCCCTTGAATATACAAGCCTGATCTTTATATTTGCAGCATATGCATTTGTAAACAGCCCTGTTATTGCCGGAGTACTTTATGTTCTGGATCATATATTTTTTAATTTTTCGATCGCTATTAAAACTTATTTCCAGAAGACAGGAGATACTGAAGATATAGCTCCTTCAATGGCTGTAAGTTTTACAATTAATCATATAGCAGCAGTTGTATTTCCCCTTTTTGGAGGATTACTCTGGGTAGTTGACTGGAGGATACCGTTTGTCATCGGAGCGTTAATAAGTGCTTTGTCATTAACATTTGTTCAGTTCATACGGACTGATAAAGAAAAAATTAAGGAGTAAAAATGAATATTCGCAGTTTAAATCCAAGTATTTTATTAGTTCTTTTTATATTTATGTTTTTTCTTTCAATAAATTGTTTCTCAGAGGAAATGGTTTCGAACATTCCGGTTAAGGATCCGGTAAGTGTAGGTGCTGAACATTTAAAAGAGTTCAAAGTAACAAACCTTTTCAGTATTGAACAACTCGTTGACTCAGTTAAGGACGGCAACAGTATAGGGCTTCTTTTTGATCTTACATGGATAAACAAAACTCTAGGAAATAAAACTATAGATACATCAAAGATATACGGGGATATTTATGCGGGCCCATACCCTTTTGAAAAAACTGAAACAGAATATTCCTATAAAAGATTCAGGAGTAGATCAAAGGTAAAGAGTGGTAAAGGATATGTAAATATATCTTATATGTTAATGAATGTTGTTAATAGTGAAGGTTGGACAGACAGAGGAACTGTAACAGCTAAATTTGTACTTTTCCTTGAGAAAGAGGGAGAAGATGAATCCCTGGGAAACTATGAGGTGCGTCTCGATTTCAAAAAAGAGGGGAAAAGATTTATAAAAGTGACGTCACTGATCGAGGGCCCTTTTATTCATTTGGTACACAGTGATAATACTTCCGAAGTTGTAATATCTTTTAAAACAAGTGACCCTGTTAAAGGCGAAGTATTTGTTCCTCAATTAGGTTTATTCAGAAACCCGATTATCTCAAAGAAGCATGAAATAAATATCAAGGGGCTGGAGCCTGATTCTATATACAGATACAGAGTAAGATATGGAGAGAGTGTAACAAAAGATTTTAAGTTTAGGACAGCTCCATCAGTATCGGCCGAACAGATATTATTCGCATACACAGGGGACAGCAGAGGCGGGATAACCGGTGATGATGAAAAATTAATGGGTGTGAATCACAAAACGATGGAGAGGCTTATAAATCTTGCATACCAGAAGAATGCATCCCTGCTGATACAGGGTGGAGATATGATAAACGGATATACCTCAAGCAAAGCTGATTTTCATACCCAGCTCCATTCATGGAAAAATTGCCTTTCAGGATTCTGGTCAGAGAGGCCGGTTTATACTTGTATAGGGAACCATGAAGCTCTTATAAATGATTACGTTATGAAGTCCAGAAAGTGGAGAGAGAAGTTCGGCCTTGATAAATGGCCATATGATACTGAGAGTGCTGAAGCTGTTTTCGCAGATGAGATGGTACATTTTAAGAACGGTCCGGAAGTTGCTGATAAAAGACGTCCCACTTATGATGAAAATGTCTATTCGTTCAGGTTCGGTTATATAAAATTTATTGTATTCAATAACAATTATTGGAGAGGTTGGATGGATTTCGGAGGTTCTCCGGAAGGATTTATTTTTGATGATCAGTTGGATTGGATCAAAAAGGAATTGGATGCCGGAGAAAAAGACCCGAAAGTTAAATATATAATCATGTTTGCTCAGGAACCGGTCTTCCCGAACGGAGGACACGTCAAGGACTGTATGTGGTATTACGGTAATAATGATGTCAGAGGTGCGACATATTTTCCAGAAACAGGAAAGATGTTGCTGGAAAAAAAAGGTATAATTGAGGTCAGGAACGAACTTGTCAGAATGATAGATAACAATAAAAAGGTTGCCGCAATTCTCGGTTCGGATGAACATGCTTATCATAAGGTTCTAATTGATAAAACAGTCCCGGTCGGAAAGCCGGGAGAGAAGGGAGACTACTCACCTTTGTCTGATCTGAAACATGCTACATGGTATATTGTTTCGGGAGGGGGAGGAGCTCCATATTATAATGAAGAACCTGCTCCATGGAATAAATTCTGGAAACTGAATAAGAAAAGGGAAGAGAACAATTGGGCTGAGAAAGGTGCATATTACTATTCGTCGCAGGAAAATATTTTTATTTTTGATGCGACTCAAGAAAGGATATCAATGACCGTTTTCAATCCGTATGGCGAAAAATTGGACTTTTTCCCCGATCTGATGATATCGAGAAAAAATTAATAGTTTAAAGAACTGATCTGTAAATATAGATCAGAAGGTGGATTGTTCCGAGGGCGTAAAGTCCTGCAAGAATATCATCGAACATGATCCCGAACCCGCCCTTAATGCGGTCCGCCTGCTTAACCGGGGGAGGTTTTAAAATATCAAAAAATCTGAATATAAAAAATCCTGTTATGTATGCGGCAATACTTTTTGTGCTCAAAACAGCAGGAAGGAAGAGCAGCGATATCATCTGGCCCGGGACCTCATCAATTACTATTGTATGAGGATCTTTTTGCCCGTAATACTCCTCTGCTACTCTCGCAGGAATAATACCGGCAAAAAAAATGATAACTATTGCCGAGATCATTATAATTGGATCAGGTGAATAGAAATAATTGAATATAAAAACTACTATTGTAGTTATTAATGATGCAAGTGTTCCCGGTGCTATGGGGAATTTTCCTACATTAAAGAATGTTGCTATCAGAATTGCAAGTTTTTTCATGTTTTTTCACCTGATACGAGTTCGTGTTCAAACCCGCTTATCCTTATTTTATAAGGAGAATAATCTTCCGTGAATGGAGTGTTGACTTTCGTAAGTCCATCCGTTTCGGGAGATTGAGAGGATATTCTTCCAATCGTTGTATTGTTGTCCCAGGGTCCGAGGGGGAGGAAGCTCATCTCTTTTTTTAATATTGATTTATTGTATTTCTCAAGATTGTTATCCGATATATCAAGTATTATTTCTTTTCTTTCCTCGATCAATACCGGATCAATTTTTTCCTGAAGATCAAATGCTGCCGTGTTCTCTTCATCAGAATATCCGAATACCCCGACCCGTTCTATGCTTTGTTCCTCAATGAAAGTTTTTAATTCTTCAAAATCAGTGACCGTCTCTCCGGGGAATCCGACAATAAAGGAGGATCTTATTACTGGGTTATCGAATCTCTCTCTGATCTTTTTAATCAGCTCAGAATTGTTGTAAATGCCCTTTCCGCGGTACATTTTTTTAAGGACGTTATCTGACACATGCTGAAAAGGGAGATCAAAATAGGGGAGGATTGAAGGATGGTCGAAGGCCTCTATCATTCTGTCATTAACATCTTCAGGCATAAGATATAGTACTCTGACCCAGTCAAATCCGATATTTGAAAACTCTTTTAAAAGCTCCGGGAATTGTGATGCTTTATTTTTATCCTTCCCGAAATATGTGGAATTCTGTGATATCAGATTAATTTCTTTAAATCCTCTCTCTTTATAACTCTCAGCCTCTTTAATGATGGAGGTCAGATCTCTTGACCTGAATTTACCTCGAATGGAAGGGATGGAACAGAAAGCACATTTCATATTGCACCCTTCTGATATTTTTATGAAAGTAGAGTTGGGAGTAGTAGTAATTATCCTCTTATAAGAATCGTTGTAGAGGAAAAGTTCACTTTCCTTATACTCTTTATTCTCATTCTTTGAAATAAGATCAGCGAGCTCTTCCATTCCGTTTACACCCCATAGGATGTCAGCATTTTTAAAAGATTCCTGAATATCGTTATAATATCTTTCGATCAGACATCCGAAAACCGCCACATGTTTGACCTCGCCCGTCTCTTTTTTTTCAAAAGCATTCAGTATCTCATCTATACTCTCTTCCTTTGCATCTCTTATGAAACCGCAGGTGTTGATTATTACCCAGTCTGTCTCTTCATATGGGGAGACAAGTTTTATATTTTTTTGTTCAAGCATACCGCCCAGTACTTCGGTGTCAACAATATTTTTGAAGCAACCGAGGCTGATGAAAGATGCTCTGATCTTTTCTTTTCCCATTGGCGCATTGTATCATTTAATTAAAACAGGGGCAAACTGCTTTATTGCATTGACTTTTCAACCCTGAACTGCTACCAAAAAGAGATGATCTGTAGCAATTGTAAGGCTAAATGTTCCGATGACAGTTTATACTGCGGGAAATGCGGTCAGAGCCTTATCGGATCTGATATGCAGATCACACGTAACGATTTTTCCCATGAACTGAAAAACAACAGATCCTTTAATTTTATGAGCGGTGAAAATTTCGGGGATAGGTATAGAATAATTTCAGAACTCGGTAAAGGCGGTATGGGGCAGGTTTTCAAGGCCCATGACAATGTCCTGGATATCGATGTTGCATTAAAAATGATAAGGCCGGAATTCCTTATGAACAAAAAAATGATCGCCAGATTTAAGCAGGAGATACTCCTTGCCAGAGAGATAACTCATGAGAATGTTAGCAGAATACATGACTTCGGCGATGTGGACGGGATCAAGTTCATTTCGATGGAATTTATCAGCGGCAGAACACTCAAGGATATTGTTAGGAAAGATGGCCCGGTTGAAGTTGAGAAGGCATTAGAAATATCGAAAGCAATCTGCGAGGGGCTTTCAGCAGCGCATAAAAAAGAAATAATCCATCGTGACCTTAAGCCTCAGAATATTATGATTGATGATAAAGGCCATGTATTCATTACCGATTTCGGACTGGCAAAATCTGTAAGGGAAGAGAATGTAAGCCATACAGGTCTTGTGATCGGAACCCCTCAATATATTCCTCCTGAACTATGGAAAGGGGAGGTTGCAGACAAAAGATCTGATATTTATTCACTGGGAATAATAATGTATGAGATGGTTACCGGAGAGGAGTTGTTCCAGTCGGACTCTGATTACGGATATCTTCAGAAACATGTTAATGAAGAGCCGAAGTTTCCGGCTGATATTAAAGATAAGTTACCATCATTTTTTAAACAACTGATCTTGAGGTGTCTCGCGAAGAATAGAGAGGCCAGATACCAGAATTGTGAAGAAATTCATCGGGATATTAAGGATAGACTCTATTCCACCGGTACTTTTCTTAATAATTTTGAGAGATCGATAAAAAAGACCGGCCCTTTAAAGATCGGTTTGTCGTTATTACTTATATTAATAATATCATTGATAGGGAGTCTGATCTTTAAAAATGGGACTCCGGAACAGAAGAAAAGATCTGTTGCAATTCTGTATTTCAAAAACCTTTCAGGAATAAAGGATCTCGATTATTTCAGCTATTCCCTCCCCGAACTGCTGGCAACTGACCTTGGGCAGTCAAAATATATAAAAGTTCTCCCGGAAGATAAAGTATCAAAGATCCTTAAAGAATCAAATTTCCTGAGTGCTTCATTTATTGATGAGAAAATGTTTGAGAAACTCGGTGACCTGGCAAATGTGAAATATCTCGTTCAGGGCAGTTTCATCAAGTCTGGAAATGATCTGAGGGTCACTGTAAAATTAAGAGATTCCGATACCGGTGAATTCCTAAGTACGGACTATCAGGATGCGACGATGGACAATATATTTTCTGCGGTTGACAGACTCACCACCGGGCTTAAGAAACGGTTCAACCTGACCGAGAACGAAATATTTGCAGATATCGACAGTGAGATCGAATCGATCACCACATCATCCCGGGAAGCGTTGAACCATTATATTACAGGAAAAAGATTATTTAACGATAATAAATTTCAGGAAAGCCTTTTGGAATATGGAAAGGCTGTTGATATTGATCCCGAATTTGCCATGGCCTACCGCGACATGGCCTGGGCTTATGCATATTTAAATGATTGGGAAAAACGGAAAGAGTATTTTGAGAAAACTATCCAGCACATAGAGAAACTTTCAGAGAGGAGAAATACCTGATCTACGGTGACTATTACGGCGAAAAAGAGATCACTTTCCAGAAATCCTTTGATTCATACAAAAAAATACTGGAGATATATCCAAACGATTTTGAGGCAAATTATCAGGTTGGGACTACCTATAGGGTAATCGGAGAATATTCGAAAGGAATTGAACATTTTACTATTGCCTTAGAGGAGGACAAAACCAGCCATCAGGTTTTGGAAGAGTTACTTAATTGTTATCAGGCGCTAGGGAAGTATACTATTGCAGAAAAAAAAATAGAAGAATATATCCGTGAAAACAATGCCGGTAACAATGATATCATACTAGAATTTTTATATGAGTTGAAACTTGAAAATAATGAATATGAAGCTGCCTCACTGGTTGTGGATAAAAGAAATGAACTTGCCCTGATAAATAAAACAGGGATGAATTACAATAAAGGCATCATTCAAATTCTGGAGGGTAATTATTCAGAAGCACGGAAAACGATCAATAAAATCGGAGACAGCAAATCAACATATCCGAACTTATCAAGCTTGAAATATTTCTATTTATTCAGTGGTGAGTTTTCTAAATTCATACATCGGTTAAAACTGGAAATTCGGGAATCACATTATATTGGATGGGTCAATCAATATAGAGCTCAATTGCTTTATTTTTATATCGGAATCGGATTAAATGATGAAGCATCTGATTTTTTGAATTCATTTGACAGAGGAATAGATGCTGCTTTCCCTGCCAGCACGGCCATTTTTCTGGAATTGGAAATTCAGAATGAAATTGCCCTCGGGAATCTTGAGAAGAGCCGGAAATTGCTGAAAGATTTGATAGAAATGAATAAAAAGGTGTTTTCTAAAAAGAGAGTCTCAAGAAAGTACAATCATATTTTGGGAAAATTTCATGATAAAAACAATCAATATGAACTGGCAGAGACATATTATCAGAAAAGTCTGAAGGGACTCGAACTTAGATTGAATTCCCAATACGCCGCCCCATTCTACTATAATACGGCTCTCTTCTATTACCGTCACAGGCAATATGATAAAGCGGAACCTTTGCTCCTTCACATTCACAAACTTTCGAATGGAAGAATATACCGGGGGGATCTGTATGCAAAAAGTATCTACTATTTGGGAAAGATCTATCAGAAAAAAGGGTGGACCGGGAAAGCAATCAAACTTTACCAGAAATTCTATAAGATGTGGAAAGATGGTGATCAGGAATTTGTCGGTGAATTAGTCCAGGATACCGAGAAGCAACTAAATCAATTAAAATTTTAGACTGATAATTATCTGTAATATTTTTTATTTCTCAATATCATAGGCAAAAAATAGTATATCTATCAATTCTTGAAATATCTCTGAAATATACTAATAGATTGACTTTCTGACCATGAATTGGTAAAAAATATATATGATCTGCAGTAACTGCAAAACTGATTGTTCCGATGACAGTTTATACTGCGGGAAATGCGGTCAGAGCCTTATCGGATCTGATATGCAGATCACACGTAACGATTTTTCCCATGAACTGAAAAACAACAGATCCTTTAATTTTATGAGCGGTGAAAATTTCGGGGATAGGTATAGAATAATATCAGAACTCGGTAAAGGCGGTATGGGGCAGGTTTTCAAAGCCCATGACAATGTTCTGGATATCGATGTTGCATTAAAAATGATAAGGCCGGAATTCCTTATGAACAAAAAAATGATCGCCAGATTCAAGCAGGAGATCCTCCTTGCCAGAGAGATAACTCATGAGAATGTTAGCCGAATACATGACTTCGGCGATGTGGACGGGATCAAGTTCATTTCGATGGAATTTATCAGTGGGAGGACACTTAAGGACATTGTAAGAAAAGACGGGCCCATTGATATTGAACAGGCTATCGAAATATCGAAGGCCATCTGCAGCGGACTATCGGCTGCTCATAAAAAGGAGATCATCCACCGAGACCTGAAGCCCCAGAACATCATGATAGATGATGAAGGCCATGTATTCATTACCGATTTCGGCCTTGCAAAATCTGTCAGAGAAGAGAATGTGAGTCATACGGGGCTGGTGATTGGTACTCCTCAGTATATCCCCCCTGAACTATGGAAAGGGGAGGTAGCTGATAAAAGGTCGGATATCTATTCCCTGGGAATTATTATGTATGAGATGGTTGTCGGAGAGGAGTTGTTCCAGTCCGATTCAGATTACGGTTATCTGCAGAAACATGTTAATGAAGATCCGGAGTTCCCGTATGATATAAAAGACAAGCTCCCCGGATTTTTCAGGCAGCTTATCCTCCGCTGTCTGGCCAAGGAGAGGGATGCCAGATATCAGGACTGTGGTGAAGTTTACCGGGATATGAAGGACAGGCTTTACAGTACCGGTACTTTCCTTAATAATTTTGAGAGATCTATTAAAAAGACCGGTTATAAAAAGATCGGTTTGGCTTTTTTACTTATATTGTTGATATCTTTTTTCGGTAGCCTTATCCTGAAAAAGGGGCCGCCGGTTCAAAAGAAGAGATCAGTAGCAATATTGTATTTTAAAAATCTTTCAGGAATGAAGGATCTAGATTATTTCAGCTATTCCCTCCCCGAACTGCTGACAACTGACCTTGGACAATCAAAATATATAAAAGTTCTCCCGGAAGATAAAGTATCAAAGATCCTTAAAGAATCGAATTATCTGTCCGCTTCCTTTATAGATGAAAAGTTGTTTGAGGACCTCGGAGATCAGGCCGGTGTTAACTACCTGGTACAAGGCAGTTTTATCAAATCGGGAGATAATCTGAGAATCACTGTTAAATTACGGGATTCAGACTCCGGTGAGTTACTGAGCACAGATTTTCAGGATGCGACGATGGACAATATATTTCCTGCGGTTGACAGATTAACCACAGGACTGAAAAAACGGTTCAACCTTACAGAAAATGAAATATTTGCCGATATTGACTCCGAAATCGCATCGATCACCACATCATCCCACGAAGCGTTGAATCACTATATTACTGGAAAGAGGTTATTTAATGAAAGAAAATTAGAAGAAAGTCTGGTAGAGTATCAGAAAGCAGTAGATATCGACACTGAATTCGCAATGGCATACCAGAGCATGGCCTTATCCTATGCTCATCTCTATAATTGGGAAAAAAGAAGAGAATACTATGAGAAAACATTAAAATATGTGAATAAAATGTCGATCAGAGAAAAATTCTTGATATATGGTGGTTTTTATGGAGAACAAGAAGAAAGCTATGAAAAAGCCATAGAGGCATATCAGAAGATTTTAGACATTTACCCCAATGATTATCAGGCGAATTATCATCTTGGCCAGTTATTCAGGATTTCGGAAGAATGGGACAAAGCAATAGGTTGTTTTATCATGGCACTGAAGGAGGACAGGTCAAGCATCTATGCACTGAATGAAATCATTATCTGTTATTTGAATACCGGGGAATTTGATAAAGCAGAGGAGTTGATCAGGACTTACAGGAATGAAAACAAATCAGATATTCTAAACATGATTTTGCGTAATTCTTATTTCCTGAAAATTGCTCAGAACAAACTGGGTTCAGCTTCCAGTATTGTTGACAGTAGAAATCTGTTTGCAGAAAAAAGCGGTTCAAAAACCAAATTCAACAAAGGTCTGATTTATTTTCTGGAAGGGAAATATAAGGAAACTGAAAACATTATCCTGGAATTGGAAAACAATCCAGCTTTAAGGAGTTATCCCCCCAGAAGCATTCTGAAATACTTCTCATTGTTTCGGGGAAAATTCAAAGATTTTGAAAGAAAGATAAAACAAGAAATTTCTGAATCTTCTTCTATCTCAACGCAGAATGATTATAAGTTTCAACTTGTATATATATATCTTACTTCCGGATTGTATGAAAAAGTGAATTCAGAATTAAAAGATCTTATAGTTGAAAAAGGGTTTCCTTTTACTGATCTGATAATAACGTCCTTTCAAGCGTATTCTGAGTTGAACAAAAAAAATCTGATAAAGGCTGGGAATCTGATAAAGAAGATAGAAAAACTGGTAAAAATCACATTTTTTAAGAAGCTTTCACGTAGGATTTTATTTCAACTAAAAGCCGAATTCCATGAAAAAAAAGGGGAATTTGATAGAGCGGATGAATTCTTTAAAAGAAGTCTTGAAAACCAGGGGAAATTATTTGATGAATTCAGCGCTAATTATTTTTATAAAGCGGCAATGTATTACTTCAGGACCAAACAGTTTAAGGAAGCGGAAAAACAGTTTTATAACATCCATAAGCTTACTTTAGGCAGGTTCTACAGAGGGGACCTTTATGCAAAGAGTTATTATTATCTGGGAAAGATTTATCTGAAACTGGGTCAATCTAAAAAATCAATAAAATTTCTTAAAGAGTTTCTTGAAATGTGGAAAGATGGCGATCCTGAAATAACCGCTAAGCTGATTCAGGATACCCGTCATCAACTCTCCCAATTGGAGAAGTAACTCAGCTCTTTCTAAGTCCAGTTCTGAACTCACGGTTTACATCATTTATTATTTTGTTTAAACTGCAGATATACTCCGGAATATGGAGCGGGGTTCTTCTAATATTCCTAGTTGAATAGTTAATTGTCGGGCAGATCCGGCATTCCTCCAGATACTCACATAGAAAACATTTTGATTCATCCGATCTGAAATTATCGGTTTTGAATTTTTTATAATTGTTTCTAACTTTTTTGTAATTATCCTCAAATCCATTGTCATTTATATTTCTGATATTGCCATAATAATAATTCTCTTTTGAATCTTCCGATGCATCCCAATCATAATAGTTAAAGGATGCACATCCCCATAAACCACCATCAGGAGCGACAGTCAGACGATCGCCTGCGGCACTGCAGGAGTTTATTCCTGAAGGTTTTTCAGGATCAAAATTGTCAGAAATAATTCTTCCGGATCTTCTATATTCAGCAGTTACCAAATCTGCAGTTCTGGTCAATTGTTCTTTAAAGATTTTCAAAGAAGTCTTATCCCAGAATGAGGATTGATCGATGCCGATTCCTATTTTTTTTACTCCTTCATGGTGAAGAAAGCGTACAGAATTATATATTTCCCCCACATAATCGGGAGTGAAAACTGTATTTGTAGAGAGGGAAATTTTTTTTTTATCAACAAGTCTTTTAAGTATTTCGGTACTGTGATTAAAAAAATCAATCTGGGAATGATCATCTTTAAGATATACATCAAAACTGTATCGAACATGAAAGCTGTTTTTTTCAAAAAAATGCAATACTTTTGAATCTATTAGTTTTCCATTCGTCAATATGGAAAAATAGATTTTTTTTATTCGAAGATTCAATTCTGTGCCGGATATAAAAGATGCATTTTTCAATCTGTTTATATCTAAGTAATGGTTCTCCTCCCGAAAAAACAATATTAAGTTCTTTCCCTGAATTTTTCAGAGCATAATGAATGATTTCTTTTAATGATAGTGAATCCAGTTCTTTATTGTTTCCGCCTGATTGATAACAATAAATGCATTGAAGATTGCACTTATCTGTTAAGATCAGAGTAAGATTTTTTAGTTTCAAATATAGTTGATGCTACGAATTCAATAGATATTATTTTATAGGATCGACAGTGCGAAGACGAGGACACCCCTCCGGTTCGTTTTCACCTTTTAAAGCATTTAAAGTTGTTAATTTTAAGTATTTCATCGCATTGATAACATCCTTATCGTCAGGCGTATCCTCGCTGTTTACAAACTTCTCAATGATATCGAGACATTCTTTAATGTTGTCACTTAATTCAATTGATTTACCCATTCCTTCTTCTCCTATCCAACTTTTTTACTCGTTGGTGAAAGTATTCCAAATCTGAAAAAAAAAGTCAATATTAAGTTAAACCTTTAATGTAATTGACACGGGAGGTTAATTTGAATACTATTTAAATTGATGGAAGGGTATAAGGGGAATAAAAAAGTAGCGATAATTTTCTCCGGGGGCCCTGCGCCTTCGTCAAATGCCGTTATCTCTTCAGTTGCATTAAGTTTCATAAATGCAAAAGTACCAACCATCGGTTTTTTTTATGGTTTTGAGTTTCTCGAAAAATTTGATCCATCCGACCGGTTCTCTCTGGTTGAAAAAATCCATTATGAAGTACTTGATATTTCAATATCCAGAATAAGGAACAGGCGCGGTGTCTACCTGAAGACATCGAGGTCTAATCCCGGAAAGAAAATAAAAACAAAAGAAGATCTAAACGATCCTCAAAAAAATGAAAGACTTAAAAATATTCTTAAAGGATTTGAGAGCCTCGGTATCGGTTATATGGTTACTATCGGAGGGGATGACACACTTAAAACAGCAAATTTACTCAGTATGATGGGTCTCCCCGTGATCCATATCCCTAAGACCATTGATAATGATTATTTCGGCATCCCCTGGACTTTCGGATATTGGAGTAGTGTCCAGACCGCAAAAGAATCATTATTAAGCCTGAAAGCTGATTCTGAGAGTACTAATTCATACTTTCTCGCTGAAATGATGGGGCGTAAAGCGGGGTGGATAACCTATGCAGCGGGTCTTGCAGGTGAGGCTGTAATGATGATATCAACAGAAGATATCGAAGATGATATTATGGACCTTGACAGGGTTGCTTCCGATATTGTTGATAAGATCCTTGAGAGAGAGAAACATAAAAAGTTCTATGGAGTGATCTGTATTGCTGAAGGGCTTGCAGATAAGCTCCCCGATAACTTAAAACCTGTGGAAAAAGATAAACACGGAAATATTATACTGGCGGCTGCTGAAGTAGGGCGAACAATTAGAGAAGCAGTCTGTAATTTATATGAAGAGAGGACCGGAAGAAAGAAGAAGATCATCTATAAGCAGATCGGTTATGAGACTAGGAATACACCGCCTATCAGTTTTGATGTAGTGCTTGGGAGCATGCTAGGGTTCGGAGCATACAAATTGTTCAGAAATAATCATTTTAATTCGATGGTTTCCGTTTCTGGTAATTTTTCAATAATCGCTGTCCCTTTCGAGGATCTTATTGATGAAAACACACTTCTGACAAAATTGAGAAATGTTCCCAGGGGAAGTGACTTTTACGAGTTAAAACAGGCACTCACATTTAAACTCATTGATGATTGAGTTTTATCTGCAATATTTTATTCTTAAATAATTTCTAACCCATGCAGGATTATGATGATAACAGCTATTGGAGTTATGAACTTTAATATGAATCTCCAGGCCTGGTAATACCATTGCTTTGAATTGAAATTTTTAGATTCAATTATACTCTTTTTCATCTTCCATCCGACAAAGAGGGCAATGATAAGGCCGCCGACAGGCAGCATGTAGTTGGTGGAGACAAAATCAAAAATATCGAAGAAAGACTGCATCTTCCCCTTGAACATGATCTGAATCTTGTCCAGAGCCGGCAACAAGCCTATAAACAGTATTAATCCGCCCATGATCAGTGTTGATTTGATCCTTGACCACCCTTTCTCATCTATAAAATAAGATACGACCACTTCGAGTAGCGATATTCCTGATGTAAGAGCTGCAAAAGTGAGAAGCAGGAAGAATGGGACGGAAATGAACGGACCGGTTTGAGCAAATAGAACAGGGAGGGTTTCAAATATTAAACCCGGCCCGGCTGCCGGTTCCATTTTATACTCAAATACCAATGCAAAGATGGCAATTCCGGCGAGCAATGCGATCACTGTATCCATTACTACTACTGTTATTGCAGCACGTGGAAGGTTTATTTTTTTACCCAAATAGCTGCCATAAGTGATCATTGCTCCCATTCCGAGTGATAATGTGAAGAATGCATGGCCGAGGGCAGATAGGATTGCTTCAGAGCTTAGTTTGGTAAAATCGGGTTTGAACATGAATGCCAGTGCCTCACTTCCGCCTTTCGAGAAGAATATTCCATATACGGTAAGACCAAGAAGTATTGTCACAAGTGTAGGCATTAGTATTTTTGACCACTTTTCGATGCCGTTCCTGACACCTCCGATAACGATACCGATAACAAGGGCCATAAATATCGAGTGCCACATTATTGATAACCAGGGATTTGTTTTAAGTTCAGCAAAGTTTGCCACTATCTGATCGGATGTTCCTGAAAATCCTGAAAAAGACTTGAATATGTAGGCCATTGCCTGGCCGGCAACAACACTGTAAAATGATAAAATAATGAATCCTGATGCAACTCCCAGCCAACCTGCAGACTGCCAGAGGCTTTTTTTACCGTCCAAATCCTGGAACGCACCGATCGGGTTTTTTTCCGATCTGTGGCCCACAATCAATTCAGATATCATTATGGGGAGACCCACAACCAGTATGAATCCAAGGTAAATAAGAACAAATGCACCGCCTCCGTAAACTCCGGTTATGTAAGGGAATTTCCAAATATTTCCGAGTCCGACCGCAGATCCTGCCGCTGCAAGGATGAATCCCATCCTTGAACCCCACTTACCTCTAGTAGCCATCAAAGTCTCCTTGAATTAAGTTGATTTTTATCACAGCACTATTTTATTGTCAAATTACGGATCCTGATACGTGTTCAGATCTTTTTTCTCAGTGAAGAGATAAGAATAAAAAGGAAAAATGGTGCACCGAAGAATGAAGTGATCACACCAACGGGTATCTCTGCCGGGGGGATCAGGGTCCTGGCCAGGAGATCTGCCAATGCCAGAAGAATCCCACCTGAAATAACGGTCAGGATTACAAGGAATCTGAAATCATCCTTCACAAACTGCCTTGAAATATGGGGTACTATTAATCCTATAAAACCAATAGGTCCGGTTATAGAAACGATCATACCGGTAACAAGTGAAACAATAATAAACAGAAGAATTCTGAACCTCTTAACATCAAGCCCTCTCGTCTCTGCAAAATTCTCTCCTCCGGATATCATAACTAATTCCTTTTTTAGCAGTAATGCAGCAGAAACAAAAAATATCCAAACCGGAAAAATTATTAATATGTCTTGATATCCTGAGAACGAAATACTTCCCATTAGCCATCGTAATACTGAGACCGTTTGGGTAATATCCACCATATATTGCAGAAGGAGGATAAAAGCGGAGAAGAAGAAATTAATGGCTACACCAGACATTAGAATCGTGTAGACTGAATAACTTTTAGTTATTCTGGATATTCCGAGAATAAGGAGGATTGAGAGTATTCCTCCGAGAAATCCTGCGATATAAATAAAATTTATTCCAAATATACTCAAGACCAGATTCAGTTTCATGGCTGCAACGGTTCCGGCGGCCGCACCGGAGGAAACTCCGAGAGTATAAGGTGTGGCAAGGCTGTTCTTGAATATATTTTGAAAAATCAATCCTCCCAAAGCGAGAGATGATCCAACTATGAAGGCCATTATTGTTCTCGGAAATCTTAGCTGCCAGAAAATAAAACTGTCGGGATTATTTGAGAATAGCTTTGAAAAATCAAGATCAATAATTCCCAGGAAAGGTATAAAAATGAGGATTAAAAGGCCGAATCCGGAGATCAGAAGATATTTAGTCCTGCTTTTCATTTGGAATGAATATCTCCTTTTTTTTATGCAGAATTCGTTCAAAATCAATATTAAATGTTCTTTTTAATACTTCGGAAGTTGAAGATTTATCACCGCTGTATAAAACCTCACCCTGTCTCAGAGCGATGATCTCATCGGTAATAGGGAAAAGAGGTTCCAGATTATGGGTAACCACAAGGATTGTTTTTCCCTCCCTTTTTAATTCTTCAAATATATTCTTTAGGTCCGCTATTCCTTCTGGATCCAGATTTGAGAATGGTTCATCGAACAACAGAATCGGAACATCCTGAATATATGCAGATGCTATCAACACCCTCCTCCTTTCACCGCTGCTGAGAGTATTAATGTCCTGTGAAGTGATATTTGAAATATCGAATTTTTTTATGCACTTTTCAAACAATTCCATATCTGTCTTATCGTAATCAGAAAAAAGTTTCTTGTATGGGTATCGGCCGGAAAGCAAAACTTCTCTCACTGAAATGGGAAGGAGGAACTCTTCCGATTGCGGCTGAAACGAAATATATTGTGCCAGCTCTCTTTTTTTTAGATATTTAATGTTCTTATCTGAAATAAACACCTCTCCCTCAAAATCTCTGATAATTCCAGAGAGAATCTTAAGTAAGGTTGTTTTACCTGCTCCGTTAGGGCCGATCAGAATTGTGAACTTTTTATCGCTTATATTTAGATTTATATTTCTTAAAATATGTTTTTTTAATACAAATGAAAGATTCTCAATTCTAATCATTTTTTTTGGTATTACTATTTTCCCGGTAATAATTACATTTATCAGTTATAGTACACAGATGGCATGAAGGGCTGACAGGTTTGCAGACAGTCTGACCGAATCCGACAAGGGTCTGATTAAGACTATTCCACGATTTCTCAGGAAATAATTCCATTAATTCTTCTTCCACTGCCTCCGGCTTCTCTCCCGCAGCCCATCCCAACCGTTTTGAGATCCTGAAAACATGAATATCCACAGAGATAGAAGGTATCCCGAATGCCAGGGAACGGACCAGGTTTCCAGTTTTCCTTCCAACTCCAGGGAGTGAAACTAATTGATCAAGATCTGACGGGACTTCGTTGCCCGATTTACTTAATATTTCTGAGATCGAAATTATATTTTTTGCTTTCTGTCTGAAAAATCCTACCGGATATATTAATTTGGATATTTTCTCTTCTCCGAGAGAAATTAATTTGGATGGTGTATCTGCGGCTTTAAAAAGCCGTTCTGATGCAGCCATGGTAACTCCGTCCTTAGTCCTTGAACTCAAAAGGACAGATATGAGGATCCTGAGAGGAGTCGAACGGATACTTTTCTCAAATGCATTAACAGGGGGATTCAAAGGGGCAGTCAGTTTTTTTATAGAAGATAATATGTCCAGCCGTTCATCAACTATGCTCATTTATATTATAACTTTGCACCGTTAACGAATATTTCATGTGTTATTTCTGTTCCCGGTTTTAAGGAGGCAGAAACTCCGCAATATCTATCTTCAGAAAGTGCTACTGCTTTTTTTACCTTCTCTGCAGCCAGATCCCTGCCTTTAATATCATAGATGATCTTAATGGCGGCAAACTTTTTAGGGTGTTCCTCTGTCAGTTGAGCTTCCGTGGAGACTTCAAATGATTCTACCTCTACTCTCATCTTTTTCAGAATTGAGATCACATCCATTCCAGTGCAGCCTGCCAATGATATCAGGGTAAGTCCTTTGGGCCTGGGACCCAGATTTTTCCCTCCCACCTTCTCATCTGCATCTATTATCAGATCAAATCCATCTAATTTACCTGTAAACGACATACCGTTATTCCATATAACTTTACCTTCCATTTTTCTCTCCTAAAATAAATATTTCATTAAAAACCGAAAAAAAGCAATAATCCGCCGACAGTTAAACCGAACAGAAAATTAAAAACCTTGATCTTGATAGTATCGTTAACTGAAAAACTTAATAAAGGTAATGATCCGTGACCATCCTGTACAATTGAATTTGTAAGGAGGACAGAGAATGGTATCATCCCCTGGCTGAAAAGACTTACAAACAACATGTTCGGGCCTGAGATTGGAAGAATTCCTACAAAGGCTCCCAGTACAAGCAGTAAGTGCTTATTATGGGTGAGGACATCTTTCATATTGAAGACATTGTCAAGAGAGGATATGAAAAATATCGACAGGAATAGCCATACAACAAGTTTCAGAATGTGTTTTTTAATGATATGGTTGAGCACATGATCTGAAAAGAAGTGTTTAAGATCGGGTTTTTCATGATCCTCTTCTTCGTGGATGATCACACACTTGTCACATAGTTTTATTTTGAATACTTTTTTATATATCTCTGCAATAAATCCGCCGATTATCCCCAGGAAAAATAAACTCCCAAAAAGAAAAGCGAGTGTTGAGAAAGTTATTTCAGAACCATCTTTCATTGCCATACCGATCAGGACAAAAGCTTCATCACCCGAAGTTGCTATCAGAGCGCTATTGATGGCACCGAAACCGATAATTCCGGACATGTAGAAGGAATCGACAACAAAAAGTACCGATACAGCCGGAAAGCTTCCGAAAACTGAAGCAAGAAATATCTGGGAAAATTTTCCTTTTTCAAAAAATCTTTTCAGTTTGTCATTAAAAATAATTTCAACATATTCAACTATGATCATCAGGGCAAGTATAATGGCAGATATTTTCAGGGTCTCAAACAGGGATTCTTTAAGTATTTCAAATAACATAGTTTAATTATAAATGTTTTCCATATCTGATTCAAGGAAAGATTTACTGCTCAGAATAGCATCAAATAATATTTAGTTAAATTATAATTTTAAATTGGAGAAGAGAAAATAAAATGGACTGTTTGAAATTGAAAATGAACGCGTGAACAAACTAATGGATATCTAAGTTGAAAAAGACTAAAATAGTTTACAAATATTATTTTTATAATCCGGAAGCCTTTTTTTATACCGTATAAATATTATTAGGAAATTACTTTATACTTATCTGGAGGATCTATGAAATATATCAAGAGATCAATATCTTTTAAATATATTGCATTATTCCTTATTTTAATATTCTTTCAGTCCGATCTTCGAATTATGGCGGCAGATTTAATTTATCAGAATGAGATAAAATCATCCGTTTTATTATTCAAAGAAGGCCGTTATATTGAACTTATTAAAAGAAATGAAAAACTCTTCACAGAAATAGATAAGGAACAGACTTCAATAAGAGGTAAATTATTCCTTCTGACCGGGGCGGCATACGAGATGACAGGGAATAAAGATAAAGCAGTTGAAAATTATCTTCTGGGTGATCTGCTGCTTGCGAAGCCGGAGATAGAAGGTGTCGATCTTAAGTCTCTTAAAGTATTTAATAGTACGATCTATGGTAAAGTGGTAAATGGTAAAAGGGTATTTGAAAAGGTGGGAAAGAGAAAAAGAAAGAAAAAATTCCCTTTCCTTGCCATAGCGGGTGCTGCTGCGATAGTTGTTGCGGTTCTGGTGCTATTTAAGAAAAAAACAAAGGAATCGACTGAAGATCTAAGCCGGGATTATGCAGTGGAGGTCCTGAGTGAGATAGAATGGATCGAAATCCCGGCCGGTGAATTTGAAATGGGAGATCACCTCGGAACAGGAGACACGGATGAGAGACCTTCCCATACCGTTTATCTCGATTCATATAAAATATCAAAATATGAGATCACATATGATCAATTTTTTAAATTTGACAGAGTGAATGAAAATGTAAAGGCCACATTTGGAGGACGCGGAGACGGTTATCCTGTCACCAGTGTGAATCTTTCAGAATCGGTAGAATTCTGTCGTTGGCTGTCTGAAAAAACTTATGCAAGTATCAGGATTCCCACTGAAGCCCAATGGGAAAAAGCGGCGAGAGGAACAGACCGGAGAACATATCCCTGGGGGAATCAGGCTCCGGATTGCGACAGGACAAATTTTTATAATTGCGGAGGCCAAACCAGAATAGTTGGTTTATATCCCGAGGATAAATCCTTTTATGGAGTGATGGACATGGGAGGAAATGTTTCAGAGTGGGTGATTGACGGATACCTCGAAGATTTTTATTCCGTTTCTCCTTATTCAAATCCCATTGGTCCCGATTACAATAAAACTGATTATCATATTCTTCGAGGTGGAAATTTTATGGAAAGTGATTGCCGGGTAACAAACCGAATACCAATTTATCACTTTTTTGGTGGGCACAATTACGGGTTCCGGGTCGTAATGCTAAACTGAGGTCAAAAATTATTTTAGGAGATGCTAATGAATGAAGGGTCTAAAACTTCACTGAAAATTATCGTACTATTCTTGGTTTTGAGTTTTTTTCAAAGCGGATTGGAATTAAATGCTTCAAAAAGCAGTTATGAAGCAAAGCTTTCCTTATTGAAAGAAAAATATAATAAGAAGAAATTCAAGGAGATCATACCTGAAATTGAAAGATTGCTGGGCGAGATAGGTGAGGATGATAACCGGATCAGGGGTCAATATTTTATTTTACTCGGAGCATCTTACGAAAAAATCCGCAATAAAGATAACGCAGTGGAAAATTATCTTCTGGGTGATATGCTCCTTGATCAGCCTGTGCTTGAAGGGATCGACTTCCGGAAAATGGAAATATATCAGTCAACATTTCATGGCAAGATCATAAATGGCAGAAGGGTTTTTGAAAAGGTGGGAAAGAGAAAAAGAAAGAAGAAATTCCCTTTCCTTGCCATAGCTGGTGCTGCTGTAATTGCAATTGCCGTATTTGTTTTGTTTAAGAAAAAGACAAAAAAAGATCCTGAGAATTTTGAAAAAGATCAGGCTAATTTGATATTTAATAGTATAGAATGGATCGAAATTCCTGCAGGAGAATTTTTGATGGGTGATAATTCGGGAAATGGTGATATAGATGAGAGCCCGGTTCACAAGGTATATCTGGATTCTTTCAAAATATCCAAGTATGAGATGACATATAAGGAATGGGATATGTACGATTATGTTAAATCGGACAAGACGAGAAGTTACTATAAAGGAGAGGGTGAAGATCATCCTGTAACTCAGGTAAGATATTATGAAGTGGACACATTCTTAGACTGGGTTCGTGATATGACAGGACATAATGTTATGTTGCCTACAGAAGCGCAGTGGGAGAAGGCTGCAAGGGGGACAGACCAGAGGATTTATCCATGGGGAAGCAATCCTCCTGAATGTGGAAAAGTTAATTATAATTATTGCGTAGGAACTACTTCTCCGGTTGGGAGTATTTCAGGGGACATATCTTTTTACGGGGTAATGGACATGGCCGGTAATGTTTCTGAAATGGTCAGAGATATATATGGAGAAGATTATTATTCTGTTTCACCATATTTGAACCCAACCGGTCCTGAAAGTTCTTACTATGATGAAGGTTATAAGGTTTTAAGGGGAGGGAATTTCCAATCACCTGATGTACGGGCTTCTGACCGTTCCTCAATTAGTCAGGGAAGGTTTAGAGATTATATCGGGTTCAGGTTGGTCTGGATAAACTAAGTATTTGTTATAGATCTGCATTAATAAATTTACCTTTATTAATATCCAAAGTTTCTTGAGAATTTGAATATTCCAGCTAAAAATGTTAATATTTAACCTGGTTAACAACTTCAGTATCATTCCCGATACTGTCATTGGCGGATAAACCAACCACGATTAAAATACATCGTTAGTGAGGAATAAATGAGATTGATCAGAAATTCAATACTACTTAAAGGAATTGTAATATTTCTATGTTTTTTAATGATCCAAAGCGGTTTTCAACTTCAGGCTTTAGAAGGTGATCATAGTGAAGAGTTAAAAGCTCTGGTAAATAAATTTAATAATAGTGAATATGATCTTGTTATATCAAAACTTGAAAAGCTTCTGAATGAGATAGGCGAAGATCAGGGACAGATAAGGGGAAAATTTTTTCTCCTTCTTGGGGCATCTTATGAAAAAAAAAGTATAAAGGATAAAGCTGTTGAAAATTATCTTCTCGGTGATCTGCTGCTTTCCAGGCCGGAAATAGAAGGTGTCGATCTTAAGTCTCTGTAAAGTATTTAACAGCACGATCTATGGTAAAGTGGTAAATGGAAAAAGGGTATTTGAAAAGGTAGGAAAGAGAAAAAGAAAGAAAAAATTTCCTTATCTGGCAATTCTTGGTGCTGCTGCTATTGTAACGGCAGTATTTATTCTGATGAAAAAAAAGTCGGATGAAGATCCTCCCAACCTTAAAGAAGAATATGCTAAAACAGTTTTTGATCAGATAGAGTGGATAGAGATCCCAGCCGGTGAGTTCCTAATGGGGGACACAGATGGAAACGGGGACGCAGATGAATCGCCAGCTCATTCAGTATATCTGGATTCATATAAAATTTCAAAATATGAGATCACTTATGCCCAGTTTAAAAAGTTTGCTTATGTAAACCCGGATGTGAGGACATATTATGAAGGTAGAGGGGATAATTATCCTGTTACCGGAGTAGATCATGAAGTGGTTCGTCTATTCTGTCTTTGGATCGAAAAGTATACAAATAATCTGGTTAGTATTCCGACAGAAGCGCAATGGGAAAAGGCGGCAAGAGGCACTGATAATAGACTCTATCCATGGGGGAATAATCCGCCAGACTGTTCTATTGTTAATTATAATAATTGTACAAATGGATCAAATAGTTTGGATCAATTTCAAAATGACAGATCTTTTTACGGTGTTATGCATATGGGTGGGAATGTATCTGAAATTGTAAAGGATACTTATGCCGCAGATTACTATTCGGTATCGCCTTACTCAAACCCGACAGGCCCCACTTATGGTGATTCCAATCTGAAAGTATTGAGAGGAGGGAACTGGAACTCCGCTGATCCCAGAGCATCGAAAAGATCATCTGATATGTGGTACAGACGGAACAATACAATAGGATTCCGTATTGTCTGGATAAATTAGCATGATCTTTTACAAATAATTTTAATAATAAAGGAATCAGTAGAATTATATTCTCCCAAATAGAATATTAGTTTAAAGCAAGTAATCACTTCAGTATTTGTCCAATTTAAAACAGGATAAAATATGGACAAATATATATTAAAAAAATTTCTTTTACTGATTGTAATAGTGTTAATCGCGGTTGGTCACCTGCCGGGAATATCCAATGGCAAAACCTCCGGCTCAATTCTTAACAAATATCTTCTAATTGCAGCAGAAAACAACCCTGGGCTAAAAGCGGCATTCGGAAAGTGGAAAGCTGAAATTGAAAGAATAACAGTGATCAAATCACTGCCGGATCCGGAAATAAGTTTAGGCTACTTTATTAATGAAGTTGAGACAAAGGTGGGGGCTCAACATCTTAAGATCGGACTAATGCAGAAATTCCCGTTTTTCGGGAAATTGAAATCAAGGGGGGACAAAGTTTTAGAAAGAGCCCGGGCATTGGAAGAAAATGTTGAAAAAGTCAAACTCGAAATATTTTATAATGTAAAAAAACTCTACTATGATTACTATTTTTACTCAAAATCAGTTGAGATAATTGATAAGAATATTTCACTTCTTAAAGCTGTTAATGAACAGATCACGTCCATGTATTCAACCGGGACCGCATCATATTCAGATCTGATAAGAATTGAGATTGAACTTGAAAAACTTAAAGATAAAAAGATAGGCCTTGAAAACAAATTACCTTCGATCAGGGTGTCATTGAATTCAGTAATTAACAGACCGGTTGAAAAGGAAATACTTATAGATAAGGAGATCAGAGATATAACCTGTCAGCTGAACAATTCAGATCTGAACCGGATTCTAAGGACGAACAATCCTGAATTGAAAATTCTTGATCACATTGCACTCAGCAGTGAGGCCGGAGTTAAGCTTGCAAGAAAGAATTTTTTGCCGGATATTTCGGTCGGGGCTGATTTGATCATAACAGGAGGTTCCACCCTGCCGGGGGTGATTGAAAGTGGAAAAGATCCTTTTCTGATCAAGATGTCGATGAACATCCCCCTAAGATTTAAAAAAGTAAATGCATTAATCAGAGAGGCCGAAATACGTCGGGAAGTAATAAAATATCAAAAGACCGAGAAAGAGAATCAACTTATATCTATCCTTGAATCAACACTTTTTAACATTAATGATTCGGGGAGGATCATTAGGCTTTATAGAGATTCTCTCATTCCCAAAGCCGAAACGGTATTTGAAGTAACAAAAACCGCATTTTCAACTGGAAATGCGGATTTTCTTGATTTCATTGATACACAGAGAAGCTTACTCGAATTCAAGCTTATTCTTGAGAAGTTCAAATCATCCCGCCTTCAAAGTCTGGCTTTTCTCGAAAAGATCATCGGGAAGAAATTAAATGATCCTGAAAAAGTGAAAGCCCTCATGCAGGAGAAGATGTGAAAAATTTAATAAGTGTGATAAGAAAAATATTATCAAAGGAAAACAGGTGGCTTTTTTCGGGAACACTTATTCTCGGGCTTTTATTGGGTTTTATTATAGGAGGATCGGGGAATTCTCCAATAGTCATACAGGGAAGTGATATTGGAGAAGACAATACCCATTCAAAGGGAGAAATATGGACATGTTCCATGCACCCGCAGATAAAAAATCCTAAATCGGGGAAATGTCCCATCTGCGGGATGGATCTGATCCCCGCCTCCTCGGAAAACAATGATGTTGGCTATAATCAGTTAAAATTGTCGGAAAATGCACTAAAACTGGCAGAAATAAGGACTGTAGCTGTAAAAAGACAAAAACTTTCTATGATAATAAGAATGTCAGGTAAGGTTGTGCTTAATGAGACAAATGTTGCGAATATCACCTCAAGGATACCCGGAAGGTTAGATGCCATTTATGTTGACTATACCGGAATACGGGTAAGAAAAGGTGAAAAAATGGTAAATCTATACAGCCCGGAACTGATCACGGCTCAGCAGGAATTGCTCCAGTCACTAAAATTTTTGCAGAACTCCCCGACAACTGAATTAAGAAAAAATGCTCTTAAAATTGTGAGTGCTTCAAGAGAAAAGCTTGCACTTTGGGGATTAACAAAAAATCAGATCAGAGAATTTGAAGATCGTGGCAATACAATGCATCATATGATCATCTATTCACCGATGGATGGTATTGTGATAAAAAAGGATGCCTATGAAGGATTGTATGTTAAGACCGGCACAAATTTATATACGATAGCTAATCTGTCAGATCTGTGGGTTAATCTCGATGCCTATGAGTCTGTAATTTCCGGATTAAGATCAGGTCAGGGTGTTGAGTTTGAAACCGAATCTTACCCCGGGGAAGTTTTTACGGGAGTGATCACTTTCATTGATCACGTTATAGATCCGGATACAAGAACTGCAAAAGTAAGAGTTAATGTTAATAATAAAAACCTCAAATTAAAACCCGACATGTTTGTCCGTGCAAAAGTGAATGTTGAAATTAACGATAAAAAAAAGGGAGGAAACAGTATTTCACCCCTTGTTATTCCTGTAACCGCGCCTTTAATAACAGGAAAACGTGCCATTGTTTATGTTTCCGTTTCAGGCAGAAAAGGAGTTTTTGAAGGGAGAAACATAACACTCGGATCCCGTTCTGATGAATATTATACAGTAATAAATGGATTAACAGAGGGAGAGATGGTGGTCGTAAATGGTGCTTTCAAGATCGACAGTGACTTACAGATCCAGGCGAAACCCAGTATGATGAATCCTGAAGATGGAGCGGTGATGACTGGCCATGATCATAGGGGTCACAAAAAATAGATGAAAAATACTGAAAGAGAATCTTTAAACAAACCTGAATCAATATTGGATAAAATAATACTTTTCTGTCTTGAGAATAAACTGGTGGTATCGTTGGCGATAATCGGGATCATCTTTTGGGGAATGATCATTGCACCGTTTGACTGGAACCTCGGAGGGATACCCAGGGATCCGGTCCCTGTTGATGCCATTCCCGATATCGGAGAAAACCAGCAGATCGTTTTTACAAAATGGACGGGGCGATCACCGCAGGATGTTGAAGATCAGATCACCTATCCTTTCACTGTATCTCTTCTGGGGGTACCCGGCGTAAAAACGGTCGCAGTTATTCCATGTTCGGGTTTTTCCACAATCTATGTCATTTTCAAAGATAATGTCGATTTTTACTGGTCACGATCCCGCATTCTGGAAAAACTAAATTCACTTTCTTCGGGCACTACTGCTCCAAAAGGTAAAACCTGCTCTGGGGCCTGATTCAACCGCCTTGGCCAGGTGTATTGGTACACCCTCGAAGGGAGAGATGAAGGGCAATCCTGCAGAGGGATGGGATCCCCATGAATTGAGAACAATTCAGGATTGGTATGTGCGGTATGCACTTTGGTGGCGGATGGGATAAGCGAGGTTGCATCTGTCGGAGGGCATATTAAGGAGTATCAGATTGATGTCGATCCGGATGCCATGAGAGTTAACAACATTACTTTGGAACAGGTTTTCAATGCCGTAAAAATGTCAAATCTTGATGTAGGTGCTAGAACGATCGAAATAAACAAAGTCGAATATATGATCCGGGGCCTGGGTTTTATAAAAAGCATTAAGGATATAGAGGATAGTGTTGTGTATGTGAACAATAATGTCCCTATTTTTGTAAAAAATATTGCTAATGTGAAACTTGGGCCGGCTTTAAGGAGAGGTGCTCTCGATAAAGGAGGAGCTGAAGTGGTGGGAGGTGTTGTCGTTGTCCGTTATGGTGAGAATCCTCTTGGCAGCTATTAAGAACATCTGAAGAAAAAGACTAAAGAGATATCTCCCGGGTTCCCCTAAAATTACTCGTCTGACGGTAAGGTTAGCAAAGTTACCATTGTCCCTTTTTATGACAGGACAGGTCTTATTAATGAAACACTGGAAACGCTGAATACCGCATTAACGGAAGAAATATTGGTGACGGTTATCGTTGTAATCCTGATGCTGTTGAATTTCAGAAGTTCATTTCTGATCGCAGGATTATTGCCGCTTGCCGTATTAATGGCATTTATTGCCATGAAATATTTCAGGGTGGATGCAAATATCGTTGCATTATCCGGGATAGCAATTGCAATCGGGACTATGGTGGACATGGGGATTGTCTTTGTCGAAAATATTGTCCGGCATCTCAAAGAGGCCGATCCGGAGGAAGACCGGATGGGTGTTATTTTCCGGGCATCAAGTGAAGTGGGAAGTGCCGTCGTTACAGCTGTGTTGACAACCATCATCAGTTTTCTTCCTGTATTTACCATGGGAGCTGCTGAGGGGAAGTTGTTCAAACCCCTGGCATTTACAAAAACGTTTGCACTTGCATCATCAATCATTGTTGCCATTATGATCATTCCGCCTGTTGCCCATATGATCTTCAGACAAAAGAAAAAGAAAAAACACAATAGCGGTTTATTTTCCTTATCAGTTTTAATAGCAGGTATAGTTGTTACCATCATTGTTTCCTGGTGGGTGGGCTTAATTGTAATGATGGTCGGGGGCTATAAAATATATGAAAATAAATTTTCCGGTAAAGCAAGAGGATTTTTTTCAAAATCTCTTAATTATTTAGCTGTATCTGTTGTCGGGATCATTCTTACCCGTCACTGGCTTCCTCTCGGGCCCGAATCGGGATTTATAAAAAACCTGCTCTTTGTCATTGTGTTGATCGGAGGCCTTTTATTTCTTTTCTCTCTGTTCCTGAATAACTATACAAAACTATTGAAGATGACATTGAATCATAGAAAGATCTTCTTTTCTGTAGTCGGATCACTTGTTTTATTAGGGGGCATGTCCTGGTTGGGATTTAGTGCATTTTTCGGATGGCTTCCGCAATTTGTGAAGAATACAGCTCCAATAAGTTATATATCTCATAAATTTCCCGGGTTGGGGAAAGAATTTATGCCCCCTCTTGATGAAGGCGCTTTCCTCTATATGCCGACAACAATGCCCCATGCATCGATCGGGGAAGTACTTGATGTATTGAAAAAACAGGATATGGCTTTTATGGCAATACCTGAAATTGAAAGTGCGGTCGGGAAGCTTGGAAGGGCTGATACCCCTTTGGATCCGGCTCCGATCTCAATGATAGAGACAGTCATTAATTATAAAGCCAGATATAAGACAGATATTAATGGGAAGAGAATGCTGTTCAGATATGATCCCGATGAGATCGATTTCTTCAGAAATGAAGCAGGAGAAAAACTCGATGCGAATGACGGACTTCCTTATAAGGTCCCCGGAAAATATATAAGAGACAGGAACGGGAAACTCATCGTTGATTCAAACGGGCGCCCGTTTTATTTATGGAGATTGCCTTTATCCCGGGAACTTAATCCCGGCCGTAAAAGTTGGCCGGGAATAAAGTCGCCTGATGATATCTGGAAAGAGATTATCAGAGCCGGAAAAATCCCCGGAACAACATCTGCTCCTAAATTGCAGCCGATAAGAGCACGTATAGTCATGCTGCAAAGCGGGATGCGTGCTCCGATGGGTTTAAAAATAAAAGGACCGAGCCTTGAAATTATTGAAAAGATCGGCAGGCAGATTGAAAAACTTCTTAAGGGAGTTCCTTCAATCGAATCGTCTGCTGTGATAGCGGACAGAATCATTGGAAAGCCTTATCTGGAAATTGAGATTGACAGAAAAGCGATCGCCAGATACGGAATAATGCTGAAAAAAGTTCAGGAGGTTATCGAAGTTGCGGTAGGGGGTAAAACAATAACGACTACCGTTGAGGGTCGTGAGAGGTATCCTGTAAGAGTAAGGTACATGAGAGAATTGAGAAACAATATCGAATCACTGGGGAAAATACTTGTACCCGCGGCCGGTGGTGCCCAGATCCCTTTGACCCAACTGACAAAGATAAATTATGCCAGAGGACCTCAGGTCATTAAAAGTGAGGATACTTTTCTTGTGGGTTATGTCCTATTCGACATGAAACCGGGATTCGCGGAAGTGGATGTGGTCGAAAGTGCAAAATCGTATCTCACAAGTAAGATAAATTCCGGTGAGTTAGTGATCCCCGCCGGAGTCAGTTATTCGTTTTCCGGCAGTTATGAAAACCAGATACGATCTGAAAAAACACTTATGATCGTTCTCCCGCTTGCATTATTCATCATTTTTATAATCCTCTATTTTCAATTTAAAAAAGTATCTACAACCTTACTGGTATTTTCAGGAATTGTTGTGGCCTGGTCAGGCGGATTTGTGATGATCTGGCTTTACAGTCAGCCCTGGTTCCTTGATTTTTCACTCTTCGGTATTCATTTCAGAGAGATCTTTCAAATACATGCATTTAATCTGAGTGTCGCTGTCTGGGTAGGCTTTCTTGCGCTATTCGGTATTGCTTCAGACGACGGTGTGATCATTGCAACGTATCTGGATCAGGTTTTTGAAAAGAAATCGCCTCAAACTGTTGCTGAGATCAGAGAAGCGACCATTGAGGCCGGTTCTAAGAGGGCCAGGCCGGCATTGATGACAATAGCAACAACACTTCTTGCTTTGATACCAATCCTGATGTCGACCGGCAGAGGATCAGATATTATGATCCCCATGGCGATCCCCTCATTCGGGGGGATGACCTTTGCCCTGATAACACTTTTTATTGTTCCCGCCAGCTATAGTTGGCTAAAGGAGAGAGAACTCAAGAGCCGAAATTGATAAGAAATAGAACAGATTGAAGTTAAATTGACACTATAAGGAGAAATAGTTAAAATAATCATCATGAAAAATAAATTATTCTTTTCAATATTTATATTGGTATTTGTATCTTCATTCATAAACGGGCAGTTCTTCGGTTCAGATGAAAAGGTTACGCCATTAATCGAATACCAGAATTTTTATAAAAAGGGGAAGATCGTCCTTAAATTTGATCTTGCTCCTGATAATCATATTACCGACCTGAAGAATGAGTTCTTCAAAGTTGAATTGGAGAATAATAATTATATTTCCATAAAGGGGGTCACTTTTCCCGAGGGTATTGAATTTGGAGATGAGATGGTATTCAAAGGGAAATTTGATGTTATCGTATACGTTGAAACCCTGAAAAATATACCCGAAGAAGGAATTAAGCTGAATTTAAAAGTGTCATATCAGATATGTCAGGAAAAACCTGTTGAAGTTTGTTATCCTCCTGATGAGGAAGATCTCCCAATTGAAATTAAAGAAAATTTTTCATCGGTTTCACAAACTGAGATAAAATCCGGTCATGAAGGAGAGGGATTTGCTGCATGGGTTGAGAGGACAATTAAAACAGAGTTGGGTAAAAAATCGGTAATGCTGTTTCTGATGGTTTTTCTCGGAGGTTTTCTTACCAGTTTTACTCCCTGTGTTTATCCGGTTATACCGATCGTTATGGGTTATGTCGGAACACGGACAGGAGGTTCAAAATTCAAAGGATTCTATTTGTCTGTATTTTTTGTCCTCGGTCTCGCTATCGTATATTCAATGTTCGGAATTATTGCGGCTATGACAGGATCCATGCTGGGAATATCCTTTCAGAATCCGGTTGTTGTTTTTGCAATTGCGGCAATATTTATTATTATGGGATTCAGCCTTGCAGGATTTTTTGAAATACCGGTCCCATCATCAATATCATCTAAAGTACAGAAAGGGCATAAAAGTGAGATTATCGGTTCAATGATAGTTGGAGGTGTTGCCGGAATAATAGCTGCACCTTGTGTAGGTCCGGTACTTGTAGCTCTCCTTTCATGGATAAGTCAGACCGGGAATTTGTTTTTAGGTTTCTGGCTGACATTCACCTTCTCTCTTGGGCTCGGTGTAATTTTTCTCCTGGCCGGTACATTTTCCGGAGTTATATCTTCAATGCCGAAAGGTGGGAAATGGATGGATTATGTTAAATATTTCTTTGCAATCATGCTGATCGGAGGTGGATTGTATTTCCTCGGTACAATAACTTCTGAATGGCTTAATAATGTTCTGTGGGGTGTCTTTCTGATTGCTACTGCTGTTTTCTCCGGAATTTTTAAAGGGACTGGGGAAGAAATAAAGAATAAATTGTTCAAGGTAATTCTCATAATCGTGTTATTGATCGGAGTAATCCTTTTTATGCAGGGGTTTGAACAAAAGTATTTTCCGGGTTCTACAGTAAATTCTGTAATTAAGGGAGAGTCAAATGCAGTTTCTGAATTGGATTGGGAAACAGATCTTGAAATAGGGAAAAAACTGGCTTCTGAACAAAATAAAATAGTAATGATAGATACATATGCTGACTGGTGTGTTGCCTGCAAAGAGTTGGAAGAGTATACTTTTTCCGATCAGGAAGTTATAAAAGAACTCAAAAAAATGATTCTAATTAAACTGGATTTCACTGAAAAGAATGAAAAGAATGAGGAGATCAGAAAAGAGCTGAATGTGATTGGAATGCCTACAGTTATCTTCCTGGGATCTAAAGGAAAGGAGATCAACCGTTTTTCCGGTTTTTATAAAAAAGATAAATTCATCAGTTTCCTCAACAACTCGGTGTATAAATAACTTAGAATGGGTAAAAAGAGGTATGAGTTAGCTGTTATAGGAAGCGGGCCATCCGGTCAGCGTGCAGCCATACAGGCAGCAAAAGCGGGAAAAAAAGTCGTTGTAATTGATAACCGGATCTCGAAACTTGGCGGAGTTTCTCTTCATACAGGCACTATCCCGAGTAAAACTCTCAGAGAAGCGGTTCTTTACATTAAAGGGTTAAAAAGAAAATATGTTTACGGCTCATCAAGGCTGACCAGAACTGAGATAGGTCTTGAAGATCTTACTGATAAGGTGGACTCGATCCTTGAGTATGAAGTTAAGGTTATCGAGCGGCAGTTCAAAAGAAATGGTGTTGATGTTATTTATGGAGAGGCATCTTTCCATGATAAATACAATATAGATATATCAGATTTAAACGGGAATGTATTTGAAAGTGTAGAAGCTGAAAAATTCATAATTGCAACCGGTACACATCCGAGACAACCTGATGATATAAATTTTGACTATGAAGTTATATTTGACAGTGATTTTATATTTTCAAATAAAACCAAGATCGGCAAACTCCCGTCATCCCTTATAGTTTACGGTGCCGGAGTGATCGGGACAGAATACGCAGGAATGTTTGCTGCACTCGGCTGTGAGGTGATAGTAGTTGACAGTCACAAGGATATGTTCCCGTTCATTGACAGGGATATAGTTGCTCTTCTTAAGAAATTCTATATTGACTTAGGTGTGAAATTCAGTTTCGGGGAGGAATATAAAGAATTTAATGTGACTGATTCGGGAAGAGGGAAGCTAATTACAAAAAGTGGTAAATCATTTGAAGCGGATGTAATTTTATTCTCTAAGGGGCGGACACCTGCAATTGAAAAATTAAATATAGAAAAAATAGGAGTTGATACAGGGAACAGGGGTACTATTAAGGTAAATGAAAGATTTCAGACATCGGTTTCGAATATTTTTGCATGCGGAGATGTTATAGGATTTCCGGCTCTTGCTTCAACAAGTTCAGAACAGGGGCGCAGAGCAGCAAGATTTGCCATTGGACTTGAAACAGATCCCGGTATAGACTTAAATTTCCCTTTTGCGATATATTCAATACCGGAGCTTTCGTCAATCGGGAAAAATGTACAGGAGCTTGAAAAAGAAAATGTACCTTTTGAGACAGGGATTGCCTATTATAATGAGATAGCAAAGGCAGCTATCTCAGGTGACGACAGAGGTGCTCTTAAGATACTGTTCGATCCTTCAACAAAAAAAATTCTCGGTATTCATATAATTGGTGAGCAGGCAGCGGAAATAATCCATATCGGTCAGGTTGTTATTAAGACTGAAGAAAATATTGAATTCTTTATAAAAAATATTTTTAATTATCCAACCTGGGCAGAGGCATACAGAGTGGCGGCTTTCAATGGCTTGAATAAATTACGTAATAAAAATAAATAGAAAAAAATGAAATTTGTCAGACTTCGGAATGAAATTGACGGCAATGGATTGTATTGTATGTTTGTTGCCGGTGCGGCCAAAATTCTTCGGCATCAGGTAGAACTGAACAGAATTAATGTGTTTCCTGTCCCGGATGGTGATACCGGATCCAATCTTGCTTCTACAGTAAGATCCGTGCTTGAGAAGATAAAAAAAAAGAGAGATTATAAGTATTCAATGAATGAGATAGCTGATGCTGCCATTGACGGAGCAAGAGGCAATTCTGGTGTTATTTTTGCTCAGTTCCTTCATGGACTTAGGGAAGAGACTTCCCAGTCAAAAAGTCTCAATCTCCACGATTTTGCAGTTGGTGTAAAAGGGGCCGTACACTTTGTCTATGATGCAATATCACAACCTGTCGAAGGTACCATGCTCACTGTTATGAGGGAATGGGCAGATTTCTTATATATTAACAGGCATTCCAATAAGGGATTCCGGGAAATCTTTGTTAAGTCAATCGATGCAGCAAGAAGATCATTGCTGGAGACAAAATATAAACTAGAAGTACTGAAAAAAGCCAATGTTGTTGATGCCGGCGGTAAAGGATTTGTTATATTTCTTGAGGGGATAAACGAATTTTTCCGCAGCATGGATCTGAGAAGTCTATTTAAACTTACCAGGGATATTGAGGTAGTTGAAGAATTTGTGGAACATGTTGATAAAGAGTTAAAGTATAAATATTGCACTGAGACGGTAATCACGGGGGAAAAAATAAATCAAACGAAGGTTAAACAGATTCTCTCTGATCATGGTGATTCAATTGTAATTGCCGGATCTGAAAAAAGAACCAGGATCCATATTCACACAGATGATCCCGCTTCTTTGTTCTATAAGCTTCGTGAAGAGGGAGAATTAACTGGTCAGAAAGCTGACAATATGAAACTGCAAACAGATGTAACTCAGAACAAAAAGTACAGGATCGCTTTGGTAACGGATACCACCTGTGACCTCCCGGATAATATTTTCGAGACTTACCAGATCCATCAGATCCCCATTAATATAAAAATAGGGGAGAGTGAGTATCTCGACAGGATAACTATTACTTCAGATCAGATATATTCGACTCTCCGGAATTCTTTGGATTTCCCAAAATCTTCACAACCGCCAAAAAAAAGTTTTGAAAACCTGTTCTCATTTCTTTCTACACATTATGATTCTGTAATCAGTGTCCATTTGTCCGATCAATTATCAGGGACATTTTCTGTTGCAAAAAAGGCGGCAGAAAAAATTTCTTCTGAATCCGGTAAAAAGATCACTGTTATTAATTCAAAACATCTATCAGGTTCTCTCGGAATGGTTGTCTTAAGAATCGCGGAAGCCATCAAAAATGGATCAGATCATGAAGAGATTGTTAAGATGAGCAAAGTATGGATCGATAATACTGATATTTTTGTCAGTGTTAAAACTCTTAAATATATGGTCCGGGGTGGCCGTGTCAGCCCGATGAAAGGTAAGATTGCCAAATTACTGAATCTGACACCAATCGTATCCATTGATAAAGAGGGGAAATCAATTCTGATAGGCAAATCTTTCGGACAAAAAAATAATATGCGCAAAGTAGTAAAACATATCAATGCACTTTCAAAAATGAGAAAGGTCCGGAGTTCAATTATTCTCCATGCGGAAAACCGATCGGGTGCTGAATACCTTCTTCATCAGGTAAAACAGGTAACCGGACGTGAACCTGTTGGAATTGTTAATATTTCTCCGATAATCGGTGTAAATGCAGGTCTGGGAGCGGTTGCAATTGCATTGATGTTCGAGCAAGACACAAAGGAGTGACTATGAACACACTATTCCTCAAGACAATGGCAACAGGATTTTTATTTGTTTTGGGACTAATGGTGATTACCTGGATTATCAGTTTAATAAAAAAAAATGCCGGAATTGTTGATATTGTATGGGGGTTTTCATTTGTATTGATCGCCACTTTCTATTTCTATTCTTCATCCGGCGTTATACTGAGACAATATTTGGTGTTAACGTTAATCTTTATATGGGGTTTTCGCTTGTCAATACATATATTTATAAGGAACCGGGGAAAAGGAGAGGACTTCAGATATGCGAATTTTAGAAAGAATGCCGGCCAGGAGAGGTATTGGTGGTATAGTTTTTTCCAGGTCTTTCTCCTTCAGGCAATATTGGCCACATTAATCTCCGCTCCGCTTCTTGGGGCAATGTTTTATGAAAAACATATTTTTCCTACTCCCATCGATATTGCCGGAATTTTGGTTTGGATAATCGGGTTCCTGTTTGAATCAATTGGGGACCTTCAATTAAAAAGATTTAAATCTGATCCATCGAATAAAGGGAAACTCCTTGTAACAGGATTATGGAAATACACAAGACATCCTAACTATTTCGGTGATAGTGCCGTCTGGTGGGGATTTGCATTGATAAGCATTGGAGGAGGATCCATTATACCGGTATACGGATCTATTATTATGACATTTCTACTGCTAAAAATTTCAGGTGTTGCATTACTTGAGAAGACAATGAATAAAGAAAAGCCCGGATACAGAGAATATCAGAAAAGGACCAATTCGTTTTTCCCCTGGTTCCCTAAGAATCTGAAATGAGTAGTAACAATATTGATAGAGCTGCTATTTTTGGAGGTACCGGATTAATTGGGAGAGCTCTGTCAGAATTTTTGATTACAAATGGATATAAAATTTCCATTTTCTCAAGAAATCCTGAAAAATCAACAATCAATAAATCTGAATTTCTAAGCCTATATCCATTTGACGATCATATTATCGAAAATCTTGAAGGCCATCAGATAATTATTAATCTGACAGGGGAAAACATATCGAGTAGATGGACAGAGAAAAAGAAGAAGAAAATAATAGATTCGAGAGTAATCACTACAAAAAAAATAATAAAAGCAATAAATAACATGAAAAAAAAACCTGAGGTATATATTCAGGCTTCAGCAATAGGTTTTTATCCATTTTCAAAGACAGAAATATTTAATGAAAGTTCAATAAAAGGGGATTCATTTCTGTCAGAAGTGGTCGGCAGGTGGGAGAGTGCCTCTCAAAGCCTTGATGCGAATGTCAGAAAAGTTATTATCCGTAAAGGGGTGGTCATCTCTAAACATGGAGGGATGTTGCCAAAAATCATATTGCCGATCAGATTATTCACGGGGGGAATACCCGGCAAAGGAGATAACTGGGTCAGTTGGATACATATCGATGATGTTGCAGCTTCTGTTTTATTTCTTATAAAAAATCGTTTTCTGAAAGGTATTTTTAACCTGACAGGTCCTTATCCGGTTGAAATTAAAGATCTTATTCTTTTTTGCGGGAAAATATTAAGAAGGCCGGTTCCTTTTAAAATACCACATTTCATAATTAAAATTTTATTTGGAAAAATGGGGGTTGAAACAATATTGAGCAGTCAGAAAGTGATCCCAAAAAGACTTCTTGAAAATAATTATTCTTTCAGTTATTCAAATTTTAAGGAAGCAATTGAAAAAGAACTTAGTATGATAAAATTATAAAAAATATCAGGACTTTGCGTAATATTTCATAAACTGCACCCTTTCAAAAATTTCAGGATTCTTCACATTTCCCTGACTGAATTTACCTCTTATCTCTGAAATTGAAGAAAAGGATTTTTTATCCATAAGGTCATTCAGGTCGGAAATAATCTTTTTTGCATGGTCCGGGCCGTTCTTGTAAAGAGTTGAAACTATCTGAACAGCTTTAGCTCCTACAAGTATATTTTTAAGCACATCTTCACCTTCATGAACACCTGTGGAAGTTGCAAGATCACATTTAACATTTTCTGAAAGCATCCCGATCCACCTCAATGAGTGTGAATTTTCTCTCCTTGTGCTGTAAATATCTGAGGATACAACTTCCATATTATCCAGATCGATATCCGGTTGGTAAAAACGGTTAAACAATACAATTCCTTTAACTCCGGTGAGAGAGAAACGGAATATTGTGTTTGCAAGTGAAGTAAAGTATGAACTGATCTTTATTGAGACAGGAATGTTTGTCTTATTTGAAACAGCTTTTATAATATCAAAATAGGTTTTTTCGATGGTTTCAGTTTTTTTGTTGAAATCACCGGGGAGAAGAAAGAGGTTAAGTTCTAATGCATCAGCACCCGCTGAAGTTATCTTTTCTGCAAATGATACCCACTCACCATCTGATACACAATTAATACTTGCAATTACCGGAATATCTGCAGCTTCTTTTGAATTTCTGATAAGATTCAGATAGTTTTCAAGATTAAATTGTTTAGTATATTGTGAAATATAATCGTATCCTTCGGTATGGGACATTGCATCCTGGCTTATCGATCCTATCTCCATTGAGATCTGTTCCTCAAATATAGATTTTAGAACTACGGCAGAGACTCCTTTATCTTCAAGTTCCTTTATTTTATCAATAGATCCTGTCAGATTACTGCTTCCTGCAATAACGGGATTTTTCAATTCAAAACCCATATAATTGGTTCTGAGATCAGCCATTACTACCTCCGTTTAAGGGATTTTTTAAGTGATGATACTAACATAATAAAATTTTACGGTCAAGAAATCCTGAGTAAGAGAGAGATCTATAATTCCATATAAATGTTCTTTTTATTCTTTAAATAAGTATTGAATATCAATAGTTGTTAATATATAATTTTTATGAAATCAGGAGGAATTAATTATGACCATGGAAAAATTTAATGATATTCTGAACTATGCGATTGACAGGGAAAATGAAGCTGCTGAATTTTACAGATATATGCAGGACATAGTAAAATTCGAGAATCAGAAAGAATTGCTCAAAGAATATGAACTTATGGAAGAGAGCCATGCAAGGGCTCTTAAAACTATCAGCGAGTCTTCTATTGAAGCTATTTCCATCTCACAGGTGGAAAATCTTAAAATAAGTGACTATGTGGTTGAAAAACAACCTTCACCCGATATGACATATCAGGATATCATAATTATTGCAATGAAAAGAGAGGAAGCTGCAAACAGATTGTACTCTCAGATGGCGCAGAGCATCTCTGAACCGAAGATAAAAAAATTGTTCGAGAAACTTGCTGAAGAAGAACTTAAACATAAACTTCATTTTGAGAAGATATATGACGAAGAATTTCTTGGTGAAAATTAATAATAAGTTTTAATCTTAATTTTAGTGCAGTAATATGTTAAAATTAAACTAATAAATTTTGGGAGGAGGAAATATGAAAAGTTATGAATGCGAACCTTGTGGTTATATTTATGATCCTGCAGTAGGTGACCCTGATGGTGGAATTGCACCGGGAACCAAATTTGAAGATATCCCGGATGATTGGGTGTGCCCGATCTGTGGAGTAGGCAAAGATATGTTTGTTGTTGTTGACTGAAAAATAAGATTTTTATTAAAGCTGACAATAGATGATCACCGGTCTTGGAGACCGGTGATCAGTATATCCTAACCTGCATCACATCAGGTTTGATGAATTAAATGTAAAATCTTTTTTTTTATATTTCCCAAATAATTAATTTCAAAACTAAACAGATAAAAATTCTTGACATACCATAGTTGAAATCCATATAATAAAAATCATAAAAAGCGGAGGCCATATTGAAACTTGAAGAACTCAAACAATATGATGGTAAAGACGGAAGACCTGCATATGTAGTTTACAAAGGAGACATCTACGATGTTTCCGGAAGTAAGTTATGGAAGAACGGGTCACATGTTAACAGACATTTTGCAGGTGAAGATCTTAGCCATCAGATGTCTGTGGCACCACATAGTGATGAAGTAATGAGCAGGTTTAAAAAGGTCGGAAAGCTTGAAATTGAAGAGAAATCTGCTGAAAATGACAGAATGGATAAGTTAAGGGATTTTTACAGGAAGTTCCATCCCCACCCGGTATTTATCCATTTTCCGATGGCTTTAATTTTCTTCAGTTGTTTAATGGAGGCTTTTTTTCTGATATTCAATATCAGCTCATTTGAAAATGCTGCATATTATTCTCTCTTTGTCGGTGCACTATTTGCTTACCCGGCAACTTTTTCTGGAGTCTTCAGTTGGTGGATTAATTATCAGCGTCTGTTGACCAGAACATTTAAGATAAAGCTCTATATGTCAATTGTTTTACTGATCGCAACTTCAGCTGCATTGATCATCCGGATAGCAGTACCGGAAATCGCCTATGAATCAGGAGTGGGATTCATTATATACAATTCCCTTCTTTTCTCATCAATGCCTGTGGTTTTTATTGTAGGTTATTTTGGCGGCAAGATCACCTGGCCGGGGTAAGATCAGATTAAAGTGGAAAAGAGGCTTATATGAATGATGATTTGAAATCGAAGATCAAAGAACTGGAGGATATGATAGAGATAGTCCTTATTTCTATTCCGAGAGAGATATCGGCTCGTGAATTCTATCTTAACTCAGTCAAAAAATTCCGTGAAGGCCCTGCAAGAGAACTTTTCAGCGATCTGGCCGAGCAGGAATACGGACATGAAGCAGAACTTCGGAAGATCCTTAAAAGACTCAAGATAGATTTGGAAGAACTCAAAAACTCCTGAGTCTGTCTGCCTGCTAAATATTTTATATATGAAGGCAGGTTTATTCAGGGCTTTTTTTCACCAAAAATTTATTGTAAAGAAGTAAACTAATTATGGTCATTAGCCCGATCCCTGAAAAGATCAGCCATAAAGTTCTCGGCTGATTAAGATTATCTACAAAATGAACATATAATTTTGCTCCGACAATTCCTCCGACTGAGCTACCGAAAACACCATACAGAAAAAGATATCCCATATACATTGCTTTTTTATCAGGAGGTGCTGTTATACCGATGTAACTTATGAATTTGGGGTGAGCTGTCATTTCTCCGATCGAGAACAGGACGATACCGGTTATAAATATCCATATGTCTGTGGAAATAGCCAGGATCCCCATACCGATAGTTGCAATACCGATACCGGTCATCATTGTAGGTAAGGCTTTCCGGTTCTTTACTATATTTGATATAAACAATTGAAGAAGTATTATTACTCCGGCATTTATCACAGTGACATGTTCAACATCAAAGAACCAGTTTATACTCATACCGAAAAATCCGAGTAATTTATTAATTGCAATATTTAATGATGATGCATCTACATATGCCTGGACATACCATAACACAGAGTCAAACATCTGAAAATATAGCACCCAGAATCCGGAATAGAGTAGTATCATAAGCAGGAACTTGGCATGGTCAGTAAATTTATCAATATTGTCTCTTTTGATGATCTGGAGTGATAGAGTTGAAATATATATAATTGTACAGATTATTCTGCCTAATAAACCTATTCCCGGTATAACCCAGAGCAGCACAATTGCAGCAACCGGAAATAATGAAGAAATCTTTCTTTTAAATTCCAGAATGAAAAGAGAAATAATAATAATTGTCAGTAAAAAAAGGATAAAAAAAGGCCTCACATCAAGTTCTTTAACAGCCCCTTTAATACTATCATATCCAACTCCCTTTAATTCTGTATAATTATGGATCTCATCAAGCAGCTGATTTATGTCAGATTCACTGAATAATTTCTTATCCAATACAATGTCAAAAATATTATCAGCGGATTTGGAAATGATAAATTTTTCACCTGCTTCCTTTTTTGAATGGATATTCAGTGTTATTTTATTTGAGGATCTTAAAATAGCTTTTTTAATATCAAATCCTGACAGGTTAATGCTTTTTTCAAGAGAATCATTTCTTAAATCTTCCTCAAAGGTCCCAAGTCTGTCAGGTTTGTAAATTGATATCAAACTGAGCGATTTATCATCAATTGAGGCACTGATTTTATAATTCTCTTTTATGGACATATTACGGTCAACTTCAAAAAGAAAATTATCAGTTCCGGATCCATATCCGATTACGGGAAGTTTTATTTCAGATCTGCCCGGATTCATATAAGAAATAAGTGATAAACCGATCAGAACAATCAGGAGAATAATCGTACTGATCCTGAAAAAATTTGAATTTTTTAATTTATTATGAAGAAGAACAAGAGGTGAATAGATGATCTCAAATGCATTAGCGAGGGTTTGAATAAGTGAGGTCTGTTCTCTTTTATCAGCAAGACCCCTCTTTACCGGGTCTTTATAGAGTAGGGCGGTAGGAATGATAAGAGCACCTGTACATATTGCGGAAGCAATGATCACATAAGCAGGATTTAAACTTTTAAGAAAAGGGACCAGGAAAAGCGGGAAAAGAAATGCACCGAGATTAATTGACCAGTAAAATATTCCGAAAGCCTGAGTACTGTTCTTTTCATCAGTCACTCTTGCGATTGTCCCGGAAATTATCGGTTTGAACATTCCAGCTCCGAATCCCATAATCACAAGAGCAATGAATACACTGGAGTAGGTTGTCATCTGGCTTGTAAGAAAATATCCTCCTCCGAGAAGTGCGAAAGCAACCATCAGGATCTTTCTGTAGCCGAACCTGTCAGCTACTGCTCCTGAAATAATGGGAAGGAAATAGAGTAACGGCTGGATAACTCCTTTAATAACACCGACACTCTCTTTGGGTATATTTAGTGAATCTGTAAAATATACGGAAATAAAACTCATCATACCGTAATATGATCCTCTTTCGAAAAACTCGAAGATTACAACCAGCCAGAATTGTGGTGGAAATTTCTTAAAGAAACCTGTTTTCTCTTGAGTCATGTTTTTATCCTATCGGAGAATATTATCAACAGAGGTATAAAAAATCAAGAAAACTATTCAGTTGAAGGCAATTCTTTCTTCCGGCCTGATGAAATGACGAATTTCTGAAGTTTAAAAAACAGGTAATAGAATACCGGCAGAATAAGAAGGATAAGAAGGGCTGATGTAGTTAAACCCCCAACTGTACACAATGCAAGTGATGACCATATATCAGATTTCCCTGCTCCGGATTCCTTGAATATTACGAGAGGCAGCATACCTAAAACAGTTGTTAATGTTGTCATAAATATTGGCCTGATCCTTTCTTTTGTGGCAAATACAATAGATTCAATAATTTTTGTGGAATTCTTCAGATGTCTGTTTATGTTATCAATAAGGAGAATTGCATTATTAACAACAATACCTGATAATAGTATAACACCGATATAAGCGGTTGAATCAAAAGAGTAATCCATTACCACAAATGCAATGAATACCCCTATCAGTGAAAGTGGAATTGAGAGCATTATCAGTAGGGGTTGAAGGAAGTTCTCATACAACATACCGAGAATAAGGTAAATTAGAAAGATTGAAAGTATGATTGCATAATTAAGCTGATCCTCTTCCTCCTCAGTTATCCGGAAAGTTCTCTCTTTTAGGCTTTTAGTAAATCCTACAGGAACTTCCAGGTTCTCATAAATGGTCCTGTGGAACCTGTCCGCTGCCTTATTGGAACCGAGATAATCCCACTGGATCATTGCTTCATACTGTTGATTTTCTCTTGTGATCCCACCTTTTTGAGTTGTAAAATCAACATCAACAATATCCCTTATACGGAATGGTATATTCTGAGGTGAGGTCTGATGAAGGTCCAGGATCTCATCAAGCTCTATCTCCTTAACTCCTGCAACTTTAATCTCAATTGACATCTCTCTTTCTTCGAATTTCAGTTTTTGTGTATTCTGGCTTTCACGAAGGGTTGAATATAGGAGGGCGAGAATATATCTGGGTTCGAGTTTGTAGGTCCTTAAAGTTTCTCTGTTGAGTTTAAGTGAGAAATATTTTTCCTTACCGCCCCACCAGAATTTCATATCAGTCTGAACTTCCGCCTCTTTGATCCTTTTATGGGCGAGAAGTTCATTTTTTACTTTTGTGCAATATTCCATAAGCTTTTCGAAGCTATAACCTTTTATATGGATCTCCCAGGGAAGATTTGAGCCTGTGGAAGGATCATAAAAATAAGGCTCCTGATCAAAACCGGTCACTCTGACGCCGATTCCTGCCAGATTTGTTGCAATGCCCACTAATTCCTGTTTTAGCTGAACAGGGAATGCTGTATTTTCTACTTCAGGGGGAAAGGTGATCACCATATATGCACCTGTGGACCATATTTGTGTGTTTATCTCTTTTTTATAAGGTTTTTCTAATGCAAGTTTTTCAAACTTTGATATTGAATCCTGAATTTCACTGAATTCAGCCCCTGACGGGAATCTCAGATAAACAACTATCTGTTCCTGTGAATACCAGGAGAAAAAGGTTCCGAATGATACTTCTTTTTTAAATGTAATAAAAGAGAAGATCAGAATTAGGATAACAGGGATTATTACTGTCAGAGGGTATTTCAGAATAAAGGGGAACAAGTGCCCTTTTTTTACACTTTTCTTTTTTTTCTTTATTTTAATATTGAGTCTCGCACTGAGCGATGGGATCAGTACGAATGATACAATTATCGATGAAATAAGAGATATTGCAATAATATACGCAAGAGGGAGGTAGTATACTTTCAGTCTCTCCCTGAATAGGATCGCAAATGAAAAGAACACAATTATCGTTGTAAAAGTGGATGAAATTACTGGGAGAATTACCGCACGGGCACCTTCTATGGATGCTTCTTTCCTGTCAAATCCCTTTTCTCTGAAACGGAGTATGGAATCAAATACTACAACTGCATTGTCCACAAATAGACCAAAACCGAGAGCAAGACCTGATAGTGTCAGCAGATTCAGAGGGATTCCTGTCAGGTGTATTACTGTCAAGGTTGCAAATACAGAGAAGAATACCGATGAAAAGATAAGTATTGTTGCTTTAACATCTCTCACGATAACGATAAGAATAACAAAGATTATTATAAGGATAAGAAAAGCTATCTTTGAAAGTTTCGTTAATTCTCTCCGTAGAACTTTACTGTCATCGCTCTGAACTACAAATTCTATTTCACCGTTCAGTCGGTTGGCTATCTCTTTGAGTTTATTTCTGACTTTATTTGCAATCTCAAGATGACTGTATGATGCCTCTTTGAATATTTCAAAGACCAGAAAAGACTGCCCCTGGAACTTTCGCTCAGATCTGAGCTCTTCAAATCCAAGATATACATCAGCCAGATCTTTCAGGTATAGCTTTTTTTCACCAAAGTTTCTGATAAATATATTCTGAATGTCTTTTATATCTTCAGGGGATTCTGTTAAAGAGAGTGTTATCTCTCCTGATTTCTTTTTAAATGATATAGACTGATTAGTATAGAAATACTGATTGATCCTGGCCTGAATATCAAAAATTGAAATATTAAATTTAATAAGTCTGTTAAGATTTGTCCGTATCTGGATCTGAGGATCAACTCCTCCCTGGAGATTGACCTCTTTAACACCGGGTATTGCTCTGAGATGAGGATGAATATCTTTTTCTGCAATTTTTCTGAGATTAAAAATATTGTAGTTTTTCCCATATACACCAATATTAAACAGTGGCCTTTGGGTAAAATCCTCCGGGATCCTTTCTGAAATTACCGGAGGCAGGACAGACCTGGGTAACTCGTTTTTTAGCCTGTTCAATCTTTCACGTAAAACCAATTGGGCGAAGTTCATTTTAATATTTCTATTAAATTCAACTTCAAGTGTCCCCTGACCTAGAATTGCCCTTGAGCTTATCTTTGATATTCCCTTCACTTCTTTCATTATTTCAGATTCAGCCGGGATTAGAACCTTCTCCAATACCATATCTGGAGACGCACCCTGCCATCGGTAGATAATGTTAAGTGACGGATGCCCCTGTTCCGGATCGGGAACGAGACCGATCGTCATATTGTTGAAAGAGTATGCTCCGAGCAGAATTATAATTGTAAAAAATATTACGGCCAGAACTGGCCTGTCAATTATTTTAGTTATCATTATACCTCAGCTCTTCCGGATCTTTTTTCCTTGAAATTCTCAAGTATCTCATAAAAAACAGGGATAAGAATAAGTGTAAGGAGAGTTGTGAATAACAAGCCGCCTATGATAACCAGTGCTAAAGGCTGTTGCAGTTCTGAACCGGTCTGACTAATCACTGCCATAGGGACAACACCGAATATAGTTGTGAAGGTTGTCATAAGGATAGGCCTTAATCTGACCCGAGAAGCCTCCAGAATTGACTCTCTTACACCTTTTCCTTCCTTTCTTAACATATTTGAATACTCGATCTTTACAATGGCATCATTAACTCCGATACCTATAAGGACCATAACACCTATACCGGAAATAATATTTAGTGAATTACCCGTGATTAAAAGAAACAGAAAAGCTCCAATCAGTCCCATTGGGACTGTGAACATTATGATAAGGGGTTGAATAATATTCTCGAATTTTGCAGCCATGATCATATAGACGAGGATAATCGCTAACCAGATTGCTGAATTAAGAGAATCAAATGCCTTTATTCTCTCCTCCTCTTCACCAGAATAGACATATCTGGTGTTCATAGGCATTTCAATCCCTGCAAGTCTTGCGTCAGATTCCTCTATAACCTTTTTAAGAGGGATGCCTTTTACATTTGCAGAGATAAGGAAATATCTCATTTGCAGTTCCCGCGATATCCTTTTGATAGATGGCCTTTCCTTGATCTCGATCAGATCCTTAACATAATAGACCTTTCCATTTATCGGGAACCTGAGTTTCATCAGCCTCTCAATCGCCATTATTCCGTCAACAGGGACCCTTACTAATATGTCATAATTTTTCTGGATCTGCTTGAGGGTTCCACCGTCTCCTCCTTTCACAGCCTGATTAAGAAATTGAGATATCTGAGATTTAGTTATATTCAGTTTGTCAATCAGCTCCTGCCTGAAATAGATTTCGTATACGGGTTTTCCGGGAGTAGTAGTTGTCTTAAGATCATAAATTCCTTTTATATCTGAGATTCTTTTAACTATTCTGTTTACAGCTACTTTTCCTCTCTCAATATCTTCATAAAAAACTTTGATTTGAAAATTTTCTCCGGATGATGAAAGATATTTTGACAGAGTATTCTTTTCCAGAAATATCGAGTAGTCAAGCAGATCAGTGCTTTTAAGGATCTCCCTGGTTTTATCCATCACGGCAGGACGGCTTTCATTAGATTTACAGTCAACCACAAAGTGGATACTGTTGACCGATATATCTTCACTCCTGGCAGCTTCTTTAGAAACTGATCCGGTTTCTGAATAAACAAAACTCACTCCTTTTAAAGTGAGAACTTTTTCTTCTATATCCTGAGCTATTCTATTAGTTTCATCAAAACCGTAAGATGGAATTGTGTTTGCAATTATCTCGAATTTTGCTGTATCAGGAGTAGGGAGAAGCTCCTTGTCAAGGAGAGTAAAAGTGATCCCTATTGAGATGATTATTAATGCAACGAGTATTGCAGCTCTGGATTTCTTTTCAAGAAATTTTTCAAGTATTACGTGATATACTCTATCAAACCATTCGTAAAAAGAATTAAATACTTGATAAAGAGGTTTCAGTAAAATATTCAGAAATTTTCCTAAAGACTTCAGGATTGTTTTTATAAGAATGTAAATTCCCCCCACGATAAAGGTAATAATATATCCTATAATTTTAAAAGGTATAAGGATAACAGCATTAAAACCTTTAAGAACGGTTTTGTACCAGGTTTTCCTGCTGCCGTCATCTATATCATCGGTAAATTCCACCTTTATGGTTGATTTGAAAGCTGAAAGTGCCGGTAGAAGGGTGATAGCAACAAAGAGAGAGGATACCAGTGAAAATGATACTGTAAGGGCCTGATCTCTGAAAAGTTTTCCTGTGATTCCGTACAAGTAAATTACAGGCAGGAATATAGATATAGTAGTAAAAGTGGAGGCTGTTATTGCACCGCTGACCTCTTTTGTACCTTTTATTACAGAAGTGATCAGATCCTCATCCTTTCTATGTCTGAATATTGATTCAAGAACTATAATAGAGTTATCGACAAACATTCCGACCCCGAGTACGAGTCCCCCTAAAGACATAATATTTACATTGACCTCGAATGCAAACATCAGAACAAAAGTGGATATGATTGAAATCGGAATGACAATTGAAACGAGCATCGGGTCGCGAAAATTCTGAAGGAACATAAGAAGGATGAAAAAGGCGAGCAATCCTCCTATATAGAGTGAAGATTTCAAAGAATTAATTGAAGAAATGATGAGATCTGCTTCCATCTGAATAATGGAAAAAGTTACTTCACCATTGAACTCTTTTTCAAGGGACTTGAATGTTTCGATTGTATTCTTTGTGGCATCAACGGTATTGCTTCCTGATTCCCGGTATATCAGTAATGAAATGGAGTCACTGTTTTTAATGTTATCAGTCCCGCTTTTAATGAATTTGATATTTCCCTGCTTGACTTTATTTTTATAGAAAGCATGGCCTATATCACGAATCATTACACTTCTGTCCTCAAGGTTCTTCACAACTATATATTCAATATCCTCAGGTGTTTTGATCTCACCTTCGATCTTCAAAGTGTATCTGTACTTGTCTTTTTTTACTGTTCCCCCCGGGGCGAATTCATTGTTATTACTTATGGCATTAGCTACTTCTGATAAAGTAATGTTCAGACTTGAAGCTTTTTCCGGATCTATCTCAACGGAAATCTCTTCCTCATCCCCACCCCTTATTTCTACTCTCGACACACCTTCTAATTGCTCAAGTCTGGGTTTGATGATAAATTCAGCAGTTTCTTTCTGCTTCTTTAATGATCTGGAGTCACTTTTTATTATTGCGGTAATTATAGGTGCTGATGATGGGTCCCATTCAAGAATAACCGGAGCAGTATGATCATCGGGAAGCCGGCTTCTTACTTCTTCAACTCTCTCTTTTGTATGAAGAAGTGCAAAATCCATGTCTGTTCCCCAATGAAATTCCAGAGAAATAATTGAGATTCCATCTTTGGAAACTGAATTTATCTTTTTCACTCCCGTAATGGAGGAAAGAGGCCCCTCAAGTTCAGAGGTGATAAATCTTTCTATCTCCTCCGGGCCAAGTCCAGGGTAATCTGTCACAACTGATATTTTCGGGTAACTCAGATCCGGGAGAAGATTGATAGATAGTTTTGATACCGAAATAAATCCCAGAAGAATAATACCGATATAGAACATAATTGTTCCGATCGGCCTTTTAACTGAAAGGTCTATGACACTCATTTTATGATCTTTATCCTGGACTGGTGTGCAAGGGTTGAGTGACCTTCAATAACAACAAGGTCTCCGGGGTTAGCCTCTGAATGAAATTTTTTGATGATCTGCTCTTCATCATTTTTAGGCCCGAGGTCAACATATACCCAATTAACCGTATTCCCGTTAACTACAAAAACAAGCGGCCGTTCCTGCCTTACAATAATTGATTGAACAGGTACTTTTACAACATCTTTAAAAACCATATATTCAACATCGATCTCTGCATGCATACCCGGAAGGATAAGGTTCTCATCGTTATCTATTTTAATGTAGAGAGTGATGGTTTTATTTGTCTGATCAACCTCAGGGCTGATCGCATTTATTTCACCTCTGAAATACCGGTCATTGTATGAATCAAATTTTACTCTGACCTGAGTTCCGATTTTAAGGTTTTTTATCTCGGATTCAAGAGCAAAGCCTTCAAGATAGACGGACTTAAGGTTAACAACTTTAAGAATTTCCTGTCCGTTGCCGATGATCTCACCTTTGCTTACTTTCAATTCGGAGATCCTTCCCTGAAACGGGCTGTATATATGTGTCTTGCGAAGGTTCAGTTCGGCTTGCTTGAGTGCAATTATCGCTGAGGATAATCCATCCTGGACTTTCCTGATATTTTCTCTCCATGATCCGGAAGAGACCATTATATTGTCATATTGATCGCTGATCTTATCAAATTCCTTTTCAGTGATCTTACCATTTCTTAACTTCTCAATTGCGGTCAGATACTTTTTTCTGATTTCATTGATCTTTTTTGTATCAGACTTATCAGGGTCGGACTGCTCCATCTCTTCAAGTCCTGAATTTATCAGATATTCGGCAAGGCTTTTAAGTTTGTTTGTTTTTGCTTTTTCAACTTCCAGCCTTTTTTCGGTATCCTCTATTTTTACAAGAAGCTGCCCTTTTTTTACCCAGTCACCGATCTTTACCATGATTGAATCTACCTTACCCGATACTTCAGATTTAATAGTAGTTTTTTCATGGACCTGGGCCGTTGCAGAAACTCTGAGCCTGAGCGGCAGATCTCCTTTAAGTATTTCTGTAACTTTAACAGGGATTGATGAAGTTCTGGCCGGTTCCTCACCCGCCTTTTTTTCCTCAGCCTTAATTATTTCGGTCTCACTGCTTTTATCTGGTTGAAGAAACAATAAATAAATACCGAATAATATGATGGCACCTAAAATGATGATTGACACTATCTTAAGAATCTTGTTCATGAAAACTCCTTAATAATTAGCTATATGTAGACTATACGTTGATTTTAAAAAATGGTTACTTATTTCAGGGAAAAACAGGGGAAAAAACAAGGATTATTCAGATCATGTAAATTCTGGGACCAGTTTTAGTCCCTCTTTGCGCATCTGGTGACGCGATAATCCGACATTTCCGTCAGAGGATAAAAGAACTCCCATTGCACCTTTACCGGGAACAACACACATATGAATGAATATGTACTGATCTGTGTGGGTCTCAACGAAATTGCATGTACCTATACCCATCTTATCACTTATCAATTTAGCTGAAGTATACAACTCTATGGCAAGGCTTCCGATTTCCTGAAATTTGAAGTTCTTTCTGTCTAAATGCGCTAGTACATCTCCGCTGCTGTTATAGATTCCTGCCGCTAAAAATCCGGTAATTGTGGATAAGTTCTCTAAAGATTCATTAAAAATCTGGGCTGCATTAGTAGGCATGTTCTCTCCTCCATTTTTTTTGTCAGGAATTTCACTTATACTGAGAATAAGGTCATCATCCTGAGCGTCGTTGATATCAGTTAAATTAATTTCAAAATTATCTTCCATTTCCTCTCCCTGATAATAAAATAATAATTAAATTTAAAATTATTTTCAAGAATAAAATGAATTGAATGAATTTTTTTATAAATTCTGTTATTTTTTCACTATGGATATATCAATAAAATATTCACAAAAATATTTTGTGTTAATAATTTTTCTCTTACTTATCACTTCGTTTTTATTTTCAGAAACCTATATATCTCCTGATCAACTCAGGAAAACCGAAAAAGAATTGCTCATACTGGCAAACAGGGAGCGTACAGCAAAAGGGGCTGAACCGCTTGAGTTCAATAGAAGCCTGTATCAGATTGCTATGGCACATAACTTTAAGATGGCATCAGAAAATAAACTTGAACATAATTTCGAGGGATATCTAAACCTTGAAGAAAGACTCGTAAAAAAGGGGATCTATTTTACGGCTGCCGGTGAGAACATTGCCTTCAGCAATGTTTATCCATCTGATTTTATTCACGCAGGTTTTGTCAAAAGCTTACTTCACTATGAAAATATTATTGATCCGAAATTCAGACAGGCCGGAATTGCTGTCCTTGAGACTGAAAAAGGGTTTTACATCACCCAGGAATTCGGAGATTTGATATTTGATATCTCTGCAGTAAAAGCCGAGGAAAGAATTTCAAAATTCATTTTTAAAAACAGCATATTTCCAGATCAGAATATGTCCCTGAAAATAAAAGAAAAATATGGTGAGGAATTAAAAAGAATTTCTGCAATACTCCTGAAAGAGGGGAGATATTCAAAACAAAATGAACAGCTTGAAGGATTCGATATTTTAACTATGCAGGCCGGAAAACTTGAACAGATAGAAGAATATATAATGTCCTCAAATTCGGAACACAGGTATGGGTCCTATGGGTTTGCCATAACGTCGGGAAGAACCCGGAAATTCAGAGGGGGAGTATTCTCTTTTGTCCTTGCACTTAAAGAAAAATTGAGGGAATACTCTATGTCTGAGGAGGAACTGGAATTACGAATAATCGATGTACTGAATGAAAAATTAAAATCAATAACAGGAAAAATTTTCTTATATAATAAAAAACTTTCCAGGGAAGCGGAGACGGCAGTGAATAAATATTATCGGGGTGATGATTCACTTTTAAGAAATTCCAGGTTTAATATTCTTGCATATCAATCTGCTGATCCGTTGAATATACCTGATGAGTATATAGATTTTTTTATTTCAAACCGGAAAAAAAGCCAGATAGGAATTAAATTATTAAGGCCGGAAGAAAATGGAATTTTTAAAAACTATTTTCTTCTGGCATTTGTATTAAGAAAATAACATATTTATTTATCTTTTAATTTTTTTTCAGCGTCTGAGAGAAGAGAATTGTATTCAGCATCAATCTTTTTTCTCAACTGAAGAAGCTCTTCACCGATCTTACTGCCTGATGATGAAGTGCTTCCACCTGATTCAAGTCTTTCCGCTTTGGCTTCGAGTTTTTCAAGTTTATCAAATTCATACTTGGGAGCCTGAACATCACGGTATGTTTTACGGAGATATCTCTTGAAATCCCTGATTTCCTTTTTTACGTCCCTGATTGCTTTCTCATTCATCTGAGATGAAGATTTCTGCTTTTTCAATTCTGCCTGATATTTATTATATTTTGCCTTGTATCCGTATTTATTCTCAAGCTCTACTTTTGCTTTACCGGCTGCAATTTTCTCGTTGGATGCACTCCCTTCTTTTTTGTAAAGGACACTTGCTTCCAGATAATTAATTGCGGCAGAATTATGGAAACTTTTGTTTGAATTTGCTTTTTTTGAATATATATCACCGATATATTTCGGAAAAACTCCTTTCTTGTCTTTTTCGTAAAGTGATCTGAAAACTACAAGGGCTGTATCGTATCTTTTTTCCTTAAATAATGAATATGCATAGATCTTTTTTATTTCAGGATTGTTTTTATCTGATGAGCCCATTGAGTTGTAATAGCTTATTGCCTGTCTGTATTCTTCATCACTGTAATGCATTTTAATTTTCTGTTCGGGAGAGACCTTTTTCGGAGGAGGGCCTGTTAGTGAATTTTTAAGTTTTTTTGCTGTTGATATAACATCATTATCTCCAGCCTCATTTCCAAGTGAGATTGCTTTACTGATATATTTTAGAGCAGTATCTTTATTAAAGCCTGAAAAACTTTTTATTCCGTATGAATTAGCGAGAACCAGATTGAGTCTTGCCTCTTCACCTGTTCCAAGGCTACCAAGGGTGAAGGTCTTTTCTCCGGTTCTTACGGCATTCGAATAATCCTTGTTCTCAAAATAATTTAGTGCAAGCTGATAATATGCAAGTTTCACAAATTTATTTGAAGTATCAGTATATGTGCTGATATACTTTTTTAAAGCTGCGATCCTTGTTGATGCTGTCTTGTTTTCATATAAAGCTTTTGTATAATCCATCCCGGCATTATCATAATCCTGGGAATAGGCCACAGCGCATGTGACGAGTACGATTAATAGTAAAAAAGTCAACTTTTTCATAGTCTTCTCCTAATAAGTTTGAAAAATTTTACATTAATTTTTTTTATATTTCAAGTTTATCTAATATTAATACGGCTCAGAGTTTTATTTCGGACATTTCAGTAAAGAGAATCCTGACCCTCCGTTTCTTGACTTTGGTATGCATTGAATCTATAATTTTTTAATGTTTAAGACTTTTGAAAACCTGGTTGAGCCTGAGAGTGAGGAGTATATTCTTCTTGAAAAACTGGATGCATTGAAGTTACCCCGTCATATTGCAGTTATTATGGATGGAAACGGAAGGTGGGCTGAAGCCCGGGGAATGGCAAGGGCTGAAGGGCATAAAGCAGGGGCTGAATCGGCCAGAAAGATAACTGAGTTCTCAGTAAGGCTTGGAATTGAACATCTTACTCTATTTGCATTTTCGAGCGAGAACTGGAGCAGGCCGCCAAGAGAGATAAATACCCTCATGAATATGCTTCACAAAAATTTACTCACTCAAAAAGATCTTCTCATAGATCATAATATCCGGTTCTCAGTTCTCGGGGATTTGAATAGATTACCTGGAAAATTACGGTCCAGCATTTCTGAAACTATAGAGTTGTCAAAAAAGCATACCGGACTGAACCTCCACCTTGCCCTAAATTATGGGGGAAGATCTGAGATCATTCAAGCTGTAAAAAAGATTATTGACGATGGTATAAGTTCTAATAAATTAAACGAGAGCAATTTCAGAAAGTATTTGTATGACCCTAAAATGCCCGATCCGGATCTCCTGATAAGAACTTCAGGAGAATCGAGAATATCGAATTTTCTCCTTTATCAGATTGCTTATTCGGAGCTTGTTTTCTCAGAAGTTCACTGGCCGGAATTCAGATTAAAGGAGTTACTCACTGCTCTGATCAGTTTCCAGAAACGTGACAGGAGGTTTGGAAAGGTATGAAAGAATTTATTATAAGAACTGTAACAGGAATATTTTTAGCTATATTTGCATATGCGGGAATTACATATCTTCCTGATATATATTTTTCAGTTTTTCTTTTTCTGATCATTTCTATAAGTGTGTTTGAGTTTATCAGGCTTACAGATCCTCAGATTAAGTCTCTGATATTGATATATCTGAATGGACTTGCAGTAGCGGCATATTTTACATTCGGGATCCCGGACATTCAAATGCTTATATTTTTAAATTTGTTCTCTTTCGGTATTTTCTTCCTTATATCGGTCAGACGGACAGAGTTATTAAAAACCTTTGTAAGGGATTTTGGAATTCATTTTTTAACCGTGTTCTATCTATTTTTTCCGTTATATTTTTTATTCAGATTAAGAGAGATCGGCCCCAATTTTTTATTGTTTCTGATATTTGTTATAGCTATCGGAGATTCAGGAGCATACTTTGTGGGGAGAGCTATTGGAAATCATAAAATATATCCTGTTGCCTCACCTAAAAAATCACTTGAGGGTATTATATCAGCTTTTCTTACTGCAGGAATATCGGGTTGGCTTTCGATACTTATATTTCCTGTCAATATTGATATTATGACAGCTGTATTTACAGGAGCTCTGATCGGATTGATATCTCAATTGTCAGATCCTGTTGAGTCTTTGTTTAAAAGATCAGCAGGGGAAAAAGATTCCGGATTAATATTACCAGGCCATGGAGGTTTCCTTGACAGGATAGACAGTTATATCTTCTGTGCACCGGCTTTATATTTCATTATACTTCATGTTTGGAAAACTGTGTGATTGAAGAACGGAACATTACGTGAAAAGAAACATTGCTCTTCTCGGTTCAACTGGTTCAATAGGAAGAAATACTCTGGAAATAGTAAGGAATAACAGAGAAAAATATTGTATCAGAAGTCTGGTCTGCGGAAATAATATTGACCTGATCAGGGCCCAGATAAATGAGTTCAACCCGGCAGTAGTTAGTGTAGGATCTAGAAATGATCAGGATTCTTTGAGAAAGGAATTTCCCTCAATAAATATTTATCATGGAAGTGAAGGAATAATAGAAGCTGTAATGCTTGATGGAGTTGACACCGTTGTTACTGCAACAACAGGGACACATTCGATCCATGCCACCCTTGAATCTATAAAGAAGGGTCACCGGATTTGTCTTGCAAATAAAGAAACGCTTGTTGCTGCGGGTGATCTTGTTAATAAATATCTTGTAGGATCTAAATCTGAACTTATACCGATAGACAGTGAACAGAGTGCGATTTTTCAATGTATCTGTTCAAATGACAGGAAATATTTGAAGAAAGTGATCCTGACCGCATCCGGCGGGCCATTTTTTAAACTTGATAAAGATAGATTTGAAAATATCAGTGTTAATGATGCTTTAAAGCATCCTACCTGGACCATGGGGGAAAAAATTACAATTGATTCTTCAACGCTGATGAACAAAGCTCTTGAGATCATTGAGGCGTTTTATCTGTTCAATCTTAAAATAGATGAAATTGAAATACTGATCCACCCTCAGAGTGTTATTCATTCAATGGTGGAATTTGAAGACAATTCTATAATTGCTCAGATGGGTATCCCCGATATGAAGATCCCGATCCAGTATTCTTTGAGTTATCCTGACAGATTTAATTCCGGTACAGAACAACTTGACCTGACATCTATCGGGAATCTTGAGTTTTTTGCTCCGGACAGAGATAAGTTTCCATCCATCGATATGGCATATCAGGTGATCAAGGAAAAACAGAATACCGGACTTATATTTAATGCAGCTAATGAAGTTGCAGTTGAAAAATTTCTTGGAGGTGAAATATCCTTCAGAGGAATATTTTATGTGGTCAGGAACATTCTGGATAAATATGAGAGGTCTCCGTTAAGCTCTTCAGATGATATTTCTCCCATGATAAACAGTGTTAAAATAATGACCAATGAATTTGTTAAAGAAAACAATTCAAAAATGGAGTAAAAAATGTCTTTTATTACTACAATACTGGTTTTTTCAGTAGTACTTGGAATTATAGTTCTTGTTCATGAATTGGGTCATTATTTTGCTGCAAGGCTCACTGGAGTAAGGGTTGAAACATTTTCCTTCGGTTTTGGTAAAAAAATACTGGGTAAAAAAATTGGAGATACTGATTTCAGAATTAGTATTTTTCCACTCGGCGGATATGTAAAAATGGCTGGGGAGGATGATTATGATCCGGATAATCTGAAATCCGATGAATTTATGGCAAAAAACCGTGCACAGAAAATATTTATCCTTCTAATGGGACCTGCCATGAATATTCTCCTTGCTCTTTTTATACTGACAATGATAAATCTTACAGGAGTTGAGAGCGAAAAGTATAAATCAGAACCGCCTGTTATCGGATTAATTGCTGAAAATTCTCCGGCAGTTAAAGCCGGGTTAAAAGAGGGAGATCTGATTGTATCAATTAATGGGAGAAGTATAGCTGACTGGAAGGAATTAGAACTTGAGATAGGTTCCAACCCTGATAATAATATTAATGTTGTCTACGAGAGGAACGGGCGACATTTTAAAACAGAGCTTCAGATTGAAAGTGATAATGAATTTAATATTGGCGATGCCGGACTTTATTGGAAATACAGGGTATTGATAAGTTCAGTAAAGCAGGGGTCCCCGGCTTATTCCGGCGGAGTAAAACCTGATGATATCATCTATTCTATAAACGGAAAGGATGTGACACCATTTAATATTACCGAAATGATATCATCAAGTCCGGGAGTTCCACTTACTTTCAGGCTCAAACGGGGGGAAGAATTCATTGAAACAAAAATCACTCCTCATAAACTTAATGGAAGTGTTGAAATTGGTGTTGGACTTACCCAGTATTCTCCTTTGATAAAAGTTAAATACAGTTTTTTTAATGCTGTTTCAAAGAGTGTAAAAGATACCATAAAACTGACATCCCTTGTTTTTGATGCTTTCAGAAAGATGATAATCGGGAAACTTTCGGCAAAAAATCTTTCAGGGCCGATCGAGATAGCAAAATTCTCTAAAAGAGCTTTTGACAGTGGAATGTCGGATTTTTTCATGCTTATAGCCTTTATTTCTCTACAATTAGGTATCGTTAATCTGTTTCCGATCCCGGCACTTGATGGAGGGCACATGATGATATATACACTGGAAGCAGTGATCAGAAGGGAGTTCAGTATGAGAGTGAAAGTGGCATTGATCAATGGTGGATTTTTTCTCCTTCTGCTGCTCATGGCATTTGTTCTTCTGAATGATATCGCCAAAAACCTTCCGAACGGATGGAATTCCTTCCTCCCTTTCTGATAAAGATCAGTGATGGTAAGATACCTTGCAAGATTATCGGGAATATCAATTTGTATCTCTCTTCTATTTGGTGTTTTTTTGTTCGAAGGGTGTATTAATTTAAAAATAGAACTTCCCGATGATCCAGGGTGGGGGATAGGGTATTTTGTTGTTTCTGATGTTCTTGAAAAAATCGAAGTTCAAAAGGATCCTGTAACAAAAAAAAATATTACTGCTTCAGATAAGAGTATCTATGCAATCATTAAAATATTAAGTATAGAAAAAATGGTACGTATCAGCTGGGTCTGGTACGGGCCTGACAAAAAAATTGCTAAAAGTTCTTCTGCTACGGAAGTAAATCTCGGGGGAAAATTTCTCGAATATTTTGTGATATGGGATTCTATCGACCCTGCATTGTTTTTCAAAAAAAAGGGAAATGGTCGGTTGTAGTTATGGTTGACGGTGATTTTCTTGCTTCAAAAAGCTTCATGATAAACTGACAAATCTACAATTGTCCAGGTTGCCTAATATAAATCAATATGTTATTTAGAACTTATGTCATCGATCAATTTTGGAACAGATGGTTGGCGTGCTGAAATGGGGAGAGATTTTACTTTTGACCGGGTGAGGATCTTTGCCGGTGCGTACTCTCATTATCTGAACAAAAAATTCAAAGGAGAGATCAGGGTAATTGTAAATTTTGATACAAGGTTTTTATCTTCAAGATATGCTGAAGAGGCTGTAAAAATACTATCTTTGAGAAATATAAAAGCATTTATTCCCGAAAGGGATACTCCGATCCCCGCAATATCTTATTTTGTTTCGCAGCAGAACTTCCACGGAGCATTAAATTTTACAGCAGGGGTAAAAAGCCCAATATTTAACGGTATTAAGATCCTTAATGACAAAGGGGCCCCCGAACTTAAGTCTGAAACAAGAAAAATTGAAAAAATAATCAATGAAAGAACCGGTAAGGAAAATTTCAAACCTCAATATGCTGAAATAAATCAGCTGAACAATCGGAGGCTCAGGAATTCATATCTTAAATATTTAGAAAAAACAGTCGACTTTGATTCTATACGGGTTTCGGGCCTGAAGGTAATTGTTGATAATCTTTACGGATCCTCAAGAGATTATCTTGACTATATTCTGAATTCAAAAGGAATTAAAACTATCAGTATTCATAACTTCCCCTATTCATCATTCGGAAATCTGAAACCGGACAGCACCAGGGAAAGTCTTTCTGAACTGTCTTCATTGGTTTTGGAGAATAAGGCAGACATTGGGCTTGCTACTGATATTAATGGAAGCCGTTTCGGAATTATAGATTCAAAAGGCGATTTTATTGAACCCGAAAAAATACTTCCGCCAATGATCGAATATTTAATCAAAGAGAGAAAAATGAAGGGAGGAGTTATAAAATCGGTATCAGCTACTGAAAATATCAGGAATGTAGCGGAGCATTATCTTAGAAAAGTTCATGAGTGCCCTGTCGGATTCAAGTATCTTGCAGAGGAGATGGATAAGCGAAAAGTATTTATTGCTGTAGAGGGGTCAAATGGGGGCACTTTAAATGCTGGAGGAAAAATAAAGGATGGGATATTGTTCAGCCTTTTAATATCTGAAATGGCTGCTTTTTACAGAATGGGGCTTGATGAGATCATTGAAAGTTTTTATAGCAGATTTCCAAAGCTTTACAAAAATGAAACTTCGGTTTGTTTCGACAATGTATCTGAAAAAAAGGCGGGGTCGGTTCTGAACGGCGACGGTTTGAACTTCAACGGAACTAATTACAAGGGAGTTGATTTTGTGGATGGGATCAAGATCTTTTTTGATAATTCATGGCTTCTTATCAGGAGGTCCGGCACTGAAAATGTCTTCAGGATATATGCTGAATCTGATAGAAGAAAAAAGTCTTTATCTCTCATAAAACTGGGGAGAGGATTGATTGAAAAAAGAAAAAAATGATGAGACATTTCTGAAATCACGGGGTTTGGTCATCCTCGTTCTCACACTTTTATTGATCCTTGTCCTGACATTCTTTTTTGGAGACAGCGGTGTATTTGAAATACTCCGATCCCAGGATAAGATCACTGAGCTGAAATCAGATATTGAAAAACTGGAAAAGAAGAAGAAACTTCTTGAACGTGAGATCAGAGAGCTTGAAAAAAATCCTCTTGCTCTTGAAAAAAAAGCAAGAGAAAAATTATGGCTCATGAAAAAAAATGAGAAGGTTATAGTAATAATGAAAGATAAAAAAGATAAAAAGGGACAGTCTGAAGAAAAATAGTATTGGTGATGTTTATATTTTTTTTTATTATTAATTTATGATTTTATATCGGAGAATAAATGAGATTATTGAACTTAATGTCTGCTTCAAAAGCTGCAATTTATCTCAAAAAAATAATTAAATTTCCATTTTATATCGGTTTCCGAAGATATTGCCCGGTTTGTAAAAAATATTCAAACAGGTTTATGAAGAGTGGATTGATACCGAGAAAAGATGCCTTATGTTTTTACTGTCACTCACTCGAGAGGCATAGGTTTGTCTGGCACTATCTTACTACTAAGACAGATTTATTTAAAAACGGTCAAAAAGTTGTATTGCATGTAGCTCCTGAAAACTGTCTTGAAAAGAGATTCAGGAGGCTAATTGGAGATTCATATATTACTTCTGATCTTTATAATGACAATGTAATGATCCGGATGGATATTACCGATATAAAATTTGAGAATGGATATTTTGATTTCATTTATTGCAGCCATGTCCTGGAGCATGTACAAGATGATCAAAAAGCGTTAAATGAATTCTTCAGAGTATTAAAAAAAGATGGCTGGGCTATAATACTTGTCCCTTTGAAAGGTGAAAAGACTTATGAAGATCCGTTAATAACTTCTCCTGAAGAAAGGCTTAAAGAATTCGGACAGGAAGATCATGTAAGGCTATATGGAATTGATATCACAAAAAGAATTCGCAAGTCAGGGTTTAATGTTGAAGTAATTAATGTTGATGACATTGTGGACAGGGATCAGGCCGTTAAAATGGGATTAACTGATGCGTCCGGCAAAATATTCCTTTGTTCGAAATGATAAGATGCCGTCTTATTGAAAAAAGTAGAATATTCAGATATATTTGTATTAATTACCGGTAAAATGAGAACAGCCAACTTTTATAATATTTTTAATATTAAAAATTCGACAGGCGGAATCCATAACTATATACCTGATCTATGATAAAAGAAAAAATATATTTACCTGATAATGCAATTCAGAATGGATTATTTTATATAATCAGAGAAATATTTTGTGAATTAAAACAAAACAAATGGCTTATATATCAACTTTTTAAAAGAGATATCCTGTCAGTTTATAAACAGTCGATGCTTGGATTTATGTGGGCATTCCTTTTCCCGGTAATAAGTGTCGGCACTTTTATTGTTTTAAATAGTTCCGGGATCTTTATTATCAATAGTACCGGTATTCCATATCCGCTCTTTGCAATAACAGGAATGGCATTCTGGCAATTTTTCTCTTCGGGAATAAATGCGTCCTCCAATTCACTTGTAAAAGCAGGCAGAATGATAACTAAAATTAATTTTTCAAAAAAATCACTTGTTATTGCTTCTACAGGTCAGTCTGCAATTGCTTTTCTTGTACAATTCGTATTTACAATCATCCTCCTTTTCTATTACGGGATCACTCCGAGCTGGTATATTTTTTTGATCCCTTTGTTCCTGGTCCCGGTAATTCTGATAACCATAGGATTGGGGTTGTTGCTATCCATTTTAAACGGGATCGCACGGGATACCGGGAATTTGATCTCTGTTTTTCTCACTTTTTTTCTTTTCCTCACTCCGGTTCTTTATAAAAAACCCGCTGCCGGTTTTCTGCAATCATTTTCTGAATATAATCCGGTTTACTATCTGATAAATGTCCCTCGTGATCTTATACTTTTCGGGACAACCTCTGAAATTACCGGATACTGTTTGTCATCAATATTTTCAATATTTGTTTTTTTTCTTTTTCTCTTCTTTTTTCATCTGGCGGAGACCAGAGTAACGGAGAGAATATAAGATGATTGGGAAAAATGCTATTGAAGTAGTGAATGTTTCCAAGAAGTTTTCACGGTCCCTAAAAAGATCAATGTTATATGGTCTCTACGATATTTTCAGAAATTCATTGGGACTTTCTTCAAAGTCTCACAAGATAAGGAAAAATGAATTCTGGGTTGTGGATGATCTCTCTTTTTCTTTGAAAAAAGGTGAATCTATCGGTATTATAGGACCAAACGGATCAGGAAAAACAACATTGTTGAAAATGCTTAATGGGATTTTCTGGCCTGATAAGGGAAAAGTTAAAATAACCGGGAGAGTGGGTGCTCTTATTGAGGTTGGTGCAGGATTCCACCCCCTTCTAACAGGAAAAGAAAACATATATCTGAATGGTTCAATACTGGGGATGTCAAGAAAAGAGATTGATGAAAAATTTGATAAAATAGTTGAATTTGCCGATATCGGGAATTTTCTGAACACTCCGGTTAAACATTATTCAAGTGGAATGTTCGTAAGGCTGGGTTTTTCAATTGCAATCCATTCTGAACCCGATATACTTCTAATAGATGAGATCCTTGCTGTCGGTGATGCCGGATTCAGAGCCAAATGCTATAACAAAATCGGAGAGATCAGAGATCACACTGCAATTGTATTCGTGACCCACAATATGAGTATCATACATCGTGTTGTTGACCGGTGCATTGTTATTAATAAAAGCAAGATACAATTCATTGGAAATACACCGGAAGCTGTCAGTATTTATCAGAATTTATTTGAGGAAAAAATAAAAAGAAATGATGGTTATGGGAATAGATTAATAGATGTTGTGGGGTTCAGTGTTAATGGAGTCCCAGATAAATGCGATCTTATCCTGGAGAGAGGAGACGGATTGGACCTGAGTCTTAAACTAAGATCAAAAATCGATACAGATGATTTTTTAATTAATCTTGTTTTCAGGAACCAGGAGGAAACAATAGTAGCTGAAAGCAACAGCAGACTTTCTTCTGAAAACTTTAAGATTTCAAAAGGGGGAACTGCTGAAGTGAAAATAACAATACCTGATATAAATCTTAACCCTGGTATTTATAAAGTTGCACTTCTTGTTATGTCCCGGGAAATGCTGACCCATTACTATTGGAACAGGAATCTGATTAAAATGGAGGTTAAGGGTACCTGTGTCGGTAACTCAGTTTACCAGATGACCTCAAAATGGAAATTTGATAAAACTATGAATAAATCATCGGTTAAAAACTCGGAAATCCACGATGAGGAAAAGAACATATTTCTTGTAGGACACGCAAGGGGGGGATCAACTGTGCTTGCAGGTATAATTAACTGGCATTCACTGGTGGGACCGAAAAATTTCAATAAAAGTTATTACAAAAATATTAATGAATTCCTCAGCGATATATTTTCTCCGAATTTTCATATACAATATTCTGCAAAGCTTGAGCAAAAAGATATCTGGTTCTCAAGATTTCCGGGTGCTGATGTGTTTACTCACATGGGAAATGAGTTGATTGTTGAAGAATTGGATTGGAAAAATGAAGATATAATTCAATTTAGAAATAGAATAAAAAAAGAATTTCATGGAACTGAAAGTGTTTTTCTTTCAAAATCTCCGACAAATTCCTTCCGGGTTAAAATTTTACCGAAAATTTTTCCTAATTCAAAAATAATTGCTATTTACAGGAACGGTCCGGAAGTAATAGCCTCATGGGGAAGCAGGTCATATGGGTTCGAACAGCGGGTTAATTGGGGTGATTTTAAAAGGAGGAAGTTAAAATACAAAGACGGAATAGATGCTTTTTCAAAAAAATGGGCCGAAACTCTTGAGTATCTTGAAGAAGCAAGAAAAGAAATGGGTTTTCTTGCAGTAAGATATGATGACCTTATCTCTAACACTTCTGAGACTCTTAAATTTATTTTCAAATATCTGGGTTTACCCTTAGAGGATTATATTTATGATGTTGTCCTTAAGGATACCAGAAATAAATGGAAGGAGAAAATCCCTGAAAAGTATCATAATTACCTGATTGAGAAATGTGAAAAAGGTCAGAAAATTTTGAAAAATATTTCAATCGCAGATGGCTGAGAATTTCATATGAAAGAAAAATTGAGGATCCTTTTTTGCAGCACTTCTGATGAGTGGACCTTTCCGATAAAAAAAATGCTGGTTGATCTGGAAAGCCAAATAAATGCTGAAATCTTTATTATTAGTGATAAACAGGAGGAATATAAAGATACTTATATTGATTATTCCCGTTTTAAAAGCAGTTTAAGTTATCAGAAAATCTCAGATCTGCAATTGAGAAAGTATGATATCCCGAGAGAACTTATTGATAACCAGATCAGCTTTCTTCAGGCTGATACCGGAGATAAGGTCAGTGAGCTAATAATTAAAAAAGAATTAAATTTACTTTTTACCCAAATTGAAATTTTTTATGAAATCCTGGAACCCGATTTGGTTTTAATATGGAATGGTCAGTTAAGCTTATCATCAGCTTTTAAATATATGGCATCCCGGTTAGATATCCCCGTTTTTTTTGCAGAAAAGGGGGTTCTTCCGGAAAGCTGGTATATTGATCCCTCCGGAATTAATGCTGATAGTGAAATTGCAGGAAAAAGTGATTCATTTTTTAAAGTTCCCGAAGAAGAAATACAAGAATTTATCAATAAAATAGAAGAGATCAGCAGAGCGGGAAATAGTGCCTGGGAGCAGCCTCAAAGAGAGGACCTTGAAAAATTAAAATCCGGACTTGGTGCAGTTAAAGGTAAAAAAATCATTTTTTTCCCATGCCAGGTTGAAAATGATACAAATATAATACTTTTCTCAAAATATTTTAAAACCAATATCAGTGTTATTGAATGGATCATGAAAGATATTAGCGATGATTATTATCTGCTGGTAAAGACCCACCCGAAAGGATCTGTCAATAAACCTGTGCTTAAAGCATTGCTGGGGGAAAAAGGAAAAGTTGTTGATTCTTTAAATATAATTGATGCAGTAAGTATTGCAGACATTATAGTTACAATAAATTCAACTGTCGGTTTCGAAGCCGCTGTCAGGAATAAACCGGTACTGCAGCTGGGTAAAGGTATCTTGTCAAATAAACAATTCATTAAACATTATGATCCAGGGAAGAATTCATTATTACAAGTTGAAGATACTATTAAAGACTACAATAAGAATATTGAGAAGAATTACAATTCTGCAATCAGAATGGGTTCCTATTTATACCATCAATATTATACGTTCCGGGATTCACCAGAAAAGACCTCAGCTATGATCGGGGAATTGATAAAAGGATATGAACCTAAAAAAAAGAAATTCTTATACAAAGAAGCCAGAGTTTTTTTTAGTAAGATAACTTATTCAGATCTTTCAAAGTTTGTTTCCGGAAAGACTATGATAAAAGCACTAATTCATAAGATAAAAAAAAGAGTTTTTAAGACAATAGATGACTAGATTAAGAAAAACAGCAGGAAGAAGAGTTAAGGTGCATTAAATCTAAAATGGTAACCCCTAAGGTCAGTATAATTATTCCTCTTTTTAATCAGAAAAAGTATGTGGCAGAGGCAATAAACAGCTGCCTTGATCAGACATACACCAATATAGAAATAATAGTTGTTAATGATGGTTCAACTGATAATCCAGAAACGGTTCTCGATCATTATAAGGAAAAGATCAAGGTTATTAATCAACTAAATAAAGGACTTGCAGGAGCCAGGAATACCGGGATCAGAAAAGCAGCAGGTGAATATATTCAGCTTCTGGATGCCGATGATCTCCTGGAAGAAGATAAAATAGAAAGGCAATTACAATTGATGAATGGAAATAGAAAGAGATTGTCTTATTGCAGAATTGACGTACTGAACAATAAAGATAAGAGTATATCAAATAGAACAACATATGAATTTGAAGATATTTTTTCCCATTACTATCTTTTCTGGAAACCTTATCCGACACCGATCCATTCTCTGATATTTCATAGAGATATATTTGAAAAATACGGTTTATTCGAAGAAGACCTGAAAGCCAATGAGGACAGATATTTCCTGGCAAAATTGTCTCATGAAGGGATCAAATTCAAATATTATTCATTCAGAGGGGGTCTTTACAGGAAACATCAGGCGAGTATGAATGCAGATCCGGTATTCATGATAAATTCTATTGTTGAATTCTACACAAAAATAAATACAGAATTGGGCGATGAATATATCTCTGAAAAATATGGATATTCAGGTTATCAGATTATGTGTGCAAATTGTACTTATTTTTATTTTTATCATATCAGAAAAGGTACGGCGCGGGATATATTAGGAGAGATCAGAAAAAATCTTCAAAAAAGAAATGTATCATTCTTTGTTGAGCCATTGGAATCAAGATTTAAAAAAAACAAGTATGAAAAAATGCTGGCTGCATGTTACCTTGAAAGGTATAAAAACATCTTCAAAAGTGTTTTTGGATCTATAAAAGATTAAAATCATATCGGAGACTAAATTATGAAAATAGCATTTATAGTCGGAACATTCCCCAGCCTGTCCGAAACCTTTATACTGAATCAGATTACGGGATTATTGGAACTCGGCCATGACATAGAGATTTTTTCTTTATTAAGATCAAAAGACACTAAAAGACATGACATTATAAATAAGCTGAATCTGATGGATAAAGTCCGATACTTTCCGGAAATTCCTAAGAACAGTTTTCTCAGATTGATGAAGGGTAAATTTCTGTTAGTTAAAAATTTTTGGAAAGACCCTGGAAGGATGGCCGGAAGCATTAATATATTCAAAAGAGATAAAGATATTATCTCTTTAAAAATCCTTTATCATATTATTCCATTCCTAGGTAAAGATTTTGATATTATTCATTCACATTTCGGTCATATTGGCAATATAGGAGTTTATCTTAGGAAAGGAGGAATAAAAGGTAAACTTGTGACAACTTTCTATGGTTATGATATTACTGCAATTTTAAAACAATATGGTACCGGAGTTTATAAAAATCTTGCTTTATATGGCGATCTGTTTTTACCGATTTGTAATTATTTCAAAAACATACTGGTCGATTTAAAGTTTGATCAAAATAAGATCCAAATCCACCCATTAGGAATAGAAGTGGACAAATTTATATCAAAAGAGCAGAGGATAATTCCCGGAGAAATTTTTAATATTCTGACTATTGGCAGATTAACTGAAAAAAAGGGTTATTTTTTTAGTTTATCTGCTATTAAAAAACTTATTGATAGAAATATAAATATTAAATATACAATAATTGGAGAAGGGCCATTATTGAATGAAATCAGGGAAAGAATCGAAGAATATGGAATATCAGATTTTATCGATTTGGTCGGAGCAGTTGACCAGGATGATATTAAAAACTATTTTAATAAAGCACATATTTTTTTACTACCGAGTATTACTGCAGATAATGGGGATCAAGAAGGGACCCCGACTGTGTTACTTGAAGCTCAAGCTTTTGGATTACCGGTAATTTCAACTTATCACAGTGGTATACCTGAAATTGTGTTATCAGAAAAAACAGGATATCTGGTAGAGGAAAAAAATAGTGAAGATATAGCAGATCGCTTAATCTACCTGATTGAACATAAAAAGGAATTGTCTGAAATGGGGAAAAATGGACGGAAATTTGTTGAGGATAATTTCAATGTAAATAATCTTAATAAAGAACTTGAAAAAAAATACCTGGATTTATTAAAAAAATAAAAAAAATATGTTACAAATCTTTATAAAATTAATGGTATTATAAATGGAATTGATATGATTTTTATAGCAGGTGGTGCCGGATACATTGGATCTCATGTAAATAAATTACTTTCTGAAAAAGAATATCGGACAATAGTTTTTGATAATCTGATTTATGGCCATAAAGAATTTTTGAAATGGGGTGTTTTTTCGCGTGGAGATTTAGGAGATATTGACTTACTTAGAAAAGTTTTTAAAAACAACAAAATTAAAGCAGTAATGCATTTTTCATCTTATGCATATGTTGGAGAATCTATAGAAAACCCTGAGATTTATTATTATAATAATGTGGTAAATACTTTAAATTTATTAAAGGTTATGAAAGAATTCGGAGTTCGATATTTCATATTTTCCTCTTCATGTGCAACTTATGGAAATCCTGAAAAAATACCCATAGAAGAGAATCATATTCAGAATCCGATTAATCCTTATGGGCAAACCAAATTAATTGTTGAAAAAATTTTACATGATTATAGTCGATCATATGATATTAAATATGTATCATTGCGTTATTTCAATGCTGCAGGAGCTGATCCAGATGGATTGATCGGAGAATGGCACGACCCCGAAACTCATCTTATTCCGCTCGTCCTGGATGTAGCATTGGGTATTCGTGAACATATTGAGATTTTTGGATCAGATTACAAAACACCCGATGGAACATGTATTCGTGACTACATTCATGTTAATGATTTGGCAAATGCACATATCCTTGCTTTAGAATACTTATATAATGGTGGAATTAATGAAACATTTAATCTGGGGAATGGGAAAGGATATTCAGTTCTTGATGTGATTGAATGTATTCAAGAGATAACCGGGCAGGAAATAACATCCATTAAAGCAAATCGTAGGCTTGGTGATCCTGCTGTTCTTGTTGCTGCTGCGGGTAAGGTTAAAAAGATATTAGGCTGGGAACAAAATTATTCAGATTTGAAGATAATAATAGAAACTGCATGGAAGTGGCATCAACGTTTGCACAAGGATTACTTATAACCAAAAAATATAGAGTTTGATAGAAAATGAAAATATTATTCGCTGCTGATAAATTTGATGATGAGAAGAGGGATGAGGTCAGCCGGTTCCCAGGGGGGGCGGAATTAACTGATGCTGCAGTCATAGAGGCCTGCCCATTTGAAATAGAGAAGATAAAGTTCATTGATCTTAATAGATCAGAATATAATAGATATGACATAACAATAATCGGAAATAGTAAAACAGCAACAAGCGATCAATTGAGTTATATTGCTTCTGAACAAAATTATATTCTGTTTGAGCATGATATGCGGATCTGCAGATATGACGGTGATTTTTTAAGGGCAAAAAAAGAGCCGGTCCACTATTTTCTTAACAGATGTATCTGTCCCCACTTAAAACTAAAAAAACTATATAAGAATTCTATTGGTGTGATATTTCTCACAAGAAAACAATATGAAATTTATGGAAGAAATCCATTTTTTAAAGCTAAGAATATTGAATTCCTGGGAAGTTCGGCTTTTAACCGATCTTTTTTTGACAGGGTTGAAAAATTCAGAGAGAAATCCGTAACAAAAAACGGAACAGCGGTTTTTTATTCTCCGCATGCTGTCAAGGGGTATAAGCAATCCAGGGAGTATTGTGTTGAAAACAGCATTATCCCTGAAGAAATATTTGACAAAACTCCGGATGAAGTTCTGGATGTTTTTGAACACTCGGAGAAATTCGTTTACCTTCCTGCCGGGATTGAATGGGCGGGAAGAATGCCTGTGGAAGCAAGATTTCTTGGGTGCAAAGTTATTGTAAATGATAATGTCGGAGTTACCGGAGAAACATGGTGGGATACAAATGATGATGAAGCATTGGAATTTGTCAGAGATACAGCTGAGAGATTCTGGAGAATTGTAGAAAAAATATCTAATGAAAATACTGATTGATGCGAGGCCGCTTCAGACCTATTCCAGGTTCAGAGGTATCGGCAGATATGTTGATCAGATAATTGAAATTTTTAAAAATGAAGGTGATGTGTATTTTCTTTTTTTTAATGGTGATGATATTGATAAAAGGTCACAAAATAGAATAATTATAAAAACACCCCGAAGAGGAGTTACATTATCAGACAAAATTTTCCTCTCACGTCTTTTAAAAAAACACAAAATAGATGTTTTTCACTCTACTGCTTTTGCCCTTCCCTTCAGACAGCCAGGTATTAAATATATAATTACAATACATGACCTTACACCTCTCTTGTTCAGGCAATTTTCTTCCGCCAGGAATATTTTTATATTTAAAACAATTCTAAAGTCGGCAAAGAATGCTGATAAGATAATTTCAGTATCAAAAAGTACTAAAAATGATCTGATAAACTTACAGAAAATTCCCGCTGAAAAGATCAGTGTTGTTTATAATCCGGTTGATCTTAAATCAGAAAAAGTTGTTTTAAATAATGGGAATCTTCAGGATATTCCTTCGGAGTATGTTTTTTATGCAGGAGGGTTTGACGGAAATAAGAATGTTGAAACTATTATTAAAGCATTAAATTTTTCAGGAAACCTCTGGTCCTGACAGGATTGATTTCAGAGGAGAAAAAAAACGGTTTGAAAAATCTATTAAATAAAAAAAACAGAGACATGCTTTTTTTTACCGGGTATGTTTCTGATAGAGAACTGGCTTATCTATATAATAGGGCGAAGTTGTTCGTATTTCCCAGCCTTTATGAAGGATTCGGTTATCCGCCGTTAGAAGCCTTAAAAAATGGAACTCCTTCAATAACCTCCAGAGCAGGTTCACTTAAGGAAGTAATGAAAGATGCAGCACTTTATCTTAATGATCCGCTTGATGAGAAAGAACTGGCAGAGAAGATAAACCTTTTATGGAAGGATAAAGCTCTCAGAGAAAAAATATTATCAAAAGGTGAGAATGTACTGGAAAAATATTCCATGAGCCGGTTCAGAATGAAATTGGAAGAACTTTATTTTTCTCCGATCTCGGATAATCATTGAATAATTGAATGAAAAACTCCAATATATTCATCAGCTACCCTTTCCCAATTAAAATAGTCTTCCTTCTTTCTGAACAGGGATAGAATCTCATTTCGGATATTTGTACTGTTTTCAAGATATTCATTGATCATTCCAGACAATATAAATGGATCAGTTTTGTCTACAAATAGTGCAATATCCTTAAAGATCTCCTTTAAAGAGGTTCGATTCAGGAGAAGAGGGATGGTGCCGCACTTCAAAGATTCAAGGGGGGGGAGTCCGAAACCTTCATATTCTGATATATAAATGAACAGATCAAGGCTGGAATAGAAGTCTTTAACTTCATTTTCAGGGAGCCTTTTTTCCAGAATTACCGATGGTTCACTCTGTAATAAAATTTTAACTTCCGGGTCATGTATTTCTCCAACCAGCATCAATTTAAGTGACGGCCGGGATGCTCTTAAAAGTTTGTAGGCACTTATTAATTTGTCAATATTCCGCCTCTTAAAAATTGACCCGAGGAATCCAATAACAGGGCCATCCGATATCCCGTATTTTTGTTTGAAACTATTGATACTTGTTTTATCAGATCTTTTGAAAGATTCATCAACAGCCAGATGTATTACTTTTATTAAGGAAGGATCAACACCGTAATAGCCTGAAATCTCTGAAGCCGAAAATTCAGAAAGTGTGAAAACAGCCGAGGCCTTCCTCAAACTTGATCTGGAAAGTATTTCACGGATAATTCTATTGGGAAAAGAATAATTATCCGGCAATGCCCTCCATGATATGTCGTGCATGGAGAGAACGGACCTTTTCCTGTATAAGACCGGAGAATAATAGTTCGGGGACCACAAAAGATCATAGTTCCCCTTTTTAACCGCTCTATTTAACACAAAATTCTGCCAGAATAAATTTCCCCTATCTGTTTTAAGAGTAACAATTTTTGAATTGCCGGTATCAAACTTAAGTTCAACATCACTACTGCAGAACAAAGTGAATTCAATCCCACTTTCTAACCGGATCATATGCTCCAGCAGATTGTAAAGATATCGTCCTACACCTGTATATCCGGAATGAAGCTGGGAGGCATCAACAGCAATTTTCATGTTAAGCTGAGTTTAACATAATAAACGAATTGAATAAATGGAGGGGTATACATGTTTTAAAGGTTTACAGAACGTAATGTATTAAAATTTATAGAAAATTATTGTTAAGTCTGCTAAAATTCAAATTCAGGCCATTAAAATGGAAAAAAATAACGGGAATAATAAAATTGAGTTCGGTACTGAGAGTACAGAAAGAGTAATCCTTGATAACCGTTTCAGAATTATTAAAAGTATTGGAACCGGCGGTATGGGGGACATATTCCTGGCAGAGGATCTTAAGCTCAGACGACAGGTGGCAATAAAAAGTATCAAGCAGGGAACAGATACCGATCATGAATCCAAGATGAGATTTCTGCGTGAGGCACAAACTGCTTCCCAGCTTGAACATACAAATATCTGCCCTATATATGAGATATATGAAGAGGAGAATAATCACTATATCGTAATGCAGTATATTGACGGTGTAACTCTTGATGCAGTCATCCGTTATAAAGAACTGAAAATACAAAAAATTCTGGATATAGGTCTCCAGATTTGCGAAGGGATGAATGAAGCACATGAGAAAGGGATAATCCACAGGGACCTTAAACCGGGTAATGTGATAATTAATAATAAAGGTATTGTGAAAATTCTTGATTTCGGACTTGCAAAGTTCAGGGAAGGTTCGGATTCAATGAAAACAGGGGTCGTTAATTCAAATCTTACTGAAAAGGGGATCGTTATGGGGACAGTTGCTTATATGTCTCCTGAACAGGCACGTGGTGAAACCCTTGATAACAGAAGTGATATATTCTCTTTCGGAGTTCTACTCTATGAACTTGTTGCAGGTACTAATCCTTTTTTTGATAAAGAACAGATAAACACTTTGTATAATGTGATTAATAAAGAAATAGAATTTACAGAAAAATTCTCACCTCCAATAGCGGGCCTGATCTCATCACTTACCGGAAAAAAGAAATCTGACCGGATTTCTGATTTTAAGGAAGTCAGAAATGCGCTTCTGTCAATACAGGCCGATCTGAAACCGGATAAAGTTAATACTAACGAAAATGGATCAACTGAAATAATTGATATGAGCGAAAAGAACGAGATCCTTGAAGAGATACGGAAAACCTCTGATATAGAGGATCTTGGTGATCTTGTGTACAAAATAAAAAAGATCAAGGCAAAGACCATTCCGGTATACTCCACGAAAAAAAATATATTCAGAAAGGTATCGATCTTTTTTACCGCAGCATTGATGGTTTTTTCAGCATTTCTTTATTTTAAAAGTAAAACAAATCTGAGCTTTTCCGGAGATTCAGATATGTTCTATATAAATGTTCAGGACCTTAAGGGAGAAGTTTCCGATTCAGTAAAACGAGGTGTGAAATATCTGATCATGGAATCTCTCAATCAATTTAATGAATTTGATACTATAACTCAGGAAACGGTCGATTCGATCACCAGATCGGATGAAGAATCCCGTGATCCGGAAAAATTAAAGAATGATAACCGTATATTTTATGACCTTAGCGGAACTATCACTAAGATTGAAAATATATATAATTTTGATATATTTATCTCTTCCAATACAAGCAAGAAGAAGTATTCAATGACAATTCCGGGACTTGATAACAGCGATTCGATTTTAGTTCACCAGATTGATACATTAGCCAAAAGGATCTATGCAAAGTTATTCCCCGAAAAAAAAGGTAAGATCCTGTTAAAACCTGTATCATCAATTTTTGGAACAGATTGGGAAAAATATGAATCCTTTTTTAAAGGGCTGGATCATTTTCATAAATATGAATATATGGATGCTGAAAAATATTTTAAAAATGAAAACGAAACTCCCGCTTCAAAATATTTTATGGCTAATATGTATTACTTCATGGGCAAAATAGATCTGGCACGTAAAAAAATAATGGAAATATTCCCCCATATAAATGATCTTAGTGAGCAGTTAAAATTAAAAGTTCTTGCTTTAAAATCGAGAATGGATTTTAAATTTGCTGAAGAAACAAACTATCTGAATGAACTTAGAAAAAGAAATTTACTTTCAAAAACAGCACTTTATGAACTTGGAGAAGCATATTTTCATCATGGTGATGCGGAGAAAGCATCAGTTTTTTATGAGAATGCACTAAAACTGGATAACAGGTTCTCAAGTGCATTAAACCATCTCGGATACTGTAATTCGTATCTCGGAAACCATGTGAAGGCTATAGAATTGTTCGAAGAGTACAGGAACCTTGATAATTCGGCAAACTCATTTGATTCACTTGGCGACGGATATTTTTTTTTCAGGCGATCTTGTTTACTCTGAAGCATCAAAAAAGGCAGCAGTAAAAAAAGATGCTAAGGGGGCTTATTGGGCTTACCTGACTTTGTCAGATATTGCATTGTTAAAAGCCCGGTTTTCTGAAGCAGGGTCTGCTGTCAATGATTACCTGAAATTCACAAATGAGAAAAATGATCTTGGTGATGCAAACTCAAAACTTGCCTACATGGAATACCTCAAAAAGAATTATAAAAAAGCACTGGAATTAATTAACAAATCTCTTTCTATTTTTGATTCAGACAATATAACAAATAATTCTTCTGAAGCAAGGTGGGTGAGAGCTCTTATCAATCTTTCCCTGAAAAATATCATTGAATTCAGAAAAGATCTTCTGTGGTTAGAAAAGATAGTAGAAAAAAACAATGTGGACATGGAGAATTTTTCGAAACCTCTTAAATTTTATCTTCATTTAAAAGCCCTTGATTTTGAGCATAAAGGTGAAGCTGATAAAGCAGATGAAATTTTCAAGAAGATTCTGAGAATGAAAACCCGTTTGAGTTATTGGATAACACTCTATAATTATCAGTATTTTCACACAGAGTATGCAGCTTTTTTATTCAGGAACAAAAAATTTGATGAAAGTGAAATAGAAATAGAGAAATGCCTGGAATATAGTGGTGACTATATACCGGGATTATGGATCAAAGCAGAATTGCTTGAACGGAAAGATAAAAAAAAATCTTTTGAAACTTACCGGCAGATAAATAGCTTATACGGGCAAAACCAGGAAAAGAATATTTTTACCGATCAACTGAAAAACAAACTAAAACTTTAATTTTTTCAAGCCGGCCTGATTTTCAACAATTTCCATTACATTCGAAATATTATCGCCTTCTCTGACAATCTTTATGACACTATTTGAAAGGTCTACAATAGTAGAGCCTTTTGAATCCGGGAGTGATCCCTTATCTATGAAAATTATCTCTTCTGAATATCTTGAATGTTCTGCAAATTTTCTTATAGATTCAGGGGTATTGGCCGGCGTCTCTCCGGACCTGTTAACCGATGTTGTGATCAGGGGGTTCCCTGAGAGTTCCAGTAATTCCTTAACAGGATATTCATTTAATATCCTTACGCCTATTAAAAGTCTGTTTTTTACATACTTTTTATCTATATTTTTATTTAATTTAAAAAGAAATGTCATCATTGACAATGATCCGGACCTGGAAAAAAGCTCAAATAGTTTCAATGAACCTGATGTCAGTTCTTTCAGATATTCGGGACCCGGGACAGCAACAGAATAGGGGATATCCTTTCTCCCTTTTAAAATATCAATTTTATTCTGAGCTTCAAGAGAATAGAAGTTGCAGCCGATCCCATATAGCGTATCAGTCGGATATATAATTAAACCGTCTGAACTGAGGTGTGATATTATCTTATCCAGTGTTACCCTGTTTTTAATATCTGAAACAGGTATAACTTTCAAATAGTTCTCCTGAAATTTATTCTATTACTAATTGAAATGGAATGATCATAGCAGGGAAAAAATTCCTGTATCTTGCCAGGCCAGACCTCATTTCAAGCAGAAGGCCGTTACCTCCTGAACCAAGCAGATCCATGATGTGATCAAAAAGTGACTTGGCACGCGGATATATTGTCATGCCGAAACCTTTATTTTTATCAATGCCAGAAAGCTTTACAGCTTCACTGATCGCATCATTAAGTCCGCCCCATTCATCAATTAATTTGATGGGTTTTGCACTTAATCCGGACCATACCCTTCCTTCTGCTACTTTACTGATATCATTTTCGGGAATATCTCTGTTTTTTGAAACCTCATCCACAAATAATTTATAAATGTCGTCCATAACGGACATATATTTTCCCCTTTCCTCTTCATTAAAAGTTCTGTAGTCTGAGAACATATTTGCAAATTTTGATGTTTTTATAACTTCCTTGTTAATCCCAATCTTGTCATAAAGACCTTTTAAAACAAATTTTCCGCCGTAAACCCCGATAGATCCTGTTATCGTCTGTGGTAGTGCAAATATCTTTGATGACGATAGGGAGATCATATATCCTCCGGAAGCAGCTGTGTCTGACATGGAGATTATCAAAGGTTTTTCTTTCATTACCAACTCTGCTTCATGCCTTATTATATCGGAAGCAAAAGGTGAACCGCCAGGACTGTCAACTCTCAGAACAACAGCTTTAACCGATTTGTTTTTTCTGGATGCCCGAAGATATTTTGAGACCGTATCGGAACCCATTATTTCACTGCCAAAAAGTGATTTGCCTCCGGATCCGCCTGAGTGTATCTCTCCCTGTGTGAAAATAACAGCAATCTTATCTTTACCTTTAAAAGGGAGAGGAGATGTTGTCTCTTTGTAAAGTGAAAAACTTATAACTTTCTCATTCTTCTCGTTAACAATCTCATTCTCATATTTAAGACCGTCAACAAGTCCGGCATCCATTATCTTTTTTCCATCCATTGTGAACTCTTCTATAAGATCCCTTATCACTTTCTCTTTAACTTTTCTGTTGGTTGCAATAATTTTTATTGAAGAGTTATAGATATCATCTATAAGTGCGGTCAATGATTCCCTGTGATGGAAAGTCATTTCGTCCTTGGTGAACATATTCGGCCCTGTTTTATAATTCCCCACATTCAGGAAATCCGCCTCAATACCGAGTTTGGTTAGCGCATTTTTCAGGAATAATGCCTGGATAGCAAGGCCGTTAAGGGCAAGTCCCCCCTGTTTGTAAATATAGATCTTATCTGTATATGAGGCAAGCTGAAGTTCACGAATACCTCCGCTTTCTATATAGGAATATACTTTTTTTCCGCTTTTCCTGAAATCTTTTATTATTCTTCCTATGTCGTCTGTTTTTGCAAAGCCGGTTTGGAGGTAAGCTAATTTGAGGATCACACCTTTTATCCTTTCATCCATTTCCGCTCTTTTGAGATGGTACCAGATATCTCTTACAGTTATATTTTTAGGAGCAATGGAGTTATCATTGTCAACAATATTCCCCCCCAGGTAAATCTTCAGATAAGAGTCTGAAGGGATATTTGGTTCACGGTTAAATTGATAATATACATAACCTGCAGCAAGTCCAATCAATATCACGACTATCATAACGATAAGTAGCGTTACAAGAATTCCTTTTTTCATTTCTACTCCTGAATTTCTCCAATGTGATTATACTTAAAACCCCGGGAAAAAGTTTTGAATGATTTCAAAAATAAGCGGGAGAACATTTCATATTTTAATTCCAATTCCTTTTCAAGTCAACTCTGCCTTTATATCTTGACAATAACTCATCTTAGATGTAAAAAATTAGATGAGGAATATATGGAAGATCTAAGGATTGATTCAATTAAAAGAAAAGAAAAAGTTACAATCAAAGTAAATGGAAAAGAGGTCACTGCCTATATGGGGGAAACACTACTGGCAGCCCTGATCGCATCCGGGTATAGAAGCTTAAAGAAAAGTCCCGTGCTGAAAGAAAGCAGGGGCGGACTTTGCGGAATGGGTGTCTGCTATGAGTGTCTCGTTACTCTTAACGGGATAAAAAATGTCAGGGCCTGCATGCAGGAAATTCAACCGGATATGGAGATTGAAATTGAAGAATAAAAAATATAATGTTGTAATTATAGGGAGCGGTTTTTCCGGAATAGCAGCAGCAAATCAACTTGCTGGTAAAGGTCTTTCAATCCTTATGATAGATGAAAATTTTCATATAGGGGGCCAGCTTTTAAGGAAGATCCCGGAAAAACTCGGTACAAATAAAAAATATAAACCCGATTATATTAAGAAGATCGGGATCAGATTCATAGATAATCTTAAGAACGGTGATATAGAAATAATTAATAATTCATCAGTTATCGGTATCTATGATAACAATGAACTTCTTATTGAGTTTGATAAAAAAAGTGTTAACTCAGTGAGCTATGAAGTAATACTTTTTGCACCAGGTGCGAGAGAACGGTACCTTCCATTTAAAGGATGGACTATGCCTGGAGTTTTTTCTGCCGGAATGTCACAGGTATTGATGAAGAGTTCCGGTGTACTTCCGTCAAGGGATGTGGTTGTCGGAGGTTCAGGACTGTTTCTCTTCTCGGCTGCATATGAATTTCTGAAAAATGGATCAAAGGTCCATTCGGTATTTGAGTCTACAGGAATTTCAGGAAAGTTCAAAATGCTCCCTGTACTCCTTCATAACCTTTCCAAAGTTAGTGAAGGTGTCAGATATGTAGGGAAAATCGGGTCATCATTTGTCCCCATAAGGTTCAACCGCAGAATAATTGAAGCAAGGGGAAACGGATCCCTCCAGGAAATAGTAGTAGGAAAAACAGATCGAAACGGGAAAATTATTACCGGAAAAGAAAAAATAATAAAAACCGGAGGATTTGCATACAGTTTCGGATTTGTACCGAATGTTGAACTTCCGGTTCTTGCAGGGTGTGATGTCAGATATGACAAAAAACTGGGAGGATGGATAGCTGAAGTAGATGAAAATATGGAAACATCTGTTAAGAAAGTTTATTGTGCAGGAGAAGTAACCGGAGTAGGAGGAGCACTGAAATCTGTAAATGAAGGTGAGACCGCCTCCATATCTATTCTTGAATACTTTAATAAAGAGGATAATTTAAGCCGGAAAAAAGCCAAACTTATTAAAGAGAGAGAACATCATCTCGATTTTGCGAAATATTTCAACTCTCTTTACGGTATTAGGGATGAAGAGATCAAAGAGATCCCAGATGAAACGATAATTTGCAGATGTGAAGATGTAAAAATGGGTGATATACGGGAGGCAGTTGAAAGCGGTTTTATATCTCCCGGAGCTTTAAAGACTGCTGTAAGAGCTGGGATGGGAAATTGTCAGGGAAGGACCTGTGGTCCTGTCATATATGATATTCTTGCAGCTTTGACCGGAATTGAGGGTAAGAATTTTTCACTATTCTCCAAAAGGCCCCCTTTAAAACCTGTTAAAATCAATTCTCTTATTAATCTTAATTAATTATTAACAAATTCGTTTAACCTTTAATGAATTTGACAATGATTTTCTAATTGTCTATTTTATTCCGGAGGAGTTTAATATGTCATTGGAAAAAAAAATTCTGGATTTAAAGGATAAACTCAACTCGGCTGAATCGGGCGGTGGTAAAGAGAGGATCAAAAAACAGCATGACAGCGGAAAAATGACCGCTAGAGAGAGGGTTGAATATCTCCTTGATCACGGGTCATTTCAGGAAATAGATAAGCTTGTACTTTCAGAAAATATGAAGTTTGGAATGGATAAGAACAGAATATACGGAGATGGTTTTGTGACAGGGCATGGGGATCTGAACGGAAGGAAAGTTTTTGTTTTTGCTCAGGATTTTACTGTTTACGGAGGCTCTCTTTCAGGTGCTAATGCAAAAAAAATAGTAAAAATAATGGACATGGCTCTGAAAAGCGGAAAACCTCTTATTGGACTTAATGATTCGGGCGGTGCACGTATTCAGGAAGGGGTTGAAAGCCTTGCAGGTTATGCTGATATTTTTCTGAGAAATGTCCTTTCATCAGGTGTAATTCCTCAGATATCTTCAATAATGGGACCATCTGCAGGAGGTGCTGTCTATTCTCCTGCGATAACAGATTTTATAATCATGACAAAAAAAAGTTCATATATGTTCATAACAGGGCCGGACGTTATAAAAACAGTTACAAATGAGGATGTTACAAAAGAACAATTGGGAGGAGCAGATACCCATAATTCAAAATCGGGTGTTGCACATTTTGCTGCCGAAGATGATGAAGATAATCTTGAAATAATCAAAGAACTTCATAAGTATATCCCTGATAATAATATGGAAGATCCGCCGTTTATGCCTACAAGTGATCCGATAGACAGAATAGAGAAAAAACTGAACACCATTGTTCCTGACAATCCGAACATTGCGTATGATATAAGGGATGTTTTTAAGTTAGTTGTTGATGACGGCAACTTTTTTGAGATTGCGGAACATTTTGCGAAAAACATAGTGATAGGGTTTGCACGGCTGGGGGGAAGGTCTGTAGGGATAGTAGCAAACCAGCCTATGCATCTTGCCGGAGCATTGGACATAGATGCGTCTGTGAAAGGGGCAAGGTTTGTAAGATTTTGTGATGCTTTTAATATACCCCTGTTAATTTTTGAAGATGTCCCTGGATTTCTCCCCGGTACCAATCAGGAGTTCGGCGGAATAATAAGACACGGGGCTAAACTTCTTTATGCATTTGCCGAGGCTACTGTCCCCAAGATCACGGTTATAACCAGAAAAGCATATGGAGGAGCTTATTGTGTGATGGGTTCAAAACATATACGGACAGATATAAATCTGGCGTTTCCCGGAGCTGAAATAGCTGTAATGGGTCCTAAAGGAGCTGTTGAGATAATCCACAGAAAAGAGATAAATGAAGCAGCGGATCCTCAAAAAGTTATAGCTGAAAAAGAAGAAGAGTATAGAGAGATGTTCGCAAACCCATATATTGCCGCTAACAAAGGATATATAGACGATGTTATAATTCCTGAATCATTACGTCCGCGCCTTATTTCCGGACTTGAGCTGATAAAGGATAAAAGAGATGAAAATCCCCCGAAAAAACACGGGAACATTCCACTATAGGATCCTGGATTTTAATATCTTGGAGATATTATGAAAAAAATTAAAAAAATTCTAATTGCCAACAGGGGAGAGATAGCTGTAAGAATAATAAGGGCCATCAGAGAGATGGGGCTTTCTCCGGTTGTTGTCTATTCTGATGCTGATAAATTAGCACTTCATGTAAGGCTTGCTGATGAAGCTTATTATATAGGTGAGTCTCCTTCAACCTTAAGTTATCTTAAAGTTGATAAAATTCTTGAGACAGCAAAAATTTCAGGAGCAGATGCTATTCATCCGGGATATGGATTTTTAGCGGAGAACGCTGACTTTGCTCGTGAGATAGAGAAAGCAGGATTAATATTTATAGGCCCGGCACCTGATGCTATTATAAAAATGGGATCTAAAACCAGGTCCAGAGAGATCATGAAGGCAGCGGGAGTTCCGGTTGTTCCCGGGACAATTGAACCAGTTAAAGATAAAAAAGAGCTTTTAGTTCTTGCAGAACAAATAGGTTTCCCGATTCTTCTGAAGGCCTCTGCCGGAGGCGGCGGAAAAGGTATGAGGAAAGTCGAAAAAATAGATGAAATTGAAAAAGCATATGAGAGGGCAAAGTCGGAAGCCATATCAAGTTTTGGTGATCCAGATGTTTATATAGAAAAATATATCGAAGAGCCTCACCATGTAGAGATCCAGGTCCTGGCTGATAATTATGGAAATACAATTTATCTGGGTGAGAGAGAGTGTTCTGTCCAGCGCAGGTATCAGAAGATAATGGAGGAGACCCCTTCTCCCTTTATAAATGATAAGGTTAGAAAAGAGATGGGTGATATTGCCGTTAAGGCTGCAGAAGCTGTTAATTACAGGAACGCCGGCACCGTTGAATTTATTGTTGACAAAGATCAGAATTTTTATTTTCTGGAAATGAATACAAGGCTTCAGGTTGAACATCCAATAACGGAAATGGTAACGGGTATAGATCTGGTAAAAGAACAGATCAGAATAGCTTCAGGAGAAAAACTGGGATACACACAGGAAGATATATTGCCGAGGGGATCATCTATAGAGTGCAGGATATATGCAGAAGATCCATTTAATGACTTTTCTCCTTCTCCCGGTAAGATAATCGAATATGTCTCTCCGGCCGGAGGTATTGGTGTCAGAGATGATTCAGGGGTATACGAGGGATTTGAGGTGCCGATCTTTTATGATCCGCTTATATCAAAGCTTGTAACCTGGGGGCGTGATCGTAAAGAAGCTATTAACAGGATGAAAAGAGCCTTGTTTGAATACAGGATAGCAGGCATAAAAACATCAATTCCATATTTCCTTCAGATATTTGAGAATGAAGAGTTTTTATCCGGAAATTATACAACAAACCTGATTGAACGTATCGAAAGTGTAAAAAAAGAGAATCCTGAGGAATTTGAGTTTGTAGCACTGCTTGCATCCGGACTGAGGAGCCTTGAAATGAATGGTACATCTTCAAAGAATGTCCAATGTGCTGATTGTGCTGTCAGTAACTGGAAGAAATACGGCAGGATGAAGTCTTTGAGGAGGTTCTGATGAAATTCAACCTGAGTATAGATGGTGAAAAAAAAGAATTTGAGATTATCGACATGGATGGAGATTATGAATTCAGGCTGGGAGAGAAAAGGAAGACTTATAAAATTGATAAATTATGGGGAAGAAATATCCTTATTAAAGATGACAACAACAAAGTATACAATGTTTTTGTAGAAAAATTTGAAGAAGGACATTGTGTTTTCTTTAAAGGCAGGAGTTTTACAATTAAAGATGCGACTTCAAGGAAAATGGGCGGAGGCTTTGATATTGAAGGTGAGATAACAATAAAATCTCCATTGCCTGGGCAGATCAAAAAGGTTTTCAAAAAAGTTGATGATGAGGTGGAAGAGGGAGAAAGTATTCTTGTCCTTGAAGCAATGAAAATGGAGAACGAAATCAAATCCCCGAAAAAAGGCGTTATCAAAAAGATCCCGGTAAAAGAGGGCGGTTCGGTTGACCCTCAGACCGATCTTTTCACTATTGAATAATATGTATTCATAAATACAGATTTGACCAAAGTTGAAACATCTGTTAAAAATTCTTTATGATCATTGAACAATTTCTGCCTGCATTCCATTATGGTGACGCGACAAGCAATTCTGCACTTGCATTTCATAAATACCTTAAAGAAAAAGGTATAGAGAGCAGATTGATCTCTCTTACCTCAGATAAAAGTGTAAGAGATAAAGTTATCCTTTTTAAGGATTACAAGGTTAATATTGAATCTGTAAAAATTCTGCATTTTGCGATCCCTTCTCCTCTGACAGATTTTTTCAGAGAAACAGGAGGGAAAAAAGTGATGATCTACCATAATATTACTCCTTCATATTTTTTTGCAGATTATTCCGAATTCCTTACAAAATTTACAAATGAAGGGAGAATTCACCTGGGTTTGCTCAAGGATAGTTTCAGCCTTTCAATAGGGGTATCGGAATTTAACGCATCTGATCTCAGAGATTTAAAGTTCAATAATGTAAAAGTATTTCCCCTGATCATTGATATGAATGATTATGACAAACCATTCAGCAGGGGTTATTACGATCTTATAAATGATGACAGGAAAAATATTCTTTGTGTAGGCCGTATCGCCCCGAATAAAAAGATCGAGGATGCTGTTAAAATGCTTTTCTTTTATAAAAAATACTTATCCCCCTCTATCAGGCTGATTGTTGCGGGAAATAACAGTTCCGTCCCTAAATATTTTTCTGCAGTCCGTGATCTTGCCTCCCGTTTTTATCTCACAGCCGAGGATATTCTGTTCACAGGACATATAAAATTTGATGAATTCCTGGCAGTATACAGAATATCTGATGTTTATCTCTCCATGAGTGAACATGAAGGTTTCTGCCTCCCGGTTATGGAAAGTTTTAAAATGGGCCTCCCCGTTGCCGCTTACGAGGCGGGAGCGATCCGGGAAACTGTTGGAGATGGAGGAATTTTATTTGATACAAAAGAACCGGAGAAGGTTGCGGGAACACTTGAATACCTGATTAACAACAGTGATCTTAGAAATAAAGTAGTAGAAAAAGGGAAGAAAAGGCTCGACAAATATAGATATGATTCAGATCCGGAAAAACTCCTTGATCTGATCAGCTCTGTATGAATTGAAATGATTATAGAACAATTTCTTTCAGGTTTTCATTATGGTGATGCAATCGGAAATTCTGTGCTGAGTTTTCATAAATACCTGACCGGGGTTGGAATTAAAAGCAGGATAGTTGCCGCCACCATTGATGATGAGGTTTCGGAATTCTGCACTCCTTTCAGTGAATATAAAGAAGACCGGGATTCGATTAAGATATATCATTATGCGATCTCTTCTCCATTGAATGAATATTTTTTAAATAACTCAGGGAAAAATATCCTTATTTATCACAATATCACTCCTTCTGAATACTTCAAAAGGTTTTCCGATGAGCTTGAAAACCTTACTGCAAAAGGGAGAAGCGAACTCTCTCTTTTTAAGGAAAAGTTCGATCTTGTTGTTGCAGATTCAGAATTTAATGCATCTGAACTGAAAGAGTCGGGATTCCGGAATATCAGAACCTTCCCGATAATGATATCACGCCGTGAATATGATGGTGAGTTCAGCCGAAGTTATATGGAAATGTTCAACGATGGGAAAAAAAATGTTCTCTTTGTTGGAAGAGTTACCCCAAATAAAAGAATTGAGGACCTTATAAAATTTATTTCTGTTTACAAAAAACTCATTTCAGATGAAGTAAGGTTGATAATTGCAGGGAACCTGAATAGTGTACCGAACTATTTTTCATCATTGTTAAGCCTTAAGCGGGAACTTGGACTGGGTATATCGGATGTTTTTTTTACAGGTCATATACCTTTCAGAGAACTTATTTCAGTATACAGAAGTGCTGACATATTTCTGTCCATGAGCGAGCATGAAGGTTTCTGCCTTCCATTGATAGAGAGTTCGTTCTTTAAGATTCCGGTTATTGCATATGATGCCGGTGCAGTCAGAGAAACACTTGATGGTGCGGGAATATTGTTCAGGTCTAAAAATATGGAGAAGATTGCCCTTCTTGCTGATAAAGTTATTAATGATGAGGGTATCAGAAGCTCTATGAAGGTGACATCAGGAGAAAGATCTGTGAACTTTGAGAAGAGATCTGATCCGGGAAAACTGCTGAAGATTATAAAGGAGGAATTCGGTGATTAAAGTTGGTGTGGTCGTCCAGAGATACGGAGAGGATGTTGTCGGGGGAGCTGAGACTCTTGCCAGAGATGTTTCAGAAAGACTTAATGCCTCCGGATTTGATGTTACGGTTTTTACAACAACTGCAACAGATTATATAACTTGGGATAACAATTACAATGAAGGAGAATCTATTCTAAAAGGAGTGATGATAAAAAGATTCAATGTTGATCAAAAGAGGGATATAGAGAAATTTAATAATATTTCCGTGAAATTTTTTGATCAAAATGAAAAAGAAAAAAAGTTGACCGAGGACGAATGGATAGACCTTCAGGGCCCTGTCTCGACAAAAATGATAAAAACAATAGAAAAAGTGCAGGATGAGTTTGATGTTTTTATATTTTTTACCTATCTCTATTACACCACAGTCAAAATTATGAGGGTCATTGATAAACCTGTTTTCCTTTTTCCAACGGCCCATGAAGAACCCCCTATAAACATGGAGATAATGACTGAGGTTTTCAGAAAGCCTGAAGCGTTGTTCTTTCTTACCGGATCGGAAATGGAAATGGTTAAAAAAAAATTCTCTCCTCCCGGGGAAATGGTCCTTGCCAGAACAGGTGTCGAAACCGGAAATGACCCGGATGAGAATATGTTTAGGAGGAATTTCCGTATTGTATCCCCTTATATCCTTTATGCCGGAAGGATAGAGAAGGGGAAAGGGCTGGAACTTCTTTTTGATGCATTTATTAATATGAGAAAAACAAGTGTGGTTGACCTTGTACTTATGGGGCGAAAATTGATGGACATACCGGAGTCGGACGGGATTAAATACGTTGGATTTGTTTCTGAAGAAGATAAAGCTTCTGCATTTAAAGGCGCTGTGTGTTCAGTTCAGCCTTCACCGCTTGAGAGTCTCTCAATCACGACACTTGAATCTTTTGCACAAAAAACTCCGGTCCTGGTTAATTCTGACTGCAGTGTCCTAATGGAGCACTTGGAAGCTTCAGGTGGAGGATTGTCCTTTAATAATGTTGAACAATTCATTGAAAATTTCAATAAAATATATAAAAATAAGTTAACAAGGGTAAGGATGGGTATTGCCGGATACGATTATGTGAAAAAGTTCTATTCATGGGATATCGTAATAAATCGAATATCTGATCAGATCAGAAAGACCCTGAAAAAGTAAACAAGAACTCTGATAAAATGAATGAAGACAGAGAGAAACTTAAAGACCTTATTAAATTGTGTACTTTATGCGGCAGTTGTAATAATAGTTGCCCCGTTTACAATATTGAACTTTCAGAACCATATTCTCCCAGAGGAAGAATAAATCTTATAAAAGAATTTATGAATGGGAATATTCCTGACAGTAAAAGAATGAAGGAACTGATCTCTGTTTGCCTTATGTGCGGTTATTGCCAGAATTCATGTTCCAGGGGTGTAGATTTCAGAAGTATCTTTTCCGGATTCCTTTCGCTTTCTGATCTCTCAGAAAACGAAAGTAGTGATTGATATTTTTCTCTCTTAGTGTTATCAATTCAGGGGAGATTACAATGAAAACGCTCAGCATAATAATTCCTGCATATAATGAAGAGAGTACTCTGGCTGATCTGGTTGAAACTGTTCTGGGAGTTCCCCTGGAATTGAAAAAGGAAATAATTATAATAGATGATCATTCCTCAGATAACACTTACGGTATTGCTAAAGAACTCTCGGAAAAATTCAGTGAGATCAGGGTGTTGAGAAATGAAAAAAACAGTGGAAAAGGATTCTGTTTAAGGAGAGGGATTGACGCTGCAGCCGGAGATATAATACTTATACAGGATGCAGATCTTGAATATGATCCCAATGAGTATCCTAAACTTCTCGGTCCTATTCTCAGCGGTAAAGCCGATGTCGTTTACGGATCGAGGTTCATGACCACTGAAGCAAAGAGAGTTCTGTACTTCTGGCATTCAGTGGGAAACAAGATGCTTACACTCTTTTCAAATATGATATGTGATCTTAATTTATCTGATATGGAAACCTGCTACAAAGTATTTAAAAGCAGTGTTATAAAGAGAGTCAGATTAAAGGAGAACCGTTTCGGAATCGAACCGGAGATTACCTATAAACTTTCCAGGATTAAGGGTCTCAAAATATATGAGGTCGGTATATCCTATCATGGAAGAACATACTCAGAAGGAAAAAAGATTAACTGGAAAGACGGAGTAAGAGCTTTTTATGTTATGGTAAAAATGTTGTTTACCGGATTGTTCATGCCTAAAAGTCATCTCAAAAAGTGAAAGAATCTCTGATAAATAACAAAAAAGGGAAGCAATTTCTTCTTACATTTGCTCTGTTATCCATTACTGTAGTTCTACACTATATAATAATATTGAACACAACATCCGATTCCGGGAAACCATTTCAGAAATATATTAATGGGGCTGAACGGTTTATTTCCGGATCTATAGAGCCGGAGAGGATCTCTGACTTCAGCCCCCTGTATCTTCAAATCCATATCATTGCAAAAAAAGTTTTCAAAGACCCGGTTCAGTTTATGATTCTGCTGAATATCCTGTCTATGGCAATATCATCAGTATTTCTTTTTTATCTGCTCAGATTATTTTTTTCTACATCGATTTCACTGACAGGATTCCTCCTTTTTTTGTTTTCACCCGGGATTCTTATATACGAAAAAGTGATGGAACCGGAGCCGTTACAGGTAATGTTCATATCGGGGATGCTGTATTTCCTGGTAAGGTTTCTAAAAGGTGGCAAGAAGTATTCTCTTAAAGATATATTCATTTCCGGACTGTTTTTCGGCCTTACACTTTTAACAAGATCCAGTTTTTTTCTATTGTTCTTCCTTATTCCGGCTTATCTATATTTTTATCATCCCCGGAAGACAAGAAAGGATATAAAATGGTTGAGATGGGTAATGATATTTTTACTTGTTCCTGTTACTTCGCTGCTATTGATCATTATTCAGAATTATAGAAGTACCGGGAATTTCTCTTATTACTATCAGAATCCGGGATATATTATTTTTGAGGGTAACAATCCGAATTCAAGGGGCCAGAGCGCTATTTATCCCCCCCTTGTGGATGAAATGGTTAATGAGTTCGTTTATGAACCTGATGTCCACCATAAGATTTATCGGATGTTTTCAAGAAGGATACTGAACAGGGATCTGACCGTTCCGGAGGTAAATAAGTTCTGGTCGGAAAAGGCATACAGTTTTATAGCTGATAATCCGGTTAATTTTCTAAAAAATATACTAATCAAGATTCACTATTTTTTTCATGATTACAGGCGTCATGATGTGAAGGAGGCTTGGGAATATGACAAAATTTTATCAGAAGCCCCTGTTCCTCTTTTTCCATTCTGGATACTGTCCGCACTTGCTTTAACCGGAATTATTATAGGATTTATGAAATTAAAAGATCTTTTCCCTATTTATGCTGTCTTTGCAATTCAGGGAGCAGTTCTGATTGCAGGATATGTATCATCAAGGCAGAGGGTTTCTGTTATGATCATTTTTATATTTTTTGCCTGTATTGCAATTGATAAATTGATCGGAAAAATCCATCTGATCATTCTTATGGCCATTATCCCCGTACTGGCGATTCCTGCTCTCCTTATTCAAAACGATTATATGATAGAAGAAGAATATTTATGGAGAACATATTCGGAGTCATCGGAATTATGGATAGAAGCGAGAAAAGAGAGAGATCGAATGAATTTTACCAGGTCAGCTGAGCTTGCCGGGGAAGCACTTCTTCTGACACCATGGCTTGATGAAGATCGAAGGCCTGCTGAAGCAGAATTCGGATCTGAAGGCTGCAATGGTTTATTACATAGACTGGCAGTTCAAAAAGAGCCTGTGACTCACTCGGAAAAATATAACAGGGCAATATTATTCTATAAAGCGGGAGAGCTTGAAAAGTCTGAAATTATATTTGAAAATCTGATCAGGACAGGGAGAGGTTTTAAGCGTGATTTCGACCACTCATCCAGGCCTGATTACTGGCTGGGACTTATATGCATTGAGAAGGGAGATTCCAGGAAAGCTGAAAGACATTTCAGAAAAGCGCTGGAATTGTCTCCAGGATCTCCATTTTCATTATCATATATGTTCGCGTTAACCGGTGATGAACAATATGAAAAAAAAATTATCAGTTACTTTGATAAAATAGATGGATATTATTTTATCGGAAGAGCATTTTTAAATATGAAAATGTATCATAATGCAGTTAAATATCTCTCATATGTTCATGAGAAGATCCCGGAATTCTGGAAAGGAAATATCTGTTATGCCGTGGCATTGGCGGGTGCCGGTGATGATGTAACATCATATAATATTTACTCAGAGGCTCTTAAAAAAAGGAGAGAACCGGTATTTTTTGAAGAAGAAACAATAAAAATATTCAGATCCCGTGTTAATAAACAGCCTAAAAACGGTGTTGCCCACTATTTTTTGGGTCAGGTTTATGAGATGTACGGATATTTTGAAGAAGCACTTAAATCATACATTAAAAGCGGAGAGCTCATGGGGAAGAGAGTGAGCATTATTAAAAAGATAGATCAGTTAAAAATAAAGATATCTAAAAATCACAGATCTTTATATTCAAATTAAATGAAAGTCATGCAGTTAAACAGACCGATAATAAAATAGAAACAGTTCTCATATTTTTTCTGCAGAAAGTTCATAAGGCAAACCTGCCGGTTTGTTCCCTATTTATTGAATGTTTTCATATATTTTATTCTGACAAAAAGGGGAAATGGTATATAATTACGTGAATCGGAGGATAAAATGTATCAGAGGATTAGATTTGATTTTCAGCAGGAATTAATGAATATAAAGGCCGGAGGATTATGCAAGGAAGAGAGGATAATTTTTTCCGACCAGAAGCCCAATATAAAGGTTTCCTTTCCGAAAGGGGAGGAACCTGAAGAAGTTCTCAATTTTTGTGCCAACAACTACCTGGGGCTTGCTAACCATCCTGACCTTATTAATGCAGCCAAGGAATCACTCGATTCTCACGGATTCGGTATGGCATCGGTAAGGTTCATCTGCGGGACTCAGGATATCCATGTTAAGCTTGAGGAGACGATAACCAGGTTTTATGAAACAGAGGACACTATTCTCTATTCCTCCTGTTATGACGCAAATGGGGGCCTTTTCGAGTCTATTCTGGGTCCTGATGATGCGATTATCACAGATGCATTAAATCATGCAAGTATAATTGACGGTATAAGGCTATGCAAAGCAAAAAGGTTCATATATGACCATTCCGATATGGAGTACCTTGAAAAAATAATCCAGAGAGCCAGGTTGGGGATGGATATCTGGGAAGGGCCCGGATTGTCGAAGGAACCGAAACCTGCAAGAAATATTCTTATTGCAACCGATGGTGTTTTCTCAATGGATGGAGATATCGGGAAACTTAAAGAGATAGTGGAACTTGCAAAGAAATATGATGCACTTGTAATGGTCGATGATTCACATGCGACAGGATTCCTCGGAAAGAAGGGGAGGGGAGCGGTTGGATATTGTGGTGTCCTGGGCGAAGTTGATATTATCACCTCAACGCTTGGTAAGGCGATGGGAGGAGCTTCGGGCGGTTTCACGACAGGAAGGAAAGAGATCATTCAGATGCTTAGACAGAAATCAAGGCCTTACCTTTTTTCGAACACTCTGGCGCCCCCGATCGTTTCAGCGGCATTAAAAGCTTTTGAACTTATTGACAGTAAAGATGACCTGAGAGAAAAACTGATGAATAATACCCGGTATTTCAGGAAAAACATGACAGAGGCCGGATTTAAAATAATCGAGGGTATACATCCGATAGTACCGATCATGCTTGGAGAATTTGAAGATGATGCCCGACTTGCACAAGATATGGCAAAAGATCTGTATTCTGAAGGGATCTATGTTGTCGGATTCTTTTTCCCCGTTGTTCCAAAGGGAAAAGCAAGGATAAGGGTTCAGATCTCTGCAGCGCATGAGATGGAACATTTGGATAAAGCGATAAAGGCTTTTATAAAAGTAGGAAAAAAACACAAAGTTATTAAATAGATTTAATCAGATCTGCAATTTTCAGATTAAATAAAAAACTTCCGGTCAGTTCAGAAAGTTGAGTTGACTCAGGAACAGATCGATCTGTTCATATGCCAGAGCACGGATCTTTTTATCCGGTTTCGGCCATCCGTCATCCGGAATATTGGAAGGGGTGAACAAATGCCCCACACCTTCATAAATGAATAAAAGGGATTGATTTCCATTCTTCAACATATTTTTGTGAAACAATTCCGATTCCCTCACAGGTGTCACCGTATCGGTTCTCCCCACTACAATGATTGACGGGGGCATTCCCTCTTTGACATGTTCCGCCGGAGACAGATCGCCCGCTCCGGACCTGATCTTCATCAGATCAATAAAATAGTCACTCTCAACCAGAGAGAGGGCCGGGGAAACCAGGACCAGGGCATCGGGAATACTGTCAATCTTTTCGATAAAATCTGATTTCGGAAACACCGCAGCACAGGCAGCCAGGTGGGCCCCTGCCGACCATCCGTAAGCTGCAATTTTATTGCGGTCTATTTTCAGTTTTTCAGAATTTTTTCTCATCCAGAGGATCACATCCCGGGCATCCTCCACCGCCTCTGCGGGAGTAATTTTATTTTTGTCCGAAAGCCGGTATTGGGACGCCACCGCCACCATCCCCCTTCCGGCAAACTTTTTACAGAGACCGAATGCCCATGAGGGCTCTCCAATGGTCCATCCGCCGCCGTGAAAAATAACAATAGCAGGATGAAGTACCTCATTTTTTTTTGCTGTAGGGGAGAACACATAGGCCTTCAGGTTAACGTCCCCCCTTTTGTCAAAAACATACTCCACCGGATCAATAACCTGTCCATTTCCTGCCGGTTCGGTACTGTCGATACTTTTTAGAACCTGCGTGAGGATTAGTAGGATAATGATTGCTGACAAAACAATCCATACTTTTTTCATTTTTGATTCCTTAATAATAAAACTGAATTTCGATCAAATTGTTCCTTCCGAAACTGTTATTTTATATTTTATAACTATCTTTTCCTTCGTAAGCGAATAATCGCTTTGTCTTAATAATACAGAGAGTAAATTATTTGTTCAAGTTTTCTTTAGAAACATTTATGGGAAGTAGATTAAAGATATCTTCTGAGGTTTCGGCATAAAAAATTTTCTCAAACAGATATTTGAGATACCTGTAAGGTTCAAAGATATTATAGAGAATTTTTAAAACAATACTTTTGGGATTTCCAATCTGAAACGATCAGTAAAATATGTTTATCAAAATTTTCATAAAAATCAAAATCTTTGAAAAATTTTCAAAACCGATTTCTACTTAATTCCACTAAAACTGGAACATTTCAAAATAGATGTCATAAAGTCTTATTGAATTTCTTTCTATTAGCGGATCTTATATCTGATTATTCAAAATAGATGGTGTAGTGTTAATCATAATTCTTATCATAATGTTCAAAAATCACACATTTTAATAAGAATTGTTGTCATAAAGTATTATTTTCCATTATTAAACTTAGTTTAAACCGCATCAAAATAAAAAATATATGAATTTGATAACATATTGAATGTGATTTATAATTATATTCAGGAAAGGGGAAATGGCTTATTTTAAGGTTGGAGAATTTCATTATTATTGTGCGGACCTGATCGATCGCTTTAACCGTGCCGGTCTCCAGGAAAAGCTTAAAATAACTGAAAAATTTCCATATACAGAAAAGTTCATAACAGAGGATGAAATAAATTCTGCATATCTGGCCGGAGTGGTTGAAGAACTCTGTAAGCGTGATGGGATCAGGATCCCGGAATGGGTACATGATCCGAAATATTTTCTGAAGACTCCTTTTTTTGGTGGTGGCCTTGAGAGCATTAAAGCATTTCTGATCGTTGAAAGTCCTTTGGGCTTCCGGAGACGGAATATATTTGTGTCTGAAAATGCAATAGTGAGGGTTTAAATGAAATTTACAAAGGAAAATATAAAGAAATACTCTTGAAAGAACTTGATATAAGGTCTTCAGAAGAAGTATTTAAATTAGTCAAAGAATACTACCCCGATAAAATGATCCCACAAAGATCTTATTACGCAATAGAGGAAATAGTATCAAAGGTTTTCGATAAGGACCCGGATAAGGGGATGGAGATTTAGATTTTCCAATATTAACGTTCGTTTAAACCGAACATATATTCCAAATTAAACACTTGAATTAAAAGAACATATCGGGTCGAAATAAATCCAATAAGGCATTTAATTGGAAAAGTGATATCTAACCCTCACCCCAGCCCCTCTCCCAGGGGGAGAGGGGATATATTTATTAATTGATATTTTGACAAACAAATATTCTTATTCAATATAATAAGTAGTTGAGTGTTTGAGCTTGCCAGTTCAGCCCTCACCCCTTACCCCTCTCCCATAGGGCGAGGGGAGAATGTAATAGAAGATCTTGTAATGGGATCTGTGTTTCTCTCCCTCTGGGAGAGACGGAAGTGAGGGTATAATGGAAACCTTAGAAGAGTAAATTGGAAGAGAAAATAAATTATAAAGGCGGAAGATATCTAACTTCTTTGTTAGCACAGGTAAGAGAATTAAGAAAGAATCAAACAGAAGCAGAGGATATATTCTGGGAAATTGTTAGAAACAGAGAGTTCCTTGGATTGAAATTCAGAAGACAGCATCAGATCGGGCAATTCATAACAGATTTTTTTTGTCACTCGGAAAATTTGATTATTGAAATTGATGGTAAGATTCACTCAAATTCAGATCAGAGAGAAAAAGATATTTCGAGAGATCTTTATTTAGAAGAATTAGGATACAGAATCCTACGGTTTTCAAATGATGAGATTTATAATAATATTGAAAAGGTGCTATATGAGATTAGAAATGCAGTTCTATAACCCTCACCCCCAACCCCTCTCCCATGGGGCGAGGGGAGATGGTAAAAGAAGATTTGAAATTGGGAGCTGTGTCTCTCTCCCTCTGGGAGAGACGGAAGTGAGGGACCAGATCGAGCGGGATCTGATATCCATCCGAACCAAAGAGGGCCTTGCTGCAGCCAAAGCCTCCGGGAAACAATTAGGTAGACCTGCAGGGACCTACACTTCAAAACTGGATGAAAGAAAGGATGAAATTCAAAAGTATCTAGATAAGGGAGTTTCTATAACATCATTGGCGAAGATATTAGAGGTTTCAAAAAGCACTCTCTACTATTATTTAAAAAAATAAAATAATTCTTTTTAAATAAAGTTATGTCAAAATTTAAAAGCGAAATACTTTATCAGTTTCAAGATTCAAAAGATATTTACTCTTTGTTTAACATTTCTCTTTCTTCCAACAATGACGACATCTATTTTGGAAGTAGTAATTTTAAAAATTTTCATTTGTCCCTGCATAAAGACAACAGTATTTGGATAAGTCCAGATAAAAAAACTATTATAAAACCAGATAGACTTTTTGAAGGAATTAGTTTGAGAAGCAAATCGTTTACAATGGTTTTTTCTCCTGCAAGAAATAGTTTAAGGAAATTATGGAAAGGTAAAAAATCTTCAACAACAAACATTCTTCTTAAATTTAGTCCCCTAGATAATATAGAAGATATAATTCTAATATTTCACTTCACGAAATCAAAGGAAAGATTACTTGAATCCAAGTTGGTAGAAGATGTAAAAGTATACCCCGAAAGCAAACAAGATATTTCCGATAACAATAGGATTAAGTTTGGGAAGTATTATTTAGAGATTTCAGTTCAAGGATTAATAAGAGAGGGTATTCATGAATCCATTGAAAGTATGATTATACTCCCACCCGGAATAGACCCAAATTCAGTTTATAAGAATTTAAAAAGAGTCAGTATTGAAAAAGAATATTTACAGTTACTGATGCAGAACAAATATGATTTTTTAAAGGCTGTATTCGAGGATCTATATACACTAATTATATACAAAGCAGAATAAAACTCTTTGTTTTATATAAAGTGCACCAGGTGAAATAAAATCCCCAATCCTTTATAATCAGATTTTATTACGAAGAGGGAATTTATGGGGGAAGTGTGTTGATTAAATTCAGTTCTTTTATTCTATTATTCTGGGTTACATTTTTTACTTCAAGTCTTGAACAATGTTCTATAGATTTTACGAAAACAGGGATGAAGAAAAATGATGGATTTATATTTCGGCCCTCCTTTGATCCAAAAACAGTAAAAGACATTGATGCAAATTTAAGGTATGATTTCGGCAGAAATGTAAATATTAAAAAATCACACTCCTCCCAAATCATGGAGCATGATCATTTCGGACAGGTCGCCCAATGGTACATGCAGGATAACCCAAAAGTTTTTATTACAAAAATAACGAAAATCTATAATTATTCAAAATCAATTCCTTATGACTATAACTATTTGGTAGAGATTGGTGATAAAGCAGGAAAAGTTTATATGATCTATATCATGGATGGAAGAGGCCATTTTCTTAGAAGTAGCCAGGATATAAATGGATCCTTTAAAAGCCTTTGGAATAATTTTGAAATTATAAATTGTTTAGCACAAAAACTCGGGAAAAAATTAGCAAATTCAGATGTGAAAAAAGTGGAATTTATCTTTTCTCCCACACGGTGGGTTTCAGCACTATTTCCTGCAGCAAGAGTGGTTTTAAAGAGCGGAGAAGCATATTATTTAACTTTCTCTAAAAAGAAGCTCTATAAAGTGTCTAAAAAGATCGCTTCTTCTGAATTAGAATCAAATTTTAGTTCTAATGAAATTAAATCTGCAAGACGTTACATAGACTTTACACAATATGGATATTATGAGGAGATCACTGCTCTTTAGGTTCGGATAACGTGTCATTTGTGAAACAAAATTCGCTTTTTGTTTTCTGATTTTTTATAATCAATTTTCATATTATTATTTATTGATTGGAGAGAATTAATGGGAAAATTTAAATCTTATCTGCTTATTATTGCTCTATCTCTGATTGTCATCATTCCCGGGTGCAAAAAAGACAAGAATTATAACTTAACAGGAACATGGAATATTACCGTCACAATCTTAGGTCAGAATTATCAGGATACAATTGTTCTGTCCGGATCAGAGAATTCTGGAACCGGAAGTCATTTGATCTACGGGGAAGTCGGTACATATCAGATCGATGGATCAGATGTAACCTTTTCCGGCCAATTCCAGGATGATTCCTACACGATTGTTGTAAGTGGTTCCGGGGTCATTACAGATGAAACCAACATGAATGGGACATTTGTTTTTTACAGCACCAGTTTTCCAGATTATAAAATCTCCGGAACCTGGACTGCCAAAAAAGATTAGGCAGGTTCGGATAAGCTGTTAGTATGTATACTACTTTTAATTGTTCAACTTGGGGTTATTCGAGGAATCCGAGGGCTTTGTTCTGGTCCCCGTTCATGATGATCGAGATCGAGGATCCTTTCTTTATATCTGTTGCCTTTACTAACCTGACCACCTTGTCCATTGACCGGTCTTCAGTATAGAAATCTTTCAGATGGTTGGGGAGCTTTTTGAACAGATCATCCTTAAAAAGAGATCCCTCCTTGTCGGGATAAAGCGGCAGATATTTAATGTCCGATTCTACCATGTCCTGGAAAAAATGGGTTCCGAAGGAGAGTTCGGGAGTATATCCATCCTTATTATATGCAAGTTCCATTATCATGGCAGTATTAAATATGTCGCTATAGGTAACCTGCACACCGAGCTTGATATCTCCGCGGCTTCCCCATCTACCGGGCCCTGCAAGGATAAACTTCCTGGCAGGTAATTTTTTATTCAGTTCCGACACAATATTTGCTGTTCTTTTCATCTCATCTTCAGATGAAAGATTGTTATATTCTTCCGGGATCACAAATACAATATATTCGATACCTCTGACCGATCCGTTGGTAACAAATCTGTCGGCTTTAATTATAATATCATCATCTTTGATATTATCCGGGATTACAGCATTTATCTCCTGAACAGATCTTACCTGAGGCCTGCATTGAAGTATGTACAATTTCTTACCATCACAGGCAAACTCGACATCAACAGGTGATTTAAAAGCATTTTTGAGGATCTTAAGGATCTTGTCGATCTTGTTCAGGAAACGGGGCGTATCTGTCAGTTTTTGAAATGTGACAAGAGAATCGCTTTTTGTCGGGTCGAACATTATTCCCATAGGTACAGAAAGGTTTTTTTCTCTGTCAACCGATACAACATCCTCAATTTTAGTTATCTGGTCACCGAAATTTTTTATAAGAGGTGCTATCTCAAGTGTTTCAAATTCGTTTGTCCTTAGATTGAGGACATCGGCTTTTTTCTGAGAATATCTCAATATATCCTCATATGAAATGTTCAGCCTGAGCCCCGGTTTGCCCGGTGATGCAAGAAAGGGATAATCATCTCCAACGCGGTCAACCGCTCTCGTGCCGAGCCCCATGACCATCCTGATCATTCCATCTTCCCTCTCTATTCTCGGTGACCACCTGAACTCATTATTGGAAAACGCAACTCCGGCGTAGGTCGGGAAAAAATAATCATCCACCCGGTTCCCGACTACTTCCTGAATAAGAATACCCATCTCTTCCTGAAAATCTATCAGCCCCCTCTCTTTACGGTACTCGATCGGGTCGGGGCCGAATATACTTGCATATATCTCTGAAACAGCATCAAGAAGGGAGTTCAGTTTTTCTTCTTCTGTTCCGGTATTAGCCAGAAAAAGGCTTTTATATTTTCCTGAGAATGCAGCATCAAAACTGTCCTCAAGCAAACTGGAGGATCTGACAATAATAGGTTTTTCTCCGATCTCCCGGAGAAGATTTTTTAATTGTACCGTTATTTCCTGTGGGAAAAATGAGTTCTTGAACAATTGCTGAAGATAGGGGTATCCTGCCCGTATCTCTGCAGTTTCCAGATATTTAAGGCTGGTTGTTTCCTCCAGTGCATTATAGTGGATGAAGTTAATTATAGTATCTGAGGTCATGTACCAGCTTTTGGGGACATCAACATCTTTAAGATCGGGATCATTCTTTATCGCACTTCTGAGAATCTCATGGCCCAGTATCAAACCTCCGCTCTTTCCTCCCAATTTACCGCTCCCTTTGGAAGGTCCTATTGTCCTCTGAACTATCCTGAAAAAATCTTTTACAAGAATATAGTGTTTTGCAATGTTAATATAGTTCAGATTTGAGGAGAGGAATCTTTTGATCAGCAAAACCCTGATATTAACAAAATCATCCGGTGACATATCAAGTTCCGCTTTCGGTATTTTCATGAACCGGGCAAGCACATCTCTGGAATCTACCAGTGCAAGATTCTGGTTTTCAAAGGCTATTGATAAAAACCGGCTCCTTTCCTGTGATAACCAAGTCTGTACCTGCATGGTTATCTCATCATCAAGGATAGTGTCGCCGGCAATCTGAAATACTTTATTTGCAAAATTCTTTAAAGATACCCTGTTGAGTTTCGGGTTGGGCATATTTGAATAGAGCTGACTGTCCACATGATCAGATTTATCTTTAACAATGGTCTTTTCAAGATCTTCGATCAGCTCTGTGATCTCGGGGACATTTAAGGTATAGAGATAATATATCATCCGCCGGACGATCCTGTTAAACAGGACAATGTCAAGCTTTTCAAGCATATCTATTATTACAGCCCATTCGGGCCTGTCAGATTTCATGCTCTAAGGATAATATATTAAGTTTTTTTTTACACCCAGCCCCTGAGCTTACTTGCCTCGGCCACTCTTGAAATAGCGATCATATAAGCTGCATCTCTCATGAAAATTCCTTTTTTTTCTGAAAGTTCATAAACTCCATAGAAAGCCCTGGTCATGATATTATCAAGCTTCTCAATTACCTCTTCCTTTGTCCAGAAAAAATTCATATTCCCCTGGATCTGTTCAAAATAACTGCAGGTGACACCGCCCGCATTTGCAAGGAAATCGGGGATCACAAAGATACCTTTTTCAATAAGGACCTTATCGGCTTCAGGGGTGGTCGGACCGTTTGCACCTTCAGAAATAAATTTTACTTTTTCAGAAATGTTCTTAACTGTATCTTTATTTATCTGGTTTTCAAGAGCAGCCGGGATTAAAATATCGACTTCACGGTTTATCCATTCATCACCTGAAAGGATCTCATATCCGAGGTTTTTTGCTTTCTCTTTATTTATTCCGCCGAATTTGTCAGTGATATCAAGCAGTTCCTGAAGATCTATACCCGATTCTCTGTAAAACGAGTAAGATTTCTGATCTTCCTGGTCCCAGCTTGATACACAAACAGTTTTTCCGCCGTATTGATGATAAAGTTCGATCGCATATTGCGCAACATTACCGAATCCCTGGAATGATGCAGTTGTATTTTTAATGTCAACATTTTTAGATTTCAAAGCTTCACGGAGAGTATAGATAACACCGTAACCGGTCGCTTCTGTCCTTCCGAGAGACCCTCCCATACCAACGGGTTTCCCTGTGATCATTCCGGGAAATTTTCCACCTGTGATATTTTCATATTCATCCATCATCCATAGCATGTGCTGTGAATTTGTCATCACGTCCGGTGCAGGGACATCCTGCAGGGGGCCGATATTTCTTGCTATCTGTTTAACCCAGCCTCTGCATATCTGTTCCTGCTCTCTCATTGAGAGGTTGTGAGGGTCACAAATAACTCCACCTTTTCCTCCACCGAGCGGAATATCAACAACTGCACATTTCCATGTCATCCAGGTGGCAAGTGCTTTAACTGTATTAATGGTCTCCTGCGGGTGAAATCTGATCCCGCCTTTGCCGGGTCCTCTTGCATCGTTGTGCTGAACTCTGAACCCCTGAAATACTTTAGTTGTACCATCATCCATTCTTACGGGTATAGTGAAATGGTATTCCCTTCTTGGATTCCTAAGGAAATCCCTGGTGCCCTGGTCAAGACCTAGCTGCTCAGCTATTTCATCAAACTGCTGCTGAGCCATTTTAAACGGATTAAAAGATTTATCTTCCATTAAAAACTCCTTAAATATTAAATTTTGGCTTTTTATTATAAATATTTTCAAATTTGTCTATAAAACTATCCTTACCGCACAAAAGCATTGATGACAAAGGGAACAACTCCTCAATTTTTAATAGAAGTTTGTCAGAAAGGTCTTTAATATCCCATTGTGCATGACTGTCACTTCTTAATCTTATAAAATGGAAAGCTTCACGGAGGTTCATTTTCATAATGACATTTCTCCGGTGAGAATTAGTGAGAATATAATCGGCTGAATCACCATATTCTTTTTTGAGCCTTGAATAGACTGAATTAGTATCTTTTATAATACTATTGAATTCCTTTTCCATGCTTATCTTTTTTATATTTTCCGGGATCGTGTTTCCTAGTTTCGGATCGTAATTACCCTGAAGAATTGATGCCATACGGTGCCTTTTTAATTGGGCAAAATTAGAGGCACTTACAAGAACCTGAAAAGTTATATCCGCAAATTCAAAATTTCTGGGGGGAGTATCAAAAAATTCCATATTTTTAAACATATCAAGATAGATATCTCTTTTTTCCCGGGTTGACATTTTCAACACCAGGTCAAGAGCAGATGAGAAATTTACGGAATTTGAGATACTTAAAAATGAAGCAAGTATATTCTCATCTCCTTTTTCATCGTGATCAATTATTTCCGGGTCTGTAGAAAGGAGAGGGGAATCAGGATCTTCAAATTTTAGTTTTATTCCATCGTAAAGCTGAGCGTCAAATTCAGAAGGATCCGGAAATAATAATATTGATGGAGCTACATTATCAGCAAGTTCATATAATTTTTTTCCCGATTCTCTTACTTCTTTAAGAGGGCTTAATGCGAAATGGCGGAAAAGATGTTCCAGGTTCCTGGCATTTATCGTCATCCCGACCTGACCGAGGGTCGCAAGAGACAAAATATATCTGGCATCCTCTTTTGCCCATCCATCCAGCAAGCTTTTATTTGATCTTTCTGATGCAAGTTCCCGATGCTCAGAGTAGATAAATTCCTTCAATTTTGTAAATAGAGATTCATAAGTTCTGTTTTGAAGTTCTACAATTTCTATATAATCATTTTTTAATTCACGGTCGGTAAAATCTTCAGGGATCAGGTAATCTCCCTTAAGAGTTACGTATCTCTGTGATTTCTCGGTATAGGAAACAAGTCTGAATCTTTCGATACTCTCTAAAGCAAGCCGTGAAATATCGATCAGGTCAAAATTAAAAACCGCATGCTCTGCAACTGAGTGGTGACCCATTCCGAATATAATCTTCTGATTGGATTTTCGGGCCTTTCCCACATCATTGCGGGCATCTGACCTGAGTTCTGTGACACTTTTCTTACTTCTGCTTATTCTTGCATAAGCAGAACTGAAAATTTCCGGGGTCAGGAGATTTTTGTCAACCTCATGAAGTTTATCCATGTGATCTGTTTCAATATTGAACCCGGCAAGCTTTATGTCCATTCTCACACCTTAAAGCAATAGTTTTTCAAAGGATCTGAAGTGCGGTTATTCATTTGGTCAAATAGTATAGTATTATATAAGGTCATGAGCTGAGATAGCCTGAATGACTTTATGAGCACTTTCATCAATAGTTGTATTATTCCAGATCTCAATAACCTTGAGATTGTCTTCATTAATGGTTTCCATGAATAGATCTTCTGTCTGTTTGATATAGTCTATATTTCTTGATCTGAACTCAATGTTCTGCTCTCTTTTTTCAAATTCCTTCAGATCAATTCTGATTAAAAATATCAGATCATAACTTTCGATCCAGAACTTATAAAGATTTTTAAGGAGTTCGTTCTTCTCTTCCAGTTTTTCATTCATTTCCACATTCCGAAGGGATGATTTCCATAACACCCAGTGGTCAAGGATAGACCGATCACTGAATAGCAGATCAAAGTTTTTCTGCATTTCAATATTTTCTTCGTTGATCTGAGTGGCCATGGAAAAAAAGTGGCTGATAAAACTTGACTTTATGTCATCATCAAATGGATTTTTTGTGTTAATGTCATTTATGGTTGTAATTTTATATTTTAAAGAGAGAATCTTTTTAACTTCTGCCAGAAGTGAGGTTTTGCCACCACCGTAAACTCCCGACAAGGATATTTTATTCATATTTGAATTTTAATCAAATTGCCAGTTGATGTCAAATTACACAGGCTTTATTTCCACTTTGGAAATAAACTAAATATCTCTTTTGTGATATTATTTTTAATATGAATAAAACAAAGCAATATCCTTATCTGACTGAACTTACCAACTATGATATTGTTATTATAGGTGCCGGTCCTGCAGGATTGATAGGAGCAATTGAAAGTCATACTGAAGGAAAAAGATCACTTATAATTGAACAGATGAAGAGGCCTGCCCTGAAGCTGAGGATAACGGGAAGTGGTAGCTGCAATATAACCAATAACAGAAGCAGGGATACCTTTATGGATGGTTTCGGTAAGAAAGGCAGATTTTTAAGGAGAGCATTCGGAGAGTTTTTCAGTGAAGAATTACTTGAGTATTTTAATGAACTTGATGTGGATTTCGAGCTTGAAAGGGGGGGGCGATACTATCCGAAGAGTGGAAAAGCTGAATCGGTTGTAAATGCTCTTCTGAAGAAAATCGAAGAATTGGATATTGAAATAATGATCGGGAATAAAGTTGTATCGATAAACAAAAATAAGGACGGAAAATTCAAACTTGAGCTTCAACCTAAGAGTTCAGATAAAAAAAAGAGAAAAAATTTTTTTATCAAAGCGGAAAAGGTTCTACTTGCTGCTGGAGGAAGGTCCTATCCTGCTACAGGATCTGACGGATCGGGGTATCAACTTGCGGAAGATTCAGGTCATTCTATTGTGCAGGTAATTCCCGCTCTTGTACCACTGAAGGGGGTGGGAAGGATCCCGGAAGCTTTAAATGGGCTAAGCATTAAGAACTGCATTGTTTCGGTTTTCAGCGGTGAGAAAAAGGTTGATGAGAAATTCGGGGAAATGGAGTTCCGGGATAATGAGATTGCCGGCCCTGTGGTTCTCAAAATGAGTGAAAATATAGTTCGAAGAATAAAATCCGGGGAAAAAATCTCAATCGGGATTGATTTCAAACCTTCTCTGGATCATGATAAATTGAATAACAGGATACTCAGAGAAATAAGTGACATATCTAACAGGTCCTGTTCAGATGTTATAAAACGCCTCCTTCCAATGAAGGCTGCAGATCTATTTATTGATATCACTGGTATCGATCCGGGGAAAAATCCATCCCAGCTTACAAAGGATGAGAGGAAAAGTCTCAGAGTTTTGCTGAAGGATCTGAGAATAGGTATAAAAGGGAGTGCACCTTTCTCTAAAGCTCTTGTGACAGCAGGAGGTGTCGCCCTTGAAGAGATCGATCAGAGCACCATGGAATCAAGGATTCAAAGTGGATTGTATTTAGCAGGAGAAATAATTGATCTGAATGGAGATACGGGTGGTTATAATCTTCAGGCTGCATTTTCAACAGGATGGATGGCGGGCAGAAATATTAAAGCATCTTTACAAAAAAATGGAGGAAATGATGGATAAGAATGACTTTTATAATTTAATAAGGTATAGAAGGAGTATCAGGGCGTTTGATCCCGGGCGGAATGTCACCAGAGAAACCGTGGTGAAAATTCTTGAAGCCGGAAGACTAGCGCCTACTGCAAGCAACAAACAGCCTATAACTATTCATGTCATGAATAAAGGTAAAGATCTTGATAAACTTCGTGAATGTTATTCAAGGAGCTGGTTCCATAATGCTCCTTCAGTGCTTGTCCTGACAGGGAGGAGAGAAGATGCATGGGTAAGATCATATGACGGTTACAATTCACTGGAGATCGATGCGGCAATAATGATGGATCATATGATCCTGGCTGCGGAAGCAGAGGGTGTATCTACATGCTGGATCATTGCTTTTGACCCGGAAGTTGTCAGAAAGGCCTTAAATCTTGCTGCAGATGAGATCCCGTTGATTATGACCCCCCTGGGATACTACCCTGAAGGTTATGAAAAAAGGGAAATGCCTGAGAGAAAAAGCCTTGAAGAACTTGTGAAGTGGTATTGAAATTAACCGCAGTGGAGGAATTCCTGCACGAGATCTTTTAGCGCATCAGCATTTCCGAATAACTTTTCGCTAAGATCTTTATCCTTATAACTTTTTAATTCTTTTATGACTCCGTCAATTATCTGCGGAGGGAATATTCCATCCTTTTCATAAAAGTGCCGGTCTCTGTCGAGGCAGTCTGCTGCTTCACTGCATGATGCCGGGAGCTGATCCAGATTTTTTCTTGTGGAAGCATCATCTGTTATATAAAGTTTATCCGCTATCTTAAGGGAATCCGGATGCTCAAGTCCTTTTATTGCTGCAACTGTCATCCCGGCAAGAAGAAGATGTACATTTGCACTGCCGTCGGGATTTCTGAGCTCAACAGTCTGATTATTAACAGGTTTGTTATTTACAGGTTCGTTCGGGTTAGCGATCTTAACCATATCAGAAACACCAAGCCATCCAAGGGGAACACGTACAAGGACAGATCTGTTTCTGTCCCCCCAGCAAATACTGGTGGGAGCTTCCTGATGCGGGACCAGGCGGAGAAATGATGTGGGAACAGTGTTTCCGAAGGCAGTAAGTGATGGTGAAAGCTGCATAAAACCTGCAATAAGTTTCTTCGCAACAGGGCTTAATTTATTATCTTCGACCATTGCATTCTCATTGTCCTTCACAAGCCTGGTATGAATGTGAAGTCCGCTTCCTGCGTGCCCTACAATTATTTTCGGAGCAAAACTAACTTCCATTTCGTATTTATAAGCAATTTCACGGACGGCCCATTTTGCAAGGACAAGCTGATCTGCAGCATCTTCAACTGAACAGGGGAGGAATTCGATCTCATGCTGAACCATTTCAAGGTCTTCGTGAATGATGTTTCCGACCTCGGCATGTCCGTATTTAATTTGACCTCCAATCTCACTTATTGTCTTCATTGCCTCTCTTCTTATAGATCCCCATTTTGAAAAAGGGTGAGATTCATGATATCCCTTCTGCTCAATAATAGGGTATATCGAGTCAATCTCGGAGAGGAGATAGTATTCAAGTTCCCCAAGTGCTTCAAATGTGTAGCCGGTCTTTTCTTTAAGTTGCTGATGTGCTTTTTTAAGGATATTTTCAGGTGCACTTTCAAGGGGTGAACCGTCTGATTTGAAATAAGCACAGAGTATATCTATGGTTGGAATTTCAGTAAAAGGATTCAGAAAAGAAGTTTTAAATTTTGGGATAACATAAAGATCACTTGAACTGGCATCGATATACGGGAATAGGCTGGAGCCGTCAACTCTCTCTCCATTCGATAAGATGGTATCAAGGTGTTCAATACTGTTTATAACAAAATTCAGGGTTTTAAGGCGGCCGTCTCCTCCAAGATATCGGAAATTAACCATTTTAATATCATTTTTTTCAATATATCTGATAATATCTGCCTTTGTAAAATCTTTTGCCGGCTTATTCAAAAACTTAACTATCTTATTGGGATTGAGAGAAATTTGTCTGTCCATATTAGTTCTCCTTAAAATAACGAATATAACAAAATAAAAGGTTATTATAATAGTATAATACCCTTGTAATATCAAGATGAAAAATAAAAGACTTTACATAAAAACAATGTTTATATAGAATATGTTTTTCAAATAGAGAATCACAGAATTGAAAAGGAGAAAAAATGTTTAAAAATCATCCCAAAGGTTTGATCGTATTGTTTTTTGCAAATATGGGGGAGAGGTTCTGATACTATACAATGATACCGATCTTTGCCCTGTTTTTCCAGGCTAAATTCGGACTTTCACCCGAAAGTGTCGGAAATATCTGGTCTGTTTTCCTTTTCGGTGTTTATTTTCTGCCGTTATTCGGTGGAATACTCGCTGATAAGATCGGATATGGAAGGACAATTACTGTTGGTATAGTTTTAATGATCATAGGATATGCATTTATGGGTATACCGGGCCAGACAATGTTCTTCATCTATTTTTCACTCTTCGTAATCGCATTGGGGACCGGATTCTTCAAGGGGAACCTTGCAGTTATTCTTGGTAATCTATATGAGGAGAAAGGGTATAAAAAGCTTCATGATGCAGCCTTTAACATATTCTATATGGGAATTAATATAGGCGCATTTTTTGCTCCTTATGCTGCAACAACACTCAGAGACTGGCTATTGGGGAAGGATGGTTTCACTTACATTGCAAGTGTACCCGGAATGATCCATCAATTCTACAAAGGTAAACTTGAAAACATACAGGAATTGGAAGCGATTGCACGTCAACAGATGGGCGATGCCTATGTCAGTATTACCGATTTTGGAGAAAAATATATTAATTCGCTAAGCCAGGGATATCATGCCGCATTTGCCCTTGCCGCCTGTAGTATTATCATTTCGCTCCTTATTTTTGTTTTTTACAAAAAATATTATAAACATGCTGATTATCTTCAAAAAAATAAGATTAAAACAAGTGAAAGTCCCATTGAGCTTACACCAAAACAGACAAAAGAGAGGATCGTTGCATTGATATTGGTTTTTGCAGTAGTGATCTTTTTCTGGATGGCGTTTCACCAGAACGGACTTACATTAACATGGTTCGCAAGAGATTATACAGTTGATACTGTATCTCCATTTACTAAAATATTTTTTGACCTTCCTGCATTTCTGTCAGTAATTGGACTGATAATAGGACTTGTTTTTCTGGTCAAGAAAACTTCATTACCAAAAACGAAAGCGACAGGGCTTGCTGTTATGATAGCTTCAGCAGTTGTCTTGTGGTGGAGGTATGGTACATTCGGAGATACTAACCCGATTTCACCGGAGTTGTTCCAATCGTTCAACCCTATATTTGTGGTATTTCTGACGCCTGTCATTGTAGGTTTCTTTGCCTGGCTTAATAAGAGAGGCAAGGAACCTTCATCGCCTAAAAAGATCGGTATAGGCATGCTGCTTCTCGGCGCCGGATGGATCATTATGATTCTTGCCTCATTTGGACTGATAAGTCCGAAATCTCTTGCTGGAATTGGAGGTACATCTCCTTTCCTTGTAGCACCTTACTGGCTTATCGGGATGTATTTTACCCTTACGGTTTCTGAATTGTTCATCAGCCCCATGGGGCTTGCATTTGTTGCTAAGGTTTCTCCTCCCAAATTCAGAGGGATGATGCAGGGTGGGTGGCTTGCTGCTACTGCTATCGGTAACATGCTGTCGGGTCAGGTTGCAAAACCGTATGCCGCACTTGAGTTGTGGCAGACCTATACATTGCTGGTTGTAACATCATTAATGTCTGCAGCATTCATGTTCCTGATCATGAAAAAACTTGAGCGGGTGACAGCCAGCTCTGAATAAAAAATTTGATGAAAGTAATATTTACAAATGATTTATTGGCAAAATTAAAATTCCTGGCCCTGTCCGATGAGACAGGGTCTGGTTTTTTGAGAACAGAAAGGATCGGAAAATATATTCTGATAACCGATCTCATTAGTGGAAATATTTGTAAAGATTCTATTAAGAGAGATCTGCTAAACATTTATAAGCTGTGGGGATTTGATTTCGGAGGTGTTTTCACAAAAAATGATACCGATCTGATTCCCGAATTTTTTATGGAGAAAATGATTTTGAAGATCCGGCAGGAGAAATACAGGATCTATTATTATAACTCCGAGAAAGATGAAAAGGATCTGATACAGGAAGGATCCCTGAGTTGAGTGAAATGAAAATTGAATTTAATACTGAAGAAAGAAAATTTCTGCTGGCCCTTGCCCGAAGCTCAATATCACATTTTCTTGAATTTGGAAGAAAGATGGGAATTGATGAGATCCCCGAAAAATTTAAAATGAATAGGGGAGCCTTTGTAACTCTGCACAAAGAGGGAGACCTGCGTGGGTGTATAGGTTATCCTCTTCCCGTTTCCCCCCTTTTCAATACAATAATTGATAATGCAGTATCAGCCGCATTTGAAGATCCGAGATTTCCATCTCTTGACAACTCCGAACTGGATGTGATTGATATTGAGATATCCGTTCTTACCGTTCCCGTAAAAGTTGAGAACTATCAGGAAGTAAAGATTGGAAGGGACGGTATAATTATTTCAAAGCACGGACACAAAGGGCTTCTGCTTCCCCAGGTCCCGGTTGAACAGGGATGGGACCTTGAGCAATATATTTCCTACGGATGTATGAAGGCCGGACTTCCGGATAATGAATGGAGGAAAGGGGTTTATATAGAAATTTTTCAGGCGGAAGTCTTCGGAGAGAAGGATGTCGGATAATTCTATTTTAAAAGTTTTTGAAATAAAAACTTCTACATCTATGGAGTTTAAAGATATATCGTCCGATGTAATTCAGTTTGTTGATGATTCCAAAGTCCGGGACGGGATCGTGCTGGTATATACTCCTCACACCACAGCCGCAATAACTATTAATGAGAATGCAGACCCGTCGGTTAAGCATGATATGACAAAATTTTTTACAAAACTCGTTCCAAGAGAATCCTGGTTCAGACATTTGGAGGGGAATTCCCACTCTCATATAATGTCCTCTCTGATATCCCCTTCTCAATATTTCATTTTAAATAATGGCAGCATTATTCTTGGAACGTGGCAGGGGATATTCTTTTGTGAATTTGACGGCCCGAGATCAAGAAAATTCTATGTAAAGATTTTATCCGAAGATAAATAATAAAGTTCAAAGGTAAAAAATGAAAAATATAATAGCAGTTATATTTGGAATGGGACTTATGGCAAATGCCGGCCTGTTTGTTATCCAGGCCGTAAAGATCTTAAAAAGTAAAAGCGCAAAAGGTGTGTCAACACTGACATTTGCAGGATTCTCTATTCTTCAGGTGACAGGTATCCTTCATGGATATTTCCAGAATGATATGTATCTGCTTTCCGGAATGGCGGCCAGTCTGCTTGCCTGCGGAACGGTAACCATCCTATCCATTATTTATAAAGACAAATAATCGGATATTATTAAAATCAGGGCGGGAGGTCCCGCCCTTCATTTATCTAAAATTTCTGCTGCTAACCACTTTTTTTATTACGTTTTAAGATCTCTTTAAGTTTCTTTGATGATAATTCCCAGATGGTTTTCAGTCCTCTGAAAATATACTTGCTCATGAACAGAAGGAATATTCCAAGTGCCGTAAGGATAAAGGATACAAAAATCCCCAATATACCTTCAAGAGTCGGGTTGGATATATGGAGAAATCCGACCCTGATTATATCCGCATCCCCAGTGAGAGATACAAAAAAGTCCGGATCAATTATGTGAATTATACTTGCAAATATCCCCGCAAGACCCCCGAAGGTGAATCCGATTGCAACGGCATAATATGAAGCAACAATACCGAGAAGTACTCCAAGTATCCCCAGAATGACTCCCAGGCCTCCGAAACCGAGTGGAAGCCCGAATATGGCGATAAGGGCTCCGATCAGGATGTAGAGGGGGATATTCTTCTCTTTCCCTATCTTATACATTGTTTTCGGAGCACTTTTTGTGAAAACATCAGCAGGTTCTCCGAATTTCTTCAGCACTTTTAATATTTTCCCGACTTCATCACCATTTTTTTCATCAGAATAGGATTCATATATATGAGAATCAATCTCCTTTATGAAATCATCTTTATCAATATCAGGTACCCCCTTCATATTTGATCTAACTCTTGATAAATAATCTTCAACTATTTTTTCTACATTTTCAGGATATTTATTACCCATTTTTTACCTCCCTGGTCGGATATATTTTCTTTTTGTCCGAGAGCGGCTTTTTGCTGCTCTTTTTCTTCATTACTTTTGTTTTTGATACAAGATCGGAAAGATCCTTGAACTCTTTTTCCAATCCCTTAAGGATCTCCTTCCCGTGATTTGTAATCATATAATACTTTCTTGGAGGTCCTTTTGAAGATTCCACCCATTGAGATTCGATCACTTCCTCCTTTGCCAGCCTGGACAGGATCGGATAGATGGTCCCTTCATTAATATCAAAATTACAATTATCTGTTATTGCTTTGATAAGGGAATATCCGTAATACCTGTCCTTTTTTAATACTTGAAGGATGACAAGTTCAAAAACCCCTTTTCGTAACTGCTTGATTTTATTTTCCATTTTCACCTCACAATACTTTGTAATATATAGTATACGGAGGAACATAGTACAAGGTTCCAAAAAAAAAATAATATTTTCCATCTTTCCGACAATGATAAATGGAAAGAATAGGGGAGATTTATCCGGGGTGCCCCAGGGAGAAGCGGGGGTTGGGATCAAAAGAAATATCGATATTGAAGTAAAGGAGGTTTAAAGGTTTTACTTAATTAGTTTTGGATTTTCCTGCCATTTCCTCAGATGGATCGATATTTTATTAATAATCTAAGTAAGGTTCTCATAGATTGTTGAAGATTTACCTTTACTATTAGGTGAGTCTTCCATTGTGAAAAACAGGATGAATGAAACCGCTGCGATTGCAAGTGCAACGGCGACAGCTATAATCAGAGAGATCTTTTTCTTAGAGTGATCTGAAACAAATCCCTGACTTGGAGAAATATCCCCTGAGACCTCGCTGCCGCATCTTCTACAATACTTTGAATCGTTTTCTATCTCAAATCCGCAGCTTTTACAATACATGACACCTCCTTATAATAGTTTAAAGATTATTTGTATTAAAAGTGTCTCCCTGACTCGGATCTCCTGTTTTCATACCTGTTCTGAACCATTTTAACCTTTGTGCTGATGTACCATGAGTAAAGGAATCCGGGACGACATATCCCTGCTGCTGCATCTGTATTCTGTCATCTCCGACTGCATTAACTGCGCGAAGGGCCTCTTTAACATCGCCTTCTTCCAGAATATTTTTCATTTTCTGGGCATGGTAAACCCAGATTCCGGCAAAAAAGTCAGCTTGTAATTCCAGCCTTACAGTCAGTTCATTCATCTTTCTCTGACTAACAAGTCCGCGTTGGGAATCAACTTTATCCATGATCCCGAGAAGTTTTTGAACGTGGTGTCCAACCTCATGGGCAAGAATATAGGCCATCGCAAAATCTCCGGAGGAACGGAATCTCTGAAGCATTTCTTCAAGGAAATCCAGATCTATATATACCTTTTCATCTGCAGGGCAATAAAAAGGGCCTGTTGCAGCTCCGGAAAAACCGCAGGCTGACCTTACTGACTGCCTGAAAAGGACAAGTTTAGGCTCCCGGTATTTTCTCCCTGATGCAGTAAAGATTTTATTCCAGACATCTTCTGTATCTTTCAGGACCACTGATATGAACTTTGTGAGATCATCATCCTCGGTAACATTCTGACCAGATTGAGTCTGGACTGTTTCAGTCCCCGGATCCAGTAATTGAAGGACCTGTTTCGGATTTCCACCGAGTATTATGAATATTAATGCTATTATTATTCCCCCGATGCCTCCGCCCAGGCTCAGCTTTTTACCTGCACTCAATCTTCTATCTTCGACATTATTACTTCTTTCCCGTCCTCTCCAACGCATTATTTTCTCCTGATTAAGGATTTTCCGATATTATTGCAAAAATTTCAATGCTGAATTATGTAGAAAATCACAAAAAATTATACTAATAAGTATCTATGGGAATCAATTATAAGATAAAGTGCGGTAGATGTATGTTTCACCAAACTCTGAAAAAAGGGGTAGGTGACGATTTCAGCATATTCGAAAATATACTTAAAAAGTATCATATTGAAAACAAAAAACAGATACTGAGATTATTAAAAAAATACGGATTAAAAACTAAAACCAGACAAAAATCTCCTAAATATGAAAGGAATCCATTTGCAGAAGAACGGATCTATAGATGCCGGAAATGCGGTAATATAGAGAGCCAGCTTTATATAAGGATAAGTGTTCCAGAGAAATGGATGTTTGATGATTCTGAAGTGGATAATTCGGTTGACAACGGTGTTATATTATTCAGAACAATAAACAAATGTTCAAGGTGTAATAAGAGATTAAGACACTTCAAAGGTGAAATTGAAGGTTTGCAATGTCCTGACTGTAAACAAAATTATATAGAAGTAGTTTCAAAAACAAATTGGATTTAATACAACTCCCGGTCATAAAGACCGGGAGCCGTATTTAAAGTTATGCTTTTGTTACGTTAGCAGCGTAATCGCCTTTGTCGCCCTGACGGACTTCAAATTCGACTTCCTGGCCTTCATCAAGAGTTTTGAAACCATCGGTCTGGATCTCTGCATAATGAACAAATATGTCATTACCATCTTCCATTTCGATAAAACCATAACCCTTTGAAGCATTGAACCATTTAACTTTTCCTTTTGCCATTTTTACCTCCTGTAAAAATTTGGTGGAAATAGAGGTAGAAATACATAATGACTAAGAAATTTTTGGAATTTTTTGAAATTAATGATTTCTAACCTTTACTTTTTCCTGATTAATTTTTTAATTTTATCAATTCTGTGAAAACACGATTAAATGTGATTAAAACATTATGATAAACTAATTTACCTTTGTAACACTTGCTGCATAGTCGCCTTTATCACCCTGGCGAACTTCAAACTCAACTTCCTGGCCCTCATCAAGTGATCTGAAACCATCTGTCTGGATCTCTTTATGGTGAACGAAAATATCATTTCCGTCTTCCATTTCAATAAATCCGTAACCTTTGGAAGCGTTAAACCATTTTACCTTACCTCTTGCCATTATAACTCCTTAAAAATTTGCAGAAATTTTCAGACTAAGAATTGTTTTGATTTTAATTTCTTTGATCTTGAACATTTCCTACACTTTACATTTGTATTTTATCTAAACTATTCATAGTTGTCAACTTTTTTCTTTATACGTAAACATTATTTATAAAGTTATAATTTTTATTAAATATTAAAATTACCTGTAACGATGATCAATCTTCTTTAATCTCTCTTTATAATTGAAAGTTTTTGCCCATGGATACTTTGTTTTGTCGTGACATTTTATACAATGTTCTTTAATTGGAATCTTTAACCCGTTTGCAATCGCCTTTTTCCTGTTTTTCATTATTTCTTTTTTAATATAATCTGATCCGGGTCCGTGACACTCTTCACATTGAACACCTTTAAATTTGTCATTGTAGGAATCGGGAGCTCCCATCTTGTATCCTCCTTCATTAAATCCTGTTGTATGACAAACAACACAATAAGGATCATCTGATTTTCCATCTTCGACAAGTCCTTTAAAAGCCATTGAGTGTTTTGTTTTATATAACTTATCATAAGCTTTACCATTATTTGAGGAATTGTGGCAAAGTTTACATTTTTTAGCACCAACATATTTTGCTGATAAGATGGGAAAACAAATTGCAGCAGATAATAAAAGTAAAAAAAAAGTTTTCTTCATATATAAGCTCCTTCAATAATTATCAAAAAGCAAACTCAAAATGTCAATAAGATTTATTTCACTTCTTTAAAAATTATAGACAAATATTGCACCATTTATACATTTGTCACAGGGGTTATTAGGATAAAAAGAAAATAATAAGCTTAATCCGATGTTTTAATACATGGAATCATAATTGCAAACTATTACCGGTAACTTTAGATTAAAACAATTTCAGGAGGTTAAAATGAACTTATCAGACTGGCAGAAGAAAAAAATTGAAATACTTGCCCAATATCAGGAAACTATTGCTGATCTATACGCTCTGGTCGGAGAAAAGGTACCAGGATATAACAGCCTTCTTCTGACTATAGCTATAAAAAATTTAAAATATGCAGAGTGGTTAAGATCATTGCCAGAGAAAATTATGAACGGTGATTATGAATACCAGATGATGAGGTTCAAAATAGAATCGATAATTACTGCCTTAAATTACCTTAATGGAGAATTCGAAAGTATCAAGGAAAACAATGTGACAGTAAATAGTGCACTTGGAATTTTGATGGGGGTAGAATCCAGCGATCTGTCTGCCAAATTTTATGAAATTGTAAATGAAGAGGATAAGAGAGAAGGAGAACTTGAAGATTTGAAGAATATTTTCAAACTGGACAAAAAAGATACTTTGAAATCTTTAAAAACTGTTAAAGATAAAAGATACGACCACGAACTCCGGGTCTGATTTTTTTAGTGTAATTACCAGACCGCCAGTATTGCGCCATTTATCATAAAATAAACTACCCTGTATCCTGACCCGATAAGCCATAATTTAATCGGAACTCTGTTAAACATGGCATTTGAAAGATTTACCATGGCAATTATTCCAATTCCGATCATAGCTCCAAGGTGAATCCCCTGAAATATTGTGTCTGCACCAGTCATAATTACCAGAGAAGCAAGAACAACTGCCTCAACAAATGATGTCAGAACACTTATAATCATCTCTTTTACAGAACCGTCTTCTTTTAATTGTTCTTCGGTAAAACCCATCATTTTCATCCATTTATTCCCGAATAAGATAGGTGAAAACCATAAGGCACCAAGGATCATAGTTATAAATGTAGCAGTTAAAACCGCAAGATAATTGATATCCCCTAACATTTCAAGACAAGCGCTCATACTTCCTCCGTTAAAAAAATTAATTATATCAATTTTAATTTTTTTTCTACAATATTTATTAAATTACATTAAGAAGTTTAAAATTTCTATTCAGAAAATCTGTATTTTAATTGATCATACTCCTCTTTTGTTATTGATCTGGATCTGAAAAGCCTGTCTATAAGGAGATTGGCCCTCCACTTCATATATCTCGAATCAGAAAGAGGTGAAACCCTTAACGGTTTCGGTATTACAGCTATCAATCGGATGATCTCATAATCTTCAAGATTCTCAACGTTTTTATGAAAGAAGAATTCAGAAGCCGCTCCTATACCGAATATACCGTGACCAAACTCTATTAAATTCAGGTAAAGTTCCAGTATCCTGTCTTTAGATAAAAACTTTTCAAGTCTGCCGGCAATAAAAAATTCCTTTATTTTTCTATAGTATGACTTCTCTGTGGATAGGAAAATGTTCTTTGCAAGTTGCTGAGTGATCGTACTTCCACCACGTGATTTTTTTCCGGTTGTAAGGTTTTTTTTTATTGATTCCTTTAATTCAAAATAATCTATCCCTTTATGATTATAGAAATCTATATCTTCTGAGACAATGGCCGTTCTTCTAAGCAGGTTAGGGATTATGGGCAACGGAGCCCACTTCCTCTTAATTCTAAGAATTTTACCTGCCCTTTTACTTTCATCAATTCTCTGAATCATCATGGAAGTATTTTCAGGGATTCCACTTATATAATTTTTTACATCCGGGAGATTTAAAAAAAAATTTAAAATTAAAGCTGAAATGATCAAAATAAAAAGGAGGAAAAATGAGAGTATTTTCCTCCTCAGAACAAATTTAACTAACTTGTTAAAGAATTGAACTATAAAAGAGATAAATTTCATAAATTTATTTTAAAGTATTAAGATGATAAGGTAAACAACATATTTAATGTTATCTTCATCATAGATGCTTTAAAATAAGTCCAGTTTATGTTAAAATATAACTTAAATCCAATATTTATAACAGGAGAATAAAATGAAAAAACTGTCTTTACTATTTATAATATTATTTATTTCTGCAAATATTTATCCTCTCTCAGGACCGGCGATAGATTTTGAGGCTGTTGACATAAACGGAAAAAGTATAAAATTAACCGAATTCAAAGGGAAGATTGTTATACTTGATTTCTGGGCTACATGGTGTCCTCCTTGTGTTAAAGAGATCCCCAACCTTAAGAAGATTTACTCTAAATATAAAGGTGATGATTTTGAGATAATCAGTATTGCACTTGAAAGAAAACCTAAAGAACATGCTTTAAAGTTTGTTTCAGATAAGAAGATGGACTGGATTCACATTATTGATAAGGATAAGGGAAGGGAGATTGCGACTGAATACAAGATCAGATATATCCCGACAATGTATGTTATCAATAAGAAAGGTGATATCATCGATTCCGGTATCAGAGGTGAAAAACTGGTTGAAAAGATAGCAGAGTTATTGAAATAGATCGTGATATAAACTAATATTGAACCATGTCTTCCGGATATGGTTCAAAAATATATAAAAGCAAAAAAAGGTCAGTTTTTCCAATATTATTTTCAGTTTTAATTTTAAGCATCTTTATTGTCGGCATATTTTTTACAGGAAATCGTAAAGAAGAAATAAATAATATCGAAAAAGTTCCGGATGTAAGACCTGAAATAAATGCAAAATCACAGCCAACAGGAAGTGAAAATAAAGAAGAGATCAAAACAAAAGAAACCGGTAAAATAGTTAAATATGAATCTTTTCCGGAAAATATCAGTAGTTCAGATGTTATAACCAGAGATGAACTTCTGGAAATTCAGAACAGAGCACTTTTTCATATTAAAAAGAAAGAATATAAAGATGCCATTGAAGAATACAGTGTCCTTCTTGAGAATGATAAAAGATTTTTAACTATTATAGGTATATGCTATTACTGGATTCATGACAATAAAAATGCATTGAATTTTTTACGGGATGCAGACGATCTCGGGCATTTTCCATACAAAACAAAAAAATATCTGGCTTTTACCTACTATGCACTTAATGAATTAGCAGAAAGTGAGAATTATGCAGAGGAGGCTTTAAAGCTTGGGCAGGACCCGGAGTTAAGAGAACTTATCAGGAAACTGAAGAGGGAAGAAAGTGTTATGAGGAATTATCAAGATGTGGGTATCGAAAATTTCCTTATACAATTCAGTAGAGAAGAACATGATCAGTTGAGAACAATAATTTCAGATTATTTAAAAGAAGCCTATAGAGAGATAGGAAAAAAGCTTGATTATTTTCCCAATAAACAATTTGTGGTAATACTTTATAATGAGAAGGATTTTTTTGATGTTACCAGAGCTCCCGGGTGGGCTGGAGGACTTTATGACGGGAAGATCCGGCTTCCGGTGAAGGGGATAACCGGCTTTGATGAAAGACTCAGGAAGGTCATATTACATGAATATACTCATGCTCTTATTTCTGAAATAACAGGGAATTGTCCGCTATGGTTAAATGAAGGACTTGCAGAATATTTTTCAGAGAGAGAGCATGTAGATAAATTATCTAAAATTATACCTTTACATCGTATTGAAACAAGATTCCCTTCAGGAGATCCCCGTTTGATATCTCTTGCATATTTAACCAGTCATGATGCAGTAGAATATTTGATAGATAAATACGGTATTTATTCAGTTAAAGAACTGCTTGAAAGTTTTGGGGATGGAATGGACATAAATTCCGCTTTTGAATCAGTTCTGTATATATCCTATGAAGATTTCCAGGCAAAATGGCGAAAAGAAAAATGACAGAGCAGACCGATTTTTTGACTATAAGATCTATCAGCGGTCCTAATGAATTCAAAGAGAAAGGATCAAGATTCATCTCCTATATATATCCTGTTTCGGAAAAAGAGAGGGCAGAAGAAATATTAGATGAGTCAAGGAAAAAATATTATGATTCTACCCATGTGTGTTTCGGGTACAGGATAGGAGCAGGCGAAGAAAAAAATCTGAGGTATAGTGATGATGGTGAACCCTCGGGGACAGCAGGACTCCCTATACTGAATGAGCTTAGAAGCAGGGAGCTTTTTAATGCCCTTATTGTAGTGATTAGGTATTACGGAGGGACAAAGCTTGGAACCGGGGCCTTGCAAGGGCTTACAGGGATTCGGCAAAACTGGCAGTTGAAAACTCACAAATAATAAAAAAAATATTAACGAAAAGAGAAAGGGTAAATTTCCCTTTTGAATTGGAAGGTGATCTTTTGAAATTAGTAAACAGGTTTAATATAACAATAATTAATAAAGAATATACCGGGAATGGAGTTGAAGTTGATCTGGATATCCCGGTCAGTATTTATTATATTTTCAGGGATACCCTCATCAACTCTACAAAAGGGAAAATCAAATTATAATATTTCTATTATTTCCTTTTTTCAATATCTTTTAAAAATACTTTGTATACTTCAATATCAGCTGATCCGGGAAACTTTTCAATAAGCAATTTATAGTACTTGATAGAATTATCAATATCCTTTTTCAGATAGTAGAAATTACCGAGAAGCACATATGCATTTTCAAGTTCAGGGTTTTTTTCAATTGTAAAGAGCAGATTTTCTTCTACACCTTTTTCAGAAGAGGCAAGTTCCAATATCTTTTTATCGCTGGCTTCCATGTTCTTTCTATTCTTTGCCTTTTCAATTTTTTCGATCTTTTCTTTGAGAGCATTAAAGTTGTTCATACCAACAATATATTTTGCAAAACTGAGATATCTGTTTTCCGGATTAGCTTTTGTAAGCTCAATAAAAGAGTTCAGGTATTTATTCGAGTTTTCTATATTTTCTGCCTGAGAAAAATTTAATCCGACCAGATAATGTGCAGTGGGATAGAAATTAGGAAATAATTCAGCAGAAGTGGGTTCATTTAAAAACTTAAGAAGATACTCGTTTGATTTTTCAGGTTTTTGCATCTGAAAGAAATTAAATCCTATCCTGTAGTCAAGTTCTATCAGGAGTTTGTTATCAAGTTCATTAATACCTTCAAGGCCTGAAAGTGCTATAAAAAGATTGTTGGCTTCATCTACATTTCTTTTTTTCAGGAGCGAAGTTCCGTATTTAAGTGTAGTGTCTATAAGGGCTTTTTTGGCATTAATATTATCCCTGTTTATCTTGAGTGAAATATTCAATTCATCATAAGCTTCCTTATAATTTTTTTTAAATGCGTGAATCGAAGCTATTTTGTAATGAACAGTGTCCATGTCGGGATATATTTCAATTGCCTGTTTGTACAATTCCAAAGCTTTATCAAGTTCTTTTGCTTTTGTAGCCTTGTCGCCCTGTTTTTCCAGCTTGAGGGCTTTCTTAGGGATCTTTACTTCTTCTCCTGATAAGATTCCACTAAAAGTGCTGATTAAAAATACTATTGCTATTACAAGAATCATATGTTTTTTGTTCATTTAAATCTCCTGTTTTTTTTTTTTGAAGTATATAACCTTTTTTACAAAAAGAAAAGTATTTTTTATATAATTTTACAGAACCAAAATTTTAATATATCATTCACTTTAATATGGGCAGACTAATTCAATTTATACTTTTTTTTACCGTATTTTCAGGTATCCTTTTCGGATTACATTTTTACATTTTTAAAATGATATCAAAAAATATTGAGTTTTCACCAAAGATGATCGGATATATAAAATGGCTCTTTATATTGTCGGGGTTATCAATAATAATCGGTCAGGTACTCAGCAGGTTTGCAGACATTCACTTTATAAAAAATTACGCATATTTATGGCTTGGTCTTGTTTCAATTACTTTCTCTTTTTTTATAATTTCTTCAATATTGAAAATGTTCATCCCCTCAGCTTCAAAAATTATTGTGCTTTCTGGATTGATCATATCAATTCTGGTATCATTATATTCTGTTATCAACAATGCGACCGGTCCTGAGATCAGAGATATTGAAATAACAACAACAAAAAATATCGGAACAGAAAATGAGTTCCGGATTGTTCAATTATCAGATGTTCATCTGGATGAATCATCCAATATGAAACGTGTGCAAAAACTTGTTGATAAAGTAAATTCACTTAAACCTGACCTCATTCTTATCACAGGTGATCTGATAGACGGTAAGGTTCATGAAGATTGTGAATTGTCAAAAATATTAAGAAGTATAAAATCATCTTTTGGTGTATATGCAGTTTCAGGGAACCATGAATTCTATACAGGTATCGATGTATTCAATAAACTTGCGGAGATATCAGATATAAAGATTTTGAATGATGAGAAAAAAAATATAACCGGTTTTGTAAATCTGATCGGTTTAAGAGACAATACTTCATCTAAAGCAGGTAATAAAAGATTTGAACCTGAATTTCTGAAGGGACTTGATAAATCAAAATTCAATATTCTGGCAGGGCACAGGCCTTATGGAATTAAAAACAACAGTGAAGCGGGAGTAGATCTGCAATTAGCCGGGCATACCCACGCAGGTCAGATTCCGCCGATGGACCTCCTTGTTCAACTTGTGTACCGTTATCCGAACGGGCTCTACAGGTTAGGGAATTCATTTATATATACTACTTCCGGAACAGGTGTCTGGGGGCCCCCGATGAGATTTTTATCAAAATCTGAAATAGTGCTGATCCGCATAAAAAAAGGTGAAAAAGTCTCCGGCAAAATTGTTAAATAACCACATATAAAATTTAAGGTAAAATTTTTTCTTGACATTTATGGGGGTATAATTTATAAATTATTTTTGATTTTTCATTGATATTCACTATTATCAATAATTTTAGAAATTCATAGGAGGTTTTTTTTATGAGCAATATGGGGCCTTATGACGAGATCAGAAAAACATTCAATTGGAAGATCTCAGAAGATGAACTTGAGTATAAAGATGGAAATGATATCAACATAGGATGGTATTGTTCGGACAGGATCTGTAATATGGGCAAGGGTGATAAAGATGCCCTGATATGGGAAGGTTTTTCTGGGGAAGTTAAAAAATTCACCTTTAATGATTCCAGAGTAATAACAAATTCAATAGCATCATTTCTTGACAAAACCGGGGTGGAAAGTGGTGACAGAGTATGTCTCTTCATGGACAAAATTCCGGAACTATATTTCGGTTTTCTGGGAATCCTAAAAATGGGTGGCATAGCTCAGCCTCTTTTCAGTGCTTTTGGAGGTGAATCTCTTTTTACAAGACTTGAGGATGCTGAAACCAAAGCTATAATTACCCAAAGAAAACATGTGGGCAAAGTCAGGAAGATCATAAATGAACTCCCTTCACTGAAATATATTATTATTGTTGATTATGACGGCAGTAAACCTTTAAGAGAGAGGGAGATAGCTTTCTCGATGGAAGATTATGAAAAAGTGGAAGAGTATGAAGTTTTTAAAAGTAAGGCGGAGACACCATCTGTACTTCACTATACATCCGGAACAACCGGTAAACCGAAAGGGGCACAGCATGTTCATTACTCTCTTATTTCTCAATATATATCATCGAAGTATGTACTTGATCTGAAAGATGATGATATATATTGGTGCACAGCAGATCCGGGCTGGGTTACCGGTACCTCTTACGGGATTATAGGACCATGGTCAAACGGTATTACTCAATGTGTCCTGGATTCCGGGTTTAAAGCTGATAGCTGGTACAGGTTTATCGAGGAGCAGAAGATCACTGTTTGGTATTCAGCCCCTACAGCAATAAGAGCACTAATGAAAGACGGAAAAGAAGCAGCCGACAAATTCAACCTTAAATCTTTAAGGCATCTCTGCAGTGTGGGAGAACCTTTAAATGCTGAAGCAGTTCAATGGTCCACAGAGACATATGGACTTACATTTCACGATACATTCTGGCAGACAGAGACCGGAAGCATGGTAATAACAAATTATCCAGGCATGCCTATAAAACCAGGCTCAATGGGAAAACCTTTCCCCGGAATCGAGGCAACTGTACTGGATCTTAATACGCATGAGCCAATTAAAAAAAGGGGGATAGTCGGGCTTATTGCACTCAAACCGGGGTGGCCATCAATGTTCAGGTCTTATTGGAACAACGAACAAACATATAAAAGCAAATTCATAAACGGATGGTATGTTTGCGGCGACAGGGCAAGTATTGATGAAGATGGATATTTCTGGTTTGTAGGGCGTGATGATGATGTTATTAATACCGGCGGGCATCTTGTTGGTCCATTTGAGATCGAGTCAGCTCTTCTTGAACATGAATCAGTAGCTGAGTCTGCAGTGGTAGGGAAACCCGATCCCGTAAACATGGAAGTTGTAAAGGCATTCATTGCACTAAAACCCGGATTTGAAGTTACTGATATGCTTGAGCTTGAAATAATGAATTTTATAAGAAAAAAATTGTCACCACTCGCAATGCCACAGGAGATTGAATTCGTCGAATCCCTCCCGAAAACGAGGAGCGGCAAGATAATGAGACGTATGCTCCGAGCAAAAGAGTGGGGTGAAGATATCGGTGATACTTCTACACTGGAAGATGATTAAAATTATAAATAAGATTAAAAGGAGAATAAAATGAGTGAAATTAAAGACGTAGTTCTGGATTATATTAAAGAGGAATACCTTGATGAAGATGAAGATATGGATATTAATTTTGATACTCCATTGATCTCCGGCGGGATTGTTGATTCTTTTTCAATGGTATCTCTGAAACGGTTCCTTGAAACAAAATATAAGATACAGATACCGGATGGAAAAGCTACCCCGGAAGCATTTGATTCAGTGACAAACATTCTACAGCTTTTAAAAGAATTCAACGTTGAATAGGAGATCCAATTGGCATTCGGAAAAAATGAGAGAGATCATTTAAAAAGAGAACTTGAAGGGATAGTAAATGACGGTATTTTTAAGGAAGAACGGATAATATGTGCGCCGCAGGATTCTGAAATAGATGTAATATTCCCATCAGGAACTGATGAAAAAAAAGTTATCAATATGTGTGCCAACAACTATCTCGGACTTTCTTCACATCCTGATGTTATTGAAGCTGCAAGAAAAGGGCTTAATCACAGGGGATACGGTATGTCTTCGGTAAGATTCATATGCGGTACTCAGGACATTCATAAGGAACTGGAAGATAAGCTGACCAAATTTCTGGGTACTGAAGATACAATTTTATTCCCCTCATGTATGGATGCAAATGCAGGTGTTTTTGAGTCTTTTATGACAGAAGAAGATGTTATGATTGCTGACCGTCTGGTTCATGCATCGATAGTGGATGGTATGAGATTATGTAAAGCCATGACCGATACTTACAAACATTCAAATATGGATCATCTGGAGAAAAAGCTTATTCTTCACAAGGATAAAAGACTTAAACTTATCATAACAGATGGTGCATTTTCAATGGATGGGGACCTTGCAAAACTTGATAAGATAGTTGAACTTGCAGAGAAGTATAATGCATTGGTTTTTGTAGACGATTCTCATTCGAGCGGGTTTATAGGGAAGACAGGAAGAGGAACCCATGAACATTTTGATGTTGTAGGAAAGATCGATATTATTACCACTACTCTCGGCAAAGCTCTCGGAGGAGCATCAGGTGGTTGTGTTTCAGGGAGAAAGGAGATCGTAGAAATGTGCAGGCAGAAGGCAAGGCCTTATCTTTTTTCAAATTCGATCGCTCCGGTAATTGTTGCAGCGTCAAATAAAGTGATTGATCTTGTGAGTGAATCGACAGAGAGAAGGGATAAACTTGAAGACAACACAAAATTCTGGAGAAAAGGTCTGACAGAAGCAGGATTCATTATTAAGGATGGAGAAACTCCCATAGTTCCTGTAATGTTATTCAATGCAAAATTGTCACAGGATTTTGCAAAAGACCTATATTCAGAAGGAATTTATGCTATCGGATTCTTCTTCCCGGTTGTAGCCAAGGGACAGGCCAGGATCAGAACACAGCTCTCCGCAGCACACGACATGGAGCATCTGGAAAAAGCACTTGCAGCTTTCATCAAGATCGGTAAAAAATATGATATTCTTCATAAGACAAAGGAAGAGATCATAGAAAAATACGGAAATTAATTTTTCTTAAACTTTTTCATTCATTCTTCCGTCTAAAAAGGCGGGAGAATGCAATGAAAAAAAACATCTTTGTTACCTTATTTTTAATCTCTGGAATCTTTCTGGTTGCTCAGGTCATTAATCAGAACAAACCACTGAATGGGGAATGGGACTTTAATAAAAAACTCCTGTGGGAAACAGAATCTGCCGGAAAAAATGTTTTCGGTGATATTCAGAATATCGCAGTATCAGAAAGAGGTGATGTATTTGTTGCAGACATGAAGAACAACCTGATCTTTATGTTCGATGAAAATGGAAAGTTCATAAAAAATTTCGGTAAAAAAGGGGAAGGGCCTGGTGAACTAAGGGAATATTTCGGCGGCGATCAACTTCATATCACAAAGAGCAATGTAATATTTGCCGATCGGGCGATGCTCCATTATTTTGACCTGAATGGGAACTATATTAAAACCGTTCAATTTTCGCCGAATCTGAGACCAAGGGAATTTGTTGATTCCGATACATTTATATCTGCTCCGCCTACAGTAGATACGCGAGATGGAAGTAGGGCAAAAATGGTTTTATATAATATTAAAAACAGAGAGACCGTAAATATAGTTTCTTTTAATCCGTTTGAAAAAGCAACGGATACTCAGGAGAGCGGTGGCAGGCAGATAACAGTTGGTATCGTCATCGGTGATATTACGCCATTGATGATGATAAATTACAGAGATAAAAAGATTTATTACGGTATGAGCAACATTAATGAACTCAACATCTGTGATCTGAAGGGGAAAAAACTATTAACCTTCAGTAATCCGGATAAAAAACCGAACAAGGTATCAGACAGATATCTTAAAGAACTGAAAGCGAGATTGGGTGAAGTCCCTGCGAACATGCTTGATAATATAATAAAGGGACTTCCGAAAAATGCTTCATTTTTTTCAGGAATACATACTGACTCAAACGGATTAATTTATTTATTCGAATCGGACCCGGATTCCCAGACAGCCCGTGTCATTGATATCTATAATAAAAACGGAAAATTCGTATACCGCGGGAAGATCATGGTGGATGAAGAGAGAATTATCAATAATTTACTCATTGACAGATCTTTCATCTACATTAATACCGAAGATGAAGACGGAAATGTACAGCTGACTAAATATAGTATCAATCTGCCTGAATAAAAAGTATTTTTACTTCCGTTCTTCTCCGGAATCCCACCAGTTTGTTCTTTTATCCGGTTTATCTATAACTAATACCTTCTTATCTGATTTTCCTGCTGTACTTATAATTAAAGTGTATTTTCCCGGAAGGATGAACGGCCTGCGACCTTCAGGAAGATTTTTTCTGAATTTATTGTCGATAAGAAAATCCCAGTCTACTCTGTTGATACCTGATTCAGCTTTAAGTTCCCAACTTTTTATTGTTCTGTTCTTTTCATTTTTTAAATACATCTTTACATCAGCTATTGAATCAGAATGGTAATAGATCTTCAGTTTTTTAATCTCCCGTTGCTTCCCGACCTCAACAGGCTTTTCCTTTTCCCACCACCATTCAGGCTTCTGCTCTGAGATCTTAAAAAGATGAACTTTCTTATCACGTACTTCTTTTGTATATTCCTGAAGTGGTTTGATCGAACCGACCCAGACGCTTCTTCCATAAGTACCGATAATAAGGTCACTTTCTCTGGGATGAACACAAAGATCGTATGCCGGAACGTTCGGCATCTTTGTGCCGACAGCTTCCCATTTTTCTCCACCGTTAACACTTGCATAAACTCCGAAATCACTTCCCGCAAAAAGGAGTTCGGGGTTTACCGGATCCTGCCTGACAACATTCATACACTCATCAGGAAGATTATTTTTTATAGATGTCCAGGTTTTTCCGTAGTCGGTACTTTTATATATATAAGCTTTTGTGTCATTCTCACGAAATCCCGTGAATGTTGCAAAAACATCGGATTCTACATGACTGCTCGGTTCAACTCTTGTAACCCATTTATTGCCGGGAATCCCGTTGGTAAGACGCTCCCAGTGGAGCCCCCCGTCTTTTGTTACCCACAACCATCCCTCATCCGTTCCGGCATAAATCAGTCCGAAACGTTTGCTGCTTTCAGCGAGTGCAGAAATATTCCCGTAAGATATATTTCCACCTACATTCACAAAAGATCCCTCTTTTCCCTCACTTGTCAGGTCAGGACTGATTATCTGCCAGGTATCACCTTTATCGAATGATCTATGGACAAATTGAGTTCCCGTGTATATCACATCAGGGTGAAATTTGCTCATTACTATAGGTGTTACCCAATTGGTTCTAAACGGTTCTTCAACCGGATATTTCGGCTCAGGCCGGATACCTTTTGATTTTTTAGTGTGAAGGTTGAGTCGCCACATTGCCCCGAATTGAATTCCCAGGTAAACGGTATTATTATCCTTGAGATTGACCTGAACAAACATTCCGTCTGCTCCCCAGATGCTTTTCCAGCTGTCAACCTGCTGATAGGGTTTGATTTTTTTATTGAAACCCATGCTTATTCCGTTATCCTGAAGCCCTGTTATAATTCTGTAAGGTTTCGACATATCATAAGTAACAGTATAGCTCTGCCCGACAGGAATATTTTTTATCGATCTCCAGCTTGTGCCGCCATCAAGACTTAGGTTAAGACCACCGTCATTTCCGAGGATAACACGTTTGCTGTTTTTACTGCTGTATAGAATAGCATGATGATCTGCGTGAACATCATAACCATTCTCATCAGCATAATCGAAGGTTTTCCCCCCGTTCTCAGTTTTCAATAGCGGGACAGCGCAGATCAGAAGTTTATTGTCATCGGAAGGATCTACTGCAATTTCACCGAAATAATAGGTGGCAGTTCCATATCCCCAGTCAACCGTACCGCGAAGATCATTTTTATGTGTTTTTGTCCAGGTAGCGCCACTATCTTTACTGACATACAATTCAGGTCCGATACATTTAGGCCAGAAGTAGGGGATATCCAGCATATCTTTAATATGGATCTTCATGTCTTCAAATTTGAAATTTTTTTCTTTTTCTGATTTTCTTATTGATTCTGCATCAAATTTTTCAGGGAACCTGTAAAGCTGTAAAAAATCATCAATCTTTTTATCAGAAAGTTTGAGAAATTCATTTTTATTCATACTTATAAATTCTTTGCCCAATAAAGGTTCGGGATTATCCTTGCTGACAGGCCTCGGGTTCTGGTTGTCAACCAGTGCGTAAATCTTCCCCGGATCCTGATAACTCTGCGCAAGGCCTATCCTTCCCATCCCCGATCCATTGGGGAGCCCCCCGCTGAGCTTGGTGAAAGTTTCCCCGCCATCTACACTTTTCCAGATTCCGCTGCCGGGTCCGTTCTCCCGGAAATCCCACGCTTTTCTCCGCCGTTCCCAAGTACATGCATACACAATATCAGGATTATGGTGATCAATTTTAACTTCAACAGCTCCTGTAAAGGGGGGGCATTCAATTACTTTGGCCCATGTTTTTCCATTGTTGTCAGTTTTGTAAAGACCCCTTTCTCCGCCATCTGTATAAACAGGCCCTAATGCTGCAACAAAAACTGTTTCCGGATTTTTTGGATGTACGGCAATGTTTGCTATATGATGGGCATTTGGAAGAGCGGATCTTTCCCATGTTTTGCCCTGATCATCACTTCTGAACAAACCTGCCCCCATATAAACAGTTCTTGTGTTGGAAGGCTCTCCAGTCCCGACCCATAAGGTTTTTGGAATTCCAGGTTTCCCCCATGCGACACCAAGGGAACCGATACTGAATGCAGGCTGGTTCTCAAATATGGGCTTCCAAACATGACCGTCATCATTTGTGATCCAGACACCCCCAGTTGCAAAAGCCACCAGCCAGGTAGTCGGCAGCCTTTCGTCCATTGCCAGGTCCATAATTCTCCCACCCTGGGCCATCGGCCCTACATTATCAAAAGGGATACATGAAAAAGGGCTCTCATTCAGCATATTCTGCCTGGTCTTGAACGCATTCTCTCTGATCGTCCAATCTACTTCAGACCAAACTGGATGAAGTTTCTTAAGTGCTTCTTCAAGAGTTGCATTAAATAATGTTAATGCAGATAGAAAAATAATAAAGACTGTTAATAGCTTTTTCATTAGATCACCTCTGTTATTTTTTTTTTGAAAGTGACACCCGGAAAGGTATCATGATGTTTATTCACACTCTATTTTTAATTTTTTTGAATAATTAAGTCAAGCAGTCATTTGCAAATTAATTAGAATAATTTTTTTTTACTATGTATAATTTTAATTCTGTATAGCATATCAGGAAATTAAGTGAAATTTAGAAAAAAATCTAAGATTGAAAAGGTAAAAACAAGAGAGTTGTCATTCCGGATAATTCTTACCGGCATACTTCTGACTATTGTGTTCGGATTTGCAAACGTATATCTCGGACTGAAAGCGGGAATAACAATTGCGGCAACATATCCTGTTGCTGTACTCGGGATGGAGCTTATCCGTCATTTCAAAAAAAGCAATATTCTGGAAGAGAATATGTTAAGAACCATAGGTTCGATCGGTGAATCTATTGCCGGAGGAGCTATTTTTACAATCCCGGCTTTTTTGATAACAAATGCATGGGACCCGAATTTTTTCGGAAGTTATCGGGGTTATCTTCAGATATCAATAATACTTCTGATAGGCGGGTTTTTGGGGATTCTCTTTGCATCATTGCTGAGAAAGATACTTATTGATGATCCCAATCTGCCTTTCCCAGAATCGATAGCTGCTTCGGAAATTCATAAATCCGGAAGAAGTGGTAAAACAGGGGCAAAATATCTCTTTTTCACAATGGGTATCGGCGGAATGATAGAGTTTTTAAAAAATTTCAATCTTCTCCCGGCAAAATGGGAAAGTTTTTTCAGTTTTGGGAAGAAAACAATACCGGGAACCGGATTTGAACAATTCAAGGGTATCGAAACCGGTGGTGGAATACTTATTAAATCTCCGGCATTAAGTCCTGCATTTATCGGAATAGGGTATATTATAGGACCGGGACTTGCAGCTCTCAACTTTGCAGGAGGAATACTTGCCTGGGGTCTTTTTGTCCCATTGTTTGTCCTGATTCTTGCTCCGCAATATTCTCCGATTGTAAATGATGGAGTAATGACCTGGGCCGAAGTGTCTAAAACTGTATTCACTAATATTGTTAAACCGATCGCGATAGGAGGTATGCTTACGAGTGCAGCTTATACACTCTGGGGAATGAGGGTCAGCATTTTAAAAGGATTGAAGAAATCGGGGAATGAAATTTCAAAAAAATCAAATAATAGTGAATTAAAAAGCAGGGACAAAGATGTCAGCCCTTTGTTTGTGTTTGCAGCAATATTTATCTTGTCAGGATTTGTAATGATTTTTTTCTGGTGGCTTTTCAGTTTCAGTTATGAGGGGCTGGTACCGTCAATTTTTTCTGCATTAATTGTTATAATCGGCGGTTATATTTTTGCAGCCGTTTCAGGCTATCAGGTGGGAATGATAGGATCATCAAATAACCCTGTTTCAGGGATTACAATTTTTATTATTTTAATTACTGCGGTATTTCTTACAGCAATAGGTTTTACCGGAGCTAACGGAATGATACTTGTACTGTCGGTTGCAGGAGTGATCTGTGTTAGTGCTGCTGTTGGGGGTGCAATGTTTCAGGATCTGAAGATCGGATATCTACTTGGGGGTACTCCCTGGAAAATGCAGGCAGGAGATTTTATAGGAGTCATCATAGCTTCTTTCGTTATGTGGATACCTCTTTTTATCCTTAATGCAGGGGATCTGAAGATGGCAGAGCTTAATGGATATCAGGGAGGTTTCGGTGGTGATGTGTTGGCAGCTCCTCAGGCAGGGGTTATGGCGCAATTGACGAAAGGTATTGTTGGAGGTGAGCTGGTATGGCCTCTGATAACAGTCGGGATAATTATGGGGATCGGTTTTACATTGGTAAAGGTTAAAAGTCCTATGCTGGTATGCGTGGGAATGTATCTCTCATTTGAAGTTGTTGCGGCAATTTTTGCCGGAGGTATTATCAGATGGATTGTGGATATGATAGCAAAGAAGAGGGATTATTCAAAAAAAGAGATCTCCGTTATTGCAAATAGAGGGGTACTTCTTGCTTCAGGACTGATAGCGGGAGAAGCTATGATGGGACTTATGTTTGCTGCATTGGCATTTTTTGATGTAGTAGTACCGAATTTGTGGAACGGGTCTCCTTTTTTCCTGAGCACCATGGTTATAATTTCTATTGGTTTCCTGCTTGTAAGGATACCTCTTGAATCAGTAAAAAAGGGGGATAAGGATTTTTTCTGAGAATTGATTAATGAAAGAAGGTATTAATGGGTAAAGAAAAAATTATTTTTAATAATATGATACCGGAAAAAAACATAAAATGGGAAACAGGAGATAATAAAAGAATATATCTTTTAAAAGAGAAATCAAAGAATAAAATTATGAAGAAACTGATTGAAATATTTAAAAAAAATCAATTTTTCAAGATCCATTTTGATGAAATAGGAACCTTTGTCTGGAATAACATTAACGGCAATAACTCTATAAAAGATCTGGGGGAACTTCTGAGAGAATCGATTCACGGGGAAAATGTTCCTCAGGCTGAAGCAAGGGTTGAAAAATTTATTCTAATGCTTCTGAAAAATAAGTTTATTACTATATCTGAAAAGGAATAGGGGCCGGTTTGATCCGGCCCCGATACTTTATTTATTTGCCGCTTAAAGCTCTCATAGAAAGTTTTTCTGATTTTTTATAATCAGCGGGAATTGTATAAACACTTGCCGGAGGACTCTTTTTTGCTATCTCAACAACATCTGAGGTTATTTTGACACTCTGACCCATAATAGTCATTGTCATATCTGTCTTAACCTGAAATCCCTGGATCTTTTTCATCTCATCTATAACTTCATCTCCTATCTGCATAGAAGCCATTGTTGCTTTAAATGACTCTATTCCGAACTGATCCTGGAATTTTTTCCAGTCAAAAGGTACATCCTTTGTAACCCAGATTCTGCTTTTCATTGACATCATCATCATGCTCATATCCATATCATATCCGGTACATTTCCAATTATTTATAACTTTGGTCTCATTTGTAGGATTTACTTTCAGTGTAAGTTTCATCATCCCCATCATCTGCGCAGCCTGTTCGGGAAGCAGCTTTTTCATATCAAGCGGAAGTGAAGTTTCAACATATGATTTACTTGAATGTAGCAGGATATAAACCTTCTTTTTGCCCATATCGATTATCATTGTCTGTTTGGATGTGATGTTTGCATAAATATTGTCACCTAACCACTGTTCAACCACTTCATCTTTCGCTGGCTGTTTCTGCCCCATTATCTCCATTGCATCAGTATGGGTTTTTGTCTTTACATAAACATCACCACTGACAAATGTGAATAAGAACATTGAAATAACCATAATCAAAAAAATTTTTTTCATTTATATCTCCTTAAATGTTTTACTACATCAAATTTACTTTCAGGTCAACGCGCCCGGCAGGAATTGAACCTGCAGCCTTCTGCTCCGGAGGCAGACGCTCTATCCTTTGAGCCACGGGCGCATTTGAAATCAAATTAGTGAAGCAGAAAAATATTATCATATTTTCTAATGAAAAAATAGTAAAATGTGTTGAAAATCATATGTTAATGATACTATTATTAAAAAGAGATGTTTACTTCAATATTTCCTTTATTCAGAAAAACAATCATTGTTCTGATCAATATAGTTGTCAATTCTATTTATCAGAAAAGATGCTTTATCTGTTCATCTTTGATCATTGATTATAAAGAAGGATATTTTTGTTTAAAATGTAAGGAAAGTATTAGAAGTGATGAATTGAATGTTTGTGATATATGCAGTGTAGAACTGGGTAACGGAAGCAGAATATGCGGACAGTGTGAGATAGAGCCGCCACCATTTATAAAACATGTATCATACACAATATATAAGGATAAAATAAGGAAAATCATACTTCTTTATAAATTGTCAGGGATGGAGAATCTTAAGCACTATATAGCCGGACTCTATATAGAATTAATCAGCAAAAAAATCAAAGATGATTTTGATGTTATAATTCCTGTTCCGGCTGATCCGGGAAGAAATGCAGTTTTCAAACCGGTATCAGAAATAGGCCGTATATTGGCAAAGTATTACGGAAAAGAATTTTCTGAAGATAACCTCATCAAAAAGAATACAACAGAGAGGCAGTCATCACTGAATTATAATAAAAGGATAAAGAATCTTAATAATGCATTTGGAATAGTTAAACCGGAAGAGTTAATGGGGAAGAGAGTTTTATTGATTGATGATGTTTATACAACAGGTACAACATTAAAGAAATGTGCACAGCAGATTGGAAAAAATTCTGATATTATTTATGCTGCTACACTTGCAAGATCATCAAATATTTTCCTTGATCAATAAAATTGATTTTTCATTTCATAAATTATAAAATGTAGTATGACTAAAGCAAATATTATAACTCTTCTGAGAATACTTCTTGTCCCTATATTTATTGTTATATTACTTACCGAGATGGAAAATAAGGAAATTATTGCTTTCGTTGTATTCCTTTTTGCTGCAATTTCAGATGCATTTGACGGATATATTGCAAGGAAGTTTGACCAGGTTACCGATCTGGGCAAATTTCTGGATCCAATTGCAGATAAACTTCTTATTTCTGCAGCTCTTATTGCTCTTGTTTCAATTGGAGAGATCGAAACATGGGCAGCTGTAATAATCATATTAAGGGAAATATTTATGACTGCGTTCAGATTTTATTTTTACATGAAAGAAGCTTCTTTTTCAGCTTCAAGAATTGCCAAGAAGAAAACTCTGCTTCAGATAATAGCTATAGCAGTTTTTATAATATATAAAAAACTCCCTTACCCTGATGTTCTCTATATGATAGGTACAATCATTTTATATGTAGCAGTATTCCTTACAGTTTACAGTGCTTTTGAATATATTATTAAATACAGCAAGGTTATAAAAAAAGAGGAATGACATACTCAAAGTTTCCCCTTTTAAAAAAAAAAAAATCTGAAAATATAACACTTGAGAATTTCAAACAGAATATAAACACAAAAACATTTTTCAAAACTCACAGACCCTCCAGCGGATTAAAATCGATATTAAATTCCTATAACTCATCTGCAGAGATCAACGATCTCAGGGAGTTGATGAAAAAAATTGATTTTGCAAGAAAAAGCGGCAATCCTATACTGTTCTCTCTTAATGCTGATATTATTGAATATGGTTTATCGCCTTTGATAATTGATTTGATGCAGCGGGGATGGATATCTGCAATATCTATAGATGAAGAATTTTTATTAAGGGATTTTGAACTCTCTTTATCCGGGAAATTTATTAAATATAAAAACAGCTTCATTCACAATAAAATGATTAAAGGTTTGGCTGAAGAGACCGGGTTATTTCTAAATATTGCATTTAAGGAGGGTGAGAAGAAAGATCGTGGGGCAGGTGAGGCAGTGGGAGAATATCTCTCAAGCTCCAAATTTGATCATAATGATTTCAGTATTCTTGCAAACAGCTATAGACTCAATATTCCTGTAACACTCCATTCTGTTCCGGGATCAAGTAAGCTCCATTATCACCCGAATTTTTCAGGGAATATATACGGAACTCTTTTGGACAGAGATTTTATTCTTTATGCGTCTATAATTTCCAACCTTTCAGATAAAGGCGTTATTGTTGCTGTTGATATTGACAGAGTGGAGCTTGATATATTGATCAATTCTTTAGGTTTTTGTTATGAAAGCGGCACTGAATTAAAAAAGATTTCAATTGGAATAATGGGCGATATTGAGGATATTTCTGTTCAGCTGGACATTAAAAAAATGTCTTCAATGGAAAATATTGTTATTCACCATATAAAAGGGAGCCAGGACCTTCTCCTTCCCCTTATTTCATCTCTTCTTCTCGAAGAGATATAACTTCGGCATTATATAATCAGTCGAATATTGTATAGCAGCCATCCTTAAAAATAGTGTGTGGAGGATTGTTATTGAAACTCAGAATAATTGATTTAACGGATACACGGGGCTGCATTTTATGGATATATACCCTGTCAAGATGGATGACCTTATCAGGAGCAGAGAAACTCTGCGGACTTATAATTCCCCCGAAATGGTCGCTCCGTCCAAATGCTACATGAAAGCCGAGTTTTTCATCCAGAAGTATCTCATTAATTGGTTCCAGTCCGAAATCTCCGAGAACGCCGAAACCAAGCTCAGCCATATTTCCGTATGCTGGTTCATTTCTGAGATAATCTGTTTCATAAGAGAGTGATTCTCCGCTGCCCAGAATCTCAACAGCGCTATTTTCAACAATAGAATAGAATAGCACATCATTTCCGATCTGAACGGGCAGAGTTCCATTTGTGAGGCTTTTCTCATCTAATTCACCTTCATATGGGACAATATAAGTCTCACCGCTCGGCAAGTTACCAGCAGTAGAAGGATCAGGAAATCTACCGCTGCTCATATGACTTTGCCGGAATCTGAGATCGAAATCCATTGAATACTCACTTATATTATCTACAACAAAAACAACTTCAGCTTTTTTTGCCGGATCAAGAAGTTTTTTAAGAATATCAACCCTTCTGAAAACCTCGTTATAATCGATTCTTAGGGCAGGGATCATTTTTTCAGAAAAACCGGGCATTGTAGCAGCCCTGAATCCATACTTTTTCGCACTGTTCTTAAGTGGAGCAGTTGTTGAATATTCAGTAGGCGAGAGGAACAATTGATGATCAGAAAAAATTTCATCAAATGTCTTGGGAATACCATAAGCAGAGAGGGAAGAGGCTTTGTCAGGGAGATTCTCCGAAATAATATAGCATTCTTCAGGGAGGTCGGCATTATTGGAAATAACATCCGGATAAGCTATAAGATTTATCTCTTCAAGGCCTAAAAGTCCCGGATTTTTTTTAAGTTCATTATACCAGCTGAGACAAATTTCACGCCTCTTTTTCCAGTTTGAATTATCCTTGCTGTCAACTCTCGGAACATCAACAAGAATGCCGAGTTTATTATCATTATCAAACCGCGGAAATACTGAATTTATTAGTGAAATTAATTCCTGACCGGATAAATTTTCCATTGTCACTCCTATTATGATTTATAGTTTAATTAAGGGGAAATGTCAATTATAGAGAAGAATAGTTAAATAAAACAGTCTTGACAGGTAACCTGATTTTGATAAAATTAACTTATAAAATCAAATAGGAGAGTTTAATGATTCAGGTAATTGAATTGTCAAAAGATTATGGAGATGTTAAAGCATTGGACCGGGTATCTTTTGAAGTTAAGAAGGGAGAGATACTCGGGTTGCTGGGGCCGAATGGTGCCGGAAAAACAACAACATACCGGATTTTAACAGGTTATCTAAAACCGACATCCGGAACGATCAAAGTAAAAGATTTTGATATAAAAACCGATATCCAGGAAATAAAAAAAATGATAGGATATCTTCCCGAATCGGCTCCAATATATAAAGATATGCTGGTTTATGACTATCTGAATTATATTGCCGATATAAGAGGAGTTAAAAGTACAGAAAAATTATCTCATATTAAAGAATTAGCTGAAATATGCAGTCTTAATAATGTTATGCATAAAACAATAGATGAGTTATCAAAAGGGTACAGGCAGAGAGTAGGGATAGCTCATGCACTTATGGGCGATCCGGATATTCTTGTGCTTGATGAGCCAACTTCAGGGCTTGATCCAAATCAGATTGTTGAGACCAGAGAGATAATAAAACGGATTGGAAAAGAAAAAACCATAATTTTTTCCACCCATATACTCAGTGAAGCGGAAGCTACATGCGACAGGGTAATAATCATGGATGAGGGCAAAATAAAGGCAGATGACACTATTGAAAATCTTAAGAAGGAATCTGATAAAGCTGATTTTGAATATATTTTCAGGAAAATTACCAGGGGGAACTGAACATGGAAAATATAAAACACATTTTCAAAAAAGAGTTTAAAAGCTATTTTTACACTCCGATTGCATATATAGTTATTTCCATTTTTCTGCTTATAATCGGCTGGTTGTTTTTTTCAACGTTTTTTCTGAACCGGCAGGCCAGCATGACACAATTCTTCTCATTGCTTCCTATTACTTTCTCCTTTATAGTACCGGCAATAACGATGAGACTATTCTACGAAGAATTAAATATAGGCACTTATGAGATCCTTTTAACATTGCCTGTAAAATTCCGGGATATAATACTGGGGAAATTTTTTGCAAGTATAGGTTTTATAGCGGTAATGCTGCTCCCGACCCTTATTTATGCAATATCGATATCTTTTCTGGGTAAACTGGATTGGGGACCTGTTCTGGGTGGTTATATAGGAGGGATACTTCTCGGTGCTGCTTTCAGTTCAATCGGAATTTTTGCATCCTCATTAACAAGAAATCAGGTTATTGCTTTCATAACCGGAATAGCCATCTGTTTCGCTTTCACATTAATGACCGATTTCCTTCTCTATTTTCTTCCAAATTCCTTTATAGGATTTTTTCAGTATTTCAGTGCAAATTTTCACTTCCAGAATATTGCAAAAGGATTGATCGACAGCAGGGATATTCTATATTTTATTACAATATCATTTATAGCATTGTATGCTTCAAACCTTGTCATGCAGGAAAAGAAATAGGAGAAATGAAATGAATGAGAATAAAAATAAATATTTAAAATTCGCACTATATCTGATCATGCTTCTGGTAATCAATATTGCGGCAGGGAGTCTGTTCTTCCGGATCGATCTCACATCAAACGGGCTCTATTCACTTTCTGATGCCTCAAAAGAGGCAGTTAATTCACTAACCGAGCCTTTAACTGTTAATGTATTCTTTTCAAAGAACCTTCCGTCACCCTATAACAATGTGGAGAGGTATCTTCATGATGTGCTTGAAGAGTATGAACTTCACTCTAACAGGAACCTCAGTTTCAGGTTCTATGATGTTAATGCAAAAGAGGGAGATCTCAGTGAAAAGGCTGAAGAGAACAGAAAAATTGCGAACAGTTATGGAATATATCCGGTGAATGTTCAAAAAATAGAACAGGATGAAGCAAAAATCCAGAAAGCTTATATGGGGATGGTATTTATCCATGGAGACATTGTTGAAAAGATCCCCGCTGTAATTTCTACAGAAGATCTTGAATATAAAATAACAACAACAATTCAGAAGATGAACAATAAAATCTCTGCATTGCTGAAATTGGAAAATAATATTCAGCTGAATCTGATAATATCCTCTTCACTTTCATCAATTGCACCTTTTATAAAACTGAACGGGCTTGACACATTGCAGTCCCGTATTAGTGCGATTACTGAAAAAATTAATAATAAAGTTTACGGCAAACTTTCTATGAACCAGTATGATCCGTCTTCAGGAGATGTACCGGAAGATGTTATGTCGAAATTCAATCATATGGGTATTCAGTGGCCGGAAATAAAAACTCCAGAAGGAGCTGTTATTAAACCGGGTAAAGGAGTGATAGCAATAGGTCTGGAATATGGAGGCAACTCTGTCCAGAAGAACCTTATGTCAAAAAAGCTCAGTCTTACAAATAGGGGAATTGAGGAGGAATACTTTATAATTACTGATGAGGAGATAGAGAACTTTATTAATGAAGATATAGATAAGGTACTTAATATTAATGAGGATATAGGATATCTGACATCAAACGGCACAATTTCAATTTCTTCACAGATACCGCCTCAGATGCAGATGATGCAGCAGCAGCCCCAATCTGAAATATCCAATTTTAAATCACTTGTCAATAAAGAGTATACCCTTAAAGAGGTAAGCATTAAAGACGGCGGGAGGATTCCCGACAGCATTGATACTCTTATTGTTGCCGGAGCGACTGAAAATTTTTCCGATTGGGAATTATTTTTAATAGATCAATTTGTGATGAAAGGTGGATCCCTTGCAGTATTGATTGATTCATTTAAAGAGATCAGGCCGCAGAACAGCCAGCAGATGTATGGTATGAGACAGCCTGTATATATACCTCTAAATACCGGAATTGACAAACTTATTTCCCATTACGGAATTACGGCCAGGAAATCCTATCTTATGGATGAAAGCTGTTATATCAACAGAGATCAGAACAGGAATGAAATGCCTATATATTTTGCTCCTGTTATCAAGAATGAGAATATTAATCATAAATTCGGGTTTTTAAAGAATATTTCGCAGCTTGTGACCGTCAAGGCTTCGCCTGTTGAAATAGAGGAGAGAGAGGGGATTAAATACTCTAGGATATTCTCTTCATCTGAAAAAGCCTGGGAAATGAAGGGTAAGATCAGCCTTCTTCCGATGATGATAAGGCCTCCTGAAAAAGATGAGGATAAATCACAAATGGATCTTGCTTATCTGGCGGAGGGGGAATTCAAAAGTTATTTTGATGGAAAAGCTATACCTGATCCTCCTCTTGAAGAAGAGAAAAAAGAGGGTGATAAAGAAGAAAAGAAACCTGAAAAGAAGATAAAGAGCGAGTATGTCAGTGCAAAAGATATAATTAAAAAAGGTAAAAAAGCGAAAATATTTGTGATCGGGTCTTCGGAGATAATCAAGAACAATCTTCTGGATGAGAACGGATTGTCCCCAAATGCAACTTTTATCCTGAATACATTGGATTATCTTAACGGCAGAGAAAAAATAGCCGAAATGAGAGGTAAAAAGCAGAAATTCAACCCTGTTGCAGACACCAAACCGTTTACCAGAACATTTGTGAAGGTCCTGAACATCGGAGGATTACCGATAGCTTTTATTATATTCGGAATCATTATCTGGCTCCGTAGAAATAAAAGGAGAAAAAAAATATTCTCTATCTTTAATAAAGAGAAAGAATAGGTGAATGGTATGAAAAAGAAAAAAGGAAATCTGGAAATACTGGTTATCGGAGTTGTAATAGTTCTGTCAGTTATTTATATTTTGTTCAGGCAGACGGACAAAGTTCATTATAAAATTCCTGAATTAAAAAACATTGAAATAAATTCGATTTCAAAAATTTCATTGACGAAAGGGAAAAGGGTTGTTTTATTGGAGAACAGGAAAGGGGGATGGGTAGTAGGGGAGGATGCATATAGTGCTGATGATTCTCTGGTCCAAAAAATCCTCAACAGTGTTGCAACAATTAAATTAACAACGCTTGTATCCAAAGCCGGGAATTATTATAAATATGAACTTGATGATCCGAGAAAAATAAATGTTAAAGTATTCATTAAAAAGGACATTGTAAGAGAATTTGATGTCGGAAAGGTTGCTTCCACCTATGATCATACAAATATCAGATTAAAGGATGAAAAGAATGTTTACCATGCCAGAGGATCATTAAAAAATGTTCTTGATAAAACCCTGGATGAGCTTAGAGATAAGAAGGTCTTTTCATTTGATAAGGAGAGTGTTTCAGAATTTGTTTTTTCAATGGATGGGAAGGATCATCTTGTGAATAAATTTGTATCAGCTGTAAAAACAAACGGATCAGAAGAAAAAAAAGATGGTGCTGAACCAAAAGTTGAAACAGAATGGGTTTATAATAAAAATAAAGTTGAAGCTTCTAAAATAGGTAATACACTGAATATCCTTTCAGATCTTAAGTGTGATCAATTTGTATATTCTGAAATTGAATTAAAAGGCTCTGAACTTCTTTTCTCGATCAAACTAAAAGGGGCAACGGACAATGAGATAAAAATCTTCCATAAAAAAGCCGATAAAGAAGATGACAAATACATAGTGGAAACTTCACAGTCTAAGTATAAGTTCTATTTAAAAAAGTACAGAGTTGATAATTTTCTAAATCCGCTGAAAGAAATATTCGGGATTAAAGAGAAATAAGTATAAAATGCGGGACCTTTTGCAAGGCCCCGCTGATTTAAATTTTTTATTGCCTGCTCAATTATAAAAGAACCTCCAACAATACCGGCCTTCGCCACAACAATAATCACGATTAAGCATGATTATTGTTGTGGATAAAAGACGGTCGATTTTCATTTTTAACATCCTAAATCAGGAATAAAAATAGAACTTTAAATATGAGGAGAGGAGAAAACTTTGTCTGAATAGAACCAAATAGACAAAGTTTCAGTATATATTAGCGGGAGGAAGAAATGAGAGGATTTATTTTATGGTTGATTTTGTTTTATTTCAGCTGGCCCTTAGCTTTGATCGCATTGATCCTGTATCCGATTATCTGGTTGCTTCTGCTTCCGTTCAGAATTTTCGGATTTGCGGTTGAAGGGGTTTTTAAACTGCTTAGATCAATAATAATGTTACCGGGAAGAATACTGGCCAGACCGAGGTAAATAACAACTATTAATTGTCAGAGTAGGGGGCATCATATCTAATTTTTTTGCTTTGTTCTGTCTCAGCATTCCGTTCCAATACTTATTCTGATAAGCCAAGAATAATCTCATTATACTGTAGAATAAAAACAGATCTATAGGTGTTCCGGTTTTGATAATCATTTTTACTGGAAATTTCATCGAGTGTTCCGTCAAAAAACGTCTGACCGATAAGATTACAATTTTCTCTATTTAGTCATCCATGAAGGGATATTTTAGACTGAGTCCTTCACTTCCGGGGAGTTAATAAAATGCATAATTTGCAACAGAAGGCCCTGTACCCTCTTGTAATAATCCTTTTCAATTCCTCTGGCATGAGCATTAACAGTGAGCCCCAATTGAAAGTGGACAACATAGATAAATTTTTTTCCTTTCACAACACTTCTGTTTTCTCCAAGATACTCTATGAATTTTTTGACTATTCCCGGCATGGCATCTGTATAGAGTGGAAATACCATCAAAACTGCATCTGTATCTTTTATTGATTGAATAATCTGATGATAATGCTTGTCAATTTTCAAATTGAAAACCCTGGTTTTGGACCTGATCGTTTCATTAAGCCCTTCAGTAAACCAATCTATAATAGTGTTACTATTGGCTTGGGTAATCTCGTAGAGATAGTTAAGTATTGTTACAGTTTCAGTAATCAAATCCTTAATAGGACGGTAAAGAAGTTTTAAATATCAAAGATAATGTAGTTTAAAATACAGTGCAAAGACCTCAAATCAAAATGTTCTAATGAGAGGGAAATTAAGATAATTCTTGCTCCACTGTCTGATATTCAAGTATATAGACCTAAATATGGATATTTATTGTAAATCTCTTCTGATGGTTGCACTCAATTGAGACTTTTTCGAAATTGAACAAGCGATGACAGAACGGTCCATTACTATTTTCTGTCTGTAATTAACAAACCAATACTGGTTCTGACAAATAAAATAAATCAGAATAATTGCCACTGAAGGGAGTGTTCAGGTCCGTATATCTAAAACTAATGTAACCAAGCATGACCAGCATAGTTGAAAAATTTTAATTCATTCAAATTGAATTGAACCTGGTGATCATTTTTTTTTAGTAGAGATAAAAAATTTTCAAATACTGATATTTTTTTTTTCAGAAATGGAGAATTTTCGTAATGGCATTCATTTATAACATCTGTACAAGAGGGGATTTGAAAATAATAACTGTAACGCAAAGAAGTATATCTGGTTAAATTAAAAATAGTCAAACCTGAAATACAGAAACATAAGTAATTAAGTTTGAAAAAATGAAAAAAAATGTGAACCAGACTATAAGCAATAAATAATTAGTATACATTTACAGGTACGGATAAGATATATTATGTAAACTTGCAACAAAGTTTAATAAAGAATAAAGGGCTTATTTTAAAAATTTTTGATCTTTCCGCTTTTAATCTCTTCTATCAGGCTGTTCAGAACATCGATTAGAATCTCTTTTCTATCCTGGTCTTCCGTATCCTGTTTGATATTAAAATTCAATTTTACACGTTTGTCAGGAGATGTGAATTTAAATTTAAATTCGTTTTGCTTTATATTGGCTGTAGGTAATTTTGCTGTTTTTCTTCTCTCTTTTATTTCTTCTCTGGAGAATGGTTTTTCCTTGTATTTATCAAGTATCTCATGCATTTCACTTTTGTCTTCTACCTTTGCAAGCTCAATTAGAAATGTTTTGGATTCTATTTTAAGGTGCTGACATTTTTGTATTATATCAGGAGGAAGATCTGTGATCCTTAAGAGCTCTGAAATTGTCACTCTGGATTTCCCAAGTTTATTGGCAATATCTTCATGGGTATATCCATAGATATCAGATAAAGATTTAAGCGAATAAGCCTGCTCATATACATTAAGATCTTTACGCTGAATGTTCTCAATAATAGAAAGCTCCAATGCCTCATTGTCAGGAATTTCAAATTCAATACACGGAATTTCTCTTAATCCTGCAATTTTCGCAGCCCGGAACCTTCTTTCTCCTGCTATAATTTCAAACTTTCCATCTTTAGATCGTACAAGCACTGGTTCAAGAATGCCCTTCTCCCCTATTGAATTTGCAAGTTCATCTATGTTGCCGAAATCCTTTCTGGGCTGCATAAGATTTGGAATAATCTTTTCAACAGGTATTTTTCTGATTATTGATGTCCGGGTCCTGGAAGATATTTCTTCAACGAAATGGTTATCATGCCTTGATTTAACAAAATCGGGCAAACCTACTTTTTTAGCCATTCTTGACTATCTCCTCTGCCAGCTTTTTGTACTGAGCCGCCCCGATGGAACTTGGGGCAAATGTAAAGATTGATTCTTTATAAGCCGGACTCTCCTCAAGTCTAACACTTTTTGAGATTTTTGTCTTGAATACTTTGTTTCCGAAAAGTTTTTTTATATGCTCTTCACTATCCTTTGCAATAACTATTCTCCCATCATACATTGTTATCAGAACTCCAAGCAGAGTGAGATTTGGATTGCTCCTTATACGTACCTTATCAAACGTTTCAAGAAGATCATCTGTCCCTTCCAGGGCAAAATATGAACTCTGGATTGGTATAAGAAGATGTGTTGCCGCAACAAGAGAGTTAATTGTAATTAATCCGAGCGTGGGAGGAGTATCTATTATAACAAAATCATATTTCAGCTTGAAAGTGTCAAGTCTGTCTTTAAGCCTGAAATGACTGTCAATTTCACCAATAAGTTTTGATTCCAGCTTTGCCATTGATATTTCAGCGGGGAGGATCGACAGATTTATTACCGATGTCGACTTGACGACATCTTCGAAATCAAGCTCGGTATTTTCCAGAAGGTCATATACAGAATATTCAATACTTGAATTATCAACAAAAGTAACAGTTGAGTTTGCCTGGGGATCAAGATCGATCAAGAGGGTTTTGTATCCAAGAAACGCCAATGCTGCTGCAAGATTTATTGAAGTGGTGGTTTTGCCTACTCCACCCTTCTGATTTGCTATTGTTATTATCACATTATACTCCTGTGAAGATGATACTAAATAATAAATATTAGTTTGTCAAGATTGATGTCGACATGTCGACATATAGAAATAATATCAGGAACCAAAAATAATTGCAGAGAGATCAGTGTAATCTTTAAAATATCTGATATCAACCGGGTAATCACCTTTTATCAGACCATTATTAATTATGTAAACGTCGGATATTTCAGCTTTAACGGAAGCGGTCACATCAAAATCACTATCCCCTATCGATATTGTGTTTTCAGGCTGGATCATGAATTTATTCAAAATAAATTTAAAAGCTGAGGGTGAAGGTTTCCACATATTATCATCACGGGTTATAATTGTATCAAAATGAAAATCATATTTTCCAAGAAGATAATCAGCATTTTTTCTTGAGTTGTTTGTAACCAGTGAGGTTATAATTCCTTTTTCGGTAATCTTATTAATAAATCCGGAAAATCCTGGAACAGGTTCTGATTCAAATGTGTTCTGTTCTTCAATCTCTTCAAGATATTTCAATGCCTCTTTATCTACTGTTTTTCCTTTGTAAATCTTTTCAAGAATTGAAGTGCCATTAACATTTAATTTTTTTTTAACACCCTTCCAGTCTATATTGCTGGTAAAAATCGTCCCGTCCATATCAAAAATTGCAAGATCTATTTTTTGAATATATCTCATTTTGATTTAGAAAGGATCTTGAAAAAGATAGGTACTCCGGGATTGTTTATCTTAAGGCTGAGTTTCTTCTTTAAAAAGGTCTCATGAGCCGTTTTCAGCCTTCCTGAGTTCGAGTATATCTTTAGAAAGAAAGGCCTGTAGGACTCAATAGAAACGAATTTGGGGACGAATGCCCTGCCGCTCTCGGTATAATATTTTTTTTCCACCAATATCGATTTAAATATTTCATTTATTTTTTTTGTTGACATTCTGTTATTCAGAAAATTATTAATTCCGGAGGCGGTATCTATAAGATCAAATATGCTCTTGCCTGTCTTTGCAGATACAATTATATATTGGGCAAAATAGAAAGAATTAAGGGTTCTCCTGATATTTCCGAGTATCTTATCAAGTTTCTCTTTTTCTTCAACCAGATCCCACTTATTGCAGGCAACAAGTACAGGTTTTGCAGATTTCAGTATTTTTTTCGCTATGAGAAGGTCGTTTTGATCAAGCTTTTTAGACATGTCAACAACAAAAATTATTATATCAGCATTTATCAGATCTCTTTCAGCTCTCAATACAGCGGCACTTTCAGTACTTTCTTTAATTTTTTTCAGCTTTCTTATACCTGCATTGTCAACTATAATAAATTTTTCCCCTTTCCTTTTTATTTCAAAATTAACAGAATCTCTTGTAGTTCCGGGAAGTGGAGATACTATTGCCATTTCATCATTCAATATCTGATTTATAATTGAGGATTTCCCTACATTTGGTTTACCCATAATGCTGATACGCATAACCGGACTTTCTTCTGTGTTTTTTGAAGTTGAGTATTTGCTGAATAATTTTCCTATAGTTTCAAGGAGGTCTCCGACTCCGAGGTTATGTTCTGCTGAAATATACGTAAAATCCACTTTAAGACTGTAATATGAGGATGGAAGAATGAATTTGCCCTGATTATCCACCTTATTGATAACAGGGATAATATTGTTATTAATTTTTCGCATTTCAAGGTAGAGATCTTTTTCATAACCGAGGAGCTCCCTTCTTCCGTCAAATAAATAAATAATCAGATCAGATCTCTTAACCTCTCTGAAAATTCTTTTGTTGATTTCTGAAGAAATAATATCTTTATCAGGAAAGAATCCCCCCGAATCCTGTAAAGTAAATGTTTTATCATCTAGCACAAAATTTTCTCCAAAAATATCTCTTGTCATTCCGGGATCTGTGTGTATCAGAGCTCTCCTTTTACCGATTATGCGGTTGAAAAGAGTGGATTTGCCGGTATTGGGAACTCCGGCAATTGTTATTAGAGGGAACTTGCTCATATTTTTTCTGGTATGGTTATCAGGGGAATCTGATCATGGAAATACAATAACACTCAATTGCTTCCCCTCTTCCTACTGAATCAAACTTTTCTTTTGTTTTTGCTTTGACATTAAATCTGTCCCTATCAATATTAAGTATGGATGATATATTATTAATTATCTCGGATTTAAAAGGTGAAATTTTCGGGGTTTCAGCAATAACCACGGAATCTATATTCATGATCTCAATATTCTTTGCTTTATATATCCCTACCACTTTCTCAAGGAAATAACTGCTCTCTTTACCTTTGTAAAGTGGATCGGTATCAGGAAATAATTCACCGATATCGTTCTCCCCTATTGCACCGAGAAGAGAATCTGTAAGAGCGTGAATTAAGACATCTCCATCTGAATGAGCATCAAAACTTAGTTCTTCGGAAACTGTAATACCACCGATATATAGGCCGTTACCGCTGATTAAACGGTGTATGTCATATCCAATTCCCGATCTGATCTTAAGCATTTATTCTCAATTGATTTTTTTACCGAATATCATTTTTCCTGATGTGGTTTGCAGAACTGATGTTACCTCAATGGTTTTTTCAAGTCCGATATCAGATTTTGCATCATCAACAACTATCATAGTTCCATCTTCAAGATATCCAATACCCTGTCTTTTCTCTTTTCCATCTTTTGCAATATTAACTTTTAAATGTTCACCGGGGAAAACAATAGGTTTTAAAGCGAATGCAAGTTCATTAATATTCAGTATGGTGACATCCTGTAATTTTGCTATTTTACTGAGATTTATATCGTTGGTTATTAATTTGAAATTTTGATCTTTTGCAAGAAGAATAAGTTTTTGATCAACCTCTTTTGCTGCTGAAACGACCTTATTAAGTATTGTTACACTTATGTGAGAATTGTTTCTGAGCTTTTCTATTACATCAACTCCCCTTTTCCCCCTAACGTTCTTGTTGGGATCATTTGAATCAGCTATAGCCTGGAGTTCTGCAAGCACAAAATTTGTGATTATCACTTCACCCTGAATAAATCCGGATTCTATAATCTGAATTATCCTTCCATCAATTATTGCGGAGGTATCGAGAAGAAATGAATCTGTAAAAGCACTCCCTCCCCCTGAAAAACTCTTTTATATTAAGTGGTGAGAAGAGGTTGGGTTTATGAACACCTATAAAAAAACCTGTAATTGGAAATCCTATTAAAAAAAGGGACTTAAAGAATACAAATGCGGAAAACGACAATGTTATCAGCTTAAAAACCTCAAGCAGAACCCAGCCAACTAAAGCTCCGCCGAGTACACCTGTTGTTACCCCCCAAATGTATTTAAGTTCGGTGTTTTTGATCTTAATGGTTATAAGCATAAGAGCAAGAGCAAAACCTGCTCCTAAAAAAGCACCAATAAGCGGTGTTGTTCCCGGGAAAGGGGGGTATGTGAATCCTATATAACCGAATAATGCAACAAAAAATAGTTTGTATATATATAATACCATGTTACTCTCCTTAAAAATTGCCACTATTATAGCAGAATTACAGATAAATTACCAATTGGTTATAATGTTAAAAAATAACAATTACTATTCCAGAGATATAACTATCCTCTCGTTTTTTAATTTGTCTCTATCAAGGATTTTTAAAAGAGCCGATTTGTTATCTTTACCAAAAATTACTTCATAGTCAATATGACTTTTATAAAATTTTGGAAATACCCTTATCCTTTTTATTTTTTGTATGTTCAAACCCTCTATATTGAATACTATCTCTTTTTCTGATCTAAGGTCGACAGAATTTGTAAAAAGTTCTGGTGAAACTGCCTGAAGTTTAAGAGATTTGAGGAATCCCCCCCTGAGAACTCCCCCTCTGACCAGATTCTTTTTAGTATCAATAATATAATGAAGGGAGTTAACCGATCTGACTATAGATGAGTTTTCCAGATTAAGTTCTTCAATTCTTTCCAGAAGATGTTTCTTCTCATTATTAAGAGAACTGATCTGCAAAAGGATGTCGTCCCGTTTATCGCGAAGCTCTTTGATATCTTCAGCCAGGATATCCCTCTCTTCAATTGCTGAATCCCTTGCATCTGTGAGTTTACGTTTCTCACGTCTGTGGATAGTATTGGGAGAAATTGATGCACTCCCCTGGGAGATGAATGAACCGAATTCACCATTTGAATAAAAATTCCATATCTTAAATCCGGGAATAAGAGGTTCGAAAAGAAATGTCCTCTCTACAAGATCAAGGGCTTCTTTCTTCTCAATCCCTTTAATATTTATAAGATAATCCATTGCTACCTGATAATGGTTTTCTCCTTCTGTTACGATATGGGGTTTAGGAAGAAATTTTTCAATATTTTTTATATGCATATTCAGTTCAAGAATTTCACTTTTTTTTGACAGTATCTCTGCAAGGAGATTTTTTATTGATACATTTGACTCTGTATTTATCTTCTCTTCAAGAAGCAATCTCTCCTCTTCCGAAAGGTTTATGACATCCAGTGTGGGTAGATTCTTACCGGTTTTTTTTTTGTATTCCCCTACGAGAGAAAGTATGTCATTCTGATTGCTTTGAATATTCTCCTCAAGGCCTCTAACCTTTTTCACAAGTGAAGACATCTGACCAATCCTGTTATCAGAAAAACTGTTCTTATTGTCCAGAATTATGAAATATCCGATTATTAAAAGTATAAGAAGTAATATAGTTGTGAAAAAAAAGAGAAGTTTAGAATTTTTACCTGAAATTATCTTTCTGGTATTAGATTTTTCTTTCTTTCCCCCTTTCAATTTCATTCCTTATCCTCAATAAATTATATCAAAACTGAATGTTTTTTAATACAAAAAAAAAGGAAAATGATTTTATTAAAATAAAACTTGACAGGTTACATTATAAATATTAAACTATATCATATAATATAGGTTATGCATGGTGAATAATATGGAAATAGATAATTTGACTATTCATAAGGTAAAAATAGACTATTATGAACCCATCTATACAATAGGTATCGCTGCAGAAAAACTGGGGGTTTCTGTACATACACTAAGACAATATGAAACCGAAGGGTTGATACTTTCCCACAAAACATCTACAGGAAGAAGAATTTATTCCGAGATGGAACTTGATAAGGTCAGATGTATTAAAAATATGGTAAGTAAACAGGGATTGAACTTTGAAGGTGTTCGGCAGTTATTGTCACTTATTCCCTGCTGGAAGATAAGGGATTGCTGTGATAGTGAAGATGAAGAGTGTAAATCCTATACAAAAGAGGAAAACCCCATGCTGGAGTTCTGAAGAAAAATGTAAATACCCCTACCCTGACTGTCGTGATTGTGAAGTGTACAGAAGCCTGATTTCATGTGATGACTTAAAAAAATTTATTTATAAAAAAACAGAGGTGACCTGATGAAAAAAATCGTAATTCTCGGTGCCGGTTCTGCCGGCACAATGATCGTAAACAAAATGGTTAAGATGATACCCGAAGATGAAATATCAATTACAATTATAGATCATTCGAGTGTTCATTATTATCAGCCTGGTTTTTTGTTTATACCTTTCGGTATTTATTCAAAAAGTATGGTTTATAAGCCCCGGAGAGACTATCTTCCTAATAATGTTAACTTTATTCAGGAAAAGATCGACTTGATCGATGTCGAAAAAAATCAGATCATATTGGAAAACAAAAGTAAGGTAGCGTATGACTTCCTGGTTGTTGCCACTGGTTCCAAAATTGCTCCTGAAGAGGTGGACGGACTTACCGGCCCCGGCTGGAAAAAAACAATATTTGACTTTTATACTCCCGAAGGAGCAGTAGATCTAGCACACTTTCTAAGATATTGGAAGGGTGGAAAGATGGTTGTAAATATTGCTGAAATGCCTATAAAATGTCCAGTTGCCCCTCTTGAGTTCGTTTTCCTGGCTGACTGGTGGTTTACTGAGCAGGGTGTAAGAGATAAAGTGGAAATTGAGTACGTCACTCCACTGTCCGGTGCATTTACCAAACCTATAGCTTCAAAATATCTTGGTCAGATAGTAGAGAAGAAAAATATAAAAATAGTGCCTGATTTTAATATTTCCTCTGTGGATTCTGAAAAGAAAATAATAAGTTCTTATGAAGGTAAGGAACTCGATTATGATCTACTTGTATCCATTCCGACCAATATGGGAGCTGATGTGATAGGAAAATCCGGTTTAGGTGATGACCTTAACTATATTCCCACTGAAAAACATACACTTGTCTCTAAGATAAAGGATAATGTATTCATTGCCGGGGATGCAACTGATCTACAGAGTTCAAAAGCCGGATCTGTTGCGCACTTTGAGGCTGAAATTCTTATTAAGAATCTTGTTAGAAGGATGGATGATATGGAGATGATCCCTGAATTTGACGGACATGCAAATTGTTATATTGAATCAGGTTTCGGAAAAGGAATTCTGATAGATTTTAATTATGATACTGAGCCTTTACCGGGAAAATTCCCTGTTCCGGGATTCGGTCCTTTTTCACTGCTCCAGGAAACAAAAATGAACCATTGGGGAAAAATGACATTCAGGTGGATATACTGGAATATTCTTATGAGAGGAGGCGAACCGCCGCTTGAAGCTCAGATGAGTCTCAAAGGGAAATGGAAAGTATAGGAAACTCCTATGAATGAAGATATAAAACTTTTAAATGATAAGATAGATTTTCTTACTGAGCAGGTAACAAGCCTTACCAACCGGCTTAAAGCAGTTGATGATTTTAAAGAAGATATGTCGCTGTTTGCAAAAGATGCGTTCAATGAAGTTGTAGATTTTATGTCGGATGTTGATTTTCATTTCAGAAGCAATGATCTCCTCTGCATGATCAAAAAAACCTTCCGGAATATTAATAATATCTCAAAGCTTCTTGATCAATTGCAGAGTTTTGTTGAGTTCACAGACGATATCAGTCCTCTTGCAAGAGAAATTGTTGATGATTTTATAACAAAACTTCATGATCTTGAGCAGAAGGGGATCCTTGAGTCTTTAAGAAGATCTGTAGGCATTGTTGAAACTCTGAGTGAGAATTTCGAACCGGAAGATGTGACAAATTTCGGTAATTCAATGGTCCTGGCCATGAGAACTGTAAAAAGATTTACTATGCCCGAAAACCTTGAAAAAATAGAGAAGATAATTGAAGCTGTGGAAAATTATGATTTTGAGAAGAAAAAGAAGGTTTCACTTTTCAGTTTATTCAGAAAAGTAAGAAGTAAAGAAGTATTAAGGGGAGCAGATGTTATGCTTGATATAGCAAAGATCGCTTCCAGACAATATACAAAATAATATATAAGGAGGATTTTAATGTCACAAAAAGAGATTGCCGGTGTCACAATCGATGTTGATGATAACGGTTATTTAACAAATTTTGAGCAGTGGAACAAAGATCTTGCAGCAGCACTTGCTAAAGAGAACGGGATTGCTGAACTGACCCCTAAGCATTGGGAGGTTATTGAATATATCCAGAAAGAAGTTGCTGCAGGTTCAGTACTTTCAATCAGAAAGATAGGAAAATCCGGAGTTGTGGATATTAAGGCATTCTATGATCTTTTTCCTGACGGACCGCTAAAAAAAGCAACCCTGATCTCCGGAGTTCCAAAACCTTCCGGTTGCGTATAAACGAGATAAATAATGGCTGAATCAAAAGAAAAAATTAAAAAAGTTTCAGTAATTTGCGCTAAGGGTTCACTTGAAGACGTTTATGCAGCTTTGGTGATGACCAATGGAGCAAGGATGGAGGGTATAGAAGCAAATTTATTCTTTACTTTTTTTGGACTTGACGCGATAACAAAAAGGAAAATGAACAAACTTCATACAGCTACTGTCGGTAATCCTGCAATGGAGATGCCCGGCGGACTCCCCTTCCCTACTATAATGGGGATGCTTCCAGGTGTTGAAGCAGGTGTATCGGCAATGATGAGAAAGGAGATGGACAAACTTGATATTCCCGGAGTGGAAGAGTTCCTCGACATGATACATGCCGCCGGAGGTAAGATTTACGGATGTAAACTTGCAGTTGATATGTTCAAACTTAAAGTGGAAGATATGTATGATGACCTTGAGGGTGTTATTACTATCGGCGAGTTTTATGAAAAAGCAGCAGGTGGACAGATAATATTTACCTGAGATCTCTTATTTAAAAATAAAAGGCTGACTCTGTTTGAATTTTATTCAGACTTTGTCAGCTTTTTTTTTATCTTTCTTAACTTTTTCTTCCTTCTTTCCATCTTTAGGCCCCACAATCTTTGCTATAAGCACACTTAATAAATACAAAAGCATCATAGGGACAGCAAACATTGACTGAGTAATTATATCGGGTGTAGGAGTGATGACAGCTGCAATTATGAATATTATCACTATTGCGTATTTAAAGTGCTTCAGGAGGAATCTGGAGGATATTATACCCATTTTAGCAAGCAGGAATGATAGTACAGGGAGTTCAAAGATCACTGATATTCCGAACAATACTCTGAAAGCAAGTGAAAAATAGTCATTGATAGTAATTATTGCATTAAAATCTGACCCTACCTCCAGAAAAAATCTGCAGGCCCAGGGAAAAACCGCATAATATCCGAAAGCTCCGCCGGCAATAAAAAATGCTGTTGTAAAGAAGACAAATGGTATAACCATTTTTCTCTCATTTTTATATAGACCCGGAGTTATAAATGCCCACAATTGATAAAAAATAAAAGGTGAGGAAATGAATGCACCCGATATGAATGCAACTTTAATATACATCATAAATGGCTCTGTGAGAGAAGTGAACGCCAGTTTTTCCCCGGCTGGAAGAAATTGAAGAACCGGGAGTGAGAACCAGTGGTAAAGTTTGTCAACAAATGTCCATGAAACCAGAAAAAACACAAAAATAAACATAAATGACAGGAGGATCCTCTTTCTAAGCTCACCGAGATGCTCAAGAAAAGACATATCGCTAATTTTTGTTGTCAATTTCTCCCTCCACTGCATCCTCAATTTCTTTCCTGGTCTTTTTTATATCATCGCTTATATCAAAATTTTTAAATTCATCTGTGATCGAATCCCTGATCGTACTTTTGAGATTTGCTACTTCATTAAGATCGTCTTTGATATTCTTTATATCATCGCTTAGATCAGCTTTATCAAGCTCTTCCTGAATAGTTGATTTTGCATCGTTTATTGTTCTTTTAAAATCTCTGATTGTATTACCTAAAAGCTTTGCTATCTCAGGCAGTTTTTTAGGGCCGAAAAGCATCAGGACAACAAGCATGATCATCATTATTTCGGGGAAACCTATTGATCCGAACATATCACCTCTGTCAGTTATTTTCTAACTTTATCAAATTATTTTAGCATAGAAGAACTTCCAAATCAAAGTTCAAAAGCAAGTGTCAATCTGATGCTTTTCGGTATCTGCATTTCAAGAGAATATCTTTCTCCCCCTGAAAATACATATTCTGAAAGTTCACTTCCGAAATCAAGGATATTAAAAAATGATAAACCGATGGTTGCTTTTTTCTGAAACAATCTGATTTTATAAGAGAGTTTTAAATTTATGTCTGATACATAGTCCTCACGGGGACCGCCTTTTATCCCCCGTTCATCTTCAGCCTGAATGGTGTCGTAGTACAATATCCACTGATTATTTTTATATTCACTGTTAAAAAATGCGAATGGGTTGCCGTCCCTGTATTTTATGCTTACACCGAGAAAAAGTTTTCTTGAGAGAAAGTATCCGAAATATACTTTGGAAACAAAACCTCTGTCACCATCCACTCTTCCATATCCGTTTATCCATGTATTTGGATTTGCCATTGATTCATTTATAATCCCTATGTCGTTTGAATTGGGGCCGTTACCGAATGATGTATACCCCATTCCCATGTGGGCCATAAAAGAGAATGAAAAGAACCATTTCTCATTGACCCTACCCGTGAAATTAAGAAGTAATTGAGCATAGAAGGGGTCTTTATCGAACTGATAGTTAGATAAATTGAAATTTTCAGGGGGGGTGTCCAGAAAATAGAGGTCCTGGCCGTTTAATGACTCATAATAACCGCTCTTTTCATCAAAATTGACCCAGGGAGAATTCCTGAACTGCTTATACAATGCTTTAAGGTTGAAAATAAAATTACCTGATATCTTTTTTGAATACAGAAGGATTAAACTATTGGTAATCGGATTTTTAAAATCATGATTTAATGAATGATATTTATTCCCTGTATAACTGTATATACCGGATTCCTCACCTCTCTGATAAATATTATCGCTGTTTATATCTGTCCAGTAATATACAATACCTGAGGACCCTGATTTGTCCAGAAAAAAATTCAGGTTTTCCTTTAAGTTGCCCGGAGTCCTTCCACCGCTCAGATAAAATGAATATGATTTTCCTTTATTATAAATACCGAGGTTAAATCCGAAATCAGAAAAATTAATATTGTTTTCACTACTATCAAAAGAGAGTCCGGACATTTGTAGAAAAGCCTGCCCAGTAAACATAAACGAACTGCTAATTTCCCAATTTAGTCTGACACCTGCCTTAAGATTGAAATTTGAATTTTTATAATAATTCCCTTTATCCCACAGAACAACCTGATAAGGATCATTTCCAGCAAATATACTATTATAATTTTTTGTTGTTTCATCTGATGCAAGAATGCTTAACCTTGATGATCCGAAAATATCGATTAAAAAACTCCTGTTTTTTATTAAGTTATAATAAATTTCAGAAGAAAAAATATTCGAAGAGAATATTCCGTATCTGTTAAATGCAAAAATATCATCACCGTCATTATCAAAAATATTGATTGAGTAATCAGGAACTACAGGTCCTCTATCTGAACTTTCCCGGATATATGAGGCTGAAAATGAAAACTTTTGCCAGTCCAATTTGAAACCTGCAAAATATGAATTGGTATTATTGTTTATAGTCTCCTGCGGAAACCGTCCCAACTCTGCATATTGATTGTCTCTTTTAAGAGAATTGATGGCTGCAAGGAACTCATATGATCCGGATCTTATCTCTTTTTTGTATTTTAAGCTGAAAATCAGGTAATTCCCGTTCTCCTGAAATTGTTCGTCAAATTCATTGAAATCATTAAAATCCCTTTTAATATAGTAATTATTTACCCCTAATGATAAATTTCCACCTGATAGTTTCCTGTTCAGGAGAAAATCCAGAAAATAGGTGTTATTTATACCTCTCCTTGTATTATAGAGCATCTCATCTCTCAGGGAAGGATGTTCAGGCTGAATCATTATTGGTCCCAGGGGTGTATATGATCCCAGATCTGAATAAACAGTTGAAACCAATCCCCTGGAATAGTTCATATTATGATCTGCTGATGTTATATACAATCCCGGGTTATTTATTGCAGATGAACTTCCCTTTAATGAATAACCTGAATATGTTGAGAAGGGGAAAATTATTGCTGATCGGCCGGGATCGAGTGATGAGGTGATATTGAAACCGTCATAGTTCCAGTTGAAATTAATAAAGGTTTCACCTTCAAAATATACCCTGGGATTATCAATATGTGAGAATCCGTTATTCTCTTCAACCATCAGTATTACATCGGGTGCATAATTTTCCAGAAAAAAATTGGGAAAATATGAGCCCGGGAGGTAATTGAACATAAATTCATCAAAATTGAATTCATTAAATTGTGAGAATTTTTTGTTTTTACCGGCAATGGGAATGAATAGAAGTGCAGATATTAGAATTAAATTGATAAATTTCATTTTTTACCTTAATTTGAAACCGATTGTGAGTCCGGTTTGCCCGCTGCCAATAAGGGGCATTACAATGAATTTTTGTGATCTTTTCTTATATATGAATTTTCCGATTGCAAAACCGAGTACAGCCCCGGCAAATACATCAGAAAGCCAATGTGTATCTTCAGTAACTCTTGAAAGACCTGATAATGTTGCAAGTCCATAGCTTAGGATCGGTACTATAACTGATCTATTGTATTGATGTGCTATTACGGTTGCTGTTGACCAGACGGTAATTGTATGACCTGAGGGAAAAGAATCATAAAACATATCTCTATTATCTTTATATCTTTTAAAAAAACCTGCAGGTCCGTTCCATTTATCTACACCGCTCTCAGCTTCAGGCCTCTGCCTCCCTGCGAGGTGTTTAAGTAATTGAACAACTATTCCTGAATGGATAAGGCTCATCAATACCAGTTTACCCGTATCTTTTGCCTTTTTGTCTTTTATAACAAGCCCTGATGCATAAAAAAGTGCTGATATACCAAGACTTACATTTCCATCCCCCAATAAGGTTATGACCGGGCTGAGATCATCAACCCATTTATTTTTTTTCTGATAAGATTTTATCCTCTCATAGATAGATTCATCATTTGCAATCATATATCCGGTTAAAACAGAAAATCCGGCGACTAGGGTCCAGTCCTTAAGTGAAAACCTCAAAGGAGATGTCCATATCTCTCCTTCGTCTTCAAGAATTGCCTTAAAGAAATTATCTTTGTTATTCTCATCAGCTGTGTTTTTTTCATCAGGATCATATTTGAAATTTTCTGATGCGGTTATGGAGAAGTTTGTAAAACTGAAGATCAGTATAAAAAGAAGTATCAGGGCAATTTGTTTTTTAAGCATTAGTTATATTATTATAATACCGGTCTCTGGTCAATCTCATCCTCCTACCTTGAACCTGACCATATTTTTTGAATAATTACCACCGCGGTCTTTTAGTGCTATTTCAAGCTTGTTCCACCCCGGATGCACCCTGGATTTGAAATTATCTATCTTTAATGTTTTCCAGTCCGGATCATATTCGGAGTCCACAGAAATACCATTCAGAGTTGCCTGAATGGTATCATCATCAACTCCTTTCCCTTTATCGGTAATAATTATTGTGAACCTGTCAACATTACTTTTATTTAATTGCCGGGGTTTTTTAAAATATATCTCAGGTTTAAATATATCCCTCATCAGACAGAATATTCCGGGAGTAAGAGTTCTGGATTTGAAAATACCTTCGTATTTATTTATTGAAGTACCAGAATAATACCACTTTCCACTCTTCAGAGAATAACGAAAAATACCTATTTGTTCCGGATTTTTTTTTCTTTTTTGAAAATTTACCACAACTTTATCAAGAAAAGGGAATGTATAGGGATATATCCTGTACTGATTAGAAAGAGCAGGATATTCGGATGGATAAGAAACATAGTCAATACTGAGAGCTTTATCCTCCCTGACCGATCTTTTTCCCAGAATAAGTTCAAGCTCATCAAATCTTATCTTCTGATCTATCCCGTCAGCAACTTTTATAAGCTTTATCTTTTTCTGTATCTGAGCAGTCAATTTCATATTGTTGAATATAGAAAAATTCAGCTTCGCAATTGTATTATGATTTAAAGGTTGAAATGAAAAGAATAATCCTTCCGTATCGAATTGAGGAAAAACTGTCAACATATCATTTCCCTGCAATAATTTTAAAGTTATATTGTTACAGGCAATTTTCCTGTCTTTTATTCTGATCGTGACGGTATCTCTGTTAATAAATTGATCAATAGCAATATCTGTCAGTTGTTCGAGGTAATTATTATTAAATGAGAAACACTTTTCTGTTATTTTTCTGTCATCAATAAAAAAGCTGAACTCCATGAAGATATTTTTACCTGTCATATCTTCCGGAACCTCAATTTTTTTTCTATCCATTATCTCATTAATCGTAAGCTCACTTTTCGAAATCCGGACCCCTTCTTCATCGATCAGTGAAAGAATAACCCTGTTTGCAGGGCCGGGTGTGAAATCTTTTATAGTGAAAATATTATTTTTATCAAGACCGTCAGTTACAATTTCAATTTGAGGATCTGAAAACTTAAAAACACTTAGTTTTCCTGACACTGAATTATCAAAATTGTCATAAACTGAAATTTTTATATCGTTATGTCCGGGTTTTAGAGATTTGAATATATCAGCAGTTGAACAACTTTCACCTGACAAAAGAAAATCTTTCTGATTAAAAAGATTGAAAAAATAATTGCTTGAAGAAGAGAAGAACATATCATAAACAAATCCCAGCTGATTATTGTCATTGTAAGTAAATTTCCTGAATTGAATTTTGAATTTTTCTTCCCCGTTTATATAAAGTTCCAGACGTGAAGGTGCAACCCGCTTTCCCGTATCTGATAAATCCTGGCAATTAAGAACTATTTCAAATTCGCCGTCGGTAAATATTTTATCAGGAATGTTATATAGATTTTCATTGATTTTTTTAAAAGGGAGAACAGATTCACCTAATCTGGAATTAATTTTTGTTTTACCCACAGATCTGAGAATAAGACTTTTAAGAATCGGATTATTCATATCTTTTTTTGGAAAATTTATCAGCGTGAAAGGATTGATCAGGGCATTTTCTTCATCCCTTATCTCCAAATGAAGATGAGGAAACCCGCTTCCGGTTTCACCAGAGTATCCGATTAGCTGACCTTTATTTACAAAGATCGGCTTTTGAAGTATATAGTTCCCGGTATATTTTTTTCCGCTGCTTACCTGAAGGCGCTTTATGATCTTTTCCACATTTCCGGTGAATCTTTCCAAGTGGAAATATATTGACGTTAGTCCATTCCCGTGTTTTATGTATAATCCTTTACCGCTTCCCCTTTTTACATTTCTGATCTTAAAAATATGGCCTCCCATTACAGCATGGACAGGGAAACCTGTTTTTTGATAGGTCCTTATGTCTATACCTCCATGAAAATGGCCCGGGCGGTATTCCTGAAAAGAAGAACTGTATCCATTATTGATCTTTAACGGCCATTGAAAGATCCTCTCTTCCGGAAAAGACCTGAGAATAAAAATAACAGAGAAAAATATAAATATTAAAATTCTTTTTATCATAATATGAATTTTGTCAGAAGATAAGATCACCCTGTTTTTCAGTACTGACCATTATACAGCTGATAGTGCTGAAATTTACCGAATTATCCTTTTTTAAAAAATCTGATATTTCGATGCTCTGAGCTCCGGGCTGGTACCAGAACTTTCTATACCCTTTTTCATAAAGATTCTTAGTGATTTCCAATCCTATGGTATTGGGAACTACAAATACGAACAGATCCGGATCTTCATCCAGCTCTTCAACTGAATTATAAACTTTAATTCCATCTATTTCAGCCAGAACCGGATGTACCGGAAAAACCTTATATCCTTTTGATTTAAGATCGTTCAAAATAATATTCCCATATTTTGATTTATTTGCAGAAGCTCCTATCAGCGCAATATTTTTTATGATTTTTTCCATATTTAATATTAACAGAAATGGATTGATTGTCAATATTTAACAATTGACTTTCCGGTTATGTTGAGTTAAATTTTGAAGTAATGAAGACTATTATGAAATATTCTATGATCCTCCTGATCATTATTATTTTTTCTTTATTCTATATTCATTATTCAGGTATCGGACCTGCAGATACTGAAAAAAATAAAATAGATGAAAGTCAATTGAAAAGAGAATGGGATAAGCTGGCAGGGGGCAGAGAAGGCAAGATCGTATATGCAGATCCGCCGGATATGATCATTATTGATCTGAATTCCGGGGGGAAAAAAAAGATAAAAAACATTGTAACAGAAGGGGGAAAAGGGAGATGGAACAGAGGGAAAACTCCCCGACCTTTCTGGTCTCCGGATGGAAGATTTTTTGTTTACCGGTATTCAGGAGGAATTTATATTGGAGATGAATCGGGGATAAAAAAGGGAATAGCAAATGAAAGGATGAATGTGTCCGATGAGACCCGATGGAGTATTATCAGTATTGAGGCTGATTATTATGTTTTCGGACCTTCAAAAGATAGGAAAGGTATAGCTGTTAGCGTTGATAATCCTGGGGAGGTGATAGAACTATTCCCCTACTCAGTTATCGATAAACATTGTGAAGTCACAAAAGATCTCAGGTTTATTGTATATAATAATGGCAAAGATATTATGGTGGCAGATCTTATAAGTGGAGGGGTCGGTATAAAGATATCTAACGGACAAAACTGCAGGCCTTGTGCTTCACCGTCAAAATATGCGGCATGGCTGCCTGCTTCACACAGGAAATATAATATTCATAATATAAGGAACGGGAAATTTGTTAAAGAATTGAAGGCGCCTGAAAATGAAGAGATATACAGGTTGAATTGGTCAAATGATGAAAATTTTGCCGTTCATATGTTCGGAAGCAGAGGCAATACAAGAATGCATATAAGGAAGATCGATTCAGGTGAAAGCCTTTTTATTGGTTATGGATGGGACCCTGATCTCTGGATAGGCAAAGATCAATAATAATACCATATGCTTCTGTATTCATCGCTGTCCTCTCCGATAGATTCAAGTTTATCAAGATATTCCTTTATTGATACATCCTTATAGATATATGAATTAACATCACGTATATTCTTTTCCCAGGGGTGGAATGCATAAGCTCTTCTGCCGTCTGGCAGAATTGATATCAATTCATGGTCCTGCCAACTTCTAAGATGGTTCTTACCAAGGAATGGAACGTTAAAAACAGGCTCATCGGTCCTGTAGATTCCGGGGAGAAGTCTGGCCTCTTCCTTTCTCTCCTGAAGAATTCTTGCAATCGGAACTGCATAATCCTCCATCTCACTTTTCCCTTTCATGTTGAAGGTGTAGTAGGGATCTATACCGATAAATTTTAATGCGAGCCTCAAAGCGACACTTTCAAACCTTTTGCTGTTGGAGAATGTAAATACCTGCTGATTATAGATATTTATTCCGTTCATTTTAAGTTTTGAAACAGCCTTAAGGGTCTCCGTACTTATCTCATATGAATTCTGAAAGTGGGTCACAAAATAGACGATTCTGTTTCCCGGAACATTATATTTTTTAAGTATTTCCACAAAATCATCATTGATCCTCTGGGGTATTGTAACCGGAGTCCTTGATGCGATTCTGATGCTTTTAATGTGGGAAATAACTGAAAGTTTTGAAAGTAACTGATCAATGGCTTTATTGTTCATGATCAATGGGTCCCCGCCTGTTATAAGGATATCAATAATATGATCATGTTTCCTTATCCACTCAACCGCTTTATCCATTTCATTGATCTTTACTTTAGGGGATGGGATTGTCGGTGACGTTATTTCCCAATTCCTCTGACAATAAACACAGATCTGCGGACATGTATCATAGGGTTTTAGAATTGCCACCTTTATATATCTTCGTGTTATACCTTCTATCGGAGAAGTATCATGCTCTCTCATAAAATCAAAAGCAATACGTTTATCATTGCTGTGAGATATCATCTTTTCGATATAGTTAAGTGGAGGAAAGACCTGCATCCTCAAAGGAAAATCGGATGGAGTTTCATCTTTATCCATCAGAGAGAGATAGTATGGGGTAAGTCCGAAAGGGATCCTGTTGAAGATGGCTTTTTTTATTGACTGTTCCTGCTCATCGGATATATTGATGATCTTTTTCATCTTTTCCAGTCTTTCTTGTGAATTGATAATATTCCTGTAGTGCCATTTATAATCTGACCAATCTTCTTCCTTCCCTCCAAATACTTCAAGAATCCTCATTTTATTGGATTCCCGCTGCTTCTGAACAACGGGAGAAAGCGTATCAGGATACCTTTCCAGTATTTTGTTCATCTCATCTCCCATCTTATCCAGGAAATTCGATCTCTTTGCAGCTGCTTTTCTACCTTTATACTGATCAAATTCCGGACTAATGGATAAACTTTCAAGAAAATGGGACGGGTATACCTTGGAATGCCCTTTTATTGCTCTGAAAAGGTGTTCAAATTCGTCTATAAAACCATCAGAAACCTCGCTATCACCTTTTCTGGCGGCAAACCATATGTATTTTAAAGAAGAGGTGGAGGATATCCCCTCGTACTTTTTTGAAAAAACATTTTTAAGTACATTGAGGGCATTTTTAAACAATTCGAATTGGGAATTGGTCATGTCATAGTAATCATTTCTGAATTCCATCTCAGTGGAATTAAGATAATTCATGGTTTTCTGCCTGGCCGATTCTATCGATTTACACTCTTTTAACAATTGATAAATATCTGGAGCAACATGCCATAATTTTTTCCATCTCTTTGCAAATTTATCATTATTTTCTTTCATTTTCAGAATCCCCTTTTGAATTAAAGTACTGCACGTTTAGGAACTACTAAACATATAATAGTCTAAAAAGGTTCAATTATCAAATTATGGATTTATAGCTCTAATTTAAGAGTTTAGTCTTTCTGCAATCTTATTTAGGGTAATAAGTGAAAATACCGGAGTTATTATTGCCGATCTGATAAAAAGGAAAAAAATAACCGCAAGAATTAATGACAGCATTTTTAATTCATATTTGTATCCGACTGTGAAAAGAATTGAAATTGAGAAGAAAGGAAGAGCTGTGAGGAAACTTATTCCCGCCTGGGCGAATTTCTGTTTAATATGATCTCTGTACAAATTTCTGATATCTGTTCTTGCCATTAATTGAGATTCTTTTGATATTATATTCATTAGCGTGAAACAATCGGTGAACTCAGTTGTTATATATCCCGGTACCATACTTTTTAAAAATCCGGATACCCTTTTCCGTGTTTCTCTCCACTCTTTCAAATTCAGTTTGACATCAGGTTGAATAGAATTATTTTCATTTACCGGCATTTTTTTCAAAAGTAAAAGTGTATGATGGATAAGTATTTTTCTGTTTATAAGGAAATTCATAATAACAAGGAATGCGATTGTCAGTATTGTGAATAATTTACCATTGATGATGCCGGTTGATGAAAAAAATGTTATCAGCAGGATAGTGAGCAGTGCCATATAGAGTATAAATTTTAAGAATATCAACACAACAAAACCCTTAAGGTTACTTCCCAGATAAATAATTATATTGTTCAGGTTTTTCATTTTATCTCAACTTAAGACTTATAAGACTGACAAGTGTGAAAATTGCTGCAAGTATCCAGAACCTGACTACGATCTTAGGTTCTGCAACACCGAGGAACTGAAAAGTATGGTGGATAGGTGCTCTGTAAAATATTCTTTTTTTAAAGATTTTTATTCCTATATAATCCTGAATAAACACAGTGAGGAATTCAATTACAAAAACACCCCCTGCAATAAGAAATATAATCTCTTTTTTAAGTAAAACAGCTGAAGTGGCAATAACCCCTCCGAGAAATAATGATCCGGTGTCCCCCATGAAAATCTGAGCAGGGAATGCATTGAACCATAAAAAAGCGGCCAAAGCGCCAATCAAAGCTGATAGAACAATTACAAGTTCTCCTGATCCTTCAATATAGGGATACCAAAGGTATGCTGCTGCCTTTGAATTTCCTATGATATAGGCAAAAATTGCATATACGGAAGAGAGAAATACAACCGGAACGGTAGCAAGGCCGTCAAGACCATCTGCAAAATTTATTGAATTTGATATTCCAATGACCACAAGAATAATAAAAATATAGTAAAACCATGAGAGATCAATAACAGGATTTTTAAAAAATGGTACAAACAATTGAGTTGCAATATCTCCTGGAAATGGAGATGATTCAGGTGATAATACCAGTAGAGACAGAATAACACCGAAAAGTATCTGAAAAATAAGCTTAAGGCTTCTCGACATCCCTTTATCGGAAGAACCTTTAACATTTTTCAAATAGTCATCCGTAAATCCGATTGCAGTGAACCAGAAAGCTGAAAAAATAATTATTGTAAGAAAAAAGTTATCCAGTTTACCCCAGAGCAGTACTGAAAAAAGGAAAGATAGGAATATGATCAATCCACCCATCGTGGGGGTTCCGGTTTTGTTTTCAGAAGAAATATCTCCATAATCCCTTGATTTATCTCTGAAATTAAGTTGGTAGATTATATTAATAAGTTTTTTCCCAAAAGTTATCCCGATAAGAAAAGAGCTTAATACTGCCATAAGCGCTCTGAAAGTAATATAATTTACAAGATTTTCAAGAGATAAAGCAGACAGAATATCTTTGAGCCAGAATATCATATTTTATTTATCTCCGTGTGTATTTCGTTCAACACTGATCTGAGTTTAAAATCCGGTTTCATATTATTTGATGTCAGAAGAATTTTGTCAATATATTTTATCACATCAACTTTAGTCAGAATGTCCTTTCTGTAAAATTTAAGTATAAGTCTGAGAATCTCTTCACGGATCAGAGAGTTTTCAGAAAGAAAATATTTTCTGAGAAAGTCTAGATCATTTCTTGTACCTGCTATCGACAATAGTCTTATTAGTGCCAGTTTTTCTTCAGTAGAGCTTTTATTAAATCTTATTCTGGCGATCTCTGAGAACCTTTCATATTCTTCTTGCGGAATATGCTGTTTTATAGCATCAATAGAGGCTACTCTCACTTCATAATATGGATCATTAATACCATAGAGGAGCACCTCCCTGGTTTCTTTGGTCCAAGTCATAATTTTGCGGAGAGAAACAACTGAATTTCTTCTTACAAAGCCGTTTCCCGAACGGTTCCTGATCTTTTCTGAAAGGTATTTTACCTTAGAATCGTCACTAAACAGACCTATCAGTTTTATTCCCACATTACGTATTTCCCATCTTGAAGAATTGAGGTAAATATTGATTTTATAGAGATATTCTTTTTTAAATTTATCAGGATCAGATTTTATTCTTTCCAGAAATGATTCCGGCGGTGCCATTGATAATGGATAAGATTCGGTTTTCCCTACCCTCCTTTTCTTAAAAATGAATATACCTGAGTTCTTAAGCAGCAATGATGATATGAGATATATCGAGATCCCGATAAATGTGAGAGAGAGAATAAGTATTAGGTCTTTTACCTTTTCAGAGCCGGGAGAAATAAGAGTGAAAATAGTTTTTGACTGGATCATCACTATGATCATAAAAACTGAAGCAATTGATGTTTTAAAAAATGGTAATAGTAGTTCGCTGATTTTTATATCGATCTCTTCTCCGGAAAGTTTTAATATCAGAACAAAAATACGGATAATTGAGAATATTGTAAAAGAGAGTGTTGTTGCTAGTGCAAGTCCGGCAAACTTCAAATCAGTATTGACAAAGTAAAGGCTGAATCCGATATTAGACATAAGCATCAGAAAATTCAGAAACATGGAAGTTTTTATATCAATCCTTGCAGAAAATATCCGTGATGTTAAAGAGTGAAGCCCCCACCCGGTCAGGCCGATCGAGTAAAATTGAAGTGCAAATGATGTATTGCGGACATTTTCAGGGAGGAATTGTCCCCTCCCATATATTATCGAAACAATGGGATCGGCAAGCATCAGCATGATTATTGAAACTGGTGCTAGTAGAAAAATATTAATATTTATACCGTCAATAAATAATTTCTTTGCTTTATCTTTATTAAAAAGGGCAATTTTATCAGAAAAATCTCTAAGTATCACACTATTAATTGCCTGGGATATTATTGCAAACGGTAAACGGAATATTGCCTTAGCAAAATAGAGAAAAGAGATAGAACCTGCTTTGAGTCCCGATGCAAGGAACTGGTCGACAACTTCAGCAGTTTTTGATAGAAAAACATCAAGTGATATGGGAATAAGTTGTGAATAGTATTTTTTATTTACCTGGCTCTTAAATTTAATTGCGGGGTAATAACTGAATTGCAGGGACCTGTCCTTCATTAAATTTCTCACAAAAGGGTAAAGGAATATTGCATGAAGTAATCCTCCGAAGATTATTCCTATTCCAAGAGCATAAACGTGTGAAATAGAATAGAGAGCCAAAATACCTGTAATTGATCCCACGGAGAAAAAAATAGAGGAAAATTCAGCAATTCCGAACCTGTTGAATGCTTTCAATAGTGTGGCAAAAACAGCTGCAATAGTTACAAGAACAAGATAAGGGAACATCATCCGGGTAACAAGTATTGCATCTGCAGTTATCCCTTTTGCACCGAATCCGGGATAAATGAATCTGATAAGAGCAGGTGTGAAAATTATTCCCGTTAATGTAATCAGAACAGAGAACAAGAGAGTAAAATTAATAATTGAAGAAGCGGACTCCCACATTTTTTTTCTCGGAGTTCTTCTGAAAAGTCTCATAAATATAGGCAGAAAAACATTTTCGAGAGCATTTTCTGCAACTATTCTTCTCATCAGGTTTGATATTGTTAACCCTGCCACATAAAGATCTGTTATATTTTTAGCACCGAAAAGACCTGTTATTACTATTTCTCTGAAAAAACCGCCTATTCTTGACAGGAATATACCAATGGATGAACCAAAGATTTTTGATTCAGTCCTCTTATAATCATTATATTTCTCAACTGTTTCAGAATATTTTCTCAGAGTAAATGAATTTCCGTTTATTCCGATTTGATCATTTTCCCTGATCTCCTGTATTTTTTCTCCTGTTTCTCCGTTTACAAGAACATCTCCCTTTATTTTTCTAAGGATAAGGGAGGATTCATCTCCGGTTATTTTAATTTCAAAAAGAAAATTTTTCCCCGGGATATCAATATAATGACTGCTTAAGAATGTATTACCAAATGTAGTTGACGAGAAAATCAGTTCATAATTCTTTTCATTTTCTTCAGAATGGAGATAAAAAGAGACAATCTCCTCCTTCTCTTTCTCACTGTTATCACTGGTAAGTTGTTTTATAGAGTCAATAATAATGTTTACCGGATCATCTTCTTTTCCCCGTTCAGACAATTTTTCCCGCATACTTGAGAGGGTGCTATCATCAGTGATCAATTCGGTAAAAGTTTCTAATAATTCTTGATCATCTACTTTTATTTTTGATTCACCTTTCTGAAGGGAGATCTGTTCATATATTACTTTAGCTCCCCCCCTTTTTTCAGCCTCTTTTGCATTCATGATCTGATGATCACCGGGAAGGTCTATTTTAGGTATCAGAATTGAAGGAATTGCAAGTCTTGATATTTCTTCGATGGTTCCTGCTCCGGCTCTGGATATTATAAGGTCTGAAACGCCGTAAATTTCGTCAATATTGTCAAAATATTCTTTAATTATCAGATTATCATGATCATCCTGATTAATTCCGGAATTGTAGATCTTTTTTATTGTTTCTTCATACGCCATATAATCATGGCTGCGTGCCCTTCCTGTTGACAATATTACGGTAAGATTTTCTAACTTAAGAAGTTCGGGCAATATTTTTGTGACTGCATTATTAATGGTTCTTGCGCCTTTACTCCCTCCGAAAATAAAAACCACCTTGTTCTTAAGTGGAATTCCTAACTTTTTGCATAGTTCAGATCTGTCTCCGGGCTTGATCATTTCCCGTAAAGGATATCCGGAGTATATACATTTTTTCCCGGGAAGATACTTGAGAGTAGATTTAAAAGAAACAGCAATTTTTGAGGCTTTTTTAGCAATAAAACGGTTCATACGCCCGGGAACCGAGTTCTGTTCATGAACAAATATTTTTATTCGAAGTAATGAAGCGGCAAAAAGTACCGGTGCCGAAACATATCCTCCGCTTCCAATCACGATATCAGGTTTAAATCTTTTAAGAAGAAATACACTTTTTACGGTTCCTGAAAAAATGTAAAGTAGAGAGATTAATGTATTAAAACTCTTAAGTTTCCCAGGGAGTCCTCTTGAAGGGACGCTTTTAAATTTGACCGGGCGGGGAATGCTTTTCACTATTACTCTTTCTGCTCCCCTTTCAGTTCCTATATAAAGAAATTCTGATCCGGGTGATTCCTTTAACAACGCTTCATAAATTGCAATGTTAGGATAGACATGGCCGCCTGTTCCTCCACCGGTAAGTACTACCCTCAAATTCTTCATTTATTAAATTATATCAGAATACTTGATTATCTTCTGCAATATTTCCATACAATAGAGTTGAAATATTTCCCGGGTCAGGATAAGTCATGAGAATTCTGTTAACATCATCTATAGTAACTATATTTATCTCATTGATTATTTCATTTATTTTTTTAGGTTTCTTGAAATACAATTCACCATTGATATTGAATCTCATTCTCGATACATTACTTTCAAGGCTGAGTATGAGAGATGTTTTAATGTGATCTTTTGATTTAATCAATTCATCTTCATTTATTCCCATGGTTTTTAGAAGCTGGAACTCCTCTTTAACTGCATTCAGGTAATCCTCTTTTTTCCCGGGATCGGTTACTGCATATATCATGTGAATACCAAAATCCTTGTATGAATCTATGAAGGAGCTGATAGTATAGGCAAGTCCTTTCTCTTCACGGATTTTCTGGAAAAGCCTCGAACTCATTCCGGACCCGAGTATGTCATTCAGTATCATATATTTGAATCTGTCAGGATTTATTATAGGGATCGATCTGAAACCGATGATCGAGTAAAGCTGTTGCAGATCTTTTTTCGGATGCGCAAGCAATCCATTCCTGAAAGTAATCTCCTTTTTCTCCTCCTGAAGTCCAGATTTTTTTACTATACCCGAAAATCGTTTTTCTGCTAATGATACTATCTTATTATGTTCGATATTTCCGGAACAACTGAGTATAATATTGGATGGATGATAAAGATCTTTATAATACTGATAGACCTTATCTCTTTTAAAATCCGAGACAGACTCTACTGTTCCAGCTATCGGCAGGCCGACTCCCCTGTTACCGAAGACATCTTTATAAAACATCTCAAATGTATATGAATCGGGGTTGTCAGCACTCTCTTTGATCTCCTGTTTGATAACCTCTACTTCCTTAATGAATTCATTCTCATCAAATCTCGATGAAAAAACAATTTCTGACAAAAGATCGAATGACTCCGGGAGTTTTTCATCAATAGATTTAATATAATATTGGGTTATCTCCCGGCTGGTGAAAGCATTCATTCTGCCTCCCAGTCTATCGGAAATATCAGCAATATCTTTTTGAGAGTATTTTTCACTCCCTTTAAAAAGCATGTGCTCTATCAGGTGGTGAATCCCGTTGTTATAAGTAGTTTCGTTACAGGAACCGCTCCTTATGGTATAGCTCAATGCAAAAGATGGGATTGTTTCATATTTTTCCGAAAGAATTGTAAGTCCGCAATCCAGTATTGTTTTTTTCAACTTCTTTCAAAAATATTATTCAGCTTGTCAGGTCTTTTCAATATTGGGTAATTCCAACCCGTAACCTTTCTTCTTGTCCTCTGCTTTAAGGAGAAAGGCAAATACGACTGCAAGCATTGTAAGGCCAACGAAGATCAGCCATGTTTTGGTGTAATCATATGTAACTGATTTACCAGCCTTTATAGCCTCTGCTACTCCCGGATTAAGCTTGTCAAGGACAACTCCTACTGCGAACGGGATACCCATCAGGCCCCAGTTCTGGACCCAGAATATGGTTGCGAACGCTGTCCCCAATTGTTTCTCCGGAATGATCTTTGGAACAGAGGGCCACATTGCTGAAGGAACAAGTGAGAAACCGATACCAAGAAGAATAGCATTTAAAACCGCAATCCAGACACTTGTAATAAATGGGAGAAAGTAAATGAGATGAACCACAACCAGAATAAATGAACCCAGTATCATTATTGAAGCGCCTTTCCCTTTCTTATCATAAATACTGCCGAAAAGAGGTGTGAGAAATATTGTTCCAAAAGGAACCAGGCTGGGTATTACACCCGCCCATTGTTCGGATACGCCGAACTTGTTCACCATCAGGTCTGGTCCCCATTTGTAGAAGGGGAATACTGCAGAATAAAATAAAACACATAGAGCAGCAATATACCAGAATCCTCTATTAGTAAATATTACTTTAAGGTCACTGAATTGAAATTTATCTTCTTCAGTTCCAGTTGATTCAGCAGCTATCTGAGCATCAAGTTTTTTATCCATAACATTATATGAGATAAATGTAATCAGTCCTATTATAAGGAAAAGGAAACCGAAAAGGACCGGTGTAGCCACATTGAACATTTTGGCTATCTTTGCTCCGAAGAAAAGTGGTACAAAAGAACCGAGACGGGCAATAGCAACCTGCATACCCATAGCTAGGGCCATTTCCTTGCCTTTGAACCATTTTACTATCGCTTTTGATGCAGTTATTCCGGCATATTCTACGCCTACTCCGAACATTGCAAATCCCAGAGAAGCAAAGAAAACACTTGAATCAAGTCCTAAAATTTTCGATCCGGGTGCAAAATGCCCCACAAAAGCGTAATACTTTATCCCGGCTCCTAAAACCATAATTAAAGCTGAACTGATTGAGCTGAATCTTATTCCAAACTTATCGAGAAGAATCCCGACAATTATCAGCATTGCCAGGAAAACATTGAACCATCCATATGCACTGACAACAGTTCCATAATCGGTGCTGTTCCATCCCAGGGAACTTTTCTCAATTATGGTTTTAAGCGGTGAAATAATTTCAGTAAATAAATAACCGGTAAACATTGCAAAAGAAACTAAGAACATTGCTGTCCAACGTGCTCTGGGTGATTCTCTTAATATTGATTTGATCTGTTCAGTCATACTGTCTCCATTTTTAGAGTTTTTTTAAAAACCATTTTATCATTAATAAAAAAAATAATATACATATAAAATAAAATATTGTTCAGGGCTGTTTCAATAATATATAAAATGATGAATCAGTTATGCCTGAGCAAGGTCATTGTTTCAAAATGGGCTGTTTGCGGAAAAAGGTCCAGCATGACCATTTCTCCGATTCTGTATCCATTTTGAATAAATATATTAAGATCTCTTGAAAGTGTAGCACTGGAGCAGGAAATATATAAAATCGAATCAGGGTCTGCCTGAATTATTTCCCCGGTGACGCTATCAGGGATACCGGATCTCGGAGGATCAGCTATTATTCTGTCGGCAGATTTTATTACATATTTTTCCACCGGTGATCTAATAAATTCTGCTTTCGGAAAAGCCCTTTCCGCAAGTTTTACAGATCTTTTATTATTCTCTATCCCGATAACCCTGTCAGAATGTTTCAAAAGAACAGGTATGAAAAACCCGGAACCTGTATAGAGATCTAAAGAGATACCTGAATCGTCTCCCATCCATGAATCCGCTACATTTAACATATTCTCCCACTGAAACCTGTTCACTTGAAAAAAAATATCGGGAGAAGCTCTGTAAATATATTCCCCAATTCGCAATTCTGAAGCTGTTATCTGATTTACTCTCCTTCCAGGAAAACAACAGTATTTTTGAACAAATCAAACTTACGGATCATTTCAGGCCCGGGAACACCTGTTATGTGAACATATAATCTGTTCTCTGTATTATTATAAAAAACATCTATCTGATGAAAAAAATCCATTGATGTTAAACCATTCCATTTTTTTATGAAGTTATTGATCTCGGGAACAACTATAAGGCAATTGTTTATTTCCATAACATCATTGGTTCCCTTTCTTATGAAACCTATATTCCCATTTTTAATGCCTTTCAGTTTTGCCCTTACTCTGTAGGAATACTCCGGAGATGAGTAAATATTCCGGCATTTTACTACAATTTTACCAATCCTCTTAAGATCATCTTCAAGAATCTCTCTCTTTATTTTTAACTGTAATTCATATTTTAGATGTGAAAACGCACACCCACCGCATTCCCCGTAATAAATGCATTCAGGATTAACTCTATCAGGATGAACTTTATCTATCTCAATAATTTCTCCCCATATTATCCCTTTTGCTTTTTCTATCATGCGGTATTTTACTTTCTCGCCCGGAGCCGCATATTTCAAAAACACTATCCCTTCCTCAGACCTTAAAAGTCCGAAACCGCCGTTTACTATTTTTTCTATCTTACCTTCTTTTATTTTTCCGTTCATTTGTACTAATTATAACAGGTTGACATTAATGTATTAATAGTTTTAAAATCTGATCGTGGAAGAGTCAAAGATCATTGATATTCTCAGAATACTCGAGGATATATCGCACATTAAGGATATCGATACTCTTTTAGAACAGGTGCTCTTTGAAGCCAGAAAAATTGTTAATGCAGAAGCCGGATCTGTATTCCTGATAAAAGATGGTATTCTTTCGTTTGAATATGTTCAGAATGATATCCTTTACGGAAGTTATGACAATAGTAATGTTTATTCCTATACCAAAAAGAAGATTCCTGTAAATAATGAGTCTATTGCCGGATATGCAGCACTAACAAAAAAATCACTCATAATAGAAGACGTTTATAGTATTGATGAAGAGAAACCCTACTCTTTTAACAGGAAATTCGATGAACTTTCAAACTATATTACCAAGTCAATCCTGACTGTTCCTTTAATAAACAACAGAGATAAGGTAATAGGTATCTTTCAGATAATTAATGCAACTGATAATGAAGGAAATGTAATATCCTTTACGGAGAAGGACTCTTTTCTTGTTGAATTATTTGCAAAGCAGGCGGCTGTTGCAATTGAAAAAGCAGTTATGACAAGAGAGATTATTTTGAGAATGGTAAGTATTGCAGAGCTTAGAGATCCCCAGGAGACAGGAGCGCATGTAAACCGTGTTGGAGCTTATTCTGTTGAGATATACAAAGATTGGGCAAGAAAGAAAGGATTATCAGACAAAACAATTAAGCATAATAGAGATATTTTAAGAATAGCAGCGATGCTTCATGATGTTGGAAAAGTGGCTATCAGTGATTCAATATTAAAAAAGAAGGGGAAATTATCGAGGAAAGAATATGATAGTATGAAATTTCATACTATTTATGGTGCAAGGTTATTTAAAGATGCCGCTTCCGAATGGGATGATATGGCACATGAAATATCCCTTAATCATCATGAAAAATGGGATGGAACCGGATATCCGGGAAAAATTAATGATATCAGCTCTGAGGATCTGAAGTTGAGAAAAGGTAAAAAAGGGGAAGAGATCCCTATTTATGCACGTATAGTTGCACTTGCAGATGTATTTGATGCTCTGATGTCACAGAGGTGGTATAAAGATCCCTGGCCTGAAGAGAAAGTTTTTGATTTTATTCATTCAGAAAGCGGGAAACATTTCGACCCTTCAGTTGTAGAATCATTTAAAAATGTTCAGGATAGAATTCTTTCTATCTGGAAAAAATTTGATTAGAAGATCTTCCCCGGGTTCAATAAATTATCAGGATCGAAAACTTTTTTTATCCCCCTGAAAAGTTCAATTTCTTCTTCGGTAAATTGCAGAGAAAGATATTTTTTCTTTGACAATCCTATACCGTGTTCTCCCGACAAAGTTCCTTTGATTGAAATCACATACTTAAATATTTTATTTAAAACCATCTCTGATTCAGATATTTCTCTTTTATCATCCGGATCGATCATTATATTGGTATGAATATTTCCATCTCCCAAATGACCGAACATTACGATTTTCAGACCATGTTCTTCTGCAAGCTCTGAAATATATTCGATGGTATCAGCAACTTTACCAAGGGGGACTGAAATATCTTCATTAATTTTTTTCGGTTTTATCAATGATATTGCAGGAGACAGATTTCTTCTTATACTCCACAGTTCATCGGATTCGGTATTGTTTTCTGCAAATTTGATGTCAGCTGGTTCGAAATCATGAATTAAAATGTCCACCCTTTTTTTCTTACTTTCTACTTCCTGAGCACTTCCGTCAAACTCAAGGAGAACTATCGCATTCACTTTATCACTCTTCTCAGTTCCAAGATAATTGTAAACAGCTTCAACTGATGACCTGTCCATAAACTCCAGAACTGACGGTGAAAGGTTAAGAAGAATTATTTTCATTATGAAATCAGCGGCAGTTCTCATTGAATCAAATTCACATCTTACCAGGATACGTTTTTCCGGTGCAGGTATCATTCTCAATGTAATTCTTGTTATTACCATCAGTGTGCCCTCAGAGCCGGCAATGAGTTTCTTTATATCATATCCAGATACATCCTTGATGGAATGTGAACCATATTTAACTCTGGTTCCATTCATCAGGAATCCTTCCACTGACAGGAGATAATCAGAAGTAACTCCATATTTAAAACATCTTGGTCCACCTGCATTTTCAGCTACATTTCCACCGATGGTGGAATTTTTAAGGCTGGCCGGATCAGGAGGATAGAAAAACCCATTCTCCTCACATTTATTTATTATTGATGATGTTAAAACCCCGGGCTCCACAACTAGCAAAAGGTTATCTCTGTCAAATTCAATAATCCGGTTCATTTTTGTAAATACAAGAACTATGCCACCTTTTGAGGGGACAGATCCGCCTGAATAACCGACACCTCCCCCTCTCGGAGTAACCGGGATTTTATATTGAGTTGCGGTTTTAAGTGTTAATGCTATGTCGGTATCATTTTCAGGAAAGACAACAATTTCCGGAAACCGCTTAATACCGGTCGCATCATATGAATACGAAAGCAGATACTCTTTTCCGGTTGTTACTTTAGAATTACCTAATTTTTTCTTTAGGATATCTGCTATCTGACCAATTTTCATAAAAAAATTATATTTAATCACCGGGAGACGGTCAAGCATTTAAGGTTCTAAAAAAAATTGTTTGACAAACACTTATCAATTATATAAAATTTTTTCAAATGGATGACGGATTTAATAAATATATAACAGAATACAAAAAAGGCGATGTGATCTGCAAGGAAACAGAACTCCAGGAACATTTCTTCATTATAAATAAAGGTAAGGTCCAGGTGAAAGTTTCGAATAAGGACCTTATCCTTATAACTTTATCAAAAGGTGATTTTTTTGGTGAAGATTCACTTCTTGCCGAACAGCTTGCTCATTATACTGTTGAAGTGATAGAAGATGCTAAAATAATTAAAATACCGGTTCCTTCTCTTCGTGAAATGATGAAGAAGAGTAAGGACATTTCCATGAAGATCCTGAAAAAACTGTCTGAAAAGAATACTAAAATAGTTGACAGTCTGGTAATGATGAGCAGCAGACAAAAGATCGATCTTGGTGAGGAAGGCCTCCCTGAATCTCCCGATATTGACAGAGAAGAACTTACTGCCGAGAAATTAAATCCCGGACTGAAAGTATATCTTGTTATACAGCGTTCCAATAGAGTTGTACAGCTTACCAAAAATGCCACATCTATCGGTAGAAGAGACTATACAACCGGATTTGTACCTGATGTAGACCTTACTAAGGAAGATGAAGAAAAATATATATCCAGAAAACATGCAACAATTTCTTTTAGTGAAAATATTTTTTATATTTCCGAAGAGCCGGGTGCAGTTAATGGAACTTTCCTCAATGGTAATAAGTTGAATACCGGTGTGAAATATGAACTGAATAACGGTGATGAAATAACTCTTTGCCACCTAAATATGATCTTCAAATATTAAAAATTTATCTTAATTCTTTAAACACTGCTCCATTTGTATCTTTTAATCAAATACTTCCCACATTCAAATTCAGGTACTTCAGATCTTCTTTGTATGTAATTTTTATATTCTCAGGATCTCCCTCAACAAGATGCACATTAGATATATTGAAATTAATTATCATTGAACAATCATCAGTAAAGATCTTTTCAGGATTTTTGCCTGCTCTTTTATGGGCCTCTATGATCGTATCCCTCCTGAATCCCTGAGGAGTCTGCACCCTCTTAATACTATTTCTGTCAAGGTATTGTTCCAGAAGTCCGTTTGAATCCATACTTATAAGTGTGTCAGATGAATCAATAACCGGAGTTACGGCTTTTGCTGATATTAAGCTGTTGAGGACACGGTCAATAATGGCTTTAGACAGGAAAGGCCTGGCCGAATCATGAATCAGAATATTTTCAATAATTTCCGAAGAAGCATTAACACCAATAGCTGAGGAGGCTTGCCTTGTATCTCCACCGGCAATTATTTTTTTTACTTTTGAAAACTTTTTTTTATCAACAAGCTCTTTTGTTGTATTAATCAGATCAATATGACTGACTATAAAAATCTCATCTATTAAGGAATGATCCTGAAATTTGGATATAGAAATCTCCAGAAGAGTCCGATCCCCTATTTTCAACAGCTGCTTTGGAATGTCACTATTCATTCGGGAACCAGATCCGCCTGACATAATAAGAGCAAGATTTCTCATTTATTTATTTTATCATTATTGAAAAAATTTGCCATTGATACAAAATTTCAACAATATTCTAATATCCAAATTTTATTCTTCCCAGGAAACAACCTTCTTTCTTACCTGTTTCTGTTCACTATGCTTTTTTTTACTTTCGAGCCTTACGAAATCTGAAGAGAATGTTTTTTTTGTTGCAACGCGATTCTTTGGTTTAACAAGTGCTTTTCTGATCAGTTCCACAAGACGGTTAACTGCATCCTGACGATTCTTTTCCTGGTCTCTGAATCTTTTTGCTTCAATAACTATAAATCCATCATTGGTTACCCTGCTTCCACCGTTTTTCAACAATCTTATTTTGGCCTCTTCCGGAAGGTTTGAATTCCCGTTTATATCAAACCTTAATTGAACAGCGGTTGATACCTTATTCACATTCTGTCCGCCTGGACCGGATGCTCTTATAAATTTGAATCTCAGATCTCTTTTCCGTATGAACAGATCCCCTTTTATATTTATCATTTTATTCATTATATCATTATAAATTCCATCATAACCGGCAAATGATCGGAACTATTGGACCTTAATACAATTACTTTTAGAGATTTAATGAATTCATGTGTGTAAAATATATAATCTAGTTTTCTATCCGGATCATCCGAAGGAAAAGTAAATTCATTTCTATTATTCTCCGGACAGGCTTCTTTAAGGCTATCCTCTCCATAAAACAATTTTATTGTTTTTTCATTATTATAATCTGTGTCCGGTTCATCACTGAACCCTCTCTTTTTTGGCGCGTCCGGCGGAACACAATTGAAATCCCCCAGAATTATTACCGGACCAATATTTTTATACTTTTTCTTATAATATTCAAGTACATATTCAGCCTGGATTTGCCGGGTTTCTCTATCGAAGGCTTCAAGATGAATATTCAATATAGTAAGGGTATTCTCACCCAATTTTATTTTTACATCCTGGATCAATCTGTCAAGATAAAAACTGTTATAGTAAAATGTATTTTCCGGTTTCTTTAGAACTATCCTCCCTGTATCAAGTATCGGATACTTTGAAACTATTGATTGAGATGAAACCATCTTTCCGAAATGTGCTGATGGCGGCCAATATGGAAAAGGGACGTATCTTTTATTCCAGTTAACTGCAAAAGCATAGTTCATAAATCCGAGTTTATGTGCTAAGCGTAATGACTGGTTAACATTGTATGATCTTTTTGATTTGAGATCTATCTCCTGAAAACAGATAATATCAGCATCTGAACTTAAAGCTTTTTGGTAAAAATCATCAATATTCTTGTTGAAAAATTCAAATGGAAGTTTACCGGGGAGATTGTTTCTCATACCGGAAAAATAACCGCAATTAAAAGTGATTAATCTTATTGGTGAATTGTTGGAAAAGTAATCATTTTTTTTATAAGAAAGTTTTTTAATCCCTGACAATCCGCTGTTTTTTACTATACCGGAGCTTCCCCAGAAAAAAAATATAAGAATTGAGGTGACAGATATAAAGACAGCAGACAATACAATTTTTAGTAGCATTTTCATCTTAACACTTTTCTATTCCGTAAAATTACACGTATTAATAATCAACAATTATATACTATGGGTAAAGAAACTGAAAAGATCTGAATATATTAGTTGGGAGAAGCGATCGTTTTTCTGTTTGAACGGAATGGAGTGAAGCTTATCATTGTTGAATCTATCTTCTTAACATACTTCAAATTATTATATTTATAGCCATTGTTATAAAGATGAATTGCCCTTTTAAGATCCCCGTTTGACTCATCATAATATCTTCTCAGAACCTTAAGTCCGAGATCGATATTATATCCGATATCAAAGATTCTGTTCTTATCAATTTTCAATTCCTCATCCCATACTGCAAGATTGATCTGCATCAATCCATATGCACCTCTGTAGGAAATGGCTTTGGGATCAAAATTGCTTTCAACCTGTATGATGCTTAGAACCAGTTCGGGCTTAAAATCATATTCGATACTCTTTGTATATACAGAATCAACTATATTGGAATATACAGGATATCTTGTTGAGAAAGCGTTGATCTTATACTCCATAAAATCATAATTTGTCAGTTTAATATCTTTAATCGTGTGACTTGAGCGTGATTCTTCAAGATCCTTTCTCAGGGTTGTTAATTCATTTTTGTTTTCTACATAGATCTCGTTCAATTCAATTAAACCGTAAAAAAGACCTGCAAGTCCTACAAAAAAAAGGACAACCAGTATTATTGAGAATCTTTTTATGTTTTTTCTTACCATGCGGGCCCGATTATAGATTATTAAAAAAAAAAAATCAAGTGCTGATGGTGATCCTGGATATCATCCATTCCTGAGTTCAAGCCATGCGAACCAGATCGGATGCTCTTCGAGGTACCATTTAAGAATATCTTTCAGCATTTCTTTCCTGTCCTCTGGTATCACATTAGATGATATTTTATCAAAATGGAGGGTGATTTTTTCCTCACCCGTAAATTCAAGTGCTTCTGAACAGAGTGTCTGAAGTTCATTCCTGATCCTTCCGGAATCTGAAATTTTCACAGGTCTGTTCCTGTAGTCCTCACCAGCCATGAACCTGTTTAAAAGAGGGCTGAAAACGAGTCTGCTCTCTTCAAAAGTTTCCATCATTCTCAGGGTGAAAACAATTTTCTTTTCACCGGTCGTTGATGCAAGTCGTACTGTTACTTTATAGATTCCCTCAGAAATTTTTTCCACACCTTCATTTCCTGAATATGGATCAGGGCACATAAATCCTGAAACTGCAAGTACTTCCCACTTCTTTTCCGGGAAGAAATCATCTGCATTAATGGAGACTTTTTGAACCGGTATCTGTGCATCAATTCCTTCAAGGATAGAATCACGGTACACCGAGACTTCTTCAGCGGAGGGATCCTCCCCGAGGATAGCTGCTAATTTATTTTTAAAATCATCATCGTCTATTTTCAGGGACATTATATTCTGTTCTTTTTTGTAAGGCAGTTTAAAAGTTGATGTGAACATATTCAGAAAAGCCTCAATATCTAGAACAGGAGATAGGCTCGCTGCCTGGACTGCTTCAGCTGAAGCGGCATATCCGTCACAGATGAACATATTTATATCTCCTTCATCATCCTTCCACGATTTTATCGAGTATACCGGAGCATACGTTCCGGAATCGGTAAATGCTTTCATTCCGGAAGGCAATACCCAATCGTCATCAATCAGATTAACATCCAGATCTTCCCATTCCTGCCAAAGGTCCCCTATTCTATCCAATCTGCTCGGTCCACGTAATGTCCAGACATGTATATTCTTCCGTTTGATACCCGGATATGTTTCTTCAATGACTTCCACGATCCGTCTCCGAGGAGTTCTGAAATTCATGAGTATGGACATCTCCTCGCCTTTTTTTACCACCTCTTTCGGAAGGAAGATATTGCCGACATACCCTTCATATGGACGGGTTATTTTAAGTGGCTGATCAAAAAGATGAAGAATTGTCATCGGACCTGTCTCTGCACCTTTGGCAAATCTGGAAGTGTTCTCAAGTGTATCTATAGCAGCTCCCCATATTGTTATACCTTTATTTTTTATCTCGGAATAGAATTCCTCCCATCCGTATGCCTTGTCATTAAGAAGTTTAATGACCAGATTATCAAGCATTTTAGCGACTTCAGGCCTGGCGTAAACTCTACCGAAACCGAGTTGTGGATTGGAGCCCATTTCAGGAGTTTCGCCTGCCTTCGGCATCAGCCCTTCACCTAGGGATACCATGATCGCATGATTTTCAGGAAGTTGTCTTGAAAGGTACCAGAGACCTTCACTCATCACATATGCTGATATTGCATCGGCATTTTTTTTTGCCTCATTTAATCCATTTTTGTCTAGTCCGATCCCTTTTCCGAAATCTCCGAATATTTTTGTCCCAAGAGAAGTCACTGCACCCGTCAAGGCAAAAAGTCTTTCAATGGATCCGTTAAGAAATGATATATTTCTTGTGAATTCCTGCACATTTTCACCCTTTATCCATTCTATTTCAATATTATCAAGCCACAAATGAAATCGGCCGAGTATAGGCCTTGTATCAAAAGCCCATTGAGCGATAAGATTTCTCTTTTCCTGGTTATTCAAACTCATATAATTCCTCCCTTGGAATTAATATACAAAAATTTATTCTATGAAATTTCAATTATATTTACAACAAGAAAACGAAGAAATATTAACCTGATCCATTAATAAGGAGAGGATGATTTGAAATAGCAGCCATACGGGGGAATACCCGGTCGTTCAATACTAAGTGATGTAGAAATCAGGAGATAGGAGTTGGGAGTTAGGAGGTAGAGATTCCATTATAAAAACGAATTTGTACTCATTAAGGTAAGGCCTCCTATCTGCTATCTCCTACCTTCTGAGTTGTTTTTTGGAAAAAGAATAGCCCTACGGGGAATACTCGGTCATTCATTACTCCCTCGCCTACGGTGACCTCACTACATTCGGTCATGACGGTTTTGCTTTAAGGCAAAACTGTAAAAATATGGGGTTAATTAAAAAAAAATGAACCCCGAAACCAGGACGGGGGGAGGGGGGGAAGGAAGGAGGAAGAAAAAAAGGGGGGAAGGGAAGGGAAAGGAAGCGGGGGGACAGAAGAGAAAAAGAGGAGGGGAAGAGGGGGGGGGGGGGGATGGGGGGGAAGGGGGGGGAAAGGGGGGAAGGGGAAGGAGAATCGAACCCCGGTTTGATGACTGAGAATCAAAGATTTCAAACAGCTTATTGTTCATTATTATAGGCATTATGCGTATTTAAACTATTCAGTTCTGGGTGTCAAAACGTGTCAAAGTATGTCAATTTCATGTTGAGATCACGTTGAACTGCATAATATTGATATATCTCGATAAATCAATTTTAATACAAATCGTGTTTAATTGTTAAAATACATTTATTTTGCAGATATGTTGAAAATCTGTTGAACTTTTTTAAGCGTTTAATTAAACATTTGGAATCCTTGATAAACAATCTATTTAGATATTAACCTTTTTTCTTAAGATCCTCTTTCAGTTTTTCATTTTCATCGTACAATTCTTTCATTCGTAATTCACGGTCAACCATCGCATCATTAAAACGTTGTAAATGCTTGTTCTGCTCATCTAATTCCTTTGTTTTTTGAGCAACCTGAACCTCAAGGCTGTCTTTTAATTTGAGGATCTCTTGTTCTGCCCGCTTGCGGTCGGTGATGTCGCGGATTGTGCCAGTTGTTCCTTTGAAATTCTTAGTTTTATATATTTTCCCACTAAGTTCACCATTAAAGGTCTTTCCGCTTTTATGTTTCATAAGCAGATCGATATTAAATGTAGGAGAGCCGGTGGTGACTGTTTTTAAAAATTCTTTCATAGCTTTTGGAATCTCAGTTTTCTTTAAATAATTCATAAATAACTGACCTTCCATTTCTTGAGGAGTGTAACCAAAAATACTTGAAGAAGCAGGGAGAAATATATTTTATCTTTCCTTTATCATCAGTAAGAAAGATGATTTCGTTAATTTGCTCAGTCATATTTCTGAATTTTTCTTCGCTTTCCTTAAGTGCTTCTTCTGCCTGCTTACGTTCGGTGATATCCTGAATCGTACCTTTTATGTTGGTCACATTTCCATCTTCATCTTTCACAGTTTTACCAATGATATGCAAAAATTTCTTTTGTTCGGAAGGCATTATTACTGTTAGATCGAGATCGTAACCTGTACCGTTTTGCAGAGCTTCAAGTACTGCTGCTTCCAGATTTTTGGCATCTTCCGGTGAATGCAGGTTCATAATTTCCTGGTAACCGGGAACGCCGAGTTTGGGATCACGCTCATAAATGCGGAATACTTCATTGACCAGTAAGAACGTTGCTCTGCAACAACCCAGTCTACATGGCCAAGTTTACCGAGTTGTTCGGCTTCTTGCAAACGGTTTTCGCTATTTATTACCTTTTCTTCTGCCTGCTTACGTTCGGTGATGTCATGAAGAGTTATTAGGATTGTACCTTTACCAATGATAACCTTTTTTAAGTTCATTAAAAAGTCACGTTTTACTCCGAATTTATCATGGAAGGAATACTCACGATTGACAATTTCCCCTGTGATCTGAGTTCTTCAAAAGTATAACCCCTATTTTCCAAAAATTTTGAGATATTTCCCATTTCTTCAATTTCTTCTGTGGAATAACCAATTGAATGCTTGATATTTGGACATATAAAAGTGAAATCCCCATTATCATCAGTGATAAAAATAGGATCTGAAATATTTTCCAATGTTAAAGTGAGTAATTTTTCCGAGTTTTTTAGAGCTTCCTCTGCCTGTTTGCGTTCTTCAATTTCCAGCTTTAGATCTTCATAACTATTTCTTAGTTCGGTTGTTCTTTCAGAAACGATTCTCTCCAGGTCTCTTTTTTCCTGTTTTAGTTCATCTTCGACAGCTTTTATGCGCAGCATCACGTTTACCTGGGCTGCAAGTTCACTTGGATCGATCGGTTTAGATAAGAAAGCATCCGCACCGTTTTCCAAACCTCTAATGCGGCTTTCGGCATCTGTTTTTATTGCAGTTATAATTATTACCGGTATATGTTTGGTTTCTGCATTTTTTTTCAGTTCACTGCAAACAGCATATCCATCCATCCCGGGCATAATGATATCCAGAAGAATTGTATCCGGAAGTTCTTTGCCGGCAAGTTCAATTCCTGCCTGGCCGGAAAGTGCTGTAATTACTTTGCAATCCGGCAGATAATTCTGGATAAGCGCTTTTATCGAGGTCAGATTGTCCTGCTTGTCGTCAATTACCAAGACTTTTTTCATTTGCTCCCCCCTTTCCCCAGCCATTTTTCAATGGAATCCATCAACAACTTCCCATCGATAGGTTTAGAAATATAATCATTAAAACCGGCCGCCAGCAGCATTTCTTTGTCTTCTTTCATGGCTCGGGCTGTAACAGCGATCACCGGAATATCTTTGATCTCATCTGTGTCTCTAATAATTCCAAGGATTTCAGTCCCATCCATTTTAGGCAGTGAAATATCGAGCAGCACCAGATCTGATTTTTCGTTTACGATTTTGTGTAATCCCTGTTCTCCATCAACAGCTTCCAATATTTCATAGTCATTACCGATGATTGCTTTCATGGTTGTCATGTTATCCGGATTATCTTCCACGATCAGTATCCTGGGTAAACCCTCAACTTGCTTATTCCTTTCAATTTTTTTTATTTCCGGTTTTATTTTTCCTCTTTTACATTTATTCTTTTTTCCTTTACCTTTATCCTTTTACCTGCATTCAGATCTCAGCATCAATTTTATTTTAAAAGAAAACCTTCCATATCTATATCGCCTTTCTGAACTAACTGCTGAATGTTGTTTGCACTCAATCTTGAAAGATCTTCGTAGTCAAAGGTCTTTTGCTGTGAGGATCAAAACCGGAATATTTCTGGTATCATCTGTATCTCTGATCTTTCCAGTACTTGGAAACCATCCACTTCCGGCATCATCAGATCGAGAATAATTCCATCGGGAATTGTGTGTTTGACGTATTCCAAAGCCTCTTTGCCACCCGGTTGCCACATCTACACTATAATTCTCTTTTTCCAGAACTGTTTTCATCTGGATGATAGTTGCTTCATTATCTTCCACGATCAGGATAGTGAGTTTCGGAAGTTTGATTTTCAGGATATTTTCTGTGCTTTATCCAATTCAGTCAAAATGCGTTTTATCTCTTCCGAGTACATCTTGTGGTAGTGTTATCGCTTTTTGCTAACAGGATTGAAACTTTCCTGCAGCTTTTGGATTTATCTTCCTTGGTCAGATCTTTGGCAGTAACAACAATCACAGGTAAATCCTTGGTTTCATCTTCTCTTTCCTGATTTTATCCAGAACCTGGAAACCATCCATATCGGGCATCATCAGATCGAGAACCAGAACATCAGGTTTGTAATCATCTAGAATCTCCAGGCATTCTTTACCGTTAAAAGCCGTGAGTGGATTGATGTTTGCTTCTTTTACGTAGGTTTCCATCTGTTTCAGATCCATTTCATTATCGTCAACCAGGAGTACTGTATTGGGATTCTCATGCAGTTTATTGATTTCGGATATCAACTGATATTTATCTACCGGTTTCTGAATATAACCAATTGCACCCATGGCAAATCCTGTATCTTTATCTTTAGAAACAGAGACAATAATGACTGGAATATCTTCTGGTTTTGTGGTTTTTTTTAAGATGCTGCAGAACTTCCCAGCCATCCATTTCCGGCATGATCACATCCAGGGTGATGGCAAAAGGCAGGTGTTTTTCTGCCAGCCGAATAGCTTCAGCTCCAGATGCAGCACCTATAGTGTTATATCCTTTTTCCTGCAGGTAATTAGAGATCAAATTGACGAATATTGGATTATCATCGACAACAAGAATGAGTTTTCCATCAGATTGTGGGAGACCTTTGGAAGTTTTGAGGGATTTCTGTTATATCCGATTGATTAAGCCATTTGATCGGAAAGGATATCTTAAATGTAGAACCTTCGCCCAATTGACTGGTTGCTTTGATATCTCCACCGAGAATTTTGCTAGTTTATAGGCAATTGCCAATCCCAGGCCGGTACCTTCGTATTGTCGTGAAGAAGAACCATCAGCCTGACGGAATTCTTCAAAAATGTGGGGAAGAGCTTCTTCCGGAATTCCAATACCTGTATCAATCACTTCGATAATTGCATTCTCTGGAATCGAACTTTGCCTTAATTTCTATTTTACCATTTTCTGTGAACTTTACGGCATTACTGATGATATTGGTAAGAATCTGGTGCAGCTTGGCTTCATCCGTTTCAATCTCGGGATCATCTGCAATATTGAGATTTAAATTTAGTTTCTTTTCGTTAACGAACGGCAGTAAGCTGTCTGTAATATTATTGAGCTAGTTTTCAATGAACATGACATTTGGATGAACATCCATTTTCCCAGCTTCAATTTTGGAAATATCCAGAATATCGTTGATGAGCGAAAGTAGCTGCTTACCATTTCTTTCAATAATTTTCAGGTAATTATTTTCTTCACCTGATAACTTGTTTTTAGCCTGCATCATCAATACCCGGGATAGTGCCATGATAGAATTTAACGGGGTCCGTAATTCATGACTCATGTTAGACAGGAATTCGCTTTTCAGGCGATTTGCTTCTTCCACCTGTTTTCTCTGCATCTCCAGTTCCAGGTTTTGTTCCTGCAGTTCCTCGGAAGTTTGCTGCAGCTCTTCAGCTTGAGACTGTAATTCTTCCGATTGTTCCTGCAGTTCTTCAGTTTGAGCTTCCAATTGCTGATTGATCTGGGCAAGATGTTCAGCCAGTATCCTGGTTCTTTCGCTGGCCAGCAGATTGGAATAAGAAGTATTGATAGCAGATCATCGATTGCTTCAAGTACTTCAAGAGTTTTCTTTTGGAATTTTTTGATACTTACAAGCGAAATCAGAGCTACCACTGCTTGTCGATTAAAACGGAATGGTTATGATCTCTTTGGGAATCATTTCACCGGCTGTGGTTCTGAATTTGAAAATTGTTTCTTCACCAATATTTTCAGATAGATTATTTTCTTTTCTGAAATAGCATTGCCGAATTCTCCTTCCGGATTATCGGCATCGAACGATCTTAACAATTCTTCATTGGCTCCGATCGAGGCATAATATTCATATTGGTTTGTAACTTCATTCAAAATGTAGAAAGTACTCATATTGGCACCGGCGATCTTCATCAATTGCTTGAGCAGAGCAGATCCGAATTCCTGCATGGTTGATTGCCTGATCATTGTCTCGGAGATTGTCAGATGTGCCTTCCTGAATATTTAATCTGGTTTCAGTTGTTTCTGCCAGGTTATTAAAAGCAGTTGCCAAAGAACCAATTTCATCTTTGGAAGTAATTTTATTTCTGGAAGAAAAATCTCCTTTTTGTATTTTCTTTGCTACTGCACCCATTGCCTTTATTGGCAGTGTGAACGTTTTACTTATCATGAAAGCAATGAACGTGATTATCACGGCAAAAAAGATAAAAATGTAGATAAAATTTGTTATTAACGTCCTAATAGGAGCATTCAGCTCATGCATATCTTGTTTACAAACAAAACCCCAGCCGGTACTCGGAATGTGAGCATAAGCAGCCAGAACCGGTTCTTCACGATAATCTGGGGTTTCAATGATCCCGGTTTTCCCTTGAGCTGCATTAACGGCTGGTTCTGCATGTATCTTAAGGTTAAGCGGTGCATTCTCATGCCAGCGCAATTCGTTTATCGCAACTACATCTTTATTTACAATTAATGTTTCGCCTGTTTCACCCAACCCCACCCTGTTACTAAGCAACGGGTAGAGGGAATTTTCTAAATCTATTCTTGCTACTATTACACCAATTATATGTTTATTATGGCTCATACAGAATACAGGTATAGAGAAGGTCATTTCATTATGATTGGTGGTATGTGATCTATAAACATCTTTTATATGTACATCACCTGTCTCCATTGGAATCACATAATAGGGATTGTGTTGTTTGTTCAATCCGACTGATTCCGAACGGGTCGAAATTTCCACCAAGCCGGTGGAAGAATCTATAAAAAAAACTTCCTTATAATCTCCGTGATTTCCAAGTTTTCTTTGGAATAACTCTCTGGCAGCATTAATTTTTTCAATATCCTGAGCTGATCTCGTTTCTTTATTAAAAATATTTTCCAAACCCCTGATCTCATAATCACCAGAGCTCAACTTCAGATCAGCAATTCTTGATTCCAACCAGTCATTTAATCTTATTACTTTTAAATCACGGATGGCTGTTAGCTTATCTATTGTTTCTTGTACTTTTATAATAATCAATTACTCTTTGAAAACAGGAACCAGGCATTAGGGGAATAACTAAAAGAGGAATTAGAGCTAATAAAAATACAAGAAACCAGGAGGTTCAGAATTTCTTTGTTCTGATGCTTTTAAAAGAAGAATCAGTTTTCTTAGTTTCATATTTTCCCTCCCAGAGCTTTGATCTTATTCTGTAGGTCTCTGATCGTGAGTTCTCTGCCCACAAACACTTTCATAGCATCATCCAGCTTCTTTATTTTTCTTCTTCCAGTGCCCTGGTTCTTTCCTTTACCAGTTGTTCCAGATGCTCACGGTGTTTTTTAAGTTCAGTGATGTCTGAGACAAAGCCAATGAAATAAAGCAAATTATTTTCTTCATCAAATTTAGCGGAAACTACCAAATCTATTGGAATAATCGAACCATTCTTATGAATATATTCCTTCTCGTAATGCACTATATTGTTTTCCGGACTCAATTTTTTTAGCTCTTCAGCTTCGATATCATTCCATTTACTGGGTGTTAGTACTTCATTCCAGCTAATTACCTTTAACTCTTCTTCGGAATATCCCACCAAATTTGTAAAAGCTCTATTGCAATTATCCAGCCTTCCATCCGGATAACCCAAAGCAATAGCGATCGGGCTGTTGCGAACTATATCTGCCTGAAGTTGTTCACGCTGCAAACTTTGAAATAATTCTTCTTCGGCTTGTTTGCGGTCGGTAATATCTACATACTGGCAAACTACATTTAACAGCTTACCATTTTCACCTATAATCGGAAACAACGAAACGTCGATCCAGAGAGATCTTACATTTGTATCTTCAAAGTCTCTTCCAACCTTTTCAGCCGCCCAATACATAACAAAGCGAGCTGGCTGATTATCTTCATAAACTGCTTTTACAGCATCAAGAAGTCCCTGTTCATACAGGTTTTCATCGTCCAATACATTGTACTTACCAATCAACTGATCATCGGTCACATTCAGAATTTTATGAAGAGAATGATTTGATCTGATCATAGTTCCGGCTGCATCGGAAATCCACATGGCAAATGGACTTTGGTTGATAATAGTATCAAGAAAGTTTACCTGATCTTTGAATTTCTGTTCACTTTCTGTTATTTGCTTTTCTTTTTGCGCATTATCTACAATTTTGCCAATGAGTTGTGCCACGGTATGTAAACGTTTTTTGGCATTTTCGATAATAAATGGCGGACGGGCTTTGTATTTAGATGCTTCCTCAGCCAAAGCTTCATATTCCAAATGATATTTTTCAGACAGTTCTTTTAAGGTTTTTTCATCACTTGGCGGGTTTCCGTAGCCCATATTGATAGCGCCAATTATTTCGCCACCTGCAAAAATTGGAACTCCATATAGATGGATTCCCCCGATACATTCAATATCTGTTGCATTTTGTGTTATGATCGCTTCTTTAGCAGAATCATTCCAGCAATTTTCATGACATAACCATTTACCACAGTTCAGAGCCTTTTTGCTGTCCTGCGTATTACATAACCGAAAAGAAGCGATATCCAATGTCTGACACCAGCTTGAGTCAAACTGTCCATAGGCATAATCACCATTTTTTTCATAAATCGCAATCGAGGTGTCCAGCAGATCCATGATGTCTGAACACAGGGTTTTCATTGTGACTGCTCCCACATTATCCAGTATTGTCCTTTCGGTATTGAGTTTGGTTACATCACCATAATCTGGAATGTAGTTTTTAGCTGTTTTTGAGGATTCCTTTTTTTCTTTTTCCAACAGCCATTCAATTTCCTTTAGTTCTTTTTCCGCCTGCTTTTGCTCGGTGACGTCCTGAACAGTTGATATCATTATATTTTGATCAATCAATGGAATATTGTAAGCTTTCACAATTCGTTCTTCGCCCTTGCTGGTAACAATTCTTAAATTATCCCATACCATTCTTTTGGGATCTCCACTTTGCATATCAGAAACAATCTGAGTTTTTATTTTTTCTCTGTACATAGGATCCGCAAATACTTTTTCAAAAAAAACAGATACATTAGAAAGAACATCTTTTGGCCAACCATAAATATTTTCGAATTGATTATTTAAATATTTTACTTCCCCATCATCGATAGTATTTACTCCGAATCCAATCGGCATATTGTCCATTATTGATTCGATATATGCGTTTTTATTTTGAATCTCTATATCGGTAAGTTTACGTTTAGTGATGTCACTTATCATACCAAATATTTGCTTTGGTGAACCATCAGGCAAGCGCTTAAATATTGATTCTTTAGAATGTAACCAATGCCAGTTTCCGTTTTTATGCTGCATACGGTACTCGTGTTCGATTAAATCTCCATCTTTGGCATGTTGATATTTTGGCAAGATTTCATTAATGTAATTTTTAAAATCATCCTTATGCATTAACGAAGGAATCAATTCACTCCCCATTTCCTGAACTTCATTAACTGAATAACCCAGTATTTTACTTATACCTTCATTGCTATAAACATTTTTGCTTTCTACAATATCATAGATGTAAATAATATCAGGAGACGTATTCAGCAATGTTTCATTAAAAGATTGACTTTCAATAAACGAATCTTGAATTTTCTTTTGTTCAGTAATATCTTGAGTAATGCCAAACATATACGCCGGGTTACCATCTTCACCAAGTTTAAGCTTTCCCTTTGACCAAATCCATACTGTTTTACCATCTGGACGCTTGACTGGATACTCAAACTCTGTGGCTCCGGTCTTCTCTAATAATTCTATTGTTCATTGTGGTAATCATGGTAATCAGGATGGATAAGCTGCATTACCCGTTCAAAACTCAGAGGATCTTCATCGTGTGTGATGCCGAAAATCTTGTATAGCTCATCTGACCAAGTGATCAGGTTCTCATTGATATCGAACTCCCACCACCCAAATTTGGAAAATTGCTGAGCCTCGATTAGTCTGTCTTTTGTGAAATTTAACTTCTCCTCCGCCTGCTTACGCTCGGTGATGTTTGTGCCGATACTTAGAATTCCTGATATTTCACCATTCTCATCTTTCAATACAGTATTTTTCCAGTTGATCAATTTTTCAGAACCGTCTTTACATAAGATAGGATTTTCATAGGAAGAAACTTCCGGCATTTCTTTAAGGACATTCTGGAAAACTTCCGGAATTACAAAGCCGTTTCGTTTTGGAATGAAAAGATCAAACCAATTCTTTTTAATAACTTCTTCCTTTTTATAACCTGTGATTTTTTCTGCGAAATCATTAAATACTTGAATATCGGCATCTTTATCTAATGTGATAATAATTACATTAGCAAACTTTAAAAGTTGTTCTTTGGTTAGATCTGAATAATTCATTATAACTCCTGTTTAACTCTTTTAAGTTTTTCCCAACTTGCACAACCCGCATCCCGCCTTTCATCTTTTCTGATATATTTTGCAGCATTTATCAATACCTGTAAATTTGTTTTTATAATTCTCTACCGGAACTTCAGCTTCTCCCAGGATCAAATATCCACCGGTATTTAGAGATCGATAGAGTTTATCAAAAATAATGTCCTGGGAATCAGTATTAAAATAGATTAATACATTCCTGCACATAACAATATCAAAATTTCCGAAAACACTGTCGGCCGGTATACATTTATTTTTATCAAGCAGATCAAATTCAGATAATTTCACCATTTTTTTTATCTCTGAATTTAAATCAAATTTATCTGAATTCTCAATAAAATATTTCCTGAATAACCCCAGTTTCATATCTTTGATTTCTTCGGGAGCGTACCGTGCTTTTTCTGCTTTTAAAAGAGAAGCGTTACCTATATCGGTGCCAAAAATATGGGTAGAAAGATCAAGGTTATCTTTTTCTAACTGCTCTTTCAGGAGAATTGCCAATGAATATGGTTCCTCTCCAGTCGAGCATCCGGCAGACCAAACACGGATGAAGGATTCTTTATTATTTTTTTTTACTTCCAGAAGATTGGGGATAATGTTTTTTGCCAATACTTCCCAGACCAGCGGATCGCGAAAAAAGCTGCTTACATTTATAGTGAGAACATCGAGCAATTTATCCAATTCTTCCGGGTGATTTAGCAGGTGAGTATAATAATCAAAATAATCTTTTGTCCTGGTTGCGAATAATCTTTTAGAAATTCTTCGCTTGAGCATCGATGTCCTGTTGCCAGAGAAATCAAAACTTCTTTGTTCGTAAAGAAAATTTAAAATTTTATCCATTTTTATTTTGTTTCATCCATCTATCATTCAAAATTGTCAATTCTATCCGGTTGTATCACGTTTTAAAAAGCCCCGGCTATGGTTGATACCAATCATCCACTCTTCATTGTACCATTTTTTGGATTTATTTTTTTTCTAACTGGAGCTGCCCCCTTCTTTGTGCCAAAACTTAAGTTAGTTTTAATTATTGCATTCGTCCATGACGGTTATGCACATTAGAACGTTGTGGATCAGCATCTGCGGATACTGACCTTGCGGGCAGTTTACTACGTTCCTGTCCAAATTTGAACATTTCAAATTTGTCGAACCCCGTGGGCTCAATTCCCCTATAATAATCCAAATAGGTTCAATTGATTTTTGCTGTTAGCTGAAGGCTGATAGCTGAATGCAGGAAAAGAGCACCCTACGGGGAAGACCCTGCCGCTCATTACTCCCTAGCCAAGTACTTTAATTTTGAATTTCAATTTTAATTTAAATTGCCTAAACTTTCATACCCTGTAAGAGAACTTATTAGTAGTAATCTCTATTTTAGGCTTAAAAAATTTTGTTAATTCTAAATTAAGTTGAATTAAATGAAGTTTTATACTACTAAATACATTAATTATATTATATATTTTTTATATATATTTGGAGGTTGATATCAAATTGTGAAAAGCAAAAACATTATTAAAGAAAAGAGTTTCAGTTTTGCTTTAAAAATAACCGATTTATTATGCAAATAAAAAAGATGTGAATTTATTGTCGAAAAATACTAGATCGGAACAGTATGGAGAAATGTTGAGGAACCCAATAAAAAGTTAAATAAAATCAAAGAATCGAGGGAAAGATGGTTAGTAATCGTGGGTTCCAAATTTTATGGTGGAAAACAATCAATTTAATTAATTCTATACCAAGTATAGTAGAATTAGATTAAATAAATTAGATTAATTGATTGGGAAATTAAGAAAATAGCCCTACGGGGAATCGAACCCCGGTTTGATGACTGAGAATCACCCGTCCTAACCCCTAGACGATAGGGCCACGATTAAATTGGCTGGGAAGCAGGGACTCGAACCCCAATCCTATGCTCCAGAGGCATATGTCCTGCCAATTGGACGACTTCCCAATCCAATTCTAATTATACTAAATATTTGGTTTCTGTCAAGAAAATTAAGTACAAAAAAAAAGGCCCTGTTCAACGAACAGAGCCCTTTTATATAAAGTTTTTAAAACTTTCTTACATCATTCCGCCCATTCCGCCCATTCCGCCTCCTGGAGGCATCATTGGACCACTTTCTTCAGGTACATCGGAAACAAGACCTTCAAGAGTGAGAAGAAGACCTGCTACTGATGAAGCATTCTGCAAAGCAGTTCTTACAACTTTTGCAGGATCAATGATCCCGGCTGAAAGCATGTCAACGAATTTCTCATTCAGAGCGTCATATCCGAAATTATGATTTTTGGATCTTTTTACCCTTTCTATTATTGTTGAAGATTCCACTCCGGCATTATCAAGGATCTGCCTGATAGGCGCCTGTAAGGATTTCATCAGAATATTGATACCATACTGCATATCTCCACTGAATTTGGCTTTTTTAAGCACACCAATGCTTTTAAGAAGCGCTATTCCACCACCTGAAACAATCCCCTCTTCAACAGCAGCCTTTGTTGCGTGCATTGCATCCTCAACCCTTGCTTTTTTCTCTTTCAACTCTGTTTCTGTAGCAGCGCCAACTCTTATTACTGCAACTCCGCCTGATAGTTTAGCAAGTCTCTCCTGAAGTTTTTCTCTGTCATACTCGGAAGTTGTATCTTCAATCTGAGCCTTGATCTGCTTGATCCTTCCTTTTATATCTTCATCGGAACCATTTCCTTCTACAATTACCGTATCATCTTTATTAACTGTGATCTTCTTTGCATTCCCGAGATCATCTACAGTAACATTTTCAAGTTTCTGACCTGTCTCTTCAGAAATTACTTTTCCGCCTGTAAGAATTGCAATATCTTCAAGCATTGCTTTTCTTCTGTCACCAAATCCAGGTGCTTTTACTGCAACTACATTGAGCATCCCTCTGATCTTATTGTAAACGAGTGTTGCAAGTGCTTCACCATCAATGTCTTCAGCAATAATAAGAAAAGGTTTTCCTGATTTAGCGATCTGTTCCAGTAATGGAAGCATTTCTCTAAGGTTTGAGATCTTTTTGTCGTGAAGAAGGATGTACGGATCATCCAGTGAAGCTTCCATCCTGTCAGGATCTGTTACAAAGTAAGGGGAGAGGAATCCTCTGTCGAACTGCATTCCTTCAACAAAATCCAGAACTGTATCAAGGGATTTCCCCTCTTCTACAGTAATAACGCCATCTTTTCCTACCTTATCCATTGCTTCGGCAATTATTTCACCGATCGACATGTCATTGTTCGCGGATATTGCACCAACCTGGGATATCATCTTGCCGGAAACATCTTTACTTACTTTCGCAAGTTCTTCTATGATCAATTTTACAGATTCATCAATTCCTTTCTTGATCAGGGTTGGATTTGCGCCTGCAACAACCATTTTAAGTCCTTCCTGATATATGCTCTGAGCAAGAACAGTTGCGGTTGTGGTCCCGTCTCCGGCCACATCCGAAGTTTTTGATGCTACCTCTTTGACCATCTGAGCGCCCATATTTTCAAGAGGATCTTTCAGATCGATCTCTTTAGCAACCGTAACGCCGTCTTTTGTTATTGTTGGTGATCCAAACTTCTTTTCCAATACAATGTTTCTGCCTCTTGGTCCAAGAGTCGCCTTCACTGTATTTGCCAACTGATTTACTCCTCTCAGTACGGCTTGTCTGGCTTCTTCACCTAAAGTAATTTCTTTTGCCATTTTTTTTCTCCTTTATCAAATAATTTTTCAAGTGATATTATATAAAATTGATAGGGGTTTTGTCAAATTTGTTTAACAGATGTTTTGCCTGATTATATGTCAATACAATGTTATTTTCTTCTAATATTAAAGTTTTACGTCTGTTTTCTCTTCTTTTCTTTAATATTTAAATTTTTCATCTTTTTTTGGATTGTATTTCTATGGATCTTTATACCAAGGGACATTTTTGAAATATTGTGATCATATTTTTCAAGATAAGCCTGAAGGAGAGTTTTTTCAAATTCCAGCAGTATCTCTTTAAAGAAAATGGATTTTGAATTTGCCGCTTTATGGGAAAGGACTTTCATTTGACGTTTTAATGTCAGATCTTCGAATTTTTCAACAAGTTCGAGGATCTTTTTATCTTTTATCATCAGGCACTCAGTCTTTTCTTGAAATTCTCAGGAATAAAACCCGTTATTACTTTTATAACTTTAAAAACCTGGGGAGCAAATTGTGAATTACTGACAATACCTTTTCTGTCTCCCGGAAAGGCAAGGATACCGAAAAGGATAATCGAACAGATCAATGCAGCTCTAAAGAACCCGAATAAAGCCCCGAGTAGACGATCAACAGCCTTTATCGGACCGATCACGATCAATTTTTTTAAAAAAAATGTGATAAATACACCAGCTAAAAGTATGATAAAAAAAATGGATATAAATCCTACAAAATTTGCTACTTCACTGCTGTTGATTGATCCCCTGAAAATATCACCTGCATTTTTATAGTAAAGTATGGAAAGTACAACTGCAAGTATTAAAAATATAATTGAAAGAAGTTCTTTAAGAAATCCTCTTAATATACCTATAAGGATCGATATGAATGTGATTAAAATAAAAATGATATCAAGCAGGTTCCAGTCCAGACTCATATATCAATACCGGTTAAAATTGAAAAGATCTCAAGATATTTCTCTCTTGTTTTACTGACTACATCATCAGGGAGTGGCGGAGGGATGGAGTTTCTGTCCCAATCAGAATTAAGGAGAAAGTTCCTGACAAATTGCTTGTCATATGCCGGTGGTTCACTCCCCTCTCTATAGTCTTCCGCTTTCCAGAATCTGGATGAATCAGGAGTAAATATTTCATCAATAATAATGATATTACCATCATCATCTATACCGAATTCAAACTTCGTATCAGCAATAATAATTCCCCGGGAGGCAGCATATTCGGATGCTTCGTTAAACAGGGAAATCGAAAGATCTTTTATCTTTTCAGAAATTTCAGAACCTACCGAGTTTTTCATTTCTTTGAAAGTTATATTCTCATCATGCCCGTCATCTTCCTTTGTTGTTGGAGTAAAAATTGGTTCGGGAAACTTCTGTCCGAACCTGAGACCTTTCGGAAGAGCTACACCACAAATATTCCCTTCCTTCTGATAACTTTTCCAACCTGATCCGACTATATAATTTCTAACTATAGCTTCAACTGGAACAGTTTTTAATTTTTTTCCCAGGATCGATCTTCCTCTTATCAACTCTGAAAAGCCACTGAATTCAGTAATGCCTTCCGGCTTATCACTTACTATATGATTTTTAAAATGATCACCAGTCCTGTCAAACCAGAATGCTGAGATCTGGTTCAGGACTTTTCCTTTATCTGGAATTGTTGTGGGGAGGATATAATCAAAAGCGGAAATACGATCGGTAGAAACTATGAGTAAGTTATTATTAAATTCATAAACATCGCGAACCTTCCCTCTTTTGAACAATTTAAGTGGAAGGTCAACCTTTTCAACTCCCTTCATATTCTACTCCTGGTGAAAATACCGGGGGGGGGATATTATCCCCCCGGTATTAATATTTTACATTAAAGAATAACCTACAATCAAGCCCGATACAACAATTGAGATCATGCTCATTAATTTAATGAGGATATTAAGTGAAGGTCCTGAAGTATCTTTAAGAGGATCACCGACAGTATCACCAACTACTGAGGCTTTATGGGCGGGAGATCCTTTTCCGCCAAGATTCCCTCTTTCTATATATTTTTTAGCATTATCCCAGGATCCGCCTGCATTTGCCATGAAAATTGCAAGAATGAACCCTGATCCGAGTGCACCGACGAGAAGTCCCATAACACCTGACACACCCAGAATAAGTCCTGTTATTATCGGAGTCAATATAGCAAGAGTTGAAGGAAGTATCATCTCTTTCTGAGCTCCCTTTGTTGAGATCAGCACACATCTCTGATAATCGGGAGTCCCTTTACCTTCAAGGATCCCCGGTATCTCCCTGAATTGTCTTCTGACTTCATCAACCATTGAAGAGGCTGCTCTTCCAACCGCTTTCATGGTAAGGCCGGAAAACATAAATGACATCATAGAACCGATAAAAACACCTACGATAACTTTGGGGTTCATCAGATTAACATTAAAGATCTGCATAAATTGATCAATACTGATATTGCTGATCTTATCAATAATGCCTGTTGCTCCATCTGTTACGACGCTGTTAATTGAAGAAAAAACTTTCTCGGGAAGTTGCCCGCCATGATCAATAATATGCTTCATACCCATCTTAATCTCTTCAATATAGGCTGCAAGAAGTGCCAGTGCAGTCAGTGCTGCTGATCCTATTGCAAAACCCTTTCCAGTAGCCGCTGTTGTATTACCGAGCGAATCAAGCGCATCAGTTCTTTCTCTGACTTCTTTATCAAGTCCTGCCATTTCAGCGTTGCCGCCTGCATTATCTGCAATCGGGCCGTAAGCATCTGTGGCAAGAGTGATTCCGAGAGTTGAGAGCATTCCGACAGCTGCAATTCCGATACCGTAAAGGCCAAGCATTGTATTGCCGAATCCCCCGGCAAAGGCGAAAGCACCTATAATTCCGAAAGCAATTGTAAGAACCGGTATTGCTGTAGAGATCATTCCGGACGCAAGTCCGCCGATTATAATGGTCGCTTCGCCGGTTTTAGCCTGCTCTGCAACCTGAATTGTGGGTTTATAACCGTCAGAAGTATAATACTCAACACTTTTACCGACTATTATGCCAACAATCAATCCGACAACTATTGATCCGAAAATACCGAGATATTCGGGAAGAAGCATATTAACAGCAAAAAAAGATCCGATAATGATCAAAACTGAACTGAAATTTATTCCAAATCCAAGTGATGATAGAAGTTGTTTCTGAGTTGCACCCTCTTTTGTTCTTACAAGAAATATTCCGATTATCGAAGCAATTATCCCTATTCCTGCAATCACCATTGGAAGTATAACTGCATTTATCTGTAAACTTTCTTTGATCGAAAGAAAAGCAGAAGCACCAAGAGCTGCTGATGCAAGAATTGATCCTGCGTACGATTCATAAAGGTCAGCTCCCATACCTGCTACGTCTCCAACATTATCACCCACATTATCAGCAATAGTTGCAGGATTTCTAGGATCGTCTTCCGGAATTCCGGCCTCAACTTTACCTACCAGATCGGCCCCGACATCTGCCGCTTTTGTAAATATTCCACCTCCGACTCTAGCAAAAAGAGCCTGAAGTGAAGCACCCATTCCGAATGAGAGCATTGTAACGGTTGTTACAATAAGTGAATTATCAAGCCAATAATGAAGTACAATAAACCATAATGCAATATCAATTAATCCGAGACCAACTACAACCAGCCCCATAACAGCTCCGCTTCTGAATGCCACCTTTAATGCTTTATCAAGTGATTCCCTTGCCTGGTTCGTTGTTCTTGCGGAAGCAAGAGTAGCAGTTATCATACCGATGAATCCGGCAAGCCCTGAAAAGAAACCGCCTGTTAAAAATGCAAACGGTGTCCATTTAGATTGAACTCCAAGTCCGAATGACAAAAATCCAAGAAAAATAAATGCAATCCCGAAGAAGATCAACACTATTTTATATTGTTTTTTCAGGTATGCCCGGGCACCTTTTCTAACTGCTTCTGCAATTTCGACCATTTTGTCTGTACCCTCACTCAGCTTCATTATGTTTCTGTAGAAACCGAAAGCAAAAATGAGAGCAATAATGGCTGCTGCGGGAGCAATTAAAAATAATAGAAAATTATCCATTTGTTTCTCCTTTTGAAATCCTGATCCCTGAAATCAATTAGAACCAGGTTTTGAATCGTTAATTTTAATTTATTTTAGACCGATTGTCAATTTTTCCGGACTCTCATTTTTTGAATATTTTAAATTTTATAAGGCCGAAATACTCTCTTATTATCAATTTGAGATTTCTTAATCTCTGACCGAATGTATCGGCCTGGTATACCTCAGATTTTTCCATTTTTATAACTCTGTAATTTTCAAGTTTTAAATGCTTTATAATTAAAGAAGATCTTTTTTGATGATAAGGAGAAGTGATTACCAATACTTCTTCCGGATTCTCTTTCATCACCATTTTCTTCGTAAAAATAAAATTCTCATAAGTTGTCTGGCTCTGACCTTCAAAAAGGATATGATCAGGTTCTATTCCTTCCCCCGTAAGATAATCTCTAAACATCTTTTTAGCGGGGCTTTTTCTGTATAAACTGCCGTCGCTTAAAAGGATCTTCATTTTTTTGGATTTGTACAGCTTTACCGCCTTTTCAAGCCTTTCGGCAGTGCTCACACCTATCTTATTCCCACTCTTAAGCCCGCCTCCAAGTACCAGCATAATGCTGCCTCTCTTGTCATTAATATCTTCACCTGTATCAAGAGGTTTAAGAAAAAGGAGATAAAAATCTGTCAGTATAAAAAGAAGGATTATAAAAATGAGTATAAGGAGAAGGATCTTTGTTTTTTTCATTAAGTAATTCCGGTTAAAGATATTCTACCCGAAATTATATAATTATTCATTACCGTATTCGGCAACAAATTCAGAAATACTTTTCAAATTCAATTTTTTTCTCAACAGATATCCAACACTTATACCTAGTTCAAAAAGTGCAAATACTTTCAGTATTACAAATCCTGCAATCGGAATAAAACTAAGAATTCCATAAGTAACTACTCCAATAAGTATAAAAATCGCAGGAGAAAATATTGATAAATTAAATTTATGTATCAGCCACTGACCAATTGAATAATAAATAATGGTGCGTCCGAAAATAAACAGGAATATAAAAAACAATAGAATTATCAGCAATAATGGTATTCCTATATAGATAAAACTCAAAATTATAGATAAAAGAAAAAGAATTATAAAAGTTAAAAAAGAGAGAATTCCGAGAGATACTATACGTAGAACATTGTCAGTCAATAATTCTTCGGCCTTTTTTATTTTAACCGGGATCAGTCCGAATATTATCAGTGAAAATATTAGTGAAATGATTAGAAAGAAAATTTTTATCAGGTTTAATGTTTTTGAATTAAAGGCAATTGAAGTGAGAGAACTATCTATTTTTTTTATTGAAAGGTTTATATTATGGATATCACCTTTAACATTTTTTTCGTTTTTACCTGTTAGAGATCCCCCTATAACGATCAGATCTCCCTCAATAAAAAAATCTGCTCCAAGTTCAACTTCAGAACTTATACAAACTACGTCCCTTTTTACTTTTCCATTCAATTTTAAAGAACCGCCGATCTTGATCAGCGATTTTTCGATATTTCCATCTACAATTATATCTTTTCCTAAAGACAGAAGATTGCTTTTTATATTCCCCTTGTATACTTTGGTTTTTGCGGAATTATTTCCGGCAGATATAACATAAAAATGGATTCCTAACAGAAGTACAGCAAATACCAATATTTTTTTTTTCATCTGTTGTGTCGGGAATCTTTAAGCTTCAGAAAAAGCTTGTTGTATATCAGATAGGATAATGAAATTAAAAGGAAAGCAAATATACTTCCTGTCACTTCCACCCCTATCCGGACATTCAATAATGCTTCAAGCAACACATTTATTGCTTTGAATATTGTTAACAGTCCGGAAAAAATGACGGAAATAAATTTTACTGAACTGGAAATAATAGAAGTTGCATGGTCACGTGTAAGATGAAAAGCCTTGATCATGCTGTCATTTGCGAAATCAAAATAAATATATATTCCGGCAATAAGAAGCATGAAACTGGCTGCAATAAGTGTGATCAATGAAGCAACATGTGAAAAACGGGGAAAAAGTTTTCGCATTACATAATTTTCAATTTCAAACGGAGGTTCCTTTAATTGAGGTTCTTTAAGACTTGTTTCGATCAATTCATTGTGCTTTAAAGCTTCTTTACATTTATCACATGAGAGAATATGATCTCTTATCAGTGAATACTCAACACTGTTCAGTGTTTTCTCCATAAATTTTATTATTTGTTTATTATTTAAACATTTCATTTTTCAGCATCTCCATTTTCAATATTTCTTTAGCTTTGAAAATACGGTTCTTTACGGTTCCGACAGGTAGGTCGGTAAACTCAGCGATTTCATCGTATTTGAGACCCTGCATATATCTAAGCAGGATAAGTTCACGGTATTTAACCGGGATTGTATCAACCACATCCCATACTATAGTTTTTATCTCTTCTTTTTCAAGATTTTGGTAACCATCCTTTATCTGAGTCCCTGTATGATCGAGTATCTGTTTCTGTTTTATTTCTTTTCCATCAAGAGAATCGATCTGGACCTGATTTTTTCTGATATGATCAATCACCAGGTTGTAACAGATCCTGTAAGCCCATGTTGAGAATTTATACTGGAAATTATATTTATACATAACAGTATAAATTTTTATGAAGAATTCCTGTGATAATTCTATTGAGGACTCTTCATCACGGATCATCCTGTAAATAAAATTATAAATTCTTCTATTATATTTTTTCATAAGCTTCTCAAAAGATCTTTTATCTCCTTTTAATATATCCTTTATAAGAGACTGATCTTCATCTAATTTCATTTTACGTTTTATAATCCTGGAAAGTTTTCATTCAAACTCGATGATATCAACATCACCTGATGTTTTCAATTTAAATTCGTCCGGATTTAGCAGCAGATTGGTTTTATAACCCGAGAAAAGGTAAACTATATCTACTCCTGTCGGATCTTTCTGAATAACCTTAAAGGGTAAAAGGTCAACATTAAAAAATATTTTAAAATCGGTTCCCTCTTCACTGTCTGTAAAATGAATCTCCCTTGTTTTTAAATTAATTTTTATATTCTTGCCAAGGTCTTTTTCATAAAGTATCTGGAATATCCATAATCTTGCCTTTTTCTCAAGTTTACCTCTGGTAATCTGCTCATCCTCTTCATCATAATATTCATATGAATTATCTGAAAGTATCCATATTTTATGATCCGGTTCGATATATTCCCACTTGATTTTTTTACTATCCCGGAATGTCATAACTCCTTTCTCTTCAATTTCCAGAGAAGAATCACTAATTACCCGGTTTATAAAGTTTACTTTGAAAGGTTTTATACTATTAAGATTGCTCCTGATTTTCTGAAGGAAAGTATCAGATTCAGATGAAAATATTAGTGAATTGATAATAAGAATTAAAAATAATATTTTTTTAAGCAATTGTAACGCCCAATGCGATAGAATTTACTTTATCAACTTCATTCTCGTTCCTTGAAGGGATCAGAATCGGAATTTTTGCACCCATAACCACATGGGCCACCTCTCTCTTCATATAGAACATAAAACATTTACCCAGAAGGTTCCCTGCCTCAATATTAGGCATTATCATAATATCAACATTGCCTGCAACAGGATTATCAATTCCCTTCATTTCAGCGGCATCTCTTGAAACGGCTATATCAAATGCAAGGGGACCATAAACCCGGCAGCCGGATAGTTCACCGGAAGCATTCATCTCAGTCAGGATCTCGGCATCCGTAGTTGCCGGCATCGATTCCTTTACAGATTCAATTGCAGCCATTATTCCCACATTGGGGTTTGTATATCCTAAACGGTGAAAAACCTGAACACTGTTCTCTATCAATTGTTTTTTCTGATTTATATCCGGGAGAATAACTATCCCTCCATCAGACAATCCGACAAATCCTTTTTCATGATTTAAAGGATCTTCCATGATCAGCACATCAGATAAAAGGTTCCCTGTCCTGAGCCCTTTCTCCTTGTCCAGAACAGGCTTAATAAGTTTTGCAGTCGGGAGAAAACCCTTGAGAATCACATGTACCCTTTTCTGATTTGCAAGGTCAACGATCTTCTCTGCAGCTTCTTCAATGGTATTGCAATCAATGATCTCATGTTCAGATGGGTCACCGCCATTCTGAACAAGCATTTCCTTTATTCGGGAGGCATTACCGGTAAGAATGAAATCTGCAATCCCGTCCTTTTTTGCATTTATAATTGTAAGTATAGAATTCAGATTTTCAGGAACAGGAACCCCGATCACCATCCCCTTTTTTTTCTTTGCATTCTTTATAAGATCTTTAAAATTCTTTATCACTATACTCTCCGGTCACATTCCCTGGGACATCATTTTCACAAAATCACTATTTGTTTTTGTTTTGCTGAGCTTACCTATCAGTAATTCCATCGCATCAACTTCAGACATTTGGGAAAGAACTTTTCTGAGTATCCAGATCTTATTTAGCTCTTCCTGTTCGATCAGCAATTCCTCTTTTCTTGTTCCTGATTTGAATATATCAATAGCGGGGAAAACTCTTTTATCAACAAGTCTTCTATCAAGATTAATCTCCATATTTCCAGTGCCTTTAAATTCTTCAAAAATAACCTCATCCATTCTGCTTCCGGTATCAACAAGTGCAGTTGCAAGAATAGTCAGACTGCCGCCTTCTTCAATATTTCTTGCAGCTCCGAAAAATTTTTTCGGTTTATTCAGCGCATTAGCATCAACACCACCCGAAAGTACTTTCCCAGACGGCGGAGTTATAGCATTATGAGCTCTGGCAAGCCGGGTAATTGAATCAAGAAGGATAACTACATCCTTACCCATTTCAACCATTCTTTTCGCCTTTTCTATGACTATATCAGCAACTTTTGTGTGTCTCATAGGGACCTCATCAAATGTTGATGAAACGACTTCCCCTTTAACACTCCTTGCCATATCGGTAACCTCTTCAGGCCTCTCATCGATCAGTAATACAATCAGGTGAATATCAGGGTGATTTATCTCTAGAGATTGTGCTAGTGCGTGCAGTATCATTGTTTTTCCTGTTCTGGGCGCTGCTACAATCAGTCCTCTTTGTCCTGTTCCTATAGGAGTAAGAAGATTCATAACCCTCCCTGTAGTATCATCCGGTGTGGTTTCCAGAGAGATCCGTTCATCAGGATATAATGGTGTTAATTTTTCAAATCTTCTATTTGATCTGAACTTTAAAACATAGTCAGGATCCTCAGAATTAACAGCTTCAACGCTCAATAGCGCAAAATATTTCTCTCCGCCCTTTGGTGGTCTGACAGAGCCTGAAATAGTATCACCTGTTCTCAGATCAAATTTGTTGACCTGAGAAGGTGAAACATATATATCTTCTGAACTGGAAAGATATGAATATTCCTGAAAACGTAAGAAACCATACCCATCAGAGTGAAGATCAATAACCCCTTCAGCAAACAACTTACCGTTTGCACTCGCCTGAGCACTTAATATTTTGAAAAACAGTGAGTTCTTATCCTTGATATCATCATCTTTTAACTTGAATTCCGTAACAACTTTTTTTAATTCCGCCAACTTCATCTTTTGAAGGTCTTTTAATAAGTACATGTTTACTCCTTTAATGCTTTTTCAACGCTGTTTAAAATCTCAAATTCTGAATTTTCATTTTTTGCTGAAAAAGGAATTACGTTTAAACCATATTTGGTTTGGTGATTCTTTAGTTGATTCTTTAAAACTGAATTTGATAATTTATCACTTTTTAGTGAAAATTGTCAATATTTTCAAATTTTTATTCAAAATTGATTGAAGTGCCTGCATATCTGATTTAAGGTATCCATGCCTTGAATCTATCAGTGAAAATACAAGCATTATATTTTCTGATTTGTCAAAAAAAGCATCCATAAGTTTATTAACCCTCATTTGATCTGCTTTAGATATTTTTGAATAGCCGTATCCAGGGAGATCTACCAGATAGAACTCTTCATTAATGAGATAATAATTTATACTGATGGTTTTCCCGGGACGGGAACTTGTTTTTGCCATTTTTTTTCTTCTGATAAGTTTATTTATTAAAGTAGATTTACCGACATTTGACCTGCCGATGAAAAGAAACTTCGGTATATGATCTTTAACAACCTGTGCTGGTACAAAAACAGTATTTGTCAGTTCTGAAGTTCTAATTATCATATTGATTTCCGGGAAACTCTAAATCTACTGAATGTTTGTATTCATAGTTGGCTTTATGATCCTGCTCCGGATATTGTTAATTTTGATCTGTTTTTCCAGAACTATCTCAAGGACCATATCCATATTATCAACAAAATGAACTTTAACACTCTTTTTAACTTCCTCGGGAATATCCTCAATATAATCCCTTTTATTCTCGAGGGGTACAATAACATTCTTCACACCATATCTGTGAGCAGCTATAATCTTCTCTTTTATACCGCCAACTGCAAGGATATCACCTCTCAAAGTTATCTCACCTGTTATGGCAAAATTTGCCTTTACTTTGATCCCCGTCAGAAGCGAGATCATTGCAACAGCAAGAGTTACACCTGCTGAAGGGCCTTCTTTAGGCACCGCTCCCTGAGGGATATGAAGATGAATATTATAACTTTCAAGAAGGTCAATATCAAAATCCATTTCAAACAATTTTAGTTTGACATAACTATAGGCTGTAGATGAAGATTCCTTCATAACTTCACCTAACCTTCCGGTAAGTATAAGCTCACCGTTCCCTTTAAGGTATTTTGATTCAACTATAAGAAGATCACCTCCAAAAGGAGTCCACGCCATTCCAACACTTACTCCTGATTCACTCTGAGTAAGAATCTTCATATCGGTATACAATGGAATTCCAAGAAATTTCTCTATCAATTTTTCATCTACAACCAATTCTTTTGTGTTATCACTTTTTCCGTTTTCAACAAAACTTCGTGCGATCTTCCTTGTAACATTCCCGATCTGTCGCTCTAATTCTCTTACCCCCGATTCTCTGGTATAGCTGTTTATTATCTTCATAATAAGTTTATCATTCAGTGAAAAATCCGAGGTGTTTATTCCATTTTTGTCAGATTGATTTTTTATCAGGTAATTCTTTGCAATCTGCAATTTTTCCATTTGTGTATAACCCTGAATCTCAATTATTTCCATCCTGTCCAATAATGGAGGTGGAATATTGTCAATAGTATTTGCTGTAGTAATGAAAAAGATTTTTGAAAGATCTATTTCAAGGTCAAGATAATGATCAACAAATTCTGTATTCTGATCTGAATCAAGTACTTCAAGAAGAGCTGATGAAGGGTCTCCCTTGAAATCTGAGCTGAGTTTATCGATCTCATCCAAAAGGAAAACAGGATTCATATATTTGGCTTTTTTTAATCCCTTTATAATCTGCCCGGGATACGAACCAATATATGTTCTTCTGTGACCTCTGATCTCAGCTTCATCCTTTACTCCTCCCAGGGATACACGTACAAAAGGTTTTGAAAGAGCTCTTGCTATTGATTTGGACAAGGAGCTTTTTCCAACCCCCGGAGGACCTACAAAACAGAGTATTTCTCCAACCGAATCTTTTTTTAATTGCTTTACAGCCAGATAATCGAGAACTCTCTCTTTAACTTTTTCAAGCCCGAAGTGATCTTCATCAAGAATTTTATTGGCTTTATTCAGATCTCCATTTTCTTTCTTTAACTTTTTCCAGGGTATCATCAGAAGCCAGTCAAGGTAAGATCTTGAAACTGTTCCCTCAGCTGAATAAGGGGGCATCATTTCGAACCGTTCTATTTCCTTTAGAGCACTTTTCTTTACATTATCAGGGAAGCTTCCTTTCTCAAATTTCTTCCGGTATTCATCGGCATCACTGCCTGCCACATCTTCTCCTGTTGCGTGTTTCAACTCTACAATTGAACGGATCTTGAATAATTCTTTTTTCAGGATATTAATAAGTTTTAATCCTCTCTGTGTTACATCGGTTTCTTCAAGGAGAGCTTGTTTCTGCTGTATCGAGACATTGATTATTGACGGAATAATATTAGTTATTTCAGGAAGTTTACTGTCCTTTAATTTGTCCAAAATCCCCTCAATTTTAAATTTATTCAATGTCATATATTCTTTAAAATATTTTATGAGTTCTGCCTCAAGCTCTCTGTCCTTTTTCAGATCTGAAATGAAATCTGTAAGAAGATTAATTTTAACAAGGAAAAAATCATCCTCTTTAATAAATTTTTCGATCTTTCCCCTTTGGATCCCGTGAATAATTACCCTGTAGCTTCCATTTTTTTGCTCGCTAATCTTCTCAATTTTTGCAAGTATTCCCAACTTACTTATCTCATTCTTTAAAGGATCATCACTGATCTGATTAGTCTGAACAGAAAGAAAGATATAGTTCCCATAAAGTTTTTTTGATATTTTAAGTGCAGAAATTGATTTCTCACGCCCTACAAGTATTGGAATTATTGTAGATGGGAAGGTAACAAGTTCTCTGAGTGGAATCAGAGGGACTTTAATATTTTCTGTATTCAGGCTATCCATTTTTTGTCTTTAAGATATTGAAAATCGACAATAATTTTAGATTTTATCCCTTTTTGACCGGGAGTTTCATACATCAGGTCCAGCATAAGTTCTTCAAATATTGCCCTTAATCCCCTGGCGCCTACACCCCTTTCCTGGGCTTCACCCGTAATTTTATCCAAAACCTCATTTGTGAATTCGATATCTATATCATCAAGTTTAAAAAGAGCTATGAATTGTTTTGTGATCGCATTTTTTGGTTCTGTAAGAATTCTGAGTAGATCCTCCTTTGAAAGATCGTCAAGGATTCCTGTAACGGGAAACCTACCTATTAATTCCGGAATAAGTCCAAACTTGATAAGATCTTCTGTCTGGACATTTTCATAAATATTATCAGATGTAATATTCTTACCGTCTTTAGACGATTCAAATCCGATAATATTCTTTTTCAACCGGTTCCTCACTATTTTATCAAGTCCGACAAAAGCCCCTCCTGAAATAAACAGAATATTACTGGTGTCCATTTTAAGAAATTCCTGATATGGGTGTTTTCTCCCTCCGAGTGGAGGAATATTTGCAATTGTACCTTCAACTATTTTCAAAAGCGCTTGCTGGACCCCTTCTCCGGAAACATCTCTGGTTATTGAAACATTCTCACTTTTTCTTGAGATCTTATCTATTTCATCTATGTAAATAATCCCTTTCTGAGCAAGATCCATATTCTCACCTGCTGCCTGATACAATTTAAGAAGAATGTTCTCCACATCTTCTCCAACATATCCAGCTTCGGTCAGAGTTGTTGCATCGGCTATTGCAAAAGGGACATCAAGAATTTTTGCCAGAGTTTCAGCCAGAAGCGTTTTTCCTGTTCCGGTCGGGCCGATAAGTAAAATATTACTCTTTTTTATTTCTACATCAAGCTCTGCATGATTATCGATACGTTTATAGTGGTTATAAACAGATACTGATAATTTTTTCTTAGCCAGATCCTGGGAAATTATATACTGATCAAGTTTTTTCTTGATTTCTGAAGGGATCAGCCTTTTTTTGGATTTCTCTATTTGTTTTTCCGGCTTAACCTTATCTTTACCGTTAAAAATAAGATTGAAAGCCGTTTTTGTGCAATTATCACAAATATATGTCCCTTGTTTACCGGCAATCAGTTTATATGCTTCCGACTGCCCTACACCACAGAAACTGCAATGTGCTCCATCATTAAAATCAACACTCATATTATTTTACTCCGATATTTTTTCTTTCATTTATAACACTGTCAATTATTCCGTATTTTAAAGCTTCCTCAGCATTCATATAATAATCTCTCTCGATGTCATTAGATATTTCAGACTTTTTTCTACCTGTATGTTTTGAAAGAAGAGAAATTATTATTTCCTTTATCTTTTTTATTTCGCCGGCATGGATCAATATATCTGTAGCCTGCCCCTGAAAACCTCCCAAAGGCTGATGAATAAGTATTCTGGAGTTTGGCAAGGCATACCTTTTCCCTTTATTTCCCCCCGCAAGAATTATTGCTGCCATTGATGATGCCTGCCCCATACAGATTGTAACAACATCGTTTTTAATAAATTTCATAGTATCGTAGATAGCCATCCCTGCAGTCACAATACCCCCCGGGGAATTAATATAGATGGATATATCTTTTTCCGAATCTTCAGCTTCTAGAAATAATAATTGGGCGATAACAACATTTGCCACCGCATCATCTATCGCAGAGCCTAGAAATATAATTCCGTCTTTAAGCAATCTTGAATAAATATCATATGCACGTTCACTATTCCCACTTTGCTCTACAACTACCGGAATTAATGTCATATTACACCTCTTTGATTTTTATTTTTTCTTTAAGCAGCTCAATTGCGCGGTTACGGCCGATACTGTCCCGCAAAGACTCTTTCTGTTCATTATTCATATAATACTTTCTGACTTCCTTTATATCAATATTATTTGCATCAGCAATTGATTTAAATTCTTTCTCAAGCTCTTCATTCTCAACTTTAATATCATTATTTTTTTTGATCTCTTCAATAATAAAGGAAAATTTTATTGATTTTTCCGCATTTTCTTTTACAGTCTGCAAATATTCAGACCTTTTATCTTCAGGAAGTGTCATTAATATCTGTGCATATTGAGCCTGCGATCTCTGAACTTCCTGATCAACAACTGAATCCGGCACACTGAAGTCACACAATTCTATCATTTTTTCCCTTATTTCTGTGTTTATAATCTGATCTCTCTGCCTTGCCAACTGGGATGTATATTCCTCATTCAATTTCTCTTTAAAACTTTTCTCATCAGTAAAACCGATTGATTTAAGAAATTCATCGTTGAATTCGGGTACTACATATTCTGAAATTGATTTAATCTCGATGAAATGTTTGATTTTTTTTCCTGCCCATTTTTTCTTCTTATAGTCAGTAGGATATTTTTTTTCTATCTCAAATTTAGTTCCCTGATTTTTTCCCAACAGGTCTTTATAAATATCTCCGATCTCTTCGTGAGGTTCTTCCCTCATTTCAAAAAATGATTCTTTCTTCGGCATCATTCTTTTTGTATCAGTAAACTGGGATTGGACTTTAAATTCCACAAAATCTCCATTTTGTGCTGCCCTATCTTTTACGATCTGCTTCCTTTTATTGTTTTCAAGGATCATCTTTATCTGACTTTCTTCATCAAAATCTTCTGTTTTTAATATCTCTTTTTTTATATTCACCTGAACTTTATCAAGGTCGGGAATTTTCACTTCCGGGAAAAGATCAACTGATACGACCGCCTTTAGATCTTCGCCTTCTTTAAATTCAAATTCTTTTACCACAGGGGATGAAATTATCGGTATCTTATCTTCCCTGATCTTTTTAAATGTATATTCTTCAATAAGTTTATTAATGACCTCATCAATAATTATTTCGTGATATTTGCTTTTAACCACATCTACAGGTATTCTTCCCTTCCTGAAGCCGTCAAGTTTCATTTCAGAAGAATATTTTTCTGCTGCAAGATCAAAACTTTCATCAATCTCTTTTCTTTTAATCACAACATTAAATTCTTTTGTTAAAGAGTCTGATGCCGGATTCTTATCACTTTTTTTTGTGTTTTTTTTCTCTGTTTTTCCTTCAGAGGCAGAACTTTTCTTTCTCTGAGTTTTTTGTGGGGTGCCAATTACTCCATCTTCACCAGCATTATCAACCGGAAGTTCTTTTTCGGACATTAATATCTCTCCTGTGTTTTGTTTTATTTATTTGATATTAAACTGAATATCTCAATAAATTTAATTTTGAGATTATAACATATTCTTATCAGAGTTCATTTTTAAAGTCAAATTTTATCGATTCTATATCTTTTTTTATCTGGGAAACCAGATCATCTGCAACGCTAAAAATCATACCTTCTCTTATAAACTTTAAAAAATATATTTCTATAGAACGGCTATAAACATCTTCATTGAAATCAAAGATATGTGTTTCGATTTTCCTTTCACTACTCTTGATTTCCGGTTTACCTCCGACATAAGTTGCTCCATTATATGTGGCATTACCCAATAAAATTTTCGTCATATAAACTCCATCAGGCAAAAGACAATTGTCATTAACAATATTAGCTGTCGGAAACCCGAGCTCCCGCCCTATCCGGTTCCCCTGCTCTACAATACCTTGTATTGAATATGATCTCCCCAGCATATTTTTTGCTATACTCAGATTGCCTTCCCTCAATCGTTTCCTGATCACAGAGCTGGAAATTTTATTTTTTTCATACAATTCTGATGGTACAATTTTTACTTTAAAGTTATTTTCACTGCCGTACTCCGAAAGTCTCGTGACATCCCATTCTCTCCCTTTCCCCAACCTGAAATTTTCCCCCACAATAAGATATCTCATTGATAGTTCATTTAAAAGGTATTTACTTATAAAATCATCTCCTTTCATATCGAACACCTTTGCAAAATCAATATATTTTATACGGCTGATCCCGGTTGATTTAAGTGTCTCTGATTTTTTTTTATCGGAATATATAAACTTATCTTCAATTCCAAAAAATTTTCTGGGATTTGGATCGAATGTAACCAATACACTTCCATACGAAAATTCTGATGAAATATCTAGAGTATTTTTTATTATTTCCTGATGTCCTAAATGAAAACCATCAAAATTTCCAATAGTAACAGCATTTCCGGATCTTTTTTCCATGTCATTTTCTATTTACTTTTCTTTAAGTATATTTACTGTATCGATAACAAATATATCAGAGTTGTCAAATGGTTTCATTGGAGTAAAAAATGTCAAAGCTAAAATAATGAACAATACAATCAGATAAATAACCTGAAAAAGATTCATTTTTTTTCCTGCAACAACTCTATTCTGCGTTATCAATTCCTGTTCGATCTCGTTTTCAATTTTACTCTCTTTTTTCTGAATGATATTTTTCTTTAACAGATTATAAATGCTTTTATATACCTTATATTTATTAAAAATCCCCATTTCAACGAGGTTGAACACAGAATTTTCCCCGTTTATATATTTCAGAACTCCAAGTTCCCCTTCTGTCAGATATACTTTCTCAGCATCTGATTTCGGATCATCATATTCATTTATTATCTCAATTCTTAATGAATCAATCTCTGATGGTTCAAAAATAATATTGTCATCCGGGATTTGTTTTACGATCTGAGGCCACTCATCAAGCATTTGAACTCCCTCCATTATGATATTGTCTGTTGAGAGTGGTTCTATTATTTTCATTGATGGTTCGATCACATCCATCACCTTAAAGTTGTATTCTCCCTTTTTCCATTTAAATAGTGAAAGAATTATCTCTGTAGCCTGAGTATGTAAAGCTTCTGATATTGTGCTTTCTCCAATCAGTCCCATACTCAGAAGTATTTCACCTATTTTCTGATTTGTTCTTTTTTGAATTGAAAGGGCTCTTTCAAGCATCTCTTCACTGATAAGATCCTGTTTTACAAGAACCGATCCGGATCTTAATTCTATTTTTTTAGGAAATGAGTCTACACCTACAATGAAACCCTTTTCAAACACAAGTGTTATAAATGCATTGTCACTGGTAAAAGTAAGAAGTCCGCTTTTTCTTTGGTAGGAGATTAACTGGAGTATATCGGGAACTTTAAAATCCCTTAGGGTACCCTTAAAAGCCATCGGAATCCCCCTTTACCGAGTATAAATTTATTGAGAAGTAAATTATTGCAGTTAATATCATTGAGATATTAAAAATTATCGGGTATGTGGAAAACATATCCTGGAAAAGTGTTTTACCTCTGAATGTAAAAAAAGCAAATGAATAGAAAACTAAAAGAAGGGAAATAAAGGAATAGTATTTTTCTTTGACCGCTAGATTTATTCCGGGAAAAACCAGAGATAAACCTCCCACAAAAATGCCTGCCCTAAAATGTTTCTTTCTGATCTTTTCTTCCTTTGCTACTTTTGCTTCAAGAAAAATAAGATCTTTTATCAAAAAGAGCTGATAACATTCACTGCAATAATTATTACTGGCATCGGTTGCACTTTCCTTTATTATTTTACTGCATTTTGAACAACGTGTGCTTTCTCCCAAACGAGGGAAAAGGAAATTTAAAAAATAAATATAAATTAGAAGCAGAAGTGAGAAATATAAAACCGGGAGCTGAACAAATTCTTTCAGAACTGAAAAAACAAATGATATCGGAGCAAATTTTTCACCGGAAGCATTTATTGCCCTCTTCTTTAATAATCCGGAGGAAATCTTTATTTCTTTAATTTTATGAATTTTATCTTTTATTTTTTTTATTTCAGGGAATCTTGCAGCATATGAATTAAAAACCTTTGAATTTTTCTGCATTGCCAGTACTAAAGTGAAGTTGTGAAGTGCAATATCATTATTTTCGCTCATTTCAAGAGTATTTTTAAAATATTTCATACTCTCTTCATAATTTCCTGATTTATAATATATATTCCCCAGTAAATTGAATTTAAGAATATTTTTATAATTTTCACCGGTAGAGAGGAGTATATCCAGTGATGTATTGTAATCTCTGTTCTCATAATATGAAAAAGCAAGATTTACCTTTAATTCGTTATCAAATTTCGAATAATCACCTTTAGAAAAATATTTCCCTTTACTTACTTCATTTATTGTATTGAAATCATTACTTCTGATACTTTTGCTCAAATGAACCTTAAAGCTGAAAAATACAGAGAAAATAAATATCAAAATGATCATCACTGAAACAGCCTGTTTTTCATATCTGTTAAGGTATATCCAGAAAAAACCGGATATGATGAAAGGATATATCATCCATCCTGAAAGAAAAACTATAGGCCAGAAAAGCAGAACAGAAAATACGAATATCTTTTTCAGAGAAAAACCTGAGTTTTCTGAACTTAGGGCATCATTTGAAAATATCTTGAAATATTTAATGAAAATAATAATTGAATAGATAAAAAATATGAATATTGAAGCCATATAGATGGAAGCGAGTATCAGTCCGATTATAGCAAAGAATGAATCATTCCCCTGAAATAGCGAAAAACTCTGCTTAATAAAATTCCCTATATTAAAAAATCCCGATCCTTTCTTACGCTTAATATTCTCAATTTTATTATATATCTGCCAATATCCTGTTGCATTATCTTTGATCTTGTTATAAACGATCAATGCATTATCAAATTTACCATCTTCTGCAAATTTATCACCAATTTTCTCAAGTTTTTTTATCGATTTATCCAATTCTTTTCTTGGAAGGTCAGAAAGATCCAGTTCTGAAAGAGAATTAATAAAATTGCTGTCAGAAATCTTCAAATCAAAATATTTTAATTCAAAAACATTAACTGAAGAAATTTCAGCAGAAAGAATCGGGGTGAAAACTAATATAAAAGTAATTGCTGTTAATAAAATATTTTTTTTCACTGCTCCAATCCCTCTTTGAACTTATTGGTGTATATCCTGTTAAGGTTTGTTATCACTTCGAAAAGGAAACTCTCTTCTGTCTTATCTAGGTTTCCTTTAGTTTTAATTTTCAGTTCCTCTAATAATGAAATAAATAACCGTGAATTTTTTTCATCAGCTTTAGATACATTATTGACTGGATCATTTATTTCACCAAGATTTATCATCGCCTGAGTAGTAAGAAGTAATACTATTGATTTAAATTCAGCTTCCATTTGTCAGTAAATTTTTAAATTTTTGTTGTTTTTGCATAAAAAAAATATTATCATTGGTTTCAATATCTGTATAACACTTTTACAAAAAAAAAACAAGATGAATGAATTTGAAGAATTATTAAAAATAATGGAAACATTGAGGGATCCTGACACAGGCTGTCCCTGGGATAAGGTCCAAACCGAGAAAACTCTCAAAGAATATATACTGGAAGAAGCATACGAATTGATTGAAGCAATTGATAAAGAGGACACTGAAAATATCAAAGAAGAATTAGGAGATCTTCTTCTCCAGATCGTATTCATTTCGCAGATAATGAAGGAGAAGGGGGAGAGCTCAGTATATGAAGTTATAAAGACCCTAAACAGGAAACTGATTAGAAGACACCCCCATATTTTTGCAGATTCAATTGCAACAACCCCTTCTGAGGTTAAGAATAACTGGGAAAAGATAAAGAAGAAGGAGAAAAAAAAAGAGAGCATCCTTTCTGATTATCCCCAGTTTATGCCGGCACTAACTTCAGCAAAAAGGTATGGTGAACAGGCTTCTTCCGTTGGGTTTGACTGGGGTGAATCCGGGCCCGCTCTGGACAAAGTTGAAGAAGAAGTGAAAGAACTGCGTGCCGAACTTGAAAAATCTGATAAGAAAAAAATCTCTGAAGAAATCGGAGATCTCCTTTTCTCTATTGCAAATGTAGCCAGAATCGAAGGAATAAATCCTGAATTTGCACTCCGAGATGCAAACAATAAGTTTAAAGAGAGATTCCGTTCTCTGGAAAAAAAGATGAAAGAGATGGATATTCCAATTAAATCTGCTTCACTTGACCAGATGAACAGTATATGGGATTTGATTAAAAAACAGGAACGTTAATGCTCTATTTCTCCGAAATCTTCTTTTGACAGTGAATTAAACCAGTTCTCTACTTTATCTTCACTGTCAAAAAAATCATTCGATATACCGGAAACATCAAAGTTCTGATAAACCTGATCTGAAATAAATATCTTGGCTTCACTCTTCAGGGCAATTGCAACTGCATCTGAAGGACGGCAGTCAAGGATTTTCAAATCATTTCCGTTTCCAATATGAAGTTCCGCATAATAAGTGTTATCAAGAATTTCATTAATAACAACTTTGTCAACTTTAAAATGGAACTCTTCGATTAATGAGTTGAGCAGGTCGTGAGTCATCGGCCTGGGTGATTTGATTTTTTCAAGCTCGATGGTAATACTATTTGCTTCAGAAATACCTATCCAGATAGGAATTATCTTTTCAAATTTTTCTGGTTTAAGGAGCATTACAGGCATTTTTGAAACAGGATCAAGGATTAGTCCCATTAAGTGTACTTCTATCTGTTCCGACATTTGTGATTTATATAGTATCAAAAACCGGTTTTGTCAATCTTAAGATATTGATTTAAGAAAATTGTACAATAATCTGACACCGAACCCTGTTGCCCCTGTTGTTCCGAAATACTCATTCTCTTTTTCTATAAACGCGGTTCCTGCAATATCAAGATGGGCAAAAGGAGATGATCCGGAAAATTCACTGAGGAACAATCCTGCCTTTATAGATGAAGCATCTCCATATCCGGCATTTTTAAGGTCCGCTACTTTGGATTTAATGCTGTTTTTATAACTTTCATACAATGGCATTTCCCAAAGAAACTCACCTGTTTTTCCACCCGCATCTTTCAGCCCTTTTGCTAATTTTTTATTCCGGGTAAACATACCGGCAAACGAATTACCCAGAGCCGAAACTATTGATCCGGTTAAAGTGGACAATTCAATAATGAAATCCGGCTTTTCCTCAGATGCAAGTATTATTGCATCTGCCAGTACCAGCCTGCCTTCAGCATCTGTATTAAAGACCTCAACACTTTTACCGTTTCTGAAAGTGATTATATCATCAGGTTTATAAGACCTTTCGGAAAGCATGTTTTCAGCCAAAGGTAAAAATGAAATTATTTTTACAGGCAGTTTCATTGATGAAGCCAGATCTACAATTCCAAGGGCAACCGCTGACCCAGACATGTCTGATTTCATTGTACTCATATATGAACCCGGCTTAATATTCAAACCTCCGGAATCGTATGTTATTCCCTTCCCTACTATCGCAACTTTTTTTTCGTATTTCGGAGGAGTGTAAGATAGTTTCAAAAGGAGGGGATTATGTTCTGAACCCGCCCCGACATTGAGAAGCCCGTTCAGCTTTTCCTTCTTCAGCCTTTTGTGGTCAAAGATCTCAACTTTGAAATTACCGTCTTCAGAGATCGATAAAGCTTTCTTTTTCATGAAATCCGGAGTTACTATCGAAGGAGTTTCATTGATAAGATCTCTTACATAATTAATTACAACTGAAATCCTGATCCTCTCATTGAGTATATTTTTGATTTTTTTTTTGTCGGTGACCAGAATTTGCATTGAATCCGGAACAAACCGATTCCCGTTTGAGAAGTATTTTTCAAATGTATAAGAGTTTAGTAAAAGATAATCTATAAAATTTGAGATAATTGAATCGCTGTATTCTTCAATCTCTGAAGCGTCTATTACTGATTTGACGATCCTGAAATCCCTGATCATTGCCATGATGTTCTTTGAAAGCTTTCTTACCAAATCCTTATTAAGCGGGGATCCGGCACCTGCAAGAAATAATTTTTTTTCTCCCGAACGGGATAGAAGTTTTTCTCCTTCATTACCTTTAAAATTATTTCTTCTGATATCATTTTCAGTTTCCGGGTATTCTTTGAAAATCCGGGACAACCCTTTTTTACCGGCAACTGGGATGATTATTAACTCTTCCCCTGAATACTCTTTTTTTAGTTTAAGACTGATTTTCATAAGAAGATATTATTTTAATGTGTGGTTTTTGTCAAAAGATCCTAAATATATGGATAAACAAATAATTTAATTTTTAAATTAAACTTTTATTGACTAATAAAACCTTATATGATAATTCTTTTTCTTTCTGACTAATATAAAAACTAAAGACAAGGAGTATCAAAATGAGCAAAATAATGGCAACTATTGATGGAAATACAGCTGCGACGCATGTAGCTTATGCATTCAGTGAAGTAGCTGCAATTTATCCGATAACCCCCTCTTCCGGTATGGGGGAAATGGCAGATGAATGGTCAGCTTTCGGAAGAAAGAATATCTTCGGACAACAGCTTGATGTTGTTGAAATGCAGTCTGAAGGAGGAGCGGCCGGCTCGGTTCATGGCGCTCTGTCAGGAGGTTCGTTAACCACCACATTTACAGCTTCACAGGGATTGCTGTTAATGATCCCCAATATGCATAAGATTGCCGGGGAAATGCTGCCTACTGTTTTTCATGTTTCCGCAAGGTCACTCGCGTCTCAATCCTTGTCTATTTTTGGAGATCACTCTGATGTTATGTCTGTAAGAAATACAGGTTTTGCACTTATGGCAGCTTCAAATATTCAGGAAACCATGGATCTTGCAGTTGTGTCACATCTATCCACACTCAAGTCTTCAGTACCTTTTGTAAGTTTTTTCGACGGGTTTAGAACCTCACATGAGATACAGAAAGTAGAGATGATAGATTATGACACAATGGCATCAATGTTAGATATGAAATATGTTGAAGATTTCAGAGAAAGAGCTTTATCTCCTGACCGCCCTATCCTTAAAGTTGGTGCTCAGAATCCCGATGTCTTTTTCCAGGGGAGAGAAACTGTTAATGCCTATTACGACAAAACTCCGGGTATTGTTGAAGAGTATATGAATGAGTTATTCAAAAAAACAGGAAGGAGATACAACCTCTTTGATTATGTCGGTGCTGAAGATGCCGAAAATGTAGTTATTGCAATGGGTTCTTCCTGTGACACTATTGAGGAAACAATAAATTATCTGAATGGGAAAGGGGAAAAACTGGGACTCATTAAGGTGAGGCTTTACAGACCGTTTGCAGTTGAAACATTTCTTTCATCACTACCTGAAACAGTAAAGAGGATTGCGGTCCTGGACAGGACTAAAGAGCCCGGTTCAATTGGTGAACCTCTCTATCTTGATGTTGCTACAGCTCTCAGGGGTAAAGATATTAAGGTTATAGGCGGAAGATATGGGCTCAGTTCAAAAGAATTTACACCATCAATGGTTAGAGATATATTTGAACATCTGAAAAATGAAGCATTCCACGGTTTTACAGTAGGTATAGATGATGATGTTACTAATAAATCCATAAAAAAAGGTGAAATAATCACTACAGAACCGGATGATATTAAAAGATGTATATTCTGGGGGCTCGGTTCAGACGGAACAGTTGGTGCAAATAAAAATTCGATAAAAATTATAGGTGACAATACAGATATGAATGCCCAGGGATATTTTTCCTATGATTCTAAAAAATCGGGTGGAATAACGATTTCTTATCTCAGATTTGGTCAGAGCAAAATTCTTTCGACCTATCTTATAACAAAAGCAGATTTTGTTGCGCTTCATAACCCGGCTTATATTGGGAGATATGACGTTCTTGCAGAAATAAAGGACGGAGGAACATTTCTTCTTAACTCTAATCTTTCAAATGACGAAGTTTTTTACCACCTGACAAGAGATATGCAGGAAACGATCGTTAATAAAAAATTAAAATTTTATAACATTGATGCACTTAAGATCGCAAATGAAGTCGGACTTGGGAACAGGATCAATACAGTAATGCAGGCAGCATTTTTTAAAGTATCGGGTGTTCTTGAAGAGAATAAGGCAATTGATCTTATCAAAGGGTCTATTAAAAAATCCTTTAAATCCAAGGGTGATAACATTGTGAAAATGAACTGGGCTGCTGTTGATAAAACCAGCGAAGCACTCAATGAGATAGATTATCCCAAAGATCTCTCAAAGGTTGATCAATTCTTCACTCCAAAACCTCTTATAGCTGAAAATGAAAAAGGATTTTCAAAAGATGTCATTGAAAAGATCATGCACCTGAAAGGAAATTCAATACCTGTTTCAGCGATGCCGCTGGACGGTAAGGTACCGACCGGTACTGCAATGCTTGAAAAGAGAGGAATTGCTCCGATGGTGCCTAAATGGCTGTCAGATAATTGTATTCAGTGTAACCAGTGTTCACTTGTCTGCCCTCATGCTGCAATAAGGGCAAAACAAATTGATCCGGAAGATCTTAAAAATGCTCCTGAATCATTCAGAACAATAAAATCGTCAACCAAAAATGAAAAAGACCTTCAGTTTAAGATCCAGATCTATACGGAAGATTGTACAGGGTGTGGAAATTGTATAGAAACATGCCCCTCAAAAGAAAAATCCCTTATATTCAGCCCAATTGATGAAGAGAGAAAACTGGGAGAAGTTGAAAATGCTGTGTTCTTCGATGAACTCCCTGACAATGTCCTGGATGGTGTCAAGTTGGATTCCATCAAAGGGACGCAGTTCAGGAAACCTCTTTTTGAGTTTTCAGGAGCATGTGCAGGTTGTGGTGAAACCGCCTATGTCAAACTGGCTACTCAGCTGTTCGGGGACAGGATGATAATAGCAAATGCAACAGGATGTTCTTCTATTTACGGGGGAACATTTCCTACAACCCCTTACACAAAAACCAAAGAGGGTAAAGGTCCGGCATGGGCTAATTCTCTTTTTGAGGATAACGCGGAATACGGTTTTGGAATGAGGCTGGCAGTTGATGCAAATAGAAGACAATTAAAATGGAATGTTGATAAAGCGTTATCATTAGACATATCTGATTCTCTTAAAAACCTGTTTAAAAAGGGGATCGAAGGTTGGAACTCAAATGATGCAGAATTACACCAAAATGCCGAACTTATTAAAAGGGAACTGGAAAAAGGATCTTTTTCCGGGTCTGATGAGAAGTCAAAAACCATGAGAAAAATAATTGAACTTAAAGATTATTTTATAGATAAATCGGTCTGGTGTTTCGGTGGTGACGGATGGGCCTACGATATCGGATACGGCGGACTTGATCATGTACTTGCTTCAGGAAAGAACATCAATGTCCTGGTACTTGACACTGAGGTTTATTCAAACACCGGCGGGCAATCTTCAAAAGCCACACCCCTCGCATCCGTGGCAAAATTCGCGGCCGCAGGAAAAAGGACCGCTAAAAAAGATCTTGGCCTTATCAGTATGAGCTATGGAAATATTTATGTTGCATCTATCAGTCTCGGTGCAAACATGAACCAGGCGATAAAGGCTTTTACTGAAGCTGAAGCATATAACGGTCCTTCCCTGATAATTGCATATTCACCATGTATTGCTCACGGACTTGATATGAGCAAAACAGTTCAGGAAGAAAAACTCGCGGTACAGTCAGGTTACTGGCCACTTTACAGGTACAACCCTGCACTCACTTTAGAAGATAAGAATCCTTTTGTGTATGAAACAAAAGATCCGACTGTTCAGATGATGGACTTTCTGATGAATGAAAACAGATATTCTGTTCTTAAAAGGCAATTTCCTGAAGTTGCAGATGAATTGTATGATAAAGCCATCGAAAACAAGAAAGATAAACACAATTACTACAAAAAACTTAGTGAGTTGTAAGTAAACAGATACTTTTAAAAAGGATACGGGAAGAACCGGAAATGGGTAAAATTAAGAAAGCGACTAAAGCATATGAAGATTTTGAATTTTTGAAATCCAATGAGGCCCGAACAATAAGGATTATTTCCGAATATCTTGAACCAGCTAAAAGATTAACAGAAAATAAAATAAAAAATACTGTGGTTTTTTTTGGTTCTGCCAGATCAAATCCAGCTAGCGGGAACGGGAAAGGGAATTACTGGGCTGCCGAAGAGATGGCATACAAGCTCGGAGTTTTTTCGAAGGAACTGAAGAAAAAAGACCTCTCATTTACTATCTGCACCGGAGGCGGTCCTGGAATAATGGAAGCTGCCAACAGAGGTGCGGAACGTTCCGGTGTTAAAAGCATCGGACTCAATATTGAAATACCATTTGAACAATTACCGAACCAGTATATTTCAGAGGAGTTAAATTTTGAATTTCATTACTTCTTCATGAGAAAATTGTGGTTCTTCTGCCATGCAAAAGCAATAATTGTTTTTCCAGGCGGTTTTGGAACTTTCGATGAATTGTTCGAAATGCTGACATTGATCCAGACTGAAAAACTGGAAAGGGATAATTTTTCTATCCTGCTTTACAATAAAGAATACTGGGAGTCGGTAATTAATTTCGATTTACTTGTTTCAAATGGAATGATTTCACAAAAAGATCTTGAACTATTCAGTTTTTTCTCTGATGTCGAAGAAGGATTGTCAATTCTAAAACCCAGATTAATAAAATCTATCAGGAGAAACAGTAATTGTATTTGATCTATAAAGGTGAATTATGTCTATTGAAAAAATAACAGAGTATCTTAAAAAAAACAGGGAAAGTGAAGATTTTGTAAGACCGGATGTTCTTGAGGCCATAGATTACCCGAATGATCTGCATGATACCTGGGTTGAGATCGAAAATCCCGAATTTACATCATTATGTCCGAAAACCGGACTACCCGATCTCGGGACGATCAGAATAAAATATCTCCCGAACAATAAAATAGTGGAGCTTAAATCATTAAAATACTATTTTCTTCAATTCCGTAATGCAGGTATTTTCTATGAAAACCTTACAAAACTTATATCAGGACACCTTATTGAATGTCTCGACCCTCTTGAATTAAATATCGAAGCGGAATTTACTTCACGTGGGGGAATAAGTTCTAAAGTTACTACTGAGTATAAAAGAAACTGAATTGTAAAACCATTAAACAGAATCAAAAATCTTCAGGTATTTAGTTACAATGACATCCCATGAGTAATGTTCATTAAAAAACAATCTGCCGTTATTCCCCATATGCTTCCGCAGATCTGCATCATTCAGCAAAAGGCTGAAAACTTCCCGGAATTGTTTATAGTTTGTATACCATAAACCTGCATTACTTCTCTGGCATTGTCCTTTAAGAACTTCTGTCCTTCCATTTGCTGCAACTGGTATTCCCGAAGCCCAAGCTTCAAGAGTAACCATTGACAGGGATTCAAATTGAGAAGGTATCACCAAAAGTTCAGATCCTGATAAAGCATTAAATTTATCACTGTCATCAAGGAAACCAAGATAACTGATATTTTTATGATCGGGTATTTCGATTACAGATTTCCCCATTAGTACAAGCTTGATCTCTGAGCTTGTTTCATCACAGAATCTTGTGAAAAACCTGATAAGTTCCGGTACACCTTTATTCTCGTCAAGTCTCCCTATATAAAGAATATATTCTGAATTTATACCATATTTGTCTTTAAACGATTGAGGATCAAAAGATTCCGGTATTTCAGATCCTACCCCTACTATATCTCCGGGGACATTAGTGTTACCGGAGATTTTGTTAATCAATTCTTTTTCTTCATGAGAATTATATATTATCGCAGAGGGCATACTGAACAGGTCTTTGAAAAGCCGCATATATATGACTTCATCATGTTCGGCTGTAGGGACCAGTACAGATTTCTTGCCGAACCTTCTCAATCCTTCATAAGAATGATAATACCTGTAGGAAAAGAATATAAATTTAAAGAATTCATCTTCTCTCTTCTCCAATTCTTTTAGAAGTGCCGGCATATAAGGGCCTTCTTCAAACAGCCATTCCAACTCATCCGAGATCAGATGTTCATTTTCAAAAATTCTTTTCTGGATTTTTCCGAATTTTTCAGGATCTCTTTCCCTTTCGACCCTGAAACGGTTTATAACAATACCGTTTATAACCTCCCTCTTTTCATTATAATGGTGTCCCCATGTCAGATAATCGAGTGCAGTTGAGGTAAATACTTCAACCTCCATTTTTTCGCCCAGTTTTTCGGCAATAAGTCTCGCATGATATTCTGCTCCACCATTTATCTCAATTCCGTATCTCTGAACAATGATCCCGATTTTCCGCATAAGATGATTATATCACGATTTTAACCGAATAAGCCCTGTTAAAAAAGCTTTATAAGAGAATCTGGTGCGGCAATAAAATAGATAGTGAAAAATAACATATAAATAAAAAAATATTATAAAATACAGAATATCGATCAAGAAAACCTCCATTTCTGATTAAGAAATCATAATATAATATGTGAATAAGATAAATATCAATAGATTTTATAGGAATTGTTGTCGATCAGATACACAATAATTCTTGACAAGTCTTGGTAATTCCGATATAAATTAATGCAATTTGGAGGTAATTATGAATGTATTTGTGCTTATCAAACAGGTACCTGATACAGAAGCAGTATTATCAGTAAAAGATGGGAATTCAATTAAAGAGGACAATATAAAATGGATTATAAGTCCTTATGACGAATATGCACTTGAGGAAGCAATTAAGCTTAAGGAAAAAGAATCAGACGTTATTGTTAATGTCATAACACTCGGGCCGGATAGAGTAGAAAGCGTATTAAGAAGTGCACTTGCAATGGGAGCTGATAATGGGATTCACATAGAATGCTCAGAAGACCTTGATATTTCAGCACGTTCCAGAATACTTGCAGAAGCTGTAAAAAGAGAGTCTGCTCCGGATATAATTTTTATCGGCAGACAGGCCATAGATGACGATTCCAACCAGACACACATTCTTGTATCGGAATACCTGGATCTCCCTGTGACGACCAATATAACGTCATTTAAGTATGAAAGCGGGAAAGTAATAGTTGAGAGAGAAGTTGAAGGTGGAGATATTGAGAACGTAGAAATGAATACTCCTTGTGTAGTTACAGCATCCAAGGCCCTTAATACACCGAGATATGCTTCATTGATGGGAATCATGAAAGCTAAAAAGATACCCCTGAAGAAGGTACCTCTGAGCGATCTTGGAGATATTTCAACAGAGAAAAAAACTAATACAAAGCGACTTTTTGCACCTCCCGATAAGGCGCCGGGAAGAATTCTTGATGGAGAACCGGAAGAGATGGTAAAAGAGCTTGTCAAAATCTTAAAAGATGAAGCAAAGGTATTATAGGAGAAACAAATGTCAAATTCAGCAATCTATATTGAAATAAAAGACGGCAGGATCAGAAAAAGTGTTAATGAAGTGGTGTCTTTAGCCAAATCTTCCGGGAGAACCGTTTACGGTATTATATTCACAAATGAAATTAAGAATTTTAACGACCAGTTAAAAGGTTTTGATAAGATCATAAATGTTAAAGGTGATGATCTGGATTTTCATCCGGACACATATTCACAGACCATAGCAGAAATAGTAAGGGATCATAATATTGAATACCTGCTTGGCTCGTATACTTTTAAAGCAAAAGAGATATTCCCGAGAGTTGCAGGCAAACTCGAAGACTCTTCTCTTGTTAATGACTGTATTGATTATGATTTTGAAGGTAATACAGCAACAAAACCCGTTTATTCAGGAAAACTTCTAAAAGAGATAGAAATTATTAATAAGATCAAACTTATAACTTTCAGACCTAATGTTTTTCCTGCAGAAGAACTGGAAGCAGGATCACCTGAGATAATTGAAAAATCGGTTTCCGGTATTAAAAAATCAAGGGTTCTCGGAATAAAAAAATCGGAATCCAAAAGTATTGATCTAATGGATGCAGAGATCATAGTTTCAGGTGGAAGAGGGATGAAGGAAAAAGATAATTTCAAGTTACTTGAGGATCTGGCAGGGGTTCTGAATGCAGGCGTTGGTGCCTCCAGAGCTGCGGTTGATTCAGAATTTGCTTCATACAACATGCAGGTAGGTCAGACAGGAAAAGTTGTTAATCCGAAGCTTTATATAGCATGCGGAATTTCTGGAGCAATACAGCATTTTGTAGGCATGAAGACATCCAAGATCATAGTTGCAATTAATAAAGATTCAGAAGCTCCAATATTTAAAAAAGCGGATTATGGTATAGTCGGAGACCTTTTTAAAATAGTCCCGTTATTGAAAGAAGAATTAGAAAAAGTATTGTGATCATAGCAAATTAAACTATTTTCTGAATCTCAGATCTTATGGAATCCCACTCTGATTCAGGTATCTTTGCACCAATCACTTCAACTACCTTTGATGCCATAAGAGATCCTAATTTTCCGCATTTCTCTATAGGCAGGCCCAGGGTAAGTCCGTATAAAAAACCTGATGCATAATAATCCCCCGCCCCTGTTGTATCTACAGGCTCAGCACGGAGTGGATGGATCATATACTGTTTGCCGTTCTCGTCAATGATAAGTGATCCTTTTGCACCGATTTTTACAACAGCAGTATTGCAGTATCCTGATAGGGTCTTAACAGCTTTCTCCGGATCTGATTCACCGGTAAAAGCCCTGGCTTCATCCTCATTTGCAAAAACAATATCGACATATTTTTTTATTTGATTTTTTAAAAATTCCAGATTCTCTTCAACAATATTAAAACTTGCCAGGTCTATTGCTGTGATCAATCCGGATTTTGATGCAAACTCAAGTGAACTTTTCACCAGTTCATGATCCTGCACCATATACCCTTCGAGAAAAAAATGGGTGTGATCCTGGAATAGTCCGGCATAAAGATCTTCAGAAGTCAGTTCGATCGCTGCCCCCAGGTAAGTTGCAAAAGTTCTTTCGGAATCATCTGAAATCATACATATCGCAGTTCCTGTCCCCTGTTTCCCTATAAATAGATGGGGATTTATCCCATTTTCAGCCATTTCATTGTGAAAAAAGTCTCCGAATTCATCTTTCCCTATCTTACCTATATAAGATGTTTTAACTCCGAGTTTCGCAAGACCCTTTATCGCATTCGCAACAGATCCGCCGGTAACTCTGTTCTTCTTATAAAATTTAGATCTATTTAAGATATCTTTAGCTGTATCAATATCAATATGATTCATACTACCCTTTTTAAATGAAAGCGATTCCACAAAACTATCTTCCACCAGCATCAGAAGATCCACCAATGCATTACCCAACCCCAATACCCTATTCATTTCTCCTCCAGGTTTATTTCCAGTATTTCTTGTTCAAGATATTGAATCAGATCCGAATAAGTTTCCTCTGTTTTATCTTTGTCTCCCGCATCCGTGTAAGTAAGAAAATCTGAAGAAAGTTCAGTTCCCCTGTTATACCCGAAAACTCCTGCAATTCCTTTTATATCGTGTGCTATTTTACGCATTTCCTTGTATTTTCCATCAGGATGATATTCCCTGAGCTTTTTTACATATACCTTCACTGATTCCTTAAATTCATTTTTAAGTTTCTCCAGAAATATTTTATCAGATATCTCATCAAGTATTTCTTCCATTACAAACTCCTGTTAATTATCTTATCTATTTTGTTATCTGGCTTCATTAATACTATAACAGAATTAAGTGAGTTTAATTCCTTCTCATCAATAAGTGCATAAGCTGCGATTATTATCCTGTCATCCTTTTTAACGAGATGTGCTGCAGCACCATTGAGTTTAATCTCGCCACTGCCCTTTTCTTCAGGTATAACGTATGTGGAAAATCTATTCCCATTATCAATATTATATATTTCAACTTTCTGAAATTCCCTCAATTTTGCAGCCACCATCAGATCAGTATCAATAGATATGCTTCCATGATAATTTTTATCTGTAGACGTTACAACTGCTCTGTGAATTTTTGAAATCAGGAATGGGATCATCATCTATATTTCTCCCAAAATCAGATTATCAATCAGCCTTACTCCCTCAACATATGCTGCTATTGCAATGAGAGTGCTCCCCGGATCTATCTTATCGATACTATTCAGATTGTTCAGTGAAACTATCTCAATATAATCTGTTTTCACCTCTCCTATTTCCGATATCATTTCAAACATCTCCTTTTTTATTAATTCTACATCAGTCACTTTTTTTTCATTTATTAGAAATTCGGCATGATTAAGTGACCTGGAGAGGATAAGTGCATTGTTTCTCCCTGTTTCTGAAAGGTAAGAATTTCTTGAAGATAGAGCCAATCCATCCTGGTCCCTTTTAATATCAACACTCTTTACCTCTGTTTTAATATTAAGATCAGTGATCATTTTTTTTAATATAACTAGTTGTTGAGCGTCTTTTTTTCCGAAATAAACAGATTGAGGTCCGATAATATTCAGAAGTTTTAATACAATAGTTGCCACACCTGTAAAATGTCCCGGGCGGGATTTCCCGCACAAGACCTCGTCCAATTCTCTGACATTAACAAAAGTTTTATATTCTGATGGATATATTTCGTTATTGTCAGGGATAAAAAGTATATTAACTCCTAGAGAACAAAGGATATCTATATCTCTTTCTATATTTCTGGGGTATTTGTCCAGGTCCTCTCCTTCTCCGAATTGTTCAGGATTTATATATATGGAAACTACAGTATTATCATTATCTCTTATACAATTTCTGATGAGTTCAGAGTGGCCTTCATGAAGATAACCCATTGTTGGAACAAACCCGGTTTTCCCCTCCATTCGGGAAATATGTTTTCTCAATTCTTTAATTTTTTTTACTATCTTCATTCAGAAACTCTTCGATGTCTTTTTTCAGGTAATAGGATTCGTTTTTTCCTGGAAATTTTCTGTTTTTTATATCTTCGATATATTTTTCAACACTATTTTTTGCATTTGAATATAGATCTGCATATTTTTTTACAAATCTGGGAAGATAAAGATTAGTAAAACCGACAAGGTCATGAAAAACAAGTATCTGCCCGTCACATGATGGACCCGCCCCTATTCCAATTACAGGAATATTAACTGAATTTGTTACTTTTTCTGCAAGTTCGGCTGGAACTGATTCAAGTACTATCCCGAATACACCAAGTTTTTCCATTTCAATTGAATCTTCAATGATCTCAACTGCTTTCTCTTTTATCTTTCCCTGCACTTTAAATCCTCCGGTACTGTAAACAGACTGAGGTGTAAGCCCCAGATGGCCAAGTACTGGAATATCACAATTAATGATCCCTTTTATTACTTCGAACCTCTTTCTTCCGCCCTCGAGTTTAACAGCTTCAGCGCCACCCTCTTTTATAAGCCTGAGAGCATTATTAACTGCACTTTTTACATCTGTATGATATGAACCGAATGGCATATCTGCTACGATTACAGAAGTTGGCTCCGCAGCACTTACAAGTGAAGTATGATATATCATCTGATCAATAGTAACACTCAAGGTATTACTCTTCCCCTGAAGCACCATACCGAGGGAATCACCCACAAGAATTATATCAATACCTGCATCCGATAAAATTCTGGCTGTGGGATAGTCGTATGCAGTTAATGCTGTTATTCCTCCTGCAGATTTCTTTTTTTTTATAAAGGGGATTGTTTTTTTATCAGAGGGGAGCATAGTATTTTATCCCTTTCTCATGTTTCCTGATTTCATTCAACAGGTTTGAAACATCTGATTTATTTCCCATGTCTATCTTTTCGACATTAACTACCAGAAGAGGAGATGATCTGTAGTTGAAAAAATAATAATTATAAGCCTCGAATAATTCTCTCCAATATTCCTGGGGAACATTTTTTTCATGTTTATTATCAGAATTCTTAATCCTTCTGACCATTTCTGAAAATGATATTTGCAGATAGATAACCATATCTGGGATAGTGATCTTCTCTGATAATATTCCATAGATTCTCTTATATATTTCGATATCTTCATCATTCAGAACCACATGCGAATATATGGCCTCTCTGAAAAAAAGATAATCACAAACACTGCTTTTGTGAAACAAACCCCTCTGTTTCATGTTCATCTGTTGGGTATATCTATTTAAAAGGTAGATTAATTGGTTTTTTAATCCAAGACTGCTCTCGCCTTCGGCAAGGGATTCATAGAACTCATTTGAAAATGGATTTTTTTTTTCATCCAGGATCAATCTTGCATTGAATTCTTCAGCAATTAGATGAGCAAGCTCAGTTTTTCCTGTTCTCACAAGTCCGTCTACGGCAATATAATTTAACTTTTCCACAGAAAAAAATTATATCATTTAATACTGGTGATGTAAATTTTGAAATAAACAGAAAATCCTTTTCTCATTATACTATTTCTGTATGCTTTTTATGATCTTTCTTAAAGAGATCATAACATCTGAAGTGGTGATCTCGCTGGTGGGATTAAAGTTATTCATTTTATCAAGTTTTAATATCTGAGATTTGACCAGGAACTTTATATTCTTATAATCTCTATGAAGAGGTGATATATCTGCTGGTTCCACTTCAGATTCCGCAGGAGTAAACTCCATTTCCACACCCCTTTTCTCCATAAGAAAATCCAACAGGGATTTTATTACCGTAGAATAGAACGCCCTCGTAATTATTGTGAAGCGGTCAAAACTATGATCCGGATTACTTTTTATTATTCCGGAAGAGCAAACTTTAATGATATGATTTTTTGCAAATGATCCGTTTATATCTGTCAGGATGACCGGTTGACCTTGATAAAAAAGATAATCATCAAAGTAGTGTCCGATCAAAGCTGCCAACTCTTCGCGGTTAATATTATCTTTAAAAAAAATGTTTTTAAACTTAACAGGGAGGTCGATCTCATGAAATTTTATCTTAAGGTCGTTAATTCTGTTTGTGATTGAGAGATCCCCGGGCTTAATTTTCAATAATCTTTTATAAATTATAATTGCAGAATCAAGATTTTCTGAATTTTCATAGGTTTCCGCCAGTTTTTCAAGGATTCCGACATCGTTCGGCCTGTTCTCCACTGCTGATTCAAAATATTTGGATGCATTCAGATAATCCCCGTTTTCAAGGTAATAATCCCCGATTTTCAATTTTATTTCAGTTATCTCTGGTGAAAATTGGGCTGCTTTCTCTAAACTTTCTATATAACCTTCATTATTTTTTGAACTGAGTTTCTTATCGGCTTCTTTCATATATTTGTTTGTTTCCCTTGATTTAAGAAGTTCATATTTTGTACGTATCCAGGCTGTTTCAGGGTACTTTGTTAATATTTCCGTATACTTTCTATACGCTGCAGTCTGATCATTTTTTATTTCGCTTAACATTGCCAGGCCGTATTCAGCCTGAATATTATCTTTTTCCACCCTCAAAGATTCTCTGAAATTTCTTTCTGCATTATTTAGTTTATTTTTTAGCAGATATACATATCCGAATGCATTATAAAGTTTGTAATCCCGGGAATTGCTCTCTTTGAATTTCTCGTATGCGAGATCAACATTTCCTGTCTTTAAATTTTCCCAGCCTTCTTTAAAAAAAGGATCATTGTACCCATTAGGGTCTATCTCGGGTATATCGATATCATATTTTATTTTTTTTGTTGTTACACATGCAGCAAATGTGAATAATATTATCAGAGAAATTGTCAGATAATTTTTCATTTCAAGTCTCCTTTTTATAATAAGATAATTCTAACATTTTTTCTCTGTCACATAAAACATCAAATTTTATCAGTTCTCCCTCATAAGTCCTGTTAAGTACTATTGCCCAACTCGATATGTTGTGAACTTTGGGATCATTGATTCCTACAGAGAAATTGAATCTACGGTATGATTTAAAGAATTTACTGAATATTGCTTTTTTCAGTTCAGGTATCCCTAATCTCATCTTTGATGATATGTAGATACAACCTTCAGAATTTCCATTCTTTTCCTGCATAAGACCTTTATGATCATCAATTTTATCAATTTTATTGACAACTTTTATTATCTTAACTTCATCCAAATGGAGTTTCTGTAATAATTTGCGTACCTCTTTAACCTGGTTTTCATGATCCGGATCAGAGATATCGGATACTAATAGAATTATATCTGATTCACTTACCTCTTCAAGTGTAGCATGAAAAGCGGTTAAAAGTTCCTTCGGCATATCTCTGATAAATCCGACAGTATCAGACATAAGGCAATAATAACCCTCACCGTTTTCTCTGAGATCTACTCTTCTCACAAGAGGGTCCAGTGTTGAGAATAATTTTTTTGTTACCAACACATTTTCTTCAGTGAGAAGATTGAAAAGTGTGGATTTACCAGCGGATGTATACCCTGCGATCGAGACCAGAGGAACAGGGCTCTTTTTTCGCTGTTTCCTTTGAACTGATCTGTTTTTTCTGACCTTTTCCAGTTTTTCCTTTATAATAGATATTTTCTTCTTGATCACTCTTCTGTCAGATTCAAGCTTCGTTTCTCCCGGGCCTCTTGTGCCGATACCGCCTCCAAGCCTGGAAAGTTCAACACCTTTTCCGGTCAATCTTGGAAGCATATACAATAATTGTGCAAGTTCAACCTGCAATTTCCCTTCAAGTGTCCTGGCATGTAAAGCGAATATATCAAGGATCAGTCTTGTACGGTCGATTATTTTAATATACAGTTTTCTTTCGAGATTCCTCTGCTGAATACTGGAAAGATGATTGAGAAATACTATCACATCTATATCATTCGCATGAATAAAATCTTCGATCTCCACTACCTTTCCTGTTCCTATAAAAAAATTTTTATCCGGATACCTTCCTTTCTGAATTATATTACCCGAATATGTTCCACCTGCTGTCTCGACAAGTGATATCACTTCTTCAAGTATTGTATTGATAGTAAAGTCATCATAACTTTTATCAAATAGTCCTGTGATCAGAACTTTTTCAGGCCTGTTCATTCAATTCTTTTTTAACAAAGTCGAATATTCCATCTTCATTCTTAGGATGAAACCATACTATATCCTTTTCACCATTGAACCATGTCATCTGTCTTTTGGCAAAATTTCTTGAATGCTGCTTTATAAGTTTTATTCCCGTTTCCAGATCAATTTTTTTATCAAGAACCTGATTCATCTCCCTGTATCCGATCGCTGACATCGGAGGGCATTTATCCCCGAATTTATTTCTGAGCATTGCAACTTCTTCCATCAGTCCCTCTTCAACCATTTGATCAACTCTTATGTTGATCCTCTCATACATTAATTCTCTTGGAAGTTGAAGACCTACTCTGACAAATCTATATCCGCTGAATGGTGATGATGTAATCATTGAAATTTTGCTCGGTATAATTCCATTGTTGTAATATATTTCAAGTCCCCTGATTATCCTATTCTTATCATTTTCACCAATTTTTTCTGCATATTTTATATCAATTTTTTTTAATCTCCTCCACAAATAGCCTGCACCATAACTTTCTTCGATCTGTTTCAATCTCTCTCTGGATACTCTCCGTTCTTTGTTTTCCTCGAATATTCCCTTAACCATTGCCCTTAAGTATAACGCGGTTCCCCCGCATACAACAGGTAAATTCCCTCTGCCTTCTATTTCATTAACTGCTTTTAAAGACAACTCGAGAAACCTGTTAACATTAAATTGTTCCGATGGATCCAGGACATCTATAAGGTGATGAGGGATACCCGACATTTCATCATTCCTGATTTTTGACGAACCTATGTCGAAACCTCTATATACCTGAACTGAATCTGCTGATATCACTTCACCCTTCAATCTCCCCGATAATTGAACAGCTATTTGTGATTTTCCGATGCCTGTCGGTCCGAGTATCTGAACTATTCTATTCATATTTACAAACAGATAAACATAAGAATAAAAATAAAAAGTATCATCAGGAAAAAAGCCTGATGCTTTTTAATAATTAACTTCCTGTCCCTTTCAGCCATTTAAGTATCTGATTCTCATATTCAATTCCCAGATTTTTCTTTACGGCAAATATCTGGGAATACAGCAGCTCCTCCAGGCCTCTGACAAATTCTGCCGAGTGATTCTCATAGTCGTGATACCATACCTTTTTCAGGATTTTTTTGTCCATTAATTTTCCATTCTTGTCCAACTCTGCACCTTTTAGAAAAACAGGCAGATTATCCCGGATATCATCAATAGATTTAGACAGGATCGATAATGCGACCGGCCCTATTTCTTTAGAAAGTATTTTGAATATCATTTCAAATTTAATGTTATAGTGTTTTAATGCTTCTTCATAAGAACTGAACGACAGGTTCACGGAAATACAGTCATTAAACTGTTGCCCTTTTATTTTCCCTGATTTTTCAGTTGAAATAACATCAATTAAATAAAAATAAAACACATATCTGAGAGTATCGGTATCCTTTAATTCGCTTGCTTTAAGAATTTTATCCAGGTCTCTGTATTTAATACATAAATGCAGCACATGTTCTTCATACTCCAAAATATCATCATCAAGGACAGGTTGTCTGTCATTGATAAATAATTTATTTACAATTTCAAACTTATCTCTGATCAGTTCAGTATAATCTGATCTCCTTATGAGATGAAGTATTAATTTTGAAATGTTTAAATTCAGTTTAATATTCTCATCTGTATCATATGGGTTTTCATATATACTGTACTCACCGCTTTTTAAATTGCATATGTTATCGAGGAGCTGATTCTGATGATCCTTAACATGCTTCCAAATATCAGCGTAGCATAACAAATCGAGTTCCGTTAGCGATCTTCCCAGTCTTATTTCATTCTTCATGGAAAAAGAGACAGCATTTTTTATATCATCTTCTGATAGATTTGAGTTACTTAGAATGAACTTATGAAAAGATTCAGAAGGATCCTCTGAATATATAAAGATAATCCTGTTATCCTTTACTCTTAAAGTTTTGGTGAAGCCATTGTTAAGAAATAGAATATTACATTCCCTGAAACCAGATTTTATCACAGCTGAAAAAATCTCCGGAATTCCAGTTTCAGTAAGTTTTCCTTTTATATTAACAGGTTGATCCATGAGGAATAATTAATTAATTTTTGTTCTTTCGTTCTTTGATATATCTCTCTCTTCCTCTATTTTATTCAGCATTTCAGGTGAAACATCTCCAGTCGGATATATTCCGGTAAAACAGGCTTTACAAAAGGATTTTATCTGCTTATTCTGTGATCTTACCGCTTTCTCCATATCATCGATGTCCTGATAGATAACCATATCAGCGCCAATCTTATTTGCGACTTGCTCGGGAGTTGAGTTGGATGCAATAAATTCCTGTTTTCTCTGCATATCAATTCCGTAAACACATGGATTCGTTAACGGAGATGAATATGAAAGAAAAAAAACTTTCTTCGCACCCGAATCCCTTACCATCTGGACAATTGAACGGGAAGTATTTCCACGAACAATTGAATCATCTACCAGCAGAACATTCTTGCCTTCGAATACATCTGAAATCGGGTTTAATTTGTTATTGATCGATTTTCGCCTCTGATCATTACCCGGCATTATAAATGTTCTACCGATATACCTGTTTTTTACAAGACCCTCTCTGTATTTCAATTTAAGTATCCTGGCAATTTCAATGGCGGCCGCCCTTGCAGAATCAGGTATCGGAACAACTACATCAATATCAAGTTTCAGATTTTTTAACTTCTTTGAAATAGATTTGCCCAACTCCACCCTGGATTTATAAACATTTATTTTATTAAGATACGAATCAGGCCTTGCAAAATAAATATATTCAAATATACAGGGACGATGAGGTTTCTTCAGAACTCTTTTCTTAAATACCTTTTTTGAATGATCTATAAATATTGCCGATCCGGGTTCAAGATCTTCAATTACTTTAAAACCCATAACATCAAGAGAGACACTTTCTGATGCAAAGGCATAAGAAGGTACAAGTTTATCATTATTGGTACCGAATAACAGAGGTCTCAATCCGAATGGATCCCTGAAACCCAGCATTCCAATGCCTGCAATATAAAAAACGACAGAATAACTCCCTTTTATTTTTTTATAAATATCTCTTACACCATTGAATATAACCTCAGGTGTGATCTCTTTAACTTTGATTCTTTCGAGGTATTCGGCAAAGACATTCAGGATTACTTCCATATCTGAATTTGAATTAATGATTCGATGAGATCTCCTTGACAGATCTTCTTTCAACTCCTCAAAATTTGTAACATTTCCGTTGTGTGCCCCTGCGATCCCAAAAGGAGTATTTACCCAGAAAGGCTGTGAATCTTCAACGGAACCTTCTCCGATAGTAGGATATCTTGTATGCCCGAGCCCGACATTTCCGGTCAATCTTGATATATTCCTTCTGTCGAATATATCATCAACAAGGCCGTTCCCCTTTTTTAGATGGAATTTTCCGTCATAGGTTAAAATACCGGCAGAATCCTGCCCTCTATGCTGAATCGTAAGCATAGAACTGTACAATTTTGAGATTACTTCATCGTTATCATATATTCCAATTACACCGCACATAGTAAAATATTTATAACTTGAATTCCGTAAAATGTCAATTAAGCTTTCCCCTGATTTCAGCTGTAATTGTCAAGCAAATCGCCCCTCGGATTTTAATGGAAATTTCAATTAAAAAAACCTTATGATAAACTTATAAAGTGGAAAAAATTAAGATATCATATTTTCAGATTCACATGATAATGTGAAAAATCTCCGGAAATCGGTTAGTATCTCCAATGAGAATGATTGTTCTCACATCTTTCACCTCGGAGATATAGTTTCTCCATTGACTGCCGAAGAGCTTGGGAAGTTTAATGGTGAAATTATCGGTGTTTTCGGAAATTGTGATGGTGACAAACTTGAATTAAAAAGAGTTTTTAACAAAATCGGCGGACAGTTGGAAAAACCGCCTTTAAAAATTGTATTGAATAAAAAACTATTTATTCTAATGCATGAACCCTATCTTCTTGAAGAAATTATCAAATCAGGAGAAGCAGATTATATTTTTTTCGGGCATACACATGAAGATTATTTCAGAAGAGAAGAAAAAACTGTTATAATTAATCCCGGCGAGATTTCAGGAATAAAAAATGAACCTTCATTTTATATTCTGGATTTGGAAATGAGAAAATTTTGAAAAAATTGTTTTGTGAATATTTAAAATATTTTAAGGAAAATAAATGAAAATTGTTTTACATAACATTATTTATTATTACTTTCTTATTCTACATGCTTGAGATAAGTTTCAGAAGTTTCTCGAAAGTATCTCTTGCAGGATTTATTAATGACCGGCAGAAAAAAAAGAACTTTAACCCTGAAATTGTAAACAGTTATGAGATGATACTTAATTCACTTCAGTCTTTCTCATTCTTTTTCCAGCTTCCTCTTTTCATCTATTCATATTTTCTGCTGATTGGGCTTTTTGGGAACAGGTATTTATTAATAGCATTTCTCATTTTTCTATTTATTTTTATATTTGATTTTTTTATTTATATGATAGCTTTTTTTAATAAAGAATTTGTACTTGAAAAGATCATTTCCCTGTACAGGATTCCGACATTTTTCTTTTCTCCTGCAAATTTTGTGTTCTCGATTTTTCTTAGGAGAAGAATCGGACCAGTTGTTGCAGACAATGACGACCTGAGCGAAAAGGAGTTAGAAGTCTTCATAGAGGAAGGTAGAAAAGAAGGAGTTATTGAAAAAGAAGATACAGAAATGATCGAAAGTGTCCTTGAGTTCGGAAATACCCTGGTTAAAAAGATAATGACTCCAAGAGTAGACATGATCTATATAAATAGTGAAGCTAAAACAACAGATCTCATAACAACAATAAAAAAATACAAAAAGTCCCGATATCCGGTTGTATCTGAAAAAGTAGACAATGTAATTGGAATTATCCTTTCGAAAGACATTTTTAACTATTGGAAAAAAGATGAAATCAACATGTCCAAACTACTGAGAAAACCGTTTATCATACCTGAAACAATGAGAATTCTTGAATTGTTAAAGGAACTCCAGAGGTCCAGTCAGAAATTTGCTGTTGTGGTAGATGAATTTGGAGGTGTTTCAGGTGTTGTGACCATGGAGGATATCATTGAGGAGATAGTAGGAGAAATCCAGGATGAATATGATGAAGAAATAGAACAGATAATAAAGGAAAAGGATTTTTTCGTTGTTAAAGGTGATACTGATATAAATGAGCTTGCTGATGTAACAGGCATAGACATTAAAAATGATGAGGATTTTCAGACTGTATCAGGCCTTGTTAGTTTTAAATTGGGGAAAATCCCGAGAAAAAATGAAAAAATTACTATTTATGATCATGTTTTCCAAGTCACTGATATCGAAAATAACAGAATTTTAGAGGTGAAAATATATCGTGAAAAAAAATAAGAATTCAGGTTATGTTGCACTGATCGGAAGGACAAACGCTGGGAAATCAACTTTCCTTAACGCAGTTCTTGAAACAAAAGTTTCAATAGTTTCAGATAAGCCGCAAACAACAAGAAAACAGATCCTGGGAATCCACACTACTCCCAAAGGACAGATAGTGTTCTTTGACTCTCCGGGAATTCACAAGCCTGAGTACAGGCTTAACCAGAAAATGATGAAGGATGTACACAATTCTCTTATGGATGCGGATCTGATACTCTATTTTGTTGATATTAAGGACAGAGATGAAGATGATTTTATTATTTCACTTCTTAACAAAAAAGAAAATGTATTCTTAATTATTAATAAAATTGATAAGCTAGCAAAAGAAAAAGCACTAATCAAAATTAATTCGATGAAAGATATCTACCCCTGGAAAGAGATCGTGCCCATTTCCGCACTTAAGAGGGAAAACATTGATATTCTTGAAGAGCTGATATACCGGTATCTCCCGGTGAGTGATATCCAGTTTTATGATGATGAAGAATTTACTGTGCAGTCAGAAAAATTTTATATCTCTGAATTGATAAGGGAAAAACTTCTTAATCAAACAAGAGATGAATTGCCTTTCACAACTTTTGTTAAAACTGACGAGATCAAAGACCGTGGTGATACCATTTATGTAAGGGCAACTGTTTATGTTGATAAAACTTCTCAGAAAAAGATCATTATCGGTAAAAAAGGGATGATGATAAAAAAGATCGGTGAAGATTCGAGGAAAGATATTGAAGATTATTTTGACCAGAAAGTATTCCTTGATCTGTTTGTAAAAGTTGTTCCGAACTGGAGAAATTCCCAATTCTTTCTTCAGGACATGTTCGAATAAATCTTACTGTATTTCTACTTCTGTATTGACTTACATCTAGAAATAGTGGAAAATTATTCCCTGTATTTTTCTAATTTTGGAGAGTAAAACAAATGGAAAGTGAAAAAAAGATCAAGTGGAAAGACACTTTAAATCTTCCCCGGACAAGTTTTCCCATGAAAGCACAATTATCGAGGAAAGAGCCTGAGCTATTAAAATTCTGGGAAGAAATAGATATTTATTCAAAAGTCTTAGAAAAAAATAAAGATAATGAACTTTTCATTCTTCATGATGGCCCTCCATATGCAAACGGGCATATTCATCTTGGACATGCTCTGAATAAATTGCTGAAAGATTTTATTGTTAAAACTAATGCAATGCTGGGTTTTAATTCACCTTATGTTCCCGGATGGGATTGTCACGGCCTTCCGATCGAGATCAAAGTTGATAAGAATCTCGGCCCCAGAAAAAATGATATGTCGATCCCGGAAATAAGAGAAAAATGCCGTGTTTATGCTGAAAAGTTTATTGATATACAGAGAGAAGAATTTAAGAGACTGGGAATTTTCGGTGACTGGGATGATCCTTATAAAACGATTAACCCTGTCTATGAAGCTTACATTATTGATGCATTTAAATCATTTGTTGAAAAAGGGAATATTATAAGGAAGAAAAGGCCTGTATACTGGTGTACTTCATGTCACACTGCCCTGGCTGAAGCAGAAGTTGAATATGATAATCACACATCTCCATCCATTTATGTAAAATTTCTACTTAAAGAACTGCCGGATGAATTAGCTGAATTTGAAGGAAAAGATATCTATGTCCTGATCTGGACAACTACTCCCTGGACAATTCCTGCAAACCTGGCCGTTGCGGTGAAAGAAGATTATGATTATTCATTGTTTGAAATCAATGGAGAATTATATATATCAGCTGAACAGCTTATTGAAGATATAGTAGGAAAACTTGGAAATGATTATAAAAAACTGAAAAATTTCAAAGGAAGTTCACTTAAGGGATTAAAAACAAAACATCCTCTCTACGAAAGAGATTCAGTGATGATCACTACGGATTATGTTGAACTTGATCAGGGTACAGGCTGTGTTCACACTGCCCCGGGACATGGTGAAGATGATTACAGGGCAGGGCTCGAATATGACCTGGAAATATATGCTCCTGTCGGCCCTACAGGGCTTTTTGACAGTACAACAGGCAAATATGAAGGGGAGGAGATTTTTTCTTCTAATAAGGTGATTGTAGAGGATCTGAGGGAGAATAAGAACCTTGTTTATGATGAACAAATAGATCACTCATATCCCCATTGCTGGAGATGTAAAAATCCGGTGATATATAGAGCGACCGAACAATGGTTTATAGCGATGGACAATTCTTCTCTCAGGGCGAAAGCACTCGAGGAATTAAAAAAAGTAGATTGGATTCCTGAGTGGGGAGAAGAAAGAATATCAAATATGATCGAGAATAGACCTGACTGGTGTATTTCCAGACAGAGGAACTGGGGAGTGCCGTTACCTGTATTTTTCTGTAAAAAATGTAATGAGCCCCTTGTAGACACTAAAATAATTGAAGGTATCCGTGACCATTTTCTCAAAAACGGATCAGACAGCTGGTATAAAGATGACATTGCTGAATTTCTTCCGAATGGTACAACATGTAAAAAATGCAGTTCTAAGGAATTTGATAAAGGGATGGACATTCTTGATGTCTGGTTTGAATCGGGATCATCTTTTGGAGTATTGGAAAATTATCCCGGTCATAAATTCCCGGCCGATCTTTACCTTGAAGGCGGTGACCAGTACAGAGGTTGGTTCCATTCATCCCTATTGGTTGGTGTCAGTTATAAAGATCAATCTCCTTATAAGAAAGTTCTGACACATGGATGGACTCTGGATAAAGATGGGAAAGCAATGTCCAAATCAATGGGAAATGTTATTTCACCCTTAGAGATAATAAAAGAAAAGGGTGCTGAAATCCTGAGATTGTGGGTTGCGATGGTTAATTATAAGGAAGATATCAGACTTGGTCCTGAAGTACTCTCCAGAGTAACTGAAAGTTACAGGAAGATCAGAAACACCTGGAAATTCATGCTCGGTGTAATGGAAGATTTTAATCCGGATAAGGATAAGGTCGGTATTGAAGATATGGGTGAACTTGACCTTTATATTCTTTATAAGCTTGAAGATCTGAAAACAACTTTATTGGAAGCATATAAAAACTTTGAATTTCATACGATCTATCATTCAATCTCAAATTTCTTTGTTGTCGATCTCAGCTCGTTTTATCTGAGCCTTATTAAGGATAATATATACTGCAATGATAAAGATTCCCTTCAAAGGAGAGCTTCACAGACTACTGTGTTCAAGCTGCTCACGGAAACCGCTTTATATCTCGCCCCTATCCTCTCTTTCACTTCAGAAGAAGTTTGGGAACATATGCCTGATTTTAAAGATAAGGGTGAATCAATTCATCTTAAGAATTTCCCGGAAATAAACAAATCCCTCTATAGCAAAGTTGATGCTGATCGATGGGAAATTCTTATGAAATTAAGGAATAGTATTCTAAAAGAGATTGAAAATGCCAGGAATGAAAAAATCATAGGTGATTCTCTCGAAGCAGATATCGAGATGACACTGACCGATGAGATCTATGATAAAGCAGTTCATGATACAGACCTGCTGCGAACAATAACTGTTGTTTCCGGACTAACTATTTCCCGTGGCAAATCTGAAACTATAGCAGTTAAGAAGTTTTTAGGAGAAAAATGTCCCAGGTGCTGGAACTGGTTCATAAAGGGAGATAATGATGAACTTACCGAACTCTGCCCCAGATGTTCAGAAGTGGTAAAGGAGATGGATCTTGAAACTGAATAAGAAGAAATGGTATTTTTCACTGATCTTCATTATTATAATTGTTGATCAGATATCCAAGTTTATTATCAGGGCAAATTTCAACCTTTATGAACAGATAGACATCATTAAGGGGTTTTTTAAGATAATCTACATTAGGAATTCCGGTGTTATATGGGGACTTTTTAATAATAATCAGAACCATTTGGTACCTATCATTATTTCAATTCTTTCGATAGCAGCATTATTAACTGTCCTTTATATATTTATTAAAACATCACCGACATGCCGGCTTGAACTTATATCTTTATCATTTATTTTTGGGTGGGGCTATTGGTAATATTCTGGACAGGTTCATACTGGGGTATGTTGTTGATTTTATAGACATATATATAAAGAGTTACCATTGGCCTACCTTCAACGTAGCTGACTCTTTAATTTCCATCGGTATATTTCTACTTCTTATATCGGTATTAAGGAACAAATGTGTCACATTAAATTCTAAGGAGTCATAATATGCTTCCAGTATTATTTAAAATAGGTCCTCTCACCATTCATACTTATGGGTTCCTCCTTGCAGTAGGTGTCCTTTCATCAATGATCCTCGGGATAAAATTAGGTAAAGAAAACAATATGGACACTAAGGAACTCTCCGATCTGATATTTTATTCAATTCTGATCGGATTACTTGGGGCCAAAGTTTACCTTTTTTTTTCAGAATTCGGATACTATACAAAGGATCTGTCAAGGATCAAAGATCTCCTTACTCAGGCAGGAGCATTTTACGGTGGTCTGATAGCAGGTCTGCTTTTTGCAGTTTGGTTCATCAGGAAGAAAAAAATGGATTTAAAAAGGATTGGAGATATTGCCGGACCTTCAATAGCGTTAGGCCATTTTTTCGGTAGAATGGGATGTTTTGCAGCCGGATGCTGTTGGGGAAGGGATGCAAATGGATGTTCGATCGGTGTTATTTTCCCCGAACTTTCCCAGGATACCGGTGTACCGATTGGCAAACTGCTTTATCCTACTCAGTTAATGGAGGCATTTCTTAATCTTCTCAATTTTGCTGTCCTCTTATTTCTATATAAGAAAAAGAGAACTTTTGATGGAAAAATATTTGCAATATATATATTTAACTATTCTTTAATAAGGTTTTTTGTTGAGTATTTCAGAGGGGATCCTGACCGGGGTTATTTATTCGGAGGTATGGATTCACCATTCCTGAGCATTTCAATTCCTCAATTAATCTCCATAGGGGGAATTGTTATTGCCATATCCCTTTTTCTCAAATTCAGGAGAGACCACTTAAAAAACATCAATACTGATCAATAAATGTCAATAAAGGTTTTTACAGCGGAATATTCAGTACCAAGACTTGATCATTTTTTAAGAGATTTAGTAATTTCCACCTCAAGATCACAAATTGAACAAGCTATCATTAAAGGAAATGTTAAGATTAACGGAATAGTATGTAAAAAAAAGAACAGTAATGTTAATATCGGCGATAAAGTTGAGATAATACTATTATCTGATTCAAAGCAGATCAAAAAAAATATTGAATTTTCCTTTTCTAAACTCTTTGAAGATGCTCATATTCTTGTGATCAACAAACCTCCGGGAATATCTGTACACAGAGGAGCAGGAGTGAGAGAGTTTACCATCTCCGATTATTTTAAACAGCAGTATCCATATCTGGATCTTCCCGGAGATGAAGACAGACCCGGGATAGTACACAGACTTGATAAAGGTACCTCCGGTGTAATGATTCTTGCAAAATCCCATAAAGCATATTATTCACTCCAAAAACAATTCAAAAACAGGGATATCAATAAAGTTTATTGTGCAGTCCTAAAAGGTAAATTAAGGTTCAGGAGCGGCACAATAGATGTCCCTCTTGTAAGGAACCCGAAAGACAGAAGAAAATTCATTGCAGATCAGGGAGGTTTTTCAGAAAAGTCCAGGGATGCATTGACAATATATAAAACCAGGTTCCAATTCAAAAACTCCTCATATGTATTTATCAAGCTTCACACCGGAAGAACTCACCAGATCAGGGTTCATATGTCACATTTGGGAAATCCCGTTCTTGGAGATGAGGTTTATGGTAAAAAAAACAGTTTTTCAAGACTAGCTCTGCATGCATATTCAATTCAGTTTGAACACCCGGAAAACAGGTCTTTAGTCATAACTTCATTTGCGCCGGTACCGATTGAATTCATAGATCACTTCAAATCTGAACTGAAGTAAGAATAATATAAAATACATATTATTGAATTAAGTGTTGTTTTTTTTTATCTGAATTGTTTAGAATATAATTTATTGGGGGCTGAGTGAGATTAAAATTTTCTTTTACTTTACTGATTTTTACTTTATTGCTTCTGCTGAATATCACCCCAGTGTCAGGTGAAAATATTCCTTTGATCATCATGGAATCTGACAGTAGTAAATATATACTTGGAAACAAAGTTCAGTTATTTGAAGATAAATCAGGAAGCCTTACAATCGATGATATAATCAGCACTGATTTTGATAATAAATTTATAAATTCAGAAGCAGAGATTATCAATCTTGGTTTCACCAATTCTGCATTCTGGGTGAGATTTCAAATTAAAAAGGAACTTTCAGTAAAAAGCAGATCTCCCTTTGTGATCATAAATGAATTCCCTCTAATTCATCATATAGATTTTTTTCAATTCCGAAATGACGGAACTTTAACGAATTCAGTTAAAACCGGTACGATGCACCCCATTAAATCCCGTGATCACCCCCACTACAAACTTGTCTTTCTGGTAAATATTTCTCCGGGAGATACAGATACGTTTTATTTTAGATTTGCCACAGAAGAATTGTTGTCTATTGATCTGAAGATCTCGTCCATGACTGAATTTATGAAAGTAAGCAGTATAAAAATAACATTCATAGGTATATACATAGGCATTTTTCTACTTCTTGCAGGCTATCACCTGATTTTATTTTTTGTTAATAAAGAGTATGTCCACCTTTTTTTCAGCCTCCTGGTATTGTGTATTCTTTTATTTGCATTATCATTAACAGGTTTTGCAGCCTTTTATCTCTGGCCGGATGCTCTTCATCTTAATTTTTATTCCATCTATATTTTTGCAGCTTTTATATTCATCTTTTTAATTGGATTTATAAATTCATTTTTTAATCTTAGAAATGAGAAAATATTTTTTTATAAATTATCAAGAATTCTAATTATTACACTATTTCTATTTACCATTCTTACATTTGCAACTGACTCTAAATTATCATTCCTGCTTACTAAATTGATCATATTCCTGACATTTATAACTCTCCCGGTCGTTATGTTCACAATTAAAAATATGTCAGACAAAAGACCTTTCTATTTTATTTGCGGACATTTCATCCTGAATATCACGGTATTATTGTTCATAATTGAAAAACTCGGATTTATTCCTCCTTCAAGGATCCTCGAAATCTGGTATAGAATAGGGCCTGTTATTTTCATCGTTTTAACTTCAATATCTCTTGCTGAACGCACAAAAGCTCTAAGAGCAGCTAAAGATAAATTTGAGATTGATCTTAAGGACAGCCGTCAGAGGTTCAGATCTCTTGTTGAATCCAGTTATGATATTATCTGGGAAACTGACAAAAACGGAATATTCACTTATATCAGTCCGAACGTTAAAGAGATAATAGGATTCGAGCCATCCCAGTTAATTGGAAAAGAACTTAATTATATATTTCTTTCTGAAGAGGGTGAGAATACATATAATCCATTTGCTGACAAAAAAATTGTTAAAAAACCTGTTATTGGATTGATCAATTCAATAATAGATCCTTTTAATAAGAAAATATCTTTTGAAACCAATGCACTCCCCTTCTTTAATAATGATGGGGATTTTCAGGGATATAGAGGTATTAACCGTGAAATAACAGAAAGATTAAGGGCAGAAAAAGTTCAGGAGATCATATTCAATATATCTAATTCAGTAAATACTTCAGTTAATATGGATGAATTTTATGAAATTATTCATTCTGAACTTAATAAAATCGTTGATGCCACAAACTTCTTTGTGGGCATCTATGAGAAAGAGACCGATAGTATAATTCTTCCCTATTTAAAAGATGAAAAAGATAAATATGAAAGAACAGATGCAGAAGGTACAATAAGCGCTTTAGTTATAAAAGAAAATAAATCACTTTTATTAAAACCTCCTGATATTATCAGACTGGAATCAGAAGGAAAGATCGGAGTGGTCGGATCACCTTCCAAAATATGGCTCGGTGTCCCGTTAGAGATCGATTCAGAAGTTATCGGAGTACTTGTCCTACAGAGTTATGAAGATGAAAATGCATACTCTAAATCAGATCTGAAATTAATGGAATTTATAGCAGGTCAAATCGCAGTTTCTATTACAAAGAAACAGGTTGAGGAGAGGATCCACATACTTGCACAATCTGTTGAACAGAGCCCCGCTTTGGTTATGATAACAGATCTGAATGCAAATATTGAGTATGTGAATAAAAAATTTGAAAATACGACCGGGTATACGATGGAAGAAATGCTTGGATGCAATCCAAGTAAACTCAAATCCGGAAAAACCCCTAAAAGTAGTTATGATGAACTCTGGAACAGTTTAACACGTGGTGAAGAATGGAGAGGAGAATTTCATAACCGTAAAAAGAATGGAGATTTCTACTGGGAGCTTGCTTTCATTACACCGATAAAGAACGAATTGGGAAAGATATCCCATTACCTCGCAATAAAAGAAGATATTACCGAAAGAAAAGAACTTGAACTTCAGTTAATGCAATCTCAGAAGATGGAATCAGTTGGAACTCTTGCCGGGGGTATTTCCCATGATTTTAATAATATATTGACGGTAATAAACGGGTATTCTGATCTGGCCTTAATGAGATTAAAGAAAACAGATCCTATGTACGAAGAAATTGCCACTATAAAAAAGGCAGGTAAAAGAGGTGAAAAGCTTACCCGGCAGATAATGGCTTTCAGCAGAAAACAGATCTTTCATCCCCATGTTATTAACATAAATCAAATAATCGATGGCCTTGAAAGTATGCTTAAAAGCCTTATTGAAGAAGATTTTGAAATATCCTTTGATCTATGTAGTGATATCCCATTGATCAAAGCAGATCCAGGCCAGATTGAACAGATCCTGATAAACCTGCTTGTGAATGCAAGGGATGCAATAAATCTTAAAACCCAGAAAGCAGATGAAAAAAAGATCATAGTAAAAACAGGGATCCAATTCATAACTGATAATTCTATAAAAAAACAAGTATTTCCAAACCCCGGACCTCATGTAATCATATCAGTTACAGATAACGGAATTGGAATGTCAGAAGAGGTACGTCAGAATATTTTCGAGCCGTTTTTTACAACAAAAGTCAGAGGTAAAGGTACAGGAATGGGTCTTGCAACTGTTTATGGTATTGTTAAACAGAATAATAGTTCTATATTCGTTTCATCTTCTCCGGGTGAAGGGACCACTTTTGAAATATTTTGGCCCGTAACCAATGAGAAACTTATGGACAGGGACTCAAAAGAAATTGATGATTCCGACCTTTTTGGAGATGAAGTAATATTATTTGTTGAGGATGACAAGCATGTCAAGGATTTTGCTGTAACCGCTTTAAAGGATTTCGGATACAAAGTTCACTCTTCCATAAACGGAAAACACGCTCTTGATTACGTTAGAAAAAAGAATTTAGAATTTGATATTCTTATTACAGATCTTGTAATGCCTGATATGAACGGTTTAGAACTATCCGATAAAATTATAGAACTTTACCCTGATATAAAAGTACTATTTACTTCAGGTTATACAGAAAATAAATTAGTAAAGAGCGGAGAGATTAAAGAAAATATAAATTTCCTTCCGAAACCTTATACGGCAAAATCGCTGTTAACCTTTGTCCGTAAGATACTTAAACCAACAGAGTAGATATGCATCTCAACAATCTGATATCCTTGCAGCTTCCCCTAATATATTATATAATTCAAACTAATTCATATGAGACTAAAAACATTTATAATAATATTATTATTACTAATATTCTCTAACTGCACTTCACCAAATTCCTCTAAAGAAAAACAGGAATCAGGACAATTGGAAAGTGAAGCCACTATTATAAATAATAAAATAATCGCTGTTCTCGATGAGGATGAACTGACAAATTCAGATTTTAAAAACTACCTGAGAGCAAAATATTCAGATCTTAAAAGTATTCTTGATAATAATAATCTCACTTCGAGGTTGTTCGATTCCTTCATTGAACACTCAATACTTCTTAAATCTTCCGCAAATGAAACTATCTCAATCACTGATGAGGAAATAACAGATTATTCAGGAAAAAATCAGCTTCAATTAAATGACAACACGAAAAAATCCATTACTGACATTATCAGGATTGAAAAATATCTTTATAAAAAAATATACAATAATATATCAATAACAAAATATGAGATCCAGAAATACTATAATCAGAACAGAGAAGATTTTTCTCAGAAACAACAAATTGAATTATATCAGATTCTACTCTCAAGCAGAGAAGAAGCAATAAAAATAAGAGGAGAGTTATTGAATAACCCTTTAGCATTTGAAGATCTGGCCAGATCAAAATCTATATCTCAGGAATCTGTAAAAAATGGTTATATGGGTTCATTTGAAAAAGGAGATCTCCCGAAAGAGATGGAAAGTGTTGTAAACTCTCTTCCTGTAAACCAAATAAGCAGGATTGTTGAATCCCCGTTCGGATTTCATATCTTCAAAGTATCAAAAAGAGAAAGAGGAAAACAAAAATATCTGAAAGATCTTTCTGAAGATATTGAGAAGATAATATTTAATAAAAAAATGATATATGAATTCACCAGATATATGAAAATCTTAAGAAAAAATATAAAGGTAACAATAAATTATGATAATTTTTTCTTCGATTACCAGGATCTTAAAGGAGCTTAAAATGCGTTTTCAAATAATACTTATAATTCTGCTTTTAGTTACACCCCCTATTTCAACCGCCCTGAGTGCTGATACAGTAGAGGGCATTTACGCTATTGTTAACGATGAAATTATAACTTTTTCAGAGATAGAAAATTTTGAAAAGGGTATGACGATGGAGTTGAAGAACAGATTCTCCGGGGCAGAACTAACTGAGGAGTTGAAAAAAATGAAGGCAAATCTTCTCGACCTTGTAATAGGAAGAAAGGTTTTACTTTCAAAAGCCAGAGAGAAGAATTATGATATGAATCAGTATCTTGAAATGGTAATTAAGGAAATCATGAAAAATAATAATTTGGAAACAAGAGATGACCTGATAAATGCCTTAAACTCTCAGGGGATCACTTATGATGAATTCAAAAAACAGCGACTTGAACAATTGATGCAGGAAAAATTCATACAGGAATCTCTAGGTTCGAGAATAATGGTAGACACTTCTGAAATTATTTCATACTATAAAGAAAATTCAAAAAAATATACAATCCCGGCAAAATTTAAACTTAATTGCATATTTCTCAATAAAGATCACTATTTTACAAAACAATCTTTAATTGATAAGAAAGAAGAGATCTCAAAAATACTCTTGGAATCCGGAGATTTCCAGAAAACTGCAGAACAATTTTCAGAATTGGAAGGAACAGATAACAAATATGAATTAGGCACTTTTTCAAAAGGTGAACTGGATTCCGCTATAGAAGAAGCAGCATCTAAACTTTCAATTTCTGCTTACTCAGACTGGATTGACACTAATAATGGATCGTATATTATTCAATTGATAGACAAAACTGAATCCAGATTAAGGGAATACAAAAAGGTAAAAAAACAAATTGAGAATGTTCTACTCGAAAATAAGCGTCAACAGGAAATTAAAGTTCTTGTAGAAGAATTAAAAAAAGAGAGTTTTATAAAGATTCTTAAAGAATATAAATGATTTTACTTCAATCTGACTCTGGAAAATATTGGCCTGCCATAATAGTCTAATTTGAGATTATAAAATTTATCTTTACTGAATAAAGAGAATTCTTTTTGTTTTAACGGCAGAATAAACTCTTTGTTGATTAACATCTCAATTATGGTTGAAATTCTATCCATCAATAATTCATCATTATTTAAAAAATTAAGTTCATCTAATTCATTCACTATCTGAAGATATTTTTCATTAAACCTGGAAAATGTCAATTCGAAAATAATTTTTTTTATTTTATCAACATACGAAGTTTTTGCAGAGAAAAGTTTTTCAGTAAGATAAAATTTAATTTGAGTCCCGCTTTCCATATATTCACGTAACTGGGTATTTTTAATAAAAACTGTTGATATTCTTAAATAGTTCTTTTTTATAAACAGATTCAGTTCTTCTTCATATTTTTTAAGTGAAGAATTTATATATAACTTAAATTGAGAATTTCTGAGTATGGATCTTATTTTCCTCATTGAGAATCTTAATATGTCTATCGATACAGGGGACTCATTGTCAGAAGTTAAGGAGTTTAATTCTTTAAGATTATATTTAGTAAAAAAAACTTTCAAGAAAGAATATAATGCTATTCTGGTGTTTTTCCCGGTTTCCCCTGATGGGAAGGTCAGGAAAATGTTCTGATAAATTCCTCCTTTGAATTCATTAAATGATGTAAATTTCGAACCGGGATCTCCAAGGAAAATATCCGGGGACTCACTATTATTAAATACAACATTTATCCTATCAAGATATGAGCGCCCACCCGGATAAAAAATATTCGGTATAAGTTTCAGATATTTTTTTCTTTCCCATTCGTCAGGTATCATCATTCCCGAAAAAGCGTTTTCATTCATTGATAATATAACAAGTTCCGGTGAAGAGAGGAGTTTGAAAATATTTTCAATATTGTAATTCAGGTAGATAATAATTTTATTGTTTTCAGTCTCAATTTTGTTAATCGCCCTGCTGATCTTCTTTGCTGTCGAATTCTCCCTATTAAGAAAAACCTTTAATGAGTAGTGTATATTCTTACCCTCAATCGGTGACCCATTGGAAAAGCTGGAGTTTGGTTTAACTTCCAGAATGACTTTATTGTTTTTTTTATCATGATTGAATTCGCTAAATATATTGGAATAAATGTCTCCTTCCTGGGACATAAAGAAAAAATTTTCATGTATAAAAGTATAAAAAACAGTATCAGAGTAATTTGTCGTCGAATAATTAAAGTCAACCGGTTCATTTAATAAAATAGTTAATTGACCTCCATATCTCACTTTTACAGCAAATATAAGCAATATTGAAGCAATAATCAGAACCAGTTTATTTAATCTAGTCAATATTTTTTCTCCAGAATTGTATTCTAGACCCTCTCAATCCTTCTCTTTTGTCCTCAACTATAACCCAGAATCCACTCTTTTCGTTTATTATGCCTTTCTCTATTACCTTTATTTCTCCTTTGATTTCTTTGCTGAATATCGGATTACCTATCAAGTCTCCTATTTTCAGTACTTTCAGGTTATCATTAGTTTCTGAATAATCACTCAAAGCAAGATAATCATTCATAACAGTAATTGCAGATCCGAATTTTTTATCTTCTCCGGGGACTTCATTAATTGAATCTGAAAAAACCCTAAGTTTATAATTTAAGTCGATCAAATATAAAGATTTGAACTCTTCTCCTTCTTTGTAAAAAGAAGATGAATAGAAATCAGGTAAATCCTTTATAAAAGTTTCGCCTGCTTTTATATCCTCAGAATTGAATTGCTTGAGATAAAGCTTACCTTTATAAAAATTTTTGCCAAAACTAAAATTAAATCCCGCGAGATATGTAACACTATTTAATTGAAACATATCTCTAACAGAAAAATCCAATTTTGCTGTTTTTGTTAGCATCGAATTTGCAAATTTATAAATATTAGTGAACTTTGAAAAATTGGAACCTGCAGACAAATATACATTTTCTTTGTCACGGAAAATGAAAAGATCTCCCTCGGGATTTATAGCCGGATAATATGGTCTCCCCCATTCTATATTATGGGTATGCTTTTTTTTTATAGAATTTCCGTTCAAAACATATATATCGATTTTATTTTCTAATAAGATAAAAATATATTGAGTACTTTCAATTTGTATTGAAGATATATTTAAAACTTTCTTATCAATTTTCATATCCAGCTCTTTCTTATATTCGAATGAGCTTAAACCCGGGTCATCCACTCCCAGAAGATCAAATTCAGGTTTCAATATTTGTTCTTCAAAATATTTTATATTTTCAATTCTATTGTTATTCCTGTTATAAATAATAATTCCTGCACCCAGGTTTCCCATGTTATTTATTAATTTAATAGTTATTAAGTGAGTTACTTCATTAATTCTGCTTAAGTCAAAATTACCCTTGCTATTATTAAAACCGGTAAGAAGATCTTTGAAGATACCATTTCCTGAATTTTCCAGAGGAGTAACTATCAAATGATATAATCTTTGAAGTTCAAGGTCAGATAAAGAAGAGGTGTTGTCAAATCGAGAAACAGTGTAAGTGATATTATGCCTGTTTTCAAAAAAAAGGGAAATATTATTTTTTACTTTTTCTGCTAATCTTTGAATCCCCTGCGAATTAATCAGATAAAAAGCCGTAAAAAAAAAAAATATAAAAATAGGAATTTTCTTCATATAAAATTATGGTTTATTTTTTTTATAATTAATATTCAATTTCAGAATAACCTGTAAATCCTTTTTATCGTCCGGCAACTCAATATTTACAGGTACCGTAATTGTATTTCCGGAACCACTCTCTCCCACTTCCGAAGAAATATTGATCAAATCTTCCTCTTTTAATTCAATTGGTGAAGAACTTTCCCCCGAATCCTCATTACTGATATCGATATTTTCAAGTTCGGGGACTTCAATTGCAGAAATTTCATTCTCATCAACTTCTTCCAGATCAAAAATATTATCACTTTTTTCACTTACTTCATCCTGATCTTTAAAATCTACAGGCGCATTTAATTCAAGTATTTCTTCGGCTGTATCTTCTCTCTGCGTGAACTTACCTATAATTCCTTTCCCATTCTCCTCACTGTCATTTGAAGTTGATGTGATTTCATCTCTTGAGAACATTACAGTTTTATCTTTTTGGAAAACAGGAAGTTTATTCTTTATATATATCATTACCATCTTCATTATTGCATGAAGACCTTCCTGAATATTCTCACCGGTTGTTGCAATGGTCGGGAAAAACGGTTTGTTTTCCGGATTAAGATCATCGTTCAATTCTTCTATTGATATAACATCCGACAAGTCTCTTTTGTTGTATTGAAAAATGAGAGGAATGTCAGAACTGTTAATACTGTTTTCTTTAAGGTTCATTTTGAGATTATGGAAACTCTCAATATTCTGGTCCTTCATTATTCCCTGTGAATCTGCCACAAAAACTATACCATCAGATCCCTGAAGGACTAATTTTCTTGTTGTATTGTAGGCAACCTGGCCGGGTACGGTATACAATTGTACTTTAATTGAGTAATCACCCAATTCACCTATTTCAAGAGGAAGAAAATCAAAGAATAGAGTTCTGTCGCCATCTGTATCAAGGGTGATCAATTTCCCTTTTTTCTCAAATTCAGTATTCTTGAAAATTTCTTTAAGGCAGGTTGTCTTTCCACTTAAAGCAGGGCCATAATATACGATTTTTATTGTAATTTCCCTGTTGTTATAGTTAACAAATGCCATGATTAAAAGGGATCATCATACGGTATATCATCAATTTGAGCTTCAGGAGTACTATCATTATCACTCTCATCATCGTAATTAGACGGACCACCATTGTAATTATTGTTCGAGCTACCATAGGAAGAACCTTCAGAACCACCCTGCTGTCCTCTATCCAAAGGCACTATAGTGTCAGCAATAATTTCTGTAGTTCTCCTGTCCTGCCCATTTTTATCCTGCCATTTCCTGCTTTTTATCTTTCCCTCTATGAGCACCAGAGAACCACGTTTTATACTCTTTTCCACCTTTTTTGCATTATATCCCCATGCTACAATATTATGCCATTCAGAGGATTCCTGCCATTGATTGTTCTTGTCCATATAACCTTCTTTTGTAACAATGGTGAATTTTGCGACATCACGTCCCAAACTTGGTATATGACTTACCTCCGGTTCACGAGGCTGAACATTTCCTACAAGTACTACTCTGTTTAAACTTTTTACATTTCCTGCCATATTAATCACTTATATCCTTGATCTTCTGTTGAGCAAGATATGCCTCCTCTGATAACGGGAATTCAGAGATCAATTCTTTCAAAATTGATATCCCTTTCTCTACCTGGTCCATCTCAATAAGGGCATATCCTTTTTTCAGAAGAGCATCAGGGACTTTATCTCCACTGGCATATTTGTTAATAATATCTGAAAAGATTTTTATTGCCTCTGAATATTCTTTCTGGGCATAATAACACTCCCCTATCCAATATAAAGAATTATCAGCAAGCACATTATCAGGAAATTGTTTGACAAATTGTTTAAATCCTTCTATAGCCAGATCATAATTTTTTTTATTGTAATCAGAGTAAGCAGTAAAATAAATGCTGTCAGGTGACTGTAGAGGTGTATTAACATTAGAATTTTCAGTACTTCCGGTGCTAACTGATGCTGTCGGCATTGAAGTTAATCTGTCATTTATTTTTCCAATTGCATTTCTAACCTCGTTAAACTCCTCCTTGATGAATTGAAGACTCAGGAGTATTGTCTCCTTATTCTGTCCTTCATCTGCTAAATTCTTAGTTATAGCAGAGATTTTACTATCAATTATTGATATCTGTCCATTAAGGTCTTTTAGCTCTGTTTTGATGTCTTTGAAATTTTTCTCGAGAATATTAAGAGAACTTTTAATAACATCAAGTTCAGTAAGAACGAGTTTTGTATCTTTTTTAACCGGGAATAGAAATGTACTGGCAATGAGAAAAATAAATATATATCCCCTTAACTTTTTCATAAATCAGGTAATTAAAAATATTTATTTTTTTACAATGATGAACTCATCTCTTCTATTCTGAAAATGAGTTTCTTCATCGATACCTTTAACCAAAGGTTTGTTTTTGCCATAAGAAACTGTCTTCATTCTTTCAGCAGATATACCGAGGTCGAGAAGATACTTCATAGCAGAATCAGCTCTTTTTTCTCCTAATGCCATATTATATTCAACTGTTCCTCTCTCATCGCAATGTCCTGCAATTGAGATAACAACGGTCGGATGCTTTAATAACCAGTCAGCATTACTGTGAAGGATACCTTTCATGTCTTCTCTGATCGAATACTTGTCAAAATCAAAATTTATTAATTTAAGATTTCCCTCTTTATTGATCTCGTCAAGACTTTTTTGACGGAATATTTCCTCTTCGGTTAATTTTGGTTTTTCAACTTTTGTTACTGGTTCTTCAACCTGTTCTACTTTTGTGGTTTCAGGAACAGTTTTCACTTTTTTCGCACATGAGTTGAATAAAAACACTATCATCATCACAGATAAAATTACAATTAAAAATCTTTTCATTGGGCCTCCTGTTTTATTATATTTTTATATAATACATTTTTTTTTTTGTCAAACAACTTATTCAACTTTTTGCCATTTAGGCATTAGATTTTCACCATTTCTGGTAAGTTTGGATAAATTCTGACCATTATAATCTATCGAATATAATTGATAACTTCCAGTTCTGTTGGATGTAAATATAATATGCCTGCTGTCAGGAGACCAACCCGGATTCTCATTTCTTCCTGCCATTTCTGTAAGTTTTGTGATTGAATTGCTTTTTATATTTAGCACATAAATATCAAATCTCCCTTCTATCCTGGAGACATATGCAATCCTTGATCCATCAGGGGACCACGCAGCATTATCATGATAGGTGCCTTCGTATGTCAATCTTCTCACGTTAGTTCCATCCTCATTCATTATATGGATTTGCGGTGTGCCGGATCGCTGCGAGGTAAATGCGATCTCCTTTCCGTTCGGACTCCAGCAGGGCGATGAATCGATAATTCTATTAAAGGTTAATCTTCTCTCTTTCCCAGAGTCCATCTCTCTAACATATATTTCAGCATTCTGGTTGTTTTTTGAAGATGTATAAACAAGCTTATCATCTTCATTGGACCAATCTGCCCTGTAGTTAACTCCACCTGAAGAGATCACTTCGGTTCTGCCGGAATAAAGATTAAACTTAACAAGGTCGGGGAACCCCCTTTTGTAAGTAGTAAACAAAAGATTCTCTCCATCTTTGCTCCATGAAGGCATCAGATCTATATAATCATTAAAAGTTATCCTTTTCTGACGTCCGCCGTCATAATCCATTATATAAATCTCTTTGTTTCCATCCCTGTTTGAAACAAAAACAATTTTTGAAGTAAAAAAAGGTTTTTCACCAAAATGTTTCATCATTTCATTCGAAGTCCGGTGAGCTATAAGCCTTAAAAATTCATTTCTGGACCCGAAATTTCTTTTAAATATTATATTCCCTGTAGAAACCTCATAAACTTTCACATTAAATATAATTCGATCCCCGTCAGAAAACTCAACTTTTCCGGTTATTAAAACCCGGGCCTGCACTGATTCCCAGTCTTTAAAGGCGATATTGTTATGGTCAAGTTTACCAATATATGTAAAATACTGCCTTGGAATTAGTTTAAATACCCTCGAGTATTCAAGATCGTTCCATATAGTTTCATACAGCTCTTTCAGCAATTTCTCATTGACAAGTGAATTTTCAGTATAATCAAATTGAGGTAATGCAACAGGTATCATCGGGATTCCTTCTGTTATCCGGACCTTGATCTCTTCTTGTCCGGATATTCCTGAAGTAGAAATTATCAGAAACAGGATTGTTATAAGAACACTTATATTTTTTTTCATTTTATCTCTCCCATTCAAATTCAAAATATACACCAAGATATAGTTCGGGATAATCTGAAGGAAGTGGCGGAAAAGGGATCACCTCTTTTATAACCCTTAAAGTTGAAAGGTCATAAAACCTGTTACCGCTTTTTTTCACTAATTTCAGTTTCCCTATTGTTCCATTTCTGAAAATTCTGAAATAGACCACTGAGAGGAATCTTCCTGAAATACCGGATGAGGTAAGAGGATTATACCAGTTAGAAGTGATCTTTGATTTTAGTGTTTCAACATAGAAGGAATACGGGAAGTTACCCCCCGGACCACCAGTTCCCGGTCCGGACCCGCTCAACCCGGTCCTGACATACCCATTGTCATCACTTCCTGATGTATCTTCAGACTGCTCAGTATTTATAACAGGTTTTTTTCTCTTTATAACTGAAACAAGATCATCTTCTCTCTTTTTTTTTACCGATTTTCTTTTGGACTCCTTGTCCGGGTAAGTAAGTTCGGGTTTTTTTTCCTTTGAAACACTGAGATCTTTTATACTTACTGATTTTTCAACCGACTCTGATCCTTTTTTTAACGAAGAAGCTCCTCCCGGCGGAGAACCCCCTACCTGAACCAGGTCTACATAATATGTAGTTTCTGTGGAATCACCCTGTTCAGGGTAGAAATATGCTACCAGGACTAATCCAAGATGGAAAATAAGAGATGTGATTATTGCAGACCTGAATTTCATTATTTGTCTTTTTTATCAACTATCATCCCTACCGTCTCAATACCCGCTTTTTTTATTATATCCATAACATTGATAATATAGCCATAGGAAACATCTTTATCAGCTTTAAGAAATACAACTTTCTTCTTTTTACTCATAAAATAATTCTTTAACCTCGACTCCAGCAGAAAAATATTGATGTTATTATTTTCCATGTATATGTATCTGTCTTTAGTCACAGTAAGCACCAATCCACCGGAGCTCGGATTAGATTTTGTTTCAGCTGTGGGAAGATTAACAGTAATACCTGACTGCATCATTGGAGCTGTTACCATAAATATAACAAGAAGAACCAGCATAACATCAACAAGAGGAGTTATATTGATCTCCGACATATTTGTTGTGATTCTTGATCTGGATTCTATTCTCATTTCAGTTCATATTCTCACTAACACTTATAAATTCATTAATAAAATTTTCCATATCAACGATCATCACTTTAACTTTATTCAGAAGAAGATTGTAGAATATAACAGCTGGTATTGCAGCAAAAAGCCCCAAAGCTGTAGCGATTAAAGCCTCAGCAATACCGGGCGCCACTGTTGCAAGATTTGCATTCATCTGAATTCCTATCTGATGAAATGAAGACATGATTCCCCACACAGTTCCGAACAGCCCTATAAAAGGGGTAACTGCCGCAGTGGTGGCAAGGAATCCGTTAAGTCTTTCAAGTCTCATTATCTGAATGTTGGATACATTGAACATTGCTCTGCGAAGTGATTCCGGCTTAACTTTGGATAAATCCTTACCTGAGCTGAGCTGCATCGACAATTCTTTATAACCTGTTTTAAATATCTGTGAGAGGGGACTGTCTTTATAAACAGATGTGAACTTCAGTATATCTGAAAAGGATTTTGTCTTTCTGAATATTTCAAGAAAAAGTGATGATTTTTTCTTTGCACTCCTGTATTCCAGTAGTTTAAAAATAACTATTGCCCAGGAAATAACAGAGAACAAAGCCAGCATTAGAAGTACACCTTTTACTACCAGCGATGCCTGTGAGATCAGGGTAAAGTAGTTACCGAATTGATTTGAAGATGCTTGTGATATTAATAGTATTGAGCTTTCCATGGATAGATTTTTACCATATACTCGCTATCATTTCAAGGATGGGTCTTCTCCACTATTGTTAATTCATTTATCTTTTTTAATAATCTTTATCTCATTTTCGATAACTATGATCCTCCAGATCCAGATAATTAGTATCAGTAATGATGAAAAGATCCTTAGGATATGAGAAAGAGAAAGGTAATCATATAATCCATGTAAAACAAATGAAAAAATAAAGATCATAACTACTTTCAGATAATTTCTCTTTTCATCAAGTATCAGGATCCCTGCATAATATCCCCATAAAGAAGCAAATATCGTATGTGTAAGAGGAGAAGCTATAGCCCTCCCTACCAGTTCCAAGCCGGAAATATGTGGCAGATATAACAAATTTTCATATGCGGCAAAACCTAGAGCAACAACAGATGAATAGATGATCCCGTCAATTTTATCATCAAAGCTTATGAACCATTTTAAAATAAATATAAAAGGTATCAGCTTGAAAAGCTCTTCGAAAAATCCTACAACAAATATAAGATAAATAAATGCTGTAAACGAACCGTCAAATATAAAAAATGACTGATCATCCGGAATACCTATATAAGGTAAAAATTTAACAAAGTTCAAATAAACAACAGAGAAAATGAAACCGAGAATAAATGCTCCTCCCAGATTAAGGGCAGGTTCAGGTTTAAACCTGTCTTTATATCTGAAATAAAAAATCCAGAAAACTGCAGGTGAAATTACAGCTGCTGTTATGAGAAGAACCGTCATCTCTTTTTAGTAATAGTATCAGGCTTTCTTCATCTTCCTGTTTATAAAATACAGCTTAACCTTATTTCCGGTAAGGTACATAACAGGGACAACAATAAGGGTCAGGAATGTTGCAAAGGTCAATCCGAAGATCACTGTCCAGGCCATAGGGCCCCAGAATTGAGAGGTATCTCCCCCGAAATAGATGTCAGGATTTAGTTCCGTCAACAGAGTTCTGAAATTAATGTTGAGTGCAACAGCCATTGGGATCAATCCCAGAATGGTCGTAATTGCCGTAAGAAGAACCGGCCTCAACCTTGTCTGCCCTGCTTCTATAATACACTCAACTGAGATCTCAATCGGAAGATTTTCTTCATCAGAAAGATTTAGCTCAGCTTTCTTTTTCTCTTTCAGATAATCAATATAATCGATAAGAACGATGGCATTATTGACAACAACCCCGGCAAGAGAGATTATCCCTATACCGGTCATGATGATTATAAAATCCATTTTGAATGTTGCAATACCGCCGAAAACACCTATAGTACTAAAGAAGACACTGGCAATTATTATAAATGATTTCGCAAAGGAATTAAATTGAGTTACTAGTATCATCATTATTATTGATAAAGCGATAAACATGGCTCTTATTAGAAACCCCATGGTCTCCTGCTGCTCTTCCTGCTCACCCGTAAATTTATATTTATAACCTTCAGGAATATCAAAGTTCTTTAAAGCATTTTTCAGCCGTTGATTGACTTCATTATTGTTATACCCTTCAATTACATTAGAGTACAAAGTTATCACTCTTTTTGTATCCTTTCTCTTTACAGCACTATAAGTTGTGCTGTAACTGAAACCTGCTACGGATGATATCGGAACCTGCATGATCTTCCCGCTTGACTGGCTCCTGAATGTAATTTTCTGATCAAGGATCGATGGAATATCCTGTCTGTATTTTTTATCAAACTTAAGGATGATAGGGATATCATCTTCACCGTCTTTGAAATCTGAAACATCTTTTCCAAACAATGATGTTCTTATTGTACTGGCGATCTGAGCTGTCGATAATCCGAACCTCCTTGCACTGTCTCTGTTGATCTCAACTATTAATTCGGGTTTACCGACGTCGAGGTCCATCTTCAGATTTTCGATTCCGTCAATACCCGACTCCTTTATATATTTTTGTATATTTTCTGTTAAATCTATCAGAGTTGAATAATCCTTTCCGGTAACTTCCAGGTTAATCGGTTTACCGGTAGGAGGGCCCATTTCCATTTTTTCAATTGTGACAATTACTCCTGGAATCTTATGGGTAAGTTTATCAGAAAACTCCTTCATTATCGAAGAAGTTGAAACACCTTTTCTTAATTCATAATCCACAAATGAGACCGTTATCATACCTTTATTTGGAGTGTTCCCGACAGGAAATTCATTTTCCCCAACCACACCTTTTCCTATCGTTGTCAAAACAGATTTAACAATTTCTTTTCTTGGTTCGAGTATGTCAAAAACTTCTTTTTCAAAAACTTTCATAACCTTATCAGTCGCTCTGATATCCGACCCGACCGGTAATTCTGCGAATAAACTGAAATAAGAAGGTTCATTATCAGGGAAGAGGCTGACCTTCGGCATTCGCAAATTGAAAAAGACCATTGTAAGTATCATAAGAACTACAGTGAAAATTAATATCTGGTTGGGCCTTTTTCCCTTCAGTGCAAATTCAATTGATAACTTGTAAAAATTTTCGAGTTTTAACAAAAGTGTGTTCCTGAACCACTCTGACAATGACCTGAGAAAAAATAAATTTGCCAGGATCAAAAGAGAGGCGGTGATTGCAATAAAAGTAATAGCGTTCATTTTAAGGATAAAAGCCAAAACCCCAATTCCGAATGCAATGAATGCTTTTTTCAGAGAAACCTTTTTCTCGGGGATTATAATGTCTTTTTCATCTTTATAAAATCTGGCTGCAAAAACAGGGATGATTACAAGCGCCACAAAAAGTGAAGATGATAATACAATGATCAGTGTGACAGGCAATACCTTCATGAACTCACCCATCATCCCGGGCCAGAATGCGAGAGGTACAAATGCTCCTAATGTAGTGGCTGTAGATGCTGAAATTGCAATGGCAACTTCTCCTGTTCCCCTTTTTGCGGCTTCATTCACGGGAAATCCCTTTCCTATAAATCTGTATGTATTTTCAATCACCACAATAGCATTATCAACCAGCATTCCCAGTGCTAAGACAAGACCGAATAATACCATCATATTTATTGTAGATCCCATCAGGTTGAGGATGACTATTGATAATGTCATTGATGTCGGTATTGCAATACCGACAAATAAAGCATTACGTGTACCAAGAAAGAAATAGAGAACAAGCACCACAAAAAAGATAGCGATTACAATACTGTTTTCAAGGTTGCTTACCATTTTCTTTATCCACTCGGACTGATCGTTTGATATATCGATATGAAGTTCTTTTGGTAAAGTTCCGTCCAATTTTGATTCATCAAGTAATTTGAAAATTTTGTCTGAGGCATTAATAACATTTTCACCTGATTTTTTAATGACCTGTACCGACACAACCTTTTGTTTATTAAGCCTTGCCAGAGTTAACGGATCTTCAAAACCGTCTACTACATAAGCAACATCCTTCAGGTAAACTATGTTCCCGCCCTCGTGTTTAACGATAATATTCCTGATCTCTTCAAGACTTTTAAATTCACCTATAGTTCGCACTGACCTTGTTGTATTGTTGATTTTTATTTCACCACCGGATATTGACATATTTTCAAAAACAATAGCGTCTTCAATATTCTGAAAACTGAGTTTCATAAGATCAAGTTTATGCTTGTCAATATTTATCTGGATTTCCCTGTTATCAAGACCTTTAATCTCAACCTTTGATATCTCCTGAAAAGTTTCGATCTCTTCTTCCAGAAATTCTGCGAAAACCTTTAATTCATCCAAACTGAAATCACCGGACAGGTTGATGTTTAAAATCGGAAATTCATTAAGGTCGAGATCCATGATAATGGGATCGATGTCAAGGTCTGAGGGGAGCTCATTTTTTGCCCGGTCAACTGCATCCTTAACATCCTGAAGTGCATCACCAAGATCTATGCCAGTGTTGAATTCAATAATAATATCTGAATTATCCTGAGTTGAAGTTGATCTCAACTCTTTAATACCGTTTATTGTGTTAATCTCTTTTTCAAGCGGTCTTGTTATCAGGTTCTCAATATCGATCGGTGGATTCCCGGGATATATGGTTTTTACAAATATATTCGGAATAACTACTTCAGGAAAGGTTTCTCTCGACATTGTTGTGTATCCGATAAGCCCGAATACTAAAATTATAATTACCAGAAGAAAAACAGTGCTCTTATTATTTAATGCAAATGTGGTTAGTTTGAATTCTCTCCACGATTTACCGTTTTTATTTTCTTTACTCATTCTTACCTTCATCTTCCTGATTACCCTCAATATTTACCAGACTTCCATTTTTAACCAGGTTATATCCTTTCATTATGATCTCATCTCCGAACTCGATTCCCCCATTGATCATGATCATGTCTTTATTTACCCTGCCGGGATTTACATATACCTTCTCTGCAATTAATCCGGTTTCTGATTTCTTTATTCTGTATACATAAGAACCCTCACTGTCATTCTTCACAATGATAGAAGGCACTATTATAGCATTTACATCATTGAAGTCTCTTAATTCCAATACTGCAACAATATTAGGTTTCAGTACTTCATTGCTGTTGATTAACTTCAAAGTTATCTGAAAAGTTCTATTTTGAGGATTGATAACTGTCCCTACCCTTATTATCTTCCCCTTTCTGATAAGACCTGGATAGGATGGGAAAGTGATCGTAGAATTATCTCCAACTTTAACACTTGAGAGATAAGCTTCAGAAACATCAGCTTTAATAAAAACCATACTTATATCAACTATCTGCATTATCGGCAATCCTGGTACAGCCAGCTCACCTTTCTTTTTATCAATATTATCTATAATTCCATCAAACGGAGCTCTTATAAGTGTCATACCTAATTGTTCATTCAAGGTTTTGATTTTGTTCTCAAGTGATTCTTTCTGATTTTTAGCTTCAAGGTATTGGATCTCCGAACCGATATTCTTCTTCCACAAACCTTCTCTTTTTTGAAATAGAATATTGGCAAGTTTTAAAGAATTTTTTAATTCAGATATTGTACTCTGGATAACTTTTGAGTTTAAAACAGCAAGAAGCTGGTTCTTTTTTACCCTCTGACCCTCAATAACATTAATGCTTTTTATTGTGCCGCCAATTTCCGGACTTATATAAGCTTCTTTTACAGCTTCAACTACTCCGTTAACAGTATGAAAATGTTCAAAATTTTCCCCATTTATTTTTTTGACAGACACCAGAATTTTAAACACTTTATCGTTCATTCCATTCTTTTTCAGATCCTCTTCCAAAGTTCTTATTTCTGTTTCAATGCTTACAATTTTATCTTTTTTCTTCTGAATTTCAGCTTTAATCTTTTCCTTATCTATCCCTGATCCGCATCCATAAGTGAATATTAAAGCAATTAGAAATATTTTCTTTATCATTATTTATCCCCTGTTCTTTTATATTATGTTTAAAATCTTTTCTAACTCGGTCAAAGAGTTGAAAAATTCTATGAGAGCTGAAGTGTAGGTGAATTGAGCTTGAAGATACTGATTGTATGTCTGGATAAGCTCAGTACTTGAAGAAACTCCTTTTTTAAATTTTTCAATCGTTTTATTATAAATCTTTTCGGCTATCTGAAGATTTCGGAATGAACTCTCTTTCCCTCCGATCGATGTAAGATAGGTCGATCTTGCATTAAGATAACCCAGATTCAGATTATCTGCTGCATCACTCTTCATATTAAGTGCTTTTTCGAGATCATATTCAGCCTGTTTAACCTTAGCTAACCTCATTCCGCTTGAGAAAATAGGAATATTAAGATTGAGTCCGATAATTGTGGACGGGAACCATTTCTCCTCGTTCTTTTTAAAAAAATTGAACTCATTTCTCATTGCATTCTTCGAATGTGACAGAAAAGCTGTTATTGATGGTAGAAACAAAGATTTCTCTTTTTTCAGCAATAATGTGGAGGATTTCACCTGGGTATCAGCCATCCTGAAGTCTATGTTGGCATTTAGATCAAATTCCCTGGAAAGTACAGTTTTATATTCAATTTTAGCAGCTAATTCATTAATATCACCTTCAAGTGATATGTCCCTATCCAATTCCAGGCCCATTTGAAATTTTAAAAGTTTGTAGGTTATCTCTATCTGCCTTTTTATGGCGCTCAACCTGTTCTTTATCCCTATAACAAAATATTCGATCTGATCTACATCTGTCTCTTCAACAAAACCGGCTTTATACATTTCTGAAGTTTCATAATGGAGTTTTTCAAGGCTTTTAAGATTATTTGTCAGAATATCTCTCAAATTTTCACTAACCAGTATCAGATAATAAGTGCCTGTAACAAGAGATTTAACATCGATCTCAGTCTTTATAAGATTTTCCTTTGACAACCTCATATATATTTTCGATGATTGAAGGGCTACTATGTATGTCCCGTTAAAAACAAGTTGTGATGCAACCAGTTCCATTGATATATTGTGTTGGGTTCCGAATTTCATTGGGAAATAGGTCCCCTCCTCGGCATCTGGATCTATAAATTGAGCAGGAATAAGAGTTGTCGGGATCTGTGTCATATCCTGATAAGATATTTTCCCGTCTATTTGAGGCAGCCCGGTTGCGGTAGTTTCTCTTACCACATTCCGTGCAATTTTCATGTCCAGTTTCGCATTTTTAATTCTTTTATTCTGCTTAACCGCAAGGGCTTTTATACTCTCGAGATCAAACCTCAACGAGTCTTCACTCTTAATTAAATTAGTCTGAACGACAAAGAAAATCAGAAATAAAAAGAAAGTCAGAATGTGTCTATTTAAACCTGAAATTAATAAGGTTTTTTTTATATATTTTTTTTGCATTTTTTTATTATAGCTGATTTCTCTGTACTGCTCAAGAAAAATTCTCCTAGTTAACCACTTTAGTAATCTTATTAACTTAAACTTTATACTTCATAAAACGTAAAAAGTTATTAGAAAAAAGGAGGTCTTATGAATAAGACAATACTAATTGTTGTTTCGATCCTTTTAATATTTGGAACAACATTTGCATCCAAAGATGCTAGGCTTTTGCGTACTCCTGACATAAATGGAAATTTAACGGTTTTCGTTTATGCAGGCGATATATGGAGTGTCTCTTCTAATGGAGGAGATGCAAAAAGATTAACTTCTCATAAAGGGCTTGAACTCTTCCCGAAGATCTCTCCTGACAGGAAATGGATAGCATTTTCGGCAGAATACTCGGGTTCAAGGCAGGTTTATATAATGCCATCTCAGGGAGGGACTCCGGTTCAACTGACCTACTATAATGACGTTGGAATTATGCCCCCCAGAGGAGGATATGACTACATCGTCATGGACTGGACCCCTGACAGCAAAAATATCCTTGTCCGGATGAACAGAACGCCTTACGGTGAGAGAATGGGTAAATATTTTCTTGTAGATATAAATGGCGGCCTTGAGAAACCGCTCCAGATCCCTGAATGCGGCGGCGGTACATATTCTCCGGATGGTGACAAAATAGTCTATACCCCGATCGGCAGGGAGTTCAGAACATGGAAAAGGACTAAAGGGGGAAGGGCCCAGGATGTATGGATCTATGACCTAAAAAAAGATAAATCCGAAAGGATCACAACTTTTCCCGGAACCGACCAGCATCCAGTCTGGTTTCAGGATAAAATATTCTATGTTTCAGATGAGAGTCTGTCACTCAATTTTCATTCATATGATCTGAAAACCGGAAAATTCGAACAAGTTACAAATTTCAGTGATTTTGATGTCCTCTGGCCTTCCGGTTCAGAAGGGACTATTGCTTTTGAAAAAGGCGGTTACCTTTACAAAATAGACCTGAACACTAATAAAACAGAAAAAATAACTGTTAACATCGAATTCGACAATCCGAATGTTCTCCCCTATTTTAAAAATGTTTCAGAATTCGTATCAAGATTCGGAGCAACAATTGCTTCAGACGGTAAACGGGCAATTTTTGATGCCAGAGGTGATTTGTTCTCGGTCCCGGCAGAAAAAAAAGGTGTAACACTTAATCTTACAAGGACATCCGGTATAAGAGAGATGTATCCGGTAGCTTCACCCGACGGTAAATGGATCGCTTATGTCTCAGATGAATCCGGAGATTTTGAATTTTACATAGTTGACCCGTTAGGAAAGAAAAAAGCAAGAAAACTTACAAGTACAAAAGTATGGAAATATCCTGTGGAATGGTCTCCTGATTCAAAATACTTTATATTTTCAGATGCAGACAGAAAACTGCAGCTTTTAGATATAGAATCTGGAAAATTGTCCCAGATTGATCAGGACAAATCCGGAACGATAAGAGATTATTCATGGTCCCCGGATTCAAAATGGATCACTTATACAAAAAGGGGTGAAAATAAATTAGGATCGATCTGGGTATATTCACTGGAATCAGAAAAATTATCTCAGATCACAAATAAAATGTATGAAGATTTTTCACCTTCTTTCTCAAAAGACGGAAAGTACATATTCTTTATATCTGACAGAGATTTTAATTTTAGTTTCGATAGCGGTTTTTCAACAATGGAATTTGATTTCGTTTATAATAAAACTGCAAGAATTTTTGCCATCGGACTGACTGAATCCTCCCCGGCTCTTTTCAAAGATGAAAATGATCTTGAATCAGCACCGACACCTCCTCCTGCAAAAGAAAAAAAAGGTAAAGATAAGAAAAAAGCTGAGAAAAAATCAGTTGTAGTAAAAATTGATTTTAAAAACCTGAATAAAAGGATATCGGTCTTCCCATTGCCGACAGGCAGATATGGCGGAATTACAGATTTGGGAAATGGGAAAGCGATTTACTTCAGTAATAATGGTCTGCATCTTTTTGATTTCAAGAAAAAGAAATCCGATCTGATTATGGATAATATCAATTATGGATCACTTTCTGCCGATAATAAAAAATTATTATACAGATCAGGCAGAACCTGGGGAATTGCAGACATAAAACCGAAATTAAAACCGGGAGAAGGTAAACTGGAATTCAGCAATGTAATGATGAAGATAGACCCGGTAAAAGAATGGAAACAGATCTATAATGAGGGCTGGAGAATATACAGAGACTGGTTCTATGTGAGAAATATGCATGGGGTCGACTGGGAAAAAATGAGAAAAAAATATGAAGTTCTACTTCCTCATGTAAGTCATAGAGCTGATCTTGACTTCATATTCGGAGAACTTGTAGGCGAGCTTAATGTCGGTCACACCTATGTCAACTGGGGTGATTTTGAAAGGGTAAAAAGGATCGATACAGGTCTCCTGGGAGCTGAGCTGCAGGCAGATAAGACCGCAGGTATGTATAAGATCTCAAAGATATATAAAGGTGAAAACTGGAACGAAAGGACCAGATCTCCCCTTACCGAAGCCGGAATTAAGGTAAATGAAGGCGATTATCTGGTTAAGATCAATGGTTACAACGTCAGCGCCAGTGAAAATCCTTACCGTTTTCTTGAGAACACTGCCGGTAAGAAAATCAGTATTACAGTAAGTGCAACACCGGATAAAACTAACTCAAGAACTTATTGGATCAAACCGTTAAGGAGCGAACTAGGTCTGATGTATAATGATATGATCGAAGCTAAACGGAAACTGGTCGACAAACTTTCAAACGGAAGGATCGGATATATGCATGTCCCTGATACGGCATTTGCAGGAAACCGCGAACTGTTTAAAGGCATCTATTCTTTTAATGATAAAGAAGCCCTTATAATAGATGAAAGATATAATGGTGGCGGATGGTCTCCAAAAAAGATGATCGAAAAACTTTCATCCACAACATATGCATACTGGCAGGGCAGAGATCTTGACCCCAGGCCGGCTCCACTCTTTTCATTCAATGGACCTCTGGCAATGCTGATCAACCATTATTCATCCTCAGGGGGTGATAACTTCCCGTACTGGTTCAAATTGAAGAAACTTGGAAAACTAATTGGAACCAGAACCTGGGGAGGACTGGTAGGATACGGCTGGAGCCCAAGTCTGGTAGACGGCCCCTCATTTGCCGTTCCGATGTCAGCGATCGTTAATACGGATGGTGAATATGTCGTTGAAGGTGTTGGTGTTTATCCGGATGAAGGATTTGAGGTTTATGATATTCCCGAAGAAATAGCAAAAGGGAATGACCCCAGCATTGAAAAGGCGGTAAAACATCTTCTTAAAGAAATTGATAAGAAAAAATTTAAAAAACCTTCAAGTCCGAAAGATCCTGACAGATCCAAATGGTTTGAAAAAGAGATAAAATAGTTTTTTAATAGAAAGGGGCGGTTTTCGGACCGCCCTTTTTTTTTACTTCAATTCTTTTTTGAATCGAAAAGAGATTTTTGAGTAAAATCCTCTTCAGATTCCCGATCATCATCCTTTGAGGATTCAGTTGCTTCCTCTCTCACTGATAATACAGGAAGAGTTGAGATCCTTTTTCCTCTTGCATTAATGCTCTTTACAGCGATGAATTGTTCTGCATCAATCAACTCGCCATGTTTTTTTCGGTTCTTTCCGCCATATTCCGCATAAAACCTCGGATTTTCATTTTCGGATACAGCCAGCAGTTTTGAATCAGGATTATCTCCTATAAAACTAATTTTTCTATCAGAAATTTCCACATTAAACCTTTTCAGATAATAATAGCCCTGATCAGCGTCATAATACACCGCTGAATATATAGTGTCTTTGTTATATTTCTTTACGATCACGGCGTCATCAGAAAAATGGTTTGATATGTCAAAATTGTACAATTGAGTAGTTCCCGAACCTGTTATCTCTATAATTCTATCCTCGCCGGAGAATTCTCCCAACTTCAATCCCCTTCCATCACTATTCAATCTGTTTATCGAAGGATCAAACCAGAGTTCTATACCGCCCAGAGTAGAAATTCCGCTTTCCTTTAAATGGACCCTTGAAATTGAATTCTTTGTCAGAATATTGCCCTGGGAATTTCTCCCTTTTATTGCAAGTTCTGAGAAATCAAGATCTATCTGAAGATTCCTTAATCGTTTTTTTGGTTTCAGAACAACCCTGATCTTTTCAGCCTCACCATTTGGATTTGCCGTAAAATAGATCACCTTTGAATCAGGAGTCCCCTTCGTCAGATCATATACTTTATCACGCGTTACAGATGTAACCGGGAACCTTTTCATGAAATTCCGGCCATCTTTCCCATCTCTGTAAATTACATTGTAGATAGTTCTCTCATCACCTTTGGCAAATATGTCTATATGGATAATATTCTTCCCCGCGAAAGCCTTCTCCTCAACCTTTTTTACAGTAAAAGTTCCATCTTCCATGAACAGAATAATGTCATCAATATCTGAACATTCACTTACAAGTTCATCTCCCTTTAATGAGAAACCGAAGAAACCTTCTGCCCTGTTAACATATAGCTTTTTATTGGCGGCAACAACCTTGGTTGCCTCTATCTGATCAAAATTTCTTATTTCAGTTCTTCTCTCTTTCCCTCTTCCGTATTTTTCTCTGATATTTAAGAGAAAGTTGATAGTATATTTATTTATATCTTTAAGATATTCAATAATTCCGGTCAGTTCTTCTTCAACTGATTTTATATTTTCATCTGCTTTAAAAGCATCATATTTAGATATACGTTTTATTTTGATCTCTGTCAGCTGAACTATATCATCCCGGGTTACTTCCCTTTTCAACCTTGGTTTAAACGGATCAAGTCCTCTGTCAATAGTCTCGATAACTGACTCCCATGTTTCACAATTCTCTATATCTATGTAGATCCTGTTTTCAATAAAGATCTTTTCGAGGGATGAGAGGTGCCATGACTCTTCAAGTTCCCTCTTTTTTATTTCAAGTTCAAGGTTCAGAAGCGATACCGTATTATCCGTTGTTATCTTCAGCATCTCATTAACACCGATAAATTTTGGCTGATGATCCATAATGACACAGGAATTAGGTGAAATTGATATCTCACAGTCTGTAAATGCATATAAAGCATCTATTGTTTTATCTGGAGATGTACCTGGCGGGATAGATATAATAATCTCAATTTTGTCAGATGTGTTATCGTCAATTTTCTTTATTTTGATCTTTCCCTTATCATTCGCCAGAATAATAGAATCGATCAGTGATGTTGATGTTTTTCCGAATGGTATCTCTGTGATCTTTATCGTCCTCTTATCGGTTTTCTCTATTTTCGCCCTGACTTTTACCTTCCCGCCCTGAAGGCCATTATTATACTTTGAGAAATCTGCAAGCCCCCCGGATGGAAAATCGGGTACCAGAGAGAATTCCTCCCCCTTCAGATATGAAATAGATGCATCAATTAATTCATTGAAATTATGGGGAAGGATCTTTGACGCAAGCCCAACCGCTATCCCTTCAGCTCCAAGGTACAAAAGGATAGGGAATTTCACTGGAAGTACGACCGGTTCCTTATTTCTCCCGTCATATGAGTTGATCCATTCTGTTGTTTTAGGATTAAAAACAACTTCCAGTGCAAATTTAGATAGTCTTGCCTCAATATACCTGGGAGCAGCTGATTTATCTCCAGTGAGGGTATTACCCCAATTCCCCTGAGTATCTATGAGCAGGTCCTTTTGCCCGATTGACACGAGAGCATCTCCTATGGAAGCATCCCCATGAGGATGATACTGCATCGCAAATCCGATTATGTTTGCAACTTTGTTATAACGTCCGTCTTCCAGCCTTTTCATCGTGTGCAGGATTCTTCTCTGTACAGGTTTCAGGCCGTCAAGAACTTCAGGAATAGCTCTTTCAAGGATTACATAGGATGCATAATCGAGGAACCAGTTCTTGTAGAGTTCTGGAATATCTTTGACATGCCCGAGTTTTTTTTCAACACCAAATCCGTTACCGTTGCCGCTTTTTTCTTCCATTTATTTCAGGTCCCCTCCGATTCAGTTTTCAGGAATATCTTTAGTCGACTCATTTTCGATCCTGATATTATTTATAATGAATTCCTGCCTTTCTGGAGTATTTTTCCCCATATAGAATTCCAGTGTTTTCTTTACTGAGCCTTCTTTACTTATTAGAACAGGTTCAAGTTTTATTTTTTCACCTATGAACTCCTTGAACTCATCAGGTGATATCTCTCCAAGTCCTTTGAACCTGGTTGTTTCAGTTGATTTTCCCAATTCTGATAATGCAGACAGTTTTTCCTCTTCCGAATAGCAATAAATTGTCTTTTTCTTATTTCTTACCCTGAACAGAGGTGTTTGAAGGATATAAACATGGTTGGTTTTAATAAGCTCAGGAAAAAATTTCAGAAAGAAAGTTATAAGAAGAAGTCTTATATGCATCCCATCAACATCCGCATCAGTTGCAATGATTATGTTGTTATATCTGAGATCATCAAGTCCATCCTCAATATTAAGTGCTGCCTGAAGCAGGTTAAATTCTTCATTCTGATATACAATTTTTTTATTCAGCCCAAAAGTGTTCAATGGTTTACCTTTCAGGCTGAATACAGCTTGAGTCTGAACGTCTCTCGACTTGGTTATGGAACCGCTTGCCGAATCACCCTCTGTAATAAAGATTGTAGATTCTTTTCTCCGCTCATTATTTGAGTTAAAATGTATCTTACAGTCCCTCAGTTTTCTATTATGCAGATTTGCTTTCTTCGCTCTCTCTCTGGCAAGCTTCTTTATTCCGGACATCGCCTTACGTTCCTTTTCAGAACTCAGGATCTTCTGTTGAAGCTGTTCGGCGACATCTTTATTTCTATGTAAAAAATTATCAAGTGAGTTCTTCAGGAAATCGTTTATGTGATTTTTAAGTGAAACTCCTCCGGGACTCATCTCTTTGGAACCAAGCTTTGTTTTTGTCTGAGATTCAAAAACAGGTTCTTCTATCTTAACACTTACTGCTGCAATTATTGAAGTTCTTATATCTGAAACATCAAAATCTTTTTTATAAAATTCCCTGATGGTCTTTATGAGGCCTTCTCTGAATGCCTGAAGATGAGTACCCCCCTGTGTTGTGTTCTGACCGTTTACAAATGTATAATATTCTTCTCCATAGTGACCTCCATGAGTGATTGCCACTTCAACATCCTCACCCTTGAGATGTATGATAGGATAAATGATTCCGTTGTCAATATTTGAATTTAAAAGATCAAGAAGTCCGTTCTCAGAAAAATATTTTGTCCCGTTGAAATTGATCGTAAGTCCGGCGTTAAGATAAGTATAATAGTTTATCTGGTTTTCAATAAATTCTGATAAGAACCGGTAATCACCGAAAATTTCCCGATCGGGAGTAAAAATAACTTCAGTTCCATTCTCTGATTGAGAGCCGGAAATAGGTTTATCGGAAATTATATTGCCCCTTTTATATTCGATCTCCTTACTCTCATAATCCCTGAAAGACCTTATAATGAACCTTTCTGATAAAGCATTAACAGCTTTGATACCGATCCCGTTCAAACCAACAGATTTTTTAAAAACCTTAGAATCATATTTTGCCCCTGTATTCATTTTCGAAGACACATCTTTTACCTTTCCAAGTGGCACTCCCCTTCCATAATCCCTTACCTTCACGGAGCTTTCATTTATGGTTATGTCTATCTTCTTGCCGAATCCCATCATGAACTCATCAATAGAATTATCAACTACCTCTTTAAAAAGCAGATATATCCCATCATCCTGAGAACTGCCGTCTCCGAGTTTCCCAACATACATACCTGGCCTTTTTCTGATATGTTCTTTCCAGTTCAGCGTTTTTATACTTTTCTCGTTATATTCTGCAATACTCAATTTTTCCCTCGATATTGAATAACTTTCTCTTATATGATTTTATAAAAAATCCAACCATTAATCAAGTTGTGCAGATATGTTAATTTAAAGTTTATTAATAATTGCGGTAATAGTTAACGAGCATGACTAAACCTGAATTTCAGGTTCATCAATGTCCTGAAAACAATAATATTCTTGACAATTTTCACAATTTTTGATAATCTACTTCTAATCTAGGGTCTATAGCTCAACGGCTAGAGCCACCGGCTCATAACCGGTAGGTTCCAGGTTCGAATCCTGGTAGGCCCACTCTTTTTTAGGAGCTTCTTTTGAAAGACGGTCTTGAACTATTATATAAACTTCAACGATTTGATGACAGGGTAACAGAGACAAATTTACGGATCAAAGAGATACCCGAGACAATTAAATCCCTTGAAATCGACAGGGACAGTAAAGCTGATATCGTCAGCAAATCCAAAGAAAAACTCGAAGGTAACCTTAAAGGTCGGCAAAAACTTGAAAACGATATTATACTTATAAAAGAGAAGATCTCCAAGTACAGAGAGCAGCTTAATAAATCAACAACCAACAAGGAATATCAGGGTTTCATCAATGAAATAAAATTCGAAGAGAACAAGATTCTCGAAATTGAAGAGAAGATCATCGAAGAGATGCTTAAATCTGATGAAATAATGGACGAGATCAGGGTAAGTGAAGGCGAATACAATAAGATTGCTGAAGAATATAATAAGAGGATTGAAGACCTCAAACAGAATCTTCAATACCATAAAGACAGGCTCGTTGAAGAGTTAAAAGAAAAAGATGAACTGAGAGAGACTGTCCCTTCAAATCTTTTAGCAATTTATGATAAGTTGATTAAAAACAGGGAAGGAAAGGCAATATCTTTTGTTGAAACAAATTTTTGCGGTATATGCAATGTAAAGATCAGACCACAAAGATTAAGTGAATTGATCTCTACAAAAGATATTTTTATCTGCGAAAACTGCGGCAGGATTTTGTATAAAGAAGTTAAAGAAGAAGTACCTGAGACATCCTGACCGGGAAGTCTCAATTCCATATCTGCCTGTACTCTCCTAACTATGTAAATCAAAATAATTTTTATGTTAAAATATAAAAAGCTTTCAACACAATTTTGTAAAAGGCAATATTAATACAGGAGATTTTTTTATGAATGCTGAAGAACTCAATACTCTTAAAGAAATTGCACGAAGGATCAGAATTCACATTGTCACAATGATTGCGGCATCAGGATCCGGCCATCCAGGCGGATCTTTGTCAATAGCTGATATCATGACATATCTTTACTTCAGGGAGATGAACATTGATCCCGCTTCTGCAGATGATCCTTCCCGCGACAGATTTGTACTATCCAAAGGCCATGCTGCCCCCGTACTATACTCTACATTGGCACTCAAGGGGTTCTTCCCCGAGGGGGACCTCCCTACCCTCAGGAATATTAATTCACATCTTCAGGGGCATCCTCACCGTCTTGATACACCCGGAATAGAAGCTTCAACGGGATCACTCGGTCAGGGATTCTCAATGGCTTCCGGAATGGCTATCGGATTAAGATACAGCGGCCTTAAATCCAGAGTATTCACAATAATTGGTGATGGTGAATCCCAGGAAGGACAGATATGGGAAACAGCCATGGCGGCAGGTTTCAGGGGGTTATCAAACCTTTGCGCTTTCCTCGATTACAATAACCAGCAGATAGACGGACTTGTTTCCGATATAAAGGATATCTCACCGGTTAAAGAGAAGTGGGAGGCATTCAGATGGAATGTAATAGAAGTTGATGGTCATGATTTTAATGAAATTGAAAATGCCGTCTTAAGGTTCAGGGAAGAATCAGAGAAACCAACTATGATTATAGCCAGAACAATAAAAGGAAAAGGAGTTTCATTTATGGAGAATAATCTTACTTTTCATGGAACAGCTCCGGATGAAAAAGAACTTAAAATAGCATTGGAGGAACTGAAAAATGGTTAAAGGAAGTCTTAGAGGCCAATATGGAAAAACTCTGACCGAGTTGGGGGCTTCAGACAGCAATATTATTGTTCTTGATGCAGATCTTGCAAAATCCACAAAAACCCTTACATTTGCCAACAAATACAAAGATAGATTTTTTGATATGGGGTTGTCTGAACAGGATATGATATCATCTGCTGCAGGTATTTCACTGACGGGAAAAACGGTTTTTGCTTCAAGTTTTTCAGTTTTCCTTACGGGGAGGGTTTTTGATCAGGTAAGACAATCAGTATGCTACAATAATGCAAATGTTAAACTGGTAGCAACACATTCCGGACTGGGTGTTGGCGAAGACGGAGCAACTCATCAAGCTCTTGAAGATATAGCTTTGATGAGAACACTTCCAAACATGAGAGTTATTATTCCTGCCGACTCGGTTGAGACTGCAGAGGTGATTAGATATGTTGCAGGTGAATATGGCCCTTTTTATGTAAGATTAACAAGAAGTGATCTTCCCGTAGTTCACAAAGAGGATTTTAAATATAACCCTTTCAAAGCCGAGGTTCTGTCAACTGGTAATGATCTGGTTATATTCTCAGCCGGATCAATGCTTCATAAAGCCATTGAAGCAGCTGATCAATTAAGCGACCTCTCAATAAGTGCAGGAGTGGTTAATGTTTCGTCAATAAAACCACTTGATGAAGAAACTGTCATTAGAGAAGCTAAAAAAGCCGGAAATGTTATTACTATTGAAGATCACTCCGTTTATGGAGGGATCGGATCGGCAATCGCTGAACTGCTGTCACAGAAAAATCCTGTCCCGATGAAAATAATTGGTGTTGAGAACAGTTTCGGAAGATCGGGAAAACCCGAAGAACTCTATAATCTTTACAATTTAACATCAGAAAGGATAATAGATGAGGCAAGGATATTAACCGGAAAATAAATGATAGAATTTTATCACGTCTACAAACAATATATTAAGAATCAATTTGCCATATCAGATGTAAGCATATCGATCGGTAAAGGAGAATTTATTTTCCTGACAGGAGCATCCGGAGCCGGAAAATCAACATTTTTAAAACTTATATATAAAGAGGAGGTCCCGTCAAGAGGACAGATACTTATTGATTCAATGAACCTGAACCTCCTTCCTGATAATAAATTATACAAATTGAGGAGAGATATTGGAATTGTTTTCCAGGATTTTAAATTACTGGAAAACCGGACTATTTATGAAAATGTTTCAATCCCATTGCTAGCCAGAAATGAAAAGAAAGCCATAGTTGATAAAATGGTAATAAATGCCCTCACTCTTGTCGGTCTTACACATAGAAGGAACTACTTCCCCACACATGTATCAGGCGGAGAACAGCAGCGTGTTGCGATAGCAAGAGCCATTGTAGGAAACCCGAAAATAATAATCGCTGATGAGCCGACCGGAAATCTGGATACAGAACTTTCAATAAATATAATTAAGATATTTGAAAGGATCAACATAAACGGAATAACGGTTTTGATCGCAACTCATGACAACAATATTCTTAAATTATTCCCGAAAAGGGTAATAAGGCTTGATAAAGGGATGCTTGTTTCTGATTTTGGAAGCGGAGAATTTGGATGAACCTGATAAAAACCGCTATCGTCAATTCTATAATTAATATCCTCAGAAATAAAATTATAAATATCCTTTCTCTCGGAATTATCGCATTCACCCTCCTTATATTCGGTATTTTTAATTATCTTTCACTTAATATAGAAAATTTCACCCAGAATTTTTCAAAAAATATTGTAGCTATATTCTATTTTAATGAAGACATTGATAAAAAGGTGATTGATAATCTCACTGATCGTCTTGAAAAAAATGTTCTTATAGACAGTGTCACTTATTATTCAGAAAATCAAAGTGAGATACAGTTCACAAGAGAATTTCCTGAATTAAAATATATTCTAAACGAGTTTAAATCATCCCCTTTCCCCTCTTCAATTGAGTTGAAATTCAAAGAAAAGAATAAAAGCACACAAATCATTTCTCTTATAGATGAAATAGAAAAACTCAGTATTATCGAAAGTAAACAGGTCAATCTGGATTGGGCGGAAAAGATCACAACACTAAGCAGGTTTATTAGTGTGGCCGGAGTATTTCTGAGCGGAATACTCATTTTTATCTCAGTTTTTATTATATTTAATATTATAAAAATAAATATTTATTATAGAAAGGAAGAAATAGCTATCCTCAGGCTTGTAGGGGCTACTGACTGGTATATCAGAGTACCCTTTTTAATTGAAGGTGGTTTACTCGGATTTTTCGGAAGTATTTTTGCTTCTGCAATTCTGTTTCTTCTTTTAAAACTTATTCCGGTTTATGCAAAATCTGTGATTGAACTCTCAAAAGGTGTACTCAGTTTTGATTTTATACCTTTTTCAATATTTATTAAACTGATATTGCTCGGCACATCTATAGGATTTTTTTCTTCTCTTTTCTCAATCAGAAAATTTTTGAAAGTTGAGAAAAGATAGAAAAAGAATTATTTTCTATGTTTTTTTGAGATGTCTATATCCTGTTCTTCATCATAGCCGATAAGTTCATCTTTATCCTCTATATATACTCTTCCGCCATGATCATCTTCATAAGAAAGGCAACACATCAAACGTCCGCATTGACCGGAAATTTTCAGAGGATTCATGCTCAAATTCTGTTTTTTGGCCATCTGAAGTGTTATTGGCTCTATATTGGTCAAAAAAGTTTTACAACATAACTGGCGGCCGCAAATTCCGAGTCCCCCAATTATTTTTGTCTCATCTCTTATGCCTATCTGTTTCATTTCGATACGCATTTTAATCTTCTTGGCAAGATCTTTTACGAGATCCCTGAAATCTATTCTCCCTTCAGATGTAAAAAAGAAGACTGCTTTCTTCTCATTAGTAACAAAAGCTACCTTAACAAGCTTGATAGGAATCTCTCTCTCTTTTATTTTCATTCTACAGAATGTAAAAGCCTCTTTTTCCGACTCCCTCTTTTTATTGAACTCCTCCAGGTCCTTATCACCGGCCGATCTCAATATTTCAGGTATCAATGCAGCTTTTCTTAAACAATTGAATTTTTCACCGAAAGACTTGATAACCTTCCCGACTTCTTCTCCAAGAATAGTATCAACCATCACCAGATCATTCGGTTTAATACTTTTATCCCTGGTTTTATAATGATAAATATCTTTTCTGTCCTTGATACTTACTGTCAGGACTTTGTATTCTTCTATTATCTGTTCAGACATAACTGTTAATAAATTCGAGAATCAATATCTTACTGTTAAGATTCCTTTTAATATCCCTCTGTACAAATTCCATTCTTCTTATTAAATAGAGTGTTTTTTCAAGTGTTATATATTTTTGAAGATCAAATAAATTTTCACTAAAATCAATATTTATTAGAAATTCTTTCTTTAACTCTATTTTCAAGATCATTATATCTCTTAACATTAAAGAAATCAAATTAATCATCTCCACAAATGAGTCAATAAACTTCGATCTGTTCCTGCTCTGATCATGAAGGGCCAGCAAAACTTCGTCTATATTCCTCTTTTTTATAAGTTTTTCCAGAATTTCAAGATAAACTGATCTTTTATTCTGGAGAGTATAAAAATCTTCCTTTAATACATTTTCAATGCTTGATCTGCTTATAGATGATAACAGATCTGCCTTATCATGATCATATCCCATTTTAATAAGATGATTGAATATCTCTTTTTTTGTAGGTGAATAAAAATTAACAATCTGACATCTTGACTTTATCGTCGGTAGTAATTGAGATTTATTCCTGGTAAGCAAAATAAATATTGTTGAATCGGAAGGCTCTTCAAGCACTTTCAGAAATGAATTTGACGAGCTCTCATTCATTTTATTAGCTTCTGATAAAATAAATATTTTTCGCTCTGATATCATAGGCCTCATGTAATTCTCTTCAATCAGTTCAACGATCTGATCTTTTTTATAAAATTGTCCCTCCGGTACAAGATAGGTAACATCAGGAAATATTGATTTATTAATGTCTGTACAATGATCACAATTATCGCAAAAATCTCCATTAGCAATTGTACAATTTACTGATTTTGCTAATCCTAATGCAAATTCTCCCAGATTGGCACTATCAGGTCCCGAAAATATAATACTATACGGTATTCTATTCTTAAGCTGATAACTTTTCAGGATCTGCTTTACTCTATTGTTCCCTACTATATCTGTAAATGCCATGAATTTCTCATATTTAAAAATATCTTATCATAAATTCAATTTAAATTTAAGTTGGCAGTATTTGACTCACATCTGAAAAAAATATAGAATCAATTCATGGAAAAACAGATTAAAAGAACTACAGTAGTTTGTGTAAAGCATAAAGATAAGGTTGTTATTGGTTCTGATGGACAGGTATCGCTGGAGAATACAGTTCTGAAGCATTCTGCGCAAAGAAAGTTCGACGATTGTATAATGGTAAAGTTATTGCCGGATTTGCCGGCTCCACTTCTGATGCATTTTCTCTATTCCAGAGATTTGAAGGCAAAGCTTGAAGAATACAATGGGAATCTATCCAGAGCTGCTATAGAACTATCAAAGGAATGGAGGACTGATAAAATTCTGAGAAGACTTGAAGCCATGTTGATTGTTGCAAATGACAGAGAACAATCTTTATATACTATCCGGATCCGGTGATGTGATTGAACCGGACGAAGATATACTGGCCATCGGTTCAGGCGGTCCATATGCTCAATCTGCTGCACTTGCTTTAAAAAGGTTCTCAAACCTGGAAGCAAAAGATATAGTGGAAAATTCATTGAAGATCGCTTCAGATGTGTGCATTTATACAAACTCCAGGTTTACTATTGAGGAATTATAATGACTGAGATAAATAATGAAGATAAAATGAATCTTACTCCCAAAGAAATTGTAAAAAGTCTTGATGTATATATTATCGGACAGAAAAATGCAAAAAAATCTGTTGCGATAGCCTTAAGGAACAGATATCGTAGAAAACAGCTGCCTAAAGAGATATCTGAAGATATAATACCAAAGAATATTTTAATGATCGGACCTACAGGGGTCGGGAAAACAGAAATTGCAAGGCGGCTTTCAAAACTGACCAGTTCACCTTTCATTAAAATTGAAGCATCCAAATTTACTGAAGTAGGATATGTAGGCAGAGATGTTGAATCAATAATCAGAGACCTGATCAGGATCTCAATAGATCTGGTGAAGGTCGAACAGATGGAAATAAACAAAGAAAAGGCAAGAAATAATGCTGAAGACAAGATATTATCGATACTTCTTCCGCCCCCAAAACAAGTGAAAGGTCCCGCAGGGGAGTTGAATATTGAAAATGATAGCAAGGATCAGACTCGTGAAAAACTCAAGAAGCTTTTAACAGAAGGGAAACTTGACGACAGGATTGTTGAAGTAACAGTAAAAACATCTGGAAACACCCCTTTGAGATATTTTCTTCTTCAGGAGTTGAAGAGATCGGCATCACGATTGGCGAAATGATGCCTAATATGTTCGGAGGCGCAAAATCCAAGAAAAGGAAGATGACTGTGAAGGAGGCCGGAGAATACTTTTTTAATGAAGAGCAGAACAGGCTTCTAGATATGGATGAAGTTTCAAAGATCGCAATAGACAGAACCGAACAGATGGGTATTGTATTTCTTGATGAGATAGACAAGATAGCCGGACGTGAATCGGGAGGTAGTGGAGGCGGCCCTATGGTATCCAGGGAAGGAGTTCAAAGAGATCTTTTACCTATCATAGAAGGTACAACGGTCAATACCAGATACGGTATGGTAAAAACAGATCACATTCTTTTTATAGGTGCAGGTGCTTTTCATGTAACCAAACCATCTGATCTTATACCTGAATTACAGGGAAGGTTTCCGATAAGGGTTGAATTAGACTCCCTTTTAAAAGATGATTTTGTAAGAATTTTAAATGAACCTAAAAATGCACTCACAAAACAATATAAAGCCTTGATCGGTACTGAAGGGATTGATATAGAATTCACTGATGATTCGATCGAGGAAATTGCACAGATTGCTGAAAACCTTAACTCTTCTGCTGAGAATATAGGAGCCAGACGTCTTCATACGATTATGGAGAAAATGATGGAGGATATTTCGTATGAAGCTTCAGATGTCGGCTCAGGGAAAGTTAAGATTGATAAGAGCTATGTTAGAGATAAAGTTAAAGATATTGCAGAAGATACAGACCTCAGCAAATATATTCTTTAATTATTTATAGAGGCATAAAATGATAAATACAGGGAAACAAATACTTACTGTTTTAATTACAATTTTATTTTTCATCCTAATCAATTGCGGAAAAAAAGGGCCTCTGAAACTTAACCCGGAAGTTCAACCCGGGAAACCGGTTGAAACAAAAATAGTCCAGGAAGGCGATGATCTTCTGTTCTCATGGAAGTTTCCGAAATTTCTCAAGGACAACAAAACAGATTTCAACAGTTCTTCCATAAAAAAAGTATACATTTATTATTCAGACAAACCTTTACCTGAAAACACTTCTGTTGAAAGTAATACTAAAACAAAGGGAGGGGTGGCAGATAAGACTTTTTCTTCATCTCTGTTCATAAAAAAAAGCAAATTATTGAGTAAAATTGATCCTCAGCAAATAAGGTCTGATAATGGTGTTTACTATTTTTCCTATCCAAATATCTCTAAAAAATTTTTAAATAAGGATATCTATTTTGGAATCAGATACAAATATCTGAAAACAAATTCTGATCTCTCTGACATTAAAAATATAAGAATTATGTTACCAATCGAACCTGTAACCAACCTTGTTCTTTTAAATGAGAATAAAGTTATTAAACTCAACTGGTCTTCTTCCTCAAAAAAAGCAAAGGGTAAAAAGTCTCCTGTTATAACCGGATTCAATGTGTTCAGGAAAATAGAACTGAAAGATGAAGAAAAGGTTCCCGCTTTTACTAAGATTAACACTGATAAGGTCCTTAAAGAATACTATGAAGATTCTGACACGGGAATCAGCGGAATATACAATTATTACGTCTCAGTTTCAGCAAGCAGTTCAAATTTCAGCAAACCATCAAATATAGTAAAAGTCACTATAAAAGATATATTCCCCCCTTCGGTCCCGCAAAATCTTCACATCTTCAAAAGTAAAGATGGATTAATGCTGAGCTGGAAAAAAGTTAATGATAAAGATCTGTCAAAGTATAAGATTTACCGCAGGGAAGAAAGCAGCGCGGATTTCTCTTTACTAAACTCTGAAGTTAAAGATAATAGATTTCTTGATAACACCGTCAAAAAGGGTGTGAATTACTTTTACTATATTACATCGGTTGATAATAATGGAAATGAGAGTGATAACTCAGAAGAAAGGTCTGAACAGTTTTAGTGGCAAAAGTAGCTTTAATCAAATGTGATTCATACAATATAGAAAATGTAACAGATTCTCTGAGGAAAGGGATAGAACTTATCGGGGGCTTCAGCAAACTATTCTCTTCTGATGAAAAAATTCTTCTTAAACCAAATATACTGGTTGGAGAAAATCCAGATAAAGGGGTCACAACAAATCCTGCAGTTCTTGCCGGGTTGGCCGATCTGCTGATTGAACATAAATTCAATATTACTTATGGCGACTCTCCTGGATTCGGAAGCCTGAAGAGGGGGGCGGAAAGTTCAGGAATAAAAGTTGTTTTTGATAAAAGAGGAATAGAATCATCCGATTTTTCCACAATTAATTATGTATCTTTTCCTGAAGGGCACATCCTGAAAAAAATCCCGCTGGCAAAAGGTGTAACCGATTCTGATGCTATTATCAGTATAAGTAAAATGAAAACCCACGGTTTCACAAGGATAACAGGGGCCGTAAAAAACCAGTTCGGATGTGTTCCAGGTCTTATGAAGGGTGAATTTCATGTAAAGATGCCCGACATAATTGATTTTTCGAAGGTTCTTCATGATATAAATAATTGCATCAAACCCCGTCTTTATATAATGGATGGAATTGTTGCCATGGAGGGTAATGGACCACGGGGAGGCAACACTGTCAAGATGAACACACTGCTGTTCTCAACGGACCCTGTTGCTCTTGACATGGTTTTCTGCAAACTTATTGATCTGAAACCCGAATTTGTACCTACATTAAGATCATTTACAGATGAATCTCTGATAATGAACTATAACAAAATTGAAATTGTAGGAGATGACCTTCTTACGCTGATAAATCCATCATTTAATGTTGTCCGTAAAAAATTTGACAGATTCTCATCAACAGGGAGCTTTCCTGTGTTTTTAAAAAATTTAATATCTCCAAAACCTGTTATCAATTACAGCACCTGTAAAAATTGCGGAAGATGTGTACTCCAATGCCCTACCGATCCCAAATCGGTCAACTGGAAAGATAGTGGAGATTTTGCCTATCCGGAATATAATTATAAAACCTGTATCAGATGCTATTGCTGTCAGGAGATCTGTCCTTACAACTCGATCACAATAAAAACACCGCTTCTAGGCAAGCTGATAAAACGTTAACTATCTTGCTCTCATTACTACTTCGATCTGCATTGTAATTTCATTTCTTTTAATTTCAATATTTACTTTCTGGCCCGGATTAAATTTTTTCAGAACTGCAGTATATTCTTTAAGATCAGATACTTCAATTCCTCCAATAGATAAAATAACATCTCCCTTCTTTAATTTATGTTCCGTTCCGTCTGTAGATTTAATTGCAAGGCCTACTTTAACCCCTCCTGATGAGTATGAAAAATCCGGCATAATCCCTATGCTTGCCCGTGATTTTGTAGCTGACACGACAGGATCGTGCAATTTATCAGTATTAATTTTTCCGGTAAAGGTCATCGGCTCTTCTCTTTCAGATAAATAAACCAAAACCTCTTTTGATATCCGTGCAATTTTTATAAGTCCTTCGCCATCGATCTTATCCAATGTGTCGGTAGGTTTATGATAGTCTAGATGAGGTCCTGAGAATATTTGAATACCGGGGACACCCTTTCTTATAAAACTGATCTGATCGGATGCATCAAGTTCCTGATTTATCAGATCCGATTCTATTCCGGTTGTATATCCTATTCCCATAAATATGAATTTCCACTCTTTAGCTGAATTTGTGCCGATTACCAGCGGTTTTTTACCGTTAAGCCTTCCCACAGTATCAAGATTTACAACTCCCATCATTTTTTTTACCGGGAACATGCTCGAGTTATTTACAAAATAATCAGATCCCATCAATTTGTTCTCTTCTCCAGTGAAAGCTGCAAATATAATGCTCCTGTCCGGTGAAATAGTTCTTCCGAGATTTTTTGCAAGTTCAATCAGCACTGAAACACCACTCGCATTATCATCAGCTCCGGGATGTATCTTCCCTTCATTCCCCTTCCTGACATCAGGCCATCCTTTTCCAAGATGATCAAAATGGGCTGATATTACAACTGCCTGTCCCGAATATTTATCCTTTTTTCCCGGGATAACTCCAATCACATTTTTTAAAGTAATATATTTTTTTTCAGGCCCTGTTTGTGCTTTCCATTCCTGGAAATAACTGTTGTTATCCGCTCCCGGTTTTAATCCATACTCTTTAAATTTATCTGCTATATAATCTGCGGCAATATTAATCCCTTCCCCCCCGATGCCTCTCCCTTCCAGTTTCTTATCGGTAAGGAATTCAATGGTTTTCAGCATATCAGCAGAGGAAAAGAGAGGTGCCAGAGTACCTAATGCTTTTCTTTCCGGTAGTTTGTGATCTAACTTTAGATCTTTGTTCAGTATCTTTTTAAGCGGAGAAGTATCTGATTCCCATTGCCCCTTGAGATTTACAACAGGTTCTTCTCCACTGAAAGCCAGATAACTGTATTTACCGTAATGAGGAAGTTTTCTGCTAAGACCGTCAAGTGCTTTGTAATTATCTGTACTTAGAAATACAACCACCCGGGATCTGTCAGTAGGGTTCTTTGTTGCCAGAATTAGACTGTTTTTCATTCTGTCTATACTTTTCTCACCTACTAAGAAAAGATCTTTATTAATAGTGCTGCCATAGCTCTTTATTTCGTTTTCAATTATTTTTCTGAACCTGTTATCCCAACCTATAATCCAAATATCTTTATCTGCCGGTAAATTTTCTACTGAATCATCCACTACTATTTTAAAATGTTCTTTTGAGCCGACTGCCCATTTCCCGGCAAGTTTTTTATAATTATCAGCTATGTCTTTGTCTGTCTCTTTTTCAGGCAAAATGATCAATACCTCTTTTGATCCGAAAATTTTTGATAGCGATGGAGGTATTTCTCTGTCAGAAAGTCTTCGGAAAATATCAAAAAAAGGATCAATATCAATTCTGGCAGGTCTACTTTTAAATGAGTATTCAAAAGTCTGTGTTTTTTTAAACATATCGATATTTATCATTTTAACCTTATTCTCACCTTCAAGATAGACTGCTGCCGGAATTTCAAGTATATAAGGCTTTCCTTTCTGATTTTGGGAAATTTTGAATTTTAGCTTAAATGATCCTTTTTTTCCCCGGACTGACACCTTACTCAATTTCAGAACCGGTGCCCCTTTCATATATACCCATTGTTTGAAAAAACCTGAAAGATCTAATCCGGAAACTTTTTCGAAAGCTTTCTCTATATGAGAAAAATCAGTTTTAATGAACTTGTTCTCTTTATAAAAATTCCGTATCCCCTTTAAAAATACTTCATCTCCCAATTTGAGCCTCAACATATTGAAGATCATCATAACTTTACCGTAACCTATCGCAGAAGATGAAGCATTGCTCCTTGCACGGAATTCCGACACGGGAAATTCATTGCTGTCATTTACATAATCAGTGTATCCCTGCAATGTGGTTCTCCGGTATTCAGCTCCCTGCCTTCTCTGTTCTTTTATCAAATGATCTGCAAGAAATACAGTAAGACCTTCACACCAATTCCCTTTTTCATAATCAACAAAAACACTGTTTCCCCACCAATTGTGAAGAAGCTCATGAGGATATGATGAATGAAGTATAAAAGGGAATCTGAGTATTTTAGATCCGAGCAAAGTAAAAGAGGGCATTCCATACCCTGTTTCCCAGAAATTTTCTATTAATGCAAATTTGGAATATGGGAAAATTCCTATAAGTTTATTGTACATCTCAAGATATTGTCCGGTGGTATTCAGATATTTCATTGCAAGATTATCATCAGGAGATCTCATGTAGGCATAAAGGTTAACATTTCCCTTTTTAATCCGATATTTATGGAATTCAGCTGAAACCAGATATATTTCATCCATTGGTTCCGGAGAACTCCATTCAGAAACATGTTTTCCTTTTTCATCAATGTCCTTTATAAGTTTTCCCTGAGACACTGTACTCCATTTTTCAGGAGAAACTACATTCAGTCTGAAAGTAACCAGATCTTTATTAAACCACGGGATCCAGAAGCTTGATCCTGAAAGATATACCCCTTTCTCCGATATTATCCCGGGTGTTTCGGAAAACCCCCTAGCATACTCTGATCCGATCTGCTTTATCTCATGATAGATTCTGCCTGAATACTTAATACTGAATTCATTCGACGGTTTCTGCTTTACTGCTAATTCATAATGTTTTAAAGGTATTTTGTCACTGACCGAAAATTGTGCCGTATTAATGCCAAAAAATGTTGATTTTATCTCCCCCTGAAGTTCTTTCAAATCAACATTATCAGAAATTGATTCTATTTTAAGATTGCCGTGAAGAAGAAAATGGATTTTCCCTTTTATGATTTCAGGGAATCTTATTGTATTGCTGACAATTATTCTATTTGATTCAGGGAAAATCTCAGCATTGATCTTATGGGATATGTATTGTTCCCCGTTTAGAAAAACTGTTATGATCATAAATAAAAGTATATTTATAAGATATCTTGCGGTTCTCATTTGTACTCCTAATTGTTAAGTTTTATCAATATTTTACCATATTTTTCAGTTCCGGAATAAGGTTGTCCGGCCTTTTGCCGCTCATTGCCTGTTCAATATTGTGTATTACCATCTGCCCCATCCCCGATCTGGCATTATCTGTAGCACTTCCAGTATGAGGGGTCATTATCACATTTTCCATCTTTGTCAGCCGTTGATTTACTTCCGGTTCATTCTCGAAAACATCCAGTCCTGCTCCAAAAAGATGTCCGTTGTCCAGCACATCAGCAAGCGCTTCCTCATCCATAAGGCCTCCCCTGGCGACATTAATAAAAATTGAACCCTTTTTCATCTTTCCAAAAGTTTCTTTATTAAACATATGGTGAACATCCGGAGTATGGCAAATGAAGAGAGATAATATCAGATACTCTTATAAGTTCTTCAAGGCTTTTAAATAAAAATCCATATTCCTTTTCCTTTTCACTTTTAATTGTTCTGGAATTGTAAATAATATTCATACCGAACGCTTTAGCCCTTACCGCTGTTGCCAGTCCGATATTGCCCAGTCCGATTATCCCAATTGTCCTGCCCTTTAATTCCATTCCCAGAAGTAGATTTGCCCCCCAGCCTTTAAAGCTGCCTCCTCTCATAAATTTATCCGACTCAACAATTCTTCTTGATACTCCCAGAACAAGTGCTAAAGCAAGATCAGCAGTTGCATCTGTAAGGATGTCCGGTGTGTTTGTTACAAATATTCCTGATTTTCCTGCATAGTTAAAGTCAATATTGTTGTAACCTACAGCATAATTTGAAATTATTTTTAGATTATTCAGTTTTCCTATTATCTCTCCGGTAACATTGTCTGACAGAAAGGGGATAAGAGCTTCAGCATCTCTGTTCTCCTCAACAATTGTGATAAGATCTTTTTTCTCATCCTCTGCAATTACCAGTTCGTATTTTTTTTTCAGAGTTTCAACTTCATTTTTTCCGAATTTTTTTGTCAAAATCACTTTTTTTTTCATTTGATCTCCAGTTTAATCATTTCAAACCCTTTTACAAATTCTTCTTTAATATCAGCTCTGTTAAAAGTTCTTATCCCCAACCCGGATAGCTGATCAGTCAGGATCACCAATGCTCTGAATTTTTTTTTCAGATACCATCGAAGCGGGTACAACTCCATTTCAACAAAGTCAAGATCCCTTGTTTTCATTTCAGAAAACCATTGATGGTTCTCTCTCTGGATAAGATCAATACTTACCCCTTTCCCCTTTCTTACACCTGTCATTCCGGAATTCTCAAGTTCAAGATATTTGTTCCCTGAAAAATCAGTGAATACAGATCCGGGATATACTCCCTCCACACTAAGTATCTCAGGCTTATCAAGAGTGAAGTTAAGGCTCCCTGCCGTTCCGATGAAAAAAATCTTTTTCA
>CALODR010000005.1:0-408008 GCA_942492175.1 uncultured bacterium
TCCTTATTTTCTTCACCGAAGAAAAACGTTTTTGATTATACCCGATTTTTTCAGATTGTCAACAGAAAAAATGAAAAAATTTATTTTATCGAATAAAATTCCCTGTTTTTTTTTTATACTCAAAAAAACACAAGTCAGAAACTCTTATTTTTTCGCTTAATGGAATATTATGTAATAAAAAAAAAAGAATTTCAAATAAAAAATAAATTTTTTTTATAGAACAATATAGGCACTTTCCATAATGTTTTGTTAGAATCAAACTTTTTTCTTTATCCATAAACCGGTTTTCTTCGCAGAACCTGAAAAATTTAGTTAAATTTTCAAAAACTATTATTAATCTTTATCACTCCACTTTAATATATATATATTTGAGTTTATTTTTACAGGACTTAGGCTCTTTTTCTCTCACACAAAAGCTCTCCGTTTTTTTCAGATATTTTTTTACTGCAAAAAACATCACCGATCCTTAAATATAGAGCTGCTAATACGGCGCAGAATTCCAACTCCTTTTTCTAAATAACAAGAGAACCTGTTTTTTATTATCGCAGACTAAACTATTTGTTTTCCTCAAGTTTAATATATATATATTCCAGCTTCTTTTGGTATTTATCCTTTTCAAGATCGCTATCTGCGTATTTTTCCCCTTTTCTCAGGTATTTTTTCGACATTTCAAATTTACCAAGCTTAAAATATGCCGCTGACAATTTTATGTAGAATTCAGACTTTTTCGGATCTCGCTTTATCGCTTTTTTAAAATGGATTATCGAATCAGAAAAATTATTTCTATCATACTCATCAATACCCAAACGGAAATGGTAATAAGGATTCCTGCTCAATACCTTCTTTATCTGGCCTCTCAGTTTTTCAGCCTTATTTATATTTCCCTTTAATTCATATATAACCGCAAGGTTATATTTCGCAGTATGGTTATATCTGTCTAATATAATAGCTTTTAAAAAAAAATCTTCCGCCTTTTTTATTTCACCTTTCTGCTTAGCCAGTACGCCAAGATTTGTCCATGCATATGAAAATGAACTATCAAGCTTAATACTTTTGTCCATAAAAAACGCTGCAGAAGAAAGATCTCCTTTCAGAAGAGCTTCTGAACCAATATTATTAAAGTAATGTGCTTCCGCTCTCAGGTCACTCACAACTTTTCTGTTCCAGAATTTTTTTTCACTCCTGTATTGGAAATCAACCTCGAAGTATTTTGCCCCTATATTTACAACACTATTCATATGGCTACTGAAAATCACAATTCCTCTCTGCCTGCTCCAGTCAGAAAAATCGGAAACTTCCTGGAACTTTGCATTTAGCCCCGCATACCTCGCCATTGAAATGAACATTGCAGTATAAGAGAGACAATTCCCGGACCTTTTATTAAAAGTTTCAGAGGCTGTATATGTTTTCAAGCTTGAGTAGTCGAACCCTACAACAGACCGGTCAAATATCAGCTCAACAATTTTATCTAAACGTCTCCTCTCGTTACGAATGGGAAGAACATCTCTGTCAAGCAGATCTTTCATTTCCTGGCTCAACATCAGTAAACCTGATGTTGTTCCACCTCCCGTTTCATTAACAGGAAAGGTCATATAATTTGACAGGAAATAAAAGAGAATGATCAGAAAGAATACAGAATGTTTATTCACTTAATATAATATAAGAACTATATATAGGAAATTCAACTTAACCCATTTATTAGCTAAGTCAAAAACAGTAAAAGAGATGAAGGGAGGGGAAGGGCCCCTCCCTTAAATTTATAAGTAAATCAATTAAAATTACTATTTTACAGCTTTAAAAGCGTTCACCCTCCCTTTACCGTAGAAAGGATCTTTTCCGGGTTTCCCGAGATCATAAGAATACTTACCCAGATGATTCTTTAATACGTTCGGTTTCATTTTTCCAAATTTTGATAGAACCAGAGCTGCAACTCCCGATACCACGGGAGCGGCCATACTTGTTCCGGCCATCCATGCCCAGCCGTTTATGGTTGTCGAAAAGACCATATCGAGATGCCAGTCTGGAGCAGGATAAAGAGTGAAATCACCGCCCGGTGCAGCGAGGGTTATGGAAGAACTTCCATAATTTGAATAAGATGCAAAATTATCAAAATTCTGGAGTCCCACCGGTCCTGTGGCTGAAACGGTTACGCTGTTTCCTGCTTCTGAAGGAATATGGATATATTCCCATAAATGGTCAAGGTCATATCCGTCATTTCCTGCAGCACAAACAACCAGCGTTCCTTCAGATATCGCCCAATTGATCACGTGAGTATACAAGTTTTTTATTTTAGCTGCATCACTTGCGGTATAATACGGCAGACTTCCACTTTTTTTCAGTAAGCCACCGAGGCTCATATTTATGATATCAGCGTCAACCTGCACAGCATGAATGATCCCCGACACGATCCAGCTCTGATAGCCCGAACCACTGGAATCCAAAACTTTTATACCGATAAGAGTCGCATCCGGTGCGACTCCGATGGATCCCCAATCGTTGTCTGCAGCTGCAATTATTCCGGCAACATGAGTGCCATGCCCTTCATCATCCAAAAAATCAGTGGCATCAGGCACAAAGGAAGCGCTCGATGAAAAATCGATATTGTAAATGAGATCCGGATGAAGATACCATATCCCTGTATCCAGAACAGCAACCCTGGCACCGAATCCGGTCACTCCCAAATTCCAGGCCTCATCCGCTTCGATCACAGGCAAATGCCACTGATAACCGTAAAAACTCTCATTAGACCCGATACTGGCCGCCATCTGAAACTTACCTTCAGGGATCATTTTCACTTTTACATCAGGCATGACAAAAACCCCGGCGGATTCAATCGCCTCTGCCTTTTCTCTTGATGGGAATTCAGCCATGGCAATTCCAGCAGGCCCCCAAAGCTTTTTTAATTTTCCTCCCGAATTTTCAACGATCACCTTCAGATTTGCCGGAAGCTTCCCGGATTTTGAATTGATCAGCCAATTGTTTGCATAACTGAACGAGATGCCTATACACAGCATCAATACAACAAAAATGATTACTCCTGAAAATCTTTGATTCATAAGAATCCTCCATACTCAACTTTGATGTTGAGAATTTATTTTTTTTCAACCGCTCAAATGAAACCAGAGAGGTTTTGATTTCGGTATAGCATCAGGAAAAAAATAAAACAATCGGGAATTAGTCTTATTTTTTATCTTTTTTGGTATAGAGCCGCTTATAGAAAAATATCATTATAGAGCTGAGGATTATTGTTGCAGTTATTGTAAAATATATAGAGTCAATTATGGTCTTATCCTTCAGAATCCCTTTCTCTATCGCCATTATTGCAATTGCGACAGGAGCGATTCCGCGGGCAAAAACAGAACTGATCAGAAACAACTCGCCTTTTTCAAAATGTTTTTTCATCGGTCCCAGTATGTGGGCTGACTGTCTTATCAAAAGTATTATAACTGCTGCTGCTGCACCCAACACTATCGCTTTTTTGTTTGAAATGTCGAGGAGAATTCCTATATATACAAAGAAAAAGGTTTTCAGGAAAAATGAGATCTCATCGTAAAAATCCTTTTCCCTCGAAGATATGATCTTTTTGATGGAACCGTCTTCCACTTCCTCATTTTTAATCACTCTTTTTACCGATATCCTGAGCTTTACTGAATTGGTCAGTACGAGCCCGAAGAACAGTGCCGCCATGGCTCCGTTACCACCCATATATTCAGTCAGGAAATATAAAAGGACCACGTATCCGATCGTTACCATATAGTTTTTGTCCTTTACAAATTTCTCCTCCAGATATATCCACATGGCACCGGCAATAATGCCGATCAAAGCTGCAACAGCAAACAGTGATACCAGGTGACCGAGGATATCCGCAACCTTGAAAACATTTGTGATTTTCAGATCGATCATGGCCAGAGCAAAAACGATCGAAAGGACATCAGTCATTGCTGCCTCAACTGTCAGGACAGATCTGATCTCTTTCCCGGGATTCAATTGATTCAGCACAGGGATAACAAAAGAAGTCGATACTCCCCCGAGGGCGAATCCGATCATCAACGAAATAGTAAAATCAAAACCGTACAGAGAGAATAGAATAGTTACACCTGTGGATGATAAAAAGAAAAAGAAGATCGCTATCAGGACTCCTGATGAGAATCCCCTGAAGAATGACTTCAGGTCAAGTTTTAATGAACCTTCGAACATTAAAAACAGCAGCGTGAAAGTGGTAAAGAAAGGTGCAAGCATGCCCAGGGATTCCGGGCGGATATAATCTAAAACATTAGGACCAATCAGGAAACCCAAAATAATAAGGAGCAGGGTGTCAGATATGTTGAACCGCTCAAAGATCAACTCGGCAATATAGCCAAGAATAATGATCAGCGAGAATAACAACAATATAAAACTCACATCCATTCTAACTCCCTATTCCCGGGATAACCGTTTCTATCTCAATCAGATTGAGTAAAGAATATCAGAATACATATTAAAAGGCAGCGATGATCCCCGTAACAACACGGAGATATTCTCCGTAATTGCTTTTGAAAATATAATCCATTTCAGCGAGGAACCGGATATTTCTTCTAAATAAATATCCAAAATGGACCGCAGCAGACTGGTAGTTCTGTAATTCATCATCTGAATCCACCCAGTTGTAAAGTCCGGCTGCATACCAAGGCGAATCAACACCCCCGAATGTATAGATCATTTCCAGGAGGCCGCCCCTTGTCTTAAAATCTCCAGGCGCAATCGCCGCCAGATACGGATTGTCATCCGTCCTGTCAACATACTGAAAATTGATCTCCAGCGGATATAGAGATAGTGTAAAATCTCCTCCGAACATATTCACTTTATTGGTGATACCATCGGCAGATTCACGTCCGTAAAAAGCTGCGGCACCAACCCTGAAATGCTCACCAATATCCTGAGAAACCCTCCCAAATATATTTTTAAAACTGTCATCATCATAATTTTTGAATTCATCCGCTCCATGTATACCCGTTCCGTTGAGCAATTCTAAAACTATATCCGGACCGCCCTTGGGAATTGTATAACTGAGCATTACCCCCCGGTCATATTTAAGATCAAGGTGGGAGAATCCCGGCCTGACCCTGTAAATCATATAATCTTCAAAGGTTAGTTTTAATTCTCCCTTGAAAAGAGGGTCAGATATCTGGAACTGACCCAGGGCAAATGATACCCCTGTTCCAAATACATCATTAAACATTATAAACGCATCTTCAAGCCCGGCAATTTCGCCACGTTCCGAGAAGAAGAAATAGAAATAATATGAAACATTCTTCGCTATAACACCCCCGGAAACCAGCTTAACATTGTAAGGAGATGAAATATCGGTAACCTCTTCCCCGTATTTATTCCTTGTCACAAACAGATCCAATCTCAATGCGATCGGAAAACTTCTCATTAATGATAATTTATCATCCCCTGTATCAAGATGATAACGGGACGGTACTTTATCGTCGATCGTAAATCCGTTACCTGCAAATTCATCACCGAAAGGTTTCAGTCTCGGAAATGGATCGTGACAGGTTTTGCATGATAATTTATGTTTTCTTGCAAAAGCGGGGACCCCTTCAAGATCGAGCGGCATAACACTTATTAATAATCCCAAAACAATTATAAAAAATATAATTCTTTTCATTATTCTTCTCCTTTTTAATCAAAAAAGACCGTAATCTTAGTACTATGTTCATTAACTTTGATCACCTCTGATTCTTCCCCTGGAACTTTGAGAAAGTCTGCTACCGGTTTGACCAGTTTCTGATAGTTCAGAACCGCCCTGACCACCACATCCCCTTCTGCGATCTCATCCGGCAGCAGAAATGTGAATGTTTCGATCTTTGTCTCTCTCGGACCGATCCTGTAATCGACACCCAGTGACTTTGTATTCCACTGCTGTATCGTCATTCTCCCCTGAGGATCAAAATATGGCATCCTGAAGATCCTGTCACCAAATGGAACACCGTCACGCTGTACACCTTTGAAATCAGGATCATTAAGAGCAATTCCCATATCCTGATAAGCAAGCACATCCGTGGAGATGGTGTATTCCTCTCCCTCAAATCCCTTTTGGTCCACTTTCAGATGATAGATTTTTCCGGCAGAATCCTTCGCTTCCACATGAAGCCATACGATCCTGTCCTCAACAGAACCTGTAGGGAATTTATGTCCTGTCTTCTGGTTGAACAATGCAACCGTGAACTTCACCTTATCTCCGGGCTCAAATTCACGGGATTCAGGATGAATTCTCAATTCTATTGTACCCTTGACTTTTCCGGGATCGTGAGCACCATGAAAAAGATGCTGTCTTGCATCTTCATATTCTTTACCCATAAGAGCGGTTTTCATCGGAGCATTGGTCATATGGCAGTCATGGCATCTTACTCCCTCTTTTGAATAAGGACCTTCTTTCCATTCAAGATGTGTCGATTTTACCCAAATTCCGTAGGGGCTCATTTCATTGTGGCATGTACCGCAGAATTCGGGTTTTTTCAGAAAGTCAGATTTTTTTGTAATATGCTCGGGAGAGACTTCCCCTTCCCTTGGCCCGTATTTAACCCTACCCGGATCTGAAATATAGTTGAAGTTATGAGGTATTTCTCCTTTGAACCCTGTGACAGTATGACAAAAATCACAGGAGACAGATTCGTTAGCCCTGCTGTTCTCTTCCGGTTTTGGAGGAGGTACATCACCTGCCAGGAACGAGACAGGGGCATGACATCCGTTACATCCCTCTTTTACGCTTGCCACTTTCTCATCTTTCTCCGCATGAGGGATCGCAAGTTTAAAGTATTCGATCTCATCCCAATGATGGGTATATGCCTGAGACATCATCGCCTGTTTCCACTGCTGATAAATATCAGTGTGACATGATGTGCCGCAGAGACCCGGTTTCTGGTACTCTTTATACTTCCTTGTACCCAAAGATTCATCACCAACTTTAATCTCTTCCAATGATCCTGCCTGTAAGGAAACAGATAATAATATAATACTAATTGATATCAGGATATATTTCATAGTCCTCCCTCCAAAATATTTTACTCTCTAAAAAAATTATAAATAATAAAAAAATAAACTCCACTAATTAACTGAAAAATTTAATTCTATGGGACTTTTTTAAAATTAACTTTAAATGAAGGAACCTCTGAAATTAATATGGCCAGAACTATTATAAGACCGCCGATACCTCTGTGAGCTGAAAAAATTTCTCCCCCCAATGTCCAGGCAAATAATGCAGCAAATACAGGCTCCATTGAAAATATAATTGCAACTCTAATGGGCGAAGTGAATTTCTGGGCGATCATCTGAACAAGGAAAGCCAGTAAAGTCGGAAATACGGCAAGAAATCCGATTGTTCCGATTACCGAAGTTGAAGGCATTTCGACTCCTCCCCCTGTCAGTAAAGAACCTGTCAGAGAGAACATCCCGACAATCAGGAATTGATGGAATGTGATTATATATGGATCTGCACCTTCATCCATGAATTTTCCTGCAAATAGTATATGAAGTCCATACGAAAATGCGGTGATCAGGGTTAATGCATCCCCGAAATTGATCTTTCCGGGGCCGCCGGTTAGGATCCAAAGCCCGGCTAATGCAAGCAATACAGATACGATTTTCTTTTTTTCAGGTATCCTCCGGAATATAACCCAGCCCATAAGTGGAACGAACAGGATGAATAGTCCTGTTATAAAACCTGAATTTGATGCTGTGGTAAATTTTAATCCGATGGTCTGCGGAAGATATACAACGAATAAAATTGAACCGAGAGTTAACCCTTTCCGAAAATCCCTTAAAACAGGTTTTTTCATAATTTTAAGAACAATGAACATTAATACAGATGCGGATAAGAACCGGAAAGCCAGGAGATTTAAGGGAGAAATTGAATCAAGAACATTCTTAACAAGAAAAAAAGTCGATCCCCATATAGCCGCCGAATAGAGAAGTCCGGCTCCTGCCAGATACTCTCTATACTGCTTCATGTTCAGTTCTTCTTATAATCTCATCCTGGAGTTCATCTACCAGGTCAACAAAATAGTCACTATATCCGGCTACTCTGACAATAAGGTCTCTGTATTTTTCCGGCTCTTTTTTCGCTTTTTTCAACGTTTCAGCATCAACCACATTAAATTGAATATGGTGTCCGTCAAGCCTGAAATATCCTCTTATCAGGTTGATGATCTTATTCATAGAGTTATCATCTTTAAAGAAAGAGGGGGTAAACTTCTGATTAAGGAGTGTTCCGCCTGTTTTAATATGATCGATCTTCGAAGCAGATTTCAGAACGGCTGAAGGCCCGTTCCTGTCAGCACTCTGAACTGGAGAGATACCTTCCGAAAGGGGTTCACCTTTTTTCCTTCCGTCTGGAAGGGCACCGATGACACTTCCGAAATATACATGAGATGTGGTGGGAAGCATATTTATCCTATGCAGACTTTTTCTGGGGCCAGCCTTACCGTCAACAGCATCATGAAAAATATTAAATATCCGGACCGCAATTTCGTCTGGATAATCTTCATCATTACCGTATTTGGGAGTTTCATCTCTGAATTTTACCCTTATGTCTTCACGACCTTCAAAATTCTTTTTAAGTATATTCAAGAGATCTTTCATAGAAATATTATTTTTGTCATAAACATTATATTTAACAGATGTGAGGGAATCGGTAAGTGAACCCAGCCCAACCCCCTGAATATAAGTTGTGCTGTACCTTGCCCCTCCGCCATTGTAGTCAACACCGTTCTTAATACAATCCTCAATTAGAATAGAGAGAAATGGAGCAGGCATATACCTTGACCAGACATCGCCGATAATATTATTACCCCTGATCTTGATCTCTGCAAAATGGCGGACCTGCATCCTGAAAGCATCCATCAGCTCATCGAATGAAGTAAACTCAACTGCATCTCCGGTATTAAGGCCGATCTGTTTTTCAGTCCGGGGATCAAAACCGTTGTTCAGAGTTATTTCGAAAATTTTTGCCAGATTAAAATAACCTGTCAGAATGTAACTCTCTGTCCCGAAAGCTCCGGCTTCCACACATCCGGAGGCTCCACCGGCCCTTGCGTCCGTCAGATCCTTACCCTGTGCTGTAAGCTCCTGGATTATTGCATCAGTATTAAAAACGGACGGTTGTCCGAATCCTGTTGATATTATTTTTAATGCCCTCTTTATAAATGAGTCTGGATTTTTTTTGCTCACCTGGATCATTGAGCTCGGTTGAAGAATTCTCATCTCCTCTATCACATCCAGTATCAGATAAGTCAGTTCATTTACACCATCCGAACCATCCGGTTTTACCCCACCGACATTTATAAGAGCAAAATCGGTATACGTATTACTCTCTTTTGCTGTGACGCCCATCTTCGGGGGAGCCGGGTGATTATTGAATTTGATCCAAAATGATGATAAAAGCTCCCTGACTTTCTCTTTGGTTAATGTGCCGTTACTGATCCCTTCATCGAAAAAACCGATCAGGTGCTGATCGAGCCTTCCTGGATTAAAAGAGTCCCATGGATTAAGCTCAGTTATTACACCGAGGTGAAGAAACCAGTAATGCTGAAGAGCTTCATGAAAAGTATCCGGTTTTTCAGCGGGAACTTTCCTGCAGATACGGGACAACCCGAGCAGTTCTTCCTTCACTGAAATATCCAATTCTGTTTCAGCAAGAGTTTCAAGTTTATCTGCATACCGAACCGCATATCCGATCAGGGCTTCAGCAGATATCCTCATTGCCGTGAGCTCCTCTTTTTTTGCAGGACTGTCAGGATCATTTATCAGATCAAGTTTATTAAGCGCTTCTCCGATCTCAATAATAATATCGTTCAGCCCGTTCTTAAACAATTTGCTCCCAAGGACAGTATGTCCCGGTGCTCTCTGCTCAAGGAATTCGGTAAAAACCCCGGCATTGTATGAATCTTTCCACTCATCGGGGAGACGTGAGAACATAATGTCCCTGACACTTTTATTTTTCCAGAAAGGTATGATCTCCTTTCTATATACTTCTTTCAGGTTTTCATCTGCTTTGAATGAAACCTTCTTTCTGCTGTCTATCATCTCCAGATCTTCAACTGTGTGGAGGCAGACCTCGGGATAGGTAGGTGTTGCCTTCGGTTCCGGGCCTCTTTCACCAACAATAAGTTCTCCGCTGTTTACCGGGATCTCCTTATTCTCCAGAATATGCTTAAAGGATAGTGCCCTTAAAACCGGGACAGATCTCCCCCTGGCCTCAGAAGATCTGTAAAAATTACTTAACAATACCGCCCTTTCGGCCGATATTCTGTTTTCCGCCTCAAGGCTTTGTTTTCTGAGTTTTCTTATCCTTTCATTCACTTCTATCCCCCGACCCCTGCATCAAACCCGTTTGTTTTTAACATATTTTTCACCTCCTCTATTTTATCATCGGAAGGAGGAGAAAGGAACTCCATCAAAGAATTTTTACTCAATTTTCTGTACTTCGAAATTCCCATACGGTGAAAGGGTAATATATCAATTTCGGGGATTACCTTTGCTTTATTCAAAAACCTGGCCATCTCAAAAATATTCTGCTCATCGTCATTGTATCCCGGTATCAACGGGAACCTGATTCTTACATCTTTCCCCTTTTTCAAAACATATTCAAGGTTTTCAAGGATAATCCCGTTATCAACTCCCGTGAATTTCTTATGTTTTTCCGGATCCATAACCTTGAGATCATAAAGAAAAAGATCGGTATATGGGAAAATGCTCTCTATTACAGATCTTTGAGTATATCCGGTCGTGTCAACTGCAGTATGAATCATGGAACTCTGCATCTCTTTTAAAAGAACTAAAAGGAAATCTGGTTGAGTGAGGGGTTCTCCTCCTGAAAAGGTGACTCCTCCTCCAGATTCTTCAAAAAAAACGAGATCCTTTTTTAATTCTTCTGTCACATAGCCGGAGGTAACTTTTCTGTTTCTGCTCCCGTTGTCACTATCACCCAGCCTGCTTTCAGGATTATGGCACCATAGACAATCGAGCGGGCATCCGGTCATGAACAATGTTGTACGGATACCCGGGCCGTCATGAAGTGCAAACCTTTTTATGTCGAAGATATTTCCTCTAATTTCAGTTTCCATTATCTTTTTCCGTTTATCCTGAAAGTTTCAAATTTATAATATCAACAGACCGGATACCAGTCAATCTTCATATATAATTTTATAGTTGAAATATTGCCTGAATTAAAATAAAATCTTAAATTGAATTTTTCAATCAAATGATCAAAAGAGGTGAAAATGTCAGATAATAACAAGAGTGTTTTTAAATCAGTGTTAAAAGAGATTTCCCAGCCGTTTATCGACCTTGCCCATACTTCAAGGGCTCTTTTCGGTGTGAACCTCTCATATGTTCTCGAGGGTCTGACCTATTTCGGAGTCGTGGGGCTCTTAGCAATATTTTTTAATGAATATATTCAATTAACAGACGTTCAGGCAGGTCCAATGGTTGGATTCCTTACCGGGGGGATTACACTTGCCATGCTTATACTTGGAGCAACGGTCGACTGGATAGGAATCCGGAAAGCTCTCCTCAGTGCATTATTCTTCATGCTTGCAGGAAGAATTCTTCTGACATTATCACCGGTCCTTGGCAAACCAGGTCTGTGGAACTCTTCCCACTGGCTGGCAATGGGGGGGCTGGTCGGCATAATAATCGGATACGGAATCTATCAGCCGGCAGCCTATGCAGCGGTAAAAAAACTGACAACACCGAAAACCGCAGCCATGGGATATGCAATGCTCTATGCTCTGATGAATCTGGGAGGATTTCTCCCCGGGCTGATATCTCCCCCGGTCAGAAGAGGGTTCGGTATCACTGGAGTATTCTGGGTTTACGTTGCATTAACTGTCGTTGGTATTATTGTGGTGTGGTTCATTTTATCAAAAAAAGCAGTCAAAAAAGCCCTCGATAATGTATCCCTTGAAACCAAAGGGAAAATTGAAGAGGAAGAAGATGAGATGAAGGATATGACAGCCGGGGAAAAAATGAAATATTACCTGAAAAATTTCCCCCTGAAGGATGGACGTTTCCTTTTCTTTATTTTTATACTGATCCCTGTTCAAACCCTATTTGCACATAACTGGCTGACCCTCCCTCTTTATACAAGCAGGGCATTTGAAGGCTTTGTTTCAGATAATTTTGAGTTTTTTGTGAATCTAAATCCTATCCTGATATTTATCCTGACACCGATCGTAACAGCTTTAACAATAAAAAAAGATACTTACAATATGATGATAATCGGCACATTTATTATGGCTGCTCCCACCTTTATCCTTGCACTCGGCCCCAACTTTTATACTTTAATGGGGTATCTGCTGGTTATGACCATCGGTGAAGCAATGTGGCAGCCGAGATTTCTCCAGTGGGTTGCAGAGATAGCTCCCAAAAACATGACAGGTATATACATGGGGATCGGGCAATTCCCCTGGTTTCTGACCAAAGTTCTGACAAGCTTGTATTCAGGATGGTTCATTATGAAATATTGCCCGGCAGACACACCCAAGCCTGAGTTGAACACCGAATTTATGTGGCTTGTTTACGGATTTATAGCTATCTCTACACCGGTTGCACTATTCCTTGCAAAAAAATGGATGAAAAAAGGGTTTAAAACCAAAGCATAAAAAAAAAGGGGGATGGTTTCCCATCCCCCTTAACAAAATAAATAGTATAGGTTATTTAACCTCTTCCGCCTTTCTTCCGTTTTCCATTGCCACTATCTGAACCAGTTCCTGTTCCATCACAGATCCCTGTTCCGAAATTCCCGCTGAAATTGAACATATTCTGGAAAGAGTTAAAAGAAGATGCTGCATTGATTTTGTTCATGTTCCTTACACGGTTCATTTTCCCGTTTCCGATGCCGTCCCCGGTACCATTTCCCGTACCGTCCTGGGGCCTTACCCAGTCAGGATCTTCATGATTTGGGATACCGTCTCCGTCGTGATCTCTGAAGTTATCATTAATGCCGTCACCATCTTCATCAATAAATATGCAGGTCCCGGTTCCGTCACCTTTTCCATTTCCCGCAGACAGAACTACTGCCCCAACCATCATCAGTGAGATCAGAATAATTAATAATTTCTTTGTCATTTCTACCTCCTTTGTTAATGTAATATGTATTGCAATATTAATGCCAACTATTAAATTTCTGATCGTCTTACTGAAAACCCTTTACAGCAGTTGCTTCCCGGGATACGAGTTCGGAATATAACCTTTTGTTCCGCAAATATTAACGGGATGAACACATTCAACCCGCTAAATATTGCGATTTTAATATAATAAAAATTATTGACCACAGGACTCTATTCGACTAAAATCCGGTATAGAGGCGGAAAGAAAAACTATATGGATAATAGATCAAGATTAAAAGGTGTCCTTATTTTACTCTTCACCATTATTCTTATCGATGTGACCGGATATATGCTGATCGAAAATACATCATTCTCCGATGCACTCTATATGACATTCATCACCATCAGTACGGTGGGATTTGCCGAAGTGTTCCCCCTGTCACAATCAGGAAAAATGTTTACTATTTTTGTGATTATCAGCGGTCTGGGAACATTCCTTTATACAGTAGGTTTGATCGCTGAATATTCGGTTGAGGGAAGGCTCAGAAAAATTCTCGGAAGGAGAAAAATGAAAAATATTGCAAATTTAAAAAATCATATAGTCATTGCAGGGTTCGGAAAGATGGGAGAGACAGTAGCAAAAGCTTTTAAAGAACAGAAAAAGGACTTTATAATTATTGAAAATAATAATGAAAGATTTTCTGCCGGTGAAGAACTTGGATATAACGTCTTACTAATGGATGCAACTGTCGAAGAGGCGCTAATTAATGCCGGAATAGAAAAGGCTAAAGTTTATATATCACTTTTATCCGGGGATGCAGATAATGTTTTTACTATTATGAGTGCCAAAGATCTCAATCCAAAACTTCATATAATTGCGAGAGGACAAGATAAGGCAAATGAAAGCAAACTCTTCAAAGCAGGTGCTAATATTGTCATATCTCCGGTAACTCTGGCTTCTAACCGAATAATAAATACAACCTTAAAGCCCAATGTGGTCAACCTGATCGATCTGGTCACCCAAACAGGCGACATCCCACTTTCCGTTGAGGAGATAACAATATCAGAAAAGTCAGGTTTAAAAGACAAACTTATAAAAGAGTCGGGATTAAGGGAAAAAACAGAGGCAATGGTAGTTGGAATAAAGAGAGGGGAAAAAATGTACTTTAATCCGGCGCCAACAATGAAGATAAACGTGGATGATGTCCTTATACTGATAGGTGAAAAGTCCAAACTGACCGACATTCAATGAAAGCAATGACTTTTATCTAATTGAAATTGATTTGTTCAAACTTTTTACATGTTATTTATTTCTTTGGGAACTTAAAAATCAGGTATCAATTCGGATATTAATTTCTATTTCGGATTTTCTTCGAGTTTCCTTTTCAATTCTTCATTCTCATCGAACAATTCCTTCATCCGTAATTCACGATCAACCATTGCCTCATTAAAACGCTGTAAATGTTCATTCTTTTGAACTAATTCCCTGGTTTGTTGGGCAACCTTTTCCTCCAATCTGTCTTTTAAATTAATAATCTCCGCTTCCGCTTTTTTACGCTCAGAAATGTCAGTACAGAAGGCAATAAACTGCTCATTTAGCAGTGAGACGGCATCCAGTCTGATTTCAACAATAGAACCATCTTTTTTTCTTAACCCACCTTCGTAGCTAATCATCCCATCCTTCTTCAGCTGTTTGAAAGTTTCGCCTCCTTCTCCAGGAATAGAAACATCGAAAATTGACAGTTCCAGTATTTCATCCCTTGTAAAGCCCAACAACTTACATGCCCCCGCATTGACATCAATATATTTGCCTCGAACGTCAACAACAAATATTCCAAGTGGCGAATGCTCAATATATCTTCTGTATCTTATTTCTGAATCCTGTAGTGCATTTTCTGCTTTCTTTTGTTCTGTAATATCAATAAAAACCGTTTGGGTTGCAGGTTCATTGTTATACTGAACCAATGTACTGAATAATTGTACCCAGCGAACTCCCCCCCCCTTATGATTTATCCTGTACCTTCCCAATGGACTTATATTCTTTCCTGATATTCGATCTGCAAAGGATCTGAAAAATGCTTCTCTGTCATCCGGATAAATGAGACCTGTTAATTCTTCAGGACCAAAGGATTCAAGTTCCATAGTCGAATAACCGGTTATCATTTCCATCGGCGGGCTTGCATAGGCAATTCTAACCGGATCGTTCAATGCCACTACCATTCCCTGGAGAGATTTTTCCACAAGTAACCGGAATTTCTCCTCACTTTCTTTCAGTGCCAATTCAGCCAGTTTTCGATCGGTAATATCCTCTCCGGAGCTTAACAAACCGGTGATATTGCCCGAATCATCCATAACCAGCGTATTGAACCATCTTATGATCCTTTTTTTTCCATCTTTTCTTAAAATCTCATTTTCATGTGTTTCCGAAACATCTGCTTTCCCATCCATCAATTGTTTGAAATACTCTTTAATTTCAGACCTGATTTCTTTTGGAAGGCATGAAGAGAACCAGTTTTTCCCATAAAGTTCGCCCTCTTTATAACCCAAAATGTGGTAACCTTTTTTGTTCAGCAGTGTTATTTCCCCTTCCCGGTTTAAAGCAATAATCATGCTGCCCATAATGTATAGGTATTTGTCAGTTAATTTTTTTTGTTTAACTAATTTCTCTTCTGCCTGTTTGCTCTCAGTTACATTCCTGAAGTATCCGATCAAACCTTTTGGTTGATTGCTATCATCAAAAACAGGTTTATACGTTCCAGCAAAAAACTCCGGTTTCCCATCCCGGGAAATCAAAGAAGTTTCGAAGTACATGGAAATTCCGGTTTCCATAACATGTTTCTTGGCTTTGAAAAGTGTGTCCGCTTCCTCTTTTGACAAGAAATCATAATCGGTCTTGCCCAGCATGTCATCCTCAGTCAGCCCCAACTGAGGATTGATGACCATTGAATACCTGAGTTTACTATCATGTATAATAATATGATCGGGAGTGTTGGATATAATGGCCTTAAAACGTACATCATTTTCATTTAATTGATTTTCCCTTTTTTTACATTCAGTGATATCCCGCCCTAAGCAGTAAATTACTTTTTCCTCATGCAGAGGTGTGGCCATCCAGTGAATATATTTAATCGAACCATCTTTACAGATAAATCGAATTTCAAAATTTACGGTACTCTTCCCTTTAGATAAATTTGAAACTTCTTCACTAGCCATTTTACGGTCATCAGGATGTATAATATTCAGGAATGGTTTTGAGATCAGTTCTTTTTCTGTGTATCCCAACATTTTTTCCCATGCAGGATTCACGGATTTGAAATATCCCTCGAAACCTGCAATACACATCAAATCCTGAGATAACTCAAAAAAAAATGAATGAAAATTATTTGAATTGGGATCATTCATATTAATATTATACTTTATTATTATCTATTTACAAATATTTACAGGATATATATATGGTTTAAATCAGATTAGATAAAATCAAATGAGTATACATAGGAATTGATACTTATCTTATAAATAGTAATTTGTGCGGATAAAAAAAGGGGGAGCGGCAGGGCAACCGCTCCCCCTTAATCAAGTTTAAATAAATATTAGAGGAAACTTTTTATCTTAAAACCTTTTCTTCTTAAAAATCCATTGCCCAGGTCAGCACCGCATATCTTTTCGGAGCAGGCCTGAAAAAACTTGCGTTCGAAAATTCTGAATACAATGTATTGGAAAGGTTCCCGACAATAACGCCGAGTCTCATCGGTGTCCTGCTCTTCCTGAACAGATTCAACCCGGCACTCGCTGTATGAACAGTAAATCCCGGTATAATATCCCCGATTGGATTATCTCCAAGCTGGACCTCTTTCTGGGAACCATTGATCCTGAGATCATACGATGCCCAGAACAATCCGGTAGGATTGTCATATCTGGCACTAAAATTTATTTTTGATGAATATGTATCAACATAAGGAGTTTCAGGATCTCCAAGATTATCAGAGTTCAATTTTGTATAGTTTATATTTAAAGAGAGACCGAAATCGAGATAAACACCTGCAGCTGCCTCAAAACCTTCCATTTTGAGTTTGTCAACATTTATATTCTTATATTCAGGAAGTCCGAAAATTTCATTTCCGGTAGGAGATATTCTGATCCCATCATAAATTCTATTATTAAAATAGGTGAATTCCAGAAAGTGGATCCTTGACCTGAATTTCAATCCGAGATCAAAGTTGAGAGATGTTTCAGCCTTCAGGTCAGTATTCCTCGATTGGAAAGCACTCCCTTCAGGAGTGGCTCCATTATAAAATCTCTCGATCAGGTTTGGAGATCTGAAGCCCCTTCCTACTGCTACCACCAGTTTCAGGTTTTCTGTAATTCCAAAGCTCAGATTTGCGGCACCAACAAAAGTATCATCGGTACTGTTATATATCGATTCTCCCTCAAGACCTGGAGTGTCTTTTGTTTTAGCATTTACATTCTGATATCGAACACCGAGGATCAAAGACACCTTCTCGGTAATTGAAATGTCGTCCTGTACAAAAACACCCAAACTTTTGTATGTAGCATTCGGAACGGTAGGGGTTGTGTCCACGGAAGGGTGCGGAGGGCCGAAACCGACCACCATTGTCGTCAGACTGTCATTATTTAATGTGGAATCTGCAAAGTAATCAGTTCCATATGTAAAGAGGTGGCTGCCGGATTTTTTATTCATTTCCAGTCTCAATCCGCTTGAGGTAATATCAGCATAATTCTCCGATAATATACTAATCCCAACATCAGGCATTCCCGGAATCCCAAACGGGACAAAAATATCATTAATAAGTTCTCTCTCATTTCCGCGTGTATATACAACAAAACTCATATGGTCTGCAAGGACAAATTCCATATTGCTGTTTTCATATTTGAATGTGTATTTTTCTACCTGCTGATGAGGATATCTTATTTTTATTTCAGCATCACCTGGATTGTAATCAGCGGGATCCACATATCCGAATCCGGCATCTTTCGCTTCATAATATTCATATTTCAGTGAAAGATCTATTGAATCTTTTAGCTTATACCTAAAAAGGAGATTCAGTCCGCCATCCTTAACTCCGGTATCATAAACTGTTGTATCATTATCAAGTGTAATATCTCCGAATGAGCCTGCCGGAGCCAGATAATCATTAGATTTTCTGTAATTCCCGCTTATCATGAATCCAAATCTACCCATATTTCCATTCAGATTTGCAGTCATTTTATTCTGGGTATCATGGGAACTATATCTGTATCCGAGGCTTCCATGAACTGATTTTCCTTTGATATCATAATCCGGTTGTCTTGTGATCACATTAATAACACCCCCGATTGCATCAGATCCGTAAAGAACAGAAGCAGGGCCTCTTACAACTTCAACCCTTTCAACTTCTGAAATATCAACAAGAGCCGGAATCTCACCGAAATCCTGCTGACGGCGTGAATTGTTCATTCTGATCCCGTCTTCCATAAGGAGGATCCTCTGCCCCCTCATACCTCTGATGACCGGCCTGCTTTGATTAGAGCCTACGCCATTAACATCAACTCCGGGCATCTGCAGCAGTAGGTCAGAAACATTATTAGGGGTTTTCTCTTTGATCTCTTTCTCGGTTACAACACTTACAGCTTTCGGAATACTGAAGGTATCTTTCTTGGTACCAGTGGCTGTTACTGTCATTTTATAAAAAAGTTCTTTCTCTTTTTCCTTCTTTTTTACTTTCTCCTTTTTCTCTTTCTTTACATCTTCTTTCTTCTGTTCTTCTCCGAAGAGGGAATTATTTCCACCCGTTATGGAAACAATAAGAAATAGAATTGAAATTGTAATAGCTGCAATGGATTTAAATCTGTTCATGTATGTGATCTCCTCTTTTATTTTCAATAAGTTGATTTTTAACTATAAGGATTTCTCTTACAAGCATTTATGACAAGGTCATGACATTATGGAAGAGGAGCAATTTTGGATCAAGGTATTAATTTATACCCCTTGTTTCTGATGGAGAGAAAATGTTCAGGTTTTGAAGGATCCTTTTCAAAAAGTTTCCGGAACTTTAATATGAAATTATCTATGGTTCGGGGGGTCGGAGAAACATCCATGCCCCATACTTCTTCAAGTATATCAGCCCTTTTGATTGGTTCACCCGAATTCGCAAAAAGGTATTCAAGAAATCCTATCTCCTTTTCGGAAAGAATCACATTCCCGGAATTGCTCTCACATTCCCTCGAATCAAGGTTCACATTAAATCCGTTCACAACCATTATTCTGCTTGATGGGATCATTCTCTCGCTTCTGCTTCTCCTGACAAGCGCTCTTACCCTTGCAATCATCTCATCCATACTGAACGGCTTCTGAATATAATCATCGGCACCTATATTCAGACTGCTAATCTTACTCTGAAGATCGGTCTTTGCCGTCATCATCAGTACCGGGATGTTTATATTTTCACCCCTTATTTTTTTCAGCAGTTCAGTACCCGCGATCCCGGGAAGCATTATATCCAGAACGATCAGGTCAAAATTACCTCTCTTCATCTCAGGCATGAAACTTTCTGCATCACCGTAACTCGACACAACACAACCCTCATTCTCAAGGTTCAGCACAACCATCCCGGAAATAAGTTCATCATCTTCAATAACTGCTACTTTATAATCCATCTTATTTTCCTGCAGGGAGGGTTATGATGAATGTGGACCCCTCTCCTACTCCATTACTTGAAGCATCAATGTCTCCATTCATCTGACGGGCAAGTTTTCTGGATATATATAATCCCATACCGGTCCCATGCGGAGTATCCGGAAGTTCATCCCTTGAATATTTAAATGCATTAAAAATTTTTTCCGGAGATGAATTAAAACCTGGTCCGTTATCATGCAGAGATATCATAACTTCTCTCCCAGATACTTCGGCTTTTACTGAAAGTCTCAGCCCGTCTGAAGCATATTTCTCCGCATTATCAATAATATTATCCAGTATTACCTCTAACGCATATTTATCACATTGGGCAGTAATAACATCCCTCTCCCCGGCCTCAAATCTGATCTCACCCTTTGTCAGATTTAATGAATGTTCATTGAAATATGATTTGAGAAAGGCAACTAAATCAAACTCCTCGATCTTAAGTTTAATATTATTTCGAAATGATGAACCGGTGAGGATATTCTCCGCCAGCCTCTCCTGCTTACCTATCTGTTTTAATGCCAGCTCTATAAAGCCGGGAAGCTTTTCATCACTAATCGAACCATTTTTCAAGCTTTCCAGAAAAGACCTGATGCCCGTGATCGGAGTTTTTATCTCGTGTGACATCCTCCCCCAGAACTCTTCCATCTCTTTTGCTGATCTCCTTTCGAGATTTATAAATTTAAAGAGGAAAATAATGCTCACCAATACTACAAAAGCCAGCAATCCCGATTCACCGAAAACCATAAGCTTTTTACGGCTCTCATCCTTCTCGATCTCTTTCACAATATCCTGATCAACAGCGAGGAACACGGGAGGATCACTCCCCTCTATTATTTTGTATATTCTGTTCCCCGCGGGCTCGGTTTCTAAAAACTCAAATCTTTCATCAATTGAGGCCTTCCCGGGCAAAACCGGTATTTCTTTATCAACAACAACCCTGTGAATAATACCGGCAAGCTCAAGTTCCAATATATCTTTTTGATGGGTTGTACGTTCTCCTATAGATCTGTATATAAAAAAGGACCACCAAATAACAAGCATGGTCAGAGAAAACAATGTTATAATAAATACTATATGATGAAGATGAGATCTAAGGATATCCCCTGATCTGATCAGCTTGTTAAGTTTCAATTTCAAGATTCTTTAATTTATACCTGAGTCCCGACTCTGAAATCCCCAATTCTTTCGCAGCCCGGGTCTGATTATTATTATTTTTCTTCAGAGTTCTAATTATAATATTCTTCTCAATAATATTCAATTTTTCATTGAGTGGAAGTGAGCTGTTCATATCTTCAATGTCCCGGTCATCTCCATAAACAGGATTGACATATAAAGGCAGATCTTTCAGCGTCAGAAGCCCCCCTCTGGCAAGAACAACTCCCCGTTCAATTATATTCTCAAGTTCCCTTATATTCCCTTTATAATCATATTTAATTAAAGTGGAAAGTGCATCAGAGGAGATAGTATCAATAGATTTATTCTCTCTTTCCGAATATTTTCTGATAAAAAGGTCAATAAGTCCCGGGATATCCTCTCTCCTCTCCCTCAGAGGCGGGAGATCAATATTGATTACATTCAGCCTGAAATAGAGATCCTCTCTAAAACTACCTTCACTGATCATTTTCCCCAGCTCCCTGTTGGTTGCGGTAATAAGCCTTACATCAGTTCTAATTACTTTGTTTGACCCTAGCCTTGTTATCTCCTTTTCCTGGATAGTCCGAAGCAATTTAACCTGAAGTTCAATGGGGAGATCTCCAATCTCATCAAGAAATATACTCCCCCCTTCTGCTTCTTCAAACTTTCCGGTCCGATTCTCAACTGAGCCGGTATATGCCCCTTTAACGGCACCGAACAATTCTGCTTCAATAAGTGTTTCAGGAATTGCTGCTATATTCACTTTAACAAATTTCCCGTCCTTTCTTTTTGACCCGAAATGGAGAAGGTTTGCAATAACCTCTTTTCCCGTACCGCTCTCACCTGTTATAAGTACATTCGCCTCCGAATCTGAAACGCGATGTGTAAGATTTATCACCTCCTCCATTTTTTCTGAATCAAAAACAAAATTATCAATTGAAACCTTTTCTCTTATCTTTTCTTTTAATTCAACATTCTCTTCTCTCAACTCGATCTTTTCTACAATGTTGTCCACACAATGATTAAGTTCATCCATTTCAACAGGCTTTGTAAGATATGTGTATGCACCCATTTTAAGGAGATTAACCGCCTTTTCCACAGAACTGTATGCAGTCATAAAAATTACAGGTATTCCTGGTTGTTTCTCTAATATTTTTTTATACAATTCTCCGCCATCCATTCCCGGCAGTTTGTAATCAAGAATAATTATATCCACAGGATTGGAGTTGAAATGAGACAGCCCCTCCTCCGCAGTCAGAAAATGGACAGATGAAAATCCTCTCTTTTTCATATTATCCTTAATTGCCTTCCCCGCAAGTTTTTCATCTTCTACGATCATTATCTCGATCTTTCTTTTCACCGTTTCCCTCCGCCTTTCAAAACAATTTCAAAGTTTTTATTCCCTCTCTGTCCTGAAACCAGCTTTATATTTCCTCCAAGGGCTTTCAGATTTTTCAGGACAATGTGAAGCCCAAGTCCCATCCCCTTGGATTTGGAGGACACATAAGGTTTGAATATCTTGCCTATCCTGTCGGGACTGATCTCCTCACCATTGTCTATAATATTAATAATAAGATCATTCCTGTTTTGAGTAAAATTTATTCTTACTTTATCCGCACCGGCCTCAACAGCATTATCAATAAGATTCAGTAGAACCTGAACCAGAAGATCTCTGTCTGTTATGAATTTATCTACCTGTGACTCAGCTTTGAAATCAATACCTTTCTGAATCATTTCGGGAATCTTCAGGATCTTTAATTCCTCAATAAGCCGGTTAAATCCGACTTCGGAAAAATTAGTCTCAATACTTTTTGAAAGTCCTGAATATGAATTGATAATATCTGATATTCGTCTTATTTCCCCTTTTATTGCATCCCTATAGAATAGAGCTTCCTCGGAAGAATCAAGGTAATTATCAAGGGAATTAAAAGATAGATAGATTGAGTTCAGAGGGTTCTTTATCTCATGGGCAATTTCAGATGTTAACATTGACAATTCGGCAAGCCTCTCTTTCTCTTCTCTCTCCCGGAGATAATCAATATCCTTTTTATAAAGTTTCCTGTCATATCTCAATACAACCAGGACAATAACCAAAAGTATAGTGAGTATTATTCCCAGTATAAAGAGAAAGAATTTCCCGGAACTTTGTTCAAAGGTCCCCTGGAAGTGGTAATCAAATCCAATTATAAGTGAATATATTCCATTGACTTCACTTCCGTAAGTTCCTTTGACCTCAAAGACCGTTCCGATCGGGGATGAGATAAACCGGGTCTTTTCTTTTGAGGAGATTGCCGGAAAGTAACCTTCAAATCTTGAAAGGAGATAAATTAACTCATCCCCCTTTTTCAGCCCTATATAAAGGATAGACTTGTTGTTATACAATTCATCAAGAAAGTTTTTAAGTTTTTCAGAACCCATTTCAGAGATATGAAATCCCGATATACCCAGAAGATCACTTATGGTTCTGCCCCCAGCTGAGGTCAAACCTTTAAATTCATTATTAATCCTGGATTTGTTGATCCTGTTGAGTGATATTATTGTTCCTATTATCAGTACAGAAGAGATAACCAGAACGAGGATAAAACGGGATCTGTTTTTCAATTGTTCCCTTTCTTTCTCCTTTCCCCTTTCAATTTATTTTTCCCCAAACCGTGTCTCTCTCCCCGCCAAAGAGGGAAACCGAACTTATCTCTGAAATTGAAAATCTCACCCGAATATGTCATAGATTGGGCAATAACCAAATCTTTATCTTCAAGGTTATTAAGTGACCCTTTAACTGCTATGAAACTCCCTTCCGCAACATCAATTTTATAGAACCATAACGGAGAAACTTCCACATCATATACTTTACCCGATTTTTTTTCCAGGATCTCAAAAACTATAAAACTGTTTTTTAGATACCTCTCCTCAGTTCTGATCTTTACTATCTTACCTGAAATAGTAACAATTTTATCCATTCTGAAATATTTCAGTTTATCTTTTGCAGGCAGTGAAACATAGAGCAAAAGGAGAATAAAGAGAATACCCGATATTATTCTTTTCATTTTAAAAATAGTAACTGATACCGGCAGAGAGTGTCAACATCTGATAATCGAAGAAAAAATCCGCAGAACTATTATCCCTGAATACAAATCTGAGATATGTGTTAAGTTTTCTGAACTTTTTAGAGACAGAAATATCCAGAAGAAAGAGCTTATCTTTACGTTCTGTTTTAGGATCCTCCACCAATCCATCCTCATCCATTACATAAACTCCCGGGTAATGTTTGTCCATAAAAGAGATATTTCCTGAGACGGCAATCTCTGCAAAAGGTATGAATCTGACACCGAAAGTGATCCTGGTACCGTCCCAGAGATAATTGTCATTATAAGGATATATCACATAGGAGTTGTTTATAAGTGTTTCAGCTTCATCCAACCCTCTGAAATTCTTCCTCAATTCTGATTCCCCATATATTCCGAATCTGGAACCGATACCCTGCGAAATACGGAGAATCCCGCTGACATTAGGAACAGACATTGAGTTAACCGAATTTTTGTCCGGATCGATCGACCAGTCTGCTTCAGGGATTATTTTTGCAATATGTCTGTAGAAACGGTAGTTAAAACCTGTCTGGAGACGGATAGTTGTCTGTGAACTGAAAAATTTGCTCAATTCAATAAACAGTGTATGGTTTGAAAAATCAAAAGAAGCGAAGTTGGGATAGGTCCTTACTTCCAGATTGTATCCGGACTTGAATAAAAGTGAAGGAGAAAGATAATATTTGAACCCGGCCTCTGCCGTGGGACCGTTATAGTTAAAATCTGTATAGTAGTCGCTATAAGCAAGGACAGGATAGCTTATATTAAAATAGATATAATTTCTACCCTTAAGGTATTTCAGCATTTCTATCCCGGGCTCTATTCTGTATGAATTAAAATCTGAATTCTCGGCAAACATTGAAAAATCACCATCAAAATAAAAATTGTAGTGTTTCGATGTATAATTAATATCTGCTGAAAACACATTTACAAAATCACTGATTGCAGTTGAGTTCAGAAAAATGTTGTCACTGTAGTAAGTGTTAATTCCTGCTCCGAAATTAATTTCGGCGTGAATTATTGAGATCAATGTCAAAATTAAGATAAACCTGAAAATGGTTCTCATGATAATTTATATCCTCCCTGAAAAAGCACTTTTATGTGGTTCCCGCCCTTTCATCAAATTATAAAGCATTTCTTTTTCCAATATCCTGAGGAGAAGGAAAGAGATCATTTCAATATTAACAGAGTTTGTTTTAAAGCTTAAACATTCTAATTATGCCCGCAAATTCCTGCGGCTTCCGCAGGGATTTGCGGAACTAAGTTTTCTTCTCACCTTGGTATCCATAATAATATCAGCAATGAAGTTCTTATAATTCTTTGAATGAACATACTTTATAAAAAACCGCATATTAATACAATCAGAATTTTTACCCGGATTCAGTATTAAAAACATTCTTCACAAGGTAAGAAAAATGATTTAGCTCCAGTCTGAATTAACTTAAGCCTTTTTACTTATTTTTTTTGTTGTTTAAAAAAAACAACTGTATTAAAATCTATAGTGCTGTGAAACTTAAAAAAAAGATCTTTATTCTCCACTTTATTATTGCAACCATTATATTAATTGTATTTTTTTTGTTCTATAAATTTCATTTCACAGCTTCGCTGACAAAATTGAAGAAAGAGAAGGCTGGTGTCCTGGCCAGAGGTGTTGAGACACTTCTGAATAAAGAAGTGCTTAGGATAAAACTATTAAGTGATGATACTGCAGCATGGGATACCATGTACAGATATGTGATCAATCCTACCGTCGAAATTGAGAAAGATATGGCTCCTTACGGTTTCATCAAATATATGAAATTGAGTCTTTATGCAGTAATTAATAATGAAAAAGATATTGTCATTTTAAAAGGATATGACCGAAGAACAGATTCAAAAGTTGAATTTAAACAATTAAAGAATAAAAAAGGGGAGATTTGGGATTTTTTTCTTGAATCACTCAATAAGCCCGAAACTCATGACCACCTGCTCTCAACAACATTCGGTATCATGATAATTGTATCATCTCCGATACTCAGAAGTGACAGCAGCGGACCGGCAAGGGGGAGGGTCCTTATCGGACACTTCATTGATGAGACTTTTTTTGCAGAAGTTTCACAAACTCTTGGGGAGAAAGTGAATTTCAGAAAAAGAGGATACGTTCCGGATTCATATAAACTTCAAACTAAAAATGAAACTTTCAGACTATATGAAAATAATAATTATCTCGAGTTAATTCAGGATAGATTTGATACACATGGCAAATATGCATTTACTTATGGCATCAAGGCAAAAAAAAATATTACAAACACCTTCAAAGATATCATTTTCACCTATACTGCAGCTCTTATTTTAATCTTTTCAATTGCAGCCATAGTTATATATTATTTTCTGAACAGATTTGTATTAAGGAAAATAGAATTGATCTCAGAGAAAACAACAAGGATAGTAACTTCAGAAGACCTTTCGATAACATTTCCAGTCAGTTCAAATGATGAGATCTGCCAATTGAAAAGGAACCTCAACGATATGCTCAAAAGGATGAAGAAAGAGATAAGAAAAACACTCGATGCACAGAATATGTTGATGCTGAATGAGAAAATGATCTTTCTGGGTAACATTACAGCTAATATTGCCCACGAAGTCATCAATCCCCTGTTTGCTGTATCAAATGCGGTTGAATACATCAGAAGTTCGGAATACTGTAATGATAAAAAATTAATTGAAGCAGTAAATATTATTGAAAAGGAGACTGCAAGGGTCAGGGAGATCGCAATGAATCTTAACCGCTACTCCATCCAGAAAACAATGACCTTCTCCGAAGCTGACCTTATTGATATAATTGATGCATCAATTATGGTTGCAAAATGGTCAAGAAATATTGATAAGATAAAGTTTCATTTTGACATGCCGGCAAAGCACCTGCCGATCCATTGTAATCCTGGAGCCATTCAACAGGTTTTTATAAATCTTATTCTGAATTCAATTGATGCAATGAATGGGTCCGGAAATATTTCCATAAACATTTCCGAAAAGGATTCGGTTTTTTATATTAAGTTCAGAGACAGCGGTCCGGGATTTGATCAGGAAATAATAGACAATGCATTCGACTCTTTCAAATCCACAAAGAAAGGAAAAGGGGCGGGACTCGGGCTTTATATTTCATATAATATTGTTAAGGATCATGGAGGTTCTATGTCAATTGATAAAGACAATAATGAAGGAGCAGGGATTTCCATTTCTATCCCTGAGAGGAGGGAGGATTCACAATGACAAAAAACACCAAGATACTGATCGTAGATGATGAGAAAGATATTTTAAAATCATTCAGATTGTGGACTGAAAATGAAGGGTTTACCGTATTAACTGCAAATTCTGGAAAAGGTGCAATAGAGATATTGAAGAAACATACCATTGAAGTCTGTCTCCTTGACCTTAGACTGGGTGATGAGAACGGTATCGAACTGGCAAAAGAGTTGAGTGAAAAAGATGAATTTCTTAAAATAATAATAATCACAGGATATCCTTCTTACGATACAGCATTAAATTCAATTAAGTCTGGAGTTTTCGACTATATTTCCAAATCGGAACTTCAGAAAGATATTCTGTCAAAGATAAAAAAAGCCGTAGATTCTCGAAATGACCAGATTGCAGAATTCAATTCAAGCAGCGTTGGAAAATATAAGATCGGATTGGTATGCAATCACACTCTTGTTAAAGAGGGCTTTGCAAATTTTTGTAAAAAAGAAAAGGAGTTTCATCTGGCCTGTACTTTCCATTCACTTGATTACATAAAAAGATCGGATTTCAACAATGAAATTGATTTTATCCTTCTCTGCCCTCTGTGTAATGAAAAACATGTGGATGATCCAGTAGGATTTGTAACAAAACTGAGGCTCTTTTTTCCGAAAGCTAAAATACTGTTTACTGAAGATTCGCTGGATCATGACAAGATGGTCGCATTAATAAAACAGGGGGTCCGGGGATTTCTCCAGAAAAACATTTCCACCAATAACCTCAAACGGGCCCTGAAATCAATTGAGAACAATGAATACTGGATAAGCAGAAGTCTGAATGAGAATCTTATTTCCCAGCTGATAAACATCAGTCAGGGATCAAAGGGGATCTTAAACACTGAAAATGTTTTCCAATTATCCAAAAGAGAAATGGAAATTCTCCAGGCTATCTCATCAGGACTTTCCAACCTTGAGATCAGCGATAAATTCTTTATAAGTGAGAAAACCGTTAAAGCTCATGTTTACAATATGTTTAAAAAAATGGGGGTTAATTCAAGAACTCAGGCGGTAAAAAAAGCAATAGATTTCCATATACTGTGAATAAAATAAAGGGGGGGCAGGCACTCCCTGAATAAAATTTCAGAAGAACAGGAACTTTTCACAATAATTTCCGTTTTATTAACATAAGGTAATTCTAACGGAGGTTAATATGAAAAAATTTACCATTTTAATAATTGTTATGTTATCCGCAGTTCTGATCTATTCGGGAACAGCTGTCAGTGCAAACGATATTATCAGGCAGATCAATTCCGGGAAAGATGTAGTTTACAAGAATGTTACCATCAGAGGTGACCTTGATTTCAGAAAAGTGGATGATAAGACACTTAAGAAAGAATTCTTCAGCAAGAACAAAACATATACAATGCATGTTAAAGTTCCCGTAAGCTTTACAAATTGTGTATTTGAAGGTGATGTTATCGGATACTACAGCGATGAAGATGAAGATGAACTTTATAATGTCAGATTTCACAAAGATGCTATCTTTACAAAATCAGTATTTAAGCAAAAAGCGGCTTTTAAATATGTGAAATTTGATGAAGATTCCGATTATGCAAATTGTGTTTTTGATGAAGAGGCCCTTTTCAAATATTCCTATTTCAGGAATGAGATAAGTTTTGCAGGATCCAAATTCAATAAGGATGCAAATTTCAAATATACAAAATTCAAGGATAATGCGGATTTCACGGGATGCGAATACAGAAGAGTTGCAAACTATAAGTATACTGAGTTCAGTGAAAAAGCAGCTTTTACAAAATGCAAATTCAATGATGAGGCAAACTTCAAATATACAAAATTTCCGGAAACCGGAATGTTTGCAGACTCCAATTTTGTCAGAGAAGCAAATTTTAAATATGCTAAATTCAAAAGGGGCGTAACATTTGAAAATGTCATATTCGGTGATGATGTCGATTTCAAATATACTGAATTCAGTGATGATGTTATCCTGAAGAACACAAAGTTCGACGGGGATATCGATTCCAAATATGCAAAAGTAAACGGCAGTTCATTTACAAAATATTTAATAAATAGAAGATAAGTAATTCTATCGGATGCGGGGGACAACCCCCGCATTCAATATTCCGCCCTTATTTCAAAACATTTCCGATACTGATATAATATCTTTATGAGATTCCTGATCTTTATAATAATAATTCTTGTATTACCTTACGGATTCACCAGATCCCAGGATCAGCAGTATCCTGGACAGGACAATTTTGAAGATACCCCTGCCGGAGAGATCATCAATAGTGAGGAGGAAGGATCTGTGGGGGATGATTTTCAGTCTCTCGAGCCGGATATATTCTTAAGAAACCTTTACCAGAAAAACCTTAAACCCCTTAGCAGCAGCGACAAGATAAAGTGGTCATTCAGGATGTCTGAAACCAATATCTTTCTATGATAAAAAAATATCCCTGGCATTTTATTTTTCTTATATTTGTTATTTTTTCACTCACAAATATATTCCAGAAATTACAATGGCGCACAAGCACGGATAATATCAGCTGGGTTGAAACAACTGAGGGGCTTGTTTGTAAAAATGCCCCTCCGGAGACAGGTATAAAAAACGGCGATATACTCCTGTCAATAAACAAATATATAATAAAGAATAAGATCGATCTTGCCAGAGCAATTGAGACCAGAGAGATATGTATATATGAAATTGAGAGAGATGATCTCCTTAAACGGGCAGATATCGATATTAAGTTCCGATATACTCCAACTTTTTACTATGTTCTAGTCTTATCAGGGGTTTTGATGCTTTTTATGACACTTATGATCCTCAACTCAAATCTGAAAAAGGGCGAGGGCATAGTAACACCGAAAAAATTTTTTTTTCTCAGCCTTACATTTTCCGGCTTCCTCATATTCTCCCCTACCGGAGTTTACAATTTCTCGGATTTCATTTTTCTCATTATTGACAAACTCTGCTTTGTTTTTTTCCCAGCGGTTCTGCTACACTATTCAATATTTTTCCCGGTCAGATCTACAATATTAAAAAAAATCAGATCTAGAATAATCTTCATTTCAATTTATATACCGCCAATAATTCTTGTTTCACTTTACACCTATTTCATCCTTTCAAATCTGATAAACCCTAATACCGGGATCATAATCCTTGTAATCAATTACTTCAGGAAACTTTCACTGATCTTTTTCTCTGTATACCTTCTCGGAGCTCTGGGAATTTTTATACATTCATCTCTCAGAATGATAAGGGAGACAGGGCAGAAGAGGTATATGCTGCCAATGGCCGGACTCTCTATCAGTATCCCCTCAATGGTATTATTTAATTTAATCGATACATCAGGCGGACTCCCATTTTTCATGTACCCCGGACTGTTCCTGATCGGTCTTCTTCCGATTTCCACGACATATTTCCTGTCAACAAAAAAATACAGGGATATTGAAAATATAATTAAAAGGACCTTATCTTTATCATTTATTCTGTTCTTCGTTTTCGGAATATTTTTCTTCCTTGGGTTTAATATAGAGAAGAACAGACTACTCGGAATATTCTGGTCTATCATCGCAATAATAACAGCTGGTCTGCTTTTCAGGCCGATTGAAGGGACAATTCAGGAGTACTTTGAAAAATTTTTTCTTAAAGGAACTTTTCACTTCAGAAGGAAGCTGAAAGATCTTATCCAATCATTAAGATCTGAGAGGGATCTTGTTTCTCTGTCAAGAAATTTTCTTGAGACCATAGATCACGGTTTCCAATTGAAATCCAGCAGCCTGATAATTTATCTTAAAAAAAATATCTTTATATATTATCCGGAGAATAAAAAAGTTTTATTCTCAAAGAATTTTCTGAATGAGCTCCTTAAGAACGAGAACCTCACCTTCACTAACAAGAACGATTTTGAGCGGCTGTATCCCAAAGACTTTATAATTATGAGAGAAAAGGAATTTTATCAGTTTCTACCTCTGAAAACCCAGAATAGACTTATCGGCTTTGTAGCATTCGGACTTAAAACCGACAATTCCTATATGACGGTTGAAGACTGGGAGCTGATGTACAGCATTACTCAATCTCTTACACTTTCAGTTGAGAATGCATCTTTATATTCTGAACTGGAATCTCAGTTCAACGAGATCAATATACTTAAAGAGTTCAATGAGAACGTAATTGAGAATATCAACATGGGATTGGTCGTTTTGACAAAACTGAACCTGATAAAAACCTGGAATAATTTCATGGAACAGAAGTTCCACAAGACAGCATCAGGGGTCGTGAATAAAAAGGCCCTGAAAGTTTTTGGGAATAAATTATGGAAAGAAATATATATTAATAAAAACACTGCCGGCACCCTCCCTAATGTTGAAGTTGAGATCAGGGATATGAAATTGATCTTTAACATCCATATATCCCCTCTTATAGATAACATCGGGAAAAACATAGGCACAATTCTTGTTTTTGAAGATGTAACCGAAAATATATTGATGCAGCATCAGCTTATCACTTCAGAAAAAATGGCATCTATCGGGTTGCTCTCTGCCGGAATCGCACACGAGGTGAATACCCCGCTCACAGGTATTTCATCTTATTGTCAGCTAATACTGAACGATCCTGACAATCCCGAGAACATATCACTCGTCTCTAAGATGCAGGAGCAGATCGAGAGGGCAAACAAGATCATCAGAACTCTTCTCGATTTTTCAAGACAGAAAGGTGAGAAACCGATCGAACTTCACCCGGGGAAACTTCTCACTGAAAGTTTCTCGCTGATCGAATATAAGCTGAAAAAAAAGAACATTGACTTGGTAAAAGAGATAAGTTTTTCTAATACAATATGCGGTTTTTCAACCAGGCTTCAGCAATTGTTCATCAACCTGCTTATTAACGCTGCAGATTCCATTGAACATGATAAAGGCAAGATCCAGGTGGAGGGAGAGGAGATTGACAACCATTTTGTTATACGGATAATTGATAACGGATCAGGGATAGAGGAGAAACACCTCAGCAAATTGTTCGATCCCTTTTTCACGACAAAAGAGAAAGGTGAAGGTACGGGGTTGGGACTCTCTATCATTTACAACATAGTAGAGGAACATTACGGTAAGATTTTTGTAGAGAGTGAAGTAGGAAAGGGCTCAACTTTCACTCTAATCTTCCCTTTCCAGAGCCCTCTCAGGAGTATAAAAATATGAGTAGAAAAACAGTCCATCTCATTGATGATGAGAGCATTATACATGACATTTTTGAAAGAATTCTTGATAAATCGGAATACAAGATAATCATATCCGAGAACAGATCCCAGGCTATGGAAAATCACTCTTCCAACGTGGATGTAACCATTATCGACCTTATGATACCGGGGACATCAGGTCTGGAAATTTTCGGAGATCTGAAGGAGGTTGATCCTAAAATAAATGCAATATTTCTGACAGCATTCGGAACAATTGAAACCGCCATCGAAGCTATTCAGATGGGAGCTATAGACTATCTTCAGAAACCATTCAACAACCTCGAGATAAAACACAAGATCGACAGAATAATCAAAGAGCAGGAGACAGAGAATGAAAATGTCCAACTGAAGAAAGTCCTGAATAAAAGATTTTCATTCGATAATATAATAGGTAAGAGTAAAGCCCTTCAGAAAACTCTCTCAGTAGTGGAAAGTGTTGCGAACTCTTCATCCACAATTCTCATTACGGGAGAGAGCGGCACCGGGAAAGAGATGATAGCAAAAGCTCTCTATCAGAATTCAAACAGAAAGAACAATCCTTTCTTCTCATTCAATTCAAGCAATATACCGGAAACCCTTTTTGAAAGTATTCTTTTCGGATATAAGAAAGGTACATTCACAGGAGCTGTTTCAGACAAGAAAGGGATCTTTGAGGAAGCGCATACCGGAACACTTTTCCTCGATGAGATTGCAAACCTGAACGATGAGACCCAGAAGAAGATCCTCCGGGTAATACAGGAGAAGGAGATTCAGCCCCTCGGAAGTAATAAGGTCATTAAAGTCGATGTCAGACTTATCACAGCTACAAATGTTGATCTCAGGGAAAAAGTTGAATCCGGAGAGTTCAGAAAAGATCTCTACTACAGGCTGAATATTATTAATATTGATCTTCCCCCTTTGAGGGAGAGAAAGGAGGATATACAGATCCTCTTTGAACATTTCCTCGAAAAATATAACAAAGAAAATGACAAGAACATTAACAAACCTGATGAAAAATTCTATAAAATTCTTATGGAATATGACTGGCCGGGAAATATTCGGGAACTGGAAAACACAGCTCAGAGATGTGTTCTTCTTACAGAAGGAAAAACCCTAACAAAAAATATTCTCCCCCAGGAGATCCTGAATGTTAAAGCATTCCAGAAGAAGGGCAATTTTAATGAACTTGTTGACAACTTTAAAAAGGAGATAATTCTGTCTGCACTTGAACGGAACAACTGGGTCCAGAAAAAAGCATCGGAAGAATTAGAGCTGAAAGCAACAACTTTTTCTGAACTGATGAAAAGACTGAATATAAAAAAATAAAATGGAAAAACTAAAAATACAGAAATTTATTCAAGGTTCCGGTTTCGGAAGCAGAAGAGAGGTAAGAAGTATGATAGCCGCCGGGGAGTTTACGGTCAACAATGAGGTAGTTGATGATCCCAATTTTTTAATTGACCCCTTGAAGGATATTGTGAAATACGGAAAAAAAAGGATTACAAATAATCTTGAAAAAAAAGTTTATTTTTTGTTCAACAAACCCGTTGGAGTAATTTCAACTTTAATGGATCCGCAGGGACGAGCCACTATAACCGATTTTATAAAAAGGATAAAAGAACGGGTATATCCTGTAGGCAGGCTTGATTACAATTCGGAAGGGTTGATACTCCTGACCAATGATGGAGACCTGACAAATTTTATTATATCCCCGAGAAATAAAATTCCGAAGGTATACCTTATAAAGATCAAGGGAGTGGTTACCCCGGTACTCAAGGAAAAACTTATAAAAAAAGGGGTTTTTGTCGATGAGAGAAAGGTCCGGCTTCTCGGGGTTGATTTTGTCAAGAAAACACAGACAGGGAACTCCTGGGTCAGGGTTACAATTGTGGAAGGTAAAAAACACATAATCAGAAAAATGTTTAAATACTCTGGCCACCCGGTAGACAGATTGAGAAGAGTTCAGATTGGTAATTTTTCTTTAAGGGGAATTCCATCAGGTCATTGGAGAGAAATAACCGAAGATGAATTAAACAAGTTCTTTAAGTTATATAATTATCAATTACCAGCAGGGAAATAATCACCCGATCAGATTATTTTTGTACCGGAGGGAACAACGGCATTTTTTTCCAGTACAATTATCCCGTCAACATCATAAACACCTCTTAAATCAGGCTTATTCTCCCCCTTGTAATCTATAATCACATCATTTCCAATATAGACATTCTTATCTATGATCACATTTTTCAGGCTGCACCGTTCACCCACACCCACTTCTTTGCCCCCGTCACTCCCCTGATCCGCATAAAAATCGGCACCCATCATTATTACCCTTTCAAGGACGGCACCCTTCCTTATAATTGCCCTGACTCCGACCACTGAATTTTTAATAATGCTGTCATCAATGATCGAACCCTCAGATATAAGCGAATCGGATATTTCAGATTTTGAGATCTTGGAACTCGGAAGAAAACGGGCATTTGTGAATATCGGTTTGTCCTCATCATAAAAATTGAATTTCGGTACAGGGCTGGCAAAGTCGAGATTTGCTTCAAAGAATGATTTTATTGTACCAATATCTTCCCAGTAATGATCAAAAATATAAGAATATACCGAACTTTCTCTGATAGCATCCGGGATGATCTCCTTACCGAAATCTTCTCTGAGATCCTTTTCAAGAATGCTGATAAGGAGATCCTTGTTGAATATGTATATTCCCATTGATGCAAGGAAATTGAGCCCTTTTGATGCACCCGTTATCTCCTCGGGGTTGAAAAGTTTATCAATCACATCAGGACTGTCCGGTTTTTCGGCAAAATCCACTATCTTCCGGTCATTATTTATCTTCAGTAATCCCAAACCTTCAGCATCCTTCCTTGATATCGGTTTTGAAGCAATTGTAATATCCGCATTTTTCGTTATATGAAAATCAACAAATTCTCTTACATTGATCCTGTACAATTGATCTCCGGAGAGTATAACAACATATTCACCTTTCTGTGATTTCAGGAATCGGAGGTTCTGCCTGACCGCATCAGCTGTCCCCTGGTACCAGGTTTTATCTTCAAGTGTCTGCTGCGCTGCTAGTATATGGAGAAATCCTTTCGAGAAACCGTCAAACTTATATGTATTTGTAATATGTTTATGCAGTGACATTGTATTGAATTGTGTCAGTATGAATATCTTCTTGACACCGGAGTGGATACAATTTGAAATGGGAATATCAATAAGCCTGAACTTACCTCCGATAGGAACAGCCGGTTTGGCCCTCATGCTTGTTAATGGATAAAGCCTTGTACCCTGACCGCCGCCGAGTATCACAGCTATCACATTCTTCATTTTTTCTCCTCCATTCAGTCACTGATAATCATTCAGTTATGAGCATATGTAGTCATTATCATATATACTTTCAGAATATATTTCAATTTTTTTTTCTTTATAATAAAATCTTATGAAATATAATACTTTTCAGTTAAATTGGTTTTTTATTAACCGTTCACTGAAATATGGAGTAAAAATGAACAAAAAACTTCTGATTTTTCTGGCAATTACCATATTTATTTTCTCTTCCTGCGGAAAATCCTCAAGTGCACTCCGATATAACGATAAAATAATCGAGATTCAAAGCAAGGTAATAAACAAGATTATTATATTAACTCAAAGCATGAAAACCGGTAATACCGATCTAATGCAGCGGCGGCTTGAGGAACTTCAGCAGCAGACTACTCTGTCTGCAAATGAAATAACCAGCCTGGAAGAATTTGAAGGCGGTAATGAACTTTTTAATGCAGCATTGGACTTGTTTGAATTTTATGAATCTGTCTGTAAGAATGAATTCCAGGAGATGATAGAGATTCTTGCAAGATCACAATCAGGAATTTCGGCAATGGACCTAAGCAGGATGCAGGATCTGCAGCGTATAATCCAGGAAGAGGAAGGAGCTCTTGACAGGAAATTGTTAACAGCTCAACAGGATTTCGCCAAACAATTCGGTTTCAGGATAGGAAAAAATAAACTCCAGAAAAAAATTGACAATATGTGATAAGAAGGTCAGTAACCGAACGTTATTCCATACCAGAAATATTTTGAATTACTTATTGAGTCGAGTAGCACTGAAGTATAACTGGTAAATGGAATTATAAAAATTCTTCCGAGTTTAACAGGAAGCATTGTAGTAAAATTAAAATCACTGAATCCGGTTTTAGCCCCTGCGGCAGCCACTGCCCCGCATTGTAACCTAATGATGAATAAAGTTCCAGCCTTACAAATTTCAACAAATTAATAATATGCTGGACACTGAATTTAATATATAGACCGTCTCCGGCTCCGAAATCATAATATGCTGTAACTTCAGGACGTAAAAATGTCCATGGTAGACCCAGTGAAACAAATCCCTCCCGGCTGTCCGATCTGAGATAGGGAACCGGGCTATTAAAAAATTTGTATTCAGTATATCCGATTTTCACCAGAAGCCTTCTCGTGGGTTTAAAAGCATAAGTAAAGGTAAAATCGAGCTCCCTCAATTCTTTTTCATCCATTGCATAATTGCCTCTTGCTTCAATAGATAACCCGGAATCCCCCAATGTAAGATTTGCATAAGGGATTATCATCAACTCATTTTCAGAATTCAGATCAAACCCTCTCCATATATAATAGGAGGAAGCCCCGATATTAAATTCAAGTGATGGATAAAGTGAAAAAGATCCTAAAATTATTAATGCAAGTAAAAATATTATTTGTTTTTTCATTTTTATATCCGACTGATATTATATATTATCTCATAAATTTGAGGAAACACCTAATAAAATTAAAATTTAACTATATCAACTCTTCCCCTTTGACTTGATTTCAACAGAAATTTGTGTAAAATAGAAATCTTGAAATATCTCAGGTGATGGAGTTCACCTTTAACTGCCAAAGTGCTGATGACTCCTGGAAATATTTAAAAGGAGACATCATGATCAATGTTATTTATGTAGGTATCGGAGGATTCCTCGGTGCGATCCTCAGATATGCCCTCGGCTCATATATCGGAAATATAACCAGGCACCTCCCCTTTTATTTCAGTACTTTAACAGTAAATATTATCGGATGTGTTCTTATAGGATTATTAACAGGGTTTTTTGAAACCCAGAAGATCATGAACCCGGAAATAAGATTGTTCCTGATGCTGGGACTCTTAGGATCTTTTACAACCTTTTCAACTTTCAGTCTCGATACTATGGTCTTATTCGGAGAGGACAGATTCTTCCTTGGAGTATTAAATGTTTTTTCGCATGTATTACTGGGATTGGGAGGAGTTGTTGCCGGCAGGGAATTATTCGGGCTGCTCTTAAAACGGATCTGAAGGGATCAGTTCCTTTATTTCACCCCCTGCAAAAAAACCCAGGGGTTCTCATGGGGAGGCCCTCCGGTAATATATATTCGGTTGCCCGAAAGGTCCATGATAATCCCGGCTAAAGTGGTAGAGTCGGGATCGGGATTTCCTTTTCTGCTGATGGGATATGGAAGGTTCAAACGGGAAACCAATACTTTTTTCATCAAATCTGATTTACTCGTTTCCATGGTCTCATTCTTTGCAACTATTTTTCCTGCCGTTAAGAGCCTCCCCATGGTAGAGAGGCCACGTCCGCTGGTACATCCCATGGCCAAACCGGGATCAAGGAAATGGTTTGTATGAATTAAATTACCGTTTTTTGAAAAAAGGACAGAAAAATTATGCGGAGTGATCTCAAAATCCATCGCTACGGCGCCCTGAGAAGTCTGACGTGCAATCAGGAAATTTGCCGAAGCGCATCTGGGGACAGAAGAAAGCATGGCTGTGATTTCATCAATGGATGCACTCTCCAATACTGCCCGCAGAAGACAATGGATCGGGATACCAATATCTCCCGGGTCACCATCACTCTCATGACTCAGAAAATTCAGACACACCCCCAGCCGGTGGGAGTTCATACCGATCTTCGCCAGCATTCCCGCCTCGGTCAGTGTCGTACAGCTGGGCCTGCCCTTGGGATTAATTCTCAATAAAACCGGTGAATCTTTCATGGAAGTATCCCAATCCCAGTTCTGTCCGAGAATAACGGTGGACAGATCCTGCCGGGAATCCACAAATGCAAGGGATGTACAACCGGGGATCTTTTTGCGTAGATGCTCCCGGTCCACCAGCGCCATCATATCGGTCCGTGCATTGATCAGAAGGATATCATTAAGGCTCAGCCCGGCACCACAGGCAATCCCGTCCATCTCCTCAATAAAATGGGGGAAATATTTTTCCAACGGTGATTGAAAACGGGAGGCAAGTTTATCAATATATCCTGCCGGAACCTTTTCCGAAAGGGAAAGCCACCTGCGGTAAAACTGGAGGTTGTATCGGATTTGTTCGGCCGCGGCCCGACCGTGGATGAATCCGATATTTCCCGGGGTTCCATCAGCTCTTATTTCCAAGAATGGGGGATTTGATTGCCCATGTAATCCGGAAACCCCAGCAAAAACCAGTATACCTGTATTGCGAATAAAGGTTCTTCGTTTCATCGTCATCCTCTCATTAAATATAAAAAATACCATATTCAGGGGAAAAAACAAACGGGGACAAATTTAAACCGGTTCTGAACGGGTTAATCTGCCGGCGGGATCGATCTCAATTATTTCGGAATCCTTCACAAGTTGTTCCAATTCTTCTCTGAAATCATTCTCACTGATGAATCTTTCCAGATAACTCCTTTCGGATCTGAGTACCGGGTGACGGGGGGCCAGCATGGAGCAGGCATCATCATAAGGAATTACCGATATATTGAAAGTCCCTATCTTTTTCGCTGTTGCAATGATCTCGATCTTGTTCAGACCGACCAGCGGTCTGAAAATAGTCATGTCTGTAAAATGGTCTATTTCCGAAATGTTTGTTATAGTCTGACTGGAGACCTGCCCCAGGCTGTCACCGGTCAGGAGTGCCTGTGCATTTATTTTCTTTGCAAGGATAGAACCACACTCCATCATATATTTTCTGAAAAGAACCGTTCTGTATTCATTTTTGCACAGTTTAACAAGTTTCTTCTGGAAATCTCCGAATTTAATTATATGCAGTCTGCATCCGGGTTGATATTTCCCAAGAATAGAGATCAGTTTCTCGATCTTGTCCATCACCTCCGCACCTACCATTGGATAAGCATAGAAAAACATAAAGGTCTGTTTACACCCCCTCTTTGACATCAGGTAACTTGCTACCGGTGAGTCTATACCGCCTGACAGCATTGTTATAAGATGACCGTTAGTTCCTACGGGAAGTCCGCCGGGGGCAATAATCTTTCTGGATGATATATAAATAAAATCTCTTAATATCCTGATCTCAACCTGGAGATCCGGATTTACCATTTTTGCTTTCAAGACCGGGAATTTTTCGATCACCATCGTACCGATTTCCTTTGAGATATCCATACTTTTCATGGGGAAAAGTTTGTCAACCCGTTTTGTATAGATCCTGAATGTCTTTATTTCCGAGACTCCATTTCTTTCTATTTCATCTACTACCGCCGGAAAAATCTTATCAAAACCTTTTCCGATACGGAACGCTGGAATGATCGAATTGGTTCCCGGTATATTGCTTACAGCTTTTATATCTTCTTCACTAAAAGGTTTCTCGGAATTAACAATGAACCTGTGGTTCTCTATCGATACGGAGGTGGAGTTCTGCTCTATCGCTTTAAGAAGCACCTTTATATTTTTTTTTAATGTTTTAAAATAGAACGGCCTGTTCTTCCCTTTCAGCCATAATTCATCAATACTGATAATTATTGTATTGTACATTTCAGCATTCACAAAATGGAAGAGAGATCATTGTATATTAGACCGATCTCTTTACAGAAAATATCAACCTCTGACTCATCGGTCTTTACCGAGAACGACACCCGGTATACATTGTTATGAAATCCTTTCTTGATACCGAGAGCTCTGAATACCGCATTCTCACCTTTATCTCCCGATGAACAGGCAGATGTCGTAGAGATGTAAATATCCTTCTCTTCAAGGTGACGCACAATTATATCACTTGATATTCCGGGAATGATAATATTAAGGATGTAAGGGCTTACCTCATCTCCAGTGAAAGGGAAAGAAATTCCCGGTATTGAATTTTTCAGGGTCTTTTTTACTTTATTGTTCAGCCGGGAAACCTTATCAAAATCTTTCCTGTACCTGTCTGAAAGATATTTAACTGCTTCAGCAAAAGCCAGTATCAATGGGGCTGGCCTTGTTGATGATCTCATTCCGCCTTCCTGCCCTCCTCCTGATAAGAGAGGCACTACTTTTTTCCCTTTCCTGAGATATAATGCCGCACAACCTTTCGGGCCACCGATCTTATGAGATGAGACGGAAAAAGAATCAACAACACCGGTGGAAAGAGAAATAGGTATCTTACAGAACCCCTGAACACCATCAACATGAATATGAACATTATCACATATTTTCTTCACTTCAGAAGCGATGGAGTTCACGTCGTTAATAGTACCGGATTGGTTGTTGACAAAAGAGAGAATAATCAGCTTTGTTCTGTTATCTATTTGCTGCAGAAGTTCATCATGCCGGATACCGCCATCCTCTCTCATCGGGATAAATTTTAATTCCACACCCGAATTTATCAAAAACTCAGTCGGCTTCAAAAGACTCGGATGATCTGCCCTCGGACACAAATACACGATCATTTTTGTTAAGGTCCAATCCTTTGATAACAGTATTATTGGATTCTGTTGCTGAAGAGGTGAAGAAAAGGTCGTACAATAGTCCCGCTTCAAGAAAATCAAGCATGAATTTTCTTGAATCCTCGATCTTTCTCAATATTCCCCTGCCCAGCTTATGGGAAGAACTGGGATTTGAATAATCCTCCCGGCTGGAACTGATAAGAACTTCCAGTGCTTCTTCCCACATTGAAGTGGAAGCAGCGTGGTCAAGATATATCATATTTATTTGCTCACCCTTTCAATATATGTTCCGTCCCTGGTATCAACTTTAATGATATTTCCTGTTTCTACAAAAGGTGGAACTGTGATCTCAAGATCATTACTGAGTTTTGCAGGTTTGTAGGAAGACTGGACAGTTGCACCTTTCATCGACTGTTCACATTCCACTACTTCAAACTCCATTGTCATCGGAGGAGCAATGTTCATGGGCTTTCCCTGGAACGATTCAAGAGCATATATCTCCCCTTCAACAAGATATACAACTACATCTCCAATGAAATCGGATGAAAGACCTATCTGGTCATATGTTTCATTATCCATAAAGTAGTATTGATCGCCATCCTTATATGAATATGACAATTCTTTCTGTTCGAGAACAACACGGTCAACTTTCTCAACTGACCTGAACCTGAAATCCCTGATCGACATGTCATTAAGATCCCTGATCTTTGTCTGAACGATGGCATTACCTTTTCCGGGGGTAACATGTTTCATATCTTCAACCCGGAACAATTTTTCGTCAATCCTGATTATCATCCCTTTTCTGATCTGTGTGGCACTAATCATAGTATCCTCCATTTATAAAATTATTCATCGCTTCTCTATTGTTTGTTTTAAAAAAGATCATTTTTTCCCCTAATCTTCTCATAAAAAGGTATTGCCCATCATTTCTTCCGGCAACAAAAGGGTTCCCTTTCACATTGCCTTTCCTGTAACTGATTCCAAATTCACTCTCTGTAAAATTTCTGAAGTCAGTAAAAAAACGTTCACAATACTCCTCTTTATCCCAGACAGACTTCCACACCAGGACATATGACTCTCCCTTATAAAAAAGGTTAAAAGTATCTCCTCCCCAACCTGAAGCAACATTTTTATACATATTCTTTTTCATAAGCAGTAAGTTCAGCATATATTCACCTATGGTTCCTGAATGATACAGGTTATAACCGGCAGGCGTGTAACCGGGTTTCGATTCAAGAGGAAGCTCCCTTTTAATATACTTTTCAGGGTGAAGTATCTGCTCAGTGGAGACAGGAGGATCAGAGAGTATTTTGTTCACAGCTTTCCACTTCCCCTTCTTAAAAACAGAAAAAGTGAATTTCAACCCGTGGATATACGGCATTGAAAGATGATATTTAATAACCGTAGGAATATTATCGAGATTGTGTGAAAATTTTACCGGAGAGAAAGAGAGAAGAGCATCAGAATTATATCCTGAAAGGCTCAACTCCGGTGACACGGGGAATGGAGTGTGTTTATCAGCATATTGGGTCATCAAAAGCATTGCATCGCCCTCAAGAGCAGCCGTTACCGCGATCTTCCTGTCGTCAAAATCTGACAGGTCACCAAAAAGTTTTGAAATATTAAAATACTGGTCCTGAAGGGCATGACGAAGTTCATGGACAAGTATCAGCTCATATACAGGATCTGAATCCATATGATCATTTATTATCATTAACTTTCCGGTCTGCTCATCATACATCCCTCCGGCATTATTCTCGATTAACCTTCTCCTGATATCATTCAGCTGTAAGTCAGATTTCAGAAATCCGATCAGGGATAAAAATTTAACCTCTTTTTTCGCCATATCCGGAGGATATGCTTTTTCAAAATAGCTCCGGATATATCCTTTGAAGTCATTTCCCGGTAAATATTGCATGTCAATATCAGTTTTAAATTTGAGTGTACCGATTTTCTCAATACGCTCTTTGATCTTGGTGGCCGGGACTGCAGGGGATACAAGTTCAGATAATATAAATACAAACAGAATAAGCATCAAAAATGATCTCTTCATTGGATCCCCCGTGTGTTTTTAACAGCGGAAAAATTATAAGGTCAGATGCCTTAAAAGTCAATCAGGGAAAGTTAAAACAGGAATGACAACCAGGGAGAATGCCGGGCTGCAGGACAGGGAACAGGTCCTCATCCTGCAGCCGTTAATATTTTCTAACTTTAAGGTAAATTTCTGATAGCCCCAAGCGCAGTAAAAATATCCATCTTTTTATATCCTTCAGGAATTGAATAAACCCCATCAGGAGCTTTTCTGTTCTTTACATCAATTGCTCTCATTGTACTCTTCATTGTCGAACCAAAAAAAGTGACTTCAACATCAGTCCCCACTTCAAATCCATCAATATTCTCAAGTTTTTTGAATTGAGCGGAAGTTTTTTCATCAGGTTTTATAAATTCCGTGAAAAACCCTTCAAAAAAATCACTCATCCCCCTTTTATATTCAAGATAGTTAAATGGGGCATTTTTTGTCATCCAGGTGACGATCTTCATTTTCGGTATCAAGTTAAGAGCGGGTATGACAATTTCCATTTCTATTACTGTTTTAAAACAATCCCAATTACCGATCTTTACTTTCTTCATATCCAATCCGGTTTTGACATTTTTTAATTTTATTGATTTCAATATCTGTACTACCTTTGGAGGGAAATGTTTTTCTATGGTTTCGGCTGTAAAATTCATCGGTATCTCGAAATAAACTTTTTTCGGTTTTACCAGGATCTTTATATTCTTTTTTTTATAATCAATTATCAACTTCAGAACTTTCCCGTCAGAAGCGAATTTGTCTTTTGTCATCCAGATCTCTTCGATCTCTGCAGTACCCGGTTTTTTCTGCCCCATCATTTCATAAGCTTCCGTCTCCTTTACTCTCTTCACATATATATCTGCAGTTGAAAATACTGTGAACAGTATTATTAATAGAAGTGTTAGAATTATCTTTTTCATTTTTTTCTCCTTATATTTTATTTCTACTCAAAATTTTCACAAAGTTATAACCTTTCCAAAATATTCAGTGAAATTAAAAGCTGCCTCTGCAAAAAACTCAAAAATATTCATGTCCGCCGGATCTTTTTTCTTATGTAGAGTTCTGGGATTTTTTTCGGTTCCCGATCTCAGATCTTCATACGCATTCAGAATATTTATAATTCCCGCCTGATCACTGGTCATAATATGAACAATTTTATTCCCTTCAGGTATGACACTATCACCAGATATGCCCACTCCTCTGCCTGAAGAGATAAATACACCCAACAGAAATCCGGATAGTACAAGCAACATTAATGCAGCAGGTGAGAGCAGCCTTTTTTGAAAAAATATAAAGCCCAGAATTTCACTCATGAATCCCTTCTTCTCAATTATCTCCTTCTCCTTCTCTATTTCTGAATCGAGCATTTTATAAAAACTCTTTTTCAGATTCTCCCCGGGAAACTCAAGAGGGAGAACTTCAAGTTTTGTCCATATCGCTCCCGATGTTTCAAGCTCTTCTCTGCATTTCTCACATTCGGAAATATGCTCCTCGATCTTCACGGCCAATTCGCTGTCAGTCTCCATCATCAGATAGTCCGGAAAAAGTTTTTTCACATCTTCACATTTCATAAAAGCTCACCTCCGATCAATTCAATATACTTTTTTTCCAGTTCTTTTAAGGAACGGAAAATCCTCACTTTCACTGCACCCGTCCTGCAATTTAAGATATCAGCTATTTCACTGCATTTAAGTTTCTCAAATTTGCTCATGATAAGGATCTCCCTTTTATCAACGGGAAGTTTCCAGAGTGCTTCATTTAACTTGTTTTCCAATTGTTCTTTTTCAAGCATTTCTCCCGGGGTCAAAACTGAACTGGGACTCCTCTCTATCAATTCATTATTCTCATACTCAGGTTTTCTCTTCTTCAAATGATCATTGAAGACATTTCGGCTTATCCTGTAAAGCCATACAACAAACCGATTCCTATCATCATAAGTGGTTCTATATTTTAATATTCTGATAAAAACTTCCTGGACAAGATCCTCACTCTGGTCTCTCTGACCTCCTGAAAGTCTTAAAAAGAAATTGAACAGCCTGACATGATATCTTTCGAACAGGATAGCCAGTTTTCCGGTATCGCCTTCTTTAACCATTTCCATTATGATGCTGTCCTCTGTTCTATTCAAATTTTCATCCTGTTCAAATAAACTTTGCGTATGGAAAAAAGTTACACAAATAGCTCATAAAATAATTAAAAAAGCATCAAATAAGGCCTCTCGATCTTTTCACGTAGTTGTTCTATTCCGAGATTACGCCCCTCTCTGAAAAATTCCTTCCCTTCAAAGAAGACAAGGATGGCAGGAACTGCAAAAACCGAATATTTTCCCGCAGCCTCTTTTAGCAAATCAATATCAATATACTGAAACTTGATTTTCGGAAAGTTACTGTCAAGCAGTTTGACTATTTTAGGCTTAAGTTCACGGCAGACATTACACCCTTCTTTGGAAATATATAAGAGAACGGCAGGAGATTCCCTGATCAGTTTTTCAACATCACCGATGGATTTAATTCCTGCATTCATGGAATAATTATACATGATTCATTTTTCTCTTTATACTTTTGCATTTTTAAACGTTTTACATTATTAATTGGTACGGGTATCACTTTTAGAAAAATGGAGGTCAGATGGGTAAAAAATATTTTATAATTTTTTTGTCAGTCTTACTTTTAATCTTAACCGGATGCTCGATTTCTCCCCGGAATAAAATTGATACAGAGCAGGAGAGGATCAGGGAAAACAGATTCAGAGAGTTGAATCTGAAAGGTGATAATGAGTTTAATAAAATGCATTGGATCGGTTGGACTAACGCTATCAGGATCTATGAAGATCTACTTAAGATCGGGGATTCGGTATCGGTCAGAGAGAAAATGTTTTTTTCATTGCTTCATAAGGCAATAAGATCCAGATTCTTTTTTGTATCCGGAATTCCTTATCTTAAAAAGGCCGAAGATATGATCACGGGATTAAAAGGCAGGTCAAACATCAATGACCTTTTTTATAAGATAACCCGGATGTGGCTTTTTCCTGATGAGCCTTATCCGGTTTCAGAGAAAGACCTTGCGCTTCTCAGGTCGGATATAAATGAAGATTATAAATACTTCTTTCTGATTTTACATCAAAGACGGAAGATGGAACTTCAGCTCTATAGAAAAGAAGTTGAAAAAATGATTTTGATATTCCCCGATTCAAATTTAAAATATTTTCTTCGTGATAAGTTCATTGAGATCGACAAAGGAATAAAAGAGTACCCCGATTTCATTGAATTGTTGATGACCAAAGCAGACCGGTTTTTCAGTACGGGTAATTTTAAAAAAGCGGAAGAACTCTATTCAAAGGTCCTTGAATATGACAATACGGTTTCCGTTGCTCTCACCGGCCTGGGGAACATCTACAACTATTTTGAACTCTATGAGAAGGCCCTTGAATATTACAGGAGAGCAACATCCGTGACACCCCTGTACTATAAACCTCTATTCGGAGAAGCTGTCTGCCTTTCCCAATTGGGAAAATATGAGGATTCTATTAAAGTCCTTAATATTATGCTTGAAAATGATCTGTGGTATAAAGGTGAGGTTTATTATTACAGAGCGTTCAACAATTTTTTATTGAATGAAAATTCCAAGGTAGAACCCGACCTGAAGAAATCTGAATCATTTATTCCCGATTCGGTGGAACTGCATACATTGGCAGGCATGTTCTATTATGAAACAAAAAGATATGAAAGCGCTGTGCGATCATTCAAAAAATCGATCTCTCTAAATAAACAGTATCCACGTCCCTATTATTACCTGGGTTTTTTGGACATTCAGAAGAAAGATATAAAAAATGCTCTGCAAAATTTCTCATTGGCAGGTATATATTATTTAGAAATGCTGGATAATAGTATTCAGCGTATAAATAACATTAATAATCTCAAGATTTCAAAAGAGAGAATAGATAAGATCCGGGCAGGAAGAATAAAACGCCTTAAATCAAAAATAGATGAAATTATTACAAAGATGAAGAATGTCATATTGATTTTCAGCAATTTAAAAAAGGAGCGGATAAAGTTTCTCTTTAAAATAATAGAAAATCTCAATCTAAGGATTGAGATGCTGAAACTCAGATCTCCTGAGCAAGAGTCCGGTAACAACAATTGAAAAAATTGCAATTAATGCAATATTCACGGAGTTTCCTGAAAGTAATAATTTTCATTAAAGAACTTCAGTCAAAGAAATTCTAATATTTGCAAGTAAATCTAACAATATTGAATTAGTGCGGGAATTGGTATAAAATCGGTTCAATGGAAGAGAATAACACAGGATTTATAGGCGGGCAGAAAGATCTTCTGGATGACAAGAAAGGTTCCTTTACCAAATATAAAGAGATGTTCACCGGAGATGTATCTTTTTTTTATTTCCTTAAATATGAGACCATCATATCTCTTTTCACATCGATGCCCAGCGCAACAGGATTTGTGCTGAGGAAATTCTTTTTTAAAAAATTATTCAGGAAGGTAGGCAAAGGTGTTGTATTCGGAAAGAATATGACTATACGTCATCCGAAAAAAATAACCATCGGTGATAATGTCATTTTCGATGATAACTCAGTAATTGATGCAAAAGGGAAAGGGAATTCGGGCATAAAGATCGGTAACAACGTACTCGTCGGAAGAAATTCTGTCATATCCTGCAAGGGCGGAGATATTGAGATCGGAGATTATTCAAATATCGGTCCGGACAATATCATTATTTCAGAGAGTTCGGTAAGTATCGGAAAATATGTTTTCACATCAGGTAAGTTATATATGATAGCCGGCGGGAATCACACATTCGACCGGAAGGACATCCCTATCTGGAAACAACCCTCTGTTTCAAAAGGGGGAATAATCATCGAGGATGATGTATGGATCGGCGCATCTTCAACAATTTTAGACGGAGTTAAAATAGGAACCGGCGCTGTGATAGGAGCCGCCACACTTGTACATAAAAGGATTAAACCGTACACAGTTTCACTCGGAGTCCCAGCTCAGTTTGTGAAGAACAGGTAGATCCTCATATAGGAGAACTTCAATGGGAAAGATCATCAGAGATATTGATAAAGCTGAAAAAGAAAAATTCGAACTTATTATTACCGGAGGGGGAATATACGGTATCATGCTGCTTTTAGAGGCATCAAGAAGAAATATCAAAACACTTCTCCTTGAGAAGAGTGACTTCGGAGGAGCAACAACCCTCAATCATCTCAAAACAGTACACGGCGGGCTGAGATATCTGCAGTCACTGGACCTTCCACGATTTAAAGAATCAGTGAGTGAAAGGAAATGGTTCATAAAAAATTTCCCTCAATATGTAAATCCAATGTCATGTGTAATGCCGCTCTACGGGAATGGCCTTAAGAGGAATAGTGTAATGAGAGGTGCTCTAATGCTTAATGACATGTTCTCATTCACAAGAAACAGAGGAATTCAGGACTCAAAAAAACTGCCGGGGGGGAAAGTCCTATCAGCAAAAAAAACCGAACTACTTTTTAAAGATGTTGACACCAGAGGGCTTAAAGGAAGTGCACTCTGGTATGATGCAAATATTGAGGAATTCCAGAGACTGAATATGACAATTCTACGTAAATGTGTGGATATGGGATCTGTCGCGCTGAACTATATCAAAGTTAAAGAACTTATATCTGAAAACAATAAAGTGAAAGGTGTGAAATGTGTTGATTCAGAGAGTGGAAAAACAGTCTCATTTTCAGCAGACATTGTGATAAATTCAGGAGGCCCGTGGAGCAGGGAGATTTCCAAGAAATTTGATAAAGATAAGCCGGAACTATTCAGAAAGAACCTGATGTTATGGAATATTTTATTTGATAGAGAAGCACTTTCAGGATCTGCATTGGGATTAACCCCGAACAGGGGAAGGGGACACACCTATTTCCTTCACCCGTGGAAGAACAGACTCCTTGTAGGAACAGGAGAGATAGTCGTCGGTGACATAAAAGATGATGTTAAAGTCCCAGAGAAAGAAATTGATAATTTTATAAGCGAAATGAACTCTGCGATCCCCGGGATCAATCTGAACAGAAAAGATATTCTTAAAATTTATGCCGGCATCCTCCCCGCAACAGATTCGGGGAAACTTTCCAAAAGGCCGGTTACAATCGATCATTCTGCTAATGGGGGCCCTGAGGGGTTGTTCAGTATTTCAGGAGTAAAATTCACCACCTCGAGACTGGTGGCAGAGAAAACGATAAATAAAATATTTCCGGGGAACTCCCCGAAAAAATATAGCGGGATCTTCGGTAATACCGGAGATGTCCCTCAGCTTACTTTCGGGTATGATCAGGCTGTTGATAAAAAGGATCTGGAATTGCTGAAGAAAATAGTTGATGAAGAATCTGTAATTCACCTTTCCGATCTGGTGTTAAGGAGAACCAGTCTGGGTGAGAATCCGGAGAGAGCGATGGGCTCCTTAGAAAAACTGGAACCACTTTTTAAAGGAAGTAAGGAGTGGTGGGAAGGTGAAGTGAAAGATACAGAAACTCTTCTGAACTCGGAGCATGGTAAATGAAAAAAGTATTTGTGACAGGCGCTACCGGTTTTACGGGAAGTTATTTGTGTAAAGCTCTTGCAGAAAAAAAATATGATGTAACCGCCCTGGTCAGAGAGGGCAAAGAAATTATAGAACTTGAGCAACTCGGAGTAAAAAAAATAACCGGAGACCTCGCCGATCCCGACTCATTTAAAGGGAAACTGAAGGGGTTTGATACTTTTTTTCACATAGCCGCCCTCTACAGGGTAGAGGGGGTCTCAAAAGATCTATTTACAAAGGTCAATGCGGAGGGGACAAAAGCATTACTGGATGAGGCTGTAAACAGCGGGGTGAAAAGATTTGTACATTGCAGTACGGTCGGCGTTCAGGGGGAGATTAAAGACCCACCGGCAAAAGAAGATGCCCCCTACTCTCCCGGTGACCATTATCAGGAGTCAAAACTTGAGGGAGAGAAGATAGCTCTTGAATATTTTAAGAAAGGGAAAATTCAGGGAGTTGTTGTCAGGCCTGTCGGTATCTACGGCCCGGGTGACACAAGATTCCTGAAATTGTTCAGGCATATCTATCGGGGAAACTTCAAAATGATCGGGAAGGGCAAAGCCCTTTACCACCTTACATTTGTTGAAGATCTGGTTGCCGGGATCATCCTTGCCGGTGAGAAAAAAAATATCAATGGAGAGATATACACATTGGGTGGCAATGAATATCTCCCTCTAGATGAACTGGTCAACAAAATAGGAAATGTATTAGACAAAAAAGTATCAGGCCAAAAGATCCCGCTGATCCCGGTCTACATTGCATCCTGGATGTGTGAGATGATCTGCAGACCCTTAAGGATCGAACCCCCCTTGTTCAGGCGGCGGCTCGATTTTTTTACAAAGGACAGAGCTTTTGATATTTCAAAAGCAAAAAAAGATCTCGGATACTCCCCTGAGATCGCTCTCGAGGAAGGATTAAAAAGAACAGCAGAATGGTATAAAAAGGAGGGGCTCCTCTGATGCCGAATAATAATAAAAAGAATATTTTAATAGACAGCCATGTTCATCTTTACGACAACTTCGATCCCGACTCTTTTATTGAGTCAATATATAGAAACTTCAAAAAATTCGGTAAACTGGATGAAAATGGATTCGAACAGTCAGTCAGGATGATATTTCTTACCGAAGCGAAAGAAAACGATTTTTTCACCCGGTTGGAGGACAATTCTCTCACGCTTAAAAACCGTGACATTCACACTGAAAAAACAGGAGAAAAATGCTCGATCCTCCTGAAACAGAATGGAACGGATCTTTTTTATATCATCAGGGGACGGCAGATCATCACTGAGGAGAATATAGAAATATTATCAGTCGGAAACGGACCCAAAATAAAGGACGGCCTCCCAGCAAGGGAGGTGCTTGAACGGATCGTTGATAACGGGCAGATAGCTATTCTGGCATGGGGGGTCGGAAAATGGCTGTTCGGTAGAGGCAAAGTGGTGAAGAACATCCTGAAGACCCTGGAATACCCCCACCTGGTGATCGGTGATAACAGCGCCAGACCTTCACTGTGGGTGAGACCTCTTATTTACAGAAAAGGAGATAAACTGGGGATACCGGTTATCGCCGGATCCGATCCGCTTCCCCTTGACGGAGAAGATAAAAAAGGGGGGTCCTACTTTTTTATGGTGAAAGGAAGTTTTGATCCGAAAAAGCCGCTCGGTTCCATTAAGAAGATACTGACATCCGATATAAAAGAAATCAAGAATCTTGGCAAGAGAGATTCAATATTCACATTCTTCAAACGCCAGGCAAAAATAATGCTAAAAAAGTACAAAAAATAGTTTTATAAAAAAAAGCCCCCCGGAACCCGGGGGGCCCTATTATAGGAAGTGTGTTCCTTAGAACATTAACTTGATACCGATCCGAGCTGCAATTGTTGACTGGAAATCAGTTTCCATTTTATATCTCGGATCAAGTGTTACTCCGCTTGCATTAGCCGCATCAGTCGCGTTAAAACCGTTCAGTATATCTATATCTTCTACACGAAATGAAGTAAGATTATATAGTCCGGAGAGACGCTGAGCTATCTGGTTATTTGTTATATTAGTAACATTTAAACTGATCGCCAAAGAATATTTGTCGCTAAGCTTAACAATTTGCTCTGCATAAACATCAAGCTGCCACAACATCGGGGTCCTTCCCAGAGAACCTCTCCCTTCCGGATACCATCCCTGCATATCATTCATGTAGACCTCTTTCTGAACCGGCGTTCCGCTCATCACAAAACCATTCACACCAAGTGTCAGGCCAAAGTCAAATGAATAGGCGCCGTAAAACTTCATCTGATGTCTTCTGTCGGTCATCAGATAACCGAGCTCTTCTTCCCCATCCTGGGTAAATGTGAGAAACCAGGAATCATAGTATCTTTCAACACCTGGATCCTGTCTCCCAATTTCATCCGAACTTGCCAGACCTGCAAAATTACCATAGAGCCATGACATGGTATAAGAAATACCACCCATCCATTTGTTTGAGAATCTCTTGTCAATATTAACAGTAAAAGATGTATATTTCCTAACAGGGTCTGAAGGTTTTACTCCAGCCGGAAGAACACCTATGGCTATTTTCTCATTATATATGTCACGTATCCAATCAGATCCGGGGTTTCCATTAAAATAGTGTTCATTCCCATCTTCAAACAGAATGCCTATATCTTCTATGGCATTTACAATATAATTGTGGAGAAATTTGGCACTTATCGACAGATCCTCACTCATTTTCTTTTCCAATCCGAAAGAGAACTCATTCTTCTGGTAAGGTTTCATATCAGGCTGAGTTTCTTCAAATGAGACCTCTCTCCAGTTTCTTGTTTCAAAATAATCTCCTCCACCGAAACCGTCGACAACCGGATGATCTTGTTCCGTTAATGCCTGCCAGTCGGGATTTACCAGATCGTAATAACTTGAGAGCCATTTGAATCCTCCGTATGATCCTTCAGCCATTGACAATTTCATTACATCATAATAGATCCCGAAGCTTCCGAATGCTTTCAGAGATGAATCACCGAGAATATCCCATGCAAATCCGAGCCTTGGTGCAAGTTTATCACCAAATGCGAATTGAACGGGAGGATCATATCCGGGAGCAAAGGCGGGAATATCTTCTTTTTCAGCTCTTAATCCCACATTCAGAGTGAATCTGTTTCCGATCGTCCATGAATCCTGAAGGTAGATGGCCCATCTGTTGCTGTTCACTTCAGCAATACTGCCAAACGGGTCTCTGACCTCTACATATCCAAGTGTTGTCGGAATAGTTCCCTGAGTCCCATGATAATCCTCTCCCCAATAAAAGCGGTAATAATCATAGGGGTAAGCATCAGATTTATCGACGCCTACTCGGATATACTGAACGCCGGCTTTAAGCACATGTTCACCACCCAGCATATCAGCATAATAAGTGAAGTTCATCGATCCTGTCAGCTTGGTATTGATATCCTTCAGAGTTGCATTTCCATCTTCATAAGTATAGTTTGCCCATCCCCCGGGAACTATATCAGTCGCTCCGGGAACATCAGCATTCGTAAGCAGGTGGTAGTAACGGGGGCCGTCCGGGGCAATCGCCTGGACCCTATTGGTCCTGTAAAATCCCCCTGAAGCTGAGATCAGCAGGTTATTTCCCAGTGTGTAATCCAGAGAACCGCCAATGGTGGCTGCAGGATATTTAAAACCATAGATATCATATTCCTTCTCTGCATTAGTTGAACCATTCAATGCCGGGAGATCCCCTTCGTATTTATAGTTATCAAGGGAACCGCTGATTGACAATCTGAGATTGTTTGCGATCTGACCAGTCAGTTTGAGTGATCCTGCCAATGTGGTCCTTTTCTGGGTATAATCACCTGAAAAACCTTCCCCTTCAATGTGTGAAGCCGGACGGGTCCTGGTTGTGAACCTGGGCTGGAACGCGCCGAAGAACCACAATTTTTCTTTAACAATATATCCGCCAAGCGAAAAACCGGGCTGGAACTCGTTCCATTGATCTTCTTTATAATTTACATATTCAGCAATACTATCATCAAAGGGGTTACGACGAAGAGTCTTTCCCCAACCGCCGTCCAGCTTATCCCCTGAATAATCCAGATTCAGACTCCCGTGGAATTCATTACCTCCGCTCTTGGTAATAACACTGATGACACCACCCATGGAGCCACCGAATTCTGCAGCGTACCCAGCCGATTTCACCTGAACTTCTTCAATGAAGTCAACATTCACCCTGGCGCCGGAATCACCGGTAAAGAGAGTGGTTGTGTCCACACCGTCAACAAAGAACGTATTCTCTGAAGAACTGGCACCGTCAAACGAGATCCCGCTGTTGCTTCTTGTGCCATCATCAAACTTATCAGCACCGTTTGCATCATTATCAAAATTCTTCTCATAATTGACACCGGAACCTTTGGTGATCACACTGAGGAAGTTCCTCCCTTTGGGGAGTTTAGAGATAATATCTTTGGTGATATTCGCAGCCGATGAACTTTTTCTGACATCGATGGTGGGTGTATTCCCGACTATAACGATCTCAGTTTTCAGATCACCGGTTTCCATGATCGCATCAATCTTGATGGTTTTACCAAGGATAACCAACACATTCTTATTAACCTTGGATTTGAACCCTTCCAGTTTGAATTCGATCGTGTATTTTCCTGAAGGCAGCATCGGGAACCTGTACCTACCGGTCTCATTTGTTACTGCTACCCGTTTTCCCACAAGCTTGGGGCTTGTGGCCTCAACCGCCACTCCCGGGATGGAAGTGCCGTCAGGAAGGAATACTGTACCAACTACCTCACCACCCTGCTCCTGAGCAGTCAGCGAAGTGAATCCTGCGATAAGCATCACCGCAAGAAAAATTAAAACACATTTGTTTTTCAGCATATTTGCCTCCTTTTTTATCTGAAATAAAGTGGCAAAAAGATTACCAATCGTGTAGGAAATAACTGTATAAGGGAAAAAGTGTAAAAAAACGGGGATGACCGATGAAGTGGATGGAACAAAACAGGAAAACCAGAAGCAGCCTTGAAATTCACAAAAGAAAATACTGCTCAAAAATCAAAATTATGAAAAAATTGTTCAAGGATACCCAAACAAACTAAAAGTTTTTATTAATTTAAGTTCAAAAAATGATCACAAAATATAGTTATATATTTTTCAGAATCCGCTTTACCAAGCTCACCACAATCTGATAATTCTCTTATAACTTTCCTAACCAGCTTATTATTATGATTAATTCCGAGATGAGTAAAATCCCTGTTCTGAAGTGTCCCTGAAATCTCTTTATCTATATCAAAAAAACGGGTTCCTTTTAAACCCTCAAAAGCTAAGTTCTTTATTTTGACATATTTAATATTTCCCGATCTCCCCGTTTTGATTTTTACAGATAAAGATACAGGATCATATACAATACTCCATTGAGTATCATTTTGTGAAAGATCATCCAGAATCCTGAAAGCGGATTTCCATGGTTTCTCCGATTTCAATCTATTCATGGACTTTAAATGAAGGGATGCCCTGACAAACCGTTCGGGGGAACCGCTCTCCTTTCTAACCACCATGGAAGCACCAAACCCAGAATGCAGTTTCAGATATTTCAGAGAATTCTTATATCTGTTATTAGTTAATGCCCTCACCGGGAGATTTTTGCCGGAATATATTTCAACTTTATTATTGATAAACTCAACAACAGCACAATTACCTTCGTGGTCGGAAATAAAATAATGGACACCTGCCAATAATTTTTTTATCCCTATTTTTGAAATATTGAGAACAACCTCTTCAACTGATTTGAAATTATCCAGCTGATACTGGATCCATTGAAGCTCATTCACAACGGGGATACCTTTTTCTTCGGGAAATGATGAAGGACTATAAGATAATTCTTCTACAACCAATCCCTTCTCATTCATCCCCCCCAGCGGCATCCCCTTCCCGAACTGATTAAAAGTGACACTCCCATATACCGATTTCCACTTGAAAGGAGTTCCATCTTTAAATGTCAATGCTGTATTTGAGGATCCCCGGGTATTTATTATGATATAACCGTATCCTACCGGCCAATCAAGATTTTTACCTGTATAATAATTCCCCCCGGCAGAAAAACTGAATACACTGCAGCAATACAATGTGACCATTGCAGGGAAGAAAAAATAGAATATCAATAATATTGATTTTTTCATGGATCCCTCGCTATAAAAAATACAAAATTCCGATCAATGATACCAACAGTCCGAAGATCATGGGAAACGTGTATGGCCTCCTCTCCCTCACTGCCAGAGACCAAGATAAACTGTTAAGGGATGTATAGGCGAGGGAGCCGAGGAAGATCAGAGAAAAAGATCGGGACCAAGAGGACAAGAACAGATTGCCGATTCCGCAAATAATCAGACCCGCAGCTGTGCCATATTCAGCGACCCAGTGGGGCAAGAACAATTCTCCGTTTTCGATATTTTTGCTCTTCAGGAAACCGTTTGATCTGTCTATCCTATTACCAGATACAATATCCTTCGTCCATACTCCAATTATACCAAGACCGGTGATTATCATCATAATGGAAACAAATATCATCACTCTTCCTCTATTGACTTGAATTTAGCTGATTCAAACAATTTCAACAATTGAACCCTTTTCTGTATACCCATTTTCTGGTAGATATTGTAAACATGATTTCTGACAGTGTTGGAAGAGATGAAAAGCTCATCTTCAATCTCTTTATTGCTCTTCCCTTCTATCAGCAGTTTCATTATATCTTTTTCCCTTGATGAGATCTTATTCTTATTACAAAAGTACTCCAACCTTGTGTCGTATTCCATTTTTCTGATCATAATTCGCAATCTTAATTTAAAGAGGAGAAATACTATAAAGGAAACAAGGATCAGGAGAAGGAACTTGAACCACAAGGTCCGCCAGATAGGAGGGATGATTTCGATATCCACCCAGGTCGGTTCTTCATTCCAGACTCCATCACTATTGGACCCTTTTACATAAATTCTGTTATTCCCGTCAGGAAGAGTGAAAAATGTTATTTTATTCTCATTGCCGATATAGTGCCATTCATTTTTTTTGTCAATTGAGTCTACCCTGTAAGCATACTGATTCTTTTCCGGAATATTATAATCAAGTGCTGCAAAGCCGATAAGAAAATTTTTGTCTTCATAGCTGAATTTTGTTTTTTGTTTATCGAAAGTTGAAATTTGTTGATATTTAGCCCGTTTTCTACCGGATTGTACAGATGTAACCAGAACATCCGGGATATACCGATTCTTTTCCATCATCTTCTCATTTATTATTTCAACTCCATGATAGCCGAAAAAATAAACTTTCCCCAACCCGTCACTGAATTTAGACTGGTAAAAATAATTCAATGTTTTCAATCCATCTGATGCTGTATAGTTTGTAAAACGATCCTCTGCTTTATCATATTTGGATATCCCGGCTGCGGTACTCATCCAAATACAACCGTTATTTCCCTCAATAAGACTCATTATAGAATTATTTAAAAGTCCGTTCTCTGTACTGTATGTTTTAAAATGATCTTTTTCATTGATATAATAATTAATGCCGCCGCTCCAGGTACTTATCCAGGCCCCTCCGTCAGATTCAGAGATAATATCGGTTATATCATTAAAACTTAATGAGTATGGATCCTCTGCTTCCGCTTGATATTTAATGATCTTTCCGGAACTTGTAAGGAGTTTATTCAGACCGTTTAGGGTACCAATCCAGATATTCCCCGAATTGTCTTCATTGATAACAGTGATCCAGTCTGAAGTAAGAGAATTCCCGTCATCCGAATCAGATAAATAATACCTGACAGAATTATTCCTATTGTTAATACAATTTAATCCTTTCTGAGTTCCCACCCAGAGCAAACCCGATGAGTCTAAAAATATATCACTGATATTCTCCGAAGTCAGCCTGCATCAGCCTTTTTAACATTTAAATATCCGCTTTCTAAATCCGTGTCTATCCTTTTAAGGTACTTCAAACCCTTTGAAGTACCTATCCACAAAGTTTTATCACGGTCCATGACTAGAGATCTGACATGCTTATCACCCACTCTGGATTTTGATCTTTGTCCATGTACCTGAATTTTGATAAAGCTTCCGTCAGTTTTATCTATTCTGAACAACCCGTTACTTGTGGTTCCCGCCCAATAGAATTTCTCACTCTCTATGATGGAGGATACGGTAACTTTTTCTTTATCAACAAAAGAGCTGATAATATCTGACTCTGCAAACCGGCTTTTAAAAACAGAATATTTTTTTACTCCCTTATAGTAGTCCCCTACCCAGAATACACCCGATCTGTCCATAAGCAATGAGGTAATAGCCGATCCCTTCAGTAAATGATCAATTTTGTTGGTTTTACTCTTCACGATAAGGCCTTTTCCTGTTCCCAGATAGAGCGTTTTGTCCTTTTCAATAAAAGAATAGAAAATCGCATCTCCGACAGGAATCGTTACTCCGAAATATTCATTAAAACTGATAACTTCCTTCTTCTCCGGATCAAAAACAAAAACTCCACCGTCAACGCCTATAAGTATATTTCGATTTAATAATTTTTTGAATGAGAAAACCGACATCTCTTCTTTGAGTTTCACAAATTCTTTCGGTTCCAGAAATTCTTTTTTTTTTAAACTCAAAAATTCCAATCCTTTCACAGTTCCCAACATCAGAGTTTCATCACTGAGCACTATCATTGTCCTGATGATCAATTGTTCTTTAAGATTCCTGCCGGGTATCAGTTCAAACCTGTCGAACTCTTTATTAAAAACTGATAATCCGTCCAATGTAGAAACGTACAAACTCCCTTCTCGGGTCAACAAAAGCTTTGATACAAAGTTCCGCCTTGACATTTTTTCCCTTCCAATATCATACCGTTTACATTTACCGGTTTCCCGGTCAAACCTGCATACACCACCCCCTGCAGTCCCGACCCACAAAATTCCGTTAATACTTTCAACCATAGAGCTGACGTAATTATGGCTTAAAGAGTTTTCATCACGGTAATCATACTTAAAAGACCGGGTCTCGCGGCCGTCATATCTGTAAAGTCCATTCTCCGACCCTATCCATATAAATCCCTTACTGTCCTGAAAAATAAAGGTCACTAGTGCATGATCCAATCCAATCGTATCAAATGTTCTAAGTATTTGCGCCAGACCGGATTTGTTTACTGAATTGAATTCCGGAAGATCAAGACCGGTTAATGGGAAGATCATTGCTATAAGAAAAACAATCAGCAAAAAAGTTCTTTTCATTTCTCTATTCTGTTATACGTTAAACTATATTTTCTGTTCCATTTAAATCTTGCATCAAAAAAACCTCTATTGTCAATGGTCTTATGAGCATTTTTCATAATAGAAGTATACTACCAGATCAGAGTTGCCTGCTTAGTAGGTTCCTACCATTCTGAGATTTGGTACTAAATTACCGTAAATTTTTTTAAATAATTACGTCATATATAGCAGCGGGTGTGATCGAATTCATCCGGGGAGGCAACAATGAGATCTGAGAATAAGTTAATCAGAAAATTAAGAAGTTTAAATATTTCTTCCCCCTGCAAAAGGAAAATAGCTATAACACTTTTAATTATTATATTGGTCCCGACTTTGACCAGAAATATTACCGGTGAGAATATAACAGTGAAGATCAGGAAACAGACCCCTTCATTTACTGAAATGATATCAAAGGACTATCTTTCTTCTGAAGAACCGGTTATTTCGCCGGACGGGAACAGGATCATTTATTTTGTCAGGGAAACTGATTGGGCTAAAAATTGCTTCAGGGAATATTGCTATCTGTATAAAAAATTTCCGGGCGGTCTCATTACACCTCTTTAATCAGACATCATCAACTCAAATGTGAAGTGGTTCGATAACAGATTTATTGGATATCTTAAAAATGGAGATATCCATATTTACGATAGTTCAGGAAAAAAATCAAAGAAAATAATAAAGGTAAACGGACATATAACTGCTTTTGAACCTTTCGGATCAAGAGGAATTATATCTATGGTGAAGTTAAACTCCGGATCCGGCGCAGAGATAAACTATAATTATTACGGAAATATTGAACATGTTGAAGAGGACCGTGAGCGGAGTTCCATCTACTACATCCCCGATTTCAGAAAATCCGGATACACTTCCATATTCGACTCCACATTGGATAAATCGCCTGAATTTACCGATGGACTTGTTATAAAAAGCTTCAATGTTTCGGAAAGGACAGGTTCCATCTATCTCAACTGCCTACCTGATAACAGCAGGATTTACTGGAAGAAAAACAGGGTAATCAGGATCAGTATCAAAGGAACTTTAAGAGATCTGTCACGGACGATATCAAGTATTAAACTCCCCTCATATTCTGAACTGATATGCACCTCCCCCGACGGTGAAACGGGCCTTGTAAGGTCATGGGGTATAGATCCGAAGATATTCAACAGGGACAGACTTTATTTAGTTAACCTGGATGATAAGAAAGATCCTGAGCTCAAAAACGATATCCTCTCGGAACTGGACAGACAACCGGTCAGTATTCACTGGAATTCATCAGGACTGTTTATATCCTACTGGAAAGGGACAAGGATTGGTGTGGCCAGGATCCGTGATAAAACAGCAGAACCAATACTGATTCGTGAATCAATATTTCCCCGCTTGAGATTTGACCTTTCAGAGAGAGGAGATATCGCATTTATCGGCGGAGATATGAATAATTGTTTCAATCTCTACCTGTCAACGATCAATAAAAACGGAGAACACTCAACACTGAAAAAGATAACAAATATAGGGAAAGAGTCGGATAATTGGGACTGGGGTACAACTGAAATAATAAAATGGGAAAGCTCGGATGGAGTAATGATTGAAGGTATATTGAGAAAACCATCAGATTATGACCCTAAAAGAAAATACCCGCTGATCTTTATGACCCATGGCGGCCCTATGTGGGCAGATCTTGAGTTCAGGGAAGATATGTCCGAGTTGTATTATTACCCGGTGCTTCAATTACTTGCAAAAGATATCCTGATACTAAAACCAAACTACCGGGGAAGCAGAGGATATGGAGATCTGTTCTCATCATCAAAGACAGGCAGGAATATGGGACTTTTCTCATTATGGGACCTGGAGGGTGCTATAAATAAACTTTCTGAAGAAGGGGTGATTGACAGAGAGAGGATCGGTTGCATGGGATGGAGCCATGGAGGATATATAAGTGCATTTGTTGCAACCAATTCAGAAATGTTCAAAGCGGTAAGTGTGGGAGGAGGAACATCTGACTTCGGTATCTACGCATCAAACAATGAAATATCCTGTGAAGTAACCAGAGACTTCCTTGGGGGAAATCCGATGAAAAGAAATTCAGAACTCTACAAGGCAACCTCTCCCTGCGGAAATATAACCCCTTTCACTTCCCCCACTCTTATCCAGCATGGGCAGGCTGATTCGGTTTCACCTCTTCAGAATGCAAAAGAGTTATACAGGGGATTAAAAGAGAACGGAGTACCAGTGGAATTTTTTATATTCAAAAGAATGGGGCACGGTATCTCTTCGCCTAAGGAGAGCAGGGCACTCCTAACTCAGAACTTTGTATGGTTCACACACTATTTAAAAGGTGAGAAACTCGATTTCTTAAGACTGACAAAACCATGAAAAATAATTGATAAGCAATACTCAGTTTTTTACATAGTCGAATCTATATGTTTGGGTACCCGGAAATGAGAATTTCCAGTATATTGAAATAATATTTTTATTGTTATCAAAGCTGAATTTTATATCAGCATTGAATTTTTTCTCCCCGGAACCTGTGAAATTACCACCGGACAATACACCATTTTCATCATGAGAGAAACTGATGGACCCTGTCAACCAATTATCAAAATTATACCAGACAGCTTTTATCATCTTACCATGTTCATCATAAAAATAATTCTCTTCAGAACTGGAACCATCAGTACCGACCCCGGTTCTGTTAATAAGCTGCCTGTTTTTATTTTGAGTGTAGGAAAATACCGCACTCCTCCCGTCTGCATACCTTCTCAAAGATGAAATTAATTTATTCTCAATATCATAAAAATAGAAAGTTTCGGTTTTTAATCCATCCGACCTTGTAAATATTTTTTTCTCAGGTTTATTTCCGCAATACTCATAATCAGAAGGGCCGGCCGATTTGCCGGAAAAATCATACTCCTCATGAGTAACCCTGTATCCTGAATTTATATTGATGAACGGATTTGAAGACGTAAATGGGAGATTTACTTTTTTAACAGCTTTTTCATATTCATATGAAAAAGTCTGATTCCACTTCCCCGTAAAGTCCCAATACTCCTTAAGTAATAATCCGCTGTTATCATAGGTATAGTCGATAAAACCTTTATTTGCCCCTTTTTGTTCTATATCTGCAGACACCTTCCTCCCGTTCCCGTCATACTTATAATGGATCACACCATGGAACCATCCGTTCAGTCCCCTGCAATCGGCTTGCTTCAATCTCCCCGATTCGTCATATATATAGGATACTTCACCGTTGATCCCGTCAGATCTACTGAAATCCTCAAATACCAGATTACCGCCTGAATCGTATTTGAAGTTTTGTGTCGATGTTTTCTTATCTGAAAATTCTCTGTATTTTTTTATCAGCTTCCCGTTTTTATTGTAATCATAATAATTGAGAGAATTTCTTTTACCATTGATCAATTGCCAGAGAGCTTTATACATCTCCCCTTTTTCATTGTAATTAAATATGGTAACCCCTTTTTCCCCAAGTGAATTCTCATAGTGCAATTTCAGTACTCTCATATCCATTCTGCCGCAGTAATCACCGGTATTCGAATAAAGTTGAAAAGAAAGTATAAATGCAATTAACGGAAAGATCCGGAAACAATTTCTCATATTAACACCTCAATAGATTTTGAACTTATGAATTACTGAAATTCATATTAAGTTCTACGCATAATAAATAACAAAGTTTTTAAATTAAATAGAACATGATTGAGTTTTTACCTGCTGCTCTCAAACATTTTTAATAACTGAACCCTGCTGTTGATCTTCAGTTTCTGGTAAATATTGTATACATGGTTCCTAACAGTATTCTGAGATATGAATAACAGATCTTCGATCTCTTTATTGTTTTTTCCTTCTATAAGAAGACCGAGAACTTCACATTCCCGTTCCGACAACCCCGATTTCTTGCAGAAATATTCGACCCTGCTTTTATACTCCATTTTCCGGATAGCTATTTTCAGTTTAATTCTGTAAAGCATGAAAACCAGACTGCTGATCAGAAAGGAGATAATAAGGAGAAACCACCAGGTTTTCCAGAAGGGCGGGTAAACAATAAGCTTTAATGTTACAGGATCGCTCCATATACCATTTTTATTTCCCCCTTTTATTCTGAGCATATATTTTCCGGGAGACAGAGAATCAAAAAAAATTGAGTTTGTATTCCCGATATTGCTCCAATCATTATCTCTTCCATGGAGAATATATTTGTATATACATTCTCTCGGTTGTGAAAAATCCATCAAACTGAATCCCAGGGAAAAAGAGTCTCTGTAAGACAGTTTGAAATCAGATTTTATTTTAATATTCCTGTATGCAACTCTGCTTCCGCCAAATTTTTCAAAATAAGTTATTCTGATAACCGGTTTTCTTTTGTGATACCGGATCTCCTCCGGCTTGAATACAGTAAATCCGTTTAACCCCCCCATCACAATCTCATCTGTCTTTGTATTATGAAAAAAAGCACCGCCAAACTCATCTCCCTGCAGCCCGTCTTCTTCAAAATAGTTAATAAACACATTATTTTCCGGGTCCATCATGGATATACCATTCTCGGTATTCATCCAGAAATACCCGTATTTATCTATAACAATGCCATAAATTGTATTGCTGGGAAGTCCATCTTTTTTCCGGAAATGAGTAAAAGTACCTGAAACCGGATCAAACTTATTTAATCCGGAACCGTAAGTTCCGATCCACAGGGTCCCGTTCTTGTCTTCCTTAATGGAAAGGATAATATTTCCGGATAAAGAATTCCTGTTTGAACTGATATTCCTATAATGGGAAAACTTCCCCGTCTTTAGGTCCATTAATTCAAGCCCGGCTCCGTAAGTACCGACCCAGAAGTTATTTTTACTATCCTCCAAAAAACAAATAATAAAATTATTGCCTATTGAAGAAGCATCCTTCTCGGAATGAACAAACTGAGTTACTTTTGAAAGATCATTGTTAACTCTGATGAGCCCGTCTCCATCACTCCCGATCCAGATATTCCCGTCCCTCCCTTCATATATTGATAAAACTCCCTTTATTCTCAATGCATGATTAACCGATTCATCATCAAAAAAATTGTGAAAATTGGTATCCCCTTTTTTCAGCCTGCTGATCCCCGAAAGCCTGGTCCCCACCCATAGATCTCCCGACCGGTCCCTGAGAATTTCTGAGATCCATTTCCCCTTCAAAGAACTTTTATCCCAGTAGTTTTCCGGATTATACACATATCTATCCAGAATTTTTCTGTATTTAAGAATCCCGTAATTAACAGTCCCGACAAAAAGATCATTACCATTATCAATATATACAGAAGAAATATGGCCGGCTTTTCCGGCAGCACTTAAAATGTCTTCGATTGAATATGATTTGAAATTTGATTTGATCAGGTCCATCTTGAACAAGCCCCTGTTCGAAGCCACCCACAAAATGTTATTTCTGTCCTCAATGATCTTCATGATGTTTGCGGATGATAGGATCTTCAGGTTATCAGTTCCGTTGCCGAGTTCAATAAATTTTCCCGATTTTTTATCAAAATTGTACAGGCCCCTATCTGAACCCATCCAAAATCTTGATTGACTATCCTCAAACATACAAAATATTCTTAAATCTCCGTAAATTTTCCCGGAATCCAGTTTAATGTTTAAATCGATAAAGGTATCCTTCTCTGAATCATATCTAAACAGACCCATCCTGGTTCCGACCCATAATATCCCCTCATGATCTTCATATAATGCTTCTATATCATTGGTCTTCAATCCGGAGTTCACTGCAGCACTTGAATAATACTTATAATTTTTTCTATTCTTATCAAATTTGAATAATCCATTATTTGTTCCCACCCAGAGAATTTGAGTCCTGTCCAGACATAAGGTATTCACCCTCAATATTTCAGCCCCTGTATTATCCGGCAATTTAAATCGGGTGATCTTGTAATCTCTTCTATCAATCCTCTCAAGTCCGCCACCGTGACTCCCTACCCATATAAATTTGTTGTCTTCAAGCATTGCCATAATATTGTCGGATCTCAGAGATGTTGGATCTTTGTCAGAATGTCTTAAATGTTCAAATTCATTTTTTTCTTTATTGTAGATATTGATACCCCCTCCCCAGGTCCCGACCCACAATTTCCGGTCTGCATCCTCCAGAAGTGAAAAGATGAGACTGTGACTGATAGTTCTCGGATCAAAATTATCATTTGTATAGACGACAAAATTATACCCGTCAAATCTGTGAAGTCCTTCGGCTGTCCCAAGCCATAAGAATCCATCCGAATCCGGCATCACAAAAATGCAAAAATTATTATAGAGTCCGTCATCAGTGGTGTATCGCTCAAATTTCAGTTCTTTAGCGTCATCGGGGATATGAAGTTGAAAAAATAAGAGTATAAAAATCCAGAAAGATGCTCTAATCATACGTGTAATTGGATTGTATCCATTTTTCTGTTTCATGCAATTAAAAGATAGTATAAAACATCCTGATAGTCTACTAGTACATTCCTACCAAACTGACATTTAGTACTTTTCTTTCATTGGAAATTCCGGATTTTACGTTAATTTTGAAGTAGGAAATTCCAAGGGATTGGAGTTCCGGGAGGTGCAGAATGAAAAAAATTGTATTTAAGAGAGGAAACAAATTTTTGTTCCTTCAACTGGATGAGATCGATTTTATCAGAGCAGACAGGAACTATATAAGGATTTTTATCAATGATGAATACTTTGTTGAGAGGAAGACACTTAAGGATGTTGAAGCAGAATTGGATGGAAGAAAATTTGTCAGGATAAATAAATCGATCATCGTGAACAGAGAGAGGATCAAAGAGATCAGTTATGACAACAACTATCAATATTACGTCACACTGGAGTGTGGCAAATCGCTGAAATGGGGAAGAAAATATATAGGACATCTTCACTCCATTATCAGACCGGAGAGATAAAATGAATGAATATCAATTAATTCCAACCTATCTTCACAGTTCGACAATGAAGATAATAGAGTACATTGCCGGGATAAAAGATGACAAAAATTTTTCAAAGGGGAAGATTGAAGATGATCTTGCCAATGCACAGAATCAGCTGGTAAAGGCTTATCTTTCACTTAATTTTATCAGTGAATGTAAATCGCTGAAATTTTTTATTAATGAGTTTGAAAAAAGTGTTATAGAGGAAACACTTAATATAACAAACTGGCACCAGCGCCAGGCATCAAAGATCCTCGGGATCAAGCCTACTTCCCTTAATGAAAAGATCAAAAAGTTTAAGCTCAACCAGAAAAATCATAAGCAGGAATAATAAGTTAAACGGAGCATAAAATGAAACATTTGAATATAAAAGTTCTAATATTAATTCTAACTGCATGGGGATATTTAACATATCCGGTAAACCAGAATGGTGAAATGAACAGAAAGTACAGGAACTGGTTGAATAAGGAGGTCAAGTACATCATAACGCCCACTGAAACAAAGGTATTTAATCTATTAAAAACTGACCGGGAGAGAGAAGTATTCATCAAAATGTTCTGGGATCACAGAGACCCCGATGAACATACATCAGAGAACGAATTTAAGATAGAACACCAGAGAAGAATTAAATATGCAGATCACCACTTCGGTAAAGGGACCCCCACTCCGGGATGGAAAACAGAGATGGGAAGAATATATATAATCCTCGGCGAACCGAATCAGATCCAGAATTATGAGCACACTGCCGGAATATATCCCGTTGTAATATGGTTCTATCAGGGAATGAATAAATATGGACTTCCAGAGGCTTTCAATGTTGTCTTTTTTAAGCAATACGGTGCGGGAGATTTCGAACTTTACAGCCCTGTAAAACACGGACCGTCAAACCTTATGGTACATTACAAAGGTGATGTAAATGATTATATATCCCAATACAGAGAGCTGAGTGAGTTGCAGAAAGAAGTAGCTAATGTTTCCCTGACTTTGATCGAGGGGCAGAGCAACAATGTAGTGCGTCCATCAGTTGCTTCAGATATCCTTGTTCAAAAAAAAATAAAGGAGATGCCTTCAAAAAAACTCGATGACACATATGCTTCAAAACTGCTCAAATACAAAGAATACGTTTCGGTTGACCATTCCGCAAAATATATCAGCTCTTCATCTCTTATAAAAGTCATACAAGATAGTGACGGAAATTACATTGTTAATTATCTGATCGAACCGAAAAAACTTTCCATGGCCCAGAATGAAAACAAATTATCAACTGATCTGCTGATAAATGGAAGTGTAACTGATAAAGAGAACAAACCGGTATTTAACTTTGAAAAAACAATTGAGGTGAGAATAAGTGAAGAGCAGGCTCATGCAGCCGCATTCAAATTGTTTGCACTTGAAGATTCATTTCCCCTCATTCCCGGGGATTATAGAATAAACCTCCTTCTGAGGAACAGGTTATCGAAAGAATTTACATCATTTGAAAAAACAATTCATATTGATGGAAAAAATTCTGCAAAGATCGGTAACCTGCTCCTCGGAAACAGGCTCAGAAAGGTTCAAAGTAAAAATGACTCAGGGACACCTTTCACAAAAAATGGAATGAAATTTTCTGTTTCTCCACGAAATGATTTTATCCCCGGGCAGAATATGTTTTTATTCTTCCAGATACTTAATGGAGAATCCCTTCCTGAAAATTCTCTGCTGAAATATTCAATATCAGGTGATAAAGGGGGGAAATTATCCGGAGAGATTGATCTTGATACAAGTACTGATAAAAAAAATATAATGAAAGAGATCGAACTGAAGGAATTAAAGATCGACTACTATTCGATTCTGGTAGAGATTTACGATAGGAGCGGCAGGATATTGGATTCAGAAAAGGAAGATTTCTATATATCTCCCAATAAGTTACTAAAACGACCATGGGTGGTATTTAAAAGAAAACAAAACTGGAAAAATGAGAAAAATTCAATCCTGGGGATCCAGTATTCAAATAAGAGAATGTACAAACCGGCACTCGAACTTCTTGGAAAAGTATACTACAGTAATCCGTCAATCATCGGCACTGCTCTCAATTATGCGAGTGTTTTGTTCAAGGTCAAAAGATATAAAGAGATTTTAAATATCGGCAATTCGTTTCTCTCCCATTCTGAAAAGCACAAGTTCTATAGTTTAATGGCACTCTCTTACCACTCACTGAAACAATATGATCCAGCCATTGAGTATTATAAAAAATATATCTCCTATTACGGGGAGAATATTCATATACTCCATTCACTTGAAATGTGTTATCAGAAAACAGGAGATCAAAATTCAGCACGGACAATCAAGATGAGAATAGATTCAATCAACTCGGACAGCTAAGGGAAAACGGATGGTTAAACGAACTATCTCCGGCAGAATCACAGTGCCTGGTACAATCATATTATTTTTATTAATAGTCGCAACATTTGCAAATTGTTCCCGTCAGGGTTGGCTGATAAAAAAAATGCCCGACACATACGCAGACATATTCAGAAAAATAAAGTTCATCATTACAAAAAAGGAGAGAAAAGAATTCCTGAATCTGACAACGGACACCGACAGGGACAAATTTATTAAAAAATTCTGGGAAAAAAGAGACCCGGATCCTGAAACTGCAGAGAATGAATTCAAAGAGGAATATTTTTCAAGGATTACTAAAGCGGAACATCTGTTCAGCCATGAGGGAAAAATTGGTTGGGAAACAGATAGAGGGAGGGTCTATATCCTGCTGGGCCCTCCCGATTTCAAACAATCATATCCAATGGGGTATTCGATGTATGATAATCCGTCCGAAGTATGGTATTACGGAAATTTTCCGGTACCTTTCATTGACAGGAACAGAAGTGGTTCTTTAGATCTTACTTCTCTGGGTGCCAGACATTTTGCTCAATTGTTGAAAAGTTCGCAATTATTAAAACCGGAAATCTCTGATAAAAAAGGGTTTTACAATTTCACATCAAGGGTTGAAAAAATATCTTCAAATGATATCAGGTTGATCCTTCTCTTAAAAAACAAGAATATTTATTTTAAATCAGATCAGAACTTTTTTTATTCAGATGTGGAAATAACTTTAAACTTCAATCTGCTCGGATCCCATGATTCCTGGTCGATCAAAAGAGAAAGGCGAATCCTGATAAATAAAAACAAAGCAACTAAGCCGGAGAAAACCTCAGAACTGATAATTCCACTGAATCTCAGATCCGGGATATATGAATTTAATATTACAATTGAAAATAGTGAAAATAATATAAAAACTTATAGAAAAATAAAAATTAAAATTTAATTGAGGTGAAAAAATGAAAAATATTTTATTTAAAATGATATGGATTTTATTGGTACTCATTTTAATATCTTCACTTTCCTATTCACAGGCAGGAAGGGGTATTGGAAGGCTTAAGGGAAATGTTACAAATGAAAAAAACACACCTTTAGAAGGGGTAGAGATCACTTTGACATTTCTTGACGAGGAAGGAAGTGTAAGAAAAGTAACTACCGACAAAAAAGGGGAATGGAGTTTTATCGGCTTAGGGTACGGGAAGTATGATATTACCGCTGAGACAGAGGGTTATGATTCCCTTACAAAGAGGTTGCTGGTAAGTCAGATGAACAGGAATCCGTTTACGAATTTGAAACTTAAAGTTTCAAAAAAGGAAATACTTAAAAAAGAACTGGCTTCTGTTGAAAAGGGTCTGGAGTTGTATAAACAGAAAAAATTTGAGAAAGCACTTGAGTTCTTTAATAAGTTTGCGGTCAAGTATCCGGAGAAGACAGAGATCAATCTTTTCATCGGGAATTGCCTTAAGGAAATGAAAAGGTATGACGAAGCAAAAATTAGATATATTCTGATTACAAGTGAAAAAGAGAGAAATTACAATAAAGAATTAGCAGCAAAAGGATTTGCAGGACTGGGAGAAATATATGTGCTCAATAATGATCTGCAGGGAGCCAGGTTCTATTTCGAAAGTTCCATTAAACTGAATCCCAAGGATGAAATTCTTGCATACAATGTAGGAGAGATTTACTTCGGTAATAATAACCCTGACGGGGCCGTTAAATATTATAAGCTGGCTTCAGAAATTAAGCCTGATTGGGCAGTACCGTATGTAAAACTCGGATACGCATATCTGAACAAAGGAGATATCCCCAATGCCGTAGTTAGTTTTAAAAAATTTCTGGAGATTGATAAAGATTCTCCTGAAGCTGAAACGATCAGGGAGATTTTGAAGAGCCTGTAAATTCAGCAGCTGGATTTAAATATAAATTTGCCAGGAAATGCCTTTCATCGTATAATTACATATTCCGGTTTCTAAAACCTGAGAGGGAATTCTATGAAAAAAGGCAATATTTTATTAACGATATTCTTTATAACATTTTCTACCGTAGTTTTTGAGATACTTTACACACGCGTATTTTCAGTTATTTATCTCAGTTCTTTTGCTTTCCTGATGATATCTCTTGCATTGTTCGGTTACGGACTGAGCGGGTTTTTTACTTCATTCAGCAGGATATCCAAAGATAAGAAAGGGCTTAAATATCTTGAATATTTTGTCCTCGGATATGCATTGCTGCTACCTTTTATTTTCAAGATCACCTTGATCGCCAAGGTCGATTTTACTCACCTCTTCAATCCTGTGACAAACCTGCTGCTACTGATAGTTAACTTTGTAGTTTTAATTATCCCTTTCTTTGCAGCAGGAGTATCACTTGTCCTCCTGTTCTCACTTTATTCTGATGAGATCGGAAAATTGTATTTTATCGATCTTGTAGGTGCAGCTCTCGGTGGTATTGCGATAATACCTCTGATCACCGAGTTCGGCCCCGCCCGGTCCATACTGATACTCTCAATGATCCTGACACTTTTATGGTTCTCCCTATCAAAAATGAAAATAAAAACGAAGGGTATCATAATTCTTATTCTCCTTATTTCACTCGGAGGATTATATAAATATTCTGAAAAACTATTCCCGATAGTTCCAAAAATAATCAAAAGGGGCTATATTATTGATTATAATAAGAAAAGGATAGAACACACAAAGTGGAGCCCGATCAATAAAATTGATGTAGCAACCTTTTTTAAAAGAAAAAAAGTTGTATGGCTTGATGCCGGGACACAACAATCATATCTGGTTAAACCACCGGTCCCTCTGGAACAAATGGAACCTATCGGATACAACCAGTCATCAATTCCGTACAAGCTTGCAAAGAGCGGCCCTGCACTGATCATCGGTTCCGCCGGAGGTTATGAGGTACTCTGTGCTTACACAAACAAATTCAAGCCTGTTTTTGCTGTGGAAATGGACCCCGAGATCTGTGATATTGTTGAGAACTCCTATTCGGAATATCTTGGAAATCTGTTTAAAAAGAGGGAAGTGATAGTTATAAACGATGAAGGAAGACATGTATTGAGAAAATTGAACCGGAAATACAATGTCATTCAAATGGTAAACTCTCACAATTCAAATATAATACTTTCAGGCGGACTCAGTTTTTCAGAAACATATATATACACTGTAGAAAGTTTTAAAGATTACTGGAATCACCTGAATGATGATGGTTACCTATCCATCATCCATATGTTCGGTGAAAGGATGTTCACGACAGCTCTTCAGGCCCTTAAGGAGATGGGAATAGAAAATCCGGAAAAAAAATTCTACATTCTCCAGCCTCCCAGAGGATTTAACTATTTCTTTATGAAAAAGGGGGACCTTAACTCTGAAGATATAAAAAAACTTGAAATATTTTCCAGAGTTAAAAATGTCGCATACTCCCCATTCAGAAAGCTTGATAATGTATATTACGATCTTGCAGGCCCCGACTTTGAAAAAACTATAAAAAGCTCTTCAGTTAACATATCGCCTGTTTATGATAATTCCCCCTATTTTAATCAACCCAACAGGATCGGCCAGTTCTCATTTGACAACAATATTCTTTTAAGCAATGAAGCAAAAAATGCTATAAACGTAACATTGAAATACTCCAATAGTGTATATTTATCTATACTTGGAATCTCCCTTTTATTCTCACTCCTGTTCATTTATCTTCCACTTCGATTAAAGAGAAAAGAGGCAACACATAAACCCATTATTCTCTATTTTTTTCTTATTGGTATGGCATTTATTGTAGTTGAGATCATACTTATAAAAATATTTCAGCTGTTTCTCGGAAACCCGGCTTACTCTATTTCCGCAATCATCTTCGCACTCCTTGTATCTTCAGGGATAGGAAGTTTGTTTTCCGCCGGAGTAAATAAACTTCTGGGAAACAAAACGGTGTTATTCGTATCGGCCTTTATTTGCATGATCCTGATAATCTATGCATTTTTCCTGTTTAACTTGACATATTTGCTCATTCATATGAGCCTGTTTTTAAGACTCCTCATAACGCTTCTACTGATCTCTGTACTTGGAATTCCCATGGGAATGATGTTCCCGTCAGGCCTTAGATACCTCGGAACCGAAAACAGAGGTATGATAGGATGGGCATGGGGAGCAAATGCATTTGCAACTGTGATCGGCTCTGTCATAACAGTAATAATTGCCATAAACTGGAACTTCTCAACCGCGCTCATCCTTGCCTCACTTCTTTATATTATCTCCGGTACAATATTTTACAGAGATATAAAAAAAAGCGTGAAAGGATAACAACTGAATAACAGATTATGGAGAGACTGAAGATAATCTGGGTTACCGGATTTACCGCACTATCTGTTATATTGATAGAAATACTATATACGAGGCTGTTCTCATCAATATATTTCAGTTCATTTGCTTTTCTTATAATCTCACTTGCCCTTTTCGGAACGGGTCTCAGCGGACTCCATTTTTCACTGACAAAGGAGAAGAGGAGGTTAAAAACCGAACATTATATATTGTTCTTTGCATTGTCACTACCTATTATCCTTAAGCTGACCCTTACAATAAAAATTGATTTTCTAAAACTCCTCTCATCACCTGTAAATCTCATTTACCTTATGATCAATTTCCTTGCACTTATCCTCCCGTTTTTCCTTGGGGGAGCTGTGTTGGTGAGGATATTTGCGGACCATTCAAAAGATATCGGGAAACTGTATTTCTATGACCTTGCGGGAGCAGCACTCGGCAGCCTCCTTATTATTCCCCTCATTTCATTATACGGTCCAATGATAGCGATCCTCCTTGTTTCAATAACCCTGATTTTAACCTGGTTTTTTATTTCCGGGGCATCAACAAAGGTAAGAGTACTAACATCTTCATTTCTGATCATCCTGTTTGCAGCCGGGATCTATTTTTCAGGAGATATCTTCAAACTAATCCCGAAGATAGAAAAAAGGGATTATATTAATGACCTGGAAAAAGGTAATATCGAGTATTCAAGCTGGAGCCCTATCAACAAAGTTGATGTTGCTCCATTTATTTTCGGTGGTGATAAGAAAGTGGTATGGCTGAATTGCGGAACTCAGCAGACATGGTTCGTTAAAACATCGGAAGACCAGATAGGTAAAAAAGAATTGAAATGGACCCATGCATCTATCCCCTATCAGCTTACTGATAAAGGATCTGCATTAATAATCGGATCGGCCGGAGGATATGAGGTTTTATGTGCCAGATCTAACGGATTTAAACGGATATTTGCGGTAGAAATGGATCCGGAATTATGCCGGCTTGTCTCAGGTAAATATTCAGAATATTTAGGCAATTTATTTAGGCAGAAAGGTATATTTCTGATCAATGATGAAGGGCGGAGCGTTCTTAAAAGACTGAATAAAAAATTTGATGTCATCCAGATGGTTAACTCTCACCCGAAAGATACCCTGTTGTCTGGAGGGCTCAGTATTTCGGAAACATATATTTATTCTGTAAAAGCTTTCAGAGAATACTGGAATAATCTTGCAGAGAACGGTTTCCTCTCTATTGTTCATGTTTATGGTGAAAGGATGTTTTCAACTGCATTTCAAGCTCTCAGAATATCAGGTATCCGGGAACCGGAGAAAAAATTCTATGTCATTCAGATAAAAAACGGATTTAATTATTTCTTCATGAAGAAAGGTGACATTAACTATAATGATAGAAAGATTCTCAGAAAATTTGCCGGGAAAAATGAGATAGTCTATTCACCTTTTGAAGAAAAAAATAATGTATATTACAAACTCGCTTCATCTGAATATAAAGATATTATAAAAGATTCTTCAGTGAACATATCTCCCGTATCGGACAGGTCCCCGTATTTTAATCAGCCGAACAAGATCGGCCAGCTTAGCTTTGCAAACAATTATCTGAAAGGGATGGCAACAGAGAAAGTTGAGAGAGTAAGAGTTTATACAAACTCTGTTTATCTGTCTATTTTCTTCCTGTCAATTATCTTTTCAATAGTATTTATTTATCTCCCTCTCCGCAAAAAAAGCAGCGGGAAAAGTACAAGGAACATAATTTATTTTTCCCTCATAGGACTATCTTTTATAATTGTAGAAATAATCCTGATCAAGATATTCCAGCTTCTTCTGGGAAACCCATCCTATTCTATTTCGATAATAATTTTCTCCCTCCTCATTTCTGCAGGAGCAGGAAGTTTTTATTCTGAAAAAATATTAGGACTTTTTAAAAACAAGATGCTCAATGTATCTCTGTTCATTGCAGCGATCTTAATCATCTATGCCTTTTCCCTATTCGAGCTCATCTACCTGGTGATCGAACTTCCACTGATTATAAGATCAATGATATCAGTAGTTCTTATTAGTATCATAGGTGTTCCGATGGGGACATATTTTCCTCTGGGAATTAAAAAAGTTACAGCGGAGAATCCCGTAATGACAGGTTGGGCATGGGGAGCGAATGCATTTGCCACTGTGCTCGGCTCAGTTCTGACCGTGATAATCTCTATAAACTTGAATTTTTCAGCGGGACTTATTACAGCAGCAGTTGTTTATATTCTTGCCGGATTGCTATTTCCAAAAGACTAAGCATTCCCTAACGACCTTTTATTCAGTGAATTTATTATTGAGAATAATAGGTAAAGTAATATCGATGCAAAAATAATTGTAAGTGGAATTGATACATATACAGATGAGTTGAACAGTTTTATAAAAGGATTAATAAAACTGCTGCCTAACCGGTTAATATTGTCAAGCTGCTCTCCAACTCCTGAAAAGACAGCATTGTTAAATAAAACAAAAAATATTGCAGATAAAATTATTACTGCCTTTGAAAACAATCCGGCAATTTTCATCGGAAACATAGCCTTCTCGATCAGATCTGATTCTATCCTTTTTGAATTAAATGATTCAATCCATAGAGTATCGAAGGATGGTATCCCGGGATCCGGAATAGAAGTTTCTGTATTAGAATAGTTCTTCATCCAGGAAATTGTCAGATATTCATCAGAACAAACCCTGCAACCCTCCAGATGAACTTTCATCTCATTAGACAAATGATCTGTTTTTAATTGTTCTGAAAGGTCTTTTGTACGATCACATATTTTTCGTCCCATTTATCCTCCATCAAATCCCGATTTCCTTAAAATTCCTGCAAATTTTTTCCTTAACCTGAAGAGAATAACCTTTATACTCTTCTCATTTAACCCTGTTATCCTGGATATCTCTTGATGAGTGTATCCTTCAGCATGAGCCATCCATAATAAGCTCCGTTCTCTCTTCTTCATTTGCCTGAAAATTTTATCCAAATCGATCTTAATATCTCCCATATTTGCAGACGAAGATTCATCCTCTATCAAATCTGTATCGAGAAACTCCCCCTTTTTTTTCCTTTTTTCATCAATAATAAGCCTGTAAGAGGTTTTATAAATCCAGGCTTTAAGCTGATATTCATTGAGGCCTGCCGGCGAAGATCTGAACAATCTTAAAAATGTTTCCTGAAATATGTCGCTGGCTGAAGCATTATCACCGCCGCAGGTCTTCCTGACATAATTCAGGAAGCCTGCAGAATGTTTTTCATAAAATAACCTGAATGTTTCTTTCAGAAGATTATTATTTTCTCTGTCCATTATCTCCGGCGCCAACCTTTCCGGGGTTTTAAAGAATAAAATCAAAATACTCTACTCTTCTTCGTTAATGATACCCCATTTGGTGCTCAGTTTATAGGAAAGCCATGAAGATACCAGAAAACTCACTCCAAGAGCAAAAAGAATTATCCCTGCCGCAAAATAGTATTTTGAATCATCAGCGAACATAAGCCCTACCGGAAGGAAACTCAAACCGACAAAACCTGCAATAAGCCCTCTTGAAATATAGGACATGATCCTCTCTTTAGGCTGAACATATTCGATCGATAGTGATTTTAGAAATTTGTTCCCGCTTTCACTCTTCAGGAACTCATTTAATTCTTTTACATTATCAAACCTTTCAACCAGCTTCTGATGAAGTTCACTTTTCAACCTGTTCTTTTTTCCATCCATTATAAGTTTCACTATATATCCAACAAGGATGAACATGACCGGCATAACTACCATTCCCATAATTTGATCTGTACTAGGATCCATTTTTACCTCCTAAATTTAATTGATCTTTTCAATTTAATCTTATAACGGTCGATTGAGGTCTTTGGTTAACACCAAAAAATAATTTAATCCCTATAAGTTTAAAAATCAATAATATAATGCTATATATAAAATATGAAAAAAATCATATTAATTATATTTATCTTTTCCATTTGCCTCCCCCTGCTGAGTACTTACGACTGCTATACTATAATTGTCGGCAGAGATGCCTCAGCGTCAGGTGCAGTAACACTTGCCCACAATGAAGATGACGCCGGGAAGAATTTCTTTGTTGATGTTCATAAGATTGTAAATGCAGGTGAAAAAGGCAGAACCATTAAATTGAAGAGCGGGCGTCAATTGAAACTCTCTAAAGCACTTGGATTTCTATGGCTTCAGATCGCGGGCACAGAGTTCGCTGATTCATATATTAATGAAAAGGGGGTTGTGATTGTTTCCAATGCATGCAAATCCCGTGAGGACAAAGCGTCTATTTCTGAAGGAGGTATCGGGTTTGCCCTGAGAAGGATAGTTGCTGAAACAGCTGAAAATGCAAGAGACGCTGTAAAGATTGCAGGAAAACTTATAGAAAAATACGGATATTACTCTTCGGGAAGGACCTATTCCATTGCAGATTCAAGAGAAGGCTGGATGATGCATATTGTAAATGGAAAGCATTGGGTAGCAAAGCGGGTGCCCGATAACAGTGTCGCTATAATTCCCAATTATTATATAATAGATGAAGTTAACCTTAACGACAGAAATAATTATATGGGATCTCCTGATATAATTGAATATGCAAAAAAAAGGGGATGGTACGATCCGTCAAACGGAAATAAATTCAGTTTCCGGGAAGCATATTCAGATCCTCAAAATCTGGTTTCCGACAAGAATACACTCAGACACTGGAGGGGGATCAGTTTACTATCTAAGTTGAAGGTGAATCCTGAAAGAGGGCTCCCATTCTCATTCATTCCTGCAAAAAAGGTAAAGGTTCAAGACCTTTTTGGAGTACTCAGAGACCATTATGAAGGGACAAAATACGATCTTTCAAACGGATACAAAGATGAGTCGCCAAACTTAACCCAGAACAGGACCATATGTACTGATTCCACACGATATTCACTTGTATCAGAGCTCAGACATGATCTTCCGGACGAGATTGCTCCACTTATATGGATAGCGTTCAGAAGGCCGGACTCAAATGCATTCTCCCCATGGTACCCTTCTATAACTGCTACTCCAAACGGATATACACGGAGTGAATCGGAAACAGCATTTCTTACCCACATGAAGAAAGAAGATGAGTATTATAAATATAATAACGAGAACGCCTACTGGAGCTTTGCCAGGCTATCAGAAAGACTGGATGATGATTATAAGTCCGGTATTAAGAAAGTTAAAAAGATCTGGGGAAGTTTTGAAGAATCACTCTTAAAGAATATAAAGAAAAAAGAGATGGAATTCACATATCTGCTTGGTAAGAACAGAAGGCTTGCTGTTTATATGATCACAAATTATGTCCACTCTGTTGAATTCAGGAAGTGGATAAATTCTATAGACCTGTATAACGGAATGCACTGATTCAGTTTAGTTTTGTGACTCTCTGATCAACCTGTCAAGGCGGTCTTTATCCTTATCGGGAAGTTTGTTGTAAAATTTATCTCTACAGAGTTTCAGATATTTATAAGCTGAACTCTTATCATTCAGTTTTACAAGATATGCTATTCCAATACTGAAATAGGGATCTATAAAATCAGGTTTTGCGGATATAGATCTTTTCCAGTCGGAAACCGCACCAGAATAATCACCAGAAAAATATCTGGCCGCCCCCCTCCCATTTAATGCAGAATATAGATTTTCATCTATCTCAATTGCCTTGTTGAAATTCAGAACAGCATTGTCATAACTTCTTCTATCCTTTGTATTCTGAAAATGAGAAAGATATACAGAAGCTATATTATTAAAAACAGAAGCATAATTTTTATCAAGTTCAAGGGCTTTTTCATAGTTTTCTAAAGCTTTTTCAAAATTCCCGCTTCTATAATATGCTACTCCGAGAAAATTGAAACATTCCGGATCATGTTTCAGAAGAATTGTGCTCTGTTCCAGAATGTCAATTGCCCTTTTATATTGACCGTTTTCCACAAGAAAGATCCCGAGCTTTGAGAGTAGAAAAGGTTCTCCCGGAATTTTTTTAAGCCCCTGTTCCAGAATTTCAACCGACAGGTCGGTTCTTCCTGATTCCTTATATATTTTAGCAATATGATTATAGACCAGGGTATAGGTCGGGCTGACCTCTATTATCTCTTTTAACATACTTACAGAACCCTTTATATCTCCACTCTGAAATGCGGCAAGGGCTTTTAACATTTTGTTCTGAAGGGGTAAGAGTGTTTTCAGATCATCAGCTTCTGTAAAGACCTTTTTCTTTTTTGCAGTGGTCTCAGAAAAATAACCCAGACTTTTTAATTTTTTTTGTGTCTCGGGATCCAGATTTCCGGCCCTCTCCAATTTTTCCTTTCCCGTCAATCCGGATACAAGTTTATTAAGTTCGTATTTAAGGTTTCCCCCATTCTTCTCTGATATCAGATTTTTTTCTTCCGCCATATCTTTTGAAAGATCATAAAATTCTCTCAAAGGCTGATCGATAAACTTATCTTCGCCTCTTATAAAACCCCTGAGAGGTGCCCAGCCTCTGTTTAGATAAGGGGTAAGAGATTCAAAATATATATACTTCTCTTTTTTCTTTTCCCCCTTCATCACTCCGACAAGGCTTTCTCCCTGGATATGTGAAGGAATCTTCATGTTTATCAGTTCACATACAGTCGGAAATATATCCATATGGGAAACATTCTCCATTATCTCTTTTCCCTTTGCACCTGGGACCTTAATAATAAAAGGGATATGAATTGTATTGTTGTATGCAAAGTAAGAATGAGTTTTTTCACCCTTTTCACCAAGTGCTTCTCCATGATCACCGGTTAAAATAATTATAGTATTCTCATACTTACCGGTTTTTCTTAAACGGTCAAAAAAATTTCCAAGAACACTATCGGTATATGCAACTTCGCCGGAATACAGGTCATCAGCATATTCACTGTCATAAGGGGCGGGGGGGAGATAGGGCTGGTGAGGATCAAACAAATGTACCCAGCAGAACCATTTCCCATCTGTTTTTTCTATCCATTTCAGAGCAGGGGCCACAACTTTTTCCGCTTTTCTCTCAACAAAAAACATTTCCAGGTCATTGTGAGTACCGTAATTTTCATCATATACATCAAAACCCTGGGATAATCCGAATCGGGAATCAAGTGGAAATGCTCCTATAAAAGCACCGGTCTCGTAACTGCCGGTTTTTAAATGTTCAGCCAGTGTCAGAAATTTTTTTTCAAGCACAAAACCGGAATTATCACTTATTCCGTGATAGAGGGGAGTGGTGCCTGTCATGATATTTGTATGGGAGGGAAGAGTGACCGGGTTATGTGCAAATCCTCTATGAAATAAGAATGATTCCCTGGCCAACCTGTCTATACCCGGGGTTTTAACAAATTTGTCCGAGTAAATTCCAAGTCTGTCATATCGTAAAGTATCTACAGTAATGAGAAGGACATTAAAATTCCCTGTCTTTAATTTAGTTTTTTCCTGTCTTGCTTCGGTTTTTTCTCCTCCGCAGGCTGAAAAAACTATCAGCAATACAGCTAAAAAAAGGGTTGCACCTCTCTTCATTCTGAATTTGAAAAAGCTTTAACTATCTCTTTTGCTGTTACAAAATTAGGTGAATCAGGGGAAAGTTCCATGAATTTATTCAAAGCAGTTATTGCTTCTTTCACTTTATTCAGTGCCACATATGTCATCCCGAGCTGATAAAATGCTTCACCAAAATCTTCTTTAAAATCAGTTGCACGCCTGAAATACCCAACCGCTTTTTGATACTCCATCGCATTATAGAAATTAATTCCAATATTATAAAGTGTGTCTACATTTGTTATGTCTTCATCTGATAATTTCATGAACCATTCCATAGCTTTCTCAGGCTGACCAAGATTTGAATAGGAGTTTCCAATAGATAGGATCAGGCCTTTGTGCTTGGGGTATTTTTTTATGGCTTTCTGAAAATATTCAATAGCCTTTTCATACTTTTCGAGAAGAGAATAACTATTACCCATATACAGATTCACTATGGCAATACCTTCACGGTCTTTAAATTTCTCAATGATCTGTTCAAATCTTTTAATCGCTTGCTTCGGTTTCTTGTCAACCAGAAGGGCATTTCCTTCTTCTATCTCTTTAATAATGCTCTGCTCAAGAGCCGGACCCTGGATCTTCTCAAGTTCTATCTTCAGAACCTCATATTTCTCGCCCTGAAAATAACATATATATTTTCCCTGAAATATGTAATCAACTGCAATCTTCCTGGGAGCATATCCGACTTTAGTAAAGTCAAAATACCATTTTCCGCCTCTCATATAAAGAGATTTCCACTTACCCTCAGCGTCAGTTACCGGAGAGATATTGTGTGGAGACTGGGCTTTGAGTGAATAGAGTTTCACCTTTACGCCTTCTAAAGGATCGCCTGTCTCTTTATCAACAACAATCCCCTTCATCATTACCTTCCCGGATGTTGCCTGTGAAAAAATAAGGACAGTCGAAATTGCAAATATCAGAAAAATTAAAAATAACTTCTTCATGTCTCCTCCTGCTCTATATATTATATCAAAAATTATACCACTATATCTCAAAAAATCAACTTGAAGATAACCATTTAGATATTGACTTTTTGTGACTTTTCAAATATAAGTTACGTATCACAGTTCAGAGGTAAAAATGAAAAAACTAATCTTGATCCTGATAGTATTGGCTACTCTGGTTATTCTCCCTTCGTGTAAATTCAATGGAGAAGCAACAATAATTGTTAGAAATATAGGAGAACTTGCCGTCACAGTAACTATTGAAAGGTCCACTGTAACACTCTACCCTGGCGGAGAAGAGGAGTTCAAACTCTCCTGGCCGGGCAAAGATGATATTAATACAAACATTAGTTATAGCGCTATTGCATATAAAGAAACTCTCTGGGAGAGTATAAATGTATGGATAAAAAACGGCGAAACTAAAATTTTTGACATTGAATTTTATACGCCTGAGATCACTGAATAGAATAAAATCTACTTCAATGCTTCAATAGTCTTTCTCGCAGTTGATATTTGTTCGCTGGTAAGGTCATCGGAATATTGAGATAATGCAATTTGCATATTCTTCAATGCATTAACCCTGTCACCCAGACGGGCAAGTATCATTGAATAAAAATAATAATACTTTCCTTCCGGTTTTCTCCTTACTATTTCACCAAGGAGTTCTCCGCTTTTAGCCATTGAACCGTATTTAGTGTTGAACAATGCAATTTTAAAGAGAAGATCGGTGTTTTTTCGTACATCATCAAACCCAAGCAGAATATCATAGACCTTCAAAACTTCCTGAAATTTCTCTTCAGCAAGAAGTTTCTCGGAAAATTTTATTTGGAGAGAAAGATTCTCAGGTTCAAGTTCGAGTGCTTTACGGAAGTTATCAGATGATTTCTCCTTTTCACCAAGTATTTCATAGGTTTCACCCAGAACAATATATCCCCTCGTAAAGAGCGGGTCTATTTTCAATAGTTCATCGCAATTTGATATCACTTCCTCATATCTCCCGAGTTCGCTTAAACGGGTAATATAGTTCAACCTGAATGGAGTGGCATTGGGAAGTATCTTTATCGCTTCGGACAGGATCCCCATTACACTTTTCAGGTCCTTCTTCTTCATATAAACACGGTACAAAAAATCATAAACCAGAAAATTTTCCTTGCCGAGATCAGTTTCTTTAATCAAAAGGAGTTCCTTTTCAACTTCATTTATGTTTCCTTTTTCTATCTGAGAAGATATTTTTTTCAATTTAACATTCAGAATTATCCCTACTTTAGGATCAACTATCTTATTACCCTTGCTGTTGAAAGAAGAGATGTAACCGAGTGATTTCAGATGCTCGAGGTCTTCTTTACCGAGCTCCCTTTTCGAATCACCTTTTCCAGAATATTTTAAAATTGTTTTTTTCAGCTTTTCATCCATCTCCCGAAGCAAAGACCCTTTTTTCCTGTAAAGGTTTTCTTTCTCCAGAGGATCTTTTTTAATATTGTACAACTCCTGCTTCGGAAGGAAAATATATTTATAATCTCCTTCAATAATTCCTGTAAGAGGAGCCCAATTAAATTCCTCTTTGCCGTACATACTTTCAAAATAGATTCTTCTGTCACTGTCCGAACTTCCTCCATTGATCAGATCTTCAAGAGACTCACCCTGGATATCTCCACTTTTGGCGATACCGGTAAGATCGAGTATTGTCGGCATGATATCAATAGTATTAACACGATCATCAATAATTCTGGACTCATTAAACAGTTTTTTGTTGTAAAAGATTAGTGGTACCTTAAGATTCGCCTCATAGCAAAATACCATATGACTGGCAAATTCTTCATGCTCACCGAATGCTTCTCCATGATCACCTACAATTACAATAAGTGTATCATCAGCAACATTCTCATCTTCAAGCCTGTCCAGTATCTTTCCAATGTATTTATCAGTATATGTGATCTCACCATCATAGAACTTTATAAGATCATTTTTTTCGTTTTTGACCACATCTTTGTCATGGGGAAGATAGGGAGTATGGGGATCATAAAAGTGAACCCATGCGAAAAATTTTGAACCTGAATTTTTCCCGAGCCAATTACTGAATTTACCATAGATCTCCTCTGCATCAATTTCAGATTTGAAAGTTTTGTGAAGATCCTCACTGTCGATAGTATCATCGTATATTTTAAATCCCTGATCTACACCGAATTTTGACTGAAGTACAAAAGATGCTATCACAGCATAAGTGTTATATCCGTTTTCAGATAAATATTCAGCCATGGTCTTCTCTGATTCACTCAAAACATATGTTCCGTTATTTCTTACACCATGACCGATTGAATATTTTCCGGTAAAAATACTTGAATGCGACGGTAATGTCAGAGGGATCGAAGAATAGCAGTTTGCAAACCTTATTCCTTCTTTCGCCAGACGGTCAATGTTCGGTGTAGAACCTTTATCATAACCATAACTGACAATATGATCCGATCTTGTAGTATCAAGGGTTATGATCAATATATTACCATTCCATACCTCTTTTTTCCCACAGCCTGTAATGAACAATAAGACAACTATAACTAACGTAATTGTAATAATTTTTGTAAATTCATATTTCATTTTTTTCCCCAATCAATTATATCATACCGAAAAATAGTATGATCCTTAGAATTCTTAAAAAAAATGACCCATTTTTCCGGAGTGGGAAAAACCTATTGACTAAAAAACAAATTTCAGTTATTATTTCCAAAAATGCCGGGATAGCTCAGTCGGTAGAGCGAGGGACTGAAAATCCCTGCGTCGGTGGTTCAACTCCGCCTCCCGGCATTTTTTATTTTTTTTTGAGATTAAATCCACCTTACTTGTATAAATAGATATGAAGAGAATTATAATTTTTCTGATAATTTTACTATTGCTGACTCTGCCTTCTTTTCCCGGGAAACATTTATTAACTATTATTTCTCCCAATGGAGGAGAAATTTTCAAATCAGGAACTAATGTTCAGATCACATGGAAGTATGATGATCATAGTACAGTAAACGGTATTATCCTGGTTCTATATAAGAACGGAATAAAATTTATAACTATTTCCGAATCTACTGCTGAATCCGGATCTTTCTTATGGAAAATCCCCGAAAATATCCCGACAGGGAAAAAGTACAGGATCCGCATCCGATCAAAAAAGGATCTTTCTCTAAATGATTTTTCCGATGGAGATTTCTCTATCAATAAAACCTGAAGATTATTCAACCTTAGTATTCAGTCAAAAAACCGGATATGTGTAAATCTCTATTTAATATGTTCCTCGAACCAAGTGAACACTGACTTCCACCAGAAACCTGCATTCTTCGGTTTCTGAACAAAGTGATCTTCATTCGGAAAATATAACATCTTTGATTCCACTCCCATCCTCTGATAAGCAGTAAACAGCATGATTCCCTGAGACACGGGAACTCTGAAGTCCTTCTCGCCATGTACGATCAACATGGGTATCTTGAACTTCTCTACAAATCTGGCAGGATTAAATTTCTCAAAAAGATCGCTATTCCATGGTGTACCGCCATGCTCCCATTCTTCAAACCAGAGCTCCTCAGTGGAATAGTACATACTTCTTGAATCAAAAATACCGTCATGAGAAACAAGGCATTTAAAAGGATATTCAAATTGGTCATAATTACCGGCTATCCAATTTATCATGAAACCACCGTATGAAGCTCCGGCAGCAACTATTTTATCTTTATCTATGAACTTATAGTTTTCTACAAGATATTTCTGTCCCTTGACCAGATCTATGAAGGGAGCTCCGCCCCAGTCCTTCGATACTGCATCTGTAAAATCCTGCCCATACCCGCGGCTGCCGTGAAAATTAATTGCCGCAACAACATATCCGGGAGAAGCAAACAAACTCATATTCCATCTATAATGGAAATCATCACCCCATGCTCCCTGAGGCCCGCCATGGATCAGAAAGACCATTGGATATTTTTTCTCAGGGTCAAAGAAAGGCGGTTTTACAAGTAAACCCTCAACCTTTTCGTCACCCGCACCGGAAAATATAAACCGTTCAATAGGATTCATCTCTACACCATCAAAGATATCTCTATTAAAATCTGTAACCCTTGAGATCTTCTTTCCCCGTATTTTTATCTTGAAAATATCCTTAGGAGATGAAACGCTCTGATTCAGGAACACAAGATATTTCCCATTATTTGTAATATTAAGATCTGATGCAAAAATATTACCTGAAATCTTTTCAACTTTTTTATCCTTTAACCTGATTCTATAAACAGGTACAAATGCACTCTCTGATGCAGTAAAATATATATAACTTCCTCTGGGAGAAAAAATAAACTCATTAACACTGTATTTAAAACCGGAAGTAAGATTTTCACGTTTCCCGGTATTCAGGTCATAGAGAATTATATTATGTTTATCAGCTTCAAAACCTTCACGCTCCATTGAGATGTAGGCTATCTTCTTACCTTCAGGAGAAAAAACCGGATTTACATCACTCCCCCTGTTATCTTCAGTAATATTTTTTTCCTCTCCGGAATTGAGTTCGGTCAGGAAAATATCATTATTTGTAGAGATCGCAACCATTTTATCGGTGTTTTTTACATATGCAAATAAGTTTCCATCAGGGGAGAAAACAAAATCCTGATTACCACCAAGATCAAGAGGAGGTGTATCATAATTCCCCGGGGTGAGATCTTTTCCGGACTTTCCATTATCATCAGCCAGGAATATATGGGACCTTTTCCCGTCTCTCCAAGAATTCCAGACACGGTACATAAGTGATTTGAGCACCTTCACATCAACACCACTATCCTCAATTTTTTTCTCTTTCTGAATACTTTCTTCGATCGACTTTTTGCAGGGAAAGATATCTTTCTGAAAAACAAACCCTTTATTCCCGGGAACCCAATAATAAGATCCAATACCACCCGGAACTCCGGATACTTTACGTTCCTTCCCATCGATTATATTCATTATATATAATTGAGGGTCCCCATCTCTGGTGGAGATAAATGAGATCTCATTTTCAGACCTGAATTCCGGAGCCATATTGTTTCCCTCCGAATTGGTCAATTTCTTTATCTTCCCGGTCACCAAGTCTGTAAAATAAATATCGGTTTTATATTTATTATTTTTAAGATCTGGTGTTTTAACCTGAAAAACCACTCTGGAGCTGTCGGCAGACAGGGATAATGAACCCAGCCTTCCCGCTTTAAACATATCTTCAAATTTTAATGCCCGTTTTTCCGAAAACGTAGAAAGCGGGATAAACATCACTATTAATAAGATCAGTAATTTTTTCATTTATTTCTCCTCATCTCAGCCCGGGAGGCTGAATTTCTAAAAGATAAATCAACAAATATTGGTATTTGAGTTTTTATTCTGAAAGGAAATGCGGGGCAAAATGCCCCGCACTTTTTTAGTATTTTTTATTGATTTTCTGTCGATTCCGGTTCTTCGGTCACTTCTTCCGTGTTTTGCGGTTCCTCGGAAACTTCTTCGAGAGATTTGGCATATTCATCAGCGGTCATAATATCAGTGATCAGAAGCCTGTTTCTCGGTAATTCCTTATCAGCTAGTTTTAGGACATATTTTTTTAGTATGAAAACATAATCAACTATCTCTTTGGAAGGCAGGGTGATTTTTACATCAACTTTAGTTGTATAGCTGTCACCTTTATACATTTCAATATTGGGCATCTCTCTTCCTGCAGAAGTTTTCATTAACATTTGCTCAAATTCGATCTGTTTTTCAAGATTTTTCTTCTGTGTAATAATATCTTTAAAATTTTCCACAAGTTCATCTTTTTTTACTCTTGCTTCATCAAGCTGTTTATTGATTTCTCTTTTTTTTGCAGAACTTCTTGCATCAGCAAGTTCGTCTTCGAGATCCAGAATAGCATCATTGGCTTCCTGGGCAGCAAGTCCAACATCCTTCTTTTTCTGATTCACGTCAGTAAGTTTCTGATTCAGAGTCGGGAGCAATATCGGTTCGATAACCGGTTCAGAGATCGATACGATCTCATATTTATCGAACTTGATATGCTTTGGATTAATAGCCATCGATGTCATAGTGTCTTTATCACCGGCATCCCCAACCTTCATTGCCTGAAAATATTTTGTAATCGTGACTTCCTCAGCTTTTGAACATGAAGTAATAATAATTGCAACGCTTAATAAAATTAAAATTAATAAGGTTTTTTTCATTTTAATCTCCTCCAGTTTTACTGACTGTATTGTAAATGATTTATATTAAAATTTAAACAATTTTTTACTTATTTTTTTTTTAGAATAAAAATTCCCGATTTTCTCCTATTTTCAATTTCTATTTTGAGAACAATTTTTTTTTCTTTTTAGGCGGATATCTTAATCTGAAAAGATCCTGTGCCGCTTCTATATTGCCTGGTTCAAGCCCAACGGCCCTCTCAAAACATTTCTTCGCATTTTTATTCTTTTTCAACTTCAAATACAGGTTCCCGAGGGCATGAACCGGTTCCGACTTAGCCGGTGCCATTTCAATCGCCTTCTTCAAATTTCTTTCCGCTTCATCTGTAAAGAAGGGAAGATGAGTCTGGCACTTCCCCAGATACAGCAGATTCTCATATTTCGGTTCTCCCAGCTTTAAAGCTTCCTTCAGAAGAACAAGTGCTTCATCAAATTTGTTGGACATATATAACTCTTTCCCTCTTTCAAATTTATCAAAATACTCATCAAAATCATAAGTACTTTCAGGTTTTATTTCAGGTAATATCTGAGGTTTACCGGAATCTGTTGTTTCCTCGGGCAAAGTATTAAAAGAGACGCTTTCAACCTCCCTTTTTTCAACCCGATTTTTATTAATGTCTATGAATTCACTTTCAAGTTTATTAATAACATAATCGGCACTTTTTCTGATCTCGGGAGAGATATCCGCTCCGAACCTTTCAGGATCATATTTCTGAACAAGACTTATATATGCTTTCTGAACATCGATGTATGACTCTTCCCCGCTCAGGCCAAGGATTGAGAAGATATCAAAATCTCCTTTTTCAAAAGTATTTTTTAATCTTACAAGCCCGATTATATCCTCTTCAGATGGTTTGTCCTTTATATCAGAACTAAAATCAACTATCCCCAGAAGAAAAAGAACCGATATGCACTCCCAGTAAGAACCAGAAGATATCCCGGACCTTGAGATCAGTCGCGGATTCGATAAACTGTCAGAATTTTTAATAGTTTCAACTAACTCTCTCTCTTTAACGCTCAAAATTTTATAAAGTTTTTCTTTGCCTTTAACCACTTCCGGTGAATTAAAATAGAATCTCTTGCTGATACAATTTACAGATTCAATCCTTCTTCCTCCGCTATAGATAATCTCCTCAAGAGGAATTCTAATACCAGTCCCCGGAGACTCCGGAGATACACCTTCCGTAAATATAGTTTCCCCGGATACGATGGAGAATGAAGATACCGCTATCCTCTTCATCCTGTAATGTACAGCATCTTTCAGATCATCTTTTGAAATGATCCCGTTCTGCACAAGGATATTCCCAACCTGATCATCTGCACTGTGTATAAGACCACTGATATTATCATATTGTGAATCGGAAACTTTCCCCGTCAGGTTCAGAATAATACCCAATCTTTCATCAAAATAATTACTTTCACTATGGATCAGTTTCCCATCCCTGAAGAATATACTTTTCTTGTTCTTTGCTTTGGAAATACTCAATTGACCTGTTAGTTTGTTCAGAAAAATCTCCCTGAACTTGAGTGAAACAGGTTCATTACAATTCAGTATCACTTCATCTCCCCTTAATTATCGTAAATAATTGGTAAAATTTTGTCAATCCTGACTTCAGTTATTTCAAATACCGGAATCTTAGTAATTCCACCCCATTATGCAATAACCGAAAATGTTCATGAGTACCGGTACCAGGTATATTATCACTAAAATTGTTACTTTTGATTTTATTGTTTTCCTGGATATCACAAATATTGATCCGACAAAAAAATGGAAATAGCCGAATAGAAAGATCAACCAGACTCCCCAGAAGGAACGGTACCAGAAAGGATACTCCCAGATCAGAAGTCCCCCCTTATTGAGAAGTACCTCCACAAATACACAGAAAGCCGAATATCCTATCGCCCAGAACCACCTGTTCGGTATTCCAAGTATTTTCACTTTTGAATCATTTGACAAAGTATGATACCAGATAATTCCAGCTATCAGGAACATGAACATAATCTCTATGTTCCATCCAACCATAGTCCTCAATGCAGTTTTTCCGGGGGCCGTCAAGAGCCCTTATTGAAGCTTCTGTCATATTTCTCCTTCGTCTTGATTTACTATTGTGAACCTTTGCAGGACACCTGATCCGCTAAGATTCTGAAAATTAAAGTCCTGGAAACAGTTTCTTCAGGAAAGAGCCAGTCATCTTTTCCGGAATATTTTTTCATAATTAGATTCAGCCCTCTTTTCTTATGAACCATATCATAAATGAATTCAACTTTTCCGCTTCCCATTACAGAGATATAGGATGCACTCCAGCTACATGCCGGACCACTTTCTTTGATTTTGTGATCAACATCTATCTCAAAAGAAACCATTGGATTACTCTTTATTATATCTATTTTTTTCCCCTCACCGGCAGAATGAAAGTAGATATATTTATTTTCATAACCGAAATTCATAGGGACAATGTAAGCAATGTCCCCGTCAATCAATCCAAGACGGCATATATCACCATGATCAAAAACATATTGAATTATTCCGGGGTCCTTAATTTCTTTTTCCGATTTCCTCATTGAAGAAGAATAAAATATAAAGAAATATTATTCAAATTTTTGAAAATTTGAGAAAAAAAAGGGGGCTGAAAGCCCCCTTGAAATAAAGATCTTCAGATTATTTTACATCAATCTGGATCTTTTTGGCTTTGACTTCATCGGCTTTACCGATCTTGAGCTCAAGGATCCCGTCTTTTAAAGATGCATCGATCTTTTTCGGATTTATATCCTTGGGGATAGTAAAAGACCTGCTGAATGAACCGCAGAAGCTTTCAACCCTGTGATAGTTTTCTTTCTTGATCTCAGCATCCTCTTTCTTTTCCCCTCTGATACTTAACACATTCTCTTTAAGATCTATTTCTATATCATCTTTTTTCAGTCCCGGTATTTCGATCTTAAAGACATAATTATCCTTTGTTTCATAAATATCAGTTGCCGGATTCCAATCCGTAAAACCTTCAGGGCCTTTTATCCCTTCGCTCATAAGATCGTTCTCAAATAATCTGTTAATCCTGTCACTAAGCCTGACAAGATCTCCATAAGGTTTCCATTTTAATACAGTCATTTTTACCTCCTTTTATTTTCATGAATATTATAGTATCAAAACTTATTTTTGTCAACTTTTATTACTATTTATTTATCAAATTTATCTTAGTGTGTTGTTATCATATTTTTAGATCAGCATCCTTTTTTTTAAATGTAACCTTTTCTTTGATAAAAAGTTTATTAAATTGTGTATAATTTAATATCTTTTTGAAAAAATTCCGGAGGAAAATATGATAGAGGTTGAAAATGTAAGCAAGAGATTCAAACTGTCAAGGAAACAGCGGAGGGAGCTCGGAGAGAGTTATACCGGAGGAAAGTTCATTCAATCGGTCTCTGATATATCGTTTAAATGTGAACCGGGAAAAATATTTACCCTGCTCGGCCCCAACGGTGCAGGGAAAACTACTACCCTCAGAATGTTGGGCACAATCCTTGTTCAGGATTCAGGCAGAATAAAAGTTGCCGGATTTGACACACTGACCAATCCGGACAAAGTAAGGTCAAAAATAGGATTCCTGACCGGAACAACAGGGCTTTACGCAAGACTGACACCCGAGGAGATGGTGAAGTATTATGCAAGCCTTTACGGAATTACAGGAAAAAGATATCAGGAAAAAAGAGATTCAATATTCAATATACTTGAAATAAATAAATTTAAAGACCGAAGGATAGGAAAACTCTCCTCGGGAATGAAACAAAAAGTATCAATAGCGAGAACACTGATCCATGACCCACAGGTAGTTATATTTGATGAACCCACAGTCGGGCTGGATGTAATTACTTCACGTAATATAATTAAACTTATCAGAGACTGCAGGGATGAGGGGAAAACAGTTATTTTCTCAACCCATATCATGGGTGAAGTTAATATGTTGAGTGATGATCTTGCCATAATGAACAAAGGGAAGATCGTATTTAACGGTAATTTTAAAGGTTTTAAATCCGAAATGAAGTCCGCTACGATTGAAGATGAATTTGTCAGAATTGCAGGAGGTGGCGAATGAAAAACATAATCACAATCTTCATGAAAGAGATGAAAGACATTCTACGCGACAGACGAACTTTGGTGCTTATGATAATCATGCCTCTCGTCCTCTTCCCTCTGATAATAAACATCAGCTCAAAATTCATGATAAAACTTGAAACCACAGCCGCAACAAGAGTACTGAAAGTCGGCGTGATACTTAATGGTAACGATTCACGGTTGAGAAATTCAGTTATATCAAGAGATGACCTGAAACTGACAGAGGTGATAAACGAAGAATCTATACCGGAGATGATAAATGGAGGCAAACTTGATTTCTGTATCGCAATTGATGACAACTTTGATAAAAATGTAGCAGATCTTAAACAGGGTGAGATAAGGCTCTATTTCAAATCTTCAGCCAAAAATGATATTTCCAAGAGGAGGATCAACGGTGTTATCGATGAATACACGAAAACACTTCTTGATGAAAGATTCAGAAAACTGAAATTGGATCCGGGAGTTATAAATCCAATTAATTTAGACGAGAAGGATATTGTCAGTGTAAAAGAGAAATTCGGTGAAAAGATTGGAGGCTTTATCCCCTACCTCTTTGTTATTTTCTGTTTTGTTGGAGCCATGTATCCTGCTATCGACCTTGGAGCCGGAGAAAAAGAGAGGGGGACAATCGAAACACTGCTGGTAAGCCCGGCAACACGTTTTCAGATAGTGATGGGGAAATTTATTGTTGTAACCCTTTCCGGTATTATCAGCGCGCTGTTAACTTTTGTAGGTCTATTTGCATCAGTGAAACTGAACACCGATATACCTTCAAAAATCCTTGATCTCATAATGAAAGTTATCGATGTAAATTCAATTATTTTTATTTTTTCACTGATAATACCGATCAGCGTATTTTTTGCAGGAGTATTGCTCTCATTCTCTTTCTTTGCAAATTCGTTCAAAGAGGCCCAGAGTATTATGACACCGCTGAACTTCCTGGTCATAATTCCCGCCTTCATCGGAACACTTCCGGGGATGAAGCTTACAACTTTGACAGCATTCATACCTATCCTCAATGTATCGCTTGCATCCAAGGACATAATTTCAGGCACTATTGACAACGGCCTTCTTGCGATAGTGTATATCTCACTGTTCCTTCTTGCAGCTGCCAGCCTTTTTATATGTATAAAATGGTTCAGCAGGGAAGAAGTTATATTCAGAGGAGGTTAACCTGAAAAAAATTTGAAATTAATAATAAATGTTTTCTCTCTGTGATAAAATTCTTTAATGGAAGTTTTAGGGCCACTTTCAGGGCAAAGTAAAATATTTAAAAAATTTATCATCTCTGCCAGCATACTCACCCTTTTTTTAACCTTGCTTACGGGAGGAGTCTCAGCCGGAATATTTATTTCCGTCGCCCTTCTTTTAATAACCGCAGAATACTTATTCGGGTTTTACAGCATTGGAATGATCTTCCCGTATCTTCTGATGCTCTCTTCACCGGTTACTTTATTATACTATTCCAGTACTGCGGATTTCACAATAAGGATTATATCTCTGATACTTCTGAGTTATACAGCATCTGCTCCGTTTATTCAGATCAGGAAAGAAATGTTCTTTTCCCGATCACTTAAAAATCCATTAATCATTTGGGCTGTTCCCATGCTCATTTTTATTCTTCTCTCTGTCTGGCTTGACCACAAGGGTGTTCAGTTATCCGGAGATGAGCCCCACTATCTTATGGTGACGCAAAGTCTGGTGGAAGATCATGACATCTCATTAAAAAATAACGTTGAAGATAAGACATACATGGATTTTATTCCTGCAGAGTTACCACCACATATGATAATTCATAATGGGAAACATCTATCTTTTCATATGCCCGGCCTCTCATTTCTCATGGTCCCATTCTATTTCATTTTCAAACTGACCGGGAACCTTATTTCACCTAATCTTTTTTTCAGGATATCTATCTCCATAATCAATTCATTTTTCCCGTTCGTACTTTATTTCCTTCTCAAAGCTTTTTTCCCGGGGAGAAAAACAGGAGGTATCTGGTTCCTCTCGATCCTGACCGCTCCACTCCTCTTTCATTCGGTACATATTTTCCCCGAACTTCCTGCCGCCACTCTGCTCGCCGCATCTTTTCTCTTCCTGTTCCGGGATGAACCAAAACCCGGGCTTGCCGGATTTTTATTCTCCTTTACCATATGGTTCCATGTTAAGTATTATCCGCCTTTGTTTCTTTTTGCATTGTTTGCAATATGGAAATTATTCAGAGAGGAAAGTAAAATTGATATACTCAAATTTCTGATATATCCAGCTATTAGTTCCATATTATTGCTATTATTCAGCAAAGCTGTATATGGCACTTTTAATCCCTCCGGAATATTCCCAGCAGAGAACTACTGGTCAACACCACTTATCTTAAAAATGAAAGTATTCTTTGCATATTTTATTGATCAAAGGGACGGACTTCTTTTTTATGCACCTACACTTTTTCTATTTATATTCGGACTCAATTACAGAGATTTTTTATGGAAAACTGCACTTGCTATTCTGGGGGTTTATACGATATTTCATGCCGTTACAACCGTCAGGGGAGCCCATTCGCCGGTTGGAAGGCCTCTTGTCTTTGTTATGTGGATCATCCTTTTATTCGGAGTCAATTACTATTTCAGATCTGAAAGAAAATACCTTTTCAAATTGTTGACCGGGATGAACTTTTTCATCCTTTTCTGGATCCTCCAATATCCTCAATTCATTTACCAGCCGGTTTTTGCATCAACCTCAAACGGGGACTCATCTCTCCTCAGGTTTATGGGAAGCAGTACTCTTGACCTTACTAAATTTTTCCCCTCTTTCCTTACTCACAGAAATACATTATACATTCCGAATATAATCTGGATCTCATTAATACTGACGGCTATAATTGTTTTTTATTCAGGCCGGCTTAAGGATTTGGGAAAGAATGCGATATTTATAAAATCAGGAGCTGCAATCTTTTTTATTTTTTCTATTTTTCTGGTTTCTGTATTTCCCCATGTTCATATCTCTGCTTCAGACAGGTTCCGCAAAGACGGGATATCTCTTTTCAACACTTCATCAAACTTTGTATGGCTCGACAATGAGAATTGTTTCAGGATCAAGAGCAATGAAGAATATACTATCTATTTTGAAGAGAGGAAGTGGAAAAAAAGATTGATATTTAAGGTTGATGTTCCGGAAAAATCTTCAATTATTGTAAAAAACAAAAAGAAAATTTTTTTCAGGGCAGAAAAACCCGGTGAAGTTCAATTCCAGGTAAACCTCCCTGAAATGGGAACATTCAGATTAAAAAGAGAGAAATTAGTACCTTTATGGATTAAGACAAGTTCAATAACGGAAGGAGAGTTTTTCTTTCTTAGGATCAAAGCCAGATGAATAATCTTAACATGGATCAGATCAGAGAAATAATTGATGAAAAACTGTATCCTACAGACCGTTTCCCGAGATCTCTATTCCCGGATCTTGTCACAGTCCTCGGAGATCTTTGCAGAAACGGCGACAGCAACGAAATTCCCGTTGAACCCATAGAGTGGATAGCCTCCAAAGTAAGTATAAGGTCTCTTTTGAAAAACGATCCGGGCACTCTGGTAATTATTTACAAAGATCTTATCTATAAATATATTTTCAAGAGACATCTCAACAAAGATGAAGTAGAAGAGATCGTTCAGGAGATAATAACAAGATTTCTTAAAGATAAAATCACCGGAATCCGGAAGAGATTTAATTTTGATGATCCGGAGTCACCGACATTTACATCCTATTTTCTTGTTACAATTCGTAATATATATATAGATGTGTTAAGGAAGGAGTCCAGAGGAAAAAATCTGGTAGAAAATGACAGTGAGATTGAAAAGATCGGTGATACAAAGAGAAGAGACATGCTGAGCACACTTATACTTGAAGAAGAATATAAAAAATTCAATGCTCTGTTAAAACTGTACCACAAAACTGCACCAAAACTGAAACTTACATTAAAGATCAAGTTCAACATACCTGTCGATGAGTCGGATATTCTTTCATGTTTCCCAAATTGCTCGGAAGAGGATAAAGCCTTTCTCATTAAGAGAGGGGGATTGAGGATAAAAAAAAGAAAAAGCATGGAGAAGATTGCACCAATATTTAATAAATATGAGGGAAAATCAAACAATCCGGATACTTTGAGAAAGTGGATTTCCACAAAACTCGAAGAGTTGAAAAGACAGATGAACCATGTCCACCCTGGAAATCCCTATAACAATTCCACTATAGCCGATCTTATTATTCTATATTTCAAGTGGAAAAAAGGGGAGGGAGTTTAATATGGAAAATAAGAAAAAATTATTTGACAAAAACGGCCATATCACAGACATATATATCTGTATATGTTCAGATAGTTTAAGAGAGGATAAAGAAGATACGATTCCTGATGAAATAAGGTCACATCTTGAAGGTTGCGAACAATGTAGAAATACAGTTCTTGATATCTACAGCACAACATTGGCTTTAGAAGAGAGGCAGAGGTCGGAGTTGACACCTTTTTCATATATGGAGCTTCCAAAGAGGTCTTTCTCATACAGGTTAGTATTCAGGACTGCTGCAACATTCCTGATCTTAGGATTTATTACTGCAGTGTACCTACTGATGGACAATAAAGAACCGATAAGCAAAAGACTGGCTAATAGAAAAGCCGATTCAATTATCTCCGCAATTGATCCGGGGACAACCCGGGAGAAGATAACCCCGGAGATAAAAAAAGAGAGTATCAGTTCTACGTCAGTTGAACGGAATCCTCAACTTACTCACAATCCATTCAAAGATAATCCGAACCTTGAATATATGGTCAACAGCCACTACAGAGGCAGACTTATTCACATTATATCGCCTGAATTCAAAATAATGGAAAAGGGTAAGATAATTTTTATGTGGGAAAACCATATTGATAAACATCTTGAGCTGAAGATTCTAAACAACCTCAATGAGACCCTGTTTAAAGCCAAAGCCGAGGGGAGCAGGGTTGAGTTCAAAGGCGATCTTTCACCCGGGCTTTATTACTGGAAACTGGAAGACCGAGAGAACCTCTATCATGTAGGTAAATTTATGATAGAGAAATAATCTATCTCCCAAAAAGAATAAAACTGCTCCAGTATTTAGGGAAAGCAGTATACGGATCCGAAATCAAAGATAGTTTTGCCTCCCTTAAAGAAACATGAAATGATTTGCCGTCAAGAATATTTTTATATAATTGAACCATTAACCTAGAAGTTGACCTGTCCTCTACCATCCAGAGTGAAAAGATAATATTCTGAGCGCCTGCAAAGAAAAAGCCACGGTTCAATGCCAGAACCCCTTCTCCTTTAACAAGTTTTCCGGCACCGCTTTCACAACTTGAGAGTACAAGAAGAGGGGTTTTCAGCTTCAAATTATATATCTCTTTAGAAAACAGGACACCGTCCTCATCCTCATCCGGTTTGTTATCCCCTGCAAAGATCAGCCCTGACAAAACAGGCTTCTCCCTGTTATTCACAGTATGGGTTGCAATATGAATGAACCCGAACTCCTCATTTTTCACCATTCTCTTAAATTCAGATTCAGTAGCGTCACTATAAAAATATCCAATGGCATCTATCCCTTTCGAACGGAATATGTCCATGATGGACCTTACCTCTTCGGCAGTCCCGGGTAAGCTGGGGAGGTTTTTTATTGCCGGCTCCAATACTGCTTTAACTTTCCATTTAAAAACAGGAGCAAACCCGAGAAAACCTCTCTTCCCGGGTAGATTATCTTTGATCCTTGCATCACGTAATACAATTGAATAATGGTAGGAGAATGAGTGGTGTTTGACCATATAATCAAGATCTGAAAATGAGGCGGATTCAATTGTTTCAGGTATAAGCGCTTCAAAAGGGATGAGAAACAGCTCGCTGTCAGGGATTATTGTTATTACTTTTTTATCTGCTATATATTTTCTGACAGGACCAATAAGGTGATCATAAAGAACAGGTGCTGTTTTCAAAAAAGCACTCTCCTCTATTTTCACTATTGACCGGTAAAATTTCCGGATAGATTCCCTGAATTCAGGATCGATTTTGACCTCTCTTGTTATAAACTCGTTTATAGAGATAAGAAAAATATTTATGGATTCTTCAGACATGAAATACTCAATTATCACCTCATCCGCAGACATACCTCTCCTGATCTGAGTCAGATCCGGCGACCAGTTTTTATACTTAAGATTATAATACTTAGGGTAGTCCTCCTCAAGATTATCTATAAATTTCTGATATCTGTTTCTGTATTCAAAATATGAATTTTCAAGAGCCTCTTTTCTGACGGAAGAGATCCTCTCCCCTTTCATATATTCCCGTTCAAGCATAAGTTCAAGTCTGACTATCTCACTCCTCAGATTACTTTCGGATTCCAGAAGCTCCCCCGGGATACCTGCGAACTCTTTTGCTTTAGAATCTGATATCATCCCCCATAACAATGCGGCCTTGCCCCTCTCAGAAAATCTAAGAGCATCGTACCTGTAATTGTCTACTCCTGTAAGCTTGAAAAGATCCATCGACACTTTCAATGCTTTGCTGTAAATCTCCCTTGAAATAGATTCAAACCCCGGGTCATACTCATCGGGCTTATACTGATTTCTCATCAATTCTACAAGCTCGATTGATTTTAAATATGTAACAAATGAACACTCCAGGTCCCAGATCCTCTTGTTATCCCTGGAATACCTCATTCTGAAAGCCTCACTTTTCATACTCAATATTTTTAAAAGATCTTTTTTGAAATAGAGTCTCTCATTAAGAGAGGGATTATCACAAACATTTCCGGAATGGAATCCTTTAATTAATGAAACAAGTGAATCCTGGAGAAACCTGAGAGATTTATCGTAGTTTTCTTTTAAAAAATAGAGCTTCCCAAGTTGAAACAATGTATCACCCGTGAACAGATGTTTCTCTCCAAGTTTCCCCGTCTTCAAATCCAGAGAGTCCTTCAGGAAAGTTTCAGCTTTTTTATATTCACCTTTGAGAAGCATGGCAGTACCGATATCATGATATGTGTCAGCCACTTCAAGGCTATCCTCACCGAATAGTTCTGCCCTTATTTTCAGAGCTTTCCTGAAATTTTCCATTGCCCTTTCAAAATCACCTTCAAGTGTATATATTATCCCTATGTTTTCATAAATAATCCCTGACAGGTGGTGTGAGCCTCCGTAAGTTTCGAGATACACCTTGAGAGATTTCCCCAAAACCCTTTTCGCCTCCGAATAAAATTTCTGCTTCACCCGATTACTATCAATAAATTTAAAATTCCGGAAAAAGGTTTCATCTATATTTTCAAATCTTCTCAGTTTTATAAGGAGAGATTTATAATAGTAAGTATCTGCTTCTTTAAAATTACCCATATGCCTGTAGACAAGGGCAATGCTGTTATAGCTTCTTGACACCTCTTTATGATACCTTCCGAATGCTGCGATCCTTACAGCAAGGGCTTTCTGATAGAGGTCAAGAGCTTTATAATAGTCTCTGTCCCTCAAATGTTTAAATGCCAGTTTGTGGTAGCTGCTGGCCAATTCTGAATAACGGTAACCCGAATGGGAAAGAGCGATCTCAAGTCCCATATTCAGATATTTAAGTGCAAGGTCATAATCCCCCTCAAGCCTGTAATTATTGCCGAGCCTGATATAATTCTGTATAACCTTTTCCCAATTCCCTTTCGTGGAATAATCCCTGACTGCTTTTTTCAGAAAATAACTGGACATGTCATAAGAGGCCTTATCTGCAAACTTTTCAGCTTCTATTTCTTCCCGGCTTTTCGGCGTTTCGGAAAGGTCGATATTTAAATCCGGTTTTTTAACACATCCTGGAATAATTACTACAATTAGCAACAGTAACAATAATAAATTGTTTTTTTTTGACATCTTCGTTTATATGTATAAAATTATAGCTTATATGAAAATATTTCATAGTCCGTTTTTTTTTTTTAATTTCGTACTAATGATTATGGAGAACACATGTTTACAAAAACCTTCAAGACATTTTTACTCATATTACTTTTCTCAGCTCTGGTAACATCCATAGCATTCCCCGGAGAAATGGTTCAGATTCCAGGGAATTCTACTATACTTGCAAGATATTTGAATTTCTATTACAACCTCCCTTCCAAAGACTTCATATATCATCTCAATGATATGCTGATCTACTCAGCTGCTCCAACGGACAAATTGTTCAGGAGGGGTGTGAGAGAAAAATTATTCAAGATAATCTCGATGGAAAATAAGATCGAGACATTGATCAAGACCCGATTTAAATATGAGAAGAATATGTTCACAATAAATATTTCAGACAGGAAAGGATTCCGTGACGCATCTAAGCTTTTAAGTTACCTCGGCCTTTTTCTTGAAAAAAAAGATTCCGGTATGTACACAATTGTAGAGGATGACTCTGCCGGGATTGTTGATTATCATAAATTTGTAAATCTACGGGTAAAAAGCCTTGAGAAACTGGTTAACCGCACAAACCGTCTCTTCTACAACCATACAAATTCGGAAATGGAGATCCCTTTTAATTTTGATTTTTTAAAAAGCTGTTCCGGTCTGGATGTGAACAGCGAAAACTTTCTTGAACTTATGACCACAAACAAGAAATTTTCAATACTGCTCGGGATCCTTTACAGACTTTCTGAAAGCGACATCAAATATATTAAGGGACTATCGGGGAAAAGCAATGCATGGAGAGAGATTTTTAATGACAAAAAATTTCTTCTGGGAATGTTCAACCTCTCTACTGCATTAAGAACAAACAAGGGGAAACTGATACTTCCCGGCGGTGATGAGTGGGCACCATTCTGGTCATCTCTGGCAGGTACCCAATATTCCAATACCGGTCTCTCTTTTCTGAAAGGACTCGCAACTGTTGACGGAGGGAAACTTAATTATCTCTATTCTCTCTCATTTTTCCTCCCTGAGTCACACTTGAAACCGATATTATTTGACAGGGATATTAAAAAGATGAGAAAGATATATGATCTGATATCTCTCGGGAAAAATGAAGATATCTCTGAAAACAGATTTGCAAGATTGAGAGAACCCGAATTCTTTTCTGTTTTATATGCCCTCGAGGTTGCTGAAGGGAAGGTAAGATTCCCAGGCGACCAGAAAGACTGGATAAAAATGATCGGGGGGGAAATCTCAACAAAGAAACAGACGAATTTATCATCAGACAATAATCTGTATTTTGAATTTATTCATCAGCTCCTGACACAAAAAAGATCGGATGGGAACGTCTCTCCCGTCACAAAGTTTGTCTCAATCTATTCTAAATTCATTGACAGGCCTGAATTGATCAATGAAGAGACCCTGAAATTATTCTATGAAGGATATGACAAATATAACATCCTTATTGATTATATTGAAAAAATAAATATTCTGGATAAAAACACAATAACAGAACTTTTCACCTGGATAGAATCTGTCAATAAACTTAAAGATGAAGATAAGGCATTATTTACAGCCATATATCAGTCAATATTCGAAATTCTATCTTTTTCATCAAGATACCATCCGAATGGATATAATTTTGATAAACTTGTCACAGAACTAATAAAAATGCCCCTCGACAAATCCACATTCATGGATAACATATTCAAATATTTAAGCAGGAATATGGAAATACCTCTAAGAAAAAGCAGCCTTGACAGAAAATTTTTCGATTATCTGTTAAACGGTATTGAAAATGAACTGGTTGAACTTTATGGATCTGATTATGAGATCATGAACAAAAATATTCTGAGAGAATCCCTGAACAAGATCATCACCTCCCAGGAGGTTATACATCTGTCAACAGTTTATGAGTTCAATGATCTTTTCAACAGACTCCCGTCTTCTGATAAAGTAACAATGAAATCAAGATATAATAAAATTGTCGATCTTTTCCAGCGTCTCTCTCATCCGGAGATAAGCGATGAGGCTCCCAGATTCATACGCAATAGGGTAATGTCATATAAAAGATCGGAACTAAATAAAGATCTTACAAATCTTGAATCACTTGTCACAGGTAAAAACTCCAAGGAAGAGATAAAAGAACTTGTGACAAAATTCCGCAACAAATACCTTTTTCCACACCTCAAGAACTATCTGGTCACAATTGCCTATGCACTGAATGCCAGGACCGAACGGTTGAGAATATTTATAAACCCTAATCTTATAAGGCTTCATGATTTTGAGGACTCGGAAAAACACACTCCATGGAACTACTCCGGCAGGCCGGATTCGAGCCTTTCGGCAAAAACCATACCAGGGTTCAGACTGAAGGGGGGGTTATCCAGACTGAATATTGTTTTTTCTTCTGTCTGGAGAGATCAAATGCTTGCAGGTAATATAATGTTCGATAATGAACTGATCGAATCAGTTTTTACAAACCTGTTCAATATTTATCCTTACGCAAAGCTTAAATACTTCCCCGAATATGCATCCCATCTGATCAATTACGGTGTTGAACTATTGGATAACGGGAAAAATGACCCATCAATAAAGGAACAAATCAAACTTGAAGCGGGGAAATATCTTTCCGGGAATACCTACAAAAACGTTGTAGATCATCTTGACGGAAAAGCAAAAAAGCCTCTCCTGTTCTATGACCAGTACTATAAACTCGGGAAGGCATTCTTCAATAATAAAGAATTTTTTGAGAAATATGAGAATAAAGAGAAATTAAGGAAATATCATATACTTCCCCTAAAGGCGGAATTAAACAACGAAAAAAAATGGTTCGGCAATGTATATTACAGAAGCTTCGGCTCTCTAAAACCGAAGTGGAAGGAAATATTCCCTCCGGAAACGGGAAATCTGTTCACCTCGGGTGCATTTAATGGAGAGGCATTCAGGGAGTTCAAAATGAAGCTCTCGTACTTATGCGAAAAGAAGAATTATCCCCATCTCATGCAGGGACACTTTTTATACAATTATCTTATATCAACTTTCCCGAGATTTTATCAGCAGAATTATAACAAAGACTACTATACGACCTATTTTATTTTCAACATATTGAATAACGCAAATTTAAGTAAGATAATCAAGAGATACCAGAAGAAAGGCTATGTGAGGTTAAGATGAAAATTTTAAGACTAATACTGATATTGATGCTGATTCTCCCTGTTTTCGGACAGGAAGAGGAAAAAGTGGCAAATCCGGAAATGAAATTCACAACTCCTGAACCAAATGAAGTATGGGTCGGGAACAAGAAGATAAATATAAAAATTACCGGAATAGACCTGAAAGATATTCAATCAGTTGAACTATTCCTTGACGGAAAATTCCTGAAGGAATTTAACAATCCCCCGTTTTCAACATCTTATGATTTCGGCAACTCACCGAAAAACAGAGTTCTGAAAGCCATCCTCCGGGATCATGAAGGTGTACTTCTAAGAAAGGAGATATCTTCCTACAAATTTGATGATATTCAGAGTGTAAATGTAGTTGAGATGGGAATACCGATAGCTGTTATTGACAAGAATGGGGACTATGTCAGGGGGCTTACAAAAGACAATTTTGAGTTATTTGAAGATGATAAACCCATAGAGATATCATACCTGAACCTTATCAGCCAGCAGAAAGGAGATTTCCATCTTATCCTCCTTGTGGATATAAGCTCATCCATGAAAGACAAGATGGATTACATTAAGGATGCTGCGAAAATGTTTCTCGAAGATCTGATGAGAAAGAAGGACAAAGCCATTGTTATCTTCTTCAATCATGAGGTAATAGAAGATACAGATTTTTCAAGCGATATCAATGAACTGGTCAACTCAATTTCACTCGCATTCCCCTTTGGTGCTACTTCACTCTATGATGCAATTGCTCACTGCATTAACCTCGTAAAAGGGGTCTCGGGAAGAAACATTATTGTCGTGTTCTCTGACGGGGAGGACAATAGTTCATTTATCGATCCTTATACACTGATGAAAAAAGCTGAAAAATCCAACACTGAGATCTATTCTATCGGTAAACGGTCATATTCACTCTCGTCTGATGACCAGTATAAAACTCTTCTTGAAAAGATCTCCCGTTCATCAGGAGGAATACCGTTCTTCTTCGATCATGTAAGTGAAGTTAAAAAGGTTTATAAAAAGATAAGAAAGGATATTCAGGCGAAATACCTCTTGTATTTTACACCGACAAAGAAAGGAAATATAAAAACATTCAGGAAAATTACGGTAAAACTTAAGAATACAAAGAAAAATAAGATCCGTACAGTAAAGGGTTATTATTATTAAGGAGATCTGATGAAAAAACAAATTGTATTTTTTTTAACCCTGGTACTTATAATATTTATTAGTACCGTAACTCTGGCCCAGGAGAAAAAGATAAAAGAGGAAGTTTCGGTTTTGAACATAGAAGTGCCCGTCAGGGTTTTTCTTAAAAATAAACTGGTCGATAACCTCACCAAGAATGATTTTTCCCTTATCGTAAACGGAAAAGAGAGAGAGATAATCCATTTCGATACAATAAGAAAACAGATCGAAACACAGGAGATGGTCCTTGAAAAAGACAAAGAATTCCCCCCGAGATATTTTGTTCTTGCTGTAAACATTACAAATTTTGATACCAAAGTAAAAAAAGGGGTCGAGCAGATCATTGAGCGGATGGTAAGAAAAAATGATGCAATGCTGATATTCATCAACAAGAAAAGCCTCACTATCAGTAACTTTCAGGACAAAAATACCGCCAAAGAGAAAATTTTCGATCTTATTTCTCAGGAGAGTGTTGAGGCTAAGAAAAAAATGCTCTTATACTTCAAGCAACTGGAAGGTGAGATAAACTGGACCAAATTTCAAATGGATCTCAGGCAATTGGCCGGCGGACACGGCAAGGCCGGTGGAGTTGATCTGAAGACTGATATCTATAGTGTCTCAGACTTTCTGACAAAATACCTGACCATCTGGAAAGACTATAAAAATAAGTATCTGATCCCTGATGTAAAGACCTACCTAATGTTTTCCAAACACCTACAGAAAATACCAGTTGAAAAATGGGTGATCAGTCTATACCAGCAGGAACTTTTCCCCAGGATCGTTATGAAAGGGGACCTGATGAGGTCAATCCAAGCTCTTATTTACAAATGGCAGCAGAGTACCGATATGGAGATCCTTGCATTTTCAAGGAACATTTCCAAACTGATTAACGAGATCAGAAAGGAACTCAATATATCAAAAGGGTTCCCGACTGAAGAGATTACAAAGATCTTTACAAAGGTCGGGGCAACTTTTCACTCCATTTTTATTGACACGATGATGCCGACTTTCAGCAAAGATATGGAATATAAAAGGATATCCACTGACCTTGAGAACAATCTTCGAAGTCTCACAAAAAAAACCGGAGGAGAGCTGATTACTTCAAAAAACCTTGAAGTAGCGATAGACAAGATCGTAAAAAAGCAGGATATATTTTATATCCTAACCTATGTTCCGAACGATGGAGAAAAGATCGAAAAATTGCAGATAAAGGTTCACAAAAGGAAACATACACCGGTATATGATGATAATGTCAGGACTGAATTCACCCAGAAGCCGGCAAGAGCGGTTCTTATAGGAATGGATAAAGAAATAAAATTAGATGAAATAAAATTTGAAGATAAAAAATTGTCTTTCAAAATAACAGAGTTTTCGCAACAGAAAACAAATCAGGGAATTCTCGGTTCCGTAAATGTCCGCATCCAGATCAACAATATGCAGGATAATCCGGTATTCGATAAGAGCAACAATTTCAATACCAAGAGTAACGAATCAAACATTTCACTTGATTTCAAATGGCTCAACAAAGGAAGATATGAGATCGTTATAGAGGCAAAAGATAATTATACAGGAAGAATGGCCTCGGACTTTATTCAGATCAAAGTCGAATAACAGGATGCCTCCTCCGGGAGGCCCTCCTCTTCTAATTTCAGGAGAATAATTCAAGCATATCAAGATTGTAAAACTCTTTGAGAAGAGAATAAAGTCCCGGATTTTTGTCTGCCATTATATCGGGCCGTTCAAAAAAAAATTCCGTTGCAACTGCAAAAAATTCCGCTTCATTCGATCCGGCATAAGGTCTGAGAAAAGATTCCCCTCTGTTAACTTTGGCCCTCTCTTTTTCCATGATCCTGATCCATTTTTCTGTTTTACTGCTGTCTGTTCCGATCAACGGTACTCCGCTCAGCTGCGGATTCTCAAAATCAAAATAGTGGGCTATTTCATGAATAAGGGAATTATATCCGTCATCGGGATCAATAAAGCTCTTTTTCAGAATATCTTTTGTGATCAGCATGGGACGTCTTTCACCGGCCATCCCGGCTATCTGACCTTTATACAGATTGTATTCGGGATCAAAGGTTTCACCGGGATAAACAACCACCCCGTCATAAAACGGGGGTTCCCAGTCACTTCTGCCATGAAGGATAGTGGCAATGCCAACCGCAATGAGTATCTTTGAAGTTAGATCAGCTTCCTCCCCCCTGATCCCTCTAATGCTGTTCTCATTCAGAAAAATCACTATATCTCTTTCAAAACAGGTTTTCCCTTTTTTATCCAGAAAGTTGTAAAATTTTGAATATTTAACAAGAATTTCTCTCCATTCTGAAGGGAAATCCTTCTTTACAATCCTTAATCTGCGGAACTCCTTTTTTAATGCCGTAATTGTATATACAAAAAGGATGAAAAACGTCAAAAACGGAAATATACTACCATCTGTATATAAAGAGAGGAATAATCCTGTGAGGGTAATGAGAATGAAATACACCAGTTTGAAAATAAGTTCATTTTTATATGCAATTTTCATAATGGAGGCATACCTTATATCAGGAGTTTCATCTGAACAGATCCTTAAGAATTTCAGGCAACTCGGGCCTTCTCCTGCTGTTTATGGATGTACCGAATACTTTTCCCTTCAACACAAGCTTTTCATCGGGTATTCTTACGATAGTCTGATCAAAAAGGAACCGGAGCGGAGTAACCCTCTCCATAATTGTGTCTATCCGGAACCTGTCTCCGCTGATCAAAGGGGATTTGTAATCAAGCTCAACTCTTATAACTGTCAGGAGAAAACCTTTATCGTTCAGTTCGGAAAAATCGAGGCCGGTATCTTTTAAAAGTAGATGCCGTGCATGCTCAAGGTAGTTCTGATAAACTGAATTGTTAACAACACTCTGCATATCACACTCATAATCCCTCACCATAAATTCTGAACTGTGGACGATCTTCTTCATCTTCTTTACCATAATCAGAGTATATACTAAAAATTATAATGAAAACAGTGACCAATGCCCCGGCCAGAGACCGGGGATTCCATTCAAGTAAATTCAAACCAAATTTTCAATAGTTTAACGGTTAGAACTGTAATCGGTAGCTTACTTTAACGAAGAAACTTCTGGTGGTCTGGTAGAATTCCCTCTGAGCTGTATCGGATAACCACTCCCTCTCCCTGGGATCCCATTCCAGTTTTTCACCCAGGCACCCGTACCCAATGTGAAAAACAGTACCCGGGACAAACTCATATGAGGCAAGAACATCGCCCATGATCATATCAAGGTAACTGTCATATTGGATAAGGGCACGGAACCTCAATTGTTTGTTCGGCTGCCAGGTAGTTTTATTGTAGAAAATATGGTAATCATATACATCTTCACCATTGTCCTTCCGATCAAAATCGGTATATTCATGAGAGAAATATAAAGACACCGTTGAATCAGGCTGAACTTTCACAAAAGAGTGGACCCGGAACTTATTACCCGGAAACGGATCGTCTTCATCGTAATAGATACTCCCGCCGTAGTTGAAACATGAATGGATCTGCAGCCACTTCAGTATCTGGACTGTTCCCCCTCCCCAGAAGGCACTTTTTTTATACACTCTCCCTTCCCAGCCCTCATTATCGGCAATATCCCATGCCAATGTCAGGCTACCCTGTTTGATAAAATACATATTGAATCCGATATTCAGATATTTATCATTTAAACCGGTTTTATGGTCATGGAGGTATGTTGCAATAAAAACTGGTTGAATCGTTTTTACCCAACTGAATTTTTTCGATTTATTCGCAATGGTCGGCACAAGTGTTATTCCGGTTTTTGTGATCCCGGTCCGCTGGTAAAACGCGGAATCCATCCTGAAATCCTCATCAAAAAACTCAAGATCCACTCTGCCGTACATTTTGGCTGTAGAATAGGAATACCTGGCGGAAAAAGAACTGCCGGAATAATCTTCACTCTCTTCCGGGTCTTTGGTCCCGGTGAGGATCGCATTTGCCCTGAAAGAGTGGGATCCCCCGAATCTTAATGAGGAATCAAATGCGATGGTTCTGTTATGAAAGTCTCCCAATTCTTTTCCGGAATATAGAACACCGATGTGATTGTCTCCTCCAATACCATATTTTATTCTGCCGATGGTGAAAAGCGCTTTCTCACCAAGGTAAAAATTATCTTCATCCTCAAGGGTTCTACCAGGCCAGTTGTCCGAAGAGACAAGGCCGCCATACGTCACTTTCCCGCTGCTTCCAGTTATCCGGGTACCCCATTCCGGATTAACAATTTTTCTTGTATGAACAGCGTTCCACATATTATTTCCCGGACCGGAAAGGTTGAACATATCGCCTGCTTCCATAAAGAATGGACGCTTCTCACTATAGAATATCGGATAACGGAGATTGTGAGTTACCTGAAAGGTATCGCTTTCCACCTGGCTGAAATCGGGGTTGATCGTAAAGTCCAGGGATGTTGTGGAGCTCAGCCCTATCTTTGCGCTGATACCCAGTTCTGTTTTATTATCCGAATCACTCCATTTGTCAGGAGATTCCCTGTCCCATATACTTCCGTAAGTGACCGATGGTATAAATTCCAATTTTAATTGTTTATCAAGCTTTCCGAACACCACTTTCCCAAGTGAGTTGAACAACCCTTTTCCGGGACTTATGGCCGGCCAGGCGCCGCTGACCCCCAAACGGCTGCATCTGCGCCAGAAAAGTATATTGGCTGTAATATTTTCTCCACTCCTGTACCTGATGCTCTTAAGCGGCAATCTGATCTCAACCGTGTAGCCGTCTTCCACTATCTTCCCGCCGCTGTACCAGACCCAGTCCGGAGCGCTATTTTCACCATTTGAAGGAGTATTATAAAGGTCACCCTGCATTCCGGAAGGATTGACCATAAGCTCATAAAGACTCTGCATGTTTCCCATAGTATCAATACCAAGCCCGATCCAGTCATCGCTGAATATGTTATCACGCTTGGTCACCGATGTTTTTATTTTATCCGTTTCATTGTCATAACAATAGAATGCAAAATATAGATTTTTGTTGTCATATGCCACCCATACCTTTGTTTTTTTCGGAAAGAGTTCTCCGTCACTCGGATTATAGGTAATAAAAATATCATCAATTGACGGAGCATTCTTCCATATATCTTCATCAAGTGAACCATCAATGTTTATAGATTTTGAAACTTTAATAGCATTTACTGTATGGATCTTCTGCTTGGTTACATCCTCAGCACTCACAAAAATAATAGTGACAAAAATAAGGGAAAAAGAAAAAATTATTTTTTTAAAATTAAAAATTTCATAGCCGGTTACAATGGTTTTCATAAAGTCTCCTACCAAAATAGACGAAAAAGTAAGAAAAAAGTTTTATTTGTTATTTTTATAATTAGTTTTTTTATTTTCTCATGCAGAAGAGAGTTGAAATAATCTTTTTTTCCTTTTATATTATATTAAATGAATACTACTTCTCTTTTGATCGGAATAATTCTGGTGCTCATATTTATTATTGCTGTTATCCTATATATGTGGAACAGAGAGAATTCTAAAAGCAGGCAGGAACTTAATGCTGCGTACAAAATGATGGAGAGACTTTCAAAATATGATCCTCTGACTCAACTCTGCAATAAAAACTCAATGATGGACAGAATTGAAATAGAGATGATCAAAATGGGAAGAACATGGCGCCCTTTCTGCCTCGTAATGATCGTAGTAGATAACTTCAGACAGATAAACGACAAATTCGGAAGAGACAGCGGGAATAAAATACTTGAAAGTCTGGGATTAATAATGACCAAAACACTGAGGAGACAGGATACAGCTTCAAGATGGGAAGGGGAAGAATTCCTAATCCTGCTCCCGGAGACTGCTCTTGAAGGAGGATATATCATATCAGAAAAGCTCAGAAAAGCAGTAGAATCCACCAAGGTCACTTATGGAGATAATGTGATGAACTTCACAATAACTCTCGGTGTTGACATCTATAACAAACTGGGTCCGGCAAACTATACGATAAGAAAGGCGGAAGCGGCCCTGTACGAAGGTATAAAGCGGGGAAGAAATATTGTGATCAGGTCTGATGATCCTGATCTCAGCACCTCCGAATATCCCGAATCTCCAAAATAGCTCAATCCATTAATTTCCCCCAGGTCGAATTAATATTATCTATTTATTTATTGTAGTAAATAGGAAATATGAAAAAAAAGGGCAAGAACACAATTGTAAGATCTGATGATCCCGACTTGAATATCACTGATTACATTGAAACAGATGATATTTCAACTACGGAAGAATAATTATCCCTTATCTGAAACTGTTCAATTCATCAATATGAAGTTCCCACACCTCTTCATCCTCATTCTCAATAAGTCTGTACAGAACATCCTTGCTGATAGTAAAGGGGAGATAAGATTGGATATCTCTTCTAACGATCGGAAGCCATAAGTTTTCAAGATATTTCCCTCTGCCGTCAAATACTACAAATTCTGTTACGTCCGGTTTTTCATTATATGTTGTAACAAACAATTTATTCCCAAAGGGCTGAAAAACCTGAATTGCCGGAAAATATTCTGCAAATTTCAGGCTGTTCTTTATTCTCGCCTCATAAAAATCTCTTGTTCTGGGATTTGTCTTAAAGAAATCATGGACCCTTTTTTTTGCTTCTTCGGTCACCTTCTTTTTTACATAATCCCGTTTTATCTCATAAAGTTTTTTCCCGGTTTTATCAAAAACATTTATCAGGAATCCGTCATACCCTGTTACCAGTATCTTGTTGTTTTCCATAATATAAAAGAAGTAATTCTGGCTGTAATATGTAAGCCCCCGGTTCTGAAATGGGGTTTTCTTCCTGTCTACCTCTCTGATCTTTTTGAATTTTTGATCATAAACATCAATAGTTTGATAATTGAATGGGACCTTGTCATTTCCCCTCTTGAAACCGAATCCGACAAATACATCTTCACACGGTTCTACACCATTTGCAAAAGGACATTTTACCTCTTTAATAAATTCTCCCGTTTTGGTCCAATAGGTTATCTTGCCCAGACTGTTTATAATAATGTGATCATTATAGGGGAGGAGATTCAGGCCGCCCATGAACTCCATCGGGCCTTCACCCCTGTTCCCGATCTTTTTAACCAGTTTTTTTTCTTTGATCGAATAAATATAAATATGTGGAAACTCAACTATGTATAACCTGTCTTCATCGACCATGATCCTTGTAGGTCTGGCCAGATCCGGAAAGGTCATTGCCATTTCTCCGAAAAAAGTGCCCGTTAATACAAATACCGATACAATTGTGAATAATAAAATTTTGCTTTTCATTTGTCACCTCTCAATTATTTCCTGACTAATATACGTTTATAAGGCAAAAAGTTTTCACTTTATTTCTCATATAAATGAAACATCCCTCCTTTTTATATTTAAAATTAACATAAGAACCGGGCCGGAGGTAATTAATGAGAATTGTAAATCCCAGTTTACAAGGTATATTGGAGATCCGCTTTCAGATTAAAAGTAACCGGGATAGACGGGAGATTCAGAGTTTAACCCATATCCGTCGCAGAGTTTCTCCTGCTGGGTTCCGCTACAAACGTAGGGGGCTGTTTTTCAAGGTTTCCTACCTGTGGAGACTATAATTATTTATTTTATTTTATAATCTGGAGGGTAACTGAATTTCTCCGGGTCGGATTGGAATAGTGATAAGCCTGTTACCTCAGTATAAAAAGTAAATTTGGGTTTCTCTTCAGCATCCTTCTTTTTCTTCTTTTTAAGCAGCCCTTTTAGCCCTTTTTTCTTTTTTTCACCGCTTCTTGAAGTATAATATTCTCCGTCAATTATTACAGGATATCCTTTTATTTTGCTGATTTCCTTATTGAATTTCGCTGCATTCTCCGAATTCTGCTGACTTGACGATCTGCTTAGACTTGAAAAGATCCGGAGCCAGGAACCTCCAAGGATATCATCCCTCTTCAGTTCAGTATCCAGACCGAGCTTTTTCATATAAGACTTGAAAAAAAGTGATTCCGCTTTTTGGGCCGTACTGATCGTTTTGGTTACAGGAGTTGTCCATACTGTTGAAACAAGTTTACTTGCACCATTGGTCTCATCCTCATTGCTTTCCCACTCTACTTCCCATAAAACCAGATATTCTACTGATGGAAAGTTGTTTATCATTTTCTTGTTTCCTGTCATCGATACAGTGAGTTTATTCTTAGTAATTGTCACCCCCGAAGGCTCTTCATTGCCATCGTCCCCTTCTTCGGAATCTGAAGTACTATCATCTCTGACTATCTTCTCTATCGGTTTCACTGACACACTTTTTTTCTTATGATTAATACTAGCTATTTCGGATTTTTTAAGATCAATGATCTTTGTGAACTCACCATTTTTAAAGAAGATTTTTGCTGCCAGTTTATTCAGAATCCCTCTGCCTTTAAAATTATCAGACGAATCTGTCCTCTTAGTCAGGGGATTGATGATCTCTGTCCTTTCAGTTTTAAATGTTCCGTATTTCAAAAAAGAAACTTCGGATTTCGACTTCTTGATCACATCTGAGCTGAGCATAAACGTCAGAACAAATATAATTGATATTCCTGCTATTATTCTTTTCATTTTCCCTCCTGAATTTTCAATCCAAACTTTAATAGTTTAATTATAACAATTTATCAAATGAAAAAGCAATTCAGAAAAGCAATAATATTCTGAACGCCAATATCAATTATTTTCCGATTTTTACTCTGTGAACCTCCCAAACCTCCTCATCTTCATCCTCGGAAATTCCCTCTTTCAAAAAATAGAAATATGAATTGTTGAAAGCATAGAATTTTTTATCACCCTGAAGAATATTAAAAAATGTCTCTCTCCTGACTTCCGGAAGTAAAATATCACCTTTTATTTTCCCATCAATATCAAGAATATGGTATTTTGCCGGGCCTTCCCTGAGGACAGTTTTTACAAACACATATTTCCCATCGGTTTTAATATCTTCGAAAGGAGGAAGATAATCAGAATAACTTAATCCTCCTCTGCTCTTCAAATCATTTACAACCTCTTTTTTTCCTCTCTGTTTGACTGCCTGAAATAATGCAGGAATAGAGAGATAATGGTCCAAAGCTTTTTCCCTCTCTGCCTGAGATAAAGGGACCTTTTTATCATTAAACACTATATCCCTGATCAGATCACCATTAAAATCATAGATACCGACTATTGGTGCCTCTTCACTTTTTTCAACAAAGATTCTATCTCCAAGAATACAGAAATTTATCCCATCCGGAACAGCATTTGTTTTTCCTTTAAATGCAAAAAACTTCTGTCTATAGAGCTCTTTCACCATTTTCATCTCTTTGTCGTAGATATTTAAAGTAAAATAGTTTGCCCCTTCCGGACCGTAAAGGATTTTGTGGATAATATATTTTTCAGAGACCGGAACAGTTTGGACTACTCCGGGCATTTTTTTCATTTCCCGGATAAATTTAAAATCTCTTGTAAGAAAAACAACCTTGAATCTGCTTTCTGCTACTATCATTTTCGGAAAGACACTGATGGCAGCTGACCTGTTCCTGTCCAGTTTGAACTCACCGGGTCCATTTCCTTCTCTATCAAATTTCCTCTTTAATTTCAGGTTATCTGATGAAAAAACAAATATTTTATTCCCCTCTACAACATAAATCTCATTATCATAAACCTTGATAATCTCGGGATGATATACATCAGAAAGTATACCGATCTTTTCCGGAAATACATTAATTATCAAACAAATAAACAAAACTGCAAAAAATAGATGCTTCATACTGACTCCTTTATTTAATTATGCAAGTACCAGATTGTAACTACGAATTATCATGTGCCCGGGTTTTATTTTCTGATTGAAAAATTATTTTTATAACTATAGAATAGTATAAATCAGGTTTTGGAGGATCAAATGAAATTTGCAAGAAATCCGGTTCAATCGTTTGTTAGAAATTTTGTAAGATGGGGAATTGCGATACCTTTGTGGTATTTGATAGTATGGCCTATATTCATGGGAAACTCACCCAATCTGGAAGCAGCTCTCAACAATCCCCCGGAACCCGGGCAGGTAGGAATGGGTATTTTTCTTACCCTTCTTATTTTATGGTTCTCAAATACAATCGCGAAGATGTTCAATATAATTCCACAATGGGAGCGCCTAGTACTTCTGAGACTGGGAAGATCTGTCGGAGCAAGGGGTCCCGGGTTTTTTATAATCCCTCCATTTATTTATTCGATCGCCAGAATTATTGACATCAGGATATCGACTTATGAAGTAAAAGCAACACGGACCCTTACAAGTGATAATATTCCCATTGACGTGATCGCTGCAGTCGAGCTGGAAATAGAAGATCCCGAAAAAGCCGCTATCGCAGTGAAAGATTACTGGAAGACCACAGAATGGGCATCCATGGAAGCATTGAAAAGTTCCATTGGCAAGAACGACCTCAGGCCTCTCCTGAGTGATACTGAAACAATTGCCGTCAGTGTAAAAAAAGATATAGATGCTGCAGCAGCAGACTATGGTGTTAATGTGAGAGCTGTAAGGATCACAGATATAAGTGCTCCGGCATCATTAATCGAAGAACTGGCAGTAATTGCAAGAGCGGAAAGGAGTGCCAAAGCAAAATTGATCGAAGCAGAAGCGGAGAAGGCTGTAGCTCAGCAACTAGCAGAGGCCGCTAATACCCTTGGAGGTCAACCCGGGACAATGGAGCTGAGACAGATCCAGGCATTGCTGGAAATTTCAAAAGAAGAGAGTTCAACAATTATTATTTACCCGATGGACAGTTTTGCAGGGCAGAGGATCGCAAATGCTGCAGGCGGGACAAAAGGGAGCATCATTAGTGAAACGAATACTGTTAATTTGGAAGGTCAATAACCAGAAAAATTAAAGTATCTTAAATTCCGTTAGAAACTTTTTCTGCTCCCGGAACGTCTAATTAGCAGAGTCTAATTGCAATGAGTATAAAATAATGCTTCAAGGAGAATCATAATGGACTTTTTAACAAAGATAGCTGTAAATCTTATGCCTGTTGTGCAGGATCCTTCATTTAAAAAGGGGTGTTATGGACTCGCTGTGTTAACAATAATAATTCTGACTTTTATAATAGTAAAGTCAATTCTAAGAAAAAAACATGAGAAAGAGGGAAAGGTAATAAGTGACAGAACCAGCCCGGGAGCAACATTTATATCAATTCTTTTCTTCATTTCAATTTCGATGGGGATACTTGCAGACATCACAGAGTGGAATGAGCCGGGAAAGATCACGGTACTCGACAGCGGTGAAGTTATATCCACCCCTAAACCTTACTTATCAATGGGGAAAAAGAAAACCGCCGTTTATGATCAGACAAAAGAGATTGCATCAGTAAGTAAATTAAACATTCCGGAACCTGTAGAAATGAAATTCCAGGACCAGGGGAAAGCTGAAGCCGATTTTAAATTTGATCTTAAACTTCCCGAGGAACCGGAAGAGATCATAGCAATTCATAAAAAGTACGGGAGCCAGGAAAAGCTTGTGGATGAGGGGGCAAAACCTATAATCAAAGAAGCTATAAAGATCGGTGCAATGCTTCTCAGTTCTGAAGAGTGCCCGGAGGAAAAAGAGAAAAAGCTTGCTGAATTTGTGAATGACCAGCTTAGCAAAGGACTTTACCTGATGGAGAAAGGATTGCTGTTGAAAGATGATCAGGGAAAGTTCAAAAGGAAAAAACACAACCTCTCCGAATTCAAGGTGAAAATTGAAAGGTTCAGACTTGAAAATTTCAAAAAGGAGAAGCTTGTAAGGAACATTGAGCTTGAAAGGCAAAGAATCACTGAAGAATTGAAAAATATAGAAATATTTGAACCTGAAAAGATACCATTCATAGACGATCTTGAGAAATTAATAAAAAATGAGATCAATATCAAGAAGGATCTGTCAAAAGATCAGAAAGAACTTATTATTACTTCAATAAGAAGCGCAAAAAAAATGATAATAAAACTTAAGGAGAGGTCTGAGAAAAAAAATTCTGAAAAAATTAAGATAAAACTCCCAAATTATTAAGATCTTCAACTACTTTATCAATCTCAGAAAAATCAGCAAGATCATCATTTTTTGCTTTGGTCATCTTCAGTATCATCCTTTCAAAAAAATTCAATTCTGATGCCCTGATCCTTCCCGGCAATTTTTTGTAACCGATCAGATTCCTCCGGACACTTTCGGGAATCAGTTCAAATGACTGTTTGCTGGCTTCTTTATCTTCCGGGATAAGCCCTGTTACAAACAGGTATGTTTCTCTGCTCCTCAGGATCTTTTCATTCTCTTTTATAAAATCAGTTATAAGGATTCTTCCCATATAGGTGCAACTTGCCAGAATTATCACATCATAATCCTTTAGTTTTCCTGAAAAGCTTTTAACTTCGGAGATCTCATAATCACCTTCGATCTTTTCAGACAGAGCTTTTACATATTCCTGGGTAGAACCATACTTAGAACGGTAAAGAATTAGTATCCTTTTCACCTTTCCCTCCAACTTACTTCTTCTTTCTAATAATAAATATTTATTTACCTTAAAAACTTATTGTTATCAGATCCTGAACCCTATGCCAATTCCTGTATGAATTCCTCCGAGTTTAATACTAACTCCCTCTATCTTATCTGAAGCGCCCATATATCCAAAATTAAATGAAACAAAAAATGAATTTGAAAAATTGTAAACGATACTGCTACCGAGATACAATCCTAATTTTGATCCATCAACACTCTCGCCGAATGCCTTTTCTTCATAAGTAAAATTTGCTCCACCAGCCTCAAACCGGAACTGTAAACTCTCCGATATATCACCTTCATATCCTGCTGAAATCAGACATATCTTCTGTTTTGAATTACTCTCCTCTTTTAATATCGGCGTCTCTCCTGTAATATTAAAAGGACCGCATCCAAAGAAGGCATAAATATGTTCACCGAACTTATATGCAGCTTTCACCCTTGGATATACAACCGTTGACCCGTATATATCCTTAAAATTACCATCAGAAGGAAGCATTATCGCTCCCTGAACTTCAAGAAATATTTTCTTCCCGTCTCCAGAAGCATTGAGCGCAATTGCAGAAATAATTATCAAACTTAATAACAGAATTCCCCTTCTTGTCAATTTATCCTCCTTCTCATTTTAACCCATCGATCTTAAAAAAAATTTTACTTTTTTTTATTCTATTAAACAATTAATTATATTGTTTTTTTTTATTTTTATCAGAAGAAGGCTGAGATTTATAATTAAACATTTCACTATATTGAAAAAAAGTTATATAGAGGTCAAAATACTCTAACTGACATTGAAAAATCTGAGGAGTTGAAATGAACGAAAATATCAAAATTACAAGAGATTTGCACGGAATTCCCCATATTGAAGCAGATGATCTCAAAGGGCTCTTTACGGGTCAGGGTTATGTACATGCAAGAGACAGGGGACTTCAAATGATTCTTATGAGAATACTGGGAAAAGGGAGAGCCTCCGAATTACTTGACTCCGGAGATGATACATTACAAATAGATATATTCTTTAGAAAAATGAACTGGAGTGGAAATACACGAGAGGAACTGGAATCATTGACTCCGGAGTTCAGGGAATATATCAACTCCTATTGTGAAGGTGTAAATTCAGCATTTAAAGAAAAATATCCTTGGGAGTTCAGGCTGCTCAAATATTCCCCCGAGCTCTGGACTCCGGAAGACACCATCATGATATCAAGAATGATCGGATATCTTACACTTGCACAATCTCAAGCTGAGATAGAGAGGCTGTTTATTGAAATGGTTCAGGCTGACATTTCGGATGAAAAACTGAAAGAACTTTTCCCGGGAATACTTAAGGATCTTGATACAGCACTTATAAAAAAGGTTCATCTAGGGGAAAGGATTGTGTCTCCTGCCGACCTCTGGAACAACGCAGTACCCAGAATGATGGCCTCTAATAATTGGGTCATTTCAGGAAAAAGGACAAAATCAGGGAACCCGATACTTTCAAATGACCCTCATCTCGAAGTGAACAGACTTCCGAATATCTGGAGTGAAATAGTTATGAGATCGGGGAAAAAATACATTATGGGAGGAACCATGCCCGGTTTCCCGGGAGTACTAACCGGAAGGACCGGCAAGATCGCCTGGGGGGTCACATACTCTTTCATTGATGCTGTAGATTCCTGGATCGAACAGTGCAGGGATGGAAAATTTTTCAGAGAAGAGAAAAATGAATGGCAGGATTTCAAAATGAGGGAAGAAAAAATAAAGAGGAAAAAGAAGGAAGTTCATACTGTTACTTTTTATGAAAATGATCATGGAGTCCTGGACGGGAACCCGTTTATAGAAAACTATTACCTGTCAACTAAATGGGCAGCCTCAATTTCCGGAGCAGCTTCAACAACAGCTATACTTTCCATGTGGCATGTAGAGACGGTAGAAGAAGGGATGGAAAAATTAAGAAATGTTGAGACCGGTTGGGATTTTGTCCTTGCAGACAAAAAAGGTAATATCGGTTTCCAAATGTCAGGAAAAGTACCAAAAAGGAGGACTGGGATCAGCGGATTTATACCTCTTCCGGGATGGAAAAAAGAAAATGACTGGCAGGGGTATATTAATCCGGTAGATCTTCCAAGATCTTTTAATCCTGCAACCGGATATTTTGCAACTGCTAATAACGATCTGAACAATTACGGTAAAGCTGACCCGATAAATATGCCAATGGGCTCATACAGAGCAGACAGGATCAATCAATTGCTTGAAAAAAAAACTAACGCGACAGTTGATGATATGTTCAATATTCAGTCAGATGTATATTCTCTGCAGGCAGAGATGTTCATGAAAATATTGTTGCCGAATCTTCCTGATTCTGCAAATGGCGATATCCTTAGAAACTGGGATATGAAATATGACCTTAATTCAAAAGGGGCATACCTTTTCGAAAAGTTTTATCAGGAATTAATGAAAGAGGTTTTTGGACGGAATGGTTTCGGTGTTGAAGCTTTTGAATTTCTCAAAAAAGAGACAGGGATCTATATAGATTTTTATCAGAACTTTGACAGGATACTTCTTTCAGAAGAATCTGAATGGTTTGGGGGTATTTCAAGAAATAATCTTTTTAGAAAAGCTGCAGAAACTGCATTGGATTGCAGAGTTAAGAGATGGGGGAAAGTTCAGAAATTCAGAATGCTCCATCTGATATTCGGCAAAAAACTTCCCCTGCTTTTCGGCTTTGACAGAGGTCCGATCAGGATAGCGGGGGGAAGAGCAACTATCCAGCAGGGTCAGATATACAGGAGTGCCGGAAGGGTCACAACATTTATGCCGTCATACAGAACAGTATCAGATCTGGGAAATGAAGACTTTTTTTCGAACCTTGCAGGAGGCCCCAGCGACAGAAGATTTTCGAAATGGTATATTTCAGATCTAAAGAACTGGCTGGAGCATAAATTTAAAAAACTTTCTCCTGAATGCAGTGATTCAGGAAATAAATTTTAATACTAATAAAGAAATAAACGAAACTTTCTGGAAGGTTAAACTATTTCTCCTCAGCTTCTTCTTTCGGATCCATTTTAGCTGAAGCTTTATTCATCTCTTCAAATGCCGCCTTTACCCCCGGATCACTCATATGTGCATTGATCTTACTGAAAAGCTTGATCAGCTTCTTGCTCATATCTTCCATTTTTACTATAAGGGGTTTAAGAGATTCAGGATGGGTCTTTTCATCACCTAATTCCGGATATTTTTTGATTATTTTTGCAAATTTCGGGGCAACTTCATTCATTGATTTTGAATAACCTTTAAGAGCTACGGCAATTTCCGGAGCAGTATCAGCTTTTTCCAGGACTTTAATAAATGTTTCCAGAGAAAGAACCAACTCTTTGATAATCGGCTCTGCGTCATCATATGATTTTGCCGGAGCAGAAATTACAAATACAAATGTTAACGATACTATAAACATTATCACTTTATTTATCATAAAAACACCTCATATAGATTTTTGTAACATTATAAATCAATAAACTAAATTTAACAATATTTCTATTTTAATTGTGTTTCCCTTTCAAAAGATTCAGACATAAATAGCAAAATTGACAATGGAATATATGTAATTTAAGATTCTAAAATGAAGAAATTAAGAAAAATTCCTGACTATGTCACAAAATCAGGACTTTTATCATCGAATTCAGTGGAAAGCAATTTGCTTTTATGGAATAGTTTACTGAATAAAAGGGGGAATAAATGAGAGCAGACAGAAAAAAATCAATCTTATTTAGTAAAGGTTTCATTTTATCAACAATTCTATTGATAAGCTCAGTGTTTATATTTACCGGGTGTATTAGCATGCCCGGAGGATATCAGCAGGGCCCTGTCGGAGGTAATCAGTCCGGACAGATGCATAGACAGCAGGGGCAAAATGTATATATTATGGATCAGACCTCATCATACAGAGGCGGACAATTCACGATAAGAAATCAGAATGGACAGACTATTATCAGAGTAAAAGGAGACCTGTATTCAAGGGGAAGAAGATTATCCCTTACAGATAACAGAGGCAGAGAGATCTATTATATTACACAAAGCGGATCAGGTTATAACAGGAGTTACAGAATATACAGCCGTGGAAGACTTGCTGCAAAAGTATACAAAAAAAGGACCAGAAACCGTGAAACATTCTATGTGAAATCCAAACAGGGAAGAGACTACACAATTCAGGGTAACTTTATGCGCAGACTATATGCTTTCTTCTATAAACGTCAACAGGTTGCAGAGGTCACAAAAAGCAGCAGGCAATTCGGCGATAAATACAGGATTAAAATATCTCCCTATCAGGACAGCTTATTAATACTGGCGGCTACAGTGGTCATAGATATGGATAGTATTTATCCTGGAAGATAATTATTATCCTTTAATACAATATAATTTAGAGTAATTGTTACCAAACCGCTACAAAACCGTTCAGAAATTGATGGAATTTATATTGCTAACTGATATCAGGCAGAATAATTAAATTTGGAGGAAAAAATGGCTAAAAAAAAAGAATTATTCAGATCAGAGTTTATATTAAAGATCTTTCCGTTAATTATTATGGTCGTTATCATTGCAGGCTGTTCCCGTTATTCATACAGGGATGTCGGGACAATCCCCCCGGAAGATACAAGGCTCTTCAGTGCAAAAGTATATTTTATAGATCAGAAGTTCTGGACAGTTGGTGATAAATTCACAATTGCAGATGAACAGGGTAACCCTGTTTTCTTTGTAAAAGAGAGGGTTTTTACAGTTGGTGACAGACTAAGCTTTATGGATCTGAAAGGAGATATGATATTTAATATCAAGGAAAAAGTGTTCAGCCTGGGAAAACAATTCAGGATCTACAATAATAAAAAACTGGTCGCAAGGGTGTTAAAGAAGATCAAGCCCTTCAATGATAAATTCCTGATCGATGTGCCCGGAAATGCCGATTATCTGGTAAGAGGTGATTTTATTAATTACCGGTATTCATTTTTCAGAAACGGCCGGAAAGTTGCTCAAATATTAAAAAAATTCGGTACGCTTGGTGATAATTATATGGTTCAGATAGGCCCCCGTGAGGACGACCTGCTCATACTTGCTTCGGCCATCATCATTGACATGGCAAGTCATAAAGAGGATTAATAAGAATTTTAAGAAAAGTTCTGTAACAAATCGGGAATGGATGTTTTTTTTACCCTGAACGTTTTATAGTATGAGAGTAAGGGAAAACATATTGAAATATACCGACAATCCTGAAAATAAAGAAGATATTTTCAGGGAAATTCTAACTCACCGGAAATCTGTTTTCCTGATATGTATGGGCTATACTCACAATACCGATGATGCCGAAGAACTGACTCAGGATATTTATGTAAAAGCCTGGGAAAACCTTGAAAGGAAAAACAAAAAATCATCTGCAAAAGGTTGGATAATCACAATTGCGAGAAACAGATGTATTGATCATTTGAGGAAAACAAAGATCAGGGACCTGTTTCTTTCGAAGAAAGATCGTAAAGATCACTCAACCTTTGATGAAAACACTCCGGAAAAAAAATTTATCTCCGAATCAGACAAAGAAATATTAAAAGAGTGCGTACTCTCCCTTCCCGAGAAACTCAGAAGTGTTTTTATCCTGAAAGAATATTCAGGAAATTCCTGTGAGGAGATATCAGATATACTTCAGGTCAAACTGGGCACTGTTCATTCCAGACTAAACCGGGGAAGGGAAAAAGTAACCAAACTTATGGAGGTGCTTAATGGATAACAATGAAGTTAAGCTGCCAGATTTCCTGAACGATATTATCAGGAAAGAGAAGAGAGACGGAGTTGCAAAGTTTGATATTTCAGACTTTGAAAAGAAAATATACAATAGGATAAGGGATCAGGAAAGTGGCCGGAGGAGAATATCAAAATGGGTACTGGCCCCGGCCCTGACGGTCGTTTTATTAATATTTTCAATGTTCATGTTTAGAGGAGACAATGAAGATATCTCAGGGAAAAGTCAATTACAACTGGTATTTGAAAAAGTCATCCTTGAAATTCCGCTTCAGGTAGAACTCCCCGGAGATTTGATAAAGGAGAAAAAATTTGAAAATCTTCAAAATGAACTTATGGAGTCTGTTATAAAAAGTGGAATCGATACATCCAAACTTTCAGAACAAATCACATCCTCTTTGATCTCCGCTACCGGAGAATATGAAGCCGGATTCCTGTTTCCAGAGGAATTTAACCGGAACATTTTAATTCAGATCAAGGAAGATATATCAAACATGAATAAAAAGGATGACTATTCAGAATTATTCTCGAGAATAATAGAAAAAATAACGGAGGGTTAAATGAATAAAAAAATATTTACTCTATTCATCATTTTACTATTCACATTTTCACTGGTATCCGGTTCGGTCACGGATGGTAAGCCATCTGTTCAGACCAAACAGGAGAAATACGAAGAGGTCGGGAAAACCTTGATCTATTATATTATTTCCGGCTTTAAAGCCATGGCTGTTGGAGGTTCTGGGGGATATAATGTGGTAGACATTCTTCTTCAGAAAAGTATGATAATGCTGAGAAATGCAAAAGAAAAGGGGAAAGTGGACTCTGTCTTTTACAGGAGATACAAAAGGATACTGGAAGTTTTGAAGCTTACTATTATGGATGCAAAGTTTGATAAAGAAAGCATTCTCGGAGATCATATCTCGAGGGTAACTCAAGATTTTATATATGACATTACAGGAGAGATAAAGGAAATTGATAAATTAAAACGTGGAGTAGGATTGATCAGTGAAGCTGTATCTGAAGAACTACTGAATCTACATATTTATCTGGATACAAAAGAAAACAGAAAGGGCCTGATCAATAAATTATCCCAGGTGCCTCCTCCTCCCCCACCCTCGGCAAAAAAGAAAAAAAAAGAATTAAGATCAATACCCGGAGACAGGCGTTCTGTTCAGGCAGAGGCTGCCTGTCTTTTTTTTCTGATAATCACTGTTTTTATTAACCTTCTTTTTAATTCTTCGTATAACTAATTTCGGAGACCTAATGAGATCTTATCTACTAATGCTGGTTTCATTTTTTTTTATTACAAGTCCGTTTTTCGGAGAATCAAAAATATTACCAGAGCTTCGTAATCCGGGAGCCATCCAGGTTGATCGTGACGGAATATATATAAATGACGGGGCCAGGGTACATATCCTTTCTCACAAAACTCTTGGAATTGTAAAATCTTTCGGTAAACGGGGAGAAGGACCGGGTGAATTTAAGACCCATAGGAACATTAACAGAGGGGGTGTCGGGATTGGCCTCCATTCTGATTTCATTCTGATCAGCAGCCAGGGAAGAGTATCCTTCTTTACAAAAAAAGGAGAACTGATAAAGGAGATAAACAGTAGCGATTTCTTTAATGAATATGTGCCGGCTTCAGAAGAATTTATAGGTTTTAAACTTCAGATAGAGAAGAATATACTTGAAAACCTTGAAGTTATTTTACTCGACAAAAATTTTAAGAAAAAGAGAACAATCGGAAAAACACTCCTCTATGACAGAAGGGAAAAACTGGATGCCACCCATTTATTGAAGTTTCCACAGATACTATATTCAAACGGGAAAGCGGTCTATAATGATCTGAACGGGAAGATCTATATTTTTAATAACCAAACGGGAAAAACGAAAATATTCGAGCCTTCAGGGAGAGAGGGGACAAAATTATCAGTATCAGATCAAAGGAAAAAGAGATATATCAATACATTTAACAATGACCCTAGATTCAGTCAACGGGGGGGATATGAGGCTTTGAAAAAGATACTTGAATTCCCCTCCTTCTTTCCACTGTCAAGAACCTTCAGAGTTGATGGAAATTCTATTTATATTATAACATTCCGGGAAAAAACCGGTAAAAAAGAACTTCTTGAATTTAATCTGGACGGTAACCTTGTTAATGAATCATATATAAGAATAGATGAGATGAATGCAATAGAACTTTACCCGTTCACAATTTTTAACAATCAGATCTATCAACTGGTTGAAAATGAAGATGAGGAATCCTGGGTACTGAAAGTTGAGAATATTTACTAAATACCCTGATAAAGCTCCCTAATAATTTTTCGTTAAATTTTGACAATTTTCACTTTTATGATACAATAGTATTCGGAATGATTATTATTAAAACAAATGAATAAGAAAAAAGGAAATTTCAGGCAGAGCATGCAAAGGGATATGATTCTAGAGGTGCTGAAAAAAACAAAATCTCATCCCACTGCTGACTGGATATACTCTCAACTGAAACCCGATCTTCCTAAATTGAGTCAGGGTACAGTTTACCGGAACCTTGGAATACTTCAGGAAATGGGGAAAGTGAAAAAAATTCATTACGGGAGTACTTTTGACAGGTATGAGATCAACTCTGGACACCACTATCATCTGATCTGCAACATATGCAACAGTATAAGTGATATAGAAATACCAGCATGCAAAGATCTTTTAAAAAGGGCCGCTGAGAATTCTGATTTCACTATTACAGATCATGATATTGAGTTCTACGGCACTTGTAATTCATGCAATTCAAATCATAAAACTGTGTGATCATATTTTTTTTTATCATCTTAGTAGTAATCGTTACAAATTAGAACAAGGAGAATAAAAATGGAAGAAACAAAATTTAACATGCCCTTATTGGGAGACGACTTCCCTAAACTGGAAGTTCAGACAACACACGGACCTATGAACATCCCCGGAGACCTGAAAGGGAAATGGTTCGTACTTTTCAGTCATCCTGCAGATTTCACACCTGTATGCACAACAGAATTTGTAGCATTTCAGGAAAAAATGGATGAATTCAGAAAACTGGATGCAGTCCTGATCGGAATGTCTGTCGATCAGATTTTCTCACATATTAAATGGGTACAGTGGATCAAAGAAGAACTTAATGTGGATATTGAATTCCCTGTAATAGCAGCAAATGATTCAATCGCTCTTAAACTTGGGATGCTTCATCCCGGGAAAGGGACAAACACTGTCCGTGCAGTATTCATCGGTGATCCAGAAGGTAAAGTAAGACTGGTACTTTATTATCCTCAGGAAATTGGAAGAAATATAGATGAGGTCGTTCGTGCCCTGAAGGCACTTCAGATCTCAGACAAACAGGGTGCTGTACCCGCAAACTGGCCCAACAACAGCCTTATCAAAGATAGAATAATTGTGCCTCCTGCAAAAGATATTAAAGCAGCTGAACAAAGACTTAAAGATTATGAGTGTTATGACTGGTGGTTTTGTCATAAACCGCTGGAAAAATAGTCAAATATCAGACCTGGACGGGGGCATACTGCCCCCGTTCCCAATTAGGTATAATCCTTTTCCGAAGCAAAATATTTCTTATACAGTGTAAGGATGAGATTGAGAATAAAAAATATTATGGCCGGAACTGCATACCACCAGAAATGATTGATCGCACCGTCATTTAATTTATAATTCTTGATCATAATAGAAATGATGTAGAAAACCACCCAATAGAAGGTTGTATTCTTTTCCCTGAGCATAACTTTATACAGGTTAAACTGCCCATCATTCTTTTTATAATTCTTGAAATTCGGAACCGCCCTGGGAACAGCATCCAGATACTTTTTATATTCTTCTCCAAATTGTTTCTTAAGATAATTCTCCTCCGAATAAATAATAAAATAGTAATTTGTTATAAAAAATATGTTCAGGAAAATCAGGGCAATAATACTTGAATAAGCGATCAGTATGCCGTTGTAAATAAAAAAATTCCCGACGTACAGCGGATTCCTTACCAGGGAGTATAAACCACTCGTATTCAAATTCTCAGCCTTAAGGTAATTTTGTCTTCCTGAAGTAGCCGGTTTCGAAAATCCGACGGATGTAATTCTCATTAGGGCACCGAACAGAGCAATGATTAAACCTGTAATATTCATCAGTATATTCAATCTGCCGGGATCACCGGGGGGGAAAACAATATATGTGATCAGAATGACCGGGACCACACTGATTGCTCTATAACGGAAACAGAAGTTTCCGATATTTAACATTAAACCTTCTCCATTTTCTTCAGCGTTCATTAATGTTTCTGCCATTACCAAAGCCTCCTTTTTTATTACCTACTATTATATGTATCTGGGTCTTAATTTCAAATCCGGTCCCGATTGAAAACACAATTGGATTTTTTTTTATAAAGATCTTAAAATACCATACACAGGAGGAATAATGAGAAAATCAATTGTACTGATTTTTTTACTGGCTTTAACGATGATTTTTTTATCTGCAGGACAGGAAACGTTGCAATCAGATACATATAAAACTGATAAAGGAGATCTGAAGATCACCTTTGTCGGACATGCATCCCTTCTCCTCGAATTTGAGGGACAAATAATCCATATCGATCCGTTTTCAAGAGTTTGGAACTATGATAAACTGCCCAAAGCGGATATGATAATTATCACCCATCATCATGGTGACCATCTAGATCCTGCACTGATTAAGAAACTCAGAAAACCCGGTGCTCCACTGATTCTCCCCGAGCTCTGCACTAATGAAGTTGAGGATTTTACTATAATGAAGAACGGTGACATTAAAGAGGTGAAGGGGATCAATATCGAAGCAGTCCCCGCTTACAATATCAAGCACAAAAGAGATTCCGGTGATCCATATCATAAAAAAGGAGAAGGGAATGGATATATTCTCACATTAGGCGGTAAAAGGGTCTATATTGCCGGTGATACAGAAAATACACCTGAGATGAAAACACTGAAAGATATTGATATTGCTTTTCTCCCTATGAACCTCCCCTATACAATGACCGAAGAGATGGTCGCAGATGCCGCATTGACCTTCATGCCCGGGGTACTATACCCTTACCACAGCAGGGGCTCAGATTTAAAAAAACTTGAAAAACTTCTTGAAAACGTGAATAAAATTACGGTGAAAATAAGAGATTTCTACAAGGGGATGAAAAAGAAATAGGAACCCGTCAATTTACCAACAGGTTCCTTCTCTTTTTGTTTTTACAAATTTGCTAAAGAATTCTCAGAGCTCTTCTTCAGTCATCCAGTAACCATGCAGGTTACAGTTCTCAACTATTCTTACTTTTCCGCTTGTAACTTTTAAATGAAAGGCGGTAGCAGGATTGATATTGTTTGCGGTCAACATTTTCCTCCCCGCATAGACATCATTCACATAACAGTCAATAAATGTGATCAGGTGACCTTCGGTCATCGGGTGAAGTACTTCCCCTATCCTTACATGAACATCTGTACATGTGTCTTCAGGGATAAGTCCGCAGGTTTTAACAACTTTTACTGAAGGGATATGTTTGATTTCAGCTTCAGGGCTATTCTCTTTTGACTCGATGAAAATATTGTTGTTCTTCTCAAAAGTGTTTTTCGGCATATTGCACACCGGACAATTATCCGGAGCTTCATTAAACATTAAATGACCACATGTTTTACAAATATAAATATCCATTTTTCTCTCCTTTTTACTATATATATTATAGTACAAACTGAAAGTAAACAAAACTCTTTTGGTGGTATTTTTAATTCTTATATTAAAGTTTTGGAAGATTTTCCAGGAGGAATTTGTGACGATTCTCGATCGTATCAGATTTAACCAATATCGGTTGATATCCGATAGACAGATATGTCTCATGAAGGAGATGAAATAATTTTTCCTGGTCCTCCCTGTCTTCAGTGCGGATACCATCCTGGACAAGTTCAAGGGGCTCAAAAAGGAAGACCTTTCTGAACCTGAAGATCATTGCAGACCTTTTTACTTCATCCGACACAGGTAATCCTCCCAGCTTGAGGAATGCAATGTTGTCCGGGAGAGAATAATCGTGAATGATCATATTTTCTGTATCAAGAGCCAGTGCATCTGCCGTCATAAGAAAAAAGAGTATTTTTTGAGTCTCAATACTGTATAAATCACTTTTTTCAAAAAGGACCCCACTCTTTTTCAGATCTACTATGTAATCCCTGCTGATATCAGAATTCACTACATATCCTTCTTTTTGAAGACGCCTTAAAGATGTTGACTTCCCTGAACTGGGGGCTCCTGTGGCAAGGAACCAGTTCGTCTCTTTCCATAGCGGATGCCCATACACTTGATCGACAAGTATATTATATTTTGATCTGAAGTTCTTTATTACTTCCATCTATCACACCTTGCAAAGAAAAAGGGGAAACTCAACATAGAAAGAATTAGTTTGATCAGTCCCCCGAAAACTCTCCTATCGCAATTCTAATCTATCACAACTTAAAGAAGTTTCCAATAAATAAATTGAGACCTGTATTGCTATATGATAAAATTATATTTCGGCCTGGCCCTGATAAAACCGAAACATAGAATACATTTTACAGGAGTTCAAATGCAATTTGATATGAAAAATTTTATTGAAAAAATCTTTTCTCCCTCCGGAGATGAGATATTCACAATTATGATAGATCTCCCGGATAGCCGGGAGCAGGATAATGAAGATTGGAGCGACAGACGGACTATGGCAGTAGATTGGCTTAAAATGGTAAATGATATATCGAAGGAATGGGGGCTGAAAGTCAACCCTCTTGTAACTTACAAAGCAACCGGAAATCATAATTCGGGACTTCCCGAAAAATGTATGATGGGTTCTGAAGAAGCAATAACCTCAGAGGTGATTAAGAATTCTACTATAATTCTGTCCATGCCGGAATTCTCAGCAACAGCCCCTCTTTATGACTACTCACTGAACTCTGAAAGACTGAGAGTCGGATCAATGCCGGGAGTTGCCAGGTTCATGGAGGAGACAGGACTTGCAGCAGATTACAAAGAGATCGCAGAGAAATGTGAAGTTCTCACAAATCTATTAAATAAAACCATTGGTGCAGAAGTTACTTTCTCAACAGGACATAAATGCTATTTCGATCTTTCCAGAAATAAGTTTTTCGGGGATGACGGTTTGCTTCACCCTGAAACAGGAGGAACCGAGAAATCCTGTTCCAACCTCCCGGCAGGCGAAGTTTATACTGTACCTAATGAAGAACCGGGGAGCTTAACTGAAGGAGAGCTCCCTTTCTCAGAAGGAGAAGATAAAGGTGTATTCTTTATAAGTGAGAATAAAATAATTGAAGTTCAGGGAGATTCTCCCGGGGCAATTATCTTAAGAAAAAAAATGGAAGAAGATGCTGCATGGTGCAATATCGCTGAATTTGCAATAGGTGTTAATGAAATGGCAACAGTGACGGGGAACACTCTTCAGGATGAGAAAGCAGGTTTCCACTGGGCATTCGGATTGAGTGAACATCTGGGTGGTATAACCGGAGAAGACAAATTCAATTCACCTGAAAATGTGATTCACAGAGATTTCGTTTATGCAAAAGGCAATGAGATCGAATGCTCCCTTCTCGAAATCATTTTCCCCGACAATTCCAGACAGGTACTTATAAGGGACGGCGACCTTATCCTTTAATTCCCAGGCATATCATAAAGGGTGATTTTTTTTTTAAAATCCTGCTTCTGTTTTGCAATCAGGTCCATTACCTGTATTCTCAAATCATACTCACCTGAATTAATGTTGGTAAAAGGTATCGATAATGATATCTTGCTTTTCCCTGGATCCGAACAAAGAGTGTTTTTCTTTTCATATAAACATTTACCAACACTGTCAAATATAGAGATCCCTATTTTCAGAAGCCCAGATCTGTGTTTGCTCTTCTTAAAACCCTTCAGGCAGAATTTGACCGCCCTCTTTTCATTTACAAATTCTTCAATCCGGCACTTCTCTTTCGGTAATTTCTGTTTCAGTTCCTGCATATAATCATCACTTAGTACTTTTGGATACGAATAACCTTTCATCAATGAGTATTTATCATTAAGATCAATAGTAATTCCGTTATCCTTTCTATAGATCGGGAAATCAATGTGATACATGGTAAATTTATGACAACTGATCTCCTTTAACGCTTTCTCAATACTATTTTCGAAAAGAGTTTTCCCGCCGGAATTTAGACATATATCACCAAGGATCAATTCAGAAGCCGAATTCCTGCTAAAACTGAAATCAGATGCGTCAACTTCTTTCCCGTTAAAAATGATAGAATTAAAACAGATACCTGAGCTGTTTATCTTTGATCCGACATCCATTATAAGTTTCCTCTCCCTGAAGTTAAGTGATCTCCTCACCTCTTTTATAAACCGGGAAAATTTGATCCTGTAATTATCATTTACCGATTCTCCCGAAGATCTTTCCTCCGAAGCAGATTGCAGGACAGGATTAACGCCATGGTTGGATGAACTGCTTCCCGATCTTACCGGGCCGGCAGACTCTATAAGTTTCAGTATTTTCCTGACCCCGCTGATTATCTCTCCGGTATCTTCATTATTGAAGTGTATCCACCATTTTTCATTCTCACCACCCAATATCTGGTCGGTAACTCCCTCAAACTTCTCAAAATTTTGGATCAGTGTAAACTTCAAATATTGATTGAACTCCTCCGGAAATGAATTCAGAAACCTGAACAGGACCTTCGTATGCCTTGTATTGTTATATAAACTCCTGCCTGCGGATATTATCGACCGGATTTTGCTCAATTCAGACCTGATCCTCTTCTCAAAAACGATCTTTCTGTTGTTAAAACTTTTACAATCCTTTTTCAATATATTTTTTATTCCGCTGATTACCCTCTCCTTATTATCCGGTTTCAGCCTGTAAGCTTGCAATGGTGTTACGATTATCAGAGAATCATATTCTCTCAAAATATCAGATACAAAATATGAAATACCCTCACAGAGGTTCTCACATAGCTCAGGGGTCATAAAGGAAAGGACAATATCCCTTCCCATGTCCTGATCATTATTAAGCGACCTCTCAATTTTACTTATATTATAGATACTTCTTGGAATTCCATTAACCTTCAAATTAAGCAGATTTTTATATAAGGGCTCACTTTTCATCACTGACAATTTAGGGATTACAGGCAATGTCAGAATTTTGTAATCTGGATTTGCTGATAGTGAAAGCGAAACTGATAAAGTGGTAAACAGTAAATAACAAATTAGCTTAAGTGACAAAATTTTCATTTTCAACCTCCCTGTGATTTAGTCCCTCCTGCTAATAATACGTTCTAATTTCTGAAAAATTACAGCTCTCAGACAGGTAAAAACATGAAGAGCAGATAGCCGGGATAAGATGTAATACCGGAGTGATAAAATGCAAATAAAGTTTCGGGAAAAATCTGTTTTACTTCCGAAAATCAGATATTTTTCTCTTATGCAAGTTCAATCCCTTTTCTTAATGTTGTATTATATAATCAGAGAAAATTTTCAGGAGGTCAAAATGGGAAAAAGATCATTAATAGTTTTATCAATATTTTTTCTATTCAGTTTAAGCAGTTTCAATTTTGGACACGGGATCACACCAAAACCGGCAAAGGACGGTATTTTTATTCATGTTAGCAGAGGGCCCGATGATGCTCACAGAGTATTAATGGCAATGAACATGGCATTGTTAATGTCAGAGACAAAAGATGTAGTAATGTACTTTGATATCAAGGGTGTATATGTTCTGCTTAAAGATGCAAAGAATATAACCTACAGCCACTTTCCGGGGTCACATGAACAGATAAAAAAACTCCTCGCAAAAGGCATCACAATAATGGCCTGTCCGGGATGCCTGAAAGCTGCCGGTAAATCACCAAAAGACCTGATGCCGGGAATAAAAGTAGCAGACAAAGACAAATTTTTTAACTTCACAAAAGGGAGAATACTTACCATAGATTATTGATTTTTCTGTATGCAAAAAAAGATCGGATGGTATAGAAGAGCAATAAACACCCTGTCCAGATAAGTTCTCCCGGAGTTTTTAACCCTGGGAAAAAATAGGACAGCAAAAGTTTAATACTGACTAATAGTGAGATCAGCAATAATTCCGCGAATCTGTTCTTAACCCTTTTTTTTAATTTACCATCGGTCATCAATATGCTCCTGAAATATATAATACTTCTCTTTCATTTTTTGGTTACATAAATATCATCAAAACAAAACCAGACTATTTTAAGTCAGAAGGCACCCCGAGAAGAAAACACCTCTCTGCAATTTCTTCTCGGGATGCCTTCAAGATTGAACTCGACACCAATTATACCAAGAATAAAACTGAGATATTTGTAGAATAAAAGAACTGAAATATTAAATAGAAGGGAAATTATATATATCCTCTTTGAGTTATGTGAGCCATTTATCTTCAGACCAAAATAATAATTAACAATGATAAGAAAGATCAGTATAAATACAGCTTCTTTCTGCCACCAGGCAGAAAAAAAAGAGGAATATTAGTGAATTAAACTCCATAATTATGGTGTGAATTTAGCACTTCCAATTGATAGTGTCAATCCGGATGAATATCGTGCTGAAAGGATATTTATTTTTTCCTTTACATTGTTTTTATATGTTAATAACATAATCAGTATAAATAATATGGAGGGTGTGAATGAGTGAAAAAGCTATACAGGATTATTATGAGGAGAGATTTTCCCATTGTTTCGGATGCGGAAGGCTGAACAACAAAGGCCACCGGTTTAAAACTTACTGGGATGGAGATGAGACAGTTACCAGATTCACCCCAGATCCCCACCATACTTCTCTCCCGGGTTTTATTTACGGGGGATTGGTGGCGTCCATGATCGATTGTCATGGCACGGGATCGGCTGCACTTGCTTATGCACGGGAGAATAAAATAGAGCTTGAAGGTTTTAATGCACCCAGATTTGTGACCGGGGCATTAAATATCAGCTATAAGAAACCCACTCCGATGGGACCGGAACTTGAGGTCAGGGGGAAGATCAGGGAGATCAAGGGACGGAAGGTGGTGATCGATGCAGAATTGACTGCCGATGGCGATATCTGTGCAACAGGTGAAATAATATCTCTCCTGGTTCCGGAAGACTTCGGCCAGAAATAGCCTATAATATTTAAAAGAGAATAACCATGAAAAAGGGTATCCTCTATTTTTTACTCATTGTCTCTACAGCACTTTTTATTTATAACTGTGCCGAATCAATACAGAAACCGGATAACGGACCCATAGAGAATGAAATAATTGATGTAAACACAGATATATCTTTTGGAACATTCACCTTGAAAACAGGAATCAATTGCGGACCACTTTCAACCCAACTGGATCACAACTATACAACTATATATAAGCAACTGGGGATTGAGATCATAAGAACACATGACTATTATGGTCCATGTGACTGGTACACTATTTTTCCAACTTGGGAGAATGATGAGAATAATCCCGAAAGCTATAATTTCCAGTCTACAGACCAGATCATTAATTATATTATTAATAACGGTTTTGAAGTGTTGTTCCGCCTGGGACCGAGCTGGAACGATCCCATATATGAATACAACAATGACCCTCCCGGCACATTACGGGATAACCAGGGAAATATCACACATATTGCAGATCACACCGACTTTTTAAAATTTGCTGCTATATGCAGAAACATTGTCCGTCATTACAACGAGGGATGGGGAGAGGGATATCGATATAATATCAGGAGGTGGGAGATATGGAATGAACCCTCTCTTTCCAATCAATTCTGGAGTGGCACCCATCTCCAATTCTACGATATGTTCGGAACGGTTTTTTCAAACCTTAAAGAGTATAACCAGGATCTTATTGTGGGAGGGCCCGGCCTTGCAGGCCATTCTTCAGAAGAATATGAGACAGAATTGCTCGAATATTGTAAGAATAATAATATAAATATCGATTATTTTTCCTGGCACAATTATGGAAGCCAGGGCGGTGATCAGGAGAATGCAAACCAGTCACCAAATGTATTGGGAGCCAGAGCGGACATAGTCAGGAACAGAATGGATGATAACGGCTTTTTCTCCTCATCTTCTATCTGCACCGAATGGAATGCAGACCATGGCGAAAGGAATTATACCGATACAGGAAAGGGCGCTGCATTTTTCGGTGGAGCTCTAATTTTAATGGAAATGAAAGGTATCAAAGAGAGTTATCTCTACAGAGGAGACAACCATCCGCTCGGAATATTCAGAGATTCAACCGTTTTAAAAACTGGTGCCTATGTTTTAAAGAAATGGAAAATGCTCTCAGAAGGGAATAAACGGATACAAAACACATTCCCAAACAATGAGGAACTTTACATTATTTCATCCGCAAAAAAAGATGACTCAGCATTTTACGTATTATTATCAAATTTCTCTGAAACCGGACAATCACTGATACTTCAGATACACAATGTAAATACTGACAATAGACCTGATTGGTTCAAAACCGAATGGGAAACAAGTGATTACAGAAAAAATGAAATTGTTTCAGGGCCGGACCAGATTTCAATGACAGGTCAGATTTTCAGAATTGAAGTTTCGCTCCTCCCGGAATCCGTAAAACTGCTTAAGATTCACAAAACTATTAAAACTCCTTATAATTTTTGATATTTTGAAAATAAGGATATCGCCTGACAAACAACCTGATTAAAATATAATGCCGCCTCTTTCCCGATTTTTTTAGTGCATTCTATAGGGAGTAGAATTTTTTATATAAATAACCCAATCAAAATCTTCAATGATAGATCTGATATTATATGTATCTTCATCAGGCATTTCATCATAAAATCTTTCATCGATATGCCTGAAGGGCCTAGGGCCTCTGATCCAGTCTCCATCAGGAACACTAATCTCCATCACTCGAAGATTAATGCCGAATATCGGCCTTTTAGCCTGTTCAAAAAAGGACTCAAAACTTCCATCTAATGCCGGACCTACTACCCCTGAACCATAATAAGTGTGGAAACTCCCTTCATAAAATGTAAATCCGATACTGATATAATTATTCTGATATTTTTCTCTTAAATAAAATCCGGTTGAATCCCATTCCCTCTTATAAAGATCATCTCTCAAAGTCGTAGAGATATGTTCATTGTGTGAAGAATGAACAATTTTTGCATTATTGAACTTACTCCTGATCCACTCTATATTATCAAACATATATTTATCCCTTATAGCAGGAAAATCTTTATGCGTGTAAAAATCTTCACTTTGAATTACCACAAGAGCAGCCCTTTCAAGCAGATCATATTCCCATTGTCCCAGTTTGGGGATCAACGAATCCTTATTTTTTATGATCTCATCCATAGCCATTTTTATATCATTCCGTATCAGCTTTTTATCTTTTTCAGGAACAATGTCATAGTATTCAAATCCATTTGAATATGAACTTAGTTCACTATACAGTTTCGAAACTTTGTCATATAAACCGCTATCTACAAACTCAATGGTTTCTCTGACATAAGCAATATGTTTATGGTAACTGAGGATGTCACATCCAAATATCCAGATCTTTTCATTATAACTTTTTGTAATATTATATAAGTGCATCCACTCGATAAGATCAAAGTATTCCCCGATGGGAATATACCAGAACCAGGTCGAAGCTGTTCCTCTATTCTCAACTATATATTTGTTCAGCTGAAAGGTCGGAATCAGGTCCTGCTCCAAAATATATATTTTAAAATTTTTATTAACCGCAAGGGATCTGAATATACGGTGTTTCATTTTAAAAAATTCTGAAGTACCATGGGTTGCTTCTCCCAGTCCTACTACTTGAGCATCTCCTATTACATCGGTTAATCGCTTTAAATCATCCATATTATCTTCATCTGGTTCCACTGTATCCAGAACATTGATGTTATTTAACAACCAGATACCTTCAGGTGTTACAGGATCTTCATATATTTTCAGCTCTTCCATCTCATTTGTTGAACAATAGGATAGAACAAAAATAAAAATCACCAATAATACATACAATTTTTTCTTCATCATTCCCACCTAACCTACTATACGAATGATTGGTCATTAAAGCGGATAATAAAATAGTAATATTTTAAAAAAATCTGATCACTGATAACAGAACAACATTAATTTCCGCACATCCCATTATTTTCATATATAATAGTAGTGTGAAAAAAAAATTCGGGTTTATAACAGGTCAGAATCATCTTGAAGATGAGATGGCTTATGCAGTGGAACATAATTTTGATCATATTGAAATTGACCTGCTTAAAGAAGATACTCAACTGGAATCTTTTGACAGAAAAAGGATTCATGATCTGAAAAAAATATCCTTTAACAACCAGATATCATTGAGCCTCCACATTCCTTATACTCTCAATCTAATAAGAAAAAACTTTATCTCCAGGAACAAACTGATGATCCGGATCAATCATATCTTTGATCTTGCTGTTGATCTAAACGCAACTCATATAACAAGCCATATCGGATCTTTCTCCAAGCATGTGATTTGGGCAGATTCACGAGAGGAATTCCTGAAAAGGGCCATTGACAATATCCAGCTGATATCTGAAACAGCTGAAAATCACCATATTCAGTTTGCCATCGAAAACCTGATCCCCCTGCCTTCCCACTCCACCTACCATTTCATTGGAGATAATATTAACGATTTCGCCGAGATATTTTCTTCCATAAGAGCTGCTAATGTAGGTCTTTGCCTGGATCTGGGACATGCAAATCTGAATGAGGGCGGGATCGAATACATTAAACACTTCAGAGAGAGGATATTCTGCATTCACTATCACGATAATGAAGGCAAAAAAGATGAACATCTGGACATCGGAGATGGAAATATCCAATGGAAAAAAATTATTAAGGAACTCGACAGATCCCGGTTTTCAGGCCCATATATTTCAGAGTGTTTTAAATCTACACCACACATCACAAGGGAAAAACTTCTTGAATTAGCCTGAATCGGTTATGCAGTTCCGGTGAAATCAAAACTCAGTTTCTTCTGAAAATTATTGATCTGAGAAAAAATGTATTTGAGCATATGGAGTTCTGCTTCAGTTAATTCCTTGGGATTAATATTATTATCCGGTTTCATGTCATTTTTAATTGCCTCAACCTGATGCCGGAACCTTGTTCTCATGAGGAAGTCATACACCTCTTCCATCTCTCTATCTAACGAATCGGTTATAACACCGGATTTATTCAGCTGATGGAGCCTGCTCACAGTATTTGTTTCCATTACATTGTTCTGAAGAGAGTATACCCTTATAAAGTTGACCATAAGATTCAGAGGATCTTTGATGTTGAATGTGCTCGGCTTATCTCCTCCCGATTCGAGAAGAATATTTCCAAAAAATCCGATCGGAGGTTTATAAAGAAGCGCATTTCTTGCAATATATTGTAAAAATGGCAGACTCTTCTCTATTTGAGAAGCTATATGATCTCTTAATTCATTTGTAAATTCAGCCGCTCCGAAAACCGGGCGGAAATCAAAAAAGATATTTACTTCCAGAAGATCTTCCGGGGTCGATTTTGTGATCCAGTCACTGAAATACTTTTTCCAGACAGATACAGGTTTGTTCCATTTGGGATTCATAGCCATAATATTCCCGGGACAGAACGGGTATCCGCTCTTATCCATCCATGTACACACAAGTTGTCCCATTTTCAGGAAATACTTTTCTGCATCTGAAGCACTTTTTTTATCTTTTATATCTTCATAAATAATTGCATTATCCTGGTCTGTGAGGAGTGTCTGCTCCTCCCTCCCCTCACTTCCCATTGCCATAAAACAGAACTTGACAGGAGGCTCGCCTAATTCAGCAATTGCAAAATTAATAAGTTTTTTTAGTATGGAGTCTGTAATAGTTGCAATCTTCCTGCAGATAATCTTCGAATTAGCGCCGCTGTCAGATAGAACTTTCACCAATGGAGCTATCCTTTTCTGCATCGGGAAAATATCTGCGGCATATACTGCTTTCCTGATCTCCGAAACAAGTAATGAAGCCGAATTGTTCTGAATACTGAACAGGAGATCTCTCTGTATCACTCCTCTCACCCTCCCGGTGCTGTCCGTTACCGCAAGATGGCCGATCTTTTTTTCCCTCATCAGTATCAGAGATTCAAATATTGATGAACTCATTGACATCGTTACTACCGGTGAACTCATGATCTTCATAACTGGAAGTGACTTGTCAATATCATCATGAAGAACTCTGTCCCGAAGGTCCTTTCCCGTAACGAGACCTGCATATTCATTAAGGGGGTTATCTCCCGGGATGTTGCTTTTAACCAGAATAACATCTTTATCATAACGGGACATCAAAGCAACCGCTGCCTCAATTGTCGTGTCAATATTACAATGTATTATTTCTTGAAAATAATCGCTGACCGGTTCATCAAAAATGAATTGCGCGGTATTCAATTCAACCATGAGCCTGTCCTTATCTTCCTCGGTTCGATACCTTTCTGTAATATCTTCAATTATACCGTCACAATATTTCCCCTCTCCACCGCTGTCCCGGACAAGAGCAAGTGAAATTTTAAACACAGCTGAAGTAGTATCAGGTTTCCTGATCTCAATGATCTCGTTTTTCACAAATCCCTTAATTTTTAATTGATCATTCAACACATCCCACTTATTCCCCGAGATAAGCAGATCAGTGAGCGGGGTAGAGAGAAGTTCTTCACCCGAAGAATAACCGAATATGTTTACTGCCGCAGGATTTGCTTCAATGATCTTCGGTTTTTTACCCAATTCAGATCTGAAAACACCTATTTTCAGATTATCAACAAGGTTCCTGTATTGTTCCCTGCTCTGCTCGAGTTCTTCCTTTATCCTCTTGTCACCGCTTATATCATTTACAACAATAGCATTACCGAGATCCTCTCCAAAAGATATGGTTGATATAGAAAGGAGTACATCCACGCTGTCTCTACTTTTTTTTATGAATCTGCTTTCAAACGGAACAGCAAAACTTTTCTGCAATTCTTTCCGGATCTTTTCATATTCCCTTTTCAGGATATCATCCCCCTCTCCATACAATGAGTGAAGATGAAGCTTCCTGAACTCCTCTTCTGAGTATCCAAGAAAATCTCTTAAAAATTTATTGGAATATACAATTTCATCTTCATGAACTATCAAAATCCCCTGGGTTGTGGCCTCCACAAGAGACCTGTATTTCCTTTCAGACTGAACAAGTCTGTTTTCAGCAAGTTCCCTTTTTTTCTCTATCCTGAGGCTATTAGTCATAAGGTAGAAAATTATCAATGAAATAATAAGTATTATAACTATCGAAACGAGCAGAAAACTCCGCATCAGGTGCGAAATCTCCCGATCAACATCTTCAGTGTATATTCCGGTACCGACAATCCACCCCCATTGGGGGAATTTTTTGACATAAGATAATTTCGGGACAACCCTATCCGGGTCATCCTTCCACTGCCACATATAATTTATAAATCCTTCACCATCCCTTTCACATTGTCTGACCATGGCAACAAACAATTTCTTCCCGTTGGGATCCACCTCATTAGAGAGGTCCTCTCCCTCCAGCTGAGATCTGTAAGGGTGCATTATCATATTAGGCCCGGTATCAATGATCCAGAAATAATCTTTATTCTCCCTGCCATACCTCAAGAATCTGATATCTTTCTTTGCAAGCCGTTTAGCAGTCTCTCTATCGTAACCACTCTCATTAATTTCTCTCTCATATTTATCCAGTATACTTACAGCAGAATTTGTTAATTGCTGGATCATCTCTTTTTTCCTTTCCATGATGCTGCTTTTAAAAGATGGGATTATGTAGAAAAAAATTGAGAAAACAAAAAGTCCGATCGCAAGAAATGCAGGAATAATCAGTCTGATATTAGAAAATGATGATCTTAATTTTCCTTGCTCTTCCATGATTTATCACCGGATTAAATATTATGATTACAATGAAACTTTGTCAACAGGAGAAAAAAGGAAATTGTATCAGGAGAAATTACTAAACAGCACCAGCCTCCCCTAGGGAAGGCCGGTGCCTTTATGCAAAATTATCAAGCTTTTTTCTTATCTTTCTGGGTCATTAGCGAAACTACTACCAATGTGAGAAAAGCGAGAGGGATCGAAATGATTCCCGGCTGACTCAATGATATTGGAGAACTTGCTTTATCAAATCCATACCTGTCAAACATATCAGGTGAAAGCAGAATTATTGAGAGTGCTGAAACGATCCCGACAAATATAGAAGCAGCAATACCTTTTGCCGTTGTTTTTTTCCAGAAGAGCAGCATAATGATCGCCGGCAGGTTTGCCGAAGCGGCAACTGCAAATGCCCATCCGACAAGGAAAGAAACGTTCATCCCTTTAAAAAGAATCCCCAAAATAATGGCGATAGTTCCAACAACAAGGGCTGAGATCTTCCCGGCGAAGACCTTCTGCTTCTCAGTCATTTTGATCCTCATATATCTGTCCATCAGATCATGGGCAATCGCCCCCGAAGAGGCTACGATCAATCCGCTGACCGTACCGAGAACGGTGGCAAATGCAATGGCCGATATAATGGAGAACAATCCGATACCGAAATATTTCGCCAGCAGCGGAGCTGACATATTACTCGAAGAGAGATCAAGGACCCCATGGGTCATGGCCCCCAGTCCCATATAGAGTGTCAGGACATAGAAGAATCCGATCCCGCATATAGCGACAATGGTTGACTTTCTGGCATCCCGCGGGCTTGGAACAGTATAGTATCTGATAAGGATGTGAGGGAGTGATGCCGTGCCCAGAAAAAGTGCAAGCATGAGCGAAATAAAATTCAATTTTGACCAGAAGGTTGATCCTTTGTCCACTTTAAATTTAAGTCCAGGACGCATGATCGTTTTACCCTGTGTCGGATTCTGGTACCAGATAGTTACTGCATTGTCTCCGTCCTTAACGGAAGTTTTTGCAAATCTCACAATTTCACTATCTTCAATAACAGATAATATTGAAAATGGGTTCAGCGGACCGGTTTTTTCAACATCTTTTCCTTTATAGATCAGTTTACTGATATGCCCCACCTGGAAAAATCTTCCTTCTGAAGCAGGAGCCCCGTTATACAATACTGTTGCATCCGGTTTTATGGTTGATGAAAGCGCCTCTTCCAGTTTTACGTTACCATCAGCCTCTTTAACTTTCCACCAGGAGAAGATCCCCTCTTTTTCCAGTTTCACAAACTTATTTCCTTTTACGTCTGCTGTGCCCGCATACTTGTAATTATCGGAGGAAGGGACAAATGAACCTCCATCAACAACCGCATCAAGGGTCACAAAATCGTGATAATTATCTGCCGGTTTTTTGTGAAGACCGTTTGTAATCAGATATATTGTCAATATGGTCGAGAATACAATTAACAATCCCCCTTTAATGAACTGAACATAAGTGGTCGATGTCATACCTGCTGTCGAAACAATAATGATAACAACTGTACCGACAATGAGGACACCCCAATAGTGTTCAAGGCCGAGAAGCGGTTTTACCAGGGCGCCGGCGCCAACCATCTGAGGGATCAGATAGCAGATCGAAACGATCAATGTACTAATGGCGGCCATTAACTGGATCCCTTTTGAATTGAATTTGGAATCAAGCGCATCGGTAAAAGTGAATTTACCCAATCTTTTCATCGGCTCTGCAATGACAAAAAGTGCGACTACCCATCCGGCAAGATAACCGATCGAATATAAGAAGCCGTCATATCCGGAAAATGCGATCATTCCGCAAATCCCGAGAAAAGATGCCGCTGAGAGATAATCTCCGGCAAATGCTATTCCGTTAACACCCCAATGGATGGTCCCGCCTGCTGCAAAATAACCCGAAGCCGTTTTTGTTTTTCTTGCGAAATAGAAAGAGAGTCCAAGTACTAAAACAACAAAAACAATAAAAAAGAATACTGCCAGAAATGATACCGGATACGTCATTTTTTACTCTCCTCTTCATCTACATTCAACTTATTCTCCATCTTCGTACAAAAGTGGTTGTAAATAATCCCCATAATGACCGCCAGAAGGATTAGAAAAAACCCATAAAAAACGGCCAGATTCAATCCCAATATTACTTTCGTTTCCATGGCCTTTGGCCACCATGTGTTCACAATAACAAACCCCGCATAAATAACAGAATAAACACCGAACAAGATCAATCCGACTCTGGATTTAAACCCTTCAGCATTATCTTTTCCAAGCTTAACTGCCTCGTGTTGTTGCATCCTGCCTCCTTTGTTAGTCAGAAAAATAAAATGGCAAATATATTTAGTTAGAAACTAAATTAAACTAAAACTTACCATTATTATGAAAATGTTTCAATAGATATTTAAAAATTTCAGAGAAGACGGATTAAAAAAAAGACTGCCCGATTTTTTCAAATATGATAATATATTTAAAGGAGACTAAGTGAAAAAAATTTTATGGAGCCTCATTTTTTTCTCGGCAATCCTGCCACAGATTTTCCCGGATATTTTCTATAAAACCGATCCGAATGTTGATATCCTACACTACCGTTTTGAGATAAAAGTATATGATAATACCGACAAAATAAACGGTGATACAAGGATAAAACTCAAATTACTTTCAGAACCTTCATCAGACATTTCACTGGATCTTCAGGGATCAGTCACTGGCGATTCCGGTATGAAGGTCTCTGACGTTTTTTCCGGACAGGACAAACTGGAATTTTCCCATATGAACAATAAGCTTGACATTAAATTGAAAAGGACAATCGAACCGGAAGAGATAATTAATCTGAGAATATTATACAGCGGTAAACCGGAAAAGGGGCTGATCATCACAAAAAATAAATTCGGGGTGAAAACATTCCTGGGAGATAACTGGCCTGACAAAGCTCACTTCTGGCTCCCCTGTATTGATCATCCTTCAGATAAGGCATCATGTGAATTTGTGATCTCCGCGCCATCTCATTACCAGGCAGTAGCCACCGGAAAACTCATCGAATCTACAGACACGGCAGGGAAAAACAGGATATCACATTGGATAGAATCGGCTCCGGTCGCAACTAAAGTAATGATGATCTGTATCTCACATTTTGCGGTCAATCATCTGGATATTTACAAAAATGTTCCGGTCCAGACCTGGGTTTTCCCGGAAGAGAGAGCAGAGGGATTTAAAGATTTTTCAATCACAAAAAATGTCCTTGAGTTTTACTGGAAACTCATCGGGCCATTCTCATACGCCAAAATAGCAAGCATTCAGGCACCCACAAATTTCGGAGGGCTGGAAAATGCCGGTGCAATTTCATATTACCAGAATTCTGTAGAAAAAAAGGGGCGGCCTGAATCACTTATCGCCCACGAAATGGCTCACCAGTGGTTCGGAGACTCTGTCACGGAGGCGGACTGGAACCATGTCTGGTTGAGTGAAGGGTTTGCCACATATTTTACTGCAGTTTATATGGAATTCAACAAAGGCGTTGATGAATTCAGGAAAGTAATGAAACGGTCAAGGGAGCGGGTGATTACATATTTTGAAAAAAATAAAAATTCATCTGTTGTGGATAGAAATATTAAAAAATTGAGAGGGATACTCAATACCAATTCATATCAGAAAGGGGCGTGGGCACTTCATATGCTGAGGGGAAAAATAGGAAATGAACGATTCTTCAGGGGGATCCGGTCTTACTACTCGAAATACATGAATCTGAACGCCTCGACAGATGATTTCAAAAAATGCATGGAAAATATTTCAGGGGAAGACCTCTCGGGATTTTTTAACCAATGGATATACAGCCCCGGTATTCCCGTAATCCGATCAAAATGGAAGTACAACAGCAAGAAGAAAGAGATAACATTAACAATAGACCAGATCCAAAAGAGCCGGTTTATATTTGACATACCTATGGAAATTGGTATATTTAACACCGGGGATAGTGAACCGAACCTGAAGAAGATCAGGGTTCACCTTAAACGGAGTAAATTCAGATTCAGGTCCGATGTTTTACCTGAAACGATCGTTCTTGATCCGAATGTCCGGTTATTGATGAAATTATCCACATGAAAAATTAATCAAACCGTATTCCCTGATCGGCGTCATCAACGCCGAACTTGAATAAAAAACCTCTTTAGAATAATATTTCACTGTTATAAAGGAGGTGAAATGAGAAAATTTTACAGCAAATTCCGGAAAAAGATCGCAGCGCCTCCGGGGACACTTCTCCATATTGGGGATAAAAAATCAGAGCAAGTAGAAATCAGTGTCCTTTCCTATGGTGAATCCGGATTCGAAGAGATAGTGATCGATGATATTTCCAAACTTAAAAAACTGGAACGGAAGGATAGAACGGACTGGATTAACATATACGGACTCCATGATACATCAGTCATTGAAGGGGCCGGCAACCTCTTCGGAATTGACATGCTGACCCAGGAAGATATCCTCAACACCATGCAGCGGCCGAAAATCGAGGAGTATGAAGATCACATGGTGGTGATCTTAAAGATGCTTACCTATGATAAAGAGAGAAGTGAAGTAATGTCGGAACAGATTAGTGTCATTCTCGGCAAGAATTACCTGATTTCATTCCAGGAACAGCCGGGTGATGTGTTCGACCCGGTCAGAAAGCGTATTAAAAGCGGCAGGAAAAAGATCAATCAGGGAAATACAGATTACCTGCTTTACACTTTGATCGATTCGGTGGTTGATAATTATTTCCTTGTCATGGAACAGATAGCGGATGAAATTGAGCAGATGGAGGACAGGATATTGAACAATCCCGGCCAGGGGATGCTTCAGGAGATTCAAAGATTGAGAAAAGAGATAATCTATCTGAGGAAAGCTGTCTGGCCACTTCGTGAAATACTCAGTTCTATACTGAGAGGCGGAAACAAACTCATAAAAGAATCAACCTATATCTTTTTCAGAGATATTTATGACCATACCATCCAGGTCATTGAAACCTCAGAAACGTTCAGAGATCTTGTCGCCGGGCTGCAGGAACTGTATCTCTCAACCGTCAGCAACAGCATGAATCAGGTCATGAAGGTATTGACAATCATTGCCACCATTTTTATCCCCCTCACCTTTATTGCAGGGATCTACGGGATGAACTTTGAGTTCATGCCGGAACTTAAATGGAAAGCAGGGTATTTTATCATTTGGGGAATAATGATCCTTGTAGGTATCGGTATGGGGATATATTTTAAAAGGAAAAAATGGTTTTAACCACAATCCTGAACAATTTAAATATCAGAACTTATAAGATCAGGAACCATATATTCTGTAAGACAGGTTCAGAGGAAATCATTTGAAGATTATACATTCCTTTTTAATCACGTTCTTCATCTTCACCGCATCACAGGCTGTTTTGCCCTGCACCGCATTCTACCTGGTTGACGGGGAAAGGGTTATTGCGGGAAATAGTGAGGATTATTTTAATCCTAACACCCGGATGTGGTTCATCCCCGGCTCAGGATCAAGATACGGCGCTGTATACTTCGGATTTGATGACGGACATTCCCAGGGGGGGATGAATGAAAAGGGACTTTTTTATGACGGTTTCTGGGTTGCCCCTGAAGAGCACACAAAAGCAGACCTGGATATGGACTGCCCGCAAAAAAATTTTGACAGTATTCTGAAAGAATGCGCTACCGTAGAGGAAGCGCTTGTTATCATCAAAGAACATCAGCTTCACATCTGTACAAACGGAAAATTGTTTTACGGGGATGCAACCGGGGACGCTGTGATCATAGGAAACGGGGCCATCATCCGGATTGGAGGCAATTATCTGATATCCACCAATTTTTTCGAGAACAGGATAAACACGAATGGAATAACATGCAAAAGGTATCTTAAGGCAGAAGAGATGATAAAAAATGCAGCAAATTATACACCAGAACTAGCAAAAAGCATCCTTAAAAACACCACCACGGAATTCACACAATATTCAATTATCTATGACCTGAAAAATCGGAAATTCACGCTATTTCATTTTAAAAATTTTGAGATTTTCAGGGAATACAACCTGGAAGAAGAATTAAAAAAGGGGGAAAAACACTACAATATCCCCGACCTCTTTCCAGATAATACTGAATTTAAGAAGAGATATTTCTCAAAGATCACGCCTCACAACAATCATGCCATGGAGATTTTTCTTTCAATCTTAATGTTTTTATTCTTTTTGATCCCAGTGTTCTTCGGGATTGCAAGGATATTGGAGAGAAATAAACATGCGGGTAGAAAGAAATATATAAACATCGCACAACTGGTTTTGACGATTAATTCAAGCGGGGCCTTTCTCCTCTCCATTGCTTTAAAAATGATACCATCCGTCTTTATACTCGGGCTCCCGGAAAATCTGGAGGGACTGACCCTCTTTCAAAAAATTGCGATTAATATCCCGGGGATCGTGTTTGTCCTCATACTGATTCTGCTCACCATCTACCTGAAGGTCAGGGAAAAGGAATTATGGACCCCAAATCTCCGCAGCATCTACCTTTTCTCGGTCGCCCTCTTCTGTATCTTTGAGGGGCTTATTTACTATTGGGGCTTCTTCAGGGTCTATATCTGAACACTCCTGAATCCCCCCGGTCATCCTTCCATGGGGGAGCAAACCTCTTACCCCCTGTAAACCAGAAAAACAAGATAACCGATATATCCTGAGATAAATACTCCCCCGCTGATTCTGTTAATATTGTTCTTTCTCCCAATCGCAACTAACAGAACCACAAGAAGCGTGGAACCGGTCATGACAAGAATATCAAGGTTGCTGACTACCTGAAACGGGAGCGGCTTTATAACAGCGCTTAAACCGAGAATCCATAGGATATTAAAGATATTTGAGCCGATAATGTTCCCGATTGCGATCTCCGTGTTTCCGGAAAAGCTGGCAAACAGATTCACGACAAGTTCCGGCAGAGAAGTACCCATGGATACCACTGTCAGTCCGATCACAAGATCAGGAATTTTAAATTGCCTTGCTATTGAAGAAGAACCTTTAACCAGATATTCAGCCCCCTTGGTGAGAAAAATAAGTCCCGGTATAAAAAGAAAATAGTCTGTCATTCAATTCCGAAATAATACTGAAATAATTGTAACATTCAAATGGCTGTTTCCCTGTAATCCATCCCCTCAAATTTCACTTTACCGAGCCCCTGATCTCCTGCCAGTTTGATCATGGTAATATCCCCGGGTTTGTGGTTGAGGAATGATGAACTATAGGAGTCAATTGCCACCGGGTCTGTACCGGCGATGATCCTGTTTACAGCCATAATCAAACCCGGCCCTGCCGGGCCGCCTGTTCCAAGAAAGACAGTGGCATCCATTACACACAGATCCGGTTTCCTTAACGTGTTAAGATCTGCAATACATTGAGACAGGAATTTCACATCATCATAACCCCCTTTTGCGCCTGAGCCATGATGAAAGAATCTGTTTGTTGAGTGCGTATTCAATCCCATCATATTTTTAAGATTACAACTTATATGGGTTCCGACATGATGTTTAAATATGGGGATATTAATGAAAATATCACATTCGAACACCTCTTTTATAATATCCACCTTCTTCAACGATACTGCCCCATTTATCTCTTTGCCGATAAAATTTCCCGAACACCCTTTTACCATTCTAATCTCATCAGAGAATTTATCCTTATATTGACTCCTTTCGAAATAATCACCGGGAGGATCGATCAGATACTGCACCTCACTTGCACCAGCGTCAAAACAGAGTTTAATAACAGACAGGACTATATCCGGATGTACAAAAGATCCCTTCTTCTTCCACCATTGTGGAGCATTTATCAACAGCCCTACCCTTGATCCCCTAGTAACAAATCTTTTAATTCCCCCTACCAGTTCAACTGCTTCCTTAACAGCTCTGACCCGGTCTTTACTCTTAACCGAGGCAAATGTCGGAAAATTTTTCTCACCAGAAAACAACAGATCTCCGGTTATCGGACCTCCCAGTAGAGATGCAGCCGCTAAAGCACCACCGACTTTAATAAATTCTCTTCTTTCAATTTTTGTCTTCATCTGCACCACCTGTTATAAATAATATAGAATAAATATCTAGAAAAGCTAAATATTCATCTGATTTACTTCTTCTTATTAAGTAGAGTGGAAGAAAAAAAACTTTTGGATTAATATTATCTGGATAATGAAAATCAGAAGCAGGTTAACTGAAAAAATAATATCCGAAGTTTTTCAGAATTTTATAAAAAAGAAACATCTCTACAATTCTTATGAGACCGCTTTCATTTTTTACGACCTTTCAGTAATAAAGAACAGGATAGAGGAAATAATCAGGCTTTTTCCGGTGGATACAATTCATGCCGTTGCAGTGAAGGCAAATCCCCTAAAAAAAATCATGAAATATATTTCAGTGCTTGGTGGAGGATTCGAAGCGGCCTCACTACCGGAACTTCAGATGTCAATAAATTCCGGAGCAGAATTCGGAAGAATAGTATTTGATTCACCCTGCAAAACCAAAGGAGAGATAAAATTTGCCCTTGAGCAGGGGATCCATATCAATGCAGATTCATTTATCGAAATTGAGCGGATTTCAGGAATACTTGAGAAGATAAATTCAAGAAGTAATGTCGGCTTAAGAATAAATCCCCAGACAGGAATAGGAAGAATTGAATCAACCAGTGTGTCAGGGAAATACTCGAAATTTGGTGTCCCACTGGACGAAAAAAATACTGAGATTATCGACGCATATAATAATCATAAGTGGCTGAACGGGATCCATCTACATACCGGATCCCAGGGATGTTCTCTGGATCAGCTTGTCAAAGGAGTGAGAAAAATACTGGATCTAGCACTTGAAATAAACAGAAAATTGAATGGTCAGATAACAATTTTTGATATCGGCGGGGGGCTTCCTGTTCAATATAAAAAGACCGATCCGCTGATAACAATGGAAATGTACAGAAAAACACTTAGAAAAATATGTCCGGAAATCTTTTCCGGAAAGCTCAGACTGATCACTGAGTTCGGCAGATACATTCACGCTAATTCGGGATGGGCTGTATCAAGAGTTGAGTATGTTAAAGAGTATTCTTCAAACACCTTGATGATCCATCTAGGGGCAGATATGTTCATACGGGAATGCTACAATCCGGATGACTGGCATCATGATATTTTCCTGACAGGCCCCGACGGGAAGCTGAAAAAATCTGCGGATAAAAAAAGATACAATATTGCCGGCCCTCTCTGCTTTGCCGGAGATATCATCGGCCGGGAAATTGAATTGCCCGAAGCGGCAGAGGGGGATTATCTGGTTATCAGGGATACCGGCGCCTATACACTTTCTATGTGGTCAAGATACAACAGCCGACAGATCCCAATGGTTATAGGGGTAGGTCCCGAAGATGAATTTGTACTGCTGAAAGATAGAGATCCGGTTGATAAGGTTACCGGTTTCTGGGAATAGCGGGGTCCGGATTGTTAATAAAGGAGAAAATAAATGTCAGATTTTAATGATATTTTAAATACAATTGAAGAGTGGACACCGCCTGACAATTGGATCAGGATCAAAGTACTTGATGCTCATACAGGCGGGGAGCCGTTGAGGATTGTTACAAGCGGATTACCGAAGTTAAAAGGGGCGACAGTTCTCGAACGGAGACGTGATATGAGGAACAATTATGATAACCTGAGAACTGCTTTAATGTGGGAACCCAGAGGTCACGCTGATCAATACGGAACAATCATTATGCCCCCATGTTCTTCAGAAGCCGATTTTTCTGTATTGTTTCTTCACAATGAAGGCTATAGTACTATGTGCGGACACGCCATCATTGCACTGACAAAGGTTATGCTTGAAACCGGTGCATTTGAAATGAAGTATCCGGAGACACAGCTTAAAATAGAAGTACCTTCAGGACTGATCACAAGTTATGCCCGTTGTGAGAACGGTAAAGTAAATAATGTCCGCTTCCTTAATGTCCCTTCTTTTGCACCGCTTCTGGATCAGAAAATAAATGTCCCCGGTTTGGGCAGGATCAATTTTGATCTCTCATTCGGAGGTGCATTTTATGCTTATGTTAATGCAGAAGAGTGCAGGGTGAAAATGGTTCCGGACAATTACAGAAAAATGATCGAAACCGGAATGGCCATTAAAAATGCTGTGATGAAAAACTTTGAGATAAAACATCCATTCGAGGAGGATCTCTCCTTCCTTTACGGAACAATTTTTACAGGGCCGGGACATACCGTTGGTGTAGACAGCCGTAACGTTTGTATTTTTGCTGAAGGAGAGGTGGACAGAAGCCCTACGGGATCCGGAGTTGCCGGCAGAATGGCTATACATTTTGCAAAAGGAGAGATTGCCATCGGAGAAAAAATGAAAATCGAATCGATCCTCGGCTCTCAGTTTATCGGAAGCGTTATCGAAGAAACAACTTTCGGCCCCTATAAAGCGGTTATCCCCCAGGTGGAAGGAAACGCCTGGATCAGTGGGATTTCTGAATTTGTTATAGATCCGGATGACCCGTTAAAGTATGGATTTATTTTAAGGTAGAACTTGATCCGCAAGGAGGCTCATCATCCCGTTTTATGCCGCTGCCTTAGAATTTCACATACATCAGACATATTTGTGCCCTGATTCTCCAGAAGTACCATAAAATGAAATAATAGATCAGCCGATTCCTCAAGAAACCGGGTCTCATTTCTCCCTTTCACTTCCAATATTAATTCTATCGCCTCTTCTCCCACCTTTCTTGAAATCATTTCAGGACCACCCCTGAAAAGTGAAGACGTATAACTTTTTTCTTCAGGATTTCTCTTCCGGTCCCTGATGATATCCTCCAGTTTATTTATAAATGAAATGTTTTTTGAATTGGACTGACCGAAACAGGTATCCGTACCATTGTGACAGACAGGCCCGGCCGGTTCTGCCAGAATCAGCAGGGTATCATGATCGCAATCACTGAGTATCTGATGACAAAAAAGAAAATTCCCCGATTCCTCACCTTTTTTCCAGAGCCGTTTTCTGCTCCTCGAGTAGAAAGTGACCTGTCCCGTCATAATGGTTTTCTCCAGTGAGTCCCTGTTCATATACCCTAACATTAGAACCATACCTGTATTCACATCCTGAATGACTGCCGGAACCACTCCTCCCCCTTTTTCAAAATCTGTTTTTTTTATGTCCATATTCTCTCCTTACAGTGATACCGCTCTGATGCAGATAATCTTTGACACCGTTTATACTCTCTGTTCCAAAATGAAATATGCCTGCCGCCAAAGCTGCATCTGCCCTACCCGTTTTAAAAACATCAAGAAAATCTCTCTTTTTCCCACCACCCCCCGAAGCGATCACAGGGATATTTACTTCCAGGGAAACAAGTGATGTGATCCTGATATCAAAGCCCTCCCGGGTTCCATCCCTATCCATCGATGTCAGCATGATCTCTCCCGCACCCCGGGATTCAGCCTCCAGTGCCCATTCTTTAGTACGCTTAGGAGTTCTATCTCTCCCACCGTTCACATGGACAAGATCAATTCCATTGATACATCGGGAATCTATTGCAACAACAATACATTGAGAACCGTACCTTTTACTGAGTTTTGTTATAAGACCCGGATCTCTTACAGCCGCAGAATTCAAAGTGATCTTGTCCGCTCCCGAATCGAGAAGGATATCCACATCAGTCTCTGTACGGATCCCTCCACCGACTGTGAAAGGGATGTTAATTTTCTCAGCAACTTTTTTCACCAGGCCGGCAAACACCGGGCGTTCCTCTATCGTTGCAGTGATATCAAGATAGACAAGTTCATCCGCTCCCGAGTTAGAGTACTTCTCCCCGAGTTCTACAGGATCACCTGCAGCCATAAGATTGACAAAATTAATTCCCTTTACAGTCTGCCCGTTCATTACATCGAGGCAGGGAATTATCCTTTTACACAACACCGGAATCTCCAACCGATAATGAGGCTATTTCATTTATTGCTATTCTTCCTTCAAATACAGCCTTGCCGGTTATCACGCCTGCAACCCCAAGTTGCAACAATTTTTTTATATCCTCCATATCTGTCACACCTCCGGATGCAATTAAATCAATATCCGGGAATTCTGAAAGAAGATGTCGATACAAACCGAAGGAGGGGCCCCTCATCATTCCATCACGGTTTATATCTGTGCAGAGAAATTGAATTATCCCTTTCTCCTTATATAAAGCGATGAATTCATCAACATTCAACTCGCTGTTTACTGTCCAACCGGAGATCTGAATATACCCGTTTGACACATCAGGACACAAAATAAATCTTCCAGGGCCAAATTCAGATATCCATGAATCCATTTTTTCCCCCTCTGTCACTGCAACACTCGATATCGAAGCATAATCAGCGCCAGCTTCGAAAACCCTTCTCAGATCATCGTTATGTTGTATCCCTCCGCCAAAATCAATGCACATACCTTTATGTGAGCAAATCCTCTCAAGAAGAGAAAAGTGCACCACATGGCCCAATCTTGCCCCATCCAGATCGACAACATGAACTCTGGATATTCCTTCACCTGACAATTCCCTGACAAACTCCATGGGATCTTTATAATAGATATCCATATTACTAAAATCCCCTTTCTTCAATCTCACACATTTTCCATCCATAATATCCATGGCTGGAATAACTTTATTATTCATTGTTTTCCCCATTATTCAGATCTAAAAAATTTTTTATTAGTCTCTCCCCTTGTATGCCGCTCTTCTCCGGGTGGAACTGGTAGGCAAAAAAATTATCCCTGCAGAGACCGGCACTGAACTCATTTATATATTGACACAATAACGTGGTGTGCCTACTCACGCCTGCATAGTAATTGTGAACAAAATAAAAATAATTCCTGCCCTTCAATTCTCCAATCAGACTATCCCCCCTGTCTGAAATCGTGTTCCATCCTGTGTGGGGAATCTTCTTCAGCGGACTGAATTTCAGAACCGGTTGATCAAATATTCCCAGACATTCTGTATCATTTTCCTCTGAATAACTGCACATAAGCTGCATTCCGAGACAAATCCCAAGTACCGGACACTGGAGATTGCGAATAATATTATCAAGACCTCTCTCTTTCAGAAATTCCATGGCCGACCCTGCTTCCCCGACACCCGGAAAAATCACCCTGTCCGCATCGTTCAACTCTTCTGCCCTGTCTGTCACCAGCGGTGTTATCCCTAACCGGTTCAGACAGAAAATTACCGACCGGACATTTCCGGCATTGTACTTTACAATGGCCACTTTCATCGGAGCTTCCCCTTTGTTGACGGAATCCCCTTCTGAAGATTTCCCCTTTTCACTGCTTCCCTGATTGATCTTCCCAGGGATTTAAAAACTGATTCGATTTTGTGGTGATCATTCTCCCCCTTCACACGGATATGCAGGGCCCAACCTGCTGACTGACTCAGGCTTCGGAAAAAATGTTTGAACATTTCATTCGGGACATCTCCCAAAGTCTCACGGCTGAATTCACACTCCCACTCCAACCAGGAGCGACCCCCTGTATCCAATGCAACCTCTGCCAGTGAATCATCCATCGGAAGGACAAAACCGAATCGTTCTATCCCTTTCTTACTTCCCAGAACTCTACGGAATGCTTCCCCGAGGAGTAATGCCGTATCTTCGATCGTATGATGCTCATCAACACCAATATCCCCTTCAGCAGTGATTGATATGTCACATCCGGAATGGAAAGCAAGCTGTTCAAGCATATGATCGAAAAACCGGAGCCCGGTAGATATCTCTCCTTTCCCCTGCCCGTCCGGACTTAAAGATATTTTAATATCTGTTTCATTAGTTTTCCTGTTTAGGATGATCCTCCTGGGAAGCGTGGTGAGAAAGTTACGGATCTCATCCCATTTTCCGGATACAAGTAAGACTGTTTCTGGGGGAATCCCGTGAAAATTGTCCACATTTCCTTTATCAGAAAACCATATCGCTTTACTCCCGATATTTACTGCAAACTGCATATCGGTGATTCTGTCTCCAATGACAACCGATCCGGCAATATCAAAAAACCCGTTAATATATTTCTCAATCAAACCAGTCCCCGGCTTCCTCGTTTCCGCCCCCTCTTCAGGAAAAGTCCGGTCGATCAGCACTTCATCAAAAACAATTCCCTCACCAGCAAGTATCCTCTCCATTTTTTCCTGGACAATCCTGAAATCTGCCTCAGGAAATGACTGAGTGCCCAAACCATCCTGATTTGATACCATCACAATTTTACTAAATTCACATTGATCGATTATCCCCTTTAATCCCGCGATAACACCGGGAATAAATTCCATCTTCTCGAGACTGTCCACCTGCCGATCCTCCGGAGGTTCCTTCAGAATGACCCCGTCCCTGTCAATAAACAATACTTTTTCCATTTTCCATTTCCTCCTCATAATTGGCTAAAAGTTTTAATAATAGTTTGTTCTCACTCTTACTTCCGACTGTAATCCTCAGACAATTCGCGCATCCGGGAAAAGTTGAAACATTGCGGACGATCACCCCGTTCTCATATAGATACCGGAATACCCGTCCCTCATTCTCAAATTTGACCAGAATAAAATTTGAATCGGTGGGATAAACGGATTTGACCCGGCCTGTTCTGTACAGTCCGGACAACAATTCTTCCCGCTGAGAAACAATCTGCTTCAGATTATTCCGGTAGAATCTCTCCCGACTCAGAACCGAGAGAGCCGCATCAATGGAGAGGCGGGAGATATTGTAAGGCGGTTTAATCGAATTCAGAAAATCAGCGATATCCGGATCTGCGATCAACACCCCCACTCTCGCCCCTGCCAGTCCCCGGCTCTTTGAAAGGGTCCGGATAACGACTAAATTCGGATATTTATCACTCGCCCCGACCCACCCCGGATCACCAGAGAAATCGATATAGGCTTCATCAACAACAATCAATCCAGGAAAAACGCTAAAAATCCCCTCCATGATCTCCCGGTCAAATAGATTGCCGGTCGGATTGTTCGGAGAACATAGAAAGAGTATTTTCACCTTTTCCGTTTTTGACAATATCCCCTCCCGGTCGGGCTGAAAATTTTTATCAAGAGGTACCCTGATCACATCAACACCGTTCAATGCCGCAGCCGTACTATACATTCCATATGTCGGGGGAAGTATCATAATCCGGTCACTGCCCGGAATGCAGAAGCCCCTAATGATCAGGTCAATGACCTCATCACTGCCGTTACCAAGAAACAATCTGTTCTGATATATCCCGTATATGTTCGCCAGTTTTTTCTTTAATCTCACCTGTCCGGGATCCGGATACCGGTTAAGAGAACCGCCCCGGAGGGGACTCCTCGGGGATTCGTTAGCATTCAAAAAAGCAATTCCCCTGCGTCCTACGCCTCCCTTACTCTGATAGGGGACAAAATCCTTCAGATCAGGCCGGATCAGATCGCTGATATCTCTCCGGCGGATCATTCGGGATCTCCCTGAGACATCCGCTGAAGACGGACCGAAACGGAGGCTGCATGCGCATCCAGTCCTTCTGCTTCCGCAATAACCTCAATGTTTTTCCCGATTCGCCTCAAACCCTCCGGCTGAATGGCCTGAAAGGATGTTGTTTTTCTGAAACTCTCCACGGTCAGTCCCGAAACAGAACGGGCCCACCCCCCTGTCGGAAGAGTGTGATTGGTCCCCGAGATATAATCTCCCGCGGATTCAGGTGTCATATTCCCGAGGAACACACTCCCGACATTTTGTATCGATAAAGCATCTTTCCCGGGATCTGCGGTCGCAACAATAAGATGTTCAGGAGCATATTCATTAATAAAATATGCAATTTTCTTTTTATCTTTTAAAAAGATCAGCCGGGCATTTTTCATTGATTCAAGTGCAACCGCTTTTCTTTTCAATTTTCCGATCCGTTTCCCTATCTCTGACGATGTTTTTTTTAGTATTTTTTCGGATGTTGAAAAAAGGATCACCTGGCTGTCAGGCCCGTGTTCCGCCTGACTGAGCAGATCTGCCGCAATAAATCCGGGAACAGCACTTTCGTCTGCAAATACCATCAGCTCTGATGGCCCGGCAGGCATATCAATGGCAGTCCGATCGAGTGAGACCAGCATTTTTGCCATGGTTACATATTTATTTCCCGGGCCGAATATTTTAAAAACTTCCGGGACCGTTTCGGTACCATATGCCATAGAGGCAATGGCCTGTGCGCCCCCGGCCCTGAAAATTTTTCTTATCCCGAGAAAAGAGGCAGCATACAAAACAGCCGGATCAATTCGTCCATCCGGCCCCGGGGGAGAGCAGAGAACAATTTCCCTGCATCCGGCAATTATTGCCGGTATCCCCAGCATCAGAACCGTAGAGACAAGAGGAGCACTTCCTCCCGGTACATATAATCCCACACACTCTATCGGATAACTCCTCTGCCAGCACACCACCCCTGCTGTGGTTTCAATGGCCGGGTATCCCCTCACACTGTTCCGTTCATGGAACAATTTTATGTTGTTTTTTGCTACTTGTATTGCAAATTTCAAGGCCGGAGTAACCCGGTCTGCAGACCGGTCGATTTCTTCCTCCGGAACCTTTATTGTTTCGGGCCGTACACCATCAAACTTTTCGGTATATTTCAGGAGGGCTTTATCCCCTCCCTTCCTCACGTCATCAACAATCTTTTTAACCATACTTTCAATCTGGATCTGCTTCGGAGGACGCTGAATCAGTCTCCGGATATCCTCATCAGATAGCGGTTTAAAAACTGAGAGCAGCATTTCATTTTTTAAATTCATGGTTCATCCTCCCTGTTAGAAGACCATTTTCTCTATCGGCATGACAAGAATCCCCTCTGCTCCGATGATATTCAGCTTTTCAACTATCTCCCAGAACTCATCCTCTCTGACCACTGATTGAACTGACACCCAGCCGCTTTCAGCCAGCGGTGAAATGGTCGGGCTCTTCATCCCGGGCAGAAGATCCCTGATGGCAGCCAGGGATCCCACGGGCGCATTGAGAAGAATGTATTTGTGGTCATCTGCTTTAAGAACCGCATTTATTCTAAGCAGCAGCTTCTTCAATATCTTTCTTTTACTTTCCGGAAGATCCTTCCTTGAAACCAGAACCGCTTCAGACCTCAGGATAACTTCCACCTCTTTTAATCCGTTACTCAACAAAGTGCTTCCGGAACTGACCAGATCACAAACCGCATCCGTCAATCCGATTGCCGGAGCGATTTCAACAGAACCTTTGATCTCATGAATTTCAGAAATGAGCCCGGATTCCTCCAGATATTTCCGAAGTATATTCGGATGAGATGATGCGATCCGGAAGCTATTCAGGTCTTTAATGCCGTTGTATGAAATACTTCTTGGAATGGCGATTGAGAGGCGGCAGCATGCATATCCCAGCTTTTTGATAACCTCAACCGGGGTTTCTTTCTCTTTTACAACATTAAGTCCGACAATACCTGAATCTGCCACTCCATCGGATACATATCGCGGGATATCATCATCTCTGAGAAATAATATCTCCAATGGAAAATTTTCCGCTGATGCTTTTAATTGTCCATTTGAAACTGTGTAGTCTATCCCGCATTGTTTTATTAGTTCTATAGATCTTTTATTTAACCGTCCGTTTTTCTGGACAGCTATCCTTATCTTTTCCTTCATAATTCACCTCCATTTTATTGAAAAAAACAGGGGACTGCTTGTATTAATAAATAGATTTTTGGGGGTTTAAATTCTTTTCATACACTTATACAAGCGTATGATGGAAGTGATGATGGGTATAGTGCAGATTTCCCGAAATTAACGGGACCGATTTAAATAATGCACTATTTTTCATTCTGGATGGATTATATACTCCATTAACCGACGGAGTCAATGCTTAATATTATTTTTCGATTTCACCGGTGTAAACAACTTCGAAATCACCCCCTTTTAATTTTCTGAGTTCACGGAGCTCATCATCATCCCATCTCTCATCGGGCGCTCCGGAAATATACCAGTCTCCTCCATTATCGGCAACAAACATCCCGTATTTTTTTAAAGCAGTCAGGATTACCTTTATCCTTTCAGGAAAACCGGAAATATCAACACTTCCCTTCAGCCTGAGCCTTAAACCCATTGGCGGAAGGGACGGATCATTACTTGAAGAAGCATAATGGCGTGCAGGATAAATGAAACCCCGCTGTGTTCTGCTGACAGTAAACCTGAGGGCATGATTGATCTCTCCATCCTTCACTTCATCATATTTGACAAGCCCCGGAAAAACAGGGAGTCCTGCCGCATCTGCAGATGTCCAGTATTTTGGTCTGAGCTCATTGGATGTGAGATCCCACTTTGCCCCGCTATCTGCTTCCCACCCGCCGGTTACTTTAAATGCTCTGTATAGTTCATACAGTATTTTATTATCAGAGTCGATCACTATAACATGCCTGTCCCCGTCACTCCCGTCCCCCCCCTCTATGGGAGCATTGTCCGGTATCGGATAAGGGCCAGCATCACTCTCATCACCGTAAGCTGTGAACCGGATGCTGACCAGAGGAGTTGTACCGGGAACGATTACATAGGGGATCCCGTTTGGTGCTCCATTCCAAACAGTTCCGAAATCGGGATGAATGTAACCGTTTTTTCCTATGGATGAAATGAATCTGGCGGAATCAGGATGGACATCATATTCAGATATATCGGTATTCCACGGATTATCAGAAGGGAATATATGTAATTCACCAGAGAGTTCGTTAACATCATTTTCAACCTCTCCACCAACCGAACACATAATTAACGGAATAGTAATTAAAAATATTAAGAAAAATCTGGTGAACATTCACCCCCCCTTGTTAATTTATACAAGGAGGCGGTCAGATATCTCAATTTAAAACAAATTTTTCCTTATTTGAATTCCGTTACAAGAACTTTCCAGGCCTCTTCATCTTCATCTTCTACAAGTGAATATACTTTCCCTTTATAAACAGAATAGAAAACAGGATAAAAGCTGATCAGTTCATATTCAGTCAAAGGGATAAATACCCTCCCTTTTTCATTTCCTTTAAGATCAAATTTGATCAACTCCCATAATTCACCCTGTCTTTTAAAAGTAAGAACATACATATGATCATCTACGATCTGAATATCTCTGATCTGGGGATAATGTTCTCTTATCTGAAGCACCTTTTTGACAAATTCAAATGCCCTCTTAAATCTAGGGCTTGTCCTGAAATATTCGAGAGCTTCTTCCCTGAAATTACCCGGAACCTTTGTCTTGGGATAATCCTTCTTTATCAAATACTCCGGCTTTCCATCACTGTTCAGTACTTCAATCATGAACTCATCTGTTTTTGAATTAACATAGATCTTGTCCTTATAAACCGGATTATAGGTAAATGTTGTCATGGGCAGAAAAATCTTTACAGTATTGCTCATTTCAAAATCGCTTAGAAATATTACATCAGCAGTTTTAAAATCATTGCTGTAGAGGGTAAAACCGAGGAATTGTTTCTTCTTCTCTGTGTCCATGGTGGGGCCGATACCCAGATATTTATCCTTGATCGGAAATAGTATCCTGTCAACGGGGATCTTTTTCTCACTGAGATAATTTCCATTTAGATCAAAAAACGACATCTTATTAGTACTGTTTACAATAAGCTTCCCTTTATAAAAACTCATTGAGAGAGGCCTGCCGTCATTGGCATCATATTTAAATTCTTTCGGCCCCTCTCCCGCTTTACCGAACTTTTTTATGAGCTTAAAGTTTTTGATATCATAAATATAGACAGTGGCATCTTCCAGGACATAGATCTTTTCATGATTAACAAGAAAGATAGACGGCCTTGAAATATCTGTCAACTCTGCTGATGATATTTGAATTGACAACACCGGGATCAAAATTAAAACAGCAATCAGAATTTTTTTCATACGTTCCTCCTTAAGATCTTTATAAATATCTTACGTATTTATAATACCTTCGGTTCCGGAAAGTATTTATTTCAATTCACAAAAGTTCGTACTGATGATCCAAAATAACATAATCTCTCTCTTATATAGAGAAATTAAATTTAAGGGACACGGTCAGACACAAGATAAAGGAATGAGGATGCGGCAGAGTATAATTCCCCTTGCTGTTTATAAAGGTTAAATTGCTCCCTCAGACCGGTTACGACCGTTTGACTTCGCTCTGTACAAAGCTTTGTCAGCTGATAAAATTAATTCATTTGGGGAATCCATTTTACCGGGAAGTCCGATTGAGTAACCGATACTGACAGTAACAATAGGCGCCACATCCGAAGCAGGGTGTTTAAGTTTAAGAGACTCTATCTGAAACCGGGCCTTTTCAGCTGACTCTTTCGTCTCACCCGGAGTTAATGCCGGTAGAAGGACAACAAACTCTTCACCACCGTATCGAGAAACAATTTCCCCCGCTCTCTTGAACAATTTTAACAAAGCGGCACCTATTTTTTTTAATGCTTCATCTCCTTCCTGATGCCCAAGAGCATCATTATAATTTTTAAAATAGTCCACATCTATCATTAGTATTGATATATAGGCATTATAACGGATAGCTCTTCTCCACTCCTCTTCAAACTTCTCATCAAATCCCCGCCTGTTTGTAACACCTGTCAGTGGATCATTCCTGATAAGAATCTCAAGTTGAGCATTCGCCGCTTGGAGTTCAACTGTACGTTTTGCAACCAGAATTTCAAGATTTTCCTTCTGTTTGCTGAGCGACCAGGTTATTTTATAGATTATTATTGCTCCGATAATAATTATCAGAGATGCTCCGATAATTAATAACCAGAGTATTTCGGAGGATAACATTTCATATCAATTGTATCACAACATATTTTTTCTAAAACTATAACATTAATTTAACTAATCCGTATAATTTATTTAATGTCCCTTTTCATCTGTAAAATAAATAATATATCTTCTATAATAAAAAATTACATTTTCCGGGAGGATAAAAAATGAAACGTTTATTTTTAGTGATTTTACTGATTTCTATTTCAATTATCGGTATAAATGCAAAGAAGGCGGATATAAAATCATCCCCTGTAGAAAAAGCGTTGAGCGGATTCAAATTCAGAGCGATCGGACCCGCTTTTATGTCAGGAAGGATCTCTGATGTTGTTATAGATCCGAAAGATTCAAGTACCTGGTATGTTGCAGTCGGATCCGGAGGAGTATGGAAGACCACAAATTCAGGAACCACTTTCAAGCCGATATTTGACGGGGAGAACTCATATTCAATTGGATGCATCACAATTGACCCGAACAATTCAAATGTGATATGGGTGGGAACCGGGGAGAATGTCAGCGGACGTCATGTAGGATATGGTGACGGCGTTTATAAAAGTACTGACGGCGGAGAGACCTGGGAAAATATGGGCTTAAAAGAGAGTGAACATATAGATAAAATATTAGTAAACCCTAAAGATTCAGATATAATCTATGTTGCGGCAGAAGGTCCTCTCTGGTCTGAAGGCGGGGAGAGAGGCGTATTTAAAAGTATAGACGGCGGAAAAACATGGAAGGCATCTCTAATCGTTGATAAGGATACCGGTGCAACTGATATTATGATGGACCCCCGGAACCCGGACATTCTCTATGCTGCAATGCATCAACGGAGACGTAAGGTATCCGCTCTGATCAATGGCGGGCCCGGATCAGCCATCTATAAAACTTATGACGGGGGGAAGAACTGGTCAAAGATAATAAAGGGCCTTCCCGATGAAGACCTGGGGCAGATCGCCCTTGCCATTTCACCCCAGCGGCCGGATGTTATATATGCTGCAGTTGAAACTTCAATAAGGAAAATTACTTTCTACAGATCATCAGACGGCGGTCAAAACTGGAACAAAAAAGCATCCTACACTACTCCGGGAACAGGCCCTCACTATTATCAGGAATTATTTGCTTCTCCTTTTCAATTCGATAAAATTTATTCAATGGAGATAAACGTTCTCGTCAGTAATGACGGAGGCGGGAAATGGGGGAAAATTCCCGAGGACAAAAAACATGGAGATAACCATGCGCTTGCATTCCATCCAACTAACCCCGATTACCTCCTGTGCGGAAGTGACGGAGGGCTATATGAAACATGGGACAGTGGAAAAACATGGAGATTCATGTCAAATATTCCGGTCACACAATACTATAGAATTGCGGTGGATAATGATAAACCTTTCTACAATGTTCTCGGCGGGACACAGGATAATTGTACACATTTAGGACCTTCCAGAACGACAAGAAGGGACGGAATATGGAATAGTGATTGGCGTATAACAATGGGTGGTGACGGTTATACATGCCAGTTCGATCCGGAAGATCCGAACATAATGTATTCTGAAGCGCAGGTTGGTGAAATGATCAGGTACGATAAAAGGAATGGGGACAGTGTATCAATAAAACCCATAATAGAACCAGGTGAAGAAGCTGACAGATGGAATTGGGATGCTCCTCTGATAGTAAGTCCCCATAATTCAAAGAGGCTCTATTTCGCATCTCAGAGGGTTTACAGAAGTGAGGACAGAGGAGACACATGGACACCAATAAGCGGAGATCTTTCCAAGGGGATTAGCAGACTTTCAGAAAAGTTTATGGGGAGAAGCTGGAGTATCAATGCTGTCTGGGATAATGACGCTATGTCTTATTACAGCAATATTGTTACTATTGATGAGTCACCTTTAGTTGAAGGACTTATCTACGTCGGGACAGATGACGGATTGATACAGGTGACAGAGGATGGTGGGAAGAACTGGAGAAAAATGGACAAATTTCCGGGAATTCCTTACGGTACATTTGTTAATGAAGTAATGGCATCAAAACATGAAAGGGATGTAGTTTACGCCCTGTTTGATGACCATAAGAGAGGCAATTTCAAACCATATATCCTGAAGAGCACTGACAAGGGGAAGACATGGAGATCGATCACTGCAAACATACCCGACCGTTATATACTCTGGTCAATCGAACAGGACCATGTTGACAAAAACATCCTCTTCCTCGGAACCGAGTTCGGTGTGTTTTGTTCAACAACAGGTGGAAACAACTGGATGAAACTTAAAGGCGGAATGCCCACAATCGCTGTAAGAGATATCAAAATTCAGAGAAGAGAAAATGATCTGGTATGCGGTACTTTCGGAAGGGGCTTTTACATCCTCGATGACTACTCTCCTCTCAGACAGCTTAATGAATCTGAGTTGAAAAAAGATTTTTCCATCTTTTCAGTAAAACCGGTGTATTCCTTTGATCCGATGAGCGTGTCCGGAGGCGGAATGGGACACACTTTTTATGAAGGGGATAATCCAAAATATGGAGCTACAATCACATATTATCTGAAAGAATCTTTTGAGAGCGGAAAAGATATCAGAAAAAAAAGAGAGAAAGAACTTGCCAAGGCAGGAAAAGATATCCCTTTCCCCGGTTGGGATTATATAAAAAAGGAAGATAGAGAAACAGAACCGAAGCTGATCTTCCAATTTACAGATTTCAGAGGAGAGGTGGTCAGAAGGATCGAAGCACCGGCAAAGAAGGGTCTGCACAGGATCAATTGGGATATGAGAGAATCCTCACTGGAGCCGGTAAGGTTGAGCATACCAAGCTCTTCAAGTCCCTTCTCTTACTCCTGGAGATACAGGAGAAGAGGATGGGGGGTAATGCCCGGAAAATATTACATAACAGCCTTTAAGGTTGTTGATGGAAAGCAGATTCCCCTTCCGGGAAAACAGGAGATTTCCTATATTCCTTTGTCAGGGAAAAAATTCACTGATTCTGAAATGAAAGGTATCTATGCTTTCTTTGATAAATTCAAAGCTCTTAACAAGGAGTTGTCTTCGGTATCATCCATAATGGAAAAAATGAATGAAGGTATAAGATATATGAGAAAAGCAGTCGCTGAAACCCGAAAAGATAACGGGGATTTCCTTGCTGAAATTCTAACACTGGAAAATAAGCTCAAGGAAATTTCCGATGAGCTCCGGGGAGATTCTACAAGAAGCAGCCGGAATGAACCTGCCAAACCGGGAATCTCAAATTACTTCTGGGATCTAGGTTCGAAAGTAGGAGCTGTATTGAGGCCGATACGTGATTATGATATTTCCAGTCTGAAACGGGTAAAAGAGATGTTTGCTCCGGTTAAGAATAAGGTCAAATTACTATTTGAAACAGATTTCAAAAAGTTAATTAAACAGGCCGGAGAATTGGGATCTCCATGGATACCCGGATTCGGATTGTTAAACTAAACAGACTTTTTTATTACCAGACGGTGGTCCCAAAGGATCACCGTCTGGAATTTATTTTACATATTGTTTCTATTTAATATCATGTCAGAAAAAAAAGCACTCATTATTCTGATTTTTGTATTCCTTTTATCAATTCTCTCTTTTCCGGAACAAAATCCCGATCAAAATCTGATCAGGGGGCTGGGCCGACCGGTTGGCATCAATATCGACAATGATCAATTATATATTATTGAAAACGCCCGGATCCATATATATTCACTTCGTAATATTAAACACAGAATAAGTTTCGGCAAACAGGGACAGGGACCCGGAGAATTTCACACCCTGCCGCATGTACCTGTCACTCTCGACTGCAGTACAGATGAACTGATTATCGGCAGTATCCGCAAGATATCATATTATTCCAAGAACGGTGTATTGAAGCGTGAAGTGAAAGGAGAAAATCTGGCCTACAAACTTGTGTTCCTTGACCGTAAGAACGATCAGGACAGGTTCCTCGGATGGTCCCGGGCGACGCATAGCCGGTTTAATTATAACACTATCGTGGTCTTTGATCATGAACTGAAAAAGGTAAAACAGATCTATGAAGCAAAGGATCCCTATCAGGGTCCGGGAAAGGGATATGAGATATTGACCAGGGTATTTGACTTTGCTTCCCAGGGAGGAAAAGTCATTATCCCAGGAAGAGACAACCGATCTCTTGATATACTCGATCAAGAATTAAAACTTGATTTTTCACTTATCCCAGACACAAGGCCGATTAAAGTTCCGGAACAGTTCAAACAGGAACTCCTTCATTATCTTAAAACCAGTGCAGAAACAAAAAACGCTTATCCCATGATCAAACCGGTCAGGTTTCCGGAATACTTTCCCGCAGTACAAAGTTTTTTTACCGATGGAGGAAAGATCTATATTATGACATGGGATAAAACAGCAGCCGGCAATATTTTTTTTACATACAGAATTGATGGTGAATTCATCAGTGAAACAGCTCTCCCGGTCAGACATGAGACCGCAACCCAGCCCTACCCTATGGCAATTAAAAATGGGAAACTCTATCAAATTGTAGAGAACACAGACGCTGAAGAATGGGAATTGACGATCTGTAATATAAAGAAATAGTATTTTTTGAGGGCCCCGCCTATTCAACTTTCCAGGCATGGACAAGGGGTTTATCTCCATCTGCAAAAAGTTCGAACACATAGATAATACTGTTCTCTCTGTCGAAGGAGCAACCTCCTAATCTGTACTTTCTCTGAACCTGAAGATCTCCATTATTGGTTGTGTACGTTTTCAAATCACCATTAAAAAGGAATTCTCCCATGTCTGCAGACTCATAAGGTTGGGGTTCCCAACTCTCCATTTCCCCCTCAGCAACTGCTCTGAGATCATCCGGAGCATAAAAAAGGAAACTTGCTTTAAACCCCGACGACCACCAGCCCCTGTCATCATGGGGAAAATCCGGGACATCAGGATACGGTTCCTCCCAGACAACACCATTGGAAAATCCGTACCAGCAGTCTCCTATCCCTTTTGTGCCTATAAATATTACTGCTGCCTTTTCCCCTGCAGTTACCCATATTCCTCCGCTCCACTCATCCGAATGGTGATAATCATTCATAGTACGGGGGTTATCAATATATACATTCTCATATAGAAGCAATGGTTTCACTTCAATTACAGTTCCCGGTAAAGGAGCAGATCCGCTCTCCCATGGAGCAACAGCAATAAGGGAAGGACCCATTGCACCCTGTCCCCCATCTCTAAATCTTCCTGTTGCAAGGCACTTTCCTTCTGCAAAGCTTTCCGCCCAGACCGAAGGGATTTCAAACATATAATCATTAGTAACATAGTTGAGAAGGTTCCCGACCTTCCATAAACCTTTTTTCTCCGGGACAGAGAGATCAAGGTTCATCATTCCATGAGATACCCCCCGCTCCCCTTCCTGCATATGCTGTCCTGTGCAATAATATATTTTTCCTTCACTCTGTGATCCTTTAACGGGAAGATATTGAATACCTGTTCTCGGTATTTCAAAATTTTTAACGTTAAGCACATCACGAAATACCTGAATATAGTGTGAAGTGTTCAGTTCTTCAATATTTTTCCCGGGGGAAATAACAGGGACTGGTATAGAGATCTCTGAGACCTGATGTTCCCATCCATGACCGGCTCCAAATAAGGAGCCGGGGTAACCGTCATTTTCCCCGGAATTATCACCCTCAGAATAATAGGTCATTGCAGTTCCTCCCCATTCCCAGGTTTTTGTTTCAGATATCCCCTCCGGCAGACGGAATGCACCAAGATAGATGAGATTATTTTTAGTGATCAGTCCCGAAGGTATGGGTTCTGAATTCTGACCGCTATCAACCGCCTTCTCCGCACACCCGGAAAAGATCATAACAATTATTAGAAGAAGATATTTCTTCATCAGATCTCCCATTTTAATATATGAATTGGGTATGATAAATCTCAATAAACATGCCGGTTATTTTTAAAACTTTATTTTCAGACTTTCGTCTCTACTTCTGAATTCCGTTTGTCATTTTAATAATACTTAAAAAGATGTTCATTCCCCCTTCGATCAATCTGTGTGGAAAATCGTAATCAGGATGGTGCAGTTTGGCTTGATCTTTCCCCGCCCCAAGACCGAACAGACACCCCGGAGTATTTTGAATGAAACGGGAAAAATCTTCAGACCAGGGGAGAGGCCCCCCCATACCTATTACTTCCAAACCGGCATTTTTTGCAGAATCTACAACTATTTTAACCATATCCGGATCATTCATCACGGGAGGAAACTCTTCCACTATATTTATTTTACTTCTCAGATTATGATCAACAGATATATTTGTAACAATATTTTCTGCTTCAGCTGCTATTTTCATCATAGATGAGTTTTCAGCAGAACGAATTGTACATCTCAGTTCAGCATTCCCGGGGGATGTACCATATGCTTTCTCCCCTATATCTACGTGGACAACGGTTATAAATGTCTCTGAATTATAATTCTTATTCAGATTATACATTTCCTGGATAATCTGAGAAACGGCAAGAGCAGGATTCTTCCCCTTATCAGGTTCTCCGGCATGAGAGGTCTTTCCGGTAAAGACCGACTCTATTCCAGCTGAGCCGACAGAGAAACAGCCCTCCTTGATGATTATCGAATTTAAAGGATAACCCGGGATATTGTGAAGAGCAAAGGCCATGTCTGGAACCAGCCGAATAAATTTCTGGTCCTGAAGAACCTTCAAAGCACCCTCCCCGGTTTCTTCAGCCGGCTGAAACAGCAATACAACCTCCCCATCCTCAATTTTTTGTTCAGTCAGCAGTTCTGCTACCCCCAGCATTATTGATACATGTCCGTCATGACCGCATTTATGAGAGATATTTGTTATTTTGGACCTATGCAGAAACTCGTTGGTTTCATGAATCGGAAGTGCATCAATATCACATCTGAGCAGAATTCTTTTCCCTTTATTCCGGCCCTCAAATCTCGCTGCGACACCGAAACCGCCTATACCCGTGATCACTTCCGGAACTTTTAATTTATTCAGATATTTCTCTATAAAAACGGAGGTATTTGCTTCCTCCCCTGAAAGCTCAGGGAATTTATGGAGATATCTCCTTGCCTCTATGAGTTTTTTTAATAATTTTTTATCGATAGTTTTCATATTTTCTTCACTTCAAGACATTCTCTTTCAGTACTTTATTCAACAGGATGCTGAGGTCTGAAATAACATAAGGTTTGGGGATGGCTCCGGAGAAACCGAATTTTTTAAAATCTGAGATAATCGGATCGATCGAGTACCCGCTGCTTGCGATTGCTTTTACATCAGGATCGATTTTTAAAAGTTCCAGGATGGTCTCTTTCCCACCCATTCCATCGGGTATTGTCAGGTCCAGAATGACACAATCAAAAGCCTCGGGAGATCGGAATCTACTCTTATATAGTTCAACGGCCTCTTCACCGGTTTTAACCTTTTCTATTTTAAACCCGATATGTTTCAGCAATTCTCCGGTTGCATCCAATATCATATCATCATCATCCATCAGCAGGATTCTTCCGGTACCGGAGATAATTTCATTGGGATCTTTTTTCTTACTTCCAACCTTCTTATCGGTAGCAGGCAGATAGATAAAAAAACTGGTGGATACACCCAATTCCGATTCAACGGTAATCAGTCCATTATGATTCTTCATTATAGAAAAAGAGGTTGAAAGCCCCAGTCCTCCCCCCTTCTGTTTGGTGGTAAAAAAGGGATCGAAAATATTCTTTAAATGGGATTCCGGAATTCCGATGCCCTCATCTTTAAATTCGATCCTGATATAATGTTCCTTATTAAGGGGAAGAGATCTCAAATTTTCTTCTTTTTCATTTTCAGCATTAACTTTCAGCCTCCCCCCTTCCGGCATTGCCTGAACCGCATTGAGTACAATATTCTGAATTACCTGACTTATCTGTCCCTCATCGATCTCAACATTCCAAATGGAATCAGAGATATTAAATTCAGCAGCAACATTTGAACCACTGAGTGCAAATGTCACGGTTTCCCTTAAAATATTCTCAATCGATGCGGGATTTTTGATGGGGGCATTCCCCTCAGAAAATGTCAGAAGCTGCTGGGTGAGATCAGTTGCCCTGGAAAGTGCCGATTGAATTTCACCAATTTTGGATTTCAATACAGACTCATCATTTTTATAAATATTCAGCAGCCCGATGTTGACAGAGATCGATGCAAGAATATTGTTGAAATCATGTGCGATACCTCCTGCCAACAATGCTACAGAGTCTAGTTTATCTGCTTTATTTAATTCCTCTTCGATTTTCTTCTGCATGGAAATATCTATATATATGGCCACAACACCCTGGAGTTTTCCTTTTAGTTTGATCGGCGATCCGGAGACAATGACATTGACGGGTGTACCGTCTTTCCTATACCTTATAGTTTCGGATGGAATGATCCGTTCCCCGTTGAGTACTTTACTGGTGAATTCTTTAGCCTCATTAATAATATTTGATCTGGTGATCAGGTCATCGATGTCTTTGCCTGTTACTTCACCCTTTGCGAATCCGAACATTCTTTCTGCGCCGGGATTCCATTCAACTATTTTATGAGATGGATCAAGGGTTATAACTGCTTCCGGTATTGCGTCAAGGAATGATTCAAGATATTTCTGTCTCTTCTCAATATCTAAATCCGACTGTTTCCGTTTCGAGACATCTCTGACAATACTCTGAAAATGTTCAGGGTTCCCCCGGCTGTCATATACCAAAGAGACATTCACATCTGCCGGGAATTCGGTGCCGTCCTTTTTGACAAATGTCCTCTCATAAACAGACAGTATTTCCCCTGCCAGTAATGCCCGGATCTTTTTTTCACTGTCCTGACTCTCTTTTTCGGAGGTAAATTCAGATATATTCTTCCCGACAATTTCTTCAGGCCTGTATCCCAGCATCTCTGCTCCGCGATTATTCACTTCAAGAAAAATATTATTCAGATCAAATATAAAAACCCCGTCAATATTATCTTCGAACAATGATCTGTATCTCTGCTCGCTGTCCCGGCGGGCTTTTTCCAATTTCCTCTGTTCACTAACATCCAGATTGGTTGTCTGATACCCGATGACCTCTCCGGATTCATCACACACGACCGTGGAAAATCCCTGTGAGATAAAAGTACTGCCGTCTTTTCTTTTTGCAACAAACTCTCCGCGCCATTCACCGGTCTTATTAAGGGTTAATATTGCCTGAAGAGTATCGTCCTTGTTTACAACAAGATCAGAGATATGCATTCCTTCCAGTTCTTCTTTCCGATCATATCCCCATATTTCTATAAAAGACTTGTTCACATGTAAAATATTCCCGTTAATATCACATGTACTGTTGGCCGTAAGGCTTGATTCAAAAACCAGGTTTTTTATTTTCAATTCGGCTTTAAATTGTTTATACCGTGTAATGTTCCGCACGATTGCCAAGACCTCTTCCTGATTCAATGCAGCCATACGGCATTCAAAAAAGCCGTTCACTCTCGGTGTCCGAAGTTCATATTCAAATGTCTGAACCTGACCGGTTTTTAATGTTTCTTCTATTTTTGAAAAAATAAGATTCTGATATTTCTCACCAAAACCGGACTCCCGGATATTCTTTCCTATGATCTCCTCCCGGGGTATCACCAGCACCTCATCCTTATCCGCTTTGAAATCAACATAGCTGCCATTTCTGTCAATTATGAAAACAAGGTCCGGGATGGCCTCGAAAAGGGCAGAACTTCTTTCACTCGCTTCTTTGAACATCCGGGTCTGTTGGAACTGGCCGGTAATATCGGAGATCAATGTAAGACTGCCCATTAATTTCCCCTTTTCATCCATTAAATGCTGTGCGACAACCTGGCCATAATGCTTCTCCCCTTCCTTCGAATAAACCTCAATTGTATATGGACTGACAACTTTTCCATCCATTCTCATAGCAAATTTTTCTGCAAGGAGTTCCCTGGTTTCTTTATCCATAAATTCCAGTTCTTCAAACCGTTTTCCTATGATATCCCGGGGTTGATAGCCTATCCAGTCAAATACCCGATGATTAACTTCTGAGATCAGCCCTTCAGCATCTACAAAAACGATTACTTCCGGAGACTTGTTGAATATAGATCTGTACAGGAACTCATTTTCATTCAGTTCCGATATCCGGGATTCCAGCTCCCGGATCTTAATTTCAAGTTCTGTAATTGAATTTTTACCTGACATATTGATTGCCTGCAATAAGAATCTCTTCCTGGAAATTTTGAAAGATCTGAAATCCGTTCACACTCTGAGAATATTAAATCCATACTCGAATGTCAATTCCAAGTACCCTCAAATGAAAATGAAATATATCAATATTGTTCTCAAATTAGATTGTGTACCTGCTCTCACTGTGCAGAACAGCTTTATCAGATATGTTTTTTTTCAGTAATATCAATATTGGTTGACTGATATCCGATTGCCTCTCCGGAATTGTTTTGAACTACAGAAGCAAAACCCTGACAGACAAAAGAACTTCCATCCTTTTTTTTGCCGTTAAATTCTCCTCTCCAGATACCTATATTCTTCAATCCCCTCAAAATTGTTTCAGCCTCTCCCTTATCCATGAAGAAATCGGAAATCGGTCTTCCGGCCACTTCTGATTTTTTATAATAACCCCATATATCGAGGAAAGACTGATTTACATAGGTCAAGTTCCCATTAATATCAGCCGTGCTGTTGGCAGCAATACTGGTCTCAAAAACAATATTTTTCAGTCTGAGTTCTTCATCGAGTTGTTTGTGTCTGGTAATGTCCCTGATAACAGATAAAACCTCTGTGTCATTTAACCTTACCATTCTGCATTCAAATATACCCGGACCGTCTGAGATCATCAACTCATATTCAAACGTCTGGACATTCCCCGTTTGTATTGCCTCTCTTACGTTTTTCTCTATCAGATCCAGATATTCGTTTTTGAAATCGAGATCACGAATATTACTTCCGATAATCTCTTCCCTGGGAGCTGCAAGTGCTTCATTTATATCTGCTTTAAAATCGACGAAGGTTCCATCCTGCTTCATGACAAATATCAGGTCCGGTATTGCCTGAAAAAGTGCCTGATACCTGTTCGAAAGGTTATGGTAGATTTGAGTTTGTTCATATTGGAGGGTAATATCTGTAATCATTACAAGTATACCCTGAAGATCCCCATTATTTGCTTTGATCAATTTAGCAACAATTTGTCCTGAAAACCTCCGCCCGTCCTTTGAAGTCAGTTCCATTTTGTATGCCGGAATATCCTCACCTCTTACTCTCTGAGAATATTTCTTAATAAGAAGTTTTCGTGTTTTCTCATCAAAAAAATCCAGTTCTGAATATTTTTTCCCTATAAGTTCTTCAGGTTTGTATTTTATCCACTCAAATATCCGTTGATTCACATTTAGAATGTTTCCCTCAGGATCAGTGAATGCAATAACTTCAGGAGAGTTATCAAAGAAAGTTTTATAATTCAACTTCTGCTTTTTTTGGCGAATAATCTCCTGTTCCAATTCTCTGATCTTTTTTTCCAGATCAGCATAAGATGATTTTTCTTTCATTGGCATATTATTTTTACACGAATAATGAAAGCGATCTGATTGTAAATCTGATCCTCATTACTTCATTCTTTCCCGATTTCCAAACTATCAGCATTACATCCAGATTAGTAAATACAAGTTCAAATGTCAAATCTGAAGTATTTATTCTAAAAATCAGATTACTCCTTACAACTACATTCCTGAAAATGCACGTTCTGCCTGTATTGTTTTATAGATAGGGAATTGAAAAAAAGTAAATACTATTTTCATCTGAGGATTTTATAATAGATCTGATTGACAAAACACCAAAGGTTTTTTAGGATGGGAGATCAGGAGATGTAAAGATGAAAAAAACAAAAAGTATTCTTTTTATAATTGCTGTTGTTGTTCTATTTCTTACTAACATATATTCACACGATTCATGGCTGGTGCCCAGAGACTTTTTTGTTGAACCCGGAGAGTTTGTATACATTTATGCGAATACTGGAATGGATTTCCCGGTCAGCCTGAACTCTATCCATCCCGACAGGATAGAACGTTTTTTCATATCCGGCAATTCAGGGAAGATTAAGCTGAGAAATTTTAAAGTCGAAGGGAATTCAACAATTGCCCACTGTGCTCCGGGAAGCTCCGGGACCTATACAGCCGCCCTTGCCCTTTTGCCGAAGCTCATAAAAATGACAGGTAAGGAATTTAATGAATACCTCCTTTCAGACGGGTTAAAAAAAATATATGAACTCAGGAAAAAAGAGGGGATCCTTGATCATTTTGCCATTGAGTCTTATTCGAAATATCCGAAGACAATATTCCAGGTCGGTAAGAATAAGGATGATAGTTGTTTAAAACCGATGAACCTCGATATTGAGATCATTCCTTCGGTCAACCCTTATACACTAAAATCCGGAGATAAACTGGAAGTTAAAGTGTTGTTCAGAATGAAGCCACTTGCTGATGCAGAGCTGAGCTGGAGCTTCCCCGGTCAGGGCGAGACTTTTGCCGGTACGGTTATCACTGATAAAGATGGGAGGGGCGTCGTACCATTATCAAAGGCGGGACCATATGTGTTAAGACTGACCCATATGGAGAGGGTGAATAAGAAAACTCATGAGTGGGAAAGTTATTGGGCCTCTCTCACATTTTTTGTTCAGAACTGAATCTTCTCATTATTCGTTTAACGCTGCCCGTATGTCGGATTTGTTCTATGCCTTATAAGACCGTAAAATATTCCCCATAACAGACCTATCAGCAGGGCTATAATTATGTGGTAAAATGCGGCCGGATCCGCATGTACCCCGAATAAATTATTGATCAGATTGGAAATACCTGCTCCAATATTTACAAAAAATTCATAAAGTCCGGGGAGTCCCGGTTTAATAAATTCGGTCAGGATAGGTCCGAAAAATATTGAGAAGATTACAACCCCTCCATGGGAAACAGCAGATTTTATCATTTTGATCCTCCACTTACTTATTAATAATCTCTTAGAATCAAAATTATTTCAATCTTTCGGTATACCTGCTTCATCGGTAACATTTCAATTGAAACTGATTATCTGTTAATATTAAAAACAAAGTAAAATGAAATTTGATCAAGAATTTTACCTGAACGATACACTTGAAATTGCAGAAAATCTCCTCGGATCATTATTATGCACAAATATAAATAATAAATTAGTGAGCGGCAGGATAGTTGAAGTAGAAGCCTACCTTGGAGTCACCGACAAAGCTTCCCATGCATATGGAGGCAAGAGGACAAAAAGGACAGAAACAATGTTCCGTCAGGGTGGTATCGCATATATTTATTTAATTTACGGCCTCTACTCCCTGTTTAACGTGGTAACCTCAGCGGAGGGTATCCCTCATGCAATACTCATAAGAGCACTTGAGCCTGTTAATGGAATTGATATTATGATGGAACGGCGGAAAACTGAAAAAATCCTGAGCCTTACATCAGGCCCGGGAAAATTATGTACTGCATTGAATCTTACAAGAGATCAGAACAGTATCAATCTGACAGGTGATACGGTCTGGCTGGAACAGCCGGACAAAATTGTACCGGGAAATGAAATTATTCATTCAAAAAGGATCGGTATCGATTATGCTGAAGAATATAAAGAAAAATTATGGAGATTTTATATCAAAAATAATCCCAACGTAAGCAAATAATTAACTCCCAACTGTCTCATTAATAATCTGAAATCAAGAAATATGTTGTAAATTAACGAATATTGAAGTAAAATTACGGCCTATTCGGGAGCGGTGATTTTCCCCGTTTTTTAATTTAACCAGTATGAATTTTTTATTCAAGAGGAATGAATGGAAAGAACTTTTGTATGGAGAACCCATCTTAAAGATGGTCCGCTGGTAGCAACCGCTATTCATGACGGGGATGGACTGCGTCCTGAGGTTGAAGCACTCACTGCAGTTGATAAAAAGACCCGGAAGCTCGAAGAGGACCCGTTCACATCCGAATTGACAGATATTGGATGCACCAGGGTAATAGGACTCAGATCACGTTTTGAAGTGGATCTGAACCGGACCCGCGAAAAAGCGGTATATATACACCCAGAGGATGCATGGGGAATAAAAGTATGGAAAACTGAACCTGCGGAAGATATTATAATGAGATCCCTGGATGAATATGATTCATTTTATTCAGAAATGTACAGGATGTTTTCAGGATTAAAAAAAAAGTACGGTTATTTTGTGGTACTCGACCTCCATTCATACAATTACCGAAGAGGGGGGCCCGGACACCCTCCGGAAGATGCGGAAATGAATCCCGAAGTAAATATCGGTACCGGAACCATGGACATGGAATTATGGTCCCCGCTAAAAAAACAGGTTCATAAATGATCTTAGACATTTTTCATATGAAAAGGGTCATCTGGATGTAAGGGAAAATATAAAGTTCAAAGGCGGCAATTTCTCACGTTGGATCCACGAGAATTTCTCCGGTTCGGGATGTTCCATTTCTGTTGAATTCAAGAAGATCTTTATGGATGAATGGACGGGGATTCCTGATCCGGACAAGCTGTATCAACTCAGGATGGCATTACAATCAACTATGCCTGGCATAATAGAAGAATTAAAAAAGATAGGGATATAAAATCTTGAAGAATAAAAGAAATACCATTACAGAACGCTTTATTAATTCGGTCACCAAAAGGTTATCAGAGAATCTGCAGGTACGCAGATCTCTGCCCGACGGGGGGAGGCTACACATTGACAGGCAACTCCCTTTTCTCTGCATTTACCGTAAAGATCCGTCCTCCGATAGAGTAGACACCCAACGGCTGATCACCGGAGAAGCCTCCTATCTTATTGCTTCAGCCAGCCGCGTGTCAAAAAAAAATATTTCTAACCTGGTAAGCCGTATATCCGAGGTGCTTTCTAAAAAATTCGGCGCTTTTCTTATCATCGAGATTTGGGAGAATTCCGGATCGGGATCCAATGAGGTCACTCCCCCGGAGAACAAACCCTGTTTTCGTGTTTTCTGCAACAGGAATTTCAGCAGTTCATCTTCTGTTTCAACTTTAATGACTGCCCTTAAGGATATCAAGATCAGAAAAATATCCGCCGAGGCAGAATTGATCCATTCACAAAAAACCACTCCGCCTGGTCTGTCCGGGTTCATATCCCCCGCTGAAGCAGTAAGTAACGGGGTTCATTCCATTGGGATTGAGATCAACCCTGTCTACTACAACAGGGATTCAGGAAATTTTTTCCCGTTCGATTTCAGGGCTCTGCACCGGGGACTCGCACGGGCATTAAAGAGATCATTTTTTCAGTTTGCCAGGAACCAGACAAATCTTCATCCCAAACACTATCACTCTTTAGGCCGGTTAAAAATGGTTAAAGCGGTCTCGGAAGTGGATAATCAACTGGCAGATATCAACAATAGTTTCGATTTCCTTTTATTGATAACCCCTGTTAATAATAATTCAGCCTGGCTTGATTTCAAAAGGAATAAATTTGATAAATCCCCCGCCTTTGTTTATCGCCCCCTCCCTATCGACCCGGAGATCATTAAAAGGAAACTCTATTCTATCCCGGTAGAACAGGTTGAAGATCCGACACTGGAGCAGCTTTTCCGGGACCAGCAGCGGGAACTTGACAGAAAACTCTCCATGCTTATCGATAGAGGTACAAAAAAATTCAGATACGGGAATCTTCTACTCTACAGCGATGTGAAGGAACCCCTGGTAAAAACCGCTTTGGAGATCTTACGGAAGATCCCTCCTCGAAGCAGAGATGAATCCCTTAAGAGATCTATTTCTGCAGAAGAATTTGCTTTAAGAGCTGAAAAAGAGATCGAATATTTCCGGAGGACAGTCCCGGACATAAGATCAAAGGTTTATATAAGGGATGATATCACCGGCCTGATGGTATCCCGGGGAAACCTTCTCATCGGAAAGAATCTGCGCGTACCTTCAGAAAGAACAGAAGCTCTAATTCAGCATGAGGTGGGGACCCATATTCTAACCTATGTTAACGGGGAGGCGCAACCATTCAAACAATTGTCCAGCGGTTTGCCCGGATACGAAGAACTTCAGGAAGGATTAGCAGTGTTTTCAGAATACCTTGTAGGGGGTTTATCCAGGCCCCGTTTACGTTTGCTGGCCGCAAGGGTGATCGCCGCACGTAATATGCTGGACGGGGCTTCCTTTGTTGATGTATTTAGAGATCTGACCAATGAACATAACTTCAATAGGACCGCCGCTTTTAATATTTCGATGAGAACTTTAAGATCAGGCGGATCAATAAAGGATCATATATATTTAAAAGGGTTTATAAATCTGATGGAATATATTAAAATAGGTGGGGATTTTGAACAATTACTCGTTGGAAAAATAGGCGTAGCTCATATAGGGCTTATAAAGGAACTTAGATGGCGCAAGGTCCTGAAACCTACAATGCTCAAGCCGGGATATATAGATCAACCTCAAACAAGAGAAAAATTGGAAAAAATTAAAAATGGTATTACACTATTTGACATGGTCAAGGGGAGAAAAAAATGAAACTAGGATTGGTTGTAAACGATATAAATACAGAACAGACAGGATATACTACGACACGTTTGGGAATGTGGGCTATAAACAGGGGACACGAGGTGTGGGTTATGGGATTGGGAGACATGGCCTATGACCCGGACGAGAGTATCCGGGCCCGGGCACGAACGGTTCCAAAAAAGCAATACAAATCCAATCAGCTGTATCTGAACACATTAAAAGGGAAAAATGGTATCACTGAAAGGATAACGGTTGATGAACTGGATGTCCTGTTGTTAAGAAGTGATCCTGCTAATGAGACCGGAACCCGTGCATGGGCTGCAACTGCAGGTATTAATTTCGGACGTATTGCCATGCGGCACGGTGTTATTGTTCTGAATGACCCTGATGGCCTGGCTAAAGCGGTAAATAAAACCTATTTCCAGCTCTTCCCGGAAGAAGTTCGTCCGCAGACACTCATCACCAGGGATCTCCAGGACATCAAACATTTTGCAAAGGAACATGGAGGAAATATTATACTGAAACCCCTTCAGGGTTCGGGCGGTTCCGGTGTATTTCTGGTACGGCCGGAAGATCGGGGAAATATGAATCAGATTGTGGAATCCCTTCTTAGAGATGGTTATATTATTGCCCAGGAATATCTCACTGCTGCTGATGCCGGGGATATCCGCCTGTTTATGATGAACGGCCAGCCTTTGAGATATAAAGGTAAATATGCAGCTTTCCGCAGACTGAGATCGGGAGATGATATCCGCAGCAATGTACACGCCGGGGGGAAACTGGCGCAGGCAACTATTACAGACGAACACCTGAAACTTGCTGAGATAGTGAGACCCAAACTGGTTCAGGATGGTATGTTCCTTGTCGGATTGGATATTGTTGGTGATAAATTGATGGAAATAAATGTTTTCAGTCCGGGCGGATTGGGAAGTGCTCAATCATTTGAAAAAGTGAACTTCAGCCATTCGGTTATTGATGCACTTGAACGTAAAGTGGAATATATGAAATTCTATAGAAGAAATTTTGACAATAACGAAATGGCAACTCTGTAAAAAGATTGGCCCCGTTACTCCGGACAAAATGACTGTGCATATAACAATTGTAGTGGATCCTGAGGACAAATATCCGGATAAGGATCGGTCGAACAATACAAAAAGTAAAACGATTTTTTTGAACTGATCAGTTCAAACCGGTCTTCTGGCCTTTTTGAGATTTCTCCAGAAGTGTTTATAAAGGAAGCTGTTCTCATCCAGCTCACAAAGTTGTCTGAACATCGGTTTGTTTACAGTAAAAGCAAGAATATCGGGCGGGAGATTACCCCTCATTGCAATATCCGTCCCCCCTATCACTGCCTTAGGTACATCTGACTCAAGATCTCCCAGAACTGCAGCCATTTGCCCACACCCCGATCCGAAAGGAGCAGATATCGGACTTTCATTTACAGATGCATTGTTGTACTCGGCTCCGATCAGTAGCAGGCTCAGTTGATCGGGATTAACATAAAAGGTGACCGTTTTTATAAACTTATACTGATCATCTTTTACAGGGCCCATAATAACATTTCCATTTTGTATAATATACGGTTTCTGATTCTTGAGCCATTGATGCATTAATTCATCTGAGGACTTGAAACCCTCACGCTGATTAAGCCCTTTAGCAAATTTTTCAAGAGCATCGTCTCCCGGTTCCCCGAATTTGACAACCCAGGCAGGCGGAACACCCCCTACCCAATAACCTCCGCCCTGACAACCGGCTTCATTTTCAGATATACAGATACTTTCCCCCTTCAGCCAGTGCTCATAACCGGAAAAAAAGCATCTCTCGGTTTTGGCAAATGGTCTAAACGGTTCCGGGTCGGAAACATCGTAGAATCCTATCAATGGAATTTTTATTCCGGAAATCTCCAATAATTTATCAGGATTCGGCTGCATATTGTTTTTATTTTATTGAAAAGAAAAACTCCTGTCAAAACAGACTGCATGTACTGAAAAATCAGTATATAGAAAATAGATCCGGTTTTCAATTCCCTGCTTTAGCCGGCAAAGCTGATTTAGACTTGACCCTTCTACTCTTATCCGGTACATATATTAATATGGATGGGCAGCTCCGGTAATTAAAATTTTTAAGAAATAAACAGGAGATATTTTTGAACAAGAACTATTTATCATTACGGGGAGAAGAGTTAGCCTCCAATCCGGCAAGGGCGGACTTGGAGTTATTTTTTGAAGCATTTCAAAATATTTATTGCCCGGTGAATAATCCGGACGGCGCTTTCCCTCTCAATGTGGCGGAAAATCATTTAATGGCATTGACCATTAAAAATGCACTGAATGATATCACTTCAAATAGAATAATGCCGGATTGGGTGCTAAATTATACAGATACACTCGGAAATCCTGAAATAAGGCGAATCATGGCCCTGTTTATGGAAAAACACCTGTGCAAATGTCCCGTCGATCCGGACACGCTCGGATTTTCCGCAGGAGCGTCCGGTATCATCGAAATCTGTTCGTTCGTACTTGGTGACAAAGGTGATGTTGTTGTAATCCCTGCCCCCTCCTACCCGATGTACTCCAAAGATATGGGGATAAAGAGCGGATTTGAAAGGTATGACCTTCAGACCCATTTTCATATTGAAGAGCTGGGATCATCAGCACCTGTAAATATTTCCATGCTCGAAGATGCAAAAAAAGAGATTGAAACTGCAGGTAAAAAATTTAAAATATTGTTGATAACATCACCGGACAACCCGACGGGATGTATATATAGTGAAATACAACTCAAAACAATAGCTGATTGGTGTATAAAAAATAATGTGCATATGATAGTCAATGAGATTTATGCGATCTCTCAGATAGACACAACAGATAATTTATTATCAACAGATTATAAAGAAGATTTTATCTACTCCTCTTTTGCCAATATTATGAAAGATCTTCAAAGCGGTCTTCTCCACCTCTGGTATGGTCTCTCCAAAGATTTTGCAATGTCCGGATTGCGTTTCGGAATAGTCCACTCACTGAATGAAAAACTTATAACTGCATTGAGAAATGTGAACATTCCGCATATGGTTTCAAATTATACTCAATGGATGATCGGTGAATTGTTCAAACAGGATAATTTTATAAAAGGTTATATTGAGGAGAACAGAAAGCGGGTGACAGCAAGTTATAAGGAAGTAGTTAAGATTCTTAGAAAGCTCGAACTCCCATACGTCCCCGCAAGAGGAAGTCTGTTCATCTGGGCGGATCTTTCAAAATATTTAAGGGATAACACAGATAAAGGGCAGGAAAACCTGTGGATTGAGATATATAAAAAGACAGGGGTCCTCTTAACTCCGGGTGCCGGTTTTGGCCACAGGAAAAAAGGCCTTTTCAGAATTGTCCATACAGCAGTACCCACAGCGCATTTAAAAACAGGTATGAGAAAAATGGAAGAGTACCTTTCAACTCTCAACAATTAGAAAGTATCATATCCTGATCTGATCCTAAAAAAAATATCTGAAAAACGGAACCTTTTTTCCATACACCCGTTTATTTTACAGAACAACGTTCTTTTAAATAACACTGTTCTGAAGAAGGAGAAATAAATGGGCATTAAAGAAAGGAAAATGAAAGAGAAGGATATCCTCAGAAATAAGATACTTTCCGCAGTGAACGAATTGATCACAAGCGGAGGGTTTGAAGAATTGTCTATGAGAAAAATTGCTGAAAAGATAGAGTATTCCGCCTCCACAATTTACCGGTTCTTTAGGAACAAGGATGAGTTGCTTGGGATAATTGCAGATTCTACATATAAAGAACTATCCGGAAAATTCAATAAGCTTAAACCTGAAGAGACAAAAGACAGTCTGGAAATGCTAAAAATGCTGATCCGTGAATTCATAAATTTTTCTCTTAAGCGCCCGAACATTTACAGGCTTTATGTGCATCTCTGCACACTTAAGGTCAATGATAACAGGATGTATGAAGAAATAGGGGGAAACAGCTACAGAATATTCGCTTCATGGCAGAACCGGATCGAAGACCTGATCAGAACCGGAAGACTCAAACACACCTCCTCAATCTCCCTGATTCTCTTGATATGGCACACCACTGACGGATTCATTATCAACCGGATAAATCAACCCGGACTTCCATGGCAGTCTGACCGGGAAGAGATCGATAAACTTATCAATATGATATTTAACGGTATTCTAAAAAATAAATAATAAAAGGAGATTCAATATGAAACAATTTACTTATACCTTTAATATTTTAATTATTATTCTTTTTCTTTTTTCATCCTCTGCCGCCGCATCTGATGGTGCAGAAATACATCTAATGCCTGATAAGGCCGTTTACGGAACCCCGTTCTCCCTGAACATTACAGGATTGGAGCCCGGTGAAATTGTAACGCTCAGCGTAAGTGCAGTCGATAAAAGAGATATCAAATGGCAATCTTCAGCAACTTTTAAAGTGAATGATAGCGGAATTGTTGATCCAGCAGAACAGACACCTTTAAGTGGTGATTATAAAAAAGCTGATGTTTATGGCCTTTTGTGGACAATGAAACCGGTTAACAGTAAAAGGGAAAAGAGCTCTTTTACATATGACACAGATAATGGTTTGATTATTACCTTTCAGGTAAAGGACTCGGAGGGTAAAAGTACTACATCCCGTTTATTCCGTTATTATGAAGACCCGGAAACCCCACTTCGCAGGATCGATCTGAATGAAGATGGATTAAAAGGGACACTCTATTCACCTGATGATGGCAAAAAGTATCCGGGAGTTATCCTTTTGAGCGGTTCCAACGGCGGTTCGGTTTACTGGCTGGCGAAAGCCATTGCAGTTCAAGGTTTTGCCGTCCTTGATATACCGTATTTTAAATATCCGGGACTTCCCAAAGAACTTGTGAACATTCCTGTCGAATACTTTTACCGTGCTGTCAAATGGATACAGAAACAAAGAACTGTAAAAAGCGGAAAGATCGGAATGATCGGCGGTTCGCGGGGAGGAGAATTAGCTCTGCAGCTGGCATCCATGTTTGATGAGTTTAAGTCTGTTGTAGCCTGGGTTCCGGCAGCACACCTCTGGCAGGGTGAAGATTATGAAAAAGTGATCCCGGCCTGGACATGGAAGGGGAAACCCCTGCCCTATATCGGAGAAGTATATTCCAAGGAGGAATTGCAGAAAGTGTACACGGGACAAATAACTTCATATAAAGAATATTTTTTAAATACATTGAAAAATATCGATACCGGACTGATAAAAAAATCGGTAATAAAAGTAGAGAACATTAAAGCACCCGTTCTTATGATCTCCGGAAAAGATGACCTGACCTGGCCCTCAGCGATGTTTTGTGAAATGATCATCAAACGGTTAAAAAAATATGGATTTAAACACGAATACAGACATCTTTCAATTGGAAATGGAGGACATCTTGTCTTTCTTCCAGATTTTATAACTGCAACCTACCGCCATTTTAACGGCGGAACCAGAGAGGCGGAACTACATGGCAGTATCAGGGCATGGAACGAATCGATAAACTTCCTTCGCAAATATCTGGAAGATTAGATAATTACAGGGGCGGAGTCTCTCCGCCCTTTATTTTACAAGGTCATTAAATTCAGTTGGGAAACCCAACCCTTTAAATATGATTAACTTTAGATGCAGTATCAAACCGGGGAATACATAAATCCTTCTACCAGAGGAATTAGCATATAATTTACATTTGCTGTAAATACAATATGAAAAAGGAAAAAAGTTGAAAACCCGAACATTGTACATAATTTTGAGATCCAGATCAGGCCCGGATAAACGGGATCACTGACGGCACGCCTCCGTGTATTCAACAGGGTATCTCTGATTGCGGGAAGTAATTCCCCTGTTTCGACCAGGATCAGTCCCAAAATGGTCAAAAGCAGCCCGAACGACCAGTCGATTGAATGATCGATTCCGAACCGGCTGGAAATGTAAAACGGATCGTAATAGGAACAATATATGATATAAACGGGATATGTAAGGTACCAGTAGATGCGAATGACGATAAAACACCTGACCTTGATAATACTTCCGGCAAATTAATTTGAACACCGATTGTTCAGGGTCCGGAAATGCTCTTCTTCATCGGTATTATTTAAATAATAAAATAGATTTCAGGACAATTTCAACACATTTCATTATTCACCCCGCAGGAATAAATTAATACTTATACATTTATATATAACTTACATATCAATTATTTCAAAAAATATTTATCTTTAATTTAATATATGAGAGAAATTTTGTTTTTCTCTTTTTTAAAACTTTGCAACAGAAAGAATTCCGGGTCTAGGGAGAATTGTTCCGTTCATTACCGGGCCTGAAGGATGAAAAGGGGGGGCAAAAGTCGGCACAGGACCCATTCCCAGAAGATTTACCACTTTAACTTTTGAAATCCAACCCAAAAACCTGACCGCAAATTCTGAGGAGAATTTCTCTAAAGATCTTTTTACGCCGGGTGAATCGGCTTCACTTCCGATCGATGCCTGAAGTGCATTTTTCATTTTAGTTCCGGACAATTGAATCTGACCTGAGCTGACAAAAGCAGATAAGGGAAATGGGATGCCCCGGGTCGGTGGAGCAACAGGTCCCGGGAAGGCGGCAAATGCAGGGTAGAGAGGAAGTCCGGGTATCGTAACCTTACTCTGCCATTTACTCCATTGACCTGATATCGCTTCAGCAAATTTGACAGCTATCAGTTTTGGAACTTTTCTTAAGATCATAAAATTCCTGATACTATTTTTTAAAAGAGGTGATGTCATACATCCCGGAGGAGCTGAGGCTGAAGGTCCATCAATTCTTCCATTGATTATCTTAACCTGAAGACTCCAGATACTCACAGCATCTGCTGTTGCCTTCATAGCTTTTTCACACCACACCGGCCATGGATTATTTATGGAGAGCTGGCTCTTCTGAATCTTGACTAATTTTGTTACCTGAGTCTGAGGAAACATTAATAAAGCCGGAATAAGAAAAAATGTCAAAAAATATAGTGGATACGATCTTTTCATCTCATTACTCCTGATAATTAAATAGAATTTCTAACTAAATATCTCATTTATTTTGTACTTTAAAATTTAGTTCAGGCTGGAATTATGGAGTTCATATTCCTCCGAGTCAGAAACTTTTCAGAAAGAACAAGGATCAAGTAACACCGGAAATCTCTTTACTGAACCGGTCATACTCCCTGTCATTTACTATGGTTTCCATCCGCCGGACTGAATGATAAATGTCCTCAAATGATATATAAAGAGGTGCTATTCCCAGACGGATTATCCCCGGTGGGCGGAAATCAGGGATTACCCTTAGACATTTTCCAGGAGGATCTATCATCGCTTTATTTATCCTATACCCTTCATGGTGCATAACAGACACATGGGAACCTCTTAGTTCCGGATATTTAGAAGACCCGAGTTCGAATCCTACCGGCATCAGGAATTCTCTGATCATATCTATCAGGAATTCCGTCTGGCTTACACTTTTTTTTCTCAGATTTTCCATACCCGCTTCAAGAATAATATCGACACCGGCCTCAACCGGGGCCATAGAGAGAATATGAGGAGTCCCTGCCGCAAAACGGTTCACTGAATCCGCCGGTGTATAATTACAGGAGAAATCAAAAGGTTTCTCATGGCCGAACCAACCCCACACCGGTGTAGACAATTTGTTATGTAATTCTTTTTTCACAAAAAGATAAGCCGGTGCTCCGGGTCCGCCGTTCAAATATTTATAGGTGCATCCAACGGCCATATCTGATCCGCTCTTGTTCAGTTGAACCGGAACTGCACCGGCGGAATGGCTGAGGTCCCAGATAACAATAACTCCTTTCTCATGGGCCAGTTTATTAATTTCCTCCATTTCATAAAGGGAGCCACTTTTATAAGCAACATGGCTCAGGGTCAATAAGGCTGTATCTTCATCCAGTTTCTCAGCAATCTGATCTCCGGATACCGATATTCCGTCACGGCTTTCAAGAATTTCCAGGGAATGGCCGGTGAATTGTTCCCCGATCAATCCCTGTAGAATGTAAAGATCTGTGGGAAAGTTTAAGGAATCGGAAACAATACGTTTTCGTCCTTTTTGAAGTTTTAATGCGGCGAAAACGAGTTTGTACAGGTTCAGGGAGGTTGAATCGCCAACCATGATCTCATCCTGACCGGCTCCCAACAGATCGGCGAGCTTTCCCGCAATCCTGCCTGGGAGTCCCATCCAATGCTCATTCCAGCTTCTTATCAGCCGCTCTCCCCACTGCTCCTGCATCATATTACTAACTGTTTTAACTGCTTTTCGAGGCATTCTACCGAGAGAATTACCGTCAAGATATATTATATTCTCTTCATTGTGGAAAAAACGGTTTCTGAATGAAGCAAGCTGATCAGATTTGTCTTGTTCTTTTGCCGTTCTTAAATAACTATCATAATTCACTGTTCACCTTTCTTAGCAAAGCAGCAACATCTTCTGCAATTTTATCGACCCATTGGCCGTACATCTTTCCCGAGGGATGAAGACCGTCCACTGCAATCAGGGCAGGATCTTTTTCAGCCTTTCTGGAAATAGCGGTAATATCAAAATATCTTATGCCCTTTTTTTCTGTTTCCTCTTTATTGATCTTATTAAAGAGATCTATCTGTTCTGCGATCTTCCGGCGGTCCCTCTTTTCAGCAAAAGGCATAACACCCCAGTCCGGAATAGAGAGGACGAATACCCTGCCCGCTCTGTTACCTGAAAATTTCAGTGCTGTATTTAATAATTGGATGAACTCCGATCTGTACTCTTCGATTGAGAGCCCGCGATACTGATTATTTACACCAATAAGAAGTGATACAAGGTCATAAGTATCTGAAAGGACGGATTGGCTGATACCTTCTGTCAATTCTCCTGTTGTCCATCCTGTAGCTGCAATTATCCGGGGATCAACAGTCCCTATTTTCATTTCATTAAGTTTCTTTGATAATTGGACAGGCCACCTTTCAGATATTGAAACTTTCTCCCCTATAGTATAGCTGTCTCCCAACGCCAGATATCTGAATTTTTTTTCTGTTTTTTCATTACTCATCTTGTCAACTCCGCAACTGCAAAGCAACACCATTAATAAGCAAAACATTAATATAGCAGAATGATTCCTTGTCATGCAAGAAGTTCTCCGGCTTTTTCATGGATTGTCTGCTCGATCTTACCTTTAAAAAGGCTTGCGGCAAACGGAAGATCACCCCTGATCTGCACTTCATCACTCAGGATATCCAGAGTGCCCCGGATTGCAGAACCCATCACTGAGAATCTGAAGAAGCATGAATCTCCCCGCCAATCCTCTTCAAGATCCTTTATATTGTCTCCATATTCAAGTTTCATCTTACCCAGCAATCCCTTTATTCTCCCGGCAGCTTCATCTTTAGAAAGATGATGAGGAACTCTTATATCCAATTTCGACATCTTTGGCTCTCCTTTATTCTTTTATAATATGTACATTCATAACAAAAGACAAATAGCAAAGGGAACACGTACATACCGAATCCCTGATGAGAATCGTGTTTTATGAATTATCAGTTTCCCCAGTCTCTTCTGCTTCTGGAGATTTGTTTTCAGAGCGGAGGCGGAGGATCTCGTTCTCAACTTCACTTCTCTCTTTTCCCAACTCCCCCATCTCTTTATCGATCTGGCCGGACAGTTCCCTTGATATATAGACGATCACATTTAGACGCCTCTTAACACGCTTGAGGTAGGGATCAGAGTTCCCGTCAGGCTCTTTCCATAACTCTTCTGTATAAGGGAAACTCTCCTTTTCATTATCAAACCTATTCAGAGGCGCAAGTAGAACCTGTTCAAGAAGTTTATAGGTTTTCCGGAGTTTCTTTCGCCGGAGAAAATTCCGCTTCATCCAGGATCGGATCAGTTCTCCCTCTTCCAGTGTAGTTTCAGTTTCAAAAAGCATCTCCTGAAGAAGTTCCTGCAGAGGGCCTTCAGGACCCGGAGTGTTAAAATATTTATAAATGATACCGGCCATCCCCTTGAACATAACCACACTGACATTGGATATGATCGAACGTTCCGCTTTATCCTGAAGCCTCCTGATCTTTTCTTTGCTTTTTCCAAGCTGCTCCAGGTCATGCTTATAAGTACTCGAGATTTTTTTCAATATCATGATCTTCTTCTGAACTGTGCCTGAATCATTCAAAGAAAGCTCATCCTGCCCTGAACCGGCTAAAAGAAAAAAACCCGAAACAGAAAAAAGAAGAAGGGACAGAACAATATTTTGAATATATCCTTTATTACCGGTCATTATTATTCTCCTAAAAGCCGCTTATCTTACCTTCTGGAAAAATATGCTCCTGCCAGCGAGAACAGAAAGGAGACCAGCCAGAAATAGATAATTGTCACTCCGAAATTAACTGCAATACCGGTCAGACCGAACTTCACTCCGCTATTAACCGCAACCCAGGTCTGTGAACTGAATTCCAGAACCGAGATCTGAAAGAAAAGGCCGAAAATCACATAAAACAAACTGAAGATCACCGCATTTTTCAACCGCCCTCCTCCGATGCGGTACTGAAAAACCGCACCTCCTAGTATCAGCCCTGCAGGGACACAGATACCGGCAAGAAAATAGAAAATGTCAATATTGACTGAGAGGGTCCAATACAGGTGGGAATGAAAGAACGGCAATCCGATCAAATGCCCCTTCAGTAGATTCCATACCGCAGATGAGCTGAATGAATCGATTTGTATCACCCTGATCAGGAACGGGATCACAATGCTGAGTAAAAATGAAACTGCAAGAGAAAAGATCAACCCGGACAAAAACAGGCCCGGTGTAATTTTTCGGAGTGCCCGGATATTTTTTACCGGTAAGGGTGCCGTATCATCTTTTGTTACTCCAAGTCCTTTCTCAAGTTCCTTATCTGCAGTAAATGATTTCATTGATTCCCTGAAAGCCTCCCCATCGGAGATCTCCGTTCTTTCAACTTCAAATGGATTGACAAATCTGAATTTGATCTTATTGATACCTATCACATCTCCCGTCCTGAGTCGGGAATTGGAAATCCGTGTATCGTTGACAAATGTTCCGTTAGAAGAGTTAAGGTCCTCGATCTCATAATATCCATCCTTTTTTGTGATCCTGGCATGTTCGGATGAAATAGTCTTGTCCTCAATCCTCAACTCAGCCTTGAAATGGCGGCCTATCAGAAAGGTATCCTTACCAATATGGATCTCTTCCCCCTGCAGATCACCTTCCAATCCTTTAAGATGAACTTTTAAAATTGCCGTATTATCCATGTCAACTCCTGGACCCATAATAGAAAAAATAAAACCAAATATCAAATTAATATTTCAACAGATTTTTCCTTTTTAATTCAGAATTCAAGGTTTGGAGTTGTATACAGTCACTTCTAACGGATCAGGATCAGCTCCGTCTCATGCCCGTCGATGAACCGGCATACGTCTCCTGTGAATATGGCGTCTTCTTCAAATCCCCATCGGATCTTCTGCCCCCCCCATTCGGGAATCGTTGTTATTATCTGAAACTCAATAGCATACGTAGTGTTTGGATGAAGAGGATATCGGTCATGGACTGACTCTGATGCAGGTAATTTTACTAAAGTATCCCTGCCCGACGGGTTAACCCCGGCTGCATGTCCATAAAATCCGATAGGATGAGAATAAATATAGGAACTGATTCCCTCTTTTTTACCTTTCTGCAGAGCGGAAAAAGAAATTTCAGCCCCCCGGCGCCCTTCCTTAAATTCTCCCATATAGATCTCAGCCATCCGTCTGGCCTTTTTGTGGGCCTCCAGAATCCCGGCAGGGGCGTCGTTTTCGCCTTCTTTGAGAACGTATGCCTCCCACTGCATATCGGTGCACAAACCCATATAAATGATCCCGAAATCACAATGGAGGAGATCCCCCCTTTTAATAACTGTCCCTTTCGGATTCCCGGGGTCGATATAATAATCCGAAAAACCACTCCCGTGATCAATTTCAGGAGGATCCTTACGGTTTCTTGTTAAAAATATGTCGGGATGGAACCAGGTCTGCAGGCCCAGGTCGTTCATCCGCTGGCGGGCCCACCACCTAACCTCCTCAGTGGTGGTAACTCCCGGAGTAATAACTTTATTCGAGAAGAATTCTCTAATGATCTGATGAGCAATACTGCAAATGTGAGGATAAATTTTGATCTCAACCGGACTGCGGGTCCCAAGCCAGCCCACACAGAGTTTTTCAGCAGAGACAAACCTTTTTTTATATTCAGGCCCCATGGCTTTGACAAGTCTCCCCATCTGCATGGCTGAAATTCCATCGGCATGGGCCCAATTTTCTGATGTATTGATTGCGATCTTCTTCGGATCCCTTTTTTTAATGGCTGCGATCAGATTCTCAAATCTCCCTTTATCAGGATCAGGTTTCATCCCCTGATAAAAGCTTCCTGTCCCAGATCCGGAACCGTCCAGCCTTTCCACACCCTTTTCTTTTCCCCGGTCATAAAAAAGGAGAAAACGCCTGCGTGCAGTCATATTGGGCTGCGGTACCATTGTCAGATAGAGAGGATCTTCATTATTCTCCTGATTTATGAGAAGCCACATATCGATCCCCTCTCTCCGCATCAGTTTCGGAAGGAGGTGGTCAAGTTTCCATAACAAACTCTCATTCCTTATCTCTGCCTGTTTTTCAAGGGGGATGATCTGCGCTTTCAGAGGATCTTCCCGGAGATAATTCTCTGTTGTTGAGGAACCCGATATAATAATACTCAATGATAGAAGAAAAAAAACAACTATTATTCTGTATCTGATCATGACTTGCCTCCCATTCTGTCTATTTTATAATATCGGAGATCATTCGCCCCATGAGATGTCTGTTTTTCCCCGGGTGTTTCCTGCCTGACAAATAAGACACAAAAGCCCTCCGTTGAAAATCACCTGCAATCTGAATATTACTCCATCATCTCTTTTATAAGATGATCCGCTTCTCCGTATTTTTCAACGAACCAGAGAATGAACCTGATATCTACGCCGATCGACCTGCTGTATTTTTCATCCCAAGCATAATCATTTATTGTTGCTTCATACACCCTGTCAAAATTAAGTCCGATCAATTTCCCGTTTGCATCAAGGACAGGGCTTCCTGAATTTCCTCCGGTGGTGTCAAGATTATATAGCATCCCGACCGGAACTTCATTCAGAGATAAATGCTTGTAGTTTCCAAACTGTTTCTTGTTATACAGATCTATTAATTTTGAAGGTACATTAAATGGATCACTTTTCTGATTTTTTTCAATTATCCCTGTAACGGTTGTGAACGGTTTGGAATACGTTCCGTCAGCAGGTGAATACCCCCGGACATAACCATAGGTCAATCGGAATGTGCTGTTTGCGTCAGGTACAAACTCTTTACCAAGAAACATTTTTTTCACCTCAATTAATCTGGCAAGAAGACTATCTAGTTTTCCCTTCCTCTCATCATCGATCTTTTTTAATTCCCTGAAATACGGGTAGAGCTGTCTCGCCAGCTGAATGAACGGATCATCAAGGGCTTCCAATTCTTTCCTGCTCATTTTAAAAAGTTTTTCGACATATTCTTTTTTACTAAGATCAGATCTTTTGTAAATAGTATCAACAACACCTTTTATGCCGGCCTCTTTATTCCCAGGATCTTCAAAAATAGTCTTTAATTTTTCTCCTTTATCACTATTGATGGTTTCCAATTTCTGCAGAAAATCGTTAAGCAACATCTTATCGGCAGTCTCCACATAATTTCTCAACCCGATATAAAGCCAGATCTTAGTTCTCTCAAAATTTCTTTCCATATAAGCTTTTTCTCTATCCGGATCTTTTTTTCTCCGTTCAATGGACGACTCATATATGGTGTATGCGTTTTGCAACAGTCTGGAATTCCTCCTAAGATATCTCAGGAAGAATTCATAATTAAAGTTTTTCTCAAGGTCAATGTAAAATCCATTTAGTTCTTCCAAAACTTTTCCGTATTTTTTTTTCAATTCCGGTTTTGAATCGATAAAACCCTGAAGCTTATTCTCAAGCTCCTTTCTGGTGTCAGCGATCTTCAGAGCTCTGAGCCCCTTGAGTTTCCCCATATAGTTCTTCTTCGTATTCCATAACCCCTTTATAAATGGTGAAAGTTTTATTGCGGTTTCACGACCGGAGAGACTCAGATTTTCGAGTATGGATATCATCCTGCCGTAAAGTTCAACCGTATAAGGCATCCTGACATTTTCTTCATATGAAATAAAAGATGAGGTCCTGTGCCGGTAAGTTCTTCCCGGATAACCCAGGATAAACACAAAATCTTCTTCATTAACTCCATTCGGATTTATCTCCAGATATTTCAGAGGTTTGTACGGGACATTCTCAGCCGAATACTCGGCAAAGCTACCATCCGTTGCGACATATGCTCTTAAAAAAGCAAAATCCCCGGTATGTCTCGGCCACATCCAATTGTCCTCTTCACCGCCATATTCACCGATAGAACGGGGAGGGGAATAAACAAGCCTTACATCCTTAATATATTTATAGATAAAAAGCACATAGGTTTTACCTATAAACATTTCTGCAATATCAGCCCTTTTCCCGGGGTTGTTCTTTTCAACTTTTAATATGATCTTTTTGATCTGTTTTTTGACAGCTTTGGCTCTCTGCTCAAAACTCATCCCCTTCTTAACAACTTTTAATACTTTATTTGATACATCTTTATAAGATTCTATTATTCTTACAGTATATCCCTTTGCTCTCAATTCCTTTTTCCGGTCGACAGCTGAAAAACCATCTTTCATATAATCTTTATCTTTTGATGTTACTCCCTGAATAGCGCTGAAGGCGCAATGATAGTTTGTCAGAATCAGCCCGTCGCGTGAAACAAAAGATGCAGTACAGCCGCTCAGATTAATGATCCCGTTAACCAGACTGATACCGTCTGGATTGTACAATTCTTCAGGATCGATCTTTAAACCCTTTGATTTAAGATCCAGTTTATACAATTCACTTAAAGGAAGCATCCCCTCTTCGGAAACTGCAGGGATGGTTACCATCGAAAAAAATAATAAGGCAAGAAGTATTTTTTTAAAATTCATTTCAGGCTCCTTAAAATATAGCTTTCAGTAATAAAAGATTTTAGATCAGTGAACAAAGTAAATCAACATTATTGTTAAGAGGACAATATTCCTCTTTTTTGAACGGATTTTTGACGGCCGAAGCTGAGAACAAAAAAAAATGAAATTTTTCGGGGAAATTTGTATAATAATTATGGAGGGAGTATGAAAAAATTATTATTCTTGATTTCAGCTTTACTTTGTATTTATTTACTGATCAGTCTCCCGGGATGTACTAAAGTTAAAGAACTGATCACTGGTAAGGATTACGGCAATTATACCAGCATTACGGTTCGGATCACAGTTAATTACAAGGGCCTTAACTCTACTGGGATCCGGAAGCTTACACTGGGAGGCAATGTTGCCCTGAACGAGAACTATACCATCGCAGGCACTGCAACCATGGACTCCACCTGCGAAGATGCGATCCTCGACAAAGCCTACTCATTCGATGTCACCATCTCAACAACCACCCTGAATGTCATTTCCGAATTCATAAATTGGGATTACACCAAGTATAAAAAGATCGGAACCAATGTGAAAATGCTCTGTACAGAATGGGGCGGCTCTATTGTGAGCTACACCTATGAGGACGGAAAAGATGACCCCGGGTCTCCGGTAATATCCGGGTTTGATCTGCTGAACGGGTTCAATATCCAGAATCATTGTGTGGCAGACGGGAGGCAGCATGATTGTATCCTGGCCGTTGACCTGACATTCTCCAGCGCCTATACCAACGTGGATAAGAACGCTGCAGAATATGTATACGCAGCCAGCAGCAGCACCTACATCGACTGACAGAACTTCATAACCCGGATCTACAAAGTAAGTTCATGGCCGCAACAGGGAGATATCCGCCTTTCACAGGGATCTATCTGCATAAATTATCATATAAGAATTACTACTATCAGATCCTGAGAAAACTGAAAAAATCTGATACGCGGGTAGCTCTGCCCCCTTTATTGATTTTTTTTTATTACAAATGAGATATTTTTATTAGAACCTATATATATATTTATTAAACTTTATAAAAGGAATGGAGGTAAAATGAAGAAATTAGTATTGATTTCAGTAGTTCTTTTTTTCGTATTAAGCATGATCTATTCCGCTCCGGCAAAAATCCAGGTAGTTAAACCCGCTGACAGGGACAACTACTTTCAGGATCAGGACATGACCATTAAGTGGCGGTTTCAGGGTCAACTTCCAGCACTGGTAAAGATCCAGCTTGTTGACAAAACCGGCAATGTTTTTGTAAAAACCATTGCCGGAAGCACCCAGAATGACGGTAAAGAGAAATGGAGGATACCCCTCAACCAGAATCCGGGATACTACAGAGTAAAGATCTTCTCGATCGGCAGCAATGTGCAGGCTCTCAGCGGCAGGTTTAAAATATCTCCGAAAATGACATGGTCGGCTCCGGGTTATGCAATGATATCCACCTTGAAGGTAAACGGCCAGAATCCTTCTGATTCATGCACAAATACTGCTCACAGGGCCACTGTCAATCTATCGGAAGGTATCCATGTGGTGGTCACTGCAACCAGTGTAATCCAGCCGATCAAATATAAATATAAAGTGGAACTGACAAATCCCGAGAACGGACATGATTATGTTATCTATGACGGTCAGTGGACACAGCAGTCTTTCTTAAACTTAAACCCGACATACAATGAAATTCTTGCCAAAGTTTTCTCGAATCAAATTACCGGGACAGAGATCCCACTCTCCCTTCAGGGGTCAGTAACAGTTACCGTTAAGAACGATGCACAAACCGAACCGCCGCAGATCAAAGGATTATGTATACGGCTCTGGTTATAAATAGATCAAAAAAGGGGTCAAGTAAATCTTGACCCCTTCTCTAAAAATTAGAAAAAGCTATACAACAGAGTTTGTTTAGAAATTTTGATTTTACCGCAATTGCAGTGGATAACAGTTAGTTTGATAGGTGGATTTTCATGGAATTTTTCAGTTTGGATTTTTCACAAAGAATTCGTGCGTTTCTCTATTGTTCGTCTCTTTTATTTCTTTTATAATATTTTTTTCATCCACAAATTCGTAAATGGTCCAGCTGCCATCCCATACTGCTGATCAGAGATCATATCGAAATGGAATCTATCCGACCGGTATTGTGTTGTAGTATGTCCCAATATCCTTTATTTCAAAATAATCTAAATAATAAGACGGCCCTATTTTATTGAGATTACTGCTTTCTTCAAAGATAATTTGCTAGTTCTGAACCAACTATCATATTCGGTATTAAATCTCACACTTGAATCTGAGGTCACTCCTTTGAGCAAGTTGAATTTACAATTTCTGTCATTATTTAAAGTATATTGAAAGATCGAATAGCGTTTATCATGTTTAAGTTCGCTTTTTCTGAATGAAAAATTATCTCCATTAGATTCACCGTTTACGGAAGGTGTATATACTGCACTCATGGAGATTTTGGAAGCCTGATTAAAATTTGTGAATTTCCATTTAAAAACAAGGAAGGGCGATATTCCGGAGTTCAGGTCTACAACCTGGCCGGGGGTCGGAAATATATATTTTTCAAAAAGATTATTTATTTTGAATTTTGCAATTGTCCGATATTGAGGTTTGGCAACTATCCCGACAACCCTTTTATCCTTTAATGCAATTTTTATCTCGAGGAGCTGACCAACAGAACATTCCATAGGAGAATTATTTATCTCGAAAACCTTATTATTTACAGTAGAATATTTTTTGTTGTTAAGCATTAATGAATGAATCACATATTTGTCATTGTTTTTTAATTCACAAATTATCCCTGTTGTAATTCGCCTGGATCCGGTTTCAGAGTATCTATATTTGACCCACCCTTTAAGATAGATCAATCCGTCCTGAAATGGACTCTGATACACAAATGAATCTGTTGGGCGTTGAGAATAATTAAAATTAAACATAAAAACTAAAGACAAAAAAACGATAATACTCCCGATAATAATTTTTTTCATTTTTCCCCCTCTTATATCATCTATGACTATATAAAAAATTCATGTCCAATATCTCAGAAAAAAATAAACTGGGGCAGGAAGAATCATTCAAAAAATTTAAATCTCAATTCCCGAAAAAAATACTGACCGATCACTCTCTCTCAGATGAAATTGAAGAACTGTTATTTTGTGAAAAATAAACTTTACTTTTACCGGAAATCCAACTGAAATTGCCCCGATATAATAAAATAAATTTTGTCGGGAGAAAAAATGAGAAAGAGAATATTTGGATATTTTGTTGCTGGATTAGTAATCCTGGGCCTTGGCAGCATCAGAAAGTAAAATTCAATTTAAATAACATTAACGGATGCTGACTTTCCTGCACAAATAATAGTAAAGACCAAACATTAGCAGGGAAGATATTCATATCCAATTATTTTTTGCTTATTACACAACGGAATCCCCCTCCATTCCGCATATTTAGAGGCTTCATAATGTGATAAACCAATAATGGGATGATCAGGGAATTTCAGCACACACTTGAATTTATCCATTCCCCACAGGAAAGTAAGTTTCGCTCCGGTCTCGGAACAATACTTGTAATACTGATAATTTGTTATCTCATATTTATCCATATAAAATGTGCATATACGGACTTTGTGAGAGTAATCATCAAAATACTTTTTTTTATCCTCTATAGTGGTCCCTTTTCTTTCTACTCCCATAACAAACTCACCGGCCGGCACTAAAACTACCTCAGGATTTTTTGAATTTATAATTAATCCACTTGTATTCATTTCCACACTTTTTTTCATGCTAAAACAGAGCATTATTACCAAGGACATAAATATAAAATACCAGATCCTAAACATATTTTTCATAAGAATGTTAGTCTCCTTTTTTTTAAAGTATCAATCAATTTACAAACCGTTTTAATATGAAAAAAGTAACTTTATTGATTAATAAAGATGGTGATCACGATCAGGGATAATATTTTTAAAGATATTAACAAGTTCTGCTCTGTTTTTTATGTTTAATTTTTTATATATACTGTAGACATGGTTCTTAATGGTCCCATACGATAAAAACAATTTGTCCTCAAGTTGTTTATTTGAGTATCCTTTAATTATCAAAAGAACTATTTCACTTTCCCGACTTGACAGCCCGGAATTAAGAAAATATTTCCTCGCTGCTTCCTCGGTTCTCAGATTTTTTATTCTATTTTTTTTTCTCACATATAATAAAAAGATAAGAAATCCTGTAATAGTAATGAACATCATAACCTTGAACCACCAGGTCATCCAGAACGGCGGGATTATTTCGATATGGATTGATTTGGATACCACTTTATCAACGGAATTGCCAATTGAAGCTCTTATAATAAGCTTGTAATCACCCGGTTTTATAAATGGTAATGATATCTCATTTTTTTGTCCCAATGATACCCATTTATTACTTAATCCTTCCATATAGTATGAATAATTTACTCCTGACGAGCTTGAATAATTCAGCGATGTAAAATGAAAAGTAAGATAATTCTGTTTATATCCCAATTGTATTTTTTCACAGAACAGTATTGATTGGCAAAGAATATCACTCCTTCGATCTATTGGAATCTCTTCATAAAAGACCTGGAAATCTGTGAAAAAAATTTCTGAAATACTCTCTTTCCGCTCAATATCTGAAGATTTGAAAAGGTTGAATCCATTCAGTCCTCCAAAAGCGAGTTCCCCCTCCCATGTTTTAAACGCTGCATTATGATTGAACTCATTATCCTGTAATCCATTGTAAGAAAAGTAATTCCTGAAAGATTTTGTTGCAATATCAAAACAGCTGAGTCCGTTATTTGTCCCCACCCAAATTTTGTTTTTATTATCATTTATAATCGAATATACAACATTGTTGCAAAGTCCATCATTTTTTGAATAGTAAACAAACTTTTCAGTTTTAAGATCAAATTTGTTTAACCCACCCCCGTTAGTACCTATCCAGAGACAATTCTGATCACTATGAAGTGCCAGAATGTTATTGGAACTCAGATTATTCTCCTGAGAATTCCCTGCAATAAATTTCTTGAAAAGTCCGGTTTTCTTATTAAATTTACTCACTCCATTCCCGGCCGTTCCTATCCATATATTTCCTTCAGGGTCCTCTGCAATTGCGGTTATACAATTATCAGTAATACATTTGTTTTTATTCAGGCTCTGACAAAAATCTATAAGTTCTCCGGTTTTCAGATTATAATTAGAAAGTCCTTCTCTATAAGTTCCTATCCATAATATCCCTTCCTTATCCTCCAATAGTGAGAAAATGACCTTTCGATTAAGTTTTTTTTCGAGATCTGGAAAATTTGATGAGAGAGAACCATCTTCATGATTATATGCCTTTATTCCGATTACAGTCCCGAGCCATAATATGTCAGGATATATATATGACCGTGATAAAACCTTAGTATATATCGGAAAAACCACCTCTGTAGATCTGAGAAAATCGTCCTGCGAACTTCTCCCTTTTCTTCTCCATCGAAGTAATCCTTTATCTGATCCGATGAATATATCTCCGCTCCCAATCTGAGCAAAGGAATTAATGAAATTAATATCTTTGTTTAATCCTTTTACTGTAAGATGTCCAAATGCTTCTAATTTCCTGTCGTATATATTAATATTATTTCTACCACCAAGCCCTATCCAAAGGTTTTTACTTTTGTCAATGAATAGATAAGTAATGCGATTACCACTGATACTGTATTCATCCTCCGGATCATTTCTGAAGTATGAATATAATCCTTTCCCGATTTCATAATTGATCAATCCATGGGTGGTTCCTATCCATAGATTATTTTTTTCATCAACTTTCAGGGAAGTTATATTAAAAAAACCGGGAGCAATATTATTCCCTTTATTCTTTAAATCCCCGAATTCTGTTATCTCAAATTTATCTTTATATCTGATCAATCCCTGATTAGATCCTATCCATATTGATCCATCATCCGCCTCGGCTATATCAAAGATAGTAAACAGTATTTTCTTATAGATCCTGTTATCTATATCAGAAATATTAACTATTTCCGAACTCCCATTTTTCAGGATGCTGATTCCGTTCTTTGTTCCGGCCCAAATATTCTTTTGTCTGTCCTTCAGGATAGTAAGGACATGATTATCAACTATTCCAATAGAGCTGTTTTCAGACATTCTGAAATTATTTTTATACGATTCTGATTTCAGATCGAATAAAAACATTCCTTCTCCAAGAGTTCCCACCCACAACTTTGAATCTCCATCCATGCAAAGAGATTCAATACCAACCTCACTCTTTATCAGATCATTTCTGTAAAAAGTAAATTTCTCGGTTCTGATTTCAAACTTATTCAATCCGCTGTCAGTTCCCACCCACAGATTCCCTTCCATATCTTCGATTATAGAATGTACTGAATTATTGTTTATACTTGATCTGGATGTATGATCAGATATATATGATTTAAAATTATTTACATCATTGCGAATTAATCCGCCTGTATCACTGCCAATCCATATGAATCCTCTGGAATCCTGAAATATTTCAAGGACAGTACCGTTCAAAATTCCATCCGGATCAGAAATTTTACTGAATTTTATTGAATTAGATTTGAGATTTACAGGAAGCACTGCCACCATTATAACCAAAAATATTAGTAGGGTTTCATTTCTCAGATTAAAGATTTTCATTTCACCAGATTCATACTAGTTTATCACTTTTCAGTTCTACTTAATAAATACGAATAAAACATTTTTATTTGGATTCTATCCACACATTATATAAATTATTCATCCGTATATATTTATAAAAAAAGGCCGCCCCATCAGGGACGGCCCATATGTTTAAACCACTTAAGATTAAGATATCAAAAGTTGACTCTGATCCCGAATTGAAATATTCCAGGATTAAGCACTCTCTGGATCAGGTCCTGGTCCGGTCCTAAAACAGAGTTTACCTTAAGAGAAATCGCATTATTGGTGATATTGTAACCGTCAACAAACAATGTGGTTGATACTGTATCAGAAACCTTAAATGTTTTTTCAATACCCAGACTGAGCATCCAGAATGTCGGTAGTCTGTCATCACCGAATTTTTTCCCGGGTTCATAAAGAGTTGTCCAGCCCAACCCATCAACATATCTCCTTTCATAATAAGGGATCACATACCCTTCTCTGGCTTGAAATACACCGGTCAGATTGATGCCCCACGGTAGCTGATAGAGTCCAGAAAGTTTAAACTGCCATTTGGAATTAACAAATACTCCAGTTATACCGGAACCACCGGATTCCGGAGCCACAACTCCTTCATTATAGTAAGCAAAGTTTGTCGGGTTCAATGATGAAGTTCCACCAAAATACTCAGATGTTACCCTTTTCTGTTTCCAGTCGGCATAACTGAAGGAAGCATCCATCATCCATTTGTTTGAGAATTTTTTTGTTAATGCCAACTGGATCCCCATATACAGATCATAGTAGTCTGATCCATGATTGGTCAGGGTTGAACCCTGGGGCCTTTCATACCTGTTGTAATACTCTTTTGTCTGACCATCCTGAAATGTATGTATCCCTTCAACATACCAGTTTGCATCGGTTTCCAGTGAACCATCCGGCATATTTCCTCTATACCATAGGAGATTATGTCTTTTCTTATAAAGAGCTGTTACAGAAACTGCAATATCATTTGCAAAAGCTTTTTCGTAAGAGAGAATTACCTCATCCAATAAGGGAGAGTTGAGGTCTGAATCATATTTGTTTCTACTTGAGATCGAATAAGGATCTTGTTCATTAATATTCCACCACAACCAGTCATTAGGATCCTCACTCCATTCCCCTAATTCCGGAATATTATTTCCATTATCATCCCAATACAAATCAATCTCTCTGTTGCCAACGGTCCATGTATGAGCAGCAATATTGTTCCCGCTCTGGGAACCATAGCGGGCAAGTGACAACTTGAATACATTCTTTCCATCACCACTGATATCATAAGTAAATGAAAGCCTTGGTGATACTACATTAAAGCCTGCAGGAATATCTTTTTGAGGTGCTTTTAGGTCACCCAGATAGTCTGCAAATATCGGTACACCTTGGAAGGTCAGTCCGGGAGCAACGGTTTCGTTATGAGTTCCGGATTCCTTATCATACCTGACACCTATATTGGCAGTAAGTTTGCCAAAAGTTGCTGTATCTGCCAAATAGAAAGAAATCCGTTCAAATCCAACATCAAAAATGCCGTCAGCTACCCACCAGATTTCTTTATACTGTCCCGGGTCCAGTTTATTATAATTGTATAGAATTCTCTGGTTTGGATACAGGGTTTGTGAGGTGGTCTGAGCTGTATAATAGTCAACTCCGAACCTGATCTCATGATCTCCGCCTATAACTCCTTCGGCAAAATAGTTTGCGCTTAGGGTCAGATTAAGTGAATTCCGGTTTGTTGTATAATAATATGAATTTCCTCCCCAATACTGACTCGGGTAATCATAAATTGTCCAATCCGGACCTTCAAAATGGCCTGAAGCCGGATTAATATCAGACGCTTTCGGATCCAAAGTAAATCCACCATCTGTATAAGCAAATTTGGCATTGAGCATCAGATTTCCGAAAATATGCTGAAGTGAACCCGAATAAACTGCCCCCGGCCCTATCTGGTCCCAGGTGCTACCGGGATCCTGGTTAGCAGCTCCGATAGACGAACGGCCCCATTTAAGTTTCGTATCACTAGAATAGTGAAGGTCAGCTGAAGTATTTCCGAACTGGAAGTTTAATTTTGCATATGCACCTACAAGCCATGTGGCATCTTCAGTTTGAGCCACTGTTAATGAATGAATATCCTGGATAGCATAGGATCCGAAGAACCATATCTTATCCTTGATGATCGGCCCACCAAAATTGATGCCGTACTGATAGAGTCTTAAAATTCCGGGAGAATTCAAACCTGCATCTATCATCTCCTGAGGAAGAGTCTGATTCATTTCCCAGGCTTCATCTTCCACATAAAGATGGAAATCACCGGAATAGACATTACCTCCCCTTTTAGAAACAAAATTGAGCTGGGTACCGCCTGTCTGTGCAGTAATATCATTTGATCCGAGTGTAACCTGAAGTTCTTCATATGAATTTATGTTCAGATATCCCGGAGCAGCTCCGATCGCTGAAGGGTCGGTAATGTTCGCTCCGTCAACATTCCAGGTGGTATCATCATCTGATGCCCCATTACCATAGAAATTAGTCTGTTGCCCGGATTCATTTCCACCGACATCTTCCCTGTCAACCATCATACCGGGAACAAGATTGAGAACAGTCCAGGGATTTCTTGCAGTCGGAAGTGACCGGATCATCTCCTTTGAAACACTGACCGAGACTGTTGTCTTTCTTGTATCAACAACTCCAGCCTGCCCTTTGACTTCTATAACCTCTTTTAGTTGGGTCGTCTCCATCTGAACATTAAAGGTTTTGTTCTTACCGACAAACAATCTGACACCTTTCTGGACCACGGTCTTGAATCCTTCAAGTTCAAATTGAAGAGAATAAATCCCGGGTGCCAATCTCAGGAACCGGAAATTCCCGTTTTCAGAAGTAACCGTAACTTTCTTACCGACAACATCACCGGTCAGAGTTACTGCAACTCCGGGGATGGCTGATCCATCCGGCAGTACAACTGTACCGTAGATATCAGCTGTTGCTCCCTGTGCAAATGTCAGTCCGGAAAGAACTGCAATTGCAAGAAAAATTGTGAATAGCTTTTTCATTAAAGCCTCCTTGTATAAGATCAGAAAAAAATTTCTGTCATCTTAAAGAGGCAGTTTTTATTCCAAATGAAATTTGAAAAAAATTAAGATCAGGCAGTATACAATTTCAGGGATTTGTTACATTTATTCGCTATTAAGTACAATAACAATTGCGAAGAACCACTATTAATTGTGGTGACAAGCATAGATTTAAAAAAATTTATATGTGACCGGTTACATATAACATGGATAAATTACTCCACTTGTTCCGGTTTTTTTTAGTAGTTTTTAAATTAAACTCAGTTATTCAGAAAAATGAAATTAAGATTCGAATTTAAGAATTTATTGAAATGCTTTCAACTACAAACGGGATATTCCGAGATCTTTAACCAGCGCTTTTAAATCTTCATATTTTTTCGGTTTTTTATAACCAATAATCTTAAATTTTCGTATTTTTTCATTTAAAGTTGTCGGCTTTAAACCCAAAATGAATGAAGCTACTCTCTGGTTGCCTGCTGATACTTTTAGTGCTTTATCTATCATATCTTTTTCTATATTATCAATAAAGTTTTTAAGAGGTTCATTATCGCTAATACAATTTTTTAAAATAAAATTTTTCACCAGCTCATCTTTTGAATCTTCTAATTTGGTTGAAATTGAACCAGGGTCAACAATTATGTTTTTATTTATCATTTTGTTACACCTTTATTAATCTGGAGAGATTTTCCCGGTACCGCCTCCCCCAGTTTACGATCTTATTATTCTTTAGAACTATGACATAATCATTATCTGCTTTTTTCATTTGTTCGATTTGATCTATGTTAACTATTGTCGATCTGTTTACTCTCATAAACTTTTCAAAACCCAGTCTTTCCTCCAACGTATTAAGCGATTTCCTGACAATATAATTCCTGGCTTCACAAAAGATCCTTGAATAGTTTCTTTCAGATTTAATTAACTCAATATCATCTTTACTAATAAGAAAATAACTATTTCCTGTTTTAACTAATATTTTGTTAAGTTCCATAATTTCACCTCAATTTGCTCTTTATCATTAAAAAGCGCCTTTAATACCTAATTATGTGAATCTATCTCTTCCTTTCAACGGGATAAAAGTCACAAATTATTAAAATGACTTATCTCCTAATCTTTCAATCACTTCATCTTTAAGTTTTATTCTTAGTTTTTTTATTATCAGTACCTCTTATATATAGGGGTATAAACAGCCGATGAGCGGAATAGTGATTTACAGTACGCTGCAGGTTTCGGCAGCATCAGAAAGTAAAATTCAATTTCAATAACATTAACGGATGCTGACTTTCCTGCACAAATAATAGACAGATCCGGTATTAAGCATACTGCCCCAGGGACGGGGAAAATGAAGTTTTTTCAAGCAGAGAAACTGGCTTCTATAAATCTTAATTATCTGATCGAATATGTCTGTCCGGAAAAATAGATACCGTGTTCGGAATTCGGTCTTTTACGGGATGATGAATAAAACAAGTGCACTCACAAACAATTCGAATATTGAATTCAGTTATGATTACCTGCTCGATTTCTTGATTAATTAATCAGAAATAGGAGAACCTGTAGGATAATTGGATTCCGGTTTTCAGCTTTATCCTTATTTAGGATATGTTATGTAGAGATTTTATCTGTATCAGCTTTTAACGTTTTACTGTCTTTGAATATTTTTTTGAGAACCGGACGGCCCGGGACAACCACAACAGTCTATCTTTGTAAGACAAATTCCTAAATTCGGTGTGGCCGTCAAAATCTGTTTTTGACAGATTCTTTAATTGATTCTTAAAATGATCCGGTTGATTCTTCGCATCCTTTTTTTCAGCTGATTTTTTAATCATTTGAAATCTTCTGTTTAAGTATCAATCCCAATTCTTTGATGTCCATTATATCCTTCTCCCTTGGAGGATCAATATCTTTCTTCATCTCTATCAGTTTCTCGATTGATAAAATATTGATCTCTGTACCGCCGATGTCTATCTTTTCAATAAATTGACGAAGCCGGTTATAAGATTTATCCTCCTCCAGAAATATATCGATCTGCCGAAAGGGTTTGTCCGGGTCGAGAAAGGTAAAAACCAAAGCTCCCTTTTCCCCGATCATTATTTTTCTTTTTTCCGGATCTAAAATTGATTCCGGCGGGATCGGCGCTCTCGGTTTTAAATTCAATTTTTTAAGAACTTCAAGGAACTTTTTCAGATTGTCATTATCAAGGTCCAGTGAAATATCAATATCCATGGTCATCCTTTCAACCCCGTGCAGAACGGCAGCCACTCCACCGCATACAATGAATTTTATATCTTGGGTTTTCAGTTCAACAAGTATTTCTTCCAGATGATTGTCCACTGATATCACAGTCTCCCTTAATTCAGTTAATATATCAAATCGATAAAAAGTATTCAACGGAAAACACAGAATTATATTTTATATAAGTGTTTTACAATCACTCAAATTTAGTCATACCCAAAATATGTCCAAATTGTGACCACCGGATATGATCAAATTCAATTTATTTTTAGATCAAATTTCTGAAAAGGGGTCAATTTTATTTCACATAAAATTTAAAAGATTTTACATTATTGGTCTCATCCGTTTCGGACACTTCTTCTTTCCCGTCTGCCCAAGCCTCTATTCTCCAGTGACCAGGTGAGAAATTATATGGAATTGAAATTATTTTACTGGTACCGGATGGTATTGCAGGGATTGGATATAATTTAAATAACATTAAGTTTATATTTAAGTGGAGCTGTACAGTAAGATTACACGGAGGTGATTGTTGAGTCCCCCTATTGCTTATGTTTTTAACATGAATATATATAAATGCAGGTATTCCTGCCCTTACAGGATCAGTAATTTTGATTCCACTAACAATCAGATCTGGTTTTTGGATCTTTGTTATTTTCGGATCTCCCTGACTTACCCCTGCCTGAGGCGTATTATCACAGACCACATCAAAGTGAAATTTCTCAGAACGCCACTCACTCTTCTCTGTCCTTACAATTAGCTGAACCCATCCATTATAATCTTTCGAAATTTTCCAGGTAAATGGTAATACTCTTGTCCCGGCCTCTTTGAAGATCAGAGAATTCAATTTTGGTCTGGATCCGTCACTTCTCAGGAACATATATTTAACACTCATGGCTGACGGTACGATGATCTTTCCCGTCATTTTAACCGTCACCGGACATATGCCTCTATAATGTTTAGTATAGGATTCCAGTTTAACAATGACCATTTTCTTTGCCACTACTGGGCTGGTTTTAACCACCCTGGCCTGAGCCGATAGCATTAACGGAACAAATAACAGAATAGAGAGCAAACACATTTTTTTCTTTAAAAATTTCATTGAAACTCCCTCCTCAGATAGAAGACTCTATCTTAAAAATTTGTACATATCCTCTGATTTATATATAAAAGTAATGATTTTATATCTCAAAAATAATAATTTTACTCCACCAAATTGTCAGATCACCTTGATTAAAGGCATAACCGAAGCACGAAATAAATTCGAATGACTGAAGCACAAATATTCGAAACAATGACCTTCCCCCATTTCTTGTACCACTATTAGAGTTAGATTTTCACTCATTGAACCTCACCCTTTCTTTGATCCATTTATTACGAAACACAATGCAGTCACAAATAAAAGCTGAAATATTCTTTAATATAGGCGTTATTAACACATTTAGAATTTGACAAAACTTAAATGTGTCCAAATTGTGACTATAGATATTTTTGTTTTTCAGTTTAGAATTAGAAATGTTTACATAAAAATCAGATCAGTTTATGGGGGGCAGGTCACAATTTTTTGAGATATTTTCAGATTTATTATATTTAATATAAAAGGAAGTTTTTTCATACGGAGAACAAATGAAAACAAAACTACTACCCGTTTTACTTTTTACTATTTTATCCTTAATCGGCCATGGGTCGCTTTGCTCTCAAACCGGGATCAATATGATCGGTAAAAATCCAAACTTTACTCTGACCGGATATGCAGTTCTTTATGATATGTCCAACTGCAATAAGGGGAAATTCTGGAATGTCAATCTGACCCTTGTCCCTCAGGATAAAGGTATAAAGATTAAAAAATTATTGATCGATGATGTTAATATCCCGAATTCCGGGCCGAACAAATACACCACACCTGCGTATAGATCCAGCGCATCTTACTCTGTCGGTAAATTGGTTATTATTAAAGTTGTCTATACCAGTAAAATGCCCAATCCTTTCGTGGAGAAAACAGAGAAACTGGCGTCTATTCATCTTAATTATCTGATCAAATATGTCTGTCCGGTTGCCAATCAGACCTTGGATTTCACGCTCACCGGTGTGAAGTTGACCTGGAAATTTTTAAAAAACACAAATAAGAGTAAGCTGTACATTTATAACCGGGAAAACCCCAACGCAGGTGCGGTAATAGTGGCTTCCACTGCAAATACAACCTATACGATACCTGCAAATGTGATCGTCCGGAATAATAGATACCGTGTACGGAATTCGGTCTTTTACGGGATGATGAATAAAACAGGTGCTCTCACAAACAATTCGAATGTTGAATTCAGTTATGATTACCTGCTCGATTTCGCAATCAATTAATCAGAAATAGGAGAACCTTTCACATTCCCGGGGGCCGGGGCCCCGATATAAAGGGAACCTATTTGGAGGATTTGACTATGGTCTGCCCCCGTCCACTGTACCATTCCTGGATTCATTTTTTACTTCTCTTTTTAAAGTAAGATGATCAGTCGGTATATAATCAAATGCTCTCTCTTGTTTTATCCCTATAATACAGGATTTAATTTGGTTAGATATGCTTTTTTATGGTCACAATTTGGACAAAAAAAGGCGATATTTGAAAGCCGGAAGGCTGAAAACGTAGTAATAGACAGCCGATGCCCAGAGTCGAACTGGGGACCTTTTGATTACGAATCAAATGCTCTACCAACTGAGCTACATCGGCCTGAGTATATTCGCCCTGGTGAATATAAAGTAACCTGGGCTGTAAAATGGAATTTTATCATTTTGCCTGGGCTGTGTCTATTCTGGATCTCCCCATCTCCTCTGTACGGATTGGCCTTGCGTCTACCCGTTTCATGGAAATATAGTATTGGGGTGTTCAGAAACCGGGACAAAAATCAGCACGGTCGGAATGGAATTCGATATACCGGTGGGTTCAATCTATTTTAGAATGGTGACATACCTCCATTTGCAGTTGTTTTCTTCATTAATTTCATTCACCGTTTTCTTTGCATCAGCGCAGGCAATTATTGTATATCTGTTTATATTGTAAAATTTAAAATATACCTCAAGATTTACATAAGAGCCAGAGGATATCTCCGGAATTACATAAAAATAGGGATCGCTATAAATATAGCCTGGATTGTATGGATTGCTGTTTTTATGTCTAAAAACAATACGGAGATAACAGGATTTAGAATGTTCCGTCCGGTAAGAGCTGATATTTTTAATTGTAACTATGAACTTGATGTTATTATAAGTTTTTCCTGGCTGGGGATCAATATATATCCAGCTGACCACAAGGTCCGCCACCTTGGGAATTTCAGATATTTTATCATTACTCTGCTGAACCACAGGCTTCGGGTTGATCAGTTTCACCGGGCCGATCTGTTCCAGGGAGATTTTTTTTTGAGGAACCGCTAATTGTTTAAGGATCTTTTTCCTTTCCGACGGATCACATTTCACCTCAAATGTCTGCAGATCAGACCAATGCTCTTTTCCGCTCAGGACCACCAGCAATTTTACCCAATATTGACCGTTCTTATTCAGTTTCCATTTGAAAGGTAAAGTATTCACCCCCTTGGCCAGCCTCAGGGTCTGAAGCTTTACCATACCCCCCTCACTCTTCTCAAATCGGTATTTAACAGTCACCGGAGCAGACGCCGTTATTTTACCGGTCATCTTCACTTCAACAGGACAAACCCCTACATAATACTTTGCCTGAGATTGAAGCTCAACCTTGATCATCGTCCTGATGATCCCCGGTTTCGATTGGATCACCCGTGTCTGAGCACTGACCAAAACAGCAGAAAGCAACAGTATAATTAGGAATAAAATTACTTTTAAATCTAATTTCATAATAATCCCCTCCCAAGACGAAAAAATATCCGTCTGCATACATATTCACTTATTAACCCTGTTATCTATATAAAATCACAATCCATTTATCTCAAAAAAAAAATTATTTTATATACACGATGCCTGAGATGTTCCGGCCTATCCCCTACATTCCACCAATCTTTGTATTTTTTATCGGTTTTTGTATTTAAAAATGATAATATTCATCAATAAGGAAGAAAAACATGTGGGATAAAAGATATAATACATCTGAATATGTGTACGGTACTGAGCCGAACGATTTTTTAAAAGAAAACACTAAATACTTTAAGGACGGAACAATTCTTTCACTTGGAGAAGGTGAGGGGAGGAATGCGGCCTTTCTGGCTCAAACCGGCAGAGAAGTTATTGCAGTCGATCTTTCAAAAGTGGGGCTGAAAAAAGCGCAGGCTCTTGCGAATCAGAGAGGTGTTTCCATCACAACTGAGATCGCCGATCTTTCCGAATATGATCCGGGAGATAACTTGTATTCGGGAATAATATCCATATATTGTCATCTCCCCTCCAAAGTGAGAACTGACCTCCATAAAAGGTGCATTTCTGCATTGAAACAGGGAGGTATCTTCCTCCTTGAAGGATTTATCCCCGATCAGATCGGCCGTGGGACCGGCGGGCCGCAAGACCCGGATATGATGCACTCCAGGAAGGAACTCCTGGAAACATTTTCAGATCTTGAAATTTTGTATGCTGCTGAAACGGAACGGGTCATAAAAGAGGGGCCTTACCACAACGGAAGAGCTTCAATAGTTCAATTCATCGCCCGGAAAATTTAACTTTCTATACCCGTTTTTTATATTGGATATTCGGATCACACCCCGACAATATGATTACAGGAAAACTATCGGATACAATGGTATTGTGCACGGCAGCTGCAGAGTATTCCATTGATTTATTTCTGTGTTTTATTACTTCTCAGGTTATAGATAATGAATCCCTCTTTTTTTGCGAAAAGTTTAAAATTGGTGTTCAGAAAATTTTGAAGTTCAGGTTGTTTTTCCCACGATCTGAAGTCGGTGATGATGAAATATCTGGGATTTTGAGGAAAAAATTCTTTTTTGTACAACTCTTCAACAGAAGGAACCGCCTTCCCCTTCAGCTTCATATAATCAATATCCTCATAAGTCGGCCATGAACGGGCAAAGAATTTACCGTAGTACATCGCAGCATTGCCGTAGGATCTGGCAAGGAGAATATTGTTGATACCATGCCCCGTTAATTCTCCCGCCTTGAACGAATTCCCCCATATACCGCCTTCGGATGTGTCCCGGTGAAAGTATGATCCCTGTTCTCCCACAAGAAAATATGCAGGAGAATACATATTTAGTTCGTGATAACTGTTTATATATTTATACTGGTGCCAGAGGGAGAACATTACTCCGGCAGCGAGAAGGGAAAAAACCACAGTGTATTTAACTCTCTCCCCTTTTTTTATCAAAGTCCCGGCATACCCGAGCATGATTGCAACAATCGGGAAAAGAGCGATCTGATAATAGTCACTTGTAGCAGTGGAATAACTGAAGATTAGTGCATAACAAACATAACCGAAGAAGAGGCCGGCAATGGTAAACTTAACCTCTTTGTCCTTAATGAGGGAAAATAGGATCAGGGCAGTGAAGAAAGGGATCACACCCGTCACCTTTCCGATCTGGGTCAGCCACCCCACCCAGAAGAACGGAGTCAGCAACATTTCGGGAGAGATCAGTGAAGCCGCATGCGCTTGCATGTCGGTATTCCACAAAATATTATAAATGTAGAAAGATGTCCCGATCGAAAGGAAGATAATATAGAACCAGACAGTTTTCCAATTGAGTAAATATTTTTTTATACCGTACTTATTTATACCTAGTAATAACAATATCCCGATAAGCGGGAAAATTATGGTTACTTTAATCAGAACAGCAAAACCTGAGAGCATTGCAGCCGAATAAAAATAGTCCCCTTTGTCCGATCTGAAATATTTTATGATCTGAAGAACTCCCCATAGGAAGAACATGTTTAATAGTGATTCCGGTTGGATACTCTGACTGATATTAATACCGAATGGGAAAAAAAGATATAAGGTCACGGTTATCACAGCTCCCGTCCATCCAAAGAGAAGCATACCGACCTTATAAATAATGATACCCCCGATAAGCCAGTAAAAAAGAGAAAGGAGCCTGGGGATCAACATATCCTCTTTTCCGAAAATACGGTACATCTGATAAGTTATCTTTTCATTGATCTGCGGATCGATAGGCTCTCTTAATCTCTGATACATGACGGAAGGGATCCTTCCTATATCATCTTTATGTTCATTTGTATTCAGATAAAAGGAGCGGGACAGCAATGCGGAATGGTATTGACGGGCTGCATGAAAACTGGTTGGATGGGAATTTATTCCGGGGATTCTTATCAAAATTGCGGACACAAAGAGGAAAAGGAGAAAAATTGAGCGGCGCCGCTCTGCAGGAGTGGGCTTTTTTATATCATCACTATACAAAGTTTTCATTGGATAATATTATCTCTAATCAGTCCTGAATACAAGGTTTTTTCAGAAGTCAGGATCCGGAAAAAGTACGCAGTGGCATGATTCATCATGCCCTTTTCTGATAATTAAAGGGAATCAGGTCTGATCAATCAAACCCCTCCAGGCGGGAATCCTTTTTCTTCATGTTTTTAAGTAAGTAAAAATAAACTTTTTTGTTGACACAGCCGTATTACTGTATTAATATATTGATACAGTGAAACAAAATGATACTTAAAGAGATCTCAATAGACTTCACATCGCCGGTACCGGTCTACGATCAGATCAGGAAAAATATAAAACACATAATTGCAAAAGGCCTTCTGAAGATGAATGATCCCCTCCCTTCAATACGCGAACTCTCTTCATTTTTAAAAATAAATCCCAATACAGTTGCAAGGGCATACAGAGAACTTCAGCAGGAAAAGATAATAGACGGAAGGCCCGGTAAAGGATTCTGGGCCTCGTCAAGAAAGACCTCCGGGGGAGAAAAAACTGAACTCCTCAAAGATGATTTTGATAAATTCATGGAGAAAGCGATAGATATGGGCATTTCACCGGAGGCTGTAAAAAAAATGATCTCAAAATACTTCAGGGAGGAGAAATGATAAGGGTTAAGAACTACTCTTTTAAATATGGTAAAAAATCAATCCTGCAGAACCTCAATATATATTTTGAAAAAGGTGAAACAACGATCCTTGCGGGCCCGAATGGAGCAGGAAAGACAACTTTGCTCAGATCCATATGCGGGATCCTTAGATCGGGTGAAGGGCGTATCGCACTCGATAAATATATGACCTATCACAACATAAGGAAGAGGGTTGCATACATCCCTTCCTCTCTGAGCCTTTACGAGAACATGAGATTATCAGAAGCTGTTACCGCCCACTCATCATTCTTTAAAGGATACAGGTTCAACGATATATCCGGTTACGATTTCGATATGAAGCAGAAAGTGAACTCCCTCTCACGCGGGGAACGGACATTATTCTATCTCTCCCTTGTCCTCGGTACAAACCCTCAATTTCTCCTTATAGATGATGTTATCCACTTCCTGGACCCCCACCTTCGTGACCTGTTCAGAATTGCCATACAGGAGAGGATCGAAACATCAAAACTGGGAATAATCATTGCGACTCAGGATGCACTGGATATAGAGGGTCTTGTTGACAGAATTGTAATTCTGAACAGAGGTGTGATAGTTGAGGATTCCCCGTTTGAGAAGATAAGGAGCCAATGTGTCAGGGTATATTCAGAGAATGATATCAAAGACCAGCCGGTCATCTTCTCCAGAAAATGGGAAGGGATGAAGGAACAATATATTTATCCGTATAACCCCTCGGAAGATGATAAATTTCAGGTGGAATATCTCCAGCTCTCTGAAATACTGAGGGCTTTTATAGGAGGTGAATATGATCAGAATTGAATTGAAAAGAGTTCTTAAAGAGGGACTGATCATATTCCTTATCATCACTGCCCTTTTTATCGCAATACTTCAAACAGATAAAGATGCTTATATTGCTCCTGCAATAGAATTATTTCTACTTCTTTACGCTTCATTCTCAGGATGGTCAATATTCAACAGGGAGAGGGAGGAGGGAGCCCTTGAATACATGCTGACACTGCCGGTCTCAAGGCCGAAACTCCTTCTGATAAAATTTACACCGAGAATATTATTACTGCTGCTGGTGTTTGTCTGTTATTGCTTGCTCAGCAGTGTGTTCAGCCTCCCCTCAATTCTTATGGTACCCGATTTTGCAGTTTTCTTTTTTACATTCTTTCTGGTATCCGCATCATTTTCAATAAGCCTCAGGAGTTTCATCGGGACATTTTTCCTCACGGCAATACTGTCAAGCGGACTAACCTTTTTCGACAATATATTTACGAGGGGTATTGTAAGTTCCGAGACCATTCTGAGGGCAAATATGATCCTCCTCGCATTCCCGGTATTGTTCTTCATATTTTTCTTCAAGTTCGACATGAAACCGCTATTCAAATTCAATCTGAGATTTATCGGATATGCTTCTCTGATCATCTTTGTAATGATAGGAGCAAGATTCCTGCAGATAGAGAGGAGCTGGTGTTACCATTTGATGACCAGCGAAGGCGGCATATACAGAATGTCACCGAGAGGGATTCAGTTCATTGATGAAGGAAAAATATTCAGAAAAGGGAAGTGCTTCTGGCCTCTTACAGAACAGGGGGACTATCTATATCTTCAGAACCACAGAGCAAGCAGGAAAGATAATAAGGATATATTCATTTTCAACAAGAAGAAAGTTGAAATGGAGAGGTTTCACAAGACCGAAAAAGAGTGGTGGACGGTTTTCACAAGGCCTCTTGATACTGCTCCTGTCCTTGGCGGTACTATATTTTTTCTCCAGAAGAACAGAAAGGAGGGGATCTACAGGATATCCTCATTCGAGGGTAAAGAGTTAAAAAGATATCCTCTGAATACGGAATCTATAAACTCTCAGAAAATTTATCTGTTTCAGGTCTCTGCCTCTCCATTAAGGTTTTATATACGGACATACCGGGGAGTAGCCCTTTTTAACAGAGAGGGCGAACTTGATCATGAAGTGGAGGCCGATTCTGTCTCAGTCTGGGGGAATAAACTAATGACCTTTAAAAAGGGTGAAATCACCCTTTACAATATCGGGGAAACGGTGACCACAATTTTCAGGCGGAAGGGGGAGTTCAGGAAGTCATTGAGGAGATTCGGATCTGAAGTTCAGAAAAAAGTTGTTTACAGAAACAGAAAAGAGACATTTATATATGACTTTGAAGACGGCAAAACTGTTACAAGGAAAGTGAGCAGGAACCTTATTTACTACAGGGTTATAAACAATAGATTTTACCTTGTATATCTGACAGCAGACGGTATTGCTGCAGATATTTATGAGGATGAAAAACTTATCGGGCATGAATCATGGGAGACGGAGATCAGAGGCTACAGGCGCATCCTCGTCTTTGAAAAAGGGATAGTAGTGTCAAACGGTAAGGAGTACGAAAAGTATTTATTTGAAAATTAAAAAACCGTAGCTCTATTTAAGGAGAAAAATCATGGCACATTTTAACGGTAGAGGTTTATATAAAAAACCCCTGAAAAAGGAGGTGTAAGATGAAAAAGATCATCTATTTTTTATTGCTGATTTTATTCGTTATTTTCTCATGGCTATACAGAGAGCCGGGGAAAAGCAGCACTTCCGGGCAGGAAAAGAGCAGTCAGATCCGGAAGATCAACTAAAGGAGAATAATATGAACAGAACTAAAAAGTATCTGGTTTTTATCGTTTCTATTTTATTTTTATGCGGAATTATTACGGCTGGAAGTATAGTTAATCTTGTAGAAAAAGGTGAACTCGAAGCGGTAATAAAATTGGTCAAGAAAGACAAAAGTCTGTTGACAGCAAAGAATGAAAGAGGGAGGTCCCTCATCCATATCGCTTCTGCGAAAGGACATCTCGATATAGTGAAGTTCCTTGTCGAGAACGAAGCTGATGTTGACCTGATGGAAAAAAGCCACAATCTGAGGCCCCTTCACTTCGCATCGCGATACGGTCATCTCAAAGTAGTTATGTTCCTGCTTGAGAAAGGAGCGGACCTTCATGCAAGGGAAAAAGATAATGAAACTGCACTCAGCTATGCAGTCTCCTCTCCGAGCCTTGAAACAGTAAAATTTCTTGTTGATAAAGGACTTGATGTAAATGATATGAAAAGTAAAAGAAAAGTTCCCCCCGTTTATTATGCTGTCGCATGGAATGAGGGGAATACCGATATCGTTGAATATCTGATCTCAAAGGGAGCTGTTGTAAAAGGTACTGAAGAGGGAGGCTGGAATCTGCTTCACTCAGCAGTCTGGAAAGGCAAAGGGAAGATGATCGATCTGCTGGTCAAAGGCGGGATATCCCCAGATTCAAAGTCCGAAACAGGAGTAACCCCTCTCCATAATGCCTCTTCACATGGGAATCTTGAAGCGGTGATTGCACTATTAAAAAATGGAGCAGATGCCAACATTGCAGACAATAAAGGGAACACTCCCTTGTCAAGAGCTGTTTCTGCAGGCCATGTAAAAGCTGCCGCTATCCTTCTGAAGCATAAAGCTGATCCGAATTTAAAGCTGAAATTCCTTGGGGTTTCACCACTCCATATTGCTGCGGCTAAAGGGTACGGAAAGATCGGTGATATATTACTGAAGTATAAAGCCGATCCATCAGCAAAAGACGATGTGGGCAATACTCCCCTGTTTTATGCCTGCAGATACAAGAACAAACTGATGGCCAAAGCACTCCTCAATGCAGGTGCCGGGAAAGAGGATGTTCTGGAAATTTTCAAGAAAAAAAATCCGGTTCATAAAGATCTCGAAAAGGGGGCCGCGATTGTCTGGTACACAGGGCATAGCGGCTGGGCGATCAAAACATCGAATAATCTTCTGATCTTTGATTACTGGAAAAGAGGCAATGTTTCTGACACACCATCCCTTATGAACGGTGCAGTAACACCAGAAGAGATAAAAACCCTCAACGTTTCAGTATTCATTTCTCATGAACATCAGGACCATTACATGCCTTCTGTTTTCGACTGGAAGGATAAAATCGAAAAGATTAATTATTATTCCGGATTTGAACCGAAGGACATGACAGGTTATAAATTCCTGAGACCTCAGAAAACATGGAAACTGGATGGGATGGAGATTACAACCATCGAGTCCACAGATACCGGCGTTGCATTTCTTGTTAAAGTTGACGGACTTGTGATCTACCACTCAGGGGACCATGCAAATATGAAAAGGGATATGTCCGGAAAATTCAAACCGACTACAGATTACCTGATAAGCCTCGGCTTAACACCGGACTTCTACTTCGCTCCCGTCTCCGGATGCAACTTCAGAGACAAGGTCAGCCTTAAACAGGGTGTTTATTATACTATCAAAAACATGAAACCGAAAATAGTATTTCCCATGCACGGAGGAGCCGACTCTTCAAATTATATAGAATTTATTAAAGCTGCAGAAAAAGACGGAATAAAAGCTCCCTTCCATTATGCACTCAGTGAAGGTGACTGGTTCTTCTATAAAAATGGAAAGATGAAGGACATGAACAAGATCAAGATCCCGGCAAAACAATCCGGAAAAGGAAAGAAAGGGTGCGATCAGGGGTGTAAGTAAATATAGGATTAGGGAGACAGGAATAAGAAGACAGGAGAAAGTGACCATTATTGAAAACAAATTGGATTTTTATTTTGTGGGACCCTTCATACTTCTTACTTCCGGTTTCATGCTTCTTACTTCTTATTATTGTTAACGGGTCAGGGGTGAGGGCTAAAACTGCCCGGAATTACCTCTTGCCTCTGACCTCTTAGCATACTTTAAAGATCCTACCCTTTCGATTCAATTATCCATTTAATAACGGTATTGATAAGGACCCTTTTCTTTATAGGTTTGCTGAGATAATCATCAAGGCCGAGTTTTATATACTTCTCCCTGTCTCCCTTCATTGCATTTGCAGTAAGTGCGATCACAGGAATATTTTTATTCGAAGTTTTCCTGATCTCCCTTGTAACTTCAACGCCGTCCATTCCCGGCATCTGGATATCCATCAAGATAAGATCAAATTTCTTTATTTTTAGAATTGCGAGCGCATCTTCTCCATTGATAACGGAAGAAACACTAAATCCTTCTCTCTTCAGGGTATAATCGAGGAGCATTCTGTTAACACTATTATCTTCTACAACAAGGATAGAATATTCCGAAAGATTTCCCGCAGCTTCCTCTGAAGACTTGTCAAGAGTGTTTTCATCATCATCAGCAGATTCCGCTCTGCCGAAATTTACTGTAAAACTGAAGGCAGTCCCCTTCTCCAGTTCACTGCTAACCTCAAGTGTTCCACCCATCATTTCTACAAGCTTTGATGTGATCGCAAGGCCAAGTCCGGTCCCTTCATATTTTCTTGATAATGCAGAATCTATCTGGGAAAAAGATTTAAACAATTTATCAGTATCATCTTCTGATATTCCAATGCCTGTATCACTAACCGTAAAGCTTAGAGATACCCAGGGATCAATTTTTTTTCTAAGCTCAATAAAAAGACGGATCTCTCCTTCTTCAGTAAACTTTACAGCATTGTTCAAAAGATTCCTCAGGATCTGTCTGAGTCTTTCAGGATCACCGCAGAGATATTCGGGAATGTCTTTCCCCGTATCTATGATAAGTAAAACACTCTTTCCCTTTATCCAGATATTGGTTGTTTTCTTTATTTCATCAAGGAGTTTGAACAGATCGAAGTTCTTCCTTTCGATTATTACTTTTCCCGCTTCGATCTTGGAAAAATCGAGGATCTCGTCTATCAGATACAGAAGAGATTCTCCTGAATTCTTAATTATTTCTATATATTCATTTTGTTTCCCTTTTAATTCAGTTGACTCAAGGAGTTCGGAGAACCCCATTATGGCAGTCATCGGTGTCCTGATTTCATGGGACATGTTCGCAAGAAATTCACTTTTTGATTTATTTGCTTCTTCTGCTTCCTCTTTTGCATTCTTCAGTTTTACTTCTGTTTCCTTTCTCTCTGTAATGTCACTGCATGTGATAAAGAACGCAGAACTATCTTTACTGTCGCCTCTCAGAAATACCATGGAACAGTCCACAAACAGATCACGTCCACCTTTCCTTACTCCATGGAATTCAAATCTGTTTTTCAACTCCATCTCCACAGTCCTCATATGTTTTTCACAAATATCCTGAGAGTCAGGATGAAAAAGTATACAGAATTTTTCACCTATAAGTTCTTCAGCTGAAAATCCGAAAAGTGAACTTGAAACAGGATTCACATCTATTACATTTCTTTCCCCGTCAAGGATCAAAATGGAATCCATTGCAGACTCAAAAAGGTATTGAAACCTCGCTCTGCTTTCACGGAGAGAAATAGCAGAAACCTTTCTAAGATTAAAATCCTTTAATGCATTAAGAAGGAGAATCTCGATCAGAAGAAAGATCAAAAAATAAAAAACAGGAAAAAAATAGTTTATCTTCTTGTCTACAGCAGCAAAAGTGAAAAGCTCCCATCCGGGGATATTCAGGTTTTCCCTTTTAATGTAGTGTGCTACACCCCCCACCTTAAAAGTATCCCGACTAAGATCAAATGGATATTTATTAAGATTAAGAGGCCCCAATTGTCTCGACTCCATTATTTCAGTTTGCCTCTCTTTGCTGAGCGGCCTGGTCATCCCGTATAGCCAATCCTTATTGGTCGATGCAAACACAATTCCGTCAGGAGATATTATTCCACCCGGAAGGCGGGATTTTGATAATAATTCATCCAATTGAGTCAGATTAAATTTCACAACAATAACTCCGGTTATCTCCTCCCTGCTTCTGACGGGAAAACCGAAATACATCCCTCTCTCCCCGGTTGTAACACCCACAGCAACATAAAATGAATTTTTACCCATGATTGATTGTTTGAAATAGGGACGGAATCTGTAATTATTTCCTATCAGAGTATTGGAATTATCATCATATGATGAACTCGCTATAACTAATCCATCTGGATCCATAAGATAAACGATTGACGCATTTATTGTCCTTTCTATTACATCCAAATTAACTATAATTTCATTCTGGCTCGGTATTACCCTGCCTGAGCTTATTTTGATCACCCGCTCAAGTGTAGAGATGGATTTTATGATCTCATTTTTATTTTCAAAGAATGAATTTACTTCATCTGCAATACGGTTACTCTCTAAACTTAAATACTTCTTATCATTATCAATCTTATTCACTCTGAATATCATAACAATAACTGAAAAGAGTATTATATTTATAATTATAAAAAGGGGTGTGAATGTCCTTTTAAAAGATAAGCCTTTAAACATGTTACAAAATTATTGAATTTAAGATAAATTTTGTCAACAGAATGTGAGCTTACACCCTTTAAAAAGGATACAAATTCTACTTCCTGAACCTTGTATAGAACCAGTCATATATACCTGTCAGTGAGATCAGAACAAAGAAGAATGACCCGAGGGGGATGATTACGATATACCATTTACCTATCATATCTTTAAAAATTCTCCCATTGTGCAGCTCGAACATATAATTCCATAATGGAAGTCTGTTATCTTCCGTTAATTCCTCAGGCTGGGCAAATCGCCCTTTCAAATCTGCACCTTTCAGAGGGATAACTCCCTGATCGAAAGCAGTGATGAACTCTTCCCCGTCCGGTGTCCTGAAATATCCCGAGATCATTTTATCTGCAGGTTTCACCGGTGAAACAAATCTCACCGTTTTCCCCGATACCATATCAATAGCCGTCCTGTTTCCCGGAATGTGATAAAGCCCGTTAAAAGAACCTATGATATAACCTCCCTCCGGATACTCTTCAAAAACTGTTGCGCCCATAACAAAGACAAGTATCGGGATCCTGGTCTTCACGAACTTGCCCTTCATACTCTCATCCCCTATCCATACTCCATCAGTTGCTTCGATTATAACTTTCCCTTCATCTTTAAGATGAAGGGCGCTGTGGATCTTTTTGTCCCATGGATTATCCGGAAAACTTCCGGGATAGAATGCAACATCAATATCTCCCCTTGCTATCAGAGCGAGGAAAGGGGGTCTCATAAAAAAAGCCGTTCCCCCTATCAACAAAAGAATAATTGCAACCCAGATCCCAAATTTGAGATGATATTTATAAAAAAAACCGTATGATTTTTTATTTTTCCGTATCTCCTTTTTCTTCTTCCATTTCTTTGGGAAATACCATATATAAAACGACGATACACTCAAAAAAATTATAATCAGTCCGATTATATCAAACAATATTCTTCCGATGACCCCCCATGCATGACCGCCGTGAAGATCAAAGAAAAGTCGGACAAGTGAAATCTTCTCAACTTTATCATCACCTTGTCTTAATAGTCCGATCCTCTTGAAATCATAGCCGGATTTGCCGGAAGGAGATTCCCATGCATCAGACTGGGTAAACAAAACAATCTTTTCTCTGATCTTCAACACCTTTTTTATATCAGCATCTCCCTTTTGAGGAAATATTTTTTTCCACCTGCCGATACCCGGGTCACATACCCACAGACCGCCGAATGATGCTGCAAAAAGTTCCGGCTCTTCTCCGTCCTTTTCAATCAGAAGAATATCATTTACCTTTCCATAGTAAATAGAATCGGTATAACCATCCGACATTCTGGTGAATGTTCTTCCCCCGTTTGTTGTCTTCCAGATCCCCTTTTTCCCGCCGGCAAAACCGGTCTCTTTTTTATCTTTCATGAACAACAATTCAATGAGGGAACTTCTGTTCCAATTTTCTGTCCTGTATTGATCTGGTACCATCCATCCGGGAACTGATACTCCTGAAAATAATCCGGGATGATTTAGAATTATCCCTGAAAATGCTGACCAGACAAGAAAAAGGATGATAAAAAGCCCAATATATTTATGAAGCCATTTTGACTTACCGAAGATCCATTTGAATACTTTCATCAGCCGATTATATATTCCTAACACTTATAGTGTCAATTCCGGTAATAATTACATTGTCACATCTATGTCACTATTAATAGAATTATTTTTGGGAACACTTTGGGGACGGTTCTGTTTTTGTTACATTTTTTGTTGTATTATTATTTTAAAATTGAACAAAAAAATAAACGTCCCCAATATGTTTCACTTTTTGGTGAAATGGGAATATAATATGTGATTATGAATGTATTGATAAAGAGTTTTTTGTATATAGTATCTTTTCCGGTCTTTTCAAGGATATACGGACGGTTAACAAGGATAAAACGGCCGAAGTTCTTCGTCAGGTTCATCATAGATTTCTTTGTAAAAACCTACGACATTTCCATGAATGACTTTGTAGGAGGAACTGGTGATTACAACTCACTCGCTTCTATATTTATAAGAAAATTAGACCCTGAGAAGAGGAGGTTGACAAATGATCATAATCACATCCTCTCTCCTGCCGACGGAGTTGTCTCTTCAATAGAGCTTACCGGTTCCGGTAATGTTATCCAGGCGAAAGGGATCGAATACAGTTTGAATGAATTCCTGAACGCTGATATTGATTTCAGCAATAAATGGTATGTAACAACAATTTACCTATCCCCCCGTGACTACCACAGATACCACTTCCCCCTCCATGGTGAAGTTACCGGATATTGCCATATGAAAGGTCATATCTATCCTGTAAACAATCTGGGCCTGAAAAATATAAAAAAACTTTTTATCAGGAATGAGAGGATAGTTCTAAAAATGAAATCTGAAAATGAACTTTATTACATAGCTGCCGTTGGTGCTACATTTGTAGGAAGTATTAAAATGGAATTCATTGATAGGTATAAAAGAGATAACATATGGAAAGACATCTCCTTTTCCGCTACCCAGATGGATGAGATGGGAAGATTCGAATTGGGATCAACAATAATAATGGTAACACCTGAAGAGTTTGCCGTTCCGATTGATGGAATAACCGGAAAGCATGTCAAAACCGGAGAAAGATTGTTCCGGATCAAAAAATAAATTTTTTAAATATGGATCGAATATCCGCCTGCTTCTCCCAGAGCTTCCCATACATTTTCACTAAGTGTCGGGTGAATAAATACAAGGTCCCTGAACTCACTTGTCTTTATTTTCTTTGATACCGCATATGTCAGAAGAGGCATTAGTTCTCCTGCTTCAGCTCCCAAAATATGGGCTCCGACAAGGATGTCATCTTTGTCAGATATTACTTTTACCATACCGGTCTTCTCTTCGACCGCATTCGAACGGGACCCTGCCGAGTAGGGAAATCTTCCGATCTTATACTCAATCCCATTCTCCTTTGCCTCCTCTTCGGTAATACCGACAGAAGCAAGTTCCGGGAATGTAAAAACGGCCCCCGGGATCACCATATCATGGATCTCTTTACCGTCAATAATATGATCCACAATAGCAATTGCCTGGTGAGAGGCTTTATGAGCGAGAAGCGGATGTCCGATCACATCACCGCATGCATAGATCCCTTCAACTCCGGTCTTAAGATTTTTTCCTGTAACGATGAACCCTCTTTTATCAAGTTCAATACCGATATCAGAAGAAAAAATTTCAGAAGAGTTAGGCCTTCTCCCGACAGAGAGAAGGGCTTTTGAATACTCCTCTTCATGTTCCCCATTTCCATCTTTCACTTTGAAGTTTATTCTCCCTTTTTCCCTGTTAATTGAGGGCTCTGAAACTGAAGTTGAGGTAAGCACTTTGATCCTGCTCTTTCTCAACTCACCTGCCAGCATTTCGGATAGTTCCCTGTCACTGCCGGGAATTATCTGATCCATGATCTCAACTATTGTGACCTCGGAGCCCAGATAGCTGTATATGACCCCCATCTCAACTCCGATGGCGCCGGCCCCTATCACAAGCAATTTCTCAGGAACATTCCGGAGCATCAGAGCCTCGTCCGAACTGATTATAAATTCATTGTCAAATTTCAAGTGGGGTAATTCAGCCGGTGATGACCCGGTGGAAATGATTATATTTTTTGCCTCATATTTTTCTCCATTATCAACCTCGATCACCCCCGGAGCAATTATCTTGCCTCTACCCTTAATAATGTCAACCCCGCTTTCGTTGAACAGATGCTCTATCCCTCTGGTCAATTTCGACACCACTCTGTCTTTTTGTTTCAGCATCCCCTGGAGATCAATTTCATAACCTTCAATTTTAACTCCAAGTTTTTTTGCTGATTTTAAATTCTTTATTATCTTAACGGAGTTGAGCAGACTTTTAGTGGGAATACATCCCCAATGGAGGCATGTCCCTCCCGGCAATTCCTTTTCTATAACTCCTGTTTTCTGTCCTCTCTTTGCGGCTGATATAGCCCCTTCGTAACCTGCAGGACCACCGCCCAGAAAAATAATGTCGTACATAAATATCCCCTTCGATTAAATTAGTTCTTTCATTTGTTTTACTGCGTTTTTAAGACCTATTAACGCCGCATTGCTTATAATGGAGTGGCCGATGTTCAATTCTTCTATCTCTCTTATCTCCGCAATCGGGCCTATATTTCTATAAGTCAGTCCATGTCCGCCATAGATCTTAAAATTTAGTTTGTGTGCATACTGAACCGATTTTTTTATCTTCTCTATTTCGATCATGGAAAAACTTGTCCTCCAGTTCTTCGCATATTCACCGGTATTCAATTCGATCATCTTGATACCCATTCTGTGACACACTTTTATCTGGTCAATATCCGGATCTATAAATACTGAAACCTCCAGCCCCGCCGCTTTGAGGTTTCCGGCAACTTCTTCAACTTTGTCTCCGAACATGAGCATATCAAGCCCTCCAGAAGTAGTCACCTCTTCAGGGCTTTCCGGCACCAGAGTGCAGGTGTCCGGCTTATACTTGAGTGCAATTTTCACCATATCCATTGAAACCGCCATTTCAAGATTAAGTTTGGTTTTCACTGTTCTCCTCAGGAGGTCAAGGTCTTTCTCCTGAATATGACGTCTGTCCTGCCTCATGTGGATAGTTATCCCGTCCGCACCGGCCAGTTCCGCTATGACTGCAGCGGCAACCGGATCCGGTTCATCAGCCATCCGGGCCTGTCTCAGGGTTGCAATGTGATCAATATTTACTCCCAATCTCATTATTACTCTCCTATCTCCGAGATCAGATAATTTTCAAAGATCTCCAGATTTTTATTTAATACATTCTCATCTTCAGACTCAATCATAAGTCTTACCTTTTTTTCAGTTCCCGAATACCTGATGAGAATACGAGAATTCTTTTCGTGTTTTCCATTAAATTCCATAATCATTCTATTCAATTCGTCCCATTCCTGAAGCGGCCGCTTCTCCCTTATTCTAATACTTTTCACCTCTTGGGGAAAAGGTTTATACAATTCCGATGCTTCTGCAACAGAAAGCCCGAGATACTCCAGGGCTCTTAGAAAGAGGAGAGATGTAAGTATCCCGTCACCTGTCTTCTGCAATTTACTGAAGATTATATGCCCGGATTGTTCACCTCCGAGCACAGATGATCTGTTCTTCATCTCTGCATAAACATTTCTGTCACCTACATCACTCCTGAAAAAATCTATCCCGGATTTTTTAAATCCCCTCTCTAATGAAAGGTTTGACATTATTGTCCCGACTACTGCAGGCTTGAAGCCGGGATCACTCTTCATCAGATATTCAGCAATAACAAAAAGGATAAAATCTCCGTCCAGATCTTTTCCTGAATCATCAACCATAAGAACTCTGTCCCCGTCCCCGTCAAACATTATTCCGAGATCCCCTTTACCGGAAAGGATCTTCTCCCTTATGAATTCCGGTTCTGTAGATCCGCATCCCGAATTAATATTTTTTCCATCCGGCAAAATGTTATATGGAGTATGATTGATACCGAGTCCCGAAAATATCACTGGAGCTGCATGCGCAGCAGCACCGTTTGCACAATCGAGCAATATACCTGTTACCCCAGTATGAAGACCTGAAAAAGAATCAATAATATACTCAGTATAAATATCAATCCCGTTAAAAGATCTTATTTTCAGGGTATCGCCGGATCCGGGAAAAACCTTGTCAGAATAAAATATATCCCCGATCTTTTCCTGGAGATCATCAGAAAGTTTTTCCCCGTCCGGGCCGAATAACTTAATACCGTTATCAGACCAGACATTATGTGAAGCCGTCAGCATTATTCCAAGATCAAATTTTCCCTTTACCACATTGTAGGAAAGCCCCGGTGTCGGGATCACTCCAGTACTGAATATTTCCGATCCATTATTTATACCCCGGCTGATCTTCTCTTCGATTTCAGGGCCGGATTCCCGTGTATCTCTGCCGATTAAAATTCTTACATCTCCCATGCATTCCGCAATTGATGACCCAATCCGCTCTATTGAGTTTTTATTAAGGGGGAATTTACCATATTCAGATCTGATCCCGTCTGTACCGAACAGAGATTCACTACTTCTTTTTTTCATTAATGTTCTTAACTTTCAGTGATACTTCAACGCTGTCATTCTTTTCAAACCTCAATATATCCTCACTCTTTTCCAGTGCAATTTTAATGACGGTACTTTCGGTAATCTCCGAAAGGTTTATTTTATCTGCCCCATAGACAGTATTTATATTTTTTATTTCCGACTTATAACCGAAGATCCTTATTGTTTCAGGAATGATTTTCCTTTCAAGGAGAGCAATTCCGTTTGGCAGCCTTCCCGTATACAGCACTCTTACAGGAACTTCTTTATAAAAAAACTCCCTTACAGCAACTTCAAAGATCTTCGGATTGATCGAAATAATCTCGACACCCTCAGGGTACTTCAAGTGATCTTCTGTGTACATTGTTAATTTAGTACTCTCCTTTACATCTTTAAGATCAATACTAATATTAAAATCGCGTTCACTTATTCTTCCCATCTCCTCCGCAGTACCTCTCACCATCACCCTTATAGTATCAGGCCTGATCTGAACATCTATCAGTTCCAGAACGTTCATATGTTCAATATTAACAATGAAGCTTTTTTCAAGATAGGTCCTTTCTCTTCCCGAAATCAGGACCCATACTGTAACAGCAAGGAGAAATGCAGTCAGTTTTAACCCTTTATTACTTAAAAAAATATTTCTTAAATTCATCTTTCACTACAGCTCATAAGTTTTGAGCCTGCTCCTCAATCCCTCTCTGTCCAACCCGCGGATCAATTCTCCGTTCACTGCCAATGAGATCTTCCCTGTCTCCTCCGAAACTACAACCGCTATACAATCGGTCTGCTGTGTAATCCCTATCGCAGCCAAATGTCTGGTTCCGCTCGGAGACAATTCGAGGAGAGGAGGCAGCTGGAAAAAACATTTTGCCATAGTGATCTTATCACGGCTGATAACCACAGCCCCGTCATGAAGTGGAGAACCCGGAGTGAAAATGGTCAACAATATATCCTTGTTAACATCAGTATTGATCGGTACCGGTTTGTTAACATAATTGATGATTTTATTCTCTCTCTCTATAGCGATCAAAGCCCCTATCTTTGACAAAGACAGTGCGACCACTGTATTAACTATCTCATCCAGTACCTCAGAATTCTGATCCAGGTTATATTTGGTTTTCATCCTGCTTCCGATCTCAGCCAGAACCTTTCTCAATTCATCCTGGAACAGGACAATAATGGCAATTATCAGATAAGTCAGGAAATTGTCTATAATAAATGAGAATGCTGTCAGTTTCAGAAGGCTTGCAACTATTGCAAAAACCCCGATCAGAGCCAATCCGATCGCCATCTGATAGGACTTTGTCCCTTTGATCAGAAGGAGAACATAGTAGAAAATAATAAAAAGAAAAATAACATCTATAACATCATTGATCCCGAATTTTGAAAATGCATTAACAATTTTCTCAATTATCATTGATCAGTGATTTTCTTTTCTGTTTTTTTTACAGTCCCTTTTTTTGCTTTGCCTTTCCCCACTATTTCACTTATCTCGTCTGAAGTGAGGGCCTCTTTTTCCAGGAGCAAATTTGCTATCTTCACAAGTTTATTTCTGTTTGCAAGGATGGTCTTCTCCGCATACTTATAAGCAGAATCTATAATTTTATTAACTTCAGCATCGATCTTTCTCGAAGTTTCCTCCGAATATTCTGCATGAGACATCATATCCCTTCCGAGGAATATCATGTCATTCTTATTGGCAAAACTTACAGGGCCGAGGGATGACATACCCCACTCACAAACCATCTTTCTTGCTATTGCTGAGGCCCTTTCAAAATCGTTGCCTGCACCCGAGGTCAGAATATTAAGAAAAATATGTTCGCTGATCCTTCCTGCCATTAATACTGATAATTGGGCCATAAGATATTCTTTTGAATAAGTGTATTTATCATCAATGGGGAGCTGCTGGGTAACACCCAGGGCCATCCCTCTGGGAATAATTGAAACCTTATGGAGAGGATCGGCATTTTTATCCATTGAAGCCATCAGTGCATGGCCGGCCTCATGATATGCGGTTATTTTCTTCTCCTCTTCGGAAATTATCAGACTTCTCCTTTCGGCTCCCATAAGAACCTTGTCCTTCGCGTATTCAAAATCTGACATTTCGACTTTCTTCCTTCCTATTCTTGAAGCATAAAGTGCAGCTTCGTTAACCATGTTTGCAATATCCGCTCCGGTGAATCCCGGTGTTGTTCTTGCAAGAATTTTTATATCAACATCTTTAGCTATCGGGGTTTTCTTGATATGAACATTAAATATTGCTTCACGACCCTTAACATCAGGTGAAGAGACCATTATCCTTCTGTCAAATCTTCCCGGTCTGAGAAGTGCGCTGTCAAGAATATCGGGCCTGTTCGTAGCGGCAATGATTATAACACCGACATTTGCATCAAAGCCGTCCATTTCCACGAGGAGCTGGTTTAAGGTCTGTTCCCTTTCGTCATGGCCGCCGCCGAGCCCTGCGCCCCTTTGCCTTCCGACAGCATCTATCTCATCAATAAATATCAGACAGGGAGAGTGCTTCTTCCCCTCATCAAAAAGATCTCTTACTCTTGAGGCACCTACACCTACAAAAAGTTCTACAAAGTCAGAGCCCGATATTGAAAAGAAGGGGACATTTGCTTCACCTGCAACAGCTTTGGCAAGAAGAGTTTTGCCTGTCCCGGGAGCGCCAACAAGAAGAACACCTTTCGGTATTTTTCCGCCGAGCCTCTGGAATTTTTTAGGTTCCTTCAAAAATTCAATTATCTCTTGAAGCTCATCCTTCGCTTCAACTACTCCTGCAACATCCTTAAAGGTAATTTTGTTCTTCTCACCGGAGAACATCTTGGCCTTGCTCTTCCCGAAGGAGAATGCTTTGCCGCCACCCTGTTGTTTCATCATCATCATCCAGAATGCTATAAGGATCAGAAACGGGGCAAAACTCAACAAATAGGATATCCATTCACCTTTGTTCAATTTCTCAACTTTTATCTTTACCCCGTTAACTCTTAACTTTTCTACAAATTCGGGATATTCAATAGGCATAACAGTTTCATAATCCACTATTCCGCCGCCATCCGTTGACTCCATTTTACCGGATACTTCATTGGATTTAATAAAAGCTGAGATTATTTCCTTCTTTTCGACCCTGTTCATAAAGTCTGAAAAGTCAATTTTCTGGATCCTGCCACGGGAAACATCAGATAACATCCCATAAAGAAGGACCATTATTATTCCTGAAAAAATCCAGAACATAAAACCCTTGGGCCTTTTCTGGTTTATATTTTTTAAGTTTTTCATATCTTTCATCTCTACCTCTTCCTTCATTTTGATTATACCATAAAATCATGTCTTATAAAAATCCGAAAGTTCAGTCATAGAGAGGATTCTAGGATAAAATTCAGCGTTGACAATGTTTTCTCCATGTGTTAAAACCGAAAAGGAGAGATGATTATATGGGTAAGATTATAGGTATTGATCTGGGAACAACCAATTCGGTCGTTTCCTACATGGGTGAAAACGGGGCAGAACTGGTTCTGAGTTCTCAGGGCGAGAGGATTATGCCGTCTCTTGTTGCCTTCACAAAAGATGACAAGATCCTCGTCGGAAATCCTGCAAAGAGCCAGATGGTTTTGAATACAAATACGGTACACTCGGTAAAGCGTCTGATGGGGAAGAGATTCTCCGAAGTGCAGCCTTATCTTTACCAGTTCAATTATGAGATCATTGAGGATAGTGATGACAGACTGAAGATAAAGATCGATAACGTCCTCTATTCTGCAGAGGAGATCTCGGCTATGATAATCATGGAGCTGAAGCGAGCAGCCGAGAAACACCTGGACGATACTATCGATGGTGCAATAATAACTGTTCCTGCATATTTTAACGATTCGCAAAGACAATCAACAAGAGATGCCGGGGAGATAGCCGGGCTCAAGGTAAAGAGGATAATAAATGAGCCGACAGCAGCATCACTCTCATTTTCAACAAAACTCCGCGGGGAAAAGAAAATACTTGTTTATGATTTTGGAGGCGGTACGATAGATGTTTCAATTCTCGACATTCAGGATGAGATAATAAAGGTCCTGGCAACAGCCGGAGATATAAATATCGGTGGAGATGACTTTGATATCATGCTGACAGAGGTATTTCTTAAAGAGATCGAAAAAGATTCCGGTATCGATCTGACAAATGATAAAATCGCTATCCAGAGATTAAGAGATGAAGCTGAGAAGGGGAAGAAATTGGTGTCAACAGAACCATCTTATGAGATAAACCTCCCCTTCCTGGCTGAATCAGAGAACGGCCCGGTCAATTTTCAAAGAGTACTTGAGAAATCAGAATTTGAAGATCTGATCAAAGAAAAAGTTGAAATGACAATAGATATCTGTACCAGAGCTCTTGAAGCCTCCGGACTCACTCCCGAAGACCTTGATGACATACTGCTGGTGGGAGGGACAACCAGGATACCTTTAGTACAAAAAAGGCTGAAAGAATATTTCAAAAAATCTCCCAGTAAAAAAGGCAATCCTGACGAAATAGTTGCGATGGGTGCTGCAATTCAGGGGGCCATAACCACGGGAGAGAGCCGGGACATACTTCTTGTTGATGTTATAGCAATGTCCCTCGGAGTAAAAACCCATGGCGGTGTTTTTACGAAACTTGTCAAATCAAACACAACTATTCCTGTTTCAAAAAGCATGGTCTTTTCAACCGCAGAGAACGATCAGGCAGAGGTTGAGATAGATGTCTATCAGGGAGAATCTAAAAAAGTTGAGAACAACAAACTTCTGGGCAAATTTATTCTGAGCGGGATCAAGCCGATGCCTGCAGGAGAGCCGAGGATCGAAGTATCTTTTAATATAGATATCAATGGAATTCTTCTTGTTTCAGCAATCGACCTTTCAACAAAGAACAGCAAAGAGATAAAAGTGCTCCATTCCGGTCTTCTTGAGAATACTGAGATCGAGGACCTGAAGGAGAAATATTCCGAAGCCGAATCTTTCGAAGAGGAAATGGCCGACGTAAATGTACTTAAGGAAGATATCATGCTTGTGTCATACTACCTCGAGGTTTCTTCTAAAAACAGAGACCTTTCTGAAGAGATCAGAAATGAATGCATCACAGTAAGGGAAAAGATCCTTAAAGATATTGAAACAGATGATTACGAAAAACTGCAGAAACTTAAGAGGGAATCGTTAATGTTCCAGGAAGATATTAAAGTGATCATCGAAGAGGATTCCAAACAGACGGGGAAGCCTGAAAAAGAAACGAAGGGTGATAGGAAAGTAAAAAAAGATGATACCAACCCTTTCCTCAAGGTCCCGAAAGACCTTGTAGAATAAAAATTATTCCGGTGTAAATCCGGCCTCTTTTATAATTTTTTTTACCAGGTCCGATTCTGCATTTCCGTTATATCTTACTTCTTTTTGGTCAACCAGCACTTCAAGTTTCCCTATACCTTCAATATTTTTTAATGAATTCTCAATAGTCATCCTGCAATGGTTGCAGGTCATATCTTTAACAGATATTTTTTCCATATTTTCTCCTCTGTTAATCCTGAATTTACTGATTAGGTCATACCTGCTGTTCAAAAGGAGGAGCAGTAATAAAACTCCCGATAATAATGTGATCATCCCTGTATCATCCTCTCCATGTACATGAGATGAAACAGGTGACATTTTCAATTCACTGATAAGCATATCAAAAATAATCCCAAGTCCTATTGATGTTAAAACGATAGATATCAGATAGATCACAGCCACCTTCAATCCGAGCTTTTTATATACGAAAGAAAGGGTTACCGTATTTGTTGCAGGGCCGGCTATCAGAAATGCCAGAACCGCCCCGGGTAAAATTCCTTTCATAAGGAGAGAAGCCGCAATCGGTATTGATCCGGTCGCGCAGACGTAGAGGGGTACAGATATAAGGAGAATTACAAAATAGTGGAGGAAAGGGGTAGTGAGATAAGCTGATGCAAAATCGTGGGGTATCAGAGCCGAAATAAGTCCTCCCGCTGCAACCCCGATAAAAAGCCATTGAGCGATCTCTGAAGGGAGGACTTTAAATCCATAGGAAAATATATCTTTAAATTCCCGTTTTCCCTTTTTATCGCTGTCGGGAATTACCGGAGTCTCTTCTCCGTTTTCCCCAAAATGTGTGGCAACACCAACAATAATTCCGGAAAATAGCGAAGCTATCGGCCTGAACACTGCAAATACAGGCCCCAGAAGTGCATAGGTCGCAAAGATAGAATCAACTCCGCTCGAAGGTGTCGATACAAGGAATGACATTACGGAACTCTTAGATGCACCATCCTTTCTTAACGATTCTGCAAGAGGTATCACCCCGCATGAACATATTGGGAGGGGTATACCCAGGATCGTTGCCTTTATAGTCGAAGCGATACCGCTTTTCGCAAAATGTTTCCTTATATATGATTCTCCGAGAACAGTATGAATAACACCTGCAAAAAAGAATCCCACCAGAAGATAAGGGCTTATTTCGAGGAACAGGAACAATGTCTCTGAGACAAATTTTTCTAAAAAGTTAATCATTATTAATCAGACAACTAAAGGAGGCAAAACTCTCCCGAGTAATTGAATTTTTTTTTCTTCTGCCGTTCTTATTACTTTTTCTTAATGTAGAGGGCTTCAAACTGATCAGTGAGAGATCTGAGCATTTTAATGTTATCAAGATCGGTTGTCTGCTTCACCTTCATCGAATAGATAAGAAGTTTATGAAGGGTTGATAATTTTTTATCATAATTCTCAGTCTCGGGCTTGATCCGCTGGGTCATAAAATATTGTGTCACAATACTCTGAAGTTTTAATGCATGATCTTCCTTGTTCATTATCCATCTGACAAGCTGGTTATACTCAACAGTCTCGGCTTTTTCCAGATTTTTTATCTGTATCATTGATTTTTCCATGGTTGTAATATGCTCCCTGATAAGGCCTATCCTTACAGAGTCTTCATATATTCCGCACGGGATCTCACAATGTGCAGCTAAATTTACCGATCCTGCAACGAGGAACATCAATATTAATATAGTTTTTAAATTTTTCATTTTTTTCTCCAAATTAATTTTACAATACAATTCGTTAATTTACAACTATATATGCCTCTTCCGGATTGTTACATAAGCAGGGGACAGATTTTCTGTTTATCTGCCTTATGGTATAATCTTTGATGAAATACGGAGACACTCCGGAAAACCTGAGGAGATTCTAATGGTAAACAGGCCTGAAAAAATTGATTATTACCTCGATATAGCTAAAGTAGTTTCTTCCCGTTCCACATGTCTTAAAGTCCTGATAGGATCAATAATTGTCAATGACGACCAGATCATCGCAACCGGATATGTGGGAGCACCCAGAAAGACTAAAAGTTCCCTTGAACACGATTTCTGCCTGAGACAGAAACTGGAAATTCCCTCCGGCACTCAATATGAGATGTGCAGGTCGGTTCATGCTGAACAGAATGCGATCATAAATGCAGCAAGAGCAGGCGTGAGTACTATTGGAGGAGATATGTATATTTACGGGAAAAACAGGGTGACAGGAAAAGACCTGGATGCTTTCCCGTGTTTCATATGCAAGAAAATGATAATAAACAGCGGAATAGAGAGGGTGATCTGTTCCCTCAGCGATGCTGAAGAAAAATACAAGATCTTCTCTACAGAAGAATGGATTAATGAATGGCAGAAGTCGGACATCATTGAAGACAAATACAAATACAAGGGTTAACACAAATCATATGAAAATCAATCATATCGGATTGACCGGAATGATGGCCTCGGGAAAGGGGGAAGTCGTAAAAATTCTTGAGGAACTCGGTTACAAATATACCTCGCTCTCAGATATCGTCCGTGAAGAGGCAGCTCTGACAGGTAGGACAGTTACAAGAAATGAAATGCAGGATATAGGGAACAGACTGAGGAGTAAAGGCGGCCCCGGTATACTCGGGAAACGGATACGTGAAAAGATCGAAAAGCTCCCCCCTGCGAAGTGGGTTATCGACGGGATAAGAAATCCTCATGAAGTCTCAGAATTAAGGAAGCTTGAATCTTTTACACTATTTGCAATTATTTCAAACAGAGATCATATTCTGAAGAGGATTATGGATAGGATGAGGGATACAGACATAGCAGATCCTCAGGAGCTCAATGAAAGGCTCGACAGGGAAATGGGGAAAAATGAACCTGAAGGGGGACAACAGGTCGGGAAGTGTATTGAAATTTCAGATCATTTTATCGATAATAACGGAAGCCTTGATGATCTGAGGGCAAAGATACTGGATACCCTCAGAAAAATGGAGGGGGGAAATGGGTAAAAGAACAGCAGTTTATCCGGGATCCTACGATCCACTGACAAACGGACATATAGATATTATAGAAAGGGGGCTGAAATTATTCGACCGGATAATAGTCACAGCATTGAAGAATCCTTCGAAAACCTACCTGTTCTCTCTCGAAGAGAGGATTGCAATAATGAAAGAGGTTTTTAAAGGACGTAAAAATATTGAGATAGATTATTTTGAAGGGCTTCTTGCAGATTACCTTGAGAGAAAAAAAACTTTTACGGTTGTGAGGGGCCTCAGAGCTATATCAGATTTCGAGATCGAATTTCAGATGGCCTTGATGAACAGAAATATGAATGACAATGTGGAAACTATATTCCTGGTACCTTCGATCTCTTACTCCTTCCTCAGTTCCAAACTTGTCAAAGAGATATACAAGTTCGGGGGAGAAGTTAAGACGATGGTTCCTGAAATTGTTGATAAAAAACTGAAGGAAAAGTATTCCGGAAAGTAAAACCTATCCCATTCCGTTAATTTTTCTATTGATAAGAGTTGCCTGAAAAGCTGCACCGAATCCATTATCGATATTAACCACACTCAGCCCCCCGGCACAAGAATTAAGCATGGATAGTAGAGCTGCGATCCCGTTCAGATTTGCCCCATATCCCACCGATGTAGGAACAGCAATTACCGGAGTGGATGTGAGCCCGGCTACAACCGATGGCAATGCACCCTCCATACCTGCAACAACTATCAGAACTGAATAATCGTTTAATTTATTCCTGAGGTCAAGTATCCTGTTTATGCATGCAACTCCCACATCATACTCCTTTTCAACAATATTACCGAAATATTCCGCTGAGATAACTGCTTCCTCCGCCACATTCTCATCAGAAGCCCCGGCAGTAAGTACAAGTATCTTCCCTTTAAGGGACGGTTCGGTTTTTTTATCAAAAGTAATAATTCTCCCCTTCGGATAATACTTTAGACCGGTGAATTCAGATGTGAGAGCTTCAGCCTTTTTCGGTTCGATTCTTGTTACAAGGACATTTTCTCCAAGTTCTTCAAATTTTCTTATAATTTTTCCGAGTTGCTCAAGCGTTTTTCCGCTGCCGTAAATCACTTCAGGGAGTCCTCTCCTGAATTTTCTGTGGAAATCGAGCTTTATCTCCCCGATATCCTTATAAGGGAAATGCTCAATTATTTTATAAAATTCTTCTTCAGAAAGTTTTCCTTCTTTAAGTAGTTTTATTTTTTCTTTCAAAATGTCTTCCATCTTTCCTGTAGGGTTTCTTATCCTGTTCCCTGCCACCGTTATTATCACCAAGGGTTTTAGACCGCCACAATTTCTGTTTCTGAAAATTAGGGTGAGGACGGTAAGGGAATTTAACCTTAACAGGATCAACACCGATTACATTCTGCCATCTGTTGTTACCCAGCCCTTCTTTGTATGAGTGATAAATATATGGAATATCATCTGCTTCAAATCCCATTACATATGCTGCAAGTGAATCAGCAAGGACAGGATCTTCAGAAGCTATGGCAAACCCGTGGAATACCGGGCTCCCTTTGATCGGCCCCTTTCCCTCCATTCCATAGAGCCCGTCAGCAACTACAAGAGAAGGAGAGATACGTTTTAATAATTGAGCAAAGTTACGGCCTGCCATGTCAAGCTGTTTAGCAAACCTCTGCTCATCGGACATTTTCAGCTTTTTTATATCACTCAGAATTCCCCCGAAGAGCAAGCCCCTCTCATCGGGTTTGACATAACCCGACTGTCCGGGGATCGATAATATGCAGGGAAAGAGGTGGTGGGTTTTGGGAGGAACTACAGAAATTGTATAGTCTGCCTCAAACTCTGCATAGTGAACTTCTCTTTTCCCCAGAAGAGTATCAACCTCAAATTTTTTATCGTGGGGGAGTGCATCAAGATCCTGAAGCTTCACTCCCATTAGTTCTACTTCCTTATACCTGAACTTATAAAAAATATCCCATGTGCTTTTTCTGGTATAAAAAGCACCATCAGAGCCTTCAACTACTGTTATGTCATTTATTCCGTAATTCTCTCTCAGATAAATGATCAGACTCTCAACGGTTTCATAATGAGTATTTGCATAAATCTCTCTGGATCCGGAAAGATTGATCTTAATAGCCACTTTATCAGATGATCTGATCGATAGTTTCGGAGCAATTGCATCAAGAATTTTTTTTACAAATTTCCCCTGTCTGGTCTCCTTTGTGAGAGCAACCTCTTTTCTTTCCATAAATTAAGGCCGGATCTACTTGATCACAGTGAAGGGGATCTCAACCTTCCCCTCAAGACCCTTCATGTTATTATCAATGATATCTATCATAAGAGAGTAACTCCCCTCTGCAAGTTCCGCATTCTTCATTCCTATAAGCTTAACCGGCTGGAAGAAGTAAGGATTCTGGAGTTTTACAGGCTTAAACGTTGCAGTTTTTTTCTTCCCCTTCAATATCGATATATTGGCTGTAAGGTCCCATGGAGGATCTTTCTGAACCATCTTTGAGCCCTTGAGGAAAAATGTGAGGACAGGTGAATCACCTGATTTAAATTTATATTCTGCCCCTGTGTAAGGAGAAAATTCCTGCTTTATAATCCCAATCTGATAATTATTCTTAACTACTGTAAACCTCTTCTCCGCTTCAGGAAGAGTACTTACTTTTTTATAAAAAACAGGGCGTGAAGTGTCCAGTGACTTTCTCGGTGCGGCAATATCCATAAGTGTGAGTTTCGGAACTTCGATATCTGCCAAAAGGGTACCATCCTCAGAATTATCATATGAATCAACCACCAGCAATAAATCATATTTCCCCGGTTCCAGAATAAGCCCGAATGAAAAATAATCAATATCTCCGGACCCGTCATACGGGATCGGAGATTTGAATTTCTGATGTTCAACACCATCTTTCATAACTTTAAGGTAAAGATTATGGTAAGATGCCATTTTGTTAAATACCGGAGGCTGAGGCTTCTCAAATGATTTCAAGGCGATTTTTTTTGCATCATCCTTTATATTTTTATTATTCTCTTCTATTTTCAAATTCTCTTCAGCCGTTTTCTTTTCCATTTCGGTTACATAAGTTTCATATTTAACTTTTGCAGCATCAAATTTTTCTTTCCTTGCTTTATCAAGTTCTTCTATTTTTGCATCAAGGTCCGCAGTAAAAAGAAAGTTGACAAAAACAGATTTCTGCAGAACATAGAAGTAAGCATCAAGTTTTTTAAGATTATAAACATTGTTTGATGTTCTGGTCTTTATAAGACCGTTAAAACTTAATTGCACACTCTCGGGTATATCACTTGTAATTTCTCCTGTTTCATTTCCTTTATCCTGAGCAAACCCGGTTAGTGTAAAAACAAGTATTAAAATTAATATCAGAGTTTTTTTTGTCATGGAAACAACCTCCTCTCCTGTTGATTATAACTCATCAATCCTCAATTTTCAATTTAAACCCCGGACTATACCTGTATAGTTCCCGTAATACCTGTAATGTCCGGTTATCCTGTAACTAAAGAGAACATCTTCCAGTTTCGGACCGGCACTTATATTGTGAACTAAAAGGTATCTTTCCCCGTCAACTGATCTTTTGTCAACAACAATCCCAATATGAGGATGACCGGAAGGGAGCCTCCAGCTCACTATATCTCCCGGGAGATAATCTCCGGGAGAAGATGTCACTGGAAATGAGATCCCCTTTCTTGAAAAGAAAACACAGAGATTGGGAACCCTTCTGTGATCAATATTGGTATCCGGCTTTTTCAGACCCCATAAATCCGGATATTTGAAAAAATTACTTTTAAGATCAAGATGCAGATCCTTCTGAAGATCAATACCGAGAGACCTGTATGACCTGATAAGAACATCTGTGCAGACACCGGTCCCGGAAGGGACATCCCCTCCGGGGTAACCGATTCTTCTATAACTCCCATCATATCTGACTTCATATTCTGTTCTGGCCAGAGCAGCATCCGAGAGCTTCCTGCTGAAACCTTCAGGTTCACCTTTTCTGAATCCGGGCAAACAGAAACTGCATAAAAAAATAATGAAGAAAATTGTTTTCTTCATTTTTCAGTATTTTCTAATAGTTTGTTTCTTTGATCTCAAAATATGCCTGAGGATGTAAACATGCGGGACACATTTCAGGTGCTTTGGCAGCTTCGTGCAGGTAACCGCAATTGCTGCACTTCCAGACAACGACACCATCCTTTTCAAAAACTTTACCTTCCTCCAAGTTCTTGTAAAGCTTCAGATACCTTTCCTCATGTGCTTTTTCAACTTTAGCGATCAACCTGTATGCAGCTGCAATTTCAGGAAATCCCTCTTCATCAGCAGTCTTTGCAAATGAAGGATACAGGTCTGTCCACTCTTCATTCTCCCCCTCGGCAGAAGCCTTCAGATTCTCAAGTGTGGTACCGATCACACCTGCCGGATATGCAGCAGTTATTTCCACCATCCCCCCTTCAAGAAATTTAAAGAATCTTTTTGCATGTTCCTTCTCATTTAAAGCTGTCTCAGCAAAGAGAGCCGATATCTGCTCAAGTCCTTCTTTTTTTGCCTGTTTTGCAAAGTAGTCATAACGCATACGGGCCTGAGATTCACCTGCGAATGATTTCAATAGATTCTGTTCAGTTTTAGTGCCTTTTAAACTCTTCATATTTATCTCCTTAAATTAATTTTTAACGGATTTATTAAACTCCCCTGAAATGTTGAGCTTGAAACCTGAAACTCTAAATCCGGGGATCTTTTTCTTTTCAAGGTACCGTCCAATGATACCGGTTAATTCATCATCGTAATAATCCTCTATCATGTCAGAATCATTACTCAAAAGATGGTGATGACAATCTGAGATCACATCATACCTCATCTTATCACCCATTGTGCTTATCCTCTCGATCAAACCGTTCTGTACCAGCATGTCGAGGATGTTATAAATAGTTCCAATGGCTATATTAGGGAGTTCAACCTTTGCAACTCTGAATATCTCTTCAGCTGTAGGATGATCGTTCAGCATCGAGACGGCTTTCATCACCAGTACTCTCTGCGGTGTAACTTTAAGGCTGTGCTCTTTTAATCTTCTGATCAATGATTCCGTATTCATATTTATTCTAAACAATAATAATTCTTATTTAAGAAATATTCAACTTTTTCCCTGAAAAAATCATGTTTTCACTGTTTTTTTTTTGACAGTAAATTTTTATATGGGGATAATAAAAAATTCAGGAGAAAATATGAAAAAAATAATATTTTTAATATTTATGACAATACTTATTATTCAGATAACACCAAAGTCTTTTCCGGCTGCAGATCTCATCCTGCTGAACGGAAAGGTGTTGACAATGGACACCAGGAATCCTGCAACTTCTTCAGTTGTGATAATAGGAAACAGAATCCAGTATACCGGGGACAAATCAGGAGCATTAAAATTCAGGGATGAAAATACAAAGATAATAGATCTTAAGGGAAGGACGGTAATTCCGGGGCTTCACGATGCGCATGTCCATTTTGAAGCAGGAGCAGCTCTGATATCGGACAGGCTGAGCCTCAGATTTCTCAATAAAGTTGAGATATTAAAAAAAATAAAAGAGGCTGTGGATATTTCTCCTGAAGGCGCTCTGATTAAAGCCTACAGTTATAACCATGCATATTTTAAGGATAAAAGCTTCCCGGACAGACATGACCTTGATAAAGTTGCCCCGAAAAATCCCGTAATCGTAACAAGAGTTGACGGACATTCAATCTGGGTAAATACCATCACTCTGAAAATGGCAGGGATCACAAAAGATACTCCCGACCCTCAGGGTGGAGAACTACTCAGAGATAAAAACGGCTTCCCGACAGGTATACTGAAGGAGAATGCAGAACTTCTTGTAAACGGAGTGAAAGGGCCGAAGATGATCGTTCCGGGATCAACGGGAGAGGACAGAATTCTGAAGGCGATCCGTTATGCAAACAAATTAGGACTGACATCGGTTACAACTCAAGGCAGCCTTAAACTCATGAAACACCTAAATGAGATCGATAAAGCAGGTGAACTCACTCTGAGGTTCAACCTGTGGATAACACCGGAAGAAATGAAAAGATGTATTGAACAGGGAATAAAGTTCGGGAGCGGTTCAGACAAGGTGAAAGTATCATTTGTCAAGATATTCGCTGACGGTTCTCTGGGATCGGTTTCAGCAGCTTTTTTCAAACCCTATAAAAACAACCCGTCAACGAGCGGTATCCTGATCCATCCCATAGAGGAACTTGACAGATTGATCGCCGATGCACACATGAACGGATTTCAGACCGGTACCCATGCGATCGGTAACAGAGGTGTTCACCTTGTGTTAAATGCCGTGGAGAAAGCACAGAAAAAATACGGATATAAAGGGCTCCGGCATAGAATAGAACACACTCAATTCATCACCGATAAAGATCTGTTAAGATTCTTTGAACTGAAAATGGTCCCGTCGATGCAGCCCACCCATTGCACTACAGATCTCCTTGTTGTTGAAGAGCGGGTCGGAAGGGAGAGGGCAAAGCAGGGATATCGCTGGAACTCTTTCAAGCAGAAAGGGATAATACTTGGATTCGGAACAGACTGGCCGGTAGAACCGCTTGACCCGAGAAGAGGCCTATATTCATCGGTAGAAAGGAAGAATATTGAGAATGGACTTCCGGAAGAGGGGTGGTTCCCCGAAGAGCAGATCACTATTGCCGATGCCGTGAAATACTATACCCTGGGGTCAGCATACGCATCTTTTAATGAAAAAATGATCGGATCGATCGAATCGCTCAAAATCGCAGACATTACTGTTTTTGACGGAGATATTGAAGAATTATGCAAGAAAGATAAAAAAGCATTATTGAAGATTCCGGTATACAAAGTAATCATGAACGGTAAGATACTTAATATCTCAGACAAGAACTGACAGAAATATACAATTTTTGATAACTCGGATTAACTGCCCGATTATTACCAGCAGAGCGGCTGACCGCCTCCCCATAAAATGGTATAGTCGATCTTAAAATCCTGGTTCAATGCTTTTTTATTTGATGATGTCAATGTAACCGTCTTCCTTATGGGATCAGCACCAGTAAAACAGATATTAAGGTTATTGCTATGACTGCTCTGAGCAACAGGCCCTTTCTCAACAATTATTGTATAAGTTCCGGCTGTGATAAAAGGCGATCTGAACTTATAATTATAACTGCTGTTTCCATCCAGCGTATAAACATGGCGGGTCACCGTTGCAGGATTTCCGTCCTGAGCTGCTTTTCTCAGAATGATCCTGATCTTACGCCCCTCAAGACAACTATTACACCCCTCGTGCTTTGGCGAAATACGGCCGCTGATCTCCCAGACAGGAAGCCTCACTCTGGTAAATGCATTATTTATAGTAAGATTTTCCCTCTCAGGATTCTTAACCTCCGGCTGTCTGCAATTTAAAGTAAAAAATGCCTTATTCGATGACATTAGAGGTTTTATATAATTGTGCATGGCATCTATTTTATAATGATTGGGGAGAATTTGAATTTGCTTCCATTGATTTCTATACGTATTACCATTACCCCCGTAAAGCCATTCAGATGTAACAATTACAGAACTGTCTCTTACAATACTGCCCCCTTTGACCGGGCCATAAGAGCCATCACTTCTGATCCATCTATATCTGTAGACACTCACTTTATCTTTTTTAACCATTATTCTACCGGTAAATTTAAATAATTTCGGGCAGGGACCTGTATAGTTTGAAGGTGACACTGTGAGTTTAACACCTGTCACTTCACCTTTCAGTTCCATATTCATCCCAAATCCTGCAAGAACCATCAATACAGCAAGAAAAGCTGTCATAGAATATCTACTTTTTTTTGATATCATACTTCCTCCATAAAAGTTAAATAAATGTTTCCGGCAAATATCTCAATTTCTAAATAATAACACTATTTTTTTTTGTATAAAACTGCTTCTTACAGTAAATTTACTTGATTTTTAATCATTATCCGAAGGAATTGAGGTATCCCATTACAAGGGAATTAACCGGCAGCCGGGTATGCCCGGCAACTATTCTGCATTTAACTTTAAAAATAAAAAAAATATCCTTATCTATTTCTGTTTCCAGCGTTTCAAAATTTCCCTGCCCTTTTGAAATTACGATATCGGCATTTTTATAGATCTCGACAAAATCCGGATCTGAATGATCGATCACGGTCCCGGCGTATGTTGATCCTGTCTCAACTATCTCAGCATACTTCCCTATTCCAATATATTCCGCATCTTCTTTAATAATATCATTGATCGCAGGAGCCGACCTTACCCCATATATGATCTTTAACTCCGGGAATTCCAGTTTCAGCTGCTCCATTAACAGCATATCAAATACAGCTTCGCCCGCATTATCGGAAATTATCAGAATATTACCAGCCCTATCCAATTGTTTTTTTAATTTATCATAATCATTAATGGTAATCTCAATTCCGCTGATATCACTGAACAGCTGATCTGTATCAAATATCTCAACCCCCCCATAATCAATTATGTTACCAAGCAGAGAATAAAAAAGAGAAGTGAACAATGGATCATCTGAGCCGGATATCCTGCGCCTGAACAAATGGATATTGTCAAGTATCAGATCATTCTCTTCCTTCCTGAGTTTTTTATAAGGATCGTTGTGCCCTGTAAGTCGTGAAACAGCAGCGTATATCTCCCCTGAATACATGGGAGGGGTCATTCCGGAATAGCCTGTTTCAAGTGTTTTTTTTATGGCCTCTTTAAAAATCATATCCGATTTGTCTTTATCCAGGCCTAAATATTCAGTTACTCTGATTATCTGATTCAATATACAAACAGCACATTCATTTCTCATCTGCATTTTTTTCTCCGGAAGCAGCTATTATAGTACAAACCCCGGAACATTTAAATCGGAAAAAATTGTTGAAGAAAAGGTTTGAAGATTCTCTAGACTTTCTGTAATTTATTCAGATATTCAATATATTCAGGAGGCGGATCCAGAAACAGAATGCCGACCTCTTTAAGGTTGGCGCCGGCTTCACCTTTGTGATCATTGATCCAGCGAATAGAACCTTTCAAAGTTATATGGCCGTCATTAATGGCGATTTTGATATCAATCTCTTTGTAGGTCGGGAAAACATTATCTACAATAACAGATACACCTGTTTTAGAGATACTTGTAAGTATAGCGTTAAATTCCTTTCCTTCATCCATGATTATCAGGTCTTTAATCCCATAAAGTCTGTCTTCTTTTCTTGTATCCATTCTACACCTTAATATATATAATAGTATTTAATGAAAATTTTTTAAATAAAATCTGAAATTTCTTTAATTTTTTATCTTTTTTCAATAAATATTTTACTTAAATTATAGAGCAGAAGTTAAATCCCGAAATTTCAGAATTTTTCTGATTATCACTACAGATAGGAGACATAAAAACACAACCCCCCATATATTGTGTTTTTTTAAAAAAAAATTTTAAAAAAATCTTGACTTTATCAATTCTTGAAAATAGAATACTTGTGAGATAAGTTAAAGGGAGAATTGATGAGGATTCTGTTCGTTTCACCTGAAGCCGTACCATATTCCAAAAGCGGCGGCCTTGCTGATGTGGCGGCAGCACTCCCTGAAAAATTATCGGCATCGGCAGATGTAACATTGATCACCCCGCTCTATAAAAATTCCTTCCACGATAACTCAAAACTGAAAAAAGTATGCGAATTAAAGGTCGGAGTATCAAGTGATGAATTGAATTGTACAATTTATGAGGGTCAAAAAAAGAAAAATTTCAGAGCACTGCTGATATCAAACGATCTTTTCTTTGCACGTAAATTCATTTATGGCAGTAACGAAAGAGAGTACCATGACAATTTTTTCAGATACCTGTTTTTTCAGAACAGTGTAATCCAGTTTATTATTGAAGAGGGAAAAGGATATGATATTATTCATCTGAATGACTGGCAAACCTCACTCCTCCCCGCATTGATAAAGGAAAACAGATCACAAGTACTGAAAAAATCATCTTTAGTCCTGACAATTCACAATCTCGGATATCAGGGGATATTTGAGCACCACTACTTTAAAAACACATCCCTACCCGGATACTATTTTACACCTGAATCCTTTGAGTTTTTCGGAAAGCTAAATTCCCTGAAAGGGGGGATAGTGCATAGCGACAAAGTTATTACTGTAAGCCCGAATTATTCAGAAGAAATTAAAACAGTGGAATTCGGAGCAGGTCTCGACGGAGTCCTGTCCCACCATTCTGAAAAATTGTCAGGTATCCTTAACGGTGCGGACTACAATATATGGGATCCCGAAAAGGACCCTCTTATTTATCAAAAATATTCTGCAGAAACTTTTTCAAAAAAAATAAAAAATAAAACCGGGCTTTTCAGTGAATTTGATATCCCTTTCAAAAAAGAGATCCCGCTTGCAGTAGCTGTAACAAGGCTTGCTTCTCAGAAAGGGATAGAACTCCTATTAAAGAGCATAAATGATCTGAAAGGGAAAGATATAAATTTTATTATTCTCGGGACCGGTGAAAAAAAGTTTGAAACAGAACTCGAAAAAATGTCCCGGAAAAATAAAGGACTGATTTTCTTTAAAAAGTTCGATGAAGAACTATCTCACAAACTCTATGCTGCCGGTGATATCTTCGTAATGCCATCTCTATATGAACCCTGCGGCCTGTCACAATTGTATGCACTCCGTTACGGTACAATCCCTGTTGTAACTTCGACAGGAGGACTTGACGATACCGTCGATATCATCCACGGGAGAGAAGGGACCGGTTTCAAGCTGGGAGAAAAAACAAGTGCTGCACTCTCATCTACACTACTGGAAGCAGCAGAACTTTTTAAACTTCCGTCCGACTGGGAAAAAACAGCCAGGAGGGGTATGGGAAAGGACTTTTCCTGGAATAAACCGGGCAAAGAGTATCTAAAAATTTACAGACAATTAATAAAGGAGAAGTAAATGAGTCAATTAGTTCCAGCAAATGACCTGACATTTAGTAATTTTATCGATGAACCGGGCACATATATCGTCGATTTCTGGTCACCGACCTGTATGCCGTGTAAGCAGATCGAACCAGGCCTGGAAAAAATTGCTACGCAATACAGCACATCAGTGAAGATTTTAAAAGTGAATGTAGATGAGAGCCCTATGGTATCATCAAAATATTTCGTAAGGGGATTACCGACCATTCTCTTTATTAAGGACGGAAGTGTAAGATCACAGATCACAGGATCTGTTCCACCGTCACTTATTGAGGAGAAATTAAAAGAAGTTATCTGAAGAAAATGGTCCAGGCAATGTTCAGCGGGCCGTCATCTGACGGCAGGATCGTTTGTGGTTTATGCCCCCATTCATGCAGGTTAAAAGAGGGACAAACTGGGATATGCGGTGTCAGAAAAAACCTGGGGGGTGAATTGTTCTCCCTCAATTCAGACAAAGTTGCAGCAATACATTCAGACCCGATAGAGAAAAAGCCCCTTTACCATTTTCTACCCGGAAGTGAGTCACTATCAATTGCAGCTATGGGATGTAATTTTAAATGTCGGTTCTGCCAGAATCATTCAATATCCATGGTGGATGACCTATCAGAAATTGCAGGCGAAAAAATTAAACCTGAAGAAATAATCGACGCAGCAAATAGGGCTGGCGCATCTTCTATTTCTTATACTTACACAGAGCCTACAATTTTCTATGAACTTATGTACGAAACAGCTAAAGCGGCAAAGGCATCAGGAATTAAGAATGTAATGGTCAGCAATGGATATATTTCCAGTGAACCGCTCGAAAGGATAATCCCATTCATGGACGGGGCCAATATCGATCTTAAATCATTCTCAAATGATTTCTATCTGCAAAATTGCGGAGGGAGACTTGCTCCGGTTCTCGATACAATAAGAACACTGAACAACTCGGACTGCTGGCTTGAATTAACAACCCTTCTAATCCCGGGACTTAACTCATCTGACGAAGAAATTGACGAAATAATATCATTCATAGCAGACACCAGTTCTGAAATACCCTGGCACATTTCAAGATTTTTCCCCCATTTCAGAGAACAAAACAGAAATGCTACAGATACACAGCATATAGAAGAAGTCCTTGAGAAAGCAGAAGCTGGAGGAATAAAATTTGTTTACGGAGGGAATTTCGACTCAGGTAAATGGGGTAATACCAGGTGCAGTGAATGCGGAGAAATTCTAATAAAAAGGAGAGGTTATTTTACAGAAATTAAAAATATTTCTGGCGGAAAGTGCACTAATTGCAATGCTGAAATAGCGGGAGTATGGAGTTAAATGTATAAAAACATAATAAAAACAACAATATTTATTTTAATGATTTCTCTTGTAAACTGTACGGTTGAAGAATCAGGAGAACAGGAGATTCTCAAATCATATAGAACTCTGACAAATGTTACGGTCACTGTAGAACTGATAGATCAGATAATAAACAGCCTGAATGTCACGGATTTTAATGACAATCTTATCCAGCAGCTGACAACACATCCGGTAAAAGTATACGAAATTACTTACAGGACAAACTATAAAGGCTCGGAGATCATTGCATCAGGAGCCGTTACGATCCCCGAAACTTCCGAACCTATGCCTGTCCTCAGTTATCATCATGGAACCATATTTAAAGACAGCCGGGCTCCATCGAATTATAGCGGCGGATTTGATATGGAGGCGGAGACAGCCCTTAATATGGTCTTCAGTTCTACCGGGTTCATCTGTGCTGCACCAGATCTTATCGGTTATGGCGATTCAACTGACAAACTTCACCCTTATCATCTTTTTAGCCCTACTGCTACTGCATCTCTTGATATGCTTAGGGCAGTAAAAGAACTTTGTGTAAAACTTGGGAAAGAGATGAATGGTAAATATTTTATCACAGGATATTCAGAAGGAGGATACGCCGCCATGGCAGTTCAGAGGGATATCAGCCTTAATTATTCATCTGAATTTCCTGTTACTGCTTCATCACTCGGAGCTGGAGCTTACCACATCTCCGAAACTGTTAAGCGGATGGCAGGCGAGAATACACTTATTTCTCCTGGATATATCGCATTTCTAATTGCAGCATACAACGAGTATTACGGCTGGGGAAGAGATCTTTCTGAGATATTTCAGGAACCGTATTACGGTCAAATCGCGAGTGGGATCCTCAATGGAGATCTTACTCAGGGTGAGATCAATAACAGGCTAACAACAAAAACCATAAAACTCTTCACTAATCAATTTCTGAGTAATTTCAGGGGGAGCGGGGAAGAGCAGCTTAAAGCTGCATTTATAGAAAACGACCTTTACAATAACTGGGCTCCTGCAGTTCCCACAAGACTGTATCACGGATCATGGGATGAAACTGTCCCTCCATTTAATTCAGAGGCCGCATATTCCGCTTTTATTCAAGCCGGATCAGGTAGTACAGAATATATCTCCCTGAAAAAAAAGGACCACGAAACAGCAATAATACCTTTTATAAAAGCGACAATTATCTGGTTTAATTCTATATAAAGTACCGGTGTCAGAATTCAAAAAGCAGTCTGAATGTCACATCAGTAACTGTATCCATTGGTGGTATCTCTTCATACATGGAAATACTGACATGTTCATTTATCCTGTATCCCATATAGATCTGGTATGCCGGATTTGAAACATCCCCTTGTCTGAAGGGTGTTGACCGGAACAGAAATCCGCCGAATATTCTTTTATATGCCGCATGCAAATTAAAGAAGAACATTCTGCTTCTCACATTTTCAGTCTCAGCCCAGGCCGGAACCTTAAAGAATGAGCCGTAAAGAGACATATCTAAAGCCAACCGGTTCTTCCTGTATAAAAATATTACCCCTGTTGTAAGAAACGGTTTTCCTGAACTCAGCCCTGTTTTGCTTTGAAGAGGAATACCGATCGACGTTCTGAAATTTATATCTATCCTTTCACCGTCATACAATTTAGTCAGAATTCCGGCAATAAAGGGGCCGGTCAATGCCTGAGAACTATTATAGTTAAACACATCTTTATATTTGAAGTGAACAGTATTTCTCGGGAACTCACTCCTTCCGTCCTCCCCGTTTCCTATTATTCCGTGAAAATTTTCTATCAGTTTATCCATGATCCCGCCATACATTACTCCGGCTCTCAAATAGAACTCGGCAATGAGGTTTCGCGATATAAATCTCCTGTATCCGATCGTAGCGGTAATTGTATCAAAATCGTTAACAACATCCCTCTCATAATTGAACATATAAGTATTCGAATATCCGATATCAACTATAAACTGTTCCTCCCTGTTTCTTAGCATCTCATTCTTCACATAGGGGGAAATATGAAAATGACTGCACAAGCGGAAATTCTACATCAGATGAGTAAGAGACCATCGGGATAATAAAAAGAAAAGTCAAAATTAAAAATGATCCGGATTTTTTTACCATCAGATTTTTTATCACACCTTATAATTATTATCAATAAGCAACACTTGGGGACGGTTCCTTTTTTGTTCCTTTTTTTTAAAAAACATTTTAAGAATAAAAAAGGAACAAAAAAGGAACCGTCCCCAAAATGTTTCAATTTTGCCAAATGTGACCGGATTTGTTAAAATATAACTATGAAAACATTATCCTCTACAAAATACTGGAAACAGGGGCAGGAATTTCTTGGGGTTGAATATCCAGTTATATCGGGCGCAATGACCTGGATAAGTGATTCAAGACTTGTAAAAGCAGTAAGTGATGCAGGCGGGTTCGGAGTGCTGGCTGCAGGGAATATGCCTACTGATCTCTTCAAGGAAGAGATAGTCAGGCTTAAAGACATGAAGGCAAATTTTGCTGCAAATCTGATCACAATCGCGCCGAATTACATGGACCACCTTCAGGCCTCAATAGATCTCGGGGTCGATCATATAGTTTTTGCCGGCAGTTTCCCCAGAAAGAGCGAAATAAATACAGCAAAAGATTCTGGGGCTAAAGTAACATGTTTTGCTTCAACCGAATCGATCGCCCAGAGGATGATAGATTACGGAACAGACGCTTTGATCCTTGAGGGATCTGAAGCGGGAGGACACATCGGACACGTTTCTACAATAGTCCTTATTCAGCAGGTATTATTCAATTTCCCAGATATCCCGATATTCGTTGCCGGAGGGATAGCAACAGGAAAAATGATGAGTCATCTCTTTATGATGGGAGCATCAGGTGTTCAGATGGGTACTATTTTTGCTATGTCAGAGGAGAGTCCTGCACACCCCGTGTTCAAAGAGAGATATATGAAAGCACGGTCCCGTGAAGCTATGTCCACTCCCCAATACGATTCTTCCCTCCCTGTTGTGGCTGTCAGGGCACTTAAGAATCAGGGAATGGATAATTTCGGAAAACTACAGCTGAAACTTTTGGAAAAACTGAAACAGGACAAAATATCCAGGATCGATGCCCAGTATGAAGTTGAAGGATATTGGATGGGGGCCCTGAGAAAAGCAGTTGTCGATGGTGATATAAAGTCCGGCTCGCTAATGGCCGGACAGAGTGTAGGATTGATAAATGAAGTTAAGAGTGTAAGAGAAATAATCACCGGGCTTGTAGCTGAAGCTGAACTTGAATTTTCAAAAGCTGCCAAACTATTCAGGTAGAGTTCAAATCCTGACTATCTTATCCCCGGTCTTTTCCCCTTTACGAGAATATAAGGCGATCCTGTATTAAATCCGGAATAAAAGAACCTGATCTCCTTTGAGATCTTAACTACATTCAGAAAGAAGTCCTGAAAAGTTGTATTGATAAAGAAGTGAACAGGCTCTGCTCTTTCACCTTCCCTGTAATTGTACCCATATGCAGAAAACAGAAAAGTACCGTTCGAAGATGAAATCAGTTTTATAAGAGAGATCAGAATTGTTTCGGGAATATCTTTCAGGATATTACTTACACTGATCACTGACGGCTTGATATAAAGGTTTGTAAATCCAGGTACAGGATGATCTCCGCCTCTCCGGAATCCATTTCCGGTCGGCTTCATTTTATAAATTTGGGAATTCCTCAAATCTGATACAGATGAGTTGAATACACCCTTTTTTATAATATTAGTCATCCCGTTCTGAACTCCTTCATCATCAAAAGGGACAGATCCCGAGCCAAAACTCAGATAAGGTTCATCAACAATATTCAGAACAGAAGGATATGTTACTTTCCCGGCCTTCTGATTATTTACAGGAAGAAAAAATTTTGAAAATATTTTTAATATTACCGAAGAAGATTCAGGAGAAAGAATAAGATCATTAAACTTCTTTAAGACAGGAATATTATCGGTAAGAGAATCGAGAAGAGTATACCCTCTTGACACCAGTTTAAAAGGCTCAAGGTCTTTAAAGAAAACTCTGCTCTCACTGAGATCCAGAGAACCGCCATTCAGCCCCATGTTCAGAGTAACAGAAAAGATCGTCTTCCTGTATTTTGCGTTAAAACCCGACGAATTCATCAATTGAAATTTCCTGTTAAGTTTGGTAAAAACAGCTTTGTTTATCTTAAGTCCGGGGAAATTCAGAACAGTCTCATCCAATTTGTCCGATAATTCCCTGAAATCACCCTCACCTCTCTCATCAAATGAAGGATCATATATTTCAACTTTTACTTTTTCAGCTTTTTTCGGGATCAATTTTCGGAAATTTTCTTTTCCCGATGATGAGAATGAACGGGATATTTGTGAAAATGCATTGGATACAGATCTCTTATCCGACCCGGATAGTGCAAATGTCACCGGATCACCATATTCAAGCATTGCTCGGCAATAAACCTCATGGAGTTTGGAGTTCTGGAGAGAAACTCTTCCGCCCTCTCTTAAATACTCACCCTTTATTCTTCCTCTCGTCAGAGACCTCAACAGAAGAAAACCCTCTGGATATTCCCGCCCTCACTATGTCAGATATCATTCAGTCCCCTTGAAAATTTCAGCTTATTAATCTTAACTGAAGGCTGCCCTACTCTGACATTCAGGGTTTGTCCATCTTTGTAGCAATAACTGATACCTCTGTCCAGGCTGAAATCATCTCCGATCATCTCCACCGAATTAAACACCTCATCAACTTTACCGCTGACTACAATACTTCCCAGCGGCTCACCGACCTTCCCTTTCCTGATCATGTATGCGGAAGGGATGTTAAAATAGAACCTGTTTTTATGGAACAATACTTTACCGTCTCCAAATTCCCTGGCAAAAACACCCTTTTCAGTGGAACTCATCAATTCCTTTTGGGAATACTTTCCGTTCTCAAGATATATGGAGAACATCCGGGGCATCGGCCTCATAGAAAAATCTTCCATTCTCGAACTGCCCCTGTCTCCTATTCCTAATCTTTCTGAACAAGAGGTGTCTGAAATGAAGTGTCTTAAAACCCCCCTGTCTATAAGAACTGACCTGCTTCGAAGATACCCTTCATCATCGAAGCCGACATTTCCAAAAAAGGATCACCTTCTCTGAATGTGGAAAGTGTGACGTTCCCTGACACAACTTTCCTGCCGATATCTGAAGAATTGAAGGGTGACAATTTTTTTAGAATATGATCTGTTTCAAGAGAATGACCCAATATCTCATGGAATATTATCCCCCCTTCTCCCGGACTTAGGATCAAAGGCACACCTTCAGGGAGTCTGCTCACCGACGATCCATTATTGCATCCCATAATATCATCAAACCTGTTCAGAAGCCCGGAAATATTGTGATGTGACCCATCTGTATTCCCTTCTCCGATCTCAATAAAATTTTTCCATTCCATGTTTCCTGAACCTGATAAGGACAGAATGGTGAGAGAACTTTGCAAAGCCTTTTGATTCTATTTTTGATTTTATAAACTTTCTTTTAGATAATATCTTAAATATGATCTCCCATTCCATTCCGTATACTTTATTGAGGGATGCGGACAACTGCATTCCGGTTTTTGAATATGAAGCCGGGGAAGATAAAAAACCTCTTTCATCAGCAGGGAAAAATTTCTTTTTCAGATCCTCAGGGAGAGATCTGATTAATTCATTCCTTCCCGTGAACTCATGGGATTCAAGGATATGCTCTTTATCTGAATCTCTTTTTATAGAACCGTTTCTTTCTCGATATGAATACTCTTTGATATTACCCGGTTTAATCCTTAAAATATGAAGAACACTGCTTTCTACTACTTCAGTCTGGCCTTTACTCATCTGTGACCGGATCCGGCTGTGTGATCTTTTATCACTTCCTTATCGATTCTGCAATATTTTTTTCCATCCCATAAATAATTGTCATTACACCGTATTCGGGATCGAAAAGGATCGACATTTTCAATTCTCTGAAATAATCCTTAATATTTGTTCTAAGAACCGGCATTGCCTTCTTTTTTGTATTATAGTGATCCCATACATCCCATATTATGATGCCCACAGCTATAATGGTACCGACGAATTTCCCGCCGGTCCGCATTGCTACTTTGCCGCCTGTCTTTGTTGCTACTCCGGCAGCAGCTTTAGTGATAATTTTGCAGATATTTTTGTCCCTATTTTTGTAAACACCGGCTTCAGGGACCTGAAGAGTACAAGAGCGCCTCCTGCCCCTGCTCCGACAAGTGTTTTAAGAGTGAGCGATACCTGCCTGTCACCCTGAACATTGGATGTTATAACTGCAATATCTTTCAGAAATCTGTCCCAGTCTACGTCTCTGATCTTATACTTTGCAGGGATACTTTCAAGCTTGGATGAAAGGAATGTTGAATAATCATTCATTATTTCACTTATCATCCTTTCCAGTTCAAGCTGAGCTATCTTCGGGCGGAGGACCCTGTTTGAAAATTCCTGCTGCACCTCTTCAGTTATTTTCTCTGCCGCTGACGGACTGTCACTGTCCACCCAATGCCAGATCTGAGCCAGCAGCCCTTTTATCCCTATGCTCTGCTGGGTCCAGTAACTGAAATACCACTCCATAAAATCAGAATCGACACGTTTCATCAATTCAGTTGTCCAGCCTGTAAGTTTTGAATCAGCAAGTTTTTCCGATCGTCTCCTGCTCTCCTTCAGAATTTCCCTGACATCATTATTTACTCCTTCCCAATCTATCTCAAGAACAACAGGTTTTTCCAGAGGGGGTTTGACAGTATTACCTTTTGATGATTTGAACAGAAACATCTTACCCAGTCCTGCAATGAGAATCAGGACGACCAGTATCCAGAGTACCTTGGAAACAGACCTAAGAAGATCACTCCATGCAAACAGCCGATTTGATCTTCTCTCGTACTTTTCTTCCTTCTCTTTTCTGTCCTTAACCATTCAGAATGCCTCCTTTTTCCGGAGAGATTATTCTGCCGCCTCTTCTTTAATATCTGTTTTCAGTCTTATTATCAGCAGAGGGCTCTTGAATGCATTCGTTCTTACTCTGAGAAATGTAGAGAACTGCCCAGACCTGAAGAGGATTGAATGTTATTGTAAGCAGACCGGTTTCACCGGATTTTATTATCTTTTATTAAAAACCGTAGATACTTCAGGGCTGTGTGTCACTCTCAAGTATCCTGAGATCTATATTTCCGGTATTCTTAATTACAACCTCTTTTGAAGGTGTCTCATTTAGTTTTACTTCACCGAAGTCCAATACATCTTTATCAACTTCTGCAACAGAGAAATCTTTCAGTTTTATAAGGCCGGAAAGCGATAATCTGAGATATGGATTTGCTTTGTCATTAGATACTACAGTAACAGTCTTAATTACCTTTCCCCGATATCCTTTTGAAAAGAATTTTACGGGGATCATTCCTTTTTCACCCGGTTCATATTCTTTCTTCTCCAATCTTGTATAGGTGCATCCGCAGGAAGTGTTGATATTTTTTATTATAAGCGTTTCATCACCGGTATTCTCAAACGTATATTCAAGGTCCACAACCTTGCCGCTGTTGATCTCACCGAAATCAATTTTCTGTTTCTCGAAAGTTATCTCCGGGCCGGCATACACTGTCATTGCCACTACCACAATAATTAATGAAATAAATATACTTTTCATTTCTCCTCCGTTTTTCCAATTTTATCTTCAAGGACTTTTATCCTTTCAATATATTTTTCAATATTTCTAAGAATAACCTGACTCCTTTTCCATGACATCAGATCCTGCTGGGGAATTCCGGCAACAATGCTTTTATCTTTAACATTTCCGGATATTCCCGCCTTTGCAGCTATCATGACACCGTCACCTATTTTAATGTGGTCGGCAAGTCCGACCTGTCCTGCCATTATTACATTCTTCCCGACCTCAGTAGAGCCTGAAATACCGCTCTGGGCCGAGATCGAAGTGCTTTCTCCAACTTTCACATTATGTCCTATCTGAACCAGATTGTCAATTTTGACCGAATCGGCAATATATGTTGTGTCGAGGGTCGATCTGTCAATACAGACATTCGCACCTATCTCACAATTATTACCTATTACAACATTACCCCTCTGAGGTATCTTCAACGGCTTACCCGCCCTGTCCCTGGCGAATCCGAAGCCGTCTGAACCGATAACCGCACCTGGCTGGATAACAACACCCTCACCGATAACAACATCCTCCCGGATAACAACATTTGAGTATATTAAAGCGTTATCTCCGATCCTGACATTATTATATATCTTAACACCCGAATGTATCTCACAATTTTTTCCAATATCTACATTCTCGCCCACATAAGTGTGATCTCCAACGGAAGAACCTTCACCAATGGTAGAGGATTCTGAAATACTTACATTTTTACCGATCCCTTCATTGAATCGTTGAGCAGGGAAAAAGTGGGTGATAAGTATAGAAAGGGCTATAAAAGGGTCATCGACATATATAAGGTTCTTGTACTCGATCCCGCTAGATTCAGTTACAACAAGTGCCCCCGCATTGATCTTTTCCGTAACCATTCCTGATTTTACGGCAATTGCAATCTCATCAGGACCTGCATTATCGAGTGAATTTACTATTCTGATCTTAAAGCCGGGATCACCTTTAAGTTTTCCATTAACAAGATTACTTAGCTCTTTTAAGTCTTTCATCTCTCTCCCTGTCAAAAATTGAGGTCAGTTTAGCACCGAAGAGCATTATCCCCATTGAGAACTCCATCCAGAAACCGAACAGAATGATGGCGACAATCGGGCCACCCAATTTCCCCACTATGGATACTCTAACAAGATAATAAGTATATACCCTTTTGGTTACTTCCCATAGCAAAGCTGAGATCAGTGCAGAGATGAAAGCCCCTTTAATACATACCTTTTTTTCCGGTATCCATTTAAAGAGAAAGAAAAATATCAGGAATGTAATTGTGAACGGAGCAACAAATTTTACAGCGAAGGTATTTAATGCTTCTATTGATTCCGGATTTATATACTTTGCTACCGGACTTTTATTGAACAGAGACGTAACCGTTGTAATAAAACCTGTCAGAATGAAGGATCCGACAGCGAGCAGTCCTACAATGAACAATAATGCGATCTCGCTCACTCTCCTGACCCAGAAAGCTCTGTTCTTGTTTTCAACAAACAGGTTGATATGAAACATCTCATTAACATATTGAACCACTTTCTTAAAGATAAGAACTGCCAGAAAAAACGATATAACTATACCTAAGATTCCGAAATTTTTCATATTTGACGAAATTTCATTGGCTTTTATTAAAAAATTTGGTGAAATTGAATTAAAAAACTCCGGAGAAAAAGGATACACTCCCTTAATGGAAATATCCGGATGCCCTAATACCTTTGAAAATATAAAAGAAAAAAAAGTTAAAAGAAATAGCGTGGAAATAATCGAGTAATACGCAAGGACACTTGCCTTGTCAAAAACATTTTCCTTTATAAGTTCAGTATATGCAGTCCTGAGGCCCTGGAGGATCTTTAATTCTTTAAAAGAAATTTTTTTCATAATAAAAAAAATGGGAGGGCACAAGTCCCTCCCATTAATCTTGCGCTTAATTATCTCCTAAAAAGTGTACTTACCCCACTTAACGAAGAAGATGATCAGATCGATAAGAAGTACATAAATTACCAGTGATTCAATAAGAACCAGACCGAGAATAAGTACACCTCTGATAGAATCTGCAGCAGCCGGGTTTCTTCCGATATTCTCAACTGAAGTGCTGAGAGCTTTAGACTGTGCATAAGCACCACCGATAGATGCAAGGGTCAGACCGATTACACCTATGATTATCGACCAGAGAAAAAGTGGAGTCGCATCAGTAACATTACTAACCACGTCTCCCTCTGCTGAAACTGTTACTGACAATGCCAGTAGAACAAAGATTGTCAACATTAATTTTTTTGCCATTTTATATATCTCCTTTAGATTAATGTTCTGATTCCATGGCTCCCGCAAGATATATCGTTGTCAACATGACAAAGATGTATGCCTGAAGAAGTGAAGTTATTACAGCAAGTCCCATGATAGGGAGAGGGGCTATGAACGGTACCAGAGAAGCAATAATAATAATAACCATATCTTCTCCGAATATATTACCATAAAGCCTGATGGAAAGTGATAAAGGTCTTGAGAAATGGGAAATTATCTCAATAGGAACAAATAGAATTGCAAGCCACCATATAGGTCCCATAAAAGTTTTTAAATATCCGATTATTCCATGCTTCCTTATTCCCTGGTAATGGTAATAGACAAAAACAAAAAATGCACACCCTACCGTCACATTCAGGTTGGCAGTCGGTGAGCCAAGTTCGGGAAGAAGGCCCATGAGATTTGAGACAGCAATGAAAATACCCATTGTTGCTATCACCGGGAGAAACTTTCTCCCTTCCTGACCCATTGAATCATCGATCATTCCACGGAAAGCGGAATATAGCATTTCCAGGAAATTCTGCATTTTCCCCGGAAAAACAGACAGGTTTTTAACAGTAAGTTTAAAGAAAATTATTATGATCAGAGTCGCAATAACAGCAAGTACTATATGAGATGGAATTACTTCAGCACCATGTTCGAAATGGACCCCGAAAAATCCCAATATTTTCCTGAGGATCCAGTTAATGAACTCAACTATTATTAATTTATGTTCCATCCTTAAAACTCCTGAATAACTGACGGCTCCCTTCGCCGATAATGGAAAATATTATCACCGATAAGCCGAGCAGATAAAAAAGTACAGCTGCTTCAGAATACCTGGAAATAAAAATAAATATCAATGAGATAAGGGCCATTTTTCCGAATCCTGTCAGGATGAACAACCCTTTCCCTTTCTTTTTCCCGATGATTCTGTCTACAACCCTGATCATCAGGTAATATCCAAGGAAACTGACTCCGCTTCCGACAAGGAACATTATACAATAAAGAGGGCTTTTTGTAAAAACAAATATTGTTAAAATAATTACAACAGAAAGGAAAAGAGCCCTTTTGAAAACTCTGATTATCATCGCACTGCTATTTTCGCTTTTCATATTTATTTATAACTTTATAAAAATTATAAAATCCTGCTGCCATACCGTAAAGGGTCAGAATAATTGTCAGTACCGGAGCGGTCCCAAGCAGGTCATCCAGAAATACTCCAAGAAACAGTCCGACAGCAATGGAAGCAGGGAACATGATCCCGAGTGTGGAATATGCGGCAAATTTTTTCCTCTGGTCCGGATTCTCACCATCCATAACCGGATGAGTAGCCCGCTTTCTGAAAAATTTCATAAAATAAAGGGAAACTCCTGAATAAACGTTAAGGGACTAAAAATCGTCCTCATCACCGTCTTCTTTGATATTATATCCGTCAAAATTCTCAGATGAATTTTCATCACCGAACTCATCATCATCTGAGAAATATTCAAGTGATCCGAATTCCTCTTCTCCGAAATCTCCTTTTCTGTCTTCTATTGCATTAAAAAACTCGTCTTCGTCGTCAAAATGTCTGATGTAACTCGATTCAACTTCACTATAGTAAAGTTCAATATAATCATCATCGACCTGGCAAAAAACAGACATGTGCTCATTTGTATCAATATCTCCGATCACCTCAAAGGTTTTCGAAGCTGAAGTTCTGATCGCATCGAGGATCTTCCAGGAAATGATCTCGAGTTGTTCCATAAAATACTCCTTCACTCACTTTTTAAAAATTATATAATATTTAAAATGATATTCTCTGTTTGTCAAGCATTTTTTAAGAAAATTTGAGAATAAAAAACATTACCTGGAATTTTACTTTAAAAAAACTAAATCAGAACCTCGTTATTTCAAATTGTAAAAAGTGTTTATTCCTTTATAAAGTGCTGAATCTCCGAGTTCTTCCTCTATCCTGAGAAGCTGGTTGTACTTGGCTATCCTTTCACTTCTGGAAGTGGACCCGGTTTTTATCTGGCCCGTAGATAAACCTACCGCGAGATCTGCAATAAAAGTATCCTCTGTCTCACCAGACCTGTGTGATACAACAGCAGTAAAACCGCTCCTCTGAGCCATTTTAACTGTCTCAATCGTTTCACTAACCGTCCCTATCTGATTCAATTTGATCAATATTGAATTAGTTATCCCTTCATCAATACCTCTTTTCAACCTTTTGGGATTGGTAACAAACAGGTCATCCCCGACCAGTTGGATCTTCTTGCCGAGTTTTTCGGTCATAAGTTTCCAGCCGTCCCAGTCATCCTCAGCCAGACCGTCCTCTATTGAAATTATCGGGTATTTATCTACTAGGCCGGAATAGAAGTCGACCATATCTGAAGAACTCAGAGTTTCACCCGTGGATTTTTTAAATATATATTTCCCGTCCTCAAAAAATTCAGATGCTGCAGGATCAAGAGCAATATGAACATCTTCACCCGGTTTGTAACCGGCCTTTTCCACTGCTTCGATGATAACTGTAAGAGCCTCCTCGTTTGACCCCAGGTTAGGTGCAAAACCGCCTTCATCACCTACGGAGGTATTGTAACCTTTACTTTTTAGAACACTTTTCAGAGTATGAAATATCTCAGCACTAATCCTGAGACCCTCTTTGAAAGTTCCGGCTCCGGTCGGCATAACCATGAACTCCTGCAGATCAACACTGTTGTCAGCATGGGAACCTCCGTTAAGGATGTTTAGCATCGGAACAGGAAGTTCATATGAACCTACACCGCCCAGATACCTGTAAAGAGGGAGTTCGGAAAAGATCGCTCCCGCTCTTGCTGCCGCCATCGAAACTGCAAGCATGGAATTCGCCCCGAGTTTCGATTTGTTTTCAGTACCGTCAAGGGAGATCATAATATCATCGATCTTTTTTTGTTCAAGAACATTTATCCCTTCAAGTGCGGGATAAATAATATCTTCTACATTTTTCACTGCCTGCTGAACACCTTTACCTAAATATCTGCTTTTATCACCGTCACGAAGTTCAACCGCTTCATGGGTCCCTGTTGATGCGCCGGATGGGACTGCCGCTCTTGCGATTATCCCCGACTCAAGCTGAAGATCAACTTCAATTGTGGGATTCCCTCTGGAATCGAGTATTTCTCTTCCTTTTATTTCAAGAATATACATTTTAAGTCTCTGAAAAAAGAGCTATTTCGTAGCTTTTTTAGCTGTTTCTTTCTTTACTTCAGCTTTAATTTCGGTCTTAATGGTCTTTTTTAGATCATCAACCATAGACTTCATCTGGTCTATTCCTTTATCTACAGCAACTTTTGCATTATCATAGTTTTTCAGAGCTGTTTTTTCTATCTTTTTATAGTTGTCTACCACTTCATCAGCTGCTTTGTCTGCTGCTTCTTTTATCTGTTTTCTGGTTTCCTCTCCCGATTGGGGTGCATACAAAAGTGCAAATCCCGCACCAAGTGCAGCTCCGGTTAAAAACCCAAGTAAAGTACTTACAAAACTTCCACCATTATCATTACTCATTCTTTCCTCCTTTCCTTTTTTTCATAAATTTCCACCCCATTCTCACTGCAGGGATAAACGCTAAAATTCCTGCTCCCTGCTTTATCAGATTCTTGTTCAGAAACTTTATTGAATTAGATACTGTACCAACCGATTCTTTAGTCGTATCAATTATCGAATTGATCTTTTCCAGATCATCATCCACTTTCTCACTCACATTCTGAAGCTTCTTAGTTAGCTCACGAGCTTCATAAGAAGTTTTTTCAAGATCCGCAAGTAGAGACTTTAACTGGTTCAGTGCCGGAACCAGACTTATTACAACAAGAAGAAATCCTACTGAAAATATCAGTGCAACTATAAATATTATTACTATTGTTACAGAATCCATTTTTTCCCTTATTAAATAGTATAATAACACTCACGGGATGTCAACAAATCGGGAATTATTCAACTTTTGAAATAAGACCTAATCAGTTTTTCCGCCCCTTCAGTAGGAAGCATCTCTCCGTTAATGATCTTCCTTTTTATTTCTCTCAGGACTTCGCGCACAGAATTGCTGGAATAAAAATCTTCTTTAAGGAAATTTTCGACAAGGGAGATCGTCCAGCTGAAAGCCTGGTCTCTTCTCCTAGACCTGAATATTCCGCTTTTTATGGTATTCCTTCTAAAATTTTCTGCAATTTCAACTATCTTCTTTATCCCTTTACATTCAACTGCGGAAGCCGTTATCACTTCCCTGTCCCACCCTTCAGTTGAAGGGAGAAGATAGTGGACTGCATTTGAATATTCAGATCTTGTCATTTCTGCTTTTTTCAGATTATCACCATCGGCCTTATTAACAACAATAAGATCCGCAAGCTCCATAACACCCCTCTTTATCCCCTGAAGTTCGTCTCCGCTACCAGGATTAAGGATCAAAACAAAAAGATCTACCATTGACCTGACGGTAACTTCACTCTGCCCAACACCTACAGTCTCGAGGAGTATAATATCGTATCCCGCAGCTTCACAAAGGAGGATAGTCTCTCTGCTCTTTCTGGTAACCCCGCCCAATGTCCCGCCTGAGGGAGAGGGCCTTATAAAACACTCATCTATCCTGGACAATCTCTCCATCCGGGTCTTATCTCCGAGTATGCTCCCCCCCGTAAGAATGCTTGACGGATCGACAGCAAGGATAGCAACTTTGTGACCGAGTGAGACAAGTTCCAGACCTATCTCTTCTATTATTGTACTTTTTCCCGCACCCGGAGGACCGGTAACACCAATTCTTAATGATTCCCCCGGCTCCGGACCTACATTCTTAAGGATCTCTCTCCCCTTCGAATAACGGGCGGGAGAGTTGCTCTCCACAAGGGTGATCGCTCTTGCCAGAAGTGTTTTATTGTTCTTCCTGACCCCTTCTGTTAATTCGTCAACGGAAGGTTCACCTCTCCTGCCGGGGCTGATATCAAACCCTTTTTTACCCGGGTTATCTACTCCCAGTTTGACAACGGATGCAAAAGTATCCTCCTCCCCTTCTACTGCCCATTCCGGAAGATACGATTTTTCATCTGTTTTACTGCTCTTATCCATTATCCGAATTATATATCACCCGGGATAAACTGGAAAGGGGTAAAGGATATCAACCTTGACAGTAGAACGGGAAACAATTAAAATTAACAAAAAGGAGATAACATGTTTGGAAGTCTTGGAATTTGGGAAATTCTTTTAATAGTACTGATAGTTGCATTGCTTTTCGGCGGGAAGAAACTTCCGGAACTTGGTAAAGGACTCGGCGACGGGATAAAAAACTTTAAAAATTCACTCAGAAAAGAGGACGGTGAAGAATCCTCGAAAGATAACGATAAATCAGAAGATGAGAAGGGTAATTGAGGAATCTGTCGAGAAAAGAAAAAAAGCCCAGTCTGAAGTAGACAAAGTATTAGCCGAGTTAGGCGAAATTCTCGAAAATTCATTTTTTTTAAGAAAGAACAAAAATAAAATAAGGGAAAAGCTCTCTCTTTTAAGTAAAAAATTACAGACATTAATAACTCTACAGGATAGAGAGTGGGATAATCTTTCAAATAATCATTACAACGGAATTTTTGATTCCCTTCAGTCCCAGATAGATAAACTTGATGCAAAGTATTCAAATATAAGGACCCTTTTAAAAAACTTCAGTGACCTCGAATCGTCACTGAACAAACTTACAGATTCTGTAAAGAGGGGCGGTAAAGATCTGAAAATTGATAAAATCGAGGAAGTTTCAGCAGGAATTTCTCCTTACCAGTATTCAGATTTTGAGAAAAGGTTCAGGGGAAGTAAGGAAAAAATAAGAGATAATCTGAAAAAATACATCCCCTATTTTAAAAAGTCATCGGCAGTACTTGATATCGGATGCGGCAGAGGGGAATTCATTTCTCTTTTAAAAGAGGAAGGGATCAATGCAGAAGGGATAGATATCTCCGACTCCATGCTCAAGGAAGCAGAAGAGAAAGGTCTCAAATGTAAAAAAAAGGATGCACTTGAACATCTCTGTGAGATGAAGGACGGATCTATCGGCGGAATCTTCGCTTCACAGGTGATAGAGCATTTTGAACCGGAATATCTGAAAGAGGTGATCAGAGAATCTTTCAGAGTACTAATCCAGGGGTCACCTCTTATTCTGGAGACGATAAATCCTCTTTCTCTCTTCGCTCTTACAAACATATATTTTCTGGACATCACACATCAGAAACCTCTTCATCCCGAATTCATGAGATACATGCTGGAAAGTACAGGTTTTTCAAAAGTGGAGATCCTCTACTCAGATCCGATGGAGGACCATTTTCTTGAAGATATATCCCCTGAGAATGAGATATCAAGAGTATTTAATGCTAATGTGGACAAACTTAACAGGGCGCTTTTCAATTCACCGGATTATGCGGCATTTGGAATAAAATAATGGAACTGATCAGAAATTTCTCAATCATAGCACATATAGACCACGGAAAAACCACCCTCTCAGACAGGATCCTTGAGATAACAGGCGCACTTGAAAAGAGGGAAATGCAGGAGCAGACCCTGGATTCAATGGAACTTGAACGTGAGAGAGGGATAACTATAAAATCACACTTCGTCAGCCTTAAATACATGTACAAAGACGGGAAAGAATATACACTTAATCTGATCGATACCCCGGGACATATTGACTTCAACTATGAGGTCTCCAGATCACTTTCTGCTTGCGAAGGAGCTCTTCTTGTTATAGATTCCACTCAGGGGGTTGAAGCACAGACAGTTGCAAATACTTATCTCGCTATGGAGAATGATCTTGCTCTCATTCCGGTGATGAACAAAATTGATCTGCCTAATAATGAATTGGAAAAATCTCTCGACCAGATGGAAAATGTCATCGGTATATCAAGGGACGAAGCAATCAATGTAAGTGCAAAAACCGGCGAAGGGGTAAAAGATACCCTAGATGCGATAATTGAGAGGGTCCCTCCCCCTGTAGGGGATCCGGACAAACCACTGAAAGGGATGATATTTGATTCCTGGTTCGATCCCTACAGAGGAGTCATAATACTTGTCAGGATCCTTGACGGAAAACTTACTAAAGGGGAAAAAGTAAAATTCCTCTCAAATAACGCAGTATATGAGATAAATGAACTGGGAGTACAGACACCAAAAGCAAAGCCACTAAAATCACTTTCTGCAGGTGAGGTCGGATATATAATCGGCAGTATTAAGAATATTTCAGAAGTAAAGATCGGAGATACAATTACATTATCAAAAGAGGAGAATGTTCAACCTCTTCCCGGATTTAAAGAACCACAGCCGATGGTATTTGCAGGTTTTTATCCCGGAGAAGGCTCTAATCACGATGAACTCAGAGAAGCGATAGAAAAACTAACACTGAACGATTCTTCACTGAAATTTGAACCGGAAACATCTCCTGCTCTGGGGATCGGTTTCAGGTGCGGTTTTTTAGGGCTTCTCCACAAAGAAATTATTCAGGAGAGGCTTGAGAGGGAATACAACCTGTCTATAGTGACAACTTCCCCTTCGGTCAGATACAAGGTAACAACTACAAAAGGGGACTCATACGAGATAGAATCTCCTGGCGCTCTACCCGAACCCCAAAGTCTCGCAATGATCGAGGAACCTTATATTGAAGCAATAATAATTACTCCTGATGAATATCTCGGCAATATCATGAAACTTCTGCAGACCCGAAGGGGAATTCACAAAAAAATGGATTACATCAGTTCTCAACGTGTCCACCTTACATATGAACTCCCTCTTGCCGAAGTATTGTACGATTTTTTCAATAAAATCAAATCAATCTCCCAGGGGTATGCTTCATTTGATTATGAATTACTTGATTACAGACAATCCCCTCTGGTAAAATTAGATATCCTGATCAACGGAGAACCGGTTGATGCACTTGCAATTATTGTTCACAAGGACAAAGCATTCAATTTCGGGAACCTCCTAACATCCAAACTTAAGAAGGTCATACAGAAACAGATGTTCGAAGTCAACATTCAGGCTGCAATAAATAAGAGGGTAATAGCTAAGACTGTTGTCAAAGCTCTCAGAAAGAATGTGCTGGCAAAGTGTTACGGCGGCGATATCTCAAGAAAGATGAAACTTCTGGAAAAACAGAAAAAAGGGAAGAAGAGGATGAAGAGGATCGGTAAAGTTGATATTCCTCAGGAAGCTTTCCTGGCAGCTCTTGAACTTGACGATTAGTCCCGAATTCAAATAAAGGAGTTGGACATGAGTGAAGAAGTAAAAAAAGAAGCCTTCCCCCGAAGTTTCTGGACTGCAAATCTGACAGAATTGTTCGAGAGAGGTGCATACTACGCTATGGCAAGTTTTGTAGTGCTCTACCTCGGCCAATTGGGTCTTGGCGACTACTGGCCCAGTACATTGAACGGATTTTTGTGGACCCTGGTATACTTTCTACCCATCCTTTCGGGAACAATAGCGGATCATATCGGATTTAAAAAATCTCTCCTAAGTGCATTTGTACTACTTGCTATTGGATATTTCCTCATGGGATATCCGGTCTGGTTCGGCGGTAATGCACTCAGTTTAACTGTTGAAAGTGAAATAACTGCAGGGCTGGGGATAATCATTCCGGTAGCAATGGCTATCTTTCTTATCGGACTGGGCGGATCTGTGATCAAACCATGTATATCCGGAACTATCCAGAAAACATCCGGAAAAAGGGCAACACTTGCATTCGGTATATTCTACATGATAATAAATGTAGGATCATTGTTCGGCAGAGGTATCAGCTATTTTACCAGAACCCAATTCAGTGATCTAAGCCTCATTTTTGCTGTCTCTGTTGCCTGCTCAATTATCGCCTTCATAGTAGTATTGATCTTCTATACCGACTCGGAAAAAGAACTCGGATATGAAGTGGTAAAGAAGCCGAAGAAATCTGTAAAGAAAATTCTTATCGACATGGTCCTGGTTTTGAGAAACAAGAGGTTTGCCCTCTTCCTTATTGTATCAAGCGGTTTCTTCTTCATATATTCTCAGGTATACAACGTTATCCCGCTCTATCTTAAGAAAGTAGTGGAACTTGATCCTGCAGTAGATCTTATAACTATGGCGAATCCGTTCGTCATTGTTTTCTTCCAGCTGCTGATAACAAAGAAGTTCGGGAAATTGAAACCAATAAATTCGATCATTGTCGGTATTGTTATCATAGGGCTTGCAATGATCATAAACCTTGCACCGATATTCATGTCTGGCGGGGTGAGCAAAATGGTACTGGGAGATTTCATACCGATCGGATCACTTTTTGCAGTCCTGACGGTCGGACTTATTGCTTTCGGTGAGCTTTTTACATCAGCCAGAACTTACGAATATATTGGTGCTTTAGCCCCTAAGGGAAAAGAAGGGTTGTTCCTTGGATATGCAAATCTTCCGGTAGCGATAGGTGCTCTGATCGGCGGCCCTGCCGGTGCTTATATTTTCAACGGCATCATGTGTACAAACTCAGAAAAACTACCGTCAGGCCTTTTAAAACTTGATCCCTTCTGGAACTCCATGGGATGGGTAATTCTGATGGCTATCGGACTTTTCTCAGCTTTCAGCATGTGGCTTTATAACAGGTGGTTGACAGCTAATCCTTACGAAAACACATAAATATCAGGTGGTGGATGGGGGCTTCTCCGGAGGCTCCCACAACTCCACTTTGTCACCCTCCGGATAATCGGATTAAAAAAAACCTCCGAGTCCCGGTAACCTGCCAATTATGATCTCCCGGAAAGTGAGAATTTTAAAAACGAATCCAGATCTTTCTTCAGTTTTTCCAATGATCTCAGATTTATATACATCATATGGCCGGCTTTATAATACTTGAAAATAATGTTATTTCTCAGACTCTCAGGCAGGAAAAGATGATCAAAGGTATACTTTGTCGCAAAGTAAGGTGTGGCGAGATCATAGTAACCTGAAGCAACAAATATTTTAAGATAGGGATTGGTTGTCATTGCCTTCCCAAGAGTATCTGAAACATTCACATATCTCCCTTCATATTTACCTGTCTTCCACTCCCTGATCCTGTGAGTGATGATTTCATAAACCAGGTCACTCCTGAATCCAAGTTCTTCTGAAACATAATTATTAAATGTTTCTGTATAAGGCCCCTGGATTGCGGAGTAGCTGGGATCTGAGAAAAACCCCTCATCTTCTCCAAAACCGAGGTTCCCGTTGAACCTTTTAAACCTGCTGTCCAGCCTCCCGGTTTTCTCTCCCGACTCTTTCAGGAGTTCAAGAAAGAATTTATAGGCTGGTATTCTCAGATTATTTTCTTTGATAAATTGAGGTGAAAGAGATGTAAGTGAAGATAATTTTTCTGCAATAGCGTTGAATTCTTCCGTATCAATTTTATTTCCGCGAAGCAACACATCTGCATATTCCCCAAGGGCAAAAGCTTCTGCATCTCTCAATACTTTCTCAAGGTTATCATTATATTTTTCTGACAATTTCCCATGGTACCAGGCAGTTGCTGAATATGTAGGCAGAAATAGAAGAGGAGGTAAATCATTTCCGTAATTGAATCTTAAGGTCTGATGATCGAGCACAGAAGAGACAAGGATTATTCCGTTCAGATATATCCCGTGCCTTCCCTGAAGATACCCGGAAAGTCCGGCAGCACGGGTTGTACCGTAACTCTCCCCGATAAGATATTTTGGGGAGGTCCATCTGTTGTACCTTGCAAGATACAACCTTATAAAATCTCCGACCGATGCAATATCTTCACTAACACCATGAAACTCTTTCTCTTTTTCTGGGGAGCCGGTGCGGCTGAATCCGGTGCTGACGGGATCGATGAAAACCAGGTCCGATGAATCCAGCATCGTAAATTCATTAGAAACAAGTTTATAAGGGGGAGGAGGCATACTGCCATCATCATTCACTAATACCCGCCTGGGCCCGAGAAGACCGAGGTGAAGCCATACGGATGAAGATCCCGGACCCCCGTTGAATGAGAACAAAACAGGACGATCTGACCTGTCACTGACACCTTTTTTCACATATGATATAAAAAAGAAAGATGCATCAGGCTTATTGTTTTCACCCTTTAATACCATCGTCCCCGCATATGAGTCGTAAGTGATTTTTCTGCTGTCGATAATAACAGAATGGGACTTTTTAACTATATTATCTTTTAATACTTTAGGATCAGGAGTGGGGGGTTTATTTTTACCGTTAGCTAAAGGGGAAATAATAAACAACAAAACCATAAAAACAATTAACGAGGAACTTACTCTTCGAATCATCTGAGGCCTCCATACCGGAATCCCAAATACTGTTTTTTTTATCTATCGGATCCGGAAAAAGATATTATAGAGGAAATAAAAATTTTCTGATAGTTCAGGCTTTCTGGTTGCTTATCTTAAGGAGTTTTCTCCTTTTCAGGGAAGATTCTAAAAGAGACTTTATTGAAAGAAGAGCTATGAACAGGTATCCATATTGAAAAAGTACAAGGAAGGGTAGAACCAGCCACATATGGTTGATAAATGCGATATAGACTGCAATTGAAAAATATATTCCGAGAATTAGTTCTATTAACGGGATTAGCAGCTTTCTTTTTGCCCTGTATTTTTTCTTAGTCCAATCCTCACTTCCTAATTCTACTCCAAATTTAGGTGTCCTGACAAATTCGCTCTCATGACCAAGAAGCGCCTCTATAACTGCCACCGAATTATTTACCGACAATCCGATACCGAGACCCATCAGAAAAGGCAGGTATTTAAAAGTATTTTTCCATGTCGGGAAAATATATTTTTGGGAAAGGAGATAAAAAGCTGAGATCGATGTTGTTGCAAGAAGGAAAAGCGGAATATCAATAATAAGCCATTTGTTCCAGTCAAGTTCGGTCCTTATTATTATAAGAGGAAGTATCAATAAAGAGAATGGTATCATCACAAGATAATTCACATTTCCTGCAAGGTGAAAAACAGCCTCGATCTTAACTTTAAGCGGGTAATCAGATCTGAACACCCTGCCGAGAAGTTTTTTTGCTGTCTGAATGGATCCTTTTGCCCAACGGTGCTGCTGGCTTTTAAAAGCAATGATGTCAACCGGAAGTTCTGCAGGAACCTCATACATCGGCAGATAAACAAATTTCCACCCTTTCATCTGTGCCCTATAACTAAGGTCAAGATCTTCAGTGAGGGTATCATGCTGCCACCCTCCTGCATCTATAATTGTTTTTTTTCTCCAGATACCGGCAGTGCCGTTAAAATTGAAAAAACGGCCTGTCCTGTTCCTTGCTGTATGTTCGATTACAAAATGACCGTCAAGGAAGATCGCCTGAAGTTTAGTAAGTAATGAATACTCCCTGTTAACATGGCCCCATCTCATCTGGATCATTCCGATCTTAGTATCAGTAAAATAATGGATCGTCTTCTTCAAAAAGGATGGAGTCGGGATAAAATCGGCATCAAAGACTGCAATATATTCCCCTTTTGCTATAACCATCCCCTCTTCTAAAGCACCTGCTTTAAAACCCGACCTGTTGGTCCTGTGTATATGTTTTATATCAAAACCTTCATTTCTGTATTTTTCAACACGCGCCTTCACGATCTCCACGGTTTCATCTGTAGAATCATCGAGTACCTGTATTTCCAGCAGATCTTTCGGATAGTCTGTTTTTACTACATTATCAATAAGCCTTTCTACAACATACATCTCATTATAAAGAGGAAGCTGTATTGTAACCGGAGGTAGCTTCTCGAACTCTTTTTCCGGGGTTCTTTTGTCATCCAGGGTTTTCATAAACAGGAATGCCAGATAGTATCTGTGGCTTCCATAGATGGATAGGAAAGAAAGCAATACAAAATATACAATAATAAGAGTGTAGTTAAAATCGTTCAATGTAGTATTTCCAATGAAAACGTTGCAAGCGATATATTACCCCATTTTCTTGTAAATATCAAGAAATCTAAGTGAAACAGAAAGAATAGAATCAAAAAAATAGTAATACCGGATTTCAAATAGTTACAGATTCTTATATATGGTATTTAAATTGATTTCAATTTATTTCTGAAATATAATACTCCGAACCTTCGGTTTAGGGAAAAAATGAATCTGTTTAACAAGTTGAGTAAATATATCGAGAACAATTTTGATATTTCACTCTCGGTTCAGAACAAGATTTTTTACACCATAATTCTTATGTTTACTCTGTGGATGATCCGTTTTATCATTATCCGGATCGTTTACAGAAAGACTCATGATATCAAGATCCGTTATCAATGGAGGAAATCAACATTTTATTTCGGAACTTTCACTGTAATCCTTGTCGGTGGGAGAATATGGTTCGAGGGATTCTCATCTTTCTCTACATATTTAGGATTACTTTCAGCAGGAATTGCAATAAGCCTGAAAGATCTTTTCTCCAGTATGGCCGGATGGTTTTTCCTTATGGTCAGGAAACCCATAAACATAGGTGACCGGATCCAGGTTGGAGAAATAAAGGGTGATGTAATTGATATAAGGCTATTCAAGTTCACATTAATGGAAATCGGCAACTGGGTGGATGCTGAGCAGAGCACAGGCAGGGTCATTCATGTACCGAACTCAATGATATTAAGCGAGACGATCGCAAATTACAGCAGAGGTTTTCAATACATATGGGATGAGATACCGGTTGTCATCACCTTTGAAAGCGACTGGAGAAAAGCAAAAGATATTCTCAAGAAGATAGCGGTTACACATACGGAACACCTTACGAAATCTGCAGAAAAGGAAGTAAAAAGTGCATCAAAAAAATTTATGATCTATTACTCAAAATTAACTCCCGCTGTTTATACCTCAGTTAAAGAGAGCGGAGTCCAGCTTACTATCCGGTATCTATGCTCACCCAGAAACCGGCGTGGGCAGCAGGAGATAATATGGGAGGACATCCTGAGAAAATTCTCAAAATCCCCCTCTATTGATTTTGCATATCCGACACAACGTTTTTTTGACAATAAGTCCGAAGGTAAAAACCCCAAATAATAAATTCCTTTCTAATTTACAGAAAGTTATCCCCTGATATCAAAATTTAAAGAGATTATTTATTGGCCTATCTGAAAAACTGATCTCAGATCACCAGATTTGTATATTCATCTGTTATATTAAATTCGTATTCCGGATAGTTATATAACGATAATCTCGGCTCGGTCTCACCTATTGAATACCCCCAGATACTTTCATATTCTGAAATATTCTCTCCGATTTCTTCAAGTTGATTTAAATATTCACTTATTGACTTTGACTCAATAATGATAATAGGACCCATCCGGTTTATTATCGGGCTGTGATTTCTGTTAACATCGTGGTCGAACTCCAAAATACGCCTTCCATACCTTGTTATACCAATCGTTCGGAAAGTGAGACTTTTGCCTACTCCGGGGAGATTCAGCACATTCCTGTCCGTTCCGAGAAAAGGGAGATCCGCTTTGTTCATCAAATCAGAGATATTTTCTCTGATAGTTTCAGTATTATCAGGAAATTCTTTTAACTCACTATAATACCTCTCGGGAATTTTACCGTATACTTTTTCCTCCATCTGCTCCTGTACAGCACGTTCATTTGTGGCAAAATTAAAACTATTCTCCATATAACCCTTAACACTGAATGTGTAATAATTTAATACTCCTATTTCATTCAATACCTTCCTGAGTTTAGCAGAGTGCCCTCTTCTTGATCCGGATGTTGTAAATACCATCTGATTTATAACCATCCATCCTGCTGAATTAAGCATACTTACTGCCTCCTTTGATTCAGGAGTAATTTCCATGGGAGATTCAAAGTGAGTTTGAACAATAAATTGTTTTATCCCTATTTCAGAAGCTTTTGCTTTAAACTCAGCAAGAATATCAACTAATTGAGTCGTTATACGCTGAGGCAGATAAACGGGGAGTCTTGTTCCCAGCCTTACCCGTAAAATCTCTGCATATTTTTTATTCCCCTTTCTTTTTTCATTTTCCTTTTTCTTCTGCAGTGCCATATCATAGATACCGTCAAGAATTTTTTTCAGAGATTTATCTGTACTCATTAATGCATCTCCGCCTGTAATCAATATGTCTCTCAATTGAGAATCATTTTTAAAATAATCAAGTAACTTTTTTTGTTTATCAGCCCAACTCTGATTCGGTTTAAGCTTATCCAGATTAAAATTCAAATTTCCCCTCTGAAAATCAAACATTCTCTGACAAGATGCACACAAACCTCCGCAGGCTCGTCCTACAGTATCAGGGATTAAAATTGCGACTTCCGGGTACCGCCTGTGTATGTTGTGATCAGACGGTAATATCCAACCGGCTATATTGGGTTTGCCTGGTTCTACTTTATCCTCCTTTTCCCAAGCCACAATATTCCCGTATTCCTGAATTAGCTGATTACTGTAAATCACATAGTACCGAATCGCCAGATCCGCACCGATGGCAAAATAGGGTACCCTTACATGAAGTAAAGAGAGATAATAAGGATTTACAAAAAATGGGATCTTTTTCTTTTCTGCTTCATAAAGGATCTTCATTGTATCGGGATCAAGAGAATTTCCCAAAAGTTCATTCAGAAGATCAGGAGACCGGACGGCAAAACGGAGGTGAAAAAGGCTGTCTTTCCACCATTCCAGCAGCCTCAGATATTTTTGCTCCTTTGATAAGCCCTCTTCAAAACAAAACCGGGAGTCATTAATCCTTCCCTCATCAATTTTTTTTATCAGTATCTTGATAATTCTTTCTTTATTCTCCTCCCTCAATTTTATTATTCTCTGATCAAGGCCCGAGCACCACCTTGACATCCATTCTTCAACTTTCTCTTTTGTGGGAAATTTTCTCTCACTATTCCCTGAGAACTGCCTGAAAAGGTTAAGCATGTCCCTGAAAAAATACGGCTTGGCACCTCCGGTACCAAAATTAACAGCAAGCCAGATCAGAGCAATCGGATTGCTGAAAGCATTTTCTCCTCTTAAATTCAGATCTTCAAATTCTCTGCCCGCATTGTCAATATAATCCAATAATCGTATAGCTGCGAAATCATTCCAATTCAATTTTTCAAAACTTTCTCTCCCCTTTTCTTCCTTTTTATAAAATCTATATGCATCCTGATTTTTTTTTAACACTTCCAATACCCAGTTTCGGACTCCGACCAGGGCTTCTGTTTCATTTCTGGCATTACGCATGATCTCCTCGAGTATCGGATTCTCGTTCAATAACTCTTTTAATAATTTATGAGATTTTACAGTGATTGCAATCTGGTCTAACTCGTGTTTTTTGTTTTCCATGATCAAAAAAAATTATCTTTTTTTAAGAGGATCATTAGTTAAGGATATTTTCCAACCTATTTAAATAATGGCCTTAGATGAAATGAATGTCAACTTTCTTCTTATTTACATAAATTCCGATTTACAGAAAGTAACTCTTATATACGATCTATAATTTTTTTTGAAAAAATATTACTATTAAAAAATTTTAATTGAACTATGAATATGCAGGGAGTAGAATTTGAATATACAAAAACACAGGAGGTGTCACAGTGAACAACAAGTTCTACAAATTAATATTAGTTTTGACAATTTTATTTTTTGCAGGGGGTACGCTTCTCCATTCCGGTAAAAAAGTAACAGAAAATACCGACCCTCAGCTTAGACTGAAATGGTATGAAAATCACGTTGCGATGAAGGGAAATTCACTTTTCAGTAATCTCAACTGGCAGTTTCTCGGGCCTATTAATGTGAGCGGCCGTATGACTGATGTTGAGGTGGTTTATCCTAAAGGGAAAAACTACACCATATACGTCGCCGGAGCCTCCGGCGGGGTTTGGAAGACAGAGAATGAAGGTACGACCTGGGAACCTATATTTGCTGATAAGATGTCCACATCGATCGGAGATATAGCTCTGGCCCCTTCAGATCAGAATATTATCTGGGTTGGTACCGGTGAGGGGAATATATTCAGAAGTTCTCAGGCCGGGGCTGGAATTTACAAATCAATAGATGGGGGTAAGAGCTGGAGACATATGGGGCTGATAGATACAAATACAATATCAAGAATAATAGTTCATCCAAAAAATCCCGATATAGTCTACGTTGCAGCATCAGGTCATGAATGGACCGACAATAGTGCCCGCGGTTTATACAAAACCACAGATGGCGGGGAAACATGGGAAAAGATAAAGTATATAAACAGCAGGACCAGTGCAAATGATCTGGTAATGGATCCAACTGACCCTGAAGTTCTCTACGTCTCATTCTGGCAGAGAATAAGGAGAAAATGGAACGATCCTAGAATTGAAAAAGGCTATAAATGGTCCGGCATATATAGAACCGCAGATGGCGGTAAAACCTGGACTCCGATAAACAAAGGGCTCCCTGCACCTGAACACAGAGGAAGAATAGGGATAGATCTGTGCAGAACAAAACCGAATGTGGTTTATGCGTTTGTCGATAACTATGAAAAGATCGGAGACTGGGATGCTCAGGATGAGATGGACTCTTACGGAAGGCCCAAAGAGGGGAAGATAAAGGGAGCTACTGTATACAGAAGTGATGACAAAGGTGAGAATTGGAAACAGGTAAGTGAAAATAGTGAGTATATGCAGAATCTGTCAAATACATACGGCTGGGTGTTCGGCCAGATAAGGGTTGACCCAAACAACGAGAACAGGATTTATGTTATGGGACTTGCTCTGAATATGTCAGAGGATGGAGGAAAAACTTTTAAAGAGATTGGGAGGATGCACGGGGACCATCACGGCCTCTGGATAGATCCCGATAATTCGAACTACCTTATCAATGTGAATGACGGAGGACTTGCAATCTCTTATGATGGTGGAAAAAAATTCAGAACATTTTCAGACAATCTTCCTATTGTTCAGTTCTTTAATGTTATGTACGATATAGGGGACCCTTTCCGTGTATACGGCTCAGTACAGGATCATGGAAGTTTCAAAGGGTTTGTTGATCTGAGCAAAGGAAGATTTAATATCCCCGCACAGAAATGGGAATATGCTCCAGGCGGAGAAGGGAGTCATCATGCAGTGGATCCGACCGATACAAATACGGTCTATTCTGCAGGATTCTACGGAACTCTTATGAGAACAGACATCAAGAATGATAATACCAAGGTAATTGTCCCTAGACGGGCAAAAGGTGAAGAGAAGTATCGGGGGCAATGGCTGGCACCTTTCATACTATCCCCCCACAACCCGGATGTGATCTATCATGGGATGAACTTCATATTTAAATCCAAAGACAAAGGGGAAAGCTGGAAGAAGATAAGCCCCGATCTTTCATATAACATAAACACCATGAAAGGTGATATCCCTTACCAGACGGTATTCACTATCTCTGAATCTCCATTAAAGCAGGGGTTGATCTATGCCGGCACGGATGACGGGAGAGCATGGATCACAAAAGACGACGGAAAAAAATGGAAAGAAATATCCCGGAAACTTCCGTACAGGAAATGGGTATCAAGAATAGTTGCATCAAAATTTGAGGAGGGGACAGTATATCTCACACAGAATGGAAAGAGAGATGATGATTTTAAACCGTATATCTGGAGATCGGAAAACTTTGGAAAAACATGGAAAAGTATTGTATCTAACATTCCGAGCGGCCCCGTAAATGTTATCAGAGAGGATCCTTCTGACAGCAATATCCTATACACAGGAACAGATTTCGGTGTATACATCACACTGGATAAAGGAAATACATGGCATGCTCTTATGGAAGGTATGCCGACCACTTATATACAGGATCTGGCAATCCAGCCAAAAAAGAATATCCTGATCGCAGCCACACACGGAAGAGGAATGTATGCTTTAGACATAAACTATATTCATGAGATGAAAAAGGTTGGATTCGACACAGAATTACATTTATTCAAATCTGAATGTGCAAAACTTCCGAAATGGAAAACATGGTATTGGGCAGGTACTAAACCCGGATACTTCGGATACTGGCTTAAGGAAGCTGCTGATATAAAACTTGAAATAACAGGGGCTGATGGAAAGATAATCAGAACGATCAAATCAAAAGGGAACAAAGGGTTCAATTTTTTGAAATGGGACCTGAAAAAGGAAAAACCGGAGAGGAGAAATCCTTTTGTAAAAAGTGGAGAATACAAGGTTAAACTGACTGCGGGAAATTTGTCCTCCGCAGGTTCGTTAACAGTAAAAGAATAATTCAGAGGATACATTCGAGGATGGAGGAGGAATTATCCTCCTCCATCCTCTGGTGGGGGTTAAATAAATATTTCTTCTTCTTTTTCCTTTTCTTTTTCGTTAATTACTTTAAGTTTTTCCTGTAGTTCTTTTTCTTTAAGCTTCTTAAGTTTTTTGATCTCTTCCTTGTGTTTCTGCATCTCTCTCTTCTTCATATCTTTTTCCTGAATGTATTTCAATTTCTCTTTGTGAAGATTTCCTTCTTCATCGCACCAAACTCTGACCTCATTCATGATCCCCGGGATATTGAGATGGATATTATCTCCGAAGAACATTGCCCCGCCCATTGGCTTCTCTCCGAGTTCAGCTGTCACCTTTTGAGTTTTTTTGTGCCTGAATATTGTGATCTTGATCTTGTCGCCTTTCTTTTTTCCCTGGATAAATTTTGAAACATCTTCAGGGCCTTTGATATCGTTCCCGTCCAGTTTAAGAATTACGTCACCAGACAACAATCCCGCTTTTTCAGCCGCACTGTCTTTTGTCACATTCATCACAAGTGCTCCGCCGTCCTTTTTAACACCGAAATATTTTGCAAAATTATCATCCATGGACTTCATCTCAACACCGAGAAAAGGACCCTTTTTCATCTTCCATATTTTGGGACCTTTAAGTCCCTTCAGTTCTTTCAACGCCTGAAGCTCTTTCAAACCACTTAGTTTACCTCGCATTTTTTCGCCAAGAATGTGAAACTCATTTTCCCCATCCTTAAAATGGTACTCATGGATTTCCCTTTTTCCCAGGACAGCGGTAACCGACATATCCTTTCCGTCACGTACAAATCTGATCTTCACTTTTGAGCCGGGTTTATTGCTGCTGACTGCTTCAACAACATCATCAGGTCTGCGGGTCTGAACATCACCGATAAACTGGATCACATCATACTTTTTCATACCGGCTTTAAAAGCCGCTTCATCCTTTGTCACCCCTGTAACCAGGACACCGAACTTTACGCCGAACTCATCTCTGTCATCACCTGAGAGTTTTTCAATATTTACTCCCAGATATCCTTTTCTTTCCGATTTCCCTGCATAACTTTGAACAGTGATAACTGCAAATATAAGCAGGAAACTGAGCAGAACCAGATGAGTTCTGCCATGTAAATTCTTCTTTAAAACTTTCATAACTGCCTCCAATTCTCTTTTTATCTCTTAAGACAGCAGAAGCAGTTAAAAAGTTTCAAAATCGATCAATTATGATTAATATCCAATTTATGTAATTCCCACATCTCTTCATCAATATTTTCTTTCAGATAATAGTATTTACCTTTATATATCTTATAGAACCTAGCCGGCCTTCCGAATATCTTATTCCCGAAATCAATATCATTCGGTTCTGGCAGAAACAAATGCTTCAGAATTTTACCCTTCATATCCATAACAATGAACTCAACTTTTTCAGATTTTCTCGTATTTGTCCTGACATAGATCTTCCCATCATCTACAACCATGTCCTGGATCAGGGGAAGAAATTCGTCATGTTCTATCTTTACGATCTTCTTAAAGTTATCCCATCCGATCTGCCTGACGGACGGGTGAGTTTTTAATGCTTCAATAGCCTGCTCTTTCATTTTTTGAGTAAACCTGACCTTATTGAACTCTTTTTTTATTTCTGACAATTTGTTTCCATTCAGGTCAAAAACCAGAATATTAAAACCGTCCGGGCTGTTCTCAACATAAAGTTTTTCATCGGATACGGTTATTCCCATTCCGTCAAATGTCAGGTTTACTCTGTTCTGCCCGCCGGACATTTTCTGCTTGTGAAAAACCTTAATATCTTTCAACTCTTCGTCCATAACAGCAAGTTCAAACCATGCGGCACCTTTATCCCCGGGTCTGAATCTCAGCCCGATAAAATTTTCCTTTACCGGGTAAAGGTATCCGGTAAAAAGAGGGATCTTAAACTCACGGATCAGCGTGCCCGAAAAATCATAAAAGATCGCTTTATCTATACCTGCAAAAAGAATGGATTCCTCAAGCGGAATGATATAGTTTGCCATTGAGGGTGTAACTTTAAGCTCACCCGGTCCCTCACCTTTCCTGCCGAATTTCTTCAAGAATTTAAATGTGTTTATATCATAAGAATATACAACAGCTCCTTCCGTTATCAGGATCCTCTCTCCTGCCACCTCAATAAGTTCCGGTTTAATAACTTCATCCAAATCTCTCATTTTCTCAGCTCTGACTGAACTAAGTACTATTAGTAAAATCAATATTAAAAATAATATTTTTTTCATGATGTCTCCTTTTCAAAACTACAACGTTCAGGAAACATATGAAGTTAACAAAAAAGTAAACATCCCAGGAATATTAAATTTTATTTAATAGTGTGGGATTTGAAATAAGCTCTTCTTTTTTGGCGCGGGTCAGTTTTTTGATCTTAATCTCATATTGAAGGGCTGTTCCGTGAGACTCAACAATTTTTTGAAATACTATGTACAGAGGTGACCTTCCCCTAAGATATTTTGCCCCTTTCCCGGCCCTATGCTCTTCCAGTCTTCGGGACACATCATTTGAAATACCGGTATAATAGGTTCCATCACCACATTTAAGAATATAAACAGTCCATTTATCTTTATCAGAAGTATCACTCATCTATCTTCTCAATATCGGTCGACTCCCCTCCCTCAGCTTTTATCCTGTTAAGAATGTCTGAAGCGATCTCCTCTATCGGTTTGTTAGTAACATCGATCACATAACACCCTTCAATACTTCTGAATATTTTTTTTGCATATTTCAACTCTTCTGTAACGTATTCAATATCAGCATAAAGTCCGGTCGAACCTCCGAGATGATGATCCCTTACACTTCTCAATTCAGACAGATTTTTCGGATATGTAGACAACCCGAAGACATGGAGATTCTTCAGATCAAAAATTATCTCAGGTGGAGCAATATCGAGTATTATAGGGACATTTGCAACTCTCCATCCTTTGAAGGCAAGATAAATACTGAGAGGTGTTTTAAATGTTCTTGACACTCCGATAAGAACTATTTCACCTTTATAAATTTCCTCAGCCCTCTGACCATCATCATGCCTGAACGCAAACTCCATCGCCTCGATCCTCTGGAAGTAGGACCGGTTAAGCTTTCGGAACATTCCCGGGGTTTCGACAGGAGAGTATGCAAGCTGCCGGGACAATTGAGCAAGAAGCGGACCCATCAGGTCTATGGTTTCAACATCGTTCAACCTGCCGAGGATCAGTATTTTGTCACGCAGTTTTTTTGATACAATTGTGTGAACAACAAATCCATCGTTTTTTTTTGCTTCTTCTATGATTTTCTTTATTTCAGATCCTCTCATTACATTTGCCCGTATATTGATCTGAATATCGACTTCTCCAAACTGGGCCATTGCCGACTGAAGAGCCCCTTCAGCCGTTTTCCCAGTCCCGTCAGAAATAACATAAACCTGGTGCTTCATTTTTCTGATTGTTGCATAACTGCCATTTTTGTACAACCGTTAAAACTCATCCGGTAATACAGGGTTCTTTCTCAACAGCCCGCCAGAACCGGTGATCGATCTTCAGGTGATAATCAAAGCACTCCGTTTCACGAACCAGATCTACCAGGTTCAGGAAATACTGCCGGTTGAAATCAGCAACTAATGATAAATCCTTACCTTCCAGAAAATGAACATTTGCCTGCTTTACAAGTTCAGTGATCCGGCAGAGTGCCTCCCCCTTTCCCATTGGTTCCAGTTTTTCACCGGTACTCCGGTCCAGGAAAAGGACTGAATTAATAGGAAGATTTCTATTGATATCAAAGTTGATGTCCAGAGCCGGTTCAGGTTTGCCCAGTATCCGGCTCCATGTGGGTAGCGGATGCGCAGCATAACTTCCTTTTTCTTTCCTGACCACCAGTGTCAGATCATCCGACAGGGGGTACCAGGGTGGCCGGAGCATCCTGCTTGTTGTGGATTTCCCCGATCCGGAGGCTCCGGATAGAAGTATGCCCCGGGAACCGCCTTCATCTTTTCTGAATTCGATCAATCCACTGTGCACCAGGAATCCTCCCCTGTTTATAACAGCAGCACCAAGACAAGCCGACAGGCGTGTGAACTGTCGCCACATCCATTCTTCAAGTGGCATGATCATATTCCCCGGCAACTCAGATTCCATACCCGGTTCACGGCTCCGGTAACGGTAAGTATCCTCAGGATCAAGAACTAACTCTCCCTGAATATCATTCACTCCTCCCGGATATATTCATGAGTGCTGCGAACTGAAATCTCATGATCCGATTCTCCTTCAAAGGAAGAGAGTCCCGCATAACGGGCGAATAATGCAACAACTTGCAGGGCCCTTTCATCAAAAGGAATAAAGGAGATCCTGGATCCGTCAGCCATTAGTGCTGTAAACGCCGTTCATCTCGCCCATGTTATCCTTCTCTGATTTTCCAGTGCGGGAGGTTCATCGGAAAACCGGATGAACATTCGCCTGTACAGATTTCTGAAAAGTTCTTCTGTATCTGCAATAAATCGGGCTCTGCTCTCAGGAAAATGATCTGCAAGATCATCAATGATCTGAGAGATTAGTTTCTCACCGTTAATTTCATTCCAGATCATCACAGCGGGAGGATTCAGCCCCATGGTTTCTGCAGTCAGTGTGTTGAATAATACAGTAAAATCTTCAAATTCATCGACCAGAATCACTTCTTCGTTCTTCAGCGGTATGTGTGATGTTTCCATATTGGTATTATATCAGAAAGATAAAAAATCAGGACGGGTTGAGTCCTGTTGTACATCCAGTAGGGTCAGCCGAGCCGTCAGCACCTGAATTACAGACACCTGCAGACGTTCCGGAAGCACAAGCTTCAAATATCCAGAAACCCGGATCGTTACCGTTATCGCAGAGCCCGACATCACTCCCACCGGTGCCGGTGCTGCACCACTGCCAACCCGATGCACTGCTGCCTGAAAAGCAGCTATTTACAACATCTTCTCCGGTAACAGTTCTTGATTTTCCACCGAGATCAAAACATTTTGGGGATTCATACTTTTTTTTCTGATTTCGACTCATAATTTTTTCTTAGCAAAACTATCTCATACCTACAAATTATTATATTTAAATCCAACAGGTTGTCAATTTTCTATTGGTTTATCATGTGACGAACATTCCGGTTCTGCAGCCGTCAGGATCATTGCTGCCGCTGCTCCCTGCCTCACAATAAAAAGGATTGTTGCCGGAAACACAATCCCCGGCCCCGGGACGTCCTCCTGAACTGCAAAAGGCTCCTGTCCACCCGTCTCCTCCGGCCGCACATTGTTCCACTCCACCACCTGCACTTGAGCCGGAGAAGCAACCGTTGACAACATCATCTCCGGTGACTGTTCTTGATTTTCCACCGAGATCAAAGCATTTCGGAGATTCATATTTTTTTTTCAATTTGTTGTCCAATTGTCATTTCAACTCGTTATTTCTTTGTTTTCATTATATCCCGATTGATATACAATTGTCAAACAATGGTTTAAGCCTTTAGCCCTAACTGTAAGGTCGTCTTCTCTTCTTTTTTTCATCCAGACAATATAATGCAATACTTCTTCCAACATTGACATTTTACAAAAAAGCGTGCCTCTACCTACAAAATCCTCATTAAAAAAAGACATATGGCAAACCATAAGGGTGCGACAAATGTTGCAATATACGATATTTTCTAAAACCGGGACTCCCGTCAAGATTGAACATCCATTGACAAAATACGTCATCATTTTCGGTCTCTAAAGAATTTAGACTGACTTATAATTTATATATTGAGACTGGAAATACTTAGATATTTTTTCATTTTTTTGAGCTGTTCTTCAAAGTAGGCCTTTTCTCCTGCCGCGAGTTCCAAAGCGGTCTCCGATGCCCTCACCGCTTCGTCATATTTCTCATTTAGAAGATAAGCTTCAGCGAGAGTATCATAAATATGCGCTTCCATCTTTAATGCCGCCGCATCTTTTGCGAGCCTGAGTCCTCTTCGCTTCTCTCTGAAACTTTCATCTTTGCAGGTGACAAGAAGCCATGCCAGATTATTCAGGGTTTCGGGCTGCTCATATTTTATCGACAGGGACATTTCATAGTAATCCCTGGCTTTCCCCCAATCTCCCATTTCATGATATAGAGAGGCAGCTGCAGAATAGAGTCTGTGGTCGGAAGGAGACTTCTTTATCCCCCTTTCCAAAGCCGTGATCACAGCATTTCTTTCTACACCATCACTGAATGTCTTTCACCATAGGATTTATAGTTAGAATAACAACAGAAATTAGTACTGCAATATATACCAGAATCCCTTTTTTCACTTTTATTCCTGTGACGGGATATTTCCGCCCGGTTTTCCCTGCACTCTTCAAGAAACTCTATTCTTTCCATTATCGAGAAGTGATGCCAGTTGGACCCCCTCTTCTCACTGATACCGCCTCCAAGTTTCTCAAATGAACTTATCAGATACGCAGGATCAATTCCGGAATCGAAACAATAAAGATCCGCTTCTCTTTCAAAATTTCTCATAAAGTATCCGAAAATAAATCTGAAATAGAGAATGAATATCAGGATCGAAAATATCCCGATCATCAAATTATAACCGCTTATCCCGAAAAACCCTCCAGTTCCGGTAAGGAGATCAATCCCTAGCGGAGAGCTGAGAACTATCAGATTTACAATACTCATAAGGCCCCCACTGATGATGGCAAACCCGATAAACAATAACATATAGTACAAAATATGTTTTCTTTTCACATGCCCACTTTCATGACTCACAACAGCCAGGATCTCATCAGTAGAAAGAATCTTGATCAGTTCCGGTGTGATGAGCAGATATCTGAAAAACGGGAAATATCCTAGAACGCCAGCGGTTAGTAAACTTCTGCTTAAAGAGTTCCAGGAGAGGATCTCCTTGAATTTTATACCTTCACCATCAGTAAATTTTAATATTTCACTCCTCAGGTAACCGTCCGGAAGAGGTTTGCAGTCCCACAACCTTACAATCAGTACCGGGCCTGCAATTAGAAATATTATAAGAAACAATATAAAAATTAACAGCTGGAAAAGAGGAGATGACGAATTTTCGGTGATCCAGCGGAAATTCAATACCCTCAGCAGATCGGTCCCGAGAGTGAGCATAAGCCACGGAATGACTATAGCAAGATTAAATTTTATATTATCAATTATGAATCTGGAACTATTTTCAGAAAGGTATATGATATCGCCGGAAGTTTTATATCCCCAATACCAGACTATGGCAAAATGGAGAATAAATATGGAAAGAATTATCAAGTCTCCGGCAAATGTCACTCCGTTGAACCGGAAAACAGACATTACTATCGCCTTGAGATCAAACAGGTAAATTTCAAGTGTGAATATAATAAGAGCTTTTATAAGAGAGATATTGGTAGTCCTGAGATAGTTATTTCTGAACATAGAAGAACTACTTTCTGCATCAAAGTGTTTCCTTCTGAGATCCTGATAAGATCTTTTATATGGATTGAAAAAATCAGTATCAGGAACGGGATAATCAGAGCATCCAGAAACTGGGGCAGTAATGTATTGGGGAGTGATGGTGCTGTAACAAACAGAGCTACAGCAATAATAAAGTACAAAAAATTCTTATAGATCATGATTACTTAACTTAGGCAAAATTCTCCGCTTTAACTGTTTTATTTTATATCCTGAGACGGGAAATTGCAATAGATGTGATCCGGTGTTAGAATATCGAATTGATAAAGGGGCTGTAACAATGGGTAAAAATGTTTATGAAAATATTCTTGATGTAATCGGTAACACTCCAATGGTAAAACTTTCCAAAATCACTGCGGGAAAAGGGATCGATATATATGCAAAACTCGAGTTCATGAACCCGATGGGGAGCGTAAAAGACAGAGCTGCAAAATATATGATAGAAAAAGCTGAAGAGGATGGACGTATCAAAGATGGACAACTCATTATCGAAAACTCATCCGGAAATACCGCACTGGGACTGGCCCTGATAGCAATTCAGAAAGGCTATAGGCTTAAAGTGGTTGTAAGAGACAGGATAAGCGTAGAGAAGATCAACCAGCTTGATGCACTTGGTGTTGATGTCCATAAAGTTGACAGTTCACTCCCTCCCGAAGATCCCGAAAGCTATAACAGGATAACGCCCAGGATAGTAAGTGAGGATCCGGATTGTTACTTCCCTGACCAGCACAACAACAGAGAAAACAATGACTCCCATTATAATTCAACCGGTCCGGAAATCTGGGAACAGATGGACGGAAAGATAGATTATTTCATTGCTGGTATAGGGACCGGAGGAACGGTCGGAGGAGTTGCAAAATATCTGAAAGAGAGAGATCCCGGAATAAAAGTGATTGCAATCGACCCGGAAGGATCAATATTCTATGACTATTTTAAAACAGGCAAGATAACTGAATCCTCCCCCTACCTGATCGAGGGTCTTGGAGATGAGTTCCTAATCGAGTGTGCTGATTTTTCCAATATTGATGATATATATCAGGTTTCCGACCGCGACTCCTTTCAGTTTGCCAGACAACTGATGAAAGAGGAAGGTATACTTGGCGGAGGATCAAGCGGAGCTGCATTGTGGGGAGCGCTGAAACTCGCTGATTCCATGTCAGGCCCGGCCAGGATTGTAACGATATTCCCTGACGGAGCCGCCCGTTATCTCAGCACCATTTTTAACGACGACTGGATGAAAGAGACAGGGCTGCTTTAAACTATAAGAATTACCTAATTATCTCCTTTTTTATCTGATTGATCAATATTTTAAAATTATCATAACCGGCTTTTAAATAGGGTTGATCACTGTTAATTTTCAGATCCTCCTCCCAAACCTCAGGAGTATAATTAAAGTTAAACCTGCCGCCTTCTGTTGTCAGAGTCATTTTTTCTCCAGCAGAGACAATAACATTCGGCACGGTTTTTATCCCCCTCATCAAAAGTACCCGTTTCCATTAATATCAATATATACATACCCTTTTACAATCTTACAAGGTATCAAACCATACAGAGGAGTCGTATCAGGAATTTCGGTCTAACCTTTGGGTCAGTGGCGTTGAGAGTATGTACCTTGAAGGTACTGAATTGAGATCAATCTGAACACCGATAATATCATCACCGGCCGGAATGAAAATATTTCCTTCCGAATCACTTCTATAAACCTTCCCTCTCGTATCCCTGAATAAAATTCCAGGCAAGCCCCTCTCTCCTGAATCACGCCGTCCGTTTACATTTCTATCCTCATAAACCAACCCTTTTTTTAATTCCAGTGGAATTATTCTCCATCCGTCAGCCTCATCACTATCCTCACATATCCTCAGTTCATCATTTTCACCAAATCCTTCAGGTAACCTGAAAACCCCCTCGCATAGATCGTGCTCTGATAATAATCCCCGGACCTGTATCTATCAGGTATTTGTGCCTGATAGGTGAATTCGAGTCTGTCACCCTCATTAAAATCATTATATTTCCATAAATAATCATTCAAGACTTCCAGTCCGGGAACTGCTTCAGTACCGGAATACATGAGATCGGTTCCGGGAACCGATTTGATCAGAAGTGAAGGTATATCCCTCCCTCTTGCAAGGCTCAGAGGGCATCTGTTCTCCACCCTTACTCTGAACGATACTCTATCCCCAGGTTCAGGCCTCTCTCTCGGATCCTGCTTGATCAACCAATAGCCTTCAGAAGGAAGCGGAACGTTATCACTATTCCAATTAACCCCCCATTCACTTTCAGTAAGATAGGCTAAAAAGCCAAGAGTTCTGTCAAACCTGAAATCTCTCTCCCAACCAAGTTTTGAATAGAGATAAAGCATAAGCTGTACAGAGTCGTAATGGTGGATAATACCCGTTCCGATCGAGTCGGTCACTTCTGTCAGAGGTAATGCTATATCATTATCCCAGAGTTTTTTAATAATTCCGGATCCGATTGTTCGGGATCATTGAGTATTTTTGCAGCAAGAAGCTTCCCTGAACTCTTTTCTAATCCGGACTCTTTTTCATTCAACAGATCTCTTAAACCTTCGGATGAAATATTTTGATGTTTCAGGGAATATATGGAAAAATATCACATCTTCAGGATTAACCGTCCCTTCTTTCAGCAAAGAGAGATAACGTTCCGTTTGTTCATTCCCCGTAAGATAGAAGATTTTGGCTATTGTCATTCCGCCTGCTTCCCCGACACCGGCTACCAATTCAAATCCGGACTCACCTGTAAGAAGGGTGAATCCGGCAGGGATAATACTCATAGATTCAAGCTTTCTGACAATTTTAAGTTGTTCTTCCATCTGACTTTTAAGAACTTCACTCTTTGCTCCTCCACCACTAATATAGTATTTTTCACCTATCATATAATTAACCAGTGTTTCCGTTGATAATGTGATCCCCCTCCGGAGAGGTTCCATATCATTACTTCTCTCTAATTGGCCTTTGAGAGCAAGCTTGTTATATGGTACTAACAGCCGGCCGCCCTTTTTAATCCCGGAATTACTCTCAAATATCGAATCTATATATCCTCTTCCGGTTTTTTTCAGACTTCTGCCTCTCTCCCTGATAAGTCTATCCTCACCCTTTTCAAGATCAGTCCCAAGATGCTGCATATAAAATGAAAGCAATGAAATTCTGGAGGTATCGGTTTCATACTCTGGAGACAATAGTTTTGAAAAACGGAAAGGAAACAGATCCTGCCCCAATGGTTTCACTGATGGTGAATACACAACTGCATTGTTCGTGAATACCGGTGCAATGTTCTCTTCTCCTTTAATAAATGAGAGCATGGGGAGCAGATCTTCACCAAAGGGATAGTTCCGGATCAGATTCAAGGGAGAATTTTCAACAATGATATTTTTCTTGTTCAGAAATATTCCCGTCTCATCAATCATCCGGTAAAATGTTTGCGTGAAAAATTCTCTGGATTCGGGTAAGTGAAGGTTCAAATGAGAGCATCAGTGCTCCAAGATCCTTTATGCTCAGTCTGTGAGTGAAATCAGATTGTTTTTCAGAGAAGATCCCCGTTTCAGGAACATAATACTTCTTTTTCATCTCATCAAACAATTCTTTATTGAAGGTTCCCCTGATCTTGAATTCTGAATAAATTGCAAGGGAATATTCAAATATCGAATCAGGACTGATCTCTTTTTCAACTATTAATTTTCTGAGATTATCAATTTTCTCTTCTGCATAATTTCTATTTCCATTTTTGAGTAGTCCGATAGCGGTCAGTAATTCGCCAGTGAAGTTTCCCTTATTGAACTTACCGTTTATATTATCCATTCTTGTAATAATCCCGTCCAGAAATTCTATTGCCCCCTTAACACCGGACCCTTTCAGTTCAGACGCAGCAAAGTATAGTGCAGATAGATCTTTTTTAGTCAGCTCATCTTTACCAGATGTTACTCTTTTCTTTTCAACCTCCCACTCGTGAATGGAATTTTTTCTAAGCGACCTAGAGATAAATTTCAGCTTCTCATCCATAATTTTCTTAAGCTGCTCATTCTTCAGTTCATCTTCATTTATTGAAATAGCATTGTTCAGTGCCAATAGCTCAAATGCTATCTGAGATGATGTCATGGTTTTATTTACCCGTTTACTTTTCCATACCGTTTTATCCCTTTCCGGATAGGAACCTCCATATGACAGATAGATGGAACCGTCTGACAGTTCTTTCCCCATTCCGGATCTCAGGTAGAATTCTTCAACGGTCGAAAGTGCATAGTTCCTGATCCTGTTCCGGACGAACTGGGCCATTGAATCATCACCAAAATCAACGGTTTTTATAAAATCTATCGAAGAATAAACCGCAAACATAGCTTCTTCAGTATTAAAATACGGATCAATAAATGAGATAGGCAGTTCCGGGATCTTGTAAAATCCCTTCACCCACTGCTCAATATCGATACAGCAACCGCTCAGATCACGTCTCAAAACAGTACAACATCTGGAGATATTCGATTCAAACTTTGCTTTGTCCTGCCCAAGACCTTCTGCAAATGCCTCATTACAATACTCTCCCGGATCAAGATCCGAAGGAGCAATCATGCTGTAGGCAAGGGTTTTGATCTCACCGGGATTGATCGTACCGATCTTCCAGGTCGAAGGAGATGTCCCGGACGGATCATCTATTTTAATGCCGTTCAGAGCAGACGTTCCTTCGAGATACACAAACCCTTCAGGGAACAGATCATTTATCACCACATCATCCGAGCTGACATCACCGCTGTTTTCCAGGGTGATCTCAAATTTATAGATTCCTCCGGGCTGTTCAGCACGGGGGCAATATTTTTGAAGTTTTAACACAGGAACACCACAAACTACTTTAACTGAACAGGAATCGGTAAAGCTGAACTTATCTCCGCATCCGTCGATGGTTTCCACCCGTATGGTTTCACTGTTCACTGTTCCGCATGCTCTTGAGTCTGCTTTTAGTTTCAGGGTCAGAATAATGCTTTCATCCTCCCCGATCGAAACATTGTTAAATGCCCAGCTGAGCAGACCTTCACCGCCGGAGACAGGAGAAGAACTCAGATTACCTCCACTGGTGGTAAAAGAATCAAGTATCCACCCATCGGGGAGGAGGTCTGTGATCACTAAGGACCTGAACCCGTTCCCTTTGCTGGCTTTATTCGTTACAATGATCCGGGTTTCAAATAATTCTCCCGGTGCAACTAACTCTGCCACCGGGCACTCAACTTTAACTTCAAGTTCCGGACAAAGCAGTATCACATCGGTGCTGCTGCTGTCATCCGGGTCATTATCCTCGGCATCACTTCCCGCCGGCGGGATTGGAACCCCGCTGCCGTCGTCCCCGGTAACCCTCATGGAATTAACAAAACGGCCCCCTTCTGAACAGAGGGCGGATAACGCTCTGAACGTGAGTGTAATTGAATCTCCTGTCGGCGTACCGCCATAAAGGGTCGTCCCTATGTTCCATTCAAGTGTATCTCCGGTGATGACCGGATCTGAACTATAGGTCCCGGCCGGCCACGCTGCAGTGGTTGAACCCGCGATATATTTGAATCCTCTCGGCAGTATATCCTGAATGATAATATTATACGCATTCAGGAAACCAACATTGGTGGCGGTCAGGGTAAACTCGACCTCGCTGCAACCGGATACTTCCCTGTGCAGAACCGTTTTCCCCGTCACAAGCCCGGTTGTCGGGCAATTGACCGTTAATAAGGCCTCATTGTTAGTACCATTGCATTCACACACAGTTTCCGCTTCATCCAGAACAAAACGGAAATGGTGGTCCACATCTCCCTGGTAAGGCCCTGAGGTGAAATTAATCGTTGTAGTATTACCGGAGGCCAGGTTGAAGGTCTGAGTATAAATAATGGCAGTATCATCATATACATTTAGTACTACACCGGTCGCATCTCCATACCCCTGATTCTCAATGGGAATGGTAAAATCTATGGTGGCATTGGAGTTACAGACAGAAGTGACAGTTCCGAATAACAGATCCGGTCCGGATAACGTATGTGTAAATGAAACAGTATTATTCGCGGAACCTGATTCACATATATCATTGTCCACATCAAGGATGATGTCAAAATCGATCGAGCCTGAACCACAATCAAAACTCCAGTCTTCAATTGTAATGGTCTGATTCCCACCCTGATTCAGCGGGAGTGTCCCGCCGAGTCCCGTAAATGTTACAGTCCTGGTTTGTCCTGCATCATCTGATATTCTGATATTGAAGTTCGTATTGATATCACTGCATCCCTCATTGGAGACGACGAATTGAACCTGAAGGTTCCCGTCCGAGAAGCAGGAGGTTACGGGCGGCGAACTATTAATATTCAGATCCGGAATAACCACATCTTTATCCGAACAGGTGATGTTATTACCGTCACTCTCACATATCACACCGGTATAATCGGGTTCGATAAGAACACTTACACGGCAATTGGTGCTGTTGGCCACCATATCCAGGTTGAGTGTCTGAGATGTAACAGCAAAGGTCTGGTTCCCACCTCCGGCCGCCATATTGACAGCAGAGAAGGTCTCAGTCCACTGGTGGACCTGATTTCCGCTGCATCCGGTATCGTCATATATTGTGAACCGCATTGATATATCATCAGTCAGATTGGAACCGCACCCGTTATTGACCAGGACCACATTACCTGAAACAGCTGCAGACCCGTCATCCGAACAGCTGACGGCGATAGAATCCGACTGAACCTCAATATCGGGAATATCAATGTTTTTATTATCAGCACAATAGGTATTGTCTGTTCCATCGGTCTCACATATCGAATTTGTATAATCTGTTTCAACCCTTATTGAAACCTGACATCCGGTTGAATTGGAAACTATATTTGTTGTAATATTCTGAGGCGTTATCGTAAAGGTTTGTGTCCCGCCACCTGCAGGGATATTTACTGTAGAGAGAGTTTCAGTCCACTGGCTGATCATATTACCAGCACATCCTGTATTGTCATACAGTGTGAACCGGACCGGAATACTATTCGTAAGATTTGAACCGCATCCGTTGTTGGCCATGGTCACAGCTCCTGAAACAGAAACCTGACCGTCACTCAGACAGGACACGGCCAGTGTATCAGATGATACTTCAAGATCAGGAATATCCACCATTTTGTTATCGGCGCACCAGTTGTTATTGGTTCCGTCGCATTCACATATCGTATTGTTGTAATCCGCCTCGATCCTGAACGAGACCTGACACCCCGTTGAATTTACTATCAGATCCGATACGATCGTCTGAGAAGATATGGCCAAAGTCTGTGAACCGCCGCCGGATGAAATATTTATTCCCGACAAGGTCTCTGTCCACTGACTAATAATATTACCTGTACATCCTGTATTGTCGTACATTGTTATTCTGACCGGGACATCCGTTACAAGAGCAGAACCGCATCCGCTATTGATCATTGTGATTGTTCCGGACACTGTCGACTGTCCGTCAGTAAGACAACTTACCGAGAGAGAATCAGAGGAGATCTCAATGTCCGGGATATTCATAGTATAGGGGGCTGATGTTAAAGCATTATTGCTCCCTGAAGACTCGCATACAGAATTATCCGGATCTATTGTTGCTGAAAATGTACATACACAATTGGAGCAATCGGGTGTGTAATTAAAAGTCACATCAGTATTTGATCCCTGATTCAAATTGACCGTCTGATCGGTAAAAGTCACACCGCAATCGGATGCCAGTCTGACAACCACATTGGCCGCATCAGCACATCCGATATTTTCAACATTTACAATTACACTGCCTGACAGATTCCCGTCGGAAAGACATGTTGCCGACGGCGTCACAGTATTAACGCGCAGATCCGGAATGGAAACAGCCTTATTGGAGCAAAGCGTATTGTTCGTACCGTCACTTTCGCATATCGATCCCGAATAATCGGCTTCCGCTCTGATAGAGACCATACATCCGTTGGAATTGTTTACTAAGTTGGTCGTTATATTTCTGGAAGTAATAGAGAAGACCTGGGTCCCGCCTCCTGCCGGGATATTTGATCCGGCTAATGTCTCCGTCCACTGATCGATCATATTGCCGCCGCAGGCAGTATTATCATATAAAGTAAACCTGACAGGAACATTGCTGTTCATGTTCGACCCGCAGCCGTTGTTGGCAATGGTCACCGTGCCGGATACAGTTACCTGTCCATCAGATAAACATGAGACTCCAAGGGTATCCCCGGAAAACAACAGATCCGGAATGTCGATCACCTTATTATCAGCACAATATGTATTGTCTGTTCCATCGGTCTCACATATCGAATTTGTATAATCGGCCTCTACCCGGATCGACACCTGGCATCCTGTTGAGTTGGCTATCATATTGCTGGTTATATTTCTGGGATTCACTGCAAAGACCTGGGTACCGCCCCCGGCAGCTATATTTGCACCCGCAAAAGTCTGAGTCCACTGACTCAGGACGTTACCTGAACATCCTGTATTGTCATAAATTGTAAAACGGACCGGAATATTATTCGTCATATTTGAACCACAGCCATTGTTTTCCATTGTGACAGTTCCTGAAATAGTAACCTGCCCGTCGGAAAGACAGGAAACACCAAGTGTATCTGATGATACTTCAAGATCAGGAATATTCACCGGTTTATTATCGGCACAATAGGAATTATTCGAACCATCGCACTCACATATTGAAGAATTGTAATCAGCTTCGATCCTGAACGAGACCTGACACCCCGTTGAATTTACTGCAAGATCAGAGGTTACAGTCCGCGGAGTTATCGCAAATGATTGGGTTCCGCCTCCTGGCGCAATACTTACACCGGCAAAATTTTGTGTCCATTGATCTAAAACATTGCCTGCGCAGCCGGTATTGTCATACATGGTGATCCGCATGGGAACATTCGAAACCGGGATTGCGCCGCATCCTGTATTTGTTAAAGTTACATTGCCTGTTATTGTTGCCTGGCCGTCCGCTGAACAGGAGACACTAAGGGTATCACTCTGTATTTGTATGTCCGGGATATTATAGGTGAACGGTGTTGAAGCCGCGGAATTATTCGTTCCAGTACATTCACATATGGTATTGCCCGGATCAATTGTAGCTAAAAACGTACAAGTGCAATTTGAACAATCAGGTGTATAATTGAATGTCAGATCCGTATCAGTACCCGCATTAAGATTCAAGGTCTGATCTGCAAACACAATTCCGCAAGTTGAAATCAGGCGGACCACAACATTGCTGGCATTCCCGCATCCTATATTTTCAACATTCACTACCACTGTACCGGAAAGATTCCCATCAGATATACATGCCGCTGAAGGTGTAATCGTGTTAACTCTCAGATCGGGAAGAGTACTCATATATGGTTCTGATAGCTGATTATTGGTCCCGTCACATTCGCATACATCATTTTCCGAATCCACTGTTGCAGTGATAACACAAGAGCAGTCTGTACAATCTGCCCAGGAACCGCTCACATTGAACGTGACAATCGTTGACATTCCATTGCCCAGTGCAGTAGTTACCGTTTCGTTTGAGAAAGTGAGGCATCCATCAGTTGTAAGTGACACCTCAAAATTGTTTGCACTGCCGAATCCACTGTTTTGGATCGTTACATCAACTGTCCCGGAGATCGAATCATTGACACATGATATATTTGTAAAATCGATATCAGTTACAACCAGGTCAGGTAATACTGTAGAATAATTCTCAACCCTAGTATTATTCGTACCATCGCATTCACATATTATTCCTGTCGGATCCACCTCGGCTGTAAACTGACAGGTCTCTGAAGTGCAATCACTCCAGGATCCTGAAATATTAAAGGTCACATTGGTGGAAGCGCCTGCAGCAAGTGAACCGATAGTTACATTTGGAAATGACAGACATCCATCTGTGCTTAGAGAAACAGGAACATTGGAGGCAGTAGCACAACCGGTATTACTTACAGCAACCGTCACATATCCCGACATATTATCGTTTGAACAGCTCACATTAGTAAAGTCGATATCCGTGATCGTCAGATCGGGTATCGGTGCGGTATAGTTTTCAATTAGTGTATTATTGGTCTCATCACATTCACATACTGTGTTGGATGCAGCCGGGTCAACAGTTGCGGTTATTGAATATGCGGTGCAAGAATTACAATCCGGGGTCCAGGTTGACGTGTCGATTGTTACCCATTGCCTTGCTCCGGCATTCAGAGTCCCTGTATAGGTATAAGTCCCGGTCCACCCTAAACCATCGGTCACAACAATATCAAAATTCTGAAGATTAGCTCCATTCCCGGAGTTCCTTAGCCTTACTTGAATCGTTCCGGTGAAAACTCCATCTGAACTGCAGGTTACAAGGGGTTCTATATTAATAACCCGCAGATCAGGCATTTGAAGAACAGCCGGCGCAGCCGTAACCGGGGAGGAATCCACACAATCGTATGACGTTGTATTCGGATCACCATCCGTTGCATCACCAATGGTTCCGCAACCCCAGTAAACCTGAACTTCATTCTCCCTCAGATCAAGATCACAATCAACCTGGTTGGGCAAACCAATTGGGTTTAACCGGCCGGTGATAGTAAATGTGGTGGAAGCACCGCTTGCAAGATTATTGATCTCCCAACCGTACACCTGGCCTCCCATCGAAGTGGCTGTTCCATGAGGACCGCCGGAGCTGACATAGTCGAGCCAGTCACCGAGGGTATCTTCCACCCTGACCACTTCGGCATTCCCGGTTCCATTGTTGGTGACCGTGATCGTCCAGGTCTGATTCTGGCCACACTCCACCTGACTGTTGACCGGTGTTTTGGTAACGGTCAGATCGGGAAAATTTGAGTCGACGGTCACAGATGTGTCTGCTGAATACTGCCGGTCATCACAGCAGTCATAATAATTCATGGTAATATCGATATCGTCGGTTACATAGCAAGAGGACTGGACATTAAATCTAAGGACCAGGGTATCGTTCCCCCCGTCGGCCTGGATCGTATCCGCAATATCAGACGCCTTGTCTCCTGTATCATACCAGGTGAGAATCGTTCCCCCGCCACTGATGGCCGGGTCGCCAATTCCGGCAAGTGAACCTATCGCTGAGCCCTGATCTGTACTCAATCCGGACAGACTGGTCCCTGTAATATAGGATAATCCGGGCGGTAATGTTAATACAAGGTCCACATTCCGGGCATCTGTCGGCCCGGTATTTTCTATTGTAATGGTCAGTTCAGTACTGTCATTGCACGAATCGATGGTTAAGGGGCTCATGGCGATCGCAAAGTAAGACAATCCGGGTTCCCTGGTCTCTGTCCGCACATCTGAAATAGAGGTTGAGGTCAGACACAAATTGTTATCCGGTGAATCCACCCCGGGTTTGGTCAAAGAGGAACCATCAGCCGCACCACATCCCCACCAGGCGTAGACAGTATTATCAAGGCTCGGACTGCATGGAGAAGAATCGGTGGTGGCCCGAAGGGTCAGGACTACCGTATCATTATGATTCACGTTCCGTAGTTCCCAGGCTACTTTGTTTATCCCGTCATAAGAGCCATTGTCAGCAGTAAACGGAGGGTCCCCGAACGATGAGTCATAGGTGAATGAAGCATCCAGAATGTCCTCCACCCAGATCAGAGGAAGCGTATATCCGCTTGTATTCTGAACGGTAATCGTCCATTCAATCAGTTCCCCGCAATTGATCGGTGTATTGGCCCTTGTCTTGGTGATGTTGACGGTGGGCGCATTGAATACTGCAGTAAAAGTGCTGTCGGATGTAGTGAACACATCCGCACAGGGATTTTCGTATTGTGTAGAAACTGTAATACTGCCGCCAGTGAAGGGGCAGTCGGAGCTCATATCGAATTCGATCTCAATAGTATCACCGGAACCTGCTGAAGCCAGACTTGAAATCTGGGCAGATGTCCATACCAGCGGAGATGTGACCGGGCTTGGGTCATAAGCCGCATTCGGTCCGTTCCATGTCCCTCCATTCAGCCTCCAACGGGTCGATCCCGAAACGTAAAGGAGATTTGGAGGGAGAGTCTCGGTGACCTGAAGGTTATAACATGTCACCTGCCCGGCATTCCTCAGGGTAACAAAGCCTCTGGGTGAACTGCAGGCATTCACACCACCGGCAGGTGTTATCGTATTTGTATTGATCAGATTTGGAGCAGGAATTTTAACACTGGAATTATCCGTAACCACAGTTTGACATTCCACTCCGATACATCCCCAGGAAGCAGACACTTCATTAGTCAGATTATTGCAGTCGATCAGGAGAGCGGTGAAAGTAATTTGCCGCCGTTCACCGGCTGCCATTTCCGCTATACTTATTGTTGCACCGTTGGCGGCATTTCCGTTGTGATCCTGATCAGCAGTAATGATGACGCCGGTCATGTTATCCACCACCGTACTCACATAATCAAGCCCGGCGCCGAGGACATCGTCGGCCCAGACATTAATGGCCTTGCCGCTTCCCCGGTTGGTGACATAGATCACCCATTCCACCTGGTTCGTATTTGCATAATAGACCTCAGGCGTTTTTTCAATCAGGAGATCACCTCCCAATAGCAATGCAGGTGAATCGGAACCGCTGGCCGAGCACAGCTCATCAACAGTCGAATCATCTGTACACCGGTCGTCAAAATAGGCGGTGGCGGTCAGGTCCCCCGCTCCGGAGCATCTTTTCTGAACGGTCAGTTGGAGAGTGGCAGTCTGCCCGGAACCGGTGAATGCATCACCGAACTCCCAAACATAATCCCCACTCCCATTAATGATCGGTGTACAGGACACCGGCGCGATCCCGCCGCAGACGGTCGCTGCGGGATTGACCACATAATAGTTGAGGCCGGAAAGGACGAGTCTGACATCTTTGGGATTTGAGTCCGCAGATGTCTGGGTTAAATTAATAGTAATTGCCTGTGTATCGCATTTGTTTACAATGGTCCCCAGTCCTGATACGGATACCGACATGGACGGGGAAACGATCGACACCGGCACCGTCTCATGAATGATCCCGTCACTGAGACATTCGGATCCCGTGGTTCCCATTTCCATGCTGGACCATGAATAAAACGTATTATCAGTGCAGGCTGCAATTGTGGCTGCGGTAGCAGTCAGGGAATAGGTGATCGTAAGGGTCTGACCGGCCAGCGGCGTGGCACCCGCGCCCGAAAAGTCGAGCAGCAAACTCCCACCTGGTGTATTGTCGGTCACAGAAACCGATCCGGTAATATCACCACTCCCGGTCAGTGCTACAGACAAAGACCCGGGCACGTATTCCTGAAGATTTTCAGCATGCTCATCAAATTGCAGATTATTCAGGATTACTGATGAGACACCGGAAAAAGTATAGGTATTTGTATAATCCGTGCTGTCACACCTTTCAGTCGGGCCTGAAGAGGTTTTCTCCGAATCAACTCCTTCCTCACATTCGATAGCGCTGGTTTCCGATGCGGTTGCAGACAATTCGCAGCCGCAGCAGTCGGTCCCGCTGGCGGTGACACTATTCAGATAGATCGTGTTGCAATAGGTCTCACAATCACTCACCAGAGGGGACTGAAGGATGATAGATTCGTTAAAGGGTGGATCCGATGGCAGGTAAGTCCATGTAATAGTCCCGCCTGTCCCTCCACTCCCGGGGGCTACGGTTCCACCTGCGGGATCAACCACGGTAAATCCGTCCGGGATTGTATCAACAATTGTGATAGGGCCCATTGTACCGGATCCGCATGTGATCGGTCCGCTATATTCGCATTCAATGGTGTATGTCACCTGGTCGCCAATCTGGATGACCGATCCGGCCCCGCCTTTCGTTACCGACAGGGAAGGAGTATTAGCCGGAGCATTAATATTGCTAAGATAAACCGGTGGATAAAAATCGTTGTCACACTCATCTTTGTACACATTCTGCCATAACAGATCACCTGTGGGAAAACTGCCCCCGCACCATGCGGAATAGGTAAGGTCAAAACTAAGGGTGTATGTTCCCGAGGGAGGGATGGGATTTGCAAACTCAAATCTTTTGCTTATATTATTATAGGTTACACCTGAGGAAACATTTGAAACAGCCAGCGATCCGAAATCAACTCCGATCCAGAGATCATTTGCACTGCCGTCACCGGCATTGGTAATCAAAAAGTTCACACTTTCGGTATCATCACAATAAGTGAAAGAGATATCGGGGGGTGTATATTGGATCAAGGGGGACGTCACGATCCGCTGAACGGAGGCGGTCGCTGTTCCACCGTTAACAGCAGTGTCAAAACAGGTATTGAGCGGTGAAGGATCACAACCGAACCTGACATCTGCATTGTTATCAAGAAACTGGCAGGCAATGACCGTAGCGGTAATATCCATGGTCAGTACATCCCCGGGATCCATAGAGGCAAGAGCCGCATATTCATTGCTGGTCCAGTTGGTTGTCTGTCCACTATTATTACCGCTTTGTGTCGAAGATACATAAGATAGTCCGGCCCCCAGAACATCTGTAACCTCTACATTTTCAATTACTCCGAATCCTGTATTTTCAATGGTCAGCGTCCATGTTACATCCTGCCCCACCTTCTGCGGGATTACATTTAATGTTTTTTTAATTGTGACCGCTCCGGGGTTCACCTGAATATTCAGGACCCCGGTTTCATCGGGAAAGGGAGTGCCTCCTATCTCATAAACAAAACCGACATTTAAGGATCCGGAAACAGCTGAACATCCGGTTGATAACTGAAAAGTTATATTAAGGGTATCCCCGTTGTTCAGTGTAAAGGGGCTCCCTGGACAGGAATTGTCAATATCCCAGACAAGGTCAGTTCCTGACGGAACCGGATCAATGGTGCAAAAAGGGGCACCGCCGTTAACGTCTATCGCAGATGTTCCCGTCACATATGAAAAACCCGTAAGATTCAACATTTTAGCGGTCACAACCGCTGAAGTCAGTGAATTACCCGAGTTATTTAATATTGAAATGGTGAAACTTTTTGTTTCACACCTGTTTATATCACTGTCTCCGGTAATACCTACTGATTGTGAGAAAATAATCCCATGAGATGTTAAAACGATAAGAATGATTATAAAAAAAGCAACAATATTTCCGGCGATATTATTCAGTTTGAAGTTTAGTCTCATGATTATTTCTCCCCTGTTACGATAACTTTGATCCCGGTATAAACAAGGGGAAACTCGATCTCCTGATTCCCGCCGGCTAATACGACCTCAAGTTCGATCTCTTTTGATCCATACTTAATACTAATTAAATGTTTCCCCGGTTCCAAGCGGTTAAAAAGAAACTTTCCCGACTTTCCTCTTGCAGACAGAGTATTGTCAATTGTTACTTTAAACTCATCAGCCGGAATATCACCGGCATCAAATCTAAAGTTTCTGTTCTTATCAAAGAATACGATCCCTTCAAATCTGGAACTGATCTCAGGATCATCGCCTGAAAAAAGTAGTGCGAAATCCTTTGTATCGGTCAGGCCATCACTTAAAAATACCGGAACAGGATATGGGGATAAGAGTTTATACTTTTCAGGAAGCCGGGCCCGATTGATACCGATAGCATATTCTCCGGGAAAAAGATGGGCAAATGAATATGCTCCATCCTCCCCCGAAACAGAAGATTCACCGGTAGAAAGCCTTACTTCAATTCCCTCCACCGGAATATCTCCATAAGAGAAAAATCCGTTCTTATCCTTATCGAGGTAAACTGTCCCCCGGACTCCGCTGTAAAATATCATTCCATCAGAAGAAACATTAATGAAATCCGAATCTTCCATCCTTATCTTCTGCCCGGTTGAATCGATAACACTTAAATATGCACGGTTAATATTTCTTCCCCGTTTTGCATCCGCACTGATAACGGTCTGAAATCTTATTGTTACACTCTCACCAGGATAAATTGAAGAGAGACTCCATGTTAATCGCCTCTTTCCTTCCGGATCGGAAGATCTCCCGCCGTTTATAAGGGTCGAACCAGTCACATAAGAAAATCCGGGAGGAAGCTGATCTTCCACAATGGTATTCAAAAGAGTCCCTTCAGAATTATTAATAATCTGAAGCCTGAACCTGGCCATCTGTCCGATCCTGCTGGCCGGATTTTCAGAGCGTTTAATGAACTTTATCTTAGAAGTTGAAACAGGCTCAGAATCTACAATAGTCTGAACAGTATTTGAAATTATCTCTTCTGCCAATAATGGATCTTTAACTGATGCGGTATTCGCGATAATAGTGCCATTTAAAACAGAATATCTGATCTTTACTTTGATCTCTGCCTCAAATTCTGACAAAGCATCAAGGGAGCCCTTCCATGTAAGGATATTTCCATTTTTGGTAAAATTAAGCTCACTGGATTCTGATATAAGTTCCAGTTCATCACTTAAACTGTCTTTCACCTCCATGTTCTTTAGCGGCAGATCAGAAAGGTTTGTCACTTTTATTTTATAACTGATAACGTCCCCCGGTTTCGCAGAGATTTTATCAACATTTTTTTCACAATCTATCTCAACTTTTTTAACCTCTACCAACTCACTCTTTTCCCGGACAGAACCGCATTTATCGGTCACTTTCAATTTTACTCTGTATTTCCCGGGATCATTGAAAATATGGGTAACATTCACGGCATCAGATGTCGTACCATCATCAAAATCCCACAAATATGAGTAATCGGAATCAATACCGGTCCCGTTTATTATTGCTGATCTAAAATCTACAAGAAGAGGAGCCATGCCTTTAACAGGTTTTGCTTTCGTCTCAACCTTAAACCCAGGACACGGAGACTCTTCTATTTGAAGGATTACAATGCTATCTCTGACCAGTTCACCACTTTCGCCCTTTATTTTAAGAGAATATTTACCGGCAGCCGCTGAGGACGGGGTTGAAATAGTCATTTCCGTCTCTCCGTTTGGTGTAACGGGATTATCTGTGAATACTGCTGTAAATCCGGAAGGGAGACCTGAAACAGAAATTGCTACAGGAGAATTGAAACCATTCAGAGCTGTAATTACAACTTTATAAACAGCTTCTGCTCCTGCTGATATTTTTTGAAGCGATGGACTCCCCCCTATCGAAAAATCAGGTTCTGGTGAGGAACAATAAAACCTTAATTCACTCGATCTTATAGAAACCTTCCACCCTTTGTTCAACTCATCAACAGCAACTTCAAGATTATTTATTCCACTCTTAAGATAAGTGACCGGTATTGTCTTCTCAACCGTGATCCAGGTGTCATTAACACCTTCAAGTAATCCGAGATCATAACCGTTAAAATAAACCCTGTCATGCTCATCATTTGCAGGATAATCCACATCCCATGCTTCGATATAGAGCCCTACTCTGACAACTGAATCCAATATTCCCGGAGGTATCGAATGCTGCCATTTTATTGGATTGTTAGCATCGTTCCTCCCGGTGTAAATATTGAAGGAAGAGGAATTTTCTATCTTTTCTGTAAAGCACAGAGTCTCTTCTGCAGCCTTTATATTTCCTGAAGTGAAAAGTACTGATAATAATAAACCGGATAGAATTACAACTCCAAATTTTCTTAAATTGAATAATCTCATTATCCTCTCCTAAAATACGGCTACCAGTTTTAAATAGCCAACAGTTGAATTGTAGTTCTCTCCAACTTCATTTGTATCTACATAATTAATCTTTTCCAATCCGACACCCAGCCTGAATTTTTTAAACAGCAGGTGTGCAAGTTCAGCTGTATAAGACTCTCTATAGTTCTCAATAGGGCCCCACACCTTAATCAGTTTGTGATTAAAAAGGAACTCCAGTTTTTGCGTTATGTTCAATTTCAAACCCTGCAATGATGCGATGGAATTGCTCTTTGTCTTATCGAATGGTGGATACAATTCAATATTTGTATCATACCGCCAGTGTGAAAAAAGAGATAAAAAGTGTACCGGACGCCACATTAATCTGAAATTCATCTGCTCTTCCGATTGCTCAGTAACCGAATAAGGGACTTCTTCCCTGCCGGTCTGATTATAATATCTGAGGCTCAGGCTCATCCTTTTTAAAGGCGACCCGTATAGGAACAATGACCACAGGGAACGCCGGCCTTCATTTTCATCCGATCTGTTTCTCTGGATTTCATACCTGCCCAACGCTCTGAATTTCCTGCTTTCTAAACCGAGCCCCAGAGAGACGATCTTATTGTCCACTTCATTGTCATCTCTGTACCCTTTTTCACTCCTTACCCTTGAGTCCAGAAACAGCCATTTATACACATGGCTCCTCACACCCAATTCAAAGACATCTACATCCATCCTCGTATCACCACTCTCTCTCTCGGTAAGGATCTCATTGTGATAACCTGCAAACACCCCTTCTCTGCCCGTCAGATATTCTGTGAATAATGAGAAGGAACTTAGATAAGTATCAGGTGAAATATTCAACTGGTCATTGAAATATTTTCCGCTATAATCAGCCTGCGCATAAACTTCCCCTTTTTTCAGTTTAAATAAACGGTGTCTTGCACCAAGAAGAATATCATTAACACTATTGTCTACATTTAAGCTCAAATCATCCCTGTCATGAGTTAAAGCATATTTTCCCCACATCTTTGTCTTTTTCCCATTATGAAATGATGATGCATAAAGTGTATCTCCCTGCATATCACCGTCTATCTCTTTCCTCAATCCGTATCCGGCACTAAAAGTATTATTTTTATCTTTCCACTCGAGAAATCCATGTGCTTCACTTTCATCTATCGATAATTGTGCAAGATTGAACGGAAACAATTCCGTCCCGAGATTACGTGTGAATTGAAATGGAGAGAGGAAAATATTCCTCTCTGAAAAAAACGGGAATATCTGGAAAAGGCTGAAACCATATTCCAGCTGTTTATTTGCAAAAGTAGGAAATCTGTCTTTAATTGACCACGAATTAAAGAAAAATTTCAGATTTCTGGCTATATTAAGAGTTCCGCCTCCGAAAAATCCGGTCCCCCCTTTTTCCTCACTATTCTCGGAAAATGAGAATTCACCTAAAAAATTTAACGGTTTTGAGTCAATATTGAGACCCAGAGTAAAAATGCCCCTTCTGGATTTAAAAGCATCATCAAATTTCAGAGCCCTGTCCATATCGGCCAGATAAGAAAAATTAACTTTCATAAAATTGAAAGGGGATAGAAATGTTCTGAACCCGAAAAGATAACGGGTAAATTTTCCTATAAGAGATTCATACTGAAAATTAATTTCAATAAATACCGGATTACCGAGTTCATCATATGAATATATGGGATTATTGAAAGTTATCCCGCCTCTGTCGTAATCGATATAGTAATCTCTGCCTCTCTCCATCAGTGTCCTTTTCAGTTCAATATTTGTATCAGATATACTTCTTACAACAAGATAAAGAACTTCACTCCCCCTTAGAACAGGTGCTTCACTCATATAATAGGGACCTGCACCCGAATCTGCAGGAAGGAGGTCAATACCGCTTTCTCCCCTCTCAACTCCGCCAACAACTTCTAATCCGAGATGTTTAGAGCTGCTTCCGATCAAAACTCCCCTGAACGGATGTTGAAACCGGTTGAAGATAGAGTCCAGAAAAATACCGATCCTGAAATCACCGACAGATATATGTTTCTGATCATTTCCAACTCTCAGAAAGAAATCCAGAGCTGGTTCAGTAATCCTGTTCTCCGGATCATAATTCAAATAGCCGTCAATTGTATACTTTCCATTTCCGAAGGTTCCATCCACCATTAAGGAGGCACGCTCTCTTGTAGAGAAATCTGCCGGCAAACCCATATCGCTGTATCTGAACCTGACGTCATCGCCTTTAACACCAGCCCAATTCAGTCTCAGCATCGCAAGTCCCATCAGAAATATTTTGTCCTTTTTAGCTTTTTTCTTTTTTTCATCAGCCTTCTCCTGCTCTTTGATCATTTCATCAGAACTGGAATCAGAGGATGTTGTAACCTGTTCAGAGGTTTTTTCCTGAGGTTGATTAGCTGAAACAAGAAAATGTGAAAAACAAAAACAGATAAAAATTATTAAAAGGGTGGGTGCAGTTCGCTTCATTGAAACTCCTTCTTATTTTTATTTTCTTTAGCAATAATCATACCAGACAAAAAATCACTGATAGTGCAATTAAGTCTTTAGTATTGGAATCTCAAGAGAAATAACGTCACAGTTTTGACAAATTTTGTCACCCGTTCATATTTATACAAAATGAAGTCAAACATAAAATGACCTTATAAATCAATTATATAGGTGCTTGGAAAATTTTTCAACAAAAACCTTATGTTGTTCTAAAATTTTTACAATTTTAAAAATGCTATAATTACAAATCAAGAAAAACTCAATCAGATGATCAATTCAATTTTGTTACCTGAAGCTTCCAGGATTCATTATCTTCATCTTCGATCAGCGAGTACATTTTCCCTTTCTCGATCGAATAGAGAATTGCGTAATAGGTGAATGGTACATACCTGTCCAGCGGAACAAAAAGCCTTCTAACCTCTTTCCCGTCCATATTCAGTATTATGCATTGCCACAGATCTCCCTTACGCTTATAAGTGATCACATGAATGTGATCATCCGCCAAGTATAGATCTCTAATGGCCGGGAAATACTCCTTGAACTTAATGAATTGTTTTATGTTCTCATAAAATTTCTTGTATATGGAATATTTTTTAAACCATTCATGCGTTTTCGCTTTGAATTTTTCCGGAATACCGACTTTTTCAAATTTCTTCTCGATTTTTCCAAGCCTTTTCCCCATATGGTCAAATATCCCTATAACAAAATCTGTGTTGCTCTCCGGGATTATGATCTTCCCTTTATATGAAGGATTGTGTGTAATGGCACTTAACGGGAGAATAAAGTCCTGCTGAGGATTGACCGAAATATTGCTGTGAAACAGATTTTTCAGCTCATTCAGATCATTTGAATATAACCGGATACTTATCCGGAACTTATTCTCCTTATCGGGAGAAGGGCCGATCGCAACAAAATTGTCCCTGACCTGATAAAGAACAAGGTTTGCAAAAGCTTTTCTCTCATTTATAAATTTACCCATCGGAGTAAAATAGGAAAGTTTATTGGTGCTGTTTACAACCAGTTCATTATTGACAAATGACATCGACATGGGCGGGCCATAGGTTCTGGCCATGAATTCTCTGGGACCTTCACCCGATTTCCCGAATTTTGAAACAAGTTTCAAATCTCTTATCGAATAAATTGATATTGTTGTTTTTTCAAGAATGTACAATTTGTCGTCTTTAACAGTGATCATGGATGGTTTGACAAGGTCCTCCATCGGATAGGACTCGGAAAACGTAGATACGCTTAAAAAGAAGATAATAATAGAAACAAGAAAAAACCTTTTCACTGATTCCTCCTGATATAAAACAAACGGATTCCGGTCTTATATGTTCCCGTTCAGATTTAGTTTAACCTTTGATAACACCGAGAGGATTAAGTTCTGTTACAATTTCCACAAGATCCTCCTGGTTTTTCATCACTTCATTAATATCCTTGTACGCACTGCCTGCTTCATCAAGGTCTTTTCGGCTGTGAAGAGAATGGATGATCCCCTTTTTTTCAAGTTTATTTTTTTCATATTCAAGATCAAGTTCTCTTATTGCCTGTTTCCTGCCCATCTTCCGTCCTGCTCCATGAGAGCATGACAAAAAACTGTCGGGATTCCCCTTCCCCTTCACAATAAAACTGGGTGCCCCCTGAGAACCGGGAATGATCCCAGCCTCACCTTTCTTTGCACTGGTAGCCCCTTTCCGGTGCACAATGACCTGCTCACCGAAATGGTTTTCCGATGCCGCATAATTGTGGGCAATATTTATAAAATTATCTAAATGGACATCAGATCCGAATAAATCGGAAAAAACCATTTTTATCCTCTCTATCATCAGTCTTCTGCTTGCAAATGCAAAATCCATGCAGTACTGCATCTCTTCAAAATATTTTTTCTCTTCATCCGAACCTGTTAACAGATATGCAAGATCCCATTTTGGGGGAATTCTCTTCCTCCCCTTCCCTGTCTGCTCTTTAGCAATTTTATTGTAATGCTCTGCAACCTTATATCCAATATTTCTGCTGCCTGAGTGGACCATTATCCAGACAAATCCATCACTCCCTTTCTGGATCTCAACAAAATGATTGCCCCCGCCGAGAGTTCCTAACTGCCGGAGAGCACTTTTATACTCTCTGTTAACTATCATCCCTTTACTGAAAGTAAAATGATTCCTGTCCGGCATCAGCCCTTCATCCTGCTCCCTTTTATGATGGGTGAATCCGACAGGGATGACCCTTCTGATTTCATTAAGAACGGCCCTGACTTCCGAAGAAGATATGACCTCCAGCGATGTCCTTGCTGCACTTATCCCGCAGCCTATATCAACTCCGACAGCATTTGGGATTACCACACCTCTGGTAGCTAGAACTCCCCCGATAGGCATTCCAAATCCCTGATGGGCATCAGGCATCACCGATATATGACTGAACGCGAAAGGGAGATTTGCAAGGTTTTTTGCCTGTTCAAGCGCACCCGGTTCTATATCGTCAAGCCACATCCGGATAGGGATATTTTCGGAATTAATTACCTTCATCTGTTTCCCGGAATTGCCTGAACTGTCTGATAAGCTCCCGGGTGGAGCTGTCATTTATATTTTTCAGCGAAGCCTTTGATTCGAGTCGGGCAGTAATTTCCGAGGCGATCTTTTTTCCGAGCTCAACACCCCACTGGTCAAATGAATTTATATTCCAGACAGCACCCTGGGTAAAGATCTTATGTTCATACATAGCGATCAGCATACCGAGAGTTTTAGGTGTTAATTTATCAAGCAAAATGGTGTTTGAAGGCCTGTTTCCATGAAAAACCCTGAATGGGATCTGTATATCGGGTACACCTGACGCAGCGACTTCATCTCTCTCTCTACCGAAGGCCAAAGCACTGGTCTGGGCAAAAAGATTTGCGACAAGCTTAGTATGGTGTCCCCCCGGTTCATTTAGCGGATTTGCAAATCCGATAAAATCGGCCGGTACAATTCTGCTCCCCTGATGAAGTAATTGAAAGAATGCATGCTGACAATTTGTCCCCTGCCCGCCCCATATTACCGGGCCTGTATGATATTCAATCTCTTCTCCATTTATATCAACTCTCTTTCCGTTAGACTCCATATCACACTGTTGTAGATATGCAGGAAGGTCATACAGGTAATCATCGTAGGGAAGAACCGCATAAGACCCGTAACCGAAAAAATTATTGTACCAGACACCGAGAAGAGCCATCAGAACAGGGATGTTTTCTTTTAGAGGAGCATTCCTGAAATGGTCATCTATAAGGTAAAACCCTTTTAACATAGAAATAAAGTTGTCGTATCCTGCTGATATCATAACCGGAAGGCCGATGGAAGATGTGAGCGAATACCGCCCCCCGATCCAGTCACTCATAGCAAGTGTATTCGATTCCGGTATTCCGAACAGCTCAGCATTTTTTTTGTTGGAGGTGACTGCAATAAAATGTTTTGATATGAATTCCGTATCACCGGCAGCTGACCTGACCCATTCAGATGCACTCCGGGCATTTGTCATTGTTTCAATGGTTGTAAATGTTTTTGAGGCAACAATAAAAACCGTTTCACCAGGTTCAAGGCCTTTCAGGGACTCAACAAGGTCTGTCCCGTCAATATTGGAAACAAACCGCATTGTGATCATTCTGTCCGAATACCACCTTAGTGCATTACAGGCGAACCGGGGACCGAGATCAGATCCTCCGATCCCGATATTTACTATATTTTTAACAGGTTTTCCGGAAAATCCCAACCATTTGCCTTCTCTGACCCTTTCGGAAATGACCCTCATTTTATCTCTGATCATAGATATTTCCGGCATAACATCAACACTGTCGGCAAATACTGGGTTTCCTGAAAAATTTCTCAATGCTGTATGGAGAGCTGCTCTGTTCTCGGTAATATTTATCTTTTCCCCGGTGAACATATCGTTGACCTTTTCCTTCAACATCATTTTTTCTGCCAGTTTAATAAGAAGGCCGATAGTTTCACCGGTGATACGGTTCTTTGAATAGTCGAAATGCAATCCATTTTCATGAAGGGTGAACTTTCTACCCCTTTCCGGATCATTTCTGAACAGATCACGGAGATGAAGATCTTTGATATTTCTGAAATGCTCCTGGAGACAAATCCACTCTTTAAGTTTCCCGGGAGAAGATATACCTGTCATAATCACTCCGTATATTTTCCGGGGAGAAAATTATCCCGGTAAAACTTCAATGACCGGAGAAGGTCCTTTCGTGAATGCGGTTCCAGTGTAATAGAGAAAGGCATCCCAAGCCCCAGGATATCTTTTTTTGCCAACTCCCAGTCGATCTTCCCTTCCCCCATCGGCAGATGGTCATCCCCTGAAGCGTCATTGTCATGAAAATGGAAATGAATATGTTTTTCAGATCTTATCTTTTCAAGCCATTCCGATGAACTAATATCTCCGAATACCATATGATGCCCGTAATCAAAACAGTGAATGATCTTGTCACTTCCTACCCGTCTCTCGAGTTCAAGGGCGACATCGGGACCCGGATCATCAATGTTCTCAAGAGCGATAACAGGATGTCCCGGTATATCAGCTAACCTTTTGAAAAATTCAGTTGACCTGTCAAGCCATCTTTCCAGGCTTTCCCTGTAATACAACCTGTCATAATTATAGTGAATAACAACGAGGGTGGTCCCCCAATTTTTTCCAAGCTCAAGTACTTTTGATAATTTTTTAAAACTCAGCTCTCTGATATCCTCATCATTCCCTCCTGTGGATATATCGAGGAAAGGGGCATGAATTGTGTTCGATTCGAATTTATCCAAAATTTGCTTAAACTCTTCTTCTTTATTTCCTGAAATATTGTTTAAACTGCAGCTGTCCATATACAACTCGGGGCATATCCCGAGTTTGAGGAATTCTTTATGATCTTCTATAAGCAGATTGCAGGAGATCCGGACAAAATAATTCTCAAACGACATTTTCCCTCAGCATCTCATTAAACTTTCGGGATAGGGATTTGACGCTGAGCGGTTTCGGCATGAAATTTTCAATCTTATTTTTGAATACTTTGTTCTCCAGATAATCTCTGTCATAACCGCTTATGAACAATATTCTGGCATCCGGGGCTTCATCGATAATAATTTTCGAAACAACCTCTCCCGAAATACCGGGCATCTCTACATCGAGGACAACAATAAGTATTTTCCCCGAATTTTTTCTGAACAATTCAACACCCTCTTCTCCGTCTTTAGCAATAATACATTTATACCCCAGAAGTTCTATCATCTCCTGGCCTATTTCTCTGATGACCTTCTCATCATCTATCAGAAGGATGTGATCTTTTGTTGTTTTTTTGCCCATTTAGAAGAGAATATAATATTTAATTGAAATATCCAAATTTACTGCTCCGCTATTTTTTTTATAACTTTTACACCTTTTACTTCATTTTTTACAGGGAATTCACCCAAAGTCTCAAATTGTGAATCGATAACCTTTATCATTAATTTAACAGTGACCTCATCCCATTCAAATATGTTGTTATAAAGGGCCTGAAGAGAAGAGGCATTAATACCGAATTCAGACCTGATTGTGATCTCATCACTCTCTTTCCCCGGTTCCAGGTCCCCTTTTACTGCCGGGTATCCGAAATTAAACCTCTCTCCATTCTTTTCAAAACGGAAAATCCCTTTAAGTCCGAGATTGCTGAGGGTACTATCCCCTGTATTTTTAATTCTAAAAGTAATAGAAGGGTAAACCAGCACATTTTTCCCTTTAAGAGATTTATATATCCACCCGGAATCGGATATAACCACATCGACCCTGGAGGCTGTATTGTTCTCCGATTCAATATCTATATCTGTTCTGAATCCGGTGATCTTCTGCTCAACAGGATAAAGGCCTCCAACTCTTACCGGAGGTGATCCCTGTGTCCTGGCAAAGACTTTCGCATTCACTTTTCTCCATTTATCCTTATTCATATAAAAAGCTTCTTTGGATGATGCGGTGTATCCGTTTACAGCTTTAAGCAGAATCACATCACTTGTTTCCCCCGGAGGCAGAGGCGATTCAAATGCTGCATAAAAGCCATTTGATTGGACAGCGCCATCAACCTGAAACTCAAAAACACTTTCAAAATTGACATAATGGAGCGGCTTTTTTCCTGTATTTTTCACTTTGAATGATAAAAAAGGGAGTATCCTGGCTGCTGTCTCTCTCAATTCCGACTCACCCTCCAACCATCCCGTTTCAACAGATAATATCTCAATTGAGTTCTTGACTTCATCCTTTGACCATGTGTTTTTATAAGAATTATATATAAACAGTGCAAAAACAAGGAATAGGATTATCAAGATATATTTGATCCAGAATTTCGGCTTCTTCATTTTGTCAGATAAAGTTTTTTTCTCAGCATACTCCTCAAATATATTTCCCTCATTAGTCATTTTTCCCTCCTTTCCTGTAAATAAATTCTACCAAAATACAGGCAAAAAAAAAAGGGGGAGCAAACGCTCCCCCTCTTTATTTAATACTAAAATATATTATCTTACACTACACCGTAAGCAAGCATTGCCTTTGCAACTTTTGTGAATCCTGCAATGTTTGCTCCGAGAGGATAGTTTCCAGGTTTTCCATAAGCAACTGAAGTATCATATGCTGATTTATGGATGCTCTTCATAATACTGTGAAGTTTGCTGTCGACTTCTTCTCTTGTCCAATTGTATCTGAGGCTGTTCTGACTCATTTCAAGTCCGGATACTGCAACTCCGCCGGCGTTTGCCGCTTTACCAAGACCATAAGCGATACCGTTTGTCATAAAAATATTAATACCTTCCGGAGTTGTCGGCATATTAGCTCCTTCAGATATTGTTTTTATGCCATTGTTAACGAGATGCTGAGCATCTTTCTCATTGATCTCATTCTGTGTTGCACTCGGGAATGCCACATCTGCTTTGTGGTTCCAGAGGGGGTTGTAACCGAGGTTAGGATCAACAGGAGTATAAACTGCAGTAGAAAACTTGTCTGCATACTCTTTTATTCTTCCTCTTCTCACATTCTTAAGGTCCATGATAAAAGCGAGTTTTTCACGGTCAATTCCAGCCTCATCAAAAATATATCCTGAAGAGTCTGAACATGTTACAGGTTTTGCACCAAGATCAAGAAGTTTTTCAATAGTATACTGAGAGACATTTCCGGAACCTGATACTAAAGCTGTTTTTCCCTCAAGTGTTTCATTCTTCACTTTGAGCATTTCAGCAGCAAAATATACAGAACCATATCCTGTTGCTTCCGGTCTGATAAGACTTCCGCCGTATTCTAAACCTTTTCCGGTAAGTACACCTGTATGCTCATTTCTTAATTTCTTGTAATAACCGAAAAGAAATCCGATCTCTCTTCCACCTACTCCGATATCTCCTGCAGGAACATCTGTATCAGGACCGATATGCCTGAACAATTCTCTCATGAAAGCCTGACAGAATCTCATTACTTCGTTGTCTGATTTTCCTTTGGGATCAAAATCTGAACCGCCCTTACCGCCGCCCATGGGAAGTGTGGTAAGAGAGTTTTTAAATACCTGCTCAAAGCCGAGAAACTTGATGATACCAAGGTTAACTGAAGGGTGAAATCTGAGTCCGCCTTTGTAGGGGCCGATTGCATTGTTGTACTGAACCCTATAACCCTTCTGAACCTGAACATTCCCTTTATCATCCTGCCAGGGAACTCTGAACAAAATAGCTCTGTCCGGTTCTACGATTCTGTCATAGATACCTGCTTTAACGAATTCCGGATGTTTTTCTACAGTAGGTTCCAGAGATTCCATAACCTCTTCTACTGCCTGATGAAATTCACCTTCCGCAGGATTTTTAACTTTTACCTTCTCGATAAGTTCTTTGGTAAGTGACATTAAATATCTCCTTTAGATACAAAAATTTTTTTTGAATACAATTTTTAACAAAATTATGTTAGTATGTCAACTATTTGTTTGTTATAAAATTAAATTATATTTATTTTTCATTTCGGAGGAAAAATGGTCAGTTTATCTGAAAGGATCGGAAGGATTTCATCCTCTCCCACACTTAAATTATTAAAGATCAAAAACACATTGAAAAAACAGGGAAAAGATATACTCGATTTCGGAGCAGGAGAACCTGATTTTGCAACTCCCGATTCTATCAAACAGAGGGGTATAGAAGCAATCAGAGACAATCACACAAAATATACTCCGGTTGCCGGAATTCCCGATCTTAAAGATGCTATCAGAAAATGTTATGCGGATGAACAGGGTTTCGAACCTGAAGATGAGCAGATAATTGTTACTCCCGGAAGTAAATTCGGTCTATATCTGATCCTCCAGGCAATAATTGATGAAGGTGATGAAGTTGTAGTACCCAAACCGTATTGGGTCTCATATCCGGAAATCGTTAATTATTCCGGCGGAACAGTGATCTATGCAGATCATCTGAAAGAAGATTCACTCTTCAAATTAACTGCCGAATCATATATAGAAAAATTCACATCAAAAACAAAGGCCGTAATAATCAATTCACCTTCAAATCCGACAGGAATGATAATGAAGACAGGGGAATTGAAAAAAATTATTGAAGCTTGTGTTCAAAAAAATATTTTTATTTTATTTGATGATTGCTACAGAAGAATTATATATTCAGATGACAAATTTGAATCTCCTTTGAAGCTATTTCCCGATGCTATTGATAATATTGCAGTTATAAGTTCACTTTCAAAAACATTTTCCATGACAGGCTGGAGACTTGGATATACTATTGCATCTGATTACATCTGCAAAGCAATGGCCAAAGTTCAGGGACATTCTTCATCCAATCCATGTTCAATTTCACAGAAAGCTGCTGTCGGGGCCCTTCTTGATGACCAGTCCTACATAGAGCCAATGGTAAATGAGTACCATGAAAGAAGGGACTATATTGCGAAGAAATTAAGGGAAATCGGAAACATAAATTTTGTGGAACCCGATGGAGCATTTTATTTTTTCCCCGATTTTGCTTATCATATAAAAAAAATGGGATTTAAGGATGATAACGATTTCGCAATGGATATTCTAAACCAGTTGAATATTATTGTTGTCCCCGGATCGGCATTCGGTGCTCAGAACTATCTGAGGATCTCATATGCCACATCACTCGAAGATATCCGGAAGGGGCTGGACAGAATAGGAGAATATCTGAAAGGATAAAATGGATCTGGATTTTAAGGACAGGACATTTTCATTCCTCAGGCTGAAGAAAAAGAAACTCAGAAGAAAGATATTCTTTCTCTCTTTTATTCTCTTAATCACAACAATTTTATTGTTCTACCAGGATCAGTCCGCACTTAAGAGTATACGAAAAGCAGAATCTATCTTATTTGCCGGAGACCATGCGGAGTGTGCTTCTTTTCTCGAAAAAAAGGAATCTTCATTCTTCAGGAGAAGTTCTTTTAAAGAGTTGAGAGGTGTTCTTAGCCTTATTATGAACAACCGGGGGAAAGGAGTGGAGCTACTGAAAAAAGTGACTCCTGGCAAAACATCGGTCAGATCAGAGCTGATTCTTGGATATCTGTCCGATAAATGTCTGTACTCGGCCCTCGATATTTATTCATCAAGTCTGCCTGAGAAAAATGATGATGTTTCATTCTTCAGAATTGTTTCTGACACTTCCCTTTTCAGGGGAGAAGAATCAACGAAGAAGATCGCCGCTTTTGCACCTGAAGATACGGAAAAATATTCAAAATATATCACCCTTCTGAAAGAGATAAATCAGAAAATAAAAAACGGAAAAGTTGATTTTATATTTGACCGGGACGGTGAACCTCTTGCATATTTTGACCTTAAATCTGCCCAGTGTATTTCACTTATACCCGGGATCGATTTTACCGATTTTGAACCGGAACTTAAAAAAGGACTTAAATTTTCAAAGCTTTCTATCGATAAAGATGTACAATTGAAGATCCACAGGATCTTTAAAGGTTATTCGGGTTCATTCATTTTAACTGACCTTGAGGACGGGGGGATTATTGCAGCTTATTCAAAACCTTTCAGCGGGAAAAGTGATAATTCAGCTCTTACAGAGATATACGAACCTGGTTCCGTTGTAAAACTGATCACCCTTTTTGCATACCTCAACTCTGAGGGAGAAAATATATTCCCATTTGAATGTAAAGGATATACCACATACAACGGGAAGATATTTTATGACTGGATAAAACACGGCACTCTGGAAAATCCGGAAAAAGCTCTTGCCCGCTCCTGCAACATTGCATTTGCTGAAATGGGAATAAAAACCGGCAGTATAAAAATGAGAGAGGTACTTGAAAATTTCATGTTCAATAACTCACCTTCCACTGACGGTCAATTTCAGTTCGGATTCGGGAAATTCATTCCGGACAATGGAAGTATAAGAGGGCTTGCAAACCTTTCGATCGGACTGGAGGATATATCGATAACCACAATACACTCAGCGCTACTATCCTCTATCCTTGCACAGAACGGAAATATAATCTTTCCATACTTCACTATGAGCAGACAGAATATCTTCGGACTGGGATACTACAACCATTCACCGGAATACAGACAGATATATCTTAATAACAGATATTTTGAAGATGTAAAATCTGCCATGAAAAAAGTAACTACAGATATCGAAGGGACAGGAAGAAGAGCTCTTGTTGACTTTATGGACATCGGATTAAAAACCGGCACAGCCGGTAAAAAAGACAAAGGGTTAGATTCTGTCCTCACCGGATTTTTTCCGTTTGAAAAACCTGAATATTCATTTGCTTTCCGACTGGAACATGGAGGGAAAGCCGAGTATAGAGGGGCTCTAATACTGAAAAAATTCCTGATATCCTTCTATGAAAAGGGAAAATAAATGAAAATAAAAACAGCTTTACTTTTAACAATTCTTCTTTTACCCCTACTTTTACAGCCCAGAACGGTTGTTTTCCCTTTCAAAGTAAATTCATCGGAAAACAAATCCCATCAATGGCTCGGCAGAGGAATATCCCTCTATTTGAGTTACGGGTTGAGGGTAAACAATGTTGATACTTATTCAGACAATGAAGGAAGAGCCCTTTTAAAAAGCCTGAATATTAAATTCCCTTATAACATTTCAAAAGCATCAATAATAAGGGCTGCAAAACTAATGCGGGCCGAACGGGTCGTCTGGGGTGAGATAACCACATCACCCGGAACTGATCAAGAGACATTGAGCATCAGAACTTTTATTATTGATCTCAAAAATCTGAAACAGAGATATCTGCCCGTGATAAAGGGAAAGCTTACAGGGCTCTTCTCTGTCAAGAAAGACCTTTTGGGAAATCTGGTCCTTTATACTGCGGGGACTGAAGTCACACCGGAAATACCGGAGTTAAATTTTGATCTCAGAAATTATGAATTATTTATAAAAGGTCTGCTTCTGGATGATAGTGAAAAGCAGATCTCTCTTTTTGAAAAAGTCAGATCTGAAATAAAAAAAACCCCGGAAATTCTACTTTTTGAACTCGCAAGAGTGTATTTTCTTAAAGGAGATACAGACTCTTCCAGAAAGATCCTAAGCCAAATAGATCCTGAAGGGGAATTCAAAGGTGAGAAATTTTTCCTTTCAGGAATTATAAACTATACTTCAAGTAATATTGATGAAGCACTTTCGGATTTTACAAAGGTACTAGATTGCGGAGAGTGTCAACATGAAGTTCTTAACAATATATCACTTATTCATGCCCTCAACAATAACTATACCGAAGCGATGGATTCAATTAAAAGAGCAGTTAGATCAGGAATGCTTGCCGATTCATTCTTCAACGCTATTAATATTGCGACACTTCTTAAAAACAGGGAAGCCGCCTGGAACTTTCTCATGGAAGGGCTTCTCCTCTACCCCTCCGATGAAGATCTTGTAAGCCTTTTTTTTGATATGCTTAAACAATCACCTTTCCGGGATGATATCAGCCCGGCCTTTATTAAATTCCTCCCGGAATTTTCCCCCCAGCCTGAGGAGAGAAAGATCTTCTTTAAACTTGTCAATCCATTCGTATTTTCTGAACAGAAATATGATATGGAATTCACGAACGGAAATGGCAGCACTATTTTTGTAAAGGGAACAGTCGAAGAAAGTTTTGAAGAGATAGAGAAAAAACTTCTTGAGAACCCCTTTCTTCCTGAGTATCATTCCAAACTTGCATCATTTTTTATTAAAGATAAAAAGCTGAAAGAAGCGCTCACCCATGCCCATGCAGCATTATATCTTTTGCGGAATCCCGAAAACTTTATTAAAGTGTTGTCAATTATTAGAGTGCAGGGTAAAAGAGATAAACTTAAAGATATGTTAATTGAGGCATTGAAATATTTTCCGGAAAATGAGGAACTTAAAAAATTCCCGCTGGATTTAAAATAGTTTAAGATAATAATAAAATTATTTATATCAGGAGAAAAATATGAAAAAGATATTCTTCACAATATTAATGATCGCTCTACTGACATGCTTGCCCCTTTTCAGCGGGAATAACCCCATTGAAAAAATGAAGAAACAGATCAGTATTGTCCTTGAAGATTCTGAAGCCGGGTGGAACAGCGGTGATATCGAAAGGTATATGGAGTGTTACCATAAATCGGATAAAATGAGATTTGCCGGGAACGGTTCATTCAACTTCGGATGGGAAAATACTCTTAAAAGGTACAAGAAAGGATACCCCGACAAACAAGCAATGGGAAAACTCACTTTTTCTGATGTTGATATTACAATTCTATCCAATGATTCTGCATACATTTTCGGCAGATGGACACTCCACTATCCCGACAAAAAAAGGACAGGGCTCTACACCCTCATAATGAGGAAGTTCAAAGAGGGCTGGAGAATAGTACACGACCACTCCTCCTCCGCAAAGTAGACTATTTCACATATATTTTAAGATATTCGAAGGCGGATCTGCCGGTGAGCTGATCCTTGATATCTACAAGCAGATCGTATTTCCCCGGCTTCAGCCAGTTCATATTGATCGAGAGATCCATCTCTTTGTTGTGTGACTGCAGCACTTTCCCTTCATTAAAGATACTCTCATCACCTCTTTTCACCTCAATTCTGATTCCGAGTCTGCACTTTGATATTGGAGTTCCGGTTTCCTCTATTTTATAGTTCTTCAACTTCAGGGCGAGTTGTTTGTTATCAAAATTCAGTTTCTCTATTTCTACTATTTTTTTATTTTTTGATTTTTTATCCAGGTATCGTGTCAGGTATCCGGCCCGTCTGTTATCATCATAAATTACTTTATGATCCTTTTTGTTAACGGTAATTTTTAATTTTCCACTTCTTGATTCTGTCTCCGGGGCATAGGTGACCATATAGACGATATCCTCGCTCTCCTCAATCGTTTCAAGGGCGGCCCCGAGATTTGTAGTGGAGAGCAGCTCCCCCCCGGTTTTATCGGTGATCTCACGGAGATTGTTTTCAATCGAAGTTGAGATCCTCTTGTATTCAAAATTCCGGGATTCAAGATGAATACGTGATGGAATAAGTACAGAGTGAAATGTCGTGTTCACTTTATAGAAAAGTTTACTTATCTCTTCTGTATCAAAAGAAATATCAGCACCCTGTATTGCAGAAATCTTTGTGATCATCCGTTCAAGCTGTCTTCCAAAAAAAACTATCTCTGCGTCATTACTCATTCGAAATCTCTCTATATAACCCCGGATCATTTCCAGGATAGAATTCATCTTATTACTTAGTTTAGGGAACAATTCGACCTGAAAAAAACTGATCACCCATTTTTTCATCTTGATCCGTTCCAAAAACCTTGAGAAATTGTAATACTTGTTTATATCTGCTGTGAGATAATCTCTTTTATAATCATTAAAAGTTCTCAGGTATAATTCCAGAAAATCATGCAATGCATAATGAACATAAGGACGTTTGCTGGACATTGCTAAAGATAGATCTCTTTGAACCTTCCTTAAGGTCCGATCAATTCGTGCTCTGGCATTATGACCTTCATTTTTTAGTTCTTTATTAATCTGGCTAAATATTTCATCCTTTTTTTCAGATCGTTGAAAGAGAGGAGTTTATTATTGATCAGCACCAGCAATTTATCACTCTCTTTCAGCACTTTGTCAAACATATGTGTCAATCCCTTTTCCAGGTCCCTGTTGTACTGCACCAGGCTGAATACAAGTGCAAATAATCTCGGTTCGTAATATTGTTTTCTTTCAGAATCAAATTCTATCTTCTGCCCGGATATCCTTTTCCTGATAATATTAAATCCGTTTATCGGAATCTGTTTACCATTCTCGAATAATTTAAAATCGGTTCTTTTAAGGTTGTCAACAGGTTCACCCTTAAACATCACACGGACCGGAACCTCAACATTGATAACAACCATATCCTCACGGATATCCTTTTCCGGCATCAGCCCGGAAGTAAATATCAAAAAGAAACCAACGAGAAACACGATCCAATTTCTCATGCCCATCCTCCCGTTTATCAATATCATAATTTATATACGATTAATACCCGCCAAGCATTTATTCCTGGCTAAGAATCTCAGCTTTGACACCAAAGAACATATTGTCGGAATATTTGTAAATTGCTTTGCTCCTCTCCCATGACCCGACACCCAATGTATTCTTAAGAAAATTCCATACACAGAAAGGGTATCTGAACAAATAGTAACCGGATCGTTTTCTTGACAGAAATCAGTGTAGATGCTAATATCGGATTTTCTTTCCGGGCATATCCCGGACTAAAATTAAATGTGAGGTACCTATGAAAAAGAAAGAGAGAGAACATCTTAAAGAAGATCCATTTGCAAATTTTATTCAATTGGTAATAGATAAATTTAATGAGTTTAAAAGAGAGATAGTCATTATTAGCGGAGTTGTCGTAATAATTGCAATAATAATTATAGCAATCCTTCTTATCAGAACCGGATCAATATCAAAAGACAACAATAACTTTGCAGCGGCACTTGAGATCTGGAACTCAACTACCCTGACATCAGAACAGAAAATTGAAAAATTATCCGAATTCAAAACCGGAAAAGGTGTCTCATCCGCCATCACTTTTTATCTCGCTTCTCTCTATTATCAGAAGGAAGATTATATAAAAGCAAAAGAGGTGCTTTCAGGGTACAATGGCGACAACAAACTTCTTAATGATCAGAAAAAACTTCTCGATGCTGAAATATTGATAGCTTTGAAGGAAGAGAAGAGAGGACTGGATATTTTTCACCAACTCCTTTCAGATTCAAAATCAGAGATCTCAAAAGATTTCCTCCTTCTGAGAATCGCAAAGATAAATTTAAAAGACGGAATGACCAAAAGTGCAAAAGACAATCTCAACAGACTTGTTAATGAATTTCCGGAGTCAATTTACCAGAGAGAAGCACGTGAGTTAATGTCCGGGCTTGGCGACTAGATTTAATAAATAACATTTATGCAGAATCCGGAAGGGTCTTTAATAGCCTATTTCTCAAGAAAAGTTAAAAAAGGAGGCGGAATCAACCTGGCCCAGGGAAGGCCTGGATTTGAACCTCCGGTTGAACTTCTCAATATATTAAAATCCAAAATTTCCGAAAAAGACCTCCACCAGTATGCACCCGGAAACGGGGATCCACGGCTTCTTGATGTCCTTGTCAGGAAACATTCAGGATCAATCTATCCTAAGAGGGAAAATTTTCTTATTGTCCAGGGAGCTACCGAGGGAATATTTCTTACGTTTTTCTATTTGACAACCATTATTAAAAAAGGATCCGGAGTATTGTCTTTCGATCCCGTATATGAGAGTTATCCGAAACTTCCCTCCTTTATGAATTTCCCATTCCATTATTATAATACACCGGAAGACCTCGATTCCGGCTCTGCCGAGCTCGAAAAGATCATAATTAGAAACAATATCAAAGTAATATTTATTTCATCCCCGGGAAATCCCCAAGGGAAAGTATGGAAGAAGAGTGAGCTGGAGCTTTTATCTGACATTGCTCTCCGGAATAATATCTTTATCATTTTCGATGCTGTTTATTCAGATATCTTTTTTGAAGAAAAACCTTTCAATCCCATAGAAATAAAAAACAACAATATTTTTTATGTCAACTCATTTTCAAAAATGCTAAGCATAACAGGCTGGCGTATAGGTTATCTATATGGTGTTGAAGAACACATGACACAGATCAGATCTATCCATGATTATACAGGTTTGTGCGCACCCTATCTGTTACAGAGGAGCATTGCTGAATATATGGAAGTGGAAGAGGAAGCTGAAAACTATATCTCTGAAATCAGGAAAAAGTGTGAAAAGAATATCACTTACCTGTCAGAAATGCTTTCAGATTCAGGATTCTTAGTTCCTTCAATTAAGGGAGGTTACTTCTTCTGGGCGGAACTCCCTTCAAAATATATTGACGGCTTTACATTTGCGGAAGAATTGTATGAAAAGCAAAAAGTTGCAGTCGTTCCAGGAATAAACTTTTCAATGGATAAAAAGAATTATATAAGGATCAATTGTGCGGTAGATTTTCCCATAATAAAGGAAGCAGCCGGAAGAATAATCAGTTTTGTAAAAAATTAATCCTTCTTTTCTTTTTCTTTTACTCCATTATTGTTTTCTGAAAATTTCTCTTTCACTATCTCGGTAACTTCTCTGAAGTTGATCTTACCGCTTCCCATTTTCGGAAGCTCTGAAATAACAACAAAATCTTTTGGTAAAGCAATGGTCGGAAGTTCCTCAGCCATTTTCTTCAGTATTTCTTTTTGATCTATTTCCTGAGTGATAGCTGCTATTACTTTTGCCCCTTTAAGATAGTCGGGGATCTCAACGATACAGCAATCCGCCTCGGGAGGAAGAAGGTCTGTCAATACACCTTCCACTTTTACAAGTGAAATCATCTCTCCACCGATCTTTGCAAATCTTTTCAGACGGCCTCTGTGCCAAACATATCCGTCCTCATCAACCATACCCATATCCCCCGTATCATACCAGCCGTCCTTTATCCTAAGGGAAGTTTCCTCCAGATCATCAAAATACCCCTTCATTACATGATCACCCTTTGTCAAAAGTTTCCCCTCTTCACCTCTTGCCACCTCTTCACCTGAATTGATATCTGCGATCTTTACTTTAACTGTTGGAAGAGGCTTTCCCGTACTTCCGGGTTTGTTTGCATTCGGCAGGTTGACAGAAATAACAGGACTTGTTTCTGTACATCCATAACCTTCAAGCAGGGTTATACCATGCTTTTTGTTATAACCTTCACGAAGTATATCCGGGCACTTATCAGCACCTGCAACGGCGATCCTGACCGATGATAATTCACCCGGTTCGGATTGCCTCAAATATCCATGAAAGAACACAGGTGTTCCCAACATCATAGAGACATTTTCTTCTTTTATTATCTGAACCACCTTCCTGTATTCAAGCGGGTTTGGATAAGTTGCAACCGAAAGCCCCCTCAAAATAGGAAGCCAGAAATTAGTTGTATATCCGAAAACGTGAAACAGAGGAAGGTTTCCAAGGAAAATATCATCATCATTTAGTTTCAGGCTGTTAAATATATCAATTACATTCGCAGCAATATTTTTATGGGTTAATTGTACAGCCTTCGGATCCTTTTCACTCCCCGAGGTGAACAATATGACAACATTATCCTCCTCATGTGATTTCGGGAGAGATTTCTTTATCACATTAAAAGGCATTTTTGATCTTAATGCCGCTTTTATCTTATCAACAGCAGAGATCTGCGTCATAATATCTTCAATAAAAACCATCCCCGGCACCAGCCTGCATCCGATCTTCTCACAAAGAGCACGTGAAGTAATGATCGTTTTGAATCCGCACTTCTTCTGTGCATATTCACAATTTTCTGATGCACCTGTAGAATAGTTGATCATTACAGGGACACTCCCCGACATCAACACTCCCATGGTGGTCAGCATTGCACCGGCAGAATTCGGGATCATAACTCCAATGAATCCATGTTTATATGCTTTGAATTTTTCCGAAAGCATGAGAGAAGCTATTAGAGCCTTCCCATAATTGATTTTTGTTTCCCTCCCTCTGTCAATTATTGCACTCTTTTTTCCGTTCTTTTTTGCAATCTTGATAAATTCTTCATGTAAGATCATAGTTTCCTCCAACCAATAATTCCGATTAACGAAAAATATAGCATAAAATAAATTTTTTTTGAACAATATCTGATTTTACTCCTGAATATAATTCATTTGTTCCAGATGCCCATGCTTCTTCCGAAATTACTTTTGTCTACCTCCAAAGTAAAACAGGGAAGGGTTAAAATAAGTTATGAACAAATAAATGATATTAATTTGCAGTAAAAATATTTATTTTTTTTGAGATATTTGACAGATATGGTGTATCTAATTTTTAAAAGGGATACAGGAGGGGTCTATGAAAAAAAATAAAAAAACAATAATACTGATATTTTCATTTTTTCTTCTGATATTTTTTTCCAAAAATAACTATCCGCAATTTAATTCAAAAATGTCCCACAAAAGTAAAACGATCGCGAAGTTGAAACTTCTTAAACCAAATGGTGGAGAATCTATCAGAAAGGGGGGAAGTTTTACAATTTCATGGTCTTCATCCGGGATAAACGGACAGGTTGGATTGCTGCTCATGATGGGGAAAAGAGAAATACAGGTGATAGGAAAAAATATTCCTGTTAATAAAAAATTCTTTCCCTGGAAACCCGGGAAATCGTTACCTATAGGGAGAAATTTCTCTATTAAGATAATAACAACCAATAGAAAATATCAGGATTCCAGTGACAGAACCTTTTCTATTACAGAAGGCACCCCTTCTGTAATGAAAACCAACTCGCAATCAACCAAGTCTCTGGCTCCCCTTACATTCAAACCTTCAATTAGATCATGCAGTAAAACTGGATTCATTATAAAACAGGGCACAAAAGAACAAATATTATTAACCGGGGCTGATCTTCAGAGCACAAGATTTGTTGAAGTAACCAAAAACGGAAAAAATGCTGCAACAGGATTTAAAACTGAGATAGTAAAGGTAACATCAGGTCAGCTGAGGATTAACATTACAGCTTTATCTACTGCCCTACCCGCAAAGGATTACGGGCTCAGGCTACTGGATTCGAAGAGAAAAGCTGTCATTAGTGTTAGTTTGAATATCCTTAAATTTTCTGTGGAAAAAGCGGCTGAACAAACATCATCGCCGCAGCCAGGTATTCAAAAGCCGGACCTGATAATTACCGGATTTGTTCAGGATCCTCCCAACCCCAAGGCCGGTGAAAGTTGGAGATTTGAAGTATCGATAAAAAATATTGGTACTTTAGATGCCTATTTCCCGAAAGGTTCTGATGTTATGGCCACCAAAACATCCGGCTCTTTTTCGGGAATTTCACATAATACAAATTTAACAATTTCTCCGGGGGATACATTTAAGAAAGCTCAATATGGAGGATTAAAGACCGAAGGAACATTCCCGGTGGAATTCAAGGTTGATCCCCAAAATGTTGTTAATGAATCAAACGAGAATAACAATGGAAAATTGGGAAATTATACGGTATTGCCTCAGGGGGGTAATCCTGATCTCATTATAACCAATATTACTGTTGATACCAGTACGCCTACAACACAGGGATTTAACCTTAATGTTACACTTAAAAATCAGGGGACAGGTGCAGTCAATCTTTATACCAGCACCCAATTTATTGTTAAATCAATAAATACAAATTATATCGCTTTAAAACGTTTCCTGACATTGTCACCAGGGCAATCAGAAACGGTCAAGTGTTATGCAGTACAACCATCCGCAGGTACTTCCACCTGGACCATTAAAGTAGATCCCGATAATAAGGTCATTGAATCCAATGAAACCAACAATACAAAAAATATTACACTGACGATAGCTGACTCTTCTCAGACACCCGGAAAGCCGGACCTGATAATTACCGGATTTGTTCAGGATCCTCCCAACCCCAAGGCCGGTGAAAGTTGGAGATTTGAAGTATCGATAAAAAATATTGGTACTTTAGATGCCTATTTCCCGAAAGGTTCTGATGTTATGGCCACTAAAACATCCGGCTCTTTTTCGGGAATTTCACATAATACAAATTTAACAATTTCTCCGGGGGATACATTTAAGAAAGCTCAATATGGAGGATTAAAGACCGAAGGAACATTCCCGGTAGAATTCAAGGTTGATCCCCAAAATGTTGTTAATGAATCAAACGAGAACAACAATGGGAAATTGGGAAATTATACGGTATTGCCTCAGGGGGGTAATCCTGATCTCATTATAACCAATATTACTGTTGATACCAGTACGCCTACAACACAGGGATTTAACCTTAATGTTACACTTAAAAATCAGGGGACAGGTGCAGTCAATCTTTATACCAGCACCCAATTTATTGTTAAATCAATAAATACAAATTATATCGCTTTAAAACGTTACCTGACATTGTCACCAGGGCAATCTGAAACGGTCAAGTGTTATGCAGTACAACCATCCGCAGGTACTTCCACCTGGACCATTAAAGTAGATCCCGATAATAAGGTCATTGAATCCAATGAAACCAACAATACAAAAAATATTACACTGACGATTAAATAGAAAAAGTATTCAGATTATCTAGGCCAGGAAAGTGTCGGGAATACTATCAATTTTTGCTATTTCGTTAATTTTCCCTTTTATATCGAATCCGACCGAACATTTTACCTCACACTCGGAACAATCGTTGCAGGGAAGATTTTTCAGGTCTATATCCGCAAGTGTATCTTTAGCATGAAGGAGGTTTTTATAACCGAAGGCATACATATAACTTCTCATCAGCGTCGGTATATCGACTCCCTTACTGCATTGTCCGGTGCAGGAATCACATTGACGGCAATATAGGCCGGCATACTTCTCTTTAAGTCTCAGATCAATTATCTCCTGACCGGTCAGGGTGAGATCCTTCATAACTTGCAGATCCAGGTTCAATTGATCAAATGTGGTGAAACCTGGAATAGATGTATGGATATTTTTGTTCTGAAGGGACCATTTGAGTGCGGCCTTCATATTAATAGGATTCAGTTTCTCTTTATCCCAATAAACACCGGCCTGGGTTTTCATAGCAACTATTCCGATACCTTTCCCGGCAGCATAATTGATCGCCTTATCCATTTCCGTAATATTGGGCTGAAGGAAATTATATGCGGTCAGGACAATATCATACACATTACTGTCCGCTACAGCGCGTATCACTTCGGGCTCGTTCCTATGGGTGGACACACCGATAAACTTTGTTTTGCCCTCCTTTTTAAGTTTCTGCATAAGAGACATTAATGGCTCAAACATTACAGATTCTTTCCTCTTCACACTGTGGAGTAACAATACATCGACATAGTCCAGCCCCAGTCTTTTCAAACTTATTTCAAACTTTGACAGGAAATCAGCAGGATCGGTTTTATCCGTGTAGAGACCGGTCGCACGGTCGGCATGATTTCCCGGTACTTTGGTCGCAAGAAAATAAGAGTCCCTCTTTACCCCTTTGAGGACTTCACCCAGCATCTCTTCATTCTTCCCCCTCTGATAAACATGGGCCGTATCAAGATAGGTTATCCCGTTTTCAAGCGCAGCTTCAACCAGTTTCGGATTATCCGCATTCATAACACCCATACTGATAACAGGTACTTTCATCCCGGTTTTCCCGAGAGTTCTGTATATCGTTTCTGACTTTTTCTTTTCAACCCCTTCACTCTTAATAAGGGAAGGAGCCAGTGCCGCAGCTGTAATACCGGTCAGCCCTTTTTTCAGAAAATCCCTTCTGCTGTTCTTGTTTTCCATTAATGCCTCCTAAGATATAAATATAAGATAATATATAAACCTTTTTTTTTCCACCTTGTCCTGAATTCCTGCATGGTCAAATTTTTCACTTTTTCAAAACATAGAGTCCTCATATAATCAATTTGAACAGCGAAGGAATGGCTGATATAATAGATTGAGGGAAACTATTATTCAATGGGATACTGTAATCTATGACTGCAACAACCTGTAAGCGATCAATATTGACAATAATTATTCTTTCATTTTTGTTCTCGGGATTCCCTGCTCTATTAAACGGGAAAAAAAGTACCGGAATTAAGATCATCGATTATCAGAAATTTCTTAACAGAAAATTTAAAAAAAGGAAACGGATAAGCACAAAGTATATAATCATCCACACCTCTGAAGCGGGAAAGATCAGCACTCTGAGAACCCTGTCCGGAGGAAAGCGTGTGGGACGCAGAAGGACAAAAGGGGGACATGCAAACTATATGATAACAAGGGAGGGAAAGGTATACCGTATCCTTGATCATAAATACAGAGCAGATCATACCGGTCTCAGTATGTGGAATGGATTAAGTGACCTGAGTTCTCATTCAGTAGGGATAGAACTTGTCGGATACCATTACAGTACGATCACATTTGATCAATACCGGTCTTTAACCCCCCTGCTTAAAGAGCTGCAGGGTATATACAAAATTCCCGACAAGAATATCCTGACTCACAGTCAGGTATCCTACGGGAGGCCTAATTTCTGGTATAAAAGTAATCACAGGGGAAGGAAAAGATGTGCTCTGAATTTTAACAGGTCCAGAGCCGGCCTTGTAGACAGATGGACCTTTGATCCCGATGTGAAAGCCGGCAGGCTCACTTCCGACTTCCAGACAAAGAAAGTATTTTATTCTTTGTATAGTAATAAAATGGTAAGGGTCTCTCCGGAAAAGAGGGAGGCGATCGAGGTTGCAGAAAGAGATCGGGAACAGAAAAAAGAGGAAGTTGTTCTTGCATCAAATATAATCAGCAAGGAAAATACAGCCTGGAACATTGCCGGTGAAGATTATAAAGACCCTGCAACAATCTATATTCTTCCAGGTGGAAGAAAGGTAAGCGGAGATAAGGCCGGAACTCTCATTGGATGGGGAAACATTCCTCGTGGAACTAAAGTTATACTGAATCAATCTGAAAAAGAGCCGGATAACGGGGGGCCGGTCCATACTATAAAAGGTAGTTTTACAGCCTGGAGTTATGCCGGCAAAGATTTTAAAAAAGACTCTACATTCTACTTCCTCCCGAACGGCAAAGTAAAATCAGGGAAAAGTATAAAAGATTGGGACTCACTCCCTTCCGGGGTTAAAATGATAATAGGTTACATCGGCCCTTATCCTCTCGGATCCACAAAAGGGAAGACGGCATGGGGAATAGCGGGGAAGGAATATAATAATAAAGAGACAATCTATTTTATCCCCGGTACAGGAATTGTGACAGGTGATAAAATGGATTCATTCACAGATCTTCCGAAATATTCGAAAATTTTTATAAAAAGGAGATAAAATGGAATGGAGAGCAAGCCATATACTTATAAAAGACAGCAGCCTTGCCAATAAAATACTTAAAGACCTTAAAGACGGGAGAAAGTTCGGAGACCTCGCAAAAGAGTTTTCGATCTGTCCGAGCAAAAGCAAAGGGGGAGACCTTGGATGGTTCGGCCCAGGTCAGATGGTTAAGGAATTTGAAGAATCGGTAAAAAAGCAGTCAAACGGAAGCATCAGCAGAATTGTAAGGACAAAATTCGGGCTGCACATAATAAAAAAAACCGGACAGAGATGACAGAAAAAAAGGAGATCAAAAAAGAGCATTGGAAAGGGGGAACAATGATATATCCTCTCCCGGCCCCAATGATCACCTGCGGAGATATAGATGGTGAATATAATATAATCACAGTCGCATGGACGGGCATAATCTCTACAGAACCTCCCAGATGCTATATATCTATCAGGCCTGAAAGGTATTCTTACAAACTGATCAAAGAGAGTAGAGAATTTGTCATTAACCTTACGACAAGTGCATTGGCATACGCCACCGACTGGTGCGGAGTAAAATCAGGGAAAGACCATGATAAGTTCAGCGAGATGAAACTGACCCCTCAACAGGGTATTAAGGTGAAAACCCCCATCATAGCAGAATCACCGATCAATCTGGAATGCAGAGTATTTGACATTCGGGAAATGGGTTCGCACGATATGTTCCTCGCCGACATTCTGAGAATACAGGCAACCGAAGACTATATAAATAAACAGACCGGTGCTTTCAACCTCAGAAAGGCTGATCCGATCTGTTATTCACACGGTAAGTATTATTCACTGGACAGATTTATCGGGAAATTCGGGTTCTCCGTAAAAAAGATAAAAAAGAAGAAAGGGAAAAGCAGATGAACAGTTACAGTTATTCTTCCATTTCAGGTTTTGAAAATTGCCCCAGATCATTTGAATACAGGTATATAAAAAAGATCCCTGAAGCATTTCAGTCAATTGAAGCATTTATGGGGAGCACGGTCCACTCTGTTCTCGAAATTATATACAGGAACAGAGGTATAGGACTGGAAACGGATGAAACAGAACTTGAAGGTATGTTCAGAAAAGTCTGGGACTCCACATTCAGCGAAAGGATAAGGATAATAAAGAATGAGAATAGTGTTCAGTTTTATTCAGACCTGGGAGCTGAACTTCTTAAAGGATATTATTTAAACACATTCATTGGGGATAAAAGTAAAACTGTCGCTCTCGAGCAGAAATTTGAGATCAAGCTGGACAATAAAACAAAATTCAGAGGTATTATAGACAGGTTGTCAAGAAATGCAGAAGGTGTACTGAGGATAACCGACTTCAAGACCGGATCATCTGCCGGCCCCCTTGAGAATCTGCAACTTCCCTCATATGCCCTGTTTATACTTGAAGCACATAATGAAACAGAGATCGAGCTGTGTATTGAGGATCTGAAACAGAGGGAAACAAGGACAGCTAAAGTACAGGAAAATATAGTCGAGAGCACAAGAAATCAGCTTTTGTCGAAGATCAGGGTTATTGAGAAAACAACAGAATATGAAGCTGTTGTCGGTCCTCTATGCAGATGGTGCGGATACAATGAGATCTGTCCCGAATACCTGAAAACAAAAAATATCGATTATTCAGATCTGAAACATTGCCCGGATTGCGGAAGCCCCCTGGCAGAACGTAAAGGGAAATTCGGGAAATTTCTGGGATGCACAGGATTCCCTGAATGTAAATATACATTTGATCTCAGAGACCGTATAGAAGAGATGGATGGTGATATGATCTGTCCCGAATGCGGAAGTATTTTAAGGAAAAGGAAAGGAAAGTTCGGTAAGTTCTTAGGGTGCAGCAACTATCCCCAATGTACTTTCACAAGAAAACTGGAATAGAGATTAGAAACAATTACAGCAATTTCCTTATTTTATCAATCTTCTCTTTTGTCAGTTTGTATCCCTCTTTGATGGCCTCATCCGCCCTGTCAAAATCGAATAATTTAAAATCACAGAGGTCGGGTTCAATAATTATTTCCGGATTATCTGTTTTAAACTGATTTTCAGTAATACTTTTCTGCATTATATTGATAGTATTATCAATGATCTCCATAATATTCGGGATATGGTCCTTTGAGCGGATACTATCGATTTTTTCTTTTATTGATCCTGAGAACTCCCTGTATTTCTCTTCCAGAACGTCAATAATCCGATTCTCTCTCTCTTCTTCGGATTTGTTTAATTCCGTTTTTTGTCTGTCACCGGGTTTAGTCAGAGTTTGTACTCCTTTACTTTCTTCCACCTTACATTTATTCAGATCCACAGCTATAACTACATCAGCCCCCATCTCCCTGACAACATTCACCGGTACCGGATTCACTATCCCGCCGTCAACCAGGATTCTTCCATCAGATTTCTGAGGTGTCAGAATTCCGGGGATTGCCACACTTGCCCTCACCGCATCACTGACCCTTCCTTTTGTGAACCTGATCTCTTCACCGGTCCTGATATCTGCAGCAACAGCACAATACGGTATAGGCAGATCTTCGATCCTTAAATCCTTATAATACCCGGACAGCATTTTAAATACCTTTTTACCGGGAATAAGCCCGGAACCGGGGAAAGTCACATCGATCAGTGAGACAACCCCTTTCCAGTCAATACTTCTGGTAAATTTTTCAAATGCCGCCAAATCTCCAATAGAATAAACTGCACCGACTACAGATCCGATCGATGTCCCTGAAATATAGTCAACTTTAATCCCTGCCTCTTCCAGCGCATTAAGGACACCTATATGGGCCCATCCTCTTGCAGCACCGCTCCCCAATGCTACACCCAGTTTTTTTTTCAAATGACTCCTCTTTGCTCATCATTTTAACCGAATTTTCTGTATATTTCCATTTGATAAGAATTTGTTCTAAGATATAATTATATTTTATTATTAAACGGACAGTTTTTATTGAGGGGGGAGATGAAAGAATTAACACAGAAAGATTCAAAGGTCGAAGTTACCGGCACAGAAGCAAAATATTATGATGCTCTAATGAATATTATAACTCTCGGGACCTATCCTTCATTCATAAAAAAGGCCGTGAAAGACCTGAATTTGAAAAAAGGGGAGAATATACTCGACCTCGGCTGCGGCACCGGTAGAAATGATTGCCTTATGCTTGAATATATCGGACATGAAGGATCTCTGACCGGAATAGAAATTGGTGAGGAAATGAAGAAAAAATTCCTCAAAAATTGTGGAAGGCCGAATGTTGAACTAGTAGATAAAAAGATAGATGAACCTATCGAACCAGACAAAAAATTTGATCTTGTATTTATCTCTTTTGTACTTCATGGGTTCATCCAGATGAAAAGAGAAATTATAATTAACAATGCAATGAGATCTCTAAAACCGGGGGTAGATTCTCTATTCTTGATTATAATGAGTTCGATATAGAAAATTCGGGATTTCTAACCCGTTTCATAATAAGAAAAGTTGAATGTCCGCTTGCTGAGGATTTTATAGGTAGGGATTGGAAATCTGTTTTAAAAAAGTACGGATTCAGTAAATTTGATGAAAAATATTATTACAAAAATAAAGTAAGGCTGTTAACAGCTGTAAAATAGTAAAAGTTTTTCACCTGCAAATTCCCTGTCAACAAATAAAAATCTTGAATTATTGTTAAATTTAGTTATTATAATAGATAAGAGACAAAACTCTTTTTTTGTATTATATTTCAGATCCTTACACTAAAAAGGTGATTATAAATGGGCAGTCCTGAATTGCCGACTATTATTGTTACCGGTGCCTCCGGATTTATAGGCCGTCACTTTCTGGAGGCTGCAAAGGACAAATTCTTAATTTTCGCAATTGCAAGAAGATCCCAGATAGAGTGTAACGCTCCGCGACACAAAAATATCGAATGGCATATGGTAGATATAACTGACAAAGTTGAACTTGAAAAAACTATCGACCGGATCGGCTCCAGTTCTAAAATTAAATTTATACTGCACCTTGCCGGGTATTATGACTTTGAATGCCTGGACAATCCCGAATATAAGAGGACAAATGTTGAGGGGACAAGGAATATCCTTGAAATGGCGGCAAAACTTAATATAGAGAGGTTTGTTTTTTCCAGTTCATTAACTGTGTGCGATTTCAGAAAATGTGAGATGCCTGTAACTGAAAAAAGTCCCCCCAATGCAGATTTCCCCTATGCCAGAAGCAAGAGAAAGGGAGAGGAAATGCTGAAGGAGTATTCAACCCGGTTTTCCGGAACGGCAATAAGATTTGCTGCGATATTCAGCGACTGGTGTGAATATGAGCCCTTGTATTCAATGATGTCCACATGGGTATCGGGGAAGTGGAATTCGAGGATAATTGCCGGCAGGGGTGAGACTGCCATAACATATATTCACATTAAATGTGCGGTTCTGTTTATTATAAAAGTATTCCAGAAGAGCCACCGGCTGAAACAATTCGATATCCTGATCGCATCATGTTCAAATACTCAAACTCACCTGGAATTGTATAAAATGACAACAAGATTATATTTTGGAAAGCCGGGGAAACCGGTCTTTATCCCGAAATCTCTCGCTGCAATTGGAATTATGCTGAGATGTGCATTAGGAAAGATTTTAAGAAAAAAGCCGTTTGAGAAAATATGGATGGTAAATTATATTGACCGTTTTATATCAACCAACCCGGAATATTCATTCAATTCTTTACCATTCAAGATCAGAGAGAGATACCACCTTCCGCGAAGGATGATCTATCTGATAGAAAACATGAAAAGTTTCCCTCAGGAGTGGCACTCAAGAAATATGAACCCCTCCAGAAAAGACCCCTCCCGTCCCAATCTTCTGATCGGTAATGTAATGAATATCGAAAAAGATAGAATAGTTAATATGATCCTTACAGATCTGATAACATCGCCTGAGTATCCAAACTATAAAACTCTTGAACCTGACAAATTAAGATGGTCAATACATCTCGTTTATGACCTGCTTATGGGATCTGTTCGAAACGGTGACCGCCATTCAGTTATCAGTTATTACCGCTATCTCGCATCCACCCGGAAAAAGGGGGGATTCCCTCTCAAAGAACTTAAAAGTGCACTTCTCAGACTGGGAGATATTATAATTGAAGAGCTTGGAAAGATCCCCGGTATTATCAAACTGGGACAGCATCTTAATCACCAGATAAAACTGACTCTTGAAATGGCTGCAGACGAGGTTGATGATGCCTACTCCGAGATCCCCAACAACTTAATAGTGGAAGAGAGAAGTGGCCGATTAGCACTGAGTGACGAGATGGTTACTTTTGAAAAAAATATTGTCTTTAAGGTTCAGGAATATCTTTTATCCGAGGATCATCAAAGAAGATTCCCGAATTACAGAGTAAAACAGCAGGAAGAATTAAAATGGCATATTACTCTCATCTATAAATTGCTTATCGATTGTGTCAGATACAATGATAATGTCTCATTTATAAGCTATATAAGATATCTTGCCACGATCAGGAGAAAAGAAGATTTCCCATCCTCTGAACTCACGGATGCGATCTGCACCACTGTCAATATTGCCCTTGATCAGATAAAGGATACAAGCCAAATCGAAGGTTCCGAAGAGATACTTGACAGCTCTGTCAGACCGAATATGGAAAGGGTCTCACAAGTTATCAATAGAGTTTATTCCGAATCTGTGATGATCTGAAATATTTCCCCCTTTACCGGACACCCCCCTATCTGATAGAATGTTCTGATCAATAAAGAGAATTAGTTATGAAAAACTTAATTGAAAAGAATTCAACATCATCCCGTATACTGTCTCTCGACTATTTCAGAGGGGTCATAATACTTTTAATGATCCAGGGACACCTTTTCAGAGCTCTACTTGAGTCGGATCTGAAAGCAGGAATGTGGTTTATATTTCACGAGTATATTCACGGTGTTGTCGCACCAGGATTCCTGTTTCTTGCCGGTTATCTTTTTTATCACACAATCCATAACAAAGACAGATCCGCCATGTTTGAGAAAGCCCGCCAGTTATCGGGAGTTGTCCTTCTCGGTTATTTCCTCCATCTCCCCTTTTTTTCCCTTTATAAAATAATTGAGTTCTGGGGTACAGGGGTTGAATATAAACTTCTCAGGATGGATATCCTTCATACCATAGGATTTTCATTACTGACCGCACTTTTCATATGGGCATTTTTAAGACGTTTTTTTATCCCCCTGATCATTATCCTGGCCCTCTTTAATATTTTATCTCGTTTTATTTTACATACACCTGATAATATTCTTCTCGCTTCCTTTATAGACGGGAAAATCTCCCAATTTCCAATGATCTACTGGTCTTTCTACCTTTTTCTGGGGATCATAGCTTCGAGATTTCTGAAAAAATCCAGCATGCCTCTCCTTGCAGCAGGCATTATCCTGATGATAACTGCAGATAAATTCCCTTCAGAGGTCATTAAAATGATATCAGATACAGGGAAGGTCTTGTTCCTGTTCTCTCTTATCAGACTTCTGCCGGCAACCGGATCCGCAATATTAAAAAAATTCCTCACCGCCTCCCGTGAAAGTCTCTTTCTCTATATGTCCCACCTGATGATCATTTACGGATCATCGGTGAATCCGGGTCTTTCCAGATATTTAAAAAACTCATTAAGTATGCCGGCAGCGATTCTTCTTTTCATTGTCCTGGTGATGATACTCTATACTTCAGCATACCATTTAACTAGATACAAATCGAAAAAACCGGAATCATATAACACCCTGAAGTATGCCATATTTACATTTTTTTCTCTGATATTTATTTTTAGCAGGTGGTAGATATTAATATCTGTTCTTTAAGATAGTCAGCCCATCAATTGTCCGGTAGTAACCTGCAAGGTTAGCTGTGAGACATGAATGGACAGGAACAATCCCTAAAACATCCCCAATCGATACAGCTCCGAAAAGATCATTATCCGCACTGATCACTGAATGCTCTTGTGACATTGAAGTTATTGTAGACCCGGTTAAAATGTCACCCCAACCTGTTGACCTCAGAAGAACAGGATGGCCGTAATTTTTTTCACCCGACTTAGAAATTATATACTCTTTTGAAAGATGAACAGCTCCGGCATGAACAACAATCTCCTTTCGGGCCTTATTTAGAGAGATAACGGGGGCGGCCAGTACCACAGCTATGTTATCCGAAGTGCATGAACCGAGTTCAAGCTGCATAAGATCATAGAATACAAAATTCCCCGGCCTTATCTCATCAACCCCTTTCATTTCCTGAACAATTGAAACAGTCGGTGTATCACCCACAGATATGAGAAGATCTGGATATTCTCCAATAAACCTCTCTTTCAAGATAGAAAGTTTTTTCTCGGTATCATTAAAAATATCGAGGATATCTTCCCGGGACCCTGCCTTATAACTATGGCCTGAATGGGTGAGAAAACCTGAAAAATTCAATTTGCTGTCTCTGGCCATCGACAAAATTGCGCTGATCTCTTCAACACTATCAGCATTTATTCCGGTCCTGTTATACCCAGTGTTGATCTTAATGAAAAAATCTGCCGGATAATTCAACTTCTTCAACAGTAATCTGAGCGTAACCGGGGAATCAATAGTAAGATTTATCTTCTTCCCGCTTCCGATCATGTTGTTGACCTTCTCAACTTCAAGTATATTAAATGTGATGGCTATTGTGATATCATCCCACCCCCCTTCGGCAAAATCTTCAGCCATTCTGACAGAGGAAACTGCTATTTTTCTTACCCCCTCTACACTGAACCATTTTCCTATCTCGATGGAATTATGGGTCTTAAAGTGTGGCCTGAATATTACGTTGGAATCAAGCGCCTTTTCCAGGATCGCCCTTATATTAGAACGGCATTTAACAGTGTCAAGAACAAGTGTGGGCTCGATAATATTCATCAACCCAATAATATTATATTTTTACATTTTATTCCATCTGTCTGTATTGGACTTTAATTTCCCCATTTCTTATAATGATATCAAAATAAGAGGGATTGAATTAATGAGATCATTGCTATCCATATTCTTAATGTTATTACTTGCATTCTCAATTATACTCAGTGCTAACAGTACGGAAAAGGAGATCGATCCCGAGATCTATCTCCAGAAAGCCGATAAAGCTGTAAAAGAAGATCCCGACCGGTCAATGGACCTCTCAAAAAGCGCATTGATGTTCCTGAAAGGATCAGGAAATGATTTTCTTGAAATTAAAGCGAAACTTATTATTGCAAAAGCCTGGTACTATAAAGGTGAAGCACAGAAAGCACTCAAGACCCTGGCCAACATAAAGGCCAGGATATCTATCTTTCAAATAGAAAACAGTGAGATTGAATACAATTCCCTTTTTGCCGAATCCTACTATTGGATGGGTGAGGTCTATCTGAAACTGAACAGATATAATAAATCTCTGGAGAGTTACCAGAAAGGATTGGAATATTGTGATCCGGAAAATCATACTGTTATAAGTTCAAAGTTGACGATCGCAATTTCCAGGATTTTCATCTTCCTGTCAGAATATGAGAAGGTGATGGACTATGCAATAAAAGGGATAAAAAGTTCTGAAGCGAGCGGGGACCACGAATCCCTTTTTTTCTCCCACTACTATCACGGTTACGTTTACCGTCTGATGAATGATCTGGATAAGGGATTGATAAAATTCAGGAAATCTCTGGAAATATCAGAACTTTATAAGAGGGTCGATCTTCGGATCATGGCCATCAACGAGATATCAAACATATATATTCTCCGCAAACAATATGAAAAAGCCCTCACTTTAAAAAAAGAGGCTTTGAATTTATCTGAACAGACTGAGAATAACAGGGCCTTATCATTCTGCCTTAACGATATTGCACTGATATTTATTAAAAAGGAAGAGTATGCAAAAGCACTTCCCTATTTTATCAGATCAAAGGATCTGGCAGGGAAGGAAGGCAATATAAGGGGTGAAATAACTACAGACCTTAATATGGCTCGAACTTATATGGGAATGGGAGAATTGGAGAAAAGCAGGAAAACTGCTCTGGCTGCTATTAAGCTTGCAGAAAAATACAGTTTTAAATCCGAAGCCATGCATTTGACCGAATTTTTATCTGAACTGTCGCTTATAGAGAAGAAATATAAAGATGCTTATAAATATCTGAAAAACTCCAATGACCTGAACAAAGAGATATTCAGTTCCGAAAAAGGGATCAAAATTGCAGAACTTGAAGCAGAAATAGAGATGGAAAAGAGTGAAAGCAAAATACTGCTGCTTGAAAAAATAAATGAGTTAAAACAACTTGAACTGGATGAGAAAAATGAATTCATTACTATTCAGAAAGTTGCAACTCTATTTCTCATTATAATAGTTGTTATTATATTTCTTGCCTACAGAATGAAAATGAAAACCAACTTTCAATTGAGGAAAAAAAGTGAAGAGCTGGAAAAGACCCTTACGGAAATACATCAATTAAGCGGACTTCTGCCGATATGTTCATCCTGTAAAAAAATCAGGGATGACGGAGGGTACTGGCACCAGGTTGAGGAGTATATAAAGAGTCATTCCGAGGCCAGCTTCAGCCATTCTTTATGCCCGGTCTGTATAGACAAAGTTTATCCAAAAAGAAAAAATGGAAAAAAATCGGTAAAAAAGAAAAACCCTGTAAAAAAAAAATAGGAAGCACCCTTCATTAATGTATATATTTTACACATATACAGAGGTCATCAAATTCTCACTCCATTAATCATGTCCCCAAAATTGATCCAGTCTCTGTTTTTCTACAGTTCTGAACAGAGGAAATTAAAAAAATATTTTTTTTAAAAAATTTTGAGATCGGGAAATAAAATTGCTTATACTATTTTATAGGAGGGTACTATGGACAGAATCCCCAGATCTGAAGGCAGGTTTAATAAGAATCTTACAGCAAGTTTACGTTATAAGGACAGAGTATTTTCCTGTGTTACAAAAAATATTTCAAGAACCGGTATTTATATCGAAGCGATCGGAATTGATCTTAATACAGACAGAAATGTATTAATTTCACTCGTCGGGGACGATTCCATGTTCAAACTGGGCGGTGAGATAATTTGGAACAGGACCATCCCGTGTGAACCGGGGCTTGCATCTATAGAAGGTCTCGGAATAAAAATTACCGATGCTCCTCCGGATTATCTAAATTTTGTCGAATACCAGAGATATACCTGATTGACAATCAGGGTCACTTTTTTTTACAAAAAACGTCAATTCTGTTAACTTCATTTTTTTCTCAAAGATCACTTTTCAGATCAATATCCCTGAACTCTTTCTCATCCCGGAATAATACTGTTTTTATTATTCTTCTGTTTTTATCAAGAATTTCTTTACCCGAGATGAGGGATTCTGTTTTCTGAAAATCTTTAAATATTGATGCCGGGATAATTCTGGGATGGGTCTTTTTACCATTTACTTCGGGGATCAGGAAATCGCTCCCATTCCAGGACCTGATTAACCTGTCTATTACATCAGAACTCACAAAAGGCATATCACCAAGGATCATCATCACTCCGGATGTGCCATCTCTTAATTCTGACAATCCTGTATTGAGGGATGAGATCATACCTTTCCCGTAATCCGGATTGACTACAATCTTTATTTTTCTGCAACTCTGAAAAAAAATTTCAATTACCTTCTTAATTTTATCAGCATCATGTCCAATAACCACATATATCTCTTCCAATGTGGAATCAACAGAAGCCCTCAGACTTTTAACTATCAACGGCTCTCCATCTACCCGGGATAAAAGTTTCCCCGGCCCGAACCTTTTCCCTTCCCCTGCCGCCAGAAATATTCCGGGAACCATTTGTAAAATTCTCCTTCTGTCTCAATAAATATTTTCAGTATTTTGACAGGTAATGATCCTGCTCCCAGGAATGGACCTGCTGGATATAATCCCGCCACTCATCTCTCTTTGCTTTCAGATAATTTGTATAAATATGTTCTCCGAGAACCGACCTCATCAGCGGGTCCTTTTCCATACTGTCAAGTGCTTCTGAAAGGCTCCCGGGCAGGACACCGATCTTAAGGCGGGACATCTCTCTCCTGGACATTTTATACAGATTTTTATTTACAGGTTCAGGGGGATATTGTTTATTCTTTATACCCTCAATTCCTGATGCCAGCATCACTGATAAAGCCAAATATGGATTTGCGGACGGATCCGGAGACCTCACTTCAAGCCTCGTCCCAATTTCACGTTTGGCAGGGACCCTGATCAGAGGTGATCGGTTCTTTTCAGACCAGCTTATCATTGTCGGAGCTTCAAATCCGGGTACTAATCTCTTGTAGGAATTGATCAGCGGATTTGTAATTGCAGTAAATGCTTTTGCATGCCTTAATATACCGGCAATATATCCCATCGCAACAGAGCTGAGTTGATATTCCGCTTTGGGATCGTAGAATATATTTTTTTTCCCACGGAACAGGCTCTGATGAGTATGCATTCCGCTTCCATTTATCCCGAATATAGGTTTAGGCATGAATGTAGCATGAAGATTGTATTGAGATGCCACCTTTCTCACAACAAATCTGAATGTTGCAATTCTATCTGCCGCTGTCAGTGCATCAGCATACTTGAAATCTATTTCATGCTGGCCCGGTGCAACTTCATGGTGAGCGGCTTCCACCTCAAATCCGATACAGGAAAGAACTTCCACCATTTCCTGTCTCGCTTCTTCCCCCTTGTCGATCGGCGTGAGGTCAAAATATCCTCCGGCATCATGGGTGTTGATCGTGATATTTCCCTTCTCATCCTTCTCAAAGAGGAAAAACTCCGCTTCTAAACCCGCATTCATAGTATAGCCCAACCCTGAGGCCTCTTTCAGAACTTTCTTTAGAGTATTCCTCGGGCACCCTTCAAAAGGGGAACCATTAGGATTGAGGATATCACAGATTAGTCTCGCCACCCGGTTCTCCTTATCATTCCACGGGTATATGACAAGGGTGTCAATATCAGGTGCAAGCATCATATCAGATTCCTCTATCCTGGAGAATCCCTCAATGGATGAACCGTCGAACATAACCTTCCCTTCAAGAGCTTTTTCAAATTGCGAAGGTGGAACCTCCACATTTTTATTGATCCCCATAATATCTGTAAACTGCAGCCTCAGATATTTCACCTTTTCATCTTTCAGAACTTTTAATGCTTCTTTAATATTCAATTCTCCCTCCGGCACAATATGATTTAAAAAATTGTAACACTGTTTTTACAGAATATGCAATTATTCAATGCCACTTATGCAAAATATTTTATTTTATTGCGATTTCGAACTAAAAACACTGACAGAATAGTGTTTTTTTTGAAAAAAGAAACTGGGTCAGACCGGGGGATTGTCGATCCTTCTCCAGTCAGTGTAAACAGGGTCGAAACCCTTTGACCTCAGGACACCTTCGATCTCTTTGAGGGAACGGAGATCTTTCACCCTGAACTGCGGATCATCCTGAACCCCATCAACATAACCTCCGACACTTGTATTGGAGGCTGCCGAGATCCTTGTCACACCGAAAGCCAGAGCATGGTCCCTGAGCGAGGCTTGTTCCCTTGTCGAAAGATTTATCCCGACCCTGGGAAACTTCAGCCTTGTCAAAATTATACATTTGACAAGATCCACATCCGTGATCTTCCGGTAATCAGTATCATCGCCAGGCTCTGTTATCAGACGAGGAAACGAAACAGAGTATTCAACTCCCGGATAATTTTTCTCCATATACTCAAGATGGGCAAACAGGCTGAAAAGATCTTCATGCAGATCTGATAATCCGGCCAGTATCCCCATACTTATGGTTCTTATCCCGGCAAGAGCTATCCTTTCAGGTGTGTTATACCTGTAATTGTAATCTTTCTTTTTCCCGGAGAGGTGAAGTTCATCGTAACGTATCCTGTCATAGGTCTCCTGATAAACCGTAACCCCGTCAACTCCTGCTCTATACAATTCGGCATACTCGTCTGTTTCAAGAGGATACACTTCGAGGCTGATACTTGAAAAATACTTTTTAGCAGTATTAACTGCATCTTTCAGATAACTTACAGGAGACATTCTTCTAGATTCACCGGTCAGGAGCAGAATATTCCTGATACCCGAACCGGAAACTATTTTCATTTCCGCTTCTATCTGTTCATGAGTAAGTTTTTTCCTTTTTACACCGCCCGAAGCCTTAAACCCGCAATAGACACAATTGTTTTCACAATAATTCGAGAGATATATAGGAGCATAAAGAGAGATAACCCTGCCGAACTGGGCAGCAGTGATCTTTCCGGCTTTAACAGCAAGTTCCTCAAGCCTGGATTTGTCTGTATCTTCCAGGAAATCAGATATCTCCTTTTTTGTCATCAGATCATTCCTCGAACAAAAATCCTGTCAGAGGCGAGGAAGCTGCTGCATCTTTCTGCGGATCCGCCATCTTCCCCAGCCAGGCAAGCCGGCCGGCCCTGACAGCAAGAGAAAATGCCAGTGTTGCATTCCCCGGATCAGCTGCAAGGGCTACAGCCGTATTTGCCAGAACTGCGGCCGCCCCCATCTCCATCGCTTCTGCAGCCTGGGACGGCCTCCCTATTCCGGCATCAACAACCACCGGCAGGGGTGATTCTTTTATAAGTATTTCAATGAACTTTTTAGCTTTCAACCCTTCCCCACTCCCTATTAGGGATCCGAGAGGCATTAACGCCGCTGCTCCCGCCTTTTCCATAGCTCTCGCTGCATAGAGATCAGGCGACATATAGGGAAAAACAGTGAAGCCTTCAGATGCAAGCACCCTTACTGCTTCAATAGTTTCATTATTATCGGGGAGAAGATATTTTGAGTCGTTGATCACTTCAATTTTTATCCAGTCTACTCCGGCCGCTTCCCTGGCTAGCCTTGCTATCCTGACAGCTTCTTCAGAATTTCTTGCTCCGGAGGTGTTCACCATTAATATTACATCATCGGGAATATACTCAAGAATGTTCTCACTGTCTTCCTCAGCTTCAACTCTTCTCATCGCTACAGTAACAACTTCTATCTCCGATTCTTTGATGCAACTCATCATTTCAGCTTTGCTGCCGAACTTTCCCGTACCCAGAAAGAACCTGTTATTTATTTTCTTCCCTGCAATTTCCAGCGGTGGATTCTTGTCCATCTATCCCCCTCCCATAAACTGGATCAATTCGATCCTGTCTCCATCCTTCAGTGATATCTTACCACTATCCCCTTTTTTTATTACTTTACCATTGAGTTCAATAATTTTCCCTTTCTCATTTCTCAGAATTATATCAATGAAATCATTGAGACTGGAAATATTATTGTTGAGAGTTTTTTCTTTTCCGTTCAGAAATATTTTCATGATATTATTTTTCAAAGCCCGAGATATTTTGAATACAAAGACCTTGCAACTCCCTTATCACTTGTCCCCTTTATAATGACCCTCCTGTCCCTGAAGATCGTAATGTTCTTCCCCTCTGCTTCAAATTCCATTCGGAAAGGATTAATTTTAATATTATTAACACCTTCAAGGCTTGATGCGATCAGATTCAGATCTGCCTCAGACGTCCCCGGAAGAATTATCTGAACCGATTCATCACAGAGTACGGTTATCAACTCTTCATTCTCTTCATCCAGAAAGCTGAACTCCTTTCCACCACAGCATAAACACAAGGGATCCTTTTTAAATTCATGAATGGAAAAATCATTATTCCATACATCAAACTGCAGAAGGCCTTTCATCGGGTCCTTCCCCATAAGGATCTTAAAAGCCTCGGTTACCTGCACCGAGGCAGTCAGGGCCGGAACAGTGTTCAGTATGCCCATTGTTTCGCAGGTAAGAACATCTCCCTGCTCAGGCAGTTCTGGGATAAGACATCTCAGGCAGGGACCTTCACCTGTAATGCTCATTACCATACCGCCGGTCCCCAGCACTCCTCCATAGATCCAGGGTACCCCCGACTTAACTGAATAGTCATTTATCAGGAGCCTGACCGGTATATTGTCTGTACCATCCATAATAAGATCATACCCTCTCAAAACTTCAGAAATATTAGAGCTCATTACATCTTTAATCAGAAATTTTATATCTATTTCAGAATTAACCTCTTTCAGTTTAAATGCTGCTGTTTCAGATTTCGGATTTCCTATATCTTCCTCTGAATACAATACCTGCCTGTGGATATTGCCTAACTCCACGATATCCCTGTCCACCACAAGGATCTCCCCGACCCCACCTCTGACGAGGAGATTCGCAATATTGGTGCCGAGGGCTCCACAGCCTATTACCGCCACTTTTTTTGAAGATAAAGCCTTCTGCCCTTCCGGGCCGATATGCCGGATCTTTATATGTTTGTCATATCTTGAGGTCAATTTAATTTGTTTCATCCTCTGTGAGAATCTCGTTCATACTCCCCGACCTGTATCCTTCAAGGTCCAGTGAAATATATACAAATCCAAGCTCTCTGAACTTTTTCATTATTTTCTTCCTGTTTTTTACCATTGATTCAATCTGATCATCATCTACTTCAATTCTAGCTATATCATTATAATTCCTGACACGTACCTGTCTTACACCGAGATCGTGAATAAAATTCTCTCCCTCTTCGATCCTCTCAAGTTTATCCTTAGTTATTTCCTCACCATAAGGGATCCTGGACGCCAGGCAGGTTGTGGATGGGAGGTCGTAATTTGAAAGTCCCAGCTCTGCACCCAGTTGTGGAATTTCATCCTTGCCGATTCCGGCTTCCACAAGCGGCTCAAAGAAATTCTCTTCCCTGAGAGCTTTTATGCCGGGCCTGAACTCACCGAAATCCGACATATTCACTCCGAAAGCTATCTTCGCAAACCCTTTGCGGGATGCAACTTCCTTCATCACATCCATTTCCTCTTTTTTGCAATGGTAACACCTGTCTACCGGATTTCTCACAAAATGTTCATTGACAAGTTCAGAGTGTTTGACTATTTCATGGTTTATCCCGATCTCATCTGCCACTTTTTTTGCTGTCTCAAGTTCCCGATGGGAGAGAGTGTCTGAAGCAATGGTAACGGCAACACTTTTATCACCCAGTTCATCAAAAGCTACTTTCGCTATCAGAGAACTATCCACTCCACCTGAAAAGGCTACTACCAGTGAACCTGAATCTTTTATAACCTTTCTCAATTTATCTAATTTTAATTTGTTAATTTTATCCATTTTCCTCAATTGATTTTATCAGCCGTCTCTATCCATGTCAATTTATCGTACACGAAATAACCGATTGTATTTTTTAAGTAATTCTGCTAATTTTATAATACTTAACTTAATAACTCTAGGAGGGAATAATGAATTACCCCGTATGGTATCTCCCAATGATCGGAGGGCCGCTGATAATCGCATTTGTAGCAATCGTTCATGTAGTCGTTTCCCACTTTGCGGTCGGAGGCGGTTTATGGCTTGTCCTGACCGAGAAGAAAGGCTATAGGGAGAAAAAAGATTATATTATCGATTATGTAAAAAAACACTCGAAGTTCTTCCTGCTCCTGACAATGGTCTTCGGTGCGCTAACCGGTGTCGCCATCTGGTTCACAATTGCATTGATTCATCCGGATGCGACATCCTCTCTGATCCATTCATTTGTTTTCGGATGGGCGATCGAATGGGTGTTATTTGTGATCGAAATTGTTGCGGCATTCCTTTATTTGTATAATTGGGGGAAAATATCCAAAAAACTCCACCTGCTGATCGGATGGATATACTTCTTCGCAGCATGGGGATCACTTCTGGTCATTAATGCAATACTCACTTACATGCTTACACCCGGAAAGTGGCTCACCACAGGGAATTTCTGGGATGGGATCTTCAATCCGGGCTATCTTTCATCAACCTTTTTCAGAACCTTTCTGTGCTTTGCACTTGCCGGCAGCTATGGCCTCCTCACTGCAACACTTAAGTTTAAAGGTGAACAGAAAAAAGAGCTGGTGAAATATAACGGAAAATGGATATTCTGGTCACTTGCAGGACTATTCCCGTCAGCAGTCTGGTACTATTTCACTTTACCAAAATTGGCTGCAGAAGGGCTAGGCGGAAGTTCAAAAATAATGGTGATCTCATTATGGCACCTTGTGATCAGTCTGTTCATATTCATTCTGTTTCTTTTATTTTTCTACCTTTGGAAAACCGAAAAATTCGGATTCAAGTCATCTATAGCCATGTTCATTACAATATTTATCTTTTTCGGCGCATTTGAGTTCATCAGAGAAGCAGGCAGGAAACCTTATATAATTAAGGATTATATGTATTCAACAGGGATCAAAGTCGCAGATTTTGAGAATATCAAAAGTCAGTCTATCCTTCAGAACTCAAAATGGACAGAGATCAAAGAGATTACAGAGGACAATGCGGTGAAGGCCGGCGGAGAGATCTTCAGGGTGCAATGTTATGCCTGTCACTCACTTGGAATTAAGAACAACATAAACACAAAAATGACTGACTGGGATTTTAAAAAAATTAAGAGAATATTCGGATCACTTAAAGGGATAACCCCGTTCATGCCGGGATTTGCCGGAACGGAGATCGAGAAAGATGCATTGGCAAAATGGTTCTACCATAAGATCCACGGGAAACTTCCCGAAGCAGATAAACCGAAAGCGGCAGCACTTGACGGGCAAACTATTTTCGGATCATTCTGTTCTGACTGCCATGAGGATTCTCCCGATGATCCTCTATTTCTTAAAACATCAAATATAACAGGAATTGATGAAATGATGGACATCCTGAGCAGGCTGAATGAGATGAATGAGGACATGCCTCCTTTTGAGGGAAGTGAAGAGGAGAAGAAGGTCCTGGCGGAGTATATTATTAAATCAAGGAGCAAAAAATGACTAATCTGATAAATATAATTCCAAATCCCGATCCGCTGCCGGTTGCAGCAGGATGGTTCCAATTCCTGTTACACCTGACATACTACCTTCACCTAATAAGTGTGGGAATAATGTTCAGTATCGCAATCTCAATGGCCGTCGGATACTTCAAGGGGAAGTCAGATGAGAACTGGCTTGCCTTCGGAAAAGAGATGGGGCACCTGCTCCCCTTCACGATCGCCTTTGCTGTCAATATGGGAGTAGCACCGCTTCTCTTCATTCAGGTGCTGTACGGAAATTTTTTCTATACTGCATCGACACTGATAGGGACGAACTGGATACTTCTGATAGTGATCCTTATCCTCGGTTATTACGGGGCATACTGGATCTCATTCAGAGAATCGGGGAAGCCCGGCACAAAAAGGTTCCTCTCCCTCTTCGTATCAATAGTGCTGGCCTGGACAGGCTTCATACTTGTAAACGTCAACACATTGATGATGAGACCGATGGAATGGAAAAGCTACTTCTCACATATGGGGGGATTTCACCTGAACACAGGAGATCCGACAATGCTTCCAAGGTATACATTCTACGTCTTCTTTCTTCTGGCAATAGGTGGTCTGTTTATTGCTGTCTATTCAAAAATAAAGTTCGGTGAGAACAACTCAAAACCATGGATCGCATATGGATCATCGCTCTCCGGTTATTCAAGCTTCCTGACACTCCCTTCATTCATTCTCTACATGAGGATACTGCCGCACAACATAAGAGAAGTGTTTATTTTCGGTGATGTCGTCTGGACAATTGTCAGTATAATCTGCTTCTCCGGGATTATCGTTACCGGATACCTGGCTTTAAAAAGAAAGATCATACCAGCTTCGGTAGTGATGGGAATTAACCTTGTGGTTTTTGTCATCATGAGGGGTAAATTAAGGAGCCTGTTCCTAGAGCCGTTCTCGGAAAAACTTTCATCCATAGGGACAAACACACAATATGGTGTAATGATCCTTTTTCTTGTCACTCTGGTTGCAGGTCTGGGACTCGTATTCTGGATGTTAAGGAAAACATATAAAGAACTGAAGGGAAAATAAGCATTGAATCTGCCATCTTGACCCGGGTATCGGGGTGTGATATTTTTACTTCATGCCCTCTGAAAAGGATTCCCGGGTCGAGAAGGCCCTTAATGATATACGAAAATTAAGATCCGATATTTCCGGCAGTGCAAAACTTATCACATTGGATGCATTCAAAGGTGATTACACCGACTTCCCTGCGAATCTGTCAGATGAGATCATAAATGTTTATAAAAAGAGAGGGATCGACCAACTATTTTCTCACCAGAAAGAAGCGATCGGGAAAATACTGGAGGGAAATAATGTGGTCGTCTCCACACCCACCGCTTCGGGAAAAACCCTTATATATAATTCTGTTACTCTGAACTCTTTAGTTAATGATAAATCTGCAAAATCCCTCTACCTTTTCCCTACAAAAGCTCTATCTCAGGACCAGCTTACAGAATTGTTCGACCTGAATAAAATGCTGGATGACAGGCTCGGACTCTTTACTTATGATGGGGATACTCCGCAGACAACAAGGAAAGCAATTAGAAAACAGGCACAGATTGTTATCACGAACCCCTACATGCTCCACTCAGGAATACTCCCCCACCATACGAAATGGATTAACCTGTTTGAGAACCTGAAATATGTGATAATAGATGAACTTCACTATTATACCGGAGTCTTCGGGTCCCATATGGGAAATATAATCAGAAGGCTGAAGAGGATATGCTCTTTCTACGGTTCAGATCCTATTTTTATTATGTCTTCCGCTACAATTGCCAATCCGGGGGAACTGGCGGAAATGATAACGGGCCAGGATGTAACTCTGATAGAAAAGAACGGTGCCCCGAGAGGGAAGAAATATATAGTTTTCATGAATCCTCCGGTTATAAATAAACAATTGGGTATACGAAGATCATACATATCTCTGGCAAGGGAGATAGCCGGGATCCTGTTGCGTAACAGACTTTCAACAATTACTTTTACCAATGCGCGTCTTATTACTGAAATACTGGTCAAGTATCTTAAAAGCGACTTTGAAAAGAATGTAAATCAAAGGGGTATCATCAGAGGTTACAGAGGAGGATATCTTCCTGCAAAAAGGAGAGAGATCGAGAAGGGATTGAAGTCCGGAGAGATAAGGGGGGTTGTTTCCACCAATGCACTCGAACTTGGAATAGATATCGGCTCACTTGACGGAGTTGTCCTCGCTTCCTACCCGGGGACAATATCTTCCACATGGCAGAGGTTCGGACGTGCGGGGAGAAGATCATCAGAATCGATAGGAGTCCTGGTCGCTTCATCTTCTCCGGTAAATCAATACATTGTAAATCATCCGGAATACTTTACCGGAAGGTCTCCCGAAACAGGCAGGATCAATCCGGACAACCTGACCATACTTATAGACCATATTAAATGTGCGGCTTTCGAACTCCCTTTCATCTCAGGGGAAATTTTCGGTAATGAGAACCTTGAAGAAATACTGGACTATCTTGCAGAGAACAGGATACTCCTGAAGAGAGATGATAAATGGTTCTGGTCAGAGGAAGGGTATCCGGCAGATGCTGTCAGCATCAACAGGGTTTCATCCGACAATTTTGTTGTTGTAGATACAACTTCCGGAGAGAAAGTTATTGCCGAAGTTGATTTTTCATCGGCTCTTGAAACACTTCACGAAAAAGCCATATATATTCTTGAAGGGGAACAATATGTTGTTGAAAAATTTGATTTCGATAACAGAAAAGCTTTCGTCAGAGAATCAAACTCAGATTATTACACAGATGCGATAACTTATACAAAAGTGAGCATACTTGACCTTTTTGACGACACCGGTTTCAGGGATTATATTATCTCGACAGGAGATGTCCATGTTTTTTCTCAGGTTGTCGGGTTTAAAAAACTGAAATTTTTCACAAATGAAAATGTAGGTGCAGGTGACCTTCAGCTCCCCCAGAGGGAAATGCACTCAACAGCATTCTGGTTAACGATCCGGAAAAGCCTTCTCGATTCGATAGATATAAATAATGAGGATAAAATTGAAGCTGTAAACGGAATCGCCCGCCTTATGCGTCATATAAGTGCCGTAATGCTCATGTGTGATGTGAAGGATATCGGTGTTTCTGTAGAAGATAACATTACTAAAGAACCTCTTTCAAAAACAAAGGGTAAATATCAGGCCGGAATTGAAAACACCGGTTCTGGGTTCGAACCCAACATATATATTTATGACAGTTATCCGAACGGGATTGGATTTTCAGAAGTTCTTTACAGGAAAGGGACTGAGTTGATCGAAGAAGTCCTCCACACTATCAGGAATTGTAATTGCCCTTCAGGATGCCCGTCATGTGTCGGACCTCCTATAAGAAAAGGCGGAAAGCACAAAGAGGCGGCAAAATTTATCATAAGTTCAATCACGGGAAAAATTTATAATTAATGATCTGAACTGTCATTTAAGAAGGAGAATATCTTCCACTTCTTTTATCGCCCTTATCTTTGAAAGAAGGTTGCCCATTTCTTCGGGTTTCCCAAGGGAAGGTAAAAGAACATAATCCGACATCTCTTTACAAAGTTTTATCTGTGAAAGATCTTCCTTTTTTCTTATGGCAAAATTGAGAATCTTTTTCTCATCGATCTCTATAACTTCTATGGGGATCATACCAACTCTGAGGCAGAACTCCGCACCTATTTTTTCAACAAGTAATGGGTCGGGCAGATTATGACCGATATCAATTTCCCGTAAATCCTTCTGATCAAGGAGGAAAAGTTCCAGATCTTCTGCTGTGATCAAATTCATCCGAATAAGCACCTCTCCGAATTTCAGTTTCATTTCACTCTGCATCGATATAGCAATTTCAAGTTCCGTTTTAGTTATCCGACCTTCATTAAGTAAAAGTTCACCTAATTTCATATCCCTTCTTCTTATTGATTTCTTCCTCATCTCTATGAATCCGGGGGGAGCCTCTCTCAAAACTTTTTTCTTGTATTCCTCAGATGTATCACACATACATTTATAGCAGAACAGGCATAGGGGTGTAGGCTCGAAATGACAGCAGAAAGTTGAGTCGAAAGCATTAAATTCAGCCCCGCAATGCCAGCATGATATTATATAACTACTTTCTTCTTCCATATCTCTCTCTTTTAAAAGTATGTTCACAAAAGGGGGAAATTTCCACAAAAATGTTCTTTATCATGATTTTATCCACTTGATATCTATCTTCCTGAGTATTATAATTTCCGGGATAGAGAGCAGGTGCAAACATATGGAAGAGAAATTATTTGAGATCGATATGATTTATATCAGGAGCAGCGACGGGATCAGCTATACAATTGAGTGTGCAAACCGGAGGAGAAAATCTGTAGTCCTGAAATATCCTGAAGTTGATGGAATAGAAATTAATGCTCCGGTGACAATGGAGTTGAAAAATGCGTTCATGAGCTGCGGTGCTCATGGGGAGAAGATCTGGAATATGAAATTAAACACCCCTGCAAACTTAAAGATCAGTTATTCCGGAACAATTTTGATCCAGGTTATATAAAATATGATTTCAGAAGAGATCCTGAAAAAGATAAGAAGAATAGAGATTGTATCTAAAAAAAGTTCCAGTGAAATTTTTTCGGGCGAGTATCACTCGGCATTCAAAGGGCGGGGGATGGAATTCTCCGAGGTCCGTGAATACTATCCCGGAGATGAGACAAGGTTCATAGACTGGAATGTCTCTTCACGTATGGGGAAAATTTTTGTAAAACAATTTGTCGAGGAGAGAGAGTTAACCGTAATACTTGCCGTAGATCTCTCTTCTTCCCTCAATTTTTTTTCAGGACAGAAAAGCAAGAAGGATATAGCAGCAGAAATATCAGCTATCATCGCTTTTACAGCCAACAACAATAAAGATAAGGTCGGCCTTCTTATATTTACTGACAAGGTTGAAATGTACATACCCCCGAAGAGGGGAAAATCCCACCTTCTGAGGATCATAAAGGAGATCCTGACCTTCAGGCCTCAGAACCGTGGGACATCGATCGAGAACGGTCTCACTTATCTGAATAAAGTCATTAAAAAAAAAGCAATAATATTTCTTATTTCAGATTTTATTGATGGTGATTTTTCACTCCCTCTCAGAATTTCAGGAAGGAAACATGACCTTATCGCTATAAGCATTACAGACAGGAGAGAGAAAACCATCCCGGATAAAGGTATATTCAGAATGAGAGATAATGAGAGCGGGGAAGAGTTCATGGTGGATTTTTCATTACCGGAAACAAGAAGGAGATTCAAAGAGATAACGACCGGAAAAAAGATGGAACTGGAAGAGAAGTTTAAAAAATACAATATAGATTCAATTGATATTTCCAGTGATGAAGAATACGAGAAACCTCTGTTTGATTTTTTCCTGAAGAGGAGAAGAAAGTATTCAAGATGAAACGTCTTTTTCTTATTCTTCTTTTTATCCTACCGATCGCCCTTTATACTGAGACCCAGGTCTCGGTTTCCGTGTCTTCCACAACTTCAACCATCGGTGAACAGATCACATTAAAATTTATCATAAGAACATCAACAGAAAGTGATTCGATTAGGATATCTCAGGGTAAACAGGATTTTGAATTTATAAAAGAAGAGAATCTGAAAACAAAGAAATCTGCAGATTTTGTAACTTTCGAAAAAAACTATAAGATATCATTTTTCAAGACAGGGGACTTCAGCGTAGGCCCGTTCAGCATAGGACTTATGAAAGGAGATCAGGTTGTTGAAGATCTTTTATCAAATACAATTCCTGTAAATATCAGATCGGTACTTGAGGAGAGTGACAAAGACATAAGACCTTTAAGAGAACTTTCGGAAATCGAAGGAAATCCGTTCTATCTTTTAAAATATCTTCTGATCATACTTGCAGCAGCAGGGATCATAATCCTGTTCATTTACCTTCTCAGAAGAAAAAAAGATGACGGTAACAAAACCCAAACACCTTTACTTCCCCCCGATCTGGAGTTTCTTAAAAAGATAGAAGCATTATGGAGAACGGATTTGCTTAAAACGGGTAATTTCAAACGTTTTTTTCTTTCGCTTACCGAAGCATATAAATTGTTCATGACAAGGTTCTACAAGTTCAATGCGGAAGACCTGACAACATACGAGATCATCAATTATTTAAAGAAATATGAGCAAGATGAGAAAATAAACAATAATTTCGAAGAAGTATTTTTGATATCAGATCTGGTAAAATTTGCAAAGTATGAACCTTCGGAGGATGAGATTGAAAAGATCAGAGAAACTCTTGTTAAGATAGCCGGGACAGCAGGAGAAAGACGTAAAAAAAAAGAGGAGGAGGAAAAAAGTGCCCCACTTTGATAACCTTCCTGCTTTTCTATTATTTCTGATCATTCCCCTTCTCATTATGTGGAAAAATTTCGGTGACAGAAGAGGCAAAAGATATATCAACTACTCCTCTGCCAGTCTTCTTGACCTGAACAAAAAAGGGATAAAATCATTTTTTATAAAAAATCTGTTTTTTTTAAAACTGATCCCCCTCATATTATTCATTATTGCCCTTGGGCGCCCTCAGTTTCTCGATTACTATGATGTTGAGAATAAGAAGGGAATTGATATACTGCTCACACTGGATATTTCCGGTTCGATGGCATCACTCGATTTCAAACCGAAAAACAGACTTGAAGTAGCTAAAGATGTCATTAAGGATTTTATAAGCAAAAGAGAGACCGACAGGATCGGACTTGTTGCATTTGCGGGAGCTGCAGTCACAAAATCTCCATTGACCCTTGATTATGAAATGCTTGAATTTTTCCTCAACTCCACCAGCCTTGGAGAGCTGGAAGATGGTACTGCCCTGGGTATGGCCCTTGCCACTTCAGTAAACAGGATAAAACATTCAAAAAGCAGGACAAAGCTGATAATCCTGCTGACTGACGGCGTTAATAACAGGGGTGAAATAGATCCGAAAGATGCTGCGGTAATAGCACATAATTTCGGGATCAAAGTTTACACCATAGGTGTGGGAAACAGGGGAAAGCCCTTTCCCGGTAAAAGATGCGTTTGGACGTGAGACTCAGATAATGGTTGATGTGGAGATTGACGAAAAAGTACTAAGGGAGATCGCCAACAAAACCGGCGGATTGTACTTCAGAGCAACAGATAAAGATTCCCTCGATAATATTTTTACAGAGATCAATAAGTGGGAAAAAACAGAGATCTCAACAAAAAGGTTTTATAATGTTCAGGAACTATATCCCTGGTTCATATTTGCAGGACTTATAATTTTGTTTGCAGCAGAATTTTCAAAAAGAAGTATTCTTAGAACTATACCCTGAACTCTCAGACCAGACTCATTCCCAGAGCTATAGCTTTCTCGTTCAACGGAATAAGTTTATGATGTCTTTCAGGAAGCGTCTCTTTTAAAGCTACAAGAAGCGACTCCTTTTTAACTATATTATTGAGCTTTACAAGGGATCCGAGGATAAGCATGTTCATTACCTGAACATTTTTCAATTCATTATTTGCCTTATCTACTGCCGGTATCGCAAAAACCCTTATATCATCTCTGGTCGGGCCCTCTTTAATTGTGCTGCTCTCCCAGATCAGGATACCACCCTTTTTTACCCTTGATTCAAACTTGTTGAGTGAAGGCTGGTTCAGAGCGATCACAACATCATACATTGTAACTATCGGCGATGATATTGGAGTATCACTTATATTAACCATACAGTTTGCAGTTCCACCACGCATCTCGGGACCGTATGAAGGCATCCAGCTCACTTCCCGCCCCTCTTTCATTGCGGCATAAGCTAGCAGCTTACCCATGGATAACACACCCTGTCCTCCAAAACCTGCAAATATCATTTCATTAAGCATTGTGATCTCCTATTTCTCCGGTTCCTTAAACACTCCAAGAGGATAATAAGGCAATGACTGCTGAACTATCCATTCCATTGATTCAACAGGAGTGCATTTCCATCCTGAAGGGCAGTTAGATACAACTTCAATAAATTGTGTCCCAAGTCCCTGCTGCTGAATTTCCAGAGCTTTTTTAAATGTTCTTTTAGCTTTTCTCACATTCGCCGGTGTATTCCCGCTCACCCTTGCAGCAAAAGCAACACCATCGAGCTGAGATACGATCTCTGTCATCTTTAACGGGGATCCCATACTTTTTTTATCTCTGCCGAAGGGGCTGGTAGTTGTTTTCTGTTCGTTCAGTGTGGTTGGAGCCATCTGTCCGCCTGTCATTCCGTAAATTCCATTATTTATAAAAATAAACATAAAATTCTCACCCCTGTTACAGGCATGAATTGTTTCAGCGGTTCCTATAGCAGCAAGATCTCCATCTCCCTGATACGAGAAAACTATCTTGTCGGGAAGCATCCTTTTCACTGCAGTGGCAACTGCAGCAGCTCTTCCATGCGCCGCTTCCTGCATATCCACATCCATATAATCGTATGCAAAAACAGAACATCCGACCGGACAAATTCCGACGGTCTTATCCTGAAGGTCCATCTCTTCAATGACCTCCATGAAAATTTTATGCATGATACCGTGAATACAACCCGGACAATAATGCATTCTTTTATCTGTAAGGGTTTTCGGTTTCTGATATATTACCTCATATCCTTCTTTCATTTATATCTCCTTATAATTCCCCGATCTGTTCTTTTACATAAGCCAGAACTTCTTCAGGTGTCGGGATGATACCTCCTGTTCTTCCGTAGAAATAGGTCGGCTTTTTTCCGTTAACAGCAAGTCTGACATCCTCAACCATCTGGCCGACACTCATCTCAATTGATAAGAAAGCTTTGACATTGTCCCTGCCTGCAAGCTCATTGATCCTGTCAACGGGGAACGGCCATAATGTGATAGGCCTGTGAAGACCCATTTTCAGGCCGGATTCTCTTGCAAGATCTACGATCTTCTTCGAAGTTCTTGAGGTAACTCCGTAAGCAGTAATGATCAATTCAGCATCATCTACCATATACTCTTCATATCTTATTTCATTCTCTTCGATCTTCCTGAATTTTTTCTGAAGAGCTATATTCTTTTTTTCCATATCATCGGACTGAATATATAATGATGTTATGTAGTTTCTTTCCCTGTCTTTTGTTTTCCCTGTGGTTGCCCAGGGTTTATCGGGTTTATAAGGGATCGGTTCCGGAAGTTCAACCTTCTCCATCATCTGACCGATAGCACCGTCAGACAGTATCAGGACCGGAGTTCTGTATTTGTCGGCAAGATCAAATGCAAGGATGGTAAGGTCCACCATCTCCTGAACCGAGTTAGGGGCAAGAACGATCTGCTTATAGTCACCATGCCCTCCGCCTTTAACGGCTTGAAAATAATCTCCCTGTCCCGGTTGAATAGTACCAAGTCCCGGGCCTCCTCTTGCAACATTAGCCACCACACACGGCAATTCTGCACATGCGATATATGATACTCCCTCCTGCATCAGTGAATATCCGGGCGATGATGTTGTTGTCATTACCCTTGCACCGGCAGCAGCTCCGCCATAGAGCATATTTATAGATGCAACTTCACTCTCTGCCTGAAGGAGAGTGTAATCATGATTAGGCTCTTCGGCAGCAAGATATTCAATCACTTCAGACTGGGGTGTGATCGGATATCCGAAATATCCCTGCATCCCGGCTCTGATGGCTGCTTCCGCCAGAGCCTCATTTCCTTTCATAAATCTTATTTCACCCAATTTTTCCTCCATTCAGAAACTAACTTTTTTTCTTATAGACAGTTATAACAGAATCGGGACACATAACAGCACAATTCATACATGCGATACATTTTTCCGGATCTGCCATGTAGGAGTAATGATAACCGTATACATTTGTGTCATCCTGTTTTAACGCAAGACACTGTGTGGGACAATTTGCTACACATAATCCACACCCTTTACAAGTGTCAACCAGTATTTCGACATAACCTTTAGCAGGCATAAAGAACCTCCTTTTGTGAAATAATATTGTATTACTTTAAAAGGCAAAGTCAAGTGTGAATTTTACAAAATCTGTAATTTCGGGATCAGATTAAATTCTTAACCGAGAGCTACATCAAGCACCATCATTATTGAGAATCCTATAATAACTCCAATAGTAGCAACATCAGTGTTTTTCCCCATTTGTGATTCGGGGATCAGCTCCTCAACTACAACAAATATCATTGCACCTGCAGCAAATGCAAGAGCATAGGGGAGTATTGGCCTTATCAGTAGAACTGCAGCAGCACCTATTACACCTGCAACAGGCTCCACAACTCCTGAAAGCTGCCCATAATAAAAACTCTTCGCCTTGCTGATACCCTCCCGATGCAGAGGTACAGATACTGCTGCACCTTCGGGGAAATTCTGTATTCCTATCCCGAATGCAAGTGCTATTGCACCGGCCAGGGAAACAGAAGAGAGATTCGCTCCAAGAGCTCCGAAAGCTACTCCGACAGCAAGCCCCTCCGGAATGTTGTGGAGTGTGATCGATAAAACAAGCAGAATAGTCCTCCTCCAGCCGGTTTTTATACCTTCAGCTTCCTCCATGGGCAATCCGAGGTGGAGATGAGGCAGGACCTTATCAACACTCCATAGGAATGCACCTCCGAGTATGAACCCTACTGCAGCCGGCACCCAGGGCACCATATTCATCTCTTCCGCCATCTCTATTGAAGGAGCGAGAAGTGACCAGTAACTTGCGGCGATCATAACACCGGCAGCAAATCCCAGCATTCCGTCCATCAGTTTTTTATTGAAGTTCTTGAACAAAAAGACAATCCCTGCACCAAGGGCTGTCATAAACCATGTAAAACATGTTGCTACAAGAGCCTGCAAGATAGGACTTAAACCTTCAAACCATTCCATAGATTCTCCTGAAGAATATTTATCAATATTCAAAGTTATTTTCAACTTTTTTATCACAAACCTTATATCTTTAAATAACCGGACCTGTATGATATACTGAGAACGGCAATGAAACAGTTTTTTCTTAAACATCTTAAAGTTTTTCTTATAATAATAAGTATACTTGTGACAGTTCTGATCGGGGCACTGACCGGTATTCTTCTTGTATATCAGAAGGGACTCCCGCAGATCACTAACCTGGAAGATATTAAACCTGTTGTCATGACAAGGATCTATGATGACAACAAGAAACTTCTGAAAGAGTATGCTGTTGAAAAGAGGATAATTCTCAAATACAGCGATATACCCAAAATTTTGAAGGATGCAATAATTGTCTCCGAAGATTCAAGATTTAAATCACATTGGGGTATAAATTTCACAAGTATCTTCAGGGCCGTTACAGGAGTCATTTTTAAAAAGAATCTGGGAGGCGGAAGCACAATTACAATGCAGCTTGCCAGGAACCTCTTCCTTTTTGAAGAGAGGAAAACCAGAACTTTCGGCAGAAAGCTTAAAGAGATCCTCTTGTCCATCCAGATTGAGAAGAATTATTCAAAGGATCAGATACTTACTTTTTATTGCAACAAGATACCTTTCGGCGGCCCCGCGTATGGTGTTGAGGCTGCATCAAGATACTATTTTGGTAAATCGGCCAGAGATATTAACCTGGCCGAGTCAGCGCTTTTAACTGCTATAATACCCAGTCCTAACGGGAGGTACAATATATTCAAAAATCCCGGCAACTGCAAAAGCAAGAGAGACCAGATACTCAAAAAAATGCTCTACCACAAATACATAACCAAGGAAGAACTTGATAATGCTCTTGCTGTTGAGCTTCCGAAAGAGCCTTTCGATGACGATGAATATGAAGTGGGGAGTTACTTTCTGGAGGAGATACGGAAGGATCTTGAATCGAAGTTCGGGGACACCCTCCTTTATGAAGGGGGGTTGAAAGTTTATTCCACCCTGAACAGTGAAATGCAGGAATGGGCCGAAACTGCTCTCCATCAGGGATTAAGGGATCTACATAAGAGGGGTGGATGGAGGTCGGAAAAACTTTTCAATGTAATAAAAGAAAAGCTGAATTCTGAAAAATTTGAACATGAATCCTGGAGCAAACTGAAAATAGAAACAGGAAGGATCGCAAAGGGGCTTGTGACGAGTGTTAACAACTCAAGAGCACTTGTCAGAATTAAAGATTACAACGGTACTTTAAGTGCAAAAGAAGCAAAATGGGCCAAATACTCCCTTCGCCGCATCCTGAAAAAGGGGGATATTGCGCTTGTAAAGATCCTTTCTGTAGATGAAAAGAAAAAGGAGTTAACACTGGGGCTGGAACAGGAACCAGAGATGACAGGTGCAATTCTGGCCGTTGACAACAGGACCGGTTCCATAAAAGCTATGGTCGGCGGTTATAATTTTGAAAAGAGTAAATGGAACAATGCGACCCAGGCATTGAGACAAACCGGATCAACAATAAAACCGATAGTATACACAGCAGCAATTGAGAACGGATTTACACCTTCAACTATTATTCTAGATGAGCCAAGGATCTTCGAGAACAGATGGACCCAGGAACCTTACGAACCCAGAAATCATACCGGTAAATATATGGGCCCTGTCACTTTCAGAATGGCTCTCGAAAAATCGAAAAACCTGGTAACTGCCAGGATCGTTGAATCGATCACCCCGCCCAAGGTTGTCGAATATGCAAGAAAATTCGGAATAACATCAAACCTTATCCCCGTTATGTCTATAGGACTGGGATCTCTTGAGATCACACTTAAAGAGATGGTGGCCGCATACACTGTTTTCCCTAACTATGGTATAAGGGTGAATCCTTATAAGATCCAATCCATCCTCGATCAGAACAATAATATAGTCGAAGAGAATTTTCCGGACAAAAAACAGGTCCTGGAGCCGGATACAGCTTATGTAATGAACTACCTGCTCCAGGGTGTTGTCAAATACGGTTCCGGATTCAGAGCAAGGGTCCTTGACGCACCAGTCGGGGGGAAAACCGGAACAACCAACAACTACTCAAACGCATGGTTCATAGGATATACACCCACAATTACAGTAGGTGTATGGGTCGGACATTTTGTCGAAAAATCACTTGGAGAAGGTGAGACAGGGTCAAGGGCGGCAAGCCCCATATTTGTCAGTTTCATGCAGAAATACCTTGAGAAATACCCGGAAATGAAAAGATACAGGAAGCCTTCCGGGGTCATTATGGTCAAAATAGACAAAATGACCGGGAAATTATTCTCTTCAGGCTGCCTTTATCCGTTCATGGAATGTTTTCTAAAGGGCAACGAACCTCTTGATAATTGCACCGAAGAAGACCATATGATGATCCAGGATTATTACGGCAAATTTGAAGGTTCAGTTGAGGACGAAGAGGACGACTGACAACAGCCGTTATTTCTCAATCCTGAATGAATCAAAAAGTTCTCCGGTAACAGTTCGGCATTCATAAGAGATCGAATTTACACCAACAGAAATTATCTGGAAAAGTTGTCTCCCTGTCCCCAATTTTGCCATTAATTTTTTATGCTTCTTATTTATTTCATAAACCTTCGGGCCGCTCACTGAAACAACATAATAGGTCCCCTTTTCATGAGGGGATACTATCACCCCCTTATTTAATTTATAAGTTCTCCCATAGGAATGATCATGCCCCTGGAGGACAAGATCAACATTATATTTATCTATAACAGGGAGTAATAATTTCCTGAGCTCCGGGTCATCCCTCTCAAGGCCGGTGGAATAAACAGGATGATGAATCATTACAATTTTCCATTTTTCACTGCTGTTCTTCAGCACGTTTTCCAGCCAGGCAGCCTGTTCTATCCGTTTTTCATTACCGTTCAGGACAACAAATCTCGCTCCCTGATAGACATATGTAAAAGCAGTTTCTTCCAACCCTTGAGGGCCGTTCTCAGGCTGGGTAAAATGGGGGCGCCACAACCAGTGCTGTTTATTTTCGGCATCATCCTTTTCATCTTCATGATAATATCCATGATTTCCTGCAACCATCACAAAAGGTAGCCTCCTGGTTATCCATCCTGCTGCATAAAAAAATTCTCCCCAGGAATAATCCACCCATGGCCTTGAGACAAGATCTCCGGCAATATACATAAACCCGGCATCCGGAGCGGCAGAGTATGCAGTACGGAATATCCTCGAGCAGAAGCTTTTCAGGTTATTCTGGGGATCTCCAAGGTAGATGAACCTGAAGGGTTTTTCAACCGGACAAGCAGTTTCAAACTGCTCCCATTCACTCCATGTCTTCCCGTATCCGACCCTGTACTGATATAGAGTTTCAGGTTCAAGGCCTTTAAGAACAGCTGAATGGGAGTAGACAAATATATCATTTCTTACTTTCACTTTTTCAGATACTGCCGGGATAGATATAATATTCTCATACTGCGAACTTTTTGTTTTATTATCCATCCTGTTGACCTCTGCAGTAGCTTTCATAAATTCAACACGGGGATTTTCACACCATAGATTTGACCGCCACGTTAAAGCCATACTTGTCGCTGGTTCCGCAGTCAGGCTGAGGATTATTCTTTCCGGAGCATTATCTAATTGTACCCCGGGTAATATTGAAGTTAATAAAATAATCAATACCAGAAAAAGAGTTCTTACTGAATTGAACATATTCCCTCCTGAAAAATAAATAGAATAAAATATATCATACTGGATATTCTTTATCTTTAAATTATTATTTTTTTTTATTTTTATTATTAAATGGGTATTCTGAAAAGGATCAATCAATTTTAGTATTCAAATTTGTGTGAAAAATTTGATCAACTGGTGCCTGGACTTTATCTTTAATTTTTTCAAATAGAAAATATCATAAAAAAAAGGGGTGCATTAAAAGCACCCCTTAACTTGTATAATAAACGGTTGCCTGTTCGTTATTTAGTTGCCGGTTTATTCTTGGCAATCAAAAAGTAGCCCATCAGGACTTTGTCCGGCTTAGTTACTTTGATCCTGAAAAACTCATATCCTCTCATGAAGCTGTTCCGCAACAGGAATTTTCTCTTACCTATCCTGCTCTTCCTTGCTTTCACGATCGCAACCTCTTCAAAAAGCAGTTCATCGGTTGGATTAAAAATATTGAACAGAAATTCTCCGTCTTTCTCTTTTAAAGTAACTTTATAGATCCCTTTATTGTAGTCTTTTCCATCGTGAATAAACGATCTCGGAAATTTAATACTCCCCAGATTAAGATCATCTGGTACAACAACCGCTTCATCTGCAGAAACGGAAATGGTGAAGACCAAAATGAACATTAAAATTATTAAAGGTTTTCTCATTTTCCCCTCCTGGCTTTTCCCCTTACAACCAGCCTTATGTGAGAATTATATGTTACCGCAATTTTAAAAGTCAAGGAGATTCTTTTTTATTCTGATTGTGTTTTAATGGCTAAAATACTATAATTTTACAGTCAAAAGTACCGTCGCATTGATAAAATATGGATATTGAAAGATTAAAAAAACATTTCAGAGGCAAGTACGAATTCATCAAAATTCTCGGCAAAGGTGGATTTGCAGAGGTCTACCTTGCTCTCGACAAAATGCTGGAGAGGGAGGTAGCGATAAAGATCCTTCTGCCTCAGCATGCATCTGATCCGGATATAGTAAAAAGATTTATAAGGGAAGCACGCCTTTATGCAAAACTTGAACACCCCAACCTGATAAGCATCTTTGAAACGGGAATAGCTGAAGGGACTGCTTTTATAGTTATGAGATACGTAAAGGGAGAAAATCTTAAGTCATATATCCGGAAAGACCTGAAAACCCGCCTTGAGCTGGCTCCGGGTCTTATAAAATCACTATCCTCCGCTCTGGACTATATCCATGATAAAGGGATCATTCACAGAGATGTAAAACCGGCAAACATTATACTGGAAGATGGGGGCAGGAATATCTACCTCGCCGATTTCGGAATAGCAAGGTCTGATGCCAGTCAAACCATGACCCAGACAGGCTCTATCATGGGCACTCCCTATTATATCTCTCCCGAGCAGATAAAGGGTGGAGTTGTCGACCATAGATCAGATATTTATGCATTCGGAGCCACCCTCTTTGAGCTTGTTACGGGCAAACCTGTTTTTTCTGCAGATTCCTCAGTTGAAATACTTTACAAACATGTAAACTCGGACCCGGAACCGGTAGGAAATTCAGTTCCGAGAAACCTACGATATATTATTTCAAAATGTCTCGAAAAAAAACCGGAGAAGAGATTCCAGACAGCATCACAGATGAACAATGTTCTGTCAGGCAGGCAAAACGCATCAATAACAAGATACTTTAATTCCCTCGAAGCCGGAAGGAAAAAAAGGAAGAGCAGGCTTATTTTTCTACTATCCCTGATAATACTCATCCCGATGATCACTTTCTTTATTTACAAACAGTTCACAGGTAATAATAAAAGTGAGCCTGTAAAAATGGAACAAAATATCCTTGAAGAAAAGACCGGAACTGAGGACAGAGGAATATCGAAAGTAGACAATAAAGCCGGGGAAGAAGACAAACCGGAAATCGGAAAAGATGACCAGATCGCTGAGACTTCTAAGGTCAAGAAGACCGGAATCCCGGCAATCCTGATAAAAAAAGATCCGGACGGTAAAAAACCTGAAACTATCAGATCCGAAACCGAACAATTGGAAACAAAAGTACCGGATAAGCCGGGAATAATCAGGTTCAGTTCATACCCCCCTTCAGATATTTACTGGAACGGGCTGAAGCTCGGAAACACCACCCAGGTTTTTAATAAAAAATTCCCCCCCGGAAAATATAAATTTATTTTTAAGATAGATGGATATTTGGCTGAGGAGAGAGAAATATCAGTTGAATCCGGGAAAGAGGTTCCTGCTCATTACAGATTCAGCCCTTTCGGTTTTCTTACAATTACAGCGAGGCCTTATGCAAGGTTCTATATAAACGGAATCGACAACGGGGAGAACCCGGTGTTCGAAAAAAAAATCCCAATCGGCACTTATAAGATCAAGGCCGTAAAAGAGGGCTATATTACAGAGGAAAAAATTGTTGAGATAAAAAATATGAAAAAAGCATATATAAATTTTTCACTGAAAAAGGAGGAGTAAAATGAAAATTTCACGGGCAACAACAATATGGACAATTTTCTTTTTTGTATTCTTTATATTTGCCGGTTCTAATCCGGGAATTACCGGAGAGAACGTAAAAGATGATCCGGTGATCTCAAAACTGCTGACCGATGCCGAGAACAATTATCAGAACGGAAAATTCAAAGAAGCGATAGAGATATATGAGCAGATAATAATAGCACTTAATAAAAGAAAAGAACTTGTAAAAACAAAACAGAAATTATTCTCCACAATGGTATCACTTGCATTGACCTATTTTACTATCCAGGAAACCGACAAATCGAAAAACCAATTGGAGAAGCTGATCAAAATAAATCCAAATCAGGAAATTGATGAGGAGATATATCCCCCAAAATTTGTTCAGATATTTAAAGATGTTCAGAGAACCAGTCTGGGTGAGCTGAAGGTCGCTTCAGTCCCGTCGGGTGCATCTGTCAGTATCAATAATAAAAGCATTGGAACAACTCCGGTAAATATAAAAAAATTTACTAAAGGTGAATACATTTTAACAATTGCAAAAAAAGGATTTAAAATATCAACACAGAAAGCGGACGTGAAACCGGGTATTGTAAACACTTTCAATGCTGAACTTGAAAAAACCGGAGAGAAAAAAGTTATTGAAAAAGAGGGTATAAAGAAGAAAAAGAATAAAAAAGTATCCCCGATACTCATTATCGGAGGAGTGGTTGCATTAGGAGCTGTACTCCTTCTGGTTCTGAAGAAAAAGGATGATCCTGTTGAACAGATAAAAACATTGGAGTTCTCAAATAATACTCCTGTCCCGATCAATGCTGTCATCCCTTCCTATTCATTTCTTGAGGTTGCAGGTGTTGTTGGTAATGTCAGAAAAGTAGAATACTCTATCAAAGTAAATCATCCCCGTATAGAGGACCTGGCTATCACCCTTATCGGAACAGATAACAGGACCCTGTTTAATGTGTGGAACAAGGGGCCTCACCAGGATGGAGGTAAAACATTCACAGGTTCTACTGAAATATTCAACTCAATAGTTGCAAATGGGAACTGGAAGATCAATGTAACCAATTCCGGTGAAAGGCAAACCGGTGAGATCGCAAAGTGGGCTCTGAAGATCTATTATGTTAATTAAGGATGCATATATGAAAAAAACAATATTACCTGTTATTCTGCTATTTGTATCGTTGTTGGCATATGGAAACGACCTCCAATCAAAACTGGACAAATTTGAAGCCGAATTTGCAGACCTCAAAGCAAAGGTCGTTACTCTCGATCAGTTCTCACCAAAGAGTTTTCCGGGTTTTGATGAACTGGAAAAAACAAACCAGCTCGTGGAACTTCTCGATTTTAATAAAAGAAAATTCAAACTTCTGCTGGCACAATTCAATCTGATCACAGATAAAATATTCCCCTATTGTAAAAAACAGCCCGCATCTTCCCGAAAAGTCATACTCGATTATCTCACTAAATTTACAGGATCAGTTGAAGACAGCCTTATTAAGATACAACAAGGGTTGAATCATGTATCCCTCAGGATCTCAAGGATAGAGAAAGAGATAGAGATGGTCCAATTGAATAAAAAAAACAAAGAAATCTCAAAAGACTCTCAAAAAAATGCCTCATCTTCTGACAAAAAACTTCCGCTCAGTGAAAGGATCAATATCCTATCAAAAGAACTCGAAGAAACTGAGGCAGAACTCTCTCTTCAATTGAAAAAGACCGAAGCGCTAAAAATCGAAGAAAAACAGAGAAGCGATAAAATAGAGGAAAAAACCGCAGAAACAAAAGCACTGGAAGCAGAAGCTGCAAAGATCAAAAATCCGGTGATAAGGCTGATAGACAGAACAATAGCAAAAGCAACGGAACTGAGAGTGAATGGACTGGAGGTACCACTTCTCAATACAACCAGAACCATGATATACCTTGCCAATACAAAGACCAGTACTCTTCAGGAGAGAGCTGCGAATATTAAAAAAGAGAGTGTTCTGCTTAAGGATAGAAGAAAAAAGGAGATGGTCGCCAGACTAATCAAGGGAATTGTAGTGGTGTTTATTGCCGTATTCATAGTACTCTTCCTCATCAGAATCTCAAGAATAATCAACAAAAAACTTCTAAAAAGGGTGGAAAAAAGCGACCGGTTCAATATGCACAAAACCCAGAGATATCATACCCTTTCTTCAGTTATACTATCATTTATAAAAATTGTATTATGGGTTTCAGCGGCCGTTTGGGTATTGGGAGTGCTGGACATTGACTACGGACCCTTTCTTGTGGCAGCCGGCGGCATATCACTTGCAATCGGTTTCGGCTCCCAGTCCCTTGTCAAAGATATTGTAACCGGATTTTTTCTCCTCATGGAGGAGCAGTTCGCTCTCGGTGATGTGGTCGAGATTAACGGTAAATCAGGCACAATAGAGAATATCTCACTAAGAACTATCAAATTCAGATCTCTTGACGGGACCCTTCATATAATCCCAAACGGGGAGATAGTGATCGTTTCCAACTTAACCTATCAGTGGTCCAGAGCCGTGGTTAGTATTGGGGTTGGATATGATGTCGACAGCTCAAAGGTAATGAAAACTCTTAAATCAATCTGTGATTCAATGGTCAACGATCCTGACTGGAAAGGGAAACTCATCGATGAACCTGTCTCCCAGGGGATCATTTCTTTCGGCGAATCCTCGGTAAACTACAGGATACTTGCTAAGACCATATCCGGAGAGCAATGGGCAGTGAGCAGAGAATTCAATATGAGGATACAGCAGGCTTTCAATGAAAATAACATTGAGATCCCATATAATTATATAAATGTTGTCAATATAAAAGAAAAGGAGGAAAAATGAAATCAATCAAATTTACTGTTTTGATATTAATATTTTTTATCCCGTTTACAGGGATTGCAAAAACAGACCCGGTAGCGGAGCCGGTATTGAAAAAAGGAGATATTGAAAAGTTCGTTAAAACCTGGCCGCTTCTGGAAAAAGACTTTAAAAATTTTGGAATGGAGATGGATACAAGGGGGGGGAATGTGACCATGCCCGAAGCAGTAATGGCGGGAAATCAATATCTTTCAATATTAAAAAAGCACGGCTGGGATGAGACCTTCTGGACTAAATTAACTACCATTCTGCAGGGATATTCATATTTTGTATACAAAAAAGGGAAAAAGGAAGCCGACAGCGAGATGAGCAAGAGCATGAAAGAGCTGGAAAAGAACCCTCATCTTTCACCTGAAATGAAAAAGCAGATGATGGCAAATTTGAAGATGGTGGAAGGTGCTATGGCACAGCAGGGGAAACTATTGCAGAATATCACCAACCCGAAAGACCTTGCTTTTATCAAACCGAATCTGGAAAAGATAAAAAAAGTACTGGATAAAGATAAGAACGATTCTGAATAAATTTAAAAAATAATTTTTTACTAAAAAAACAGTTGATTCACTGATCAAAAAAGTATATTGTTAAATTTAAAAATTTCTAATTCTAAGGAGGCGTCATGTCAAAAATAGACCTATCATTAACTAATCTCGATGTATTATTTCCTGACAATTTTGATCAGGAGCAGATAGCAAAGGGGAAAACCCTCTTTTTGAAAGAACTTGCCTATTCCACTCATAAATTTTACGGTGGAAAGATTGCTACCATGCCCAAAGCAGGAGTTTACGGATTTAACTGGTTCAACGTCTGGTACACCCCCGGAGTTTCCAAAGTATCAACCTCAATCAGAGAAGATTGCGAAAGTTCTTACGATCTTACAAACAGAGGAAATCTTGTTGCAGTTGTATCTGATTCAACTAGAGTGCTCGGAGACGGAGATTGCACTCCTCCAGGCGGATTGGGGGTAATGGAAGGGAAAGCCTTTCTGATGAAATATCTTGCAGGTGTGGACGGAGTTGCACTCTGCATAGACAGTTATAATGATAAGGGTGAACATGACCCGGATAAGATAATAGATTTTGTAAAAATGGTTCAGCCCAGTTTCGGCGCTGTAAATCTTGAAGATATATCCCAGCCTAATTGTTATAAAGTGCTTGATACACTTAGGGAAGAAGCTGATATTCCTGTTTGGCACGACGATGCCCAGGGGACAGGATCTGTTACATTGGCCGGGCTTATTAATGCACTGAAAATAGCGGGAAAAGATATAGATAAGGTAAAAATCGTTTTTTACGGTTCAGGAGCCTCCAATACAACAATTGCAAGACTGATAATAAAAGCAGGGGCAGATCCCCAGAAAATGATCCTTTTTGATTCTAAATCCTCACTTCATAAAGGGAGAGATGATATTAAAGCAGATGCCAGATTCTACCGTAAATGGGAATTGTGTGAATCAACAAATCCGGACAAAATAACAGAAATAGGTGAAGCAATGAAAGGGGCGGATGTCCTCATAGCTCTCAGCAAACCGGGCCCGGATGTTGTTAAAACTTCATGGATCAATTCAATGGCAGAAAAATCCATAGTCTTTGCGTGCGCTAACCCTGTACCGGAAATTTATCCATATGCAGCAAAAGAAGCAGGTGCTTATATCGTTGCTACCGGAAGGGGAGATTTCCCCAACCAGGTGAATAACTCTCTCGGTTTCCCTGGAATTCTCAAAGGATCACTATTGGCAAGAGCAAAAAAAGTGACCGATGAAATGGCAATTGCCGCATCTTATTCAGTGGCAAATTATGCAGAGAAGAAAGGTATCAGCCCCGATTACATTATGCCGACAATGGATGAAACCGAAGTGTTTGCACATGAAGCCGCAGATGTGGCAATGGAGGCGATCAAAAACGGTGTCGCGAGAATCAAATCTGACTGGCAGACAGTTTACGATAAAACACTTCTTGATATCAAGGATGCAAGAAGTTCAATGAAACTCCTGATGGACCAGGGCTTTATAAAAGAGCCCCCCACCGAAATGTTGGAAGCAGCTTTAAAAATAGCAATAGATAGTGTAAAATAGATATTATCGGCCCCTCCCCGAGAGGGGCCGTATCTTTTCTTTCAATTTCCGGATTCCCCCATTTAATAGTTGACAAATTTAGGCAACTATTATAATATTAATATATGAATTTTACAGTCAGGACAGAATACGCATTACGGGCTCTGCATGAAGTTATTACCGGCAATGGGAAACCTGTGAATCGTAAACAGATATCTGCAAATCAGCATATCTCCGAGCATTTCCTGGAAAAGATATGCCTGGACCTGAAGAAGAACAACATTCTAAAAAGTAAGATGGGGCCTGGCGGCGGTTTTATTATTTCGAGAGAACCGGGGAGCATCTCCTTCTGGGATATCTACAAAGCCGTTGATCTTCAGAACAACGAGTTCATGACCTGTTATCCCGGAATCAAAGGCAAATGTGAACTTCATGACAAATGTCAGGTTAAGGATATATGGACGAGGTTCAACCAGAAACTGATTGAATCAATGAGCAATATAACTCTTGCCGATATAACCTGACAGGGAAATAAAATGGACAAGAAGATAAAAGACAAAAAAGAAGAAGAGAGAAAGCTGTTTGATGAATTAGGCAGCAGCGAGTATAAATACGGTTTTGAAACCGATATAGATATGGATACCCTCGGTAAAGGGTTAAACGAAGATGTGATCCGCTTTATTTCGGAAAAAAAGGGAGAACCGGAGTTTCTACTTAAGTGGCGGCTTCAGGCTTTTCATCATTGGCAAACAATGGAAATGCCTGAATGGGCGCATCTGAAGATCAAACCTATAGATTTCCAGGATGTAGTTTATTATGCCGCACCGAAAAAAAAGAAGGAATTATCCAGCCTGGATGAAGTTGACGAAGAGATAATTGATACTTTCAACAAGCTCGGCATACCCCTGAATGAGCAGAAAAAACTATCCGGAGTTGCTGTTGATGCTGTATTTGATTCAGTTTCTGTTGCAACAACATTCTCTTCTAAACTGAAGGAACTTGGAATCATTTTCTGCTCATTTTCAGAAGCAGTAAAAAACCATCCTGAATTGGTAAAAAAATATTTCGGAAGTGTTGTACCTTATCGCGATAATTTTTTTGCTGCACTCAATTCAGCTGTATTCAGTGACGGATCGTTCTGTTATATTCCAAAAGGCGTCACCTGTCCGGTGGATCTTTCAAGTTATTTCAGAATCAATACGGCAAATATAGGACAATTTGAAAGGACTTTGATAATTGCTGAAGAGGGAAGTTCTGTCAACTACCTTGAAGGATGTACAGCTCCAATGAGGGATGAGAACCAGCTCCATGCAGCGGTTGTGGAACTTATCGCTCTGGATGATGCAAAAATTAAATACTCTACCGTACAGAACTGGTATCCCGGTGATAAGGAAGGAAAAGGCGGTATCTATAATTTTGTTACAAAAAGGGGAGTATGCAAAGGCAAAAACTCCAAAATATCCTGGACCCAGGTCGAAACAGGTTCAGCTATAACCTGGAAATATCCGAGCTGTATATTAAAAGGGGATAACTCGGTTGGAGAATTTTATTCCGTTGCAGTAACAAATAATTATCAGCAGGCGGATACAGGCACAAAAATGATCCATCTTGGAAAGAATACAAAAAGTACTATTATTTCGAAAGGTATTTCAGGCGGCCATAGCAACAACTCATACAGAGGACTCGTACGGATGACAAATAATGCCCGCAACTCAAGAAATTTTTCACAATGTGACTCTCTTCTGTTAGGTAATAAATGCGGTGCCCACACATTCCCCTACCTTGAAGTACATAAAAATAACAGCTCAAAAGTAGAGCATGAGGCAACGACATCAAAGATCGGAGAGAACCAGTTGTTCTACCTTCAGCAGAGGGGACTCTCGCTGGAGGACGCCATATCGATGATCGTTAACGGTTTTTGTAAGGAAGTTCTGAAAGAACTCCCGATGGAGTTTGCGGTTGAAGCACAGAAGCTTCTCGATATCAGCCTTGAGGGTAGTGTCGGATAAATGGAGAATAATAATATGTTAAAAATTGAATGTCTTAATGTGAAGATAGAAGATAAAGAGATCCTGAAAGGGATCAGTCTTAACGTTAACAAGGGTGAGATACATGCGATCATGGGTCCGAACGGTTCAGGAAAAAGTACCCTGACCCAGACCATAGCCGGAAGAGAAGAGTACCAGATCACGTCAGGGTCGATAATTTACAAAGGTATGAACCTTTCCGGAATGTCCCCAGAGATCAGAGCAAGAGAGGGCATCTTCGCAGCATTCCAGTATCCTATTGAAATACCGGGTGTGAACAATGCCTATTTTCTCAGGACTGCTTTAAATGCCGTAAGAAAGCATAAAGGTCTTGAAGATATAGATCCCTTTGAATTCCTTAAACTCGTTAAGAAAGAGATGAAGGTGATCGGAATGAATGAAGATATGCTGAAACGTTCCGTTAACGAAGGTTTCTCCGGTGGAGAAAAGAAGAGAAATGAAATACTTCAGCTGTCAATGCTTCAACCCGACCTTGCCGTCCTCGATGAAACTGATTCAGGACTTGATATAGATGCGTTGAAGATTGTTGCAGAAGGGGTGAACAGGTTTCACGGACCGGGAAAAAGCATAATACTGATAACTCACTACCAGAGACTCCTTGATTATATAAAACCTGACTTTGTTCATGTACTTTCAAACGGAAAGATCATTAAATCAGGAGGCAGTGAACTTGCCCTTGAACTGGAAGATAAGGGATACGATTGGCTGGACGGCCTGCCCGGAACAGACGGAGACTGTAAATGAACCGTTTTATCCCGGCTGAGAACCTGATCCAGGCAAATGGGAAAAGACCCCATCATCAACCAGTAGGCAGTGGAGATCTGGTGGAGAACATCAGGGAGACAGGAAGAAAAGAATTTATAAAAAAAGGGCTGCCCACCACAAAAGTTGAATCGTGGAAATATACAGATATAACCTCTCTGACTGAAATGAATTTTTCGTTCAATCCCGATACTGATATTGTTGTTGATGAGTCCGGTATAAAAAAACTACTCCCTGAAAAACTTTCAGAATGTGCTCTTGTTTTCATTAACGGAAAATATAATAAAGATCTCTCTGACATTCCAGAAGTAAAAGGTGTATATATAGACAACATAAATAACATTATTAAATCCGGTAATCACTCTGTCCTGGAGTGTATCAGTACTCCTGATAGTTATACTGAACCCCTGACAAATCTCAACAGAGCGTATTTTAATGATGGAGCTGTGATCAGGATTGGTGAAGGCTATGATCCCGGTTTCCCGGTGCATCTTATTTATCTAACTGTAAATCAGGGATCTGCAGGGATGTCCCACCCGACAAACCTCATAATTGCTGAAGCCGGGTCAAAAGTTTCCCTGATTGAAGAGTACACGGGAGATCCCGATTCCGCTTATTTTACAAATGCAGTCAGCGAGATCCATATCAAGGATAACGCTTCGGTCACCCATTATAAGATACAGACAGAGAGCCTGAAATCTACTCATATCGGAACCCTGAAAATCAAACAGGGGAAAGATACCAAATTCGCCTCATATACTGCTACATTCGGAGGCCGTTTGACCAGAAATAATATAACAGCAAGAATGGATGGATCCGGATCTTCAAGCAATATTGAAGGTCTATATTATTTAAAGGGTAAACAGCATACAGATAACCATACTGAAGTGTTCCATGATTTTCCGTCATGCACCAGTATTGAAAATTTCAACGGTGTTCTTGATGAAGATTCCCATGCAGTATTCGATGGTAAAGTTTATGTTGCTGAGGGAGCTGTTCAGACCGACTCCGAACAGTCAAGCAGATCACTTCTGCTTTCAGACTCTGCAAGTGTTGATTCAAAACCCGCACTCGAAATATATGCTGATGACGTTAAGTGTTCACACAGTGCATCTGTCGGGCAACTTGACACAGATTCCCTTTATTATCTCAGGTCACGGGGGATCAGTGAAGAAGAATCAATGAATATCCTGACGTCAGGGTTCCTGAAGGAGATCCTGAACAGATTTGAAAACGTGAAGGTTTCTGAAAAAATAGAAAACCTTTTAAACAGTGAGATCAGAATATGAAAATTTCAAATGATAAAACTATTTTTGCAGATTTGGACATTAAAAAGATCAGAGATGACTTTCCCATCCTTAAGCAGAAGGTGAACGGAAAACAGCTTGTCTATTTTGATAATGCAGCCACATCCCAGAAACCTTCCAGTGTCATCAACAGACTCGACCGGTATTATAGAGAAGAAAATTCAAATATTCACAGGGGTGTTCATACTCTCAGCAATCTCGCAACAGGAGAATATGAGAGAGCCAGGAAAAGGATCGGCAGATATATTAATGCAAAGGATGACAAAGAGATCATTTTCACCCGCGGGACAACGGAGGGGATAAACCTGGTTGCCCACAGTTATCTGAATGACAGGCTGAATGAAAATGATGAGATCATAATTACGGCAATGGAGCATCATTCCAACATCGTCCCGTGGCAGATCTTATGTGAAAGAAAGAAAGCTGTCCTTAGGATAATACCTATGAACAAAAAGGGGGAACTTCTCTCGGATCAACTTGAAAAGATGATCAATGAAAGAACAAAGTTCGTATCCGTTACACACATGTCAAATGCACTTGGAACAATAAATCCTGTAAAGGAGATAGTTGCCACAGCTCACAAACACGGGATCAGGGTTCTGGTAGACGGAGCTCAATCCATTCCTCACAAAAAAATAGACGTCAGAGATATAGACTGCGATTTTTTCGCTTTCTCCGGACACAAGGTATACGGGCCGACAGGTATCGGAGTATTATACGGCAAAGAGGAATTACTTGAAGAGATGACCCCTTACCAGAGCGGCGGAGATATGATCAGAAATGTCACATTCAAAAAAACCTTGTATAATGACATCCCATATAAATTTGAAGCAGGGACACCAAACATTGCCGGTGTAATAGGATTGGGAGAAGCAATTAAATACATCAATTCACTCGGAATAAAAAATATTGAAAAATATGAAGAAGAACTCTATTCTTACGCGGTTTCGGAACTTAAAAAATTTGAAGGGGTTAGATTCATTGGCGAAGCAGGATCAAGGTCAGGTGTGATTTCATTTGAGATAGATGGAATTCATCCCCATGATATAGGGACAATACTGGATCAGGAGGGTGTCGCCATAAGAACCGGTCACCATTGTGCACAGCCGGTTATGGAGTTTTTTAAGGTCCCGGCTACTGCCAGGGCCTCATTTGCATGCTATAATACAAAAAAAGAAGTTGACATATTTACCAATGCTATAAAAAAACTTTATGAGGTATTTAAATAATGTCTGAATTGAAAGATCTTTACCAGGAAATAATTCTTGATCACAACAAAAATCCGCGGAACTACGGAAAATTGGAAAATTGTACTCACAAAGCTGAGGGATACAATCCGATGTGCGGAGACCATTACTCGATCTATTTGAAAGTAAAGGACGGAATAATACAGGAAGTTACTTTTGATGGGGCCGGCTGCGCCATATCCAAATCTTCCGCCTCCATGATGACAGCCAATCTCAAAGGTAAAACCGTCGAAGATGCAAAGAGGATGTTCAATGAATTCCAGAATATGATGACAAGCGAGAAGCCGTGTGTTGAAGTACCGGAAGACATTTGTACTGTTGAACCTCTCCAGGGGGTCAGAGAATTCCCGACAAGAATAAAGTGTGCAACCCTGATCTGGCATACGATGAATAATGCACTGAACGGAGAAGACAAGTCGTCAACTGAATAAATTATGAGTGATAAAGATAAACTTGAGAAAGCAGTAATTGAAGCACTGAGAACTGTCCATGACCCCGAAATACCTCTTAATATATACGATCTCGGATTGATCTATAAACTTGATATCGATAACGAGAAAAATGTAAGGATCGAAATGACCCTGACATCACCTAATTGCCCTGTCGCAGATTCCATGCCGAATGAGGTGGGAGAGAAGGTAGGCCGCGTGGAGGGAGTTAAATCAGCTTATGTGGAACTTGTCTGGGACCCTCCGTTCACTCAGGATATGATGTCAGAAGAGGCCAGGCTTTTACTCGGTATTTTCTGATCCGGGAAATTCTTTCTCATAGGCATCAAGAAAATCCCGAATCCGTTTTGTATGAACTTTGTCCTCCAACGCCAAACCGCTTACAAGTTTTTTCATTTCAGGATCGGAAACACCCTCAGAGATCAGTTCATGCCCTTCACCCATATCTTCTTCAAGTTCAATTGCGATCTTTAGAAGGTCAACAGGATGGAGATACATCTCCTTCTCATTAATGACATTCGTAACATCCTCAATTAATTTTATTCTGTCTCTTAAAATTTCCCTGTGCTTCTCGTCTGAACTGAAAGCGCTTTCAGACTCATTAAAGAGATTGCATATAAAATCAGCCTGTTTTCCATGATGAACTTCATCTTTATATAATTGATGGAATAATTCTGAAATTTCGGGGTAAACATTCTTTGTCTTTTCGGAGATCGTCATATAAAGATTGCCTGCACTCTCTTCGATCACCTTTATCATATATATCCAGTTTGTCATTTTCACCTGCTCATTAATATTCGTACAATATATGCCTCATTATTTACCGATCCTGTCAATTCATCCTATTTATCAATAAATTCACCATAAAGCTGATCCCAGTAAAACGGATCTTTTTTAAGCCATTTGTCAAACCATGCAATTATGGTCTTCATCCATCTTATCCTTTTCGGATAATCAAGTATCCAGTGGGCCTGCCCGTCAATAGTTATAAGAGCCACTTCTTTCCCGAGAAGTTTCAATGCCGCATACATCTGATAGCTCTCTCCCGGAGGGACATTGTTGTCTTTGTCTCCATGAAGGAGAAGAAGAGGAGTGTTTATTTTGTCAGCCATGAACAGGGGGCTTTTTTCAACATAAATATCTTTTCTGTTCCAGGGGAAACTGCCTGCTGTTGCAACTCCGCTGTAAGTATAACCCCAATCACCTACTCCCCAATAGCTTGAAAGTGCACTAATGCCGGCATGTGAAATAAAAGCGGAAAAAATATCTGTCTGGGTAGCCAGATATTGGGTCAGAAATCCCCCGTAGGAAGCTCCCATTGCACCGACCCTGCCGGGATCAACAAATGGATGGGCATCAAGAAATGCTTTTGTAGAATCAATTACTTCTGATGATGTGGTTCCCCCCCAGTCATTCACATGGACAGCAGAAAACTTTTGTCCGTACCCGACTGTACCGCTCGGTTGAAGAACATACACAATAAATCCGTTTGCTGCATACCAGTTAAATGGATATCTCCCCCCAAAGCTCCGTTCCACCGGAGATGTGCCTCCATAATAGTAGACAATGCAGGGATATTTTATTGTGTCGTCAAAATCGGGAGGATAATAGACCCTGCCATAGATAGTTTTCCCGTTCTCATATTTATGATCCCAGTTTTTTACCTTTCCGAACACAACATTTTTAAAATCTTCCCTATTGTAATCCTTCAGCAATAGAGTTCTGCCTGACCTTAGATCAACCTTATACAATTTATGAGGAACTGATGATCCAGACCCCCAGAATACCGCAGTTCTCCCATTTTGCGAATACCAGACACGTCCTGTCACATCAACAGAAGTATTAAGTTTCGTAAATCTTTTTGAAGAGATCTTATATTTATAAATATTTTCATATGAACCTTCAGTTACAGACATGAACATAGTATTCATATCTGCCCAGAAAACACTGTTAACAGAAGGGTCAAATTCTTTTGTGATCGAATTAACTTTTCCTGTCAAAGGATCAAATATATAAACCTGAGAATCATAATCGTTTGGTATTACTCCTTTTTCCAAAGCAAGTCCTGCCCCTTTGAAAGCCGACGGGCCGCCGGTCATGAGAATTTTACGTGAATCGGGAGACCACATAGCAGGGAAAACATAATTACTTTCCAGTAATTTATCAAGTGATAGGGTCTTTACATCAAACATATAAATAATACTTTTATAGTAAGGCCTGTTTTTCGGATCAGAAATATTTTTCACCAGTACAACCCTGCTACTGTCAGGACTGATCTCAAATCCGCTGAAATCATCATCTTTGGTCCCTATTGTGTGCATAATCCCACCCTGGGAATAGAAGAGATGAATAGAATTCCTGTAAACCGGCGATGCTGATCTTTCAGGTATCTTACTCACATATTTAAATCCATTGCCTGTATCTTTCTTAAAATACCTTGTATAGATAAGAAAGGTGTTGTCGGGTGACCAGTCATAGTCAGAGAAATCTTTAATGTTCGCTGCGATCAGGCCCCTCTCTCCTGTTGCAATATTCATTCTGTAAATCGAGGTCATTTTTTTCTCTGTTTTGGTATAACTTATCGAATTTGAATCTTTCATCCATTTAACACCGGATAAAGTGCCTGAACCAAGAGTTGTGTAAATTATCATTCCGGAGGAGATATCAAGGATTTCATTCCATTTTTCCGGTTTCCCGTCCCTTTCTGTTTTCCTCAGACTTAAAAATACTTTTTTCCCGTCTGGAGATATAAGTGCCCTTGAAACACCTGTCATATTAAGTACATTCCTGAAATTTACTCTTCTTTTAAGGTTAGTTGAGAATTGGAGATACCCTTTCCTCACTACTTCACCATCGCTGATTGAAGCATCAATCCTGAATTGCTTCCCTGCCGGGACAAAAACTTTCAGAAGAATTATATGTTTAGCGTTAAGCATATCAAGATCAGTACGGACTATTCCTTCCTTTTTACTAAAATTCTTTTTTGCCTTACTCCCGTCAAAGTAGACATCTATAAAAGAGTCTGAGATCCCTTTCAAAACAAGCTGGGCCTTCATCCTTTTATATGCATCGGGATAGGTTGCAAAGTAATAAATCGAATCAACTGGCGGATTAAAAACGGAGGTATCAGCAACTTTCCATCGAAGTTTCAGATCTGACTGCCACTGTACTGCTTTGCCTGCCTCGGGAATCACAGAAGTAAAATCCAGATAATTGTGATCAGCCCTCGCCCTGTTATCAGTATATGCCCTGTTCTCCATCAGGGTTACAGGTGCCGGTCCAAGCTGCAGCCAGGAATTTATTATTTCCTCTACCGGTTTTTTTGTTTCCTCTGAAAATGCCGGTATCGACATAATCACTAAAACAATAATCAATAATGTTCTGGTCTTCATTTATTTACCTCCTCCGGAGCAACAGCTGATTTTATCCGGATATTAAATTTATTTTAAATCAATATTTCACTATATAAAAAAAAAAGCCCGGTATTCAAATACCGGGCTTAATTTTTTTATAAGTTTTCTTTAAAACCTTAAAACAATCCCGAGAGCAATTTTAATTCCTGAAAAATCAAGTTCAGATTCAAATTCCTCTATCTTCATTTTATTCAGATCATACCTTATATCAAACTTGATATTCATATTTTCTTTAAGTTTATAATAAAAACCGCCTATACCTGAGAAACCCACTGAAGTTCTGTACGATGTATCGAGTTCAAGTTCATCGCTCTTCTCTTTAACAGCCAGAGAATTCATTGCAACTCCGACATAAGGGAGGAACTTTCCAGTCCAGTTAATAAGATATTTCGCTCCGACATAAAATGAGAACATTGAGAGATTGACTTTTGAAATGGCTTCAGATGAACCGGCCTTGGGAATATACCAGATATTTGTAAACAATTCCACTCTGTTAAATACATTAAAAGAGAGGTCGAAGACCCCTGAAATAACAGCTGAACCGTATACATTAGTGAACACTTCATCAGAAACCATATACATTCCGATCCCGAGTCCCGCAGCCATTTTTTTTGTAAACAATCTTCCTTCAAGATCTTCAGCTTCCTCTGCTGTCCTTTTGATCACATACTTCCCTGTTTTAGAATCCAGATATTTCAGCTTGATTTTCTTACCATCATCAAGGCAGTCAAATTCCGAGATAATAAGTTCATCACCGACATTCAGACCGGAAAGGATCATGATCCTGCTTTCCTTGTCTGCTCCCGGCACCAGTGTAACTCTTTTTGCCCTTTTATCATTCACAATAAATCCGTAATATCCTTCTTCATCACGGAGAATTTCACTTTTATTACAAACGATCACGTCCCTGTATTCTCTAAGAATATTAACTTTTGATTTCATACCGGGGATTAAAGCTTTGGAGAAGTTCTCAATTACCGCCAGAAGCATCCCGTCTGTTATTTTAAGTTTACCCTTAAAAGTTCCTGCTATTCCGTCAAATGCGGCTTCAACTGCCATATTCTCATTATATTTAGATATATCTTCTACGATAACCGGAATGAAAACTCTTGTTTTATCTTCGATCCTGACAAGAGCCTCACCTTCTTTTACTTCAGATCCGGCTCCTACGATATAACTGACTGTCCCGTCAAAAGGTGAATAAATATTTGCATTCGAGATCATATTCCCGAGTTTCGGGATAAGCAGTGATATTTTCCTTATTTTTTCCTTCAGTTCGTTTTCAAGAGTCTCTGACCTCTCAGTCCAGGTTTCTATTTCCGTCAGGAGCTTTTTCCACTCATCAAGAGAAGATCTGGCATTTTCAAGTTTTTGCTTCAAATCTTCAACATCAAGAGTTATCAGGAGCTGGCCCCTTGATACTTCACTACCTTCGGAAGCATTCACTTCGGCAATAACACTCTCGATTTCGGAATTTACTGTCTCAACAGCTCCTGAGGAGATAGTAGAATCAAATACTTCATAACCGAAAAAGACATCTTCTTTTATGAATCTGGTTCTTACTTTCAGAGTAGACGGACAATTACTTAAAGAGCTCCAGTCCCTCTTCTTCATGAACCGTACTTCATTCGCAGTGACAACAGGTTCTTCCTGCTTTAATATTTCTCTTACCGGTTTAGATTTCTTTACAGCTTTCTTCTCAACTTTTTTCTCAGCTTTTATTGCGGTTTTCTTTTCAGGTACAGGAGGAGTGAACTTTATCTTTTTTCCGTCCTTAATACATTCGTCATCCGTTTTGATCAGATCATCACCTTCATTTAATCCTGAGAGGATAACTACTTTTCCGTCTTCTACAGGGCCTGTCTCTACATAGATCTTTTTTGCCCTTTTTTTCTGTATAATAAATACAAAATCACCTGCTGTATCCTTTTTTACACTTTTCTTATCAAGGACCACAACAGATTTGTATGATTTGAGTAGCACTTTAAACTTACCAATGCTTTTTGAGGATAGGCTGAGATCATCATTTTTAAATGAGATGACAACTTCTCCTTCAATGTTTTCAACAACTCCTGTTTTTAATTCATCAATGCCGTCAAATTTTACTGTGAGGGAATCAAGACCTGCGAACAATGCTGCATCTTCGCCGGCAAAAGTCATCTTCATAACAGAATTATCAAGAACCTTAGCAATCTCATCATTTTCCTTCAGAACCGTCCCTGAAGGTATAATCGAAATTATCTGCCCTGTTTTTTCTGAAGTAATAACATTTTTCTCCTTAAGCCCTTTCAACCGCAAAAGTGTTGCTTCATATTCTTTAACTTTATTCTCTGCCTGAAGCTCAGCCCTGGCACTGCGGACTTTCCACTGCTGTCTCTTTCTCAGATTTTCTCTCCAATCCTTGAGACCCTGTTCCGCTTCTCCGATCTGGCCATCCAGTTTTGAAACATCAAAATTCAGAATTATATCTCCTGCTTCAACCTTGTCACCGGGGTTCAGAAAAACCTTGGCTACTTCACCGGCAGTTCCTGCATTTAGTGAAGATACACCGCCATCAGTTAAACCCTTTTCAAAATATTTATATTCGTCGAAAGATCTTTTGGCGATTTTTTCAAACTCAACAAATATTTTGCGGGGACATTTTTTATTCATTACAGGATCACTTAATGCCTGCACATTTTTATCTGCAGTAATACCCTTGGAAAAAATAACAAAAAGTGTTCCTGAACCTGTCCCGGAACTTTTATAATAATTTTCCCTGTATTTAAAAACAGATAGGTTCTCTTCAATCTTCTTTCTGGATTCTTCAGAGCAATAAATTCTTACTTCGGTCCAGTCTTCGTGCTCAAAAGTACCGAATGATGAATACCCGAGCATATCTTTGTTCTTGACAAGAAAATTAATGAACTCTTCCTGCCCCTGACCGGCAGATTCCTTACCTTCCAGATAGTTACCTGAAACCATGGTAAATATTAGTATAGTTGTAAATAATAATGTCCAGATTTTTTTCATTTTTACTCCTCAATAGAATTTAAAGCTAATCGGGAATTATACCTAACTGTACCGAATATGTCAACTTTAACAGGCTTCAATTTGCTCCGCTTCAGGGAGATCCTGATATCATGAAAATGTCATAAGTTGGACTCCGTTCAGAACATTCTGAAAAATCTTTCGTATCTTTAAGTGAGAATAACAATAGGGTTAAAGGACAGAAATTTGACTAAAAGTCCCTTTAAAGTTATAACAAGAAAAATTATTGTAATTCCAAGGAGTTGAAAATGAAGAAAACAAGGATCTTATTGGTATTAATGTTAACAATTTCAGTTCTCGCTTTGATCACAGGGTGTGACGGTGACAAGTCCGGCAGTTCAGCTTCAGTTGATCAATCTGAACTATACAAATTTATACCCGATTCAGCAACAGGTCTTTTTACGATAAACTTCAAAAAACTTTCATCCATATCCGCTTTTGACAAAATGAAGGATGAGATGAAGTTTGAAGATATAACCAAGAAACAAAAATTATTCAAAGATTATGCAGATTTTATCGCAAAAACAGGGATAGACCCGAAAAAAGACATTAATTCAGCTGTAATGGCAATATACAGTGAACTTGATGAAAAAGAACCGGAAATATCCGTGATTGCCGATCTGAAATATGACAAAGCAAAGCTTTTATCTTTGTTAAAATCTTCAGGCAAAGAGTTCCAGACCTCAGACCTGAACGGAATGACCCTTTACTCCGGAAAGGATGAAAAAGATAAAGAAGTCGGATTAATATTCCTGTCTGACAAATTGATAACAGCCGGAACGATCGATGGGGTAAAAAAAGTCGCAGCTATGACAGCGAAAAATGGTAAGAACATCCTTGACAACCCGAAGATGAGATCATACATGGAGAAGGCAGGCAGCAGCTCCATATTCTCTTTTGTCTTCAGTTTCCCCGAAAAAATGAAAGGGATGAAAGGCAATGGAATGATTCAGGCTGACCTATCAAAAGCAGAAGCACTCTATGGAAATGTTGATTTCAGCAGTAATACATGGTCGGGAAAATTTGTTCTGGTCTCCATCAATGAAGAGGGGAACAACAAACTTGTCACAACCCTGAACGGGCTCAAGGGTCTCGGAGCAATGGGAGGTCCTGAAATCGCTGAACTGATCAATAATATAGATATAAGCGCAACACCGGATTCAATTATACTCTCCTTTGAAATCTCAAACGAACTTCTTGAAAAACTTAAGAAGAAAGCCGAAGAGAAATCAAAAAGTTTTATTAATTGACCACTTTTCACAGAAAAAACTGTTTGAAAAATATTTTTTTCTGTGATATATAAAATGCAGTAGAGACAAGGAGAAAAAAATGCAAATTTCAAAAAGAAAAAACGGAGATGTAACAATATTCGATATCAAGGGTAAGATACTGATCGGAGAAGGAATTACAGAGCTCAGGGAAGCTATAGACACTGAAGAAGGAAAAAGTTTGCTTCTAAATTTTGAGAAGGTTCCTTACCTCGACTCAACGGGTCTGGGAGAAGTGGTCAGATCTTACACTTCTATAAAAAACAAAGGGGGAGTTGTAAAAATTGTTAATCTTACAAACAAAGTAAAAGACCTCCTGTCAGTGACAAAACTGATAACTGTTTTTGAAACGTTCGAGGATGAGGAGAAAGCTGTAGCTAGCTTTTAATCTGCATTTATAAAAAGGGCATTTCTTTTTTGTGGCAGACAAAAATATAAAAGTCTTTTTTATACTGTTTTCGGTCTTTATAGTTTTTTTCTCTTTATCAACCGATATTCCCACAAGACAGAGAGGGGGATTTTTTTCGGATGAATCAAGCTACTTTTCCATAACCCAGAGCATAGCAAACGATCTTGACATCGAATATACCAGGGAAGATATTCTCAGAGTTAAAGAGATTTTCAGAACAGGGCCGGCAGCTGTTTACCTGAAAAAAACAAAAGGGGGTAAACTCACATTTGCCAAATTTTTTGCTTACCCTCTGTTTGCAGCCCCTTTCTACAAAATTTTCGGTGTTAACGGATTCCTGCTCTTTAACGGAATGATGATATTTTTTGCCCTTTTTATGGGGTACAAATTTCTATCACATTACCATCCCGAAAAGCAGAGTTTCCTTTTCACTCTCATATTCATCTTTGCAACTGCATTACCTGTATATATCTGGTGGATGACAGCAGATCTGTTTAATTTCTTCATTATGTTCACAGGATTATTCTTTTTCTTTTATCCGTTCAGGAATAAGAAATGGGGTTATTTATCACCTCTTTTCTTCTCAATTGCCGCCTTCTCAAAACCGACTGTTATTCTTCCCGTGGCAATTATTTTCCTTACACTACTTATAAAGAAAGAGTGGAAAAAATTTATCGTTTATTCTTTAATTGCAATTGTTATCTGTTCAGGGCTGGTAGCTTTATATTACATACAGACAGGCGAAATCAATCCCATGGGGGGGGAAAGGAGAAGTTTTCATTCCAAATTCCCTTATGAAAAACCTGAATATACATTCGAGAACGGGCTGAAAATGTCTCTCGATAATTACAAAAAACGATTTTTTCTGACAGGAGAAGTTGCAGTAATGAACCTCTTTTACTATTTTTTCGGAAGGTTCACCGGAATGTTCATCTATTTCTTCCCTGCCCTCTTTGTTCTTATCTTTTTCTTTTATCAGAGGAAAGAGAAGGAGGACTGGTTCATCCTATCCGCCATAATTTCAGGGATACTGGTTTTTATATTATTCCTCGACCCGGTTAATTATTTCGGAGGAAGCGGCTCAATAGGCAACAGATATTTTCTGACCCTGTTCCCGCTCTTCTTCTTCCTGGGATTCAGGAACAGAATGTTCAAATTTCTTATTGTTCCGGTTATTATTGCACTGATTTTCCTATCCGGGGTTTATATGGATATGAGCTACCACTCATCATTTTCAAGATATGCGGGGTTGTCATTCCCGATAAAACTTTTTCCTCCGGAGAAGACCCAGTATGACAAGTTACCGACGAATGAAAATCCCCGGGCTTTCGGAAAACTTATATATGACGGAAGTACAAAATACTGGGTATATTTTCTTAATGATAATTATCACCCGATAAATGAAAATTCGTTCTGGACGAACAATACTAAAGAGTTGGAATTGTTTCTTGCCTCGGAAAAAGAGGTGAAAGAATTTGTTTTTATGCTCAAAAATATCCCTGAAAACAATAAGGTCAGTATAAGAATAGAAGACCAGAAAAAAGAGATATTTCTCAGCCCGGAACAATCTGCATCCAAGAGTTTCCGGAAGGTCCGGGGGCTGAAAATGGAAAACAGATATATTTACTACATAAAAGTAAAGAGCCGTGAGTCTTACTGCCCCTATTTTAATGACCCTGAAAACGAGGATAAAAGGATACTCGGGGTTAAAGTTCACATCGGGATAAAGTATTAAATGTGCGGCATCTGCGGTTTCTTTCAAACTGATAACTCAGCTGACGAAAAGACCCTCAGATTGATGAATGACCAGATCATACACCGGGGACCTGATGATGCCGGATATTATTTCAACAAAAGGATCGGACTGGCTGCAAGAAGATTGAGTATTATCGATCTTAAGACAGGACATCAGCCGCTCCATTCTTTTTCCGGACAGAACTGGATTACATATAATGGAGAGGTTTACAATTTCCCGGAACTTAGAAAAGATCTGATATCCCGGGGATACAAATTCAGGACCAAAACCGATACAGAAGTAATTGTGAATATGTATGAAGAGTTCGGAACAGATTTTGTTAAAAAACTCCGGGGGATGTTTGCCATCGGGATATATGACCTGAAAAGGGACAAACTTATCCTCGCAAGAGATCATATAGGGATAAAACCTCTCCACTATACTATCATTAAAGATAACGGTACTCTTGTATTCGGCTCCGAGATAAAATCAATATTAAAGTATCCCGGAATTGAACGGGAGGTCGACCATAAAGGACTCGATCTCTTTCTGAGCCTCGAATATATTCCCGCCCCCTTCTCTATCTTCAAAAATATAAAAAAACTCCCGGCCGGTCATATCCTCACATATCAGAACTCCAAGTTAACAATAAAGAAATACTGGGAAGTGGAAAAAAAGTTCTTTTCGAACGACTTTGAGGAGCTGAAAGAAAGATTCCTCTCATTGCTGAAAGAATCGGTAAAAATGAGGATGATCTCAGATGTACCTCTGGGTGCATTTCTTTCCGGAGGGATAGATTCGAGCGCCATAGTTGCAATGATGGCCGGATTTTCTGAAAGAAAGATAAAAACATTCTCGATCGGATTTGAGGAGAAATCATACAGCGAACTACAATATTCAAAAATAATATCAGACAAATTCGGAACAGAACATTATACAAAAAGCCTCTCTCCGGATATTAGCGGGCTCGTCGATTTTCTTACGGATTTTCTTGATGAACCGCTCGGGGACTTTTCCAATTTCCCGACCTACCTTGTTTCAAAAACAGCCAGGGAAAAAGTGACAGTATCTCTTTCGGGTGACGGTGGAGATGAGATCTTCGGAGGGTATGAACACTATATTGCACAGAAAATGGCAAGGGGGATCGACCTCTCGGTCCTCAGGCCTTTTCATGGGATATTATCCAAAACAACAAATTTATTTCCCCCTTCCGAACTGAAAAAAGGTTTTGTGAACAGGATTAAGAGGTTCAGCGAAGGACTTGACAACCATCCCGACAACAGGCATTTCCGATGGATGTTATTCCTCTCCAACGCACAGAAAAAAAAGCTCTACTCTGATGAATTTCTTCATAGTGAGTTTACAGAAAAGTTAAAAGACAGAGCTCCCTTCGATAATTATTTTGAACATAGCAGGAACTTTGAGGGTATCAATCAGGACCTCTATCTGGACCTGAAAACCTACCTTGTAGATAATATCCTGGTCAAGGTTGACAGGATGAGCATGGCTACATCACTGGAGGCCAGAGTTCCGCTCCTTGACTATAAAATGGTTGAATTTGCATTCTCATTACCGGAAAATCTGAAACTGAGAGGAAATACCACAAAATATTTCATGAAAGAGGCATTAAGAGGAATACTTCCGGATGAGATAATCGACAGGAGAAAAGAGGGTTTTTCAATTCCGATAAAGAACTGGCTGAAGACAGACCTTAAAGATCTTATGATGGAGTACCTTTCAGAGAAAAGAGTTGAAGAGAGCGGCCTCTTTAATTATAATTTTATCAATAAAATGATAAGTGAACATCTGAACAATAAACAGAACCATGCTCACAGGTTATGGAGCCTTATTCTGTTCAATATCTGGAGGGAAAAATTTCTGAAATAAAAAATCAATTCAATTGTGTCAAATGCGGCGGAGATCTTGAGTTTAACCCTGAAGTTTCATCTCTGGAGTGCCCTTTCTGTGGTAAGATCAACAAGATCGCGCAGGGGGATAAAGAGATAAAAGAGGAGGACTATGGAAAATTTCTGGAGGAAATGGAAGGGAAAGAACCTGTAATAGAACAAAAAACTTCAGAATGTAACTCCTGCGGTTCGGTCTTCAGTGTCGATCCCGACACCATTTCAACAGAATGTCCTTATTGCGCCACTCCCATTGTTCTTCATGATAAGATATCAGAAATTATTAAACCGGCAGGTATTCACCCTTTCAGGATCACCGCAGAAAAAGCAAAAGAAAAATTTACAAAATGGATCAGAAAAAGGTGGTTCCTCCCCTCGGAAATGAAAGAGATGACCTTTCCTGGGAAAAAACTGACCGGAATATATCTCCCTTATTGGACATACGATGCAAACTCAATAAGCTACTATTCGGGAGAGAGGGGTGTAAAGAAAACAACAACCAGGTCTTATTCTGTAATGGAGAACGGGGAGAATGTGACTAAATCGAAGGTTGAACAATATATTGATTGGGATAATGCCTCAGGTGTAGTATTTCACCCGTTTAACGACGTACTGGTAGCGGCAGGGAAAACGATCCCGGATAAATTTAATGAACTGATCAAACCATGGAAGCTCAAAGATATATCCCCTTTTAAAGAAGAGTACCTCAGCGGGTTCAGAGCTGAAAAATACAGCATTGGAGTGAAAGAGGGGTTTTCCACCGCCAAAGAAAAAATGGGGAAGAAGATCAACGAATTGATCAGAAAAGATATCGGTGGGGATGAGCAGCGGATCCACAACGTAAATTCCAAATTTGACAAAATATCATTCAAACATATCCTACTCCCCCTTTGGATGAGCTCATACAGATATAAGGATAAAGTTTACAGATTTGTCATCAATGGAGTAACGGGAGAAGTGCAGGGAAACAGGCCGTGGTCCAAGTGGAAGCTCCTTTTAATGTTTGCAATAATCGGACTTATAATAGCCGGGCTCATAATACTTCTCTGAGCTCAGAGTTGGGCATCTTCTCCGCCTGAATCTTTTGCAAACATACATGAAGTTTTAATATTATCAACTATGTTATGCATATTATCTGTCCCCATACCTCCGGATATCCCGAAGATGTTAATGTCAGCAGCGGGGGCATTTTTTATTATATCGAAAAAATTTCCAACTATTACCTTGAGTTCAAGTCCCGACGGGAGCCTTGCTTCTTCCTTTATCCGCTCAAGGTCTTCCATCTCAGCATCATAATGCTCCTGTCTGGATGTGACCCTTATCAATCTCAGCCTTTCCCAGGAATTATGAAGTTCCAGGCTTAGAAGGGTAGCGAGATGCTGGTTTGGACTCTTATCCCGGATCCACAAATTAATCTGTTTCTTATTACCGAATGCAGCTTTGGCATTGAATCCCATTACTATAAGTCCCAGTTTTTCCTCTATTGACATGGCAATAAGGTTCTCAAGTCTTTCATCTTTCTCCCTATTATTTGACATTGTCAGGAACATAAGGTTGGGTGGAAAGAACATGCCTTTCATCACCTGGGTCACTATATGGAGCCCGTCAAAAAAACCGGGGGCCTCAATGACCATCGATGCCGTAAATATCCCCTCTTTTTTTACAGGCTCAATCAGATCGTTCAATTCTCTTTCAAGCTTCAATTTAATCTCTTTTCCTGAATTTCTGATACCATCTTTCTTTTTTCTGAAGAACAGATCAGCAATGGAAACAGTTTTCTGTTTGATGCCTTCATCCATGGTTACAACAGAAAACACCCTCATAGTCCCCTTCGGAAATACTATATCTTTAATGAATCCCATAAGACAATTCCATTCAGCCGGATCTTCGACAGGGATCATCAGATTGGGTTTCCAGGACCTTGCCGTCTGAGGCATCCGTGCAGAGGCCTTGGCCGCCCATTCTGATATGGCATTGAACATGGCACTTCTTATATCGCCCCAGGGAGCATCCAGACCCCTTTTTACCTGAACAAAATAGAAAACTGCAATTATTATAAATGCGATCACTGCAAATCCGAAGTTTATCAAAAACATGATTATGAAGCACCATAAACCGCCTAGTAATGACACCAGTTTCGGAACTTTTATACTGGGGCGGAAAGCAGTTATTCCAACAGCTTTCTCAATAAATACTGCAAGATTTATCATTCCATAGGTAATAAGGAAAAACATGGTCAGCAGAGGTGCAATTGAATTTAGGTCGCCGAGTAGAATGCTGACCTCAACTATAATAGCCGTAAAAATCAGGGCGAACCTGGGTTCTCCGTTAACACTCCTCCTCTCCCACAAACCGGAAAGAGGAACCACCCTGTCCTGACCCAATGCCATCAGGACACGGGGAGCTCCGAGAATGCTCCCGAGAGCTGAAGAGATTGTGGCACCCATAATTCCTGCAATGATCATCCATTCCCATTTGGCCAGCCCCTTCATGATAAGATTGTTTTTTATCAGTTCCGAAGGTGATGCATGAATGTTCAGCCAGAAGGCAGTAAAAACATAAATAACAAATCCAATACCAACTGCCATTAAAATTCCCAGCGGGATATTTCTTCTCGGGTTTTTTAATTCCCCCGACATTGATGCACCGGCACTTATCCCTGTGACAGCCGGAAAGAAAACTGCAAATATAACCCAGAAGGAAGCTGTGCTCCCCTCCCTCCAAAGTACAAGCTGATAATTTTCACCGCCGCCGAGAAAGAAGGAAAACAGTGCCGCTGTGATTAGGATCATAATAATATACTGAAATTTCATAACAACCTTGGCACTGATAAAAGAGAGAAGGAGGATAACCCCAAGAACCACAGATGAAACGAGGCGGGATTCATGCCCGGGGAATATACTTAACCAGACCTCGGTGAAACCGACTATATATAGAGCAACGGACAATGCCTGTGATATGTATAGTGTGATCCCGATTGCCCCGCCTACTTCAAGCCCAAGCGACCTTGATATAAGTGAGTAGAACCCTCCGTCCCCGATCTTGACATTGGTGGTCATAGAGGCCATGGCAAGGCTTGTGGTGACGGTTGCAATATGAGCAAGAGTGATTATCAGGAGTGCTCCCAGGAAACCGACATTACCGACAACCCACCCGAGACGGAGGAATAAAATAACACCTATAATTGTCAGAATTGACGGTGTAAAAACACCTTCAAATGTACCAAACCTCTTCGGAACTTCAACCGGGCCGGAGTTATTTGCTTTAGAAGACATCATCCGATAATTCTAATGAACAGATAAATTTATTTCAATGAAAATCTAATTTTTAATATCCATATCAACATTAAAGAACCTGTAATCGGTATACCTGAACTCAGTACGGCTCCTTTCCCATCCCGTTGTACCCATATTCTGAGTAACAAAACGTCCCCCTTTATATCTCTCTGATATTACTATTTCTGTCGGGAACCACAACCCGTTATAACTCTGGCCGAAATCTATTACACAATCGAGGAACAGCCGTGTTCTAAAATGGAAAGTCCTCCTCATTAAACTTTCATAGCCTTTAATGTACCGGGGGATAACTTTTATCCTGCTTACCGAATAATCTTTAACATCAATATTTATCAAAGCGGTCGTGAAGAAAAATTTTTTTGGGTTTTTGGGAATCGCCTTTATAATGGCGAACTCCCGGTCTCCTTTTTTCTCAATTCCGGAAAAAATGAAATCAAACTCTTTTTGCCCTTTTTCTCCAAGTATCATTACCGGGGCAAATACAGGTTTCTCACTTAAAAATGAAATCACCAGATCATGGATATCACCCGGATTTCCATTTTTGCTCTTGAACACCTCCCGTCTTTGCTCTCGCACCCCTGAACTGTCATTGATCAATTGATAATCAAAACTATACTTATTGCTGAATCTCCTCTTATGAACTCTTCTGGAACCGGGTTTACCGGTTTCAACATCTTCCCCCACGGAAATAATCGATTCGTTGCAGAAAAAATGAAAAGCTGAACTTTTCAGCCTGGAACAATATACTTCACAGCCAGATAATATCTTATTCAGCAATTTCTCATTAAGATCATCTTTTGCAGCAGAAAAATTTTCCTGAAAATCTGTTGTTTTTTTTTGTGAAACAATATCCTTACTATCCCTCTTTAAAACTTCAAGCTCTTCCATGGCATCCTGGCCCTGTATAAAGGTAAAACAGAATAATAAAAAAAGTATAGTGGATAAAAATTGTGAAAACCTTCTCATGCAACCTCCTGGAAATGTTAAACGTTAAACTAATAGCAAGAAATTTGCCATTAAATAGAACAAAATTCAGTTGTAACTGTCACAAAAAAGTTCGTTGTTTTAAAAAATCTATTTCTTTGTGAAAATTATGTCTGCAACTTTAGGTTCAAGTGGGGCTGAAAGGCCGGTAATATTCCCATCACTATCTTTAAGGAACTTTATCGGGACTCCGCCCACAACACTCCCTTCGAGCTCAAAATCATTTCCACCTATATGTTTAAGGTTGGACTCGAACTTATGAAAGTTTAGAACTAATTTCCCATCTTTCTGAAAAACTGTCACATCACCATATGCACCATTGGAATAAGACCCGATAAGATCAACTACCGGATCGTGAGGCCCTTCTCCTGTTTTCCTGTTCTTCTTTACTTCTGCCGCTTCCGCAGCCATCTCTTTTCTCTTCTCTTCCTGAGCCTGTTTCAGCCTGCTGTTCCAGTCGATCTGCTTTAATCCCCTCAACTTATCATATATATGAAGAGTGACTTCATAGGTAAGAAGAGTGTTGTTCTTGTTGGTCAAAATGACTATTCCTGCTTCAATCTCGGGCATGAATGATATAAGTGCTGAAAACCCGTCAATATTCCCGCCATGGTGAATTATTGAACTTCCCCTGTAATCCTGAATGAACCATCCCATACCGTATGAGGGGAAGGATAGTTCTTCAAAACGGGTGAGGGTTGAGATCATCATATCAGAGACGACAAATTGGGGAGTATGTGTCATCTTAATATTCTTCTCCGAGATCAATTGTTCCCCTTTCCATTTCCCTTTATCAATATGAAGTTTCACCCATTTGAGCATTTCGTACACATTTGAATTGATCGAACCTGCGGGCCCTATACCCTGCATCTCTCTGTAAAAAGGTACCTTTATAATCTTCCCTTCATTTTCAGCATAGGGCAGAGAATAATTTCCGCCCTTTTCCGAGTCTTCAATAGAGAAATTTGTGCTTTCCATTTCGAGAGGAACAAAAATATACTTTTTAACAAGCTCCTCCCATGTAGTTCCCTTGACCTTTCCGGAGAGGTATCCTGCTGTCATATACATTAGGTTCTGATACTGAAAAGTTGTACGGAAACCTTTGTTGTTCTTAAGGTACTTCAAACCGTTAAATAATTCCTCACGTGAATTAGCCGAACGGTACCAGGTAAGATCGTGACGGGGGAGTCCGGAATTGTGGATGAGGAGATCTGCAATCCTGAAATTTGAGGTAACCCAGGGATCGTAAAGTTCAAACCCCTTTAAATGTTTTACAACCGGATCATCCCAACCGATCACCTTTTCATCAACCAGTTTTCCGGTTAAAAAAGATGTAAAAGCTTTGGTCGAAGACCCTATCGGAAATAAAGTATATCTGGTAACAGGAAGCCTTTTTTCCAGATCTCTGAATCCATAACCCTCACCGAGAATTATATATCCTTTATTCATAATCCCGACTGCAATACCGGGCACATTCCACTCTGTTAACGTTTTATTAATATATTTTTTGAACTGTTCAGGGACAAATTTCTCTTTCGGCAGAATATTGATCGAAGTAAAAATTATAAGGATCAAAAAAAATGTTGCAAATTGTCTGGTTTTCATTGTTTATCTCCCAGAAAATAGTATCACTTCAGGGTAAAAAATCAAACCTCTGCTTAAACGGATTGTTTCAAGTTGACAATATTTTTTTGTCAAACTATTATAATTTTGAGAAAACAGAGGAGGAAAAATGAAAAAGATCTTTATCATAGTTTTATTTGGGGTTCTTGTAGTGATACCTGCAAGAGGAGAGATGGCGGTGAATGTCGGGGGGTTCTATTCCGGTCCTTTCAGCATTAGTGATTTCAGCCTGAACACCTTTTTTACCGATTCAGAAGATATAGTCTCATTTAATGAGACAAACCGCTCGATCTTTTCCAGCAGCGCCGGATTCGGATTCAATGCAGGAATTTCTTTTTTCTTTAATTATAAAATGGGGCTTGGGGTTAACGCATCGTTCATGAAAACCACATTTGATATAACTAACAGCTTCAACTGGAATTGGGAATGGTGGGATAGTGATCAGGGAAGCATCAATGCCAAGAACTGGATGAATACAGGTTCTGTAACTTCAATCCCTATCAGCGTAAACCTTATATTCAGAGCAGTATCAACCGAAAATTTCAAGGTCAACTTTTTTGCCGGACCCACATTGTTTCTTACAAAAGTAGAACTGGACGGTAACGGCGGTTATGCAGACGGACCTCTTCTTTATAACGGCAGTTATTATATCGACTGGTATGATATTCCGTTGGAAGTTAATGCTTCCGAATCTGTGTTCGGAGGGAACGGCGGTATTGAAATTGAATATATGTTCTCTGAAAGTATGAACATCTATTTTTCTGCAAACTATTATTTTGCAGGAGAACTTGACCTCAACTGGATGGTTAAGCCCGGGCAATACACGGGAGAATTCGGCTCACTCGTTGCTACAATATCAAATCCGGACCTTCTCCCCGGATATTCTATTCCGGTAAAACTAAGTACATTCACTCTGGGATTCGGCATCAAGGTCTATCTGTAGACTGACGGAACTTACTCCCCGTTAACAAAATTGGTTATCGGGGAGAGATCAATATTCACCATACAACTTTTATGACTGCATTTTCTTTTATAGCAAAAACTGCATTCGATCTTATTAACTATTGAAATACTATCCCTGTTAAGGGAACCATTCCTTTCAGGTGAAGTGGGACCAAAAATCCCAACCGATTTTGTCCCCGTTGCATCTGCAATATGAAGAGGAAGTGAATCAGCTGATATAAGTGATCCGGCATTTGCAATAAACAGGATCAGATCTGTGAAATTCATAAAGGGGACTTTTATTACCCCTGAGGTTCCTGAAATTATATCTGCTTTGATCTCTTCTTCCCTGTTACCCCATAATATAACTCTTTTCAGATCGGATTTAATTTCGGAAAGAACCTCCAGGTTCTGTTCAATCGATAAAAGTTTGGTTTCCCAACCACCCCCGACATTCAGTATCACATATCTTCCGGGCTCAAGACGGTTCTCTTCAATGAAACCCTTCATACCCGGAGTAAACTCTAAAGTTTTCATGGGATAAACTATTTCATTTGAGAAGATCCCCATTACACTCAGGAGATGAATATTCTTTCTAATAACATGATCACTCTCATTAAAAAAAGAGGGTTTCATCCTGTAAAAAATACGGGCCTGTGATTCCCTGACATTCCCCCTGCCGAATCCAGCAGTATTTTTCCCGAGGAGACGTGAAAGAAATGCTGATTTAATCAACCCCTGAAAATCCAGGATCAGATCAAATTTCCCTCTGTATGCTGAAAGAATTTTATTCATATTCCCTATTTTCTGTATTATCCCCCCGGATTTAAGATCAACACTTACAATATTATCTATTCCGGAGAAATTTTTCAGCAGTTCCGCTCCATAAGGGTCTGCAAACCAGGTGATCGAAGAAGTTGGATATTCGGTTTTTATAAGACTAACAGCAGGAAGTGTATGAATAATATCTCCGAGGGAAGATAATTTTACTATAGCAATTCTGCTGTATTTCATGATAAAAATTCAATCCCGGGCAAAGCAGTTAAGGTTATCCGGGGCCAGTCCCTTTTTTGTTCTATTGTTTCTCGAACTTTGTAAGGTCTTTGCGCATCTTTTTTGTAAACTCCAGATCAGCTTCCTGATAATCGGCATTATCCGGTAACAGTATCTGAAATCTGGTGATCTCAAAAAATTCTATTGTCACAGAGTTTACATTGAGTGCGATCACATGACCACCTCTTGTCTTATCCTTACTCAAATAGTGAAAGTGAAAGCCGGGAACACCTATTCCTTCAAGAAATTCAGGAGTATAAAACCCGATCAGCATTCCTTCGGTATTTGTAAAGGTTGCTTCTGTTTGGGTATCCAGAACCTGATCGATATCAGGATAAGGTTTGGCCTGCCTGAGAAATGTCCTTGCATTAAGATTATCAAATATCCCTCTGACTTTGACCGCATAAAAACTTTTTTTCCTCGGCATCATGCTCATGATATATTCCTGAAGTTCCTTAAAATCAAATTTTCTGTTTGTGAAATTGTCTGTATTAGACTCAAACTTGGTAATAGTAAAGAAAGGGGTCTTGTCTGTATCCTTAATTACTTCTGTAAGTCCATCACTTTTAATTCTGTAGAAAACTCCGTCAACAGCCAATGCTTCACCACCCATTTTGTCAAAATATCCGATCCCGAAATCTCCATACTTTTTCAGGTCCCCAAAAGTAATGGTCCCGTCGTACATCCCTTTTAAAACCGCATTTACAGTTGATGCCTGGGTAACAACCTTATCTCCCGCGGCAATTATTATTACGGCCGATAAAAGGAGAACAATTAATAATAATGTGGTTTTTCTCATTTTTTTATCTCCTTCTTTATAGCAATATCTTTTATTATATCAGAACTGGATTTTATTTTCCTACCCCCTGTAATTAATATTTTCCCTCCGTAAGATTTAACAATATCTCTCTCGGGGACAGTTTCCGGTGTGTAGTCGGAACCTTTACAATGAAAATCAGGTTTAAGAGTTAACAGAACATTGTCAACTCTGTCGTCATCAAAAACCGTCACATAATCAACACATTCGAGAGAGCCTATAATCCCGGCTCTCCCCATCTCATTTATCTCAGCCCTGTGGTTACCTTTGAGATTTTTAAGTGACTTATCTGAGTTAACAGCTACAACAAGTATATCTGCTGCATCTTTTGAATCTTTAAGGTAACGGATATGTCCTATATGAAGGATATCAAAACCTCCGTTTGCAAGAGCAACTTTTTTCCCTTCTCTCTTTGCCTGTTCAATAATTACTGCCAAAACATCCAGTTCAAAATATTTTCCCGTCAAATCAAGTCGTTTCTTCACCGGGAATCAAAAAGCTCCTCTTTTAATTCCTTCCGATTAAGCGGATATGCTCCTTCTTTCATAACAACTATGGAAGCTCCTACATTTGCGATCTTTGCAGAATTGAGGAGATCAGCACCTGTTGATAAAGATAAACTAAGCAGGGCGATCACCGTATCTCCTGCTCCGGTAACATCAACAATATCAGATGAACCGTGGATAGGAATCAGCACAGGGTCTCTACCCTGTTCAAAAACTATCATCCCCTTATGCCCCCTTTTCTGTACCAAACCGCTGCATTTAAGATCGGACATAAGTTTTTCCCCGGATCTGAGGAAATCTTCTTCACTCCTGAATTTGATGGAAGGGAACAGATTTCTTATCTCGGGTTCATTTGGCGTGACAAAAGTAGCACCGGTGAATTTCATTAGGTTCTCTCTTGAATCTACAATTGTTGTCAGATCCGGGAACGCTGCGCTGATCTCTGCAAAAACATCAGGTGAGACTGATTCTTTCAGGTAATCGGACACTAGCAGAATATCACATTTATCTGGAAGTTCTCTTAATTTACCGGTAAGTTTTATATATTCTGAAGGATCCGGTGCATTCCTGTTAAGGTAGTCGATACGGAGAACCTGCTGCTTCCTTGAATTATCCCTTCCTGAAAGGATTCTGCTTTTTCTTGGAGTTGTAAACCCTCTGATAACCGAGAGAGAATTTGTATCAACAGACAGATCTGTGAACAATTCCATTATCCTTACACCGGCTTCGTCATCCCCGGTAAATCCAACCGGAACCGGATCTGCACCTAAAGATCTGAGATTATGAACCACATTACCGGCACCGCCAAGCATAAAACAACTCTCTTCATATTCGGTAACAAGAACGGGAGCTTCCCGGGATATCCTTCCTGTGGAGGTAAAAATATATTCATCGAGGATAAAATCCCCCCAGACTGCGATCTTTTTCCCTTCAAATAAATCAGGGGCAAATTCAGAGATCAGATCAGAACCCTTCTCCCCTTTTGTCATATTTAATCCGTATATCTATTCCGTATCGCCTTTTACTGTCACATAAGCAGGGATACTTTGTTTCCCTCCGTCTGTTACAGCTTTAACGGCATAAGTATAATCTTCAGTCCTGGTAATTTTTCTGTGCCTGAAAACAAATGTATCTGAAGAAATTGTCTGGAGATGCTCCAGTTCTGAATTGTTAACCAGAAATATCTGATATTCAACTATATTATTCCCTTTTGATGAATTATAGGGATTTACTTCCCAGGTCAGTTCATTAAAATGTTCGATCTGGAGAAGAGCCCGGTTCTCATATTTTTTTCCTGCAAAATTTAAGGGAGGCGCCACATCAAGCAGACTTTGTATTGCTTTTCCTACATTTATCCTTGCGGCAGAGCCTCCGGAACTGCATGAAGAATTAACCATCTGCCCGTTCTCTTGAAGAAGCTGAAGCGCCCTGTCGACAGAAATATTCATATCCATCTGTTTTAATAATCCCCAGGCACCGGCAACATGAGGAGCCGCCATTGAAGTCCCCTGCCAGCTTGAATAAAGAGTATCACTACCGGCAATAGCTGAATTGATGCTTACTCCGGGTGCAAAAAGATCTATCATACCTTTCTTCCAGTTTGAAAATGATGCCATTGCATCGTTCTTTGCTGTTGCCCCAGTTGCGATCGCCGCTTCATAACAGGCCGGATGTGAAACCCCGTTGCAATAGTATTCATTCCCGGAAGCTATAGCTGTAGCAATTCCGACACTTTTCAGATTTTTTATAGCAGTATCATATTGACCGCCATTGCAGAAACTCCCGTATTCTCCTCCTCCGATACTGATATTCACAGAGGCTATTCTGTACGTATTCCTTAAACTGTACACATATTCCAGCCCTTTCAACTGATCAGAGCTCCAGCTCAGGATATCATCCTCAGATGGAAAATATGAGAATACCTGAATTGCAATAATATCCGAATCTTTAGAAACTCCGGCTTTCCCCTTTCCATTGTTTCCTGCTGCAATTCCTGCAACATGGGTACCGTGATCATATCCACTCAGGTCCTGATGATCGTAATAATGCTCAGCTGAACCCGGCCCTACCATTGAAGACTGCCCGTTCGGGCAATCTCTCTCTGCAGAATAACAAGCTTCAATTATATTTTTTCCTGTAAAGAATTCATGGGTCGGCCTGATCCCCGTGTCAAGGACAGCTACATACCACCCGGAGCCTGTTATACCGAGTCCCCATGCCTGATCTGCTCCGACTATTACGGTTGACTGAGTTAGCTGGGGTTTCCCGGGGATATCCTCCGACAAAGAAAGTTTTTCTGTTTCAGGAAGGGGGATAAGCTTATCTTCCCAGATCGAATTAACTTCATTCATCGATCTTATTCGCATAAGCGCTTCAGGGGAAACAGACAAGGCCATGAAAGGTATGGTTGAATATCTTCTGACTATTCTGTAATTATAATTGTTAAGCTTATGAAGGATCTTATCACTTACAGAACTGATCCCTCTCTCTAATTTCAGATCAGCATCAAATCCGCCCTGTTTTGCCATCGGACTCATATCACCTGTTTTGAATTTAACTGACTCCTCTGTAAGTTTGTTAATCTCCGGAACTTCAAGGTTGAGTATAACCCTGATGTTTCCGAATTTATATGCTTTCTGCAGCATAAGTTCAAACCCTTCCGAAGTTTCCGCACTAAGTGTGAAGGTCGAAAACATAGTTAATAAAATTAAAAGTGAAAATATTTTTATTCCTTTCATAATAACCTCCGATTCAAAGTGATAGTATAAAACAAAACCGAAAAAAAATAAACATAAAGCAGAAATCAAAATATATGTGTTTAATATATTGAAAATATATAATATGTATGATATGTTTTTGCCGGAGGATATAATGAAAACTCATTTTTCAGAGAAAAACAGAAAAAACGAAAACACAATACCTGAAAACGTTAACAGCAGGTCTGTGGATAGAACACCCTATTTAAGAGACCTTCCCGAAGATGACCTGGAAAGAATGATACGTAAAAACAGGAAATTCTTCAGGATTTCAGCTGAATTGTCAGTTAATTTAAATTAAACAACTATTGTTCCGTTTTCAGCGCCTGACCCATTACCCGGCGGGGCGGGACATGAGATTTTAAATTTTTTCTCCTGGTAGGGAATATATTCAGAGTCGAAAAAAAACTTTTCAACTTCAATTTTTGTAAACCCCGCACCGGAATATTTAAAATAGCATTTAAAAGGCTCGAGCTCTATAAATTGTGAAGGCAGAAGAACCTTATTTATTTTATACTGTTCCCTGTGCGTATATGTGTCCCCAAGTGAATTGGGGGATATCTGCCTGTCCCCCGACTTCTGTATCAATTCCTGTTCACCAAATGCCCTGCTGATAAATTCTGCAGTTGAAGGATCATTCAGGAGAAAGATAAAATTTGTGTTAAAATTGTTAAAAAACGTTTCTTTCTTCTCTTTCCCGTATATATCAGTTATAGAACCAAGATCCTGGTTAACAACATACAAAGCTCCCCCCTTTGCTCTTGCCATTGTAAGAAAATCAAAAACTGATGACATTTTAGAGAGTGAACCAAACTCATCTATGAAAAAGTTGATCCGTCTGTCGGCAGGGAGGATTATATCGGGAAGACTTAATGATTCACGTATCATTATATCGATTACAAATGTCATGAGAGGACGGAATACCGAGTCGTTCTGTTTTATGTTCAGCAGGAACAGATTTCGGTTTTTCTCCTTGTTTATAAAATCCCTGAAACTGAAGTTACCATCTGTATCGTAAATGTATTTAAAAAAGGTAATACGCTCCTGGAGTACGGAAAGGACACTTGATGCCTGAGGAGAATCGGGATTCTCTATATGTTTAAGAGCACCTCTCTCTCTTGCGGGAAGCCCTGCCTTAAGTATATCAAGAATCTCATTTACAGGGAGAGTAAAAAAATCCCAGATCCTTCTGTTCGGGACAGCAGCCCTATTGTTATCAGACAAAGCTGAGGAATAGAGGTAAAACAATCCTGTCCTGAAAATATCTTTCGCAGCATTATACCAATAAATATCTTTTGAATCTTTAGGCGGCTCAAATAGACTTGAAGAGACTACATCAAAATCTGCATAGGTTCTTATCTCATTCATAAAACTCCACCCCTCACTCCGTTTATCAAAAGGATAAAAAATTACATCTGAGCCGGGCCTGAAGTGCTTTGAAAGGAGTTCCCCTTTTATATCATAAATAACAGATTTTTCATTTGCCGACAGCTTCTCCTGCCTATTGATGGTCTGGCCTATGATCTGATTAAAAAACACTGTTTTTCCTGTCCCCGTTGATCCAAGTATTAGTGTATGTTTCTGTTCTGCTTCTCTTGGGAGGTACATACCTCCGACCTTAATATTCATCCCCCAACCATCAGTTAAAGATTCCGCTTCACAAACCGATTTCAGCCTTTCACTCATCTCTCTGGTTGTAAGGATCCTTGTCCCTCTCAGGAACCTGTCATCTTTAAGCCGTTTGGACTTAACAAAAAAATAGATAATATATAGAAACATGAAGAGGTAGACCGGAGAAGAATTCAAAAAAACTTTCCGTAACTTTGCGGGAAATTTTTCAAAATACCCTTTATAAATAAGATTCAGGATCTTTTTAAAAGCTTTAGAACTGATCCTGTCACCCTTTTTTACAAATCTTGAAAAATATCTGTTTGATTTCAAGAAGCCTCTGAACTCATCAGGTATTGTCGTTGTGTCAGAAATTATAGCTCCGAATCCGGTAATGTACTGAAAAAGGGTGCGGGATGAGATCGTTCTCCCGTCAGGCGGTATCCGTACCGATCTCAATTGAACAATTCCCGGCACTATCATGATTATTACAACCGTTATATGAATAATTGCTGATACCAGAAATGCAATCAGAACCATTTGAGAGAACATTTTAAAACTTGCAACAGCTGATTCATGGGCCATCAGATTTTTTGACATTATACTTCCCCCGAAATATTTTTTTAATATATTATATATATTATATATTTATAAATTATTTTCTATTTTTTTGTTGCTTTTTCCGGAAAAAAGCATTATCATCTAATTGATAATGATTTTCATTATCATTTGAGAGGCTGCAAATGAATAACAAAGGCAACAGAAAAATGAACGGCGGGTGGACGCCCGGAAAAGAAGGCTCCGGCCCGGACGGCCAGTGCATATGTATAAAATGCAATTACATAGCACCGAAAAAAAGAGCTGTACCGTGCATGGAAGAAAAATGTCCGAAGTGCGGCTCAGTGTTGCTCCGTAAAGGTGGCTCTCACCACCTGAAAGCAGTGAAAAATAAATTATAGGGAGGCTATTATGCCATTTAGAGACAGAACAGGCCCGGACGGATCAGGCCCGGGAACCGGAAGAGGATTCGGTCCTTGTACCGGTAATTTTTCAACAAGGTTCACACGGAGAGGCGGCATGGGTTTCGGCCGCGGATTCGGAGCAGGCAGATTTGGCGGAAGAGGTTTCGGATTTCGACCAACGCCTTCACCGGGTGATGAAAAAGATTATATCTCAGGCGAGATAAACGCCCTTGAACAAAATCTTGATCTGCTGAAAAAGAGACTCGAAGAAATTGAATCAGATAAAAAAAAGTAGTACAGATCCATTAACTAAAGAAGAAGATGTTGAAGTAGTAGAAGGGGAGATTATTGGAACGGAAACAGCACTGAAAAAACCCGGAAGATCTGCACTGGTATCACGCGGGACTGTTGAAATAGCCGCAGTCATAGGGAGTGCGGCACTGGGATTACTTAAAATTTTCAAAATATTTTCCGGATTCAGATCATCCGGAAAAACACCTGCCGGAATGCGTAGGAGAAGGAGAAGAAAATGAAAGCTTTTATTGCAGTAAAAGAAAATAACGGAATAGGATCTGAAATTGATTCAAGGTTTGGACGGGCAAATTATTTCATGATCTACGATATAGAGAATGAAAAAATTATCAGTGTAGAAGAGAACAAATTCAAGAATGAAGGACACGGAGTAGGGATAAAAACTGCCGGATCTGCTGTTGAGTACGGATGCACAGTAGTAATCGGTGCACAACCCGGACCGAAGGCGGAGCAGATTTTCAAAGAGGGAAATATAGAAATGTTCATCGTAAACGAGGGTAACGTAAAAGATGCAGTCCGGAAATATAAAGAGATTCAGGCCTGAACTTTTTAGATGAAAATTGCAGTTATTTCAGGCAAGGGGGGGACAGGAAAAACATATTTCTCAACTTCACTTGCACTCAGTCTTAACAAAGCTGACTTTATTGACCTCGATGTTGAAGAACCTAACGGGCATATATTTATCAAACCGGATGTCACTGAAGAGATAGAATATAATCAGCCTGTTCCGGAAATCGATGAATCCATCTGCATATTCTGCAATAAATGCGCCAAATCATGTGCTTACAATGCACTCTCAATCCTCCCTCAATTAAAAAAAACATTGTTCTTCCCCGAGCTCTGTCACAGCTGCGGTGTATGCAGTTATGTCTGCCCTGTTGATGGAGCTCTCATTGAAGTGGATAAAAATATAGGTATTATCCGGAAAGGGAAATTTGAGAAAGGGAATTTCACCGAAGGCCGGCTTAATATCGGCGAACCGTCAGGTGTACCGCTCATAAGCGGAATAATAAGAGATCATGTTGATCCGGACCAAATTTCCATCATTGATTCACCTCCCGGGACTTCATGTCCGGTTGTAGAATCCATGAAGAGTGCTGATTATATAATTATTGTTACAGAACCGACACCTTTCGGTATAAGCGACATGAAACTGGTGATAGAGATCATAAAAGACATGGGGAAAAGAGCCGGTGTGGTTATCAACAAAGACCGTGGAGACAGTAGGGCATCAGAGGAAGTACTCAGGAAGAACTCTCTCCCGGTTATTTTCAGAATCCCATATTCAATGGAAATCCAGAGATCGTATTCAAAAGGGGTACCGATGATCAGAACTATCCCGGGAATCGAGAAAAAACTTCAGAAACTTTATAAGGACATTAGTAATGGATAAACCGAAAGAGATAGTAGTTTTAAGCGGAAAGGGAGGGACAGGAAAGACAACAATTACCTCCTCTCTCGCGGTACTCTTCCGGAATAAGGTCATTGCTGATGCAGATGTTGATGCAGCAAATATGTATATCCTTATGGACCCGGGAAAAATCAAGGGCCGTGATTTCACGGGAAAGCCGACTGCAAAGATCGACAGCAGAAAATGCATTAATTGTGGAAAATGCTTTGAACTCTGCAGGTTTGATGCAATAAATATTGTTGACGGACAGCATAAAATTGATCAGCTCAGTTGTGACGGCTGCACACTATGTTCACTTGCATGCCCCGAAGAAGCTATTCAGATGAACCCGGAAACAGTGGGTAAGTGGTTCACCTCTGAGACTGAACATGGAAGTTTTATTTATGCCCGCTTGAACCCGGGAGCTGAAAATTCCGGTAATCTTGTCACAATGGTAAAACATCAGGCAAAACTGAAAGCTGAAACGGAAAAAAGCGAATACATTCTTATTGACGGGCCTCCGGGAATAGGCTGCCCTGTAACATCAACGCTTTCCGGAGCTGATTATACTCTTGTTGTAACTGAGCCCAGCATCTCCGGGATCAGTGACCTTAAAAGAATTATTAAGCTTAGTGATCACTTTAGGGTGAAAAACGGAATCGTAATCAATAAGTATGACATTAATCCGGATAATACAGAAAAGATCGAAATATTTGCACAAGAGAACAAAATAGAAATCCTTGCAAAAATCCCGCACAGTTTCTGTATTATCTCAAAAATTTCTGAAAGAAAAATACCTGCTGTCCACTGCCCGGAATTGCTGGAACCGCTCACAAATATACACAAAAAAATAACAGAGCATTTTAGACTGCATAATGAAACTTAAAGAGAAAGTTATAAAAAAGCTTCGAACAGTTATAGACCCTGAACTCCGGGAGGATGTTTACAGCCTTAAACTTATTTATGATATTGAAATTGATGAAAATAAAAGTGAGGTCAGCTTAAAATTCAGGCCCACTGTATTTCAGTGTCCTATGGGTATACAATTGTCCATAATGATCAAGAGAGCACTGATGGAAATAAAGGAATTGAATAAGATATCTGTTGAAGTGACAGATTATGTTCAAAAAGATCTGGCGAATCAATACCTTAATTCTCTTGATAATGAGATGTTAAATACAATCAGGGAGGAAAAATGAAAATAGCAATTGCAACAGAAGGAACATTAGTAGCACAGCATTTTGGCAGATGCCCTTCATACACAATAGTGGAGGCAGAAGACGGGAAAGTTCTGAAAAAAGAAGTTGTCCAGAATCCCGGACACGAACCCGGGTTTTTACCAAAATTCCTCAGTGAGATGGGAGTTGACTTTATCCTGTCCGGCGGAATGGGGCCTAAAGCAATAAATCTTTTCAATCAGAACAATGTTCAGCCGATCGTCGGGGTATCTGGGAATATAGAAAATGTTATTACAGATTTTTTAAGCGGTGAACTGAAGACAGGTGAAAGTGATTGTGACCATGGCAAAAACGACCAGGGACATGATTGCGGCAATCATTAAAAATGAAAAGAAGAAGGAATCGGAACTGGGAAAACTGCTTGCGAGAAAACGGATACAAGATCACTTTTCCCAGGAAAACAATTCTTTCTGCAATAGAAGATCATGAAGGCCATCCTAATGCCAGAGAAGTTTTTCAGAATCTCAGTCTTAAATATCCCGAGATCGGACTGACAACGGTCTACCGCACCATGGAATTGTTTGTCCGTCTCGGGATATTGAAAAAATATGACTTCGGTGACGGTTTCAGCAGATATGAAATAGTTTCGGGAAAGCACGATCACCATCATCACATCATCTGCAGAAAATGTCTTAAAGTTATAGAATACAAAGATTTTCTTGATGAAGAGACAGCTCTTATACTGAAGATTCAGGGGCACCTTGAAAAAAAGTATAAATTCAGGATAGAAGATCACGAACTTGATTTTTACGGATCATGCCTGGACTGCATTAAAAATCAGTCTTCCGGGGAATAGTATCTCCCTTTAAGATCTCCGGGCAAGCTCCCTTTCCGGAAAACAAACCAGTCTGATGTAGATCTTATATCCTCTCTTGCACCGCCCTCCGTCAGGATATCACAGAGATCATCCCTGCCAAGAAATTTTGCCCAATGAAGCGGGCTCCACCCATAATTGTCTGTTGCATTCGGATCACACCCATTCCTGACAAGCAATTTTACAATTTTATTTTTTCCATAAATTACAGCTTTATGAAGTCTGGTCATTCCGAATTTATCAACTCTATCTCCAATTTTGAAATCACTTTTTAAATGGATGATGCCGGGTGGGTTGATTGGAGGATTTATCAGAAGATATGCTAAAATGAAGGAAAGGAGAATAATACTTCCAACTTTTACAAAAAAGCACTTTTCAGGAATAAATGGATAATTGTATTCTTCATTTTCACTGCATATCAGTGCTTTGAACATACCATACCTTTTCATACGCCAAAAAAATGTTTTATAGAAAAGCCTTTTTCCCATTTATTTCCCACTCTTTACAAACATGTCTTCCTCAACTTCTATCCTTATACATGTTGAATTATCGACCTTTGTTCCTTTTTGTGATTCGGTATTCATAAATTTATTGAATCTTCTTTTAAAGCTTCCAGACTTAATGTGCATCCACTTGGTGATCCCTGACTGCTTCTCAAACCTCTCCCAGAAACCGTCAGAACAGAGAAGGATCTTGTCTCCAAAGCTTAACTTTGACCTTATGATGCGGCTTCCCATCCTTTCACCGTCCCTTGGGAGGGAAAAGAAAAGCCTGTTCTTCCCCGGACTGGTTGTAACCTGATCCAGTTCGATCTCACCATTCATAAAATATCTCCAGGGGATAGTATCATCTTCTGAAAGTATATACAGATTTCCCCCGTCTTCTCTGCACACCAGGGCCCCCTTTTTCAATCTGCGGTTATCTTTTGTAAACAGGAACAGACGTGAATCTCCCGCCCACGTATAAAAAAGTTCAATCTTTGTTCCACTCTTTACAATAAAGACAAGAACTATTGTTGTTGCCATTTCAAGATTGATATTACGCATTTCATTTGCCATATCTTTAAAAACAGCAGGGAATCCTTCAGTATTTACATTATTCTCTTTATGGAGCGATATAAATTTTTCAACAGCCATATCCGCAGCAACCCCTCCCTTGATATGACCCCCTACTCCGTCTGCAAGAACCGCAAGTAATGATCGGTCATTAACCGATACTCCCGCTCTGTCCCAGTTCCTGAAACCGGTTCCGAGATGAGTGACAGACTTTACAAATTTGTTCTTCAATTTAACCACATCTCCTCAGGATTTAGAGCTCCTCTCCTGATCTCTATTTCGAGTTTTCCCGTAAAATAGAGTATACCTCTATCCTTCCTGTACTTTCCTTTTTTAAAAAATCTTAGTTCTCTCTCCATTCTCTTCCTATCTGCCTCGATAATAATATTTTTTTCCTTAATAGAAGCTTTGAAGAAAGGAGTGCTCTTCAAATTCACCCTGCTGATATTTCCAGTACCTAACCTGACAATTGTCCTCTGATCTATATCAAGGCTGATTTTTTTATGATTCTCAAAATCTATTGTGCTGTTTTCTTCTATCAAAGGGTCATTCAGCGGGACAGGAATATTGTATACCAGATCAATAATTTTCAATTCCTTTTTATAACCCTCCGACCTGGCCATTCTTAACACCATGGTTTTAAATCTATTCTTCATCTCTGTCGCATTTTTATAACGCTTTGAAATGTCAGATTTAATGGCTCTGGATATGAACTTCACAATTCTTTTATCGATCTGCCCGGAGGCATAACAATCCAGGAACTCCCTTTCAAAATCAAGCTCATAGAGAGGTTCATAGATTATATTGTCCCATAAATTGCCAATAAATATTTCAGTAATAACTATCCCTGCAGTAAAGATATCTATCCTGGGGTCATGTCTGTACCTTTTATCAAACCTCATAGGATCAAGATACTTGTCCCTGCCAACGACACCGGTTGGTCTTCTCGTCGTTTTTCCTTCTCTTCTCCCTGGATGTCCCGAAATCGGCCAAAACATATTCTACACTCATGTTTCTGCTGACGGCAAATATATTTTCCAGCGCAATATCCCTGTGAATTATTCCTGAATTATGAAGTTCCTCCATCGTATTAACAATGCATGAGGTCATTTTCAATTTTTCTGCAGGGGATATTTCTATCTTTCCTGCTGCCTCCAGAAGGACAATCTCCCTGAGGGTACAAATTGCAAGCTCCATCAGTATAACCGGGAATTCCTTCTGCCTGCCGTTACTGCAGCAGAGAGCCTTACCGGTATCATAAACTTTTATGATACGCTCGCTCCTGATCTTTTTAAGAACAGAAGCTTCAGATTCAATAGATCTTTCAGCATCTTCGATCTCTCTCTGACTGAAATCTTTCCCGGGATTAAAAAATTTTTCCAAAGTAGCCGGCACCTTCAAGGCGTAAGGGCCTGAATTATCTTCTGCCTGAACTTCAAGGATAAGGCCGTATCCGCCAAGACCGATCACTTTTGTTACAATATAATCCTTACTCTTAAAAGAGATCTTCACTCCAGAAATCCCTACACCGGAGAGAGCATCCGTTTCATCCGGATAAATTTTAAGATCTACAGGCTCCCCAGAACCGCAAAAGGGACAAAAATCCTTATCGATATGGAAAAAACGCCTGCACACTTTACAATATTTCAAATATGTTTCCTGCTCATAATATAATTAATTTCATAGGGAGAAAAACCTCATATTTCAATCTGGTCAGGATCTTGTTAGAAACAGGATTTTCCCTTCTCGTTGATCTTGAATAAAATATCAGAACCGGGTCCCCTCTTTTTCCTGCAAGCAGAATTCCGGATTTTTCTATATTTACATATTTACTTATCTCATTCGGTGAGAGAAGATCCACCCTGCATTTCTTTTTATACTCTGTTCCGATCTTCTCCATAAACTTCCCGATTCCTTTGATTGAAAGCTCGGGAACTATTGACAGGGGGACAGGATTAACAGTAACAAATATTCCGTTCCTGTATCTGTTAAAAGTGATTCCCTTTATTTTTATAACTTTGGCAGTAAAAGTATTATTCCTCAGCCTGTCTCTCTCAACCGGCAGAATATTCGATCTGATCTTTACATAACAATTATTATCAATTTCAGCAGAAAACTCTGTACATCTGCATAGGGACTCCGCTCCCGATACTCCCACCAGAACATATTCAGCTATTTTATTTCCGTTCTCAGAATAGATAACCCTGTTATTATCGGCCTCCGCTTTCCCGTCTACTATTTTCAGAATAAAAAATGGGGGCCTCACCCCCGAAAGCTTTAACGTGTTTGCAGTAAAAAGAAAGGCAGTAAAAATAAACATGAAGATAACAGAAATAAATACTGTTTTCTGATACATCCGGACCTGTATGTTCTGATTATCAGATTATGGATTCTACAAATTTATTATAGTAGTAATAAACAAGATATTTTATAAAGATGGTCTGATTCTTCAGGTTATATTCGAAATGGTCTTTTTTAATTCTGTAAATAAGTGATTCCTGGATAAAAAGAGGTTTGTGTTCGCCCGATCTTTCTATGTTCTTGTATCCCATCAGCTCACAAAATTTTTTGAAATCAGCCCGAACCTCATCATTTTCAAGATCGGTCATTGCTTTCTCAATGAATGCAGATTCACGGATCTTGAAGTATTTGGCAACTTCCCACAGCATCATTTTTGTTCTCTCACCAATCGAAATATTGATCACTTTTCTTTTAACTTTTGCCATTTTCTACATCTCCTGTATGATAAGCCCTATTATATTAATGTTTTTTTTATATTTCAACAGTTTTATACATTTTTTTCATTTCAATTGCTCAGAAAAAGTAAAACAACAGATGAAAGAAGGGAAATGAGTATAAAATATTTTAGGTCTATTTAATATTTTATTACTATACAATCATCCGTGAGAGGAGCTTACACACTCCCGAGGCTCAGGTGAACCCGAACCCGGGCTATTTCTTATTAGTATTTATCTTAAACGGCCAGTATGCAGGACAAAACCCGATTATCCCGGTAATTATCGGAATGAATGCCAGATTTGCCCATACACAATAATAACCTGTAACAAAATAATAAATATAATGTACTACAAGGATCAGAGCACCAATTATGATCCTCAGTTTTCTATCCTTTTTTCCCATATTACATTTCATAATATCACCTCATATTTTATTGAATTAAATTTATCCTTCCCATTCCAATACCCCCTTCCCCGTAAATATCCATCGATATACCATCACCTGTTGCCGGGAAAACATTGCCGAGAAAACTTAGCAAGGCAGCCCACTCTTTTAACTCCTGGACACCGGGAGTTATCTCCGAATCTATTCTGTAATTCATATAGGTGGCCGGGTTTATAGCCTGACCTGACGAATCTCTCGGAATTATCGTAAGACCCATATCGGTTACAGCTCCCATCATCTGCAGAGCATAAAGATCTACAACGACATGAAAGAGTCTTGTTGTGTCAGTAAGATCAATTGCCGCTCCCCTGGTACTTGTAAATGTATCTGCAAGAGGAGAAAGATAAATTGCAGATACTCCTCCAAAATAGGGACCCAATGACGGTTTGTAATCACACCTTATTCCGGAGAAATTCAAATAAAAATCATCACCCAGCATTTGAGAAATAGTAATTCCGGCTTCGCATATGTTCCTAAGGTCAGGCCCTGTAACATATAATGATATTAGCGGGTATCCGGGGAGCATCTGGGTTGTATCCGGAGATGTTCCCAAGGGGATAGCGTTGTAAATATCGGTAAAAGTAAGTATCCCTGTTTTCCCGGGGAAGAGTCCGTCCCTTATGACTCCGTTTGCTATTACGGCTACATCATAGGGATTCCCATCATTGAGGGGAGCCAGCTGGCCCGCAACAGCCCTGAGAGAATCTGCCGCAAGGTTACCAAGACTGGACTCAACAGTCCCGTGAACCTGCATCACTGAAGATACCTTTGATATGGGATCAGAAAGATTCATCCCGGCAGCAGATAATGCGTGATTGAGCGCCGTTTTATAATTGTCAACTATGGTCTGAAATACTGAGTTCTGTTCACTACAGTATCATTTACCGGGATCAGCTGAAAATCCTGCTTTCGATCAGTCCGGTATTTTTGTTGAATGTTACATCAAGTCTGCTGAACCATTGCCTTATCCACCGGGAGAGAAGATCATCGTGTTGTCCCCCTTTGCTGATCAATGACACTGAGTTGCTGTATGGTAATGTCCCGATGCGATTATATCGATCCCGGTTACATTTTCCGCGATCAGCTGGTCATCACCGGTTCCGTTGTTATAAACACCCCCATGAGAGAGTAATAGTACTATATCAACATGATCGCTATTTCGAAGCTCATCCACCTTACTTTGAAGGAAGGTATAATCATGATTGAAATGAGATCGGAGATGCAACAGGAGCCAGGTGAATCCGCCGTCACTCCCATTATCCCCAGGATACCCACTTTGATCCCATTGGAAAGGGCGAGTATTTTTTTCTGGACAATGTTCCCATCGGCAATCAGCGCCTCGATATCATCATCTGCGGTGGACCCGTTATGGGTGAGTCATCATTGGATGCAACAATCGGTACACTAAAACCATTTGCGGCACCATTCCCAGAAGCATTGCCAGTCCGAGAGGTGACCAGTCAAACTCATGATTTCCGAGCGTTACTGCATCGTAACCTACCATCTGAAAGAAATTCATTAAGATAGGATCGGTAACTGCCAGGTCATAAAACCGTTCCCATGAAAAAGTCCCCGGAGTCAACCACAACAACGGGAATATCCTCTTTTTCCTGTTCGGTTCTGACCGCAGCTCCGATTGTGCTTGCGATCCGGGTGAAACCTCCCAGTACATTGTCACCGTCCGAAGTGTCTTCGGGAGTATAATCAAGTGATGCCTCTATTCCGTCGGCATGACTGTGCATATCGGAAGTTTGCAAAGAAGGGTAAAAGTTACAACATCATCTGAAGTGAAACTGTCACAACCTGACAATCCGCAATGCAATTAGTAAAGCAAGAAAAACCTTAAAGATTTTTGAAGCCACATTGTATCCTCCTTACCGAAAAAATTGGTTAAATTTGTCTTTAAGTTAACAACAGAGAAAATAATGTCAATTTCAACTTCAAAATCTGAATTGATAATTTTTTTTTCATTTAAATATAGCAAACTCTCATAATTCAATAATATTTTTTCAAGGAGGTCTCATAATGAGAAGTATTAACTGCAGATTTTTGATCATATCCGTTTTATCATCTGCTCCTGACAACAGGGTATTGTTCCACTGACTCAGTGTGAATGGTGTGGGCTCACAGGGCCAGCTCAATGGGCACTGCTATGTAGGACTGGCTGATGACTGGAGCGCTGTATTTTTTTAATCCTGCGGGGCTTGTCCAGATCGAGGAAACAAATTATCCCTGTTTGTCACCAATATAATGCCGTTGGGCACATACAAATTTGAACTGTTGGGGATGACGTTTGCAGATGCCGAGTCGATCGGCAGTTCTTATCCGTCCGGTGGATTTGCTTATTTCAAACCGTTCTCGGACAAGATCCACAGCCGGATATCGGTTATGTTCCTGCAGGTGCGGGAGCTGAATGGGACGATGCTGATCTGCCATGCTTACAGGTGGCTCACCCTTATTATGGGACAGCACCATATTCATGATCACTGTGTCTCCGGCAGCAGCTGTAATAAATTCATGATAAATTTTCCCTGGGTTCAGCTTTGAATTTCAACTATGCCAGCCTGAAGGCCGAAGAGGCCCGGCAGGAGACGGAGATTCCCGATCCGTATTTTCAGTATGATGAAGACCTCTCTGCAATGGCAATCGGATTATCTTGGAGCAATGTATAAGCTAATAAAACTTTTAGTTTCGGCCT
>CALODR010000006.1:0-142970 GCA_942492175.1 uncultured bacterium
TGGTCGAGCGCGGTGATGCTTGCCGGATCTACCTGAGGCGTGAAAGTTCCCGATTTGTTAGGGCCGAATTGCCGTACGAAGGCATTGTAGATGATATTTGCACAACAGGTGTCCGCCGGTTCGACATTGACCGCGGTATTGGCTCCGGATGGCCACACCGGCTGAGACTCGCCCTCTTCGAGAAAGAAACATTTGGCCTCGAAATGCCCGGTTTCGCACAGGGGCAGGGTGATGCGAAAGTGACGCGGGTCGATGGCCACCATGGGCCGATCGAACCAGTCTCGCCCCAGGGGAACTTCTTCCAAATGAACATTGCGGACGATTTCGTTGCGGATCACCTTGCCCGATCCCATGTTGGTCCTGAGCCAGGCACTGCCCTGCCGCGGCCGCTCCAGGGTCAGGTGAAACGTTAGGGTATCGCCACGGTATTTCAGCATCCGGCATCCGGGTGCCGGTTCCTGGCGCAGCCAATCGCGTACGGTCATAACCTGTCAGGTTCCTTTTTTGGAATTAGAAATTTAACGGAAAGGAGGCTTGGTCAAACGGAGTAAGCGGTGCTAAAAATACAGGTCTTTTTCGATGACCGCGCCCTTTTCGACCACCGCTTGGGAGGCACGGCTGTTTTTGATCTGGACCCGACCCGCGATCGTGACGTCGCGCTCGAATCGCACATCACCCGTGATTTTCAATGTCTCACAGTTGACCAGAGATGGTATGCCGGAATTGAAGCGCGCGTCGAAAAGATCGATTTTGGCGTAATATTTGGGGTCGAGGTCGACCGCGAGGGAGTCGGGGTGCCCTTTTTTTTGCCGCTCAGGGTTGACCACCAGGCTGCCGTTTGAATCGAAGACAAAGCAATCCGATCTGACTGCCAAAAGATCACTGCACATTTTGACCGGAAAAAACCGTGAACGGGGAACCCTGACGGCCGCGGCGCCGTCGAAAAGCGAGATGGCCGCACCCATTGCGGTTTCGATCTGGAAGACATCCGGACTGGTTTTGTCCCGCGGATCCAGATTTTTGGGGTTGAGGATCATCGGCAGGTAGATCGCCTTTTCTCTTCCGATCAATTCCTTCAAAAATTCCAGATTAATCCAGATGTTGTTCGTGTTGAAGAAACGGTAGCGCTCGATGTCCATGCACGCGTCTCTTTCCTCTTGCGGGCACTGGGCGATTTCCCTCAATATGAGCCGGCCATTGGTCAGCCGGGCCAGATGACCGCCCTTGACGTCGGCGACCGTTTTTTCAGCCACTTCCATCATAAAGGGGAAACTATTTTCGGCAAAATATCCCAGCAAGGCGGCATCCATATTAGCGCCGAGGTTATCGGAATTGGAGATGAAGGCGTAGACCACCCCCTCATCGAGCAGGCGGTGAAGCATTCCGGATGTGTAAAGCGCCGTATACACGTCTCCGTGTCCGGGCGGATTCCACTCGAGTTCCGGATTTTTCGGCCAGGAAGCCGGACTCAGATTACTCTTCATAATCTTGGGAAATTTGTGCTGCAGGAACGTCAGCGGCGGATGGTTGGGATCTATTTTCTCCAGAGCGGCCAGGGTGTCGCGGTGGGTGTTGAAGCTGTTCATCAACGCCAGCTTGACACCGATGTTGCGCGCCTGCTTCACGATGATCTCGAGAAATGACTTGTCGTCTTTGACCTTAAGCAGACTCTTGGCACCGGTCAGGCCCATGCTGGTGCCCAAGCCACCGTTTAGTGTAATCCGCACGGCTTTTTTAAATGCTTTTTCGCCCGCAGCTTTGTAGGGCGCCAAGTTTTCGGCGGATTCGATTTCTTCCGGCGCCACGGCCGAGATGTCCCGGTCGTAAATCAGACCGGTTTCACCTTTGACGAGCTTGCGGTAGTAATAACTGAAGGTGTCGATGACTACCGACGGCAGCCCCTCTTTCTTCAGCTTTGCCTTAAACGACGGTAGATGGGCAAATTCCTGGTCAGAAGTCATTTTCATTTATCCCCGGTGCAGCTCAACTTGATGCCATCTGAAGCGGTTCACAGAATCGGTTCGATCCAGCCCATGGGGTCGGCGGCCCGACCGTATTGAATGTCGGTGAGTGCCGCATAGAATTTTTGGGCCAAGAGGCCGACCCGGCCTTCACCCACGGTGTAAACCCGATCTCCGTATTTAATTTCACCCACCGGTGAAATGACGGCCGCCGTGCCGGAGCCGAAAATTTCCTGCAGTTTTCCTGCTCCATGGGCTTCGATCAATTCGTCGATGCTGATCAACCGCTCGGTTATCTTCATATTCCAATGCTCGGCCAGCTTGATAACGCTGTCACGGGTGACGCCGGGCAAAATACTGCCGTTGAGCATCGGGGTAACGATCTCGCTGTCGATAACAAAGAAGATATTCATGGAGCCGACCTCTTCAAGGTATTTCTGCTCCACCCCGTCCAGCCACAACACCTGAGTGTACCCTTCCAGGTGGGCCTTGTTTCCGGCCAGGAGGCTGGCGGCGTAGTTGCCGGGTGTCTTGGCCTCGCCGACACCGCCGCGAACGGCCCTGACATAGTCCCTGGTGACCCATATTTTTATCGGGTTGAAGCCTTCCGGATAATAAGCCCCGACGGGCGAGAGGATCACGAACAGCCGATAGGTATGAGATGCCCGGACCCCTAAAAATGGATCGGTGGCAATGATGGTCGGCCGGATGTAGAGCGATGTTTCCGGCGCGTGCGGTACCCATTCTTTTTCGATGCTGATCAACTGCTTGAGGGCTTCGAGAAAACCGTCCTCCTCGACTTCCGGAATGCACAGGCGGCGTGCGGACCGGTTCATGCGCTTAATGTTTTCGCGGGGACGAAACAGTTGAACACCGCCGTTTTCCGTTCGGTAGGCTTTCAATCCCTCAAAGACCCCTTGTCCGTAGTGCAGCACCATCGTGGCCGGATCCATGACGATCGGCCCGTAAGGTTCGATGCGTGGGTTGTGCCACCCCTTGTCGGGATCATAATCCATGTTGAACATGTGATCCGTGAAATGTGAACCGAAACCCAGGTGATGCTCGTCCGGTTTGGCTTTGAGTTGGTCGGCCTTCTTGATGGTTAACGACATGGTTTTCTCCTTGGCGGTAAAAATATTAATGCCCGAAATTATTATATCAAGCGATATAGTAGATTTAGAGTTTAAATCAAGACTTAATTTGCGGCCGCATCCATTGAAGGTAAGCGTTCACAGGGCACCGCATCTGCTTTGTTGTCGGGCACTTGAAGTACAAAAGTACGTCTGCGCGCCCGACGCCTTGCATCTGCGGCACCCTGTAAACGCTTACAATTAGGTGGTTTGAAGCGCATCGGACTTTGAAACCCTGTGAACGGTTACCATTGGAGAGCACCAAAAAGACAAGGATTCTGCGGGTTGACATGCCCGTGGGGCTCGGATAGGGTGGGCTCAAAATTGTGTCCACGGATTACCGCAAACCTCTATAGGCTTTAGGTAAAGATTTTGGACTGCCTTATCGGTCGTCGGCGTATTACAATACAGCCTCCTCTCTCTGGCCTTGCCCAAACCGTTATCTTAAAGCCCATAGAAACATGAACGACAGAGAAAGGAATGGCATGCCAGACAGAGAAAACAAAGCCGGCATCGAGCCGATGCAGCTCGGCTTGGACAACCGGTTCAAATTCAGGTGCCACAAGGGCGTCGACTGTTTCACCAAATGCTGCCGAGGGATCAACATCGTCTTGACTCCCTATGACATCATCCGCCTCAAAAACCGATTGGAATTGTCATCGGAGGAATTTATAGCGCTCTACACCGACGTTCAGCTGCTGGAGAAAACCGATCTGCCGGTGGTGACCCTCAAACTCCTGGATGACGAACAGCAATCCTGTCCTTTTGTCAGGGACGATGGCTGTATCATATACGAGGACAGACCCACCACCTGCCGGTATTATCCATTGGGTGTCGCCTCACTGAGTTACAGGGAAGGTGCGGATGAATCCGGATTTTATTTTTTTGTCAACGAGCCGCACTGCCACGGTTTCGAAGAAGATCAGGTGTGGACCGTACGTGATTGGCGGGAGGATCAAGGGGTCGACACGCGTGACGAGGTCAATGCCGAATGGACCGATCTCGTGGTCCGCAAGCGCTCGTTTCCACCGAACATGAAGCTGACCGAACAGACCAAGAAGATGTTTTTTCTGGCCAGCTACAACATCGATAAGTTTAAAAAATTTGTCTTCGAAAGTTCGTTTTTATCCCTATACGATGTCGACAGCGCCACGTTGAATGCGATTCAAAAGGATGAAATCGCCTTGCTCAAATTCGGAATGAAGTGGTTGAAATGGCTGCTTTTCAAAGAGGGGGCTTTCAAACTCAACGCTGAAGCAGCGCAGAAACGACATAACGGGTAAGGGTCAAAGGTCACGGTAAGAAATAAAGCGATCAACTTTTAACTGTTGGCGCTCGCAAGGCACTGCCAGGATAGCCGATTTGTGCGCAACAATTTGAGATGATGACGGCGAAGTGTTCGCAATATGTCATTCCGCCGTAACTCAGTATTCCTTGTAATACAAATCCTCCCAATTCGAGGGATCCTCCAGCCTTTCGGAGATGTTGACCTCGAAGAAGTCTCCCACCGGTTTGAAGATTTCGGGGTTTGCTTTTTGGACGGTGCGGGCGGCCCTGAGGACGACATCGATACCGTTGCGGGTCATTTTCCCCAGCGGTTGACGGCAACCGCCGGAGGGCATTCCCAAGATGGACATCAGGGCTTTGACGGCCAAGGGGTTGCGGGCGCGGCAGACCACTTCGCCGTAAGGCGTTTTTTCCATGGTTTTGACGGTCACCAACCCAAACAACGGCTCGAGGGCGGAAAACAGATGCCGCGCTTCGTCTTGCCGGCCTTCCCGCAGCAGGCCGACCATGCGGACGACAGCACCCGGTGCGACGTTGGACGCCACGGAGATCACGCCGCCGGCCATGATTTGCGGGTCCGTCATCATGGCAAAGGTCATGCCGTCGTCGCCGGAGAGAATCGTGAAGTCCGGACCGCAGCAGGCCCGGGTGTGTTTCATATTTTCCAGGTTGCCGGTGGCTTCTTTGACGGTGCGAACATTTGGATGAGATTTGCTCAAAATGGCGAGGTCTTCCGGCAGAAGCTGAGCGCCCGTTCGCCCCGGAATGACGTAGGGGATGACCTGAACCTCCGGAAAGGCTTTTGCCACCGGTGCGACGTATTCCCGGCGAATCTCCAACGAACTGGGACCGTTGTAATAGGGGTCGACCAAAAGGACCGCTTCGACTCCGGCTTTGACGGCATGTTCGGTTGCAGCGAGTGACTCGCGGGTGTTGTTGCTGCCGGTGCCGGCGATACAGCGGCACTTCCCGCTGGTGCTTCTTGCAACCGCCTCGATCACGCGGTTGTGTTCATCCCAGGAAAGCACCGGGCTCTCGCCGGTGGTTCCGGCGGCCAGAACCCCGCTGATGCCGTTTTTGATCTGAAACGCGACCAGTGCATCGAGACCGTCGTGATCGACGCCGTCGCCGTTAAACGGTGTGATAATGGCTGTGAAACATCCCTCCAGCATGGCGACCCCCTTTTGTGCAGTGTGGCAGGCGAACCGGCGGTGGTGGTGCAAACATTTCGAGCTTCGACGGTAGAGAAAAGGTCCCGGGATGTCAAGAAAAAATCTGCCGGTCCAAAGCGGTTTGGTGTCGATAGGAGCATCGGTCGTTCCCACCTGCCTTGACATTCCACGGCAGGCATATTAGGAAAAATGTGAAAGAGTGATTTTTGCCGGCACAACCTGGCGGATACCACTGCCTAAGCCGAGCGTTTCAAATTAGGCGCCATTTTATAATCTGAAATTTAATTTATTTTTGGAGGCAACCCGGGGGTTGCCTCCAAAAATAAATAAGGAGATCGTGACCATATGGCACAGGCAAATGACGTGCACGAATATACGGCCAAGCAGCGGGCGGCGATTGCAGCGAATCCCGATTGTGGCGTATCGCATTACAATCTGGGGGTCGCCTTGGCAGGCCAGAAGAAATATGACGAGGCCGAAAAAGAGTTCCGAAAGGCCATTGACTGCAGCCCCAGCCTGGCCGAGGCGTACGTTCAGATCGGCGGCATTAAACTGCAGCGCGGCGATCTGGACGGATGTTTGGAATACAACCGGATGGCAACCAAGGCCCGGCCCGGTTTCTCGGAAGGTTTTGGAAACATCGGGTTTGTTGAACTTCAAAGAGGAAACGTCGATGAGGCCATCGAAGCACTGGAAAAGGCAACTTATTTTAATTTTCGGTTCGTCCAGGCCCTGACGACGCTGGCCAACGCCTACTTGATGAAAGGCCGCATCGACGACAGCATTGAAACCAACCTCAAGGTTCTCAAGCTGCAGCCGGAATTTGCGCCGGCACACAACAATCTAGCCATTGCTTACCTCGAAAAAGGCGAATACGCGTTGGCCGTGACCCATTGCGACAAAGCCGTCGAACTGGGGTATGCGGTCGCGCCGAAAATTCTCAGTGAGATTGCGCACCATCGCTAATCCGCATCCCACACGAACCGGTTTCTGGGGGCAACCGGAACCGCCATCACACGGCGACGCCGGCAACCCGAGGGGCTCCTATTTTCTGGCTTCGGACGACAGACCGGTTGCCGAAAACTCGCCGCGCTGGCGCATGCCCCTGCCCCTTAGCCCTGCGGGCGTTGTCAAATCCGGTGAACCCGCCGCCGGCGCAGTGGTGACCTACGGCGATTATTTTACGGCCGTGCACCGAATTTTAGAAGGCAACCGCCGCGCGGGCCTGACCGGCGCTCTGAGAAAAAGCGTGGGGCAATCCGTAACGGCCGCGGACTTGGGCACCGTTCGGATTTACCTGGAAAAACACGGCCACTTCTACCACCCGGCCCGGATTACCGTCGCAGTAGACAACCTCCGGCCGGCATTCGTGGTCAACGTTGCCGTGACGAAAATCGGCCGATCCTATCTCAGAGAGGATTTCGGCAACATCCGGTTGCTCAACGACCGCTTTCCCTACCGCTTTCTGCCGCAAGTCTACTGCACAGGCGAGGCCACGCTGCCGGGACGCTCCCAGCGACTGGAGATGTTTCTGGGTGAATGGCTGGAGGGATACCACGAATTTCATCTCTCCGGCGAACCGGCCGAAATGAACAGCCGCCTCGTCGTCTGGGACCCGGTAAAGGGCACCCACCCGCTCTCGAAACAGCAGCGGATCGATGTATACCGGCAAATCGCCCTCATTTTGACGGCATACTACGACCTGGAGACATTCGAACAGATTTTTTCGTGGCACAACGCGGCCGGCGATTTTATCGTGAAAACCGATGGCGGGCAGATCGATCTCCGCCTGATAACCGTCCGAAAATACGCCCCCCTGTTTGCGGATGTCTCCGGGGATGTTGACACCACCTTGCAGGCCCTGCTGATCTTTTGGCTTAACTTGTCGATCCGCATCCGGCTGGATCGGTTCGACGGTGTGGGAGAGTTTGGCTGCGCCGATGACGATATGGTCGACGCCGCTCTCAACGGATTTTTCGACGGCCTGGCGCTGCAAGTGCGGTTCGGACGGATTCCGAAAGAATTGCCCGATTTGTTTGCGGGTTATTTGAAGGCGCTGGCGCCTGACGACCGCGACACGCTGTTGGAAGGGGTCGCAGGGCGCTTGAAGTGCCACCCATCCGAAAAAGCCCTGATCCGAAAACATCTGAAGCGCCATGGTGAGAAAATGACACAGGCCATCGATCGGTTGCCACAGGAGCTGATCGTATCCACAAGATGATGCGGTTTGATTAAAGGCACACCACAAATTGAGTGACAGGCGGCGAAATTTTTATCATGCGATTCGACAAACCCCATCATTTGGAGCTTTTTTATTGACAAGGACAGGCATTCATTTTATAGCTGCCCCTTGCAAACGATGATAATGAACCCACGGAAATAAAACAGGAATGTGAGAGGAGGTGAAACAAGGCGCCCTCCGGGCACGACAGCGTAGCGATAGAGGCATTAAGGTTAATTTTTATAAAAACAATGGAGGTAATAAGATGGCGAAACATGCAACCCCTATGTTGGACCAGCTTGAGTCGGGGCCGTGGCCGAGCTTCGTTTCGGACCTGAAGCAGCTGGCCGAAAAGCGGGCCAAGAACGCGGAAGGCGTCGAATTCCAGATTCCCGTCGATGTCGTCGAGGACCTTTTGGGCATTCTTGAGCTCTCCTTCAAGCACGGCCGGACCCACTGGAAGCACGGCGGGATCGTCGGCGTTTTCGGTTACGGCGGCGGTGTCATCGGACGCTACTGCGATCAACCGGAAATGTTTCCCGGGGTCGCCCATTTCCACACCATGCGCGTCTCCCAGCCGGGCGGCAAGTTTTACACAGCCGAATATCTGCGTCAAATATGTGACCTGTGGGATTTACGCGGCAGCGGGATGACCAACATGCACGGTTCGACCGGGGACATCATCTTCCTGGGGACTACCACTCCCCAATTGGAAGAAGTATTTTACGAATTGACCCACAGGCTGAATCAGGATCTGGGTGGATCCGGTTCCAACCTGCGGACCCCCGCCGACTGTATCGGACAGGCCCGCTGCGAGTATGCCTGCTACGACACCCAGGCGCTGTGCTTTACGCTGACCAATGAATACCAGGACGAACTCCACCGTCCGGCGTTTCCCTACAAGTTCAAGTTCAAATTCGACGGTTGCCCCAACTGCTGCGTGGCCTCCATCGCCCGGGCCGATCTGTCTTTCATCGGTACCTGGAAAGACGACATAAAAATCGACCAGGAAGCCGTGCAGGCTTACATCGGCGGTGAAATCCCCCCCAACGCCGGAGACCACAACGGCCGCGACTGGGGCGCTTTCAGTATCCAGAAAGAAGTCATCAGACTCTGCCCCACCGAGTGCATGTGGATGGAAGACAACAAGCTGATGATCGACAACAAGGAGTGCAACCGCTGCATGCACTGCATCAACGTCATGCCGAAAGCCCTGCACATTGGTGACGAACGCGGCGCCAGCATTCTGGCCGGTGCCAAGGCACCGATTTTGGACGGCGCCCAGATGGGCTCCCTGCTCGTCCCCTTCATCAAGGTGGAAGAGCCCTATGACGAAATCAAGGAAGTCATCGAGGGTATCTGGGACTGGTGGATGGAGGAAGGCAAGAACCGCGAGCGCCTGGGCGAACTCATGAAGCGCCAGGGCTTCCAGAAGCTGCTCGAGGCGGCCGGCATTCAGCCGGATGCGCGCCACGTCAAAGAACCGCGCTCCAACCCCTACATCTTCTGGAAGGAAGATGAGGTCGAGGGCGGCTGGGAACGCGACGTCAACGAATTCAGAAAAGACCACAAAAGATAGGGAGGGGGAATCACCATGGCATTTATATCTTCCGGATACAATCCCAAAAAACCGATGGAAGACCGGATTACCGACATCGGTCCGCGAAAATACGATGAGTTTTACCCTCCGGTCATCGCCAAGAACAAGGGCCAGTGGCAGTATCACGAAGTGCTCAAACCCGGCGTTCTGGTGCACGTGGCCAAATCCGGCGACAAGGTCTTCACCGTCCGCTGCGGCGGGGCGCGCCTCATGAGCACCACCCTCATTCGTGAAATTTGCGAGATCGCGGAAAAGCATTGTGATGGCTATGTCCGCTGGACCACCCGCAACAACATCGAATTCATGGTCGACAGCGAAGACAAAGTTAAGCCCCTGGTCGATGACCTGGAAAGCCGCAAGTTCGGCGCCGGCAGCTTCAAGTTTCCGGTGGGGGGCACCGGCACCTCGATTACCAACATCGTCCACACCCAGGGCTGGGTTCACTGCCACACGCCGGCCACCGACGCTTCCGGACCGGTCAAGGCCGTGATGGACGAAATGTTCGACTACTTCAAAAGCCACAGCCTGCCGGCCAAGCTGCGCATTTCTCTGGCCTGCTGCCTGAATATGTGCGGCGCGGTTCACTGCTCGGACATCGCCATTCTGGGCTACCACCGCAAACCGCCGATGCTCGATCACGAGTATCTCGACAAGATGTGCGAAATTCCGTTGGCCATTGCGGCCTGCCCCACGGCGGCCATCAAGCCGTCGAAGGTGGAAGTGGGCGGCGTTAAAGTCAACAGTGTCGCCGTAAACAATGAGCGCTGCATGTTCTGCGGCAACTGCTACACCATGTGCCCCGCCATGCCGCTGGCCGACAAGGAAGGCGACGGCATCGTCATCATGGCGGGCGGCAAGGTGTCCAACCGGATCAGCGCGCCGAAGTTCTCCAAGGTCGTCGTGGCCTTCCTGCCCAACAATGCGCCGCGCTGGCCCGAGACCACGGACGTGATCAAGAAGATGGTCGAAACCTACAGCGCCGATGCCAGGAAATATGAGCGCCTCGGCGAGTGGGCCGAGCGGATCGGCTGGGAGCGGTTCTTCGAGAAATGCGAACTCGAGTTCACGCACCACCTGATCGACGACTTCCGCGATCCGGCTTACTACACCTGGCGTCAAACCAGCCAGTTCAAGTTCTAAACCGACTGCTCGAAACCGATGCGGGGGGCACCGCACTTTAGTCTGTGCCCCCCGTATTCTCTGAAAAGGGGCTCATCATGGAGTATGAAGAGGCAAAACAGAAACTTGTCGAAGCGTTGACAAAAAAGCTCAAGACCAAGTCGAAGTTTTATTTCAACGACCTGGCCAAAATTCTCGAGTCCAAACCCAGAGATGCCAAGAAACTCATCAACAAGATGGTGGAGGAAGGCGTCCTGGAATATTGGTCCAGCGGCAGCACGTCCATGTATGGTATGCCCGGTACCGGCAAACAGGCCGCTGCCGAGCACGAAGAAAAGGAAGAGTAAACCCGACCGGCTTTTTGCTATCTTTGTTCACCGCTTTCTGCTGTTTGACATTCGCTGATGCTGCAGGCAGGCTGGATTGGTGCTTCCCAGAATAATGATATCGGCTCTGCGGGGCGGTTCGGGAAAGACCATCCTTTCCATCGGCATCATCGCCGCCCTGTGCCGCCGCGGTAAGACCGTTTCGCCGTTTAAAAAAGGTCCGGATTATATCGATGCGGGCTGGCTTGCCCTGGCGGCCGGCCGGCCCTGCTTCAATCTGGATACCTTTATGGTCCCGCCGGCACGTGTGCTGACCTCCTTTCTCTCCCGTTCATCCCGCCAGGACATCGCCGTCATCGAAGGCAACCGCGGTCTCTACGACGGGATCGATATCGACGGGACCACCAGCACCGCCGAGTTGGCCAAACTACTCCAAACCCCGGTCCTGATGTGCATCGATGCCACCAAGACCACCCGCACCATGGCGGCTGTCGTCTCGGGTTGCGAACAGTTCGATCGGGACGTTCCTCTCAGGGGCGTCATCTTGAACCGGGTGGCCGGCGCCCGGCATGAAAACATCCTGCGTCGAAGCATCGAGGCCCATTGCGGCGTGCCCGTGCTGGGCGCCGTTCCCAAGCTGAGCAAACAGAATTTTCCCGAACGTCACATGGGCCTGGTTCCGACGCCGGAACATGCCTGGGCACGGGAATCGATTGCCGCCATCGCCGCGATTGCGGAAAAGCATATCGATATGGCGGCTCTGATCGATATCGCGACCCGCGCGCCGGTCCTCCAACCACTGGAACCGCCAACTACCACAGACACCACCGCAGCCGACCCGATTGCGGCAGTCAATCGAACGGCGCCGCGGATCGGCATCATCAGAGATTCGGCCTTTCAATTCTACTATCCGGAAAACATCGAGGCGCTGTCATCCGCCGGAGCTAAAATCGTTTTTTTCAGCCCCCTTACCACCGACACCATTCCGAAGCTCGATGCCCTTTACATCGGCGGTGGTTTTCCGGAAACCCACGCCGAGGCCCTGGCGCAAAATGTGCGCTTCAGAGAGGAATTGAAGCACCTGGCTGAAAACGGTTTTCCGATTTACGCCGAGTGCGGCGGTTTGATGTATCTGGGTAAAGAACTGATCCTGGATGACCGCTCCTATCCCATGGCTGGGGTACTGCCGATATCCTACGGTTTTTCCAAACGCCCGCAGGGACACGGGTACACGGTTGTCTCGGTCGACAGACCCAACCCGTATTTTGCGGTCGGCAGCGAACACCGCGGACATGAATTTCACTATTCACGGGTGTTGGAGTGGGGAGAGCAGGACGCGGACCTGGTCTTTCGCATGCAACGCGGCGCCGGTATCTGGAAAGGGCGCGACGGCGCCTGTCGAAAAAACGTACTGGCCACCTACACCCATTTGCATGCGCTCGGTGCTCCGACCTGGGCCGAAGCGGTGGTCCGCATGGCGCGGTCTTACCGACAGGGCACCCCAAAACGTGAAGAGAGCAACTGAAACGTTTGGTCGTCGAGATGGCGACCCCTCATCGGCATCTTCACACTCCCAGATAAATCCGGTTGAAAAACGGAACCGATCGTCTCGAAGACCACGCTGCTCGAGAAAAGCGACGGCTATTTCTCCCCTCCCGATCGATCTTATAATGGACATTCAGAATTTTGCCGTCGAATACATCGCCGGAGCCCTTCACAAGGTCAGCCCCGGTGAACTCCGCAACGTCCTTTCGAACCGTTATTTCCTCGGTCCCCGTCAGGTTCGTGCCATCATCAAAAATCTTCTGGCAGCCGGAGAGCTGTCCTATACATATGAATACGGCGCCAGTTATCTGGAAATATCCGTTCAGCGGCCGTTGAACGTCACCAAACGGATCGTTATCCTGCCGCCGGGGGCCGACTTAAATCCCGGGAAGTCATCTGCCGCTGTGCGGATTAGCACCGGTGCGTCTTTCGGGTCCGGCCGTCATCCGACTACCCGCCTGGCACTGCGCGGTATCGATGCGGCCGTGTCACTCGCGACCGCGCAGTTAGATGACAAAGACAGCGTCCTCTTGGATATCGGCACCGGATCGGGAGTTCTGGCGATAGCGGCCCTGCAGTTGGGGATTCCCAGGGCCGTGGGTATCGATCCGGACCCTTGCGCGCGAGTGGAGGCGGCAGAAAACGCTGCACTGAACGCTCTTTCGTCACGCTTTGGCATTTCGGGTCAATGCCTCTCGCAGCTACCTCACGGCGAGAAATTTACGATAATCACCGCCAATTTGCGATACCCGACATTGGTGCGATTGTGCGGAACGATCGTTTCGCATCTGGCAACGGCCGGTTTGCTGGTGCTCTCCGGGATAAAGAGCGACGAGCAGGCTGTCGTCATGGCGGTTTATGGTGAAAAAGGGTTGGCGTGTCGCTGGCAGGCAACGGAAAAAGGCTGGGTCGGCCTCGTCCTGCAGCAGCGTCCCTGCTGAGCGGGCCGAGAGCGGTTGTCTCATACTAAACGCTCATGGCCCTTAAGTCATCACTGGTTCCGGGTTCTGAGTTTCACGTTTCAAATTTCTATACGCGGGTCTGATTCTATTTTTGTGATAAGACCGTAACCGAAAAAAAAGGCAGGAAGCAACGCTGTGCGTGCTTCCTGCCTTTTTTAATCAAGCGACCTGGTGTCTGATCGACTTATTGTGTCTTGGGATGACACTTGGTGCAGGTGGTGGGTGCCGCTTTGGTATTGTTAGCCTTATTGAAGGCCTTGTGGCAGTCGCGGCAATTCACGTGATAGGCTTGGGCAACATATTCCAGTTTCTCTTTGTCCGAGAGCTTGGGGGCGTCCTTACCCTTGGGGGGTTCGCCGCATTTTTTATGGCACTCGATGCACCTTTTCACATCTTGACCGGCCGCAAGGTCGGCCAGCGGTTTGCCCTTGTCGTCGTGATGGCAGGCGCCGCATTTGTCCTTGTATAGATCGGGCGATTTCTTGGCATATTCTTCGGAATGTTTCTTGTGGCTGAACTCGACGATCCCTTTAGTGTACTCACACCCTTTGTCCTGAATCTTGATCACATCCTCCACCTTATTGGCGGCGTAGATTCCGGCTGCGAAAAACACGACCACCGCTCCGATGACCATTGCAATCAACAACGAACGCGTTTTCATAAATTGATTTTCAACCTCCTTTCCTCGAATGGGCATTTCCTCCAGTTCCCGGCCGGGCCTGCTTCACTATCACCGGCACCGACCGGATTCTATCGAATTCCGCCGCCGCACAATCCGAGCGCGGCGCGGAAAACTCCCCTGAGTTTGCCGCATTTGTTACCAAGCCGAAGGGCTCTTGTCAACGGCTATAAAAGGACGCCCTTGAAACTGGAAACGATCAGTTTAGGTTATAGACGGCTGGGCTCTCCGATTGGTTTACACGTCATTATTTGAGAGAAAAACTCCCCGAGAGCTCAATTATCCGGAGTCGCACTTGCCTCACTCGCTGCCGCCAGCCGCAGCGGATTCCTCGGCCGCAGTATCCTCCTCCACTTTCTTCTTCCCGAAAATGCGGGCCCCGATAATGGCAATTTCGTAAAGAAGCATCAGCGGCAAGGCCATCATAATCTGAGTGACCACATCCGGAGGTGTCAGAACGGCGGCGCCGACGAAAAAAAGGAGCAGAGCATACTTTCGGTTTTTCTTCAGAAAATCAACCGATACAACGCCAAGCCTGGCTAAAAAAGTGACCACCAGGGGCAATTCGAAGACCAGCCCGAAGGCCAGCAGGAGTTTGGCCGAGAACCCGAGGTACTCTTTCATCGAGGGCATGGGGCGGATGGTTTCCGTGGCGAATCCGAGGAAGAATTTGAAGCCCCAGGGAAAAACCAGAAAATAGCCGAAAAGGGCGCCGCCGATAAAAAAGAAGGTGGAAAGAAAAACAATCGGCAGCATCAGCCTTTTCTCTTTGTCATAGAGACCCGGGGCCACAAAAATCCAGAATTCATAGATGATGACCGGTGCGGCCAGCATCAGGCCCGCGAGGAAGGCCACCTTGAGATAGGTGAAAAAAGCTTCCGGTAGTCCGGTGAAGATCAGCGAGTCGCCGGGCTGCATGACCTTGATCAGGGGGTTGACCAGGATTTGAAACAGGTATTCCTTGAATCCGTAGGAGATGACAAAGCCAATGCCGACGGCGATAAAACAGACAATCAAACGCTTGCGCAGTTCTTCCAGGTGGGATGTAAAGGGAAGTTTCGACTCCTCATTCATTTTGGGTCGGTCCTTCATGTGCTGTTTTCTCCGACCGGTTGCCACCGGGATCAACCGTTTTTCGGTCTGCGGTTTCTGCCTCATTATCGGGGATATCCGAACCGCCCTTTTGCTCTTCGGCGGCGGCGCCGTCTTGCTGCCATTTGTCGTAAGCCTCCTTAAGATCAGAGACCTTCTGATCGGACGGTTTTGGATTGTCGGTTACTTCCGGCTGGCTTTTCAAGGCGCCCTTTTTATCAGTGATGCTATTGGTGAAGCTTTTTTTGACCTCTTTAAGATCACTGTCCAGCTCGATAGATTCTTTCAGTTCGCTGGTCGCTTTTTTGAATTCCCATAGGGAGAGGTTAATGCAGTGGCAGTTACATGTGCGATCATAAAGCCTGAGTTCAATCCGTTGTCTTCAATAAGAAAGGGGGGTAGATCCATATTTGTTGCAGGATTTATTACCCTGTCAATTCTCCTTTCAGATATGTTTCCGAGTTCGGTCATTGCTATTGCAAGAAAATCCATTACAAAAGCCACTGGTGCCCCGTGAAAATTTCCTCCTGAAAGTATCTCTTTCCGCTCAGGAAATATCATGGGATTCTCGGTAGCTGCATTTATCTCAATTTCCAGAACCTTTCGAACATGATCCAGAGTATCCCTTACAGCTCCATGAACTTGCGGGATACAGCGGACCGAGTAAGCATCCTGAATCTTGTTTTTCCCTCCATGAGAATTCCACAGAGGTGAATTACTAATTAACCTCATCATATTTTTTGCTGTATTGATCTGTCCTGCATAGGGCCTTACATTCTGAATTTCTTCGAAGAATGGTGATGGATTACCCAATTGGGCTTCAAAAGTTAAAGCTCCTGCAATATCGGCTGTTTTAACAAGATTTTCGCTGTTAAGAAGATTAAATATCCCGATAGCTGTGAGAACCTGAGTTCCGTTGATCAGAGCAAGTCCCTCTTTTTCAACAAGCTCCAGGGGGGAAATCCCGAGGTCACTGAATACATCTGAAGTGTCCCGGATCGAACCTTCATATTTTACCTGACCCTCACCAAGCAATGTAAGGGCCAGATGTGAAAGTGGTGCCAGATCACCTGATGCACCGACAGAACCTTTTGAGGGCAGGATCGGCAATATATTCCTGTTAAGAAGTTCAAGTAATAATTCGACAACAATTAGTCTGACACCGCTATACCCTTTTGCAAGCACATTAGCTCTCAGCAGAATTGTTCCCCTGACAACATGATCAGGGAGCGGATCTCCGACTCCGGCTGTGTGACTCTTTATTAGATTTCTCTGAAGCTGTTTCAGATCAGAGCTGTTTATTTTTTTTGAAGCAAGTGCACCAAATCCTGTATTGATCCCGTAATAAGCTTTACCGGTCTTTATAAATTCTTCAAGAGTATCCCGGGAAAGTTTTATTCCGGCTTTTGCCTCTTCTGTTAACCCGACTTTAACAAGATCTTCAGATATCTGCCTGAATTCCTCAATTGTAAGTTTATTTCCATCGATTTCTATAAGCATATTTTATTCCTCACAAGAAAAACGATCACCAGACCTATTATGATCATTATGAAAGCCACCAACCGTAACTGCTCAGGTTCTGTGTTTGCTATCCGTCCGTAGTATTCCTTCATCTTCTCCGGTGACAAAAGAAGCGGGAGTGCTTCAATGATCATTATTGATCCCAGAATAATCAGAATCAGCCAGAAACTCATATCACTTCATGATCTCTTGACGGGAGAAATCTCTATCAAGTTTAAACTCATCCCATTCATAGGGATACGTTCCTTCAGTAATTATCCGGGTAAGATATTTTCCAACAGCAGGGCCGAACATGAAACCGTGACCTGACATTCCAACTGCCACAAAAAAACCACCCACACCGGTTTTATCAATAATCGGACTCCCATCCGGAGTCATGGAATAACTTCCACCCCAATGCCTTATAACATTAAGATCCTTTAACTTCGGTATCAGTCTTGAAGTTCTTTTAGACATTTCAAGAAGAAATTCCGAACTTGAAGAGGTCTGCTTTCCAGGTTTATTCGGTACCGGAGTATAACATCCGATTATCTGACCGGTCGCCATCTGTTGAAAATAGCATCCGTCAGGCCTATAGTCGACAACCATGGGATCGAACAAATGATCATATCTGTCTGATATAAGAGCTTCATGTTCTTCCGGAAAGATTGGCAGTTCAACTCCCGCCATCTTTCCCACTTCAGCAGCCCACGGGCCTGCAGCATTAACAACCAGAGGAGCATTTATAAATTCACCATTATCAAGTTCAACACCCGAAACTGACCCGTCAGAGATTTTTATTCCGGTTACCTCTGTAAAAATTCTCACAACAGAACCGCTTTTACGGATTCCGTTGATGTATCCGCGAAGAACCTTAAATGGATATGCCTGACCGTCATCGGGAGAATAAACACCCCCTTTCAGGCCTTCGGCATTCATACCGGGCACAAGTTCAACACATTCTCCAGGTGAAAGTTCTCTGACATTCAGCCCCAGTTCTTTCTGAATTTTCATTACTTCTCTGAATGCTTTCAGTTTTTCTTCTGAATGGGCAAGGAAAAGGTATCCACTGGCAAGAAATTCAACTGAAAATCCAAAATCTTCTTCCATTTTTTTGAAATGGGACATGCTCTCCTGCATCAGTTTTATGGCAGCTTCCGTTGAGAACTGCATCCTGATACCGCCGATGCAGCGTCCTGTAGATCCGGAACCTGTATATTTTTTCTCAATTACTACTACTTTCTTCCCCTTTTGAGTTAAATGATAGCCTATAGAGAGGCCTATTATACCCCCGCCTATAATTACTGCATCAAATTGGTCGGACATTTCAGCCTATATTTTTTACTGATCCGAGTATATCAAGAGAGATCACATGTCTCTGGATCTCATTTGTCCCTTCATAAATCTGGAGAAGTTTTGCATCTCTCATCATTTTTTCAACCGGATACTCTTTCATATAGCCATATCCGCCAAGCATCTGTACGGCATCTGTTGTTGTTTTCATAGCAACATCCGTAGCAACTACTTTTGCCATTGCCGATTCCTTCGATGCTTTAATATTATTATCAAGCATCCATGCAGATCTGTGGACAAGAAGCCTTGCAGCATCAATATCTGTTGCCATATCTGCAAGTTTAAAAGCATTATGCTGGAAAGTAGCTATGGGCTTACCAAATTGGACCCTGTTCTGAGCATACCTCAAAGCTTCTTCATATGCAGCTCTTGCAACTCCTACTCCGCCGGCTCCGACAGAAGGTCTGGCAAAATCAAGAGTTCTTAATGCTATCAGGAAGCCGAATCCCTCTTTTTTAAGAAGATTTTTTGCCGGAACACGGACATCATCAAAATATAGTTCGGTCGTATTCGATGCCCTGTGACCCATCTTATTTTCATGTTTTCCCACTGTAACTCCGGGAAGGTCCATGGGCACAATAAATGCAGATAGCCCTCTTGCCCCTCTCTCCCTGTCAGTAGAAGCGAAAATCACACCCAGCTTCGAAATGCCACCATTGGTGATAAAGGTTTTGGACCCATTCAGTATATAATGGTCACCATCTTTTTTTGCAGTTGTCTTCATTGCTGAATTATCAGATCCCGCTTCTCTCTCTGTCAGCCCGAAACATGCATAACTGATCTCTTTTGTAAGAGGTTCAAGAAATTCCTTCTTTTGTTCATCATTCCCGAAAAGAACTATCGGCATAGTAGCTAGTGTGTTTGCCATGATCGAGGTATACATACCGGCACAACCCCATGCAAGTTCTTCACAGACAATCGCATTCTGAATATTGTTGAACTCAAGCCCCCCCAGTTCAGCAGGGATGTTTGAAGTTAAAAAACCAATTTCAAAGGCTTTTTTCATTACATCATGGGGAAACTCATTCTTCTCATCAAATTCCGCCGCAACCGGCCTTATCTCATTTTTTGCAAATTGATGTGTAAGTTCTTTCAATTCTAAAAGGTCTTCACTTAGTCCGAAATCCATAATAAATCTCCTATATCTTAATTGATTTTATATCGTTCAGTATTTCCTGCGCACTCTGGTATCTCTCTTCTCTCTTCTTTTTCATACACTTTTCTATGATGTAGATAAGTTTTTCAGGAATATCCGGGACAATACTTTTTATGGATGGGAGAGGTTCGAACAGATGCTGATAGAAAACATTCTCTCCCTTAAATGGCACTCTTCCTGAAATAAGGTGAAAGAGGGTGGCTCCGGTTGAATAGATATCTGTCCTGTGATCTGCATTTATACCCTGTATCTGTTCCGGAGACATATAGTAAGGAGTGCCGGTCACTACACCCGTCTCCCCCTTTTTTTGTTCACCCCTGATAATCGCAAGGCCGAAATCCATGATCTTGATCTCTTTCTGCTTAGTGATCATAATATTATGAGGTTTGATATCTCTGTGAATGATCCCCTTTCTGTGAGAATAATCAAGTGCTTTTAAGAGTTTAATGGCCACAAACAGGATCTGGGGAATAGTAAACTTGTTCTTCCTTCTGAGAATCGTCATAAAATTCTCGCCTTCAATAAATTCCATTGAAATAAAATAATCCTCATTTATCTGGCCGACATCATAGACAGTAACAATATTTGAGTGGGAAAGAGATGCTGTAGATCTTGCTTCAGTAAAGAACCTTTCCAGATTCACTTTATCTTTAATAAGGCTTTTATTAAGGATCTTGAGTGCAACAATCCGTTGAAGGACCGTGTCCTCTGCTTTAAATACAACACCCATCCCCCCTTCTCCGACCTTTCTCACGATCTTATACCTTCCCTGAGAATTGTCTGAAACGAGATCTATTTCTTTATATTTTTTTATCAGTTTTTCAACTTCTTTTATCTTCTGATGAATATCCTTGAAAGAATAGTCCTCTGTAAGGATCCCCTGATAAATATCATAAGCTTTTTTAAAGTTGCCTAAGTTTTCCTCCGACTGCCCGAGAAGAAAGTACCATTCAAGGTTACCCTTATTCATCGGCTGATTCATAAGTAATTTCCCGATCTTTTCAACCACAAGTTGAGGTTTGTTGTTGTTTAGAAATATCTCGGCCATCTGAGTAACAGCTTTCTCAAATCCATCTTCTTCCATCTGGACCTTCTGGAAATTAGCCAGAGCTCTTTTCTCATCATCGACTTTCTGGAATGATATACCCGCATTATAAAAGTCTCCGGATTTCTCAAACAACTCTCCGGCTTTCTGATATTTCTTATACTTAAATGAGAGATCGGCAGCTGTCCTCCAGTCCTTCCCCAGTTCAAACATTTTTGCAGCTTCTTCCTCATTCCCTATCTTAAGATAATTATCTGCTGCAGCAAGGTAATTCTGGTTCATAAAATAGCAATGGGCAGCTTTATCAAACAACTTGTTCCATTCGAACAATTCCGCAGCCCGTATAAAATCATCCCCTTTGAGGAACCATTCTGCTGCATCTGCTGTATCGCCCCTTGCAAATGCCTCTTCCCCTCTTAACTGGAAAGCGGTTTTTGGATTCCCGATCTTTTCAAAGAGCGGGGCTGCTTTAAGAGGAAGCTGAGCCTTCTCATAAAGGTTCGCTGCATCAGAAAACTTTTCCAGTTCAACAGCCAGCTCTGCGGCTTTCTCATATTTGCTGTTTTTGAGAAGCAATTCGTATGCTCTCTCTTTTTCACCAACCTCAGCCCACATTTCAGCAGCTTTTATAAGATCAACTTCAAGTTCGTTTGCACCTTTAACTCCAATGGAGGAGCCTGCCGTAGACTCGAACCATTTTTCAAAACATAGGGCTGCTTTCTTCTTATTTCCAGATTTTTCATATATGATACCGGCTTTTTTATAAAAACCTCTCTTCTCATATATCTGGGCCGCCTTCTCATACTTACCATGACTGTAATACAATTCTGCGGCTTCCTGGTGACGGCTGTTATTTTCAAGTAGCATTCCTGCCGCATCTATATTTTTTCTCTTTATGTAAAGCTTGACGAGACTGTCGAAGTTTCCGGTCTTTTTATATACTTCGATTGCCAGGCTCTCCTTATTAAGCTTTTCGTAAAGCTCCCCGATCTCATTGAACTGACCCCCATCCTCATAAGCTTTAACAGCTTTTCTGAAGTCTCCTATATCTTCATAAATTTTTCCTGCTTTAAGGAAATTACCCTGCTTTATAGCTTGTTTTGCCTGAGAAGTAATATAAGATTTTTTGAAGAAAATTGAATAGAAAGTGTCTACAAGAGATTTATCCTGAATATTAAGGACCTGGGAAACTTTAAGCCCTTCATATACAATCTTAAAGATAAGAAATACACCTAACAAAATAAGTCCGAATTTTATTAGTGGATATTCCTTTATCAGATCTAATATCTTATCCATAGGTAAAAAAATTATATCAGACCTCCCCTGAAAAATCAATCTGTCTGACATAGTGGAAATTGACAATCTCACTTTATCTAATTATAATTTTACAGGTTTAACACACCATTTTATTGGTAGGGGAGCCGGATGGACATTCATGTAGAGGATTTAAACAAAGTTTCCGGATTGATTTCCACTTTTTTCCCCGATTATTCTATAAAAAAAGGGGGATTCAGAAGTAACAACTCAGTGGAGCTTGTAAGAATGATGACCCTCATAATAGATGCCCTGATCAAGAGTGAAAATTTCAGAAGAAGGCAGAATCTCGACCTGCCCCAAAATTATAATTTTTTTCACAGATGATATTGTCGGTATCCTGAAGAACATCAGTTTTTATCTTCAGAGATTTGAATCGTGTATATTTAAATTCACAAGAACGGAGAGACAGACTTTTCTTTTCATTATTGAGAATATCCAGGAGTTTCTCCTTAATTCAGTTTCAAATGAGAAAAAGGGTGTTCAGGAGAGTAATTTTCTCGACCACAAATTCTGGATAGAAAACTATTTTAAAATAATTGATCAGAAGATATCCGGGATGGTCTTGAAAGGGAGTGATGACCTTGACACAAGTATTCTCCCTATTCCCCCCGATGAAACTATCGGGAGTGGGGACATGTTCTTTTCCTCACAATCATCCGTCTTCTCTCTTTCTCCTTTCATCCTGATAAGAAAAAAGACCATTCTGTTCCTTGCGGGAGAGTCCGGAGGGAAGCTTATTTACCTCCGTTCGGGAAACAAAGATAAGACAATTATTGATGATAAATACCTCAGTGATGAACTTTATATGTTCAAATTCGCGAACCTTGACCTTTGGCGAAACAGTACATCCCTGGTTTATTCCGATAATGATAGTGAATTAGGGGGAATTCTTAAAGAGATCCGCACAGCTTATGAACTTTTCAGGAAGGGCATGCATGATAGAAGCTATATTAAACTAGAACCTCTCCTGATCTCTCTTGATAAGTACCCCCTGTTCCGGCTTATGCAGATTAAGAATATCTCAAAAAAAAATGGCAGGGAAGAGCTTAAAATCGCACTCGAAGAATTTACAAAACTCTATCCAAGCTATTATCAGGGCTTCGAACTGCTTGGACTTCTCCACGAAAAAGAGGAGAACAGAGAATCTGCCATTGATTACTATGAAAGATCTGTAAAATTAAAACAGAACAAAGAAATACTCAACCGGATAAAAAAATTAAAATCCTACATCGATAAAGATACCCTTTCAAAGGAATCTGATTCAGTCACAAACCCCTTTATTAATCTATCAAAGAAAGAATTTGCATCTCCGGGCAAAATAATTGCAAGAGAAAAAGAGATAAAAGAGATCATTGAAATACTCAATTCTGATTCAAGAAAAAATCTCTTCCTGGTTGGCGATTCCGGAGTGGGGAAGACAGCTCTTATAAGGCTTCTGGCTCAAAAGATCATTGATAATGAGATTCCGGAATCCATGGCAAATAAAAGCCTTATGGAGATAAACTTTGTATCACTTGTCACAGGAACAAAATACAGGGGACAGTTCGAAGAGAAAGTTGTTAAACTGCTTAATGAGTTCAAATTAAAGAACAATATTCTTGTTATTGAGGATATTCACCTTATGATGTCTCAGGGTGCTGCCAGAGGGACATCCATGGACCTTGTAAATATCCTGAAGCAGTTTATGAGAGATGGAGACATACAGGTAATAGCCTCGACAAGTTATGAAGAGTTTAAAAGTATCATTGAGAGAGATAATTCTCTGATGGCATTTTTCCAGAGGATGTTTATAAGTCAACTCTCCGCAGAGAATACCCGTAAAATTCTGAGAAATGAAAGTGAAAAGGTATATGAGTCAGAAAAAATAGTTATCAGCGACAGCATGATAGAACAGATAGTTGAGAACAGTAGAGGGAACATTATGGGGAGAAAATTTCCCGATGCAGCCCTTCTGATATTTGAAAGATTGATATCAAAATCCAAAATGAAAAAACTGGATATGGAAGAGGAATATAATGTTACCATAGAAGATATCTCCGAGGTCCTTTCAGACATCCTCAACCTTCCGGATCCGGATCTCTCTTTTACTCTAAAAGGGAGACTGTCAACTCTCGCAAAGCGGTTAAATGAGAAAATAGTAGGCCAGAATGATGCAGTAAAAAAATTGACTTCAGGTATTATTGTTTCAAAACTCGGGTATGATGTAAAAGTCGACAGGCCTGACGGAGTCTTTCTGTTTGTCGGACCGACAGGGGTTGGGAAATCGGAAACCGCGCTTGTCCTGTCAAAATATTTGTACGGATCAGGTGACAACCTGGTGAGAATTGATATGTCAGAATATATGGAGCGTTTTACATATTCCCGTTTTGTCGGCGCCGCTCCAGGTTATGTAGGCTACAATGATTCAACCCAGCTCACCGATAAGATAAGACAGAATCCATACTCCGTCATACTACTCGATGAGATCGAAAAGGCGGATTATCAACTTTTGAATATATTTCTTCAGGTTTTTGATGCCGGGAGGCTCACCGATGCAAGGGGCAACGTTATTGACTTTTCGCATTCAACCATAATAATGACATCCAATATCGGAACTGATCTGTTCTCGAAGAACAGACTTGGATATAAACCCGGAGAAGAGGAAGAAGTTACACAAACCTCATTAAAAAAAGCATTAAAAAGATATTTCTCCCCGGAATTCCTGAACAGGATAGATGAAATTGTTGTGTTTAGAAATCTCGATCCCGGAGATATAAAAAAGATCATAAATATTCAGCTCGAAGGGACAATAAAAAAGCTGCAGAAAGAGGGAAAAATGCTCAAAGTATCTGAAAAACTGATAGATCATCTGGTATCGGTCGGATACTCACGTGAATACGGGGCGAGAAATATTTCAAGAACAATAAAGAGCCTTCTGCTGGAGAAGATAGCTTATCTTTCACTTAAACCCGAATGGGATGAGGGAAATATGGTAAACTGCACCATGAAAAACGGAAAAGTAGCAGCAGAAATACTGATAGTCCCGAAAAAAAAAGGTGGAGACGCTGTTATTGTGAATAACAGAATAGAGGAAGAGGAGAAAGAAAAAAATGGATAAGATCCTGATCATAGATGACGAGAAAAATATTCAGGTATCACTGGCTTCAATTCTTGAAGACGAGGGATTCAAGGTGTATTTTGCATCAACCGGAGAAGATGGATATGAAAAGTTCCTGAACCTGAGGCCCGATCTTATTTTTCTGGATATATGGCTGCCGGGAATTGACGGACTTGAAACAATGAAAAAAATACTTAGTGTTGACAGATTTCAGGTTATAATAATGATCTCAGGCCATGGTAATATAACCACGGCTGTTCAGGCCGTAAAAGATGGCGCATATGATTTTCTTGAAAAACCGTTAAGCCTCGAAAAAGTTCTCCTCTCGGTTAACAAAGGACTCGAATACAAAAAAGTAATTGATGAGAACAAAAGACTTAAAGATATAATAAGCCAGAATACTGATGAACTCGAGGAGACAAAGACTCTTAAAAAAGAGAATACAGGACAAATAAAATTTGAGGTAAACGATCCTGGACATATAAGAAAACAGAGGACAGTAGGGAAAAGTAATATTTTTTACGGGACCGGGCTCCATTCCGGTGAAAAAACAGGGATGTCAATCAGCCCCCTCCCCGTAGGTAAAGGGATCAGGTTCGAGAATATATCATCACCAGGATATATACCTGCAAGGATAGAATTTCTAGACCAGACAAATTATGCAACATCAATAATGAAAGACGGCCTCGAAGCAAAAACTATCGAACATTTCATGGCAGTACTTCATGCATACGGAATAACCAATCTCACTATTAAGATCACAAAAGAGGTGCCTATTGATGACGGTTCGGCAACGAAGTTCTGTCAATTCCTCAAAGATTCGGAAATCGTCGAACAGGATGAATTTATCCCTGAAATTGTTATTACTGAACCGATAATAATCGGAGAAGAGAGCGAGGATGGTCAATATATCAAGATCGAACCTGCAGATATTTTTACAGTTAAGTATACAACTGTTTACCCCGAACCAATGGGGAAAAAGAGTCACGAAATCGTACTTAACTCACCCGAAGATTTTGAGAACGAGATCGCCCCAGCCAGGACCTACGGTTTTGTAAAAGAGTTCAACAAATTATCGGAGCTCGGCCTGGCTGAGGGTGGCAGGCTTAATAACTTCATACTCATAGATAACGGCAAAGTATTGAACACGGAACTGAGATTTGAAAATGAACTTGCCAGACATAAAATACTCGATATTTTCGGTGATTTCTACCTGCTCGGAAGGCCTCTGAGGGGAAAGATCACTGCTCAGAAGACCGGGCATTCAGACAATGCAAAAATGGTGAATGCCATAAAAGAAAAATATCTTGACTGACTTTAACTCAGGATATCTCCCCGGCAAGTGAATTTTTAAAATTCTTTTTGATAATCGAAATATCTTTATACTGACCGAGAAGGAACATTATTTTCGTTATAGCAGCCTCAAATGTCATATCTCCGGAATCAACAACCCCCAATTCAAGAAGTTTCTTTCCCGATTCATAAATGGCAGGATCGAGCCCGCCCGCCTTGGTTTCAGACATCAGCACCACAAGTTTATCTTCAGCCAGCCATTTCTCTACTCTATCAATAATTCCGGAATTGTGAACCGGAACAGTTCCTGCTCCGTATCCGATAATAATAACCGCTCTTACCTTATCTCCCGGATTAAAACATTCATGGGAAAATCCCGGAAATATCTTCATTACAGCAACCGAATTATCAAATCCCTCGAAAATGTGAAACAGACCGTCATGCCTCAATATATTTTTTCTGTATACTTCAATATTAATTCCTGTTTTCGCAAGAAGGGGATAATTCGGTGATGAAAAAGCATCAAAATGGTTCACATGACTCTTGATCGTACGGTTGCCCCTCATCAACTTATCATCAAACAGTATTGAGACCTCTTTTATGTTCATTGTTGAAAGTTCGATTGCATTTATCAGGTTGGACCTTGCATCGCTTCTGATCTCGCTGAGCGGTTTCTGAGCACCTGTAAGAATTACCGGGAAATTAAGATTCATCAGCATATAGGAAAGGGCTGAGGCTGTATAGGCAAGTGTATCAGTTCCGTGAGAAATCACAAAACCTGAATATTTATCCACACTCTTTTTTATTACCCTTATTATCTTCCTTAAGTGGTCTGATGTAAGCTCAGAACTGTCTATCATATAGGGGATTTCAATATCTATATCGGCGATTTCGGATAATTCCGGGATAAACCTTGTAATGCTGTCATAGAGAATATCCGTCCTCAATGTCCCGCTGTTTTTATCCTTTGACATCCCGATAGTTCCACCGGTGTGGATTAGAAGTACTTTTTTTGCCATATAATTACTCTAATCTTTAAAATTTTTATTAAAAATTTCTTCAGCTTTTTTCTTTTTAGCTTCTTCCAGCTTCTGAGCCGAGGTAAAAGTTTCTTCGGTAGACTCTTTTTTTTTCTTCTCTTTTGCAAGAAGGTCCTCAAATGAACTTAATTGTTTCGCACCCTTTTTGTGCTGGACAACCTCTTTTTTTTCAACATCTATCCAGAGGTTCGAGTTACATTTCGGGCATGTTACTTCAATTATTTTTTCCATGAATAAATTTTAGTTTAAGTACGATTCAATTTCAATACTTGATATAAAATCAGCTTTTTATCCTTTTTCTAAAATTTTAAAAATACAATAATAACCAATCGGGAAAATTTGTGATACAATTAATGATGCGTAATTTTTTTTTAACAATATTGATATTCACTTTTATTTTTTCTTCTTCAATTTTCCCGGGTTTCGAAACAGGTAAAAAATTGAACGTCCTAAAGATCAATGGAAAACCGAAACTGGATGGGCATCTCGATGATCCTGTCTGGAAAGATGTACCGGTATTCTCAGAATTCAGAATGGTCCACCCGGAAACCGGAAATGACCCGACAGAAAGGACAGAACTTAAGATTGCCTACACCTCAAAACATCTCTATATCGGAGTAAAGTGTTATTCGGACGATCCGGGAAAAATATCCGTTAATACCATGAAATATGATCAGCATGGCCGGTGGTCTAATGGAGATGATACTGTGAAGATCCTTATCGATCCTTTCCTTGATATGAGAAACGCTTATGTTTTCATTGTAAATCCGAAAGGAGCGCAAACTGACGGGCTCGCCTCGGGAGAACATTTCAGCGCTAACTGGGACGGGATATGGGATGTCGCCACATCAATTGATAAAACCGGATGGACAGCTGAGATCGAGATACCTTTCAAGACCCTTACTTTTAACTCAGGCATAAATGAGTGGGGTATAAATGTAGAGAGATATATATCGAGGAAGATGGAGACATCCAGGTTAAGCGGAATAAGCAAAGACAGTTTTTTCTATAACCCCAATGTAGCAGCCCGAGCCGGAGATTTCGAAGGGATGAAACAGGGCCTCGGACTGACCTTTAAACCGTACATGATCCTCTCTGCAGAAAAAGATCAATCTGCAGGGACAGAAAGGAAATGGAGGCTTGACGGCGGGTTTGATCTTTATAAGAATTTTACACCTAACCTTGTCGGTGTACTCACATACAATACAGATTTTGCAGAGACAGAGGTCGATGAGAGACAGATAAATCTCACCCGGTTCTCTTTATATTTTCCCGAGAAGAGATCATTTTTTCTTGAAGGATCTGATATTTTCTCATTCGGTTCAGGATTAAACAGGACTTTTATCCCCTTCTTTTCAAGATCCATCGGGATCTATAATGAAGAATACACTGTGCCGATAGAGTACGGAATGAAAGTTTTCGGAAAAGTGGGAAATACAAATTTGGTTCATTTTTGAATGTTAAAACAAAAGATAGCGAATGGATTCCCGGCAACAATTTTACAGCTGGCTAGAGTATACCAGAACATTTTTGCACAGAGCAAAGCTGGGATTATTTTCACCAAAAGGTGATTCTGACAGCCTTGAGGACAACTCCATGCTCGGATTTGATTTCAATTATTCAACTTCAAAATTTCTGAAGGACAAGAATTTCAATGCAGGCGGCTGGTGGGTCTATAACTGGAATTCAATAAAAGACGGAAAACACTACGGGTATGGTCTCAGATTAGACTATCCCAATGATCTCTGGGATATATCACTTACATACAATTTCTTCGGCGATTCCCTCGAACCGGGCCTTTCATATCTGCCCAGAAACGGTGTTCATAAAATCAGCCCTGTGATCCAGTTCAAGCCCAGACCTGAGAAGAGATTTATAGGAAAGCTGATCCGGCAATTCCGTTTTGAATTTTTCGGATCTATCTACATGGATCTGTACGGAAATGTAGTTTCATCAAGAATATTTACAGCTCCTGTAAATGTAAAAATGGAATCAGGTGATAGTTTTGAATTTAATATAATCCCGGAAAAAGAGGTCCTCGAAGAGCCGTTTGAACTATCGGATGATCTGATATTTCCAATTGGCGAATATACTCATACCAGATACAGGGCTCAATTTCACTCCTCTCGTCACAGAAAAATAGATCTTGCTTTAACATATACATTCGGGAGTTTTTATTCGGGGGATCTTACAGAGGTTAATATCGGTTCATCTTTTAAACATAAGGGGAATTTCAAAGCAGATGTGAATATATTGTTTCTCAGAGGAGAATTTCCCGAGGGAAAATACAGAAAGAACCTTTTCAGAGTAAGCAGTGATCTTTTCCTGAATCCTGATATGGGATTAATGGGACTCCTTCAATTTGATGATGATTCAAATGAGATGGGAGTAAATATCATGTTCAAATGGAGATTATCTCCGGGGAACTTTGTCTACCTGGTCTACAATAAAAACTGGGAGAGGATCTGGGATCCTTCAGCAAGATTCGATATGATAAATGATCTCGGGATATTCAAGATCCAGCTAAGCGTAAGACCCTGAATTTGAAAGCCGGTGAATAATCAGTAGTTATAATCTGTCAGGAAGATCCTCTCATTGGTCTTCCAGGCGCCTCTTGTAAAATCAGGGAACTCAACCGGTTTGCCTTTCGCTGCAACTGATATTTCCGACAATTGGGAAACGCTGCTCCAGAGTGCCGCATCATAAACATCCATATCGGGGAGACGCCCCTTTCTGAGAGCATCGATCAACCTGAAGTCCTCCAGATAGTCCATTCCGCCATGCCCTGCGCCTGTCGCATCTTTTCCTTTCTCTTTCCACAAGGGGTGTTTATAATCGTGAAGATACCTGTCAAAATCTTCCCATTTATCATTCGTCCAGCTGACACCTTCAATATATATTCTATCCGGATACCCTTCAAAAATACCTTTTGTCCCCTGTATCATATTGATTCTGCTGTATGGCCTGGGAAGATTACAGTCATGGTAGACCGTAATGGTCTCGCCTTTGTACGTTTTTATCAGGCTGACATTCACATCACCGAGTTTGAAGTTCATCTTCCCCTGTGGACTATCTTCTCCGAATTTTTTGTCAGCAAATTCCTGAAGGCCGCGTGACTTGGTACTCATCGAAATTAAATATTCGAAATTATTCCCCCTGTTGATATCCATACACTCAGCAATCGGACCGAGCCCCGTGGGTCGGATACAGGTTCCCGTCTCTCTTCACGGAGTGATCTGTACGCCACAATCCTTCCCCTTCATTGCTGAACTTTAGAGCTCTCAGGTCATGAAGATAACCTCCGGCTCCATGAACCAGTTCACCGAACATCCCTTTTCTAACCATATTCAGTACTGCGAGTTCGCTCCTGTCATAGCAGCAGTTTTCAAGCATTACACAATACTTCTCCTCTTTCTCCGCTGTCTCAACCAGTTCCCAGCATCCGTCAAGGGTAACTGCAGCCGGTACTTCAATAGCCATATGCTTTCCCGCCCTCATTGCAGCTACTGCAACAGGTACATGCCATTTCCAGGGAGTTGCTGTTATCACAAGATCAAGGTCATCTCTCTCACACATCCTTTTAAAATCATACTCGCCTCTGGTATATGCATCCGGTTTTCTCTTATCTGCCTCAGCACACCACTTCCGGACCCTTTCTACTTTCTCCGGGACAATATCACAGACAGCCGTTAATTCGGCACCTTCTATACCCAGTAGATTTTTACAATGAGCTGAGCCCAAACCGCCGACCCCCACAAATCCTATCCTCACATTCTCTATCGGAGCAGCTTTTTTTACACCGGGAAGTGTGGAAGGCTGCTTACGCTTTTCCCCCAGCAGAGGGGACATAACAACACCGGCCCCCAGAATTGAACTTTTCTTTAGAAAGGATCTCCTGTCCATTTTGCCAACCTTTTTGTTATTCATAGAACCCCTCCGGAAACTTGATTTTGTCACTTATAACTTTGATATTTTATTCTAATAAAGAGAAATCGATTTTGCAAACCAGCTTATAATTTTATCAATATATTTCTCAGCCAGAAATATGAAATCACCCCTGCTATTATATTTGAAATTGCCGCAGCCCAGAATATTCCGGGGACGGCAAATAGTAAAGATCCAATATATGCAAGAGGAATATACAAAACAGCCATTCTCAATACTGACAATATTGAGGCCGGAATAGGCCTGTTCAATGCATTCAGCACAGAACTTGACAGCATTAGTACGGCTTGGAACCCGTAAGATAAGGAGACAATTGTCAGGTATGATCTTATTGTTTTCACAACAATCGGATTATCACTGAAGAAGCCTCCCGCTATCCCGCCGAGCAAAAAAAACAGGGCAGCCAGAATTATCCCCCAGATCATTCCGAATTTCTGACTATATTTAACTGCAAGTTTTAATCTCTTGATTTTTTTACCACCCCAATTCTGCCCGACAAAAGGAGTAACCACAGAGCCGAGAGCCATAATAACTGCCAGAGAGACAGACTCGATCCGCAGCGAAACACCAAGGGCTGCAACTGCTTCAGGTCCGTAGCCGGAAACAAATCTGGTAATAATCCCCATGGAAACAGGAATTATCATATTCGTTGCGGCTGCAGGCAATCCGATATATAAAATTTTCTTCCATGATGAAATGCCGTCATTTAAAGACGGTATCTCAAAAGTGATCATTTTCTCCCTGAAATGGAGAATACGGATAGAGATCAATAGTGAGACAAACCTTGCAAATACAGTTGCAACGGCAGCACCTTCAAGTCCCCATTCAGGAAAAGGGCCGGGTCCGAAGATCAACAGAGGATCCAAAATAAGATTTATGATCGCAGATATCACCATCAGTAATCCCGGGGTCTTCGTATCACCGGTTGCCCGGATTGCGCTGTTTCCCACCATGGGTATAACTATAAATATCATACCCGGATACCAGATCATCATATATTTTTTTATCAAAGGTATGATCTCCGGAGATGCTCCCAGAGACCGAAAGAGGGGCTCAATTGTCAACATTCCGGTAACAACAAATGCAACAACAATTATCAGGGCCAGAGTTAATGAATCAGTTGTTAAACGCTGAACCCGATGACGGTCCCCCTCTCCAATTGCTTTCGAAAGAGTTGAAGAAGCTCCGATCCCCAATCCCATCGCAATGCTTCCGACAACAAAAACAACAGGGAAAGTAAAACTCATAGCAGCAAGCTCTGTAGTTCCTATTTTACCGACAAAATATGTGTCAATAAGATTAAAAGCAACAATGCTGAGTATCCCGGCAAGCATTGGAAAAGTAAGTTTCATAAGTGTTGAACCAACAGCTCCTTCCGTTAGTCTTGGGATGGATTTAGTCATAAGCAAAAGATATCAGAAATCAGCCTCTTATTCCATGATCCCGGCTTTTTAAAAGATCATTCAAGACCTGATAACTCCTTGAATTGTCCGACACTTCCATATATAATAACTTTCTAATGCGCCTGTAGCTCAACGGATAGAGTACTCGACTACGAATCGATAGGTTGGGGGTTCGAATCCCTCCAGGCGCGTTTTTTAAGGAGCCTCAATGTCAGATTCTGAAAATAAGAAAGAGAAACCCTTCATCACTGCGGGGAAAGATATCGATGTGAACGAAATAATGGATTACATCGAAAAGAGAATAGCTGAGAAAAAAGAATCCGGAGTTCTGAAGCAGAAAGAGATCGATGAGATCGAAGATATGGAACTCCAGCCTCTTCCCGATTTTCTGGAGATCCCAAATGTCTACGAGCAGCACCTCTTCAATGAAGAAATAGTAAAAAATTATGATCCTGCCTCAATAGAGCTCGAATCAGATGGAGGCAGCGGGGCCAAAGGGCTTATGAAAAAAATATTCAGGGTCATCCGTAAACCTCTTATGCCTTTTATCAGAAGCATGGTCAGGCCCATAAACAACGAATTGAAAGCCCAGATAAATATTGACAGAAGATACATCCACCAATTCGCGGCAGGTATCGAATATATAAAACTGCTTCACAACACATCCAACAACCTGATAGTTGAACTTTCAAAACTGAAGATAGAGGAAGAATTGCTCAAGACAAAAATAAAAGTGCTTGAGGATAAAATGGAGTTTCTTGAGAACAGAGAAAGAGCAATAGAGAAGAAACTTTATAAATAATGGCGATACACCAATTCCTCACGTCATATTCATACGGCGATGCTATCGGTAATGAAGCTCTCGAGATAAGGAACTACCTGAGAGCAAAGGGATACGAATCAGAAATTTTTGTCCTTTTCTATCATCCGAAATATTCTGATCAGGTGATCAACTACCTGGAATATGACAAATATTCATCTGAAGATAATATTGTAATTTATCATTTTTCGATCGGTTCGAAGATCACCAAGAAATTCCTGCGGATCCCCGATAAAAAAACAATAATCTACCACAACATCACCCCCCACCATTTTTTCCTCGATTACCACAGAATTCTTGCAAAAGATTGTTATAAAGGGAGAATCGAGCTGCAGAGTCTCAGCGATAAAGTGGATCTTGCCCTGGGTGATTCTGAATATAACGAGAGTGAACTGAAAGAGGCGGGATTCAAAAAGACGGGAGTTCTCCCGCTGGTGATGAACTTTGAAAAATTTAATTCTCCCCCGGTTCCTGTATTTAATGAGATATTCCATGACGGGAAAACAAATATCCTCTATGTCGGAAGGATAATTCCCAACAAGAAAGTTGAGGATGTAATCAGGACATTTCATCTTTACAACAAATTCTTTAACAAAAATTCCAGACTTTTTATAGTCGGAGAGAACAGGGGTTTTGAGAGATATTATTCAGCTCTTCTTAATCTCACAGACAAACTGAATGTCAAAAACGTCCATTTCACCGGCCATATTCCAGAAGATGAACTAATATCATATTTTAAACTTGCAGACATCTATCTTCATATGAGTGAACATGAAGGTTTCTGCGCCCCTGTTCCGGAAGGCTTCTTTCTTAATATCCCGGTTATCGCCTACAATGAAGGTGCGGTTAAAGAGACAATGAACAATGGCGGTGTCCTCCTTAACAGAAAAGAATTTCTAAAAACAGCGGCGCTGATAGATAAGATCGTTAATGATGAAGAATTACGTAGGGATATTCTCGAATCGCAGAGAGAAGCATTGAAAAAATATTTCAGGAACAGGACAGGAAAGATCCTTTTAGATCATATCAGTCAAATAGAAAAATGACCGGTGAAATCCCCGGAAATTATTTATCAATTAAATTTCTGACATCTTCAACCAGGAGTTTATTAAAAGGGATTCCTCCAAGATACGATATATGAGAATTTTCATATCCATATCCCCCGTCAGTAAAATATTCATAGTTCCCAAGATCAAATTTGTCCGGATGATTGTAATTGAAGAACCAGAACCTTTCACGCCTTCTTATAAGATTCCGTATATCCGAAGAGAATTTATCCTGCTCGTAATTAGATTCATATGAACCTATATAACTGGGGATCCCGACAACAAAAACCTTCACCCCATCTTTTTCCAGTTCATCAAATAATAATTTAAGATATGGTCCCTCACCATTCTCAGAGTTAATATAAGGAAACTTCTCCCATGTAGCGGGTTTTATTCTCAGCTTGGCTTTAAGCACCTTTTTCTTTCCGAGAAAGTTGCTGATCCCAGCGACTTCAGTATTTTTTTTATCAACTATATCCCATTCCATTGACATTTTATAAAGGTAAGATTCACTGGTTTTATCAATCTTATCTTTTACTCTGAATAATAGTGAAATATGACTTAAGAATTTGGAGTTTTTATTTAACCTTTTTCTGAAATTTATTCTCCTGGCAAGTCTTTTCCTTTCTGACAAATTCCACAACGCCTGCTTTATTGTCCTTTTTTTAAAGAGAAAATAATCTACACCGTAAAATACATACTTTGGAATTCCATAAGAATTTTTGAACCGGCGATAAAAACGATAGAAATATTCGGGGTATCTGTCATTCTTTGCTTCACATAAAGCTTTAAGTCCCAGATCTTTAAATAAGTACTCCGGATGGATGGATTGAACGGTTCTCGAAGAACCGAAGATCATTGAATCATAGAACCCTTTTTTTACTAATCTGGGTTTGCCGAATGAGTTTTTCTTCATTTGATTTGAAGAATAGAATGAATAGTTAAGCTCCCTGAAAAGATAAGCCCCCCCCCTGTCAAAGATAATGAAGAAAAACATAAAAAGTAATATCAGATAAATTCTCTTTTTCATTTCTCAACAATCCAATACGATCAGTCCCATTATTTCACCCTAAACAGCTCGGTAAGATCCTTTGCAAGGGCCCGGTTGAAATCCACCCCTCCCCAATAAGACATATGAGAATTACCTGACCCATAGCGGCCATCCTTGAAATTCCGGAGGTTATTCAGATCAAATTTCTCGGGAGTATTATAGTTGAGAATATAAAAATTTTCTCTTCCTTTGATCAGGTTCTTCATATCATTCATGAATTTATCCTGTTGATAATTCGTCCTTTGAGTTCCTATGAAATCCGGGATACTCACCAAAACAACTGTTACACCGTCCTTCTCAAGCTCATTAAAAAGTTTTCTAAGAAATTTTCCCTCTCCATGTTTTGAATTTACATAAGGTTCTTTTCCCCATTTATCCGGAACATATTTTAATTTGGCTTTCAATTTTCGTCTGGCACCTGTATAAGTCCCTATCCCGGTCGAATTCACCGCCCTGGCATGAGGGTCATCCATTTTCAAAGAGAGCATGAATATCAGATTGGATAATGTCTGATCCAGTTCATCCTTTATCCGGAACAGCAATGAGAAATTGCTGAGAATCTTTGAACTTTTATTTACAAACTTTTCGAACCTGATCTTCTTAAGTTTTCTGTTTTTTTTCAATACTGTCCTGAGGTGAACACCGGATGTCCGTTTTTTGAACATAAAATAATCTATCCCATACAGCAAATATTTGGGCTTACCGAATATATCTCTGAAATTAATATAAAAATAGTAAAAATATTTCGGGTATCTCCCCCGGCGGGCCTCTTTATATGATTTAAGCTTCATCTCATTAAAAAGGTGAAATGGATGAATGGATGAGTATGTTCTTGAGGAACCGAATATCATTGCATCATAGAAGCCCTTCTCCACGACCTTAAATTTTCCGAAAGCATTCTTTTTCAGATTGGTATCTGAATTCAGAGAATGATGAAACTCCCCTGAACAAAAGGCTGTCAAAGACAAAAAAAAACCCCACAGATGACCAGATTTTTTTTTTTTTTTTTTTTCTACTTTTGATGATTCATTTCATTTTTTTTTTATATTTTGGTAAGTTATTGCAGAAGATTTCCTCCGTAATTGATAAATGTGAGTTTTTCGTCCGTATCCGCCATCAGAAAAATAAGCGGTTTTTCTATTCGGTTTTATAATTTAGAAAATAGATTTATTGACCACTTTAATGGAAGATATTCTTTTCAAATTTTCCTGCTGCTTTTGTGCCTATATAACTGGGAATTCCGACAATAAAACCATCATCCATCTTTTTCTACTCATCAAACAATAACTCGGAATTCTCCTTCTCCATGATTAGAATTTATATATTGATATTTTTCCCATGAAACATACTTTTATTAAATGAGGTTTGGAATTTTTTTTTGCCCAGATATTACTGATGCCGTTGATAGTATTTTTTGTTCTGAACTGTTGTCATTGTGAAAGCATCACTTCGAAGTTTATCAATTATTTTTTTTAATCTGAATGAAAGTGAGATCATACTGAATACTCTTGAATCCTTGTTAGATTCTTTTCTTATTTTAATTCTTCTTACCCTTTTTCCCTTTTTTTGTTAACAAATGTCTAATGGATTTTTGAGCAAACATAAAATAATCTACCCCATAGAAAAGATACTTCGGGATACCGAAAACATTTTTGAATCTTCATAAAAGTATAAAAATAGTATTTCGGATACCTCAAACCCTTCACTGTGAGCCTAATCCCGAAGGATCTCAAAGATGTACTTGGGATGAATCGCCGCCTTGTTCTCGAGGTACCGAATATCATCGTTTCATAATAACCCTTTTTTATTATCTTTCATCTTCTCCCGGATGCATTTTTTTCTTTCTGACATTCTTGTAGAACGAGTAATTTACTTCACGGAAGAGAAGAGCAGCGCCCCTGTCAAATAACACAAAGAATAGTATTAAAATAAAGATCAGGTAGATTCGGTGCTTCATTTTTAGAAATTAAAATAAATGAACTCATTTGAACTGTCGACACCGAAAATGATTATAAAAACAATTGCCAATGCATAACCGGCCATTTTTATCTCATCCGGTATCCTTGCCACCCAGGCATAATTCCCGATATTCTTATAAACAAAATCCGCAACCATAAAAATTACAAAGAAGAAAAGGGTGTAAAGGAGATTCGGTATCCCCGTTTCAGGGAATTTCAAGCTTATATTTCCAATGTAGGAGATCGCTTTTTCAAAAGATTCCGCCCGGAAGAATATCCATGCAAATGAAACAAGATTAAAAGATATAAATAACTGGATAGAATTTCGAATAACAGGAATCCTTTTCAGACCCAATTTCTTTCTAAGTCTTTTCCGGGGCTTTTCTGTTATATGGCCGAATACCAGATAGAGACCATGCAGGGTTCCCCATATTACAAATGTCCAACTGGCACCGTGCCACAAACCACCGAGGAACATGGTAACAAAAATTGCGATAACATAACCGATACTTGTAACCTTGACTCCTCCAAATTTGTCTTTTTTAAAAAGCCTCATCACGGGATAGGCTACCGGGAGGAAAATATAGTCCCTCAGCCATGTAGATAACGACATATGCCACCGGTTCCAGAATTCTTTAAGATTCCTGCTGAAATAGGGGAAATTAAAATTTTCCATTGACCTGAACCCGAATATCTTTGATATTCCTATGGCAATATCCGTATATCCGGAAAAATCACAATAGATCTGGAAAGAGAAGAAATATACACCCAGAAGTAAATGAAGTCCGGAGTAATCTGCAGGGTTAGAATAAACCTGATCAACAAATGCAGCCATTCTCTCTGCGATCACAATTTTTTTAAAAAGTCCCCATAAAACAAGCTTCAATCCGCCTGTAAATCTGTCCCAATCAAATGAGAATTTGCTTTTTATCTGCGGGAGAAGATTACCTGCCCTGTCAATGGGCCCCGCAAGCAATTGCGGCAGAAAGGAAATGTATAAAGCAAAATGTCCTATATGTGTCTCCGGGACTATTTTTTCTCTATACACATCGACAAGATAACTTATCATCCTGAATGAATAGAATGAAATACCGACGGGAAAAACCAGATTCAGTGGGTCAAATTCTGAACCGGAAAACATAGGGATGAAGGTCCCCAGAAACAGATTCAGATATTTAAAAGTGAAAAGGAGTCCAAAAGGGATCAATATGCCTTGCAGTAACAACAAGTTTATTTCTTCCGCTCTTAAGAGCTACACCGGCAATATATACTATTATTGTCGGTACAATAAGAAAAAGGAGAAATAAGGGGTTTATAGTCCAGTAAAAATAGTACCCTGCACCAAGTAAAACAACCCATCTGAATTTATCGGGAGCAATAAGATAAACAAAAAAAACCGCACTTACAAAATAGAAAAAATTAAATGATAATAATTGCATTTGTTTTATCCCCGGATAATAAAAATTTCATAAATTCACCATCCCGATTCTATTCTACATTCGGAATTGCACAGTGTCAATAATATAAAAAATACCTTTAAATTGAATAAACAATCTTGCATGATGACACTATTTCTAATAGAATTTTTAAATAACGGAGGAAATATGGAGATCAGGTTATCCGAATTGTCTGAAAAAATAGGTGCGGTTATCCCGGAGGGAAAAGGGGGGATAATCATAAGCGGAGTTGCTCCGGTTGAAACAGCAACAAAAAAGGATATTACCTTTATTACCGGTGATAAATTCCTGAAAAAACTGGAAGAATGCAAGGCGGCTGCAGTTATATTGCCGGAAGGTCTGACTCCTCCTGATAATATTGTGCCAATCTATGTCGATGAACCGTATTACTATTTTATTAAGGTCCTCGAGCTTTTTGATCCTGGATCAGGAAAAGAGGTATCCCCGGGGATAAGTCCCCACTCTTTTATAAGCAAAAATGCTGTGATCGGAAAAGATGTATCCATTGCTCCCTTTGTTTTCATAGGCAATGGGGTTACCATCGGCGACAATACAACAATCGGCGCCGGAACTTCTATTCTTAAAGATTCTTCAATCGGAACAGGGTGTCTTATTTATCCCAATGTATCCATTATGGACAGAACAACGATCGGAAATTATGTCATCATTAATGGAGGTGCAGTGATCGGTGGTGAAGGGTTCGGCTTTTATCCCCACAAAAACTCTCTGATCAAAATACCACAGATAGGCAAAGTTGTGATCGGCAATAATGTTGAGATCGGGTCAAACACCTGTGTAGACAGAGCTGTGATGGGTATCACAAAAATAGATGATGGTGTTAAGCTTGATAATCTTGTCCAGATCGGACATAACGTAAAAGTCGGCTCATGGACAGTTATGGCATCAATGGCCGGAATTTCAGGTTCAACAGAGATCGGCAAAGGTGTACAAATAGGGGGTCAGGCAGGATTCGGGGAACACTTGAAGGTCGGGGATGGAGCAGGTGTTGCAGGCCAGGCAGGAGTCACTAAAGATGTCCCTCCCGGAACCATTGTATCGGGATACCCGGCAAAGGAACATATGAAAGCAATAAGAGAAGAGATCCATATAAGGAATCTCCCGAACCTTAAACAAAAAGTTAAAGAGCTTGAAAAACGTATCACCGAGCTGGAAAAAAACAACTATTATACTTTGAAATAATATCAAAAGGGGGCGGATACTTTTTGCTTTTGCCTTTTTACTTTTTCCTTTATCTGATAGAATCCCCCCATGTCACAATATGACGTGATCTTCGTGATTCCATATCCGTTTTCTGATCACCCCTCCTTTCCTGAAGGAATACTGAAAAGAGTCCTTGAATCGGGAGGGTTCTCTGTCGGGGTGATCGAAAAACCATTCTGGCAGAAGAAAGAATCATTCTCGGTGTTGGGGAGGCCGAATCTTTTTTTCGCAATAATATCCGGCCCGGTAGATTCTGTTGTCCTCAATTATACCTCTTCAAGGAAGAGGAGGATGGAAGATCAATATCAGACAGAGGGGAAAGGTTTTTTTGAGGGTTATCCCCCGTCTATTAAATACCGGATCAGGCCTGACAACACGACGATCGTATATGCCAACAGGATAAGAGAAAACTTCCGTGATGTTCCGGTCATAATCGGAGGGGTGGAAGCTTCTCTCAGACAATTTGCACATTACGATTTCCAGAAAGATAAGATCCGCAGGTCTATCCTCTTCGATTCCAGAGCAGATATGCTTGTATCCGGTCCCGGAGAAAAACAGATCCTCAAAATAGCTGAGAGTATCAGGGATGGAAAAAAGATCGGGGATCTTGAGTTGAAGGGTACTTCAAAGATCTTAAAAAATGTCACAAAAATATCTGACCGGGTTGAACTCCCTGCTCTTGAAGATATCATCGAAGATAAGAAAACACTTCTCAAGGCCTACCTTCAAAAGGAGAAGGGTATAGGAACCCGGAAAACAATATGTCAGAAAAACGGGGACAGGTACATTGTTAATTTCCCCTCTGAAATTTACACCGGGGATGACCTTGACAAATTTTATTCGTATGATTATTCAAGGACTCACACGGAGAGAGGAATTTATTCACCTGCATTGAGGATGAACCTCTTCTCCATAACTTCTCACAGAGGATGCGGAGGAGGTTGCTCGTTTTGTTCGATCACTTTGAACGAAGGGAAGAAAATTATTTCAAGATCTGTACATTCTATATTAAATGAAGTCAATTCGCTAATGAATCACAAAGAATGGAAGGGTGTAATAACTGATGTGGGGGGACCGTCCGCCGAGATGTACGGATACGGATGTTCCGTCACAGGCTGTATAAAAAATTCATGTATGTCCCCGGGAAACTGCCCCTCATTAAAAAGAGGTGACTACTACCTTAAACTATTGAGGAAGCTCAGGAACATCAGAGGAATAAAGAATATCTTCATCGGATCAGGGGTCAGATTTGACAACCTGACCGGGAACCGGGAACTTCTCTCTGATATACTTGAACACCATACAGGAAGATTCCTGAGAATAGCACCAGAACATACAGAAGATCATATCCTTAAAATCATGAGAAAACCCGGATTCAACGCTCTTGATCAGTTCAAGGAGGAGTTTACAAAAATAAACAATAAAATGAAAAGAAAGATCCTGTTGTCCCCTTACCTTATTATCGGTCACCCTGGAGAAACTTTTGAAGACGTGAAAAACATGAAATTGAAAATAAGATCTCTTGGATTAAAAACAGAGGATTCCCAGATCTTCACTCCAACTCCAGGAACCTACTCCACAGCTCTTTACTATTCAGAAATTAATCCAGACGGGAGTTCCCTCTATGTGGAAAAGAATATAAAAGAACTAGTAAGACGAAAAAAGTATTTAAGTGATTAAAAGTTGATTCGCAGAGGTCAATTGGTGTTATCTTATTAGTAATGTCTCCCGACTTCTTACTCCTGAATTTTAAAACTGCATCGCTCTCAATCTTGCTACTCTCTCCTCTATAGGCGGGTGAGTTGAGAAAATTTTAAGCAGGCTCTTCCCCGAGAACGGATTTACAATGAACATATGAGCGGTCTGTTTAGTCGCCTTCATCGGGATCCTTTTGGAATACTGGCCTAATTTCTGCAGCCCGGAAGCAAGCCCCTCAGGGTTATGGGTAAGATGCGCAGCACCGCTGTCCGCTTTGAACTCTCTTGAGCGCGATATAGCCATCTGTATAATGGTGGCGGCAAGAGGAGCAAGGACTGCCATCAATATCAACCCGAGTATCCCACCATTATCATCATCATCTCTTCCTCCGCCGAGGATGGCAAACCATCTCATCTGGTAAGCAAGAAACATTATTGCACCGGAAATTGTTGCAGCCACCGTCGAGATCAGAGTATCTCTGTTTATTATATGTGTAAGTTCATGAGCTATAACCCCCTCAATTTCATTATCGCTCATAAGGTCAATAATCCCCCTTGATAATGCTATTGCTGAATTAGCCGGGTTTCTTCCCGTGGCAAAAGCATTGGGTGAATCCTGATTGAGTATGTAAACCCTGGGCATTGGGATCTCTGCTTTTGAGGTGAGCCGGCTTATCATTCTGTAAATATGCGGGAAATCTTTTTCAGAAAGCTCTTCAGCTCTGTAAGTTCTTAAAACGATTTTATCAGAGAACCAGTAAGCCCCGACATTCATTACAGCTGCAAAGATAAAAGCGATCAGCATCCCGCTCTCACCGCCTGCCATCCCTCCGATCAGAAGAAAAATACCGGTCAACGATCCTAATAATATTACTGTTTTTAAATTATTCATTTCATACTCCCATAAATCTTTTTTGCTCAAATATTATACGAACTTTGCAAGAATTTGTTAACCATGCAAAATACTTTTTGTTCTTGATATTTTCGTTCTATTATTATAGAATATTTCGATTTGAAAAATTATGGTTAATATTTAACATATATTAGCCATCTGGAGATAAATATGATATGTGAAATTTGCGGAAGAGAAAAAGATGAAAACACAGTGCTCTGCACAAATTGCGGCCCCCAGTGTGATTGCGGCGGATCTTGTAATACCCATATCAAAAAAGAGAAAAAAGAGAAAAATATTGTAAAAAACATAAAGAACAGATTCAGGAAGGGATATATCAAAAATTAATTTTAATCATCAGACGCTCACTTTAAGTCAACCAAGATGGGTAAGCCCGAGAACTTCAAGCACGTGAATCCGCCAAAAGATTTTAAATATCCGTTCATGTCAGAAACTGCATAACAAAAAACAAAGTAAGAATTGTATTAATAAGAAAAGCCGGGCAAAGGAAGCTGTTTATGAAAATATTTAACCTTGTTATATTTATTGTTCTGTTTACATCACTGGCCTTCCCGAAACTGATCGGGACACTGCCGGATGTATTGAAACCTCAGATGCTGGTGGTAAAGGGGGATAAATTTTTTATAAGCGAAGGGACAAAATTTTCAATATTTTCACTGAGCGATCAGAAATTATTAAAAACTTTCGGCAAAAAAGGGGAAGGGCCGGGCGAACTTATTGAGATCCAGCATTTCCCCAACAAGATCACAGTACAGAATAACAAGCTCTTTGTCACAGGAATAGGAAAAGCCATCATATTTTCCATGAACGGAGAGTTCATCAGAGAGTTTAGGACAACTCAGGCAGTTTTTCAGCTTATCCCGGCAGGGGAAAATTTAGTTGCAAAAGAATTTGTTCAATCAAAAGACGGGCAGACTCGATATATGTCAATTGCTTTATATAACTCGGAAATGAAAAAGCTGAAGGAATTGCATCGGCAGAAATGGATGCAGCAAGAGGGGTCACCGGGAATCGTTCTGGATATGTCTCTCGATTTTACATCCATTGCAGTTGAAGACAAAAAAATTTTTATCGAAAAAAGTCCGAAAGGGTTTTTAATTGATGTATATGATCTGAATGGAAATAAACTTTACAGCATCAAAAAAGATCTTCCAAAAAGAGAGATGACATCAAAAGACAGAGAGATACTGGAAGCAATGTTAAGGGATGACCCGCAGACCAGAACACAAGCCAGCAGGATGGGTGGATGGGCTGAGATGAAAAAATTTATCACCATGAACTTCCCTGATTACTTTCCTGCAATTAAAGGTTTGGAAGTTTCGGGAAAAACCCTTTATGTAAGGACCAATAACACAAAAAAAGGGAAAGAAGAGTATATCGTTATGGATATGACGGGGAAAATTCTCAGAACAATTTATATCCCTGGGAAATTCGAAACAAGTATCCTTTCTATTATTGCCGGCGGAAAATTATCCTGCATTGATAACGGGAACTTGTACTATGTTATTGAAAATGAGGATGAAGAGGAGTGGGAACTCCATGTAGAGAAGCTCTGATACTCTGTTATTTTCCGGATTCTCCGGTTGCCTTGTTTTCCTCATCAATATTTTTGCTGTGGGCAACACTTGAGGTTGTAACTTTTTTAAAGTCTATATTAAATCCGCCATCCTTAACTTCAGGATGACATTCAAGACAAGTGGTTTGAGTAATGTTTCCGGCGAATTCCCTTGAAGAATCTGAAATATCTTTTTTCCCCTCTTTGGCGTCTTCGGTTTTTACTGGTGCATTATTATCTTCAGATCCGGAACATGAGACCAGGAAAAAGACAGAAACCAGAATAACTATAATTACAAATACAGACAGCCTCGAAAAACCTTTATTTTTTAAATTTTTAATTTTCATTTTTTCCCTCTGATTAAAATTCAAGTATCTATTTTATCCCAATTCCCTCAAATCTCAAAATCACCATTTTTAATATCTTATAATAGTAAACAGGATTGATAAATATTTTTAAAGAAGGAATAATCCAAATCAGAGGAAAACTCAAATGATATTATTTGAAAAAGAGATAAATAAAAAAATATTCAGACTGGTCCTCGGGTCCATAATTGAGGAACCGGTGGAGGCGATAGTTAATCCCGCCAATGAACAATTGCTCCATGGCGGAGGAGTTGCTGGGCTCATTTCAAGGGCCGGAGGGGAAAAGATACAAAAAGAGAGTCATGAGAAGGCACCGATAAAAACCGGATCAGCAACATATACCGGAGCGGGGAAACTTCCCTGCAAATATATAATCCACACTGTCGGCCCGATATACAGGGGAGGTGACGGTGGAGAACCGGAACTGCTTGCTTCATCTGTCCGTTCCGCACTCAACACAGCGTCGGAACTGAAAATTAAATCCATTTCCATGCCTTCCATATCAACCGGAATTTTCGGTTATCCCCTGGAACCGGCCATAAAGATAATTACCGGAGCAATATATGAATTCATGGAAAAGAATTCATCACTCGAAGAGATCCGCCTCTGCGAATTTGAGAAAACAAAAGCCACTGACATTAATTCCATTGTAATAACTTTGTAATGATAATAAGAAAAAATATTTTTTTTATTTGAATTATTAGTTTTGAATACATAATTGTAGTTGAGGCAATAAAAATATATCAGGGAGATTTTGAATGGGCTCATTTAAATGCTACCTTTTTGGTTGCATTTAAATGCAAATAATTGTAAAATAACTCCATGGAGAAAAAATGAGTAAATTAAAAATAACAATAATAATTCTTATATTAAGTTTTACACTGTTTCATTGTACAACAGAAGAGGAGAATCCGGTTCCGCAGGCCCTGTCGGTCTCACCAGCTTCAATTGTAGCCCACCTTCCGGAATTCACAATGACCGTGAACGGCCAGGATTTCGTGGAGAGTTCAGTGATCGTTTTTGACGGGAAGGACAAGTCCACCACCTTCATCAGCCCGACCCAGCTTTCATGCACGATCAGCCCTGAAGACACCATGATGGATATTGTCAGCAACACGGCCAATGTTGATGAGATCAAAAATATGGAGAAGCCGGTATCCGTAGCAGTAAGAAACCCTGCCCCCGGAGGAGGAAGCTCTTCCCCGGTAAATTTTACCCTGAAGGAAAATTTTGAGTTTGAAACACCGCTCAGAATTTTCAATTCCATATCCAATGGCTGGGCTGGCCCCCTGATATTTGACAACGATGAGAACCTTTTATTGAACATTACTAATGCCGAAGTAAACAAATACAATGTTAAATTCTCAAACTATATCTCAATTTCGGATAACAAAGGGGATACCTGGAGCGAACCTGAAAACTATGTCAGAAGCTCTGAACAGTATAACGAGAATCTGTTTGTTGATGATTACGGTAATACTCATTTCATTTATCATAATTGGGCACAAAGTACATCAGGTATATTTTATAAAAGAAAAAATAAAGATGCCCAAACCTGGAGCGAACCTGTCAATATCGCAGGAAAAGACAATAGTATTTTGCAGAGTTATCTCGAACACAAGGCCGCAATAAGGGGAGACAAAATCTTTGTCTTTTGGACTGTCTGGACAATGAATTATGATGAGTTTCTTGTCTATACTTTTTCGGATGATAACGGAATCACATGGGCCGAGCCGGTTAAATTAAAAGACCTGGGCTATGTCGGATGGATCGAGTCCATGATATCTGAAGACGGAACGCTTCACCTTGTTTATGCAAGGGCCCAGAGAAAAGCTTCATGGGAATTTTATGTCGACATCTATACATCAAGGTCAGTTGATAACGGGATCACATGGTCCGAGCCGATCATGCTATCCAACGGGGCCGGAAGATCTTATTACCCACAGATCGTCTATAAAGGATCAGGAAATAAATTTAATATTTTCTGGATATACAAACAGACCGGCAAGGTCAACCTGAGCATGATGGCCAATATTGACATGAGGAAAAGAGAGATCATCAAAAGAATATCTGAAGGATTACCCCCTGAAACAATTAATCCCGATAGACCGAAAACAGTAATCCCACCGACATTTCACCTTAGAATGAAGCACTCGGAAGATGGGGGAAATAATTGGAGTGGGGAGACAAATGTACTTGATTTCACCGCCGATGACTATTATTTCACCATGAACTTTAACATAAAGACCGATAAGGCGGGCAATCTGAATCTGATCGTCAATGAGCAGGGGATGAGTTATGGTATTGCTGTATCCAACACCAGCATTGATTCAGAGACAACCACTACCTACTTTACCAGATCGATCGACGGGGGATTCAACTGGACAGCTCCGGTTAGATTCTCTACCGATCCCAGACTGATTGCCGAGTTCATGACTGTTGATCCTGAAGGAAATGTCTACATTATACTGAACAAATATAACTTCAATGAATATTTTCAGGTAGAACCATTTTTCAGCAGAAGTATCAAATAGAACGATAAAGGGGGGCGTTAAGCCCCCTGTTTTCACCGTTAAATAAAAAAAATCCCTATTATCTTTTTATCAAAACATAGATAAAACTTTTCCGGTTATTGAAGATTTTTCATAATTTAGATGATTTCAGCAATCATTGATATTAGAATAAAATATGGCACATTTTAAAACATTCCGGGAGGAAGAATGAAAAAAATATTTATTTACACATTTTTATTTATACTGATATTCTCTATGACCGCATGTCTGGCAGGGCCCAACCCGATGACAAAGAAAGCAGATGATGAAGGAAAGGTTGCAGGGTTCTGGAAAGGTTTGTGGCACGGTTTCATCGCACCTGTAACATTTATAATTTCCATATTCACAAACAAGGTTTCTTTTTATGAGGTCCATAACAGCGGTTTCTGGTACAACTTCGGATTCGTACTTGCCGCCGGATTGTTCTTAAGCGGCGGTATATTAGGAAGGAAAAAGGACAAAAAAGAGAAGTGTTAAAAGAGGAATAAAAACTCAGTAAGAGATTGCCTTTTATATCTATAAAGTAAAATACAGGGCCTCCCTGATAAGGGAGGTCCTGTCTGTTTAAGATCTATTTTAATCCTAATTCTTTCAAAATATTGTCAGCTTTCCCCAGTTTTTCAGTGATAAACATCACGAATCTGATATCAACGGAAATAGATCTCTGGATAGATGGTTCATACTGCCAGTCACCGGTCATGGATTCATAGTTACCGTCAAAAAGTATCCCGACAAGTTCACCATTTGAATTCATAACAGGACTTCCCGAATTTCCACCAGTGCTGTCCACTGTATGCAGGAATGCGATCGGCACATCTTCTTTTCCCGGAAATGCCCATTTTCCGAAATCTTTTGCTGAATATAATTCTTTCACTCCGGCCGGCATATCGAAAGGCTCCTTTCCCGTATCTTTCTCTAACATCCCCTTTATAAAGGTAAAGGGTTTGTACAAAACCGCATCCTTCGGGCAATACCCTTTTACTTTTCCATAGGAAAATCTTATCGTCCCGTTCGCATCAGGATAAAGTCCGCTCCCTTTCCAGTCATATAGAGCTGCAATATATCTTTTACGAAGTCCTGATACAGTTGCACCGAATTTTTCTCCGCTTTTCTTATATGCTTCATACTCTTCATAAACACTCTTGGCAATATTAATAAAAGGGTCATTAAGGGCTTCAAGTTCCTTTGAGGATTTAAAAAAAAGTGATTTTACATATTCGGGATCTTTCAGCTTTGTATTCTTGTAAGCATTGTCAGCAAACTGTTCAAGGCTATGCTTCTTGTTATCTAATATGTATTCAAATCCTTTTATCCTTTCCTCTCCCTTCAGAAGATTGACATAGTTCATCGCTTTTATGAATAACGCCTTGTCGGCTGGTTCATAGAAAGACATGTAACTGTATTTAAGCCTGCTTACCATTCTTTCTATATCTTTTTCTGAAAAGTAAGGATCTCTTTTCTTTAACGGCTTTTCCCTCTCTTTCACAGTAAAGTACGCATTCCTTGCCATACCGAAAACAGTACCGCTCAGGCGCATGGAATAACCCATTGCGGAATCTCTCTTCCTGTTATCGGCAAGTTTTTTATACTCAGCTTCTATAGAAGGCAGGATATCTCCGTATTTTGTTTTTAAGAGTTTTTTACTGTCTATAAAGGCAGTGAAATCTTTTTCGAAATTTAATTTCTGGTCCAAAAACCCGGTTTTTGTCATACCTTCGACAACCCCCTGGTAATACTTCATCCCATTGTTCAAACCCTTATGCATTCCTGCAACTTTCGCCTTTGCGATCTGGGAATCTTTCCAGAAAGATTCAAGGAGTTCTATCACTTCACCATAATATTTTATACTGTCGGGGTAGGAATATTTCAGGTTCCATTCAGCTGAGAATGAAGATCTGTATCTTACTGTGCTGCCGGGATACCCGACTATAAAAGTCTGATCTCCATCACCAAGTCCCTCTTTGGCCACTTTCAGCCAGTATTTTGGTTTATAAGGGACATTATCTTTATGGAATTTCCTTCCTGTCCCGTCAGGAGCCATGTATATCCGCATGAATGAAAAATCTCCTGTATGACGGGGCCACATCCAGTTATCGATATCACCACCATAATTGCCGATAGCTGAAGGTGGAACATAAACAACTCTGACATCATCAAATCTTTTATAAACATAAAGGATGTATTCTTTCCCGTTATACATCTTTGCAACAATAGCTTTGATATCAGTTCCACCCTTTTCTATCCCTTCAGTGATCTCCTGGATCTTTCTATCTATAGCTTTTTCTCTTTTGACCGGATCCTTGATCTTTTGATATTTCACAAATCTGCCTGTTATATCAGTCATTTTCTGCATTATCAGAGCTGAATATCCGGGAGCAACTATCTCCTCTTTTAATGTTTTGGCAAGGAATCCATTCGTAATATAGTCGGTACCTTCAGTTGAAGCTCTCTGTACAGCACCGAAAGCAACGTGATGATTTGTCAGCATCAAACCGTTCGGTGAAATCAGTTCTGAAGTGCCCCCTCCCAATAACACTATTGCATCTGAAATACCCGGTTTAACCGGATCATAAATGTCAGAAATATTGATCTTGATCCCTTTTGCTTTAAGATCAAGCATTTTAAGTTGAGATAACATCCACATCCCCTCTTCCGCTGGAGCAAGAGAGACGGCATAAAATAAAACAACAATCAGAATAAAAAATTTTTTCATGAACCCCCCTAATTATTTAACCTTTAACAAATAGGAATTATACATTTTTCAGACAGCAAATGTGAACTAAAAAAAAATTATTTAATCTCAGGAAGGAATTCTCTCGCAGTAAACCTGATAATAGTAATTCGGATTAATACTTATGAAAAAAACTTTTAAACACCAATAATCCGTATAAAGAAAAACAGGATTCGTTTTTCAAGGAGAAAAAATGTCAAAAAAAATCTTTTTAATTATTTTGCTTTTCTTTTCAATTACAGCCTTCACTGAAATCAATGATATAAATAACGGCCGATTACTGGATATAAACGGGGTCAAATTGTTTGTAAAAGAGATCGGGCAGGGTGAACCGGTTATCATTCTACACGGGGGGCCGGGATTGTTCCATGACTATTTTCTTCCCCACATGAAAAAACTTGCAAAGAACCGTAAACTTATATTTTTCGATCAGAGAGGAAACGGGAAATCCTGGATGCCCGTCACTGCCGACACCTATACCCTGAGGAACCTGATTGAAGACATCGAGGGTATCCGGAAATTTTATAAACTGGAGAAAGTCAACCTCATGGGGCACTCTTTCGGCGGTTTCCTGGCCATGCACTATGCAGTCAAATACCCGGAACACATAAAATCCCTGGTGCTAATGAACTCAGCACCCGCCAGTTCAGAATTGATGATGAGAGCTATAATCAATAAGCAGACCCGTTATACAAAAGAGGACACAGCCGCTCTGGGTGAACTTATGGGTTCCGGCGAGTTCCTGAAAGCAAATCCTGAGATTGTCGGGAAGTTCTTCCGTATAGCTGAAAAGTATTCGGTATCCGACCCGAAGTTTCTGGATGCAGTTTTTGCCGTGCCATTCACAGAAAATACAGCCAAAAATATGCTGATGATAAACCAGCTTTCACGGCAGATATTCTTTAAATATGATATCTTCGACCTGCTGCCCCGAATCGAGTGCCCCACTCTGATCATTCACGGATTAGAGGATTTCATTCCCATGGAATCTTCAAAAAGGATCCAAAAGAGTATCAGGGACTCTGAACTGATTATCCTGAAGAACTGCGCCCACTATCCCTTTATCGAAACGCCGGACCAGCTGTTCCCGCTCCTGGAGGATTTTTATAAAAGCCCCAAACAAAATAAGTAGACATCGATCTGGAAATTAAGCGGCCGGGCAGACTGCCCGGCTGCTAAATTAAACTATGTTCAGACTATTGATGAGTCATGCAAAAAATTGACCTAACCACTGATCAGCCAAGATCGAAACGGTCGGCGTTCATCACCTTGTTCCAGGCTGCGGCAAAATCCTGCACGAACTTTGTCTTCGAGTCCTCCTGGGCATAGACCTCCGCAAGTGCCCTTAACTGGGAATTTGATCCAAAAACAAGATCTACACGGGTGCCGCTCCACTTCTTTTTGCCTGTTGTCCGATCAAATCCCTCAAATACATCTTTTGCTTCCGAAGTTGCCTTCCATTCGGTTTTCATATCAAGCAGGTTCACGAAAAAATCGTTACTGAGCACCTCAGGACTATCAGTGAAAACACCATGCTCAGACTGCCCGAAGTTTGCATTTAACGCACGTAAACCACCTACCAGCACCGTCATCTCGGGCGCTGTCAGTGTCAGCAATTGAGCTTTATCTATCAGAAGTTCCTCTGCCATTACACCGAAGTCGGATTTAAGATAGTTCCGGAAACCATCCGCTTTTGGTTCGAGCACAGAAAAAGATTCCACATCGGTCTGTTCCCGGGATGCATCTGTACGCCCGGGGGTGAATGGGACCTTCACATCGAAACCTCCATTTTTTGCAGCTTTCTCAACAGCCGCACAGCCTCCGAGGACGATCAGGTCAGCAATTGAAACTTTCTTGCCACCCGTCTGTTTATCATTAAATGTCTTCTGAATTCCCCCGAGAGTATCAAGCACTTTGGCCAGTTGGTTTGGCTGGTTAACCTCCCAATCCCTCTGAGGTACCAGACGGATACGTGCACCGTTTGCCCCGCCACGTTTGTCCGAGCCTCTGAAAGTGGAGGCGGAGGACCAGGCCGTATAGACCAGTTCAGAGATGGAGAGACCGGAAACAAGGGTCTTTTCCTTGAGTTCATCGATATCTTTAGTATCGATCAGTTCATGGTCAACTGCGGGTACGGGATCCTGCCAGATCAGTTCTTCAGCAGGGACCTCATGACCTAGATAGCGGGATCTCGGTCCCATGTCACGGTGAGTCAGTTTAAACCAAGCACGGGCGAAGGCATCAGCAAATTCTTCCGGATTCTTCTGGAACCTTTTTGCAATCGGTTTATAGATAGGATCCATCCTGAGAGAGAGGTCTGCTGTGGTCATGATCGTCGGAACCATCTTTGACGGATCATGAGCTGCCGGTGCAAGATGTTCCTTATCCGGACTTACCGGAACCCATTGCCATGCACCTGCCGGACTTTTCTCCAGATTCCAATCATAATTGAACAGCATATCGAAATAACCCATATCCCACTGTGTTGGTTTAGGAGTCCATGCGCCCTCAATTCCACTGCTGATCGTATCATCTCCCTTGCCGCTTTTAAAACTGCTTTTCCAGCCGAGACCCTGCTCTTCAATATCTGCAGCTTCAGGTTCGGGTCCCACATGCTTCGGATCACCTGCACCATGACACTTGCCGAAGGTATGCCCGCCTGCAACAAGTGCAACTGTCTCTTCATCATTCATAGCCATTCGCGCGAAAGTTTCCCGGACGTCATGACCGGAAGCAACAGCATCGGGTTCACCGTTAGGGCCCTCCGGGTTCACATAAATCAGCCCCATCTGCACTGCAGCAAGGGGATTTTCCAAATCCCTTTCACCTTTATAGCGATTATCACCCAGCCATTCAGTTTCAGTTCCCCAGTAAACGTCCTCTTCGGGTTCCCATATATCCTCACGTCCACCGGCAAAACCGAAGGTTTTAAATCCCATTGACTCAAGTGCACAATTTCCTGCAAGGATCATCAGGTCTGCCCAGGAGATTTTATTGCCGTATTTCTTTTTGATGGGCCAGAGAAGCCGGCGGGCCTTATCGAGATTTACATTGTCAGGCCAGCTGTTCAAGGGTGCGAGTCGTTGATTACCGGACCCAGCCCCGCCTCGTCCATCGCCCATCCGATAGGTCCCAGCACTGTGCCATGCCATTCGGATGAAAAGACCTCCATAGTGACCCCAATCCGCCGGCCACCAATCCTGAGAATCGGTCATCAGCGCATACAGGTCCTTCTTAATAGCTTCCAGGTCAAGTTTCTTAAACTCTTCCGCATAGTTGAAATCTTTCCCCATGGGATCGGACAATGGGGAGCGCTGATGGAGAATTTTGAGATTTAACTGGTTCGGCCACCAGTCCTGATTTGACGTACCCCTACCCGTCATGTGAATATTTTGTTTACCGTTTTCGGGGTTTTTTTTTGATTCACTCATGTATTTTCCTCCCTTATTAGCTCTATTCGGAATAAAATTAGGCTATAATTGATATTGCTTTAATTCCCTTCCAATGTGCTTATAAAAATAATAGTATAATTTTGTTAGAAATAAACTGAAAATAAAAAAAACTAAAATTATATCCACCGGTCTGCCATACCTTATGTCAGGGACGGTGCTTTCGTTTTTGAAAATTTGTTAAGGGTTAACTCTAAGAGTGGTACAATAAATGGCTTCAGATCAGAGCTAGTTGATTTTCATGAGAAAAACAAAAGCATCTCACTGAAAATTAAGCCTAGTGACCAAATGGTTTTTTATAACTCTCATATTAGAAATGAAATCAAAAGGAAAGTAGACTCGATTAAAGTTGATACAATGCTTCGACTTACTTGGATAATTGCCGGATGTACCCTGATCAGTACTCTTTCTGTTATTTATTCTATTTTCAAAAACTAACTGTGCCACATAAAAAGATACCAGAAATACTCTACCGAATCCTGCTTTTACCCTGCAGTACTGCATTTCAGCACTTTTCGAGAGTTCAGTCTGTGAGATTCCAAACCCATTCCATGTTTAAAAATGAATTACAATTACATGGAAAATTTAAAAACTTACTAAAGGAGAGAAAACCTCCTAATTTAAAGTTGGCACCTATTTGGCACCAAAAATTTCTAATTTAATTCAAATGTAAATTCGTGGTAAACTGACGACTCGTCCCGGTCTTCCAGCATCCCCACACGGTTGCTGAAAAATTTCAGAGAATGGAATTTGTATCCCGGATCTATCCGAAAAGTCCTGACCATTTTTCCCTTTTCATCAAAGACACGAAATACCGGCTTCCCTCTCTTTCCCATACTTTCTATCAATATTTTATTGTCCGGAAGAACTCTGATCTGCTTAATTGGGCAATAATAGTCAGGCAGGGCCTCAAATACTTTCTTCTTGAGGTCTACCTGAACCTTCCCGAAAGATTGGATGATCCCCTGTTTAAATTCATCCGGCACCGTTGTTTTCTCTGATTTAAAGGAAAATTCACTCTGATTATTCCCATTGAGTTTCATGATAAATACTTTGTGAAATTTCGTATCTGCAAATACCACTTCATCCTTTGCCGGGTTGAAACCGAACTTCAGGTCCGGGACCAGCCCTCCTCCGGGGATCACCGAAATCCTCATTTTCCCCGAGGGGACAAAGAACCTCCCGTTGCTGCTTGTTTCCAGATAGGTAAACAGCAATTTTTCATGTTGTAGAGTAAACAGCCCCAGGATTTTAACGGATTCGGTTTTCCCGTTTTTGTCATCGAAAAACCTCTCCTTGGTTCCCAGGAAACGGTTCTCATCCACCACATGGATAGCGCTGAAAAAACTTTTTTGTTTATACTCCTCAACAAACACTCCATCCTTTGTGAACTTTCCGATCTTCCTTTGGCCCGACACCCATAGATAATCCTTCCTCAGCTGCAGCCTGGGATACCCCAGAAATTCTCCAGGCCCTTCCCCTTTCTTCAGGCAGGATTCTAGCAGTTTTCCCGACTTATCGAAACGGTATACCCTCACACTGTCCCCGTCCAGGAGATAGATATCCCCATCCGGATCCCGGGCAAAGTCAGAGAAAAATATCCCCCCCTCATCCTGCAAAGATACAGAGTCTATTATCAATACCGGCGCCAATTTCAGTAGTTCAACTTCGCCGGGAGAAATTTTCTTCTGACTTGAACACTGATTTAACAAGAGTACACAAACAATTAGAATGAATACTGAAAATCCTCTTATAAACACTTTTACCTCTATCCGTCCCTGTAAAATTGTATCTATATCTAATACAAGAAAAAAGGGTAATTCATTTATTTTTTATTTTCAAATCTAAGCTAAAATTTCAGAGAGCCGACTGATGCGAAACAGTTTCTCTTGGTGCATACTTTCAGCTCAAGGCATGAGAGTCGTTGTAGGTATAAGTGAGTTGAATGGAGTTTACAATACTATTAACCAGTTTTAACGACTTGATTATTTGGACCCTGTGGAAAAACTAAGATTAAAGAATATGTTTCGAGGCCACTGATAATGATTATATAACAGGAGAATAAAAAAAAGGGCCCGGAGCGACTCGAACGCCCAACCTACTGATTAAAAGACTATTTTTCCATCCAACATTAAATAAAAGTCTAAAAGTAATAGTTTTGAGACACTCTATTTAAGCATTTGATAGAATAATTGGTATGGTATCCAATTGCCTGGAAATTCTCCCAGTAACTGGTGGAAGTCAAGAAGAATTCGCCAGCATTGATGATACTGAGACAAATGGACTTCTGTGATCCCTTTTCAGTACGCGCAGTCCGGAAACGTTTGACTATTTTATTTTGTTCCAGTAGTCCCGGGCGGCCTTGAGGCCATCCTTGACCTCTTTATCGTCTTTGAAGGGGCTCATTTTCAGCAGCTGCTCCAGTTCCGAGAATTTTCTGTCCATCATGTCCCTGTATAGTTTTTTATCGGGTTCCGACATGGTGTCCTTCTTTTCCTTATATCTGTTTGTATCGGTATACGTCTTGTTGATGTCGCTGATCAGCTGGTTCCTCACAGCCTGCTGCTGGGGTGTATAGGTATTAAGCACCGGCACATCGCCCATGGACCGGGCCTCATCACGGTAATCTTTGACCATCTGCTCCAGCCGGTCAAGTTCTCTCGCGGTCTGGCTGTATTCCTGGAGTTTTAAAATGTTCTTATAACTATTTTTGAAGTTCTTCGTGAATGTGTCCAGACGCTCGACAGCGGTCAGCATCTCCTGTTTCGATTTTTTGTTTCTTATCTGTGATTCGTATGTTGTGAACTCCCGCTTCAACAGGTTGAAGGCCTCCTGGGGAGTCATGCCGCCCTGATGGGTTTCGTTCCAGTACATGTCGATCTTCCGGTTGATCTGGTTGATCTCGTCTTTATATTTGTCGTACACATCTTTCAGTTGGGAAAACTTCAGTTTGGTCACCAGTTCAAGGTCCTTGTCCCAGCTCTTGTTGTAGGCGTCCTTAAAAGCCTGTATGAGCCGCTTGATTTCGGTCAACACCTTCTGGCGCCCGTTCATGTTCTGCTGCCACCGGACACTCCGTTCATATTCGCTCATATTGTCCCGGATCCCCTCGATCATGACGGCTTCGCCTGCGACAAGCGCGGCAACCTTATCCGTCATCCGCTGATAATCATCAAACTTCTCCTTGAGCCTGCCGTAGAAATAGGGATCGCGTTCGAGCATCGTGATTTGCATGGGGTTCTGCATCATCTGCCGGTAATCGTCCTCGATTTTCTTCATGTTGCTGTTCTTGAACTTGGCGAGTTTGGAGGCCGCATTCTTCAGTTGGTTACCCGCCTGGGCATTCCTGCTCTTCGCGACATTGCTAATGGCCTTTTCAAGGAGTTGTTTCACGGACTCCAGTTCCCGGTCGAGCTCGGCCGCGGTGGGAATGTTCTGCAGGGGCTGACCGGACGGTTTCCCCGTATCGAGCTCTTTCCTGTAATCTTTTAATCTTTTTTCAATCAGGTCGATGTCGGACCGGTAGGCCGTATAATCGTCGCCATGGATCCATTCTCCGGTGAACCAACTGGCGAAGTTCTGGGTCGATGTGTTTTTAAAAACCTTCTTGAAGTTGTCGATCATGTTCTGGATTTCATCAATAGCTTTCCTGCACTGGTCTGCGGGGCGGGACTTGTAGTTGGCTTCAAACGAGGTAATAGCGGTCTTTATCTGTTTGTAGCTCTTTTCGATGCCGATTTCCTCGATCATCGCCCGTCGGACTTTATCGCAGAGCGAATCAAATTTATTTTTAACGTCCCGGTTGGCGCTCTGTTTCAGGGCGTTTCCGTACTTCGACAGGAATCCCCCGATCTCATTTTTCATCGTATTAATATCGGCAACGGAGAGCGGTTTGCCCATTCTGTTATACGCTGCGTTCAGAGCGTCCATGTCCGAATTCATCGGCGTACGGTCGTCCTTCAGGTGTTCCCTTAACCGTTTCACCAGGTCCTTGAAATCCCTATCATTGTCAAACCGCCTGTCCTTCGCAACCGCCTCTTTCTCCTTTATAAAGTTCTCGAAGATTGTCTCTGTGTTTTTTCTCTGCCCTTCCGGATAGGTGTGCTTGATTTTGTTGAACTCGAGTATGCGCCGGTCCAGATCCTCCAGCGCCCTCAACGTGTCGGCTTTTACGGGCGATATATAATTGTTGAGAAGGTCCCTGGCCTGGCCCAGATAATAAGCGACATGCTCCTCGGCATCATACTTGTTGCAGATGTCCTTGGCGAACTTTTCGATCTTCTTAAACTCGTTTTCAAACAGTTTTACTTCCCGGTCTTCCTGGGCGAAACTGTAACCGCTCCGGACGTTGTTGAACTTTTCGATTTCCTTTTTCAGATCCAGGATATCCGCAAACGTTTCGTTGTAGTTGAACTGATCATTGATGCGGGACACGTCCTTATACTTATATGTTAATCCGCTCCAGCCGGTAAGATGCTTCGATTTTATAAAATCATTGATGGAGTCCAGCTGTCTCTTCAGGTCCATCGCTCCCACACGGTCCCTCTCTTCGCTCAGGGAATGCCGGTTCTTGGCATAGTTCCGGATCGATTCCACGAGAGCATCAAGCCTTCGGTACGCCTCATCCAGGTCCTGTTGGGTTTGTTCATCAGTCCCCGGCACGCCGCCGGCTGCAAGACCGGGACCGTACGCAACGGCATCACCCGGGGTCATTTCAAAGAAGCCCGGTCCCCCCGCAGTATCACCGGACGCATGGAACCCAACGCAAATAAAAACTACCACCGGAATAAAAAGGAAAGAGAGTTTTTTCGTCATGTTGTCCCCTAATAATAATAAAAGTACGATTTTTTAATCTCATATCATAAGAAGAAATTTTTTTTTTTTCAAGCGATTATCCGGGCATTTAATCCGGCTCTATTTATTCCACATTATGGCCAAATCTTTTCCTTTATTATTTTAAAAAACCCCGGTGCCTGGAAAAGAAATCAAACAGGGGCAGGCACTTTCTGTATTGGAAGAATCCCTGGAAACCAGGGATGAAATTCACATTGACACTTTCGTGATCATGCCGAACCATCTTCACTTGATCGTACTTATCGTACCGCCGATAATTTCATGCTACATTCGAGGCTATATACCTCAAGGGGTGAACGATATTATCGACGGCCTCAAGCTATTAAATTAATAAAACTAATTTAATAACTTAATATACAAGGGGCTAACGGCGGATTGCTCATTTTCTGAATAAAAAAACGCACCCGGAGCGACTCGAACGCCCAACCTACTGATTAGAAGGTAGGCCAGTCTTATTTTCCTCAGGCATTGAAAACGCCCGAAACGCCCTTATAGTCTACTCCTGCAGGCTGTTTTCAGTATTTCGTAAAATCAGTATTAAGGAGTTTAATCCACCCTAAATCAACCCCTCCAAAGCCACAAACGGCACCCATATGGCACCATTTGTCATATATTTTTTTCATCTCCTTCTACTCAATTTATCCAGCATTTTTTGCAAAAAACTTCCTTTTTTTTTGGATCAAGATTCGGGGATCAGACCAACAGTTATGAGACCTTTCAAAAATTTCAAATATTTTGGTGCCGTACAATCTCGCCGCTGATCATGTAAATGATATCTTCAGCAATATTGGTGGTATGATCGGCGATCCTCTCCAGATGACGAATAATATGGATGTACTGGATCAGGATCTCCAGATTCTCCGGGGCTTTTTTGATCCTTCCGATCATCTCGGTATAGAGTATTGCATTCAATTCGTCCACCACATCATCAGTGCGAAGGATCTCCCGCGCCATGTCAATATTTACAGAAGAAATGGAGTCAATACTCATCTTCACCATGGACTGCACAGAGTTGCAGATATGATCGATATTGAATCCCTCTACGATGACGGATGAGTCGAGAATCCGGATCACGCTTTTGCTGATATTCTGGGCCAGGTCTCCGATCCGTTCCAGGTCATTGTTCACCTTCATGATCATCACCAACTGTCTCAGATCGATGGCCACGGGCTGATGGAGAGCAAATATTTTAAGACACTCTTCTTCAATATCGATCTCTTTCTGATCAATGATCTCATCATTCCGGATCACGGTATTTGCCAGTTCCACATCCCTTTCCACCAGGGACTTAATGGACAGTTTTACGCTTTCTTCCACCTGGGCACTGAGGAAGATCAGTTCCCCTGTCAGCTTTTTTACCGCCTTTTCAAGATGCATGGACATAATTGACTCCTTAACCGAACCTTCCGGTTATGTATTCCTCTGTTTTTTTCTTCCTGGGTTTGGTGAACAGCTCCCCCGTGGGTGCAAATTCTATCAGTTCCCCTTCATAAAAAAAAGCTGTATCATCGGACACTCTGGCCGCCTGCTGCATGTTGTGTGTAACAATGAGGATGGTATACCGGCCATTTAGTTCGTCAATGAGCTGCTCGATCCTCTCCGTTGCACGGGGGTCTAGGGCGGAGGTGGGTTCGTCCATAAGCAGGATCTCAGGATCCACCGCCAGGGCCCGGGCCAGACACAACCGCTGCTGCTGTCCCCCGGAGAGACCCAGGGCGTTCTGGTTGAGCCGATCTTTAACCTCATCCCACAGCGCGGCCCTTTTAAGACTCTCTTCCACAATATTGTACAGCTCGCTTTTTTTTCTTGTAGTAGAGAGGGAAGGGCCGAAGGCCACATTGTCAAATATGGTTTTGGGGAATGGGTTGGGTTTCTGGAACACCATTCCCACCCGCTTTCTCAGCAATACCGGATCCGTATACTGGCCGTAGATCTCTTCATTGTTGAAATAGAGCTTCCCTTTGGTATGGCAGGAGGGGATCAGGTCATTCATCCGGTTCACCGCCCGAAGGAATGTACTTTTCCCGCATCCCGAAGGTCCGATAATGGCGGTGACGCTTTTTTCGGGGATATTCAAGTCCACCTGTTTGATGGCTTCGGTGGAACTGTAAAACACAGAGAACTTTTCCGACCGGATATGGGGCCGGATTCCGGAAGTGCTTTTTCTGGTCCTGTTCAGTGTGGTTGTAGTTTTATTTAATTCGTTTTGAATCATGTTATCCTCTCAATTTTTTACTGATCTTCGCCCTTAGAATGATGGCCGTCATATTCAGAACAAGTACCAACAGCACCAGTGCAAACACCATGCCGAACTGAACATGCCGGATTTCCTCCACGGACTCGTGCTCCGTTACCAGATTGTAGATGTTCCAGGAAAGGGCAGGTGTGGGCTGGGAAAGGATTTCCGCCAGCTTCAGCGGATTCCCCACACTAACCGCGGCGGTAAAGATGATGGGTGCCGTTTCACCGGCGGCCCGGCCCATGCTGATCACGATACCGGTAAGAATCCCTGGAAGTGCCGCAGGTAATATCACTTTAAAAATTGTATATACTTTTCCTGCCCCTAGGCTGAAAGAAGCCTCCTTGTAGGTTTGGGGCACTGCCTTCAGCGCCTCTTCCGATGCCCGGATTATGGTGGGCAGTACCAGAAGCGCCAGGGTAAGCGATCCGGCAAGAACACTTTTCGAATCCGACACCTTCATTGTCATGATGAAAAAGGCGAGGCCGAACAGTCCGAAAACGATGCTGGGAACCCCGGCCAGTGTGCTGACGGAGATATTGATAAAATCGATCACCTTGCCGGGTTTGGCAAATTCCGTCAGATAAATGGCTGCAATGATACCAATGGGGATGGCAAAGATCATGGTACCCAGAACCAGATATAAGGTACCCAGCAGTTCAGGACCGATGCCGCCGAACAGGTGTGAATCAAAGGACTTGTCAAAGAAGAACTGCCAGTAGAAGGTCAGTTTCGGAATCATCAGCTGATCCAGGTTCTCTTCGAGATAGGGGAACAGGGGCTCCAGGGAGGTTCCCCTGAACTGATCAATTCTGGGGACCTTCACTTTTTTCCCCATACTATCGGGATCGGAATAATCCCAGGTTTCCGCAAATAGGATCCGGTCGCGATATTCCTTCGCCTTGTCCCACCGGGTGGCGCCGTAACGGTCCCGCATCATCACCGGTGATTCCTCACCGGGGGACGGACCCAGCAGCTCTTCTACCTGCTTCTGAATTTCTTCCAGTGATTCTCCGTATTTGTAGGCATCGGGGATCTCTTCCTCCTCCACCTGCTCTTCAAATTTTGAAAGCAACTCATACACATATCTCCTGGCCTCCGCCGCTTTTGCCACATCCCTGTTGACCTTCTCCCTGCTTCCCCGGTTCAGCTGCTCAGAGTTGAACTTCCTGAATTCCACGGTATCCCGGAAGAGGAAAGCGCCGGCGCCCCGGATAAATATGGGGGCCAGAATGACAACCAGTGACAAGGTAAGTAAAGCGATGGAGAAGAACCCCAGCCCACTGAAGGTTTTATCCAGTAGTTTTCTCGATTTCAGGTTCATTATTTCCCCCACTTTTTCTTTGATCTGGTCATGATCCACTCAGAGATCAGGTTGCCCACAAAGGAGAATACCAGCAGGAACAAAGCCATGGCGAAAAGCACATGGTACCTTGCTGAACCGGTGACATGGTCAGCCTCCCCCATATCTCCGGCAATGGTGGCGGTGAGGGTTCGTATGGGTTCCATGATGTTATACCATGGGTCCGGTATCTGGGCAGCGTTGCCCGAGGCCATCCAGACCACCATTGTTTCACCCAGGGCTCTCATGATCCCCAGGATGACGGCGGCGAATATCCCCGATTTAACCGCCGGGACCACCACTTTCAGCAGGGTTTCCGCCCGCGTTGCTCCCAAGGCATAACTGCCTTCACGTATCTCTCTGCCTGCCGCGAACAAGGCATCCTCGGAGACACTGACGATGGTGGGAAGGGCCATAATGGCAAGAATAACGGACACATTGAAAGCATTGGCGCCGCTCTGCACTTTTACTAGTGTCAGCGCCGCAGATAATTTATAAATAAGTAATAATGCGGGTACGGCAATGAGTCCGTAGATGGCAGCTCCGGCCCATTTGGGACCTTCGGCGAAAAACCGGTTCTGAATGAGCTGTCCCATCATAATAATCAGTACACCAAAGACAGGAACGCCAATCATCCAGACCCCCACTCCAAGAAGATGTCCCCCACTCTGTTGTAGAAAAGGAGCGAATATGACCAGTGCAAAAAATCCATAGGCCACGGAGGGGATGGCGGCGATGATCTCAATGACCGGTTTTACAATCTGCCGGACAGAGAAAGGGAGAATATCGGATAAACTGAATGCGGAAAACAGGGCCAGCGGAACCGACATGGCCGTGGAAAGAAAGGTGACCAGCATACTACCGAAGATAATGGGAAGAACCCCGAACTCCGGCGGTTCCGATGCGGGATACCATCTGATGCTGGTGAAGAACTCACCGATGCCTCGTAACTGGAAGTAGGGCAGGGCATCTTTGGCCACATAAAGGATAATCAGAAAAACGGCAAAGATGGAAATCGAGGTTACCAGAAAAAACCCCGATCGGGTTAAAAAGGAAACCAGCCGACGCATACGGCTGGTCCCCTTGCTAATTAAAATACTGTTTGTTGTTTGAGCTCCCACTTTCTTAATATTAGTAGGCAGTTACGGGAACAAATCCGATTCTCTTCACGATTTCCTGACCTTTCTTTGACAGATAGATCCGGATGAAGTTGTACAGGTGGCTTCCCATTTTCGGATAGCCATTGGTGAACATGAACAGCGGCCGCGCGATGGGGTATTTACCGGAGGTCACAGTCTTCTTGGAAGGATAAATACCGTTGATCTTCAGGGCTTTAACGGTTCTATCCACAAAACCGAGACCGGCATAACCGATAGCGTTGTTTGTGCTCTGCACCCGGCCTTTCACTGCACCGTTGCTTCCCACATATTCGCATTCCTTGGCAATTTTTTCCTTATTCATCACCATCTTGTTGAAGGTTTCATAGGTGCCGGAGTTGGTGTCCCTGCTGACCATCACGATTTTTTTATCGGGGCCGCCAACCTCTTTCCAGTTGGTGATCACGCCCTTAAAGATATCTCTGACCTGTTTCAGGGTCAGTTCGCTCAAAGGGTTGCTGGGGTGTACCAGGATGGGCAGGCCGTCCAGTGCCACCACATGGGCCACGGGAGCGATTCCGTTGGCAACGGCAGCCTTGAATTCTTTGTCCTTCATGAACCGGGACATATCGGCAATGTCACATTTCTTATTCAGCAGACTCTTCGCGCCGTTGCCGCTTCCTGACTCACTAACAGATACGTTCACTTCTTTGTTCAGAGCCATGTAGTATTCTGCAAACGCTTTCGCAATGGGGCCCACAGTGGTGGAACCGTCGATCACGATCTTCTCTGCGCCCATCAGCGCAACGGAGAAGGTTAAAGCCAAAACCATAATTAAAGTCGCAAATCTTTTCATATTTCCTCCTTTTGTTGATATAAAATTATCAGACAACTGGGTTAATGCCCGATGAAAAGATTGTTAATATTTCGTTAAGAATCATTCTTTCCTCTCCCTGGCGTCCACGGGAAAGTCTATAGTGAATGTGGTCCCTTCTTCGGGATTCGAATCTACGAAGATATCCGCTTCGTGAAGCTGAACGACATGCTTTACAATGGAAAGCCCCAGCCCGGTTCCTCCCAGGGACCTGGAACGGGATTTGTCCACCACAAAAAACCGTTCGAAAATGCGGGGAAGGGCATCCTCCGGGATATAGGAGCCGGTGTTGTTGATCACAATCCGGATCTTATTTGCATCCTTCAGGTGAGATAGGCGGATGTTGATCTCCCCTTTCTCCGTGTATTTGTGTGCGTTGTCAATAAGATTGATGAACATCTGCTCCAGCTTGAATTCCTCTCCCTGGATCTTCGGGAGCTTTGTATCTATTTCCATATTCATCCGGATCCCTTTATCGCTGATCTTCTCACTGAAAATTCGGATGATATTGTTCAGCACCACGGCAAGGTCAGTGGGATGGAAATCGAAGCTGGATTTACCGTCCTCCAGTTCCGAGATCATCATGAGATCGGAAACAATTATATTCATCCGATCCGTATGCCGTTTAATAATATTAATGTACTCCTGGTTCTTGATGTCCTCCTCATCCTCAAGGGTCTCAATGAATCCCATAATGGCGGTGAGCGGTGTTTTCAGTTCGTGTGTGAGGTTCATCACAAAATCCTTCTTCATCAATTCCAGTTCCTTGATTTCTGAAATATCTTTGAAAGTGATCACCATCCGGTCGGTATCATAGATCTTGGAAAAGGTTGCCAGATAGTGCCTCCCGTTGTATTTGATCTCCCTGAACACCGGTTTGCTTTTTTCAAAACTTCCCGAGATCATTTCCTCGATCTTGGGGATCCGGATCACTTCCCAGTACAGAGAATCCTGGATATCGCTGACCCTGCAGAGGTCCCTGAAGCTTTCATTCCAGTGAATGATGTTGCCGTCCCGGTTGATCACAATAAGCCCCTCTTCCATGGAGTAGATGATCGTGGATAGTTCCTCTTCCCGCTGGGTGAGTTTTGAGATCACCAGTTCCTGCTGGTCCACCATCTTATTAAAACTGCGGGACAGTTTTCCGAACTCGTTGTTGGATTCAAAGAAAAGTTTGGAGTTGAAATCACCGGCGGCAAACTTTTCCGTGGCATTGATGATGGATTGCACCGGTTTGTTGATTTTACGGGTCAGGTACCACGACACCGCCAGGGCCACCAGGAAAAAGATCACCGAAATCTTCATCAGGCTTTTTCTCAGTGATTTCATAAAGGTGGAAATATCCCTGAGATAAATGCTGGTTCTGACCACAGCCCGGATGTCTCCTTCATCGATAACGGTGGAAGCCACATACAGCATCTGCTCTCCCACGGTGCTGCTGAACCGGAGAGAATACCCCCTGTCGGTTTTCAGTGCCGCCATGATCTCGGGCCGGTCCCCGTGGTTGTCCATAACGGCGGGGTCCTTGTGAGAATCCGCAAATACTTCTCCGTTGGGTTTGATCACCGTGATCCGGGTGCCAATTTTTTTGCCCTCCACCTTGATCCACTTGTCCAGTCCCTCAGAATCCCCTGCACTGACATACCTGTTGATCTCAGCTACAAGGCTGAGGTTCACCCGCATGAGGTTGTTTTTCAGCTCGGAAATATAAAAATTCTTCAGCGGCTGCTGGAAGAATAAATTGATACTGACAATGATCAGGAGGATCAGCAGGGTAAATCCCAGGAATACTTTTAAAGAAAAACTGTTCTTTATATACAGCCTGCTTCTGTTCAGCTTACCCATTTGAAATTACCTCGGGGTCCAGTTTGTACCCCACACCCCGGATATTGACGATCAATACGGCGGCTTCCCCCAGTTTATCCCGGAGATTCTTGATGTGAACATCCACAGTTCGGTCAAATACATCCTTTTCGTCGTTCCATAGGATGGATAGTATTTTTTCCCTGGCAAAGACCCAACCGGGTTTGTCGGCCAGCATTTTCAAGATCTGGAACTCCGTGGTGGTGAGGGCGATTTTTTCACTGCGGACATACACTTCAAATTTCCCGGGAATGATCCTCAGGAGATCGCCGAAAACCACTTCCTTCCCTGTATCAGTATCCTTTTTTCCCCGGCGGAGAAGGGCTTTCACACGGGCTACCAGCTCCCGGACGGAAAATGGTTTGGTGATATAGTCATCGGCGCCGATCTCCAACCCCAGCACCACATCCACCTCGTCGGACTTAGCGGTTACCAAGATTACGGGAATGGTGGAATAATCCGGTGAGTTGTTCAGTATTTTACAAACTTCAATTCCGTCGTTGTCCGGCAGCATGATATCCAGAAGGATCAGATCAGGCGCTGCACTCTTCAGGCTGGAAAACAGGTCTGAGGCTGTCATGAACTTTCGGACATTATATCCCGCTTTTCCCAGATTGATACTGATGAGCTCCAGAATATCCGGCTCATCCTCCACAATAAAAATATTTTTTTTGCCGTTCATTGCTCACCTCTTCAGCGGGCGTCACGGACATGCCCGGTAAGGGTTAATTTTATATAAAGTATAATAGACGGTGATTGTTAATGGAAGTTATTGCCTGTGTTAATTTTCAGTTAAGACAACACCGTTGCTTTTAACGGAATATTAACAGGTTTTTAAAACTCTCTGAATTTTCCGGAGCTACTATATCCCATCATAGCAAGGAGGAATGTATGAAAAAGAATTTAGTTTTATTTACAGTGTTGATTATGTTCGTATTCACATCGTTTATCTCGGCAGATGATCTGCAGGGATACATGATTCCTGAATACTATGTGGTGGCGGATCAGAACAATGAAGACCTTTCCGGTCAGCACGGTTTCTGGCTCAGAAGGATCTACTTCGGATACAACACCGATCTGGGTGAAGGCTGGTCAGCCAGGGTCCGTTTTGAAATGAACAGCTCCGCTTTCGATGAGGATACTCTGGTTCCTTACGTGAAAAACGCTCACCTGAAAAAGAAACTGAAAGGTGGGATGGCGTTGCTGGTCGGTATTATCGAGCCCCCCTCTTTCAACAAAGTGGAAAAGTTCTGGGGTTACCGGTACATTGAAAAAACTGCTCCCGATTTCTGGAAGCAGGCATCCTCTCGTGATTTCGGTGTGGCTCTGGACGGAAAGACCAAAGGCGGCCTGGTATACACCGTGATGTACGGCAATTACGGTTCCAACAAAGGCGAGGACAATGCGGGCAAGGGCGTTTACGGCCGGCTGGGTTATGAAACCAAGAGCATGTATTTGGAAGCCAATGCCCATTTTGCCAATGACGGAAGCAAGGATTACACCTTCTACCACTTTTTCGGCGGTTTCAAAGGCGGCTGGGGAAGACTGGGCGTCGGTTACAGCGGACTCAACTACACCGCCGATGACTCCGATTTCGACAACGGGATCATTTCCGCTTTCGGCGTAGTGAAGATCGGTAAGAAAGGCGAAGCCTTCGCACGATATGATATGCTGAACGATCTCAACCACAAAGATGTTTCCGGGTATATCCCCGTAATGGCAAAATCAGAAAAAGCGAGAATGCTCATAGCCGGTGTCAGCTTCAAGATCAGCAAAATGATCAAGATCTCACCCAATGTGAAGTATATCCACTATGCGGACAGCGACCTGAAAGGCGACTTTTATTTTAACCTTACCGCCAAGGTTTCTTTCAAAACCGGAATCGGCAAAAAGTAAATTATTCTTTCGGATCCGAATAATGAGGGGGGGTGAATTCACCTCCCTTTTTTTTTGCAAACAAAACTGTGGCTATAAGAGCTTCCCCCTTCTTTTTTTTTGACAAGATCAAACAATGTTAAAAGTTCCTACGACTGACTGATGCGAAACAGTTTCTCTTAAATGCATATTTTCAGCTCAAGGTGGGAGAGTCGTTGCAGGTATATGCGACTTAAATGGAGTTTACACTACTATTAGTCAGTTTTAAGGACACACATTTGGCACCAAATGTGGCACCTCGTGGAAAAATTTTTAACGTTAAAATTTTTTAGCTGTGAAAACAGCCTATATAGCTGGAGAAAAAAGCGCACCCGGAGCGACTCGAACGCCCAACCTACTGATTAGAAGTCAGTTGCTCTATCCATTGAGCTACGGGTGCCTTATGAGTTAAAATCGGGGCGGCAGGGTTCGAACCTGCGACCCTCGGTTCCCAAAACCGATACTCTACCAGACTGAGCCACGCCCCGAGTTTCTTTCTACAGGTCAGATATTTCTCTACGCATTCTTTTGCGCATTCTTTTCTGAGCCTGGGCTATCTTCAGTCTTTTCCGCTCACCCGGTTTCAGGTAAACAGTGTGCTTCTTGATCTCTTTGATTATTGCTTCTGTCTGAACTTTTCTTTTAAACCTTCTGAAAGCGCTATCAAACGATTCACCCGGTCTTACTTCAACACTGGCCAAGATTTATCACCACCTTTTTTTATAATGGGCTATTTATACACTTTTTCCCGGAACCTGTCAAGAATCACAAACTCTGGGCATCTTTATAATACAAATTAAATCATCTATAATTATTTCGGGGAACAAAATGATCAAAAAAGGGAAAAAAAGGAGACAATTTCTTATACTTGCCGGAGTTATTCTCCCGGGAATTATTATAAGCATACTCGGACTCTACTTTGTTTCCCAGCAAAAAGCAGCAAGAGAGCTTAACCTGAAAAGGGAATATGAAAAAAGGATAACAGATCTGAAAAATGTGATTGAGGAAGAGTCATTGAATCTGACCAGAGAAGTTTATTCGGGATTTGACTATTCCAATGTTAAATTCAGTGAACCATCATCAGTGCTTCAATCTGTTAAATCTGCTGTTGTTGCAAATCAAATAATCAAACACCCATTCATAATTAGTGCAAATGGGAATTTCATTTTCCCCCTTTCGGCAGGAAAAAGTAAAGAGGTGTTAAGAAGCATGGATCCTGCCCTCACAGATCCGGTTGTCAGAGATCTTTACCTTAGCGGGCAGAGATTAGAGTTCAGAGACAAAGATCTTTCAGGAGCATTAAAAATATACATTAAATGCCTGAACCTTTCAGGATCAAGGCCTGCAGCTCCTTATATTATCAACGCGGTTGGGAGATGTTATTTTAAGGCCGGGAAATATCATCAGGCACTATCCTACTACAGAAAACTTGAAAATGAGTATGCGAAAACAATAGATAAAGATATCCCATTCCGGCTCACTATTATCCGGCAGGAGGCATTAACTCAGATCAGACTCGGACAATTAAATGAAGCAGTAAGTCTTTATCTGGAATTGTATGAGCTCATCGCTGAACATGAGACAAAATCAGGTCCGGGCCAATTTGAAATGTATAAAAATGAGGCCCTCGATCAACTTAGCAAATTCAGGAGAACAAAAGAGAGAGCGGAAGAAGCAGGACCCTTAACAGAAAATTTTCCCGAACTCGACAACATTACACCGATCGACCGGGTTATTGACTGGAAATTTACAGATCCGGAAAACAATAATGACCTCAATGAAAATGTCTCAGGAACATACGGAAGAGATAATTTCATGAAGCTGAGTGAACTTTATACTCCAAGTGATGAGAAGACCTGGTTCTACAGAACTGTCAGAGACATTATCAGAAGCGGAACTTCAGGCAACGCTATTGAGATCAGGCACTTCCTGTTCTTTCCGGAAAACCGGAAGATCACTATCAGTTACAAAATATCGGACACCGACCGGAAGAGTGATCAGGTTGTAATAGGGTTTATGATTAATGAAAACCACATTCTTGATAATATAGCTCCTAAATATCTGTTAAATGCTGAATTGGACAATAGTGCTGAGATCAGGATCGAATATGATGAGAACATAAACCTTTCAGAACAAAACAGAAGTGGAAAATTTTTGCTCCTCAGTTCTGCTTTCTCTGATGTGCTCAGCGGATACTCCATTAAAATATACTCCAGGGACAAAAACCTGTTCCAGACGCTTGCAAACAGGGAGGTTTTTATAAACTACGGCCTCATACTATCATTGGTCCTTGTACTGATACTGGGTACCATTTTATTCCAGAAATATATCATTAGAGAGTCAGAACTACTCCGTTCCAAAAGTGAATTCATCGACAGAGTTTCCCACACCTTAAAGACTCCGCTAACCCGAATGAGACTCCTTTCAGAAAATATTCTTTCAGGCTGGATCACAGACGAAAAAAAGAGGGAAGAGTTTCTTAAGAACATTATTTCCGAGACAGGAAGGATGAATGAAACTATAAACAATATGCTCAATTTCTCTCAGATAGACTCGGGGAAAAAACTCTACAAATTCAGAAATATATCTTTAAAAAATGTCATTGAAGAATATTTAAAGAATAATTCAGAAGAGTTTTCAGAATATAAGCCCGGGATAAAAACAGATCTTGAAGCCGGACTTCCGGATATTGAAGCTGACTCAGACGGGATATTGTTGATAATATCCAATCTGGTGGAAAACAGTATCAAATACTCCCCCGAAGAGAAGGATATTAAGATCACTCTCAAAGGAGATAATGAAAATTTAATATTGGAAGTTAAGGATAGTGGTATAGGTATCTCCTCAGAAGATCAGAAAGATATATTTAAAAAATTCTTCCGTTCAGGAGACAATACAGTATCGGCTGTAGAGGGAAGTGGACTGGGGCTATTTCTTGTTGCCCATGCAGTTTCAGCCCATAAAGGGAAGATCGAGGTGAAAAGTATCCCGGGGAAAGGTTCCACTTTTAAGGTTTTTCTTCCATTCAATGATAAAATGAGAGGATAATGAGAAAAATACTTCTTGTAGAAGATGACAATACAATAGTTAAAGCACTCTCATCCGCTCTCTCTTTTCACGACTATTCTGTAATATCAACAGACAATAGTGAAGATGGTTATAAAAAGTTCATTTCAGAGAAACCGGACCTCCTGATCCTGGATATCAACCTCCCGGGAGCCGACGGATTTGAATTGTGCAGGAAGATCAGAAAAGGGGACCAGTTAATTCCGGTGATTTTATTAACTGCAAGGGTACAGGAGAGTGATAAGCTTCTCGGATTTGAACTTGGAGCAGATGATTATGTAACAAAGCCTTTCAGTGCAAAGGAATTGATAGCCAGGATCAGAGCAGTTCTGAAAAGATCCGAATCGAAGAGAACTGAATCTTCTGCAAATATTATCGGTTCGGCTGAGATCCTCCTTGACCAGTTCATTGTAAAAAGAGACAGAAAAGAATTCAATCTGTCCCCTAAAGAGCAGCAGATACTAAAGCTTTTTCTTGAAAATCCTGGGACAGTAATATCGAGGGACAGGGTAATAGATGAAGTTTGGGGTGATGAATATTTCCCTTCACCGAAAACCATAGATAATTTCATTGTTAAACTCAGAACCAAGATCGAGGATGACCCGAAGAACCCGAAGCACATAATCACCCTCCACGGCGCCGGCTATAAGCTGATACTTTAATCATATATCATTCATTTGTTCTTCTGCAACAGGCTTTTTCCATAATTAATAATCTAGAAAAAAAGGAACAATTTCAGAACCGTCCCCAGAATGTTACATTTTTGTGATTACGATCTTGTTACCGATTGATTACCGTTTGGAGACTTCTTTTTTGAAGGGGCATATTATTATAGTGGTGTAAAAGGAGATATTATGAAAAAATTACTATTCAAGATCATTATTATTCTTATCGCTATCATTGCTTTGTGGGCAGGATTCAACCTGCTCACAGATATCAGTGAGCCCAAATTCGAAGCGGCGGAAGGATATAACACCAAGAACATCATCACTTTTCTAAACGATCTTTTCCCGCCGGTACCGGTAACCAGAGAGAACGGTTTTTTTAAATTATGGACCCTTGCTGAACCGCCGGGTGTAAATATCGAATCCGCGGATTTATTGCAGTCCCAAAAAGATCTTAATGATCCGGACAAAGCGACTGTCCAGGGAATTAAGGATTGGGCCGACAATACCTGGGACAAAAAGAAAAGTAAATTCAATAAAGAGATTAGCAAAAAAAGGACAGCTATATTAAAGAAAAGTTCTTCCTGGGACAATTATCCTCAGTTTGCAAACAAAGACTGGGGAAGAGTTTTATTAAAAGAGAAGAAGTATGTTCTGGAAATGCAGAGACTCATGGAACCACTTTTGGCAAGGTATGAAGATGTGATCAACTCAGAATATTTTGAAGATTATACTTTGATAGTTATTGAAAAAGAGAAAATAAATTTTGCAGCACCCATTCCCAATTTGCTGGCCTGGCTCTATACTGCAAAACAATATATTTCATTCAACACACTGAATGCTCTTGAAGGTGACTGGATAAATGCAACATCCAACATAATTGATCATTTGGAATTTTCGAAAAAAGCAACAAAAGGGGGCAGAACATTAATTGTGAACCTGATCGGAAAAGCAGTCACCAAAATATCTCTGGCTGGCATCGCATCAATAATGAACCAGCCTGACTGCCCAACCGAAGTATTTGAACTGGTTCTTAAAAAACTGGACGATATAGATCACTCTGAATACGGCTCTGAGAAACCGCTACTGGCCGAGGGATTCTTTACCAGTCAGAAAAGGAGCATAAATCCTTTCTGGCAGAACAACAGGACAAAAAAATATAGTTTTGATTTTCTCTCAAGAATAATCAAAAGTGAAAAAACACCTCCTTACAAATGGGATTCCATGCCCAATAAAACAAAAAATCTCAAAAAGGGTTTATTCTGGTGGATACAGAATCCATTAGGGAAGAATTTCTTCGCACGATTTAATATGAATTTCCCAACTGTTGTTCTAAAATCAATCCAACTGAAAACCATGTATGATATGGTCAGGATATCAGCAGAGCTTCACCTGAAATATGATTCCTCAAAAACTGTTCAGGAAAACCTCAACTCACTTGATCTTTATAAATCCCTCATCGATCCCTGTTCCGGGAAACCTTATAAGTGGGATGAGAAGAAACAGATGCTTTACAGCTTTGGCGGTGACAGGGATGATGATGGCGGAAAAGACGGCCCGCTGAAATCATGGGATGCCGATTTCTTTATCCCCGTCCATCTCTACATAAAATAATTGAGAACATGGGGAACGAAACCATGATAAAAAAGATAATTTTATTTTTGTTCATCCTCCTGATCTGGATAACCCTTAGTGGGACAGAAATATATCCTGTCAACAATCTGCTCAACCCGTCACAGATAGTTGTGGATAAATCAGCCGGAGAAATCTTTATCGTGGAAGGGACGGCCATCCAAATGTTTACCGCAGCGGACCTCAAACTCCAAAGTACTTTCGGTAAAGCGGGTGAAGGGCCCGGAGAGATACTGCCGCCGGTCTCGATTGATATCGGTTCAAAAGACATTATGGTCAACAGCCGTAACAAGGTATCATTTTATAACAGGAAATTAACATTTATCCGTGAACTAAAATTGACATCCGGGAAACGGTTCGCCCGAGCGGGCACCGGTTTTGTCGGTCAGGGATTTAAGGTCATCGGTCAGGATGGGTATGAGACCTTCAATTTGTTCAGCGCGGATTTTTCTAAGGGAGATGAGATCGTCAGCAGAAAATCACCAATCCAGCATTCCGGGAAAATACCGGTGTTGAGTTCACCGTTTATTTTCAGGGTTGGTGATGGTTTGGTTTATTACTCAGTCAGTGATCGAATGGAGATCGGTATATTCGACAACGGGAAAAATAAATTTACCGGGTTCAGGGCCGATTATAAACGCAAGCCCTTTACCGATAACGATAGAACTGCCTTTGAAAACTATTTTAAAAACAATCCAAAGACAAAGAAAAATTATGAGATCCTGAGGCAGCGACTGGCCTATCCAGACCACTATCCGGCAATCAGAACATTTCTGGTTAGTGACGGTAAGGTATATGTATTAACATATAAAAAAGATAAAAACGGTGCATGTGAATTGTTCATTTTGGGGACTGGTGGGGAGCTGATAAAAAAAACAGCCCTGCCGGTGAAGGAGATGAACATCTTCCGTCCCTTTCCGTTCACCATTTCAGACAGCAAACTCTACCAGCTCATCGAAACGGATGACGAAAAGTGGGAACTTCATATTAATAAGATCTGAATATACAGGGTGGGGGGTTATTTGACCTTCCACCCTTTTTTATTGAATATATCCTCTATCTTTCTTCCCTTATACTTCTTTACATGATCAGCCCATTTAGCTGAGATCTTTTTGAAATATTTCTCTGCATCGCCCTTATCAAAATAGTGTTTCAAATATACTTTGTCACCATCAAATTCTGGAACCGAATAAAAGAGAAACTTTTCCTTCCCCTTCCCTGTTCCACCGGAAAACTCGACCGGAAAAGGGATATCCTCAACCAACTCCATCTGTGCAGGCTTCCTCTCTTTCCCCCATTTTTCACGGAAGATCTTCTCTTTCTTCCACCGGTTGAAGGCATACACCGCATAATCCCAGTCAGAAAATTTCCTCTTTCCCATTTCGATCCCGCATAATACTCCGGTAGGGAGCAGCAGATCTTCTTTTTCTATCTCCTCAAACTCATCATAGTCAAACTTCAGGAAGGGGTTCCCCTTGAAATAATTGATGGTGTAAATTTTCTCCGAGATCTCAAGCTCCACCGGCCACTTCTTTACCTTTAGTGCAGAGATCACTATCGGGGGGAGCAGATCAGCCAGGGTGACACGGGAAAACTCTGTATGAAAATTGAAGAAGATATCCAGATCGGGATTGTTCAGATCATTCAACACCTTTGAAGAAATATAATTATCCCAATAAAAACCAAATGGCATGTACTTAAAAGGAACAATCTTTTTCACTTCATGAAATATCTTTCCCAACACCCTGCCCCGATTATGAAGCGGATATTTTTCACCATTCTCCCTCCACCAGCGGAGGATGTGCGGCACCATCAGTTTTCGGGTCTCTTCGTCATCCAGATCCGGAGGAGAGGAAAACCGGGAGAGGCAACGACCCCCGAAATATATAGCGCTGTAAAGCAGGACCGTATTCTTCTCCATCTTCACTTCAGTATCTCTCCTGTAACTGAAGGGTTTCACATCATCCAGGATCTTAAGGGAAATCTCCGAAGAAAACATAAGCAATGAAATGGTATACTTCTCGTTCTCCCCTGTAAACCGGTTCTCCCGCTCCACCATCAGGTCAAAGGGAAATCCGGCAACCATTTCCGGCATTGCTTCAAAAAGGACCGATTTCCGGTCAAGCTGCCTCTCTTCTTCATCTTTGAAATAAAGTTTTTCGGTCCTTGTATATACATGATCGATAAATGAGGAGAGAATCGCCCGGTAAAGGTCCTTGTAATTTATCTCTGACCGGGTAGAAATCTTTTTGTTGTTCAGGAAGAGGCGGTTCTTTAATTCCTTATATATTTCTTTCGCCTGGGACAAACTTTTGAAATTGATCAATTTTTTAAACTTTGAAGCACTGTCCCACAAATACAACTGATTTAAAAGATCCGAAAGCCACATATCCGAATATATCCTCTCACCGGCAAAATCTCTGCTGACAATCCCTTTCGATTCAAATATCGATATAATTTTCAGGCCCGAATCGAGTGTTGCGGGAGTGCTCTTGCTCACCTCGATCAGAAGCCGCGCTCCCCTTGTGGATACCGGAAGTTCAGCCATCTTTTTCCCGTCATCTGTAATGGTCCCCTCATCGGTAACTGCACCGAAAACCTTGAGATTCTCTATCGCCTTATATATGAGATTCTTTTTCGGAGAATGGAAATAGGGGAAATCCAGAGGTGAGATCCCCCACTTAATCAGACGGAGAACTACAGATTCCAGATTCAGTCTCCTTATCTCCGGCTCAGGATACTCCTCCCTCTCATCCAGAGGAATATCGGAACATAAAATATAAGTCCCGTCTTTTACCCTGCCGGCCCTTCCGGCACGCTGCAGGCAATCAGACCTGGATATTTCAACCGGATAGAGCCCTTCGATCCCCTTTATGTTGTGTATCTCTTTTTTAACTCCATCATCAATAACACCGTCAATATCGTCAATGGTGAGACTAGTCTGGGCAATATCTGTGGCAACCACAACTTTCGGTTTTCCGTAATGTGAAAACACCTTAGATTGTTCCTTTACAGTAAGGCCCGAATGGAGAGGAAGCACCACTGCATTAAGTTCATCTTCATCAAGGGTCCTCTTAAGAAGATCAATATATTCACTGATCTCACTTTTCCCAGGAAGAAAAACAAGAACATTCTTGCCTGCCTCAACCATCTGAACTGTGTCAGAGAGGAGGAAGTGGGAAGAATTATTGTGCATGGTCACGGGATAACCTCTTCCGGGGACTGAAATAACCGGTGCATTGTTAAAGAACTTTGACAACTTGCCTGCATGGAGAGTCGCACTCATGATCACAACTCGCTTACCCTTCTTTCGGTAAAAACCGTTATCAAGCCTTTTCTTTACAATACCGATAAGTACTTCCTGGTTCAGATTCCATTCATGGATCTCATCAAGCAGCAATATATCATAATCGAGTCTCCCCCTGATCTCATTGATCATCTGTACTCCATCTGTAAGATAGAGCAGGGTGGTCTTCCCGGTTTTTTTCTTCTCAAATCCTGTTTGGAAACCAATTTCATCTCCCCATTTAGTTCCGGTATGTCCGGAGAGGAAGTAGGATAAGGACCTGGCGGCGATCCTCCGGGGTTGAGTTATATTTACCTTCTTACCTTTTTCATGAAGCCATAGCGGAACCCTCGTCGATTTCCCGGCTCCTGTTTCCGCTGTAAGAATTGTTACTATATTATTTTCTATAGTGGATTCTATTTCAGTCCTAAACTCATCAATGGGGAGGACATAGGTCTCTTCATTCATCCCCTTCCATCCCCTTGATCTCTTTTTTGATATTCTTCCAGTATTCTATCCTTTCCTTAATCTTCTTCTCGAATCCCATGGTGTTCGGTTCAAAAAAATCTGATTCCATCACCCCTTCGGCCATGGTATCCATCGTGGTTGTTTTTTTTGGATGATCATGAGCATAAGCATAACCTTTTCCCGCCCCCTTTCTTCTGTTCAGGAAGTTCGAAGGATTTATTATATGAAAAGGTACTTTAGCATCACTATACTTTTCAATGATCTTCTTCATTTTTTTTTCGGTCTTATATATAGAATTACTTTTTGGTGCAGAGGAGAGGTAGATTATCCCCTGAGTAAGAAAAAGATCTCCTTCAGGTGATCCCAGATATTCATAAGCATCTTTTATGTTCAGACACATGGGAAGAGCTTCCGGATCGGCAAAACCTATATCTTCTACTGCAATCCTTATCATCCTCCTAATTATAAAGAGGAGGTCCTCCCCCCCCTCCATCATCTTGTAGAGCCAGAAAAGGGAAGAATCGGTATCTGAATTCCTGACTGCTTTATGAAGAGCGGAAATATAAGCATATCTGTCATCGCCGGTCCTGTCATAAGAACCGATCTTTTTCTGGACAATATCCTTAACAAGCCCGGTATCCGGCACATCTCCGTCAGCCACTGAATTGAATACAAGTTCAAGGATATTGAGCAGCCTCCTCCCGTCTCCGTTACTGAGCCCGATCATCAGATCCCTGACATCATTTCCGGGATTGAGATCAGTTCCGGTTTTTTCCCTGATAAATTTCAATCCCCTGTCGATGATATTTCCCATATCTTTTTCAGTAAGAGGGTTGAATTCAAGCACCCTCAATCTTGAGAGGAGAGCTCTGTTCATTTTATAAGCAGGATTCTCTGTGGTTGTCCCCATCAGAATAATATCCCCGCTCTCAACATAAGGGAGAAAAGCATCCTGGATATGCCGGTTAAAATGGTGGATCTCATCCACGAACAATACCAACGGTTTGCCGCCAACTCTTTTCATATCTGCAGACTTCTTCATCAGGTCACGGATCTCTCCGATCTTAGATACAGTTGCAGAAAATTCATATGAAGGAAGATCCAGCTGCTTTACAAGGATCCTGGATAGCGTTGTTTTTCCTGTTCCGGGCGGTCCCCAGAATATAAGCGAACTGAGATACCCCTTATCAATAAATGATCTTACGATCTTTCCAGGCCCTGTAAGATGTTCCTGTCCCGTAAAATCTGTTATATCCCCCGGTCGGAGCTTGTCGGCCAGAGGAAACATTTCTGATACATTTTTATTTTTCCCCATCTCAATTTCATTTAAAATATTTAATTCCGGATTCAAATATTTTCTGTTCCTTATTGCCTGGAATATTTTTGAAGGTTCCCTCAGTTACCCTCTCGGAGTGTCCCATTTTTCCCAGTATTCTACCATCCGGACTGGTTATCCCCTCAATGGCAAAAGCAGAACCGTTGGGATTATATCTTATGTCATAGGTGGGATTCCCTTTATTGTCAATGTATTGAGTTGCTATCTGTCCCCTCTTTTCCAGCCCTCTGATGAACTCTTCCCCCCCTGAGAAACGGCCTTCTCCATGAGAAACCGGGATGGTGTGAATATCCCCGGGTTCCGAGAGGAGAAACCAGGGAGATAATATCGATGTAACCCTTGTATTCACCATTCTGGAAACATGACGTCCAAGAGAGTTGAATGTTAATGTCGGTGAATCTTCTTTCAGATCATTTATCTCTCCGTCGGGGAGGAGTCCGAGTTTTATCAGTGCCTGAAATCCATTACATATACCCAGTATCAGGCCATCCCTCTTCTGGATAAGTCCGGCCACAGCTTCACTGATGTGAGGGTTTCTGAATACTGCCGCAATAAACTTACCGGACCCGTCAGGTTCATCTCCTGCAGAAAATCCACCGGGGATAGAAATTATCTGGGAGCTGCTGATAGCTTCGGTCAACTTTAGTATAGAATTCTTTATTTTTCCGGTGTTCAGGTTATTAAAAACAATTATTTCAGATAAAGCACCGGCTCTGTTGAAAGCCGCTGCGGTATCATATTCACAATTTGTCCCGGGAAATACCGGTATAACCACCCTGGGTTTCCCGAACTTTGAACCGGCAAAAACAATTCCTCTGCCCTTATACAATTCTGTTTCAGGATTTTCCTTCAACAATTGATCCTTTGTCGGAAAAACTTTCTCAAGAACAGAATCAGAGATCTCAATTAATTCATCAACTTTCAGTTTTTCTCCATTTATATCAATTTGTCCGTCATCTGTAATTTTTCCCAGCAGAATACTATCCGGAATCTCTGCCTCATATTCCGGAGTCACTTCAAATATAAGTGAACCGTAATCCGGGGAGAATATATTATCTGTAATTTTGTCATTTTCAAACCTGAACCCCGTTCTGTTTCCGGAACACATCTTCGTCAACGCATAAGCGATTCCCCCTTCACCGACACTGACTGCAGAAATGATATTCCCTTTTCTGATCTGTTCATTAATTAATTTATATCCATCTATAAGGGATTTATGATCGGGCATTTCATATTCGTCTCTACTGCATCTTAACAGGTAGGCCTGGTTTCCTGCTCCTTTGAATTCCGGAGAAATTATATTATCAATATCTGCAGTTTCAACAGCAAAAGTTATTAATGTCGGAGGGATATTCATATCCATGAACGATCCGGACATACTATCCTTTCCCCCTATTGCAGCAATCTTAAAATGACGGTGGGCAGTATATGCACCAACTAAAGCAGCAAACGGTTTCCCCCATTTAACCGGGTCCTTCCCCAACTTTTCAAAATACTCCTGCAGTGAGGTTCTTATTCCTGAGGGATCTCCACCGGTAGCAACGATCTTCGAAACTGCTTCAACGACTGAATAATATGCACTATGGAAAGGGCTCCAGGAGGATATACGGGGATTAAAGCCGAAGCTCATAAGGGTTGCAGTTGTAGTATCTCCATTAATAACAGGGACTTTCGCTGCCATCGCTTCGATATCTGTAGATTCATTCTCACCTCCGAGAGGCATAAGTACAGTTCCTGCTCCGATCGAACTGTCAAACCTTTCGGTCAGCCCTCTCTGGGAACCAAAATTAATCTCTGAAAGCATGCAACTCCAGCTATCCCGGACAGACCTGTTTCCGTTTTTTTTATCGTATATTTTAAAATAATTTTCTTCTTCAAACGGAGCTTCCACTTCAACCCCGGTTGATTGCCTGACTCCATTTGAATCAAGGAAATCCCTCCCGATATCAACAATAAGGTCTCCTCTCCAATACATTCTCAATCTTTTATCATCAGTCACTTCAGCGATTTTTACAGCGATCAGGTTCTCATCTTCAGCAAATTTCAGGGTCTCATTAACATCAGAAGGATCAACTACCACAGCCATCCTCTCCTGAGATTCGGAAAGTGCTATCTCTGTCCCGTCAAGACCTTGATATTTTTTAGGCACTTTATCAAGATCAATTATCAGTCCGGGAGCAAGTTCCCCTATTGCAACTGAAACCCCTCCGGCTCCGAAATCATTTGATTTTTTCACAAGTTTTGTAAACCGGGGATTCCTGAACAAACGCTGGAGCTTCCTCTCTTCCGGAGGATTTCCCTTCTGAACTTCAGCACCAGCAGTTATAATTGATCTTTCATCATGACCCTTTGAAGATCCGGTTGCCCCGCCGATCCCGTCTCTTCCGGTCTTTCCTCCGATAAGCAGGATCAGATCTCCTTTTACAGGTTCTTCTCTTAAAACATTCTCTTTCGGGACTGCACCGATAACAGCTCCAACCTCCATCCTCTTCGCCAGATAACCTTCGTGATATATCTCATGTACTTTTCCTGTTGCCAATCCTATTTGGTTGCCGTAAGAGCTGTATCCTCTTGCAGCTTCCGTAGTGATCTTTCTCTGGGGGAGTTTCCCCGGGATGGTTTCCGACACACTCGTTCTCGGATCACCGGATCCGGTAACCCTCATAGCCTGGTAGACATACGACCTTCCTGAAAGAGGGTCTCTGATAGCTCCTCCGAGACAGGTTGCCGCCCCGCCGAAAGGTTCAATTTCAGTCGGATGGTTATGGGTCTCATTTTTGAACATTATAAGCCACTTCTCTTTTTCCCCGTCAACTATAACATCCCTTTCAATACTGCATGCATTTATTTCACCGGAAACTTCCATATCATCCAGAAGCCCTTCTGCTCTCAACTCTTTCATACTAAGAGTTGCAATTTCCATCAGTGTAAGATCTTTCTCTTTATCTTTATAAACCTCTGAAAAAGAATTCTGCAGTTTTTTATAACTTTCTTTCAATGGTTTATTATAATGGCCGGGTCTTATAACCACATCATTTATCTTTGTTTCGAATGTTGTGTGACGGCAATGGTCTGACCAATATGTATCAAGTATCTTCAATTCTGTAATGGTCGGATCTCTCTTTTCTTCTGTTTTAAAATAGTTCTTTGTGAATTTCAGATCATCTGGAGACATTGCCAGACCAGATTCCTTTATAAGCGAACAAATTTTATCATCACCCATATTCCGGAATCCATCAAGAATAATTACATTTTCGGGCTCTTTAAAAGCTCTGCTTAGTGATTCAGGTTTTTCGAGAGAAGCTTCTCTCGAATCAACAGGGTTAATCAGGTACTTTTTGATCTTCTCTTTATCTTTTCCTGAAAGATCACCTGAGAACACAAATATTCTGGCAGTAAGAACTTCAGGCCTTTCTTTTAGGGTTATGATCTGGACGGACTGAGCTGCTGAGTCTGCTCTCTGATCATATTGCCCCGGTAAATATTCAACACCGATAGCCCACTCATCTTCTTCAATTTCAATGTTTTCTAAATGGACAATATCAACAGGTGGTTCGGAGAAGACTTGTGTAACTGCAGTTGAAAAATTTCCGACGGTCAGTCCCGACACATCATACCTGGAAATAATTCTCAGGCCTTTCAGCCCTACTATCTCTAGATTTTCTTTAATATCGCGCAGCAGATTTACCGATTCGGTATCAAATCCTTTTTTTTTCTCTACAAATATCCTTTTCACTTCCGGCATGGATTTCCTCTGTTAAAATTATATCACACAGCTCAAAATAAACCATGGGGGACGGTGCTTTCGTTTTTGAGTTTAGCTTTATAATAAACGCATCTTAGTGTCTTTATAAATTCTTCCAAGTGAGTTAAATTTTACATCACTGAAAACATCTAGTTTGGCAATTTCTTTATAAGTTAATCCTGAAAGATCTTTTAAGTTTACAAGCAACTTTCCCCTTAATCTCTTCCCTTTAATAGTTGTTTTGTCAATATTATTAATATTTATCTTATATTTAGTTTCAAATTCAAATAGTATTTTTTCAACCGGTTCAAAATAAATATCGATATCTCTTTTACGTTGAAGATTATTATCCTCAAGTTTTCTCCGATCATATTTATTCTCAGCTATCTCAATAAAATCATTATTGCCGAAGATAGACCCCATTTTAGTCTTAATCAAAGGCAAATATTTGATGCTGTTATCATTAATAAATATTTTGAAAGCTTGAAAACTCACAAATGAATCCTTAATAAATGAATTGTCAATAATACCGTTTATATCTTCATTGAGATAGAATTTGGCGCTTGACCATTCATATTCAGTAAAATCCTTTACAAGTCCAGCTTCAACCGGATTATTAAAAACATAAGCAAATGCTTTTAATAAATACTGTTCCTTTTGAATTAAAGTTGATCTAAATCGATCTTGGAAAACATACCCTTTTCCACCATATTTTTTTCTGTAATATGTTCCAAACTCACCATTTGTCCTTTTAAAAAAATCTGACATTCTTCCAGAGTTATTTTGTATTATTAAATGATAATGGTTATCCATAATACAATAGGCAAGAATGGAGATTTTACATTTTTTACTATTATTTTTTGCCAGACTTAAGAATTTATTCTTGTCTTTATTACTATTAAATACTGGGAGTCCATTATGACCTCTATTCATTGCATGATGAAATGCACCTGGATAAGTTATTCTTGCTCTTCTCATACAAAGATTTTATCAAAACACTTTCAAAAACGAAAGCACCGTCCCTGACAAGTTTAATTGCCGTCCCATCCTGACAATCGGGCCATTAACCACCAGAAGGCTTTAGCCTTGTTCTCACAACTTTCAAAGGTAGTGTGGCCGGCCTGGTCACCCCTATATTGAGGATGTTCGACCGGAATACCGCTCTCAAGGTTCTGATGACCATTGTACCAGCAGTCAAGATCTGCAAAATCAAATAAAACCTTGTTGTTGTCAAGACAATACTGCCTGATCTGCTGGTTCCTGTCATATCTGTTCCTTTCTTCAGATTGAGCATTTCCTGTCATATATACAAAAATAACATCAGGGTATTCTTCCTCAAGTGCGGAAATCTGCTGAAGATAGTTCTCAACTTCTGCAGATGAATAATAATCCAGCTGAGAACACCAGGCAAATATACTGACATTAACATTGTGACTATTCAGCATATTTCTGGTCAGCCCCAAACCCTCAGTTGATTCCCAGTAAAGATCGGGCGAGACATATGTTTCACAATAACCCGAATAGGTTTGACCATCCATCATAGACATATATTCTGTTGTATCAGGCATTGAACAATTATCGGGATAATAATTGTATTTTTGACTTTTTTGAACTCTCTCTGCAAAGTTCCCGTTCATAAGCCTCTCAAGCCCTGTCATTATCTGACTGCCATGGGAAGTATGACAATAGTGGACATTTATAAGCTCTTTAACTTTATTGATCCATTCATCGGGAATAGAATTGAGATCAACTGAAGTATGGTCGGCAATTATTGAAATACTGTCAGCTGGAAGTTCATTACTATTGTTTTCCGTTGCCGGAGTTTGTTCGACACTGCAATTGATAAGTGGAATGAAAAAAAATAGAATAAAAACAAAATAACAAAGATTTCTCATTTGATCTCCTACACAATATATAGAAGTAAGGGGGAAAATCTCTCAAATATTTCTAAATTTCGTCTTCAAACCTTTTAAAAATATCCTCGATCCCTGAAAGCAAGGCTTTTTCAGAAAAAGCATCTATCAATTCTTCATCACCACAGAGTTCTTTGATCCTGGGGTCTTCTGTAATAAGTTTTCTGAAGCTGGTCTTCTCCGTCCACGATCTCATGGCATTCTCCTGAACCAGTTCATACACTTGTTGCCGCGGTATCCCTTTATCGAGCAGGAGGGTAAGGACCCGCTGTGAATAATAAACCTCGTTTGTAATATCCAGGTTCCTTTTCACATTCTCGGGATATACAACCAGTCCCCCGAGAATAAAATCTATATCATCCACCATTAGATCAGTCAGGTGAAATGAGTCCGGAAATATAACCCTTTCTGCTGATGAGTGTGAAATATCCCTCTCATGCCAGAGGACATTGTTCTCCATAGCAACATTAAGGTTACCTCTCAATAATCTGGCAAACCCGGAAATTCTTTCACATTTTACCGGGTTTCTTTTATGGGGCATTGAGGATGAACCTTTCTGACCTTTTACAAAAGGTTCCTCAGCCTCCAGAACATCTGTCCTCTGAAGATGTCTGATCTCAACTGCAATTTTTTCAAATGCACTGCCGAGTGATGCAAGAGCAAATATCACTTCCATATGCCTGTCTCTCTGGATTATCTGTGTAGAAACCTTGCAGGGTTTCAATCCGAGTTTTTTCAGAGCAGAAACTTCTCCTTTTGGAGGAAAATGTATATATGTTCCCACTGAGCCGGAGATCTTACCAAAAGATATTATCTTTAGGGCCTTTTTTAATCTATCGATATTTCTTTTCAATTCTTCATACCAGATAAGATATTTTATCCCGAAAACAACCGGTTCAGCATGTATCCCGTGTGTTCTCCCTATTGACACAAGTTCTTTATATTTAAAAGCTCCATCAAGAATAGTCTTTTTCAGAGATTCGCACTTCATAATAATATGCTCGAGAGACTCCTTTATCAGAAGTGAAAGTGCAGTATCAACTACATCATAGGAAGTTATCCCTTTATGAATATAAGCGGAATCTGATCCTATAGACTCTTCCACTGATGTAAGAAATGCAATGACATCATGTTTCACTTTTTTTTCAATCTCATCAATTCTTTTAATGTCAAAAGATGCATTATTTCTGATATTATTCATGCTTTTATCAGGAACATCTCCCCACGAATGCCAGACCTCTGTTATCGCAATTTCAACATCAAGCCATTTTCTGAACTTATTTTCAGGACTCCATATTTTTTTTATTTCTTTAGATTCATATCTTTCGATCATCCTGCCCCCGCTGACTAAAATTCTATTTTATATTTATTTTTGATAACGCTTCATTGACAAGTTCATCATACCGCTTTTCAGAATAATTCTTTTTGCAGAACTCTTCTGCATTTTTTGATACTTTTTCACCTTTTGCCGAGACCGCCTCTCTTATTCCCTCTGCAAAATCCTCAGCCTCGGGTTTTTTCAAAATCGCTATATCATCAGTGATGCTCTGGGAGTGCGAATAAATATCTGTAACAACAAGAGGTATACCGCTCTTCAAATATGAATATATTTTCAGGGGAATATTCGTCCCGAGAATCCTTGGAGAAACGAGAACATTGGAAACATTAAGGTAATATGGGATCTCATCTGGTGCTTTACTTCCTAATAACACAACCTTTCCGCTCAAACCTTTTTCACTGATCTCAGCTCTGATCTTTTCAACCTGACCGGGCTTGCCTCCTATTAACACAAGCCTAAAACTATCATCAAGAAGTTCCATACACTCGATGAGTAGAGGGATACCCTGATATGTCTCAAGTGTCCCTGCATAGGTAACTAATTTTTTCCCTTCAGGGTTCACCTCATTTTTATATTTCTTCAACTTTTCAATATCAAGCACATCAGGTGTGTCATCAATAAAATTTTCAATTATTGTCAGCTTTTTCTCATCAGTTATTTTAGACGCATATTCATAAAGCGCACGGCAGATTACTATTACTGATCTGGCATTATTCAGGGAAATTTTCTCTGTTTTTCTGAATATTGAAGTAATAAATTTTGATTTTGTGAATTGAAAATTTTCCATCTGCTGAACAAGTGAAGAGTGCATATCATACAGATGGGGAGTCCCCGTAATTTTGCTGAAGAAAGAACCCATGATATTTGCCTCTTCATGGGTGTGAATCATATCATATTTCTTCCTCATCAACCTCCCTGCAGCTTTAAAAAACAGGAACAGATCAAGAAATATCTTCGCACCGGAAGGACCTGTTTTAACCCCTTTGACAAACGGAGGTTTTAGGCATCTGTATATCTTCAACCCTTTAATTTCCTTATTTTCACCGATCGGGTAGGTAACAAGATCTATCTCATGCCCCAGCCTTGAAAGTGATTTTATTCTGAAATATTCGGAAAAAGGTGTGCCTCTCGGTTCAAAAAAAGGCTCAGGCGCTATCATTAATATTTTCATTTTCAAATCCGTAAGTTTCCCTTATTGTATAAACATTCTTGTTCAGTCCCTCATGATAGACCCTCGTCAGCATTTCAGCGATAAGCCCCAGTGTTATCATCTGGAACCCGAGGAACAATATCAGCACTGTAAATGTTAATAAAGGCCTGGCAGCAGATTTTCCAAGAAAATATTTTTCATAAGTTATATAAAGCCCTGTCAGAAATCCAGCACTCATCATAAACATACCGAGACTGCCGAAGATCTGAAGTGGACGGTATGAAAAAGAGAGAAGGTATTTTATCGAGATCAGGTCCAGAATAACTCTGAAAGTCCTGCCCAGCCCGTATTTTGATTTCCCGAATTTTCTTTCACGGTGATTCACAGGTATCTCGATAGATCTTATACCGATTCTGGATGCAATAGCAGGAATATAACGGTGCATCTCACCGTATAATTTCAGATTTTCAACCACATCTCTCTTAAATCCTCTCAAAGTACATCCATAATCATGAAGTTTAACTTTGGTAATAAATGAAACAAGCTTATTTCCAAAAAATGAAGGGATCTTTTTTGTCAGGCTGTCTTTCCTTTTCTTTCTCCACCCGTTAACAATGTCGTAACCTTCTTCAAGTTTTTCGAATACTTTGGGAATATCTGCAGGGTCATTCTGGAGATCAGCATCCAGAGTAACTACATAATCACCGCTGGAAAGATCAAATCCTGCAGACATAGCTGCACTCTGACCAAAATTCTTCCTGAAATTTATTATTTTAACAGATTTATCCTTTCCCCTCAGGATCATCAATTCATCAAACGATTTGTCACTGCTTCCGTCATTTATAAATATGATCTCATATCTCTCTATAAATCCATCCAGTGATTTTTTTATCTCATTGTAAAGCAACGGTACATTCTCTTCTTCATTATAGACGGGGATCACAATGGAAAGTGATTTATCTGATTTCATCAATATACCCCAATTCACTTAATTTTTTCATTACTTCACTCTTCTCTACTCCGAGTTTTAACTCAACATCTGCGAGCGGATGAAAAATCTTTCCAATTCTGATATTTCCCCATAGCCTCTCGTGGAAAAAATATGCAATAATTTTAAGAACCATATCCAACCCTCCGATCTCCAGGGCAACTTTAACTTCACCTGTAAACAGATAAGCAATACTCACTGTGATTGTAGTGGCGATAACCCTCCAGCTTAGTGCTTTTACAAAACTTCTTGTGTTCGTCTCTTTCATTGGATTTTCTCTGATTTTTAAAAATGATTATACATTCTTTGCATTATTAATTCAATAAAAGAGATTTGGATAAATCATTTATATCGGGTTGTTTTTTTTTCATTTTAGTAATAATATAAGTAAACACAGGAGATAGAATGAGAGATGTGGACGAACTTATTTTAAAACTGAAGATCGAGCTTGGAAAAGTCGGTCCGAATGACAAATTCAAGGTTGCAATTGATGCGATCGCTGAATTTTACATGTCAAATTTCATGATATCCAAAAATGAAGTTGCACTTTTATTCACAAACAAACAAAAAACCGTTCTTTCATTTGCCCACCCCCCTTATCTTATTAATGCAGGTATGATCCCTGTAAACCTGAGCGAGGCGATTGCTTCCAGGATATTCAGAAGCGGCAAGGGATTTATTGATAATAATCTGCAGCAGCAGAGGCACCTCTTTATATTTGAAAGTATAAAAACTCCCGAAAACAAAATAATGCCGATATGGAAAATGATCGCCTCAAGGATCTCCCACGGCGACGAAGATCTTGGCATAATTGAGATCTCAAAAAGATCAATAAGTTTTAATGATGCAGGAGAGGATTTTTCTGTATCCGATCTGCAATTCCTCGAAGAATCTATCAAAAAGGTGGCACCTATCCTAAAAGAGGTAATGCCTGATGATTTCAGAGGAACTTTTAAATGAAAAAAAGACTGAAAGAACTCCTTCTTGAGCTTTCAGTTATGACCGACAGGGAATTCACCCTGGCTTCCGGTAAGAAAAGCAACTTCTATGTCGATGCGAGGATAACAACTCTTCATCCAGAGGGGGCTTATCTTATTGGAAAAATATTTCTCGAAATGCTTGAAGGGATGAAAGTAAATTCTATCGGAGGTTATTCTATCGGGGCAGATCCCATTGTTTCTTCAGTATCTGTCCGCAGCTTTATTGAACAGAGGCCGATCCCCGCATTCATAATCAGAAAGCAGGAGAAATCATACGGAACCGGAAAAATAATTGAAGGTAATTTCAAAAAAGGTGATAAGGTCGTTATCTTTGATGATGTTGTGACTTCAGGCGGATCGATCCTGAAGGGAGCTGCCGAGGTGGAAAAAGCAGGAGGGACAGTTTTAGGAGTAATGGCAATAATAGACAGGGAGGATGGAGGCAAAGAGACAATCGAGACAGCCGGATATCCTTTCAGTTCAATATTCACCAAGAGCGATCTTCTCTAATATTGATAACTCTATAATTTTAAAAAACTAAAAAAAAAGGCGGCATCAAGAACAATGCCGCCTTTTCGTTTATTTTAACTGACCTTTAACGCCTGATTATTTACCTCCAGGTGTAAATACCTACATTTCCACCCAGGTCACCGATTGAATCAACCAGCAATTGCGCAACATATCTGGCATTATGAATATATCCATTCGGTTCCTTCTTTGACATTTGATAATTGTACGCAGCTTTAAGCAGATTTGCCGTGAATTTGTACCCGTTGGCATATGATGCTTCGCCGCTGTCAACCAGCCCATTCCCGTTCAGATCTTTAAAAAAGTAGGGATAGGTATGTGAATCGTAAACAAGCGGTGCCTTAATCTGTTTGGAGGCTTTCTGTAACTGAGCATACAATGCGTCCTCGAGTCCCTTGATCTCATCTTTCATTGCTTCCGTTGTATCTCCGTCTCCATCATAATCCGGGATATTAGCCGGCCTGATCCCGCTGAACTTGAATTTCAGCGTATCGGCACCCGGATACGGCTGGGAGATATCCTGACCGTGACAATTTACACAATCGGCCGGGTTCGGTTTCTGAACATTATGGCCGGTATTGGGTGATACACCATTGGTCCCCATGTGACACTCCACACAAGTTACAAATCTGCCGTCATGGTTGGGATACATCTGTCTTCCGGTATATACTTTTCCAGGATATTCATACCCACCCTGAACGTCAGTTCCGAACAGGACAGCTGCAGTCGGGAAGTAGTGGATATTTGTAAATCCGAGATTACCATTTGTTCCTCTGGAAATCGCACTGTCAACCGAGAATTTTGATGCTCTTCCCTGGTGGCATGCCAGACAGATATTGCTGTTATCACCCATATCGGCAACTCTTCCAGACGGGAACTCAACTTCTGCCAGCTGATGAACCGCAGGGGGACTGCTGTGACAAGTGGTACAAAGCATCCCATTAGCAATCGGTTCCGGATCCTCATTGGTCCCGGTTGCAACAAATTTTGCAAGACCTGTTGCACTGTGACATCTTGCACAGCTGCTGCTCACTTCCCCGTCACCATCCCAATGTCTCCACGCTTCGGAAGAGCCGTCAAAATGGCCCTCATCGGTCCGTTGCAGTTTTGACATATCGATTGCTCCGGTCTTCATATTCAAACTTTCAATAGAATCATAAAGGAGTTGGATTACATATTTACCCCCGTGAGCAAAGGCGCCTAAATCCTTCTTGGAAAATTGATAATTGTAGGCGGCCTTACCGAGTCTTGGTGTAAATTTGTTGTACCCGTTTGTACGGACAGCTTCACTCTCATCAATTACACCGTCATTATTTGTATCAATGAAAAAATAGGGATATGCTGATGCATTATATCCGATCGTGGTTCCAATAACCGCTCTGGAATATGATATAATCGCATTATAAAGGGTTTCCTGAAGGGTTTTCAGTTCATAATAGATCCCTTCGGTCATGTTTCCGTCACCATCATAATCAACCATCGAGCCAAAGTAACGGATATCATGAAGATCTTCTTTGCTTTCTATACCGTCATGACAGGTATCACATTGTTCAACCTTGACATGCAGGGAATGGGAATCATGGCAGTCGGTACAGGAATTGTAACCGTCAACATGGCCGAATTTTCCGTCATAGGTTTTCCCCGCATACTCATACCCGCCCTTGGCCAGCGTTCCGTATAACGTTGCACCGGCTGCGGCATAGTGAACATTCCTGAACCTGACCGATGATGAAGGTGTATCTTCCGCTTTACCTGCATAAGATTCATTTACCGAGACAGTTGATTCTCTACCCTGGTGACAATTCATGCAGATACCTTCATTTCCCAAAGGTTCATGTTCCTCATTTTCATTCAGAGGACCTTTGGCTACGAGACCCGAGGGGAATGTTACACTCGCATAAACCCTGGGAGTTCCATTTTCAACATCTGTATGACAGAGATTACAGGTGAAAGCTCCCGGTTCAGCATTATTTGCTACTGCACCGGTATTTGTAAACTCAAGAAATCCTCCTTCGCTATGGCATTTGGCACAGCCTGATGCTACCAGTGGCGGATCATCCTCATCCCAGTGGACAAATGCTTCGGATGCCGAATCACTATGGCCTGCCTCAGCAAATAATGACTCCTGAACACTTTCAAATATTGCCTTGTCCATATTACAGGACTGTAGAATGAACAATCCTGTAATGAAGACAAAACAGATCCCGATTATTGATAAATTTTTTCTTTTATTCATCATTTTTTCCTCCGTTATTTCCAACTGTAACCAAAGGAAACTTCAAATATATTGGCCTTATAGTCATTGTAGCCAAAATCATTTTCCTTAAAATCAACATACCTGTAATTCAACTGTCCAACAAAACCTTTTTCACAAAAATACTTGAAGAATAGTTTTAAATTGGTTCTTGTCAATTCCCAGGATCCGTTGTTGCTATAATAGTTTAGATAAGCACCGAGTCCGGTCTTATTACTTAACTTTGAATAGATATAAACATCAAACAAGTTTGAAGTGCCTTCGAAAAGGATATCCCAGAAATATGTCCCTTCTCCACCACTCCATGAGGGAGGATAGTAAATACCTCTTTCGCCTTTTCTCGTCACATCAATAAGGGCATACCCGGCAGAAAAGTGGAGCTTTTTCTTGTAGACCCCGAATCTGAGATTCAACTGATTCTTGTCTGATTCCCACATCTCGCCTTTCTGATCACTTGTCGATCTGTTAAAAGTATAAGAACCGTTGAAGTAAAGATCTTTGTTCTTATATTTTCCAGTCAACCTGAATCTGTGAAAATCTGTAGGTGAAATAAGTGTAAGCGGATTATCATAATTTCCATACTGATAATCAGCTGTCACTCTCAACTTTTTGGAAGGTTTCCAGTTAAGGTTCCCGAAGATACCCGATTTGGAAGTGGGTTCATTATAATCCTCTATAACCACCTCATCCTCCACATCTCTCTGCTCCATCCGGTACCCGAGGGTGAATCCGAACTTAAGATTCGGTTGAAACTGAATCCCTGCCTCTACACCGCCTGTCTCATACTTCAGGTCCATTGATGTGGTAACATCATCTATAGTCATTGATCCTTCCTGATCAAAACTCTTATAGAATGTTGTCCCGACCAGAGCCATCTTATCACTTAGAAAATATGTGAAATCAAGATCATAGATCTGTGATTTTCTTGAAAAATCACCCTTCCCGTTGTAATCGTACATTACAGGAACACCAATATGGTCTGCTCCCAAGGCCTCTTCACTGTAGGTAAAATCTGTATTCTGATCCAATATCTGGAGACTACCTTTCAACAGCAGCTTTTTGATAGGATTAAAAGTAAATTTGGCAGAATGGGTATTGCCTTTCATGTTATAAGGCATATTTAGGCTGAAATAGTTGAGATAGGTCGGATATCTGGCAAAATCTCCTCCATCTGCATATCCGGGAAGGAACATAGAATTTGCATTATCAAAATCGATGAATTTTTCCTCAAGAACGAAAGCAAAACTCTTGCCGCTATGGTCAAATCCGAGAGTTACTTCTGTTGACATCTCATCGATCGGCTTCTCAAACTCGAACTCAACTCTACCGAGATCAAGAGTATTAACACTCATTCCCTTTTTTGTATAACTATTGAAGTCGATGTAGGCATGTGATTTTTTACCAAGCCATAACTTCAACAATCCTGAATCATTAATACGGTCAAAAGCAAATGTGTGAAAATCGTGGCCTTCAAGATGATCGTTATAAAAGTACTCTGATTTTCTTCTATCAAATTTGAACTTATATTTACCGTACTTCATAATATCCAGTCCCATTGTTTCAAACGGATCTCCGCCGAAGTTATTTACATAGACATTCATATAATCAAAGTACTTATTCAATTTGCCAACCGGAGCAAAATGGATCTTGAAGTTAAAGAGTCTTAGTCCATCCCCCAGGTTGATATCTTCTTTATATTTTTCCTCTACTCCGCTGATATCAACAAATCTGTATCCGACTATGAATTTCCCATAAAATTCATCTTCAGCTTTATCAGCAGCACTAAGGGAAGCTGAAGTTACAAATCCGCAGAATAGGATAACCATTAAAATAGTTATAAATGATTTATTAAATTTCATGATTATGCTCCTATTTCAAAAATAATTTATCCAGGTTGGATCCGTGGATAGCTGAATGGCAGTTTGCACAATTGGTGTCATTGGCAATAAATCTTGTGTGCCAGTCGGGCGCAACTGCATGACAGCTGAAACACAACTCTCTGACACTCTGATGTTTAAGCATATGCCTGTTAGGTGAGCCGTGAACATCATGACAAACAGTGCAGCCTTCAACTTTAGATGCTTCGTGCTCATACATAAAAGGACCGCCTTTATCACGGTGACATTTCAGACAGGATTCCTGTTTGAAGCCCCCAAGTCTCTGACGGGTTGCGCTTTCATGAGGATCATGACATGATGTACAATCAAGGATTCCCTCGCCAACACGATGTTTCTCATTAAGGCTGAACTCAGCCGCAACATCCTGGTGACATGAAGCACAAAGTTTTGTTCTGAGTTTTACCGTTGAATCCACTTTTTTGTGAACACCATGGCATTGGGTACAATCTATACCTGCTTTTGAATGTTCACCGTTCATAAATCCTGCTACGGTCGATTTATGACAGCTTAAACATTGTTTGGATTTCTGAAGTGCGGTCTCATTTTTAAAAGATATTATATTTCCCGCTTCAGCATTATCCAGATGCTTTACTGCATTACCATGACAGTCGGTACATTTCGCACTGGATATTCCATGAGCCGTTCCCATGAATTTCATGGCAACTTCTTCATGGCATTCAGCACAGACATTTTCGGTACCCTTTTCTCCGAAAACATCAACTGAAAGGAACACTGCCAGAGACAGCATTATTAACAATACTCCGAAGTTTCGTTTATTCAATTTCGCTTCCTCCTTAAATTTATTAATAAACATAACCTATATGGGAGCAATAACCTTGCCAAGCCAATCAAACATTACCGATTTGGTTTTGTTTTTAATATAGGCGGTATACAATACCGGGAGGCTCTTTTTTATTGTTCAAAATTGAACAGCCGTTCAAATCTGAACAACCAGCTAATTAATAACTCTTAAGACTTTTTTTAAGGATTTCAGTTTTCTGCAGATGATTACAATTAACAAAATAGGACTTTTTTCCTATTTCAAAAGAATGCGGTTTTAAGTTCTATTTATTCCGTCTATACATTCTCAACAAAATTCTGTAGCTACGGGTAAAAACTTTATTACTTTGTTCCAGTTTTCCGTTTTTTTGAAGAACCTCAGCTGCTTCGAACACTGCCGGGAAAAACGAGGGCTCCAACAGGGCAAACCTTGATAAATTTGTGAGATTATCTTCAGAGGGGTCACCGGATGCAAGGCTCAGATAATAGCCGAATTTTATCCTTTTTGATTCTGATGACTTCACTGCCTCAGAGAATAGTGTCAACGCTTCTTTTATTTTTCCCTGCATAAGAAGCGCATATCCATACCCCAACATTGCTTCTTCATTTCCCGGATCTTTTTCAGTGGATTTTTTATATATAATTCCTGCAAGCTGATAATTCCCATCAATGATAAGTGCAAAAGCCTGATCTGAAGCTCTGTTCTTTTTTCTCTGAGCAAGCTTTTTATCGGTTTCTTCATATACATCTCCAGGCTTCTCACCTTTAATCAGAGCACTGAGATGACTTTTGAAGAACATGGCCAGATTAGGTCTGTAACCTACAATCACCGAGTTTAGAATTCCGGCTTCATCAATGTAAAGAAGAGAGGGCATTACCACAACTCCCAATTCGCCATATATCTTTCTTTGCGGGTCATTCATTATTTTTTTATTACCATTCAGTTTGTCAAAAAGGAGCATCACTCTCCTGTCGGTTTCAGCATTCATATCTATAAGGAAAAAGCTTGTTTTCTTACCTGAACTATAAGATTTGAGGAATTGTTTCATAAAAGCAACTGATCTCAGATCATCTGATTTGAGACAGAGTATTATTGTTTTCCCCTGCCCTTCAATAAATTTTAATTCACCGGAAACCGGGATCTTATCGCCAACCTGAATTTCTCTGAGTCCTTCAACATCTGCTGGAAATATATAAAATGTCAACAGAAGTGTAAGAAAAATTCTCATCTGCCTTTCACCTTTTTATTCCTGTCATATGAATATTCTTTGTGACATCCTGGTGCACAACTCCCCCCCGAATCTTTTTTTTCAAACCCTATCGGGAGGCTCCATTTACCAAAAGGTGTCTCCATTTTTATATGTTTAGGGAGATTACTGGCATGGATCTCATGACATGCTCTGCAAGTTCTCCCCTTTTGCCTGTTCACATGAACATAGTGAAGGTTCCAGTCACCATCACGGAAATTTGTCAGAGCTGTTGTCCTTTCTGTTTTTGCCAATTGCTTCTCGTGGCAGTCAAAACATGAATCATACTTGCTCTCTTCATAAACAGTATAGAACTCTTTAGGGAAATTACCTTTAAGCAGCATATAAAAGTCAGAACCGTGAGGGTTGTGACAACCGCTGCAGTTTCCGTCCTTGATAGGGCCGTGCTTGAATTTATTCAAGGTAACTATCTTGAAGATGTTATAGTCTTTTCCGTCAGTGCCGATCAGTTTTTTATCGTGGCAATTCAGACATAATTTCAATGGAGAAATTCTGAGGTTATTATCATAAAGTGATCCATGCGCATCATGACAGTTGTAGCACTTTTTATCCTCATTAACCACTTTATGTTTGAACTTCGCTATATCGACCTTATCAGTTATCTTTTTGTGACATTCATTACAGAGTTTTTCCCTGTCAGCAATCAATTGATATTTATGATCAGAGGAGTGTGAACTGTGACATTTCTGGCAACCCTCTTTCATCGGTGTATGCATTTTCTGATCAGCCCCTGAATAATCTTTATCCGAATGGCATCTTGTGCAAATCACCTTTAAAGGCTCGACAAGAAGAAACTTGTTATCTGAACTGTGCGACTCATGACAAAGCGAACAATTTCCGGAAGCATTCGGCCCATGCACGAACTTCTTACTCATGGCATCAGAATCGTGACAGTCAAAGCAAACTTTATCGATACTTTTTTGTTTTAAAAATGCCTTATAATCACCTCCATGGGAGAAATGGCAGTCTGTACAATCCCCGGAGGATATTGCTTCGTGAACGTTTTTCTTCGTAGTCTGGTCATCGTGACACTCATTGCAATGATCATTGATATTTTCTATCTTTTTAAACTTGTGATCACCCGTTTTTTGATGACAGGTCAGGCAGTCATCCTCCACAGGAGCATGTATAACCTTGTAATCCTTCATGTTCTTGTGACACTCTGATGTTACACAATTTTTTTCAGTTCCGTCAACAAATGAAAAAATAAATAATACAGCTAATAATGCAATAAAAAATTTCATCTGACTCCTCCTATTTTTCATATTCTTTTGGAGAGTGGTCATCTCCATGACACTGCAGGTAGCAATATCCTTTATTTCCAATAACTTCAAATTTCAGATCCCCGTTAAGATTCGGAAAAACCGCACTTGTATCAAAATTGATCAATCCGGCATTATTCCTCGACCCATGAGGATCATGACAAACAGAGCAGGGAGTGCTCTCCTCTTCCACATGCTTCTTATGATATTTAAAAGTTGTAAAGTTCTCACTCATTATTATACCAGGCCTGTGACATTTCCAGCACATCTCATAATTTGATTCCTGATAAGGAATCATAGTAGATATCAGGTAATTTCTCTCTAAAAGCGAATTGTAAATGGAACCATGAGGACCGTTCGGCCCCTGTCCTCCATTCTTTCTTGAATTTTCACTATTATGACAATCTGAGCAATATAACCTTGATGACACATTCCATCCCGGCCTCAACGAAGGTACACCTGAAGACGAGCTGCTTCCTAAAACTGAATGATGACTCCTGTTCGAAGGGAGAAATGCTCTTCGGAGATCGGGATTGTGATCTGCCCTTACAACAATGGAATTGTTATACCTCTCCTGCCCATGACACTTCAGACAAACCTCATATTCAAATGAAGATTCTTTTATAATTGTTCCGCTTTCAGACATCCCCGAAACACCTGTCAACCTGCCGTTTACATCCGGCGCAGAAGCATCTGTGGAGTTTAACTTGTGAGGGTTATGGCAGTCTACACATTGGGTATGTACTGGAGAGTTGAGTATATTCTCTGTCGGGTCGTGTATCTTGTTGTATGAAGTCACTAAATGAGAAAAGCCCTTTCTTATCTCACTGAGAATATCTGAACCGGTATTCCCATCATGACATTTAAGGCAAACCTCACTTTCTAGAGACGAACTTAACAATCTTTCGGCACCTTCTGCATTATGAGGCTGATGACAATTCTGACAGGAATTCTCAGAAACACTATTTAAATCTGAATTCGGCCATGGGTCTATTCCAGACCCCTTCCAATTTAATAAGGATATATCATGAGTTGTTGTGTCAGAATAACCCGGGAATTGATGGCATGTTTTGCACAACAAACTTTTACTTATCGATTTTACGAGAAATTTCGGAAAAACTTCCTCATGTGGATCATGACAGGAAGTACACTGTACCTTGCCGGAAGCATCATAGGACACCGGATCGCCCGGTTCAGGATGTTTAAGATCAGGTGAGCTCGAAACAGCAGAACTGCTGTCAAATGAAACAGGATGGTCATCAGAGATGTTTCTGCTTAGATTTGACCGCCTGTTTCCGGGAATCTTACCGGATTCAGAATTGGACATTGAGAATCCTTTACTACGGCTTAGAACATGTCCGGGGGAAATTGTCCCGTCATGACAGGATAAACATAATTTCGATGAACCATCAGGCTGGCCGACCGAAGAGAATAGAGACGAACTTTCATATGTAGTATAAACTACTGAATTGATCTCTCTGTTCCATAACGGTCCATTCCCCTTTCCTCTTCGTGAATGACTTGTATGACAAAACACGCAGATCATACTTGTATCTGAGGACTTAATATTGCCTTTCCCGAAACTCGAAAGGTTATGAAGCGAATTCTTTATACCTTTAGGTGACGCTGTTACAAAAAACAATAATGATAAAGCAATTATCAATAGGTTTTTCATTCTTTCTCCGAAATGACCTTGAATATTTTAATGCGATGGTTGTAGGTGTCTGCCACATATATAAGATCCTTTTCGTCTATCATGATCCCCCCCGGCATCCAGAAGTTATTATCTTCACTTCCGGATTCACCGAAATAACTAAGGAATCTACCCTCAGCATCAAAAATCTGGACATTATCAAACATTACATCAGTAACAAATATCCTCTTCTTGCTATCAACAGCAATCCCTTTGGGCTTCGAAAAATCTCCGCCCCTCATTCCGTTCTTCCCAAAAGTTCTGACAAAAATACCATTATGATCAAATATCTGAATCCTCGAATTTAGTGCATCTGTAATATAGATCTGTTCGGAATCAACAAAAACATGAGTGGGGAAATTGAATTCACCCTCACCTGTTCCGCGGACTCCGAAAGCTTTCAGCTGCTTTCCTCTCTCATCTAAAATGACCACTCTATGATTGCCGGTATCCGTACAGAATAATTTTCCATTATAAAAACAGATTCCGGTAAGCCTTAAATTGCTGTCTGAGAATATTACTCTGTCAAATGACATTGAATCATTAAATCTGATGATCATCCTCAAAATGGAATCTGAAATATAGAATTTATTTTCACTTCCGCATGTTCCACTTACAGGTGATTGAAACCTTTTTTTCCCGAATCCTGAAATGATTTTCTGAACTTTCCGGGTTTTATTTAAAATTATTACTCTTGCATTAACCTGATCAACTATCCCGATCAAATCCCCGCCAATCATAAATAGTGAAGATGGATTTGTATAATTCTCTTTTTTTTTGCCAAGAATCAGGTCGGTCAGCTTACCATGTTTTTTCCCTGTCTTTATTTCAACCACATCCATTAATTTCACTGATTCTCCGGATATCTGGAAAAACAAAACAAAAATCATCAGGCAGAAAAGTGTTTTTCTCAAAATACTCTCCTGACCATAAGACTGAAATAATTGTGTGTATTGCTGCTCAAACCAAAACTATTAAGTATATATTCATAATATAGATCAACAATGATCTTTCTTACCTTCCAATTTAATCTCAGAATGATGCTCTCTCTGAATCTTTCACTATTATAAGTTTCATAGTTGAACTTCCTGTACAGGATTCTCGCTTTGGTATTTGCTGAGGGCGAAGCCGAAATCTCACCCAGCAGTGCTTTGAACTTGCCAAAAAGGTCACCATTCAAATAATCAACATAGTTGGAATAATATGAAGCATTTAGATTTAATATTCTGAAAATTTTTGCCCTGGCCGTAAAGCTGAAATTCTCAGTATTATATCCTGATATTGCAGACAAATATTCTTCAGAAAAATATGATATACTGAAATTTCTACTATTAAAATTCATTCCGAATTTTTCCCTTGAGTATTCCTCAAAGGGCCGAATTAAGAACTCAGAACTTATTTTTTGTCCATTTACCTCATTTCCATAAAAAATCCTGAAATATTTGAACAGGTTCAGAGAAAAACCCAAATTAGTATAAGACAGATCGGATCTGTAGTCCGGATATGACAGATATTCATAAACAATATTAACTGAACCTTTTTCAGGAATGTCCCCTCCGGGAATTCTGGTTATTATAATTGAGATTCCATCTGTCTCAACCTCGTAATCAATTCCCTCAACATATAACGTTGACAGATTTTTATCTGTAATTCTTATCCCATCAATTTTTACTCCAAATATTGAAAGAATGATTGTATCGGAGAGAGAAAAACTTTCCACCCTGCTGTTTTCTGCAATCACTGAATTTGAAATATACCTGCTGTCTGTAAATCTTCCGGAGAAATGTATATTCAGGAATCCTTTCGGTATCTTTTTTTTATAGTTAAAACCAGTTCCGAGAAAAAACCTGTCATAATCCTGATTTTCCGATCTGTTGAGATTAAAGCCCCCATCTGCAAATGAGTTTAAACTATCAAACAACTTGTGTTGAAGGGAAAGCCACAGAATATTAGAAGTATTATTTGAATTTGTAAAAGAATTTCTCCTGAAAGAATAATTCGAAGAAGCAGAAAGATCTTTTAATAAATAGTGTTTAATATTGGCGGTCAGCTGAAATGTCTCAATTTTAAAAACAGAATCCATCTTTCTGTAAGAAATTACACTGGAAAGGACATTTTCACTATTGTTCCCATAGAAAAGATAGTAATCCGTAACCATATCAAATGTCCGGTACTTGTTAGAGAATACACTTTCATAATAATCTTTCCAACTAATTCTGAAATTGGATCTGGATCGGTCCTTTTTAATCAATGTCGAATCAAATTCAAGATTTTTAATATCCTCATCCCTCTCTGCATAAGAGAGAGATTCAGAAAGTCTGCTTAATCTGTAAATTTTTAATCTGAAAGGGAATAATTTTGAAACATTTGAAACACTGACCCCATAACTTTCGGATCTTGTAAAAAATCTGTCCATAAATCTTCTGTCCGAACTATTATAATCCTTTGTAGCAAAAACCCGGAAGTTCAGTTTTCTTTTATTTAAAAAAGAGAGGACAATATTATAAGTGTTGTTCAGATCGTTATTGGTACTAGACTCTGTAAACAAGAGTTCTTTGGAATTGAAGGAAAGAACCTTAAAATCAATATTAAAAGTTAAGAGGCCTGGATGGTATATGCTCCCTTCCAGATTCATGCTGAGACCGTATTCCAGATATTCTCTTTTCATGTCTCGGATCAATTGATCTTCAAGTGTAACCGATTCCTCCGCAATCTGATATTGGAGAATGAACGCTCCGGAATAATCTTTGATCTTGAACAAAGAAGGATCTTCAGGAAAAAGGGTCAGGTTAAAAATAAATATAATCAGAAATAGCCTGAAATTGTATATTACTCTCTCCTTCTCATTTAGCTCTCACTTTCACATAAATTCTCTACTCAGCTTTAAAGGTCCGCCGGTAGTTGTCAGTTTATTTCTCCTTTAAGAAAATATTTATTGTTCGAGATATGGGGATCATGGCATTCAAGACAATTATTGCCTTTGCAGGGGAGTGGATCATTGGTCACGGGAATCCTATGACAGAGATCACAAAGCGCTCTTCCTGATTCAAGAAGAAGTTTTCTGTTTTTAGATTGATGAGGATCATGACATACTGTACAAGCTTTTACAGCTACCGGCCCATGAATATATTTTCCGGAAAACAATTCACTTTTATGACATTTAAAACAAATCTCTTTTTTTGAAGTGATCAAAAAATTAGCAGCTGATCTGTCATGACATTTTTTGCAATTCTTCGTTTTAAAGTCAGGGTGGATAGAAACTGTTAATTTCAAAGCTTCAGGTCTCTCATCAATTTTCTGAGATACATCTAATTTCGGATCTGCAGGGACTATTTTATGTTTTTGGGGCACCCCGTCAAAAAAAAAAGTTAATATTTTCCGGTTTTTTTCAACATTGCAGGAATGGGTCACAATGAGGGATATTAGTATTATAAATAAAAAAACTACTCTATTTTTTCTCATACTTTCCGAATGCATAAACATTAACCTTGTTCCTTCCAAAATTTGAAGTCACAAACAAAAGATACTCTGCATTAAAATCAGGAGAAATATATTTCCTGAAGTATTCAATGTTTTCATAATCGATAGTAATAACAGCCGGAAGATTTATATTGTGCCTCTCTATCCCTTTCGTAAACATAAATAATAGTAATCTGTGTTTTTTATCAAAAACCTGGACATTCTCAAAAGAAGCATCAACCACATATATTCTACCATCCTTATCAATGTCAATACCCTTCGGTCGTGTGAAGGTTCCGGGTTTTACTCCGATCTTACCAAAAGATTCAATATAATTCCCTTTCAGGTCAAATATGGATATTCTGAAATTTGTCATGTCTGACACATAAAGTTTATTATCCCGAATCGCAATGTTAGACGGATGAAATAATTCCCCCTCATCATGACCTGATTTGCTTATATAACGAAGTATCTCTCCGGAATTTTTATCCAGAACGATCACCTGGTTTTTCTTTACATCACTTACAAACAATTCTCCTCTGTTGATAGCCAATCCACTGGGGTTTAATTCTCCTTCTTTCCCATATGCTTTGAGAAATCTTCCGGAGAGGCTATATGACAGGACCTGCTTCCTTCCCATATCTGTTACAAATATTGTTTTATTAAATTTATCAACTTTAACATTGATCGGCCTGGAAAGTTTTCCAGCTCCGCTGTTTCCGATATAACCGAATTTCTTTTTATTAAGATCAAGAGTAATAATTGAATGAGATCTGACATCACAGACATAAATAATTCCGTCAAATATATCTATTCCATAGGGTTTGTTTATTACTTTCGGTTTTTTTACTTCAGATCCGGCAACAAATTGAAGCAATTTGCTTCTCTTCTTTTCCACATCATTTGAAGTTGAAAACGTTGTCAGATATTGATAGCGGGGTTGGGTCGGAAGAGAGGGGAAATAAATATACTCCTTCTCCGGATCAATCCTGATTTTTTTTTCACTGCAATTATTAATGATCAAAAGTGAAAAAATCAGAAGAAATACTAAAACATTTTTTTTCAATTCAAATACCTCATTTTATTATTTCATAATTCCATGTAAAATCAGGAAATCAATACTTAAATATTACTAAATTTCAGATAAAAAAAAACCCCCGTTTCCGGGGGTTTGTTTTATTTCTTATTAATAACTTACTTTGCGTGACAGGTCAGACAGAGAGCACTGCCAGCATTTGATGTTCTTAAAAGGCCTGGAATGTTTGCAGTGTTATGGACATCATGACAGGAACTGCATTGAACTTTACTGTCCGAATCAAGATATGCTGCCGGCGGCGCATTTAACTCACCATCAGCCGTCACCAGATCTGTATCATAAGTAAAGGAAACCGGATGATCATTGTTAAGATTGGTTCCCACCAGTGCCGCACCTGTAATATTGGTTCCACCCGTAGCACCGCCAAAACTGTCAAGAGCTACTGATCCGTCATGACAGGAGAGGCAGAGAACGGAATCTCCATCAGGTTGACCAAGATCTGTGGCATCCATCGTTGCCCTTGAATACAATGTAAATGTTGCGGTTGTTACCTCGTGATTCCACAAAGGTGATAGAGAAACTGAAGTATCTGCATTATGTGGAGTATGGCATGGTTGACAGATCTCACCATCAGTATTCCATCCAGATGATGTAAAATCGTGTGCTGACGTAGCAATATCAGTATAAATAAATGCCGCTACAGCAATTGAAAGTAATATAAATAAGGCTTTTTTCATTATTAACTCCTTACAATTTAATTTAATATGACATTTCCATGACATACAGAAATAATATAAATATTTATCGTTAGCATGTCAACTATATAGGGTATTAAATAAGGGTTGATTTGCAAAATAATTTTTATACAACTTTGGTTGCAAGTTTGAGTATAGTATGGTAGAAAAATTATTGAAGGTTGTTCAATTTGAACAAGGAGAAATTATGATTGGTCATTTATTTAACAAATTAGAAGTAGTAACAATATTAACTTTATTTCTTATCTTTTCTGTATCGGGTACTGCTCAAACGGTAAAGGATAAAAATGAGTCAGAGATACACTCGGGAAAGCTTTTAAATATGTTCAAATCTGGCGGATACACTTATTTGGAATATGAATCGGCCGGGAAGAAATTCTGGGCAGCATCAAAGACAGTTGTTGCCAACATTGGAGATTTAATAGAATTCCGGAAACCACTGACAATGAAGGATTTTTATTCGAAAACATTAAAAAGAAAGTTCGATCAGATCTACTTTGCAGGACTGGTAAGGGTGGTCGGGGAAAAGGATCAGCTTTCAATGAAATCGATGCAGAACATGATGGGGCATAAAAAAATAGGATCGGCAAAAAACCCGGGCGACATAAAACCTGGATCTGTCAAAAAAGCTGATGACGGAGTCACAATTGCTGAATGTTTTGAGAAAAATAAAGAGCTGGAAGGAACAGAGGTTTTGATAAGGGCCATAGTAGTAAAAATATCAATGAAAATAAAAGGCCTCAACTGGGTCCATATAAGAGATGGGAGTGGTGAAAATGGAAGTAACGATATAACTTTTACTACAAAAGAAGTACTCACTCCCGGAGATCTGATAGTAGTCAAAGGGAAACTTATCATGAATAAGGATATCGGTTCCGGATATGTTTTTCCGGTTTTCATGGAAGACCCTGAGATAACAAGGGAGAAGAAATAGTTGAAAGAAAAGAAGAAAACGACAATCCTGATCATTGATGATGACCAGAGTGTCCTTGATTCATATATGCTGCTTCTTGAAAAAGAGGGATGGAGTGTTTTCACCTCAACAAATTCAGAAAAAGCTTTTTCAATAATGAACACTTTTCAGATAGATATTGTTCTTCTGGACCTGAAACTCGGAACAGAGAACGGACTGGATGTCGGAACTGCTATCATGAGCAGGAGCCCCGGAACGAGGGTCATCCTCCTTACCGGTTATCCATCTTTTGAGATCGCAATTGAAGCTACAAAAAGGGGCTTCTTCTATTTTCTGGAAAAAATCACTCCGGCAAATATTGTACTCGAAAAGATCAGGGATGCAGTAAGGATAGGTGAAACTTCCGGGAAAGAACTTTCTGACAGCAAACAAAAAAACTGCCTCAGATTTATCACTATCTGCAGGCACTCTCTTATAACAGATCAGATCCGAAAAATATCTGATGAAAATATTTGCCTCGATTATTCAATGAACTTCAAAACTGTTAAAGATATTGTCAAAACCGGTTTCCAAAAGGAAACCGACCTCGTATTGATCTGCGCATCATGCATTTTTACAAGCCAGGAAAATTCAATGCTTTCGATAAAAGAAATTTATACACTTTTCCCCTTTATCAAGATCATTGTTATAAATGAGAATTTTAATGACGAAGAAAAGGCAAAATTTCTAAAAATGGGCATAAAGGGGTTTTTCGACAGCGAAATGAACAGTGCCGAGATTGAAAAAGCTCTTATTGTAATCAGGGACGGGGGAATATGGGCCGAAAGAAAGATACTTAACATCGCAATAGAACCGGATATAACACAGATCAGCAGAATTCTCTCAAGTTATGACAAAAATTATAACCTCTCCAGAAGAGAAAAAGAGATCCTGAGAACTATGGTGCTCGGGATCAGGAACAGGGATATTGCAGACCGTCTCTACATAAGTGAAAAAACTGTAAAAACACATATAAACAGAATATTTAAAAAACTGGGGGTTGACTCACGGGTAAAAGCCATCCTGAAAGCAAAAGAAGAAAATCTGGTCTGATAAAGATAACACTTTTTCCCGAATTCTGATAAAATCTGATAATCAATGAACAAAAAAATAATTTTGTCCTCAATATTAATGCTGATACTTATCCTGACAAATTGCAGAGTTCCTCGGATAAGCACAGGACCGGAAGAAGAAGGGGGAAATTACATATCTGTCAGGATCAGGGTCAAAACAATCACAGACAAGGGGAAAGATAATACAAAGATACTGCTCGCATATAACAATATCGGAGACAAGCTTATTTTTCTCGGGCCGATGAACCAGGTCCTTTTTGAAATCCTCGTAAGAGGAAATATTTCCAAAATAATAGTCCCCCGGAAAAAAAAATACTGGCAGGGGGAATTTAGAGAATTTTTACTCAGGTGGTGGAATATTGACCTCACATATAACGAGATTAAAGCACTACTTCTCGAACAGCGGGTGAACAGGAGGAAGCTGGACAAAAATGGATTTCAGATGCAGATTATCGAATCCGAGAAAGAAAAGTATCCTGTCCGTATCAACCTTAAGAGTCATGATATCAGGCTGGAATTCCGAATTTACGAAGAAAAAGAAAATGCAGGAAAACTCATACTAAATAAAGATTTAAAAAAATATTCAGAAGTGTCACTGGATGATATGCTCCGTTCAAACCCTCATTAACATGGAATTCAGATCTTTTGCAAAAATCAATCTCGGCCTGGAAGTCACAGGGAAGAGAGATGACGGGTATCATGAACTGAAGACTATTTTCCAGACAATTTCTCTTTGCGACATTATCGAAATAGTGGAGAATAGCGAAAACAGGATCAATCTCACGGGTGACAAAAATGATATTTCCTGGGACAGGACAAACACAATATTAAAAGCCTTTGACATAATGTATAGAAAATTCAGTCTTACCGGAGGATTTGATGTCCGGGTACAAAAAAAAATTCCTGCCGGTTCAGGCCTGGGAGGCGGAAGCTCAAATGCAGCGGTTATTCTGATGTTTATCAAGGACTACTTTAACCTGGATATTTCACTTGAAGAGATGATCACTCTAGGTGTATCGATCGGAGCTGATGTCCCTTTTTTCTTTACAGGAGGGACCATGATGGGGGAAGGTATCGGAGAAATACTTACAATTGCAGACACACCGGAAAAAGAAAGCGTCGCAGTTCTGATGCCCGGTTTTCATATCTCAACCCGAGATATTTTCTCCAGGTTTAACTTGACAAAAACACCCTTAAAAAGTAAAATGGATACCTTTTTAGGTTCTGGTGATATCTCTACATTGAAAAATGAGTTAGAATTCACAACTTTTACAATATTTCCGGAATTGGAAAGGATAAAAATGAAAATGGAAAGTTTAGGGTTAGATAAAGTACTTATGAGCGGGACAGGTTCATCGTTGTTCTGTTTTCCCTCTGAAACCCAGAAGACTGCATTGAGATCTGTCTTTCCGGATATATTCATTGGAGAGCTCCTGGACAAGAAAAAATATCAAAACTATATTGGGGCGTGGCCAAGCGGAAAGGCATCGGTTTTTGGAGCCGACATTCGGAGGTTCGAATCCTCCCGCCCCAGGATAAAATAATGAACAAGAATAAATATCTGATCTTTTCCGGCTCATCAAACCTTCCGCTTGCACACAAAATTGTCGGGAGACTAAAGAAAGATCTGGGGGTGGCAAATCTCGGGACCTTCTCTGATGGTGAAATAAGATTTCAGAGTTGGGAAAATGTGAGGGGTGCGGACGTTTTCATAATTCAGTCTTTCACAAAAGACATCAATTTTCATATAATGGAACTTCTTTTGATGTGTGATGCATTCAAAAGAGCATCTGCAAAGAGGATAACTGCCGTTATCCCCTATTATGCATATGCAAGACAGGATAGAAAAGACAGGCCGAGGGTGCCGATCTCTGCAAAATTGATTGCAGATCTGCTCGAAACCTCAGGTTTTTCAAGGATCCTGGCTATTGACCTTCATGCAAATCAAATACAGGGATTTTTTAATATTCCGGTTGACAACCTTATGGCCCTGCCCATTTTTGTTTCACATTTCAAAAAGATGAAATTAAAAGATCTTGTAATAGTATCTCCGGATGCCGGAGGCGTTGAAAGGGCAAGGATCTTTTCTCAAAAGCTGAAAGCAGGATTAGCAATTGCAGATAAAAGAAGAGCGGAAGCAAATGTGGCGGAGATCATGCATATAATCGGTGATGTTAAAGACAAGAATGCGATCATTGTTGACGATATTGTTGATACAGCCGGAACCATGACTGAAACAGCCAAAGCACTTAAAAAGAACGGGGCAAAAAAAATATATGCTGCATGCACACACGGGATACTATCAGGAAAAGCATTAGAGAGATTAACAGATTCTCCAATGGAAAAGGTTTTCATCACGGATACTATTCCACTGCAGGATGAACTTATGAAGTGCAAAAAGATCGGGATTTTATCCGTTTCCGACCTTTTCTCTCAAGCTATAACCAATATTTATAAAGAAACATCAGTTTCAAAACTATTTAAATAGAGAGGTGTAAAATGTCAAATATAATAGCAATGAACGCCGAATCAAGAAATGAGGTCGGCAAACAGGTAGCAAAAAGAATCCGGAAAGAGAACAAGATTCCCGCAATAATTTATGGAGAAAACAAGGACTCTATCCCCATTTCGATTGAATTATCTGACATAAAAAAGATTATGAAATCTGAGATGGGTGAAAACACCATCCTGAAGATCAAAAGGGACAAGATCGAAGTGGATGCCATGTTGAAAGATATTCAATACGATTACCTTTCCAATAATATAATACATGCAGATTTTATCAGGATCGATCTGAAGAAAAAGATCGAAATAAGTGTTCCTATCGTTTTGATCGGGGAGCCTATAGGTGTAAGAATGGAAGACGGTATCCTCGACCAGGTAAACAGAGAAGTTGACCTCAGATGCCTCCCGCATAAAATCCCCAGCAAGATCGAGATCAATGTTGAAGAGCTTCATATTGGGAACTCTTTAAAGTTTGATTCAATAGAGCTTGGTGATGATGTAGAACTTATCTCGAGCCCTACAAGGGTTATTTGTGCTGTTCAGGCTAAGGGCGCTGTTGAAGAAGAAGTCGAAGAGGAAGAAGAACTGGAAGAAGGTGAAGAAGGTGAAGAAGGAGCAGAAACTTCTGATACCGACAAGAAACCAGATGAAACTTCCGAAGGAAATAAAGACGAAGATAAGAAATAATAATAAATATAACACTCTTTGCTTTCCTCTTTAGAGGGAGGCTGAAAACCACAAGGAGGTAAAATGAAAAGAGAGTATGAAATAGGATTGATCATCAATCCTGAAACCGCTGACGAAGAGGCGGAAAAGATCAAAACATCAATAACCGATATCCTTGAAAAAGGAAAAGGTACTATTGAAAATATCGATGATTGGGGGCGTAAGACACTTGCATACCCGATCGAAAAACATAAAGAGGGAATTTATGTTTTCATTAAAACAATGTCTCCAGGTGATGTCATTGCTGCTGTTGAGAGAAGACTTAAGCTTAACGAAAAAGTTATGCGGTTCATTGTAATTCGCCTTGATGACAAATTCAGAAAGTCTAATAAACTTGAAAAAAAGTGGAAAAAGATGGAAAAGTTTTCAAAAAAACCTTCCAGTGACTCAGAGAGAGAACGTCCTGCCGAAAGGCCTGCTCCTCAGCCAAAGCCGATATCTGAAGAAAGTGAGATTAAAGTTCCGGTAATTGAAACTGAAGTAAAAGAAAAAATTGTTGAGAAAAAAGCAGAAGTGAAAGTTGAAAAAGAAGTTGTAAAAGAAGAGGAAGTTAAAAAAGTTGTAAAAGAAGTGGAAGTTAAAGAAGAGAAAAAGGAAGAGAAGAAAGCCGAGCCTAAAAAAGAGAAAGAAGAGATAGTTGAAAAAGAAGCAGAAAAGAAAACTGCCAAAAAGGAAAAAAAGGTAGAGAAGGAAGCAGTAGAAGAAAAACTCGAATCCGCTGAAGAGAAATCGGTTAAGCCTAAAAAAGCTCCTGCAAAAAAAACAACTAAAAAAACCGTAGAAAAAACAGAAGAAAAAGTAGAAGAGGAGGCCGAAGATGCAGAGACCAAGTAAACCGTCAAGACCATCAAGATTCCCCAAAAAACAATATTTTTCAAAAAAGAAATATTGTTCATTTTGTAAGGACCGGATCAGAGTAATTGACTATAAAAAATATTCAGAGCTGGAAAATTATATTCTTGAGACTGGAAAGATTCTTCCTGCCAGAGTTACCGGAACCTGCACTTATCACCAGAAACAACTCAGCAAGGCCATAAAGCAGGCCAGACATATGGCTCTTGTCAAATTCATCGAATCCAGGAGAGGATAAAATGAAAGTTCTACTTAATGCAGATATTGAAAAACTCGGAAAGGTCGGAGATCAGGTTGACGTAAAACCCGGATATGCAAGGAACTATCTTATTCCAAAGAATCTTGCTCTGGAGGTTACAAAGCACAATCTGGAGATCATGATCCATAGAAAGAAAAAAGCTGATAAACAGAGAGAAATCGAAAAATTGTCAGCCGAAGAACAGAAAACAAGAATCGAAGGCCTTAAAATAGAGATAGAAAAAAAGGCAGGAGAGAACGAAGTCCTCTTTGGTTCTGTAACCACTCTTGAGATAGAGAAGAAGCTTGCCGAACTCGGAGTAGAAATAGAGAGAAAGAAAATTCACCTCGATGAGCCCATTAAAAAGCTTGGTGAATTTATCAGCAGGATAAAATTATTTGAGGATGTTGAAGCTGAATTGAAAATCGTTGTCAGTAAAGAAGGAGAAGAGGAAACGGAGAAGAAGCCGGAAAAAGAAACGGTAGAAACACCTGAACCAGAAGAAAGTGAATAATCCTTCAGATCCATCAAAGCTCCCGGGCAGTGATCATGCTGAAAAAGCTGTTCTGGGAGCTATGCTGATCGACAACAGATATATTGATATTGTTTTTAATGAAATAAACTCAGACGATTTCTACCGTGCATCCAACAAAACAATAGCTGCCGCTATCTACAATGTTTATGAAAGCGGCAGCAAAGCCGACACTCTAACGGTTGGAGAACATCTCGGCAAGGATGAACTTAAATTTGTAGGGGGTTATGCCTACCTGAATTCTCTGACAGACGGGATCCCTGAAAATTTTGAGATACAGGATTATGTTGACATAGTAAAAGACCGGTCCGTTCTAAGAAAGATTATAAGCACCTCCTCGGAAGTAATTTCAAGCGGACTTGAACCTAAAGCGGATGTCAGGTCTATCCTTGCTAAACTTCAGGATGACATCATTAAAATAGCCGGAGCAGAAATAGATGATGGGTTCAAATCTTCTGAAAAGATAGTACCCGATACAATAAAAAAGATCAGAGATATCCAGAAGCATGGAGATTCAGGAGGGTTAAAATCAGGTTTTTATGAACTTGATGATATGACAGGCGGATTTCAGAGTAGTGACCTTATAATAATTGCTGCAAGGCCCTCAATGGGTAAAACAGCTTTGGGGCTGAACATAGCGTCAAATATAGCTATAAAAGGGAACAAATCTGTCGGATTCTTTTCAATTGAAATGTCCAAACTGCAGATAATGCTGAGGATGCTTGCAACAGAAGCCGAAGTAAACATGAGTGCTCTTATCAGAGGAAAGTACAACCTTACAAATCAGGAATGGAAAAAACTGGAACTAGCCGCTGAAGCTCTTTCCAAAAGCAAGATCTACATTGATGATTCCGCAACTTTATCTATCCTTGAGATGAAAACAAGGGCAAGAAGGCTGAAAAGAGAGAGCGGACTTGACATTATATTTGTAGACTATCTTCAATTAATGAAGGTTACAGGAGAAAATCTCAGAAGGAATGATTCCAGGGCTCAGGAAGTTGCTATTATATCAGCCTCATTAAAAGAATTGGCAAAAGAACTGCAAGTACCTGTAGTTGCAATGGCCCAGCTCAACAGATCACCTGAACAGAGGGGCTCAAGAAGAGACGGCGGAATTAAATACCAGTTGTCTGACCTGAAAGAGAGTGGCGCTATCGAGCAAGATGCAGATGTAATAATGTTTCTGCACAGGGACGAACAGAACGAAAAAGAGACTGACCGGAAAGGTATTGCAGATCTGATAATTGCAAAACAGAGAAACGGCCCAACAGGTAAGATTGAACTCGCTTTCCAGGACAAATATACAAAGTTCAACAATTACGATTCATCGGAAGAATATTTCTGATCATCACTCTCAAGATTGAGTTTTTTTAATTTAAAAAGGAACTTTTCTATTCAAATGGTACATTTGTCGCTACCCTAACAAAACTCATTTTCACTGTATTAACCCTATATATCGTTATATTTTCAGATGGAACCTTTATTGCTGTAACTTCTTGAAGGAGACATAATGAAAAATAAAAACGGTTTCACCCTTGTAGAATTACTTATTGTTGTGTCAGTTATAGGAGTTATAGCATCCATTGCTATTCCGAATCTGCTTTCCGCCACCCAGAAATCAAGGCAAAAAGCAACCATGGCTGACATGAAAACAATTGGAACCGCAATAGAAATGTACATGACAGATCATTTTATTGCCCCGGGAGACCTGACTTTCGGGAATTCAACCTTAAAAAATTTTTATATAAAAAAAATGCCCGGGACTGACAAATGGGGGAATAGTTGGGAGTATCAGAGTGACAAGGATACTTATTATATCGGTTCGCCGGCTAGAGACGGGATCTTTCTTGGATTTGATCAAGAGGGTTCATATAAAGTTAATTCTGATGAGGACCTTAATGAAGATATAATCTTCTCAAATGGAAGCTTCATGTATGCCCCGGGAACTGTATCAGAAAGCGGACAAGTTTCTGAAGAAGAGAGTGGAGAAACTGATGAACAGTCCAAAGATGAACCGGCTGAAGATAAAAATACAAAAAATCAAAAGAAAACCAAGAAGCAAAAAAAGTCAAAAAATAAATAAATAAAAGGGCCGGAATGATTGACTGAATCACAGATGTGTATAAATATGGAAAAATTATTGCTTTCTCTCATATGGAAGGAGTAAGGAGAATACAAATGAAGAGAGAAGGTTTCACACTGATAGAGTTACTTATCGTTGTTGCAATAATAGGGATTGTTGCCGCTATCGCAATTCCGAATCTGCTTACGGCAGTTCAGAAAAGTAAGCAGAAAGCCACAATGGGTGATCTTAAATCAATTGGGACTGCAATTGAATCATATGTCACTGATAATATTATGGCACCATCAGACATCACCAATGCCGGTTTTGGCGGTAACAGGGATTTTCATATCAAACACTTCCCTGAAACCGATGCCTGGGGAAATCCCTGGCACTATGCAAGAGATGCTTCAATAAGAGATATTTATTCCATATGTTCCCCGGGTAAGGACGGTGTGTTCGCAGGATTCTTTCAGGAAGGGACCTACATAAACAATTCTCTTGAAGATTTTAATAATGATATTATATTCTCGACGGGGATATTTGTATACGGTCCCAAGGTGAAGTAAGTGACACTTTTTGTCATTAGTCATGACAATTTTATTCCATTTATCTTATTTCGAGATATAATTATTAGTAATAGAACAAAAAGAATTTTGGCACAATTATTGCTTAATAATATTAAAATATGAAGGAGGTTCATTCATGAACAAAAAAGGTTTTACATTAATCGAGCTTCTTATCGTTGTTGCAATTATTGGTATCGTAGCTGCTATTGCTATACCGAATTTGCTTACCGCGATCCAGAAGAGTAAACAGAAAGCAACAATGGGTGATATGAAGTCTATTGGAACTGCAGTTGAATCCTATATGACAGATAACTACATCGCACCCTCAAACCTGACAGATGCCGGTTTCGGCGGTCACAGAGCATTCCACATCAAAAAGTTCCCAACCTCAGATGCATGGGGCGGACAGTGGTATTTTGCACGTGATGCAACCAACCAGGACATCTACTCTATTGGATCAGGTGGAAGAGACAATAGTGCTGTTGCAGCCTGGAATCAGACTGGCGAATACACTGTTAATTCTCTGACTGATTTTGACAACGACATTATTTATTCAAACGGCGCATTTGTATACGGCCCAAGAGTAAAGTAGTACTAACAGAAAAAAAAAGAACGGCTGGTTTTTCCCCAGCCGTTTTTTTTTATACAATTTTGTATTCCGGAAATTGACAAAAAAAATATTCCATATATTCATACTTCTGCTATTTATTACACTAAACTTTTCCATAAGTTCAGTTAAAATTGCCTTTGCAGAAAGAACACTTTTTTTTCTTCTCTTTTATTCACTTTTTCTTATTCTGAGACATATCGATCTTAAAAGAATTTTTTTACTTCTTACTGCCATAATATCCCCTATTATCTTTTTATACGGCATTGTACAGAAATACATACTTTTCCCTATATACCTTAACAGTATGGACTCGGGTATTTCAGCATATTCGGAAGCAGTAAGGGCAAGGATAGAGAGTGGAAGGATATTCTCTATTTTTTCTCTTCCCACTCTTTACACCCTTATATGCTCAGTTTTGTTACTGGCAATATTTCATTATATGATCAGTTCAAAGAGAATAGCCCTCAAAACATTCTGGATACTATTGTTTCTTGCCGGGATATTTAATCTTGTACTTGCTCAATCGTTCGCCGGAGTTCTATACCTGGTCGTTGGGTTTCCTGTATATCTGCACTTCTCGGGAAAATCAAATCTTAAATTTCTTGTCCCGTTCCTGATGCTTCTCTCAATGTTTCTTTTCATCATCATAGGATTAAGGTTCTCAGAAGCGAAGAAGCTTGATCCTGTAAAACTAAGGATATCCAACTGGAAACAGGCAGTAAGGATGACAGGATCCAGTCCGATCCTTGGTGTCGGTATCGGAAATTATGAACACCATATATCGCAATATATTCTGCCGGGAGAAGCACATTCGATTTATTCACATAATTTTCTTCTCCAATTGACATCTGAAGGAGGGATAATAGCCCTCCTGTCACTACTGTCTTTATTGATCATATACCGTAAAAAGATCATACCGAAAATTAATACTGATAATGCAATCTATTTTTCTATCCTGATAGTAATTATTTTATATAATCTTATCGATATCGGATTCTATTTTTTTTCTGCTTCACTGATCTTCATTCTAATATCTTCACAATTGTACAAAGTCAATACTCCTATCCCGAAAATGGCCACCCCTATTGCATTTATATTGATTATTGTCCAGATTCTGCTTTTCATATCATCAGGACAAAGGAGATCCGGATCCTTTCATCTCAATTCCAGAAGATTTGATCAGGCGGCAGTTTATTTTAAAAACAGCCTCAAATTTAACAAATTTAATCTCAGAGCACTCCAGGGACTGGCTGACACTTCATATTCTACCGGAAAAATTTCTGAAGCCGATGAATACCTTATCAGAATCCTTGAGCTTAATGACTATAATCCTTATGCTCATTACCTGAAATCAAGGATACTGTATGGGAAGAAAATGTATCTTTCTTCGCTCTATCATGCAGGCAAAGCAGAATCTCTCAATAAAAGAAATTATGAATATAAAAAATGGTACTATCAGATAAGATCAAATTTCATCAATAACTTAAAAAAGTCTGAATTATCAGAAGGAGAAGGACAGTGATCGACAACCTCATGTTAAAACTCCGGGCTCTCAACGAGGATGTTGAACTTATTTCAATATTGATCTTCCTGATATTCTTTCCGGAGAAATCATCTTTTTATTATTTTATGATCTTTGCAGTTCTTATTGTTTTATTTCTTGTCAGAAAAATACTTATATCAAAAAATATCGGTATTTCAAATTTCACAAAGGCATTGTTAATTGTAAATATACTCCTTCTGATATCAACATTGTTCTCGGTATATTTCCTTAAATCTATTCTATTCTTTTTTGATATTTTTCTCATTTCTTCATATTTCATTCTTAACCTTATCGAAGAGCGTGAAGAAGAGAGGAACATAAAGATTTTTGGAAGTATCATCTCTATATACTCGGGAATCTTTATAACTATTTATATATTCTCGGGAACGAAGGACCTGTTCTTCTCCAATCCGATCATGTCGGGAATTATTTCTGGCGCCGGAGCCCTGATATTTTTATACTACTTTCTTAGAGACAACATATATTTATATGTTTTTGCAGTATTAGTAAATCTTTCAGCACTTTATATTTCTGAATCAAAAGCAGCGTTCCTCGGCGGTGCAATTTTTTCTCTGATACTGGTCCTTCTCAAAAAAAAGAAAGCAGTGCCTGTTGTTATTGCCCTTATACTATTGACATTTATTGTTCCGAATCCAATAAAGAATATGTTCCGCCATTCAATTTATGAAGATCCTTATTCTACTGATAGAGTAAAAATCTGGAATACGGGATTGAAGATATTCAGGGATAATCCAATCGCCGGAATCGGAGCTGATAATTTCAGTGAGGTTTCTAAAACATATAACTTCAGGCAGGAGAAAGGCCCGGCAAATTATTTCAAACTTCCGAGAACTCCTCACAGTGATTATATAAAAATGTTGTCTGAGCTGGGAATATTCGGAATATTGATAACCATCTTTTCACTTTATTTTATAATTAGGAAAATATTGAAGGGTCCCATCTTCAATATTTCCAAGGTTCTGATCCTTTACCTGCTGTTTCAGGCACTTTTTTTTAATATTCTTTTTCAAACATTTTTCTTCTTTTTTTTCGTGTTCCTGCTCAAAACACTTTTCAAAGGAGAAATTGACTTCCAAAGCAACTCCGCCCCGACGAAATTCATATCTATTTTAATCCTGGGAGTCATCATTTTTATAGGATACATATTCCCCTATTATTCAGAACTTCTTGTAAAACAGAGTTCAAATCAAAAAAACCTTGTCAAAGTTTTCAGTCAATTGAATAAAGCGGAAGATTTCAACAAAATGAATATCAGCCCATACTACTACAAAGCTGTTATCCTTCTCGGCCAGTTTAAAAAAACTTCTGACCCGCAATTCTTATACTCAGCAATGGACAATGTAAGAAATATCAATTAAAATAAATCCCTACTACAGCAAAGCTTATTTTCTTGAGTCTGACATTTTCCGGTCCATACTTGAAAAAGGGATCCAGTATCCGGGTCTTCAGGAAGAAGTTCTGTCACCTCTGACAAGACTTGAGGAAATCGATCCATACAACCCTTTTATAAGAATAGAAAAAGCCCATTTTTTACTTAGATTCGGGAAGAGAGAACAGGCAAAACATGAAGCAATCAATGCATTGGAACTGGAGCCGAAGTTCATTTCAGCATTGTATTTCCTTCATAATAATTTTAACTATTTCGGTAATACAACTATTTTCATATCAAAGATAAATTCTATTTTAAAATCAACTTCAGACTGGCCGGCAAAACAATCTCAATACCTGAATAGTCTGATTAAGATCCCCGACGGATTAACCAGTCTCATGAATTCCTTCCCGGTTATTTCAGATTGACAATAATTCTCCGGAAACCTATAATTAACCGGTGATAAAAAAGACCCTGTTCCTGATCTTACTCCTATTTATTTTTTTATATCATCTCTCTGCAAATGAGTCCCCATTCGGAATCAATGCCCATGCCGGAAGCAACAATGTCCTACTGAAAATAAAAGAAGCCGGAATAAAGTGGATAAGGATTGATCTCTATTGGTCGAACATAGAGCGGGAGAAAGGACACTTCGATTTCAGTGAAATAGATAGAATCGTTGATTACAGCATGAACAACGGATTGTCTGTCCTCGGAGTTTTGAGTTCGAGCCCCGGATGGAGCAATAATAATAGAGGTATTAATTATCCTCCCGACAATATTGAAGATTGGGCAAATTTTGTTTCCATAGCAGCCAGCCGTTATAAAGATAAGATCAGGTACTGGAATATCTGGAATGAACCTAATGTTGAAAAATTTTTTTCTCCGGGAAAAGCAGTTTTTGTTGAAGAAATATTCCTCCCGGCTGCAGAATCCATCAGAAAAGAGAGCCCTGATTCCTTTATTGCAGGGCCTGAACTGGCCCACCTTGAAGGACAGGGCAGTGAATGGTACTTCTGGTTAAAATACATCCTGACTGAATGTTCTCAATATATAGATATAGTCTCACATCATATTTACAGGAACACAGGAGTATATGCTATCTTCGAATCTCTTGAGATAGGGGAGAATATTACCCCTTCAGTAAAAGATGTGATTAAAGATTCCGGATTCTCCTCAGCCCCTTTCTGGATAACAGAAACCGGGTGGGATACTGAATTATTTTCCGAGGAAGAACAGGGAAACAGATACCTCGAATTCCTTCAGGAAATGGAAAAAAGAAACTATCCGGATAAAATATTTTTTTATCAGATCATTGATGATTCAACACCCGGGATAAGGCCATGGGGTATTATAAAAAGCAATTTTGTAGAAAAACCTGCATATACCATTTACAGTGATTTCATTTCCGGTATGTACCCCCGGATCGAAAATTCTGAACCAGAACAGCTCTCAAAGAAATGCTACATGGAAGAGAGTGTGGCAATGTCAAATATAGGCAATAAAAAAAAATTTATTGATGACCTCAGGCAAATCAAAGGATTTCTAAACAAATTTCCAATATCAGAACAATTTGTAAACCTATACTACAATTCGGTTCCCATACTTAAACAAATTGCAGCCAATTTCCCGGAATTCAGAAAATACTCTTTGAATACAGCGATCATTATCAATTATATTTTCCGGTCCCGCCAACACAGGGTTATTGATCTGATTGCAGACCTTAAACCATAATGCTCTATCTCCTTTCCGCATCCATTATCTGGTCTTTCTCTTTCGGCCTTATTAAAGGAAACCTGACATCTCTCCACCCGAATCTAGTTTCATTTTTCCGCATTGCAATATCATTACTCGTATTTCTCCCGTTTATTAAAGTTAAAAATATTCCGAATAGATTTAAATTGAAACTGGTTTTGATCGGAGGAGTACAATACGGCCTGATGTACATCACCTATATTTATTCTTACAAATATCTTAAAGGTTATGAAGCAGCCCTTTTTACAATATTCACCCCCCTCTATGTTTCGATCATTTACGATTTCACAAAAAGGAAATTTCACAGGAGTTATTTGATCATATCACTTCTGGCAGTTGCTGGGACGGCTATAATTGTATATAAAGAGATCGCATCATCGGATTTGATCCCGGGATTTTTTCTAATGCAGCTGTCAAATCTTTTTTTCGCCTGGGGACAGATTAAATACAGAGAAATTTTGAAAAACAGGGACGGCATAAGAGATAAAGATATTTTTGCTTATCTCTACTCAGGTGCATTTCTTGTCACACTCTCTGCACTCCTGATAACGGTCGACCTTAATACGGTTTCAATATCAACAGGGCAGGTACTCACATTGATATACCTCGGATCCATAGCCTCGGGATTGGCATTTTTTTTGTGGAACTTTGGAGTAAGGAGATCAGGGATAGGGACAATATCAATAATGAACAATCTGAAAATCCCTCTTGCCGTTATCGTATCCATGACAGTTTTCGGAGAGACCGGCGATCTTTTAAGGATCTTTTGCGGATGCACAATATTAATATCGGCACTTATCTATAATCAAATCTCAGAAAAAAAGAAAAGTTCAGCCTCTGCCGGGACTTCCGGTAAATGATATATAGAACCGTCTTTTTCTAATATTACCATCTGAGTCAACCACCTCAAGCGTATGCCATCCGGGATCGAGATCTATCACCATTTTATGTTTAATCTTTGATACCCCTTTATAGACCTTGTCAATATACCAGAACACATCTTTGCCGCTGAATTTATGAGCAACCCTGAAAGTAATGTTCTGAATCCGCTTCCTGAAATCTACCGGAATGAGTATCCTGGCATTTTCTACCGGATACAATATCTGAAGAGGATTCCCGCCGGACCCGGAAGGACACCCTGCCTTATGGGGAGGAATTGTATCAATTATGTCTCCTCTCTCCCGAAGAAATTGCGAAACATCGGGAGGATAAACAATTCTTTTAATTTTTTTATATTTCCCCTCTTCCCAGCACAGAGAACAGACACTGAATTGTTCATCCAGAGTCACATAAAAAGAATGGTGATAGGGGCAAATAGGGACAACACCCGAACCAGATGGAGAGTCAACACTAACAACATCCTCACAATTTTCTCCTGCCAGAAAACCTGTCCGGCTGCACAAATCAATTTTCCGGAACTTCAGACCCTCACGGCTGAACCACTTGCCATTCTTCTCTTTAGGAAGATAATTAAAAATATCGAACATTAACGGGGCAGCACACGAGTAACCTACCAGTTCTGGATTCCCTTCTCCCTTGAAATTCCCAACCCATACACCAATAACCCATTCCGGACTGACTCCGATAGCCCATGCATCCCTCTGTCCGTAACTGGTGCCGGTCTTCCAGGCTATAGGATTCTTGCTCTGATATTGTTCCCAATAATATTCTGCACCAGGCCGTTTCAACTCCCTCATCATATTGAGTGTAAGATAAGCCGCTTCGGGACTGATCAAATCATATGTCCCTTTTCTTTCCTGAAGATCGGCCGAAAATTTCAAAGGAAGAAATTTCCCTGAATTGCCTAAACCTCTGTATAACCTGACCAGTTCTATCAGTTTTGTTTCTGCACCGCCGAGGATCAGGGTCAGTCCGTAATCGTCTGGATCTCTTATAAGGGTGCTTAACCCGCTTTTCTGCAGGAAGAGATAAAACTTGTTGAGTCCGTAATAATTTAGAAGCCTGACTGCGGGGACATTCAGAGACCTTATAAGAGCCTCTTTAACTGTCACAACTCCGCTGAATTTCATTGATGCATTAGATGGCGAAAAAGAACCGAAATATGACGGAATATCCTTTAAAATTGTCCTCTCAAGGACGAGCCCGTCATCAACAGCAAGGGCATAGAGAAATGGTTTTAGAATTGAGCCCGATGACCTGGATGCTCTTGCCCCGTCCACCTGTCCGTTTTTAGTGAAATCAAAAAAATCCTGAGACCCGCAATAAACCCTTACTTTCCCCGATACAGTTTCTGCAACAACCACAGCTCCATTCCTGATACCAAAACTCGACAAATACTTAACATGTTCCTTTACAAGGCGCTCCACTCTCACCTGCTTGTCTCTGTCAATAGTTGATCTGATCTCAGAACCCATGTTTCCCGGAATATTTTTCAAGTATTCAGTAAAATGAGGTCCGACCGCGGGAATGGGGAAAAGGTGTGCCGGGATATTTTCAGACGAGCTTTGGCGGAATATATCTTCAGAAATAATATCTCTGCCATATAATCTTTTCAGAAGCATGTTCTTTTTTCTGATCAAAGCATCCCTATTCAGTAAAGGGGATATGAGCCCGGGAGCATTGGGAAGAACTGCCAGAACAGCTGCTTCATTCCATGTTAATCCTTCGGGTTTTTTTCCAAAATACTTTAAGGATGCTGCTCCAATACCGATAATATTGCCCCCATACGGAGCATTTTCAAAATACATCCTGAGTATCTCTTCTTTTGAATATTTTATCTCGAGTTTTAATGCTTGAAATATTTCTATAAATTTGGATAAAAATGTCCTCTTTTTTTTTAGTGCAAGCCTGATCACCTGCATAGAGATAGTACTTGCTCCGCTTCTGATCTTTCCGGAGATCACATTCCCTGCAAAAGCTCTTAAAATTGAAACCGGGTTAACACCCGGATGATAATAGAAATATCTATCCTCAAAGTTAATTACCGATTTGATCAATTTCTCCGGTAATTTTATAGATGGATCAGGAGGGAAATGCCATTGTTCATTATTATTCAGGAATGCTCTTAATATCCGGCCACTGTCATCTGTAACAACCGTACTATGATCGTTATCAAACAAATTTCCGGGAAGAGGGATAATTAAATATATAAAAATGAGAGAAGAGAAAAATAATATGACAAATCTGTATTTTTTAATTCTGGTTTTCAATGAACCTTCATTAATATCCATTTCAATCTGAAAAGTATATCACAAATAGATTGCTCAAAATTCGGTAAAATTTATCAAAATTTTATTAAATGTTTAATTTTACATTGCATCCTCCCGGATAATGTTGTATAAAAAATCTTAACCTCCGAGTCAGTAGTCCTAAGGCGGAACGGCTATGGATACTGACCGATAGGGTTCCGGGGTAAACCCCCTTGCCTGCCGTTAAAATATTTATATTTGCAAAGGAGGAAAAATGAAGCACAAAAATTTTATTTTTTTAACCGCAACGATCCTGATACTTTTTTATGCAATTCCTGTTTTCACAATACAACCGGACTCAATCTCCTCTGCAACCTGCCCTGCAATAAAGAAAGAGATCCCGGAGAAATTTTCGATAAGAGTTACAGGGAAAGTAAAAAAGGAATATTTACTATCGAGAGAATACCTCTCAACCCTATCCTCCGTCAGGATCAGGACAAAGGAAATGACACCAGACGGCAAAGTAATGGGTGCATATTTCTATCAGGGTATTCCCCTCTATTTTATCCTTGACGGCATTGCTCCGAAAAAAGATAAAAATGACAGTTTTGACAGACCTCTGGACATTGTAATCACATTTATTTCTGAATCAGGATTAACATCAAATTTCAGCTATGGAGAACTTACAATGTGTGATGACAACAATCCGGTTACACTTGCATACAGCCGTACCCAATTGCTACCTTCAAAAGAGCCTGAGAAATATAAAAAGAACCTCTATAAAACACCCCTTAAGGGTTTCAGATTAATATGTCCGGGTGATCTCTATGATGACCGCTATCTTGATAATGTCATTGCCATTAAATTGACTCTGGCCCCCGCATCTGAAAAACTTTATCCCCGATTGGGAAAAGGGAAAAATTGCCGCAGTGAAAAACTTTATTATATCAGAGAAGGAAAAAGACTTGAGAGTTCAATGGAAAATGTTCCTTTAATAACTATCCCAAACTGGTTCAGGATCGGTCACGGAAGGGGAATAAAATTTGAAAAACCTGAAATTGCAAAAGGGTACAGCCTGCGTATCTGGCTGAACAAACATTTCGGCCCGGGGAAACCTGGTGATTTTTATATATTCGCCGGGTGCGACGGGTACAGGTCAATTTTCAGCTGGTCTGAGATCTATAGAACCGAAAACGGTGTAAAGATGATACTTATCAATGGTGAAAAAGGACTAACCCTCGGACCTGTCGGGGATTTCTTTGTTGACAGGCATATCTGGGCTCTATCCTGTGTTGAAAAAGTAAATCTTTAATATCCGGGGATATAACCATCTTCCCCTTAAAAATTAATTTTTGATCTAACTTTTAATCAGAAACCTTACTATGTTTGACTCTGAAAACGTACTCCGCAAGATATACTGAAATTGACAAAAGTGACAATATGGTTTATGATATCGCTTAATAATCTATGAAAATCTATACAGCTGATGAGGCTGGTTTTTGTTTTGGAGTGAAAAGGGCCTTGAATATAATTGATCGACTTCATGAAAGTAATGAGAGCATTGAAATTTACGGACAGCTCATCCACAACAATACCGTTCTAAATAATCTTAAAGAAAAGGGAATCGATTATATTGATGACCTCAAATCCCTGGATAAAAAAAGGAAACTGATCATCAGAACTCATGGAATATTGAAAAGTGACGAAGAATTCCTCAGGGATAAGAAAGTCAGTTATGTAGATGCGACCTGTCCTCTGGTCAAAAAGATACACAGGATAATTGAACAGGTGAACAGTTCAAAAAATAAAATTCTGATAATAGGAAACAGCAGCCATCCGGAAATCAGAGCGATCAGCAGTTATGCTGAAAACGGGCTTATTGTAAATTCAGTAGAGGAATTGAATGTTTTAAAACATAACGAGCCGGTTTCTGTTGTAGCCCAGACAACTTTAGATTCAGGTTTTTTCAAAATGATGATCTCGGAGATCATTAACCGTGTAGAACACGTTGAGATTTTTAACACTATCTGCAGTGCAACGATTGAGCGGCAGGAAGCAGTTAAAAAGCTTGCACCAAAAGTCGATTTTATAATTGTGATCGGAGGGAAAAACTCGTCGAATACAAAAAAATTGTATAATATTTCAAAGATAATAAATGAAAATACCTTTCATATAGAAAAAAGCAGCGAACTGAATGATCCTGAACTTCAAAAAAAATTCAGATGTTTCAGTTCCGTCGGTATTACTGCAGGGGCATCTACTCCCCCGGAGGAGATCGAAGATGTGAAGGTTTTCTTCAGGAATTTTAAAACAGAAAAGGAGAGTTAAATGGACGATATTAAAGAGAAAAAAGATAATCAGGAAAATGAAGACTTTTCCCAATTGATGGAGGAATACAGCCTGAAATCGATCAAGCAAAGCAGTCATGTTGATGGAATTATCATCGATATTTTTGATAATAATGTAATAGTTGATATCGGACAGAAAACTGAAGGAATACTGAACAAGGAAGAACTGCTTGACTGGGATGGAAATTTCAACCACAAGGTCGGAGATTCGGTAACGGTTGTATGCCAGAATGTAAATATGAAGCAGGGCTATCTGATTGTTTCAAAGAAGAATGTTGACAGAGCAGAAGGATGGAAAAAGATCTCTGAAGCTTACGACAATAACACAACTATCCCCGGAAGGATTCTCAATGTTTCACCGGATGAAAAGGGGTTCAAAGTTGATGCAGGTGTTGACATGTTCCTGCCGATGACACAGGCAGACATAAAGAAAGTAAAGAATCCTTCAAGTCTTGTTGGAAAAGAGTTTCAGTTCAAGGTAGTTAAACTTAACCCGAAGGAAAAATCAGGAGTTTTATCCAGGAGAGCTCTCATGGAAGAAGAGAGATCAAAGGAACTTGAAAACCTCTATACCTCACTTAAAGAGGGAGACATTATAAAAGGTGTTGTGACCAGAATAGAAGACTATGGCGCATTTGTAAATATCGGAGCAATTGACGGACTTTTACATAAAGACAATATTTCTTACAGCAGGATAAATCATCCGAAAGAAAGGTTAAGAAAAGATGACGAACTTGAAGTAAAAGTACTCTCAATAGATAAAGAGAATAATAAGGTTTCACTGGGACTTAAGCAGAAACACCAGGATCCATGGATCAATATTAAAGATAAATACCCTGTAGGTCACCGCCTCGAAGCAAAGGTAATGAAAACTGTAGATTTTGGAGCATTTATTGAATTGGAAGAAGGAGTAGAGGGGCTGTTGCATATATCCGATTTGACATGGGAAGGGAAGCCGAAGTCAGTTGAAGAATATGTGGGCGTTGGAGAAAGGATGTGGGTGCAGGTCATTGAACTTAATCCTGAAGAGAGGAGGATCAAACTTGGTTTAAAGCAGCTGGGTATGAGGCCTGAACTCAAATATATGGAAAACCACAAGAAAGGTGAGATTGTTGAGGGCCTTGTAAAAAAAATAATCAAATCACGGGTTTTTGTTGAACTTGAAAAAGGGATCGAAGGCGTTATAAAGATCTCTGATATATGCTATTTCAGGATAGATTCCGCTGATGAATATCTTAAAGAAAAGGAAAAGATCAAAGTCATGATCATCGGTGATGATCTTGATATGAACTACAAGGTTAAGCTGGGTTATAAACAGCTTCATGAAAATGAATGGAATGAATTTTTCGCAACACACAAAACCGGGGATAAAGTAAATATCAAGATCAAATCAGTTAATGAAACAGGAATAAGATGCGAAATCAGTAAATTTATTGAAGGTTTCATCAGGCTCGGCGAGATAGACGAAAAGAAGATCACATTTGAAGAAGCTAAAGAAAAATTTCTTATCGGTGAAGAACATGAAGTCGCTGTTCAATCTACCGACAGAAGCAGAAAAAGGATCTATCTCAGTTTCAGGGAACTTAAAAGAAAAAAAGAGAAAGAGGATCTTGAAAAATACGGGAAATCAGAGAGCGAATCAGTTACTACCGTAGGAGACCTCTTTGAGAACGCTTTAGATAAGAATAAATGAAATTTCTGTCAGCACCGTGGAGATGGGATTTTCTTTCCAGTTCTGACAAAATAAAGGGCTGTGTTTTCTGCAGTCTGGACAAACAAGTAAGCCGGAACACACTTATCTGCCACCTTGGAAAAGAATTCTTTGTAATACTGAACAAATATCCGTACAACTCCGGGCATCTGATGATTGTACCCTTTAAACATATTGATTCGCCTGAAAAAATATCTCCCCAATCATCTGCAGAATTATGGGATTTGATGAACAGGTCTATCGGAATTCTGAAGAAAAATTTCTCTCCTGACGGTTTTAACATAGGTATGAATATAGGGGGGGCGGCAGGAGCAGGGATAAAGGAACATATTCACCTCCATATTGTCCCCAGATGGAATGGGGATTCAAACTTTATGGGTGTTGTAGGCAAAACTAAAGTTGTCTCGTATGACATCAATATGATCTACGATACCATGAGCAGGGAGTTCGGAATGTGAAATATTCAAAGTTTGTTTTCCTGTCCTTAACTCTATTATTCTTTCTTCAGTGCCGTAAGGACAAACCTTCATATATATTTTTGATTACTCTCGATACAACAAGGGCGGATGCGATCGATCACAAACCGGGAAATAGCAGTACTCCGAACCTTGCATCTCTCTCGTCAAAGGGTATCAACTTCAGGAATGGATATACAAATATACCTATCACCCTCCCCTCTCATGCTTCAATGTTTTATTCTCAATACCCTCATGATTTGAAAATCTATAATAACGGACAAACAAACAACACAAAATATCCCTCTCTTACACAATTATTAAAGAGCAGAGGATTTTCAACCGGAGCAGTAATTTCCCTTGGAGTATTAAAAAAAGATTTTGGACTTGACAGAGGATTTGATCATTATTATGAAAACTTTTCCCCTGGAATCTGGACAAAAACGGCAGAAGAGGTTAACAAAGACCTTTTTGAACTTATCAATTTAATGGAAGGGGAAAGGTCATTCATCTGGGCCCATTATTCAGATCCGCACGAACCATATTTCCCCCCATATTTTGATGGAATATTTGAGATCTTCTCTGGAGAGGAAAAGATATTCAGTACTAATAACAGAATTTATCCGCTGGTAAAAAAAGAGGTCTCTCTTAAACCCGGAATTAACAGAATTATTTTAAGGTCGACACTCCCCTCTCAGATAATCAAGGATCCTCTTCTTCAAATAAACGGAATAACTTATTCAGATCTTGAAATGCTGCCTTCCGATCCGGAAAATACCGAAATCAATTTCCCGGACAATCTAAGTAAAAAGAAAAATGATAAAAATGATTATTTCTCTGCTGATTTACAATCCGAATTCATAATAAAAAATAAAAAAAGATCAGATTCATCCATTAAAATAAGTTTCTTATATAAACTAAAAGAGAGTAAGGAAAGCAGAAGAAAATTATATTTTGAGAGCATTAAGTATATGGACAGTCAGATCGGAAAGCTTATTAGTTTTCTTAAAGAAAAAAAAATACTTGAAAAATCTGTCATACTTATTATCGGCGATCACGGGGAAGGTCTTGGAGAACATTGGGATCATTACGGACATATTCATTTCCTTAACAAGGTTTACACACATGTCCCCTTCATCCTCTATGGGAAAGGTATGAACAGAGGAAAGATCAGGAAAGATCTGGTGTCCAACCTGGATGTGGCAACAACTATCCTTGAAATTGCAGGCATTAAAAAACCTGACTTCATGCAGGGAGCAAAACTCCTCTCTGAAGAAGGGAAAAACAAACTGATTCTCGAAACATTCTCCCCTGAAGCTTTTTTTGATGCATTCTCACTGATCGAGAACAATGATCAGATACTTTTTTATCCTGGCAGGACAAAAAACAGGATAGAATTTTCAGATCTTATCCTGGATCCTTTAGGGACCACAAGAAATAAAAAGGATGTCCCTGAAAGAGTGAGATCAAAACTGCTCAAATCGATCCTTGAAATTTCAAGGACAATAACTGCAACAAAAGGTAAGGTAGGCAAGAAAAAACGAATACATGAAGATATATTAAGATCACTGGGGTACCTATGAACAAATTAAATGCACCGAAAGGGACCAAAGACATTTTTTCTCCGGAAGTTGAGAAGTGGCAATATTTTGAAAATAAGATAAGGGAATATTTCAAACTTTTTAATTATAGTGAGATCAGAACCCCCATTTTTGAGAGAAGCGAATTGTTCTCCCGCGGGATAGGTAACGAAACAGAAGTTGTGCAGAAAGAGATGTACACATTCGAGGATAAGGCAGGAAGAAGTATGACACTGCGCCCGGAGAATACCGCATCGGTAGTAAGATCACTGATCGAACATAATCTTATGAACGAAATCTTTCCGCATAGATTTTTCTACATCGGCCCAATGTTCAGGTATGACAAACCCCAGAAGGGGCGGTACAGACAATTTCACCAGCTTGGAGTTGAAGTGTTCGGAGATAACTCACCTTATGTGGATGCAGAAGTAATATTTTCCGCACTCGATTTTTTACAATCTCTGAATGTAACTGACATGACCCTGTATATTAATTCTGTCGGATGCTCAGTATGCAGGCCCGGATACCTGAAAAAACTATCTGAAGCTGCTTATAAAAATAAGGAAGGATTCTGTAATGACTGTAAAAGAAAGATCGACACCAACCCGTTAAGGATATTTGACTGTAAGGTTGAATCATGTATAGCGCTTGCCGATGATCTTCCAAGGATCACCGAAAACCTATGTGAAGATTGCAGCACACATTACAGGGAAGTAAAGGACAAGCTTGGCCTTCTCAACCTTGATTTTCAGGAGAACACCAAACTTGTTAGAGGACTCGACTACTATACCAAGACCGCATTTGAAATAACTTCTTCAAAACTTGGCGCTCAAAATGCGATCCTGGGTGGAGGAAGATACAACAACCTGGTAAAAGAGCTCGGTGGTCAGGATCTCCCCGGTATCGGATTCTCAGGCGGTATGGAGAGGATCCTTCTAAATATGGATGATCCGCAGCCAGATGGCCTCAGGAAATTATTCATTGCATGGCAGGGAGAAGAGGCAATGGAAGAGGCATTTAAGCTTTCAAATGAATTGAGGAAAAAGGGTTATATGGTCTACATGGATTACTCAACAAAGAAATTATCAAAACAACTGCAGAAGGGTATCAAACTTAATACTGATTTCACCCTGATATTGGCCGGAGATGAATTGGCTGACAACAAGATCTCAATTAAAAATTTTGAAACAAGGGAACAGATCACAATAAAGAGGGGGGAACTGGAAAAATGGCTGAAGGAAAATTGCTGAAAAGAGATTTGTATTGCGGCCGCGTGAACGAAGAATATCTCGACAGAAATATTACCGTTTACGGTTGGGTGAACAAAAAAAGGGAGTTGGGAGGGCTGACATTTATCGATCTCAGAGACAGAGAGGGGATACTCCAGATAGTCATCAATGAAAATTTTGACGACAAGAACCTCATCAGAGATATCAACAATGAATATGTGATTTCAGTTGAAGGTAAGGTGATCAGAAGATCAAATCCGAATCCCGAAATATTTACCGGCAATGTTGAATTGTCAGCAGAAAAAATAAGTATCCTTAACAGATCTGAATTACCCCCGTTCTTTCCGGACAACAACTCAGATGTTTCAGAAGAATTAAGATTTAAATACAGGTATCTTGACCTGAGAAACAGTAAAATGCAGAAAAATTTCAGGATCCGGAGTGAAGTTAACCTGAAAGTAAGGAATTATCTTAACTCGAAAGGATTTCTGGATATCGAAACTCCTATGCTGACAAAAGCAACTCCTGAAGGAGCGAGGGATTATCTTGTCCCGTCAAGAATATATAAAGGGAAGATGTTTGCCCTCCCCCAATCACCACAGCTCTTTAAACAATTATTGATGATATCGGGATTTGAACGATATTTTCAAATCGTCAAATGTTTCAGAGATGAGGACCTGAGAGCAGACAGACAGCCGGAGTTCACTCAGATAGACATTGAAATGAGTTTTGGTGAACAGGAAGAATTATTCCGGATAGTAGAAGGTATGATGAAGGAAATTTTCTCTTTAAACGGCAAAAATATCGAATACAAATTCCCTGTAATGACCTATGAGGAAGCAATGAACCGTTACGGTTCTGATAAACCGGACCTGAGGATCCCCCTGGAAATAAGAGACTTTACTTCAGCATCAAAATCTCTTGGATCAAATATACTCGATTCTATCATAAGTGAAGGTAATGTAATAAAAGGTATCGTCCTGGAAAACGGGGCCGCATATTCGAGAAAAATACTTGATAATATAAATGAGTTTGTAAGGGAATTAGGCGGAGCAGGAGCTATCTGGATGAAAAGAGGGGAGGAAGGATTTAAATCATCCCTTAAACTGGAAAATTCCTGTATCAGTGATTTTTTCAGATCTGAAGCGATCAGTGAAAGTGATATCGTATTCCTCATCGGAGGCCCTGAACAGAAAACTCTTGAGATGACCGGACGTCTGAGGGAACACCTCGGTAAAAATATGATCGATAAGGAAAGACTTGAGTTCTTATGGATAGTAGACTTCCCGCTCTTTTTCTATAATGAAGAAGAGGAAAGGTTTGATTCTAATCATCACCCTTTTACATCTCCAAAACTTGATGAACTGGAACTACTGGAAAAAGAACCTTTGAAGGTGAAATCCATTGCATATGACCTTGTTCTAAACGGCGTAGAGATTGGCGGCGGCAGCAGAAGGATAAACGATATTAACCTCCAGAAAAAGATCTTTAAATTGTTAAAATTATCTGATAAAGAAATTGAAGAGAAATTCGGTTTTTTCCTTGATGCATTAAAATACGGAGCACCCCCTCACCTTGGAGTTGCATTCGGTATGGACAGAATAATTATGCTGTTGACCGGGGAAGAATCAATAAGAGAAGTGATCTCATTCCCTAAAACCACATCCTCACTATGTCTCCTGACCGGATCTCCATCTGAAGTTTCGGAGAAGCAATTGGACGAACTGAAAATAAAATTCTCTAAATAGCACCTTACCCGATCAGTAATGCAGGATTGCGTTCAGCCTGGAATTGAAATATAATTACAGAATGAAAGCGTGTAATACAAATCCATTAATAAAATATATAAGAATTATACTCTCCCTGGCAGTCATGGGATTGGGGATATACTATGGGAACTGGGTCGGAATTCTCGGAGTTTTCACATTAATTTCTGCATTTACCGGAGATTGTGCGTTCAATGTCAGGATCGACAGAAGATCTCACGGCCCTTCCGATTAGGAAAAAACCGGATATCCATATTGATATTGTCAATAGGCATTCGGATCTCCCCTGATACCCTGCCATATTGTAAGAAAGATTATACGGAGATCGAACCAGAATGACCAGTTCTCAATATAAAACATATCGAATTCAACCCTTTTAGCAAGACTCTTTTTATCCCGGGTCTCACCTCTGTACCCGTTCACCTGAGCCCACCCAGTTATCCCCGGTTTCACAAGATGTCTAAGCATATAATTCTCAATTTTATCTTTAGATTCAATGTTCATAGGTACTGCATGCGGTCTTGGACCGATTACAGACATATCGCCTTTTAGGACATTAAAAAACTGAGGCAACTCATCCAGACTTGTTTTTCTTAAGAATTTCCCCAGAGTGGTAACCCTTGAGTCATTTTTAGTTGCCTGAAGAAACTTTCCTTCCGGATCCAGATCCCGGCTCTCCTTCACCATCGATCTGAATTTATACAGGGTAAACTTTTTGTTCTTTCTCCCCCATCTCTCCTGTCTGAAGTGGACCGGGCCTCTGGAGCTAAGTTTAATGGCAATTGATATCAAAAGGCCGAGCCACGAGTATATCAGCAGTATGAACATTAGTGAAAAAACAATATCAAATCCTCTTTTAATCACTCTCCAGTGGAATTCGTCAAGAGGATCATTTCTGATATCAATTAAAGGAATATTGTTGAAGAAAGATATCTGATATTTATTTGAGATAAACCTGAAATATTCTGGAATAACTCTGGCACGGACAGGTGATCCGGAAAGGATCCCAATGATCCTCTCGAGTTGCCCTGATTCTTCAGAATTCAGTGTGATCAGCACCTCATCAATATCGAACTTTGAAATGACATCACCAATATCATTATAAGTACCAAGATGACCGGGAACATCAGGGTCGGGATTCTCATTTATATATCCTGTTATATTATAGCCCATTGCCAATGCCCTTTCATGTGACCCGAAAAGATTCTTCCCGAAACCACTACTCCCTATCAACAGAACATTTTTCCTTAATCTTCCGTTTTTGATTAACTCCCTCCTTATTAACCGGTAAATAATTCGTAAAAACAGAGTACCGGAGAAGGCAAAAATAATATAGATCATCAGAAAGAATCTGGATAAAAGCATATCTTTCAGGGAGAAAAGGATGATCACTCCGGAAACAAGCTGAATTGATATATTTTGAATAAGTGAAAACAACTCTGATCCGAAATTAAAGTTTTTCAATTCATCATAGAGTGAAGTTATCCTTGCAAAAAAGAACCAAACACCAATAAATATAAGAATTGTAAATATCTCAGGGAGACCGGGATTCCCGATCCCTGTCAGAATTTTATCAGGGAGCCTGTTTCTGGAAATTATATCAGCAGCCGAGAATGAAAATATAAGAATTATCAGATCAAAAAATAGAAAAATGTAGAAAAAAGAACGTCTTATTCCATTCATATTCCCGAATCCCCTTCCCCAAATTATTTTTTTATATTATAAAACTTCCTATACCAGTCAATAAATTTTTCCACCCCGGCTTCAATCGGCGTGGAAGGTCTGTAACCTGTGTCTCTCTCAAGATCTGAAGTGTCAGCCCAGGTCTTGATAACATCTCCGGGCTGTATGGGCATCAACATTTTTTCACTTTTCCTGCCTATAACATTTTCCATTACTTCAATAAAACCCATGAGATTTACCGGTTTCCCCCTCCCGATATTATAGATCTTATATGGGGCAGTGCTTGATGCCGGATCCGGATCTTTGCCGTTCCATTCAGAATTCCCTTCAGGAATTTTAAAAATCACCTTCTCTATCCCGGTTACTATATCATCAATAAAAGTGAAATCCCTCTCCATTTTACCGTAATTATAAACTTCTATCGGTTTCCCTTCCATTACATTTTTCACAAATTTGAATAACGCCATATCCGGCCGGCCCGTGCAGGGGCAGAGTATTCCCACACGTTGGCGAAGGATGCCAAGCTCACCTGTGATGGAGCGGACTGCAAAGTGGAAGATATCAAGGTCGGAAGCACGATCCGTGTGACCACAAGCAAGAACGACCAGGACGTATTACCGGCGTCGAATCTCTCGACAAGAATGCCGAGCACGGGCAGTGCTGCAGTTGAGGACAACAGTCGTCAAGTGACTGATTGGATGGCGCCGCCGAGTGGGGCGTCGGATGTTTGGTTTTAGGGAGTCCGAGAACGGAAATGTGCTCACACTTACTCCGCCGTTGATTGCGGCGGCCGGTTACTGACTGGTGTACTTGCTGGGTGGAGGCGGCATTGGAAAGCGCTCGTGATCTTCGTCATTGCGAAGATGTCTGATCGGCAGACACTGACTTAACAGACTGACAAGATGATTCCTTGATTCGATTATTTCTGAAAATGCAGGCGTGCCGGTCGTATCGAACTCTTATCGAGTTGGAAGATCTAACGACACACGAGCGAGGACCGAACGAAGCACTGGCTCGAAAGGCCCGTGGGGGGCGAGGGCATGTCGCCTTCGTGAGCGGTGCACAAAAGGTTTAGAGAAGGGGTGATGACTATGACATTGTATCGCCGGGGTTTATTCGTTCTTGAACACGCCCACCTTCGCGTCGAACGAAGCGAAGAGGCGACACGCGACGGCGATGGTCAGCATCTCCACAAATCAGTTGGTGATGACGGATATGGAAGGCCTGGAATACATTGGTTGGCTGCCGACGAGTTAACCCTTGACGGAAATGTCTGCATTCCGGCCGATTCAGTTGTGGACGAGGATTCGCGTGACGACTCAGGGCCAAGGCAATCGCGTGGCGAACCGCGTTGAGCGCCTCGATAGGAACCCGGAGTTCGAAATCATCCGTCACGACGGGAAATTCGTCAGCGTCACCGGCGACAAGCTGAACATGACTAATATGCAGGGCGAGGCTATGCTCCCGCAATGAATGCCGACGTAAAGGTCACCTGCGACGGCAAGGTCTACAAGTCCACGGACTTAAAAGCCTGGAATGAGAATTCGCGTGACTTCCGAGAGCGATGATCCGCACGCGACGGTATCCCGGATCGAGCGCTCGACAAGAACCGCAGTTTGCGAGCGTCTAAAGAAACCAGTTAGCCAGTCACCGTTGCAGCGAACACGCCGGGTGCTGGCCTGACCATGCCCGGCTGGCTGCACGACAGTAGCGGGCCAGCAAGTAATCGAATGAATCACCATCCAGAAGCGACAAGAACCATGAACACACGTCTCATTACCAGATCGTGCGGGAACACCGCATGGCACGTCGGCAGACGGGCCAAACCACTTTTCTATTGGAGGAACTGACCATGTTACAGTTAGCCATTACTTGTCTTTTTGATCGCACTAATCGCGGCCGTCTTGGGTTTTGGAGGATTGCCGGCTCTTCATCGGAGTGGCGAAGATCCCCTTCTCTTCATCGTCTTCCTCGTTCTCGCGGTGCTTTCCTTCCTTGGAGGCAGAACTCGCAGAGGAGGTGTCGACGGGTAACGCATGCTGATCCCTCGCGTCGATGCGGGCAGGTAATCAATCGAATGAACCACAATCCACAACGGACAAAAATATTATGAACGCATTTCACATTTCCAGACGCGCTCACCGCATTGGTGGCCCTAGCACGACGCTTGGATTGAACCAACATGTCGCCGCAACAGCGCCGACCGCTGGCCAGGATGGGGTAGCGTCCTTACGGCGGACCGGTGCATGAAGCCTTTGCCGAAACAGTTACCTTCGATCCGCAGCCGGGCATGGTGATATCGAAAGCACCGCCGGAACCGATCGAAGAAGTAGCACCCAACCAAAGGCCGTCAGCGCCAACGTGTCCTGGATCCCCGGGTATTGGGGTTGGGATGACGAACGGAACGATTTCAGGTCAGTGGCATTCGCTGCGCTCCTGCCGCCAGGTCGTCAGTGGGTGCCTGGGTATTGGGGAGAGTCCCAGCAAGGATTTCACGGACGTCCGGGTATTGGGCCGATGCAGGCGGGCCAAAGGCGATTGACTACCTGCCCGAGCCTCCGGCGACGGTCGAGGCTGGTTCCAACACTGCCGCTCACCTCCGCAGACGATATTTGGTTGCCCGGCAGTTGGATTTGGCAGCAGACAAACCGCTACGGGATGGCGCGCTGGCTACTGGATGAGTGGGCATTCAGACTGGGGATTGGGCGCCAGACCATTATGTGTGGACGCCTTGCGGCTACGTCTTCGTCGACGGATACTATGACTACCCGGTTTCGCCGCCGCGGAGTGTGCGCGGTGCCCGTCTATTTCAGTGGCGGACCCTGCCTGCAGCGATGGGTTCTCCTACTCACCTTCGATCGGTTATCACCCACCCGGGCGGTATTCGCCGAGCTGGATCTCTTTGTGCGATCGAGGCTACGGCCATTACTACTTTGGTGATTACTACGGTTCCAACTACGCGAATGCAGGATTCTCCCCCTGGTTCTCGTTCCATTCCAGCCGCCGAGGCTACGATCCCGATCTACGCCCACCAACGTTGGCAACATCGGGACGACCGTGGCTGGGAAAAACGTGCACGGAAAGCCAACTTTCGGAACTTAAGTGAAAATGAAAACGCCCGGCCGTCAGTGCAATTGGGCGGCACAAGCAGCACTCGCCGGACCGGGGAGGCCTTGAATAGAAGAAACATAGTAGTGGCTGCACCGCTTGAGAAACTGGCGCAGAGAAAGGATAGCCAGCGTGCTTCCAGCCGGTCGATCCCAACGAGCGACAGCAGTTTAGCCAGCGAGGGCAAGATTACCGCAACAATGTTCAGAAACGACAACAGTTCGAAGCGAACGCGGCTAACACTCCCGGGCGCTGATCCTGCCGCCGCAACGGGAGCCGGCACGTAGGACTTTCTCAAAATCGCCCCTACGTAGCGCTGATGCTGCCAAACAGCTTGGTAAGGGCAACGCACCGCCACAGCGATATCAAGTGCTCAAGCCAGGATTTCCAGGTTCAACCCCAGCCCAGAAGGCGTGGCGACCAGCCGGGAACGCAACAGAGTTTAGGCAAGGACATCGGGCGGGCCAAGCGGGCAGAGCCAGGTCGGTCCGCAAAACCAGCCGAAGGGGCCAGGGGGCAAAACAAGGCCAGCACCAAGGGCCTCCCGGTGGCCAACCAAAGGGCCAGGGTGCGAACCAAGGCAATCGCCAAGGTGCGTCTGGCGGCCAATCGCAGGGCCAGGGCGGAAACCACGGCAACAAACCAAGGTGCGTCTGGTGGCTAAAGGCAGGGCCAGGGTGGAACCACGGCAACAAAAAAACCAAGGTGCGTCCGGCGGGCAATCGCATGCCCAAAAATAAGCCTGCGAAGAAGAAAAGAATTAAGCCACATGGAAGTTGTCCACAAGAATTGAACGATCCGGAATGGCGGATCGAAGTGAACGAAGAGGCCCTGGCACTGCTGCATGGATGACCTCGCGGTCTGATAGAGCATTCCGCGGATGTGCAACATGATTGTCGCGAGGTCATCCGCAGCGGTCTGGAGTTCTGGTTCGCAGCACGAAGAGTCATCGAAAGAGAGTGAATTATGAGAAGACTTGCGCAGTATTGATCGTGATTGTGCTTCTTGTTGTCGGACTGGCTTACCGGGTTATTCGCCTTGTCGCAACCAGCCCCTACCGCGGAAGCGACGCGGTTAACATCAACTTGGCGACCGACCCGGGCAAAATCAACGAAGATGCCCAGGCGGTAAAGGACAGCGCCACTGAACTGACCGGCGGGGTCACGGAAGGCGTCAAGGCGGACGGTCAGGCAAACGACAATGTGAAGTCGAATGGTGCTTAGAATGCATGTCGCGGCCACCAGCCACAAGACTCGGAGGACCACGCATTGCGTTCAACACTCTTGAAGGAGAACCGGAAATGATTTCCATTTCCACGATTCTGATTGTGCTTTTTGGTTTGATGCTGCTGAAGCGCTGTCTAAATCTGTGGATATAGCCGAAACTGGGGCTACGGTCCGAGCGGCGGACTGGGACTGATTGTGCTGGTTCTGGTCGTGCTGTTCTCGTCGGACGCATCTGACGGCACTGATTAGAGAGAATTCAAATATGAGCGAATCATCAAACGTCTTGAAACCTGATGCAGTGTTGTTGCCGCGTAAAGCCGTCCCGGAGACGGTCTCCATGAGCGCGTTTGCTGAATCTCACAGCGGTCATCCCGCCGTCCGCTGCGCGTGCCAAATCCGGCCGAGAATCATCGCGGTGGTCCAGATATAGCGATGCGCATCAACGAAAGGTCAGGTGCGGGATGGGTAGTACATAGGGTAAGTGAATGTCGATTCGATCCACTTCTTGCGAATCTCTGGATTCAAAGTAAGCGTTCGGCGAAAATGGGCAAATGCGTTGCGTATTTCGCGGATGGATTCCAAGGCACTGAAGTGGTGAGGGCCGATATGCCTATTCCATATGCCATTGCAATTCTCGATGAAAAAGTCCCCAAGGGGGCGTTGGGAGAATTGAATAGCTTGTCCACGACCGTTTGGCCACCCGCCAAACCGGATTCCAATAACGTTCTCAATGCTGTATCGAGGTAGGCGGCGGCTATTAGTGCGATCCCACGATCGCTTTCGTGTTCAAGTTCATCAATGACGCGACGCCATTCTCTTTGATGGCTAAGAACCCGTCGGGAGCTGGCGGCGAGTCTTGGGCTTAAGCTTTCGACATTGAAGCCACAGACTCCCTGGAACTGTAAGGCCAAACACCAAAGCTCAGTTGCACGCCATAGAAATGAAAGCGGCTTGCACGCAGTATACCGCTGCGAACGAGAAATGCCAAAACAGCCGTTTCACAGCGGGTCCACTGCTGAACGAAAAAAAGGATAAGTCCCAGCGGAACTTATCCCCACAATTCGGTAGCCAGCAATTGAACCTTGCTGGCCTTGTTCTTCACTCGCCTTTGAGCCGGCTGTTGTAAGCTGGATCACCTTGACCCGGACTTCTTCCATGCCGGGGTTGAGCCGCAGAGCGCGGCGGAACGATTCGAGCGCGGCCACCGGGTTTTCCTGCAGCAGGTGACACTGGCCGATGCCTGCCGCGGCGGTGAAGTGGTAGGGGTTGATCTCCAGCGCTTGTTGGCAATCGCCGATCGCCGCTTCGTATTGATCGACGTGATAGTACGCGGCACCGCGTTGGTACCACGCTTCGGCAATCTCCGGTGCCGCGTGGACCAATCGGCTGGCCGAGCGGACGGCCTTCTTGAAGCGCTTGCGCGCGGTTCGGGCGGACGACGGCAGCGGACGCACGTCGTCCTGTTCCGGCGATGCCGACGCGACCCCAGACTCGCGAATGCCGCTGTCGGCGAGCGTGCGCACGCCGCGGTCGCGGTCGACCAGCGCCCGACCCAACACGGCGTTCGACGAGTAGTCGCCCAGGCAACTAATCGCCAACACGGCGGCGCGGCGGGTCATGTGTTCGCCGATGGCCACCAGCCGCTCGAGCGTCGGACACGCGTTGCCGCGTCACGTCATCGACAAATCAGGTGCAATCCTGATTCGTCAGATACCGCTTGTAGTAGGCCACCAGAGCGGGGCCACGTATCTGGTCGGTATTCACGCCCAAATACTCCGTCAACAGTTAGCCGTTCTTAGCACACGCCGGAGAAACCAGCAGAGATCGCGAACATTGGCCTGACCCGCGCTGTACTGCCAATTACTTCCTCGGGCTGACAAACCGCTGGCAACGAACGTTGCCACTCCTGAGATAGCGCCGAGTCGGCACCTCAACACATCCGTCGGCTCCCGAAACGGATACCTCCCAGTGCAAAGTGCACACGCCTGCAATTCGGCGATTGCCTGGATCCGATCCGAGCATCTCTAATGCTAGAGAGTGTAATCACTAATGCGCCGAACACAACGAAAAAATCGGTAACAATTTTCCTGTCGACTACCCCTCGTTTCGCGACCCCTGGAAAGGCGAACCGTCGAACGAAGCATGCGAATTAAAATTGAGTGGCAAGCGCATTTCGATGTTTCTTGGCTTCAGTAGTACTTCGGTCGTCGGGCGTTGAAACCGGTTTGCTTTTCTTGTTTATCTCTTGACAAATAGCGGACTGGATAGCGCGTCGTTGCCTCGTCAGTCGATCCTCTCAACGCACGCAACAGCGGTCGCATCGCTTTTTCTCCGCGGAGTAGCCCCTTGAACAGCACGTCCGCCCAGTCACTGGCCTTCTCGTGCGTCCTGTTGGCCGTCGCTGCGGGCGGCGGCGATCGGCCAATCGTCGCGTGACCGGACGGACGGTCGTAGGGATGTCCCTACGACTGTTCGTGAGCACCACCGTCCACTGGGACCAGGTGCCGCTGTCGGAAGCGGTCGAACGGCTAGCCCGCGCGCTTTGCGGCACCCGATCTTTGTCGACCGGCGCGTGGACCCCACGCGTCGGATCAGCTTCTCGGCCCGCGATGAATTGCCGCAGGCCGTGCTGGACGCCCTGGCAACCGAGCTGTCGCTGGGTGTGAGCCACCTGGACTCGATCGACTACCTGGGACCTCCGGAGACGGCCCGACAATTGCGGACGCATGGCGCGCCCTGCGACGCGAGCGAGGTGGACCGCACATTTGCCGGCGAGCGAACGCCAGGTAATGCTCGAGCGTCGAGAGCCGCTCGTGGCGCACGGCTGGCCGAGCCGCGCGAGTTCGTGCATCGAGTGGCTGCATGCCGAGGCTGGAGCGTCCGCCATGCGGAACTGATCCCCCACGACCTGTGGCCGGCCGGACAGTTGCCGCGGATGAGCCTCACCGATTCCAACTCACGCTGCTGTTGGCCGGTTTCGATTTGACGTTCGTACCGGTGGCCGGAGAGCAGGCCATCGAGATTCAGCCGATCCGCGAACCGGTAACACTGCGAAAGAACCTACCGCGTGGCGCAGAAGCCGGCTGCCCGAGCCCGCAGCGCTGCGGCAAGAGCTGCCGGATGCCGAATTGCAGGTTCGCGGCAGCCAGATGACCGTCGACGGGCGGCTGGAAGACCACGACCGGTTGTTGGAACTACTGGGCCGCCGTTCGTCGCGGACCAGTCGATCTACGCCTGGGCAAAGTACGCCTGCAAAAATCGAGCGTGCCGCTATACGCTGCGGGTCGATCAACCGGTGGGCACGGTCGTAAGGCAACTTGGCCAGCAACTTGGCTGGAACGTCCACATCGACCAAGCGGGTCATCGCACGCGGCCGGGCTGTCGCTGAATAGCCGGGTGTCGTTCACGGTTCAGGATGTCACGATCGACGGACTGCTCGACGCTGGCTTGGAACCGGCCGGGTTGGCTACCAATGGGACGGGCGAGAACTGACCTAACCGGGTTGCGGATGAAAATAGAACGGACCAACTGGCGGCCAGTCACGCGACTCTCCGGCAGAGTGGCTGGGGCAATACCCCAGTCACACGGCACGCACTGGGGCGTTGCACCCAGGCGACCTTGGCTCGAGCGACTCCTCGTTAGGCTTCTTCACGATCCGCCGGGCCAGATACTTGTGGATCGTCGACTCGATCTGCCCCTTGAACATCATGGCCGCGAAAGGCAGCTCGCCGTCGACCACCAATTCTTTCTCGGCCACGACGATCAGTGCCCGTGAGCTGGATGCCGAATGTCTTGAAGCGGAAGTTCACCGTTGTCGCCATCCCGATTGCTCCAGATTGCTGACCTTGTCTGCATTTTCTCGCCGATGATGTCGACGAAGCCCTTGAGGCCGCTGCTCGACTTCTTCCTGCGACAGCTCGTGCGGCACGTGATGACGGTGAACTTGGGCATGGCGACACGATTCCTGCTCGATGGAGGCAATGAGCACGGCCCGTGGTAGCGGCACGTACCGATGTGCGGCGGTACCTGCAGCGAAGCTTGGATCACCCGCCCACCGACTTCGGTCGCTCATCGTACGGGCGACGGCTGCACGGTACGACGAACTCGCCATGCCTATGGCGCGCGACCGGCGGAGCTGACGCCAGTGGTCCGGAGGTCGAAGCCGCGTCTTAGCTCCGATCGCTTCCTCGCAATCCCACCGATCCGCCTTGGTGCCACAAAGGCAAGCCTGCTTCGAGCCGCGCGGCCAGCACTGACCAGCTGCGCCGGCATGCCGGTCATAACAGTGACGCCAGCCTCGAAGGTCTCACTCGCAGTCCATCTCCTTGGGCACAAGCTTCCACACACTTTATACCATCTTGACCGCTTCCAAAGCAGAGTTTGGCACGGTGCTGCTCATTCCAGCTCGTAGCGGAGCGGCGGCGCGCTGGACGGACCGGAAACCTCGCGAGGTAATGTAGCGACACGCCGCCGCCGTCTCGCCCTGATGAGCGGGATGTCCCTGTGTAACCGCGCCGGCATCCGCATATTCGGGCGCTCACGGAGTATTTGTCAAGCGAATTTATCGCCGAGCCCGTGTCGGCGTAAATTCCGGCAAGTGCGTAACCAGCGGAAGCCTCGGCCGAAACGGCCCCAGGCCGACCGAAGAATCTGACTCGCTTCGCCTGGCACGCTTCGCAGCACTCCATCCAAGGCACTGCGGCCGGCTCCCAGGCCTTCGAAATTGCCGTGTCGAACTCGCCACTCGTGCGGGCAACCGCGCGCGGACGGCGACGTAGCGTGGCAGACAGCCCTGCACCGCCGCGACCAGATCGGCGCCCAATCGCACCGCGGTCGCCAAGGCTGGCCCTGTCAACGAACCGGCCAACTGATCGGCAGCCGCGGCCACGCCAAGTTACCCGCCAGCTCGATCGGCGGGTAACCGATCCACCAGCGTCCCGCCTGACTTGTCGCACGTGTCGAGGAACAGGCCAGGCCCCTTGCATCGAAACGGCCGGACGTGTGCCAGCACCCTCGTCGGATTGGGCGGTAGCGGCCGCACGCCAATCGGCGTAGACCACGGCCACGGGCCTATGTCGCCCTGGTCGGCATGCGGGCGATAGCTGCCAAAGCGCCAACGCAGCGGTCCAGTCGGACAGTTCCGCAGCCTGCACAGACCCATCGTGATCAGCGCTACTTCGCGGGCAGTTGCAGGCCCCGGATACTTAGCGCCCGGCTTTGGACCACAACTGTCAAGGAGCTTCCCCAGCGCGACGCGGTGACCGGGCGCACGCCCGTTCACGCGTGATACGACCGATCGCCACGCGACGAATCGGTCAGCGCAGCAACGATCCGCGGGTCGGTTCCTTCACATCGATCATGTCGGCGCGCCCGGCGTCAGCTGGCAATGCGGCCGCTTCGTCGGCAGTCTGCACGCTGATCAACAAACCGGTCAGCGCGTGTGAACTCTTGTGCTGGAGCATGAACGCCTGAAAGAGTTTGAACTACCTCGTCGATGACCGGCTGTGTCGGACCGCCTCGGTCGGTCACGCGGGTCCTGGGTCGATACATCTCGAGGCGGCGATTCAAGCGGCGGATCACTTGTTCGTTAAGCGGCTCGCACCACTGTGCCGCGAATCGTCACGTAGCCGTCGCACCAATGGCTCATGCTGCCGGCTTCACCTCCCAGAGCTTCCACTGCAGCCGCGCCGCTGCGACAGCCGTGCCACAAGATTGACGGTGTTATCGTTTCCAGTCGACTGGCCGTGGGCAAGTACGACGGTCCCTGGCCGAGAAAACGCCTCGACCATTTTGACCGGCACGGCAATCGCCGGTTCCGGACCGCAGATAGAACAACACTCGGCCCTTCGCGTACGCCACGCGCGGGCGGCGGAACTGCATCAGAACCACGGCGATCATCGCTGCGCTTAGCACGATCGCGGCCGTGCCCAACCATCGCCACAATCCGCCGCCGGGACTCCCCAGCCCGAACGCCATCCAGGAGGGCCCCTGCCGCGGCAATCACCAGGGGCGGGATGATCGCAAACGCGATGGCCCGGTAGTTCGGTCGTAGCCAGATTTCGTGCATGGTGAGCATCGCCAACTGTGACTTTGAATCGTGCGCCCATTTCACCACAAAGTGGGTCGATTCACCAAGGGGCCCGCGGCGGCCGCCAAGCGAGGAATTCGCCCGCTCGGCCGCCATCGTGCTGCTGTTCAGCCTGTACACGATCAGCGGCGGAATCCGCATCGAGGGGCGACCTGCCGGGCCACCCGATGACGAACGCGACCTCGTTCATGGCGGTGGGGGGACTGCTGGCCAGCTTCATCGGCACCACCGGCGCGGCGATGCTGCTGATCCGGCCGCTGCTGCGGACCAACAGCGAGCGGAAGCACGTGGCGCACACGGTGGTGTTCTTCATCTTTATTGTGTGCAACTGCGGCGGCTGCCTGCTGCCGATCGGCGATCCGCCGCTGTTCCTGGGCTACCTGCGGGGGGTGCCGTTCTTCTGGACGCTTTGGCTGTGGACCGCAGTGGCTGTTGGTCAACGGCATGCTGCTGGTCGTGTACTTGCTCTGGGACATTTGTCTGCTACCGCCAAGGAGAGCCGGCCGACATCGCCCGCGACGAGACGCAGGTCCGGCGGCTCAAGTTCTCCGGCCTGTGGCCCAACGTCCCGCTGCTGCTGGTCGGCGTGGTGCTGGCCGTGGCGCTGCTCGATCCCGAGCAAGCCGGTGCCCGGCACCGAGCTGGCACCCGTGGATGTACCTCCGCGAGATCGTGCAGCTCGGCGCTGGTGGCGGTGTCGCTGATTGGGCAGCGGCGCGCGGTCCGCGAGGCCAACAACTTCAACTACCACGCCATCCTCGAAGTGGCCGCGCTGTTCTTCGGCATCTTCATCTGCATGCAGCCGGCGCTGCAGATCCTGCAACGGCGCGGGGCGAAGCTGGGGCATTGACGACGCCGATGGCAGTTCTTCTGGGCCACCGGGAGCGCTGTCCTCGGTCCTCGACAACGCGCCGACCTACGTGGTGTTCTTCGAGACGGCCAAGGCGCGTCACCGCCGGCCGGATCTGGCGCGGCGACGGGCGGGCGTGGCCGAGCACCTGCTGATCGCCATCAGCCTGGGGGCCGTGTTCATGGGCGGGCGATGACCTACATCGGCAACGGGCCGAACTTCATGGTC
>CALODR010000007.1:0-70995 GCA_942492175.1 uncultured bacterium
GGAGAAAGAAGCAGGAGATCAATGGATTTTATGAAGTATCCAAAGTGATCCGCCGGGAGAGTGTGGAATTGTCTTCTGAACGGGCGGAACAGTTCAAACCGAGGTATTTCGTTTTGGTATTCCGGGTAACCTCAATCACTGATGAACTGGTTAAAAGCCTGGATTATCTTTTCGAAAATATTTTCCGAAAGGAAGATCAGCTTCTGGTCTTTATGAATAATAAAACTTTTTTGTAAAGGGGGTCGCCGAGAGTAAGCGGATCCGTTCCCTCGTGCTTCAGAAACTGAGAGACGAGGCCCGGCGGGCCAGCTTCGAATTCGAAAAATATTTTCAAAAAGTGGCGGACAGTCTGAACAGATCCAGATTGGAAAGCCAGTTGGGGAGGGACCATGTCTCGGGAATGCTGGCGAAAGAGGTTGTTATTTTTCTAAGAGATTACCTGAGGATTTGGAGAGAATACAAAAAAAAGTATTTATTGCCCGACCTGGATAATTACTATAATTTTGCCAGGTTTCTTGAAAACATTCAGTTGGAAAAATGGGTGATCTCTTTTTATCAATTTGATAAATTTCCGGCCCTCAAACTTTCCGGAAAATTGTGGAGAAATCTTAGAGCAGCTGATTAGCAGACACCGGGCATCTGGAATCAGTGCGTTTCCAATTTCTGTGATTCTGTAGATCATTTTCAGGATGATCAGTGTAGCATTGACAAGGAACTAGAAATTTATTTTTTTTTTCCCTTCGGATGAGATCAGCCGGCTTTTCCTTAAAGTGAATACTACTTTCCACTCCCTGTTTTTCTCTAACAAGAGTGGTGTCAATTCCCAGGATATTGCTTTTAAAGAGATTTCCACAGATCTGGAGAATTCTCTTCGCAGTCTGACCAGGATGACAGGAGGTGAGCTGGTAGTTTCCAATAAACTGGGAATCTCTCTTGAAAAAGTGGTGGATACGGAAGATTGTATACACACACACACACACACACACACACACATGATTACTTATTCTCCCGACAACCCAAAGAATAAGGGGAAAATAAAAGTCTTACTTTCAAATAAGGATTATAAAATCCTATATGACAACAATATACGGGCAAACTATATCGAAGACTATTTAAAACAAAAGGAGTCGGAAGTCTCATTTATTGCAATTGAGAAGGGAAGGTTCGAGAAAAAGCAGCTGGGGTTCCGAATCTCGGGGATCACCCGTCGGAAAACAGAAGGCAAGGTTACGGGCAAGATCCGGGTCCACATTCTTGTGAAGGGAATTACAGGGCAGAAGATTTATGACAAGTCCCGGGACCTTACTACAAAAAGGAAAGAGATCGATCTCAATATCGGAATGAAATGGTTGAAGCCTGGGGAATATGACCTCACTATTGATGTCACCGATATCCTCAGCGGCCGCTCTGCTTTTGAATACCTGAAAATTAAAGTAAAATAATCAGTCTGAATATTTCTTTATCATTCGCCTGACAGCTTCTTCGCATACTATACAATACGGCTTTTTACCAATTGTAAACATGATGCAGTCTACCATCGGCCTGAAGAGCCCTTCTGAAGAATACCCGGCCCCTTCAAAGGCCCCTACCACTCCGATCTTCCCTGTTTTTTTAAAGAAGTTTCTGTTCTCTTCCTCTTTCTTGAGCATCAGTAATTCGATCTCTCTCTTTGCCTTGGTGATCTCGTCGATCCCAGCCCCGGATTTAGTAAGTTTTTCTATCTTAAAGTTAATCTCTTTTCTCTTTTTCCCGAACTCTTCATTCATCCTGTCAAATTCGGCTTTACCCCAATCTGTCGGGAGTTTTGTTTTTTTGTTGACGAGGCCTGACCACTTCAGATTTGCTTTGTCGAGGAATGCTGTTATGTTAGGTTCTGCCGGTTCAGTCCCCCTGGGGTAGAATTCATTATATGCAACAGATGAAGAATAGTATTCGTCTGCAAGGCCGCTGAAAGAGTGCCCGAATTCGTGGAGGATCAGGTACCCGACCTGTTCATTGTCTATTGTGAAAGTACAGAAACTGTTGTAAATCCCGCCGCCTCCGTATCTGGCTGAGTTTACCATTATCATGATTGCATCACATGGAGCCGCTGCGGTTATATCCCGGACCTTTTTGTTGGCCTCTGTTAAAAGGTATCTTGAAGATCCCAGGGAGTTGAAAGTTGTATCTATAGATGTGTTCTTGAATTTGCCTACTCTCGGTTCATCAGTCCCGCTCTCTTCCGATGGTTTGAAAACTCCGAAAATATTTATTTTTTCTCTGCTGGATCTGTAGGGCTCCTGGCTGAAAAATATATTTTTTACCTTCTCGAAATCCTTCACGGCCTTTTTTTCCTCATCTGCCGTATAACCTTCGGCAATGATCGTAAGATCCATCCTCTTTGACGGGGGGCCGCTTTTATGAATAGTGAACACTTTTATGCTGTTCTCTACTTTCTCCTCAATTATATTCACTGAAGCGGGATCGATAGTACTTTTGTGTAATATGCTTGATTTCCCGGATGGTGAATTTTTTTCTATTGTAAAAACGCATTTTGACTTTGGGAAGGGGATGAGGGCTGTTTCATGGTAAGCTTTTCGGACCCCTTTCTGAGCCATCCCGGTAGTTGCATATTCTCCGAAATATGAATCAAAACCTCTCGAAAATATTACTAGGTCATCCTTTTCTGTCAGAATTTTCACTTGATATCTTCCGTATTTAAAAGGATCAATCAATATTGTTCTGCTGCCGGCCCAGTCTCCTTCACGATAGATTCTGTCAAGTGAGATCATCTCTCCTTTTCCTTCCCAGAAATGGTGATAATCTATCCTCATTGTCCTTCCGGTAAAATACTTGTTAAAATCGACCTTGTTATCTTCAGACTGCAGGAACGAAGCTGTCAAAAGAATTATTAGTGCAATCTTTATTATTTTCATGTTTTACTCCACCCGTGATTATCCATCTCTATGATATCCGGTTTTTTTTATTATTGTAAACACTCTGTATAATTGTTCAAGAAATAATATTTTAAATATATCATGTGCAAAGGTCATTTTAGAAAAAGAGATCACTGCATCAGACTTCCTTATCACTTCCTCTGAAAGTCCGGGGGCGTCTCCGATAACAAAAAGGATGTTTCTATTGCTGTAGTTAAGTTTGTCGGAAATGAAACGGGCAAATTGTTGTGAATTATATTCCTTCCCGCGTCTGTCCAGAGATATGAGAAAATTGTTGTCTTTTGCCCTTTCCAATATTTTCTCCCCGGTGACAATCATTGATCTTTTCTCATCACCCAGCTTTGCAGATTTAAGTATGCTGATCTTGAAGGGTGTGAAGAACCCTATTTTCTTTTCGTAATTTTTTTCAAGTTCTGTAAGCTGTTTGAATTTCTGGTTTCCGATACATATCAGCTCAATCTTTGCCATATTTATCAATTCTGTCATAAAGGGACTTTCTGGATATCCCCAGGATTTGAGCAACTTTAGACTTGTTCCCGTATTTTTTAATGAGATGATTGATATATTTAATCTCCAGCTCCCTCAATGTCATATCATCAGACGAAAATGATCTTTCGGGATTGAATAAATCTCCAGACAGTTTATCTGTGTCGCTATCATCGATTATTGTTTTTAATACTGAAATATTATTTACAAAATTTTTTATTTCCCGGATATTTCCATCCCATCTGTGCCCGATCAGGTTTTTTTCACCTTTTTTTGTCAGAAGCAAACCAGTTCCTGCTTCTGAAGCAAAAAATTTTATAAGTGGTATGATGTCGCCCTTCCTCTCTCTTAAGGGTGGGATTTTAATCGAGAAAGCAGATATCCGGTAAAAAAGGTCACTTCTAAACTTGCCTTTCTTTACTTTCTCTTCAATATCGTGATCAGCTGAATATAAAAATCTTGCTTTCAGCTCTTTTTCGACCGAAGACCCTAGAGGAAAGTATTTTTTCCGTTCTATTATCCTTAGCAGCCTTGACTGCATATTTATGCTTAACAGGTCTATCTGATTAAGAAAAATTATTCCATTTCCGGCTGAGGCCCATCTCCCTTCATGATCATCACCTGCTCCGGTGAAAGCCCCTTTGCTGTACCCGAACCATTCACTCTCGAGAAGATGTTCCGGAACATCTCCGCAATTAAGATTAAGCATTTTATCTCTGCCGCTTCTCATTTGAATAAAACCGGCCCAGAAATCTTTTCCGGTTCCAGTCTCTCCATACAGCAACACACCGGTCTCAAAACCGGCTACCTTTTCAGCCTGCCTTTTTACAAGATCCGAGGCAGGATCTTTAAGGTTATTCAGAAAAGATGAAATCGTATCTTTTTGCATCCATCCATAATTTTTCAAGAGAAAACTTTGCTCTTGTTTCAGGTGAGAAGATATGAACAACAAAATCTACATAGTCCAGAAGGACCCAGTCTCCATAATTGCTCCCTTCAACACCGAAAGGGGCAGAACGGAATTCTTTTTTAAGGAGTCGCTGCAGATCATCAGCGATGGCTCTGTTCTGTTTCTGGGAATTTCCGTTGCAGATCACCATAAAGTCGGTTAGATCGGTAATACCCTTCAGTTTGAGTACAACTATATTATCCCCTTTCTTGTCAGATATAACAGAGACTGCTTTTTTTACCATCGGCGGGATTTTCCACCTTTTCAAAGCAGAATTGAATTTATCAGGATTGATTTTTTCCATAGAGATCATTCTCCTCGATTATCTCTTTAACTTTTTTATTTACAATTCCGTCTATCTTTTTACCGTCCCTGACCAGGCCTCTTATTTTTGTGGAAGACAGGTCGAGATATTCAGATTTATATGAATAATAATAAACAGTATTTGTACTGATTTCAGGTTCCCCGTATATTACAGGTTTGATTCCCTCATCCATGAGAAGCTTGGTGACTTCAATCTCCTGACTTTTTTTTCTCATCACTACTATGAAGCTGATCAGTCTGAATAGGTCCCTGTACTCTTTCCATGTTCTGATCTTAAGGAATCCTTCGCTCCCTGAGAGAAAAAAAAATTTATTATCCGGGAAATTTTTATGAAGCTGGTCAACTGTATCTATTGTCCAGGAATATTCATCTCTTCTGATCTCAGTATCATCCGGGATCAGGTCCGGATAAGGTGACAAAGCAGATTCCAGCATTTCCCACCTGAGACGGGTGGACACAATACGGTCCCTGTTTTTGTGAGGGGGGTTTGCTGATAAAATATATCTGACTGAATTGAGTCCGAAATGCTTCATTACCCTTAACCCGATATCAATATGTCCGTTATGAACAGGATTAAAAGTGCCACCAAGTATTCCGGTTTTTATATCATTCCTCATTTAGCAATTTAAAAAGTTTGTTTTTCAAACGATTAAGATTGATCTCTTTTAATGCGGATATTTCCAATAATTCAAACCCCTTTCTCTGACAATATTTCCTCAAGTCCTGTAAATCTTTATTGTCATCTATATTATCCAACAGGTCAATTTTATTTGCAACGATCAGCTGACGTTTCCGCATTAATTCTTTTTTATGAGAACCGAGTTCATTCATAAGAATCTCGAGTCTTTTTACTGGGCTCTCCTCTAAAGCATCTCCCATGTTGATCATATATACCAGGACTCTGTTCCTCTCTATATGTCTTAGGAAATCCGTCCCCATCCCTTCACCTTTGTGAGCCCCTTCTATGATTCCCGGGATGTCTGCAATTACCATGCTTTCATAACCCTGATAGACCACTCCCAGATGTGGTGTTAATGTTGTAAACGGGTAGTCGGCTATTTTCGGTTTCGCACCGCTTATTTTTGAGATGAGCGTAGATTTACCTGAATTTGGAAATCCGACAAGTCCTGCAAACGCGATAAGTTTAAGCTCAAGAACAACTTTTACCGACTCTCCGGGTTTCCCTTTCTTGGCTGTTTTTGGTGCCTGGTTTACTGAAGATTTAAAATGGACATTTCCGGCTCCGCCTTTCCCTCCTTCAGCGATAGTGAATTCAATATCTTCGCCATCAAAATCGAACATAAGTTCTTCTTCCGGGAATGTTTTTATTATTGTACCCGGCGGGACTTCTAGGATTCTGTTTTCACCGTTCTTTCCGGATCTGTTATTACCTCCGCCATTGCCGCCATTGCCTGCCCTTATATGAAAATTACCCTTAAAATCTATTAATGAACTGACATTTTTTCTGCTTATAAGGACAACTTTCCCGCCTTTCCCGCCATCTCCACCATCAGGACCCCCCTTCGGAATGAACTTTTCTCTTCTGAAGCTTGCAGAGCCGTCCCCACCCTTTCCTGCGGAGAATATTACTGTTGCCCTGTCTACAAACATGATGGTTTATTTTGGAAAAACTGAAATATATAGTGCCTTCAGAACAGATTTTGACAATAAATCTGAAGGCTTCAGGCTAATTTGGTATAACCTCTACAAATTTTCTTTTGTTTTTTGTGACAAATTTTACAACCCCTGATGAGAGAGCAAAAAGAGTGTCATCTTTACCTATCCCGACATTCTGTCCAGGTTTGAACTTTGATCCGCGCTGCCTTACTATAATGGACCCTGCATTTATCTCTTCACCGCCATATTTTTTTACACCGAGCCTCTTGGAGATACTATCTCTACCGTTCTTAGCGCTACCACCTGATTTCTTATGTGCCATTATTATTTCTCCTTTTTATCGGCTGCCGGTTTAGCTTTAGGTTTGGGTGCTGCTGGCTTTGCCTTAGGGGTAGCTTCAGCCTTAACTTCGATCTTCTCTATCAGGATCTTATGCAGCCTCTGTCTATGTCCCTGTGTTCTTTTATATTGTTTCTTGGATTTCTTTTTGAAAATAATTACCTTCGGGGCCTTCATTTCTTCAAGAATTTTTGCTTTCACTTTAGCGTTTTTCACATAAGGAGTACCAACAAGTGTTTTGTCTCCTTTTAGTAAAAGTACATTCTCAAAAACAAATTTATCCTGCTTCTCATCTTTGTTATCTGTTAATAATTCAACTTCCAGTATATCACCTTCTTCTACTTTATACTGTTTTCCACCTGTTTCAAGTATAGCAAACATCACGTTACTCCTTTTTTTAATACCCGGAATATATATCATAAACTTGAATTTAATTCAAGTTAAGATGTGATTTTCCTGCTATTTCATCAGAAAATACTTTCAAAAACAGAAAAAAAAGTGCTAAACAGTGCTATATTGTTGAAAAATCGGAATAACGCTGCAATATAGGATGTATCCGAGATAAAAAAGCTTGACACCCCCTATATAGCAGCAGAAACAGGGAAATTCTCCCCGGTGAGCGAAAACCCTTATGGGCAAAGGGTTTCCGGGATTTACTTTTCATACATTCCCTATATATCTACAAAATAGAGCAATGAGTGCTTGACTTTTCATTTTCTCTATGCTAAAGATGTAGCGTATGGAAAAAAACCGTAAGTGGAGAATGGTATGTCTTTTTTCAGTTTTGGAACAAAAAGAATACTGGGACTCGACATTGGTTCCTTTGCTCTGAAGCTCGTTGAGCTGAAAGCAAAGAAAAAGGGGAAGGAAACAGTACATGAACTTGTTTCACTTGGTTATGAGCCGGTTCCTTACCAATCAATAGTTGAGGGCAGTATAATGGATTCTGCTGCAGTTGCAGACTCCATTCAGCATTTATTTTATGAGAGCAAAGTAAAAACAAACAACCTTTCGTTCGGTGTTTCCGGCAGTTCAGTTATTGTAAAGAAGATAGAAGTTCAGAAACTGAGCCCCGCGGAAATGCATGAGCACATCCTGTGGGAGGCCAGGCCGCATATTCCCTTTACTCCGGAAGAGGTGAATATCGATTACGAAATAATTGACCAGCCTGAAGTTCAGCCTAACATGGCAAGTGTAATACTTGCTGCTGTCAAAAAAGAGAAGTTGAATGACTATCTGAATGTTTTTGATATTGCTCAGAAAAAAGTTCAACTTGTGGATCTGGAGTCTTTTGCCGTATTGAACAGTGTCCTGAAAAATTATGAAATGTATTCTGATCGGACCATTGCTATTATCAATATTGGTGCATCTATTACCAATGTTGTCATCTCAAAGCGGGGTAATCCTGTTTTTGTCAGAGATATAGCGCTTGGCGGTAATCAGTTTACTGACCTAATTCAGAAAGAATTGAATCTCAAATATGAAAAATCCGAATCAGTTAAAAAAGGGAGGCAGGTTGAGGGTGTGTCCCCGGCAGCTGTCAAACCGGTTGTAAATCTGATATTCGGTGAATTGAAGAATGAAGTTAAAAAGACATTTGAATTCTACAGGTCCAATACGATGGAGGGGAGAATTGATAATATTCTCCTTAGTGGAGGTACGGCCAATCTAGAATCAATTCTGGACCTTTTTTCCCAGGAATTTGATATTCCTTTTGAGATCGTAAACCCGTTTAATAATATTGAAATCAATGAGAAAAAATTTGATCTGAACTTTATCAGTGAAATGGCGCCGGTATTTAATGTGGCCATGGGATTGGCCCTGAGGGCTGTCGGAGATGAAAAATGATCAAAGTTAATTTATTAAGTCCGGAAAAAAAAGATGTCACACCGGGTGTGGCTTCATCTGAATCGTTCGCTGATGAGACGAGGGAGAGTAAGGTCAGTATGCCCGCTATTGTTGGAGCCTCTGTTCTTACTGTCTTCATTATCGGGGGAATGTATTTTCTCCAATCAAATAAACTCAGCGATGTGAAAAAGGATCTTGAAGTCAAAAGGGCGAGACTTGTAGAACTTGAAGAAGTACTTCAAACTCTGAAGGTCCTGGAAAACACAAAAAAGGTTTTAAAAAATAAAGTAGATATAATACAGGAATTAAATTCAAGAAAACAGGTTGCTGTTAAGATGATGGACCAGCTTTCCCGTGCTCTCCCTGAAATGGTTTGGCTGGTCGGCATGAAATTCAACAATGGGACGCTCAGTCTCAGTGGAAGTGCTCTTTCGAACAACCTCATTGCAGATTTCATAAATAACCTGAAAAGCACAAATTATTTTAAAAGTATTAATTTTAAAGATTCTGTAAGAAAAAAGCAGTCGGGAGTTGATGTTTTCAACTTCAGACTTGATTGCACTTTTTCTGATCCAACCAAGAAAAAGGGGACGGTGTAAAATGGATCTGCAAAGTTTACCCTGGTATGGACAACTTGGAGTATATCTTATAATCGGAGCTGTCCTCTTCGGATTCTTCTATTATCTTCACTATGCGCCAACAAGTAAAACAATTGATAGAATTGAAACTGATATAGAAGGAGTAGAGAGTAAAATAAGGATTGCTGAAAGACAGGAGGGGAAGCTCAAGCAATTAAAAGAAGAGATTGCAAATTATGAAGCGACCCTTGAAGAATTGAAGCTTATTCTTCCTGAAGAGAGTGAGGTAAGTCAGATAATTAAGAAGATACAGTCTATAATATCAAGCGCAAGGTTAAAGATCGGTAAATTTGCTGAACAGAAGAAAAGTGCAAAGAAAGTTTATATTGAAGTCCCGTACTCAATATCACTGGAGGGAACCTATCATAACCTTGGTGTTTTCTTTGATCAACTCTCAAGGCTCCAGAAAATATTTACCGTAAACAACCTTTCAATTAACCCGATCAAAACGAAAGTTAGCGATTATTCAATTTCTGCCAGCTTTAACACTTCAACCTATATATATAAAAAAACTGCTTCGAAGAATCAGGGTAAAGCAAAAAGAAGGAGGAGATAATGAAAAAATTATTGTTCATATTTCTCCTGTGCACATTTTTCCTTGTCCCTCAACAGAAAAATGAGGTAGAGGATAAAAAAGCCGAAAAACCGGAAAAGCCGGCAGCTGGTGTTGAAACAGAAGCACCTCCTCTGCAAGCTGATTTTTTGTACAATCCCATGGGGAGGAGAGATCCTTTCTGGGACCTTTTAAAACGGAATAGTGCTAAGTTGAAAAAAAAGAGGAAAGCTGGACTCTCAGGGCTTGATATAGATCAGTTGGAACTTGAAGGGATAATAAAGAAGAACGGAACATTTGTTGCCCTTTTAAAAGGTCCGGATGGAAGGCCCTATTTGGTAAAAGAGGGAGATAGTGTCTATGACGGAGAAATTCTGGCTATTGGAAGCCATATGGTTAAGTTCAAGAAGATACTGACGATAGCTCTCGGCGGGACAAAAGAGAGGACTATCATAAAGAGACTAAATCCTGAAGAGGAGGATGAGAGAAAAAATGAGAAATAAAAAATTAATTTTAATGTTGGCATACTTTGTATTGGCAGCTTTTTTTCTCAGTGGAAAAACAGTTATTAAGGATGTTGAATATTTCAAAGGAGAAGATTTTGTGCAGCTTCATTTTGCTACTGACTCCATAATTCCGATCCCCGATCTGTTCTATCCTATAGAGGATAATTTTAAATTTATCGTAATGAGGATAGAGGATGTCACTTTTAAAGGAAAAGATGAGAAGTTTTTCTTCAATTCTCCTGTAATAAAAGAGATCGAATTGAAAACTCGCGACAAAAATCTGGATGTTGAAATAAAGCTGAAGGATAAAGTAAGTTACAGAGTGTTCAGCAACAGGAACGGTTTATATATTGAATTTCCAATATTTAAGAAAACATCTGAAACAGAGATTGCATCTGTTCCTCTTCAGAAAAACAAAAAGGCCATAGATAAGACGGCTGAAAAACCTTTAAACTTCAAATCTGAAAAAGTAACCGGATTTTCAGGTAGCGGTGTACTCAGAAATGTTAAGTTTAAAGAGAGGAAGGGGGATGTAATCCGTTTTGAAATTGCGCTTTCCAATAAGGTGAATTATAAAATTATACCGCTGGAAAAGAAACCTGCCAGGCTTGCTATTGATCTCCATAATGTTAAATCTAAAAAGATAAATAAGAAGATCGGTCTCCTAAATGTTAAAGGGATTAGAGGTTCATATAACTCTCCGGAGACATTCAGGATTGTTTTCGATCTGGATTATCTTAGAGAATATAATGTTTCGTATAACGGGGATGTTCTTGAAGTTGAGTTCAACAAAAATTCTCTCGCAAAAAACAAACCTGTTAATAAACCTATTGAGTCTTTAACTTCTGATCCCGGCGTAACAAAAAAGTCAATTGTAAAAGCTGTAGAGATCCCGGTAAACAAGGTTAGAGATGAGGCTTTCATTGAGAGGCTTAAAAAGAAAGGGAAAGTTTTTGAGAGTAAACCTGAGAAAAATGAGATTGTAAATGACGAAGGGCCTGCAACTACTGTGAAACTTAATGCAAAACCGGAATTTTTTACTGAAGAAAAATCGGCAACTGATAAAAAAGAACTTGATAACTTCATTAAAATTGAAAATGATAAAGGTCCAAGCCAGATCGCTTATCTCAAAAACACAATAGAAGAGGGGAGAAGAGAGTACACCGGTACACCGATGGATTTCTCTTTTAAGAATGCAGATCTTGCAAATGTTTTGAAATTCATAGCTCAGGTTTCTAACCTGAACATTGTAATAGATCCAGGTGTTACAGGTAGAATTTCTTCTGAATTAAAACAGGTTCCGTGGGATCAGGCTCTTGAACTTTTCCTTAAGATCAACAGTCTCGATATGATTCTTGAAGGGAATATCCTTAGAATAGGTAATGTTGATAAGCTGGCGCAGGAAGCTGAAAAGAGGAGAAAACTTCAGGAAGCCAGACAGATGGAAGGTAATCTTGAAGTTATTACCAGAAAACTCAGTTATGCGAAGGCATCAGCAGTTTCAAAAATATTAGCCAAACAATTGTCAAAAAGGGGAGAAATAACAGTAGATGACAGAACAAATATGCTGATCATCTCAGAAGTGTCTGAAAATACAAGTGTTCTTGACAAATTGATAGATACTCTTGATTCTTCAAATCCGCAGGTTTCTATAGAAGCAAAAATAGTTGAAACCTCTACATCATTCCTGAAAAGTCTTGGAATTCAATGGGGTACTAATTTTATGGCTGACTCGTTTCATGGGAATCAGACGAATTTGACTTTCCCCAACTCAATAGGGATTTCAGGTGATAGCGTTACCAATCAGCTTAATCCCGGTATCCCGAGTCCAATGGCCGGAGGCGGATATGCAGTAAACGTACCCGCATCCGGTGCTGCGAATTCAGGTATTGTTTTTTCTCTGGCAAATGCAGCTAATACCTTTCAGCTTACCACGGCATTGTCAGCGATGGAATCTTCCGGAAAGGGGAGAATAATCTCAGCGCCCAAGATTACAACTCAGGATAATATGGAAGCCAAGATTGTTCAGGGTGCCAGGATCCCAATTCAAACTACTCAGAACAATACAGTAACGGTAAAATATGAGAATGCAGCACTTGAACTTATAGTCACACCTCATATTACTGCTAAAGGAACTATTGTAATGGAGGTTTCCATCAAGAATGACTACCCGGATTGGGGAAATACGGTTCTTGGCAATCCTCAGATAGTCACCCAGGAGGTTCAGGACACCGTGACTTCCAATGACGGCGGTACGATTGTAATTGGTGGTATATTTAAAGTTGAAGATTCAAATAGTTCAGATAAGGTGCCTTTCCTCAGCAAGATCCCGATTATTGGAACTTTGTTTAAGAATTCGACAAAGAGGAGAGAACAAAAAGAATTATTAATATTCCTCACACCGAGGATTGTTAAATAGGAGAATATTATGAAAAGGGAAAATATACTCTTAATAGTGATAGTTATTCTTTTCATGCTGCTGCCTTCTTGCAGCAAAATTGAAAATGACTCAACTTCAGGGTCTGTCCTTATGATCAATTCTATTACAGGTAACGATCTGGATGGAACAGAGGGATCTACAACTATCTTTATAGATGTTGTTCAGGTTAATGAGGACGGAACTATGACCATCTATAATGATAACGGGATTGCAGAGCTTACTGCGGCTGTCCTGGATCCATTTGTTGAAGATAATGAAACTACATATTATCAGAATATAATGGTTGATCAGATTGACATTGAATATACAAGAGCTGATGAGCTCAATACTGAAGGACAGGATACTATCTACAGCTTCTCTCAGAAGGTTTCCTATATGGTTCCCGTTGGAGAGACGGTTTCTGTAGGATTTGTACTTGTTCAGCATGTTTCGAAACTTGAATCTCCTCTGGTTGAACTTGTCGGACTTGGGCAGGAAAAAATACTGAAGCTGGAAGCAAAAATTACAATCCACGGTAAGGATTTGGGGGGACATAGAGTTGCTCCCGCTGTTGGTGCTGTTTCTATCTGGATATCCAATTTTGGAGATACTGAATAAAATGGGATTTATTTCAGGAGGTAAAAATGATTAAAAGATATGGTTTAATAATATTACTGGCTTTTGGATTGGTACTCCTGTCTTCCTGTACAAGAAGCAGCGTTGAAGATCCTGACATGAAAGGGGGAGCCGGATTCAGGATTCAGGTTTCCGGAACTGCGAGCCCGTCTGTTCTTTATGTGCCTGAGCATCTCCCCTCGGTATATTCGGATATAACAGCAAGGGTTCTGAAGAATGATGGTTCACCTGCAATTAACTATACTGTTATTTTCCAGACAGATGCATTCGGGTATTTTGATAATTATAAGCTAAGCGATACAAGAACTACTGATGGCGGAGGGAATGCCCGGATAAGGTTTTTTATACCTCCGGGGACAAGAGCTATTGGAGATACCAGTATTGATCTGAAAGCCACGGTTGTAGATGATGGTAGAAATGATATCCCTTTTTTATCTGAAATATATGATTATATCCCGATCAGGATTATTCCTTACGATGCCAAAGAGATGGTTGTGGTATCCGGTCATGTTTATGCCTGTTCAGGATTGCTGGGGCTGCCCGGAGTTGTATTGACACTCTCTAATGGTGGCGGTCTTGCTGTAAGTAGAAATTCAGGGAGTTATGATACATATGTCCCGTGGGGTTGGACAGGGGAAATTACCGCTCAATCAGAAGGATTTACTTTTGTGCCGACTTCTATTACTATTGCAACTCCTCTATATCAGGATTTAGGCGGACAGGATTTCTTCGGGACAGCTTCATCTTACGGCCTGGTTGCCAGCCCGACAACTTTTGATCTAGAGGCTACTGCTTCAAGTGGAAATGAGGTCTGGGTTGGAAGTGTGGATAATATCTGTCAGATCTCCTATCGTGTCTCTTCCGGAGCTGACTGGATCACAATTACTTCCGGTGCTACAGGCACAACTGTAGGAACTTTCCAGTTTAGTGTTACGGCAAACGCGAGTGGAGCTAAAAGGACAGGAGATATCTCTATCATCTCAACCACTGCAGGTGTGATCTCGGAAGTTATTGTTACTGTAAGCCAGGACGGTTAATTTACTAATTAATAAATGAACATTGAAAATTTAAGTGAAAGAGAGGGATTAGAGAGGCTTGAGAATTTAGTAAGAGAAAAAAATTATAAAGAAGCATCTTCTTTCGCACAGGATCTTCGTGACAGATTCCATTCATCATTCCAGATTGGTTTCCTATACTATGGAATACTGGTAAAACTGGAAAGGTATTCCGAATCAGAGAATGTTCTGGATGAATTACTGAAATTGTATCCGGAAAACATCAATCTTCTTATCGAAAAAGGGGAGCTTCTGATAGGGCGTGGAAAAATAGCTGAGTCAAAACTATTTTTTGATAAAGTTCTTTTTCTGGATCCGTTTAACAATAAAGCAAAAGAAGGATCTGACAGGATAAAAACAATTGGATCAGGTTCTTCCGACGGGTCTGAAAAAAATCAGAAAAAAAATTCGGTGCTTGAAGATACAATGAAGGAATCTGATCTTGAAAGATTTATGAGTGAGAATGAAGAGGGAAATGGGGATCTTGGCAATATATCAATTGAGAATTCTGATGAAGATCTCGATATCAGTCTGTCGGAAAGCGGGGTAGGATTCAATACCGGACTGGAAGATGAGATCCTCCGTGATTACGGAGAGGATGAAAATGAATCCCAAGCTGAGGATGAAGAAATTCTTCCTTCCAGGCAGGATACAGTTAAGTCGGTTGAAATTGAGAGCTCGCCAGTGTCTGATGACACAGGATTCCCGGTTAAAGATGATAGTACGGATTTTCCGTTTGATGAGGGAAAGGTTCTCGGCAAGGTCGAAAATGCTCTTGAAGAACTTAACAAATTCTCAAGTTCTGATATTAAGGACCTGGGGTTGGATGAAAATGTGAAAGCAAAGGAAGAAATTCCCGTGGAAGATCCTCCTGTTTCAGATGAAGATGCATTTGTTACTGAAAGTGCTGCACTGCTTTATATAAAACAGGGTCTTTATGAAGATGCAAAAAGTGTTTACAGTAAATTATACAAAGGTTCGAATGAAGATCTTTTCGCTGAAAAGGTCGATAAAATTAAAAAGATAGAGAAAGCAAATTTGAAGATCATTGCTCTTGAGGGCTTTCTGGAAAAGATTAGAACCGGGAGTGTGAGAATTGTTTGAAAAAGTATTTGATAAGATTCATGAGAAGAATTCTTCTGTGAAAGTCATAGGTATCTGGGGAAAGGATGGACTGGAGTTGGAAAAAAAATATTATATTGATGAATCGGATCCTGATATAGATATGACCGGAGCTCAAATCGCAGATATTATGTCTAAAGTATCAAACCTTAAATTTGTTTCAGAAAAATCTCACTTTACGCTCGAGGGTGAATCTTCCACCCTTCTTATCTATGCAATTTCTGATGATTATTTTCTAATTGTTATGAGCGGTAATAATCTTGTTATGGGAAAACTATTATTCTATTTAGGCTTATACAGGAGTGAGCTTGTAGAAGCACTCTGAAAATTAACTGTTCTGAATTCAAATTTGTCATTTTTAAAAAATAGATTATAATACCATTCTTTTTGGAGAAATCATGTCTGAATTTAAACGATTTAATGTAGTACCCGTATTGCCGGAAATTCTGTTATCTCTTGCAAAGATCTCTGAAAATCTGTGGTATTGCTGGAACCATGAGGCTTTCTCACTTTTCAGAGATATTGACCCGGAATTGTGGCATAAATCTAATCACAATCCAGTTAGCGTCCTGAACGAAACCGGTCAGGACCGCCTGAATGAACTTGCAGAAAACAGTGAATATATAGCTCGTGTAAACCGGGTTGCAGATGAATTGGATAAATACATAAAAGAAAATTCCGAATCGGAAAATAAAGATATATCAATAGCATACTTTTCTGCTGAGTATGGACTTACTGAAGCTCTTCCAATTTATTCCGGAGGGCTTGGAGTCCTTTCCGGGGATCATATAAAATCGGCAAGCGATCTGAACCTGAATCTTACCGGTGTTGGTCTTTTATATCAGGAGGGATATTTTCAGCAAAGGCTTGACAAAAACGGATGGCAGCAGGATTTTTACAGGGTAAATAATTTCACCACAATGCCTCTTCATGAAGTGCATGATAGCAATGGAATACCTCTTGTTGTTAATGTACTCCTTGATAAAACGGTGGTTTATTTGAAGGTCTGGAGGATAGATGCCGGAAGAGTTTTCATTTATATGATGGATTCAAATATCGACAAAAACTCTGAGACTGATAAAAAGCTTACCGCACATCTATACGGAGGAGACAAGGAACATAGGCTGAAACAGGAAATTGCTCTCGGAATAGGGGGTATGAAGGTTTTAAAAGAGCTTGAAATTGAACCTGATGTAATTCACATTAACGAGGGGCATTCTGCTTTTGCTCTGTTTGAAAGAGCTGTACAGTTTATGGATAAATATAATCTGGAAACCAGGTACGCTATGGAATTATCGAAAAAGTCGGCAGTTTTTACAACCCATACTCCTGTAGCTGCAGGCAATGATGAATTTTCTTCAGATCTTATGAGAAAGTATTTTTCAGGTTATCTTCAGAAATTGGGAATTGCCATAGAAGATTTTATTGAATTGGGGAGAGATCCGTTGAATAAAGAGAGAACGGATTTTTCAATGACTGTGGCGGCAATCAGGAATAGTGCATATCTTAACGGTGTTTCAGAGCTTCATGGAAATGTTGCCGGGAAAATGTGGAATCACTTATGGCCGGATACTCCTGCTGAATATACTCCGATCGGCTTCATCACCAACGGGATTCATATTCAGAGTTGGATTTCAAGAGAGATGAGAGTATTACTCGATAATTATCTTGGAAAGAATTGGGCCTATATAAAAAGCAATGGAGATCTTACGGATCTAATTAAGAACATTCCGGATGAAAAATTATGGGATATAAAACAGATCCGAAAAGCTAAGTTGATTGATTATGTGAGAAAAAAAATTAATGATCAGCTCAGGGAAAAGGGCCTCTTCACAATGCAATCAAAGGAACTGGAACGTATATTGGATCCGAACGCGTTGACGATCGGATTTGCCAGAAGATTTGCATCATACAAAAGGGGAGACCTTATATTCAGGGACAAAGAGAGACTCAGGAAAATCCTTTTTAATAATGAGAGGCCGGTACAGATAATTATTGCAGGTAAAGCACATCCGCAGGATAATCCGGGGAAGGAAATTATAAAGCGAATTTCCGGATTTATCAATTCTGATGATATTGGCTTGAAGATTGTCTTTCTTGAAAACTATAATATCAATATAGGACGATATCTCGTGCAGGGAGTAGATCTGTGGCTGAACAACCCTATCAGACTGTTCGAGGCCTCGGGAACATCCGGGATGAAAACCGTTGTTAATGGCGGGCTTAACCTTTCCGTGCTTGATGGATGGTGGGATGAAGGTTTCAACGGGATCAATGGCTGGGCGGTCGGAGGAAGGACCCCGATAGACGATCCCAATTTCAGAGATGATGTAGAAAGTGATTCTTTATATTCAGTCATTGAAGAGGAGATCGTGCCATTGTTCTTTGAAAGAGGCAAAGGCGGAGTACCTTCAGGGTGGATGGATAAAGTTAAAAATTCAATTGCAACACTTTCCCCAAGGTTTAATACATATCGGATGGTAAATGAATATAACGAAAAGTTTTATACTAAAGCTTCAGTAAATTTTAAAAAATTGAAAGAGGAGAATTTTAAAGGCCTTAAGGAATTTACAGACTGGAAAGAAAAAATACGTCAGAATTTTGAGAATATCAGGATTGTTGAAATAAACTATGAAAACAAACAAAATTTCAGAGTAGGTGAAAAATTAAACATAGGTGTTGTCGTTGAACATCCCGGTCTTGATCAGGCCGATCTGAGGATTGAGGTATATTTTGGAAAGATTCAGAGAGATGACCGGCTTTTGAGTTCGGAATTGTTGAGAATGGATTACAAAGATCAAAGCAGTAAAGGAACTCTGTTCTCGGGGAGTATAACCTGTCGGGAGACTGGAAATCAGGGGTTTAAAATTAGGATTACACCTGAACATCAAAGGATGGTTAATCCGATGGAATTGAACCTTGTTAAGTGGGGATGATCATTTTTTTTTAAGAGCTGATATATAAAACAGGTCGTTATTCAATTCTTTATCAGGAAGAAGATAAATACCGAACTTACCCGGTCGTGTTTTAAAACCGTAGTCTGTCAGGATATTATTTATATCAACAAACTCAAAGTTTTCATTTATCGATTCATTTATTGAGTCTTTTAATATTCTCTCTGTTTCATCATAAATAAAAGAGCAGACTGCATATACAATAACAGCTCCCTTTTTTGCCCCCGATAAGACAGAGTGTAAGATCTCTTTCTGTTTTTTTGAATTTTTTTGAATATTATGTTTTGTGATCTTACTTTTAAGGTCAGGATTTTTCCTCAATGTACCGGAAGATGTACACGGTGCATCAATAAGAATTGTGTCAAAAATTTCTTTTTCCTTATAGAGTACAATATCGCCTGATGCCGGAAAAATATTTTTTATATCCGATTTATCCAGCAAAGGGGTTATGAGTTTGATCCGATCAGGATTGATATCCAAAGATACAATTTCTGCTTCAGGCCTAAGTAGAGATATGGTGATACTTTTTGTTCCGGGTGCCGCACATCCGTCAAGGATCTTTTTCCCATTGAAAGAAGAAGCTATTAAAGAAACTGCAAAGGAACCGGAATTTTGGAAATAGAACCCATGACCTGGAATTATTTCCCTTACCATTTGTCCAGCCTCGCTTATTTCAAATGAACCTGTTTTTTTTATATATCTGAATGATATCTTTTTTTTTCTCAAATCCGATCCTGCTGCATTAAAATCTGGGTCAGGATGGTTAACTCTTACATGAAATACCGGTTCAGAATCGAGATAGTTTAGATATTCATCAATATTATCAGTTAATAATTCCAGATTTTCACAGATCTCTTTTGAGACAGAATATTTTATCATCGGGTCTTCGACAGCAGAAGTAAACTTATCTATATTATCACTTTCCCGGCCTATTCTTCTCAGGACCGCATTGAGAAATCCTTTTGATCCCGAAGGAGCACTGCCGACAATTTCATTAACAACTGCATATTCAGGATATGATTCTGAATAATAGATCATATAGATTCCGATATAGAGAAATATTTGAGTTTTTCTATCCATTCCCGATAGTTTTTTTTTAACAAACTTTGAAGCAATAAATTCAATTAATTTTTCTTTTCTTACTATTCCGTAGACAATTCTGGTAACTTCGTTTCTGTTGATATCCGGGTGGTTATTCAAGTACCTTGAGATCAGAAGTTTAAGATTCTGATCTCTATTACTAAAAAAATTGCTTAGTATTCTGAATGATGGATTTAAAATATTCAAACTAATCTATTCCCGATATTATTTCCGAGTGAATATATGTAAGGGGTCATTTCCTTTTTGCCCTGAGGCAGTATTGATAAAATTTCTATAACAGCATTGTCTCCGCATGTAACTTCCATGCTCTTCTTTGTAATAGATAAAACAGAACCAGGCTTATTGTTATCCCTTTCATTTGAAAGCCTCATTTCTTTTATAGTGATCTTTTTATCACCGGAAAGAAATGATAATCCCGGCCATGGAAAAAACGCCCTGAATTTGTTGAATATATTTTCTGCGCTCTGTTCCCAATCTACCATGCCTTCATCCTTTGAAATAGCTTTTGCATAAGTTGCAAGTGAATGGTCCTGGGATTTTTTATTCAGTTTACCTGAGATTATTTTTTCCAGGGTTTCAGTAAGGAAATCTGAACCTTCAATTCCCATCCTTTCAGATAATGATTCTGAAGTGTCTTCCTGGAGTATCGGGAACTCCTTTTGTGACCAGATATCTCCGGCGTCCATCTCTTTTCCGATCTCAAAAACAGATATCCCTGTCTTCTTCATGCCTGCTTCAATAGCTCTCTGATATGGTGCTGCCCCCCGTAGCTGGGGAAGCAGTGAGAAATGGACGTTAACGGTGTTATGTTCCGGGACCCTGAATATTTTACCGGGAATGAACTTCCCGTATGAGATAACAACACCGATAAGAGGGTCCGTATCCTTTATAATTAATGAAATATTCCTGTCTAGTTTTTCCGGCTGGATAAATCGTATCCCATTCTGAATAGCATACTTTTTAACGGCAGGTTCTATAAGCTTTTTTTTCCGTCCCCCCACTGCATCAGGTTGAGTAATGATCAGACGGATATCAAATATGGATTTAAGCGATTCAAGAAAAGGAAGACATATCCCGGAAGTTCCGAAAAAAACGATCCCGGCTTTACCACTCGCCATTTTTTTTTAGTTTTTTTATTTCCTTTTTTAACAATTGTCTTTTCAATGGGGAGATGTGGTCTGCGATAAGGACACCGTTCAGATGATCTATTTCATGTTGGACAGCTCTGGCCATGAACCCTGAATATTCTCTTTCATATTCTTTCCCGTTTACATCGATCCCTTTAAGGAGAATTTTTTTGCTCCTGCTTATGTCCAGGGAAATATTCGGAAATGAGAGGCATCCCTCGGAATCAGTTTCCTCACCTTCAACTTCTGAGATGAACGGGTTCAACAGGATAGTGAACTCTTTTTCATCCTGACCCATAGAAATATCAATGACCGACAGCATGAGAGACCTTCCTATTTGCGGTGCGGCAAGTCCAACTGCATTAGGAGTCCCGTGCATTGTGGTTTTCATCCTTTCTATCAGGTCAATAATCCCCTGATCAATATTTTTTATAGTGTTCCCCTTTTGCTTGAGAACCTCTTCTCCGTATTTATAAATTTCCATTAATTGCTGCATACTCATAATATAATTATATTTTTTTTCCACTTTCATGTCAAAGTGTTTGGCTTCTCCTTAAATGTATTTGTATGTCAGTATAGCTCAGATAATTCTATGGACTTGCGTGAATATTTTGAGTGGTTTTTGAAAACACATATTAAACTGGTATAATCACAATCTAATCAAAAAGGTGTGGAAATGGGAAAAATATTTACTCTGAAAGAAGAAATATATAGAAAGATAGCGGCGGGAGAGGTTGTAGAGAGGCCTTTGTCGGTTGTGAAAGAGTTGGTAGAGAACTCGCTGGATGCAGAGGCCATGACTGTAAAAATAGAACTTGAGAATGGCGGGAAGGAATTGGTAAGGATTACAGATGACGGGACGGGATTTGAAACAGATGATGTTGAAACAGCCTTTAAACGCCACTCCACATCAAAATTCAGGGAGTTCTCCGACTTTGATACTTTAAATACTTTAGGATTCCGGGGAGAAGCACTCCCGTCCATTCTGGAGGTTTCCGATATAGTAGTTGAAACATCGGCCGGAGAAAAAGGGGATGGCCGAAGATTCAGTTTTTCCGGAGGTGAACTTAAAGAGAATGAACGAATAGCATATCCCAGGGGTTCATCTATAACAGTAAGGAACCTGTTCCACAATTTCCCGGTCAGAAAAAAATTTTTAAAGAGTGATCGCAGCGAAATGAATCAGATCACATCATTTCTTGAGCAAATTGTTCTGGTTAATCATGAAGTGTCATTTGAGCTTAAAAATAACGGCAGGACTGTCTTCAGCTATAATGGAGTGGCAAGTTTACGGGAGAGAAGCTATCAGGTGTTCGGGAAGGAATTTACCGATGATCTTGCCGATGTGGATTTTGGATTTTCAGGATATAAAATGACCGGGATGATTTCAAAATTGAATACGGGAGTATCGGGGAAAAAACGTCAGTTCTTCTTTGTTAACGGGAGAAATGTCCGGGAGAAAACTCTTTATGCGGCTCTTAATAATACATTCCGCCGTTTCCTGGAAAAGAGCAGAAGCCCTGCAGGGATCATTCTCCTTGAAATTCCTCCCGGGGAAGTGGATGTTAATATTCATCCTATGAAATTGGAGATCAAGTTTGAAGACTCGGCCAAAGTGTTCCGCCTTATCAAGAGAGGTGTGGAAAGTGTGATGGGAGTGAATAGCGTATTTTCTGATGTTCACCCAGGTCCTGACCGGGTATTCTCTTCCGAAAGGCCTGAATACGAGAGATCAGACGAAGAATATAAGGATTTTGCTCAACAGAGTTTATTCCAGAACAGTGTGCCCCAGGAAGATGATTTCACTGTTATCGGTCAATATAAGGATTCATATATAATTATTGAAAAAGATGGGGACCTTCTGATAGTTGATCAGCATAATGCGGATGAGAGGGCAAACTTTGACCGGTTGAAGCTCGAATATAATAAAAACGCCGCTGTCACTGTATCCCCGCTGTTTCCTATGTTAATTGAACTGACTCCTGGCGAAGCTGAGTTGGTGGATGAAGAAAAAATGAAGGTGCTTTCAAAGGCAGGATTTGAGATAGAGCATATGGGTGGTAATTCATATGATATAAAAAAATATCCGGACATACTTAACGAAAGGTTTGTTTCAGATACTTTCAGAGAAATTCTCAGTATTGAAGGTGACGATGTGAGCATTGAAGATAAAACTCTGGCTGAGATAGCCTGCAAAAGCTCGATCAAGGTAAACTACAGACTTCATCATGACCAGATGAAAAAAGTTGTGAGGAAATTATTTGAATCCACTAACCCATGGTTTTGTCCTCATAAAAGACCTATAATTATCAATTTCACCCTCGACAGTATTGAAAAATCTTTAAAAAGGAAATAAAGCCGGGATCAGCTAAACTTTTTGTTGACTTGCCCCTGTTTCTCTGCTAAATAAAAGTATTCGAAAAGAGAGGTCATATGAGTAAAATAATAGGTATCAGAAGGGAAGATAAAAATGAGTGGGAGAGAAGAGTTCCGCTTACACCGGGTGCTGTTCGGATACTGAAGGATAAATTCGGAATAAAGACCATTGTGCAGCCATCAAAGCTGAGAATTTTCAAAGATGAGGAGTATGTAAATGCCGGGGCTGAGATCAATGAGAGTCTCTCTGAGGCAGATACTGTCTTTGCTGTTAAGGAGATTCCAATAGGGCTCCTTGAAGACGAAAAGACCTATATATTCTTTTCTCATACCATTAAAGGACAGTCCTATAATATGGATCTGCTCAGAGCTATGATGAAAAAAAAGGTTAACCTTATTGATTATGAGCGGATCGTTGATGAAAACAACAGAAGGCTTATATTTTTCGGAAAATATGCGGGGCTTGCAGGAATGGTGGAGACCCTTCATGGAATCGGACAGAAACTGAAGCTTCAGGGGTTTGATACTCCCCTGTCCGAAATAAAGCAGGCCTATTCATATAACTCAGTTGAAGATGCGAAAGATCATATAAGAGAGATCGGGAAGGAGATAGAAAAGGCTGGATTCCCTCCGGAGCTGTCTCCGTTTGTTTTTGCATTTGCAGGGTATGGTAATGTATCTCAGGGGGCCCAGGAAATATTTGATCTGCTTCCGTTCAAATCGATGTCAATCGATGTTCTGGAGCTGAATTACGAGAATTTCTCAGCAGATAACTACAATTTCTATAAGGTGATACTTAGGGAAGAAGATCTTGTTAAAAGAAAAACAGGAGAGTTTGATCTTACTGAGTATTATAATAATCCTGAGTTGTATGTTTCAAAATTTGAAGAATATGCTGAAAACATAAAAGTTCTGATCAACTGTATCTACTGGACAGAAAAGTATCCCCGTCTACTTACAAAAGAATATCTTAAAAATCAGGCAGCATTGTTAAAGTTCCCCAATCTAAGAATGGTCGGTGATATAAGCTGTGACATCGAAGGGTCTATTGAGATCACACATAAAGTCACAATGCCTGACAACCCCTCTTTTACATATTTCGGGGACGGGGACAGGTTTGAAGAAGGAATTAGTGCTGCAGGAGTTTCTGTTATGGCAGTTGATAACCTTCCGTGTGAATTCCCAAAAGAATCTTCAGAGGCTTTTTCGGAAGTTTTACTTGATTTTGTAAACGGGATCTCAGGGGCAGATTTCAATTCAGAGTTCCAATCATTAACTCTGCCTGAACCTGTCAGGCGTGCATTGATACTTCACCGCGGAGAGCTTACAGATGATTATAAATATATGAGATCCTTTATTTCGGAGGAAGAATGAAAAATGTGTTGATCCTTGGCGCCGGTTTTGTAAGTAAACCCGGTGTAAGATATCTTCTTGACAGTAAAGTGCTGAACATTACTGTGGCTGATAAATTTCCTGAAAGAGCTGAAGAGCTTGTCAGGGGATATGAGAATGGTAAAGCAATAGAACTTGATATCAGTGATACTGAAAAACTTGAAAATGCTATTAAAAAAAATGATATTGTTGTAAGCCTGCTACCCTGGACCCTGCATATGAAAGTAGCGGATCTCTGTGTTAAGAACTCAAGAAATATGGCTACAACATCATATGTCAGTGACGGCATGAGAGCTCTTGATCAGGAAGTAAGGGATAAAGGGTTAATGTTTCTAAATGAGATCGGGGTAGATCCTGGTATTGATCATATGTCAGCAATGAAGATTATAGAAGAAGTTGAATCTGAAGGCGGGAAGATCATTGAATTTTATTCTACAACCGGGGGCCTTCCGGCTCCTGAGGATAACGACAATCCATTCGGATACAAGTTTTCATGGAGCCCGAAAGGGGTAATTCTTGCATCCAGAAACTCTGCTAGATATCTTAAGAACGGAGAAATTGTAGATATTCCGGGTGAAGAATTATTTCTGAATTATAAAAACGAAAATATAGAGGGTCTCGGGGAATTCGAACTCTATCCGAACCGGGATTCTGTTGTTTATAAAGATATCTACGGGCTGGAAAGTGTTGAAACTCTTATCAGAGGGACATATAGATATCCGGGGTGGTGCAGGACATTAAAGCTGATAGTAGATCTCGGTCTGCTCTCAGATTCACCTCGGGAAGGAATAAGCGGAGTTCCGTTCAATAAAGCGATTTCCCGACTACCTGTTCTTGAAGGGGCAAAAGATATCAAAGATAAGATAAAGGAGAAATTTGATCTGAAAGATGATTCTGAAGAGTTGAAAAGACTTGAATGGCTCGGGATCTTCGGGAATGAGTTAACTTCGGAAAAAACAAATTTCCTTGATATATTGAGCGATCTTATGAAGAAGAAACTCTATTATAAAGAGAGTGAAAAAGATATGATTCTGATGCAGCATACCTTTATTGTTCTGAAAAGTGACGGAACGAAGGACAAAATAACGTCAACTTTGATAGATTACGGTATTCCTGGTGGAGATTCTTCCATGTCAAGAACGGTCAGCCTGCCTCTTGCTATAGGGGTGAAAATGATGGCTGAGGGTAAGTTTAATCTTACCGGGGTCAGAATCCCGGTGGTGAAGGAGTTGTATCTTCCTGTACTTGCAGAACTGGAAAAACTCGGGATAAGAATGGTGGAAAAAAGAATATCCCTGTGATGCCAAAGAACAGCCTCGGTGGAGAAGGGGAGAAGGAAGCCCGAAAATATCTGAAAAATAACGGATATAGAATTGAAGAGAATAATTGCAGGATAGGCGGTTCTGAGATAGATATTATTGCAGTTAAAGATGATTTTCTGGTATTCATTGAAGTGAAGTCAAGGAGCTCAATTGAGAGAGGTTTGCCTGAAGAATTTGTAGATAAAAGGAAAATATCAAAAATAATTTCAGGTGCCAGGCTTTTCTCCGCCAGAAAAAAATACAAGGATATGTTCATCAGGTTTGATATAATATCTGTGGTATTTTCTGCCGGCAGGTATTATGTGAATCATCTGGAAAATGCATTCGAGGAGCAGTGATGGCAGAGATCAGAAAAGATCCGTTTTCAGGAGCCCTGGTTATTTATTCTCCGGGAAGAGAGAACAGACCCGATTTTACAGGAATAAAAAAATCTATTGAGCTCAGTCCGGAAAACTGCCCTTTTTGTTCCGGAAATGAAGATATGACCCCTCCCGAGATCTTTCGGGTTGGAGATCGCTCGGGATGGAAAGTAAGGGTAATACCGAACAAATTCCCGGTTTTGGAAGTAGAGGAGAGCAGAAAAAACGAGATTAATGGTGTTTTCCGGAAATTCAGGGATGCAGGTGCCCATGAGGTGATAGTGGAAACTCCGTCTCATTTTGAAGATCTCTCCCAAAGTAACGGGGAATATTTCCTGAACATCTTTTATGTATACCGGGAGCGGATCAGGGACCTGAAAAGAGATATCCGACTTAAATATATTCAGATCTTTAAAAATTACGGAGCGTTTGCCGGGGCAACAATTTCTCATCATCATTCCCAATTGATAGCTTTACCATTTGTACCGGAAAATATCGGTGAAAGATTGAGATTCCTCAGGGCTTATTTTGTTGGGAATAAAAAGTCGTTGTTCACAGATGTTATTAAAGGAGAACTTGAAATCAGAGAGAGGGTTGTTTCTGAAAATAAATTATTTCTGGCTTTTGCTCCCTGGTATTCCAGGACTCCGTTCCAGGTGTCCATTTTTAAAAAAGAGGGGGATCCGAGGTTTGAAGATATCAATGATATTGAACTTGAAGGGCTTTCAAATATTTTTGAAGTTGTTATAAAGAAACTGATCGCGGCATTGGGAGATATACCAATGAATATTATACTGAACAATGCCCCTTTTGATAATAAAGTGGATCAATCATTCAACTGGAGTATTGACATTCTTCCTGTTATTGGAGGAACCGGAGGGTTTGAAGATGCAACAGGAACATACATCAACTCTGTCATTCCGGAAAAAGCAGCAGAAATTCTTAAAAAATTCTAAATAGAATTTGAAAAACTTTGAAGGTGTTTGCTTTTTTGTTAACAAATATCATTTATCTGTACTCTCTGCACAGGTTTTTTCCGGGATTACTTTTTGCTGCTGTAAATTCCTACTTCTCCGCTGAAGCTGCGCGGAATGCACTCCGGTCTTTGAAGTCCGGGTGATGAAGACCTCCAAAGGCAATAAATGGAAGTTTCTCGTTTAATACTGAATAACATGAATGATATTTGTGTATATTTACAAAAATTCATTGATTTCAATAAATTTGATAATAAGAGACTAAGATAAATATAATAAAAGTGTTGACAAATACCAGATTTTGTATTATTATAAAACTGAAGAAATAATTTGGAGGTGATAAATGGGAAAAATAATTGGAATTGATCTAGGTACAACTAACTCTGTTGTTGCGGTAATGGAAAAAGGTGAAGCAAAGATCATACCCAGTTCGGAAGGCGGGAGGACAACTCCTTCTGTTGTAGCATTCACTAAAGATGGTGAAAGACTGGTTGGGCAGGTTGCAAAAAGACAGGCTGTGACTAATCCGGAGAACACTGTATATTCAATAAAAAGATTTATGGGAAGAAGATTCTCCGAGATTAATGAAGAGATAAAAATGGTCCCCTACAAGGTAGTGAAAGGGCCAAAAAATGACGCAAGGGTTGATATTAACGGCAAACTCCATTCTCCACCGGAGATCTCCGCTCTTATCCTTAAGAAGCTTAAAGAGGCGGCGGAAGATTATCTTGGCGAAAGTGTTACAGAAGCTGTAATAACTGTTCCTGCATACTTTAATGATTCACAGAGACAGGCAACAAAAGATGCCGGTAAGATAGCCGGGCTTGATGTAAAGAGGATAATCAATGAGCCGACAGCGGCAGCACTTGCTTACGGACTCGATAAAAGTTCAGATCAGATGATCGCAGTTTTTGACTTCGGTGGCGGAACTTTTGATATATCAGTTCTTGAGATCGGTGAAAACATTGTTGAAGTTAAATCTACCAACGGTGATACGCACCTTGGTGGAGATAATTTAGATCAGGTACTTATTGAATGGATAATTGATGAATTCAAGAAAGATAAAGGGATAGATCTCAGTAAAGATAAGATGGTTCTCCAGAGGTTGAAAGAGGCAGCAGAGAAGGCTAAGATCGAATTATCTACAACGATGGAGACAGAGATAAATCTTCCGTTCATAACTGCTGATGCTTCAGGTCCTCAGCACCTTGTTATAAAATTAACAAGGACAAAATTTGAGCAGCTTATCGGTGATCTTGTAAAAAGGACTCTTGAGCCTTGTAAAAAAGCGATTGATGATGCAGGTGTCAAGCTCTCTGAGATCAAGGAAGTTGTACTTGTTGGCGGTTCCACAAGGATTCCGCTGGTTCAGCAGACTGTAAAGGAATTTTTCGGAAAAGAACCCGGTAAGGGAGTTAATCCTGATGAAGTTGTTGCATCCGGTGCTGCCATTCAAGGTGGTGTCCTTGGAGGCGAAGCAAAGGATATTCTCCTTCTCGATGTTACTCCTCTTTCTCTCGGAATTGAGACCCTTGGAGGTATTACTCACAAGCTAATCGAAAAGAACACTACTATACCTACAAAAAAAACAGACATTTTTACAACTGCAGATGATAACCAGCCTAGTGTTGAGATACATGTACTTCAGGGTGAAAGAGAAATGGCAAAGGATAACAGAACACTCGGGAAGTTCACATTAACCGGAATCCCGCCTTCTCCAAGAGGTGTTCCCCAGGTTGAAGTTACATTTGATATTGACGCTAACGGCATTCTCAATGTTAATGCTAAAGATATGGCGACAAATAAGCAGCAGGCGATTACGATCACATCTTCAAGCGGACTTTCCGAAGAAGAGATCGATCAGATGGTGAAAGACGCCGAGAAGCACAGTGAAGAAGATCAGAAACAGAAAGAATCAATTGAGAACAGGAACAAACTTGACCAGATAATTTATGCAATTGAGAAACTGCAGAAAGAGAATAAAGATAAGATCCCGCAGGAGATGCAGGATGATATCGATTCTGCTGTAAAAGCCGCGAAAGAAGCTGTAAAGAGTGGCGATAACGAAAAGATCAAACAGGAAATTGAAAATATCAATGAACTTACATCAAAATTGTCAACTGAACTTTACAAGAACGGTGCTCCTCAGCAGCCTGAAGGCGGCGAAACATCAGGTGAACCACAAAGTGAAAATCCGGGAAATGGAAACGGAGCTGAAGCTGAAGAGGGAGAAGTTATTGATGCTGAGTACGAAGATATGGATAAAAAATAAACTTTAATATAGATTGAAAAGGGGGACAACTTTGAGTTGTTCCCCTTTTTTGTTTACAGCAGAGAATTTGATTTATAGGCTAAACTATGTTAAAAATATGCTCTTGAAAGTCTTATTCTTTTAACAGGAGGATCCGATGAATAAAAAAAGCATAATAATTTTATTAGTATTTTTAGTTACCCTTTCATTTTGCGGTAAGAAAAATGATAAAAAAGGAATAGATCTGGATGTAAAGATGATCCCGGGTACGGTCACAGATGATCTTTACGGAAAAATGAAGTTCACATTTCAAACAAATGAAAAATTTGCAGAACTGGATAAGAACTATAAGGTTTTTGTTCATTTCTGGAGGATTAAAAATAAAGAGATGTTGTTTCAGGATGATCATTTTGCAGTTAAAGACACATCTTTATGGAAAAAGGGAGAGAAGATTGAGTATACAAGAGACATTTACATCCCTAAATTTCTTGATGAATATGATATAGATTTTGAAGGATATGAAGAGATAAAGCTCTCTGCCGGACTTTATAATAGTGATAATAAAGATGAGAAGATAGACCTTTTCGAGGAAGTTCTTAATGTACAGTCAGCTTCTTTGAATGCTCCTGAAATCGTTTATGATGAAGGCTGGCATCAATCTGAAACAGATTTTAACTCTAAAGTACCTGATATTGGTGAATGGAGATGGACTTCAGGTAAAGCAGTATGTATTATTGAGAATCCGAAAAAAGAGGCAATTTTAAAACTCAGGGGCAGAGTATCAGAACACAATTTTGAAGGTCAGAAGATCAGGTTTATGATCAACGATAACCTTCTTGAAGAGTTTTCCCCCGAAAATCAGAGTTTTGAAAAGAATTATATAATTCCAGCTGAAAAATTAGGATCTAATGATGAACTCAGGCTCATTATTGAAGTAGAAAAAACTTTTGTCCCGGGTAAACTTGACAAATCTATCTCCGATGACAGGGAACTCGGAATACAGATCTTTTCAATTTATTTCAGAGAGAACTTAGTTGATTAATACAAAGATAATCGGAACTGGCTCTTACCTGCCTGAAAAGGTAATGACAAATGATGACTGGGCAAAACTGGTAGAAACATCAGATGAGTGGATAACATCACGGACAGGTATCAAAGAGAGACATTTTGCTGCAGATGGTCAGGCAACATCTGATCTGGTGGTTGAAGCTTCAAAAGAAGCGATCAGGGATGCCGGTATTGACAAGTCGGAGATCGATCTTGTAATTGTAGCGACAATTTCGGGTGATAATCCTTATCCATCCACAGCTAATTGGACACAGAAAAAACTTGGACTTAAGCCTGTACCGTCATTTGATATTGGAGCAGCGTGTTCCGGGTTTCTCTATGCTCTTATTATGGCAGACTCCCTTATAAAAACAGGTGCGGCAAAAACTGCTTTGATCGCAGGCGCGGAGACTATGTCCAGAGTAATAAACTGGGAAGACAGGAATACATGTGTATTGTTTGGTGACGGAGCCGGTGCAGCAGTTTTAAGAGCCGGTGAGGGTGAAGAAGGGATTCTCTCCACATATTGGGGAGCTGATGGAAATCTGGGCGATCTCCTCATGCAGCCTGCAGGCGGAAGTGCGATGCCGGCCACTGCAGAGACTGTTGCTCAAAAACTTCATACAGTCCACATGAAAGGTAACGAAGTATTTAAGCATGCTGTCCTCAGAATGCAGGAAGCGGCAATGAAATCACTCGATATTGCTGGATTGACCGGTGAAGATGTTGACCTGTTCATTCCTCATCAGGCAAATATGAGGATCATTGAAGCCACTATCAGAAGAGCAAAAATTCCCATGGAAAAAACCTTTGTTAATATCCATAAAATTGCAAATATTTCAGCAGCAACAATCCCAATTGCCCTTGACCAGGCGAGAAAGGAGGGTAGACTGAAGGCAGGAGATAATGCACTTCTGGCCGCATTCGGAGCTGGGTTCACCTGGGGCGGAGCAGTGATTAAGTTTTGACAGGATCTGCTTTTCTTGATTATAAGGGGAAATTATGGATGAAAAGTTTTTAAAAGAGCTTATTGTAGTGGAAGGAATGGTTGAAGCAGAAATTATTAAATCAAAACTTGATGCCTTTGAGATCCCTTCAGTTCTCAAATTCGAAGCAGTCGGGCGACTTCTTGGTATAACAATGGACGGTCTCGGTAAAGTGAAGATCCTTGTTAGAGAGGATGACCTTAAAAGAGCTCAGGACACCCTCTCAAACTCATAATAAAATTTTACAGAGTTTCTAAACCTGCAAAATATTGCCCTTAAGTATAAATTAATATTTTTTCGGCATCTTTAAAACCTGACCCACTTTGATCAGGTCCGGATTTTTTAAAATATCAGTGTTCATTTCAAAGATCTCTTTATAGCGCATTGGATCTCCGTAGAATTCTTTTGCGATTTTTGATAATGAATCCCCCGATTTGACTTCGTAATTTCCATATATATCATCTTTATCAACTCTGATATCAGCTTTTACTTCATCTTTCCAGTCAGAAAATGATTTAATTTTATTCCAGTATCTGTCCTTTTCGATCTGGTACTCAACCGTCCCTTTAATCTTCAGTTTTCCTTCCTCTTCTTTTATATATTCTTCTGCCAGCTTCACTTCTTCTCCAAACTTGATAAGATCTGAATATTTTTCCTTTAGCATAATTTCCTCCTCATTAAATTATGCTGTTTTAATATCGGTTTTTCAAGAGCAACTTAAAAAATATTCTTAAAGTTTATTTAGAAGAAATTCTGTATATTCTCTCCTAAGAAAAAAATAAAAAAGGCTACAGTTGCAATTGTTTCTAATTGAAATACAGGGGGTCTTCTGTTATAAATAATTATTAAAAGGGAGGTTTCTTCTATGAAAATTCATTTCAAAATTATATTGATCTTAACAATCTCTTTATTTATTTCCCTGATATTTTTTTCTTGCGGAGATAAGAAAAGTGGAGAGAAGGACGTGCTGCTTGCAGATATGTTAAAAATGGAAGTTGATGCTCTTTCTAAAAGGGAAATGCAGAGTGTGTTCCAGTTTATGGGTGATGATTTATTTGAAGGGAGAGCGCCCGGTACACGGGGTGGTGAACTTGCAGAGAAATATCTGAGATCAGTCATGAAACTGATGGATATTGAACCGTATAAAGAATCGTATATGCAGCCGTTCATCATCAATGGATTTACGACCTCCGACCTTAAAGTTACTTTTGGCGGTGTTCCCCTTGATTATAACGGTGATGTGCTAGGTACTTATACAGGGGATAAAAAAGAGTTCAGTTTCAAAGGGGATACCGTTTTTATCGGGTTCGGAACTAAAACCGATCTGTGGGACTGGGATGATTATAAAGATTATGATATTACAGATAAGATCGTAATCTCCAGGGTTAATGATCCCGGAATGTTCATTGATGATATATTTGAGGGGAAGATCCTTACATATTTCGGTAGATGGAGATATCACATTGAAGAAGCGAGGCGGAGAGGGGCGAAAGCAATATTTTTAATACACACGGATGCTTCTGCCGGATATGGATGGAATACGGTGAAAAATTCCTGGAGCGGAGAAGAGTTGTATCTTAAACCTGAGATCAATAAAAAAATGATCTTTACAAGCTGGATCCGGGAAGAGGTATTAAGGAAGATTCTCGATTCGAGAGGATTTGTTCTGGATGAACTCTATGCTGCATCCCTGAAAAAAGATTTTCGTCCGGTACCCCTTGGTTTTGAAATTAAAGTTGAAGGGATCTCCGAATACAGGGAGATCAAAAACAATAATGTTGTCGGTTTTATAAAAGGGAAAAGTGATAAAACTATTGTGCTGAGCGCTCATATTGATCATCTTGGAATGCTCATGGATAAAGAGGGTGATAATATCCAGAACGGTGCCATTGATAATGGAACTGCTGTTGCAGCGATGATGATGACGGCAAAGATTCTGAAAAAATACCAGAAAGATCTCTATTATTCGGTCATTGTTCTTGGTCCGAACGCAGAGGAGGGGGGGCTTCTCGGGAGCAGATATTTTGTCAGTTCCTGTGATAAAGAAAATATTATTGCCAATATTAATTTTGAATCCACACCGGTCTGGGGAAAAAGCGGCAGTATAATGGGAGTGGGTGCAAGATTCTCAACAATGGAAGACATGCTCAAAGAGATAGCTGAAAAAGAGGGATTGGAGTACAGATACTTTTCTATGTCTAATCAGGGATTTTTCTACAGATCGGATCAGTATCCCTTTGCAAACTCGAATATTCCCTCTTTATGGATCAGCGCCGGTGAGGATGATGATTCCGGGAAGTCACTATATAAAAAATTCTGGAAGGAAGTCTATCATACGGTTGAAGATGAATATGATCCCTCCTGGAGCCTTGAGGGATTAAGGCAAACCATCAGGTTTGCTCTTCTGTTGATTGAAAAGATTGACACCGGAAAAACACCGCCTGTCTGGAAACGGAAATTGACTTTTCCGGTTGTTTCCGACTGAACAAGTATGTCTACTTCCGATATCTTTAGAAAAGCCTCTGATCTTTCAGACCGCGGGACAGCGTATGTCCTTGTTACAGTTATCAGGACAGAAGGGAGTACCCCGTCTGTTGCCGGTGGCAGATTGATCCTGACATCAGGTGGCGAAACGGCCGGTACTATAGGCGGTGGAACACTTGAAAAACTTGCCCTGAAGGAAGCGGGAATAATTCTTGAAAAGGAGGGAAGTCTGGTCAAAAACTATGTTTTGGACGGGAATGAGGTTTCTCCGGATAGTGAACGGACCGGGATGTTATGCGGAGGTGAGGTTACTCTGTTCTTTGAACATATAGGTGCTGCAGAGAAGGTGATCATTTTCGGCGCAGGCCATATCGGGAAGGTCCTGTTCAAATTCCTAAGTGAACTTAATTTTCGGATTTCAGTCCTTGATGACAGGGAGGCGCAGGATGATGCCCTGAACAATATGAAGGTCATTTATTATAATGGGATGGAAGAGGCAATGGATAAAGCAGGAAATCTCGAAAACTCTTATATTGTAATTGCATCTCACTCACATGAACTTGATTATCAAATTCTTTTGTCAATAATCCGGAGCGGAATAAAACCTCTATATACAGGGGTTGTAGCATCCAGGAAAAAAATTGAAAAGATGTTATCTGACCTGAAAGTTGAACTGGGGGGTATTCCTGAAACTTCTTCGATATATTCGCCTGCGGGGATTGATATCGGGGGGCGGAGTCCTTCCGAAATCGCCCTCTCAATTGCAGCGGAGATCCAGGCCGTGAGATATAAAAAAAAGAACTTTAAACATCTTTCTGAAGTTCCCGGAACAATAAAATGAAAATAAAATTTATTCTGAACAACAATGATATAAGTGTTGAAATGGACCCCCTATTCCCGACACTGAGGTTTTTACGGGAAGAGATGGGATTGACCAGTGTAAAAACAGGATGTGGTGAGGGGGAATGCGGGGCATGTACAATAATACTTGGAATCCCTGAGAACGGAACGATGAAATACAGGAATGTCACTTCATGCCTGCTCCCTGTGGGAGAGTTGAACGGAAAACATGTAGTTACTCTTGAAGGTATTAATCAGAATGATCTTTCACCGGTTCAGAAGGCGTTTGTAGATGAAGGGGCTATCCAGTGCGGGTTTTGTACACCTGGATTTATAATGTCTATAACCGGATTTTTTCTGTCTGAAAAGGAGATGACAAGTGAAAATATTCTCAATTCTATAGATGGAAACATCTGCAGATGTACAGGTTATTATTCCATCAAACGTGCAGCGGATAAAGTGTTGAGAGAGGTCATTTCTAAAATGGATAGAAATAACCGGATCAATTCATTGGCTGACCAGAATATAGTTCCCGAATATTTTAAAGCTGTTGCAGAGAGGTTGGCTTTTATGGAAAAGGGGATAGAGGGTAATGATCTTTCCGGGAAAGATACTTTATTTGTTGGTGGCGGAACAGACCTGTTAGTGAGCGGAATTGAAGATAAAAACTGTAAAGTAAGTTTCCTTTCAGGCATTAAAGGGATCGCAGAAATTTCCGAAGATGATAATTTTATATATGTTGGTGCCGGTGCAAGTGTTGAAAATATTATAGATTCACATGTAATAAAAAAACATTTTACCGGAATGGAAGGATTTATGTATCTGATCTCTTCACAGATCATCAGAAATCTGGCAACTCTTGGAGGGAATATTGTGAATGCCTCTCCGATAGGGGATCTGTCTGTACTTTTTTTAACTCTCGATCCAGTTCTTGAAATCAGGTCAAAAAAAGGTGCCCGCGAGGTTGGTTTGAAGAAATTTTTCAAGGGATACAAAGTCATGGATCTTTTTCCCGGAGAATTTATATATAAGATGAAAATACCGGTCCCTTATGGTGAACATTTTCTAAACTTCGAAAAAGTTTCAAGGAGGAAATATCTCGATATTGCAAGCTGTAATTCAGCTGCATTTTTTCAGATGAAAGACAATGTTGTAATTAAATGTGATTTCAGTGCCGGAGGAGTCGCTCCGGTACCCCTATATCTGCAAAAGTGCAGCAGATTTCTTACGGGGAAAGAGATAAGTGAAGAGATAATTGAAAAAGCTGTAGAGATCGCTTCAGGTGAGATATCTCCCATCAGTGATGTAAGAGGTTCATCGAAATATAAAACTGAATTATTAAAACAATTGATCAGAGCTCATTTCGAAAAACTTGAAGGGTGGACAAAATGAACAATAATGAGATCATAAAACATGTCAGGGGAGAATCATTATTTATAGATGATATGAATACTCCTGATGATGTTTTATACGGGACGGTCATTACATCAGTTGTTCCTCATGGCAAAATTCATAGTATTAAATTAGGAAATGCACTGAATATAAAAGGTGTTGTAAAAATTTTTGATCATAATGACATCCCCGGTGAGAATCAGATCGGAGCGATAATAAAAGATGAAGAATTGTTATCTGACGGAATTGTTAAGTTTATAGGTGAACCGATAATTCTGGTGTTATCTGAAGATCCGGATTCAGGGAAAAAAGCAGCTGAAGAGATCAAGGTGGAGATATCCCCTCTTCCTGCTATAACAGATCCCAGAGAGTCCTTTAAAAAGGGAAATCTCATAATACCTGCCAGAACTTTTGATCATGGAGATATAGATTCGGCCTGGGATAAATGTAAAGTTGTTGTGGAGGGAAAGGTTGAGTCGGGAGGTCAGGAACATTTTTATATGGAGACACAGGCCTCTCTGGCATATCCAGTTGAAAATGACGGAGTAAAAATACACTCCTCCACACAATCCCCAACAGCTATCCAGAGGGCCGTTTCGAATGTTCTTGGTATCCCCATGAACAGGGTTGAAGTGGATGTCAGACGTTTGGGAGGAGGATTCGGGGGAAAAGAGGATCAGGCAACCCCATGGGCGGCACTTGCTGCGCTTGGATCATATTTAACAAAAAGGCCGGTAAAAATTGTTTTATCAAGGTCAGAGGATATAAGGAATACCGGTAAAAGGCACCCTTTCTCATCGGATTTCAAGATCGGTCTTGACAGTTCAGGAAAGATCATTGCTTATGAGGCAACATTTTATCAGAATTGCGGAGCTTATGCCGACCTTTCAACTGCAATACTGGAAAGGGCTCTGTTTCATTCAACAAATTCATATTCAATTCCGAATGTAAGGGTCACGGGGATCAGCTGCTATACAAATCTTCCCCCTTTTACTGCATTCAGGGGATTCGGCGGGCCTCAGGCAATGTTCGTTATAGAATCTGCTATAAGAAAAGCAGCAGCTGAAATCGGGATAGATCCGGTAATTGTCCAGAAAATGAACCTGCTTAAAGAAGGGGATTTATTCCCTTACGGGATGAAAACAGAGAATTGTACCTTGGTTAAAACATGGGAGATCCTTGAAGAGAAGTTCGGAATAAAAAAAGTTTTTGATGATATCCGGGAATTCAATAAAAAAAGCAAAATGGTTAAAAGAGGGGCTGCAGTTATGCCTGTTGCCTTCGGAATATCTTTTACGAATAAAATGCTGAACCAGGCCGGAGCTCTTGTCCATATTTACACAGATGGAAGTGTATCGGTCAGCACCGGAGCTGTTGAAATGGGGCAGGGAGTTAATAAAAAAATCATCAATGTTGCATCTGAGACCCTCTCTATACCGGTTTCATATGTGCGGATTGAAACAACAAATACAACGAGGGTGGCAAATACATCCCCGACAGCGGCAAGTTCAGGTGCTGACCTTAATGGGATGGCAACGAGAACCGCATGTCTCAGACTGGTTGATAGGCTGCGTACAGTTGCTGCAGAAAAATTTGGTTCAACTCCTGATAAAATAGAATTTAAAAATGGAGAAATTCATGAAACGGGGGGCAAAAAATCTCTAAGTTGGGAGGAACTCATAGAAGCAGCTTATTCAGAGCGGGTATCTCTGAGTTCACAGGCCTTTTATGCAACACCTGATATATATTTTGATAAATCTACTGAAAAAGGGAAACCCTTTGCCTACCATGTTTTCGGCACTGCAATTGTCGAAGCCGAACTTGATGTGCTTCGTGGAGTCTATAAGTTTAACAGGGTGAGTATTGTACATGATACAGGAAAGAGTCTTGATGAGCAGACAGACCTTGGACAGATAGAGGGGGCATTTATTCAGGGGCTTGGATGGATGACAATTGAAGAGCTGCTTTTTAATGAGACCGGAAGTTTGATCACAGGGGGATCATCCACATATAAAGTACCGGATATCAAGTTTATCCCGGATGAAATGAATGTTGAGATGTTTCAGGGTCTAAAAAACCCCTATGCTGTTCTGGGGTCAAAAGCTGTTGGAGAACCTCCCTTCATGTACGGGATTGGCGGATATTTTGCAGTTCAGAATTGTATATCAGCGGCAAATCCGGAAGCAGTATTAGACTACAATTGCCCCGTAACACCTGAAAAAGTACTTACAGATCTTTTGGAGAAGTAATTAAATCAGATCAGAATCCGATCCCGACCGTTGCACCAACAATATTACTGCTTAGCAGGTTGTCAAAAGGTGTAATTAAATAAACCTTGAACTTCAGGTTATCACTTCTGAACCCGGCATTCAACTTCAGGGCAATTTCGGTGGAATCGCCGAAATCATCTCCTGTTATAACAAAGAATTTTGAAAATCCTGCCCCCGCAAAGAAAGTTCCGAATTTAAAATTTGCAAGGACTGCTGGTTCAAGCAGGAAAGTGGAAAATTCAAATTTATAAGTTATCACATTAACTTCAGGGCTTATCATGAATATATCGTTAATACTGAAATCTATATTTACTCCGATTGTCCAGAAAAACGGATCAAAACTGAAAGAATCATCTGTCATAATTCCGAAATTACCGAAAAACTTTGTAGAATCTGCTTTTATTTCAGCAGACAATGAAAATAAAAGGAAAACAACAAGGATTAATGGAAGTAATTTTTTCATTCTATCTCCTTAAAAAATTTTAAAATTCGAAACCGATCTGTGCTGCCACCCAGTTATCACCGAACAGATCATCAAAGGGGGAGAAATGCATAATTCTGAGAACCATATCACCAAGTCTGAATCCCACATTGATTTTCAGTCCGGTGAATTCCTCTACCAATGCATCTCCCGCTATTCTGAATAATCTCATTGGTCCTGCACCTATAAATGCATTTCTAAGCTTCAGATTAAGAATTATTGCCGGTTCGAGATAGATTACTTTGCATATTGGTTTCACAAAAATATTTGCTTCAGGAGTGATCATAAAACCCTTTGACAAATGGTAGTCCCAGTTAACTCCGAAGTAAAAGAACAAATTCCCCAGTGTATCATTATAAAGGAGTCCGTATTTATGGAACAGCCTGTTATAGTCTTTACCTGAAACTGTTGGTGCTGACAGAGAAAAAATTAATAAAGCCAAGGTTATGATAAGTATTGTTTTTTTCAAAATGTCCTCCCTTTTAGTTAATTATAACAGAAGAAAAAAAAAAATAAATCAATATTTTTTTGAACTTTTGAAAATCCGGCATTATAGAAGCAGCAGGAAGGGAAACCCGTGTTATGTTATAATTAATTTATGAGAAAAAATGATGATCTTTATGTCAGGATTGCACTTTTTGTAATTATTATCATGGGTTTTCTTTTAAGGATAAATCATTGGTTTGATTTCCTGGGAGCAGATGAGATCGGGAAAACCGGCCTTATGACCTGGTCCTGGGATTTCCATAAAGATCCTTTCCCTGTCCACTATTATCCGCCACTCTTCCTTTATCTGAATTTTGTTTTTTCTATTATACTTAACAAGCTAACAATCTTTCTCGGAATTATAGATTTTAACAATGTTTTTCAGAACACTGATTTTGGGTTTATTTTTACTCTGAAAACCGGGAGGCTTCTGTCCGCAGTTTTCGGCACATTTAATATATATATGGTATTTAAGATCGGGAAAGATTTCTTTAATAAATATACAGGGTTATGTGCAGCCTTACTGCTGTCGGTGTTCTGGCCTCATGTTATCGATTCACATAATTTTAAGTCTGATATCCTTCTGACACTGCTTATAACCATAGTTGTTTACTATACCCTGAAGTTCAACAGAACAAAAAATAAATGGGACATTTTGGCGGCATCATTTTTTCTCGGCTTGTCAATTGCTTCAAAGTTCAATGGTGCATTCTTCGGATTCATCCTGATTGTTCCACTCTTTTATCTTAGAAAAGAGATCGGAGTTATCAGGAACCTTTTTTATATAGCGGCGGGAACAGCTGCCGGATTCTTTGCCGGAGCTCCAAACTGGCTTGTTCATCCTGTCAGCAATGTTAAGGTAACTTTAAAATATCTCAAAGGCCTTTCTGATGAGGTTCTTTGGTATGATCCATTTCCATCTTCTTTTGTGCTGTACGGGAAAAATCTTCTTGAACATTTCGGTTTGATTTTGTTGGTGATCCTGATATGCGGATTAATTTTTTCATTTTTCAAAAAAAACAGGGAAGGTATCATCATTTCATTTTTCATACTTATATATTTTTTACTTGCCGGCTTCCAGAACTATCTGAACTACAGGGCGATACTTCCGATAATACCCCTTATTGTAATAATAATCGGCAAATTGATATTCTCAGATATCAGAGAGATGATAAAAGCAGAGAAAATAAGAGCGGGAATTGTGATCATTCTACTTATTCCGGTTTTTATCTATTCTATCGGGAATTTTAACAGGAGTTTCGGCAGTTTCGATCTTCTAAAGGGGATAGCGTCCCATCCTGTTCGGGAGAGAGCCGGGATCGGGAACCCGGATCATTCATATTATTTCATGAAGTACCATTTTGATTCTGGAAGCCGAATCTTCCGGGAAATGTGGACTCCCCCGTCGACTGGTTTTAAGGGGTCGATGTTCGGGAGGGATGTAACAAGGGCTCCGGAGAGAATGTTCAGCAGGGAAAATGGATTTAATTTCCTTATTACCAGTTTCAGTACAGATTATATACTTCGAAAATCTATGAACACTAATATAATAAATGCTGCAAAAAAGAGGCTTAGAAATTACCTCCCTTTCCATACAATAATGAGACCTGCAATATTCACCTGGAGTGATGACATCACATTCTGGTACAGAAAACCTGACTATCTTATCGGGAATTTAAGACCGGACACCGGATTGCTTCTTCCCCGGTCATATGTACCTGAAACAGAGGATCCTTCGGTCCATCTTCCCCTTCAAAGATATGAGAAGGATTCACGGTACGGAATTGTGAAGAACGGGATTGCCGGAAAACATATCTTCTCTGCCAGGAGGATAGAAAAGATCAGATTCAGTTTCCCTGAAAAAGAAAAACAGAAGTTGATCTTCAAAATAAACGGAAAAGAAAAAGTCCATATTGCCGGTGGAGGCGAATATTCCGGTTCTCTGGAATTATCGGGCATAAATCATAAGTCATTCGGGAAAACAGCCATCAGGAGGCTGTATGAAGCAAATTTGGATGAAGATGATCTGAATAAAGAGTTTTTTATATACAGGATTGAGGTAAGAGCAAATACTTCAGATCCAATTCCTTTTGTTTTTGATGTTGAGTATGGCGGGGAGAAACCTGGAAATAAAATCTATTATGAAGCGAAGCAGATCGGTTCGGTTCAGAGAAGAGAGGTAACTCCTCTGTTCGGAAATGATCCAGTGCCTGCCTGGTTAAAGACCTTTTATAAAAGAACCGGGATCGACCTGATGCTTCTGTCCTATATGAACTCACTGAATATTTTTGATAACAAAGAAAATTCGATCGACAATCTTTCCACAGAGTATATCCCTGTCAGTTTTGGTGTATACAGGATCCATATTCAGTCTGAAAAGATCGTAAAGGATTTTCCTTCCGGAGAAAATTGTGAGTTAAAGATCATGTTAATCTCGGGAAATGTAAAAAATGAACTGAGCCTGAATATTAAGGATGGCAGTTCAGTATTGGAATTCAGCATGAAACAGAAAAAAGGTTTCTATAAGATTTCATGCAAAGGAGCCGGGAAATCCAATCTTTTGATCAAAAAGATCACTGCCGTACCCGCATATGACAGATATGAAGAATTACCTGCAGCTGATGAAAATTTGTGACCTGAGCTTTGTATCTATACTTGCAGGAGGCCCCGGAAGCTATCTGTCTAAAGTTGACCTTGATATTAAATTGTGGTATTTAACAACCTCGGATTTTTTTGAAAGGTCCAAAAATAATAACTAACATGAAGAAAAGCAGGCGTGTAATTTTATCATTTGATGTTGACGGCGAGAGAGCTTTCAATGAATTTGACAAAAAGGAAAGAGATGTTTATCTCGAGAAAGGGATCCCTGAAATATCGGGATTCCTTAAAAAGAATAAATTAGATGCAACCTTTTTTACAGTTGGCAAAAACATCCGGGACTTCCCTGAACTGCATGATATGTTGAGAGATTTCGATATAGGCAACCATACATTTTCACATCCAAGATACTTAACAAAGAAGAATACTGAAGAGAAAGAGGCGGAGATAAGAAAAGGGCATGAAATTATCCGTGAATTTTACGGGGCTCCTCCTAAAATGTTTCGTGCTCCTGATTATTCCATAGATCCGGACATGATTAAGATCCTTAAAGAAATGGGTTACTCAGGTGATTCATCGGTTATCAGGGTTTTACTTCCATTCAGATATTTTATTAATTATCTGAAACAGAGGAAGCTGGCTGCAGACCGATTTGAAATTCCGCTTAACAGCTTCATAATTCCATTTAACGGAACGTCAATAATTTCATTCGGTACAACCTATGCAAGAATGATCTTTAATATTCTGATCCGTTTCAATAAAACAGTTGTTATAAATTTTCATCCCAGAGATTTTGTAAATGTTGATATAGGTGAGACCGGTTTCATAAACAGGGGACGGGCTCTTGAAAGGTCTGTTTCATTTCTTGAATATCTGAACAGAACATGCAGAGTGCTTAGTTTCAGACAGTTTTTTAATGAAAAAAAGGAGATTTATTCAAGCAATTGAATATAATTGAGGTGATATTATGAACATACTTGGAATTATATACCATCCTGAATTTGCCCATCCGTCAGCATGTCTGATAAAGGATGGCAAACTTATAAGTTTTATTGAAGAGGAGAGATTGCTGAGGGTAAAACAGGCTTCAGGGTATTTTCCCTCAAAATCGGTCGCATTCTGCCTTAAAGAAGGAGGACTTGACCTGAAGGATGTTGATCTTATAGCAGTAGGCTGGGATTCTGAATATTACAAATTAAAATACCCGCTATTTCTTATGAGATCTTTTATAAAATTTAAAATGTTCAGCAGGAAAGGGAAAAGCAAAAAAAAGATAAGCAAGGGAAGAAAAAATCTTGGTTCCGGTGTGATATCAGGATTTAAAGATATTTTGAACTATCACCCAAAAAATATTGAACAGAATATAGTATTTGGCCTTAATGATGCCGGGTATGCCGGACAAATAGTTCCACCTATTATTTATGTGAAGCATCACTATGCTCATGCCGCTTCTGCGTATTATAGTTCCGGGTTTGAAGATTCTGCCATACTTGTCTTTGACGGTCATGGTGAAAATTCAACGATTACAATATGGTCAGGAAAAGATAAAAAAATTAAATTGCTCAAGGAGATAAGTATTCCCAACTCGTTGGGATGGTTCTATTCCGCCTTTACTGAATATCTCGGGTGGGGCCCACATGAAGGTGAAGTAAAACTGATGGGACTTGCACCCTTCGGGAAACCGAATCCCGGGATAAAGAAACTGGTTGACGAAGTAGTGGTCCTGACAGATAAGGGGATCAGAGTTAAACCTGAGTATCTGTTTTATAATAAAAGAACATACGGGTATTTCTATAGCGATCTGATAGTGGACAGGTTCGGTCCTCCCAAGAAAAAAGGGGAAGAGTTCACACAGCATCATAAGGATATTGCATTTGCGGTTCAGTCAAAACTTGAAGAAGCCGGAATATATCTGGCCAATATGGCGCTTGAGATGGCAGGAAGTGAGAACCTTTGCCTTTCCGGAGGAGTTGCCCTTAATTGTAAAATGAATGGAGAGATCCATAAACATTCAAAAGCAAAGGAGATCTTTGTACAGCCCATTTCACATGATGCGGGAGTTTCTCTCGGAGCGGCGATGGTCATGGCGATGAAGAATGGGGATGACCCCAGATATAAGATGGAGCATGTTTATCTGGGAACATCATTTACAGATGCCCAGATAGAGAAAGTTCTGATCAGAAATAAAGTTAATTTTGAGAAACGGAATGATATTGCAAAATATGGAGCAAAAAAGATCAGGGAAGGGAAAATCGTAGGATGGTTCCAGGGAGCAATGGAGGCGGGCCCGAGAGCACTTGGAGGAAGGTCGATACTTGCAGATCCTAGTGATCCGGACATGAAAGATAAGGTGAATGATTTTGTTAAATTTCGTGAGAACTGGCGACCATTTGCATTGTCACTACTGGAAGAGTACAAAGATCAATATCTGATAAAACCTGCAGATTCACCATTTATGATAATGGCTTTTGATGTTCCTGAAGAAAAATATAAAGATATTCAGAGTGCTATGCACTGGATTGATAATACGACAAGGCCCCAGACTGTCAGTAAAAAGACGAATAAGATTTATTGGGAAGTTATTGATGAATTCAGAAAACTGACCGGAATCCCGGGAGTGCTCAATACTTCGTTCAATATAAAAGGGGAACCCATAGTGAGCTCACCTGAAGATGCCTTACGTTGTTTTTATGGTACCGGTATGGATGTCCTGATCATAGGAAATTTTGTTATAGACAAAGCGGACTGTAAATCAAAAGGGAGATCCGGGAAGAGTTAGGAAATTTTCAGCTTCCGGGATCTTTTGCGCATCTGAAGCCCAGCCAGGGGAGAGATCTTTTTACGGGGAATGGTGTCCTGGTAGAATACCTTATATCATTTCTGATATTTGTCCAACTTCCACCTCTTATAACTCCCACCTTCATTTTGTTAATATTTTTACCCTTTAAAAGTTCCGGCGGATATTCCCCTTCAGTCCATTCAAAAATATTTCCGATATAATCATAAAATCCTATTTCGTTGGGAGGGGTTGAAAAGATCGGGGAGATATTCTTTCTTTCCATACTATAGAAGGTCCCTTTTTTGTTCCTGTAGATTTCTGCAAGCTGTTGAATAAAATTTTCCTTCAGAGCTCTGGCTGCAGCTTCCCATTCCCACTCTGTAGGAAGTCTTTTGCCTGCAAATTCAGCATATTTTTCTGCATCTTTAAGTGTAACTCCGGTTGTAGGATGGTAAAGGTTATTTTCAGCATATTCCCTTTTGAACTTCCCCTCCGTTCTGTAACCGGTTTCTTTGAGGAATACCAGGTACTGAGAATTTGTGACAGGGTGAATATCAATGAAGAATTCCCGGAATTTCCTCTTTCTCAACGGAGAGTTATCTGTTGAATCCTTTTCTCCGGTATAGTATTCGCCGGCGGGGATTCGTATCATTGATCCGTTTTCGGGGGTAAGGGATTTCAGGTAAGACTTATGGTCACCATAATTTTCTCCTGATAAAGGGATAAGGGCAAAGAGTAATTGGATTGTGATTATCAGGTATCTCATTTTTGCAGATATTTTTTTAAGTAGAACAGGATCTTCTCCTGTTCATTGCTTTTAAGAAACCTTATTGCAGGTCCGTTCTCAGATATTGATTTCTCCATTTCAAGAAATTCCCTGAACTTTTTAAAGTTCATAAGTAATACAAGTTTGACCGGAAGTTCATTATTGTTAACAGCTTTCACTGCAAAATAGTGGTAAAATCCAGGAAAGAGGACTGCGATCCGGTCAGGATCAATATCCTTGTCACTCTTCAGAAAGTTGACAGCCCCGTTCACTTCCATATCACAAAGGTTTATTTTCGTTTTTTTCCTGCATGCTCTCTTTGTGTTCGGTGCCAGTACGGCAAATCCCCGTTCTATAAGTGTCTGTATAAGATCATTATAATAGAGGCGGGTTTCCGATTCGGGAGGGTACAGCAGAACGGCCGGGACTCCTGATTCCCCTTCCGGTTTACGGAAGGTAGCGTTGATCGGCATATTATCTGTGGAGTAAAAGGTTATCATATTTTCAGGGACCGGGTTTGATATTACACCGCCTGTCTCTTTTTCAATCCCGAATACTTCTGCAAAAAAATCGGCTATATGATCCTGTATTTCCGGTATTTCATCGAAGACAAAAGTACCGTGAGCCGGAAGTCCGAAAGGGGTCTCCTCTTTTTCAATAAACAGGTTTCTTGAAAGTGGATTGAGACTCCTCTCTGTATATTCTTCCATAAGCAGATAGTGATTTCCGTCGAGTATACTTGCAATGTTGAAAATGGCGAGATCCGTATTTCTTGTCAGCCATTGCCTGGATTCCTCTCTTAATATCGGTCCGGAAATGATCACATCGGCAATGACATCAGCATTGTTCACAATTGCATACATCCCGGTTTCAACAGTGAAACTTGCGGTGATTATCCCTGTTTTACCTTTTTCTGTATATTCCAGAGAGCTGAGATATTTCAGCGTGTCTTTAAGATCAGTGATCCTTTTATTGCTCAGATTTGCTTTCTGTCTCACAAAATTAGGGGCAATCGCAATTATTCCTTTTTTTGCAAATAAAGGAAATAAATTTAAAAAATCATCCCTGTTCCCGGAAAGCTGATGAAAGCACGCAACTGAAGAATATTTACGGTTCCGGGTATTGAACGGTTTGAGAAGGAAGGCACTGATCTCAAATCCATCCCTTGCTTTGAAGGTGACCTCATCTATCACCCACTTCTTGTCATCTGCATTATTGAAAATCAATATAAGGATTAATGATATGAAAGCAATAAAAAAAAGGACTAATAATTTCTTCGAAAAGAGGGGGCCTTTTTTTTCTTTCAATTTCCTATGTACCCCAGGGTTTCCAGTTTTTTCTGCTCCTCTTTTGTCAGATTTGTTTTTTGTGAAATGTGTTTATTCTCCTCTATCATCCTTATATACCGCTTAAGAACCTTGTGCATGCTGAAGAACATTTTTTTATTAGAGGCAAATTGATCATTTTTTTCAGTCTCATCTTTACTGAGGTCATACAGTTCAAATTTGTTCAGCTCAAAATTTTTTATGAGCTTCCACCCGTTTTGAACAACCGCACATTGATTATAGAGAGTATCATATTTCGACTCATTAACCTCCATGAAGACGGTTTCAGAATTTTGCTCTCTGAATATACTCCTGCCGGAAAAAGATCCGGGTATATTGATCTCTACGGCATCAAGAATAGTCGGAAGGATGTCTATATTCGAGAATACCTTCCGTTTTATAAGCCGTTTCTTATTTTTTTCTGGAAGTTTAAGAATAAAAGGGACCTGGGTCTGTTCATTGAAGAGGGACTGTCCGTGACCAAGTGTTCCCCTCTCTCCGAACTCTTCCCCGTGGTCGGAGACAATTACTATCAATGTATTTTCATACAGGCCTTTTGTTTTCAATTCAATAATAACTTTTTCAACAAAGCGGTCGGTAAACCTTATCTCGCTATTGTAACACTCCCGAAAATAATCCAGATCATCTTTGGTAAACCGGTTATTTTTTATTAATTCAGCTTTTATTGCATCGTTCTTTTCAGGCAGAAAGGGGCCTTTGTATCGGGATCCGGAATCGTGATCAATATACCTGTAGTGGGGATCGAAATAGTGGAGGAACATGAAGAATGGTTTTTCAGTATTCTTGTTAATGATCTTCAATGCCTCAGATGTAACTTCTGGGGAAGTTATTGCAAGAAGATTGTTATCAGATGAATCTATTTTTTCAACATAAGTGTCGAATCCCTGAGCAAGGCCGTACTTTTTTTTGAGAAATATATGAGAGATCACTCCATGGGTGGAATATCCGTTTTCCTTAAGAACTTCTGCGATTGTCAGAAATTTTTCATCTATTTTTGAATTCCTCTTTATAACCCCTATTTCGGATGGATATTTTGAAGTTATCATTGATGATATGGACGGCAGTGTCCATGGAGCATTTGACCATGAAGTCCCGAAAAATGCTGATTCATTCTCAAATATTTTATTCAATTCAGGAGTCTCTTTTATATCTCCGTTCCCCATGTGCGTGTGGTCCGCTCTCAGTGTATCAATGATAATGAAAACTATATTCGGGTTTTTATACCTTTTGCATGAAGATATTGCACTTACTATAAGAAGTGCTGAAATTATTGAAATTGTGAATAATTTTTTCATAGATGAACTCATCCTTGAACCATTAGTAATACACCGGCTTTAACTGGAATAATATAACATAGTGCCGGACCCTTATCAAGTTAGATGTTGGCGGAAAAATGCTATTTACAAATAGCCGAGCGTTTTAAGTCTCTCACGGTCCTTATCAGTTATCTTCAGCGGAATTCCTTTCACTTTTGCTGCAAATACATCTCGCTTAATAAGTTTTATTTTCTTCTTTAATTCTTCGAAAATACTCTCCATTCCCGGATCCTCTGAGAGATCATTTCTTTCTGTAAAATCTGATTCAAGGTCGTAAAGCTCATATTCCCTGTATTCAGGCAGAGGATACTCCGTATAAAACCTGTTCATGTCATCAGAATATCTGAAATTATAGATCAGTTTATATTTCCCGCTGATAATTGAGATCATCTGAGGGACCTGTGCCAGTTTTTCCTTTGATCCTGTATGGATCAGGAGTGATCTGATATCACGGTTGTTCTCAAAATTATCCGGATTTTCTATGACCGGTAAAAGAGAGATCCCGTCAATTTCAAACTCGTGATCAATATTGAGAAAATCGAGAATAGTAGGCATCACATCGGTTATCGAGCAGTTTTGAGATATCCTTTTACCTTTATGGATATTTTCAGGAAATTTGATCAGAAGAGGGATGTGGATGGTCTCATTATAGAGGTTGTTCCCGTGGCCCCAGGTTTTATGGTCAAAAAACTCCTCCCCATGATCTGACAAAAATACGATCAGGGATCTTTTATAGATCCCCATCTCCTTCAGTGAACTTATAAAGTTTCCGAACCAGTGGTCAAAAAATTCGAGTTCAGCATCATAGGATGCGACAATTCCTTTCTTTTGTTTTTCCGTCCTGGGCCTGTAGGTGAACTTTCTCTCATGGCCGGCAAGTTTATATGGAAATGAGAAGCTGAAAGTAGCATTTTCTGTTTCGGCACTGTCTGAGTGTTCCAGTCCCGGGTGGAGGCGGAATGGGCTGTGGACCTGATATGTGTGAAGAAAACTGAAAATGTTTTCAAATCCTTTCCTCTTTAATAATCTGACAATGTTCTCAAACATTCTTTTTGAAAATACACTCGCCCTCCAGACTTTGGAAGAATAAGTGTCAAATCCCCGGAAGAATCCGTATTTATATTGGACAAAGGCTCCTTCATTAAAACTAAGAGCATATCTGTTTTTTGAGATAGATTCTGTTAGAACAGGGATCTCTTCCGATAATCTGAAATGTTTTGAATAGACCCCGTGGTTATCAATATTTCTTCCGGTAAAAAGTGATATATGTGCCGGGAGGGTCCAGCTTGTTGTTGAAAAACAATTATCAAAAACAGCACAATCTTCAGAAAATGCTGTCAGGTTCCTGCTAACTTTTCCCTTGTGACCGTATGTACCGAGGTGGTCAGCTCTTAATGTATCTGCTAAGATCAGGAACACGGGATTTTTTATTCTCGCCTTAATAAAAACCGGTTCGGTTACAAATATCTGCGTATTTCCTTTAATATCAACGGATATATTCGAAGATCCGGTCAGCTTCAATGTCCGGCTGAACTTGACAGTATTTTTAATATGTGAATATTCCTGAAGTAATTTTTTCTCTCCCCCCGAGTTTTGGGTTACCTTGATTATCAGGTCCGGGTCTGGATTTTTTTTAAATTGACCGATTGAAAAATATACTGACACATCCCCCTTGAGATTTGATTTGAAGATGAAAGATCTTGATCCATTTATCTTATATATTTTTGATCTGTAAGTTGTTTTATCTTTCTGAATAAAATGGTATGTCGAATTGATATCATTTCCCTGCAGAGGTTCAAGTTCCTCATAATCCCTTTTTTCTTCATCTGTTAAAACAAGTTTTCCCCTTTCAAAAAATTTCTCTTTTTCCGAGCATGAAATAAATACCAGAACAACTATCGCCAGCATGAGCCATTTGCTGTTTTTATAATTACTTAACCTCATTTATCCTCCGGATAATGTTTTCACGCGTATTTATATTTTTTTAAATTATAACATATTCGTTTTTATCTGATTCCGTAACAGGTGACAATAATTGTCACTTGTGTTGGCAATACTTGAAAATAGGATATGAATATGTAATACTATAGTGGGAATTCGGATTGGCATTAAAATTGCATTTTAAAAATTGTTAAAAAAAGTTTGCAGAATGGAGCGGTTATGAAAAAATTAGCAGTGGTATCCTTTTTTATATTTATACTGTTTATCTCTTTAAGCAGTCAAACAATCTCCTCTCTTGGAGTTTCGGGACAATATTATGATATAAGATCTGACAATAACGGAACGATACATCTGCTGTGGATCGATGACGGAATTGCCAAATATGGACAGATCGTCAACCGACAGGTTGTCAATCAGATTACAATTGGTGAAATTGAATTCAATGAAGTCAATTACAGAAAGGTGCGCCCCAGATTGTCTGTTAAACCGGACGGGACCGAGGTCCATTTTGTATGGGTGACCCCGCTTTACCAATCAACAGACCTCATGCACTGCTGGCGGAATTCGGCAGGAACATGGGTCAAAGAGAAGATCTATACTGCTTCAGGAACCTACAAATATAATCTTGCGCCTACATTTGCTGCCGATTCTTCAGGTGTCTGGCATGCGGCCGTTATTGAAGATAACGGCTCAAATGTTCTCCATCCTGTTGCATATTTTCGGAAAGCTGTGGGAGGAGCATGGACAAGAATGACCAATCTTGCTCCCGCTACAAAAGAGCATTTGTGGCCGAATTTATTTACAGATACAAACGGGAATGTTCATATAACCTGGGATATGGACAAGGATTTTATACAATACAGATATGCACCTTCAGGCGGGGATCTGTCGACAGCGACCACCATAACATTACCACGTCACTTCCCTCACAATAAACAGAGTGAAGTGTTTGCAGATGCATCAGGAAATGTTTATGTGGCCGCTCTTTCTTATCCGGATGGGGGTACTCCAGGGAATATCGATTATTGGATAAAACCGGCCGGAGGGAATTTTTCTTCCGGGGAGACGGTATCGGGAACGCCATGGCCCCTCGAAGGTTACTTTGCCTATCCGGCAGTTATTGCCCGTTCCCCCTCTTTGGTGGCAGTCTCCTGGGCGGAGGCATTAACCCCGTCACACCCTGCCACTGTCAGAGCTTCAGTTTACAACGGGGAGTGGACCCTCTATACCCTTTCGCCCACGGCAAACTTTAAAACAGATACGAGAACTGCAATGGCAATGGACAATTCCTCCGCTTACCTGATCTGGAGGGAGAATGATACTAACAGAACAATTTACCTGGCAACATTTGATTATGCAGTATCCGGACTAATCACTCCAAATGGGGGCCAGACCTGGGAATGGGGAGCTACATACGATATCAACTGGAGTTTGGAGGATGCAACGGGAAATATAGCAATCCATCTCTATAAAAATGATGTAGATCTCGGGCCGATCGTTTCTGACACACCTGATGACGGGTCATATTCCTGGACCATCAATACACTTGAAAGCGGTGCTTTGATTCAGAATGGTAACGATTATAAAATTGAAGTGAAAGCGATCGACGGTTCTGATTCCGATATTTCAGACTCAAATTTTACAATTTCAACGGTCTTCAGGCTGCTTACTCCTGACTCGAGCAGTGTCTGGACAGCCGGTCAGAATTATAATATCACATGGACATCTACGCAGGATGCGTCCCCCAACATAAAGATCAATGTTTTTAAAGACACAACTGATGTTTCAAATTTCGTTGAGCAATTGACCGGCCCTAACAACGGCCTGTATAGCTGGACAATCCCTGCTTCTTATGAAGAAGGGAATTATATTATGCGTTTGAAAACTGATGACAGCCTTCTGATGGACGACAGCGATCTTTTTTCTATCGTGGTTGACCCGACAGCACCGCCTTCCATAACTGTAACCAATCCTGGTTCAGGAAACACATGGTATAGAAACAGCACATATAATATTACCTGGACAAAAACAGGGGAACAGTCAGATAATGTTAATGTTTATATATATAAAGACAGTGTCGGACCATCAAATCTGGTTGAACAAATGACAGGCCCGAACTCAGGTTCATACAGCTGGATGATTCCCGAAACATATGCCGACGGGAACCATTTAATCAGAATTGAAACGGATGATGCTCAGGTCTCGGGAGACAGCAGTGTTTTTTATATTACCGGAGATCCAGGTGTTCCATCCGCTATAGCAATTACTTCACCAACCGCTAGTGATACATGGAATAAAAATAGTACTTATAACATAACATGGAGCAGGGCGGGGGTGCTTTCAGCTAATGTAAAGGTTAATATATTCCTGAATTCAACAGATCCTTCAAATTTTGTACAGCAATTGACCGGGCCGAATACCGGTTCATTAAGCTGGACCATTCCCGGTACATATGCCAATGGCAGTTATATTATGAGAATAAAGACAGATGACAGCCTTGTTTTTGATGACAGTGATCTGTTCACAATCATAGATGGGGGGAGTGTTACTCCTACAATAACAGTGAACTCTCCTGCTGCAGGAAGCACTTGGTTTAAATCCCATTCGTATAATATAACGTGGTCAGCTACCGGAACCCAGACGGCGAATGTGAATATTGATGTGTATCGTAATACCGTAGATCCCTTAAACTTTATAGAACAGATCACGACCGTGAATGACGGAACCCACAACTGGGTAATTCCTGCCACCTATTCAGACGGCAATTATATAATTAGAATCGAAACCACAGACGCTGCGATTCATGGAGACAGTGGAACTTTCAATATTACGGGAGATCCGAATCTTCCCCCTTCAATCACAATTACTTCTCCTACTGCAAGTGATTCCTGGAATAAAAGTTCAACATATAACATAACATGGAATAAGACAGGCACAATGTCGGAAAATATAAAGATAAATATATTCATGAATACTACAGATCCTTCAAATTTTGTACAACAATTGACCGGGCCGAATACCGGTTCATTAAGCTGGACCATTCCCGGTACATATGCCAACGGCAGTTATATTATGAGAATTAAGACAGATGACAGCCTTGTTTTTGATGACAGTGATCTGTTCACAATCACAGATGGGGGGAGTGTTACTCCTACAATAACAGTGAACTCTCCTGCTGCAGGCAGTAATTGGTATAAATCCTATGCTTATAATATTTCGTGGTCAACAACAGGAACTCAAACATCAAATGTGAATATTGATGTCTATCAGGATGCAGTTGACCCCTCCAATTTTATAGAACAGATAACAACTGCAAATGACGGAACCCACAATTGGACGATTCCCGGGACCTATTCAGATGGGAATTATATTATGCGGATCGAAACGACAGATTCCGTCACCTATGGTGACAGTGGTGTCTTTAACATCAGCTCTGCACCATCTGCTACTATGACCGTTATATCTCCCGCAGCATGCAGTACATGGTCAAGGAACTATACATATGTCATTACCTGGCTTAAAGATGGGTCAATGTCTGAAAATGTTGAGGTAGACATTTACAGGGATACTACCGATCCTTCAAATTTCGTTCAGCAACTGACCGGACCTAATTCCGGTTCCATTATCTGGACAATCCCGAGTTATTATGAGGATGGGAATTATATTGTAAAGATAACTACAGATAACGGTCTTGTCTCGGATGAAAGCGGTCTCTTTTCTATTAACGGAAATTCAATTAGTTCCCCCGGTATAATAATAACTTCTCCAGAATCGTGTGATACATGGACCAAGCAGACAACGTATAAAATTTCCTGGGTAAAAAACGGGAGTATGTCTGCAAATGTAAAAGTGAATATATTCAGAAACTCGGTTGATCCTTCCAACTTTATTCAACAACTGACCGGTCCGAATACAGGATCAATTAATTGGACTATACCAGAGACCTATACTGACGGCAATTATGTGATCAGAGTGAAAACAGATGATAGCCGTGTTTATGATGACAGTGGGATATTCGTTGTTTCCGGTACTGGAACTGTTACTCCGACATTAATTGTAAATTCTCCGGGACCAGGTGTTTCCTGGTATAGGGGTCAGAGCAATAACATCACCTGGTCAACAACAGGAACTCAAACGGCGAATGTCAATATTGAGGTGTATCATGATTCAGTGGATCCATCCAACTTTATAGAGCAGATCACTACTTCAAATGACGGGACCCATAATTGGACAGTTCCAGAGGGATATATAGATGGAAGTTATGTAATTCGAATAGAAACCACAGATGAGACTGTTTATGGTGACAGTGGTGTTTTTAATATTACCGGTGATCCCAATCTGCCCCCTTCCATCACAATAACTTCCCCGGCATCAGGCGACACATGGAATAAAAACAATACATACGACATAAAATGGAACAAAACAGGTACAATGTCTTCAAATGTAAAGGTCAATATATTCAGAAATACCACTGATCCGGCAAATTTTGTACAGCAATTGACAGGACCTAATACCGGATCAATAAGCTGGACCATTCCCGGTACATATGTCAATGGCAGTTATATTATGAGAATAAAGACAGATGACAGTGCTGTTTATGGAGACAGCAGTATATTTGAGATAACAGACTGAATCTATTTCTTTTATTTCATGGGTTCTTATGGGAGCTGTATCCGCCTGTCTGTTCACCTGAAATTTAATTTCGAGCAGAAAAATAATTGATAAAATAACTTTTTTTGAGATATTTTGATTTTTCTTGTATATAAGAACATTAAGAAAAAGGAGGAAAATATGAAGAAGCTATTTTTTATTCTATCTGTTCTAACAGTTACGGTGGGGATGGTTTATTCAGCCGGACTTACAGTGACATCACCTTTGGGAGGGACCTATCACAAAGGGGATAATGTATCTATCTCATGGACACCCGTTGCTTGTACAAGTACTAATTACAAGATCAATATTTTTAAAAACACAACAGACCCTTCAAACTTTGTGGAACAATTATTGGCCAATGGAGTTACATCAAAGAATTGGACAATCCCTATGGGGTATACTAACGGTACTTATATACTCAGAGTAAAAGCAGATGACAATTCCTGCTTTGGTGATAGTGGAACTTTCCATATAACAGATCCTGCATCACCGGAACCGGGAACAGATCCTGCTATAACCGTTACAGCTCCGACAACCGGAACTAAGTGGTTAAGAGGTACAAACCAGATAATAACCTGGGATAAAAGTGGTGATCTGGACTCAAATGTAAAGATCAATATTTTCAAGAATTCAATTTCCGAATCAAATTTTGTGGTTCAGCTGACCGGGCCGAACAGTGGTTCCAAAAGCTGGGCGATACCGGGGACTTATGAACCGGGGACTTATTATATAAGGGTGAAAGAGGCAACCGGAACAGTTTATGGTGACAGCAATGCATTTGAGATCACTCAGATGCTTTATTTTCAGCCGGTTATCGTAGCTACAATGTTCAAACCTCATTCAATAACAATAACAGAACCGAGCGGGAGGGAGCTTGCCCTTAACAGCAGAATGAGAATACTTTGGAGACCAAAAAATCTGACCAATAATGTAAAGATCTCTCTGATAAAAAATGGAGAACACTTTGGAGTAATTGAAGAGAATCTTGCTCCGGGAAGAATATCAACGGAGTGGACGGTCGGCAGGACACTGATAAAAACTGCGACCCCGGATTCAGGATTTAAAATAAAAATTGAGGAAATGGGCGTAGCTAATGTTTCAGCTGAAAGTCCCACTTTCAGTATTATAGGTGAGAAAAACATTGATCTGAGCTGTTATGTTTCAGGACATAGCTCCAGAGACAGTGGAAGAGTTGTGAGACTGACTGTTAAAGTGAGGATCAATAATTTCGGCGGGCCGGCGATCCCTTTAGTTCCCGTTCAGGTAAATGTAAGGACTCAGGGTGATGTTCCCGGATCCGGTGACACACAGACCAAAAACCTTGAAAATGTAACTTACAGAGGTCACAGTTATGAATACTCACTCTCATTTGATTTCCGTCTTCATAGTGGAGGGGATCGTGAACGTATAAGGACCTTAGACAGAGTGGCGACGGTTGTTGTTGATCCCGGAGATTCATTAAGGGACAGAAGGTTGATGAACAATACTTCAACTTATACTTTTAATTTCTGATATTACCGGCAATAAAAACACAAGGCTCTCCGGATAGATCCGGGGAGCCTTTTTTTTTACTAAATTTTTTAATTGTTAAAACAATAAAATTATAAAAATAAAAATAAATTGAGATATTTAAATTTTGCCTTTATATAATATTATGAACAAATTAAAGGAGGGGAAATGAAAAAATTATTTATCTTTTCATTCGTTTTAGCAGTTACCATGGGGATGATTTACTCTGCAGGACTTAATGTAACATCACCATCAGGCGGTACCTGGTATAAGGGAACAACACACAACATCACCTGGTCACCAAGTGCGTGCACTAGCACCAATTATAAGATCAATATCTTCAAGAACACGACTGATCCGGCCAATTTTGTTGAGCAGCTTGTGGCATCAGGGGTAAACACAAAAAGCTGGACTGTCCCGATGTCATATACCAACGGAACATATATTATCCGTGTGAAAGCGGATGATAATTCCTGTTTTGGTGACAGTGCTGCTTTTCAGATCGCTGACTCAGGAGGGACTCCGGGGAGTAACTCAATTACCGTTACAAATCCTAACGGATCAACACAATGGTGCCGGGGGGAAACAAAAACCATTACGTGGACATCTTCAGGTTCACTTGATGCCAATGTTAAGATCAATATTTTCAGGGGTTCACTTGATCCCGCCAATTTTGTGACCCAACTGACTCAAACAACTGCATGTGGGGCAGCAGACTGGGCGATCCCGGCTTCCGCAACAACCGGTACATATTATGTGAGGGTTAAAGAGGCAGTTGGTACAGTGTATGGAGACAGTCCTGGATTCCAGGTTAAAGACTGCGGAGGAACATCCCCGAGCGGTTCTTCATGTGCACCGTTTATCGTTTATAAACCGGCAAAAAATGATTCTCATTTGATCGGTTTCCCGATGGAAGTAAAATGGAAATACAAACTGCAGGTACTTCCCGGAACTCTGCAGGCAAAAGTTGCAGTTCAGAAAGTTCCTCAAAACAAACTTATCCAGCAGCCCAGGGAATTATCAAAAGTGAAAATGGTCAAGATCGAGATCAAAAGTGTCAAATGTTTCAATATTGCACAATATGTTCCTGTACTTAAGAGTATTTATTCCCAGAAAAAAGTTGCTCTTGAAAAGGTTAAAATTTTAATGGATATGCCTTGGTATTATGAAATACTGAAATGGAAAACACTTAAAAGTATGACTCCGGATGACGGTTCTGAGGTGGTTACCATCCCTGCGTCCTATAAAAAAGGGTGTTATGTGATAAGGGTTACAAAATTGTGGTGTGATGCAAGTGATAATGATAGAACAGCTGTTTCAAACAGCTTTACACTGGCTCCATTAACGATTCCCGGGTGGTATTTGGAAAAAATCAAATTCAAAAAAGATTTAGTGGAAGCAGATTGAGGTTCAATACTTCACCTTACATAATTAATTTCTGATATTATCGGCAAAAAAATATAAGGCTCTCCGGAATGATCCGGAGAGCCTTTTTTTTCTAAATTTATTTATTGTTAAAATTCTATAATTACAAAATAAAAATAAATTGAGATATTTTTTTATTACTTTTATATAATAGTATGAACAAATTAAAGGAGGAGAAAATGAAAAAATTATTAATATTTTCATTCATTCTGGCAGTAACGATGGGTCTGGTCTATTCAGCCGGACTTACAGTAACATCACCTTCGGGTGGCACCTGGTACAAGGGATCGACACACAACATCACCTGGACACCAAGTGCATGCACGAGCACCAATTACAAGATCAATATCTTTAAGAACACAACAGACCCTGCAAACTTTGTAGAACAGCTGTTGGCCAATGGAGTTACATCAAAAAGCTGGAATGTCCCGATGTCATATACCAACGGAACATATATTATCCGTGTGAAAGCGGATGATAATTCCTGTTTTGGTGACAGCGCTACTTTTCAGATAGCAGATGAGCCGGCAGGGCCGACACCCGGGACAATCACTATCATACATCCGACCCCGGGAGAAGAATTCTGTACAGGCCAGACTGAAACCATATCCTGGACATCTTCGGGTACGCTGGATTCAAATTTAAAGGTCAACATATTCAGAAACACAACTGATCCGGCCAATTTTGTAACACAGCTTACAGCGACTACAGCAAGCGGTTCGGTAGGCTGGGCTGTACCTGCAGCACAGGCAGTCGGCACATATGTAATCAGAATTAAAACCAATGATGAGGCATATCATGTAGACAGCCCCAATTTTACAGTTGCAAATTGTGGCGGCGATGATGATGACGGCGGTATAATTGATCCAGGAATATGGGATAGACTGAAGGACAAATTAAGAAAGCTTTATCGGATCCCGTGGTGGAGAAATCCCAAGGGACCATGGCCTGGCCCGGGACCGAGCCCTTGCCTTTCATGCCCAGTGTTTGAAATTTCAAAACTTAAAGAGTTGCTGGCTAACGCCGGGTTGAAGGAACAGGTCGGTGTCCTATTGTACAATGGCAATCAGAAAGTTGCAGATTTTGGGAAATTCGGACCTAAAGCCCGTCTTGGTAAAGGTTTGAAAATGAACAAACTGAGCAGGATGGGACTGATGCAGAACAAAGTAGGTCTGAGAGTTATGAGGACTGAACAGATTAAAATGTTTGAGAAAGGAGCTGGTTTCAAACTAGTTTTCATCAATTCGAATGGTGCTGTTCTTGGAGAACAAGCGATAATACTTCAGCAAGAAATGATGAAATAGAGTTTACTTAAAATCTAATAAAGAACCCCCGGTGGATTACCGGGGGTTTTTTTTAGTATCATTTTAAAAATAGTGTTTTAAAACTCCTTTTTTATTCACTGAATTTAAACAGGGAAATTAAGGGAAGCGTGATGAATCAGGAATTAAGTTCAGTTTACATAATAAAAGTACTAAAACGGAGAATTATTCTCTTTGCTTCAATACTAATTACAGGGATAATTATTTCAGCACTCTTTTTTGTATTTAAATATCCTCCGAAATATGCTTCAGTAATGATATACTCTGAAGATTTCGGTGATGTGTTCAAGATGGTAAATGATAAATCAGAATTTCTTTCTAACAATGAATTTAACAGACTTATTGATCCTGTGATCAAAGGAAACAGGAAACAGAATAAAAAATATAAAATCCAGATTAAAGATACCCTGGTGAAAGAAAAAGTCAATAATTCAATTTTGAGGATACTTGATTTGATCGTGACAAGAAAATTTCCAAAAAATGAGGAAAACCTGAAGGGGAAATTTGTGGCTGATCTGGAAGATTTTTTTACAAATCTTGAGAAAAAACTGTTCTCATGGTTCCTTTATAAACAGAAGATCACTAAAATAAATATAGAGAACAGAATATATTCACTTGAAGAATCAATTGAAATATCTAATAAAGAGATTGAAGTTGTTAAAAAGTTATTAGAAATTGATGTGGGGAAGTATCAGGATATGCTTGTTAAAAATTCTTATTTTCTTCCTCCCAGTCAGCAATATTACGGATTGATAATAGAGAAAAATAACAATACTATCAAACTTGAATTATTAAAAGCAAATCTTAATGAAGTGATAAATACAATTAAACTGATCGAGGACGAAAAAATAGAATCATTTTCAGGGTTATCACTTAAGGATGATCTAAAGAAATATACCATGACTTATAACAGCGTTACAGGGATTTCCAACAAATTCAGACTATTGAAGAAGAATTATTGTAATAAGTCTTTTTCTACTGATCCCTCCATAGCTGCCACTTATTTAATGATCTGCTCGTTTATTTTTGTTATTTTTTTTTCTTTTATAGTAATTTTTTTAGTAGAGTGGTGGAGAAACAATAAAAAAGAAATTTTGAGATAAACAGGTATAACTTTCAATTTTCAATTAATATGATAATATTTAGCAATTGTTTTAAAATTAAATAAATTTTTGCAACACAAATTTGTACCATTATATTGATGATGAGGAATTAACACAATGTTATTATTAACAGGGATGCATAGGTCAGGGACTTCAATAACAGCACGCCTTTTTTTTGAAGCTGGTGCAGATATGGGCGATCCGGAGACATTTTATCCCGGTGACAGATGGAATCCTGACGGGTATTTTGAGCAGCCCGAATTCCATTCGATAAATATGCCGCTGATAAACGGGCTTTGGGGGAAATTATCATATTTCAGCCTTCCATCGGAAAAAACGATACTCAATAGAGCTGGAAGGTTTTCAGAATTAATTCCTTTAATAGCTGAAAAATATAAAGGAAAAATTGTTAAAGAAACCAGATTCAGTCTTACTTACCCGGCATGGGAGCAATATGGTACAAAGTTTGAGAAAGTGCTGATAAATATCAGGGAGCCTATCCAGGTGGCAAATTCACTTAAGAAAAGGAATCATATCCCGATCAGGACCGGTTTGAAACTCTGGTATGAGCATAATAAAAGAATCTTAAATTACACAGAAAATGTTCCCAGAATAATCTTAAATTATAATAAATTACTAAATAATGAGTCTTCATTTTTAGAACTTAAAAGGGTGTTATTGTTTATGGAAATTGATATTCCGGATTCAATGATTATTAAAATTCTGAGAACTTATGTAAAATCCTCTATGAATCATAATCCGGTATCAGGTTATAAATATGACAAAAATTTAGAGGAGCTTTGGCAAAGGGTCCTGTCTGAGAGTCATCACTGACTGTTTTAATTCCCCATATACTTCATTTGTTTTACAGAGTAGTGTAAAATGAGAACACTAACAAGAGAAAATATGGGAATTGAGAGTAAAAAATTATCTGTTATAGTTCCCCTCTATAATAGTGAAAAGACAATCGAAAAACTTGTTATCAAGGTAATTGAAGATCTATCGTCAAAGTTCGGTAAATTAGAGATCGTATTGGTAAATGACGGGAGTAGTGATAATACCGATATTGAGGTGAAAGGTCTGAGAAAGAAATATCCTGAGAATATTGTTTATAAAAAACTTGCAAAAAATTTTGGTGAGCACAATGCGGTTATGTGTGGTCTTAATTATGTTACCGGTGATTATACGGTTATTATTGATGATGACTTCCAGAATCCTCCCTCTGAAATAATTAAACTGGCAGAGAATATCACGGAAGGGTATAGTGTTGTTTACAGTTATTATGAAAAAAAGAAGCACAATATTTTCAGAAATATGGGCAGCCGGTTCAATAACTGGATAGCGACAAAACTCCTGAAGAAGCCTAAGGATCTCTATCTTTCCAGCTTCAAAATACTTTCCAAAGGATCTGGTAGCTAAGATCTGTCCGGTATGAGGGCCGTTTCCTTATATGGTGGACTTATTCTTCTGATCAACTGAGAACATCAGTACACAATTGGCGTGTGTATGAAAAGTGTGAGAGGGAGATCGAACTATTCTTTAAAAAAACTGGTGAAATTATGGCTGAATGTGTTCACCGGATTCTCAATAACTCCACTCCGGATGGCATCTCTGATCGGGTTTTTTATGTCCGGATTTGCAGTTATTCTTACGGTATTCTTTTTTATTTCATATTTATCCGGCGGGATATTTTTTAAACAGGCCATTCCACCCGGATGGGCATCTCTCATAATTGTGGTAACTCTTTTCGGCGGGATCAATTATTCATTCTCGGGATACACGGGGAATATCTGGAAAGGCAATACCTCGACTTCCCAATCCGGTACCTCATTGCTGTAATTGAGGAAACTGAATTTATTCACGCAGAGGGAATAACCTGATGGATTGGATTTTGGGGAAAACCCTCATTCCGTTTGGGCTGGGATTCATCGGGAGTAATCTGGCGATCCGGCTTGTTGACAAAGGAGCCGATGTTACTATTGTAGACTCAATGCTTCCTCAATACGGGGGAAATCTAAAGAATATTGAACCGGTAAAAGATAAGGTGAAGATCAATTTTTCAGATATAAGAGATCAGCATAGCATGGATTACCTGGTCAGAGGAAAAGAGGTTGTATTCAGTATGGCCGGTCAGACAAGCCATATCGAAAGTATGAACGATCCCTATACCGATCTTGATATCAATTGCAGAAGTCAGATCTCTCTTCTTGAAAGCTGCAGAAAGAATAATCCTGATGTGAAAATAATATATGCAAGTACCAGACAGTTATACGGGAGGCCTCAATATCTGCCGGTGGATGAGAAACATCCCGAGAACCCGGTCGATGTTAACGGAATAAATAAACTGGCAGCGGAAAAATACTATACACTCTATTCAGAAATATACGGTATGCATACAGTTTCCTTAAGATTAACCAATACATACGGACCCCGCCAGCACCTGTCCGGAGATACTCAGGGCTTTACAGGTATATTTATCAGGAAAGCTCTGAACAAGGAGAATATAAAAATATTCGGAGATGGTTCACAGAGAAGGGATTTTAATTACATTGATGATGTCTCTGATGCATTTATCCTGGCTGCCGGATCTGACGCACTTTCAGGGAAAAGTTTTAATCTGGGATCCAATGAAATTTATTCTTTAAAGGAATTTACAAAGATACTAAAAAAAATTGTAGATTTTGAATATGAGACAATCCCTTTTCCTGATGATCATAAAAAAATTGATATTGGAGATTACTATGGGAATTTTTCTCTGTTCACATCGCTTCTCAGGCTGGAAACCTGCAGATATCCATAGAAGGAGGTTTTATAGGAGAAATATCGAATATTTTCCACCTTTTAAAAAATTTCTATTTCTGATATAAATAGTTAAAAACTTTTTGATTTCATCCAGAAAATCACATACAATAAAAGGGATGAAATATCAAGAATCAACCTGAGAAGAATTCTTTTTTCCGGGAGATTGATACTAGGCCCTGAAACCGAAGGATTTGAAAAGGAATTTGCTGAATATGCGGGAGCAGAGTTTTGTGCCGGTGTAAATTCAGGTACGTCTGCGCTCACTATCGCTCTGATGGCATTGGGGACAGGAAACGGGGATGAGGTTATCACTGTTTCCAACACATGTGTTCCCACCATTTCTGCAATTGAGATGATCAGGGCAACACCGGCTTTTATTGATACGAACGAGTCTGATCATAGCAGAGTGAATACGGAACGTTGATAGAGTCAACGCTTGCAGAAAGCACGAAGGTTATAATACTAGTACATCTCTGGGGTCAAAGTGCTAGAACTTGATAATCTCATGGACATTGCACAAAACACTATGGTCTTAAGGTGATCGAAGGCTGTGCCCAGACAGCCGGGACATTATATAAAGGAAAACAGGTCGGGACATTCGGAGATGCCGGATGCTTTTCTTTTTATCCGACCAAGAATCTCGGTGCTTACGGGGATGCCGGAGCAATCATCACGAAAGATCCTGACATTGCAGATAAAGTAAAAAAGATAAGAATGTACGGGTATGATGATTTTGGTTCTTCAATAATGAAGGGTACCAATGGCAGAATTTCTGAGATTCAGGCGGCAATTTTAAGAGTTAAACTTAATTATCTTTAAAACTGTGTGATCTAAAAGGACAAAGAATGCAGAATTCTATCAGAAATAAATGCTAAATGAAAAATTAAATCTTCTTCCTCCTGGAAATGCTTCTATTCACTCTTTTCACCAATTTGTGATCAGGACTGCTGAACGAGATAAATTATGTCTTCACTTAGATAAAGAGGGTGGCGAATACAGGATACACCATTATTCAGTCCAGGGAGACAAAATGCCTTATTTTATAAACAAAAGAAATACCGGTAGGTGTAAACGATTGTATATTCAGAGAAAAAGCTTCGTCTGAGATATTATCAATTCCGGTACATGAAGTATTAAGAGATGATGAATTACAAAAGATTGTGAAAGTAATAAATAGTTTCTAATAATATTCGGGAGTTGTATATGGGAAAATTTAGGGAATGGGTTAACAAGGCAAGGCCGAAAATTCTGGGGGGATTGATACCTGAAGGAAAGATCGGATTGAAAATAATCGGATTCAAGAATTATGTAGGCGGGATGTGGGATGAGATCGGAGAGCTTCAATTCAATTACATTGTGGCCCAGGGGATAAAGCCTGATCAGTGTTTTCTCGATGTCGGATGCGGTGCTTTGAGAGGGGGCGTCAGATTCATCGATTATCTTGAGCCGGGAAATTATCTCGGATTTGATAAAGAAGAAGAATTAATAGAAATAGGGAAAAAGAAAATTCTTAAAGGGAATATACTTAAGGAGAAAAGGCCTGAGTTTAAAATTTCTGATAAATTTGATTTCGAAGGATTCTCAAAAAAGCCGGATTATTCAATTGCATTATCTTTGTTCACCCATCTGATAGTAATGATATTGTGGTCTGCCTGAAAAATCTTAAGAATTTTGTAAAAAAAGATCATGTTTTTTTTGCCACTTTCTTTGAGGGCGAATCAAAGGAGAATCCCGGTACATCTCACAGTCTTGATCATTTTTGATTATACAAAGAATGAGATGATATCATTTGGTGAAAGAACCGGCTGGAAGGCTGAATATATGGAGACTGGGATCATCCGAGACCAGAAAATGATAAGTATTCGTGTTGAGACCCAATGTAATTCTAGGAAATTGCAAATTGGGAACTCATAATAAATTTCGAATGAAATATCAGAAAATTATCTGATCATAATGATGGTGATGATTTCTGTTTTTTATGTAATGACCCGGATTATTCTCTTTTATATAAAATAGAAGATTATAATATCTCTTTCAAATTTGAAAAGTGTAGTTGTGGAATAGTCAAGCAGATCCCAATGCCAAATGACAGATTTTTTAATGATTTTTTTAATTCAGATATATTTTTCAGTTCAAAGGGAGAAAAGAATGAATCTAGATTATTACGAGATTAATATTCGGATGAAATTGAGGTTTTTAACTTCGAAGAGGAGAATAAAAAAACTAAATAAGATATTAAAAATAGAACAGATTTGGAAATATTGAAAATCGGCCCTGCCACCGGAAGTTTTCTTGGAATTGCCAAACAAATGGGACACAATGTTCATGGAATTGATATGTCGCAAAGATTTATTGAATTTGCACAAAAAACTTATGATATAAGAATTAAACATGGCCAATTTGAACATCAAGGGTTTGGAGATGGGAAATTTGATATTATTGTCATGTTCAGCGTTTTGGAGAACATTAATAATATTGACAAGTTTTTCAGTGAAGTTTACAGAGTTCTGAAACCCGGCGGATATTTTATTTTTAATTTTGTTGATATGAAAAACAATCTGGTAGAACGGTTGCAGAAAGAAAAATATTTTATCTATAGGCCCCCTGTCTGCTATATATTTACACTCCCTGTTATGGACAAGGTTTTGGAAAAATATAGCTTAAACGTGTAGACATATTTAAGGACATCCGCTATATGAGTATTGAAAAAATATTATCTTTACTCGGCTGGCAAACACTTCTTAGATTATTTACATTTGTTAAATTAAATAAACTGTATTTCCCGATATATACATATCCGTCCAAAATAATTGTTGCAAGAAAAACTGAAATTTCAGATGAGTAAAAAACAGACGAAGAAAACTATTTTAAAGGTCGTTTTCGGAATATCAATAATTCTGTTCCTGATAATCAGATTTTTAGAAGAGGATGTTTCTCTATCTGATATAACAATTGAATATGATCTCTTTGCCCTCGGAATGGCATTGATTGTTCTTTCATTTTTTTTCTCGATCATGAAACTCCACGTATTAATTTCAAAATATGTAAAAAATATTTTTGAAACCGGGGGACTTTTTTTTATCGGATGGTTCTTTTCCAGTTTTCTCCCTACAAATATGGGTGGGGATGTTTATATAATTTTCTTATTAAGGGAGAGGATAAAGTCATTATCAAAGGCAACAGCATTGGTTACCATTCAGAGAATTGTGCCGGTTCTTTTTATTTTATTGTATGCTGTTTTGTATTCACTTCTCAGGCCGGCATTATTAATCCGGGTTATTTCTTTTGATAAAACAACTATCTCCGGGAAATTAATACCAGCCCTTCTTCTCTTTATCTTATTCTGTTCTCTTCTTTTTATTGTGTTTAAAAAAAACTTTAAAAACTGGTTTGACAGGCTTCGTGACTTTATAATTAATTTTTTCAGATCCTTAGGTGATATTTCAAGAAGATCATATTTGAAATTAGTTGTTATCTCGCTTATATTTCAGATTTCCAGAATGACAGGGCTTTATCTGGTCTTATTGGGATTTTATCAAGTTGTAAATATACTTGACTGTTTTTTATTTTGATAATTACGACCCTCCTCTCAATGATACCCCTGAGCATTGGAGCGCTGGGTATACAGGAGTCCGGAATTGTATTTGGTTTGCATTTCCTTGGAGTACCTCTCCATATCGGACTTTTAGTTGCTTTTCTTTTATAGGGGAATATTTATATTATTTTCAATTTCCGGAGGTTTACTATTTCTCTTTTCAGAAAACAAAAAGGGTTTGAATTTTGTCAAAATGTAATTGACAAACTATCTCAAAACACTTTTTATATTCCTATTTCATGCTTGAATCAGTTTGTTTATAAGTGATTGTTATAAATCGATAAATGTCTTATACTTTCACTTTGAACAGGTAGTTGTTTTTTTAATTATCTGTCTGATATTACTATAGCAGAATGGAGAAAAGAGCAAGAGTATTTCATCTATATTTTACTTATTCACATCCTTCTATATATTATTCTTTCTGTTTTTAAATACCCCCGCAATCATATTTTTTTTTCGGGATCCTGACCAGGGGATTCAACTTGCCAAAGCAATAGAGATCCTCAACGGGATACACCCTTTTATTGATATTAAAGGGAATATCTATGGTCCTCTTGTATTTTATATAAGTGCTTTGGGGCAGTTTTTTCAGGGAATAAGCTGATAGGTGAAATTGTGATTATTCTCCTGGGTTATCTTATTGCTTATTCTGTACTTTTCTTTTTAATGGAAAGAATCACGAAAAATTTTTATCTCTCAATAGGTTTTTTGACTGTTGCTCTTGCTCTCCTGCCACGGTTCTACAAATATTATATAGTATTAGGCCCTGTGCTTCTTATGCTTGCGATCTACAATTATATCCATAATGGAAGAAGTAAATATGGTCTCATATTTATTTCATTAGCAACAGGTTTAAATATATTATTCCGGTTCGACTTCGGTGTTTATTCATTTTTGACCTGTGTATTAGCAATTATTATTGTTGGCAGAGAAATAGAACTTATAGAATTGTTTAAAAAAATCTTGAAATTTACCTTTATTGTCATTGCGATGGTATTACCATGGGCAATTTTTGTTGTATTTAAAACAGGGTCTTTCAAGAATTTCATTGACTTACTATCAATTTTAAAAGGAATTGGGGTTGGATTGTCACTGCCTGTCCCTGGTTTCAATCTCTCCGAATCCTTTTTATCAGGTTATAATAATTTTTCATTGTTGTTCTGGATGTTCCGGCTCTTGCCAATATTAGCTTTAGCGTTATTATTTTTTTTCAGAAATGAGATCGAAAAGAAGGAAAAAAATTTTATTTTTGTGACATCAATATTTTGCATATTAGTTTTTATTCAGGCGCTTCATAGAACCAGTATTTCACATCTGCTTCAGGTTATTCCGGTTTTCTTTATTTTATTAGCTTGGATATTCAGGTCTGTTATTTCTTACAGAAAGTCTTATCAAAAATTACTTAAAGTTATGTTATCGTTCTATTTTATTGTATTTATTATAGGCTGGACAGGATTTATAGATAAAAACAGAATTGTCGGGAAATATAACCGGAACTTAAAACACGGGATCAGCGATTACAAGGATTTTTTTTCCCCTATAAAAAAATTGAGAGGTAAATTCACAAGGAACAAGAATATTCGTATTGCGAATTTGGTTAATGAGTATACTGAAATTGGTGAACCGGTTTTTTTTACTCCTATCGAGCCACAGCTTTATTATTTTTCAGAGAGGTTGTTCAAAGTGCCAATTGGAGTCTTGGGTCCAGGCAGGTTGAGGGATGAAAAGGAACAGTTGAAATTCTTTGAAGATCTTATTGATTCTGGAACAAAAGTTATTGTTGATAGGCCGTTTTTTAGATATGACAAAATCAAGGAGAGAAATCCCAGATTTTATTATCCCTTATTGATGAAACTTATTTACAGTAATTTCAGAATTTGTGGCAGAATTGAAGATAGTATTGTTTTATGTAACGATAACCGGTTTGCTGATAAATTAACTGGATCCAGATATAGATTTACACTTTGCTCATTAAGGAGAAATAAAAAAACGATTTATGATATAACTTTTAAAATCAATTCAATAAATACTTTCCTTAAGGAAAATTATATTTCAAATGTATCCAGAGAAAGCTTTTTGTTTGTTAACGGGAAGTTAATATTCGACTTAAAAAAATATAAAAAAGATTTTTTGTTCTTTGGACTTGCAGGAGATTCAGATATCTATATCTCAAAATTTAAGCTGAAAAAGAAATTAGTAAGAAAATTGTTTTTAATAGATCTGTTTTCTTCAATGAAATCCGTTAAGCCGGGTTTGTATGAGTTGGCAATTTTGTATATTTATGAAGGGAATATTGCAGTGAAAAATGTTAATATATACTTTAATATTTTTTAAATTGTAAACAGATAAAGGGATATCCAGGTGAGTGTTTGAAATTGATAAAAAATTTTATGCGAGGGGATAAAAATTTTATTGAAATACTGAAGAATTCTTTGTCCGCTTTTTTAATACGTGTCTGCGGGATCGTCTTGAGCTATTTTTTTATTTTTTTAATATCACGGGGTTATGGAGCGGAAGTTCTTGGAATTTATTCTCTCTCATTAACCCTCTTACAAATATTTTCTGTTTTAGGTAAATCAGGTATTGATACAGCATTAATGAAATTTGTATCAGAGTTTTCCTCTCAGGGAAATTGGAAAGCTGTTTACAAAATAACAAATATGGGAATGAAGATTGTACTTCCTTTTTCAATTCTTGTAAGTCTCCTTGTTTTTCTGTTTTCATATCAGATTGCTGAAAATGTATTTAATAAAGTTTATTTGGCAAAATATTTCAGGATAATATCATTAGGCATAGTTCCGAACATCCTTTTGATTGTGAACTCCCAAAAAATCAGAGGTTTAAAAGAGATTAGAAAATTTTCATTTATAAGAAATATGTCTATCCCTATTTTTGCCTCTGCAATTCTGGGAATATCAATGATGTTGGGAAGAAAGGAAACTTTTCCTATAATTGCATATTTGTCAGCGGTTTTGCTCACAGCGATCCTGAGTTCATATTTGTGGAGTAATTTATTAAAAAAAAAAGAAAATTCTCCCGGTATTGAAGTTGAGAAAAAACATGAGAAAGTGAACTATCGAATGTTGTTGAGGTTGTCCATCCCCATGCTGTTGATGAATTCCATGGTTTTGATAATGGGGTGGACTGATACAATAATGCTCGGAATTTTCAGAACCACGAGTGAAGTAGGATATTACAGAGTCCCCTTAAGGCTTGCAGCAATTACTTCTACTGCTTTACTTGCAATAAACGCAATTCTGGGACCAAAAATTGCGGAATTGTGGAAGCAGAAAAAGAATGTAGAATTTCAGAAAATTGTGCAGCAATCTACTATGATGATATTCTGGTCCTCACTTCCATTGATACTTTTACTGGGATTCTTCAGATCGGGAGTTCTCGGTATTTTTGGCCCTGATTTTAAAACAGGATCTGTTGCGTTAGTACTACTTTTGATCGGACAATTTTTTAATTCTGTTGTTGGATCGACTGGATTGATCCTGCTAATGACCGGAAGGCAATTTTTGTTACAATACATTGTGATCTTCGGTACGATCATTAATTTAGTTTTAAATTTTTTTTTAATTCCGAGATATGGAATTCCCGGGGCAGCATTTGCAAGTATGCTCAGTATGATTTTCATTAATTTAGTTCCATTTTTTCTTATAAAAAATATTATGGATTTTATACATTTTCGAAAAAGGTGTTTTTTATAAAATGAGACCTCTTAAAAAGATCCCACCTGTAATAATTATTGGTATGCACAGATCGGGAACCGGTCTCCTTACGAAATTATTGAGGGAAGCAGGGATATTTTTCGGCGCAAATACAGAACAAAATGGAGAAGCAGTATTCTTTTTAAAAATAAACCAGAAGATTCTGAAAATGGGAGGCTCCAACTGGGGGGATCCATATGAATTTGACCGGAATCTGGAATTGAAAAGAGATAAAATTCTGGATTTTGTAAGTGGTTCTGTAAAAAATTTATTTTCAGAGAAAAAATACTGGGGAAATTTTAATGAAAATAAATATCACAACTGGGGATGGAAAGATCCGAGAAATACGCTAACACTGAAAATTTAGGAAAAAATCTTTCCGGATCGAAAATTATTCACTTGCAGGAACCCGGTGGATGTTGCAGCCAGTCTGATGAACAGGGAAAATAGATTTTCAGAAAGAGGGAAAATCAGGTGGAATTATGGTGTTTTTAAGAATTATTTAAAATTGGGAGTGATCGCAAAAAGGGATCCGAAACTGCTTGATATTTTTAAAGGAATAGAATTATGGGAATTTTATGTCAAACGTGCTTTTATGTTCAGGAATCATATCATTCACATAAAATATGAGGACCTTCTGGCCGAACCGGTGGATGTCCTTTCTGAAATCCTGGATTTTTTATCGGTAGCTAAGAAAAAAAATAAAATTGAACAAATGGTGTCGGGAATCAATAAAGAACGGAAGTATGCTTTTTTATCTAATCCGAATCTTATTGAAGTATATAAAAGTGTAAGTGATGATGAATTAATAAAATCGCTGGGATATAATAATATTTTATGGGGGGATTGATTTCTGA
>CALODR010000008.1:0-42516 GCA_942492175.1 uncultured bacterium
CTCATAGGGATGGCCCTGCGGTCTTTAAGGTCCTTTAGGGCTTGATGATCCTTCCAAATCTTACTGATTGAATCCTGATTGATCCGACCCATTTCGAGGTCTGCCAACATATTGCAGGGAGAAATTATCCCGTCATGATGAACAGACAATTTATCGTACATACAACCGCAGGCGGTCAGGTATCCCATTTGAAACCTTGAAGTTTTCTCCCCGGTTGCTTTCGCATGCTCCATCTCGCCATAGTATTTCCACTTAGCTTGAGGACCAGCTGCCGCACTTATTCTCCCTTTGTACTTTGCTTCTAATTCATGCATTTTTTTTATTGCATATAATTGTTGTTCAGAAGTTAATGTAATACTCGACTGATTGTCACACCCGGATCCCATGGGAATTGCATCATTCGTACCAATTGAATTCAACCCAATATCTTCTAATAAAAGTTTTGTGACACTTTCCAGATCTTCCACATTATGTTGATTTATAGTAACCCTGGATGTCACAGGGAATCCTGCTTGCTTTAACAGCCTTAATCCATTTATTGCCTTCACAAAGGAACCTTCCCCTCTGCTCTTATCATGTATCTCCGGTTTTGAGCCGTCAATGGAAATCTGGATAGAGTCCAGTCTTTGTCTCCTTTTTCCAACATCAAACTTTCTGATAATATCCTCTGTGATAAGTGTTCCATTCGAAAGGATGGAATACCTCATTCTTCGTTTTATAATATGATCCAGGATTTCCCACAGGTCTTTTCTGACAAACAATTCACCACCACTGAGTGTCAGATTTCGGACGGAAAGACTCCCAAGTTCATCAATAAACATGAACCATTCTTCGGTGGTCAGGTCAGGCCTGTTATGCATCTCATTTGCATAAAAACAATATTCACAATGGAGATTACATTTTCCTGTCAAAGAGATGTCAAAATTATCAGGACCATCTCCTTTTTTTGGATAATTTTCTTCAGCAGTAAATTCACCTTTTAACGCTTCCCTTATGAATCCTATTTCTCTCAAATCTTCAATGAGATTCAAAATATCAGTTTGAACATCTTGAATAGGCACGGAATCAAAGTTTTTAGCCATAGACTCTGCGATATCCTTAACTGTGTTTTCACCGTTCAGATTTTTCCAAATAAAAAATGCCGTATGATTCAGATACTTCTCTTTAACAGTATCTGGATTATAGAGCCACTCCACTTTCTACAATGGTACCAGAGATATCACTGGACCTTATTAATATTGAATCCAGATTTATACGTTGATTTTTAATTTACAACTCCTTCTATATAAACATAAAAACAAAAATTCCGATTAATTTTCACTCTATTTACTAACAAAGTGAATGGTAGTTGTCAATGAAATTCTTAAACATTGTTACTATAACGTTTTTAAAAAGTCATTTGGTTAAAAGAAACAACTTCTGACTCATTATTTACCATGATGAAAAATCCGGGACTTCAGCAATTGGTTCAAATGACTGAATAAAAGATAGAATGGGGACATGACAGGGATCAGAAAAAAAAGTCGGACCGGCAATGTAAAAATCTTTCCGTGTAATTGCGGGCTTGGGGAAAACAGATACCAGAAATAGAATCTGATCCTGGAGGATAGAGAATCCAATGAATCCCCGAATGAAAAATATGCATGAATTGATTCATTGTCAAAACTGAAGGTTAATACTCGTTTTGTAAAAGCTTCTAGTTTTTTTGCTATAGTTTTAATATTTATATCCAGTGCAATTTCCGGGGAGAGATGTAAACCGCAAAATATCTGCGACAAGCCAAGTGATATCTGAAGGATATTAAAGCATCTCTTATCCCTGGCTGAACTCCATACTCTCTCCCATTTAATATGGGGATTATTTAAAATGATTCCACTAATATCGCTGAAGTGTTTTAGCGAACTGAATCCTTCCTTAGCGCAGTTTATAGCCATCATAACGAGAGTTTCCTCAGGAGATAATGTGGCAATATCCAGGTCGTCAAATTTAACACTTGTGCCTGAGCCTAACTTTTCAGGAGTTGATCTGAAAAATGAGGGCCCCTGAGCAAGCTGCTGATGGATATCGATATGATAAAAACCTTTTTCCAGATGAATATCCCTCCATGATTTTTGAAGATACTTTATAATCTTTTCTTTAAATTGGAACCTTGGTAAAAATCCGGTTTTCCTGATCACCTCAACAACCGTAGGAAATTGAACGTTTGAAACCAGGATATCAAGGTCTGCCGAAGATCTGTATGCAATATCACCATAGGCGATTACTCCCAGGGTTGGACCTTTAAATGCTATCATATCCAGATTATTTTTTATTAAAAGTTCCGATATGATTTTGAGCTGATTTGTCAGTTTAATATTTCGTGAAAGGATCTCCATATATGCTTCTTTAAAGACATGGACCAGTCCTGGGTCTAATTTGTCCATATCCAGAGTTTTTATTTTTTTATAGAGTAATGATAAAACACCCTTACTGAATGTAAGTCTCTTAAAACTTTCGAAATCAGAAATGACATTTTTTGAATATAGGATCTTTTCTGCGGCATCCGTCAATTTCTCATCCACCCTGATTGACCAGAGAAGTAATTGAAGCTCAGGGGAAAGATGCTTGACCCGTTCTTCAAAATCCAATTCAACTCTCTTTTTCATTGCTCCTGTTTTCTCTTTGATGGAATTAAAGCATTCATCCATGAATCTCAAGGGCCTTAGTAAATAATAGATAGGAAATAAAATATCAGGTATCTTAATTGCTCTCAGGTCAGCAGATCCGGGAGTGAAAAAATAGTAAACAAAGAATCGAATTTTGTGTGTTATGGAATCCAAAGATCTTGCCAGAGATTTTACTATCGTCGGCTTCTGTTTATCGGGGAATTCAGAAAAAAGCATTTGAAAGATACATTCCCGTCAGAGCAGTGAGTTTCTTATTGTCTTTTATTTCTGCAATTATAATATCAGGCAGTATGTCTCCTGTGATCTCCTCCGTAAGCACTAGTCCTGACAAGACCATCCCGAGCATCCCTCTTTTCTTCCGATTGAAGAATAACTTTATCCCATTTCAGATCAGGATTGGAACGAACCAAATTTGACAAATCAGAGACCATTCTTAATTTATTCCAATTGTCCTTGGTACCATTTATACACAAGTAAATGATCGTATCTTCTACAGACAGGACCTTGATTTTTTTATCCAGGACCTCAATGGTTTCAGCCCTTTTAATTTGTTCTTCAATAATATCAAAGGATGAGTTCCCCTGTGAAAACCGCTGATGGAGATCGATCATTGTTTTTCCGTTCCTTAATTCCATGTCTCTCCGGAATCTTTTCCAGTACCTTTTCCTTTTCTTTGATAATCTTAAAGAGGGTTCGTATCCTTCGTGGCAAAAAATATCATAGGCCTGAATAAAATTTTCAGGCAGTATCATCAGATCAAGATCATTGAACATTCTGAATCCGATATCACCATAAGCCTGTTGAGAAATCACCGGACCCTTGATGGGAATTGCTTCGATCCCATTCTTATTCAGTAAGTTTAAAGCTTTGATCAATTGATTCGCCTGGATCATATTGAATCTGACGATCTGAAGATAGACATCTTTTAACCGGGATAATATGTTTTCCGGAATCAGAGCTTCATTCAAGGTTTTCAATTGCATATATAAAACAGTTAAAACCCCGTGATTCTGAGCCAGCCTGATCAGGTCATCTCCTTTCACGCTTTCAAAAACTGATCTATTCGGAAGGTCTGAATGACCCTTCCCTCTAATCGCCCAGAGAATGATCCTGAACTCTTCCGGGAATCCGGATCCGGAGATCAATGCTTCTATTTTATCTGTCATATTAGTTGAATGTATTCAAATATGATTGATCAGTTAAAACACTCTTTTCACTTTCAGGATAACTTTCAATAAACCAGGTCATAAAACCGGACACATCAAGTGAATCAGAGATCATCTTCTCTTTCTGATCTTTCCATTCATTTATATCCTGCCTGGTTAAAATCCCAATCCCTTTATTCAACGCTTTTTCCCTTTCATCCTCTGTATGTTTATAGTTAAAAACCAACCCATACTTCAATTCTTCCTCGTCGGTATATCCCCTCCCATTAAAGTCCACAAAAACCGCAGGGGTTCCGAGAACTGCAGCTTCGGAGGCCATGGTGGCGCTTTCGCCATAGAGAAGAGATGCATAATTGATCACATCGTGGATCCTCTCCGGCGGGATCTTTAATTCGTATTTTTTCAGTTGCTCAGGCAGGGGAACTTCTGAAGATATGAAAACCTTCGCACACTCGGAAAATTTATCAACGATATTGATCTTTTCTTCATTTGTAAACCCTTTATGCCCTGAATCGTGCATCGATGTGTGGGTGACAAACCGGAGGAGGACATATTTCTCATTTTCCTTAATTCCAAGGATCTTATAAATAGAAGGGTCCGGTTTAAAATAGTTCGGATGGAGATAGGCCAACTCAAAATTTCCATTAAATTTGATAACCGTTCTTTCCCGGGATATTCTCTTTTGTAACATGACGGGACAACTATTGTATCGGTGAACGGTTTTGCCAGCCCTATTGTCAGGTCTGCATGTTCGGTATCATGGAATCCGATCACTTTCTTCCCCAGCAATTTACCGACATGGGCGGCGAAAGGTGAGAAAAAATTGACGATCAGGTCAGGCTTGAATTTCAGAGCCGCCTTGAGAATTTTAAGATCATTCCTGATGAATGCCCATATCTTTCCGATCTTCGAACTCATATTTTTCCCGGTTGACACATAGGGAATGTTATAAAAATCAAGAAGATAGTGTGTCATCTCCTTGTCTCTTGCTGTCACAAGGACCTTATGCCCTTTTTTGCTGAGATTTTTAATGACATTTCTGAATGTGTGAACTTCAGCAGGATGCCCTATATCGAAGAGAAATCTCATCTATTCCTCGATCAGCGACCGGTATTCGCCGCATGTTTTCATCAACTCCTCATGAGTTCCCGATGCGATCAGTCTGTTCTCACTCAGGCAGAGGATACGTGATGCTTCTTTTATGGTGGATACTCTGTGGCTGATCAGGATCATGGTCTTATTTTTTATCGCCTTCGGGAGCATATCAAATATTTCATGCTCTATTTTTCTGTCTAATGATGAGGTCGGTTCATCGAGGATCAGGATATCGGGGTTCCTTACCAAAGCCCTGGCAAGAGACAACCTCTGCCGTTGACCCTCCGACATATTTATCCCTTTTTCCCCCAGTTTTTCATCGTATTTATTCGGAAGTTTCTCGACGAACTTATGGATCCCTGCAGTTTCAGCTGCCGCTTTCACCTCATCATCCGATGCTTTCTCATTTCCGTACTTCAGGTTTTCCATCACAGTGCCCGACAATATGGTGGGATTCTGAGACACATATCCGATCCGTCGTCTCAATGATTTTAAATTGTATTCTGAGGCCGGAATATTATCGAACAGGATCTCACCTTTATCCGGCTTGTAGAAATTGAGGATCATGCTGATAAGTGTGGTCTTCCCCACCCCGCTCGGCCCGACAACAGCCAGCCAGTCTCCCGGATCGACACTGAAATTTGCATCCGACAGCACCTCGTCCTTCCCCCCGTAGGCAAATGAGACATTTTTAAATTCAATAGACCCATCCAGTTTTTTAACTTTCTTTCCTGTCCTGATATTCTCCTCGGGGACAATATCAAAAAGGGCGGATACCCTCTCTAAAGAAGCAAGCGCCCGCTGAAGATTTATATTGGCTGTTGCCATGAATTGCGCCGGGCCGTAGACATACCCGATATATGACTGGAATGCGAAGAGTGAGCCGAGGCTCCAGTCTCCGTTGATGATCCAGTATCCCCCGATAAGGAGGACAACAAATCTTGCAAATTCCGGAAACATACTGATAAGGATCCCCGATACCGAATTTATTGTGGAACTTTCAAGGCCGATATCCACCTGCTTTTTCAGATTTCCCACAATATCATTTACAGCCCTTTTCTCTGAAGAAAATGCCTTGATAAGAGAAGTATTGGATAAAGATTCCTGAACGGTTTTATATGTCTTAGCACTCTGCTCCATCCCGTGATGGCTGAGGATCTTTGTCCTCTTTGCAAAATATTTTACAGTAATAAGCATGCCGGGGAGTACCAGTATCACCACAAGAGCTAATTGCCATTTCAGGTAAAATAACAGAGCTACTCCACCGACAAACCTGATAATAGAACTTATTATGTGAATAAGAGTACTGGAGAAGAACCATCGCAGCCCCCCCACATCGGACATCAGGCGGGACATGAGGTAACCGGTATCTTTGGAATCAAAAAATGACTTCGGGAAATGTAAAGTATGATCGATCAGTGTCTTCTGAATATCGAGGCTTACCTCCTGCTCGAACCGGTTGAACCAGAACCTCTGGAATGCGGACAAAAATTTCAATAAAAGCTTTATTCCGGTCAGGATCAGGACAGTCAGCAGAAGGTACTTCATCTGTTTCCCCAGGATTACTTTATCAATAAGGAATCTGTTGATAAGAGGCATGGGGAAACTCAATCCTGCCACAATAAAAATTATCACGGCACCGAGGACCCCTTTTTTCCAGAATTTTTTTATGAACGGTTTCAGGTTCTGCAGATTTTTCCTGGTGTTTTTTTTATTATCCCTCCCGGAAACAGGGTCATCGGGAAGTTCCCTTTTCAGGGCATTTTTGAAATATGAGAGCCAGGAGTGCATGGGGAGATTATAGCTGATTCACGGGAAAAGTAAATAATCAGGAGATAGGAGGTAGGAGATAGGAGGTAGGAGGTAGGAGATAGGAGTTAGGAGTTAGGAGGTAGGAGGTAGTAAAAACATAAAGGGGACGGGTTCTCCTGCCCATTATCACGGGAAAGAAGTAGATACAAATATTAAAAAATATTGAAAGTTTTTATTGTGGGTTTATAATAAGATCATACAGGGAGATATTGATTGAAAACTGATCGCACCGAAAAAAAGCTGTCTGATTATTATATATTCGTTATAAAAGCTATGAAAATGGTCTGGATCTGTACTCCGGTCCATACTGTCCTGAATATAATTGTTATACTTATCCAATCCGTTATCCCTTTGATATCTCTGTATCTGATGAAAAAAATAGTCGATTCGGTCACCGAGAGTATCTCTTCAACGGGCAATTTATCCGAATTCAGTAACATATTGACATGGATCCTCCTTGCTGCCGGTGTTGCAATACTGTCTGCAATACTTTCCTCGACCTCTTTATACATTTCCGAAGCACAATCCCTGAGGATCAGTAATTTTGCAATGGAATTGATCCATGAACGCTCTGTTATTGCTGATCTTGGATTTTATGAGGACCCCAAATTTTTCAACACACTTAGAAGGGCTCAGAAAGATGCACCCTTCAGGCCCACCATGATAGTAAAAAAACTGGTGGAGATTGTCAGGTACAGCCTCTCTCTGGCAGGAATTGGTGTTCTCCTCTTTTCCTTTAATTGGTGGTTGGGGCTATTCCTGGTTCTGGTTGCCGTCCCGTCCGCACTTGTCAAGATCAAATTTTCCAGATCATTGTTCCAATTCCAGGAAAAACATACTGAAATTGAGAGAAAAAGCTGGTATTTTCACATGGTAATGACCGACTGGAATTATGCAAAAGAGATCCGCCTTTTTAATCTGGGAGATTATTTTGTCTCCAGATTCAGAAGCCTGGTTACAATTCTGCAGGCGAACAAACTTGCGATATCAAGAAGAAGGGTGGCTTATGAATTATCCACACAGATTCTCACCACCATCGCTATTTTTGGAACTTTTGCTTTCATCTGCTACCAGACCCTGGGCGGTTTTATAACCATCGGCGGAATGGTCATGTATTATCAGGGTTTTCAGGCCGGGCTCAATTTTTTAAGATCACTGCTGGGAAACCTTGCGGGATTATATGAGGACAACCTTTTTCTGACAAATTTTTATAAGTTCCTGGACATGAAATCAAATATAGGAATACCCCCGAACCCTGTTGAAGTACCGGAAAAGGGCGACATTGATTTTAAAAACGTAACTTTTACCTATCCGGGTAATGAAAAAACGGTACTTTCCGGACTTGATCTGTCTATTCCCAAAGGTAAAGTAATTGCACTGGTTGGTGAGAACGGAGCAGGGAAATCAACTCTTGTGAAACTTATCTGCAGATTTTATGATCCGGAATCGGGGAATATAAGTTTTAATGGAATTGATCTGAAAAAAATGGACCCGAAAAAATGGAGAAAAAAACTCAGTGTGATTTTCCAGGATTTCACCAAGTATAATCTTACCGTTGAAGAAAATATAAGAATTGGAAATATTGATAAAGGGATCGAGGAAGATGAAATTAAACAGGCAGCAATGAAGTCCGGAGCAGACCCGGTGATCGAGAAACTTCCCAATGGTTATAAGTCTCAGCTGGGTAATATGTTCGAGGAAGGGAAAGAGTTAAGTGCCGGTGAATGGCAGAAGATCGCCATTGCGAGAGCCTTCTACAGGGATAGTGATATTGTTATACTTGATGAACCTTCTAGTTCACTCGACCCGCTGTCCGAGGCGGAACTATTCAAACAATTTAAAAAACTGATCAAAGGCAAAACTGCAGTTCTGATCAGTCACAGGTTCTCAACTGTGAAAATGGCAGACAGGATCTTTGTTATGAAAGATAAGAAGATAATTGAAAATGGGAGCCATAAAGAATTGATAAAAAAACAGGGTTTTTATTATAAGATGTATTCCGCCCAGGCAAAGAATTATGAGAAATGTTGAATAAGTTTTTGAAAAGTTGTAAATTGAGAATATTGGTAACGGATCAGAAGCCGGTTGGAGAATCACAGTTATTTTTTTTTTAGCTTCTGACCCGTTACCTGAGTTTAATAGGACTTACTTTTTCTCCAGTTTTATTATGACCTTTAATTCCTTTTCACCGGCCACATTAATATTTTTTTGTACGGTCTTATATCCCGGCTTCAGAACTTCGATCCGGTGATTACCTTTCTGAAGGTTGAAATTATTGATAACTCCGCCTTCAGGTGCAATACCCCAGAATTTCCCGTCAACATATATGGAAGACTCTTCTGGGCTTATCTCAAGTATCACGGGAGCAAAAATCCCGGTTACTGACGATTTCACTTCCCCTTTTGGAATTTCCATCTCTTTCACTATTTTGCCCTCTTCTTTACCCTTCGGAGGAGGCGGTGGAGGGGCAACCTCACCTTTAACAACTGTCTTTCTTGTCAGAACCATATCCGGTTTCAGTTCAAGAGTTATAGTAATTCTTCTCATATTGTATTTATCCAGATCTATCTCCTCTTCAATATAACCATCTTTTTTTATAACCAGCTCATTATTCGCAGACCGGATCTTCAAAGCAGATGCCCGGGTTGAAAATTCGTATGCTTCCCCGATGAACTTTCCGTTGAGAAGCACCTGCGCATCATCCGGATTCACCTTCAGGACAATACTGTAATCCCCATAACTGTATTCACTGTCCCAGTCATACGGGAAATGGAATGAACACGCCGGAAGTAATAATATAGCTGTCAGTAATACCGGGTAAAATATTTTCTTCATGTTGTTCTCCTTTGCTTTATATATATTTTAAACTTTATTAATGTGAATGTCATATAAATCAAATGCAATTTTAATTCCAACAAATAAGTGAGTTTAGTGTCACAAAAGGGGGACAGTCGTCAGGCAGTTCAGCTACAGCCTTCAGCATTCAGCCAAAAACAGTAGTTGGGATGTAGGATTTGGGGTCCATATTTTCTAAACTCAGGCAACAGGTTGCAGGTGACAGGAGTCCTCACATTTTAAAGAACAGATTTGTTTTCAATATTAAAAACACTCCTGACTTCTGGCTTCTTACTTCCGATTTCCGAATTAATCTGGTTTTGGATTTCGAAATTCAGATTTCGTATAATTAAAATATTTAGTCAGCTGTTTTTATAAATGTTCTATGCTGCTTAACCGTTAGTAAAGTGAACAAAAATTAATGAAAGATAAAAATCTTATAGAGAGGTGCCTGAACGGTGAAAGAGAGGTATACGAATTGATAGTGAGAAAATATCAATCGATGCTGATCGGGCTTGCATTTTCGATCACTTCAAGCATTGAGGACGCAAAGGATATTGCGCAGGAAAGTTTTGTCAGAGGGTTTGTTAAGTTATCAAATTTTAATCCAGATCTAAATTTCAAAAGTTGGATCCTGAGAATAACATACAATTGCAGTATCGATCATATAAGGAAGAAAAACTCATTTTTAAAGTACTTCAACAAAAAGGTTTCTGAAGGGATCAACGAAGAAACGAAGAACTATAAACTTGTGAGTGACTCTGAGATATTCTCTCCTCATATGAAAAAGTTAAAGCCGAGAGAGAGGGCGATCCTGCTGATGAGATACGATCAGAACCTCTCCACAAAAGAGATCGGGGAAATTATTAAATGTTCACCCAAAACAATAAGGGTGCATATTTTTAATGCAAGAAATAAATTAAAAAAATGTATAGAGGATATGGAGGGTAAGGATGGGCAGTGAAAAGATGGGAATAAATGAAAGGGCTATCGCAGAGGAATTCAAAAAAGTATCGGAAATATCGAAAAAAATAGATATAAGCAGCAGTGTAATGAGAAACATCAGGGAGATGGAGGGGCATACAAAACCGTTCAAACTGAATCCATTCAGGTGGAGTTTTGCGCTGACACTCGCCGGTCTGTTTCTTATCATTCTTATATCTTTTACTTTCTTTTTCTTTAAAGAAGAGTACAGCGGAAATAATTCCAATGGAAATAAAAAAATAACAATAAAATCTGTTGAAATAGAAGGGAAGGAAGCGAAGAAATATTTTTTTAATTCTGAAAATAAAAGCAGAGTTGTGATCTGGGTACAAAAATATTCGGAGGGTTAAATGAAAAAACTGATTTTAATTTTTATTATGGTCATCTTCTTTATCGCGGGCCTTATCAGCGGCCCGGTAAAAGATTCAAATGACATCCTTGTCAAATTGAACTTTTACGAAGGACTGAAAGGGGAACAACCGGAAGGGGAGAAAATTGTTTCGACCTATTTCCTGAAATCCCTTTTTGTCGGGAAGATCAATGTAGACAACAGCGGAAAGAGTGAAAGTGCCGAGATCAAAAAAATATTCAACCTGTCAGGACTGAATCTTATGTCGGAAGCAAAGTGGGGATGGAGAAGGGGTGAAAAACAGAAGGAATTTCAGGTCCTGATCCTTAATGGTCACGAGTTTATTGTGGAAGTGACCATGAAGGAGATGCCGGATAATTTCATCGTTATGGTGATGAACAGAGAGAACAAAAAAATCCTCCTGAAAAGCGACCTCATTCTCCCCGAAAAAAAATCATCAGTATTCGGATTCGAAGATGCCTGGGGAAAACCTTTCTTCCTGTCACTCAGCCGGGCAGCCGGGGAATCCATCCTGAGGAAGGAGACCCCAGCCAAAAAAATAGCAAGGGTAAAAAATCCCGTTCTTATAAAAAAAGTGAATCCCATCTATCCTAAGGAGGCTTTAAAAAGGAAGATAAGCGGTATTGTGAAAATGGAGGCAATTTGTGATATTTACGGTAAGGTAGAGAAGATAAATGTAATATCAGGGAATCCGATATTGGGTAAAGCGGCATCAGATGCACTCAAACAATGGGTGTATGAGCCCTTTCTGATCAACAATAAACCCCAACCTGTGCAATTCACGGTTATTGTAAAATTCCACCTGGACCCAAAGAAGAAAAAGTTAAAAGAAGCCGAACCCGTTAACAATCTGATCCTCATTAACGGTACACCCCCCGCATATCCGGAAACAGCAAAAAGGGCCAGAGTAAGTGGGACAGTAAGGATTGAAACCACTATAAATGAGAAGGGCGATGTAACCAATGTCAAGGTATTGAACGGACATCCGCTGCTGACTCCGGCCGCCAGGGCAGCTGTTGTGAACTGGAAATTCAAACCGGTAACAATGGAAGGGAAACCGGTTAAAACAGATGCCCATATTCAGATAAACTTTACCCCTGACTTAAATGTAAAGATCCACAATTCAATCGTAAAAAAAGAAACAGGGATTCCTGATATATGGCCTGCCAGGGGTTATCTGACCCTCACCTTCGGTGAAAAGAGACCTGTTAATGAAAAAGGGAATATTACAACCAAGAAGGGGAAGTTTATTGAGCACAAAGGTGTTGATATCGCTGCAAAAAGAGGATCAAATGTGGTAGCCCCTGCCGGTGGAAAGGTTATCGAAGCTAAATTTTACAAATATTACGGAAAGATGGTCACTATTGACCACGGGAACGGTTATACTTCCAAATATGCCCACCTTGATGAACTAAAAGTGAAAAAAGGCCAGAGAGTAAAAAAGGGATCTCTGATAGGACTCGTAGGAAATACAGGCGTAAGTACAGGCCCTCATCTCCATTGGGAAGTCCATTACAAAGGTAAAGCAATAGATCCTTTAAAGTTAATTAAGGAATGACCCGGAGCAACTCCAGTTGATAGAAGGGGGATCCTGCTGCGAATCAGCCGGGTCCCCCGGGTCCTTTCTGAACAATTCACAATTCATCCATTTTGTCTATGATCCTTTATTATGTTAAAATTTTTTTAGATAAGATGCATGGACTATAAAATTCTTATCAAAAATAAGAAGGCGTTTTTTCAGGAGGGACTATTATGTATAAAATTGCAACTTTGTCTATTATTATCTCATTTATTATATTTACCCCGGTAATTTCAGAGAGCAATATTCCGGAAGATCTGAATAGTTTCAGAAACGGAGGAATAATAATCTCACCTTCAGGAACATACAGTTCCGGAGGATACAAACCGTCTCAACAATTTTCTTCATTTCTGAATAAGCTTGGGAAATTCTTATCAAACAACAATCAATTGATACTTGACATCAGGGGGCATTCAGATGATCAGGGTACAAACAGGATCAATAAAAATATCTCTTTTAAAAGAGCGCTATTTGTTGAAGAGCTTCTATTGAAAAATTCAGGGATTAAAAAAGACAGGATCATTTCGAGGGGATATTCAGATAATTACCCTCTGAAAAGTAACAAGAATGAGTCCGGCAGGATGGCTAACAGAAGGGTGGAATTGTATTTAACAAGCAATAAAAACCCTGTCGGGGAAATCACACATATTAAGAACAGAGTATTCACTAAACCACCTGAGCAGGACGATTTTAAAAAAGCAGAGGTCTTTGATGCCCTTTTTAATCTATATAAACTCAACACAAGAAAAAAGTCAGGAGCGAATATTCAGCTTTCTGACAATAGTAAACTCAATATAGGACCGGAATCTTTAATGGTTATTTATGAGATGATCGAAAGCGAACTGGCCAACCCCGACGCCTGGCAGGATAAAAAAGTAAAATTACTTACAGGATTCCTCAGGACAAAACTAAACAACCTGAGGAATGGAATAAAGATCGAAACCCCTCAATGTGAAATAGACTCAAGGTCAAAGATCATGCTTGTGGATATATCTGAAAAAAAACAATCGTCAGTATCTGTTTTTGAAGGTGTGTCGGAAGTGAAAGCTTCGAATAAAACTGTCAGTGTAAAATCCGGTTTCGGTACTTTTGTAAAAGAGGGAAAAGAGCCGGAAAAACCGGAACCGCTGCCCGCTCCTCCGGTGATCATTTCTCCGGAAAAAGGGAGTATCTTTAAGAGCAAACAAAATGAGAAAGAGATCCCGGTCGATTTTAATTGGACATCAAAAGAGAACCTGAATCACATTCAGATATCTGAAGATAAAGATTTCACTAAAATAGTAGTTGATGAGAAAGTGACAGGGGACGTATTCAACTCAATTCTAAAAGGGGGGGACTACTCATGGAGAATATCTGGGATAAACAAAAACGGGATAGAAGGATTCCCGGAAACTTCAGAGTTTTCCATTGTTATAAAAAAGGAAAGGGTCCCTCTTAATACAACACCTGAAGCGAAGATCAAACCGATTGATGCACATGGATCCACAACAATAGTAAAAAACAACAAGATAATAATTACCGGTGAAACCCTACCCGGAACAGAGATCTCGATCTCTTACAATAAGGTTGTTGTTGATCAAAAAGGGAAGTTCTCTAAAGAGATACCTCTAAATGAGGGATGGAACCTTCTTAAAATTACCGCTGCTCACCCCGATTATTCCCCTGTGGAGAAATGGATCTCAGTGTGTTATTTCAAAAAATTGTATAAATAGTAATGAAAAAACACTTCGGCATAAGAGCCAGGTTCATCCTTATACTGGTTCTGATCACTCTGATACCGTTATTGATAACCGGATATATTCTCACAAAGATAAATGAAGAATCTATCAAAGTTCAGACTAAAGAGTTTCAACTTTCTGTCTCTATCCAATTAACTGCACTAACCCACTCAATCCTCAACACTTCATGTTCAGAACTGAATGAGATCTCCCGGATACTAAGCGATACCAAACTCTCTACAGATCAGGTAATAAGATTGACATCATATAAGGTTTCCAACTCAAAGAATATTCAATCAGTAAATATTCATAATGTTGAAGGATTATATATTGATTCACTTGTCACAGCCGGAAACGAACTTAAATCTTATATAACTGAAAAAATACCTGAGGATCTGATCAGTATGATCCGTGAGGGGAAATGTGTCCCGGGCAAGTTTTTTAATACGGGAAGCAGGATCTATCTTCAGATCTTCAAATCCTGGAAAACCGGGGGGAAACTTCAGGGATATTTTCAGGTTATAACAGAGATCACAGGATTGTCTGCTCAATTGAAAGAAATAATTCAAAAAAGATCTTTCCCGAGATTTGATAAAGCTTATGTCATTGACCGGAATTTTAATATGGTGGCAAACTCGGATTGGACGGGACAAAGTGATATTAATGACATTAGTTATAAGAAGATGGTTTCCGGAATAATCAGTCAGCGGGAAATCCCGTCAAAAAATATCGGGATCGCCTTTGATCATCATGATGGTAAAACTGAATGGCTTGTTAATATTAATACAATCTCACGTATGAACTGGATACTGATCACTCTGCAGGAAAAAAGTAAAGCCTATGAATCTTTATACTCACTTCAGCAGAAAATATTATTGATAGCATTAATATTTATATTGATATCAGGATTTACAGGGGCATTGCTGGGGACGCACCTCAGTTCACCCATCCTGAAGATCGCAAAAGGTGCAAGAATTCTTGCAGAGAACAATTTTACCCACAGGATAAAAGATATCCGGTCCGGAGACGAGATCGGGGAAGTAGCAGATGCTTTCAATTACCTGGGAGAATCACTGGAAATATATGATGCAAGAATTAAGAAAGAGGTAGCTATCCGTTCAGACCTTTCACGATATCTTACACCTGAACTTGTTGAATCAATAATTGACAGAAAAGCGGATCTGGAGCTGGGGGGAAAGAAACAGAAGATCGCAGTTCTGTTTGCAGATATTGCAGGATTCACCTCTATCGCCGAATCAAAACCACCGGAACAGGTTGTATCTATCCTCAATGAACTTTTTACTATCCTGACAGGGATCATATTCAGGAATAACGGGATGATCGATAAATTTATCGGTGACTCTGTTATGGCATTGTTCGGTATTCCTGATTCCGATCCTGCTGCAGTTGATCATGCGGTTTCAACTGCAAAAGAGATGAGAACCTGGCTCGAGGTCGGGAACAAAAAGTGGAGAAAAGACCTGGGGATCAATATCGAACTCTCTATTTCTATTAATTATGGTGAAGCAATTGTAGGAAATATTGGAAGTGAAAGCAGAATGGAGTTCACAGCCATCGGTGATATCGTCAATACCGCCGCAAAGGTTGAGAAGATAGCACTTGCAGACCAGATATTGATCACAGAAGAAGTTTATAATATATTGAGTGACAAAACGAATGTCAGGCCGGCCGGAGAATTTAAGATATCAGGCCATGAGGAAAATGCCAGATTATTTGAGATCCTTTAATTCTATTATGAAAATATTATGGATAAACTATTAAATACAACCTTAGCCGGAAGATATGTGCTCGAAAAAAAACTTGACTCGGGGGGTATGGGATCAATCTATCTGGCAAGAGATACCCTTATATCAAAACATGTAGTGGTAAAAAACCTCCATTCATTTAAAAAGAACAAAGCAAATATTGAAAGGTTTCGTAAGGAAGCGGAGATCCTGAAGAAGCTGGACCATGACAATATTGTTACTATAATTGACCATCAGTCATGGAATGATGAATTGTTTATTGTCCTTGAATATCTGAACGGCCACTCTCTTCAGGAAAAATTGTCAAAAGTAAGATATTTAGGGATCGAAGAGATCTCAAACATATATTTCCAGACCCTGGATGCCCTCGATGCAGCCCATAGTAAATCTGTTGTCCACAGGGATCTGAAACCGTCAAACATTTATTGTATTCCGAAAACCGACGCTCTCGACTTTATTAAAATCCTCGATTTCGGAATATCTATTACATTAAATGAGGATGAGGAAAGCCGGATAACAAAAACGGGAGAAATAATCGGGACTCCGATCTATCTTTCTCCGGAACAGATCACGAGGAAGCAGAAGATATCCTATCAGTCTGACATCTATTCTCTGGGAGTAATTCTATATGAAATGTTTGCGGGGTTCCCGCCATTTTCGGGAATTAATGATATGGATGTTATGCTTGGGCATATGTACAGGACTCCGGGGAAGATTCAGAGAAAAGATCTGGAGGATCATCCATATTATACAAAGTTCATGAGAGTTATTGAATTGTCATTAATGAAGAACATTGATGACAGATTTAAATCGATCGGAGAGATCAGAGAGTTTTTCAAAAGTGAGAATGTTCCGGATCTTAAGAGAGGGAAAAATTTTATAAATGACAGAAGAAGCCGTCATAAAGAATCTTTGAAAAGGATCATCCCCAGATTTGATAAGGATAATATAACTCAGAAGAGAGAGATCGGAAAACTCGATTCAGATATGACTCTCCAGACAGATGGTCCCATGTTCAAAACGGTTAAAATAACAGTTTTAGAGGATGAAAAAAGAGCTGTCGAAATGTCACTCATACCACTTTTGTCAATATCAAATTATTCCCCGATGGATGAAATAGATTATGAAAATGAAGAGAACAGACCGGAATTGATCATTCTGAATGAGGGAAATCAAAAAAATCTGTCCAATCTGGAGAAGATCAGATCTGAAGAAATCACATCTAAGGTACCTGTTCTGGTTTGCGGACAGGAAGATGACCTGGATTTTATCTCAAGATCGGTAAACTCCGGTGCCACTGACTATATTTCTTATCCGTTCAGCCCTGAAGAGATAATAAGGAAAATTCTGAAACATTCTGCTCAATTAAAAAGGGAAACTTAATACAGCAACCGGGAGACCTGCTTATTTTTGATCAGACAGATCTCCCGATCCTGCACTTTCAATTACCGTTCTTGGCGTAAGCGTTTATATCGAAAAAGCCGTGTCCAGAAAGGTTGAACAATATAACCTTCTCTTTATTCTCTTTCCTTGCAATATCAGCCTCTTCAATAACTTTTGCTATTGCATGAGCACTTTCAGGAGCAGGAAGGATCCCTTCCGTCCTGAGAAACAATTTTGCCGCATTAAACACGTCCGGTTCAGAAAACGATACAGAATCAACATATCCTTTGTTCTGCATATGGCTGACCAGCGGGGCCATACCGTGATACCTCAATCCGCCGGCATGTATCGGTGGGGGGACAAAATCCATTCCGAGAGTATGCATGTAGAGAAGAGGTGTCATTCCGGAACTGTCACCGAAATCATATTTTAACTCACCTTTTGTCATTGTCGGGCACACTTCCGGTTCGACTGCATAGAATTTTGTCTTTCCGTTCTCTTTGATGTTCTTTCCGATAAAAGGGAAAGATAATCCCGCAAAATTTGATCCTCCCCCTACACATCCTATAACAACATCCGGCTCCATACCGAACTCCTTCATCTGTTTCTGGGCTTCCTGTCCGATAACTGTCTGGTGAAGAAGGACGCTGTCAAGAACTGATCCGAGAGAATATTTGGTCGCCTCATCTTTAATTGCGAGTTCGATCGCTTCCGAGATCGCAATTCCAAGGCTTCCCGGGTGATCAGGATCTTTGATAAAAAATTTGTTCCCCACTTCAGTTCTGGGGCCCGGACTTTCATAAACATCCGCACCAAACATCTCCATCATTATCCTCCTGCCCGGTTTCTGTCTGTAACTGATCCTGACCATAAAAACCGACAGATCGATACCGAAACTGGAACATGCCATTGATAATGCCGAGCCCCACTGACCCGCGCCTGTCTCTGTCGATATCCGCTTAACTCCCTCTTCAGCTGCCAGGTAGGCCTGGACTATAGCTGTATTACTTTTGTGACTACCTGTCGGCCCGGCCCCCTCATACTTGAAGAAGATATGAGCTGGAGTGTCAAGATATTCCTTTAGTTTGTCCGCATATATAAGCGGAGTCGGCCTGTACATGCTGAGGACATCAAGAACTTTCTGCGGTATCGGGACCTCCCTGTCCATCGTTGTTTCATGTTTGATAAACCCTTCCGGAAATAATGGAAGAAGCTCTTCTTTCTTTATCGGCCTTTTCTCTCCCGGATGGAGTGGCGGCTGCGGCGGCTCCGGAAGATCCGCCTTAATATTGTAAAAATGGTCTGTAGAATTCTCTGAATTCCTGGTTGCAAATTTTTGCATTTTTTCCTCCTAAGTGGTTGATTAATTTATTGAAAAAAATATAGAGGGATAGATTTTTACAGGGCGGAGGGGTCCGCCCACCAGGAACCGGAAATAACAACAGTGTAAAAATCTATATAATTCATTGGAAGAATAGTAGATCAATTTTTTACCCCTGTCAATATGTTAAAGGCAAAATTATTAACAGGTTGATTTTTTTTGAACAACATAAAGATCTTTTCGTATCAATGAACATCACGGTTGGAGAATTAAAGGAGAAACAAATGGGGAAAAAATCTATTATTTTTATCATTGTTCTGCTTCAAGTCACCATTTTCACAGCGGCAGCAGTCAATGAGTATGAAGCAACCGAAGAGGGATACACAAAGATGAGGGCGGAACTCGGGAAACTCTTCCGGGAAAAGCAATTCAATGAAGGTATCACATTGCTGAAAAAGCACTACAACAAATATCCGGACCACCTGATGGCCATGTCATTCAACCTGGCTGCTTTATACAATTCGTTGAAAGAGTATAAAAAAGGGATCGATGTAATGCTGAAAGCTCAGAAAAAGGGGGCATGGTATTCGATCTGGGCATTGGAAGGGCCATTCTTCAAGGAGTTCCGGAAATACAAAGCCTTTAATAAAGTATTGGCTAACAACAAGAAACTTCAGGCTGCTGCAGAATCAAAAGCCAGGTCCTTCTATGAGATCAGAGAACCGGAAAATTTTGATAAAGCAAAATCCTACCCGCTCTTTATCGCACTTCATGGTGGTGATGGACATATCAAAGGATTCAGGCCTCAATGGGATTCTGAAAAACTGAAAAAAGAGTTTATAGTTCTATATGTCCAGTCCTCCCAGATGTCATCCATGGATGGATACCACTGGGAAAACAAAGAGAAGACCACCACAGATGTCAAAAAAGCATTTGATGAGATCCAACTAAAATACAATATTGATAAAAACAAAATTCTGATCGGCGGTTTCTCTTCAGGCGGCGGGGCATCCCTCCACCTATCATTTAACGGGGATATACCGGTTGCCGGTTTTATCTCATTGTGTCCTGCGCTTCCCGGAACCGTCAACACTGAGAACATCAGATCCGCAGTTAATAAAGGAGTGAGAGGCACAATTCTTACTTCAGAACTGGACAGACGGATCAGGGAACAGAGATCTCTGGCTGATCTTATGAAACAGAATGGCCTGCAATATCAGTTTGTTGTAACACCGAATATCGGGCACTGGTTTCCAAAAGACTTCGACAAAAAAATCGACCAGGCAATTATACATATTTTTTCAAGATAAAATATCTTTCATATTGTTCAATATTTATTTGGGCGTTTCCGTGTTTTGCTTATGCGGGACTGGAAGCCTGAGTCTCGCCAATATCGAACGGAGGGCGGACGTCCAGCAAAATACCAGCAGGATTTTGCGGTAGCAAAGAGCAATCACGGAAAGAGCCTGTGCCATCAGAATAAATGAATGATAAAAGGTAACAAAATTGGAACCGTCCCCAAAATGTTCCTTTTTTTTTACTTCTGAGTCCTTAGAAGTTCCGCTGGGAATTCTGCTATGAAGTCGAGGTTGCCCTGTTCGAATCCGCCGGGATTTTTTTCATCTATATATCCCACATGATATGAATAGGTTTTTTTTATTTCCTCCATCGATAAACCGTTTATAACTTTCTGAAGCACTCCGATGACCATCCCTGTCCTGTGCATTCCTCCACCGCAATGGATCAGGATATTCCCACGGGGTGCTTTCCCCCCAGGCATAAGGATCTGTTCATTTATGAGCCTTGCTAAATTTTTTGTTGCCTTATCTCTTTCCGGGCTTTTGCCGGGGAACTCCCTTATCGCATATCTCCAATGACCGTAATCAAGTTTGGCTGTCATTACATAAGAGGCTCCCAGAGAGGCAGCTGTATCCTCCTCTTCTTTGATCAGGTCATCCAGTTCCATATCTCCGTCATATAAATTTATAACATGTTTTACATTCGCACACTCGAGTATCGACCTGTAGCAGGATCCCTCCCGTTCGGGTGATGGGGTGAATGCGGTCCTGAAGATCACAAGAGGGTGCTTTACACCACTCTCATCTGTCCAGAATCTCCCTTTAAGAACATGCGCACCGAAATTGTTGTTTTCACCTTCGATAAGCACCCCTCTTACCATTGCCCACATGATATGATCTTCCAACTCATCAATCAGATGTTTCTTTTCAGCAGGTTCAAGATCTTTTAGGAAAGGCATGAGCTTATCCCTCAGCTTTACTGCCGAATCATCTGAACTCTGTTTAAGAAATTGTCCGTAGCGGTTTTGTGAATTGCAGGTTATACAATCAACATTGATCCCGGCAATTTTAACCGATGTCCAGAATCCGGGAGGTACACTTCCGTCCGCATTTACCGAAACCGATTCGGGAGGAAATACTTTAACTCCGTTTCCTGTTTTATTAGTTGCACAGGAAGTAAAGAATATGCTTCCTGCCAAAAACAATAATATTACCTTTTTTCTTAAATTCACTGGTTATTTCCTCCTGACCGGCACTATTTCCGGGATATTTATAAATCTTATCAAAACCGGAAAAAAAGTAAAAGTTAATTTTGTAACTTTTATTTAAAAAAGTCTTCCTGCCGGAATATTGAATATACAATTGAACAGCCCTGTCTATTAGAGTATAATGGGAGACAATTTGCGGGGTATAAAATGAGCTACAATTTTGATGAAATTGAGAAAAAATGGCAGAATATCTGGGAAAAGAAGCAGACGTTCAAAGCTGTTGCAGGTGAAAAAAAAGAAAATTTCTACTGCCTTGAAATGTTCCCTTATCCTTCAGGGAAGATACATATGGGACATGTCAGGAACTATTCAATTGGTGATGTAATAGTCCGGTTTAAAAAAATGAAGGGGCATAATGTCCTTCACCCGATGGGATGGGATGCACTCGGACTTCCTGCAGAGAATGCTGCGATCAAGAATAATACCCACCCGGAAGAGTGGACGCTCTCAAATATTGCACATATGAAAAAGCAGCTGAAGAGGATGGGGTTCGGATATGACTGGGAGAGGGAACTGGCCACGTGTATGCCCGATTACTACAAATGGAATCAGTATATATTCATAAAAATGTTCGAAAAGGGGATGGTATATAAGAAAAAATCCGAGGTTAACTGGTGCCCCGACTGCCTGACAGTACTTGCAAATGAACAGGTTATAGACGGGAAATGCTGGAGATGTGATTCAGATGTGGACCTAAAAAAACTCGAGCAGTGGTTCCTGAAAATAAGAGATTATGCGGATGAACTACTCTCATCCCATAAGGAACTTGAAAGCTGGCCGTCAAAGGTCCTTTCGATGCAGAAGAACTGGATCGGAAAGAGCAAAGGAGCTTCCGTAAAATTCAAAGTCGAAGGGACAGAGCATGAGATAGATATATTTACAACAAGGCTTGATACTATCTTCGGATCGACATTTTTTGCAATGTCTGTTAAACATCCTCTTGTAAATGAGCTGATCAAAGAGAGCCCGGAAAAAGAGAAGATAAAAAAATTTATAACTGAAGTTTCAAAAGAGAACAGAGAAACAAGGGAGCAGACAGAGAAAAAAGGTATCTTCACAGGCAAGTATGCTGTTAACCCTTTTAACGATGAGAAGATCCCGATCTGGCTCGCAAATTTTGTGTTAATTGAATATGGAAGCGGAGCGATCATGTCGGTTCCCGCACATGATGACAGGGATTTCGAGTTTGCAACCAAATATAAAATCCCCATAAAAAGAGTTATTGTTGAAGATAAAGATAAAGAATACCCGGACGAAGTTGAGGAAGTTTATCATGAAAAAGGTTTTGTTATCAATTCCGGGAAATATTCGGGAATGAGCTCGGTTGAGGCCGAAAAAGAGATGGGAGAGTATCTTGAATCAAAAGGGCTGGGACGGCTTGAGACCCAGTACAGGCTCAGGGACTGGGGAATTTCGAGACAAAGATATTGGGGAACACCGATACCCATGATCTATTGTGATAATTGCGGAATTGTCCCGGAAAAGATAGAAAACCTCCCGGTAGAACTCCCGAAAAACATAGACTTCAAACCGGGAGGAGGCTCTCCCCTTGAAAAAAGTGAAAAGTTCAAAAACACATCCTGCCCGAAATGCAAAGGGAAAGCAGAGAGAGAGACTGATACAATGGATACATTCTTTGATTCATCCTGGTATTTTTTCAGGTATGCAGCCCCTTCAGACGAAAGTCCATTTGGAAAAGAGGAATTGAAAAAATGGATGCCTGTCGACCTGTATATTGGCGGGGTTGAGCATGCGATCCTTCATCTTATCTATGCAAGATTTTTCACTAAAGTATTCAGGGATCTCGGATGGTCCGATATTTCCGAACCGTTTCCACAACTCCTGACCCAGGGGATGGTCACACTAGGCGGAAGTGCCATGTCAAAATCGAAAGGGAACGTGGTAGATCCGGATGGACTTATAAAAAAATACGGTGCAGATACTGTAAGACTTTTCATACTCTTTGCTGCTCCTCCTGAAAAAGGGCTGGAATGGAATGACAAGGGGGTGGAGGGAGCGAACAGGTTCCTCCAGAGAATATGGAACCTTGTTAATTCAAATATAGACATCATAAAAGCCGGAAACGGATATGATATTAAAAATGCAGGTTCAAAAGAAATTCTTATAAAACTGAACCAGACAATAAAAAAGGTCACTGAAGATATTGACCAGAGATACCACCTCAACACTGCGATCGCCGCATTGATGGAATTTTTCAATCTTATCAGCAGTTCTATAGAACAGATAAAAACAGAGGATCCGGGACTCCTTTCACATATCTTCAATATCTTCCTCAGGCTTCTCTCACCATTCGCACCCCATTTTTCAAATGAACTATGGTCATTATTTTCCGGAGAGAGTATACTTGAAGAGGAGAAGTGGCCGGAGTGGGACGATTCACTACTTACCACTGAGAGTGTTAATATTATGGTGCAGATAAACGGAAAGATCCGCGATAAGATCGTTTCTCCGATAGATGAGTCGGAGGATAACCTGAAAAGTGCAGCACTCAAATCAGAGAAGGTTGCCCAGTATCTTGAAGGGAAAGAGATAATCAAGGTTATTTTTATTAAGAACCGTATGATAAGTTTTGTTGTAAGATGAAAAGGATAATAACCTATACATTGGTACTGATATTTTTTTCAGTATCGGCAGGGTGCGGATATAAGGTCTCCGGCTCGGGGAAATATCTCCCTGATGACCTGAAAACAATCGCAATTCCGGATTTTAAAAACAAGACAACAAAAGCCGAAGCAGAACAATTTGTCACATTTGCCATCAGGGACGAGTTTATAAAAAGGAGTTCCATGAAACTGATCGACAGGACAGACGAGGCAGATGCACTCCTTGAAGGCGAGATCGTGAAATTTACGGTCAAACCCCTCTCCTACTCCTATCTCGGATCTGCGAACCAGTATACTGTCTCTATTACACTTGATGTTATTTTTATAAACCTGAGGACAAACACGATCATATATCAGAATAAGAACATGACCTTTACAGAAGATTATGAAATTGAGAGCGGAGATTTTTTCTCTCAGGAGTCAGATGCCCTCCAGAAGATCTCGGAAAAATTTGCAAAAGGTATCATATCCGCACTGCTGGAAAATTACTGATGCCTAATTACTCATTTTTTGAGTTTTTCACCTCCCTTGATAATAAAGAAACCATGAGTCCTATCAGTTTTTTCTTCGGATTCAATGAGTTTATGGGAGAGATACTCATAAAAAAGATCTCTTCAAGTTTCCTGGAAGAGAAAAGTGATTTCAATTTCAGGCGTTTCTATTTTGATTCGGATGATGACCATTCATGGCAGGAAATAATTGACGAAGCAAAAAGTTCAAGCTTTTTCCTGCAGTCGAGAAAACTTCTTATAGCGGTCATCCGTGACCAGAAGAAGATACTACCTTCAAAAAGTGACATAGACCTGATCACAAAATATATAGAGGATCCTAATCCGAATACGATCCTTATCATTTACCTCTCTCTAAATCTTACGATGGACGATTTCAAAACACTGAGGAAGAGCAAGATCGGGAAACTTTTAAATATCCTCGCTTCCGGTTCTGTCAATTCGGTAGATCTCGATAAAATAACGGACAGGCAGGCTAGAGAATATATAAAATCATATTTGAAGGCAAACGGGATATCAATAACTGCCAGTGCTGTCGAAAAACTCCTTGAGATAAAAGGTGATGATTTTATATCCATACTTCACCAGCTCGACAAAATGGTCATTGCCGATATTCAGGACAATAGTATAGATTCAGAGGATATTGATGAAGTGATCACAGGTATTGAAGCGCACAGTATATGGGACCTCACTGAAGCAATAGAGAAAGAGGATGCCGGTCAGTATCTGAAGATCTTACAGTATCTCTTCACGAACGGGATCAAACCGACATTGATAATCGGAACCCTTATCACTCATTACAATAAAATATTTACCGCAAAATTTCTCCTTGAGAGAAATTTTTCACTGGGTGATGTAGGGAAGGTTCTTAACCAGCCTACATTTTTTCTGAAAAGATTTATCGGTCTTGTAAACAGTTTCAGCTCAAAGAGGTTAAAACACATTCTGAAAATAGTTTATAAACTCGATTTTGAATCTAAAACAATCGGTGAAAGTTCAGCAAAAGTATTACTGGAAAATTTTATCTTTCAGATAAAAGGCGAATAACTTTTTACAGTCAAATTCAGGCTCAACCTATAAATTCTGCAGATAATTATGCATTGACTCGGCAGCTATTTTGCCGTCACCCATTGCAAGGATAACCGTTGCACCGCCCCTTACAATATCTCCACCGGCAAAGATGTCAGGCCTTGTGACCGACTGCATCTGATCGTTTACAACCACAGTTCCCCATGCGCTCATTTCAAGTTCAGGTAACGCCTGCTGAATCAGTGGGTTCGGAGCTGTCCCGATACCGACTACAACCACATCCACATCCATCAGATATTCTGACCCAACTATCGGTCTCGGCCTTCTTCTCCCGGAATCATCGGGTTCACCCAATTCCATCTTCTGCACTTTTATCTGCTTGACCCTTCCCCTCTCATCCCCGATATATTCTATCGGATTATTGAGGTTCAGGAATTCAACACCCTCTTCCTTAGCATGGTGGATCTCTTCCACTCTTGCAGGCATCTCTGCTTCGGAACGGCGGTAAATTATCATCGCCCTGTCAGCACCAAGCCTTTTAGCCGTCCTGACAGAATCCATTGCAGTATTTCCGCCTCCAACAACCACAACATTCTTTCCCCTTACGATGGGTGTATCATATTCAGGGAATTTGAAAGCTTTCATCAGATTTACCCTGGTCAGGTATTCATTGGAAGAAAATATATTTATCAGGTTCTCACCCGGAATATTCATAAATTTGGGAAGTCCGGCCCCGCTTCCGATAAAGAATGCCTTAAATCCCTCATTCTTAAGGTCTTCAAAAGATGCAGTCCTTCCTACAATGTAATTGTTTACAAACTTCACACCCATTTTTTTGAGGTTCTCGATCTCCACTCTCATTATTTCCTTTGGAAGCCTGAATTCCGGGATACCGTAAACAAGAACACCCCCATACTCATGAAGAGCTTCGAAAAGTGTCACATCATAACCGAATTTTGCCAGCTCTCCGGCTGTTGTCAAACCTGCAGGCCCGGATCCGACTATGGCAACTTTAATACCATTAGGTTCCGCAACAGCAGGGATGGACATCTGGCCGCTCAATCTTTCGGTATCAGCAGTAAATCTCTCAAGATTACCGATCGCTACCGGAGGCTCACCCAGTTTATTGTAAATACATCTTTCTTCACACTGGGTCTCCTGAGGGCACACTCTCCCGCATATTGCCGGAAGCGCATTAGTGCTTTTAAGGACTATTGCGGCATTTTTCATATCACCTTTCTCAATATGTTTGATGAAACCCGGTATATTAATGTTTACCGGACAACCGGATATACATGTGGGTGTCGGGCAGTCAAGACACCTTTTCGCTTCAAGGAGGGCTTCTTCAGCTGAAATTCCATTGTTGACCTCAAAAAAGTTTGTCCGTCTCACTTCAGGATCATTCTCGGACATTTTCACCCTGACACCCTTAACCCTCTCTTTTGCAGCTATGGAATCACGGAGTCCCTGCCTCCAGTCAACAGCCCTGTCCTTTTTCAGTTCTTTATAATTAACACTCATTCTGATCCTCCGAGAACTTTTTCATAAGCAATTTTTTCCTGATCAACATAAGCCCCCAGCCTCTGCAGCATCTCGTCAAAATCGACTTCATGGGCATTAAACTCAGGCCCGTCAACACAGACGAATTTTGTGGAACCTCCAACAGTAACCCGGCAGGCTCCGCACATCCCTGTCCCGTCAACCATGATCGTATTCAGGCTGGCAAGTGTATGGATATTGTATTTTTTTGTAACAAGAGCAACGAATTTCATCATCACGGCAGGCCCTATCGTTACGACCTCATCGACATTCTCTCTTTTGATAACATGCTCAACACCTGCTGTAACAAGTCCCTTTGTCCCGGCACTTCCATCATCAGTATAAATTAGAACCTCATCTGCAAATTCTCTCATCTCATCTTCGAGGATTATCAGGTCCTTGCTCCTTGCTGCCAGGATAACGATCAGCCTGTTTCCGGCTTCTTTAAATGCCTTTGCAATCGGATAGAGAGGAGCAATACCAACACCGCCTCCGGCGGCAATAATGGTCCCAACCTTTTTTACATGAGTCGGAAGTCCGAGAGGTCCGACAACATCTGTCACCTCTTCCCCCTCCTTGATATTAAAGAATTTATGGGATGTTAATCCTACCTTCTGGATGATCAGGGTTATTGTCCCCTTTTCAGGATCGGAATCGGCGATTGTCAGGGGGATCCTCTCCCCTTTTTCACCAAGTTTTACGATAACGAATTGACCCGCTTTCCGGCTTTTTGATATCTGTTCGGCCGAAATGACCAGTTTGACCACATTTTCTGATAATACTTCACGTTGAACAATTTTGTACATGAATGCTCCTCCGTAAAAAGAGATACAATATCAAAAAATTTTGCAGAATTCAATTGATTTTCAGTAAATCTTGTTAAGTTGTTAATTTTTTTTGCAATATGGTGTTAAACTTTTTAACAGCCGCAGGACCCTGTAGCTGTTATATGTATACATTCTGTGGTTTTTTAATTATAATTCTGATTAACTAAGGAGGCCGCAATGGTATCAGGTAAAAACAAATTTACAGCAGCAATAATTTCACTTATTATTATTTTCATTTTCCACTCTTCCTGTACTTCCGTCCCGATCACCGGCAGAAAGAGGATAGCTCTTCTCCCCTCTGCAAACCTTGCAACAATGGCATTGGAGAGTTACCAGACACTTCTTAAAAAATCGAATCTTTCAACCGATGCTGTAAAAGTTGCATCGGTAAGAAGGGTCGGTGCAAGAATCGCAAAAGCAGCTGAATCTTTTATGAGAGAAGAGGGCCTAGAGAAACAATTGAAGAATTTTAAATGGGAGTTCAATCTTATCGATGACCCCAAAACAATAAATGCATTCTGTATGCCCGGAGGAAAGGTCGCAGTGTACACGGGAATCCTCCCGATAGCAAAAGATGAGACAGGACTCGCAGTCATTATGGGTCATGAGGTAGCTCATGCGATTGCAAAACACGGTAATGAGAGGATGAGCCAGATGCTGCTTGTTCAGCTTGGCGGCGTGGCTCTCGATGTGGCACTCAAAAATAAACCGGATGAAACCAAAGGTATGTTCATGCTTGCATACGGCCTCGGAGCCCAGCTCGGAGTATTACTCCCTTTCAGCAGAACACATGAGAGTGAAGCTGACCATATCGGTCTTATTCTGATGGCAAGGGCCGGTTATGACCCTGTGGCAGCACCATCTTTCTGGCAGAGGATGTCCGGGATCGGAGGGGGAAAAAGAGCCCCTCAATTCCTCTCTACCCACCCATCCCCGGAGAAGAGGGTAAAAAGACTTCAGCAGATGATCACAGAGGTCAGATCAAAATATTACAAAAAAAGGGATAGGTGATAAAAGAAAAGGGTATAAACAAGCAGCTCCTGCCTTAATATTCCTTTGAGAAGATCGTGAAAAATGTAAAATTGATGTATGCAGTAAAGTTCTTCTTCTGGATGCATTTTTTCTCAGCTGTAATAATTCCATTTTTTACACAATGGGGAGGGCTGAAATTTAGTGAGGTATTGTATCTTAATGCCTGGTTCATGTTCTGGATATTCATCCTTGAGATCCCTACGGGGACTGTGGCAGATTTCGTATCAAGAAAAGCATCTGTGACCCTTGCATCCGTTTTCGGAATAATAGCAGTTCTAATATACATAAGTTACCCCCACATTGGTGTATTTATGGTTGGAGAGGTCTTTTTGCAATATCATTCACACTGATGTCCGGAGCCGACGAGGCGCTTATATATGACAGTCTGGTGCAGGATGGTAAAGAGAAAGGATCCAAAAAAATATTCTCAAAACTGGAATCGTTCAAGCTCGCCGGAATAGTGATCGGAGCACTCCTCGGAGGTGTGATAGCAAAATTTATGGGACTGAGAGCACCGGTGTTCCTTATGGTTATACCGATCTCCATCTCCCTTATAATCTCCTTTTTTCTGGAAGAGCCTGCAGCAGAGATAAAAACAACAGTAAAAAATTCATATACCACTATATTAAAGAATGGAATAAAGTATTTTTTCAGATCCGAAACTCTCAAGATACTGACATTTGATATGATCATAGTGAATAGTATTTCCTGGCTGATCATATGGTTCTATCAGCCCTTCCTGTCAAAAGCAGGTGTCGCCATAATTTATTTCGGAATTGTCCATAGTCTTATGAGCCTCTCACAGATCTTTGCTATAGCAAATTTTGAAAGACTTGAAAGACTCCTCGGGAGAAAAAAAAATCTTCTCCTCTTTACAACTTTGATTCCCGGATTATCATTTCTTGTCCTGGGAATTTCCGGTAATGTGATATTCGTAATCACTGCAATTCTGGTATGTTCCGCATTTGGACTTTCGAGAGGGCCGCTATTTTCAAATTATCTTAACAAATTCATCCCCTCTGAAGAGAGGGCTACAGTATTGTCGACCGTATCAATGCTGAGAACATTTATGATCGTTATCCTGAATCCGGTAGCAGGATTACTCGGTGACTGGTCGATCTCAGGAACAATGCTGATACTTGGCCTTATCCTTATAATTTTTGCCTTTTTATCCCCTGTCAGAGAAATACATCTGGTCGATTGAGCGCCTGGATACAGCATATAGACCGGAATCCCATATATCCGATAAAGTTGATTTATCTGGAAAAGTCTGCTATATTAATAGAGATGAGACTTAACAGACAGCAGATAGAACGGATGGCATTTAAACTGGTTAAGGGATTACTATCTGAAAATATGATACTCACTGACGATAAGGAAAAAATGGTCACCGAGATCGAAATGGTCATCTCAAAAGAACTCGAAAAAGAGGACCTTCTCGATGAGAAGGTAAAAGAGATATTGAAGGACAAACTCAACGAGATCAGGAATACCAACATCGACTATTATGAAATGTTCAAAATGGTTAAGTCAAAACTGGCCGAGCAGGAGGAGATAATCCTATGACATACAAACTCTCTCGGAACAAAGTTAATTTCCTGGCCTCATTGATCACTGAGTATATAAAAAATAATGAGGACCTCGATTACAATGGTGATATTGGAGACATAAGGATGAAGATATTCCATATTATCATGGAAGAGCTCAGACTTTTCAATGAGATCGAGGAAGATGCAAAAGAGAGGGTCAGGTCCCAGAAAAGATCTGTTCCTGAAGGTTCAAGAGAGTGGGAGATCCTGTTCAGGAAATATGCATTCGAAGAGCTCGACAAAATGGGGAAAATCTGGTAGTCAGCACTCCCATATCTCTCTTTAAAATTCATTTTAATTGATAGAATCAATATCAGTAATTCCGAAGATTTTGATTTAAACCGCTTCAAAATTTAGTTTTTTACAATTTTAAAATAATTGTTAATAAAGTTTTTGTATGATATTATAAACGATTAAATTTTAGGGATTAAAACATGGGAAAAATTAAAATCAAAAAAGGTTTGAATCTTCCGCTCAAGGGTGATCCCGATCAGATCGTCTCGGACGGAAGAGATGTAGGAAAAGTAGCACTAATCGGATATGACTATCCCGGAATGAAACCGACCCTCAAGGTTGCTGTCGGCGACAAAGTTAAAACAGGGCAGATCCTGTTCTCTGACAAGAAAATGGAGGGTGTGAATTATACTTCTCCCGGAACCGGTACAGTTATATCGATCAACAGAGGGATCAAAAGGGTTTTCGAATCGATCGTGATCAAACTCGAGGGCAACGGGGAAATAACATTTAAATCCTATGCTCCCGAGAAACTTGATTCACTGAAAAGGGAAGATGTAAAGTCCCAACTGATCGAATCGGGACATTGGACCTCGCTAAGGGAGAGGCCTTACGGTAAAGTTGCTGATCCGAATGTGGTTCCCAATTCCATATTCATTACTGCAATGGATACGAATCCGCTTGCTCCTTCAATCGAAAAGATCATCGAAGGCAAAGAAAAGGACCTGAAAAACGGGATCAGGATATTGTCAAAACTTACAGATGGAAAATTATATTTCTGTAAATCACCTTCAGACAACATCAGTGTTGACGATATTCCTTCTCTTTCGGTAGAGGAATTCTCAGGCCCCCATCCTGCAGGACTGGCAGGAACTCACATTCACTTCCTTGATCCGGTGCATTCAAAAAAGAGAGTCTGGCACATCGGGATTCAGGATGTGATAGCAACAGGAAGCCTTTTCACAACAGGAAAATTATTTCTGGAGAGAGTTGTTGCCCTATCAGGACCGGCAGTACTGAAGCCCAGACTTTTAAAAACCAGGATCGGAGCCTCGATAAACGAACTGGTTGAAGGTGAATTAATAGAAGGTGATAACAGGGTGATTTCCGGTTCGGTCTTTGACGGAAGAACGGCCAGTGAAGTTACAGGATACCTGGGAAAGTTCCATCAGCAGATCACTGCTCTCAGAGAAGGGAGAGAAAGAAAATTTTTCGGATGGCTCAGCCTGGGCTTCAAAGAATATTCTGTTAAAAATATTCTGATCTCTTCACTATTCAGAAATAAAAAATTCGACCTTACAACTTCACTTGAGGGGGGGAAAAGAGCAATAATCCCCGTAGAGAATTATGACAAGGTGATGCCTCTTGATATTATCCCCACATATCTTCTGAGAGCTCTTTCAGTGGATGATGTGGAGGAAGCAGAGAAGCTCGGATGTCTTGAACTCATAGAAGAAGATCTGGCTCTCTGCACATTTGTGTGTGCAGCAAAGAACGATTACGGCACATATCTCAGAAGAAACCTTACATTGATCGAGAAGGAAGGATAATGAAATTCTTAAGAAAATTTTTAGATAATCAATCGAAACATTTCATAAAAGGCGGGAAACTTGAAAGACTTGGCCCATTGTGGGAAACATTCGATTTTTTCGTCTTCACATCAGGTGAAGTTACAAAGAAACCTTCATTTGTAAGAGATGCAATTAACCTGAAGAGGATGATGATGGTTGTTGTCTATGCATTGATCCCTGCAACCCTGTTCGCATTTTATAATACAGGACTGCAGATCAATATAGAACTTGCAAATTTAGGTAAAACCGCAATTGACGGATGGAGAGGAAGTGTTGTAGGCCTCCTCGGAAGCGGCTACGATGCCGGAAGCATTATTTCGAACGCTATCATCGGAATGCTCTATTTTTTTCCTGTCTATATTGTCTCATTTGCAGTTGGAGCTTTCTGGGAAATTCTCTTCGGTATAATAAGAAAACATGAAGTAAGTGAAGGATTTCTTGTCACAAGCCTCCTGTTTCCACTTATAATGCCTCCCGGAATTCCATTATGGCAGGTTGCACTCGGTATCTCATTCGGGATTGTAGTGGGAAAAGAAGTTTTCGGCGGAGTAGGAATGAATATTGTCAACCCTGCACTGGCAGGAAGGGCATTCCTCTTTTTCGCATATCCCGCACAGATATCGGGCGATGCGGTCTGGGTTGCGGTTGACGGTGTCACTAAAGCGACACCGCTGGCAAAATTCGCAGAAGGATTTCCCCAGCCTGATATTTCCTGGCTGGATGCTTTTATCGGTACTATACCGGGATCGATGGGTGAAACATCTGCAATTGCCTGCATAATCGGTGCATTTATCCTTATAGCAACCGGAATAGGCTCCTGGCGTATCATGACCGGAGTAATGGGGGGAATGGTCGGACTTTCACTCCTGTTCAATATTATCGGCAGTACTACAAACCCGATGTTTGCATTAACACCCCAGTGGCATTTTGTCCTCGGCGGTTTTGCTTTCGGAATGGTTTTTATGGCAACTGACCCGGTGAGTGCATCAATGACACTCAGGGGCAAATATTATTACGGACTGCTGATCGGTATGCTGGTTGTACTGATCCGGGTAATCAACCCGGCATTCCCGGAAGGGATGATGCTCGCAATACTGTTTGCCAATGTTTTTGCTCCGATCATTGACAGAATAGTAATTAATAAAAATATTAAGAGGAGGTTACTCCGAAATGGCAGCTGATTCAATAAAAAAAACAATAGGCGTTGCTATCGGGGTCTGCCTTGTCTGCTCCATACTTGTATCATTGGCATTTGTTCAATTGAAACCTATCCAGGATCAGAACAAAGAACTGGACAAGCTGAAGAACATACTACAGGCAGGCGGGATCAAAGCAGACGGCAATGCCGATGTAAAAGCAGTTTATGAAAAAAATATAGAACCGGTAATAATCGACCTTAAAAGCGGTGAAGTTGTTACCGACCCTGAAGAAAAGATCAAACCTGAAAATTTTGATATCGAAGCCCTTGCGAAAGATCCGGAATACTCAAGTTCAATACCTTCTGATAAAGATATCGCAGATATAAAAAGACATCCTGATAAGATGATAGTATATAACGTAAAAGATCCTGAAGGCAGCGGCAAAATTATTAAAAGGATATTTCCCCTTTACGGCCGCGGTCTCTGGTCAACAATGTACGGACTGCTGGCTCTTGATAAAAACATGAGCACCATCAGGGGATTCACTTTTTATAAACATGAAGAGACACCGGGACTCGGAGGCGAAGTTGATAATCCGAAATGGAAAGCTTTGTGGAATGACAAAACAGCTTTTGAAATTTCCGGAGACAAAGTTGACCTGAAGATCGAAGTGATCAAAGGGCAGGTTGTCAAAGGGAGACCGGAAGCGGAATATCAGATTGATGGGCTGTCCGGATCAACCCTGACCACCAGAGGTGTTAATAATCTGGTCAGATTCTGGCTTGGATACGACGGAAAAGAGTGGGGTTCTACCGGATATGGACCATATATAAAGAAACTTATTGATAACCTGAAGGAGAGCGGCAATGAGTAATATAAAGAAAACACTTTTCGATCCTATCCTGAATGATAACCCTATAATGCTCGGTGTCCTCGGGATCTGTTCTGCTCTGGCGGTAACATCCAAGCTGGAGACATCTCTTGTTATGTCACTCGCTGTTATTTTTGTTCTGGCATTCTCTAATCTGGCAGTCAGTGTGATCAGGAATCACATTCCCGGAAGCATAAGGATCATTGTTGAGATGACAATTATTGCTTCACTTGTGATAATAGCCGATCAGTTAATTAAGGCTTTTTTCTATGACGTAAGCAAACAATTATCTGTATATGTAGGCCTGATCATAACCAATTGTATAATAATGGGAAGAGCTGAAGCTTATGCACTGAAGAACCCTCCGGGAATGAGTTTCCTTGACGGTATCGGGAACGGCCTCGGGTATACTTTTGTGCTTGTTTCAGTCGGATTTGTCAGAGAGCTGTTCGGTTCAGGTAAACTTCTTGGTCATACGATACTGCCTCTTACTACAGACGGCGGATGGTATGTTTCCAACGGCCTGTTACTCCTTCCGGCAAGTGCATTCTTCCTTATCGGATTCCTGATCTGGTTTACCAGAACGATCAAAAAAGATCAAATAGAGAAAGGATAATAAAATGTTTGAAGAATATTTAAGTCTATTTATTAAATCTATTTTTATTGAAAATATGGCATTGGCATTCTTTCTCGGAATGTGTACTTACCTTGCTGTTTCAAAAAAGGTTGATACATCTTTCGGACTGGGTGTGGCTGTCATAGTTGTTCAGACCATTACCGTTCCGGTTAACAATCTTATCTACAACCATGTCCTTAAAGAGGGTGCTCTTACCTGGCTGGGACTTCCGGATGTAGATCTGACATTCATCGGACTGATAACTTATATCGGTGTTATAGCTGCAATGGTTCAGATACTTGAGATGGTCCTCGACAAATATTTTCCGAAATTGTATAACGCACTGGGTGTTTTTCTCCCTCTGATAACAGTTAATTGTGCTATTCTCGGGGGATCGCTCCTTATGGTCCAGAGAGAATACGACTTCACCGAGAGTGTTGTCTACGGACTCGGATCAGGTGTCGGATGGGCGCTTGCAATTGTTGTCCTTGCAGGAATTCGGGAAAAACTGAGGTATAGCAATATTCCCCCCGGACTTCGCGGGCTCGGGATCACATTCATAACTGTCGGATTGATGGCAATGGCATTCATGCTGTTTTCCGGAATTCAATTATAGGAAGGAAGAAAATGAGCGGAATAACTTTAGTATTAATAAGCGTTGGGATGTTCACATTCGTTGTTCTTTTTCTTGTGGCGATAATCCTTATAGCAAAATCAAAACTTGTACCTGCCGGTAATGTAGAAATACTTATAAACGATGACCCTGAAAAAAGTATCAGTGTGCCTATCGGTGGGAAACTCCTAAATGCATTGTCTGAAAACAAAATTTTTGTCTCTTCCGCATGCGGAGGGGGAGGTACATGCGGCCAATGTACGGTCAAAGTTTTTGAAGGCGGAGGAGAACTGCTGCCTACGGAATCATCAATAATTTCAAGAAAAGAGGCAAGAGAGGGTGTGAGGCTCTCATGTCAGGTGCCGGTCAAGCAGAACATGAAGATAGAGATCGACCCGGAAGTTTTTAATGTTCAGAAATGGGAATGTACAGTTCGGTCTAACCACAATGTTGCAACTTTTATCAAGGAACTTGTTCTCGAACTCCCGAAAGGGGAGGAGATAGATTTCCGTGCCGGAGGATATATTCAGATTGAGGCTCCTCCGCACAAATTAAGTTATAAAGACTTTATCATTGAAGATGAATACAAAAGTGACTGGGATAAATATGATCAGTGGAAATTCGAATCAAAAGTTACCGAAGATATTACCAGAGCATATTCGATGGCAAGTTATCCCCTGGAAAAAGATGTGATCCTTCTGAATGTAAGGATCGCCTCACCACCGCCATCGATGCCGAATGTTCCTCCGGGACAGATGTCATCTTTCATTTTCAATCTTAAACCTGGTGATAAGTGCATTGTTTCGGGCCCTTACGGTGAATTTTTTGCAAAAGAGACTGACGCAGAGATGGTATTTATCGGAGGCGGAGCAGGAATGGCGCCGATGAGATCCCATATCTTCGATCAATTGATAAGACTTAAAAGCAAAAGAAAGATGTCTTTCTGGTACGGCGCAAGGAGTCTGAGGGAAATGTTCTATGTCGAGGAATTTGATAAACTGGCAAAGGAACACAAGAACTTTGAATGGCATATCGGTTTGTCTGAACCTCTTCCCGAAGACAACTGGACAGGATATACCGGATTTATACATCAGATAATATATGACAACTATCTGAAGAACCATCCCGCTCCGGAAGATTGCGAATTCTATATGTGCGGCCCCCCGATGATGAATACGGCCGTTATTGACATGCTTGAAAATCTCGGAGTTGAGCCCGAAAATATTATGCTTGATGATTTCGGTGGCTAATACCCGCCGCAGAGGATCTCAGAAGCATGGAAATGAAATATAAAAGTGCCCTGATCTCCCTGCTTTCAGCAGCATTATTTTTTATTTCAGGTTGTTCCTCCTCAAATGCCCCTGTTAATAACCAGCTTGTTATTACCGGAAATACAATGGGAACAACGTTCACGGTTAAGATAGTAAAGAACAACTTCCTGCTCCTTGGTGACTACAATCTGAAGGTAAAAGAGATAGAGGACGGGATCAACAGCCTGCTTAAAGATTTAAACATGAAGATGTCAACATGGATAACAGATTCAGAGATATCACTTTTCAACAAAGCCGGAGAAGAGGAATGGGTCGGTATTTCCGATGAAACTGCCCGTGTTCTGACATCTGCACTAAAAATCAGCAGCCTGACAAACGGTTCCTTTGACATTTCCATAGGACCTCTTATCAACCTATGGGGGTTCGGCCCTGAAAAGAAGCCTGTCCGGATACCCTCAGAAGAAGATATCAAGGCTGCTGAAAAAATAATCGGATATAAAAAATTAACTGTCCGGATATCTCCCCCCTCTGCTAAAAAGGAGGTCAAAGAACTGTATTGTGACCTCTCCGGAATAGCAAAAGGATATGGAGTAGATGCAGTTGCAGAATATCTTGATTCAAAAGGGTTTTACAATTATCTTGTTGAGATCGGTGGAGAGATCAGTGTCAGAGGTAAGAACGGTAAAGGGGTTGAGTGGAAACTTGGTGTCTTATCCCCCGATGGATCAAATTCAATAAAAAAAATAATTACCATCGGTGATAAAGCAATGGCTACTTCCGGTGATTACCATAACTATTTTGAAGATAAAGGGGTCAGGTACTCCCACATTATTGATCCGGAAACAGGACACCCCATCTCTCACAAACTGGTTTCTGTTACTGTGATAATGGACAATTGTATGGAGGCTGATGCTCTTGCAACGGGAATAACCGTAATGGGACCCGAGAGGGGTTATGAATTTGCAGTGAAAAATTCAATACCCATATATATGATAGTTAAAGACGGTGAGGGTTATAGGGATATAATGACACCCTCTTTCAGTTCTTTCCCTGTTGACAGCCGGGATAATTAATATATTATTATGAAACAAGGATAAAGAAAAAACATGATAAAACTTCTAATAATAACCCTCTTTGTGATCGGGGCATTTGCATTGATGCTTTTAGGAATGTTCTTTGGAGATTACAAGAAAGTGAAAACAAAATATATGAGAGAAAAGGGCAAACTGAATACTTCTGCTAAAGATGAAGGTTTTTCATCCTGTGCCGGGTGTACCGGCACAGGTTGTCATAAATAACGTAATCTATTTAAATTATAATCTCTTTCCGGACCAGGTTCCTGTATCGGTCCCCTTAAGGAGTGTCCCGGACATATCGTCAATACCCTTGAACTCACCCCAATATGTGGTCCCGTCTGTACCGTAAAGCGTAATATCTTTATAGTTGGATACACCAAAACTTCCCGATGCTTCGGTTTTACCGGAGCTTAGATTATAGACAACAAAACTTCCCGATGTCTTGGTCCCGACAAATGTGATCTTCTGTGCAGCCTTTACATCACCTTTAATTGTCCTGTTCAGCTGCCAGTCTCCGAGAATATTATATTTGTCACTGTCAAACAAACCCTTCTCATATGTATAGGTGCCCCTCTTGGTAACAGAATATATATTTCCCGAATCATCTGTTATCTGAAGGTCAAGGATGATACCGGTAGGGGTATAAGGATCAAATCCCAACATATCATTTGAAACAGCATTGGCCGCAAATGGGAGCGGCGTGTTGATATAAATTTCTGTCACATCATCTTCCGGTACGGACATATTCCCGGATATCTCAAGATTATAATTGTTATAATTATTATTATCGATCTCAACCAGAGTGACGATATCGTGCATAACTCTGAACTTCCAGCCTGTAATAGTGGCAACTGAATTTCCTTTATTTGTTACTGAGAAAAACAGGTTAATACTTGTCAGTCCATCATCTCCAATATCAGCGAAAGAATATCCGGATACTGACACTACCTGATAGTCATTGACATTCGATTCAGATGTTTTACATCCTGAAATTAAAAAAAGAATTGCAAAAGCGGCTATTGCTAATATTAATCTTCTCATAGAGTCCTCCTTGTTGAGAAAAACTTAAACAATATTTAAATATACGTTAGGCATAGAAAAAGGTTTCTGAAATGGGAAAATTTTTGAACTTATTGAACGGTCAGTTCGTATATAATCTATCATTGAATTATTAAGGAGTTTTTTATGAATAAAAAAGTGATCATTTTACTGGTTTTTACACTTGCCTCACTTCCGGTTTTTTCTTCAGAATTAGGCATGGTGTTTAATGTTAACTATAATATCGGAACTTCCGATTTCTTTAACAGAACTGAAACAATATATAATAGCAGCGGCTACAATTTTCTGGAAAGTAAGAGAAATAAACTGGGAATAGGTTTTAATACGGGTGTAATTATTCCGGTCACTTCGAAATTTTCAATAATTCCATCACTCACCGTAAATTTCGGCCACCAGAGTTATGAATTTTTAATGGTGGAAGGGACATCTGACAATGATGTCAGTGAAACTTACTCTCTCCTGACCTACAGCGGAGCAATAGCTGCGCATTATGATATTTTAACCCTCAGTAACGGATGGCGGATAGTATTCCATCTTGGGGCAAATTATAATAAATTTCAAGCTGATGATGAATCGGGTATCGAAGATAAAAATTATTGGGGAGCAGAAGTTGGAATAGGTGCAAAATTCTTCCAGGTCGAAAATTTCGGCTTCCAGACTTTTGTGATCTATAAATATCCATTCAGTGAATCTGACTTCAGATACCTTACTCTTCAGGCCGGAATTATATACAGGTTCTAATTTCTGATCATTCCAGGCTTCCGATCTCTTTTTCCACCACTTCGAGAATTTCACCAGATTTCACCAGCTTCTGCATTGCTGTGTGATCAGGATAGAGAGGCCTGTCTATATCAAGAAAATCAACATATTTTCTTACAACTTCCTTGGCTTTTGTAACACCTTTTCCGAAATTAAATTCTCTGAAATCTAGGGCCTGAGCAGCAGCCATTAATTCTATTCCAAGTATCCCGTTGGCATTTTCAAGGATCTGGAAGTTCTTGATAGCAGTGTTCATACCCATTGAAACAAAATCCTCCTGATCAGCGGCTGCCGGAATAGATTGAATGGAAGCCGGTGCGGAGAGCATTCTCTGTTCAACTATCTGCATATCGGCAGTATATTGAGAGAGCATAAGTCCCGAGAACATACCTGCCCCTTTTGTAAGAAAAGCGGGAAGCCCGACACTCAATGCAGGATGGTTCAGCCTGTTCATTCTCCTTTCAGACATAACACTCACCATAGTGATAGCAGCTCCTGCCATATCCATGGGAAGAGAGACCGGTGAACCCTGGAAATTTGCACCTGATAACTGAAGATTCTTGTCAGGAAAGAATATCGGGTTATCACCTACCCCGTTCAATTCGATTTCAACCTGTGATTTTGCATATTCCAAGGCATCATGAGCCGCACCGATCACCTGAGGTGTCGATCTCATTGAATAGGCATCCTGGACCTTACACTTGATCCTGCCGTCTACGAGGTCTCCCCCTTCAACCATCTTCCTGATTGCTTTTGCACTCCTGACAGCGCCTTTAAAACCTCTAACTTCATGAAGAAGCGGTGTATACGGTTTCATATTCGCCTTCAGGGCCTCAAGAGACATTGCTGCGGCGATCTCTGCCTGCTTCAGCCACCTGTTTGCATCATAAACAAATATAGCTGACATGGCTGTCAGGACATTGGAACCGTTAATTGTAGCAAGCCCGTCACGGGCCTCAAGTCCGGGAATCTCAATTCCTGCTCTGTCCATTGCTTCTTTACCTTCAAGTAGTTCACCTTTGTAATATGCCTGACCTTCACCCATAAGGAGAAGTGCTATCTGCGACATCGGTGCGAGGTCACCTGAAGCACCGACCGAACCCTTCTGGCAAATAAAAGGGGTTACACCTTTATTCAGCATTTCAACCAGTGTCTGGGTGATTATCGGCCTGCAACCGGAATTACCGTGAGCGTGCACATTTATCCTTCCTGCCATGGCACCCCTTACATATTCGATCGGTGCCGGATCTCCGATCCCTGCTGCATGATTATATACAAGATATTTCTGAAAATCTTTAACCTGATCATCATCCAATACAACTTCAGAGAACTCCCCTATCCCGGTATTAACTCCATACATGATCTCCCCGGCAACGATCTTTTTCTCAAGCATCGCTCTGCAGACCTTGATCCTCTCAAGTGCATCTGCGCCCAGTTCTACTTTCTCATTGTGTCTCGCAATTCTTACCAGTTTTTCTACCGTAAGCCCTTCACCTGTTAATACTATAGACATTTAGTCCTCCTTAATTGTTAAGATAATAAACAAAAAAATATTATACAGAAATTATTTGTAAATTTAAATAAATACACCGTTTAGAAAAAATTTAGTTCCTCTTCCTAAGGGTCCCGGGGGATTATTCAGTAGCATTCCACTTTTGAATGTTGATTTTTTGTAAATTTATACAATTATTAATAATAGTGAGACTATTCATAGGCATCAAGCTTTCTGACTCAGTAAAAACAAATTTATGCGAAATCTGCAGAGATCTGAAAAAAGATGCCCCAAAGATCAGGTGGGTAAAAGAGGACAATATCCATATTACCCTTAAGTTTCTCGGTGAAACAGACAGGAAGGATCAGGTTATAGATGCACTAGAGAATAAAGTATCAACTCCGAAATTCAAACTGGAATTTCAGGGCCTGGGCAGCTTTGGAAGAGGGCTTGATCTGAGAATATTATGGGCCGGTATAGGAGCATGCGAAGAACTGGCAGCATTGTTCAATCAGATAGAATCGGCACTTGAACCTCTGGGATTCCCCAAAGAAACACGCCGCTTTTCTCCTCATATAACTCTGGGAAGAAACAAGCATGGACAGATCGACGAAGCATTCAGTGAAAAGATCCACCTCCTGTCAGACCATCATTTCGGTGTAGTGGATGTAAGCTCATTCCAATTGATCAGCAGTACACTAAAACTATCCGGTCCCACATACAAAACCCTGGCAGATTTTAAACTTTCAGATCAGTAAAATATTATTTTACATAGAATTTTGTACAACATCTGATAAATACTTTATTTTTTCAGGATTGCAATATATTCATCTCTGCACTTATCTGAACAGAAATGGTATATCTCTCCTTCTGATTTCAATTTTAATGATGTTTTTTCAGGAACATAGGTCCCGCATACGGGGTCCTTTTCCATTTTCTCAACTTCACCGGACTCCGGGAAGCTATTCTTATTCTTATTTGACCGGAAAAAGCTTTCGCCTTTTATAACTTTTTTATAAAAATAGTAACCCACCAACAGAAAAACAATAAATGATACGATCCTTTTAATCAGAATTGCCATATTTTATTCCGCTGCTTTTACCAGATCTCCACTGTCGATCATCTCAACAATATACTCAAACAGGACATCCATCCTGGAATCCTGCTGTATAAATGGAACCTTCCGTCTTACAAGGGCTTTTACATTCTCCAGTTTGGGAGAACTCTTTTTATCATAAAAATCGAGTGCCTGGATTGATGACATAAGTTCAATTGCAAGTATATATTTTACATTACCTATGATTTCGGCAGCCTTTCTGGAGGCAAAATTTCCCATACTAACATGGTCCTCCTGATTTGCAGAAGTGGGAATATTATCAACAGAAGCAGGATGGGCAAGTGTCCT
>CALODR010000009.1:0-485779 GCA_942492175.1 uncultured bacterium
ATGACGGCATTCAGGCCCGCGTTGATCTGTTCGAGGAGGTCGGTATTCTCGTTGCAAACTGCGATGCCATAGGATTCGTCTGTGAAGACGTCACCAACGTTGACCAGTTGCCCATCGCTCTGACCGACAAAGCTGAGCGCGGTGGGATAGTCGGCCACTACAGCATCAATCTGTCCGTTGATCAGGTCGAGGTAAGCGAGGTCGACGGTATCATAGGTTTTCAGTTCGCCGCCATAAGCTTCAATTTCCATCGAGCCGGTGGTACCGATCTCGCCGACAGCCAGGCCAGCCAGGTCATCCGGGCCGGTGATGGTGGTGTTGCCAGCAGCAACGGTCACGATTTGACCGGCGTTGATGTAGGGGTCAGAGAAGAGCATCACTTCTGCCCGTTCTGCGGTGATGGTGATGGCTGAGATCGCGGCGTCATACTGGCACTGGGAAACGCCAGCGAGGAGGGCATCCCATTCGACAGGCACGATTTCGATCTCGATGCCCTGGTCAGCAGCAATGGCATTGATCAGGTCGATGTCAAAACCAATGATCTCTTTGCTGCCTTCGTCGACGTATTCAAAAGGCGGCCAGGTGGCGTCGGTGGCGATGCGGACGGTTTCGGTTCTTGAGCTGCAACCAGCGAGGGCCAGGCTCAAAACGATAATAACTGCGGTCAAAATATATAATCTGTGATTTCTCATTTTATCCTCCAAATAAAGTGTTTAACAAACGATGTGAGCAATTGCTCTGATGGACAGGTTTTTCAGGGTCGTGCTGTGCGTCTTCTTGATGCACCTCCTTGTAAACAAAAAGACCTTCCCAGTGGGAAGGTCTTGCATGTGCTGTTTGGATATGACTATCCGTTATTCTTTAAGCACCACAAGCCGATCCTCCTGGGGGGAAGGTCGGGAATTGCTTCTTGGTGCGCTTAGCAAATAATTGAATGTTCGTCATAATGGCCCATTTTTACTAGAGTTTGCGTACATTGTCAAGCGAAAAAAGGGAAATTGGCGAAAAATTGGTGATTTTGGGTCATTTTCTCGCAAATTTGGCGATGTGATTGTCATTATTTTTTTGAATTCAGGACAATATTTGCAAGGATAACACTTATTTTTATACACGAGCGGTTGAAATGTTCTATAATGAGTGCATTCATATTTATTTTTTGAGGGTAATCTTATGGCAAGATCTGTAAAGTATCGTGAAAACACTTTGGGGGGGCGTTTATATACGGTATTTTTTGCTGCCCTGTCGCTTGGTGCAGTTGGCGCTATTTTTTATTCCCGAGCGTTTGATTTTTCCGCTTTGTCGATCGTACACATGGTGGGTATGGGTGTGTGTGTGCTGTTGATGTTTTTTTTCCTTTTCAGGGCATTTCAGCAGGCGTTTTTGCCTGGTTTGGGCGGGTTTTTGATGATCCTGGTTGGTGTGCTGGCGGTGGCTGGCGTACTGTTCCTGCCGGATATGCTTGAGGTGGAAGAGGGGAAAATGGCGGTTGTGGAAGTGGAGCCGGAAATGCATCAGACCCCCACGGTGGAAATTGTGGAAGATGCTGTGTTGGCGGAAGAAGAGATGACAGAGGCTGGTTCAACGGGCTGCCTGCTCTGGTCTGAGGTCAATAACAGCTATGCTGATCAGGAAATATGTGTCTATGGTGAATTGGCGAAGGCGTACAGCAGCGAAGGGGCATCCTTCATGCTGTTCAGCAATGAATCCGGGTCGTTTTTCCTGCTGGCGTATAACTGGGGGGATGCGAGTTTGAAAGGGCGCTGCGTACAGACCACGGGGGTGGTCGGGCGGCTGGGCGCTTCACCGGTGATCGTGGTGGAAAAGCGGGAAGACATACAGTTTTGTGATTAGGTGAGTGTTTTTATAAAGTGGGACAGGGACAGGCGATTACAAGCCTATCCCTGTTTTTGTGTCCAGGAATCTGTCGAGGCACAGAACAAAGTATTGGGTTTTGTGCTTCGCTGCCAAGGAACAAAACTTTTATTCCGGCAGACTGATTTCCAGCCAGTTGATCTCAACCTGCACAGGGACGACGCTTTCGGAGGAGATATTGATGCCAGCATATCCGGCGTCAGGAATTTCTTCATCCTTGACTTTGGCGATTTCCACACCATTGACTTCAAGGATGAGGGTTCTTCCTTTGCAGATCATGGTATAAACGTTTTTCTTTTCTGTGCCAAAGCGGATGGATTTGATTCCGCCGGTGGCAAGTTCCTTGTTGCCGTCTTCATAATAGCGCATGATGCTGTAATAGCCGCCGCTGGTGGTAATGAATTCATACCAGCCGTAATCGGTATAGCGGCAGATGGCGCCTACGTTGTTGGTGTTGACGCCTTTGTTTTCGATTTCAAAGTCGATACGCACATCATCATAGAGATGCGGTTCATAGATGTGATACAGGTAGAGGTAAGGGCTGTCGATTTCAAAACGCAGTGCGCCGCGGCGTTGTTCGACGGAATAGGAGGGCGTATATTCATCATCGTCCTCTTCCACATCTTCATCTACCCAATAGGAGTATTCATCAAACCAGTTGGGGTCAGCGGTTTCGCCATCAAATTCATCGATGAAGAATTGTGGCGCGTCGCTGACGGAGGAAGGTGCAGGTGCCTCCATTTCCTGTGCTGGTTGTTCGACAGCTGGCTGTTCTGCGAGCCGGGTCCTGAATGCTGCACTTCAGCCTGGGGGGCATCGAACGGCCACTGGCGCGTCTGGCAGGGACTTCGCTGTTGTCCTTGTCGCGGCTAAAAAAGCCACAGGATAGGGTTACCAAAGCAAATATGAATAGTAGAATGAACCATTTGCGCTGCATGATATCCTCCAAGATTTATTACATGTTGATGAAAAGCTGATATAGAATATTATATTGAAAATTTTGGCAATTGCAATTAGAATTGTTTAGACATTTATTTCAACGGGTATTTGGTATATCTGGTTTATTTCCAATTCATTACCTCTTTTGTCAGAAAAAAAAGATTTGATCAAGACTATCGGGGAAGTCTGAGCCATAAGCTGGAAGACGTTTCGGATGCGTCTGAAGGTACTGATATTTTGAATTTCTCCTCTAGAGAAAGCTCAGACTTCATTTTTTGCCGGAAGAACCGGGGTTGAAAAGCTCCGGTTCTTTTCTTTAACATTAAGGAGTGGGTGAGCTGGGCCCAAACTGATTTGCACAGAGGGTTTATTATCTCAACCTGAATCGTTTGAGTATTCATCAGCAAGGGGAGAGGTGTTTAAATAAATAACATCCGGACATGCAGATGCCCGGATGAGTGGATTTAGCAAAGTTCTTAGAAATTCCCGACAGCGGTAAGGGAATCGTCAAAAACCTTGAACAGGGGAATGAAGCCGGCCAGGTCAAGGGCGTCGTAAATATTTTCCGGTATGGCTGCCAGGACAACCTCGCCACGGTTGTAGCGTTTGCAGGTTTTTTGGGTATTGATCAGCACGCGCAGACCGGCGCTGGACATGAAGCTGACGCCTGCCAGATCCAGCACGATTTTGAAACGTCCCGCCTTTGTCACCGCGTCCAGCGCTTCTGCAAGTTGAGGCGCTGTAGAGCTGTCCACGCGTCCTTCAACTGTGACCATATCACAATGTTTGAAAGGTTTGTTGGTAATTTGCATGGTGTTTCCTCCGCGAATTATTTGGTATTTCAATACATTATTCATTATAGCATGAGGATATTCGAAAGGGAGATGGAATCTTGTGTTTGTAAACAAAAAACTCCCCGATCATTCGGGGAGTGATTCATGACAGCGTTTTTGTTGTTTATGGAATTTCATCAATTTGAATGTCATCTATTTCCATACGGGAGCCCAAGTTAGATGCGACACCAACCGTGCCGTTTTTGTATGAACTATCAGAGGTTTGCAGTACCTGATTTCCGTCCATAAATGCGGTAAATGTGTCGCCGTTAACCTGGACCTGTAGATCCGTTGGATTGTTGAAATCGAAACCGGTTGGAATGGGGGCACTGGCCAGAGGTGGATCAATTTGGTAGCCATTGACCCATTTTCGGAAATAGATTTCGGCATCATGACCATTATTTCGTTTTTCAATTTCAAATACATATCCGTTACGTGTGTCTGGATCGGTGCGGAAATAGAGCAGTCCGCCTTGCCACGTCTTTTTGTCATTATAGAATTTTACGCCAGTTGCTGTCAGGGTGTAATCATCTTGTCCAAAATCATCCAAAAAGGTGGCTGCAAAACGGTCGCCGACCAGTTTTCCGTCCTGGGTACGCCAGCGGCCGCCAAAATACCATCCCCAGTTTGCTGTGTTCCAGCCGGACAAATCTTCGTCAAATGTATTGGTATAGAAATTACGGAGTGCTTCCACAGCTTTGTTGCCATTGAAGGCATCAGCGACATTCTGATAAACATCACGCACGCTGACGCCCATGGCGCTCATGGATCCAACAGTAACCAGCGATACCAATACCATAATCAGTGCATATTCAACAATGCCTTGCCCGGATTGTTTTTTTGGTTTTCCAGTACTCATAGCGTGCTCCTGTAAATAAATAAAAAAACCTGTTTTTGTATTTTACCTGATTTCTAGCTCAGATTCATCTATTGTTGGTTGATTGAAAGGCGAATACACGCGATTTTTACGCAGAAAAAGGGTGATTTTGCATTGTGCTTGTGGCATAATAGGATAAATTGGTTATGTGTCCACTCATTTGAGCGATCAGGGCGATTAAGGAGAATGTATGGCCTGGAATACGCCTTTGCAGTATCGCAACCTGGTGATTTATCAGGTTTATGTTCGTAATCATGGCATTAACGGAACATTTGCTGATGTAGATGCAGATCTGGAACGAATTCAGTCAATGGGCGTGGATGTGATTTATTTTATGCCCATTCATCCTGTTGGACAATTGAACAAAAAGGGTGGTTTGGGCTGCCCGTATTCCATTCAGAATTACGAAGAAGTGAACCCGGAATATGGCACGAAAGCTGATTTTAAAAAATTGATCGATCATGCGCATGAATTGGGATTGAAGGTAATGATTGATGTGGTTTACAACCACACTGCTCATGATTCGCTTCTGGTTGCGGAGCATCCGGATTGGTTTCATCAGGATGCGCAAGGGCGGCCAATAACCACTGTGCCGGAATGGTCGGATGTGATCGATCTTAAGTTTGAAAACCCGGCCTTGTCGGAGTATTTGATCCGTGTATTGCAGGACTGGGTACGGCTGGGGGTGGATGGCTTTCGCTGCGATGTGGCTTCGCTGCTGCCGCTGGATTTCTGGCAACAGGCGCGGCAGGCTGTGGCGGAGGTTAAGGACGGCGTCATTTGGTTGGCCGAGTCGGTACATGCGGCTTTCATTGCCCACCGCCGCCAGCATGGGCTTACGGCTGTTTCGGATAGTGAGCTGTACACAGCATTTGATCTGACTTATGACTATGACATATGGCCGATTTGGCAGGCGGCTGTGCGCGGTGATGAGCCTGTGGTCCGCTATCTGGAGGCTTTACGGTATCAGGATTGTATTTACCCCGGTAATTTCGTCAAGATGCGCTGCGTGGAAAATCATGACCAGCTGCGCATTATGAAGCTGGCTGAAACACCTCAGCAGGCACGTGCCTGGACAGCGTTGATGGCTTTCAATAAAGGCGCATTCTTCGTCTATGCCGGGCAGGAGTCTGGCGCTGTGCATTGTCCCACGCTGTTTGATATTGATAAGGTGGAATGGGACGATTATTGTGAACAGAATTTTTTGACCCGTTTGATGCATTTAAAGAAATCAGATGCCATGCAGCAGGGTTGTCTGGTGTGGACGGCGGCTGAGCCGGTTGTTCAGGCGGTGTGGTGCAATGGGAATCGCAGCCTGTATGGGCTGTTCAACGTGAGTGGTGCTGCTGGCGAGGTTGAAGTTTCACTGCCAGACGGAACATACCAAAACTTTCTGGATGATTCAATTGTTCAGGCTAATGGTGGAAGGATGCACGTACCCGGAACCGCTGGTTGCGTGATGCAGTGCGACTGTTCGCAGTTGCCTCGAGCTGTTTATAGCGCATTGTTGGATTACGTTTTGCCGGAATAAGGATACTTCGTCCATATGGATAGTTGACAGTGCTGCGAATCGATAGCATACTATTGAATATGACTTGTTTTTGGCACAGAACTTGAACCTGTAAACGCAGAAAAATACCGTACAATATAAATACTGTCGTTTTGCCTTGGGAGGCAATTTGCAATTACAGAATGTAATTCTGATCGTTGATGATAATCCGGTGGGGCTCCAGCACCTGGCGATGATTCTTGAAACGCCCGGTTATAAATTAGTGTTGTCTTCCTCGGGAAGTGATGCTCTCGAAAAAGTTAAGAATATTCAACCTGATCTGATCCTGCTGGATGTGTTGATGCCTGGCATGGACGGGTTTGAAGTGTGCCGTCGATTGCGCAGCGATCCTGTGCTGGCTGAGGTGCCGATCCTGATTGTGACAGCGCTGGATGATCGTGAGTCCCGCTTGAAGGGGCTGAATGCCGGGGCGGATGATTTTATTACCAAACCGATTGACCCGGACGAATTGGTTGCCCGGGTGCGCACTATTTTACGTCTGAACCGCTATCGCCGCCTGTTGGAAAAACAGTCTGAGCTGGAGGCGGCCAACCGCGCACTGCGGGAGGCGTACGATACCACACTGGAAGGCTGGGGGCGGGTGCTGGATTTACGTGATGGCGAAACCGAGGGGCATTCCAAACGAGTGGCCCAGATGACGGTGCGCCTGGCGCTGGAATTGGGCCTGGAAGGAGAAGATCTGCTGCATGTTCGCCGTGGGGCCTTGCTGCACGATATTGGCAAGATCGCTATTCCAGATCGTATTCTATTGAAGCCGGGGGAATTAACGACTGAGGAATGGAAGCCGATGCGCATGCATCCGGTATATGCGTATGAAACGCTTTGCTCGATCCCTTATCTACTCCCATCGCTAGATATTCCCTATTGCCATCATGAGCGTTGGGACGGCACCGGGTATCCTCGCGGATTAAAAGGTGAAGATATTCCATTGGCTGCACGGATTTTTGCTGTGGTGGATGTTTGGGATGCGCTTACTTCTGACAGGCCATACCGCAGTGCCTGGCCCGAGGAACGGGTGGTGAAATATATTCATGCGCAGTCTGGGATTATGTTTGATCCCCATGTTGTGGATACCTTCTTTTATCTCAAAGGTGTGGGAGAGTTGTAGCAGGGCTGCAGCTTGGGATGATTCACAGGGACAGGCGTTTGCGGGCCTGTCCCTGTGAATTTAAACGGAGGATTTTTCCTCTTGACTCTCCCCTTGCTGGAGGCTGTATACTGGATTTGAAGATCTTCAATTCTCTCGAGAGGTGCAGATGTTACGTATTGGGATGTTTTCAAAGTTCAGCCGGGTTTCGATCAAGACCCTGCGCTATTACGACGAGATTGGCTTGCTCAGGCCAGTTGAGGTGGATGACAGGACGGGGTATCGTCTATATGCGGTCTCGCAGCTGTCGCGGCTCAACCGCATTTTGGCCTTGAAAGATCTGGGGTTTTCCCTGGAACAGATTGGCCAGATGCTGGATGAAGGCCTCACGCTGGAGGAAATGCAGGGCATGCTGCGTATGCGCAAGGCAGAATTGCAACGGCAAATGAAAGAAACACAGCAGCGTCTGGAGCGGGTGGAGGTCCGGTTGAGGCAGATTGAAAAGGAGAATTTGATCATGGAACAGGAAGTGGTGATCAAGAAAGTGGAGCCGATGCAGGCAGCATCCATCCGCGATGTGGTTTAATCATTATGGGGCGCAGGGAAAACTGTGGAATGAAATGGGGAGGTACTTCCGGCAGCATGGGATGAAAGCCAGCGGCCCCTCAGTGGTGCTGGACCATAGCGGCGAATACCGCAGGGAAAATGTTGAACTGGAAGTGGTAACGCCGTTTGACGGCAGCTTGCCGGAGAGCGAGCGGGTCAAGGTCAAGGTACTGGAAGGTATTGAAACCGCGGCCTGCATCATCCATAGAGGAGAATACGAAACCCTGCCTGGCACGTATGATGTGCTGTTGAAATGGATTGATGAGAATGGGTATACCATCATTGGGCCAGACCGGGAGATCTACTGGCAGTGCCCGGGCAACCCGGATCAGGACCCGCTGGAATATGACCAGAAGCTGAGTCCCTATGAGCCGCAGGGTTACGTGACGGAAGTACAGTTCCCCGTTCGCAAGGGGAGGTAACCCCGCCCGGATCAGGATGAAGTGTGAATGTCAGCCCGCCAGACAGCAGTTGAGTCTGGCGGGCTGCGTGTAGATTAATAGAAGTCAGGCGTCCACGCGGATGCGGCCGCCGCCAGAAGCGGTGATGCGCCCGATCTGGACTGCATTTTGGATGCCGCGGTTTTTCAGTTCTTTCAACAATCTCCCGGCTCGCTCTTCGGGCAGGCTGATCAGCAGGCCGCCGGAGGTTTGGGCATCGGCCAGCAGCAGTTGTTCGGTTTCGTCCAGGGAGGGGGCAAAGGTGACATGCGGACGGACATAGGCCAGGTTGTCCATTGTGCCGCCGGGGATCACGTCCGCGCCTGCCAGACGGCGGGCTGAGTCCAGGATCGGTACGGCGCTGGCCGAAAGCGGGCATCCACGCCGCTGCCCGGCAGCCATCTCGTGCAGGTGGCCCAGCAGCCCAAAGCCGGTCACATCGGTGCAGGCGTTGGCGCCAACGGCCAGCATGGCTTCGGCAGCTCCACGGTTCAGGGCGGCCATGTGATTCATGGCTCCCATGATTTCATCTTCCGAGGCCAGGCCGCGTTTGGCGGCAGTGGCCAGAATGCCCATACCGAGCGGTTTGGTCAGCACCAGGGCGTCGCCGGGTTGGGCGGTGCTGTTGCGCAACACCTGCTGCGGGTGAACGATGCCGGTCACAGCCAGACCGAATTTTGGTTCGGTGTCGTCCACGGTATGGCCGCCGATCATGCTGATGCCGGCTTCGGCGGCCTTATCTGCAGCGCGCCTTGCAGGATGCGCTTCAGCACCCTCAGCGGCAGGCGGTTGGAGGGGAAGCCGACGATATTCAGCCCAAACAGGGGACGGGCGCCCATGGCGTAGATGTCACTGATCGAATTGGCGGCCGAGATGGCGCCGAACCAGTAGGGGTCATCGACGATGGGGGTGAAGAAGTCCACGGTCTGCACAATGGCGGCATCCTCGCTGATGCGATATACGGCTGCGTCGTCAGCGGTTTCTGCCCCGACCAGCACGGCAGGGTCAATGCTTTTGGGCAGGGTTTGCAGCACTTCTTCCAGGGCCTGAGGACGCAGCTTGCAGGCGCAGCCCAGCCCGTGGGTGTAATGGGTCAGCTTGATTTCTTTCTCGTCCACATCCAGCACAGGCGGCGGCAACCGCGCCGTGCGGCAGCAGGCGTTCGCACCGCGTCCTGGCTGATGGTCTGCACAGCCTGGTCAATCTCGTCGGCGGTGGTGCCGCGCCCGACTGAGAAGCGCACCGTGCCCATAGCCCATTCGACGGGGCAGGCGCATGGCCTCCAGCACGGTGGAGACGTCAACGCTTTCGGCGTGACAGGCCGCCCCGGCCGAGGCGGCCACTTGATCGCTGATCTCGGCGAGCAGCGTGTTGGCCTCAACGCCGCGGAAGCTGAGCGATGAGGGTATTGGGCAGGCGCAGTCTCAGGGTGGCCGTCTGAGCGGATCGGTCTTCATCGAAATCCTCGCGCAAGGCCGCGTGGAGGCGCTCGCTCATCTCGTGAAAGTGGGCAGTGTTCTTGTCCAGATCGCGGGCGGCGATTTGGCAGGCTTTGCCCAGGCCGACGATTTCCAGCACATTCTCGGTGCCGGGGCGGCGGTTGACCTCGTGGTTGGCGCCGAACAGGAGCTTGGCAAGCTGTGTGCGCCGCTGCGCTGGTAGAGGGAGGGATTTATACAGTCAGAATAAAAAACTAGAAGTGAGTCACGATCTGTGGATTCTGATGAAGAAAAAATTTTCAAAGTCAGATTCAGATAAAATTGAAAAATTATTTGTTGAAACCCTATTGAAAATAAATGATAAATGATAAAAAAGACAGCCCTTCTTATCTTAAAAGGATATAAAAAATATATTTCCCCTCATCTGGGGAATAATTGCAGGTTCTATCCGACCTGTTCTGAATATACGATGCAATCAATAAAAAACTTCGGGGTTCTGAAAGGACTCTATCTCGGAACTAAGAGGATATTTAAATGTCATCCCTTTCATCCGGGAGGAGTGGATCATGTACCTGAAAAATTTGAGGTGAAAATAAAATGGACACAAAAAAGCTGATTCTCGCCATAGTATTGTCGATAGTTGTAATTACATTGTATCAATATCTTTTTATGCCTAAGCCGGTAGTAAAATCAACCACCCCTGTCCAATCCGGGACGGTGACAGAAAAACTTCCTCCGGTTGTAGCAGAAAAGGTCGATGAAGGTGGCTCAAAAGCTTGTCAGATATATTTTCAAAGGAAAAAAAGGAAGTAGTGAAGGGAAGAAACACTTCTGGAACCTGTGACTTCTGATGTAGTTGGAGATGTTGAAAAGGATATAGTTATTGAAGACAAACCTTTTTCATGCTGTTTTTACAAATAGAGGCGGCGGCCTTAAATCTTTTACTCTGAAAAAATATAAAGATGATAACAAGAACCCTCTTAATCTTATTTCGGAAAAGGTTAAAAAAGAGTTTGGAGGAGACAAATATCTCCCGTTTTACTTTTCGGTATTTGGACAGGAAGAATTTATTAAAGAATTGAACAGAAACCTGTTCGGATATACAGGCCTGAAGATAATGTTTTTGTTACTGAAAGCAGAAACCAATGAGATCGTTTTTTTTTAAATATTCAAATACTGCTCAGAATATCTCGGTGGAAAAAAGATTCTCGTTCAGAAATGATTCATATGTGATTGGAATGAAAATTGTTGTGATCATACACGGCACAGTTATCGACGCCCCTGTAGTCTTCGGCCCCGATCTTGAGAATAATATCCTTCCTGAGAGAGCCCAGGGTTCAAGCCTTATACTGAAAGGGTATAATGGGACAGACATTGAGGATCTTAAATTTTCATCGGTTAAGAGGCAGAAAGTCGCAGAAGGTATTGAGAGTGGCGAAGGGAGCTTCGGAGGATTTTACTATTGGATAGCTTATGAACGCCCTTATTTTGCCGCTTTGATAAAGACAGACGTGCAGAGATTCACCTCTGAAATATTATACGGTCAGGACTGCAGGTGAAAAAGGGGTTCAGAAAGATTATTCCTTTATTACATTTTCCGATCCCGTATCTGTTTATTTCGGACCCAAAGATGAAGAAGAACTGAAAAAAGTTGAATCGATATTTCCGGAATCAAATAAAGTAATAGACTATGGCTGGGCAATATTTGGAGCCATTGCAAAGGTTATGCTGAAGGGGTTAACTTTTATTCACCAATATATTCCTAACTATGGCTGGGCCCTTGTGGTCTTTACATTTTTTATTAAGATCCTGTTATTCCCCCTTACTTATGCATCAAGTGTTTCAATGGCGAAGATGCAGACACTTCAGCCGAAAATAAAAGCAATAAAGAAAAAATATAAAAACCTTAAAGACCCTGAACAGCGAAAGAAAATGAATGTCGAAACCATGGCCCTGTATAAAAGCGAGAAGGTCAATCCTGCAGGCGGATGTTTACCGCTGCTGCTTCAGATGCCGGTTTTCTTCGGTCTGTTCAGACTTCTTCAGACATCAATCAGCATTCGTCATGAACCATGGATGCTCTGGATAACAGATCTTTCTCTCAAGGATGCTTTTTATGTCCTGCCAATCCTCATGGGAATTACACAGATAATAGTATCGAAGATGTCTCCGACAACAGCTGACAGCTCACAGAAGAAAATGATGTACATAATGCCGGTAGTGATGGTGTTCCTGTTCATGAACTTTTCAAGCGGACTTAACCTCTACTGGTTTATTTCAAATCTGCTTCAGATAGGTCAGCAGCATATTATCAACAAAAAAATATTCAGTGAAAAGAAACGTGAAGAGGCGGAACTGAAAACGCTTAAGAGAAAAAAAAGAGGTGCCTGATAAATGAAAAAGGAATTTAGCTCAGCATCTTTAAAAGAAGCACTGCTTAAAGCAGCTGATGAGTTCAATGTGAGCGAAGAAGATGTGAGATACGAGATCATTACTGAAAAAACACAATACTTCGGATTTAAACAGAGGAAAATTCATATAAATGCCTGGCCTTTTGCAGGAGCGGATGACAAGGAATTGTCAACTTTTATCAAATCTATGATAGAGCAGATGGGATTAAATCTGGAGTTCAAAGTAGCGGACGGGAAAGGATTTGTTTCTGTCAATTTTTCCGGAAAAGATTACAAGCTTCTACTTTATAAGAACGGAAATCTGCTGAATGCTGTCCAATATCTTCTCAACAGACTCTTTGGAGAGGTGGTTGGTAAGAAGATCTATTGTGAGTGTGAGAATTTTCGTAAATCGAGAGAACAGGAACTGAGCCGTATTGCACATCAGCATGCAAAATCTATCAGGAAGAATGGGAAACGTATTACAGTAGGGACCTTAACCCTTTTGAAAGAAGAGTTGTTCACATGATAATTAATAAATATTCTGATCTTGAATCTGCAAGCTCAGGGGACTCTTTCCTGAAAACCATTACGATCAAAAAGAGATAATGGACGGAGGGACTATTGCAGCCCTTTCAACTCCCGCAGGAAGGGGGGGGATTGCTGTAATCCGAATTTCGGGAGATCTCACAAAGGATATTATAAGAAAGGTTATTGAAAATGTTCCCGGGAAAATCAGGGACCGGAATGCCTATCACTCTTATATATTAGATTCGGACAGAAGAGTAGAAGAGTGTATATACACTTTTTTCAAATCTCCTAACTCATATACTGGTGAAGATGTGGTTGAAATATCGATCCACTCCAACCCTTTTCTTGCTGAATCTGTACTAAAACAGATCTTTGGAAATGGGGCACGGGAAGCACTTCCCGGGGAATTCACTCTCCGGGCATTTAAGAATGGAAAGATAGACCTTATTCAGGCCGAGTCGGTAAATGAGCTGATAAATGCAAATTCAAAGTACTATGCGGAAATGAAATTCGGAAATCTTGAAGGAAAATTGTCCGCATTCCTCGGGAAACTGAAAAATGAGTTAATAGGACTTGCAGTTAAGATTGAGAGTATTATCGAGTTTCAGGAGGATCAGTCACTTGAAACAATTGAATTTACTCCTGAGCTTGAATCTTCAAAACTAAGAATTGACAAGATAATATCCAGTTACAGATTTAATGATGTTCTTGACAAAGGGCTTCAGGTCGTGATTGTAGGCAAGGCAAATGTCGGAAAATCTTCACTATTCAATGCTTTACTTCTTGAAGACAGGTCGATAACCTCTTCGATCCCGGGGACAACAAGGGATTTTATCAGAGAGAAAATATTTATTAAAGGATATCCTGTAGAGTTAACAGATGTTGCCGGTATTAATTCCGGTTCAGAAGATGATATTGAAAAACTTGGAATAAAAAGAAGTATGGATATTGTTGAAAACTCTGATGCGGTTATTTTTCTACTGGATGGTTCTGCGGGTATAGATGATAATGACCGGATCATATATGAACTGATTAAAGGTAAAAAAAAATAATCTTAATAAATAAATCGGATATATTGGAACAATGATAGCCATAATGTCTGCTGAAGAAGAGTTCGAAAATTGTGAATTGTTAAAACTTTCAGTTCTAAAAATACAGGAATGGAAAAAATCTACGATTTTATATCTTCTGTGATCACCAATATTGGAGAGTATAGAGCGGAGATCAGTGTAAACCAGAGGCAAAGGAAGATCCTTGAGGAGATATCAGAAAATATTGATAAAGTAAAAGAGATGATTATTTCAGAAGGTTCTGACATTGAATTGATAGCTGAAGAGATAAGATCATCGATAAACGGTATCGGGAAGCTTCTCGGAGAAGTGACAAATGATGAAATTCTGGGAAAGATTTTCTCGGATTTTTGTATAGGAAAATGAAAATAATAATAATTGGAGCCGGTCATGCGGGTATTGAAGCTGCATATGCCGTTTCCCGTCTTGGTGCTGAAGCCGTTCTTGTTACAACACATATGGAAACAATCGGCCAGATGTCATGTAACCCTTCTATAGGGGGGATTGCAAAAGGGCACCTGGTAAAAGAGATAGATGTGTTTGGCGGGGTTATGCCGAGAGCTGCTGATGAAACGGGTATCCATTTTCTGACTTTAAACAGAAGCAAAGGGCCTGCAGTAAGAGCTACACGGACCCAGAACGACAAAATATTATATAGATCTTACACTAAGGCGTTTCTTGAAAAATGTAAAAATCTGTCTGTTTACCAGTCGATAGTATCCGGTATTAATGTTGAAAAAGGGAAGGTTACCGGTGTAACTCTTCTTGAGGGTAATATGATTGATGGTGATGCCGTGATAATTGGCTCCGGCACATTTTTGAATGGAAAGATCTATATCGGGGAAACTGTGATCGAGGCCGGAAGGAGCAATGAGCCTGCTTCAACACATCTTGCAGAGAATATAAAAGATCTTGGATTTGAAACGATACGTTTGAAAACAGGTACTCCTATGAGAATCCATGCTGATTCGATCGATTACTCCCCGTTTGAACCTCAGCCGGGCGATGAAAATCCGAATCCTTTCTCGATGTTTACTGTAAAAAAACCTGAGAATAAAATAATCTGTTATCTGGGCTATACAAATCCCGGGGTTCGGAAAACCCTGGAAGATAATCTCCACCACTCTCCTCTTTATTCAGGTAAGATAGAAGGGATCGGCCCAAGGTATTGCCCCTCGATCGAGGATAAGATAGTAAAGTTCCCTCACAGAGAACGGCACCATTTCTATCTGGAACCGGAGGGGGTTGATAACAAAGAGGTGTATGTGAACGGTTTGTCCACCAGTCTTCCCGTTGAAGTACAAAAAAAAATTTTAAAGCAGATTCCCGGACTTGATAAGGCTGTTATGATGAGGCCTGCTTATGCTATAGAATATGATGCCATATTTCCGACCCAGCTCAAAAAGACACTTGAAGCAAAGAATATTTCCGGTCTGTATTTTGCGGTCAGGTGAACGGTACTTCCGGGTATGAAGAGGCTGCATCCCAGGGAATGATAGCCGGGATTAATTCGGTTTTGAAGCTCAAAGGCGAACATCCGTTTGTTTTAAAAAGAAGTGAGGCCTATATAGGAGTATTGATCGATGATCTTGTAAAAAAGGGGGTTGATGAGCCCTATCGGATGTTTACTTCAAGAGCGGAATACCGGCTCCAGCTGAGAGAGGACAATGCTTTTGAGAGACTTGCCGGATATTCGAGAAAACTCGGCCTCATAGATGAAACTATTTATAAAAAAATAGTGGAAAGATCTGAAAAAAGAGATAAAATAATTAAAAATTTAAAAATTGAAAAAACAATTTTTAAAGAAAAATCTCAAACCTTATTTCATCTTCTTAAGATGCCTGAGAATGATTTTGAGAAAGTTCAGGAGTTGTATGGGAAAAAAATCGTCGGGGAAGAGGATAAAGATGAGCTTTCGTTCTCAGACATTTCTTTTATAGAAGCGGAAGTAAAATATGAGGGATATATAAAGATACAGAATGATAATATAAAGAGGCTTGACAATATTGACAAGGTGGAGATACCCGGAGATATCGAATATGAAAAAATTGACGGCTTGTCTACTGAAGTAATCCAGATACTTAAGAAAAAACTTCCGATAACCTTAAATGAAGCTCTCGATATCCCCGGTGTCACCCCGGCCTCAATCAATGCCATCAGTATTTATTTGACCCTAAATTTCGATCGCAAATAGAATGAATATGCATAATGATCACAAAACAAAAAATGACAACAATGTTGATGCCGGAGTGCTTCACTTTTTGATTTTATAAAGAATATTAAATGGTTACCTTTCTTCCATAACTCCCTTGTTGCAAAAAATTGCACCGATTATTATCAAGAGCGCAGAAAACCCTATATTTGAACTTATCTTCACGTCTAAAACAAAGCCCGTGGTGAGTGTTGAAAGAAGGGGGATTGAATAGGAAAAAGAAACAACCAGCTTTTGTCTCCTTTTTTCATTGCCCGGTCCCAGAAAAAGTAGGATATGGTGGAGGGGAAGAGTATGAGATATATGAGTTCAATAAATCGGGATGGAGAGAGATCAGAAATAAAATTCAGGTTTTTTAATTCACCATTCAGTACGATTATAATAAAAATTAATAGAGATGAAATTAAGAATAGAAGCGGTAATGCAATAGCATCATTTTCAAATTGATATTTTTTGGTTAAATTAGAGTAGGCTCCCCAGGAGACAGCAGCCAAGAATGCCAGTAAATATGGGAAAATATTTTGACCGATACTTTGCTTTATCAGGATGTATTTAAAGGTATTTGTGCCGGTTAGGGCAAGAATGGTACCTGCAAAGGAGATTAATATACCTGTTATTAGTGGTAATTTATGTGATCTGTTTTTAAGAATGACTATCGAAAAAATAAAACAAAATGCCGGCCATAAATAATTGAGCAGTCCTACCACCAATACGGCTTCTTTAGACTTTGCCCCGCCTAATGCAAAATAGAAAAGCACCACATAGCTTACAAAAAATAGTCCCACTTTATAAAAATATTCAGAAGGAATTGATCTTATTGTATTAACAAAATTATTTTTATGTTTAACAAATTCTATGATCAGTAACAGACTCCCGCTGACAAAAAAAATGAAAAAGCCGGAATTTAGGACACCCATAACTTTTATAATATTTCTGGAAAAAGCAACGGTGGTACTCCAGAATAATATAGCCAGAAAGCCCATAAAAGTGGTGGCGTAATTTCTCCTGGATTTCATCAATAGAGAATATAAAATAATTGTATTTTAGGCAAACGGGAAGATTGGGAAAGTGTAAGTCTTTATATCAGATTTTAAAATAAATTTTTACAACTTTTATTTTTTTATTGTTTTTTCCAATTCTTCGATTCGGTCGTTTGCAGCATGAATCATCATTGTGATGCTGGCTAAAGGTCCGCCAATCAGAAAGAGTGATACACCGAAAAGAATTGTTGTAAGTTCTTTGTGGACCGCACCTAAAATTATTCCTGTAAGTCCTATCAGAACTGCTAAAATTCCAGCTGGAATTCCCATAGGACATCTTGATCTTATTGTTTGTTTGCTCATTTTTTCTCCTTTTTAAAGTAAATCTAATTCCTCTTTCAGCTCTTCCTCTTCGGGAAGGCCTCTGAATACAATTTTTCCATCTATCAATACGGTAGGCACTGAAGTGATCCCCAGTTTATATCTGTTTATCATTCCCTTAGGCGAACTGATCAGAGTTTGCTTATAGCTGATCTTCCCCGGATTCTCCTTAATAATTTTTTTTATTAATGATTTTGCCGTTTTACAATACGGACAAACAATTCCGTAATACAATTCAATCTCTTTCATTTGAGCACCATTATTGTTATATTCTACACCAATTCATTGCTCGTTACAATACTGTGTAGGGCTCACAATTGAGATGGTTGTAAATATGTGTTTTTTGAAATATTTTTTATTATATGTATAATTATCCCAAGTGAATTGAGAGAGACTTTTCCGGGAAAGATAAAAAGATTTTGAAGGAGAAAAAATGGGCCATTCCACACCATTTGTTCGGGATATAGAAGACAAACTCAACCACCAGATAGTTATAACCAGGAGTTTGTTAAGGGCTTCCCAGTCTGTCATAGAATGTGATGATTTTGAGTCAGCTGCACGAGGAATATTTGATGCTTGCAGAGAAGCTACAGGGGCCGTTTCTGGATATGTAGCCCTTTGAGTTCAACCGGAGAAAGATAATGAGGTGTTAAAATTCCTGGAAGATGGCGGGCTCCCCTGCAGTGTGGAACCCGGATTTGCCAATGCCTATTAGGGGTCTTCGTGAAGAGTCATACCGGAAAGCTGAAGTGGTTTTCGATAATGATTTTATGAACAGTAAATGGGTTGGATATATACCTTCCGGCCATGTCGAGTTGAAAAATGTAATGTTCTCTCCTCTTATTATAGACAAAAAAGGGTTGGAGTGTGGGACTGGCGAATAAGCCGTTGATTTTTACAAAGGATGACGGAGAGGTAGCGATGCCCTTTGGAGAACAGGCGGGTATCCCTCAGGAAAACAAGAGATCGGTACTTGTCCGAAAAGTAAAGAGAATTTGATCTTGCCAGACAGCTTCGCTAAACGGATATTTGATATGAACCTAAAAACAGAAGAGATATAATTCTCCCCTCATGGAAAAATATGCTTGGATTTGAAGAGGATAGATCAAAGATGAAATTCAGTTATCGATGATCTTACCCATCCTGATGATCTGTCCAAGCTCAGGCAAATGCACGGGATCTTATAGAAAAGAAAAGGGAACGCTCGGAGATCGAAATTAAAATGAAGCATAAGGGAGGGTTCTTTCCTTGATATTCTCGTGAAAGCAAAAGCCATTTTGATAGTGAAACAGGATCTGTTAGGATTGTAGGCACCCACACGGATATAAGTTCACAAAAAATGGCGGAAGAGGAACTTGAGCTGAACAAAATTTATCTGGAAGAGATGGTTAAAGCAAAAACTGAGAATCTTGAGGAGAGGGAACTGGAACTTGAAAAGTTCAACAAACTTTTTATGGAAAGGGAACTGAAAATATATGAACTTCGGGCCAAAATAAAAGAGCTTGAAAACAAATCCTGATAATTGTCAGAATGATTTATCTGAATTTATCTAACCAAAGAACAATTGAGAGTATTGATTTTTGAACGTACCCGGACTCACTTTAAATATTTTTCTTATTAAAGCCTGTCCCGTTTTGCAATATTGACAAGCAATTCCATCTCGTTCATGGTTATTCTTTGATCTTGATTCCCATATATTTCAATATAGTCATTTTTCAGGGGAAATTCTCTCTTTTTTTGGGAAAAAATTCTATTAATCATAGATGAATAACAGAGAGTGATCTGGGATTTAATTGAATAATTATTTTTTTAACATATATATTTAACTTATACCTAAATAATAGGAGTTCAAATGCAAAAAAAAAATTTTCAGGACAAAGACAATCTTAATGTGGATAACACTAGTGAAGAAAAATATAGATTATTGTTTAATTCTCTTCCCTATGGAGGAGAAGTACTTGATAAAAAGGGGAATATTATTAATTGCAGTCCCAGCACTGCCAGAATGCTGGGATATGAGATTTCCGATCTTATTGGAAAGCATATCACTGAATTTCTTACTGAAGAATCGATCTCTGTATTCAAAGAAAAGTACTCCCAACCTTTAGTAAGCGCGGCTGTATTGAGAGGATCCATAAAAAGCACTGAAGATGCCCAACCTGTATTGGACAAAGAGGAGATGATCCAGTTGCACTTAATATTGATATCACGAAAAGAAAAAGTGCAGAAAGAAAGCTTGCTGAAAGTGAAGAGAAATTCCGGGCGCTGCTAGAAGAAATGCCTGCGGGAATTTATATAACAGATAAAGATGGGGGATGTGAATTTGTAAATTCTCGGGGGAAAGGGGGGGTGGGAGAGGCAATGGGAAAGGTGGTAAAGTGGATCCTTGCACTTAATACTGATATCACGTAGATAGAGCGATTTTGTGAAGAGAAGTGACAGAAATTTGAATACCGGATGAGCAATGGAAAAAAACTTTCCATATTCACGGCATAGCTAAAAAAAAAGGGATAAAAAAAATTCCTTCGGGTATTTAGGGATAAATTTTGGAAAGTGAAGAAAAATTAAGGGTGATTTTTGATAATATAATCGATGTTTTTTATGAAGTATCTGTTGATGGAATTGTTCTGGATGTAAGTCCTTCAGTTCTAAATCTCTCAAGAGGCCAATATAAAAGGGAGGATATGATAGGTAAAAATCTTCTGGATTTTTATTCAAGCATTGAGGAACGGGAATTATTTCTTCAGAAGTTACAAAATACCGGCTATGTCAATGATTATGAAATTTCGTTAAAAAATAGTGACGGATCGATTATCCCCTGTTCCATTTCTGCAAGATTGTGGGGAAAAGATCCGGGAGAATTAACGAAAATAATAGGCACGCTCCGGGATATATCAGATCGAAAACAGAAAGAAAAAGAACTGGATAAATACAGATCCAATCTGGAAGAACTGGTTAGGGAAAGAACAAAGGAACTGGTAGAAAAGAATGCAGAATTGGAAAGGTATTTTAATGCCTTTGTTGAAAGGGAGCTCCGTATGAAAGAGCTGTTTGAAGAGAACGAATCGTTAAAGAGAAAATTAGAACAAATAACGGAGTCAGAGAAATAAAATGTCAGATAAAAAATTTAAGATTCTGTATGTGGATGACAATCCGATGGACCGGGCTCTGGTCACAGATTCGCTTGTAAAAGAACATGGAGGGTTTGATTTGACCGTAATTGGGTCAAAAAAAGAATTTGAAGAAAAGATAGGAAAAACCCAATTTGATGTTGTGCTGTCAGATTTTAATATTCTCGGTTTTGAGGGATCAGAGGTCATGAAGAAAACTCATGAGCTTGATCCCGATGTGCCGGTGATCATCGTAACCGGAACGGGATCTGAATCCATTGCGGTTGACCTTATGAAGCAGGGGGCATTTGATTATGTGATAAAGACCCCGTCCAATATCAAAAGGCTGTCTCAGGTGATTTCATCTGCTCTGGAATTAAAGGCGGCCAGGGAAGCAAAGAGAGCACTTGAAAAAGATCTTCTTCAGATCGAATGGATGTTATCGGATAAACCTATTAAAAATGAATCTGAATATTTTCCTGAGTATGGTGATCTCAGTGAGCTTAATAAAAGCGGTCTGATCCTGGGTTCGGTGGGGAAAGAGCATTTAAGAAATATTGTATCTGATTATCTTGACCTGCTTGAAACATCATCAGCAATTTATGAACTAAATGGTGATTATGCGCTCGGCTTGTTTGTCTCCGGGTGGTGTCAATTAATGGATTCCGCATCCCGAAAACTTTGTAAAACAGATGATAATGTCGTTGCTCTGAATAGCGGGAAATGGTTGTGTCATGAATCATGCTGGAAAGATGCTTCTAAAAAAGCAATCGATACAGGGTTGCCGGTGGATATTCAATGTGAGGGGGGGATCAATCTTTTTGCAGTTCCCATCCGGACAGGCGGGGAAATTAAGGGTGCTATTAATTTCGGATACGGCGCTCCACCTCGGGAAATGGCTGATCTTAAAATTTTGTCAGATAAATATAAAATTCCTGTTGATGAATTGTTGCGGGAATCCAAACGTTATCAGAAACGTCCACCTTTTGTTATCGAACTTGCCAAAAAGCAGTTGCAGAGATCAGCACAATATCTGGGGCGTATGATTGAATTAAGGGAGACAGAGGAATCTTTAAAAATTGCTGAAAGAAGATATAGTGACTCACAGGCGATCGGTCACGTGGGGAATTGGGAATATCAATTAGAGACTGACAAATTCTGGGGTTCGGACGAAGCCAGAAGGATCTACGGATTGGATAACGATGCTTTTAGTTTTACAACAGAAGAAGTGGAAAGCTGTATCCCTGAACGGGAACGGGTGCATTGCGCACTGATAGATCTTATTGAAAGGGATAAAAAATATGATCTGGAGTTTGATATTGTTACAAGGGACAAGGGGATAAAAAAAACTATCCATTCCATGGCAGTCGCTGAGAAAAATATACAGGGTCAAGTAACTAAAGTCTCGGGAATTATTATAGATATCACAGACAGGAAAAATGCTGAAGCAGAGCTTGTCCGGATTAAGGATCTATTGAATGAAACTGAGGAAACGGGAAACATTGGAGGTTGGATATTTGATCCGGTTACAATGGAGCAAAAATGGACAGATCAGGTCTTCAGGATACTCGAAATAGATCTTGATCACGGGGCTCCCAAGGTACCTGAAGGGCTGGATTTTGTGGATCCGTCCTTTCGCCCGATGGCTGAAGAAGCTGTTGGACTTGCAGTTCAGAAAGGGGAACCGTATTCTCAGGAGTGGATTGTAACCACAGCCAGGGGAAATAAAAAATGGGTGCAGGCCATTGCACATCCGAAACTTAAAGATGGAAAGGTGGTTAGTATTTCCGGCTCTTTTCAGGATATTACAGAACGGAAGAGCGCAGAGGAGGAATTAAAAGCTGCTAACCAGCAATTGAGTGCAAGTGAACAGCAATTAAGGGCTGCCAACCAGCAACTGGTGGCCAGTGAACAGCAATTAAGGGCTGCCAACCAGCAATTAAAAGCAATAGAGCAACAACTTAAATCCCATATAGTACAGCTGGAAGACAAAAATAAGTTCATTGACAAGATCATCGAGAGCAGTGCGCTCAGCACCTGGATCTCGGATGAAGAAGGGACGGCTGTCAGAACCAATCCGGCCTGTCTGGAATTTTTTGGCGCAAAAGAAGAAGAGATTGTCGGGAAGTACAATCTTTTCAAAGATGAGGTATTAATAAAATCAGGATTTATTCCGGAATTGAAAACTGTTTTCGAAAAAGGGAAAGCAGCCAGCATTGTGATTGATTACAATTTTGGTGAGGTGCAACATTTCTCAGTTGAAAAAGCTGTCCATAAGGTCGTCAATTCTATTTTCACCCCGATCCTTGATGATCGGGGAAATGTAAAGAATGTGATCGTTCAGACAATAGATCTGACTGAAATTAAAAAAGCGGAGTCGGAAATTCAAAAAAGGGAAAGAAAGCTGCTTAAAGTTTTTGATGCTTCACCATTTCCCAGCGCAATGGTGGATCTGAAAGATGAGAATATTTTTTACTGGAGCCGAAGCGCTATTAACCTTTTCGGCCATACTGCTCCTACCACATCCGAGTGGTACCGGATAGCTTACCCCGATCCTGTTTACAGGGAGGGAGTGATTAAACGATGGGGATCTGTTCTAGAGGAAGCCAAGAGATCAAAAACTTATGTAAATGCCGGAGAATTCAATGTAACCTGCAGTGACGGCTCTGTTCTGATATGTGAACTTTATGCCATGTTCATTACTGATAACCTCATTGTTACATTCAATGATATTACGAATAAAAAAAGAGCTCGTGAGGAACTTAAAAAATACCATATAGAACTTGAAGATCTGGTAAAAGAGAGGACTGGTGAGCTTGAGCAGAAAAACAGCGAATTGCAGAGATATTTTGACGCATTTGTAGAAAGGGAACTGAGGATGAAAGAATTGTATGATGAGAATGAGTCATTGAAGAAAGAGAATGCAAAACTGATCAAAGAAACCGGCACTGATAAAAAGTAAAGGCCACTCTCGAATCTAAATATCCAAATATAAAGAATAATTATTTTGTTTTTAGTTTTTAATAACATATACTTTAATTGATTGCTGATTGGAGGACGTGTTGGTGACTTCAAAAAAAAATGATGATCTGATTGCTTTTTCATCAATCCAGAATAAAGATTTTCTCAAAGCGATATTTGACAATAGCATTCATGCCATCATGGTGGCGGATGATTATGGTAATTATCTGGCGGTGAATCAGGCAGCAGCAGATATGTTCGGATATACCCTTTCCCAATTGAAAAAAATGAAGGTCGGCGATCTTAGAACTGTAACTGGTCCTAATGCGGCAAAGCGGTATCAAACATATCTTAAAACAGGAAAAGAGGCAGGGGAGTTAGATTTTGTCCGTCGCGACGGAGTCGATAGGATCGCCCGGTACCAGGCAGTCAGAGTCGAAAAGGATTTTAATCTCAGTATACTTGAAGACATTACTGAGGAGAAGAAGTATGAAGAGGATCTCCGATTAGGAGAAGAGAGGGCCCAGCATTACCTTGATATTGCCGGGGTGATGTTCATAAGTATTGGCCCTGATCAAAAAGTTACCATGATCAACCCCAAGGGGTGTGAGATCCTAGGATACTCAAAAGATTATATAATTGGAAAGAACTGGTTCGATCATTTTCTTCTGAAGGAGAATCTGGAAGAAGTCAAAAAAGTTTTCGACCGAATTATCTCTGGGGATATGGCCAATGTTGAATACTACGAGAATCCGGTTTTAAGAAAGGACGGATCCGTTCGGGTGATCGCCTGGCACAATTCCATCCTCCGTGATAAAAAGGGCAACATCACCGGTTTGTTCAGCTCCGGTACAGATATTACAGAAATAAAGATTGCAGAAAATAAACTTAAGAAAAGTGAAACACGTCTGAGAAATGTTTTGGATACCACGCCATTCCCGCTGGCAGTTGTTGATCTGGAAGACAATAATATCCATTATTGGAGTAAGAGCGCCATGGAGCTTTTCGGACATACAGCCGATACAACCGAAAAATGGTATGAGATCGCTTACCCTGATCCGAAATACAGAAATGAGGTCGTTGAGCGGTGGAAACCTGTCTTGGAAAATGCGCAAAAAACCGGTAAACCAGCCTATGCTGGTGAATACGATGTTACCTGCAGGGACGGGTCTGTCAAGATCTGTGAACTCTATGCGGCATTTCTTCCCGACCAACTTATCGTAACATTCAATGATATCACTGAGAAGAAGAAAGCGGAAAATGAAGTTGAAGAATATAAAAAAAATCTGGAAGTTCTGGTAGCTCAAAGGACAGAACAATTGAGGTCGGCCAACAGGGAGATGGAAGATTTTGTTTATTCCGTATCTCATGACCTGAAGGCTCCCTTGAGATCGATCATGGGGTTTAGCGAGATCATTTCAAAACGGTATAAAGATAATCTGAAGGATGAAGGGCTGAAGTATTTTAACTATATTATGGAAGCCAGCTCTAATATGGCAAAACTGATTGAAGATCTTCTCCAGTATTCCCGATTGGGTAATAAAAAGACAGAACAGGTGAAAATAGGAGCAATTTTTAAGAAAATCAGGGCCAACCTGAGCAATGATATTGAATTATTGAATGCCGAAGTAATATTTCCTGAACCCCCCCCATCAATTATAAGCAATGGGACACTGCTTTACCAGGCTTTAATTAACCTTGTGCAGAACGGGATCAGGTACCATCGCCCCGGATCTTCACCTGTTGTGGAAATAACCATAATATCTGAAAAAGATAAAATCATATTTTCAGTCACGGATAACGGTCTGGGGATCGAACCGGAATATCATGATAAGATCTTCAATATTTTTCAGCGGCTTCACTCACAGGATGCCTATCCGGGGACAGGTATCGGCCTTGCGATCGTTAAAAAATGTATAACCATACTCGGGGGTGAAGTTTATGTGGAATCCGAAAAAGGAAACGGTTCAACTTTTTTCATAGAACTACCAATAAACCAGGAGGGGAAAAATGAATGAAGAGCTGGCAATTCTTCTTGTTGAAGACAATAAGATGGATATTGCACTCACCCTTGATGCGTTCAGGGAGAGTCATCTGAAAAACAAAGTTCAGGTTGTCAATGATGGTAAAGAGGCCCTGGATTATCTTTTTGGAAAGGGGAAGTTTTCCGATCGGGAGGAATTCCCTCTACCTGGGATCATTCTACTGGACCTGAAAATGCCCCGAATGGGCGGGCTTGAAGTATTGAAAATAATAAAATCAACTGATATGATTAAGCGAATACCGGTTATCATTCTCACGTCATCGCAGGATGAAGGGGACCGGATATTAAGCTATGATTCCGGCGCAAATAGTTACCTGGTCAAGCCTGTGACCTTCGATGGTTTCCTGAATGTTGTTAAAAAGGTGACAGAGTACTGGCTCACTCTGAACATCCCTTCACCGATAGACATGGGGGAGTGAATATTATATGGGGAAGAACGATATAAGAGAACAAATCCGTATTCTTTATATTGATGACAATCCGATGGACAGGGCTCTGGTAAGGGATTCGCTGGAGAAAGAACATAGCGGATTTGTTCTGTCTGAAGCTGCATCAAAGGATGAATTTGAAAAGGAGATTCTGGAAAACTCATTCGATCTGGTTCTAACCGATTTCAATATTTTGGGATTTGAAGGATTGTCGGTGCTTGAGAAAGTGAAGCAGATAGATCCTGATATTCCGGTTATTATTGTCACCGGTACCGGTTCAGAAACTGTTGCGGTTGAGTCTATGAAGGCGGGAGCGGCTGATTATCTGATAAAAACCCCTGAGCATATTAAGAAACTCCCCCAGTCGATTTTAAAGGTTTTAAAATTTAATAAATATGAAAAAGAAAGAGTTCAGGCGCTTCGTAAGCTGACCGAACGTGAAAGATTTGTTTCCACGCTGCTTAATGCCATTCCGATTCCTGTTTTCTACAAAGATAAGGATGGAAGATATCTGGGGGTTAACCGTTCTTTTGAAAAGTTCTTCGGAAAGATAAATGATGAGATTGTGGGAAAGAGTGTTTTTGAAATCTCTCCAGTAGAAATAGCCTACATATATGACCAAAAGGATAAGGAGTTGTATAAAACAGGTGGGGATCAGGTTTATGAGTCCAAACTTATTGATAAAGATGGTCAGCAACATGATGTTGTATTTTTTAAATCAATTTTTTCAGACGAAGAGGGGTCGACCGCCGGGCTGATCGGTGCCATTATGGATATAACCAGCAGGAAACAATCGGAAATGGAGTTGAAAAAGTACCAGGACCACCTTGAAGAATTAATCAGAGAAAGGACCGCAGATCTAGAAGAGAAAAATAATGAATTGGAACGGTTCAACAAGCTTTTTGTTGACAGAGAACTGAGAATGAAGGAAATCAGTGATAGAAATAAAGTTCTTGAAATGCAGATAGAGGAATTAAAAAATAAAAAGTAGATGAGTGTCTCGATGAAAAATTCTGTCTGTATTGAGGTCAAATTTTAATGAAACAAACCATTGATGTCCTTACAGGAGAAGTTGCAGCCGGTGGTTCGGATATTTTACTGAGGTCAAATGCTCTCGGCTCGTGTGTAGCTCTGGTGTTGTTTGACCCTCTTCATCAAACGGGTGGACTGGCCCACATCATGCTTCCGGGGAGACAGGGTATAAGGTCTTCAGAAGTAAATACCCGTTATGCTGAAAATGCGATCGACCAGATGCTGAGAATGATGAATGTCTCTTCCGAAGACCAGGTCAGATTATCTGCATGCCTGGTCGGGGGGGGGATGTCCTTAATAGGGGAGATGATGCAATCGGAAGGGACAATATTCTTTCTGTGGAAAGGATTTTGAAGGACAAAGGGATCAAAATAAATAAGAAGGCGGTCGGCGGGACATCCAGAAGATCTGTCCGGTTCGATATAGGAAGCGGGTCGGTGTTTTATACTGAAGGTGATTCAAAGGAATTCCTTCTATGGATGGACAATGGACATTCGAGGGAGATGAAAAATGAGCGATAATAATAACAAATCAGCACCAAAGAAAAGTGAGTTAAGGGTTGTATCCGGGCATAGTGATGAAATATTCCTGAATGCCATTATTAACGGGATAGATGATGTCATTTATGTCGCCGATCCTGATTCCTATAATCTCCTCTATGTGAATGAAACAGCCAGAAAATTCTGGGGTCAGGATATTGTCGGAAAAAAATGTTACAAAGTTCTTCAGAATAGAAATGAGCCCTGCTCCTTCTGTACAAACCACATAATTTTTAATGAAAAACCCGGGGAGACCCATGTCTGGGAATTTCAGAATGAGGTGACGAAACAATGGTTCCGGTGTGCAGATAAAGCGATTAAGTGGATTGATGGCAGGATGGTCCGATTCGAGCTGGCCAGCGAGATCACGGATTTTAAGTTGTCCCAGGAGAATCTGGAGGCCGCCAACCATCAATTAAAAGCGGTGGAAAAACAGCTTCTGGCTGCCAATCAACAGCTGAAAGCTGTGGAGTCTGACCTCCGGCGTGAGGTTGATATTACCGATTCCCTGCTGGACAGCATCCCCGGGATCTTTTATCAGATCAATACAGTAGGGAAATTTGTAAGAACCAACAGAAATTTCCAGGAACTCATGGGAAAGACTGAAAATGAAATGAAAGATTTGAATGCGGTCGATCTTTTTGAAGGAGATGAAAAGAACCTGGTCGGGGAAGCTATGCAGAAGGTATTTGTTGAGGGTATTTCCAATGTTGAAGCCTCTTTGGTTACAAAAGATAAAAAAATTCGATTCTTCTTTACCGGAGTTTTAAAAGAGATTGACGGGGAATCCTGTCTGATCGGCGTGGGAAGTGATATCACCCAGTTAAAAAAGGTAGAAGATGAACTAAGAAAAACAAATAAAGAGCTGGAGTTATTCAATAAAATGGCGGTCGGTCGTGAAAAAATGATGATTGAACTGAAAGGTATCATCAACCAGTTGAATCAAGAATTGGGCAGAAAAGAGCCTTATGATATTTCTTTCTCCAAAAAAACATGAGGATATGATAAAGATGAGCAAGAATATCTCAACATTTTTAGATATCCCTAAAATGCAGTCTCTTCTGGAGAAGTTCACAGATGCGACCGGAATTACCAATGCAATCATTGATCTTGAAGGAAACATATTGGTTGCTTCAGGCTGGCAGGATATCTGTACAAAATATTTCAGGGTACATCCTGATACCAGCAAAAATTGTGTTGAAAGCGATACAATATTGGCAGGTAATCTTAAAAAAGGGAAAACCTACAATGTATATAAATGTCTGAATGGACTGGTTGATGCAGCCGTCCCGATTATGATAGGGGGTGATCATATGGCCAATCTGTTCATCGGTCAATTTTTTCTTGATAAACCCGATCTGAATTATTTTAAAAAAAAGGCGCAACAACTGGGTTATGATGAGCAGGAATTTTTGTCAGCATTGTTAAAGGTGCCTCAGTTTACGGAAGAAGAAGTAAAAAAGAACATGACATTTCTATCTGAACTGGCAGGTTTGATAAGTGATATGGGGTTGAGCAAAATGAACCTGACCAATCTTACTGTGAATTTGGAAAAAAAAATTGAGGAAAGGACAATGGGGATTCGTGATTCTCAAATGGCCACATTGAACATGATGCAGGATGCGGAGGAGGCTAGACTTAAAGCAGAAGAACTGAATAAAGAACTTGAAGAAATGATGAAAAAACTGCAGGAATCAAATATACAACTTGAACAATTTGCATATGTGGCATCCCATGATCTGCAGGAGCCTCTGCGAAAGATAAGCAGTTTTACTGAAATATTTGAGAAAAAGTACGGGGACAAAATTGATAAAAAAGGGAAAGAATATCTTAAATATGTGACAGATGGATCTAGGCGAATGAAAGATCTTATTAATGATCTTCTTGCTTTTTCCAGAATAAGCAGTCAGGGGAAAGAGTTTGGGCCGGTTGACACCGGAGAGATCGTTAGAAATATTATAGATCTATATGAATCGAAATCTGAATCAATAAAGGGGGTCATTTCATATTCCAATCTTCCGGTTATTGTTGCTGATAAAATTCAGATATTAAGGCTATTCCAAAATCTGATCGGGAACAGCCTTAAATTTAAAAGAGAAGGGGTGATCCCCGAGGTGAGTGTTAAATCGGAGGAGAAAGCTGATAAATGGATATTCAGTGTTAAAGATAACGGAATAGGTATAGAAGCTCAGTACAAGGATAGAATATTCATCATATTTCAGAGACTTCATAACAGACTAAAGTATGAAGGAACGGGGATCGGACTGTCCCTGTGTAAACAAATTGTTAACCGGCATGGGGGGGAGATCGGATTTACCTCAAAACCCGGTCAGGGATCGACATTTTATTTTACAATTCCGAAAGGAGAATTGGAAGGGAATAAAAAAGATTGACAATTTTTTATTTTAAACATATTGTTGATTATTGGGAGGTGAAATGATTAAAGATGAAATGAAGTTGGCTGAGATACTCCTTGTGGAAGATGATATAGGTGATGTGGAATTAACACGCGAAATGCTGAGTGAATCAAAACTGAAACTTAATCTGAATGTGGTTGAAGATGGTGTTGAGGCGATGGATTATTTGAAGCAAAAGGGAAAATATGAGGATTCTACTCTTCCGGACTTAATACTGCTTGATCTGAACATGCCCAGGAAGGACGGGAGGGAGACCTTAGCGGAGATCAAATCCGATCCTGCCCTCAAAATGATTCCTGTTGTAATTCTCACCACATCTGAATCTGACATTGATATTATAAAAAGCTATACAACCGGCGCCAATTGTTACATTACAAAGCCGGTCGGATTGGAGGAATTCCAGAAAGTTGTCCTTTCAATCAATAATTTCTGGTTCTCAGTGGTTAAGCTCCCTCCAAAGAACTAAATGACTAACCTTTTATGAATAATGAAAAGAAATCTGTAGAAGAATAGTTGGATATTTTTATTTTCCTATTCTGGAATATCTGTTTATTGGACAGGGATTGAAATTGGGATATTTACAATTAAGTGAAATATGATTAAAATTTTATTGATAGAAGATGATATAGAAGATGCGTTGCTATTTGAGGAAACTTTTTCAGTATCAAGCAATGTTGAACATCTCATTGTGCATAAAACTACCCTGAATGAAGGAATTAAATCTTTGGGGGATAATGAATTTGATGTGGTTATGCTTGACATGGGGTTGCCTGACAGCCAGGGAATAGAAACCCTTGATAGGTTTACAGAAAATTCGTCAAAATTACCCGTTATCGTACTGACTGGACATGAAGATTTTCATACTTCACTTATGGCACTCGAAGGAGGTGCTCAAGACTATCTTGTAAAGGGTGAATTTAATTCAGACTTATTATATCGAACAATAAGATATGCAATAGAAAGAAAAAAATATAAAGATAAGATCGCTGAGAATGAATCTCTATTGAAAAATATAATTGAGAGCAATGTTGATGGGATGCTGATACTGGATAATGAAGGCCGGATTGTGTTTTCCAATAATGCTGCAGATAAAATGTTCGGTAAAACAAAAAACAAGCTTATCGGTTATCCATTTTCTTTCCAGCCAGATGAAGAAGTACAGGAAATAGACATCGTTAACAAAAAGGGTGAAATCATTGTCGGTGAAATGTATTGTACTCCAATTAACTGGAAAGACACCAATTCAACATTGGCCTCAATCAGAGATATTACCGATAGAAAGCAGAGGGAAGAGGAATTAATAGAACATCAATCACGATTAATGGAACTTACGGATCAATTGAGGACGTCTGAGGAAGGTGCAAAAAACATTTACAAATATCTTCCGGTTCCTACTTATACGATTGAAAAAATTAATGATAAATATATTTTGACAGATTTTAATAATGAAGCGGAGAAAATATTTGAAGGGGATCTGTCTGACCTGCTAGGCAAGGAACTCGGACATCTGGAAAATAAGATTCCATTCATTTTTAAAGATATTTGCAGATGTTATAAGGAAAAATATACTTTGATAGAGGAATTTGAACGTCTAACAGAATCTGATGAAAAAAAAGACTATTTCAAATTAACTTATGCCTATGTTCCTCCTGAAAAAATCATTCTTCATACTGAGAATATCACCAAGAAGAAAGAAATAGACAAAATTAAATCTGAAATAATATCAAATGTATCTCATGAGTTGCGCACGCCCCTCTCCATCCTTAAAGAAGGTGTCAGTCTGCTTTATGATGAAATTCCAGGAAAAATAAATAGTAAACAACATAAAATTCTTAATATGGCAAAGGGCAATATTGATCGATTGGCTGCAATTATCAATAATCTGCTTGATATATCCAAAATGGAATCGGGTAAAAATGATTTGCAAATGACATTGGTGAATTTGCCGGTGTTTATAAACGAGGTGGTGAGTAATTTCAATCAGAAAACCAGAGAAAAGGGATTGCAGCTTAAAGTGAATAAAATCCCGGAAGATTTAAAGATTTATTTTGATGAGGATAAAATATATCAGGTTCTTATTAATCTACTGCAAAATTCCATGAAATTTACCGAGAAAGGAAACATTGAGGTTTCTGTAAAAAACAGGCCAAATGAAGTTGAATTTTGTGTCAAAGATAGCGGTATAGGAATAAGCAAGGAGAATTTGCCCAAATTATTTGACAGGTTTCAGCAGTTTTCGCCGGGATATGGGACTCAGGCCGGGACAGGATTGGGATTATCGATCTCCAAATCCATATTGAAACTGCATGGTGGAAAAATTTGGGCGGAGAGTGAATTTGGCAAAGGCAGCCGTTTTTTCTTTTGTATACCAAAATACAACCGGAACAAAATATTGATTGAATTTATTCAAAAGCAGATCGATAATGCAGAACTGGAATCGATTGGTTTTACTATATCAGCAGTTCGTGTTCTAAATTTAGAGGAACTGAAAGTAGAGATTGGTGTTAAGAATGTATTGCTGGAATTAGAAAAAATGAGATTTGCAATTGACGGGATCCTTCGGAGAAGAGGAGACCGGACAAAAAGTTTCAGTGAAGATATAATTGTGATATTTGAAGCCTGCAGCCGAGAGAATGCTGTAAATGTAAAAAACAGACTGCAACAAACTCTGGAAAATCACTTGCTAACGAGCAGTTTAGACAACAGGATCAAAACCGAGTGTGACTCCGTAACGTTCCCAAATGATGCCAAAGATGCAAAAGGGTTATTAAAAAAACTTAATTTATTGAAAAGTTAAATTGGAATATATTTGTTATTTCTTCATAACTAAAATATAATTTGTAAATATGGGAAATAAAAATGAGTAGAATTCTGATTGTTGATGATGAAAAAGATTGGCAGATAATGTTGGCCATGAGACTTGAAAGTGAAGGATTTGAAGTTGATCTGGCTGTTGATCCGATCCAGGCGATGTCGATGGCTCTGGAATTGAAGCCTGATCTGATGCTGGTAGATATAATGATGCCTGCAGGCGGAGGGATTGAATTGCTGAAGAACTTATCAAGAAATGTAAAGCTTTTCAGGATTCCGACCATTGTCGTTTCATCTTTGTCGGATGAACTCACCCAAAAAAAGGCCAAATTTTTTAAAGCCCGGCATTACTTTGTTAAAACAGAAAGCACGGAAAAACTTTTAGAAATGATCCGTGAAGTTTTGTGATGAGTTTTCAATAAGGATTATTTTATTGAATTACAAATGTTTTATTGAAGTGCAAATAAACAAAACAAGGATACATTGTCTTGTTCTAATTTTATGTGAGTTTAAAATTTTAAAGAGTTGAAATCGGTTGTCTCGGGAATTTAAGAAAAAAAGTTGTCCCTTTTCCTGTTTCGGATTCCAAATATATATCGCCTTGATGTAAATCCATGATCTTTTTGCACATAGCAAGTCCGATGCCGGTGCCCGGATATTGATCTCGTGTATGAAGTCGTTGAAAAACCTTGAAGATCCTGTCAAAATATTGTTTTTCCATTCCGATCCCATTATCTGCAATAGAGATGATCCAATAATCGGTATACTCTTCGGAATGAATCGATATTTTTGGATTTTCATCCCGTCTGAATTTAATTGCATTCGATATCAAATTGACAATAAGGATATTGATCTGCCCCTCTTCTACAATGAGCTCCGGGAGCTCTCCGAATTCAACTTCAGCGCCGCTTTCATTGATCCTCATGCTTAATTTTTCAATCACATTTTCTACTACATTTTCGATTCGAGTTAATTTCGGATTTAGATTCTGGGTTGTTAATCTTGAAAGATTGAGAATATCGCCTATTAACTCTCGCATCCTCTCTGCAGAAGAGACCACATAAGCGATATATTTTTTCCCTTTTTCATCAATATTTTCATTTAAATGTTTTTCCAGAAGCTCTGTAAATGACCGAATTTTTCTCAAAGGTTCCTGAAGGTCATGGGAAACCATATATGCAAAATATTCAAGATCTTTGTTGGTTGCCTCCAGTTTTTTCTGAATTATTTCTCTTTCCGCTTCAATTTCTATCCTTGATTTAATTTCATTATTTAATTTATCTACAGATGTTGTCAATGTTTGCAGATCGTTCATCATATTGTTGAAGGATTGAGTCAATTCACCGATCTCATCATTTCTGGTCGATTTGATCCTGTGGCTCAGATCACCTTTACCGATGATACGGAGATCATTCATAATTATTTTTATCGGTTTTGATATTGTTAAGTTAAATACAACAAAAAGGGCTAAAAAGAGAATAAACATAAGTAAAACACCTGAAATAACAAGTTTTCCACTAGCATCCAGATGGCCCTTCTTTTCTGTCAGTATCAATTGCTCATATTCATAAATGAGATTAACAAGCCGGGTCGTAAAAATATTGAGCCCGGACGAGTATCTGTTAATCATTTCTTCTGAATCAGGATACTTGATCAGAGATATATATTGTTTCCCGATCTCCTTGTAGGTTTGCAAAATGCTTTTGATAAGGTTTTTTCCCTTATAATTATCTGCCATTGAGTCAGATGTTACTTCATTTATAACCATATTGAGGTCGCTGTATTTTTTTCTCCATTGCCATATTGATCTCTCATTCTTCTTTAAAATAAAATCATTGGTGAGGGATCCGAGCTGGATTATCTCATTTAGGGATTTTGTCAAAAGGAATGTCTTTTTAAAAGTATAATTGATGTCTCGGTTCTGATTAATAACACCGATAATGTTCAACAAAATAATAACAATGGCGATTAAACCGAAAATAATCAGTTTGGTTCTGATTTTCACAATATTCTACTGGATGAGGGTTACTCTTCCCGGATCGATATTTTTTAGAAACCCGCTTTGAATAAATTTTAGAAAATTAGTCATCTTATCTTTTTCAACAATTTTCTGCAAACTGGCAAAATCAGCCTCATCTTCAAGCAGATAAACAAGGTATTGTTTTAGTGAAATCCCAAGCTTATACAACTTCCAATCCTCAACAATTTCCTCTTTTCTCTTTTCATCCAACGCTTTGACTAGAACACCGATTGAATCACTTTCGTTATTAATAATAAAATTTTCAGCGTCAATAAGACTTTTTAAAAAACTGATAATATTATTCTCGTTCCCCTTGATAAAATCTTCATTTACAGTGAGAAGAAAGTTCTGGAGATACAGGTCTTCCTCAAAGAATTCTGTCGTATTGCTCTCGCCCACTTTATTCTTTGCCTCTGATATGAATGGGTTTCTCATGGAGAAAGCGTCGAGTTCCCCCCTCTCAAATGAGCCCGGAAGGTCTTTTGCAGGCATATATTTAACTGTCACATGATCGTGAAGATCATATTTATTTAAAAATATATGCAGAAAATAATGTACAGCCGAATTCAATTGGGTACCGATGATTTTTCCTTTGAGATCAACTATCCTGTGAATGCCTTTATCTTTTCGTGCGATTATCCATGCTCCTGTTTGAGTTTCAGCTATTGAGCATAATATTTTAAATTTTTTGTTCTGAACCGCCCCTATCATAACCGGTATATCAGCGACAGTCGAAAGGTCTGTTTCGCCCTTCAGCATTCCCTGGAATGCAACTTTTCCTGACGGATATCTGATAATGGTAACATCCAACCCGTTCTTTATGAAGAACCCACTTTGTTTTGCTATAAAAACAAGAGAGCTGACTGAACTGTTCTGAACACCGACCCTGATTTTACTAAGGGAAACAGTCTGATGTGCTTTTTCATTCGTGCAATTTATAGAAAATATTATTAAAAGGATAAATAATAGGCTGAACAACTTTTTCAAAGATATCATATTCAATTTTAATGATAGAGGTTTAATTTTTTTTGTCAATGAATCGTATAGTTTAGGTACAATATTAAAAAATGTAAATATCTGCAAGAAATTTTGGGGTGGGGTGTTTAAGGTGTGAAAAAGGAGGCTGAATGAAAAAATTAATCGTTTTAATTTTTATAGCAGTGTTTATGGTGTCAGGAGTCTTTGGAGCTGGTTACATCTCCAAGCATATGAAGCAGGGTTTTGGAATGCTTGATAACAATATGATCAGAGGGCAGATGCTGCTCAGGATGAAAACAGAAATCGGACTCACAGAGGACCAGGTAAAAAAGATCGAACAGATGAGCTTCAATTTCCAGGAATCTGTGATCAAGCGGATGGCAGACACCAAAGTGCTGGAGATCAAACTTGCCAACTACCTGCAGGGTGACAAGATTGACAAAAAGACAATTGAAAAAATGGTAAAGAATATTTCAATGATGAAAGCGGATATGCAGATTGACAGAATATTCCATTTTCTTGATATCAAAAGCATCCTGACCCCGGATCAGATAAAAAAAGTCGAAGAACTTAAAAAGAATTTTAAAAGAAGGGCTTTCTTCAGACAGCGGGACAGCCGGGGCAGCGATAGAAAAGGCGAAAGAAGGCAGGACAGGCCCGCCTTCAGATAAAATGTTCATGTGATTCTTCTTTGGGAGGGGGTTCGCCCCCTCCCTTTTTTTTTATATCCGTAACAAATAAACCTTCAGCCGAACTTGAAAACAGAGCGGAATATCTATATAATTATCCCTCTATGGATAATTACAAAATTCGTATCTCAGGCAGGAATAAACTGTCAGGTTCTATAAAAGTTTCCGGAGCAAAAAATGCCTCACTTCCGGAACTGGCAGCCACTATTCTTACCGATTCCGAGATATGTCTTGATGGTGTTCCGGATGTTAAAGATGTTAACACAATGTTCTCAGCTCTTGAGGCCATAGGTGCTTCGGGAAATTTTTCAGGTAACACTGTCAATATAAATTTCACTTCAATTAAAGAACCAACTGTGTCTGAATCAATCTCAAAAACCTCAAGATCGTCAATACTTATTCTCGGCCCTCTCCTTGCACGGAATGGGCATGCAAAGGTTTCCCTGCCCGGCGGGTGTGCGATAGGGGACAGAAAGATCAATTTCCATCTGGATGGACTTGAAAGGATGGGTGCTGATATTCGTGTGGCGGATGGGTATATTTCAGCAAAAGCAGAAAAATTAAAAGGTGCGGACTACACATTCCCCGGAGTATCTGTTACAGGTACTGAAAATCTTATAATGGCTGCAACTCTTGCAGATGGTAATACAGTACTGAGAAATTGCGCGGTTGAACCGGAAGTTTCAGATCTTATTGCTTTCCTTGAATCCATGGGTGCTGATATAATCGGCAAAGGAACGGATACGATAAAGGTGAAAGGTAAAGAAATACTTAATGGTGCTTCCCATACTGTAATTCCTGACAGAATTGAAATGGGGACATATGTTATTGCTGCATGCTTCAGAGGAAATGATATTATTGTTGAAAACTGTGTGCCGGAATATATCGGGTCACTTCTGAAGATCCTTAAAAATATGGGTATAGAAGTGATTTCAGACGGGAGCAGGATCAGAGTTAATGTTCCCGATAAACTTAATCCTGTTGAAGTTAACACTGATCCCTACCCGGGATTTCCGACCGACCTTCAGGCCCAGTTAACAACTCTTTTAACTCAGGTTGACGGGAAATCCAGCATAAGGGAAAATATATTTAATAACAGGTTCAAACATGTAATTGAGCTCAACAAGCTGGGCGCTGATATCAGGATAAACGGGAATGTTGCAGAGATCAGGGGTGTCTCCGGTTTCAATGGGACATATCTGAATGCAACAGATCTCAGAGCTTCAGCTTCTCTTGTTCTGGGTGGGCTTATTGCGGAGGGTGAAACTGTTATTGATAATGCCTATCAGCTTTTCAGAGGTTATGAGGATATGCCCGGGAAGCTTAACAGAATTGGCGCTGAGATAAACGTAATGAAGGTGTAATATGAATGATTGCTTGTTTTGTAAGATCAGTTCAGGAGATATCCCTTCAGAATTTTTATATGAAGATGAAAAGGTTGTGGCGTTCAGAGATATAGACCCGCAGGGCCCTTTTCATATCTTGATAATACCGAAAGAGCATTTTACTTCAATAAAAGATATAAAAGATGAATCACTGATAGGTCATCTTTTTAAAACCGGGAACAGGATAGCAGCAGAAAATAAAATAGAAAATTTCAGATATATCATTAATACCGGAGAAGAGGCAGGCCAGACAGTATTCCATGTTCATCTTCACCTGATAGGCGGAAGGAAAATGACATGGCCTCCGGGTTAAGGAGTAAAAATGAAAATTAAATGGATCGGGCATTCCGCCCTTTTGCTTGAGGGAAGCCGTAAAGTACTGATAGATCCTTTTCTGACAGGAAATCCGGCTTCTGAAACATCGGTTGATGATATCAATGAATGTGATATTGTTATTGTTACTCATGATCACGGTGATCATCTCGGTGATTCCTTCGATATCTGCAAAAAAACCGGCGCAACATTTGTATCTCTATTTGAAATCGCAGTTAAGGCTGAAGAAGAAGGATTGAAATCTGAACAGATGAATGTAGGAGGAACAATTGAAAATAATGGAGTAAAGATCTCCATGGTTCCTGCTCTTCACTCGGCGACACTCGGGGGAACTGCTGTCGGAGTTATTGTTGAACTTGACGGTGTCTCTGTTTACCATGCAGGAGATACAGGGTTGACGATGGATATGGCATTGATCGGAGAGATGTATAAACCTGACATTGCTTTTCTCCCAATTGACGGAAGGTTTACTATGACCCCTCGGCTTGCAGCTAAAGCAGTGGAGTTGTTAAAAGTTCCAAGGGTTGTTCCTTTTCACTTTAACACTTTCCCGGCAATTGAATCTTCTCCTGAAGAGTTCAAATCTCTGGTCGGAACCCGAAGTGAGGTAATGATACTCAAACCGGGTGAAATTATTGAATTATAAATGCCTTATATAATTGACGGAAATAATCTTATCGGGTGTTCACCCGATATCTCTCTTGAGGATAGTAATTCACGTTCAGAAATAATAGGAATTGTCAAAAAATTCCAGAAGAAAAAAAATAGCAAAGTAATTGTAGTTTTTGATGGAGAGCCCGATACTTTTTCCAATGAAGAGAATCCAACTGAAAAAATTGTTATAAGATATCCTCCGATCGGTGATTCAGCCGATGATGAAATTAAAAGAATTCTTGAAGGGTACACGTATTTCAGGGATGTAGTACTTGTGACTTCTGACAGAGAGTTGAAGGATGTTGCAAAAAAGAAAGGGGCCAGAGTAGTTAATTCTATAGAGTTTTATTATGAATTGAAACGTGTTTACAGAGCAACCGGACGGATCGAACTTAAACAGAAGCGGATCGACACTGAATTGAGTGAAGGTGAGGTTGATCAGTGGATGAAAATCTTTGATAAGTGATCTCTTATTCAGTTATAGGTGCCGGTAATCTGGGAGCTAACCTTATACATGCTCTTCCTGAGAAAGAGTATGAATTAAAATATGTATATAAAAGGTCCATGTATCCCCGGTTTGTTAAGAAAGTGGAAAATGATCTTGAAAAGATAGTTTCTGAATCCGAAGTTATCTTTATTTCAGTTCAGGAATCAAATATTAAAGATGTGGTATCAGAAATATCATTTCTTGAAAATATTTCCAATAAGATTTTTTATCATACATCAAATTCTCTTACTTCCGGTGAAATGGAAATTCTTAGAGAGGGTGGAGGAATGGTAGCTTCGTTTTCACCGCTACAGACATTTCCGGATTTCAAAGAAAATGTTGATCTTTTTAAAGGCGTTTATTTCCTTTCAGAAGGTGATTCCGGGGCATTAAAGGTTGCAGACAAAATCGCAGGAGATATTAGTGCATTTAACCTCAGAGTGGACAAAAAAACGAAAGTTTATTTTCATATCGGAGCTGTAATATCCTCAAATTTCCTCAATTCTCTGATCAGGTTTTCAGATCTTCAGATAAAAAAAGGGGGCGATTTTAACTATGAAATCCTGCTCCCTCTTGTAAAGCAGACACTAAAAAACATAGAGCGAGAAGGTATAGATAAAGCTTTGACCGGGCCTGCCAGCAGAGGTGAATCTGAAATAATTAAAAAGCATCTGGAGCATCTGGATGGAAAGGAAAAAGAACTTTACAAACTTCTGAACAAATTTATATCAGGGTGACCCCAGTATCTCACCAGAAAAAAAAGTCTCTTTTTCTCCATTTTCATTTTCCAGAACTATACCGCCTTTTTGGCTGATCTTAATAAAGTTCCCTTTTATATTTTTCCCAGAAGCTTTAAATTTCAGCTCATCTCCCGATTTGTGCTTAAGATAAAAGAGGTATCTTTCTAATATATTCCTGTATGAATTTTCCTCAATTTCTTCTTTAAAGTATAGGAGATATTCTGAGATCCTCAAGATTAGTTCTCCGATATTTATTTTTTTGCCTGAAACTATTGATAACGAAGTTGCTGTTCCGGAAATCTCATCAGTCAAATGTTGTTTACCAACATTTACATTAAGCCCAATTCCTATTATGGCCAGCATATTATCTTTAAATATTTTATTTTCAATAAGAATTCCACCAGCCTTTAATCCTGACAATTCAATATCATTCGGCCATTTCAACTGTACATTCATTCCGGTAGTCCTGGATACTGCTTCCGCTACAGCTGTTCCTGCCGCAAGGGACAGAAAAGCGATGCTTTCCCTGTTCTTTATATTCAGCAGGTAAGATATATATACCCCCCCCTCTCCGACAGGGACCCATTTCCGCCCCTCTCTTCCTCTTCCTTCTGTCTGAATATCGGCAGATACAAGGATTGGTACATTTCCTGTTAATGAATCTATATTTTCATTGATATAATCATTTGTAGATCTGCAGACACTTAGATCTTCAAGGTTGAGATAGTCCCGGATTTTCCGATTTTTGTCAGGTGAGGTCAGATAGAGTTTTTTCAATTTTTTCTCTTTTGTCTATAGATTCCTGTAAGGTTTTTTTGAATCCGTTAACAACATCTGCAGGAGCCTTCTCAACAAATTTCCGGTTTTTAAGCCTGTTTTCAATATTTTCGATAAGGCCTTTTGTCTTCTGCAGTTCTTTCTCCAGCCTCTCTATCTCTTTTTCCCGGTCAGATTCAGTATCGAAAGGAAGAAGTATCTCCCAATTAAGGTGAACTCCTCTATATCCTTTAGGAAGACCTGAAAAATCATTTACGATCTCAGTATTACTGCTTCTTGTAAGGAAGTTAAAATATTTTAGCAGTGAACTGATGATTCCCTTTTCACTCTCTGAAGAAGTTTTTAAATAGGTCTTAAGTCTTGAATTGGGATCTATTTTGTTCTCAGTCCTTGTCTTTCTTGTTTCTCCGGTAATTTTTTTAAGAAGTTCAATATTTTTATATTCAGATGTAAAAATAAGCTCACTTTTAAAATTTGGGAACTCAGTTTCGATAAGGAATTTTTTATCTGATCCCAGTTTCTGAAAAATCTCCTCTGTCAAATAAGGTATGAAAGGATGAAACATCTGAAGTGATCTGAAAAGGGTATATTTAAGAACGTTTCTGGTTTCTCTGTTATCCAGGTCATTTTTTGAGAACTCAAGATACCAGTCACAATATTCATGCCAGAAAAAGTGGTAAAGTGCATCTGCCGCCTCGTTCAATTTATAATTGTCCATAAGAGAGTTCACATTTTTTGCTGTAATATTAATCAGGTGAAGAATCCATTTGTCTGCACTTGAAATTTTGTTCCCATCTATTTCGAGTGATTCATCACCTTTCAGGTTCATGATGATATATCTGGAAGCATTCCATATTTTATTCATAAAAGCCTTATATCCCTTGATCCTGTTTATGGAAAGTGAGATGTCCATTCCGGGTACAGCTTGAATGGCAAGTGTAAATCTTAATGCATCGGTCCCGTATTCCTTTATTATATCCAGAGGATCGATCGCGTTATTTTTTGTCTTGCTCATCTTCTGCCCTTTTTCATCACGTATCAAACCGTTTATCAGTACTTTCCGGAACGGGATATCTTTGCCGAAATGGATACCCATCATTACCATTCTGGCAACCCAGAAAAAAATAATATCAAAAGCGGTGACCATTAATGAAGTAGGGTAATACGTTTTGAAGTCCGGTGATCCATCCATCCATCCCAGAGTTGAAAAAGGCCACAATGAGGACGAGAACCAGGTGTCCAGGACATCCGGGTCCTGAATGATATTTGATGATCCGCATTTCGGGCAGGAACCGGGAGCCTCAGAGGAAACTGTAACTTCTTTACAAGATCCGCAATGATATGCAGGTATTCTGTGTCCCCACCATAATTGCCTGGAAATACACCAGTCCTGTATATTATTCATCCAGTTGAAGTATATTTTTTCCCATTTGTTCGGAATAAATTCTATATCTCCGTTCTTAACTGCCTCTATAGCCGGCGCTGCAAGATCTTCTGTTTTCAGGAACCATTGTTTTGATACATTAGGCTCAACGATTGTTTCACATCTCTGGCAGTGTCCGACATTATGTGAATAATTTTCGGTTTTCTGTATATATCCGGATTCATTTAATATCCCTATCAGTTCTTTTCTGCACTCTTCCCGGCTTTTCCCAACAAACATTTCAGGAATATCTCCAGTCATATTACCGTCTTTGTCAATAACAATCCTGCTTTCAAGCTTGTGTCTTAGCGCAATTGCATAATCTACAGGATCGTGAGCGGGAGTGATCTTTACCGCTCCTGTACCGAAGTCTGAGGCAACCTGTTCATCAGCAATTATTTTTATAGTTCTTTGGGCAACGGGTATGATTACTTCTTCCCCTATATATTTGCTGTATCTTTTATCTGATGGGTTTACTGCTATACCGGTATCACCCAGCATTGTTTCCGGCCTTGTAGTTGCAACTGTTACATAACGGTCAGGTTCACTCTTCAACGGATAGTTGATGTATGTTAGATTGCCATCAACTTCACGGTGATCAACTTCGAGATCGGAAAGCACAGTTTTACATGATGGGCAATAGTTAACCATGTATGTCCCCTGGTAGATCTTCCCCTCTTTGTAAAGCTTTACAAAAACATCTGTAACCACTTTTGTCATTTCCTCGCTGAGGGTGAATTTCATTCTGCTCCAGTCCAGGGTCAAGCCAAGTTTTGAAACCTGCTCGATAATCCTGTTTTCTGATCTTTTTTTCCAGTCCCAAACCTCTTCAAGAAATTTTTCCCTTCCCAGTTCTTCTCTGCTTATTCCCTTTTCTTTTTTAAGGTTCTTTTCAACTATCATCTGAGTTGCGATCCCTGCATGATCAATACCCGGAAGCCAGAGTGTGTTAAAGCCTTCCATCTTTTTTTTCCTCATGATTATATCGGGAATTGTAAAAGTAAGGGCATGTCCCATATGGAGGGACCCTGTAATGTTAGGCGGCGGAAGTATCATTGAAAAAGGGGGTTGTTTATTGGTGTTGTCAGCTTTGAACAGCCCGGCTGACACCCACTCTTCGTACCAGCCTTCTTCGGTTTTTGCTATGTCATAATTCTTGTCCATCAGTTCTTGTCTCCGAATAATTTAATTCATATTAATTTTATACAGACAGTTTTTATTTCTTAAGCAGGTAAAGTTGATCAAAAAGAGGAGAAATCGATCTAATACTCTTTATCTATCTCACTTTTTAACTTGTCAATCTCACTTTGAATTATCTTTTCTGCCAGAGGCGGGACAATTTCCCATAAAATTTCCTTTACAGACACTGTCAGTTTATCTTCAATTTTTTCAACAATCTTATTGTTATTCTTTAAATCAGTGAGATTTGAGAGTTTTTCAGATAGATCACTATCAAGAACTCTCTCTGATGTGTCTTCTTCGGGAGTTTTTTCCTGCTCTTGATTTTCAGTCTCAAGTTGTTCAAGGACCTGCTTTATCTCTTCGGATTTCTGAATTGTCTCTTCTTTGCTCCCTGAATCTTCCGGTTCCGCCTCTTTTTCATAGGCAGAGTCTTCAGATTCAGATCCGGTATTATTTATAGAAAATACATTTTCGAGATCTGAAGAGTCCATATTGCTCAATGAAGGATCAAGGGGATCTTTTTCATCCTGAATCACGGGCTCCTCTTTTTCAGTTACAGATTCTTCTTCTTCAACTTCGGGTTCTTCCCGGCTTATTTCCGGTTCTACCGGGCTTTCAACCTCAAACGAATCCTCATCTGAAGGAGGTACAAGGTCGGCGTCTATCCCTCTCTTCTGATCGATCTCTTTCTGAATATTAATCTCTTCCATTGTAAGAGAACCTATCTCAAGCTCATCTTCCTGCATTTTAATATTCTCTTTTATTATAGCGTCCTCTTCTGAGATTTCATCTGTTTCAGAAAGTTCATCTTTGAAGGGGTTGGAAATATCTTCTGAAGTTTCCGGAGAAAGTTTGTCATCAGTTTCACCTATGCCCGATCCCTGGGTAATTTCTTCGGAAGGGAGAACCTCCTCTTTTATTGAGGTTTCAGAATCAGGGGCGCCAATTGTGTCCATCAGTCTATCTGAGTCCATATCACTCTGCACATCTGAAAAGTCAATCGAATCCGGTCTGTCCATGATGTCGCTGATCTCTGATATTTCTTCAGGCATAGAAGACGGAATGTCGATGATCTCTTCTGAGGCGTCCTGATCACTACCGATATCTTCAAGCATACTTTTTATAGTGATGACCAGTGCTTTTGAATCAAATGGTTTTGTTATAAAGTCCTCATATTTGAGTCCGTTAAGTTGTTCCTCGTCGACTGGTTCAAACCCGCCTTTGATAAGGAATACTTTAGTGTTCTTTAATTCACTGCTGTCATTAATGAATCTGCACACTTCGTAACCGTTCATTTCGGGAAGCTTTATGTCAACAAGGACAACAGCGGGTTTCAGTTCAAGAAGTTTATCCTGAATATCCTGACCGTTCTCATAGCTTATCAGTTCGATATCCTCTTCATCAGAAAAAGAGAGTTCAACAATTCTTCGGATTGTATAACTATTGTCTGCCAGTACTATATTATTTTTCATAAATCCCCCCTTCAACACCATTTTTAACATTTTTTAAATAAAAATGTCAAGAAAAGTGAAATGTTTTTTTATAAATGCACACTATAACTTGACTTTGCAGATAAGATAATGTATAAGTCGATGGTAAAATGAGAGCTAAGAACAAATCATACTCAATAATAATTGTATCAGATGCTACCTCTACAAACAAAGAGTTGGTACTTTCCTCAAAATTCATCAGAAATTCGCTTGTGGCAGTAGTTCTTCTTGTAGCGCTTTTCGGATTTGTTATATTCGATTATCTAACACTTTCTATTGATAAGCAGAAGATGGGTCGTCTAGTTGTTGAAAACAAAAGGAAAACAAAGGTTATAACTGAACTTACCAAAAATGTTGAGAGAACACAAAGAAGCCTCTCAAAAATGGAAAACTTTAAAAAAAGGATTCTGATTGCTGCAGGACTGACATCTCCTTCCGCATTAAAAGAGATCGGCACTGGTGGAGGACCCATTGCTGATATATCGACAGATGTTGAGCTTGTTGAAAGAAATCTTGATATGAACCTGCCAAAAAGTAAAACCGATATTCTCGAAGAGTCCAGAAATAATAGTCTTAATGCAAAAAAAATGGAGAATGCTCTTCAATTCGTTGAAAATGTTATAGATAAGCAAAAAGTCAGACTGGCTTCCACCCCGTCAATATGGCCGACCAGGGGGTATCTTACTAATTCTTTCGGGAGAAGGATTCATCCTCTTACAGGAAAAAGGAGTTTTCACTACGGACAGGATATTGCAACTCAATCCGGAAATAAAGTAATAGCACCTGCAAACGGTGTTGTCCTTGTAGCGGAATACAGAGAATATTACGGAAAGATGATTATAATCGATCATAACTTCGGATATACTACCCGGTACGGGCATCTCTCTGCGTTCAACATCAAAGAGGGAGACCGGATAACGAGAGGACAGGTGATAGGTTTTGTTGGAAACACCGGAAGAAGCACTGCTCCTCACCTCCATTATGAAGTTAGGTTCATGGGTAAAGCAGTCAACCCTATGAACTTCATCATAGACTAAGAAGTAAATCCTGATTACCGGTTTGTAAAAATCAATTCGTTCCTGTGGTAAAATTATATTAAAAATGGGCGATCTTAAAAAAAAACTCGATTTTATAACCGGAATAAAGGAAAAGGGAAAAAACAGATCAAATGTCCAGTCGGATGAACTCTCAACAAAACAGAAACTTGAGGACCTTGTAAACAAAAACCTTAAAAATAAATCGCTGAATATAAAAAAAAGACCTAAACCTTCTGAAAAAGTAAATTTTAATAAAGATTTCGAAATCCTTGATTATAACTACCCCATGAATTCAGTATTTGGAAAGGTGGTTCTAAACGAATGGCTGAATATCAGAGAAAAAACCATCTCTACGATTTTTAATGATTGGTCATTCAGTGATATTGATCCTTTGAAACTGATATATTTTGATACAGAAACCACCGGACTATCGGGTGGAACCGGCACAATACCATTCATGCTTGGGTTTGGGTATATAGAGGGAGATTCTTTTGAAGTAAAAATATTTGTACTTAATGATCCGTCAAAAGAGGGGATATTTCTGGATGAGATTGACAGTTTCCTCGAAACTCTTGATATATCCGGAGTTGTAACTTATAACGGCAAATCTTTCGATTATCCTTTGATGGAGGCCAGATATGTGCTGAATAGAAAAAAATTCCCCCTGCAGGATTTCCCCCATCTTGATTTTCTCCCTCCGGCCAGGGTAATCTGGAAAAATACTTATGAATCCAGAAAGCTGGGTTATCTCGGTGACATTCTTCTTAATATCTCAAGGGTTGATGATATCGATGGCAGTTTTATTCCCGGAATATATTTTGAATATCTCAGGACAGGGAATTTTTCAATGATGGAAAAGGTTGTTGAACATAATGCTCTTGACATAGTGGGATTATCGGCATTGCTTCTTCTGGGGTGTAAATATGTTGATGATATATCAATGGCTGATGATGAGGGTGAAGTGTTAGGAGTTGCTTTGCTGAATGAGAGATCGGGTTTGCTTCCGGAGGCAGAAAAATTCTATTGCAATCTCAATGATATTGCCGAAAGAGATGAAATAATTACACAAGCTGCAAAGAGACTTGCCCTTATAAAGAAAAAGAAAAAATTATTTGATGAGGCTGAAGATCTCTGGCGTCTATTGTCAGATCAGGGAGATAAATTAGCGTTCAGGGAGATGTCCGTTTACCTGGAGCACAGGAAAAAAGATTTTTCCGGTGCCCTCGATTTTGTTGAAAGGGGGCTTGAGCTGATCGAGATCTCCGAGACACAGCGGAAGGATTTTGAAAAAAGAGTACTTCGTCTTAAGAAGAAGATCATAGGGATATCGGGCGGGAATAACTGAAAAATTTAAGTCGTCATTTTTTGTTTGTAAAATTTACTTTAGCGGAAGTATAATAATTTTTTATTGCATACAAAATATTTTGGAGGCTTAAATGTTAAAACAGATATTGATATTTTTGGTATTCTCTATACTTTGTTTTATTTCTTCAGCGGATGATGGTATGTGGATGCCGCATCAGATGAAAGGGCTGGATCTTGAAAAAGAGGGGTTAAAAATGGACCCCGGTGATCTTTACAAAAAAGACGGTACCGGGCTCATGAGTGCTGTTGTATATCTCGGGGGCGGGACAGGCAGTTTTGTAAGCTCTGAAGGTCTGATCCTTACAAACCATCATGTAGCTTTCGGGGCGATCCAGAGGGCCTCAGATGAAAAAAACGACTATATACTAAATGGATTTCTTGCAGGAAAAAAGGTAAATGAGATCCCGGCGATCGGTTATATTGCAGATGTTCTGCTTGGTTATGAAGAGGTGACAGAATATTTCAGCAAAGCATTAACCGGAGTGAAAGATCCTGAAGCAAGATATAAATTAATAGAAAAACTTCAAAAAAAATTGATCTCTGAAAAAGAAGCTGAAGCAGAAGACAGAAGATGTGTTGTCAAATCTATGTATAGCGGTAACCGTTATTATCTTTTTCGGTTCAAGAGGCTTCGTGATATCCGCCTTGTCTATGCTCCTCCGAGAGCAATCGGAAATTTCGGTGGAGATATTGATAACTGGATGTGGCCGAGACATACAGGTGATTTTTCATATCTCAGAGCTTATGTTTCAAAAGATAACAAAGGCAGTGAATTTGACAAGAACAATATACCTTACGAACCGAAATCTTATCTCAAAACTTCAGTTGCCGGTTTGAAAGAGGGTGATTTTACTTTTGTTATGGGATACCCGGGAAGAACATATAGAAATATGGCGGCATCCGAACTGATTGGTGATATTGACAAACTTCAGGATGCGATCGATCTGAGGAAGAATTTGATTGGATTCCTTGAAAAAACCTGGAAATATGACAGGGAGATTCAGATCCGGTATGCATCTCTTCATAAGGGTCTGAACAACGGATTAAAGAACTATACCGGAAAACTTGAGGGGTTCAGATCGAATGGAATTGTCGACCTGAAAAAAAACGGAGAATCCGGATTGATCTCCTGGTGTAAATTAAATGGAAGTGAATCAGAGATCAGAAAAACTATAGAATTGATAAATGCAAATGTGGAGACCGGGAAGAAACTTGAAAAGAGGTCTCAGGCTATGAAAATGCTTGTTGGAAGATACGGGAATGCAATGCTTAGTAATGCTTATTCGATATACCGTGTTGTGTCGGAGAGAGAGAAAGCGGATATTGACAGAGAGTATGGATATCAAAAAAGAGATTATCCGAGAATTAGGGTAAGGCTGGAACACGCAGAGAAAAGTTATCATTTTGAAACTGACAAAAAAATGCTTAAGTTTGTTCTCGGTCTTACAGAAAAAAAAGGCAGTGAGATATGGCCGGAAACTTTCCGAAAGGTTTTTTCCGAGAAAGGGATCGATAGCTTTGTCGAGGGATTGTATCGAAAAACTAATGTAAATAAAAAGGATGTAAGATTAAAAATGTTTGAAATGGACATTAAACAACTTTTGGCAACAGGAGACTCTTTTATCATTCTTGCATCTAAACTTGAAAAAGAGATGAAAAAAATCAGAGATAAGCAGAAGATCATTAACCAGGAAAGAGAAGATTTTAAAAAGGACTATCTTCATGCTTTGATGAAATATAAAAGCGGAAGGCTGGCTCCTGATGCAAATTCCTCAATCAGATTTACCTATGGAAATATTGAGGGTTACAAGCCTAAGGATGGAGTGTATTATGAGCCCTTTACAACCCTAAAAGGGGTTATGGAAAAAGAGACAGGCAAAGATCCTTTTATAGTTCCGGCAAAACTAAAGGATCTGTGGCAAAAGAAACAATTCGGTTCCTATGCCGATAAAGAAAAAAAAGATGTAGTTACCTGCTTTCTGAACACAACTAATGTTACAGGTGGAAATTCAGGTTCTCCTGTTCTGAATTCAAACGGGGACCAGGTGGGGATCGTATTTGATATGACCTATGAGAGTGTTACAGGTGATTATTATGTGATCCCGGAACTCCAGAGGACAATACATGTAGATATTCGTTATGTGTTATTCGTTACAGAGTTTGTTGCCGGGGCTGATTTTCTTATAAGGGAAATGGGCCATTAAGATCTGTTTGCCGGATCAAGAGGACAGCAGCTCCTTTTTTCTGTCTACTCTGGTAGTAACAATATTAAATATGATCAGAGCTATAGCAGAGATAAGTCCTATTGCAGCAAAATAGTACCAGATCATATATGCTTTATCATAGGCATGGACCTTTTCCGCAGCTGTGAGAAACCTGGGGTCTGGGCAGTATTCTGTCAGAAGATATCCTGATAATCCGAATCCCAGAATTGAGGAGAGAAATGAGTGGAGGTGGCTGAATCCGAGATAAAGACCCTCTTCGCCTTTCGGGGCCTGGAAAGAAAAATATTCAAGAAACCTCGGAGAAATAAAACATTCAGCTAATCCCTGGAGCATAATGCCGAATATAAGCATAACTGTTATCGGATGAAGTGTAAATAATCCAAAGATCGAAACTGACTGTCCTGTAATTTTTTCCAGTATCGGGCTCAAGGCCATAGTAAGTGCAGACATAGGCATGATGAACATTCCGATGGTCATTGATGTGACAGCTTTAACCTTCCTCATCAGTTGTGTTATGAGGACAACAAATATCATAACTACCGCCGGATTTACATTTGCGATCCATTCAGGTTTAGCATGTTCTCCGACAGTTCTTATCACATACTTGGGCATTGTTGCGTAAAGCTGGTGCTGAATCATCCAGAAACCTGTCACAATTACGATGAGGGTTATAAGTCTAAGATTGGATACAATCCGGACAAATCCCTCCCAGGTTTCCTTTAGTGATTTACCGTCTCCCCTCCTCTCTGTGTTCTTATAAAAAAAATAGACAATTACCAGGGCAATAATTGTCATTGCAGCTGAAAAGAAATTGATCGACTTTATACCGATGTTAATTCTCATCGGGGCTGCAAATGTTTTCCCTAAAAAAGCACCGATGTTTACTACCATATAAAAAAGCGAATAACCCCTTGCCCTGGTTTTTTCAGTAGTTGTTACTGCAACCGTACCTGTAATTATTGATTTTATAAACGAACCGCCAACCATGACTACAACCAGGGTTGGAATGACAATTGTTTTATAGGGGAAAAGTCCGAGAGAGAAATATCCTATGCTGAGAAGAGAGAATGCCAGCAGTATACCTTTCCGGAAACCGATCTTATCTGCCAGTGCACCGGCGAATGGTGGAAGAAAATAGAGGCCTGCGGAAAATCCGCCGCCTATCCATGCTGCCCATATATCATTGAACCCTACAACATTTGTCAGATAAAGTGTTATTGCAATAAAGACTGCGTAATATGCAGCTCTTTCAAAAAATTCCACCAGATTTGCTATCCAGAATGTCGCCGGAAATTTCCAGGATGTGCTTTCGCTTTTGCCCATTTCATTCTCCTTTTTCAGGGTATTGGGAATATCTATATCATTCCAATGAAAATTATGCAAATCATTACCTGAAAGGTTGCATTAAGAGTGGACAAATTCCGGCAATGGTTAAATATAAACGTTATGATCCTGATTGTATCGTAATATATTTTCAACTAGAATAAAGTAAAGCCGATATCACAGATGAGCTTATCAGGATCTCAGTGGGTCTTGAGGATGTAGAAGATATAATCTCAGATCTTGAACAGGGGCTGAGTCAGATCTGATCACATATTCTTTATAATTTCGAGCAGGCGGTCTATAGATTTTTCGGGGTCGAGTTTTTCCATCAGTTTACCTTTCCTGAAGAGGAAAGCTCTCTTTTGTGAAAATGCAATTCCGATATCGGCATCTTTTGCTTCCCCCGGGCCGTTCACTTCGCACCCCATAATGGCGACCTTTATATTTTTATCAATGGCCAATGAGTTTATCGTTTTTTCAAATTTTTTTACTATATTTATAAGATCTACGCTTGTCCGGGCACAGGTGGGGCATGAAACAATCTCCAGCCCTCTTTCTCTCAAACCGAGAACTTTCAGTATTTCAGTCGCAACCCTTATCTCTTCAACCGGATCATCTGTCAGTGATACTCTGATCGTATTCCCAATACCATCGGCAAGAAGACTGCCTATCCCGATCGAGGATTTTATTGTTCCTGAAAACAATGTCCCGGCCTCGGTGATCCCCAGATGGAGAGGATAGTCACACTCTTTATCAATTTTTCTATATGCTTCAATCGTTTCCAAAACGTCAGAAGATTTGAGAGATAATTTCATATTAAAAAATCCGGAATCTTCAAAAAACCTGATCTTGTCAAGGGCGGATGCAACCATTATCTCCGCTTTGGTTCTGCCTGATCTTAAATATTTTTTTTCTATTGAACCGGAGTTGACACCTATCCGGATTGAAATTTTGTGCTCTGCAGCAGAATTTATTATCTGCTTAAGTTTATCTTTTCCTGCTATATTTCCAGGATTGATCCGTATTCCATCGACACCGGAATCTATTGAACCTAAAGCCAGATCAGGATTGAAATGGATGTCGGCTATGACAGGCAGAGGAGAAACTTTATTTATTTTCTTCAGGGACAGGACAGACCCTTTGTCAGGCACTGCAACCCTGACTATTTCACAGCCGGCTACATATAATTGCCGTATCTGGTCCAGAGTAGCTTCAGAATCTTTTGTGTCGGTTGTGGTCATTGACTGGATGGAAACGGGATTATCCCCGCCTATCCCGACATTCCCGACATAGATCTCTCTTTTCACACCACCATTATATCAAACAGCGGTTTAAAAGTATTATAATAAAGAGTTAAAAGATTCTTTCAGTTTCCGAGTATTTTTATACTTCCGTTAACAGTTTTAAGCTTTACATCGTATTTGCCTTTGTTTATTGTTCCGTCCATCTTGCTTCCGATAAACTGTTTTGTTCTTGGAAGGTTGAAGTCACTTTTAATCGAACCGTTAACAGTATTTGCCCTAAGATTAAAGCTTGAATCTTTATTAATTTCCAGTTTTACTGAACCGTTCACTGTCTCAATGCTTAGATCACCTGCGATCGCTTGTTTGAGATAGATGCCAACACTACCGTTAACGGTCTCAAATTCTGCATCCTTAAACGTCCCTTCAAATGATAGTTTCCCATTGACTGTATTTGCATCCAGATCTTTTAAGGATCCCTCGATCTCAATGCTTCCGTTAATGGTTTCAATTTCTGAGAGAGATATATTCTCCGGCAGTTTTACATAAAATCTTACAGAAGCTTTACAATTTTTCCAGGGTCTTTTCACATAAATTCTCAGACTTTTTCCGCTTTCTTTAAATATGACTTTTGTCTTTTCAAAATGATCTTCTTTGTTTGAATATTTTTTCGCTTTGATATAAATAGTGTCGCCTTTATATGTGACCACTTCAATATTTCCGTTACAATTTTCGAGTTCAAAATTATAGTCCGAGCCTGCTTTGAATGATTTCTCTATTGTTTTTTCATACTTATAGCCAAAACTTAAAAAAGATATTGAAAAAAAGATAACAATAAAAATTAATGTTAATTTGGTTCTCATATCAACCTCCAATTTATATAAAACGTGAAAAGTAAGTAAAAGTTCCAAAATCAGCTTATTTAAAACCATAATAAAGTCACTATCATATATTCAGTTCGTCTCCTTTCCGCACGATTTTTCACCAGTCAAAAGCAATTACGGCCAGAGGCATGCCTCAGACGGCAAAACAGAATTGAAAAGAGGGGGGATTAGTGATAAAATCGTGCGGAAAGGAGACGAAATATTATGAATGATACTGCATTTTTATTTCCCGGTCAGGGTTCCCAGTATGTAGGAATGGGGAAGGATTTGTTTGAAAAAAGTGATCTTGGGAAAAAAACATTTAAACTTGCAAATGAGATCCTGGGATATGATTTCATGAAGATCTGCTTCGAGGGGCCTGAAGAAGAACTTAAGCTTACTTCGAATACTCAGCCTGCACTTTTAACTGTTTCCTACATCCTGTTCAATCTTCTGGGGCAGGAGCCTGTTCTCGGGGCAGGGCATAGTCTCGGGGAATATTCGGCTGTTTTGTGTGCCGGAGGGATAGATTTTGAGGATGCTGTTATGCTGGTGCATAAAAGAGGCAAATATATGCAGGAAGCGGTGCCGGTGGGAAAGGGAGCAATGGCAGCAATTATCGGGCTTGATATGAATCTGATAAAGGAAAAGATCGGTATGGTTGAGGGGATTGTTAATATAGCCAACTGGAACAGCTCCTCCCAGATTGTCATCTCCGGTGAAAAAGGGGCTGTAGAAAATGCAATTGAAATACTTGATGCCCCGAAGTCTGTAATTCTGCCTGTTTCAGCACCGTTCCATTCTGAATTAATGTTACCGGCCGAGGAAAAACTGTCATCAGATCTGGACAAAGTTAATTTCAGGGACCTGAAATTCCCTATAATAAATAATGTTGATGTAGAAGAGGTAACAGCAAGTGATAAGGTAAGGGACGGTCTCAGACGGCAGGTATCCCGGCCGGTATTGTGGCACTCCACTGTTCTGAAGATGCTTAATAATAAAGGTGTGGAAAAATATGCAGAAGTGGGAGCAGGAAAAGTGCTAGGCGGCCTGATAAGGCGTACTTCAAGGGATCTTGATAAAAAAATAGAGCTGGTTAATTATCAGAACTATGAGGATTTAAACTATAAATAATATAGGGGCATCTCCCAGTCACACTCTATATAGAACGGGTGATTTCATGGTTGCCTCTCATGCTTTAGATGTAAACCCCTCTTTATCTGTGTAGGGGCGAGATTTATCACGCCCGTTTAATAAATAGTACGGATAAACGGGTCCGATGAATTGAACCCCTGCAAGATTATTTTCGGTCCTTCATCAATGCCTTTGCTGCAACAATTTGTCCGAAAGCAATTGCTCCGTCATTGAACGGGAGTTCCTTCGGAAGAAGTAGTTCAAAATTTTCAGAAGCTGCATTACTATCAATCATGGTCAGGAGCAGCCGGTTGTGAAACACCCCGCCCGACAAAACCACCTTGTTGATGCCGGTGGACTTTCTCAATCTCTTTAATATTTCAATGGTCATATCTGCAATCGAATTGTGAAATGCCCGGGCAAGATCATCAGGGTGGATGCCGGCCTGCAATTTGTCCCATAGCTCCATTATCAGTAATTGGTTATTGATGACCATTGGAGTATTCTTTGGACCTTCGATCACATTCATCGGAAAGGAGAGAAGGGTATCCGAACGTAATGCTGCTTCCTCCAGCAATTGGGCCGCTTCGGCCTCGGTGGAGATCGAATCGGAAAAATCGAGAAGAGAGGATACACCGTCAAATAATCTCCCGACACTGCAGCATAGAGGTGAGTTGATTTTTTTCTCGATCAATTCTGAAACGATTTTCCTTTGAGGTGTTTCAGGTAAAGGGTCTCTTCCGAATGATAATTTCAGTAAAGACAGCCCTATTCTCCATACATCTTTTATTGCCGCTTCCCCTCCGGGCAAAGGGAAGTAGCTGAAATGAGCTGCACGATTATATTCTCTTTTATCCGCTATCAGGAATTCTCCGCCCCAGATATTTCCGTCATCACCGTACCCGGTGCCGTCATAGGATACTCCTATTACTTTGCATTCTTCCCTGTTCTCTTCAAGTACTGCAGCGATGTGGGCATGGTGATGCTGGACATTCAATCTCTCTCCTCCGGATTCTTCATAAAGCCGGTTTGTGATCTTTGTGGAAAAATATCCCGGATGAAGATCCGAAACAAACACAGAGGGGTCTATCTGAAAGAGGTTTTTAAAGTGTTTTATTGTATTGAAATACTTTTTTTCTGTCAGCGGGCTTTCCAGGTCACCGATATACTGGCTGAGGAAGATCAGGTTATCTTTAGAAAGGGCGAAACTGTTTTTTATGTCCGAACCTGCAGCAAATATATTTTTCTCTGTCAATGAACTGAAAAAGGGGGCGGGGATAAAACCTTTTGATCTCCGGATCATGAATGGTTTTTCTCTGTTAATAAAAAGTACACTGTCATCTGATTGCTGGACTATTTTTCTGTTTGTGGTGAGGAAATAGTCAGCTACATTTCCCAGTTTTTCGAACAATTCATCTTCTTCTGAAATAATAGGTTCATCACTGATGTTTCCGCTGGTCATGATCAGAATCATATCTCCCGCCGAATTGAAGAGAAGATACTGAAATGGACTGTAGGGGAGCATCACACCAAGATGTGTAAGTCCCGGAGCCACAAGGTCTGATACTTTTTTATACTTTTCCTTCAGGATAACGATCGGCCGCTCCCTGGAGAGGAGCATCTCTTCCTCTTTTCCCGATATTTCGAGAAATTCTGATGCGGTGTCAATATCCTTGACCATCAGGGCAAAGGGTTTAAAAGGGCGCTGTTTCCTTTCCCTCAGAACCCGGACAGTATCTTTGTTTTTTGCATCCGCTGCCAGGTGGTAGCCGCCGACACCTTTGATTGCCAGGATTTTTCCGTTTTTCAGATGGTTAACACTCTCCTCTATGATCTCATTTATATTTTTAGTAATGAGTTCTCTATTACTGTCATAGAGAAAATATTCGGGTCCGCATTCCGGGCAGGCAATAGGCTCGGTATGGAATCTTCTATCTGAGGGATCTTCATATTCTTTCTGACAATCTCTGCACATTGGAAATTCGTCCATTGATGTTTGTTTCCTGTCATATGGGATATCTCTTATGATGCTGAATCTGGGGCCGCAATTCGTGCAGTTGATGAACGGGAAGTAGTAACGGCGGTCATTTTTATCGAACAATTCCCTTTGGCAGTCCTCACAAACAGCAGTATCGGGGGGTATAAAGGCACTTTTCTGTTCGGTATGTTCACTTTCAACTACTTTAAAATCCGTGAAAGTTTTGTTTTCAATCTCTCTGGATTCAATAGAATCAATTTTTGAAAGAGGTGGAGATTCCCCTCTGATCTTCATCTCGATGCCCGGAATTTCAAATGTATTTGCATTGATTCGGATGATAACACCTTCCGTGTCGTTGAGGACTTCTCCGTACAGTGAAAGTTCATTTGATAACCGGTAAATAAAAGGGCGGAATCCGACCCCCTGGACAATTCCCCTTACCCTTATCTCAAATGTCTTCTCTGCCATAATTATTTTTCGCTAAGATTAGAATATTCTATTCAATTGCAGGGGATAATTCAACATGGCAGATGAGAGGTGGGATTTTTTCTGGTGCTACTTTTGAGGAGGTGACAGAGTAAAGCCGTGGGTCATCATTTCTCTGAGTCTGTCATCAATTGCCCAGTATTCCACAATTTTGGCTTTTTTGAAGTGGAAGATTGTATTTCCGTTGAATTTCCATATCTTCTGATCCTGAAGGCCGGTTGCTTCCCAGGTCCATCTTACAGCGATACTGTTTCCCTTAGAAATTACTTCGGTAAAAACAGTTTTAGAATCAGAGAATTGTTTCGACATTGATGATAAGGAATTTTTAATAACTTCAGGCCCTTTTCCCGCTTCAGTTGTTCCGTTGATATGGTGAATGCAATCCTTATCGAAAATCTTGATAGCAAGATCCGGGGTGGAATTGTACATTTCCGGAATCAGTTTTACGATCTCCAAATTGGTTTTCTCTTTTGACATAATTTTCTCCTTATTGCCTGAAAAGATGACCAGTATAGTTAAAGGTAATAAAAATATGGTTAAAAGGATCTTTCTCATCGTTCCCCCTGTATTAATTCTAACCTGCAATTATATATTTACATTATTTATCCCTTAAAAGTTTAATATTTACCTTGGTTCATTATATTTTCACCACTTCTTTCAAATGTCTTGATTTCGGACAGGGCACGGCCTGATTATTTAAAAACTCAAAAATGAAAGCACCGTCCCCGAGATTATTTTTGTTTTCAAAAATGAAAGCACCGTCCCCGAGATTATTTTTGTTTTAATGAGTCCATTGCTTTGATCTGTGACGGAAGGAGGTAGGAATTGGCGAAGAAGCGTCCGACAACATATGCGATCGCAGCAGCGACTGCTCCCGGAAGTTCGAACTGAACCACGGTAATGTAGAGTGTGAACAAAATCATTATTATCTCTATCATTGACGCCCCTTTGATCGGCCCTGTTTCAGTTGTATGGACCAGTAAAGCTCTCTGGAAATTTATCAGCAGTGTCAGCATGGGGAGAACAGCAAGTATCCGGGCCGGAAGGATCGAGAATTGAGTTAATTCAATTGTTAATCCTGATACTGTCCGGAACCAGACATTTAGGAGAGGTGTGAACAGGATCAGGGTAAGTGAAACAAAAATGAATGCCCCCAGGTAGATTGCAAACCTTTTTAGACCTTCAAAGTTCTTCTTATTGGCACCAAGCAATGCGATTATAACTTCCTGGTAAGAGAGACCGATACTTCTGAAGATAAAGATAAGGGAGTTAATAACAGGTAATACTGCCAGCGATTCTATAGGGAATCTGCTTTTTCCCATGAAAAATGTGACCATAGGATGGACACCGAGAGCAAGTATTGAGGTGAGTGCAAGGGGGAAATAAAAATGTGTTATCAATCTGAAATTTAATTTTTTCTTTTTTCTGTTTTCATCTTTTTTCCCCAGAATTGATCTTATTGTCCTGCCGGCAACAATTCTGCTGAATAAAGATTCGGCAACAACTCCCACGGATAGGGCGGCACCGCCTATATAGGCACCGGGAATCCTTATCAGATAAAGTATTAAAGCTGTAGACGACATGAATATCAGTCGGATCACAGTGCCGTAAGCGACCAGTCTTGTAAGATTATTCCTTATCAACAATCCCTGATAGAACCGCCTGAACCCGATCGCAGCTGGCCACGGGAGCAGCAGCATGGATGCAACATAGGTAAGATCGGCAACTTTTTGCGGGAGCCCGATCAGGTCCTGTGCAATAAAGTGAAATACTTGCGGGATCAATCCGATGATCATTAAAACGGTGATCACACTGTTTAGCATGAAGGTGTAATTCCTCAGGGTCAGATAATCGTGTCTGTTATGGACAAGGGCTGTTGATGCGCTCATCAGCATAATTATCGGGGCTTCAATGATCAGTGCAAATGAGAACGCAACGCCGAATGCCGCCAGGTTGAATTTTGGCAGGGCAAGACGGGCAATAAGAGCGGCCAGGAAAGGCCCTTCCACAGACATCATAAGCCAGGTTGCTGCCAGAGGGGCCCAGAAGAGGAAAATCTTTTTTGTTGAGAGTATATTCCTGTCCATTTAATTACCGGTAAAACCTGTGAAAAGATGTATGCTTAATTAATGATCAGTTATTCTTTTCAAATTCGTCCATGAACTTAACAAGAGCCTGAACGCTTTCAAGCGGAAGTGCATTGTAGATTGAAGCCCTGCACCCACCGACACTTCTGTGTCCCTTAAGGCCGATCAGTCCGGCAGCCGTAGCCTCTTCGATGAATTTTTTCTCAAGCTCTTCAGATTTAAGTCTGAATGTAACATTCATTTTAGATCTGTCCTCAACACTTGCCGTACCGTTATAGAAATCACCAGAATCTATTTTGTCGTAAATCAATTTTGCTTTTTTCTCATTTATTTTTTCAATTGCATCGATTCCGCCGAGATCGATAAGCCAGTCAGTTACCAGTTTGATAAGGTAGATTCCGAATGAAGGAGGTGTGTTGTAGAGAGATTTTTTCTCTGCGTGAGTTTTATAACTGAGCATTGTGGTCAGGCTGTCGGCTGAATTCTGAACCAGGTCATCTCTTATAATTACCAGCGTTACCCCTGAAGGACCGATATTTTTCTGGGCCCCTGCGTATATAAGTCCGAACTTTGACATGTCAAGTTTTTTGCTCATTATATCGGATGACATATCAGCTATCAGAGGAACATTTCCTGTTTCAGGGAAGGTGTTGAACTGAACTCCACCGATGGTCTCATTTGAAGTTATGTGTACATATTTGCTTTTACCTGAAAAATTAAAGTCCTTCGGGATATATGAAAACTCTTTATCTTCTGAACTTGCTGCTATATTTACTGTGCCGAAGAGTTTTGCCTCTTTTATCGCCTTCTTGGCCCAGGCACCTGTATTGACGTAATCGGCTGTTCCGCCTTTCAGGAGGTTCATGGGTATCATACCGAATTGCTGGCTTGCACCTCCCTGAAGGAAAAGAACATGGTAATTGTCAGGAATGTTTAGCAGTTTCTTAAAATTGTCTTCTGCACTTGTTATTATTGCATCGAAATCTTTGGATCTGTGGCTGATCTCCATTACCGAGAGTCCGATTCCGTTGAGATCTGTCAGCTCTGCCTTTGCCTTTTCGAGAACAGTGGCTGGTAAGATTGCCGGTCCTGCATAAAAATTATGTTTTTTCATTTAATCCCTCCCTAAATTTTGTTTAAATTGAATTATACTAAAATTTTTATGTTTAACAATATTTTATTATTAATTGTTGATTTTTTTTTGTTTTAACGTTAAGAAAAAGGATGTGGAAACTGATAAAGATCTGATCAGAAAAGCTGCAGCACTGATCTGTGAATCTGATTCAATATTGATCGGGGCCGGAGCGGGAATGGGAGTAGATTCGGGACTTCCCGATTTCCGGGGCAATGAAGGGTTCTGGAATGCATATCCCCCTTACAAAAAGCTGGGCCTTAATTTTTACCAGATGGCAAACCCGGACGGTTTCAGTTCGGACCCCCCTTTTGCATGGGGTTTTTACGGCCACAGGCTTAACCTCTACCGTAAAACTTCTCCCCATAGAGGGTTCTCTATCCTGAAAAAGTGGTCAGGTATGAAAAAAGAAGATTATTTTGTTTTTACTTCAAACGTTGACGGCCATTTTCAGAAGGCAGGTTTCCCGGATGAAAAAGTTGAAGAGTGTCATGGTTCGATCCATTTTCTCCAGTGCACATCACCCTCATGCACTGATGTATGGGATGGATCTGATGTTAACATTAACGTAAATTCAGTGACCATGAGAGCAGATGGGGAATTGCCTATATGCTCTGGATGCGGTTCTGTAGCAAGACCAAATATCCTTATGTTCGGAGACTGGAACTGGGTTTCGGACAGGACCCATTTTCAGCATCAGAGGTTGCTTGAGTGGAGAAGCGGACTGGAAAGTAAAAAACTTGTGATCATAGAGTGCGGTGCAGGTACTGCAGTTCCCACAGTCAGATATATGTCTGAAAAGTTCCTGGGAATGTTTGATTCCTCTTTGATAAGGATCAATGTAAGAGAGCATCATGTTCCTCCGGGTAATATAGGTATCCCGGGAGGTGCTGCTGAAGTTCTTGAGAGTATTGATTCGATAATATCCGGTCAGATATCCTGAAACCACCCGTTATTAAGTCCTTCTTCCAGTGCGACAGATTTTACCGCTTCATATTCTCCCGGAGATAATTTTCTTTGAATTTCTTTGTCACTCGATGATTTGTATGCAGGAAAGAACTGGCTCATTAAACTAAGGAAGGAGTGGCGGAAATCACTACCGACTATTTTTTTTAAAACTTTTATTGAATTTTCTGTGTGGCCGGGGAGGATCAGGTGTCGGATTATCACCCCTTTAACCGCAATGTTTTCATCATCGGTTTTTAAAGGGCCAACCTGCCGGAACATTTCAGAAATGGCTCTGAATGCCGTTTCGGGATAATCAGAGATCCCGGAATATTTTTTCGAAATATCCGGATCAGTATATTTGAAATCGGGCATGTATATATCCACAACACTTTCAAGTTCTTTTATGATTTCAACCCGTTCATAACCCCCTGAATTAAATACGATCGGGATATTCAGCCCTTTCCCCGCTGCTATACGGAGTGCAGATACAAAATGGTAGAGATATGGGGTTGGAGAGACGAGATTTATATTGTGTGCACCTCTTTTCTGGAGTTCGATAAGAATTAAAGCCAACTTTTCGATCGAATAGTCTTTTCCATTGTTCAATTGTGAGATCGGAAAATTCTGACAGAAAATACATTTTAGAGTACATCCGGAGAAAAATATTGTTCCTGAACCCCTTATACCGGAAATTGGAGGCTCTTCTCCGAAATGAAGATTGTATGAGGCAATTCGGATTTTTCCCCCTGCCAGACAAATGCCCTTATGATCATTTTTTCTTTCTGACCTGCACTCTCTGGGGCATAATCTGCAGGGATTGAAATTATTTTTAAAGAACTGTTCCTTCATTTCCCAGGAGCTGTCTTTCAGATTTTCATATAATGCCATTTCAGGAAATAAGGCTAAGAGGTTTCTACAACCACATGGTAAGGCTTATGAAAGTTTTTAATTTTGTATCGGTTTCCCTCAAGCGTGATGACAGGATTCTTGATAATTTCAGGAGAATTTTTACTCCGGCGGTACTCTCATTTGTTATAAAGTCCAGGAAATCCTCTCTGGCTATCTCAAGCATAACCACATTTGAATGTGCAATTACGGTTGCAGATCTGGGAAGGTCTTCAAGAAGACCCATCTCCCCGAACAGATCGCCTTTTTTCAGAACAATCAAAGCCTCTTCATTGTTCGGATCCGACTTCTGGGATACCCGCACTTCGCCGGAAGTGATTATCATCATTGAATTTCCTATGCTGTCCTCTGTGAATATTGTGTCTCCCTCTTTGAAAACTTTCTCTTTAAAATGGGATGAAAGTTTCAGCAGTGCAGGAGGTTCAAGGTCTGAAAACAGGCTGAGACGTTTAAGGAGACCGGCAATAAAGTCTTCATGATACTGCATGAAGAAATTATATCATATTTGAAAATACAATTATGTTGTAAATTTTTTTTTACTGGTATAAAATTTTTTTGTGAAAAAAATTGTGATAATTTCAACTATTTTTATCTTCCTCGTGATCGGAGGCGGGTGTGATAAATCAGATGGGGAACAATCAGCACTGGAAAAAATGGTTGATACACCCCAGCGGTCAAAAAACACATTGATCCTTTCACAGATTTCTGCAATTGAAAATGCTTTAAATTCATATTTTACAGATAACAATGAATATCCGGAATCTATGGAGCAGCTTGTTCCTCAATACCTGAGAACAGAGAGCCATATTATAGACCCCTGGGGTACTCCATTCAGGCTTGAAATTGATGAGAACCAGAAACTCAGCCTGATCTCGGCAGGGCGGGATACAATTTTTGAAACGGAAGATGATATAAAAAGGAGAATGTAATGAAATTAGCTGATGTCATCAGTAAAGATACTTTTTTGATAACAGGGAATTTTAATGATACTAATGAATTTTATCATGCATTTTCTGAGTTACTGAAAAAAAAGGATATTATCAAGGATCATAATAAGGTCAGGCGCCTTTTTATTAAGAGAGAGAAGATTCAATCGACAGCTATTGGAAAAGGGGTCGCAACACCGCATATTTTCAGTGAGGAATTTAAGGATTTTTTTATTTCTGTTGCGCTTATCAGGGAAGGGATGCCCTATAAAGCTCCTGACGGGATTGATGTGAAACTTGTCTTTTTAATTATGAGTAATGACAGATATGTTAGTTTTCATTTGAAATCACTGGCCAATATTGCCCGTATCGTCAGTAAAACAAACGTTCTTGAAGAAGTTTCCGGAATTACAAATGAAGAAGAACTTTATGATAAAATAATAGCGCTTGAGAACAGTCTGGAAAACTCCTGAGCCAGTATTTTAGAAATTCATACTATTTTCTACAGGAAGGAACATAATATATCCGGCATCAGATTCATCAGGATCAGAGCATATATCTTTAACAACTTCTACCAGTTTTTGAGCCATATTATCTTCAATATTTATAAATATTGTTTTGCTTTTCGGACTGCTTCCTGTAAAAGAGTCCATCAGCCCGGCAAAGATCGGAATATCGTGAGATATTATGTGTTTCATTCCGACTGAATCGGTCACATTTGCGTCAGGTATATCTATTTCCAGAAAAGCTGACAGGAGGTCCTCGATCAGTTCTATCCGGTTAAGTACTATAATTGCCAGTTTCATGTTTTCAGGTGAAGTGTTCTGATTCATATTTTATAAGGATATCCATGATTTCTTCAGGTGAGCTGCTCTCCATTAAAGATTGTCTGAGGCTATCATTTCTCAGCAGTCTTGAAACACGGGCAAGGAATTTTAACTGCATCTTTATCTGATTTTCCGGGTAAATGATCATAAAGAACAACCGGACAGGGTCCCCGTCCAGAGATTCATAATTCAATCCCTCTTCGGAGAGGGCGATAACGGGTAGGATCCGCGAACAGCTTTTGATTCCAGCATGGGGTATGGCAACCCCTTTTCCTACGCCTGTCGATCCCACCTTCTCTCTCCTCATAAGTCCTTCAAGGGCCTCAACCCTGTTCAGTTTCGGGGATACAGACTCGGCTATATCCAGCAGATATTCAATGATATCCTCTTTTTTTCTGCCGGAAAGCCCGATCTTGATGTTTTTGGTTGTAAGGTAATCTGTCAATTTCATTTTATTCCCTTCAGTGATGTTAAGAACTAATTATGTTTTAGTCAAGTCACCTGCTCCTTGTCTTTTTCTCCTGTGCCGCACTCTCTTTTCTTTTGGGTTTCACCTGCCCTGTGGAGTCCTAACTTGAACCCGACCGGGCCGACAATCTGGTTAAGGGTTATTGCTGCAATAAGAATTGCCTGGATATGGATCCCCATCTCCGGGAATCTCCTCAATACTTCGGAGAGGAGCCCCAGGCTTATCCCGGCCTGAGTAATAAATCCCAGCCAACTGTTCTCCTTTACTTTTTTTTCCGCATTTACCGCCCTGGTGCTGAGAAAAGATCCGATATATATCATAAGGATTCTGGAAACGAAAACAACAAGTCCGAGGATCCACCCCGTTCTGAGTATATTCAGATCAATAGAAGCACCCGTAATAGTGAAAAAAGCAACATAAACCGGAATTGAGATCTTATCCATCCTTTTAAGAAATATATCGCCGTAATTTGAAAAATTCTGTACGGTGAAACCTGCCGCCATACATATAAGGAGAGGCTCAATATTGAGGTTCATCTCGTAATTTTTGCTCAGGAAAGATCCCGCAAAATGGGTGAATTTTATCACAAAAAAACCGAGAGCAATAATAACCACTGAAAACTCAACCTTGACCTTGTTGATTAGTACTACAATGAATTTCCCGATAAAAAATCCGATTACAAGGGCAATTAAGATCTCCATAATAAGGAAAATTATAAATCCCAACCCGAAATTGGCTTTTGGTTCAAGAAGAAGAGCGCTGAAAGAAATAATAAGTGCAAAGAGTACAATTATTAGAACATCAGTTATAACTGTGCTGCTGAGGACAGTATTTGTGTAGTTTCCACTGGCCTTTGTTTCGTTTATGATTGCAATTGTCGATGATGGTGATCTTGCAACGGAAATAATTCCAAAAATTGAAGAAATTGCCACCTTTGAAGTTGACGGTAGTGATTTCATGAAAGGGATAAATCCGGAAAGGAGGAAAATAATCAGTGTAACTCCGATAAAGACGATTATGGTTACTCCAAAAGTTAATGAAATGATAGGACGTATATCGTTTCTGATATCCTTAACACGCAATTCAGATCCGGCATTAAAAGCAATAAATGCAAGTGCAAGGCTGTTCAGAAAAAGGAGTTCTTCAACAGAGTCGGAAGAGTAGAATTTAATAATAAACGGGCCGAACACCAGTCCTGATATAATATACCCTGTAATTCTAGGGAGCCCCGCTTTTTCAAAGAAAAAACCCACTATGAAAGAGGACAGCAGCATGAAACCGATTACCAGTGAGGGAGATGTCTTTTCGAACGAAGTGGGAAAAATTCCGGTGCTGGACAACAAAAACATTGTCAGGATCAGTAATAAAAATGTGAATATTCTGTTGCTCAACCTTTCCCCTTCTCTTTGTCCGGTCCACTGTTGGATCTGTTTTTGAAAAATGCAATTATCAGCCTCGGGCTAATCAATTCAAAGAACACAGAAGATATAATGACGATATATATCAGGTGTCCTGACAGTCCGGGGTAGAGTATCATAAAATTAATAACTATACCAAAAGATATCCCCCCCGCAGACAATAGAGAAAAGCCAAGGCCTGAGGGGATAGTAAATGCTGATTGGAATGATTTTATTGCCGCAAAATTGCCGATTACTTTGCCGATGATCCTGAAAAAAATAAATATGAAAACTGCAGAAATATTTATAGTAAGAGTCAAATCCCAACCGGCGCCTAAAATAATAAGCATTATAATGTAGATCGGTTTTTCACCATCGGTGAGAAAATTTAACGCCCTGATCCGGTATTTGCAGGTGTTTGCAAGGGCAATTCCTGTTATAAGACCGCTCAGAAGGGGTGACAGGCCCATATAATCGGACATTCCCGAGGTAAAGGCTATAATTCCTGTTAGCACCAGTAAAAAATCGCTGTGTTTATATCGGGTTCGGTTCATCAGAAGAAAAATCAGAGTAGGAATCAGGCCTGTGAAGATCGTCAGGATCACCCACTTCAATGCAGAGATAAAAGAAGACCATGTCCCAAGTCCCGGGTCTGTTAAGGCAAGGAAGATTGCGAAAAAAGCCAATGCAAAAAGTCCGTCAACTCCTGCAATATAGCGGAGAAGGTCAATAAGGCGCTGATCACTGAATTTAAAGTTCTTGTTAACTATTGCAAGTGCTGATTGTGCCGTAGATAACGCAGTGATGCCCAGGACAATCGAGATAATAAGTGATTTATCCCCCGGCAATGTCCTTCGAGAATAAAAGAAAGTGAAAATGGAAACGGAGACTATTAAAAAAGTTATCAGAGCCTGGATAGCAGTGATTGAGAAAAATTTTTTAGGTAAATTTTTTACAAGCTTAACTTCAAATTGAATACCGTACAGAAATCCTACCCACCCCAGCCCGAATACCAGAAAAGGTCTGAATTTCAAAATTGTTTCCGTGTCCAGGATATTTAAAAAACTGCTGCCGAGAATAAGTCCGAGAAGGATGTATTCCGTCCCGGTAAAAAAAATATTTTTAATTCCTAGTCCGAGTTGTTTTTTTAAAAATGTAATTCTTGATCCAATAAGAGCAATACCGGCTATGATAGCTATTGCCATCAGGAATTTCATTCTGATAATTTACATAATAGGCAATAAATTATCAACCTGGTATTGCAGAAAGTATTTTGGAGGCAAATTCTGATTGAATTAAAAAGGGTGATTTCCTATAATCCAGATGGAGGTTTTAAATGCCAAATCATCTTAGTGGGATAAAAAAAAGTAATTTTCTGAGGATATTAACAATTTCATTACTTGTTATTTCAATTTCTTTGATCTCTTTTGTGTCATGCGGCAAAAAGAAAAAGGATACAGCGGGCGAGGTCTTTTATTCGGAGGACACAGCGCGTATTGTAAGCCATGTGACATCAGGGATAATATCTCCTGGAGACAGGATACACTTGAGGTTTGTTGATCCGGTTGCAGGTGAAGATGAAGTTGGTAAAACTGTAAAAGCCGGTCTCTTCAAATTCAGTCCGGAGATAGATGGTGAATCGAAGTGGGAAGATAAAAGGACCATCGTTTTTATCCCATCATCAAGACTTCCGTTTCATAAAGAATATACCGGGAAGGCGGATCTTTCAAATCTGAAAAGTGATTTCAAAGGTTTCACCCCTGTCGATTTTTCATTCAGAACTGCAGGGAGAGAGCTCGAAGCTTTTTCAGGAGAGTTTGAACTTGTAAATGAAAATGACCCGGACAAACTTAAATATATAGGTGAGATCAGTTTTTCTGAAGAGATAAAATTTGATCTTGTTAAAAAGAGTGTTTCACTTGTATCGGGAAAGGGGGTGATACCTCTGCTGTGGAGTGAGAAAAGTTCCGGAAAAAAGTTTGTTTTTTCCTCAGGTACTATATCCAGAAAAGATGGAGATGTTGACTATATTATCAAGGTCGATAAGACCGGAACAGGAATTACTGAAAATATTATAAAAAAGTTCAGGCTTGAACCTCTGACAAAATTCAAAATTACAGAAGTAATAAAATTTGACAAAGGGCAGAAGCCCGGTCTTGAGGTCAGGTTTTCGCATAAACTGAAAAAAGGCCAAGACATAAAAGGACTGGTTCTGATCGATCCATCTATGAATATCTCATCCAAATCAATGGGGAAAAGTATCTTTGTTGAAGGTGATTTTAAGTTTGGCAATCAATATACAGTCAAAGTAAGAGGAGTGAGGAGTAAATGGGGAGGACAAATTGAAAAAGAGATTGTCCGATCTATCACTTTTGAAGACAAAAAACCGCAATTGAGTTTCTCGTCAGGTGGAATATTCCTCCCCTCTTCTGAAAACAGGAAGCTGGGATTCCGGACCCTTAATGTAAAAAAAGTTAAGGTTCTGGTGAAGAGGGTTTATGAATCCAATCTGGGACAATTTCTCCAGACAGAATCTTTATCGGGCGATAAAAAAAGGAGTGATGGCTTCGGCTATTATGATATGAACCGTGTCGGAACCAAAGTGGCAGAAAAAACCCTGGAGATCGGTAACCAGAAAAATATTTGGCTGAATCATCAGCTTGATATGAAAGAGCTGATCAGCGGCAAGGATAAAGGGATATTTGTGGTAGAGCTCAGTTTTAAAAGAGGTGATATGCTCTATTCGGGATTAAAGGAAAAGGCCGGTTATTATTATGGCAAGGACTATTATTCCAATCCTAACTCCTACGGATATATATATCGGCACGGTAAGATCCTGAAGCCGGTTATCGTAAGCGATATCGGACTTACTTATAAAAAAGGGGGCGGTGAGCATTTTATATTTGCAACGAACCTTCTTGATTCATCTCCTTTAAGCGGAGTTAAAGTAACGTTGAGGACATATCAGAATCAGAAAATAATTGATGGCGAAACTGATGGAGAGGGAAAAATATTTTTTAAAAAAACAGAGGGTGATGTTTTTTTTATTGAAGCGGAAAAAGACGGACAGAGAAGTATTATAAAACCAACTGAGATGGGTTGGAACCTTTCATCCTATGATACTGGCGGAGTTGTAAGCAAAGCAGATGGGACAAGGGCATTTATTTATACTGAACGGGGCGTTTACAGGCCAGGAGATCCGATCAACCTGTCTGTTATAGCAAGAAATAGCGACGGTACTTTTCCCGAGAATCACCCTGCTGTCCTGGAACTGTATAATCCGAGAAATCAACTTGTCAGAAAAACAGTACAGAAAACCAGTAAAGACGGATTTTACAATTTCAAAATTATTACTGCTGATAGTGACCTGACAGGAAATTGGAGAGCAAAACTGATAATGGGAAGTACCCACTTTTTCCATACACTGAAGATCGAGACAGTGGTTCCTTTCAGACTTAAAGTGACGCTCGATACCGACAAAGTTAAATTGAGTCCTTCCGATGATTCACTGAAGCTGTCCCTGAGTTCGAAATATTTGTTCGGATCACCTTCTCCATTTCTTAATGCTGATATAAAAGTTCTGCTCAAGCACATTCCGAAAACATTTAAAAAATTTAAAGGGTTCACGTTCTCAAATGAGCTGAGAAGTTTCCGGTCATCAGAAACCACACTTTTTGAGGGAAAACTTGATGGCGATGGAAAAGCGGCTGTAAAATGGGATATTCCTGCGATCAACAATGTCCCTTCTTCTCTGAGGGCGGAGATCTCTTCAAAAGTGCTGGAAAAAGGGGGCAGACCGAACACCGGCAGTTTATTCATTCCGATAGATCCGTACAATAATTATATAGGGCTTGAGCGCCCCAATTTAAAATATGGTTATAGCAGGGTAGGTTCAGATGTTAACATCAACTCTGTTCTCGTAACCAGCGATGGGGATACTGTCTCCGGACGTCCCCTGAGATACAGAATATATAGAAATGCAAGATACTGGTGGTGGGAATACGATAATCTTTCTGCTTTCAGGGTCAGATACAAAAAAGATAATTATACAAAAGTTGTAAAAGAGGGCACTTTTACCTCGAAGAACATCCCAGTTCCGGTAGTATTCACTCCGGAACAACCGGGGGAATATTTTATTGAAGTTGAAGAAGATATGAAACCGGGGCACAAAGCAGGATTCTTTTTCAGTTCATACTATTGGGGTGATTCACCAACAAATATTAAAGATGCGGGTTCATTAACATTGAGATCCGACAGAAAAAAATATAAACCTGGTGATACTGCTGTTATATCCTTTCCCAAACCGGAAAAGGGGACCTTGCTTGTAACCCTTGAGAAGGGTGACAGGATATTGAGAAGCTGGGTCAAAGAGCTGGAAGGGGAAGAGGCGTTGGGTGAGATCGAGGTGCCTGTTACAGATAAAATGCTGCCTAATGCATATATATCTGTTTCGATAATCCAGCCCCATTCTCAAACCGGGAATGACAGGCCTGTCAGGGTTTATGGTACTATCCCGGTGATGGTGGAAGAGCCGTCTACACGAAAGAAGATAGAGATCCGGATGAATGACGAACTGAAATCGAACAAAGAATTTGAGGTTGTTGTCAGGACTGCTGATAAGAGTAACGTCCAGTTTACAATAGCTGTAGTGGATGAAGGATTACTTGACCTGACTAAGTTTCTTACGCCTGATCCATGGAAGAATTTTTTCAGCAAACAGAAACTGGGAATCAATACTTATGACCTGTTCTCTTATGTGCTGTCAGTTAATAAAGGGGATGTTTACAAGCTGTTCTCGATAGGCGGTGAGATGGAAGAGATGAAAAACGGGTACAGGTCTTCTCAAATGGAACCGGGGAAATCAAAAAGATTCAAACCTGTCTCAATGTTTCTCGGGCCTCTTAACACAGGAGATAAAGGTGAAAAGAGGGTTGTATTCAGAATGCCTGACTATATAGGTTCTGTCAGGGTGATGGTTGTTGCTGCAGATGGGAACAGTTTTGGAACTGCAGAGAAAAGTGTTCCGGTAAAAACAGACCTTATGCTTATGCCGACACTTCCCCGCGTTCTTGGTCCGGGAGATTCAATTACTGTTCCTGTCACGGTTTTTGCACTTAATGAAAAGATCAAAAATGTAGGTGTTACCATAAAGACTGAAGGAAACATTAAAACCCTCGGAGATAAGAAGAAAAAGCTTGTTTTTGAAAAAACTGGAGAAAAGGATGCTTACTTCAAACTAAAAGTTGAGAATGCTGTCGGTGATTGTAAAGTTATTCTTAAAGCAGTATCGGGAAAATATAATGTTGAAAAACAGACAACTATTAATATAAGGCCTTCTTCACCGAGAATTTATAGTTCTGAAAAGAAGGAGGGCTCCCCGGGAAAATCAACAGATTTCAAAATTCCGGATAGAGGACTTAAGGGGACAAACAGAGCTTCAGTGGTTATTTCCAGGAGGCCGAAGCTTGATATTGAGAGGAGACTCTCATGGCTGATCAATTATCCTTATGGTTGTATAGAGCAAACTGTATCGGCAGTATTCCCTCAATTGTATCTCAAGGAATTTATAAAAGATACTTCGATCGATATTGATGATATTGACACCAACATAAATTCTGCAATAGAGAGGCTGAGGAAATTTGTCCTTTCCTCAGGCGGTTTGTCATACTGGCCTGGAAACAGGGATGTCAGTCTGTGGGGGACAAATTATGGACTCCACTTTCTGGCAGAAGCGAAAAAGAGAGGGTATAGTGTTCCTGAGGACTTGCTTGGATCAGTTATCCGTTTTCAGAAATCCCAGTCTCTGGTCACTTCAGATCTTATGATGTCAAGGATTTACAGGCTCTATGCGCTTGCCCTTGCCGGTCATCCTCAGATCGGACAGATGAATCTGATTGTTGAAAATAATCTTTCAAAGACAACGAATGTTGAAAGGTGGATGCTGTCAGCAGCTTATTTCCTTGCAGGGAAAAAGGATGTAGCCAGGAGAATTCAAAAGGGTATAGAGATGTCTGTCGGGAAGTATGAATATCCTGGAAGAACTTTCGGTTCTCCAATGAGGGACAGGGCGATCATTCTTGAAGCGCTGACCCTTTTTCAGGATTGGAACAAAGCAGATCTGATGTATGATGAAATGGTTGCCGACCTGTCTGAAGGGAGATGGTTTTCCACTCAAACTCTCGGTTATTCACTTATGGCTGTCGGCAAGTATCTGATGGAGAATAAAATGGATTTCAGAGGTGATGACTCACCGATAAAAGGGCATGTAATATTTCCTGACAACAAAAAAGAGACTTTTGAGTTTAAGGGTTTGAAGAAAAATCTGGCAATCAGTGACGGATTTGGGAAAACGCTTAAAGTGTTTATTGATGAAGAAGTGAAAATTGGTAAAGTTTATATAACTTTGCAATGGGATGGGATTCCACTGAAATCACTTGAAAATGACCTTTCAGAGAATTTGGTTCTTGAAGTTAACTGGCTGAGTGAGGAGGGAAAAAATATTGACCCATCACTTCTCAAGCAGGGTACATCATTCTGGGGACATTTTAAAGTGAGGCCCGGGATATATTCATCCGGCAATCTGACTGAACTGGCTCTTGTTCAGATTATCCCGGCAGGATGGGAGATAGAAAATATAAGGTTGTCTGGAGAAAGTAGGCCTTCCTGGATGAATAAATGGTCTTTGGGTGGAGAAGTTTATACTGATATCAGAGATGATAGGGTCATGTGGTTTTTTGATATGCCGGGCCGCAGCAGTGGGCTTGATTTTGTTGTAAAACTTAATTGCGTAACGGCGGGGAAGTTCATTCTGCCTCCGACAATTTTTGAGGCAATGTACAACAACAGATACAGAGCGGTCAAAAAAGGGAGCAATGTGGAGGTGGTTTCCCGGTAGCGGCAGGATTGACTTTTGACTTCAATTATAGTATAAATTGATTCGACAATGAGCAGGATTTTACTTGTAATATTTTTAATAATATCATTTACAGGGTCATATAAAGGGGCCCAGGATGATCTTCTGAAGATAGTTACCTCAATTAAACCCAAGGTAATCCGTCAGGGGATGGAGGGGGAATTATCAATTAAAATATTGCCTGTTCAGGGGATAAAAATTTCATCCAATCCTGATATCAGGATAAACCTTAATAAAAATGAGAATGTTCAATTCTCCAAGGTTTTCTTCACCGGTTCTGAACTTGATTTCAAAACGATCCAGGAAGATGATCTTGTGTATTATGATTTTGTAGCCGATGAAGATGAAAAAACGATCACTTTTAAGGTTAATGATGCATCTCTTATAGGTAAACACAGGCTAAATGGTGAAGTGGTGTTTACGGCAACATTTAAAGACAAGTGGTCTGTTAAGACTTTCCAGAAGTTCAGTGCTGAATTTGTCTCTAAGAAAAATCAGAATATTAAGAAAAAATAGCTCGTCCGTTCTTAAATTTGGGATCGGAATAACTTAAGTTTGGAGGATTCAATATGGATGTATTTAAGAAGTGTTTTGATTTCACAAGGGCGGAAGATGCCAAAAAAACCGGCCTTTACCCGTATTTTACTGAGATAGAAAAAGTAGAGGGTGACAATGTATGGGTTAACGGAAAAAAAATTCTTATGGTCGGTTCGAACAACTATCTGGGACTGTTCGATAATGAAGAGATTAAAAAAGCTACCATAGAAGCTGTAGAGAAATATGGATCTTCAACCTGCGGATCCAGGTTTTTGAACGGTACATATTCTATCCATGTCGAGCTTGAAGAAAGACTTGCAAAATTTATGCAAAAAGAAGAAGCACTCATGTTCTCAACCGGATTCCAGACAAATCTTGGTGTTGTGTCTGCTATTGCTGGAAGAAATGACATAATTATCATTGACAGAATGGTGCATGCATCGATCATGGATGCAGTCAGGTTATCTTTTGCTGAAGTAGTAAAATTTAAACATAATGACATGAAGGACCTTGAAGATAAACTGAAAAGGCTTCCTGAAGATAAAGGAAAAATTATAATAGTAGATGGCGTTTTCAGTATGGAAGGGGATATGTCAAATCTTCCTGAGATTGTTAAACTGGGTAAAAAATATAATACCAGAATAATGGTTGATGATGCTCACGGTGTCGGTGTTATGGGCAAGAACGGAAGGGGGACATGCGAGCATTTCGGAGTGCTTGACGATGTTGACCTGATAATGACAACTTTCTCCAAAGCTTTTGCATCTCTAGGCGGATATGTGGTTGGAGATTCGAAAATAATTCAGTACATCAAGCATCTGTCACGGCCATTGATCTTCTCTGCTTCCATCACTCCGGCAGCTATCGGATCAGCCGGAAAGGCACTCGAAATAATCCAGAGTGAACCGTGGCGGAGAGAGAGGTTGTGGAAGATAACTGAAATAATGAACAGAGAGTTGATCAAAATGGGCTATCATACAGGAAATACTGAAACCCCGATCATCCCTGTTTTTATACGTGATTTTGAAAAAACATTTAAATTGTGGCATTTCCTCAGTGATTTTGGAATATTTACAAATCCGGTTATTGCACCTGCAGTTCCGATGGAGGATTCACTGATCAGGGCATCATTCACGGCAATTCATTCAGATGAAGACCTTGAATTTATCCTGAAGGGTTTTTATGAAGGCGGTAAAGCTCTGGAAATAATTTAAAAATTGCCATCAATATCGGTAGTAATAGTAAGTTATAATTCCGAGAGGTTCTTAAAGGAAAATATTGAATCACTAATTGCCCAGACAGAACCGTTCCACAGGATAATAATTGTAGACAACAATTCTCTGGACAAATCTTGTGAAATAATTTCAGGATTCAGAAATGTATCTCTGATAAAACTCGATGAAAATATAGGATATTCTGCAGCACTGAACCGGGGTATAAAAGAGTGTAGTTCAGATCTGGTATTGGCTGCAAATTCTGACATAAAACTTGATAAAAATTTTAACAGGATAATTAAAGCAAAATTTGAAGAAGATGCAGGTATTGATATAGCATCTCCACTCATCTTAAGATTCGACGGTAAGACCATAGATTCGGCCGGACAGATCTTATCATTTTCAATGTATCCTGTTGAAATTGGGTTCGGAACAAGACTGGATCAAAACGATATTAAAGAAAGTGAAGTGTTTTCTGTGTGTGGAGCAGCAACTGTATTCAGGCAGGAGAGTCTTGAAAGGCTGAAGGTAGAGGATGAATTTTATGATGAAAGCTTCTTTATGTTCTGGGAAGATTTTGATATTGGATGGAGAGCGAATCTTTATGGGATGAATCTAAAACTGCTCCCTACTGCAAAGGTTTTCCATTTTCGGGGAGGGACATTGAAAAGGTCATTTTTTGCAAAGTTTTCAATGGCTCTTGCGAGGCCCGGAGATATAAAATTCCATCTTGTAAAAAACAGGTATCTCACTCTGATCAAGAATTTCAGATTCAGAAAAAACTGGCATCATATTCCCATGATAGTCCTGAAAGATTTGCTATGGGTAGGAATATTGACTTTGAGTTCACCCAAAATTATAATAAAACTGATGGGCTCATCCGGGGTTTTTAAAGCAGCATTTAGAAGAAGAAAAATAATAAAGAAAAATGAATGAGATATTTTTTATCCTCTCTTTTATACTTGCATTTCTCCTTGCATTGTATGGTACTCCTGTGGCAAAAAAAGTTGCTTATCGGTATAACCTCCTGGATGTCCCCGACAACAAACTGAAGAAACAGAAAAAACCGGTAGCTTATATGGGCGGTGTAATAGTTTATTTTGCATTTATTTCTCCGGTAGGGCTCCTTTTCCCTTTAAGCAAGGAACTTCTTGGGATTCTTCTTGCAAGTTCAATTCTTCTTATTGTCGGATTGTTTGATGATCTGAAAGCATTGTCTCCCGGGATAAAATTTTTTTTTCAGCTTGTAGCAGTATTCATTCTTCTGAAAAGCGGTATTTTTATTGATCTTACTTTCTTTCCCACATGGTTGAATTATCTTTTCTCTTTTTTCTGGATACTTTCTGTTATAAATGCGTTTAATATAATTGATATACTTGACGGTATGGCTGCATCCGTTGCCACGATCTCATTGATGACGATCTTCATAATCTCACTTTACAATACAAACTATCTGATCTCGGTATTGTCTATAAGCCTTGCAGCCTCACTCCTCGGATTCCTGAAATTTAATTGGGAACCGGCTGGCATATATCTTGGTGATGCAGGCAGCATGGTAATAGGACTTATAATAGGTGCTTTGACAATAATGGGGGAATATACACGATATAATGATGCGGCATTTATTTCGGGGGTTCTTATCCTTGCTGTGCCTGTATTTGACATGATATATGTGATAATTCTGAGATTAATAAAGGGATTGTCCCCTTTTTTCGGAAGTCCCGACCATTTTGCACTCAGGATCAGAAAAAAGTGGAACCTCTCAGTTTCAAAAACAGTTTCTATAATTGCGGCCATTCAGTTAGCTGCTTCAGGCATTGCTATTGTTAATTTTTATATGAATCCTATCATTACAATTATTTCTGCCGTGATAGTATTTATTTCTTTCTCTGTGCTGGGAGTTGTCCTTTCAAGAGTAAAAATGGAATGATATATATAATTGGAGCAGGCATTTCAGGGTTAGCGGCAGCAGACAATCTGGATAAAGATTTTACTATTATTGAGAAGAACAGCTATCCGGGAGGATTGTCTACTCAATACAGTTCTGGAGATTACTGGTTTGATTTCAGCGGCCATTATTTCCATTTTTCGGAAAAAGAGGATATAAAAAAGTATGTAGAAAGCATTACGGAATTCAGAGAGTATAAAAGGGACAGCAGGACTTATATGTTCGGAAAACTGATCCCTTTTCCTGTCCAGTATCACTTGTCTTATTTCCCGGAAAATACCGGAAAAAAAATACTGTCTGAAATGATAAGCAGCCGGGATGATAATTTTGTAAATCTCGAAGAATCTCTCTCCGGTAAATTCGGTCCAACACTCTACAATCTGTTCTTTAAACCGTTTATGACCAAGTACTACAGGAGGAATCTATCGGAGATTATTCCCGCGATGGACAGGGGAAGCATCCCCGTTCCTGACATTAAGAGCGTTAAAGAGGGTTTGGCGGGGAAGAATTTTAAAGATACCGGATATAATCCTTTATTCTATTACCCTTCCGGGGGTTTGAAAGCATTTGTTGAAAAATTCGGGGAAAAGGTTTCGAAAAAAGTAAAGTACAATGAAGTTGTAAATGAAATAGATTTGAAAACCGGAATTATCAGATCTGACAAGGGTGAGTATAAGTTTACAAAAATTGTTAATACCATGCCTCTGAGTGATCTAATGAAGGTATTAAAACCCGGGGATGAATGGCTTGAATATGGGGGAAAACTGGATTCGGTGTCCACCCTTGTTGTTAATCTTATCCTTAGGGAGAAGAGGGAGAATTTTCATTGGGTATATTTACCTGAAACATTCACAGGGTATTATCGGGCAGGTTATTATCCGGCTCACCCCGATATTGCATGCTATCTTGAAAGATCCCTGAAAAAGGGGGAGTTTTATGATGCAGAAATAGAGAGAGAAGAGGTAATATCTATTCTGAAAAAGCTTGACATGATCATTTCGGAAGATGAGATTCTCCATCTGGATATTAGAGTTATCTCCAACTCTTATGTTATTTTCAATAAAGAGTGGGAAAACACTGTACCCGGATTGATCGAAAAGCTGAAAGGTTGTGGTGTCTACTCTATCGGAAGGTATGGATCCTGGAATTATTCATCAATGAGTGATGACATTAAGAACGGAATTTCTACTGCCGGTATTTTAAATGGTGGATTATGAATAAGATAAGGGTGATTCACATCATCACAAAGCTGGAACTTGGCGGAGCACAGAGGAATACTATCTATACATGTGAAAACCTGGACCGGAACAAATTTGATGTATTTTTAATGAGCGGAAAAGGGGGGATATTAATTCCGGATACTGACCGGATGAACATTGGGGAAAATAATACCGAAGAGAGATTTTCTTATATCAAAGATCTTGTGAGAGAGATCAATCCTCTGAAAGATATCAAAGCTTATAGATATCTTATTAAAGAATTTTCCCGGATGAAGCCGGATATAGTTCATACCCATTCTTCCAAGGCTGGTATTCTCGGCCGTATCGCTGCAAAAAAAGCGGGGGTCCCTTTTACTGTTCACTCTGTCCACGGATTCTCTTTTTCTCCCTATCAGAATTTTCTAAAACGGACAATTTACAGGATTATCGAGAAGTACGTATCCCGGTTCACTGATCATTTTATTTTTGTTTCCAAGGGTGACAAAACTACTGCCGAGGATCTGGGACTCCTGAAAAGTTCTTCTTGTTCTCTAATCAGAAGCGGATTTGATTTTGACAAGTTTCAGAATATAAAGACAGATATTTCAGAGATCAGAAAAAAATATTTAATAGAAGAGAGTGATTTTGTTTGCGGCGTGATAGCTCCCTTTAAACCTCAAAAAGGGCTTCACAATCTTATAAGCATTGCGGAAAATGTTCTTAAAAGGGACAGGCGAGTGCTTTTTTTTATTGCAGGTGACGGGGATCTGCGAGAGGAACTTGAGTTTGAACTGAAGATCAAAGGGATCAAAGACAGGTTCAGACTGCCTGGTTTCATTCACAATATCGGGGAAATAATCCCGATCTTTGATCTGGGCGTCTCCACCTCTTTGTGGGAGGGGCTTCCCCAGAGCCTTGTCCAGTTAAGATTATTGAAGAAAGCTGTTATTGCAACTGATATTCCGGGAAATAATGAAATTATTAAGGATGGACTAAACGGGTTTACCGTAAACGTAGGGAATTTAGTGGAATTTGCAAATAAGATAATTTATCTGAAGGAAAAGACGGGGGTACGGAATGCCTTTGCCTCTTTTGATGAAGATCTTAAAGCCTGGGACGGGAAAGCTATGGTCCGTTCCCAGGAAGAATTGTATCTTTCAATGGTGGAAAAGAAGAACAATTGATCTGATATCCCAATGCAAGAAATCTCACTCCAAATTGTTTAAGATAGAAGAATATGACTATCGAAAAAAATGGTGAAGAATTTTCGGATGATGATGTAATCAGATCTGTAAAAAACGGAAGAACTGCCAACTTTGAAATAATTGTGCGCAGATACAAGGTCAGGATAATAAACTTTGTTTTCAGGATGATCGGGGATTATGATGAATCTCAGAGCATTTCCCAGGATGTATTTCTACAGATATACAGGAGACTGAATAAATATAAAGAGAATGGGACCTTTCAGGCTTTTATTTTCACAATTGCCCGTAATATAACACTTAATCATATTAAAAGAATGAATAGAGTCTCTTTCTTTTCGGGTTTTTCCGTAAAAGGGGAGGGTGAACATATCCCGTCTGAAGATGAAACACCGTCTGAAAAAATTGAAAAAGAAGAGAGGGATAAAATTGTTTCAGATGGCCTTTTAAAATTGAATATAAATCAGAGGCTTGTCCTTGTCATGAAGATATATCTCGGATACTCCTATAAAACAATAGCAGAAATGACAGGGTGGTCTCAGCCGAAAATAGAGACGCTGATATCGAGAGGAAAAGTAAATTTGAAAAATTATGTTCGTTTGCAAGAAAGTGGGGGCAAAGATGTTTAATAAACAGATGAAGAAAATGGACTGTGCGGAAGTATTCCGGAAACTGAGTCCTTTCCAGGACAATGAACTTGAGGCAGAAGTCCATGCCAGAGTGAAAGAGCATCTTTCGGGATGTGAAGGCTGTAAGAAAGAGTTTGAAGAGCTTATTAAAATAAATGAGATTCTGTTGTCTGCAGATAATGTTGAATCATCTGAGAATTTTGATGCCGAAGTTATGGCCGGGATAAATCGATACAGAGAAAAAAGACACTCGGGGAAATTTGCATTTGCATACTCTTTTATTTTTGCCCTTTTCTTTGTTTTTGGTGTTTTTCTTGACCCATTCTTTTCGGGAAGTATCCCTGAGCCGGAGATAATCCCGGAGCTCTCCTCCGTTCTATTGGAAGGGCAGAAATTTATTTCTGAAGATAACCTGAATTCAGTTATAATACAATTGGCCGGAGGGATAAATGAAAAAAGAGATAATTAGGATAATTCTTGCTGGTTCTCTGGCTCTTAATCTTGCATTTGCAGGTGCCGGTATTTACAGGTTGGTTAAAAAAGACCGGCCTTCGAATCTTAAGAAGCCTGAAGTAAACAGAACCTATAATATTCGTCAGGAGCAGAAGGCTAAAATTGATGAGATCGTGAAAAACTTCAGGGTAAAACTTGCAGGAAATAAAAGTGAAATTCTTGAAAAGAGAATTGATATTATTGAGCTGCTGGGTGACCCGGGTTCAAGACCGAAGACCTTGAAGATAAACTTCTGGAGCTAAATGATATTGAAAATGAATTAAATTTCGAATTTGTTTCAACTCTTCTTGAGATCAGCGCCGTTATGGATGTTGAGCAATGGCTGAATTTCCTCTATAACCTGAGCCGAAGCTGGTTCTTTTCAGGTTCATATCTGAATTAGTGCTTCCCAATATTGACTTTGCTATTATCATAAAATAGAATCTTCTCATGTCTGAATCCGGCTTTCAATGGTATATATTAAGCATCAAACCCAAACAGGATCAGACTGTTATAAAAAACCTTGATATTCTCGGCGTTCAGCATTATCTTCCTCTCTATCAGAAAAAAAAAAAGATAAAAAAGATAAAAACAGATGTTGTTGTTCCGCTGTTCCCGGGTTATCTTTTTTGCAGATTTAAATTTGATGAGCACTATCAGAAAATCAGATATACGCGGGGGGTAAAAAAGGTCCTTGGCAGCAAACAGTCACTCTGGGTTATATCTGATGAAAAAATAGCAGACATCAGGAATAGGGAACAGGACGGATTGGTTGTGATGAAGAAGGTCGAAGAAAAATTTAAAAAAGGGAAAAAGATTATAGTAGATGAGGGAGATTTTGATGGTTGGGAAGGTATATTTGTTGAGGAAATTCCTGATGAGAAAAGGGCGGTTATCCTACTCACAAATGTAAATTTCACAACTAGATTAACCCTCCCGAAAGAATATTTAAAATCCTTATAATGGAAAAGATAAAGACATATCTGGTTTTTGTTTTGATTTTTGGGTTTATTTCTGCCACTTCACTTGTTCTCTGTATGATGGCTTTGACCGATATTTCCCACGGTGGTCATGATATGTCCATTGAATGGCTGATGGTAAGAATATTTTTTGTCATATTCTGGCTGTTCACACTCTTTACAATAATTACAGTTATTAAGATATTCAGATCTGATCTGTTCAAAGACAGAGAATAATCATTATTTGTTTCATTTTTTGTCCTTAAACGACATTATTTGGCGTACCTCTGCAAATATAATGTATTCAGGAGAAAGTAAATGGAATATAAAAATGAGTTAAAGAGGATTTCGGTAGGTTATCTAAATGAGAAAGGGAACACTGCTATCAGTGATCTTGACACACCCAGTTTTATAAGAAAAGAGTTCAATCTTATATACAGGGAAAAGGATGTTAAGAAAATATCGGGGAGGGTACCCGGGCCGGTTACAAAGCTTTTTAATATTCTTTTCGGTGACGAAGAGATAAGTTTCGCATGACCTCTCCTCCCTTTATTTTATTTTGCGGGATGTGGTAATATTGTCCTCTATGGACATTAAACAGATAGATCTGAATACAGCTGACCTTCATCTGCATACCATTGCGTCTGACGGAGAAATGACAGCAGAAGAGATTATTGATGTTTCAGCCCGGATGGGACTTAAAACCATCTCGATTACAGATCATGACGGAGTTGGTGCTTATAAAAACGGAGCAGATATGCTTATCGAAAAAGCCCGTTCAAGAGGGGTTGACCTAATAACCGGAACTGAACTTGACAGTGAATATATGGGGGTTGAGGTCCACATCCTTGGTTACGGAATAGATGTGGATCACCCGATCCTTAAATCCCATCTTGCAGTGATCCATCCTCTCAGGAGAAAAAGGATTCGTGAAATTGTGAAGAAAGTTAATATCCATTTCGGTGAGGGTTTTTTGAGGGATGAAGATATCTTTCCCGCTGGCAGGGAGACTCTTATGAAGCCTCATGTTGTGAGGGAATTGCTTGGCAGGGGAAAATTCGATAAGTACAGAGATGCGGCAAAGTGGCTTACTGAAAATTGCAGTTCTGAAACAATTGTTCCCAAGTTCTCTCCCGAAGCTATAATTTCTGTTATCCTGGGATCAGGAGGGGTTCCCGTCCTGGCACACCCGGCTTATTACTCCGGGATAAACGGGATAGATCTTGATGCAATGATCTTAGAATTTTCAGCGGCGGGACTTTCGGGAGTTGAGGTTTACTATGATTATCACGGACTTTCTCCCTCTCAGTTCAATATGAAAGACGGGTCTGATATTTGCTCAATTATCGGTGATTTGGCAAATAAGCACGGCCTTTTTCCAACAAGGGGGAGTGACTCTCACACATTGGCGGAGCTGATGGACAGAAATCCACCGGGGATTCATTAATGAAGAAATTGCTGCTTCATATCTGCTGCGCTCCATGCTCGGTCTATGTTGTTGAAAAATTGAGGGAAGAGTATGATGTAACAGGTTTTTTTTATAATCCTAACATTCATCCTGTTGAAGAGTATAATTTCAGGGTTGAGGAACTGAATAAAATTTCAGAAAGGCTTGGATGGAAAACCGTTATTGCCGACTATGAGATTGAGGAATGGTTTCAACTGGTAAAAGGACATGAGAACGATCCTGAAAGGGGAAGACGGTGCAATATCTGTTTTGATATGAGACTTGATAAGGTATTTAAATATGCAAAATTGAAAGAATTTGATATTGTTACCTCCACGCTTTCAATAAGCCCCTACAAGAACACTGTTCAGATCAATTCTTCAGGGGAGAAAATGTCGAAAAAATATGGGGTTGAATTTCTCCCGGAAAATTTTAAGAAAAAGGACGGGTTCAATATCGGAAAAAAGATGAGCATGGACCTGGGAATTGTTCATCAGGACTATTGCGGATGTATCTATTCAAAAAGGGACAGGGATAATAAACTGAAGAAACAATAACTATTTTTCCGAGATCCTCTTCCTGATCACCTGAAATACACCTCTTGTTTTGGAGAACTCTTTATATATCTTTCTTAACTGATCTACATGGCTTATTTCAAAAGTTATTTTAATCTTACTTGAATTCTGTGTGATCGATTCATTCTCGATCTTTTTAATATTGGAGTCATATTTTGCAGTAATATTTGAAATTGTGCTTAACATTCCGGGCTTGTCTGATACGATAATGTCATACTTGACCATTTGTGCAAAATCAGCCTCCTCATTCCAATCTACCTTTTTAATCCTCTCCTGCATAACATTTTTCAGGCTTGAGCAGTTCTGACGGTGTATAACAAGTCCCCTTTTCAGAGTAATGAATCCTTTGATTTTTTCCCCTTTTATCGGATTACAGCATTTTGCAAATTTTACATCAATATCCTTATAACCATCAACCCTGATCATCCGGTGTAATTGATCCCGTTTTTTAGATTTCGCTTTTCTGGGAGTCACATCAAGAGCTTCCACTTCGTTGAAAATGGATCCCAGAGTTTTTTTGTCCAGCGTTTTTTTTATTGATCCGATATCTCTGAAAAAGGTTTCCATTTCATTATAGTGGATTTTTTTTAACCGCTCTTTTATTTCATTGTCATCAATCTTGATCTTATATTTTTTTTTATATTCCCTGAGAACTTTGCTCCAGAGTCTCTTCCCCTTTTCTATATTTTTTTTGTTCTCTTTTTGCTGAAGGAAATTGAGTATTTTTTTTCTTGCCTTGCCTGATGCAACATATTTTAGCCAGTCAAGTGAAGGTGTAGCATTTTTTCTGGTGACGATTTCAACCACATCTCCGGAAGTAAGAGGTTTTTTTATTGAGACCATGTGTTCGTTTACGATTGCACCGTAGCATTTATTCCCTATCTCAGTGTGGATTGCGTAGGCAAAATCAATGGGTGTGGAACCTTTCTTCAGATTGAATACCTTCCCCTTAGGTGTAAAAACATAGATCTCTTTCTCTGTCAGATCTCCTTTAAGAAGACTCAGGAACTCTTCCGGGTCCGGGTTCTCTTTATGAGTCTCTATCATCTCCCGGAACCAGTCTAGTCTCTGATCGTTATCAAGAAATGATATACCTTCCTTGTATTTCCAATGGGCAGCGATCCCCTCTTCTGCAACCTTGTGCATCTCTTTCGTTCTGATCTGGATCTCATATTTGATCCCGTCACCTGAAATAATTGTTGTGTGTATCGACTGATAGCCGTTATTTCTCGGATTTGCAATGAAGTCGCGCCATCTCCCGGGTAATGGAGTGAATCGTTGGTGAATCTCTCCGATGATCATATAACAATCTGCAACGGAATTTGTTATTATCCGAAGTGCCAATAGGTCATAGACCTTCTCAATATTAATGTTCTGCTTCTTCAGTTTATTATAAATCGAAAACTTTCTTTTAATTCTGTATTCAATATCACCGAAAACATTAATTTCTTTTAAAATTGCATTTAACTCTTTTTTGAATTTCTCAAGTTTCTGATTTGCCCACTCTTCCCTGACTCCTATCTCTCTTGTTATCTTGTCATAATCCTCCGGGTAGTAGTATTTGAATGATGTATCCTCGAGGGTGGTCATCATCTTACCCATTCCCAATCTTGAGGCTATCGGTGCATATATATCAAGTGTTTCGCGAGCGATCCTTTTTCTCTTATCCTCGCTAAGTGCACCCAGTGTTTGAATATTATGGAGTCTGTCTGCCAGTTTGATCAGTATAACCCTGACATCTCCTGTCATTGCAATAATAATTTTTTTTAATGTTTCGGCTTTTGCCTCTTCTGCATCGAGATCTGATATTTTTGTGATCTTTGTAACTCCCCAGACAATATCTCCAACCTCTTTGCCGAACAATGAGTTAATATCTTCTATAGTGTAATCTGTATCTTCCACTACGTCGTGAAGCAGTGCTGCAGCGATTGAGATTTCGTCAAGTTTCATATCCGCAAGGATGCCCGCTACCGATAATGGGTGGGAGATGTATGCCTCCTTATTTGCCCTGGTCTGATTCATATGTGCATCAGCTGCTACAGAATATGCTTTTTTCAGGAGTTCAGTATTTGCCTTTGTGTGATAACTCAGCACCTTTTCCTGAAGCTCGAAGAACCTTTTAATCATTTTGTAAAGAATATAGTACAAACTGCCCTTTATATCAACATTTTTTGGTAATGTTCGGTCATCTTTGCTGTTTTAATATAATCTGCTACAATTGAACCGTGAAAATTGCTATTCCTGTTATTCTTTCTTTGTTGATCGGTTTCTCTCCGGTACTTCTCTGTGATGAATATTCGGAGATGAGAAAGAAAATGGTAGAGGATCAGATAGTTAAACGGGGAATTTCGAACAAAAGGGTGACCGATGCTTTTCTGAAGGTTAAGAGACACCTGTTTGTTGACAAAAAATACAGGAAAGACTCGTATAATGATTATTCCCTTGCAATCGGTGAAGGGCAGGTCATAGACAGGCCATATATAGTTGCGATGATGACATATGTAATTGCACCTGATTACAACAAAAAGGTGTTGGAGATAGGCACTGGCTCCGGTTTCCATGCAGCAATCCTTGCAGAGCTTGTAAAAAATGTATATACGATCGAGAACCGTCCTCAATTGTCCAGAAAGGCTGAAAGTCTCCTGAGGTCAATCGGATATAACAACATCCATTTTAGGATCGGGGACGGAGCTCTGGGGTGGAAAGAGAATGCCCCTTTTGATGGAATAATCTGCACCTATTCGCCTGATCATATACCTCCTGATCTGCTTGAACAGCTCAGTCCGGGAGGCAAGATGATCATTCCGGTCAGTTATTCTTCAAAGGTGCAGGAGTTTATACTGATCGAAAAGAAAGAGGATGGAAGTTTTAAGAGGACAATACTGATACCGGTGCCGTTCACACCCCTCATCAGAGGAACGGATGAACGGTAAGGTGTTTTCTGACCTGAACAATGAACAAGCTGAAGCAGTAAAGTTTGTCGATAAACCCCTTATTATTCTGGCAGGTGCAGGTTCCGGAAAGACCAGAGTTATAACCAACAAGATTGCTTACCTCATACAGGACCTTGGCTATTCCCCCCTGAACATCCTTGGTGTGACTTTTACAAATAAGGCTGCTAATGAGATGAAAAAAAGGGTGACCGGTATAACCGGAGTGGATCCATTTCTCTTTAATATATCGACCTTTCATTCTCTGGGATTAAGAATTCTCCGGGAATCCGGAGAGAGATCAGGATTCGGCGGTAATTGGTCGGTCAGTGATGATAAAGATCAGAAGAAAACGGTTGGGAACATTATAAAGGAGAAGTTCTCCTATTTCACCAGTGATATGATTGATGATACAGTAAAGAAAATAAACCGTGCAAAAATGAACCTCTTTTATCCCAACAACAGGGACATGCTGATCCGAAAAGGGTTATCAGGGGATGAAATCGAAGTTTATTCTCAATATTGGGATCATCAGAAAAAAAATAAACGGTGGGATTTTGAGGATCTGATATCCCTTCCCGTACTTCTTATAAGCGGAGATAAGAAACTCAGGGAATTGTATGAGACCAGATTCAGTTATGTCCTTGTTGATGAATTTCAGGACACTAATCCGAATCAGTATGAGCTGATACGCCTGATCGCATCCCGTCATGGCAGGATCACTGTAGTTGGTGACGATGATCAGGCTATATATTCATGGCGTGGAGCAAATGTCAGATATATGTCGGAATTCAAAGAAGATTTCAAAGGTACAAAAATAATGAAAATGGAGCGGAACTACAGGTCAACAAAGGAGATACTCGATTTCGCCAACCAGTTAATAAGAAAGAACAGGTTCAGGCAGTTGAAAGAGATGTGGACTGACCGGGTTAGTGGAAATCCGGTTACACTCATGCTTGCATCCTCCAAGGAATCTGAAGCCGAGCAGGTTGCTGATATGATCGAACACTATTCGGATCTCGATCCCACGATGTTCCCTCTGGCAATTCTCTACAGAATAAATTCACAATCATTCCCTTTTGAATCGGTTTTTAGAAAGAGAGGTATAGGATACAGGATAGTAAAAGGGTTGAGGTTCTTTGATAGAAAAGAGATCAAGGACTCCGTCTCACTGATAAGACTGGCATTCAATCCGGATGATGATGTCTCTTTTCAGAGAGTTATAGATTTCCTCCCTCTTGGAATAGGACCGAAATCTCTTGAGCAGATAAAAACGGTAAGCAATGATAAAGGGATCTCCTATTTAAGAACCCTGAAAGATCATTTCCCCGAGAAGTTCAATTCGAAACCGATATTTGAGAGAATATTGGAATCAGGGAAGAATACAAAAGAGAAAAACATTTCGGAAACCCTGCTCTCTCTCCTTAATGATTCAGGGTACTTGAAATATCTGCAAGAGAGAAAAGAAGATGACCGGATACTCAATATTGATGAGCTGTTGGATTTCATCAGAAAATGGGAAGAGGAAACCGGGGAAACTGAAAATATAAATGAACTTTTTGATAAATTAACACTTGAATCGGGAAGGGATTCCGGAGAAAAGACTGAAAAAGTATTACTCCTGACAATGCATAATTCGAAAGGGCTTGAATTTCCTACTGTTGTTATGGTTGGTGTAAATGAGACCTATATGCCTTTCTTCATGAGGAAGGAGAAGATGGAGATAGAGGAAGAGAGACGTCTTATGTATGTTGCCTCTACAAGGGCAATTGACAGGCTTATTATTTCAACCGGAGGGGTAAGGGAATCTGAATTTCTTATGGAAACCGGACTCAGCAATGTGAATATTGCTTATTCTTATGTGGAGCTTCTCGGAAGTATTTCTGGTGAGGTCCCGGATTCTCCGGAACCCGGTTCGGATCCGGAGATTCTTGTGGAACACCCGGTTTTCGGTGAGGGAGTTCTTCTCAAACAGACAGATGAAAAAAAATTCCTGATTGATTTCGGGGAAAAGGGTGAGAAGCTTATTGATACTTCAATAGTTGAGCTGAAATTTTCCGGTGAGTCCTGAAAACAGTTTCTGCATTGAACAGGATGGTGTTTTTGTATTATAATCGTCCCATGGATGCAAAAAAGAAGATAGAAGAAGAGAAATTATCAAATATCCTAAATCCAAAAAAAAGCAATAAAGAATTCAAGGTTACGATCAGGTTCCAGAAACATCTCTCAAGAAAATATGAGAAGGCGAGGGAACTCGCAGAGAAGAACCCTTATTTTATGGAAGAGGGAAAAGGAGATTTTCAAAAAACCTATGTCAGCTTCTATCCTTCCGATGTCGATGATCTTTTCGAACTATTCGAGCTTGTAAAGGATCAGGAAACTACAAAGATCTATCTTAACAACAAGCTTATTCCCTATATTCAGGATCTTTGGCTTTTCCTTATGTGGTTCTACCGGGTAAAATGAGGGAAAGGCCAGACAAATTTCCTTTAAATTGCTTGACTTTTACCTAATATTACAATATATATTATTATCTGAGGAGGATACGATGAAAAAATTATTATACTCTGTATTGATACTCATAATCGCATTGTTTTTTCTTTCCGGTTTTTCCGGATGCAAGAAGATGGCAGTTTCAAATCTTAGTGCTAACAAACATTTGAGAGAGGCGAATAAACTTTATACTCAGGAAAAATTCAGAAAAGCTTCTGAGGAATATGAAATAGCTCTTGAAAAAAATCCTGAGCTTGATGTTGCTTATCTTTATCTTGGCACATGCTACAGCATGCTGTATAAGCCTGGAAAGGAAACTCCCAGGAATCAGGAGTACAGTGAAAAAGCTGTAAAATATCTTCAAATGGCCGAACAGGCTTATCCTGAAAATGATAATGTAATTATAGCTCTGGGCAGTATTTTTGATAAGATCGGTAATTTTGAAGAGGCTGAGAAATATTTCCTCAAGATTCTAGAGAAATCATCGGACTCCCCAAAATCATATTACACTCTTGCTAATTTTTATTCACAGAATGGAAAGTTTGAAAAAGCTAACGAAATGTATGAAAAGAGGATAGCGCTTGATCCCACTGACCCGAGCGGATATCATTATTATGCTACTTATCTTCAGAATTACAGAGCCTGGGACAAGGCTATTGATGCTCACAAAAAAAGAATTTATGCCATGATGGACCCAAAAATCCTTGACCACTATAAAGAAATTGATAAGATCAAAGCTGATATTAAAAGGGTTGAAGATCTGAATAAATACATCAGGAATGTTGAAAAAAACAAGGCTATTCCTGAGGATCAAAAAAAAGATCTCTTGGCTGAAAAGAAAGAAGAATTGAAGAATTATCCAACACTTCAAGAGGCTGTAGATATGATTGCTGAAAAAGAGAATGCTCTTAAAAGTGTAGTGGCAGAAGCAGAAAAGAAACTGACTGATCTACCGGAAGAGAAGAAGCTTGAGTTTGCAGAAGCATATTACTCACTTGGAGTTGTGGCCTGGAACAAGAGCTATCAGACTCCGGTAGATGACGATATATTCCCAAAGGAAGAGAGAAAAAAAGCCATAGATGAAGGTTTTGCTGCATTGGAAAAGGCAATTACTCTTTCACCTGAATATCCTAATCCTTATTCCTATATGGGGCTTTTGTGGAGAGAAATGATTAAAATAGATCCTGCAAGAAGCGCCGAATTTGTCAAAAAGAATGAGGAATACAACGCAAAGTTTAAAGATATCTACGTAAAGAAGAGAAAGAGAGAAGAATATCTTAAAGAACTTGAAGAACTTGAAAAATAGCTCTTCGTCCGTAAGTATTTTTGTTGTAAATTAAATTAAGGCGGTGATATCGATGGGAAAATTACCGAACAAAAAAAAAGGAAGTTTTGATGATTTCTACCTGAGAATCAGGAAGAAAATAACAGACTGGTCCGAAGAGGGAAAGTTTGGGGAAAAAAGCGGAAAGTGGATGGACAATTTTGTCCAATACCTTCTTATCTTTCCTGATCTTGTTCATCTAATGATTAAACTTATTGGGGACAAAGAAGTGTCTCCGAAGACAAAAGGTATGATCGTGATCGGGTTTGCCTATTTAATCTCTCCAATTGATGTTGTCCCAGATTTTATCCCCGTCTTCGGATTTGTCGATGATCTGTTGATCACTGTTTTGCTTCTGAATAAAATAATAAACACCGGAGAGGAAGAGCTTAAGAAAAAGATAAAAGCCTATTGGGTGGGCGAGGATGATATTTTCCTTAAAGTCAAAGAAATAGTTGCTGCAATGAATGAACTTTCTGCCAAGATCCCGAGATCAATTTCCGGGTTTTTTGATAAACATAAATAAGTAGTATTTTTTCAGTTGAACTTATTTGCGATTATTTGATCTATTGTTATGTTTAAAAATTCATTTGAAATAAGATTTTCGAAATGAACCCATAAGTTTGATGTAATACACTCTCCAGAAAGTATACAGCCGTTATCTTTTGTGCAGCCTGAAATATGAAGGCTCTCGTTATATGCTATAAAGATATCTGAAATTGAAATTTTATCTGAACTCCGATTAAGTTTGTACCCGCCATACTTCCCCTGAACACTCTGGATGAGCCCGGCCTTCTCGATCGGACCTGCAAGTTTTCGCAGATATTTTGGTGAAACAACCATTTTTTCACCAAGAATTTCGGTGTTGACAATGTTCTCATTCTGAGCAAGAATAACCAGCATCCGTAATCCATATCTAATCTTTGTATTAATTTTCATGTAAATAATGTATAACGGATAAACATACTTGTCAACAATTTTTGTCAAATTCCAACCTTTCAGGTTATATTTCAAATCATTGACATCCGGAGGAAAAAGTTCTATATTTTTCCAATGAAATATTTCAAACCCATCATAGTGCTGATACTGGTTATTATACTCCTGTACTTTTTCTTCCAGAACGTGGAATTTGAAAAAGTTCTTAAAATTTTAAAAGATGTAAACCCAATATATATTATTGTTTTTATTTTGGGCCTCTACTCTCAGTTCTTCATACGGGCTTACAGGTGGGGAATTCTATTCAGGCCTTTTAAAAAGAAAATATCAATTATGAATCTTTACCACTATTCTTTCATTGGTATGTTTATAAATACTCTGATCCCCGGGAGGCTTGGGGAGCCTGCCAGAGGAATACTTATCGCTAAAGAGGAAGGGCTTGAGAGCGGTACGGGATTAGCCACAATAGTAATAGAGAGGATGATAGATTCTATTATGATAGTATTGCTGTTCTTTATGTCGCTCTTGTTCATAGATAGCAGCAATTCAATTCTTCTTGGAAAGTTGAAGGCCGGGGGAGTAATTTTTCTCCCGGTTGTAATTGTGATTTTTTTAATGTTCTATCTTATAAATATTCCTGCTGTATTCAGTATAATTGAAAAAATGATAGGTATTGTAATGAAAATCTTCCCGGACAGGTCGAGGGAAAAGTTTACTGATTTCTTTATAGATTTTATAAAAGGGCTTAAATTAAAACTTGGCTTTGCAGATTCAGTAAAACTGCTCTTCTCTTCAATTCTTGTCTGGGTGTTCCTTGTACCTTTTTACTGGTTTCTCATGCAGGGATTTGACTTTGGGTCTTCTGTTTCCTTAATAGGAACTATACCGTATTTCAGTCTGATAGTAATGTCAGCAGCTGTCCCGACTCCGGGAATGGCCGGAAGCCTTGATGCGGCATCTAAGCATGGGCTGCTTGAATTATACAAGAATGCAGCCGGCCAGAGCATTGCAAGCGTTAATGAAGCAGCAGCTTATACTTTGCTGGTCCATGTGTTGATAATTGTTGTGATTGTAGTAGCCGGATTCATCTCTTTTTCTTCAAAAGGGTTGAAAATGAGTTCAGTAAAAAAAGTTGGAGAAGAATAAGATGAAATGTCCCGAATGTAATAATATTGAAGATAAAGTGGTTGAGACTAGAGAAAGCAAAGATGGAAAATATATAAGAAGAAGGCGTGAATGTCTGAAATGTGAAAAGCGCTTTACTACCTATGAAAAAATAGAGGGCATTCGGCTGATGGTAGAAAAGAAGGATGGGAGAAGGGAGGAGTTTGACCTCGATAAAGTAAGGAAGGGGCTTTATAGGGCGGTTGAGAAAAGGCCGATCTCAAAGAAGCAGATAGAGCAGGTTGCACTTCAAGTTGAAGAGCTTGTCTCTGATATGGAGAAGGAGATTTCGACAAAAGCAATTGGCGAATTTATTATGAATAAATTAAAAATTCTGGATAAAGTTGCGTACGTCAGGTTTGCTTCGGTTTATTTTGATTTTAGAAGCCTTGAGGAGTTTATGACCGAACTTCACAGCCTTTTGAGAAAGGAGGATTAAATGGGAAAGAAAAATTATCCATTTTTTGATCTGAATGAAGAAATGGGATTTCCTACCGGGATAAGTACAAGTAAGGATTGGGAACCGAGTACTAATATATTTGAAACTGATAAATCCATAATTGTTGAAATGGAGTTGGCAGGTGTACCGATTGAAGACATATCGATCACCCTTGAGGAGGGGACTGAGTTGATCGTCAAAGGTGTTAAAAAGCAGTCCTGGCTTCAGGAGACGGGTATCCGCTATTATATGTTTGAAAGAAAGTTTGGAGATTTCTTTAAAAGGATCCATATTGAAGTTCCGATTGATACTGAAAATATCCGTTCAGTTATGGAAAATGGTGTATTGATAATTGAAGTTTTTAAGAAAATTGTAGAAAAAATCACAGTTGAGATTAAGTGAGGTGACTAAAGTGGCTGAAGAAAAAAAAGACAAATCGTTAAATATAAAAAATGAAGATGCTGACAGGCTTGATATTCCCGAGAATATTCCTGTTCTGGTTTTAAGAGACATTGTTGTTTTTCCCTATATGATTGTTCCTCTGTATGTTGGGAGGGTGAAATCAAAAAGGGCTGTGGATAATGCGCTGAATAGCGATAGAATGATCCTTTTACTTACCCAGAAAGATGCCTCTGTTGAAAATCCGAAACCTGATGAAATGTACAAAATGGGTACGGTAGCACTTATTGTAAGGATGCTGAAATTGCCTGACGGCAGAATGAGGGTTCTTACACAGGGGATTTCGAGGGCGAAGGTGAAGCTGATAAATGATAGCGGGAAGGTCCGGGTAGCAAAGATCTCAGTTGTTGAAGATAAAGAGCCTAAAAGATTGGCTATTAAGGATAAAGCAATAATCAAGAATGTGAGAGAGAAATTTGAGCAAACTGCAAAATTAGGTAAACAGATACCGAATGAAATTTTTGTTATTGCAGAGAACATAAAAGAGCCGGGAAAACTGGCTGACATAATTGCGTCCAACCTTGATCTTAAACTTGAAAACTCTCAAGAGATTCTGAGTGAGGAGAGGTCTATTGTAAGATTGAGTAAAGTTTATGATTTCCTTAATTATGAACTTGAACTGCTTAATATCCAGAATCAGATAAACCTCAAAGCTCAGGGTGAAATGGACAAGAACCAGAGAGAATATTTTCTCAGACAACAGCTCTCCGCCATAAAAAAAGAATTAGGTGAGAGTGACGAGAATGAAGGAGAGATCAATAATTATAAAGCAAGGTTAAGTGAAATAGAAGTTCCTAAAGAGGCAAAGAAAGAGATCAAGAAGAATATTGAGAAGTTAAGGAAGATGCATCCTGAATCGGCAGAGAGTACAGTTGTAAGGAATTATCTTGATTGGATGTTAGACGTTCCATGGATGGCTGCAACAGAGGATAATCTTGATCTGATCCGGGCAAAAGGAATTCTGGATGCAGATCATTACGGACTGGAGAAGGTAAAAGAGAGGATACTTGAATATCTCAGTGTCAGAAAGCTGACCTCAAAGGCAGCCGGCCCTATTCTGTGCTTTGTCGGACCTCCCGGAGTAGGAAAAACCTCTCTGGGAAGATCTATTGCAAGGGCGTTGAACAAGAAATTTGTCAGGGTATCACTTGGGGGAGTCCATGACGAAGCTGAGATAAGAGGCCATAGGAGAACATATATTGGTGCTCTTCCGGGCAAAATTATCCAGGAAATAAAAAAAGCCGGATCAAATAATCCGGTATTTATGATGGATGAAGTTGATAAGATTGGCGCTGATTTCAGGGGAGACCCCTCCTCTGCTTTACTCGAAGTTCTTGATCCAGAGCAGAACGATACATTTACCGACCACTATCTGGGAGTTCCTTATGATCTCTCTAATGTTTTGTTTATAACTACGGCAAACCTTCTTGAACCGATTCAACCCGCATTCAGGGATAGAATGGAAATAATAAATATTCATGGATATACGGAAGAGGAGAAGATAGAGATCGCAAAGAAACATCTAATTCCGAGACAGATAAAATCAAATGGACTTTCCGGGAAATTGATATCTTTTAACTCGGGTGCAATAAGAAATATAATAGCTCTTTATACAAGAGAGGCGGGAGTCAGGAATCTTGAGCGTGAGATTGGTTCTGTCTGCCGAAAAATTGCTCATCAAGTAGCAACGGGTAATAAAAACATGTTCAAGATCACCAATAAGAACCTTGAAGATTATACAGGCCCGCCCAAATTGTTCAGAGACCAGCTCCTTGAGGAGGACATGATTGGAGTAGCAACTGGTATGGCATGGACGCCATATGGCGGAGATATCCTCTTTATTGAAGCAAAGCTTATTCCGGGCAAGGGAAAGCTTATACTTACCGGTTCGCTAGGTAAGGTTATGCAGGAATCTGCAACAGCAGCTCTGAGCTTTATTAAATCCCAGAGTGAAAAACTCGGAATTAAAGGAGATATTTTTGAAAACTTTGATATACATATCCATCTCCCCGAAGGGGGAATTCCTAAGGACGGCCCTTCTGCGGGAGTAGCGCTTACAACAGCGATGACTTCTCTTTATTGTAAGAAGAAGGTGAATCGGAAAGTTGCTATGACTGGTGAGATTACATTGAGGGGTAAAGTACTTCCCGTAGGTGGGATAAAAGAAAAGGTCCTTGCTGCAAAGAGAGCAGGGATAAAAAAGATCGTTCTTCCTGAAAAAAACGAGAAAGATCTTTCTGATATAAACGATATGTATCTTAAAGGTATTGATTTTGTCTTTGTAAAAGATATCGGCATTGCTGTAGATGAGGCATTGAAAGAAAAAATTTTTCATGGATGAAAACGGCTTTGTCGGATTTCTCAGGTCTGAATTTCCCTTTAAGTATGGGGACGGGATCGGTGATGATACTTCAATTGTAAAGACGGACAAAGGTTATCAATTAATCACCAAAGATATTCTGATAGAAGGGGTTCACTTTGATCAGTCATATTTTTCACCGGAAGAGATTGCCGTAAAAACTCTCGGAGTAAATCTCAGCGATATTGCGGCAATGGGAGGAAGACCGGAATATTTTTATCTAGGCCTTGGTTTTCCAAAATCCTTCAGTGGGGATAAATTTGACCGTTTTTTCAGATCTTTAAAACAAGAGTGTAAGAAATGGGAGGTTGAGCTCGCAGGGGGTGATCTCTCTTCTTCTCCCGGATTGTTGTTCATATCAGTTACAATGATTGGATTTTCCCCTAAACCGGTCAGACGCTCCGGTGCAAATAATCGGGATCTAATTGGAATATCCAGGGTGACCGGCTGCTCGGCAATAGGTTTGGAGCTTTTGAAAAGAGGGGTTGTTATACCGGAATATTCAGAATGTCATAAGAATCCAAACCCGGAGATAAAAAAGGGAATAGTATTTTCTAAATACGTAAATTCAATGATAGATATATCAGATGGATTAGTAATAGATCTTGAACGAATATTAACTCAATCCGGAAAAGGGGCTGTTATCAGGTATGAAGATATACCTGTTACTGAAGAGATGAATGCAGTCTGTTTAGAACATAAATTGGATGAAATTGAACTTGTCCTGTCAGGAGGAGAGGACTTTGCTCTCTTGTTCACTGTCTCTCCCGATAAAGAGCGGGAAATGGAAAAGAGTGGCCTTTCTTATCATATTATTGGAGAGGTAAAAAAGGAGAAAGGTGTAAGGATTGAATCCAGAGGTAGAGTTGTAGAACAGGCGATAAAGGGATTTGATCACTTTAATAAACGGTATTGACCTGCTTTCCGGCTGACCTGGATATCTGCTGTTTTATTGAGCGATATAGAAATTGATGTTATAATTTAACGGGATTTACAATGAAAACAATAAAAATATTATTTATATTAACTGCTTTTGCTTTTTTGTTTGCCGGTTGCGGCAGAGACAGTGGCAAAAGCTTCGTCCGTCCTTATGACCAGTATGATAAATTTACCATAAAGCGGTTCAAAGGTGAGAAACTGGCAAATATCAATGTTCCTGCAGGGGGTGAGTTTTCATGGAAGCAGGAAAACAAAATTGTTGGTCAACTTACATTCGAATTGGTTTTCACGACCCGGAAATCCAGTAACTGGGATAACCGCCGGATCAGATTTGTTGTGAAAAAGAGTGCGGACTCAATACTCTTTCTGGACCTGGATAAAGGGCTTTTTAAGGGAAATGATTCTGAAGCAGTTTTCCGAAAGTCGGTAAAAACTGTTGTAAATCTGGAAAAGGGGGATCTTCTGGATTTTAAAATAGAGGATAATTTCCAACTTCCCGGAGATGTGTGTGATCTTGTTAACCTTGTCATTCTCCCGGATAAGACTCCGGATCATCGGAAAAACAAAAACATCCTCTTGATTACTATTGATACATTGAGGGCCGATTATCTTGGATATTACAGAAAGCTTAAGGGGATGTACCCTGAAAAAATAAGTTTCAGCCCTAATCTGGATAGAATAGCTGATGAAAATCTGGTGTTTACCAGGGCCTACACAACCATAAGTTCCACCTGGCCAGCCTTAACTTCCATTGCACAATCCAGGATGCCTTTCGAGCATGGTATCCAAAATAATGGGGATGAGGTGGAAAGCAGCAAGATGTCAATAGGGCACATTCTGTTTAAAGACCGGTATTCGGTTTCCTACAGGGCCAATGCTTTTCAGATGGATATAGGAGGTTTTGATGAGGTGAGAAGCTTCTTCAGAAAGGATAATAAACTGAAGGAGAGCGCAATAACCTTCCTTGCTAATAATAAGAGGGAGTTCTTTTTGTGGCTCCATTTTCTGGGGGTTCATTCCGGGTATCGTCCTTCTAAAGAAATACTGTCTATTATCGAACCTGGGGGTTATACCGGAAACGTGTATAAGGCTGTAGGTCCGGTACTGAAAAAAATCACTGCCGGTGAAAAAGCTGTGACGGAAAATGATATTGAACATATCCGGAACTGCTATGCCGGTGAGCTTCTTCAGATGGATATATGGTTAAATGAGATTTTTGATGTAATGAAAGAGAAAAAAATCTGGGATAACACTCTGATAATAATTTCTGCAGACCACGGTGAAGATTTGTATCAGCATAACAACCATTTTTTCCATCACCCGTCAATTTATAATACATCACTCCATGTTCCTCTGATTATAAAATTCCCGGGCTCTGAATATAAAGGTGTTATAGATGAGAATGTTTCTATTATGGATTTTATGCCTACGATCCTTGATTACTACGGAATCAAAACAGAATACAGGATGAGTGGAGAATCATTAATGCCGCTGATCCGGGGGGATGTGAAGAGAAGGATCCGCTATTTGTTTGCAGAATCAGAAAACAACCGGATTCTTTCCATCATTGGTGATCAATGGAAATATATTTATAATCCTGACGGGATACTTCCCAGAACGCAATATGGAAATCCTTTCCCAATCGGTGTGGAAGAATTTTATAATATCGGAACTGACTATTATGAAACAATCGATCTGATGAAAGGAACACCGCCCAACATATACAAAAAAATGAAATTCAACCTTCTCAACTATATTAAAGCATTTCAGTTGGATAAAAAAAGAAAAGAGAGGAAAAAGGTCAGTGAATTGTCTGAAGAGGTAAAGAAAGAACTCCGGACACTGGGGTATTTATAGGTAAAAAAATATAGCTGCTTAAATTCTATCCGGATGTGTTATTGGTGGTATTCAATGGACAAAACTCAAATAAATATCAGCAATGGAAGTATTTGAAGCCAAAATATATAAAATTGACTTGGGTGATGCTATTAAGTAAAATTAGCCAAAATGAAAAATAGAATTCTTGTTGTTATTCCTGCATATAACGAATCATTAAACATAGTGAATGTGATTGAATCAATAAGGAGGCTTCACCCAGACTTTTCAGTCCTAATAATTAATGATTGTTCGACGGACAATACAAAAGAGCTGGCAGAGTCAGTAGAGGGAACTATTGTGATCAGCCTTCCGGTCAATATGGGCATTGGAGGGGCAGTTCAGACAGGATTTAAATATGCAGTGAAAAATCATTTCAACATACTGGTAAGAATGGATGGTGACGGCCAGCATGATCCCAAATATATCTCATCATTAATTAAAAACCAGATCGATGGGGATTATGATATTGCTATCGGTTCTAGATTTTTAAAAAAAACAGGATTTCAGTCCAGTTTTTTTAGAAGATTAGGCATAATAATTATTCAGATTTTTTTAAAATTTGTTCTCAGGCAGAAAATTACTGACAGCACTTCTGGATTCAGGTCATACAGCAAAAAAGCAATCTCAATATTCTCACAAACATATCCGGGAGATTTCCCTGAACCGGAAGAACTAATATATGCAAAAAAAAGAGATCTGATGATTACGGAAATTCCAGTCGAAATGAGAGAGAGAAATTCGGGAGTATCCTCAATAAAGGGATTAAGCTCATTATACTATATGATAAAAGTTCTGATAGCCCTTATGATAGAATCAGTAAGGAGAAAAGATGGATAAAATTCAAATTATATTGATCTCAATCAGCATTATTCTTATTATTTTACTTGTGGGACTTACCCGTTCCAGAAAAATAAGGATACAATATTCTCTTTTATGGTTCTTGTCTGCTTTTTTATTACTTATTTTTTCGGTATTCAGAGATCTGCTGACTATATGTGCAACATTTGTTAATATTTACTATGCTCCTTCATTCATTATTGTAGTTATCATTTTTATCGGGTTTGTCCTCGGTATTCATTTTTCAATAGTTTTATCAACAATATCGGAAGAGAATAAAAAACTTATTCAGGAAGTAGCATTGTTAAATAATCGCATTGAAAACTTAGAAAAAAATAAACCCGTCAAGGCCCTAAGTTTAGACTGACAAGTATTCAGTATAATACCAGTCCCCGTTTACCAGTTCACAATCAATTTTTTCCTTGTCTCCGTTCTTTGCAATGATATTCATAACACTAAATTTGTAAGGGAAGAAAGTAAGATGTAAATTAAATCCGAATTTGTATTCTTTCTCTTTGGGCAGAACTATTATGATTTTATGTTTTGCTACCCTTCTAATTTCGTTTACCGAACCATCAATATCCTGAACATGCTCAAGGACATGGGTACAGATTACAGTATCGAACTCATTATCAGAAAAAGGGAGTTTTTCGGTTGATGCTTCAATGAATTTTATTTTATTATGAGTTTTTAACTCTTCATTGCCAATAAGGTCAGTTCCGGTAATATTCAGATCTTGATTTTTTGATAAAATTTTAAGTAAATTGCCTCTTCCACAACCTACTTCCAATATATTGGTTCCCGAAAGTTCATTTCTGATCCTCTCAATACATTGTTTGTTCAGGTCAGTATCCTGCAGAAGGTTAATGTCGGATGTCTGAGAATATATTTGTTTGAACTCATCTGCATTGAGGGAATATGCCCTCTCTCTAAAATTTAAATAGAGGTGTGCCCTTTTTTTAAAAAGTATTTTCATCGGCAATGCAAAAAGCCATTTGGAATCTCTAATGAAGGGGGGAAGTAGCTCATTAATAATGTAATTAATTTTGACAGCCATATTGCGGGAGAACTTCATATTTCTTGCTCCTTGGTTACCAATCTTTAGTTACCTTTTTTTTCTAAAATTTTTCCTTAACAATTTTTTTGAAATCAGGTTTTATTGATATGTTTTTTAAAATTAAATTACTACTTTTAAGATTAGAGACAATGATCTGAATGAAAGAAACATGATCCTTTATTTCCAAATCTATCTCAGACAATTCCTGGCTGGTCATCTTAATATCCTGTATTGTTTTTTGTTCTTCATTAATCAAAACAATTTTCAAATTGAAATCAGTGCCTGATTGAATTAATTTTTCAGAATTTAATCTCAGTTTATATATCCCCGGATCTAAAGGAAAGAAGTCTGATGAGAATTTATCTGCAAATTTATCCCCATTTTCATAGATAGAATTCGTGTTTATAAAAGTGAGCAATGATAAGTCCACTCCGGTTTTCCTGTAGAATTCTATTACCCATTCAGGGAATGGGGTCTTTGAAAATAAAACTGGAATGTCCCCGGATATCCGATTCCGAATTGTTATATCGGTGTCTGATCCATTGTCATTTTTTTCGTATTGAGGGGCGATTACCATGTAAGTTTTATGTACTACCGGAGATTCAACATTTATAAAATAGACATTATCATGATGTAATTTCTTAGGCTCAATCTTATCAATCTCAACAATTTTTAAAAGATCAGGACCATCTTCTTTAAAATAATACTTTTTATTATTTATTTTTAATGTGATATTCAAATGTCCGTAAGGTGAAAAAAAATAAAACTTTATTTTATTTAACTTATGCTTTGAATATAACCATTGTGTAAAAGTCCCGTTGTTTATCTTTCCAAATGCGGGATTTTTTTCATATTTCTGCAGTGGAAAGTTAATTGTCCCTGTTGCATAACTGTAAACTCTGGGAAGTTTTGGGTCATTATTTAAGAATGAGGAATCCCGTATCTCCGGTGCTGCTTTATAAAGGAATTGGATGTCATTGTTCCACAATTGAAATCTGGGTTTGGAAATTTCATAGAATGTAAGGAAATTTTTAAGATTAACTGAATTTTTCCGCAAGAGACTTTCTCTTAACCGGACATTGTCATACAGATCAGTATTTACCTGGAGAAATAATAATGCATCTTTATTCCGTCTCCTCTTTTTATTTGGAATATAATTCCTATTCAACCTCAGGTCATTTTCCATTCTCTTCGTAGTGTGTTGACTGGCAATAAGATGGTCGATCCCCAGGATGTTGTGTTTTGTCCTGTATTGAGTAACCCTTGAATCTTTTGATCTGGTGTGGAGGAGATTGTATGATTTCAGGTTGAATCCTATATTAAAAACTCCATACATTATTATAATTCCCCACACAAAAAATACGGCGATTCTTCTACCGGTAGTTCCCGAGGATATTTTTTCCCCGTAAGAATGTTCATAAAAAAATTTTTTAAGATCAAAAAATATAGTTTTTGCTATTATCAAAGCTATTGATGAATAGACCGGTAACCCCATCCTGTCTCCGTAAAAACCGGAAAAAGATATTATTGAAATATAACTTAAGATAAAAATCAAAATAACAATATCATTTTTATTTTTTCTGATCAGTGCAAAAATGATCCCAATAAAAAACAGGATAATTAATATCAGCCAGAAATTTGCAGTAAAATCCCTAAAAAAACCTTTTATTATGTAATATTGACCCTTGTATCCCCATTGGCTGTTCTGAGATCCACCAACATACCAGGGGACAAATTTTTTGATATTACTTATCGGATGTATGATCCAGTTGGGGCTGCTAAGAAAAAATCCTCCCAGAGATGCAATCGGGATTATTCCGAAGTATTTGAACCAGTTATTTTTATTGAAACGGCTCCGAATGAAGAATAGAGAAGCAATGAGAGTAATAATCAATGGTAATGCATTGTATTTTGTTGCGACTGATATCCCGAAAATAAATGATGTTAATGCAACAGTTTTCAGTGAGGGGTTCTGAAGTATTTGTAAACATAGAAAAAGATATATGGTTAATATTAATGCAAGCAGTATGTCTGATTTAAATATGTGGGAATGGAGAACCATAAGTTTATTGACAGCCAGTATTATTGCTGCAAATATTCCAACATTCCTGTTATAAAATTTTGTCCCTAATTTATAAACTGTATATACGATTGCAGTACCAAAAACTGCAGCCCATATCCTTCCTGCTTCCATCAGGAAATTTAAACCGAAGCTGTTGGTGAGAAATTCTGATCCATTATTAATAAATCCGGTAAACACAAGAACTGTTTTATACAATAGAGATAATAAAAAGTGAAAATAGAGGAAAAACATGGGATAGATGTGAACCGGGAACGGTTCTGAATGAAGATCGATAATCCAGCGGCCGATGGTCAATTCATCAACGGAGTTGAAAGGGACAGATTGTTTCACTCTAAGGAGAAATGCTATAAAAAGTATAATTCCGATGACAAGCATTTCCTTTCTTATTTTTAATCTTGTCATAATCTTATTATATCATAAAGGCCGTGTGGTTTTGGGACTGTTTTATATAGATTGGAAGAGAATTTAGCGGTACAAAATTTTATAAAGGAGTTATTTTTGTAAGATTACCGGTGAATTTGCTTCTACAAATATTATAAACTGTTCTTCCGCTACCGGATATTATTCAAAACCATCAGATATATTCAGGGGTGAAACCCGGGTGCCGCTGGGGCACCCGGATATATATTTATTTAATTTTTTCCAGAACCACAAAAGCACCGGTTGACTCATTGCCGGCATTATCAACGGTTGTTACTGTATAAGCAAGAACATCAACGCTGTCATCCACAACCTCTTTAAATGTAAATGTTCCCGGATCTGCAACCAGGGCCAACTCCTTCTGACCTCTCAGGATGCGGTATACTCTGTATTCTGCAACTGAAGCATTTGCCGGATTTGCTTCCCATTTTAATACTGCAGAGCTTTCTCTGAAAAAGATGGTCTGTTTCAGTGAAAACTCACCGGTAACATTTAAGGGCTGATATACCGGGCAGGTTTTAACTGTGACCGATTCTGCAGATGTTTGTCCTGCACCCTCATAGGCTACAGCCTGTACTGTATGATTCCCCGAACTGATGCCTTCTGTATTCCATGTATATGAGTAAGGGGCAGAATTGAAAGTTCTTACCAATTCATTATCGATAAAAAGTTCAACTTTGCTGAGGTCATCTGTATCGTCATCCGCATACAATTCTATGTCGACAGTTCCTGAAATACAACCTCCGTCTATCAGGTTTAAAATACTGATCTCCGGCGGGCAGTTCAGATTAACAGTTATTGCGTTATCAGCTGTGGATCCGTCTGTTTTTGTAGCTTTTATACTGAAAGCATGCTGGCCTAGATCTGCACCTGTGGCATCCCAATTGATAGAAAACGGTTCTTCACTTGAAGTCCCGATAGATTCTCCATCTACAAAAAATTCAACGCTTGATACCACTTCCGGATCATTATTTGCCTCAAAGTAAACAAGTGGACCACAAATATTGTCTCCGTCTGCAGGAGAAGTTATTCCTTCTCCGTATCCGACCGTTTCAGTATAAACTTTCAAGGTTTTCTGACCGGATCTCCACATAATATGAACTTTATTTTTGCTCATTGCGATCGCCGGTTTGCTGTCGGTCTTCAGAGAAGATTCAGTATCAAGGTGGATCGTTTCCCATACCCCGTCTGTCTTTTTTGCAAGTTCCACTTTTGTAACTTTGTTTGCGGCTGTTTCCTGGGCCCATGAGATATAGACGTTATCGGGGTCCTTGGCTGCAATAACCGGATCATCATGATAATGACCCTCCATTTTTATCAGTTCAGGATTACTGTATTCCGGCTCTGTGAATTCCAGGTTATCCAGGCTTGACCACGAATGGGCCTGGTTTATCCTTGTGCCCGGTCTCTCATAAGCAAGAAATACAAGGTGAACATTGTTATTGGTATCTACAAATATATCTGCCTGTTTATTATAATAATTGATTCTGGGAATATCTATTGTTGTGCTTTGAGACAGATCTCCTCCTGCTAATGCAAATCTATAGTGAAGTGTGTATTTGTTATTGCTCCAAACTGCATGGACATTTCCGTTTTTATCATTATATATATCGGGCCAGATGCTTCTCTGTTCTTTAGGAGAAAGATAATCCATCTGTACATATTCACCCCCCGGTACTCTTCTTACATACATGGTGGGGATCTGAGTTGAACCTGAAGCAAATCTGTTAAAAACGAAATGGGCGACACCCTGTCCGTCAATTGCCATAGCAGGATACTGAACCAGTCTTGAAAAATCTGCTACATAAGCGGTTTTGTTATGCCATCCTGTACTATCTTTATATGTATGCAGTATTGTATTGCCGCCGGTCTCTCTGTTGGAGTAACCAATATGAACCTGAGAACCATCGGGCATGACCGATATTCTGGGTCTGTATTTGTTGACCGCAATATACCCCATTCCGGTGATTGCTTCCTGATCAATTATCTCATTGTTTTTCAGCTTGCCGTAAAAAGGAGATCCCGATTTCATCCAGAAAACGTGGATCACATTGTTCGCATCGGCCTGCATTTCGTAAAAATCTGCTTCAATTCCGAGATCGACAATTTCCTGAGCAGGAATTGAAACGAACAAAAGTATCAAAACTAAAAGAATATGAATTAACTTCATGAATCCCTCCGTGATTTTCTTTGTATTAAAATCTTTCTAATAATCATATATTTAACTAAAGTTATTGGCTTGAAATGATACTATATCAATCACTTTTAGTCAAGTTCAGCTGATTTTCCGAGATGCTTTGAGTTGATTTTTTTATATCCAGGTTGTATAGGATAAGTATGAAAAAAAAATTATTTATTGTGATTGCGTTTTTAATTATATTCCTAAATTTTAGCGGGGTACAAATGAGTGCTGACAGGATAACTGGAAAATATTTTGTTACGAGGTCCGAGGTTATTTCCACAGAAGGGATGGTTGCTGCAAGTCACCCCCTTGCAGCTCAGATAGGGATTGATATCTTAAAGAAAGGGGGAAGTGCCGTTGATGCTGCAATTGCAGTAAATGCCGCATTGGGACTTATGGAGCCGACCGGGTCCGGAATTGGAGGAGATCTTTTTGCCATAGTGTGGGATTCAAAGACCGGCAAGCTCCATGGCCTGAATTCGAGCGGATATTCTCCCGCATCTCTAAATCTTGATATTCTAAAAGATAAGGGTTTGAAGAGGATGCCTTTTTACGGCCCCATTCCATGGACGGTTCCGGGCTGTGTTTCCGGGTGGTTCAGCCTTCATGACAAATTCGGTAAATTAAAGTTCAGGGAAATACTTGCTCCGGCAATTAAATATGCCGAGAACGGTTTCCCGCTGACAGAACTGATCGCATATTATTGGAAAACTTCAGTTGAACGCTTCAAAGAATATAAGAATTTCCAGTCTACCTACGCACCTGATGGCAAATCTCCTGAAAAAGGTGAAATTTTCCGCAACCCTGATCTTGCAAGAACTTACCGTCTTATCGCAAAAAAAGGGCGGGATGCTTATTACAAAGGAGAGATAGCGAAAAAGATAGTGGAATACTCAAAAAGAGTGGGTGGGTATTTTTCTCTATCGGATCTGTCAGAGTTCAGATCGGAATGGGTTGAACCTATGAGTATTGATTTCATGGGTCATAAACTATGGGAGCTTCCACCGAACGGCCAGGGGCTTGCAGCTCTTCAAATATTGAAGATGCTGAAAGGTATGGACCTGAAAAAGATGGGGCACAATTCGGCAGAATATCTCCATACTCTTATTGAAATGAAAAAGATTGTCTATGAGGACAGGGCGAAGTTTTATGCTGATCCGGCTTTCAGCAAGATCGACTATGAAGCCTTCCTTTCGGACAAATATACAACCGAACGATTGAAATTATTTAACAGGAAATCCGCCTCCAGAACACTGAAAGTAAACTCAGCTCCTCCCGAGAAAGGGGATACTATCTATCTTACTGTAGTTGATAAGGATAGAAATGTGGTTTCTCTTATCCAGAGTAACTATTTTGGTTTTGGATCTGGGATGGTGCCTGATGGTCTCGGTTTCTGTATACAGGACAGGGGGTCACTTTTCAGCCTGGATGAAAATCACTATAACTCTTTTAAACCGAGGAAAAGGCCTTTTCATACTATCATACCGGCAATGGTAACCAGGAATGGAAAACCTGTTTTTACATTCGGTGTAATGGGCGGATCAATGCAGCCTCAGGGTCATGTCCAGGTCCTGCTTAATATCCTTGTCTTCGGAATGAACATACAGGAAGCCGGGGATGCAGCCAGATTCAGACATGGAGGATCTTCTCAGCCCGATTATGGTGTAATGAGAGATGGTGGTACGGTCTTTCTTGAGTCCGGAGTACTTCCCGGAGTTATTCGTGATCTTATATCACTCGGGCATAAAGTGAGCAGCAGCAGAGGGGGATATGGCGGTTACCAGGGGATATGGATCGACTGGGAAAAGGGAGTTCTTTTTGGCGGCAGTGAGTCCAGAAAGGATGGGGCTGCAATCGGTTATTAATTTATGCAGGATTAAATATCCGCATTGGCGGAATGAGTTACACGAACCTTATTATATTTCTTACAAACAGGTGCAGAAGCGGGTGCCGTACATGTAATGTGAGAGCAATTCCGGGGAATTCAGGCATGCTTCAGATGAATGATATAGATACGATCTTTGATGATCCGCATATATCGGGAAGCAATAATAAATTTGTTATCTGGACAGGAGGAGAACCATTTGAGAATTTTCCTGTTCTTGAATACGGTATAAAAATTTCCGGGAAGAGGGGGTTCAGATCGGAGATATTGAGTTCCGGTTACTGGTACAGGGATGCTCCTGAAATGCTTGATGAGCTATTTAAAAAGGGGGATTTTTCGTTGAGGGTCAGTATCGATTCTGAACATTTTGATTTTTCCGGAGAAGAATTTTTGTTTGATCTGCTGGAAGAATGTCTGGAAATAGGTCTTGAATTGAACTTTACAGTTCGGGAAATTCCCGGTGATCAATCCTTTGAGGGTATTCTGAATAGTATAAAAAAAAATTTTTCGTCCTATACCGAAGAAAGAAAGGGTGATCCCAGATGGATTCACCATATTCCACACGTTCCTGTTGATGAGAATGATCACTATAAGGCAAGCGGATTTTCATTGAAAATCAATACCGGGTGTAAGCTTGTGTTTCGGGATATTGTCGCCGGATGGGACGGAAATATTTATCCTTGCTGCGGCCTGTTTTCCCTTCCGGGATTTGAAAAATATTCTACAGGAAAAATAGGAAAGTCTGGACAGACTGAGGTTTCTAATATAAAGGCAGAAGAATTATTCAGAATTATAAAGGAAAAAGGACCTTCGGGAATTAAACAGAAATTTGATTCAGATGAGACAAAAGAAGTGTTGTTGGGATTCAGGAATAAATGTCATGCATGTATTCATTTTTTAAAAAAATACGATGTACAATTAGAGCAATTTCTGTCCGGTTAAAATTTTCAGGAAAGTATCCTCTCTATTTCAAGGTCATTGAAATCTATTTTAATGTGATATTCTGAATATTTCCCAAGGTAGAAATTGTTCCCGACCCCCTTCTGCAATGGAAATAAAATATCATCTTTTTTCAGATCGAAAATGCAGTCCATAGCGATATCACATCTGTTCATGAAGTTTGTTCTGGAAATGCCGAATTTCTTTCTTCCGATCGAAAATTTGATTGTCTCTCCTTCAACTGTGATCGGATATCTGCCCGGTAGTAAGTTTTTATACAAATCCACCCCTCAATTTTGTATTATCACTTTCAATTCACAAATTACTTTATTTGAATAAAATTGTCAAGCGGCATCTGCAGGCATATCACCTACCCTTAGACAAAGGTGGAAAAAAATGTTAAACTTATACCCAGTTTTCATTAAAAACCGCAGAAATAAACAGGAGAAATAATGGGATATATAGAGCTTGACCTTAATTTAAAAAATAAAGTAGCAGACATATCGCTTGCAGAGTGGGGAAGAAAAGAGATGGTCCTTGCCGAGGTGGAAATGCCAGGTCTCATGGCTGTGAGAGAAAAATACGGTAAAGAGAAACCTCTGAAAGGTTTAAAAGTTACCGGCAGTTTACATATGACTATACAGACAGCTATGCTTATCGAAACACTTCTGGAGCTTGGAGCGGATGTAAGATGGTCATCATGTAATATTTTTTCAACCCAGGATCATGCCGCTGCAGCAATTGCAGAAGAGGGGAAAGCAGCAGTATTTGCATGGAAAGGTGAGAATCTTGAGGAATACTGGTGGGCGCTTGAGCAGGCCCTTACATGGCCGGATGGGACAGGTCCGGATCTTATTGTTGATGATGGCGGTGACGCGACATTGTTTATTCACAAAGGTGTTTTTGCTGAAAATGATCCAGAGCTGCTGAATAAAAAGTATGATATTCTGGAAGAGCGGATCCTTATGGAAAGAATAAAGGCCGGATTAGAAAAAGATCCTTCTTATTGGAGTAAGCTCGGATCTTCGATAAAGGGTGTTTCTGAAGAGACAACAACAGGTGTTCACCGCCTTTATCAATTTGCAAATGAAGGGAAACTTCTTTTCCCGGCTATCAACGTTAATGATTCTGTTACAAAGTCCAAGTTTGACAATCTTTACGGATGCCGTGAATCTCTTGTTGATGGTATAAAGAGAGCAACTGATATTATGCTGGCAGGCAAAAAGGTGCTGGTCTGCGGTTACGGTGATGTGGGAAAAGGGAGTGCGCAATCACTTGTCGGGTTTGGTGCTAAAGTTTTTGTGACAGAGATCGATCCGATCTGTGCGCTTCAGGCTGCAATGGAAGGATTTGAGGTTTGCAAGGTGGAAGATGTGGTCAATGATATAGATATCTTTGTTACGGCAACCGGAAATTTGAACGTAATTAACGGAAATCATATGGAAGGGATGAAAGATGGTGCAATTCTGTGTAACATCGGTCATTTTGATAATGAGATAGAGATGTCTTATCTTGAGAACTCAACTGAATGCAAAAAAAACAATATAAAACCCCAGGTTGACAAGTGGACCCTGAAATCAGGCAGATCGATAATTGTACTGGCTGAAGGGAGACTGGTAAATCTTGGATGTGCAACCGGTCATCCCAGTTTTGTAATGAGCACAAGTTTTACAAATCAGTCTCTTGCACAGATCGAACTGGCAAAGAATAACTATGAGAAGCAGGTTTATACTCTTCCGAAGAAACTTGATGAGGAGGTCGCACAGCTTCATCTTGATAAACTCGGTGTAAAGCTTACCAGAATGACTCAGAAACAGTCAGATTATCTTCAGGTTCCAATTGACGGTCCTTACAAACCGGATCACTACAGATATTAAGTTTTATTTGAAGTTGTCGCTTTTATGTTTCATGTAGTGGAGAATGTTGAGAGCTTCCAGAGGGGTCATTTTTGATATATCGATCTCTTTAAGTTTTTCTCTGATCTCATCCCATATCTTGAGTTCCTTGTCATCGGGGAAAAGTTTTTTCTGTTTTTCCGGAAGAAGATGGATCTTTCCGGATATTCTCTCTTTTACTATTCTGTCAAGTTCTTTCTTTTCAAGATTGAGGAGAATGTCTTTTGCCCTCTCAATTACCTGTTGAGGTATCCCTGCGATTTTTGCCACATGGATCCCGAAGCTCTGGTCTGTTGCCCCAGGGACAATTTTATGGAGGAATACAACATTGTCATCCCACTCTCTGACCGATATATGGTAGTTTTTTACTCTCTGCAATACATCCGATAATTCTGTAAGTTCATGATAGTGTGTTGCAAACAGTGTTTTAGGCTTCTCTTTGGCAGAGTGGAGATATTCAATTACCGACCATGCAATAGATAATCCGTCAAAGGTAGATGTTCCCCTCCCTATCTCATCGAGAAGAATAAGTGACCTTTTACTAATATTGTTTAAGATGACTGAGGTTTCGATCATTTCAACAAGGAAAGTGGATTTCCCTTCAATCAGAGAATCAGATGCTCCGATCCTTGTAAATATCCTGTCGCAGATCCCGATCGATGCTTCACGGGCTGGTATAAAATATCCTATCTGTGCAAGTATTACGATCAGTGCGTTCTGACGGAGATATGTGGATTTACCGCCCATGTTAGGCCCAGTGATAACCAGGATCTGATCAGAGCTGGATGACATGGTTGCATCGTTTGGAATAAAAGTGTTCTCACTTCTTGTCTCAATTACCGGATGCCTGCCGTCTTTTATGGTTATATCACCGTTCTTTGTGATCAGCGGCCTGATATAATTCCTCCCCATTGCCAGCTCGGCACCGGCAGAAAGTACATCCAGCAGGGCACAGCGGTCAGAGTTGTTATTAAGAGAAGATGAATGTATGCAAATTTTATCTATTATCTCTGAGAACAATTGTTTTTCGATCTGGATGATCTTCTCATCTGCTTTAAGTATTTTGTCTTCCAGCTTCTTCAATTCATCTGTTATAAATCTCTCGGAGTTAACAAGTGTCTGCTTCCTTACATAATTGGGAGGTACAAGATTTTTATGGGTATTGGTAACCTCAATAAAATAACCGAATACTCTGTTATATTTTATTTTCAGAGAAGGTATTTTTGTGGTCTCCTTCTCCTCCCTCTCCATTGCAGAAATAATCTCTTTTGCATCCCTGCTTATGGTTCTGAGCTCATCCAGGTCTCTGTTATAACCATCTCTGATGTATTTTCCTCCTGCAAGGTTGTTTGCGGGATCATCCGATATTGAAGAATCTATCAGCTCTATAACTTCTTCAAGATTGTTCAAACTATCTATTGAATCCCGGAGAATATCAGATCTCAGGCTGGCCGATTCATTTTTAATCTCAGGTATTATCCGCAATGACTCCTTTAATGTCAGAAGGTGTAAAGGGAGTGCTATATTGAGTGATATTTTTGTGTTGAGTTTTGCCATATCACCCGATCTTTTAAGAAGTTTTCTGATCTCTGTTCTTACTATCAGGTTTTGTGAAAACTCATCTACTCCATTCAGTCTTTCACTGATCTTTTCGGGATCAGTCAGTGGGTAGGAGAGCCATTCTTTCAATAGTCTTTTCCCCATCGGAGTAACTGTCATATCAATAGCACTTATCAAACTTCCTTTCGATGTTCCTGTCTGGAGGTTCCTCAGAATTTCGAGGTTTTTAAAGGATACCTGGTCGAGAATTAAATAGTCCTCACGGGGAATAAAGTGGAGACCGGAAATATTTGACAGGTCAGTTCTTCTAACCGATCTGATATACTTCAGTAAAACGCCTGCTGCGATTACAGCTGAATTGTAACCGTTCAGCCCCAGCCCCTCCATCGTTTTAATTCCAAATTGCTTTTTAATAACATTTTCACATTCATAATAATTGTATTCATACAATTCGAATTTATTCACAAGTATATCTGAAAACTCTGGAAATCGGACCATCATTTTTTCCAGTTCTTCCTCATAATCTTCAGGGATAACAATCTCCTGGGAAGTTTTTTTATAAAATTCATTGTAGAAAGAATCAGTATTTGAAAGATCAAAATTTCTCACTTCAAATGAAGAAACAGCAAGGTCAATTGAAGCCATGGAGATGGACTTATCATCTTTGAATATTGATACAACATAATTGCTGATTTTATCTCCCGGAAGATCAATTTCAAGTGCAGTAGCCGGTGTAAGGATCTGTGTTACATCTCTTTTTACTATACCTACTGCCAGAGCCGGGTCTTCGATCTGTTCACAAACTGCAACTTTGAACCCTTTTTTTAACAATTTTGATGCATAATGATCTTTTGCATGATAGGGGATTCCGCAAAGCGGTACTGAATTGTCTTTTTTTTTATTTCTCGATGTCAGAACCACCTCAAGTATCGGAGCTGCGATCTTTGCATCCTCAAAGAACATTTCGTAGAAATCGCCCATCCGGAAAAAAAGTATGGAGTCCGGGTAATTCTTCTTTATTTCAAAATACTGCTTCACCATAGGGGTGACTTTTCCGTTCTCCATTGAAAAATTATATCATATTGAGGTAAGAACGTTGAATCTGACTATTTTTAGAAATCCTGAAACCCTTTTTAAATTGGAGAGTATTATAAATATGATCAAAACAACATTTAAAGCATTAGGCCTTTGGTTAATGATGGTGATAGCGGCAATTCTCAATGGCCTTTTCCGTGAGAAGATACTTATACCGGGAATTGGGGCTTCAAAGGCACTTTTTCTCAGCGGGATATTTTTATCTCTTTTTATTATTACAATTGTTGCTGTTTCCATAGGGATATTCGGGAAACTCAGAGTTAAAGAATATTTTATGATCGGAGGTTTCTGGGTAATACTTACACTGGTTTTCGAGATCGTTCTCGGTGTGGTCATAAGGGCCCGCCCTTTTGAAGAGATTATTAAGTTGTTCAATATATGTACTGGAAACCTTTTTCTCCTGGTAATTCTCACAACATTTTTCTCTCCCTGGGTTACTGCAAAGTTAAGAAAAATTATCTGATATTTAGAAGGAGGTCAGTATGGCTATAACATTAATTATTATTGCTGCAATCTCGGTAGTGTTATATATAGTATCGACAATAATGATCTATGATTATCTAAAAAAAACGGGAGAAAAGGTCAGCTGGCTCTGGCTGCGGTTCTCAATGATACCCAATGTCGGTAAATACAAAAAACTGACTATTGAAAAGTCGGGAAAAACAGGGCCTTTTTATTATATCTGGATCGCCTCCATTAACATGGCACTGATCTGTGTAATAATTCTTTTCTCAAAATTCAGAAGCTTTTAAGGTATTTTACTGAATAGTGGTGAAGATATTTTTGCTGTTTGTACTTTCTGTTTTATCCTTCCTGATGTATGCAGGGGGATATTGTTTTGAGGGAGATATGGATAAATTAAAACTTGAGATCATTGATGTTGAGAAAAGGTTTGCTGAAATGGCTTCAGAGAAAGGTGTGTCCGAAGCATTCTTCTATTTTGCTGCGGAAGATGGTGTGATCATGCGTAATAACAAAATTTATAAAGGGAAAGCTGAGATAAAAAAATACTATGATTCATCCGGGCTGACTGATATTAAATTGAAATGGAGACCCGATTTTGTTGATATATCTTCATCTGGAGATATGGCTTATACTTATGGTAAATTTTCATTTTCAGCAAAGGATAAGACGGGAAAAATATTAAAATCGGATGGGATTTTTCATACTGTCTGGAAGAGACAGCCTGACGGAAAATGGAGATTTGTCTGGGACTGACAACCGGAGTATCTGAAGATACTCCGGTGTGAAGCTTATTATTACTTAACGATCTTTGGCTTTAACAGAAGATGAGACCTTACCCATTTCATTCCGAAGGTTCCGGTGCATCCATCTGAATCCTTGTATGTCCCTTTTTTAATCATCCACTTTCCCAGGACGCTGCAAATAGTACCCTTGAATTTTGTCCATTCCCCCGGTTTTGAGGCAGTACCTTCAATTATACAGCATCCGTCGATGCCAGCAGTTACGGTACCTTTCATGGTTAAAGGTTCGGTAGGGTTTGTTGGATCGACAATTTTGCCCCATATCTTACTTCCGCACCCCTTTTCCTGATAAAGATACATGGTAAATTCGCCACTTCTCGGTTCCGGACATGTTTTTGAAACCGTGAGTTTGTTCCAACCCTTATAAACACCGGCAATACAGCATGTTTTTTTCAATACTGGTGTCACCTGTCCGGTAAGTGCGGTTCCGGATAAGATAAATGTTGCCACGAGAATTGTAATAAAGAACTTTTTCATGATTCACTCCTTTTTACATTCTGTTATATTAAGATATAAAAATTTAATAATAATATCTCAAAAAAAAATATTTATTGTGGATAAAAATAGGAGTTGGTTGTTATATTGATGAAACTGTAATAGACTTTTTAGAGATATTTATATTAAGTTATATATAGAGGAATCAAAAAAAAAATGAAAAAACTTCTAATTGTTTTTTTTCAAATTTTACTTGTATTGGAAATATCTGCCAGTGCTTCCGGAATAAAGTTTGAACATTTGTCAGTGGAGCAAGGATTATCAAGCGGAACAGTATATTCGATCCTTCAGGATACCAGGGGCTTCATCTGGTTCGGTACTCCGGATGGATTGAACCGTTATGACGGGTACAACTTCATTTGTTATAAATATGATCCGGATGATCCCAACTCCATATCCAATAACAATGCAGGAAATATTTATCTTGACCGTTCGGGTAATATCTGGATCGGAACCTGGGGCGGGGGCTTGAATAAATTTGATCTGGAATCAGAAGTTTTTCAAAGATTTCTACCGGATCCGAAAAATCCTGATAGCATTAGTGATGACCGGGTCCAATCGATACATGAAGATAGCCTTGGGAATATTTGGGTGGGAACCTATCGGAAAGGGTTGGACAAACTGTCAATGGAGAAATCCGAGGATGGGACCATTTCATACAAATTTATGAACTATCAACATGACCCCGATGATCCGGACAGTTTAAGTTCCAACAGGATTTGGGCGATCACGGAGGATAGATCGGGGAACATTTTTGCTGCAACCAATTCAGGTTTAAGTATTTTAGATCAAAGAACGGAAAAATTCACCCGGTTTTATCACGATCCTTCTGATCAATTCAGCCTGAGCAACAGTCACATTCGGACGCTTTTCAATTCTTCGGACGGGGCTATCTGGATCGGGACCCAGAATGGACTGAACAGATTGGAGCCAGGAACCAAAAAATTTTACAGATACTTGTATGAACCAAAAAACAAAAACAAATTCAGTAAAAATACAATTAATTCAATTGTAGAAGATAAGAATAATAATTTGTGGATCGGTTCTGCCGAAGGATTGTATTATCTAAATAAAGAAAATTATTCAACTATCGGATATTATGCGAGATCTGGTATTGATACCAGTCTGAGCCAGAATGAAATCAGAAGTGTTTTTGTTGATGGCCCGGGTAATCTCTGGATCGGCACATACGGCGGTGGCGTCAACAAATATAATCCCTATTCACAAAAGTTCGATCATATTATGTCAGATGTGGATATCCCCGGATCTTTAACTGACAACAATGTTCTGACCATTCTCGAGGACAGCAGAGGTCTCCTCTGGGTCGGCACCGATGACGGATTACACAGGTCGATCACAGACAGAAAAAAAGGGATTTCCCAATCACTGACCAGATTCAAGGTTTATAAACATGACCCCGATAATCCGGAAAGTATTGCCAATAATAAGGTATGGGCGCTTTATGAGGATAAGGATGGTACGGTCTGGGTAGGAACACGGACAGGCGGTCTGAGCAAATTCCTGAGCGAAAGGGATGTGTTTAAACGGTATTCCTTTGACAGTCTGGATCCCAGTAGCCTTGCCAGGATGGGGGTACTTACAATATTTGAGGACAAAGATGCTAATTTCTGGATCGGATCATATGCCGGGGGACTTTATAAGTTTGACAGGGACTCAGAAACATTTATTAATTTCAGGAACTCAAAAGATGACGACCAAAGCCTTGGCCACGATGAGGTGTGGAGCATTTTTGAGGGTAAGAAGGGCTCGTTATGGCTGGGGACCGGGAACGGCCTGAATAAAATGGACAAAGAGAGTGGGAAATTTATAAGATTTGATCTGAAAAACCAAAGTGGATCCATTACACAAAATACCCGGGTTTTTTCTATTTTTGAAGACAATGAAGGATATTTATGGCTGGGGACTGATTGGGGCTTGCACAGATTTGATCAGAAGACCGGAGAGTTCAGGATATTCCTCGAAAAAGACGGCCTTCCCAACAACAGGATATTTGGCCGTGTCCCCGATGGTGCCGGAAATCTATGGCTTAGTACGAATAATGGTTTGTCAAAATTCAATATCGATGCTGAAACGTTCAAGAATTACGATGTGGATGACGGGTTGCAGGGGAGAGAATTCTCTCAGGGGGCATATTTCAGGTCAGCAGACGGACGGATATTCTTCGGTGGTCCAAATGGATTCAATACCTTTTATCCCGAACAGATCATTGAAAATCCGGACAAACCGGCAGTGGTTTTAACCAGTTTTAAAATATTCAACAAATCCGTTGTTCCCGGCCCGGATTCTCCGCTTAGCAGGCCGATAACGGAAACGGATAAAATTGAGTTAAAATATTCTGATAAAGTGTTTTCATTTGAATTTTCGGCCCTGGATTTTGCTTCGCCGAAATATAATAAATATGCGTATAAAATGGATGGGTTTGATGAAGACTGGATTAAGGTAAATGCAGATAAAAGATTTGCTTACTATTCAAATCTTGAACCGGGGAAATATGTATTTAAAGTCAAAGGCTCTAATAATGACGGGATTTGGAATGATAAGGGGAGAGAGATAAAAATAGTCATTATTCCTCCATTTTGGGACACTTTGCTCTTTAAAGTCCTTATTGTTATTTTTACCGGGTTTTTAGTCTGGGTGGTGTTTTCTTTAAAAACGAGAAGTATTAAAAATCAGAATTTGAAACTGGAAAAGATTATTAAATCCAGGACAGAAGAATTAATGATATCTGAAGAGAACTACAGGTTAATGATTGAATATTCAAATGATATAATCTGGACTTTGGATAAAGAAGGAAATTTTCAATACAGCAACAAAGTTGCAGAAGAAAAGACGGGCTATTCACTGGAAGAGTGGATAGGAAAGTCATTCACACCTATAATCTTTGAAGAAGATCTGGAATTCGCACATCAAATGTTTAGCAGGGTCATTAAGGGGGAAGCCATTCATTATGATTTGAGGATATTAGATAGTAAAAAAAATGTGATAATTCTTTCTGTTAACACGGCACCTTTTAAGAAAAACAATAAAATTGAAGGCACTGTCAGTTTTGCAACCGATGTTACCAAAGAAAGGAGTATTGAAAGAGAATTGGAATTATACAGAAAAGATCTGGAAAAAAAGTAAAAGAGAGAACTTTCGGAACTTGAGTCAAAGAATATTGAACTGGAAACAAAAAATGATGAACTTGCACGTTTTTTCAAGTCAACGGTTGACAGGGAATTAAGGATGAAGGAATTATATGACAGGGTTCAGGAACTTGAAAAAAAATATGAGTCCAACAAAAATGGAGATTCAGATTAAATTAAAAATTTGATGGAGAAATATGGGAAATACTGAATTAATGATTATTCTTGGAGGATTACTGATAGTAATAGTAATCCTGATTTTTAAAATAGCCGGTAGCAGAATGTCCGGTATCAGTTCCGGAGAGATACTTAAAGATTATGTTCCCAGGGAGATCTATACTAAGCTTGAGAAAGAGTTAAAAGAAAAAGAGAATATACTGGCTGAAAAAGGAGATATTATTATAGGATTGAACAATGATCTTGCAAAGATGAATGAGGTATCCAGAAATCTCAGGGAGAGGATGGAGATTGAAAAAAGGGAAATAAGCGAACTGAGAGATAAATTCAGTCTTGAGTTTGAAAATATGGCAAATCGCCTACTTGATGAAAAGAGTAAAAAATTTACTGAGATCAACCAGGAAAATATATCTAAAATAATCTTTCCTTTCAGAGATAAATTAACTGATCTGAAAAAGGAGATCGAAAGTCTGCATAAGGAAGAGAGCCGGGAAGTAATTTCTCTGAAGACAGAGATAAAATCTCTCATGGATTTGAACAGACAGGTCAGCAAAGATGCTGATAACCTGGCAAAAGCACTCAAGGGTGATTCAAAGCTTCAGGGGGACTGGGGAGAGATAAGTCTCGAGAGAGTACTGGTAAAGGCCGGGCTCGAAGAGAATGTCCACTATACAAAGCAGGATGTTTTCACCAGTGAAGATAAGAGAAAAAAAAGACCGGATTTTATCATACATCTTCCTGAAGAGAAGCATGTAATAATAGATTCAAAGGTTTCACTGACTGCATATGAGAAGTATTTTAATACTGAGAGTGACGATGAAAAAGAGCTGTATCTTAAAGATCATATAAAAAGTATTACCGAGCATATTTCCGGATTGAGTAAAAAAAATTATCAGAATTTGTACGGGATCAACTCACCGGACTATATATTGATGTATATGCCTATAGAGTCTGCTTTGGTACTTGCACTCAGACATGATCAGAAGATAGTTGAGGAAGCTCTTGAGAGAAACATAGTATTTGTTACCACATCTACACTTCTTGCCACCCTCAAAACAGTCTCATATTTATGGAAACACGAGAAGCAGAAAAAAAATGTTTCGGAAATAGCCAGACAGGGCGGTGCTCTTTATGATAAGTTTGTTAACTTTGTCGGTGATCTTGAAAATATCGGAGAAAAACTTGATACAGCAAAGTCCAGTTACGATTCAGCAATGAATAAACTAGTCTCCGGGGGCAAAAAAGGCGATACGATCCTGGGAAGAATAGAGAATCTTAAAAAACTAGGTGCGAGAACTTCGAAGGAAATTTCCGGGAAACTTGAAAAGGGAGATTAATTCTCTCCCTCTTTATCCTCTTCCTTTTTTATCTCTGCTTCTTTTTTCTCTGCTTTCTTTTTGTCGCTGATTATTTTTGCCTGCATCAGTTTTTTAATATATTTCTTTGAACCCTTCACATATTTTGATTTAGGAAGACTATTAATGATCTTCTGAAAAAATGAGATAGCAGATTCATAGTCTTTCATCATCGAGTAGGATTTACCCGTAAAGTAATAAAGTTTTCCCATCTTTTCAAAATCAGGATAATTATCAATTACCTGTTTGAACCGGTCAATAGCGCCAGTATAAGCTTTCAGCCTGTAATTAGCCATTCCGATACCGAAATAATGCTTCCCGAGTCTGTTCTTCAGCATTTTCAATTTCTCATCTGCTTTGTTGGACTCTTCCGATCCGGGATACATTTTCTGCAGGCTTTCATAAGCTTTTATAGCAAGTTTAGTGTTTGTCTGATCTCTACCTGCACTTTTGCTCTGTCTTTCATAACATCTCCCGATCCTGAACTTCGCATATATTGAATCAGGAGAATTCGGATACAAATTTACGAATTCCTGATATTCAGAGGCAGCGATTATCATGGAAGCGGAATCCTTCTGCTTAAAATAAGAGTCAGCTATACCGATCTTTGCTTTTCTTGCATATACACTGTCAGGATAGACCTGAAGGATCTCCTTGTATAATAATCTCGATTTTTCCGCATCTCTCCTTCCCAGTTTCTGAGCTCTGTCATATATAGCTTTATCTGATCCCAGTCCTGATGTATCGACCGCGATCTCTGTCTTAGCTTTACATCCCGTTACAGCTATCAATATGGATAATAGACTAATTGCTAAAAGTTTCTTCATTTTTTTCTCCTTCCAGTGTTTTTAATATTTTCTTTATCTCTTTTTCAATATTATCTGAGTTATAAAGTGAGGTCCCCATTACAAAAAGGTCAACACCTTTTTGTCTGAGAACGGCTGTATTGGAGGCACTGATACCCCCGTCCATCTGGATCAAACAATCCGGATTTTCCAACTTTATCCTTTCCTTTAATTTAGATGATCTGTTTATCGACTCTTCAATAAATTTTTGTCCCCCGTATCCCGGGAAAACGCTCATAATAAGAACATAGTCCAGTCTGCTCAGGTAAGGGAACAATTTTGAAATATCTGTGTTTGGATTTATTGCAAGCCCGGCTTTTTTTCCCGATCTTTTTATAAGGCTGATATTTTCATCTGTCCCGTGTTCTATCTCAATATGAAATGATATCCAGTCTGATCCTGCTTCAATAAAGTATGGTATGATTTTTTCCGGATTAGAGACCATCAGATGGGAATCTATTTCAAATCCGAACTCTTTAACCGGGTTTACGATTGAAGGGCCGAATGAAAGGTTGTCGACAAAATGTCCGTCCATAATGTCGAGGTGGATAAAATCTATATCCCCCTTTTTAAATATTTGCAGTTTCTCATGAAGATCGTAAAAATTTGTTGATAGAATGGAGGGAAAAACAGGATTCATTCGCTCACCTGGATGCTTATTCTGTTCTTGGAACTTATCTTAAATCCCTGCACCGGATTCTGCCAAATGATCACATTGGGTCTCAGTCCGGGATATGATACTTTTGTGATTTTTTCTATCTTAAGCCCTATGATCTCAAAATATGTAAGGATCCTTTCTGCATTCTTCCCGATTATATCGGGCATAATAAATTCGCTTCCTCTTTTTCCTTTGCTCACCAGGATGTCAATATTTGAATTGATGGGGACATGCGAACCCGGTTTTAGGGATTGAGATATAATAAAATCCTGAGGTACTTTATCTGAGTGGATATAAGATACAAATCTTTTTTTCAGTTCGCTCTTTTTTATCAGCTCTCTGCTCTCTTCCCTTGTGTATCCTGCCAGGTCCGGAACAATTACTTCAATAAGTTCTGAAGTTATAAATATTTTCAGATTGGAATTGGTTTTTATATAAACTCCCGGTTCCGGTATCTGCTCAATGACTGTTAGGGGTTTGTAATTCCTGCTGTAGTTACCGGTAATCTTCTTCAGATGGAATCCCTTCTGTGCTGCTATTATTGAGGCTTCATTTATACTTTTTCCGATAAGATCGGGTGCTTTTATCTCATCACCTTTGATCAGGATGCTCATTGTAAGAAAAATGGAGATAATCAGTATGAATGCATAGAATGCACCAATCCCCAACACTTTCGAAACAAGTAGTAATCTCCTTTTCATTGAACCAGAATTTATCACAGAATCTCCGTTATTTCAACTTCGGGCATTGAATATGCGTGACAGTTGATATAACTATGACGGCTCTATTCATATTAAAGATGCACTATTGTTATTCTTTTTCCCTCACCTTGTTTTCAAGTATCGCATTCTTATGTGCCAGATCTTTTAATTGTTCTTTTGTAAGCGTTATCTCTTCTTCCAGTTTAAAAATGGAATAGATTATAAAAATGGATGCAAGCAGGAATAGAAGTGAGGGCGGATGGTTGATCCCTAAAACTGAAGAGATCTTGTCTATTGTTTTCGGGAATATGGAAAGGAGAAAAATGGCTATTCCCCCAAGAACCCAGAAAATACTTCTGCTCTCCGAAAATTTATTCCTCTTCACTTTTATTAAAATATACAATATAGCTGCAATTCCGAAAAATGCGAAAAATATCCTATACATCAGAACCTCCATCCCTTTTAGGGCTGTTGAACTTAAAAGTCAGAATAATAATCAGTATGCTGTAAAATATTTTTATCATGTATTTCACCGGAGCGATTATCCCGGTATGCATGCTTTCTCCATGCTCCCTCAACCTCATCTTTACTGGTATTTCCTCTATCCTGTATCCCTGCAGAAGCATTTTTATAATAAGGTTGGCATCAGGGAATTGGGGATAATTGAACATTTTACTGTACTCGGAGAACACCCTTCTGCTCAATATCTGAAATCCGGAAGTCGGGTCTGTTATTTTCTTCCGGCATGTGATCCTTATAAGGAGGGAAAATATCCATGAACCGATCCTTCTGAAAAGCGGATGGGGATAATCGGTATTGATCTTGAACCGTGATCCGATAACTATATCTGATTTATTTTCTGTGATCTGTTTGTAAAGCTTCCCTATCTCCCCGGCAAGATGTTGCCCGTCGCCATCAAATTGAACAACATAATTGTAATTATTTATTGTGGCATATTTCAAACCGGCCTGAAGGGCTCCTGAATATCCCATGTTGAACGGAAGGTCCAGATGGCTAATACCCATTGCGTCAAGTTCTGCAGCTGTATTATCTGAAGATTTGTCATTTATTGTGAGAATATCTGCTGAATTAAAGTTCGTTCTAATATCCGAGATTACTCCCCTGATATTTTTCTCTTCGTTGTATACCGGGATTACAATTAAGATCCTGTCCATTGATTATCTGCTTTAATTTATAGAGTTTATATCATCTAAAAATCGGGGTGTCAATTCAATGCAGATCCATTCTGCTTATTAGTTCAGACAGCTTCTGCTCTCCTGGTAACCAAGATCTGAGAGGTCAGATCTTAGAGAAAGTCTGGAATTCCATTTCAGTCCCTTAAGGTTACCTGTGTTTATATCAAGTCCCGGAAATTTTATCAGGGATGCTATTTTAACTGCCGGATATACCAGAGAATAAGGGATAGGGAGAAAAACAACTTTTTTGCCTAAGGCTTTGCTTAATTCCCTCAGGATCTCCCTGAGAGAGACACCTCTTTCAAATTGGAGGTTCCATGGCTCTCCTGAATTGCCTTTTACTTCTCCCCGGGATACCCTGTGGATAAGGTCAAATATTGTATCGGGAGCTGTCGGGAAAACAAGGAATTTTCCTCCGCTGATAAGGGGGATAACCGGAGAGTTTTTTATCGAACTCAGAAGTCTCCCGAACATTCCGCCGTTTGCAATGACCAATCCCAACCGGAAAACAATATGCCCCTTGTCAAGAAACCATTTTTCAAGCTCTTTTTTACTTTTTCCGTAAGAGGATAAATATTCAGATTGCGAAGATATTGAACTGAGGAAAATATGCTTTTTTATGCCTGAATTTTCTGCATCCAAAGCCCACTCTTTTGTCCATTTTGTATTAAGCTCATTGAACCTGTCATCTTTATCAAAAGCACAATGCACTATAAGGTCGAAATTTTTATCAGGTAAAGAGAGATGTTCCCCGAAACGGTTGCAGATAATATGGTCAAAGTTTTTTATTTCCCTGTCTAAGGGCGAGATTCCGGTTATTTCAATATCATTTTCTTTTTTCTTCAGGTATGCTGCTGCCCCGTTACTTATAAGCCCGCCTGCACCGGTTATTAAAATATTTTTTTTCATATTGTTATTCTCCCGCGATTCTGTCGGCAATCCGCATCGCATTTGCCATTAAAGTGAAAGATAGATTTTTTGCCGCGATCTGAGAGAAAGAAGTCCCGTCGGCAATATATATCCCCGGCTCTCCATGAAGTTCTCCTGAAATGGAGGATTCATAGTCGGAGGTTGTTTTTTCTTTCATGGGGATAGTCCCGGCATAGTGAATTGCATAACCTGGCTTTGATTGCTGGATCAGAATGGGGTGAGTCCAGGCTCCCATACCGAACATGGCTCTGGTTATTTTTTTTAGAGGCTTTCTGTCTGTAATATAATCTTCCTGTTCAATTTTCAACTCATTGTTATCAGTTAGACTGATCTTCCCGGCCTGTCTGGAGGGAGAGGGATAATAGAGGAACATTGCAAGGATTGAAGGTGAGGCCATTTTTATCATTTTCAGATTAAGTACAGAACTGACAGGGAAGTTTTCAAAGAAAACTGATCTCGGTGGTGAAGTTAACTCAATAATACTACCCTGGAGAGTCAGGTTGTTTCCCTGTTCCCTGTATACAAGGTTTAGATTTGTCATTCCGAAGGCTGATCTGTCTATCGGAGATCCCAGGAATGAAGGTAGTATTAAAGGAACCTGAAACAGGGGATTATCGAGAATATTAAGCCTGGTTTTTGTATCTTTTTTGGATCTCAGTACAAGTTTTGTTGAATTTATAGTGCCGGCCGCAATAAGGAGGATATCGGTATCTGTAGTAAACGGTGAATGATCTTTTATATTAAAACCCTCGAGTTTTATTTTTCTATTCTCTCTTTTCCAGGTATTTATATGTATTCCTGAAATATATTTAACTTTGTTTTCCTTAACAAAGCGGTCGAGGGTCTGGGCCGGATTGTATACCCATGGGATATCCGGGAGCCAGGTTTCAAAATTTGAATAATCGCATTCGGATCTTCCGTTATGGTCTCTGGTCAGCACCCCTAGTCTGGGATATCCGATGTATACCCCTTTCTTATTAAATTTTTTCTTTTTCTTTGAATAGTTATTATATATATAGTCTGATTTTTTTGATAAATTTACGGGGGGGAGTAAAGTATTGTCTTCACCAAAGAATTCTGTCAGGTCATCGTTCTTCCCTGAAATCCCTATCTCACGGGAAAGCTGATCATAATACGGTGACAACAACTTTGCTTTAATAGGCATATCACCCAGATCATTATCATTATATCTGTATAAACCGGCTCCCCATGCAGCTGCAAGCCCTCCGGCAGCAAAACTCTGAACGGCATTAAAGTTTGAGGAATTTATCGGGGAAATATCTTCGGAACCTGAGATAATATAGTTGTTGAGAGGTGTTGTCAGTTTGGGTGAGAGGCTGGTTCCATCCAGAACATTTGCCAGGCCCTTGAAATCTTCTCCGATCATTAAATCGAACAGGTCATTTTTCCCCCTGTAATCATAAAGATTTCCTTTTGCCTTATGGGGACCCGGAGCCCTTTTGCCTACATCGATAATTGTCGGAACTATCCCTTTTTTTATAAAACCCAGCGCTGCAGACACTCCCGAAGCTCCTCCGCCTATTATTGTTATCTTCTTCTTCATCAACTTTTCACCTTAAGAAGGAAAAAGCCTTTGATGAATTTATAAACAGAGTTGAAGGGGACTTGAGTAAAGATTAAAAGAGTTTTTATAAGTCCCTTTTTTTCATTGATAAACAGGTCATAATTTTCAGGCAGGCACTCTCCGAGGTAGATCATGGTCTGGAACTTTTTGATCAGTAATGAATTTTTTCCGAGAATTCTGGAGGCATATTCGGCTGCAGCCAGATCGGAGATGTTTCCGGTTATTTTCCGAAGTTTTTCAATCTCCTCCGGTTGAGAGCCCTTCTCGATCCTGTCCGATATTTTAATAAATCTTTCCAGGACTATGTCAGGGATATCTTTTTTAAATACAGATCTGTAAATTTTTTCAGCTTCCCTGTTTATCATTTGGATTATTATATCTTATTTTCAGTTTATTGAGAATTCAATCCTAAGGTCAAAAACAGATTATCCCAGAAATTTTTTCAGATACCAACTGATCGTGGTTTTGAGCCCCTCGTGGAAAGTTACAGACGGTTTCCACCCAAGCTCACTCTTGATCTTCTGACAATTAATTGCATACCTTCGGTCGTGACCAGGCCTGTCTTTAACAAATTTTATTAGTTCTGAGTAACTTGACTTACATCCGGATGAAGGATTGTCTGAAACCGGATAAACTTCATCAAGGACAGAACATATCTCCTTAACAACATCGATATTTCTCTTTTCGCTGTCCCCTCCAATATTGTAGGTTTCCCCTGTCTTTCCGTTTGAGACTATGTCCCAAATAGCAGAACAGTGATCGGTCACATAGAGCCAGTCCCTAATATTTGCACCGTCACCGTAAACGGGGAGTTCCTTTCCTTCAATGGCATTGTGAATCATCAGGGGAATCAGTTTTTCGGGGAATTGGAAGGGGCCGTAATTATTTGAGCAATTCGAGAGAGTCACGGGCATTTTATATGTGTTTGCATAAGCTCTCACAAGGTGATCAGATGATGCTTTAGATGCAGAGTAAGGACTCTTGGGGTCGTATGGAGTAGTTTCAATAAAGTAGCCGTCTTTCCCCAGGCTTCCGTATACTTCATCAGTTGAAATATGGTGAAAAAGATTTGTTTCATCTCCTTTCCATAGGTCTCTTGCTGTTTCAAGAAGTGTGAATGTTCCGACTATATTTGTCTGAATGAACTCAGCCGGGCCTGTTATAGATCTGTCAACATGAGATTCAGCGGCAAAATGGATCACTGTATCAATATCATATTCATTAAAGATTTCTTTTATATCATCTCCTGAGCATATATCTGTTTCAGAAAAAAAATACCTTTCATTGCCGAATTTTGTTTCAATATCAATCAAATTATCCCTGTCTCCGGCATAGGTCAGTTTGTCAAGATTTACTATTCTGCCTTTGAAATCAGTATCTTTGAATAAGTATCTGACAAAATTGTTTCCTATGAATCCGGCTCCGCCTGTAACCAGGATATTTTTTAAAGATCTTTTATTCTCAAACACTTATCCCTCTTCAAGTATTTCCTTTAAATATCTGCCATAATCACTTGCCGAAAGTTTGTCAGCGAGGTGGCTTAATTCCGGCCTGCTTATATAGTTTTTTCTGAATGCAATCTCTTCAGGGCAGGATATTTTCAACCCCTGCCTGTCCTCTATAGTCTTAACGAACATTGAGGCATCAAGAAGTGAACTATTTGTGCCGGTATCGAGCCAGGCATATCCACGGCCCATAAGCTCTACCTTCATATCACCCCGTTTAAGATATTCATTGTTTATGTCGGTTATCTCAATCTCTCCCCTTGCTGATGGCTTGATCGTGTGCGCCAGATCGACGACACTGTTGTCATAGAAATAAAGACCTACGACGGCAAAGTTGGATTTCGGATCCTCGGGTTTTTCTTCGATCGATATAACATTTCTGTCTTTATCAAACTCAACCACTCCGTACCTTTCCGGATGTTTTACATAGTATCCGAAAACAATTGCCCCTCTTTCCAGTCGGCTGCTCTTCTCAAGCATATTTATCAGATCGTGGCCGTAAAATATATTGTCCCCGAGTATCAGACATACATTGTCGTCACCAATAAAATCTTTTCCTATAATAAAGGCGTCAGCAATCCCCCTTGGTTCCGGTTGTTCTTTATATTCAATTGTGAGCCCCAATTGTTTTCCGTCTCCCAGAAGTTTGTTGAACCTCGGGAGTTCATCGGGCGTAGAAATTATCAATATCTCCCTGATCCCTGCCAGCATTAGAGTCGACAGAGGGTAGTAAACCATTGGTTTATCGTAGACAGGAAGAAGTTGTTTTGAAACCGGAAGGGTCATTGGGTAGAGTCTTGAACCGTGGCCGCCCGCAAGAATAATTCCTTTCACCTATTACCTCCATATTGAACCCTGGAAATATGTGCCCAATATATGATTATCTCAATTAAATGACTGAGAATCAATATGAACGGGTGAGGAAGTTAATCTTCATATAGTTCCGACATACTTTTAATACTATCCAACACCATTTTCTTCAATTCTGGAGGTGAGATCACTTTAACTCCCGGACCCATTGAAAGAATGTCCCGTAGCACTTCCCGGAAATCTGAAACCGGGAATTTTATGGTGATTCCCCCTTTTTCAGTTTCTTCTGTGACCTGATCAGGAAACCAGACCTGTTCTCTGGCCAGTTTGGCCGTATCTTCGGAAAACCTTAGAATCACTTCTTTCTGCTCCCCGTCAATAAAAATCCCGTAATTCCCGAAAACCTGCTTCCGAAGATCTTTTTTTCTGTATTTTTCCGGAATATCGACTCCGGTAATTTCAGTGTTTGTGATCCTAGAGAGGACGAAGTCCCTGACCTTCTTTTTCTCCTCACACCAGGCGAAGAGGTGCCAGTTCCCCATATAGAGGAGGAGGTGGAGGGGGTTGACCATTCGTTCACCGGGCTCTTCTTTGTAGGGTGACTTGTAGCTGATCTTTAACTTTTTTCCTGAGCTCAATGCGAGGACTACGATTTCGAAAACGGCCGGGTCGACCCGGTAGTACCGGATGTTCTTGATTGAAATCTTCTTCTCGATGGAAGATATGTCGATTCCTGTCTCCCTGAGAAATTTTTTTATAAAATCGTCGAATCTTTTTTTCCTATTCTTGTGGGGAATGGTTGATGCCAGTCTTTTGGCAATGATCAGTGTGATTATCTCCTCTTCGGATGCCCATATACCGGGTAGTTCAAATTTATCATCTGAATAGTAGTATCCGTTCTCTTCTGAGGAATACTCAATAGGGGCATCGAAGAACAGGCGCATAAATTCTATCTCTCTGGATGCCTGCCTCTGGGAGATCTCAAATTTATCAGAAAGGTCTGCCAATCTGGGATAGCGCCCCGTTTTAAGTTTTGAATGAAACCACAGATAACGTTCGTAAGATAATTTTCCCGCCATGGTCAATATATAGCAGATAATATAAAAAATTTCATCGGATATTGCCTGAACCCTGCAAAATGAAATATGAACTACTATTTTAAAGAATTGCAGTTATTTAAGGACAAAAGTCAAAATTTTGGACTAAAATTAATGGAAATTTACTTGCTGCTAATTTTATGTTTAATGAAATAATGAAAATTCATCGGGATGGGAGCGGGCATGAAATATTACAAATTTTTTCCCATAATAATATTTATATATCTTATTTTCACAGGCAAATTGATCTATCCGGCAGAGTTCACTTTTGGTGTATCTTCCGGGATGGGATCCCTTTCAAATTCAGAGCTTCGAAGTGAGTATGGGAGTTCATTTGTTTATAATCCCTATATTGGAGTTCAATTATTTGAGGGTTTGACGTTGAATGTCGGGTATGAGGATGGGTTTAAGAAAGAGAGTCGGATTTACTATAATTCAACTCTGGAACTATCAGGTTTTCAACTTTTTGCAGAGTATACTTTTAATAAAGGGGATACATTTGCTTTTATTAAGGGGGGTATCGGGCTGTATACAATTAAGCGGACATTTGTTCCTGAAGAATATAAAGAGTATGATTTCAGCGAAAAAGATCCGGGTTTTATTTTCGGATTTGGAATGAAATTTCCGGTAAAAAAAAATATCCTGATAAAAGTGGAAGTGAACGATCTTATTGTTAAAATGAGGCCGTTTTATGGTTGGGTTGATGCTGGGGGTGTCAGGTACCTTGCGGGATTGGTGATCAGGTTAAATATTTAAATAAACTGGAGGAATTATGAAGCTTCCCATAATTTGTATATTAGTATTTGTCTTGTTTTTTTTGGCATTCATATCAGGACAGGAGAAGGAGATCCGGGAGGATATGGTTGTTATCAATGTTGAGGTCCCTGTCAGGGTTATGCACAAAGGCAAGCCGGTAGATAATTTAAAAAAATCTGCTTTCAAATTATTTGAGAACGGTAAAGAATTGCCGATCAATGGTTTTCATATTGTAAGAAAAAAAATAGCAGGCCAGAAGATCGAATTCGATTCTGAACGAAAACAATATTTTGAACCGAGACTGTTTGTGCTGGCGTTCAGTGTAACTAATTTTAATAAGTTTTATGAAAAAGGGGTCAGGTACTTTTTTGAAAGTGTTCTGAGAAAGGAGGATAAGCTTCTTGTATTCGTGAACAATACAACCCTCACATATAATGATCTGAAAGAAAAAAATAAAACTTTAACTGAGATTTTGAATGTTTTAAATGAAGAGGGTAAAAAATCCAGAATTAATATAAGAGCTACAATTATGACAGTTGAGGGAGGGATGGCAATATTGTTATCGCAATTGGCTTATAGTAGAAGTGGAAGGAGCTCAAGCGGGATAGGAAATAGTCAGGCTCAGCGTGATGTCCTGACCTTTTTTATCAGATATCAGAATGCATGGGAAAATTATAAAAGAAGCTTTCTTCAACTGAATATTTACACTCTATATAATTTTGCCGCATTCCTGAAGAGGATCAGCCTCGAAAAATGGGTGATAAGTTTTTACCAGTATGAAAAATTTCCTATATTGAATGAAAATGCAGATAAGTTTTCACTCATTGAGAGAAATATGAATCTTGACAGCAAGAATATTCTGAGACTTGTCAGGCAGGAATTTAATGCCAACCGGTTTTTCCCTTACGAAGAGGTGAGCAAGATCTATTATAACCTCGGCGCGACATTTAACCTGGTGGTGATACCGACCCGAATTGAAACAGATATGACCGAAATAAAGGCCGGGGATATCTCAACCTCTGCTGAAGTAACTTTAAGAGAGATTGCGAAACGGACCGGCGGATCGGTCTCATTTACCACTGATCTCACAAACTCTCTGGAAAAAATAATTGAGAAGGAAGATATCAGTTATATTCTTACTTATGTGCCCGAGGACAGTTCCAGGAGAGGGAAGCTCAAAATAGAATTATCGGACAATAAATATAAACTCCTTTATGACAATAATCAGAGGGCCGATTTTATTAAAAGGAAAATGAAGAAGTATCTGGCTAAAGAAAAAATGGTAAAGATCGAAAACCTTCAGTTTGTAGATAAAAAACTGGTTTTTAAACTGATAAATTTCGAATTAAAAAAACAGAAAAAGATCGCATTGGGTCATCTGGGAATTAATCTGATCATAAAAGATCAAATGGGAAAGATCCTGTTCGATGAGAAAAAAGGGGTAAATCCGGCAAAAGATTCAACTGAAATGTCTATTGGATTCAACTGGCTCAAGCCCGGAAAATATGACCTGATGATAGATGTTAAGGATCTCCTGACAAATCATAAAGCATTTGAATATCTGAAGATTGAGGTGAAATAGAAAATTCTTTGTTGCGGTGGACCTATCTGTCCGTCCGGAAAAGAAAATAGTAAGTTGCACTGCCCTCAATCCGGGAAAGAATCTTTTGACGTATTGGAGAATCCAACCCCTGCGAAGACTGGAATGTTTCTGATTGATAAACTGTGCATCCCGTTGTAGAATTACCTGATGGGCGAAATGAAGAGAGTATGTGTGTTTTGCGGTTCAAGTAAAGGCAATGATCCGGTGTATCTTGATGCAGCATATAAGATTGGAAGAATTCTGGCTGAAAAAAACATTGAAATGGTTTATGGTGGGGGGAATGTTGGACTTATGGGGATGGTCGCAAAAGGCGTTCTTGATAATAACGGGAAAGTGACAGGAGTTATTACAGAGAAATTGAACGGAATGGAGGTGGGTCACAACGGCCTGTCGGAAATGAAGATCACCGGATCGATGCATGAGAGGAAATATCTTATGAACAAATTATCGGATGGATTTATTGTGCTTCCCGGGGGGATCGGGACCATTGAAGAGACTTTTGAGATGTTCACATGGTATCAGCTCGGGGATATATCCAAACCTATCGGTATTCTGAATGTGAAGGATTTCTATTCAGGGCTTATAGAATTTCTTAAACATGTTGTTTCTGAAGGATTTCTCAGAGGAGAACATCTGGACTATCTTATTGTTGAGAATGATGCTGAAAAACTTATAGAAAGAATAATTGATTCGGAGATAAAACATCTTGAAAAGTGGTTCGACAGGGATGAGAATATAATAAAATAGAGCTATCTTTTTCTATATAAAAAATTTCCTTTTGTTCTGGAAAGATCAAAATTACCGTTGTCGAAAACAACTCTTCCGCCGGTTATAACCCTGGATGGCCCGCCTGTAACTTCCATCCCTTCATAGACAGATGAATCGCAATTCTGGATCTGGGTTTCTGCAGAAATTTTTGTTTTTTTATCAGGATCCCAGATAACAAGATCGGCATCGGACCCTTTCATGATCGTGCCTTTTTGCGGATAGAGTCCGAATATTTTTGCAGGCCGGGTTGAAATTAAATTAACAAACCTGTGAATTGTTATCTTTTTTTCCAGTACCCCCTTCGAATATAAAAAACTCAACCTGTGGTCAACACCTCCGACACCCTTTGGTATTTTTGTGAAATCATCAGTACCTGATCCGTTTTCCCCTTTTAAATTAAAAGGACAATGATCTGTGCTTATAACTTCCAGTACCCCTTCACTTAATCCGTTCCACAATCCCGCTATATCGTGCAATTTCCTGAGTGGAGGACTCATTATGTATTTTGCCCCCCCACTCCCTTTTTTATATACAGAATCATCGAGGAAAAGATAGTGGGGACAAGTTTCGGAATATACCGATATTCCGCTTTTTTTTGCTTTCAGAACAGCTTCGACGCCTTTCTCTGTGGTCATATGAACAATATAGAGTGGACATTTTGTAGTGTCAGAAAACATTATCGCCCTCTCGACAGCGTCATTTTCCATCTCAGGCGGCCTGCTTTCCGGATAATATTTAATTTCTGTTTTCTCTGATGAGATCATTTTTTCCCGGAGGAACTCCTCCATATCACCGTTCTCACAATGGATCATCGATATCCCTCCGGCCTTTTTGATCATTACCATTGCTTTCAGAATGTCCGGATCTGCCATTCCAACCGATTTTCTGTATGCCATATACAATTTAAAAGATGTTATCCCCTCATTGGTAACAATTTTATATATCTCTTTTTCTATGCCGGGATAAATTGAAGTGATAGACATATGAAGCCCATAATCACATACTGAATTCTCAGCTTCTTTTTTTCTCTTTTCCAATGCGGATATAAGAGATTCACCTTTATCGGGAGTAATAAAATCTATTAAAGTGGTAGTTCCACCGGAGATAGCTGCTATTGATCCGGTTTCGAAATCATCTGATGATCTCCCGTATCCTGTAGATAAAGACATGTGAACATGCGGATCAACTCCTCCCGGAAAAACCAAAAATCCTTCTGCATCTATAATGTCGGTTTCCTTACCGGGAGGATATATTTTCTTCCCCAGGGATTCAATTTTTCCGTTGGACACCAGGATATCGCCCCTGAATTGCCTGTTGTGAGTTGTTATCAAACCGTTCTTTATCAGCAGGCTGGAGCTATCCATTTTTTTATTTTTTTAAAAGGCCTGTCTTCTCGTTGAACTCATTTATAAGTTCATCCCATCTTGCCGTCTGTAAAAACATCTTGTCCCATATAGTCCTGTCATACCAGAGTGCATTCAGGTCCTCAAGCTCCTTTTTCTGCTGCTCCACCCATGTAAAATATTTTAAGTTATGGATTGCCCTCTTGTCGCTAAATGTTAACTCTTTCAGGTTGTCTGTGCCGGCGCCGTTTATAACCCTGTCAAGGTCCTTATGAGCGTCCAATTCGGTATATGATCCTCTCTCATCATTGAGCTCGTGAAGTCTGGACTGATACAATTCTGCCGAATCTGTAGCAACCGTAAAAACTATATCATCTGAAGTAAATTCATAATATTTTGCAGCTTTTATTGCGGTGAGAAGATTTGATATTGATGATATTCCAAGTAGATCAAGTTGTTGAATTATTTCCCGGGAAACACCTTCATCAGCCAAAGCCTTTTTCCCCTTATCATCATTAAATAGCCTTAGCACCTTCATGCAGTCCTCATCATCGACGGCAACGATCATATCGGTATTTTTCACGTTGTGGATCCAGGGGACATGCTTGTCCCCGATCCCTTCAATCCTGTGTCCTCCGAATCCGTTCCTGAGCAATGTCGGACACTGAAGGGCTTCTGATGCGATCACCTTCATCAGCGGGAATTCTTTTCTGAGATAATCTCCTGCGGCAATTGTTCCGGCTGATCCGGTTGCCGACACATAAGCTGCAAAATTTCCAGATCTTTTCAGGTCTTTTGAATATACCTCTTCAATCGCATTACCGGTTATAGTATAGTGCCAGACACTGTTACCGAATTCATCAAACTGATTGAATATCATCACATCATCACGGGTTTCCCTCAATTCCCAGCACTTGTCATAGATCTCTTTTACATTTGATTCACATCCGGGTGTTGCGATAACTTCAGATCCTATATCTTCAAGCCAGTCGAATCTTTCCCTGCTCATCTCTTCCGGGAGTATTGCAACCGATTCGCAACCCATCAGGTATGAATCGAAGGCACCTCCACGGCAGTAGTTCCCTGTTGACGGCCAGACAGCTTTATGAAAAGTAGGATCGAATTCACCTGTAATGATCTTAGGGGCAAGGCATCCGTAAGCTGCTCCGACCTTATGTGCACCTGTCGGGAAGTATTTTCCCACAAGCAAGACAATTCTCGCATCCACTCCGGTGATTTCTTTCGGGAGCTCTATAAAATTTACACCACCAAATAAACCTCCCTCTCTTATTGGTTCGTTCTTCCATGTAATTCTGAAGAGGTTCAATGGGTGGAGGTCCCAGAGGCCTATATTTTTCAGTTCATTTTTTATTGATTCAGGTATCAGTTCCGGGTTACGCATTTGTTTAAATGTCGGCAGGATAATATTTTTCTCTCTGAATCTCTTTACAGATTTTTCAACGACTTTCTCATTTATTATTTTATCGGTTATATTTAGCATTGCTTCTCCTGTATTTAATATGGGTATTGAAACAATATAGCTCTTTTTGCCACTTTGTCAAGGGGAAATTGACGGGATCAGATCTCTTTCATCCTTGCCCATAGTACTTTACTTAGCTCGGAGGATCTTTTGAGAATTGATTGTTCATCAATGGTCAATATCTTTTTTTCTTTCATTATAATATTTCCTTCTGAAATTACAGAATAGATATTGCTTCCGGACATACCATATAATAGATGTCCGGGAAAGTTACTATTGTTGAAATCTGTAGCAGGTTTGTAGTCAAGAACGACAAGGTTATTCTCCCCGTCTCCTCCAGCTCCTATACTTTTCAGATAATTATGGTTGTTCCTAAGCCTTCTGTAAATCAGTTCGGGACTGTTCCCACCGGAGAGGTTTCCTGTCAGATAAGAAGATCTTGCGCTCCTTATCATATCACTGTACATCCCGTCTGTGCCGAGTAGTGAAACTTTTTCAAGTTTTTCAGGATTATAAACTCCGACACCATTGTTCATATTGCTGTCAGAGTTTTGAACTACCCAGGCGCCTGAATCTGCAAGCAGATTTCTTTCATTCTCATCAATATGTATACAATGTGCCAGAAGTGTTCCGTTCATCGACAGTGCCCCGGCATCGGAAAGTCTTTCGATAACACGTTTCCCGTATTTTTCTATTGTGATCTCCTGATCTGCCTGATCTTCAGCTGCGTGAATATGGATACCTTTGCCAAATTTATCGGCAAGCGAGACCGCTTTGTTAAGCAGTTTATCGGATACTGTGAAAGAAGCGTGGAGTCCCACCAGCCCTTCTCCTCCGCTTTTAAGAAAAATTTCAGTCTCTTCTAAGGCTTCGTTTGCCGCCCTTTCCCCGTCCCTGTCTGATAGTTCATAGCATAATGATGAATTTATGCCGGCCCTACGAAGTGATTTCCTTATAGTCCCCAATGACCCTTTTATGGCATATGGTGACGAGTGGTGGTCGACAATAAAGGTGACACCGCTCCTTATAGAGGCTGCTGCTGTAGCAAGGGCGCTTACTTCTATCATTTCTTCGGTCAGTGCTCTGTCAAGTTTCCACCAGATGTATTTCAGTATTTCAAGAAAATTGGCCGGTTGCTTTTCCGGAGCCGGCATTCCGACAGCGAGAGCTGAATAGATATGGTGATGTGAATTTACAAACGATCTTATAATATATTTTCCTTCACAATCGAGTATTTCTCCATCGGGAGGAATAAAATCTGTTTGTTTGATCTTGCCTTCCGACCCTTTTTCTACAATGAAATTACCATAGGAAAATTCAAATGTTCTATGATCAATAAATATTCCATTCTTAAGGTACAGAGCATTGATCATCTTTCCAATTCCTTCTTAACTGCAAGTCCCAGCTCTCTGAAAGTATAAGGTTTCTTGATGTAATCCCCGGCACCCATTCTCTGTGCCTCCTTTACCCTGTCGGTTTCAGAGAATCCGCTTACTATAATGGCTTTAATGTTTGAATCTATTTTTGAAAGTTTCCTGAATGTATCGAGTCCATCTATTCCATTCTCAAGAAGCATATCAAGTATTACAAGATCATATCTTTTTCTCTTGAACAATTTTACGGCATCTTCCCCGTTATCGATTTTATCGACCTTGTAGTTAAGTCTATTTAAGTATTGGCATGCAATCTCTCTCGGCTCCGCTTCATCATCAACGATAAGAATTTTTTCATTATTCCCGGTAAGATCGGTGTAAGGGATGCTTTCTTTCGGTACTGGTATTTTTTCGATTGTTGCAGGGAAAGTTATTTCAACCTTTGTGCCTTCCCCTTTTTTACTGGACACATTAATAGCTCCTTTATGATCCTGTACGGTTCCCCACACCACGGACATACCGAGTCCAGTCCCGCTCCTGTCCTTAAGTTTTTTTGTGTAAAAAGGTTCGAATATCTTCTCCTTTTCCTCTTTGCTCATTCCGACGCCTTCATCGTGTACTATTATTTTTATTGACCGTCCGATTCCCTTTTCTTTGTTTTCGAAATTTTCTGAGATTATATTGACAGCACCCTTATCCTTTATAGCTTCAGTACTGTTCAGGATCAAATTCATTATCATTGCAGTCAGATGGATCTTTGATCCTTTTATGTTATTGATATCATTCTGAAGATTTATATTAAATTTAACTTTAGGATAATCTTTTTTTATTTTTTCAAATTCTGATGAATTAAAGAAATCCGTTATTATTGCATTTATATTTAACGGCTGAAATTTTGTTACACCTCTTCTAGTCAGAGTAAGTAGGTCCTCGACTATTGCTGCTGCTTTGTGTCCAGACCTCTTTAATTTGTCTATATATTCGTCGACCTTCTTCCTGTTGCCCAAATTCATCATGATCAGGTCTGGGTAGCTTACAATGGAAGTGAGAACATTGTTTAGATCGTGAGCGACTCCACCGGCGAGCCTCCCCAATGCTTCCATTTTTTCTGACCTGTTCAACTTTTCCTGCAGAATATTTTTTTCTTTCTCATAAGCTTTCTGTGAAGAGATATCCGTGAATGTTGCAACTTTTACTATATCTTTTCCGATATCAAAATTTCTCACCTTGCTCATACAGAACAGTATGGAATAGTTTTTTGTAAGGAGGATAGTCTCAATCGGATTCTCTGATCCGGCAATTCCTTTTTTTCTCAATGCAATATAAGATGCTTCGTGAAAGAGTATTGAAATAGTTTTTCCCCGAAGTTCATCCAGAGTATACCCGGTCATTTCAAGGAAAGCTTTGTTTGCATCCACGATGATTTCATCAGCGTTATAGAACAGCAACCCTTCATCTGCAGCTTCAGAGAGTTTTTTAAATCTGCTCTCACTCTCTCTAAGAGACTGCTCAGATCTTTTATGAACAATTGCGGATGCAATTGTAGTTGATATGGTAATAAGGACATCCATATCGCTTCCTGAATATGCATTCGGGTCATTATAACTCTGAACAGCTAGGACTCCTATTATCCCTTCCCTTCTGGATTTTAAAGGTACGCCGAGCCATGACTCGCAATCTGTTCCGAGAAGTTTTATATCGTTTTCCTTGTATAGTTCTCTGATCTGATATTTATTAGCAAGGAGAGGGATTGCTTTCCGGACGATATAGTCGGTGAAACTTCCTTCCATATCAATGTTCAGCCCCATCCCTTCTATTTCTCCCGGATTCTCATCCACACCGTAGGGGATCTGATAGATTTTTTTTTCTTTGTCGACAATAAGAGCAACAAAGAAGTTCTTTGCATCCATCAGTCTGTTGGTTTCGTCTCTTACAATTGATAAAAAATCTTCAAGAGAGTCCGATTCTCCGGATGCTTTTGAAATATTGAATAGTACAGAATTGATCTTTTCAGCTTTTTTACGTCTTGTTATGTCCCTGACTACAGCAATTAAATTTTTACTGCCTTCAATTTCGATACAGTTGAGGCTGACTTCGGTGTCTATCAGTTCGTTATTCAGTTTTGTATGCTTCCATTCAAAAAACTGCGGTGTGCCGTCGAGTGCAGACTGAACCTTCTCCATTGCAGCGTCTTTCGAGAATTCCCCATCCGGTTGATATTCAGGTGAAAGTTCGTAGGGTTTGGCGTTAAGAAGTTCATCTTTTGTGCGGCATCCGTACAATTCCAGGGCTTTTTCGTTACAGTCAATAAAGGTCATACCATCCATTAGAATTACTGCATCATTAACCGAATTCAACAATGCAGTATTGTCTTTGCCTATATTTTTAAAACTGACCTCAGAGGTTTTCATGTTGTTCATATTTTTTGCTTTGCCCGGCCTGATTGATATTATAGCATAGGAATTTAGTATTAGTTAGTTCAAAAAAATGGATTATTTTTTTGGTTTTTTTAACGGCAGTATTTTCTGCCTTATCCCGTTGAACGAACAGAAGGCGTTTGCAACTGCTGCAGCTGTCGGTACAAGTCCGATTTCACCGATTCCTTTAGCTCCATATGGACCGATCGGGTCTTTTACCTCCACCCCCCTCACAATAATATCAGGAAGGTCGTTGATCCTGGGAAGTCCAAAGTCCCTCAATCTAAAGCTCACAGGATATCCTTTCTCCATTTTTAACTCTTCTGAGAGGGCGTACCCCAGACCCATCATTACAGCCCCTTCTACCTGGCCCTCAAATAGGGCTGGATTTAATATCTTTCCCCCATCGTGAGCTGCGATCACTTTTTTTACAGCGCCGTTCTCATCTAGTGAGACCATCTGCGTTGCATAGCTGTATGAATAATGGGTAATAACTTTGCCCGGATCTCCCGGTTTTGTGGAGTCCTCAAAACTCCATCTTCCGGAATATGTTTTTCCCGCAAGCTCTGAAAGGGTTTTATTATGAAGATCTAGCCTGAGTTCTCTGCATGCTTCAATAATTCCGTTCCCTATCAATACGGTTCCCCGGCTGGAAGTTGTCATGCCGGCTATAGCCCCGTCATCGGTATTGACCCTGACTTCTATAATTGAAGGATCAATACCGGTCTCGGTGCTTAGCACCTGTATTGCGATCGTATCAATTCCCTGTCCCATTTCTGTCCAACCGTGACATAGCCTTACCTTTTCTCCTGAAATTATTTCTATCCTGATCTCAGAGAAATCGATCATCCCGTTCCCTATTCCTGAGTTTTTTATTCCGCAGGCAAGGCCGGCATATTTCTCCATATAAAAATCATCTCTGATAGACAGGAGTGTTTCTCTAACCCCGATACCTTCACCGAGTATTTGTCCTGTTGCGGTCATTGATCCTTCTGTTAAAGCGTTATCATATCTGAACTGCCATCTGTCAAATCCGCCCTTTAAGCATAGTTCGTCGATACAGCTCTCTATGGCAAATGTAACCTGATTAACTCCGAATCCCCGCATAGCCCCGGATGGAATATTGTTGGTGTAAAGGGTTTTTGACTCGATATCGACAGCTGGAAAATGGTAAGCTCCTGTTGCATGCCCGGCCGCCCTTTCAAGAACTTTTGTTCCGACCGATGCATATGCACCTGTGTCTCCGATTATCCTTGTTCTCAATGCGGTAAACTTTCCATCACCGTCACACCCGATCTCGTAATCCATGATGAGGGGATGTCTTTTCGGGTGCATCCTTACAGATTCTTCACGGGTTAATTTCAGTTTCACCGGCAGGCCGGTAAGCCAGGCAGAAAGAGATACATGGCCCTGGACGGTCATATCCTCTTTCCCGCCGAATCCGCCTCCGTTAGCAAAAAGAGTTACTGATACTTTCTCTTCAGCTATACCAAGAATTCTTGCAACCTGCCTTCTGTCCTCATAAATTCCCTGGCTCTGTGAAACCAGTTTGATCCTGCCGTTATCTGAGGGGATTGCAACTGCTGCTTCCGTCTCAAGAAATGCATGTTCAATTCTCTGGGTTTCATATCTCCCTTTAACATTATATTTCGAAGATAAAAGTAATTTTTCTGTATCTTCTCCCCTCTTTACAATACATTTTTCGAGAAGGTTACCGTCCGGATGGATCTTTATTTCAGACTCCTCTGACTTTTCCATATCTGTCAGAGGTTCCAGCACCTCATATTCTATCTCTATCAGATCAATCGCCGCTCTGGCTGTTTTTTCTGTATCTGCCACAACCCCTGCGATAACATCGCCTATATATCTTGTGATCTCCCCTTCTGCAATCATCAGAGGCCAGTCGTTGTATATCAAACCGTAATACCTCTCACCGGGAATATCTTCAGCTTTTATAACTTTTATAACTCCTTCGAGATTTTCAGCTTTATGTGTATTTATTGATTTAACTAAAGCCCTGGGGTGGTCGGAAAACTTCAGGGCCGACCAGACCATATGTTCAAATTCGAGATCGTCCACATAAGGAGAGGTTCCAAGTGCTTTCTCCAAAGCTTTATACTTAGGGAAGCTCTTACCGACCAGACCGCTCTCCTCTTGTGATATCTTTTTTTTGTTATAAAATATTTCTGATGCATCTTCCGCAGCATCAACAATTTTTTTGTATCCGGTACATCTGCAATAATTCCCTTTTAAAGCTTTTATTATTTCATCACGTGAGGGGGAGGGATTGGTGTCAAGCAGTATCTTCACCCTTACAATAAATCCCGGGGTGCAGAAACCGCATTGAACTGCCCCTTTCCCCACGAAAGCGTTTGCGATCGTATCTCTTATTTTTTCAGGGAAACCTTCCATCGTGAATATTTCAGCACCTTTTATTTTTGCCATTTTTGTAACACACGATAGTCCAGGTTTACCGTTAATCTCGACCATGCAGGCACCGCAGAATGCCTGTCCAGAGCACCCGTCCCTGACACTCTTTATATGTTCTGTATCTCTCAGGTATCTGAGGAGTGTCAGGTTCTCGTCCCCCAAATAGTTTTTCTCGGCTCCGTTCAATGTAAATTTGATCATTTTAACTCTCTTATGAATTATACAATATAGAGTTCTCTTTTAATATCTTTACAAAATTACCGGAATTCTCTAAAATTCAATTGTTTAAAACAAAAGGAGGACTTATGGGAAAAAAATTAGGTCTGGGATGCGGAGCATTTCTTATAATCGCACTTGTTATCGGAGTGATCCTGGTAATGTGGGGGATTAAAGTAAACAATAATATGGTTAGGTATGATGAGAATGTAAAGGAAAAGTGGAGCCAGGTGGAAAATGTATATCAGAGAAGGTATGATCTGATACCCAATCTTGTGGCTACTGTCAAAGGATACGCAGAGCATGAAAAAGAGACATTTATCGCTGTGACCGAAGCAAGATCAAAGGTGGGCGGTCAGATAAATGTGTCAGATGATATTATTAACAATCCCCAGGCATTCCAGCAGTTCCAGCAGGCGCAAAGCAGTTTGAGCAGCGCTTTGCAAAGACTTATGGTGGTTGTCGAAAAATATCCCGATCTGAAAGCGAACGAGAATTTCCTTAATCTGCAGAACCAGTTGGAAGGTACAGAGAACAGGATAGCGGTTGAAAGGAGAAGATTTAATGAAGCTGCTCGTGAGTTCAACACATATATAAAAGTTTTCCCTAACTCTTTTATTGCATCTTTCAGGAACTTTAAGGAAAAAGTGTATTTCCTGTCGGATGAAGGGGCAAAAACAGCACCCAAAGTAGAGTTCTAGAAATATGAAAAATCTGAATTTTTCCGATTCAGATCTAGAAAAGATCGGCCAGGCTGTAAAGGAAGCGGAGAGTGAAACATCCGGAGAGATCAAAGTTGCTTTCATAAGGGAAAGTTATGATTATGCAAAGTATGAACTTTTTTTTGCATTGATCGCCGGTTTCCTCTCTCTGGGGGTGATTGTTTTGTTCCCCGGGAAAATTGAACATTTCATAAAGAATATGTTCTGGGAATACTCACCTGTTTACACTGCCGTTTTTTTCGGGATCTTCCCTTTTATTATTATAACGATCTTTTATCTTTTTGCTAATCTTAGATTTCTGGACAGGATAATTATTCCAGGATCGGTAATGAGAAAAAAGGTCCATGAGAGGGCGATAAGGTATTTCACAGAGTCCGGGATATTCAATACCCGTGACAGAACCGGTATTTTGATCTTTCTTTCCTTCCTTGAGAGGAGGGTGGAGCTGATAGCCGATAAAGGGATCAGTTCGAAGATCCCCCAGGAGAGATGGGACGGGATAGTCAAAAATATAACCGATGGGATAAAGAGCGGGGATACTGTCGGGAAGCTTATCGATTCTGTAAGAGAGTGCGGAGTTATCCTCTCTGAAGCCGACAAGTTTCCGATAAAACCGGATGATGAGAATGAACTGGAAGACGATGTTTCAGTTCTGGAGAGTTAAAATGAAAAAGACAATTATCTTCATACTGTCAATTTTTGTTTTCACCTCTCTTTATCCGATCTCGTTCCCGAAACTCAAAGGCCGGGTTAGTGATTATGCAGAAATTCTTGATCAATCTCAGGAACGAACAATTGAAATGCTTCTTGAAGATCTTGAGAATAAGACATCGGCACAGGTTGTCCTGTTGACAATAAAAAGTCTCAATGGAGAGACCATAGAAGATTATTCAATACGTTTGACGGAACAGAATGATTGGAAGATCGGTCAGAAGGGGAAGGATAACGGTGTGATACTTGTGGTATCGATGGGGGAGAGAAAACTTCGTCTTGAAGTAGGCTATGGTCTTGAAGGTGTCCTTACCGATTTGAAAAGCGGTTATATAATTAGAAAAATAATTGTTCCCAGTTTTAAAAAAGGTCAATATTATGAAGGGATACTGAGGGGCTTGACAACAGTATCGGGGATAATTTCAAAAGAATCCGACATCTCTGAGGAGGAACTTAAAAGATTCAGGGATAAGAAAGATGATTCTTCCAATTTTCCGTTTATGTTATTTTTGATCATATTTTTCTTCTTTGTACTTCCGGCGCTTACCGGGAAAAAGGGGAAAGGCGGTACTTTCTGGGGAGGCGGATTCGGTGGAGGTTCCTCAGGCGGATTCGGCGGTGGAGGGTTCTCCGGCGGAGGCGGAAGCTTCGGCGGAGGCGGTTCTTCAGGAGGCTGGTAGTAAAATTTTGAAGAGGTGAAAAATGGTATTTGATGATCATCCGAGGCCTGACGGGATAACATTAAAGAAAGCGGAAGATGTTATTCCTCTCTGCCCTTATTGTAGTGCGGAAATAAAAACTGTTTTATATAAAGAAATTTACGGAACCTTTGGAAGGAGGTTCCTCTATTTTTGTCCTGACTGCAGAAAAACTCTCGGAATAAGTCATAGAAAAGGTTTATTGATGGGCTAGATGAGTTGTGGTTAGCTGAGGAGACTGAATGGGAATTGAAAAAGATGCAAACAGAAATTATCTGCTGATATACTCTATTGCAATTATTTTTTGCGCTATAACTTTTATTTACTGGTTTATTCCCGGACTGGATGAGAGAATACTAATAGCTCATAACCCCGTTTACCATAATGATCTCCTCCTGAATACTCTGAAAATTTTCACTGATGCAGGTATCCCGATAGTACTTTTTATATGCTCAGTATTTTTATATTTGCATACTGAAGACAAAGATGGAAAAGGGGAAAATATAAAATTGCTGTTGATCGTCCTTTTCTCCCTTTTCATTTCGGGGATAACGGGAGATCTGATCAAACATGTTGTCGGACGTGAAAGGCCGGTAGTGGAACTTGGGGGGTTTATCAAAAGCTCTGAAATGCATAGAAGTTTTTCATTCCCCTCAGGACATACAACAAAAATTATGGGAATGGTAATCCCCTTCATTACACTCTCATTCATTGGAATAAAACATCTTAATTTATATAAGGGCGTTGTCCTGTTCATGGGAGTTATGGTTGCTTATTCACGTATAGCTCTCCAGGCTCATTTCCCGAGTGATGTGATGGGGGGAGTTGCAGTTGCATGCTTGTTATTTCCAGTTTCTGAAATTCTGACTGAAAAATATCTGAAAAGGTATGGCAGAACGAAGGCAAAAACTTTTGTAATTATCCTCCTTGTCCTGGCATTTATTCTCGCATTCCTTGAAATGTCTCTCTAAATTTTATTTTGGAGGTTTGAAATCACCGGTACTAAAAAGGATTTGGATTCATTGAAGTATTGATTTATTATCTTTATTTGCAGATTATTTTTTTATAATTTTCCGGGTCTGTGTCGCCCTCTGTATTTATTAAGATCACTCTTGTGTCTTTCCCGATACCGGTCTTCTCCTTCGCATATCTCAGTTCCGGATCTGTCATAATTGCTGTCAGTCCGGCAAGCCCCGATGAACCCGATTCTCCCGAAACAATACCCTCTTCTTTATATAGTCTCATCGCTTCTTCGGCATATTTATCCGGAATTGATATAAAAAGGTCTGCCGAGTCCCTGAGGATCGGCCATGCCAGAATCGATGGGACACCGCAATTGAGCCCGGCCATTATTGTATCCATTTTCCCTTTTGTTGCAACTGCTTCTCCAGCTTCTGAAGATTCGAGATAACATGATGCCTCTGACGGTTCCACAATAACTATCTTCGGCCTTTTATCCCCCATTCTATCCACCAGCCATGATGCACCGGATGCTGCAAATGCTCCTGCACCTGCCTGAAGAAAAATGATGTCGTTTTTTCCGATCTTGTATTCTGATATTTTCTCCTCCATCTCCCTGAATAGTGTTGAGTATCCGTTCATTACCCATGAGGGGATATCGGTATAACCTGGATAAGCAGTGTCTGCTATTTCATGCCACCCGTTCTCTTCTGCTTTTTTTTTTGCTATTATTACGCAATCATCATATGTACCCTTAACAATGATCACTTTCCCGTTCTCACTCTCTATATTCCTGATCCGGGACCTGACGGTTTCAGAAGGCATAAAGATCACAGATTTCTGGCCTAACATCCTGGCTGTCCATGCAACTGCCCTTCCGTGATTACCATCGGATGCAGCACAGAATGTGAATTTCCCTAAAAGTTCAAGTTTTCCCTTATCCCTGAAACTGTCATGATCAAATTCTGTTCCGAATTTGGATTCCCATAATTTTTTGAGTACTCTGTAGATCGCATAGCTGGCCCCGAGGGCTTTGAAAGCTTTTATACCGAATCTTTTGGATTCATCTTTTACAATTATTTTTCCTGTCCCCAGAAGTTCAGGGACTGTTTTTAATTCAACAAAAGGTGAGGGATCATATCCTTCCAGCGATTTGTGGAAATCGGGCATGTCTGAGTTTTTCAGAAATTCGTATTTACTGCCCTTCCAGACGGGGGAATCCTTTTTCTCAGTATTGAATAAGTACCTTGCCATATCTTCCTCCATAACTATTTTTCTCTGACAAAAGTATAGGTATAACTTGCAACCGGATTGGCCAGAAGAGAAGTTATCATTCCGAGTGTCCCTGCTTCCGGTGGTGAATGACCTGAAATATATAGGAGAATACATACACTGAGTCCTGAGATAGAGGAAAACAATGCGCCGAACTTATTAACTTTTTTAGAAAACAATCCCCATACAAAAGGGCCGAGAAATACTGAGCCTATAGCTCCCCATGAGATACTTAGTACCGATACAATAGTATCTATGTTCAATGCGGCAAGTAAAACCGATAGTAGGACAAAAAACCCGTTCATGAACCTCATAAGAAGTGTAAGATTCTTATCGGAGATATTCTTGTTTATAAACCCACCATAAAAATCCTTTGAGAAGGAGGAACTTGAGATCAGAACAAGGGCTGCAAGTGTTGACATTGATGCAGAAAGGATAAGAAGCAGAATGATGACCGATAGAGATTGAGGGATTACGCGTCCTAATAATTCCGGCATAAGGACATCAAAAACAGGCTTGCCGTCTTTGAATGCAAGAGGATTGTTCCCGGGATTCAGAAATATTCTTGTTGTAGAGCCGACAAAATATGCGACACCCCCGATTAGTAATGCAAATATTGTCGAGGCAAACATACCGACTTTTATTGCGGATCTGTCTTTTATTGCATAAAATTTTTGCACAAGTTGAGGCATAGCGAAAGGAGCCACGCTTGTAAGGAAGATCAAGCAGAAAAGAGGCCATAATCCGGGAGGCCCTACAGTAGAGACAAGTTTCGGGTTTACATTTCTTAATGCTTCCGTGATACTGCCCAGGCCGTTACCGGTATTGAGAGTACTGAATAAAAGGATAAGGACACCGAGAGTCATAATGATTCCGAAAACCGTATCAATCATAGCCATAGATTTATAACCCCCGAGTACGATATAAACGGCGGTGAATAATCCGATGAAGATAAGAGCCTGCCAGTATTCAATCCCGAAGTTGACCTCAAAGAGGTAGGAGAGGCCCATAAATACTGCAGCGGAATAGGGTATCAGGAATATAAATATTGCAAAAGAGGAAAAAAGTTTCAGAAATTTACTGTCATATCTTTTCTCCATAAATTCGTTCATGGTCGAGATTTTATACTCAACAGAAACTTTCTTGATCTTCCATCCCATGATCCACCAGACGCCGAACACACCGAGAAGAGCATTGAAAAATGCTATCCACAATCCGGAATAACCGAATCCCCATCCGATCTTTCCGGCAAACCCTATAAAAAGTACAGCAGAGAAATATGCTGTCCCGTAAGAGAATGCTGTCATCCAAGGCCCTACCTTACCCCCGCCGAGGAAAAAATCCGAAAAAGATCTGGTCTTTCTGAGTCCGATGATCCCGATAATAATTATCATCAGGGCATATAAACTTAAGATTATTATTTTTGCTGCCATATTTACCTCCGGATTTTTTTTCTGTACATGAGCTCGAATCTGACCCAGTTATAATTTCCTGCATTGCTGAAATAATAATTACCAGGCCGAAAATGTTCCCATAAAAAATGGGCGCTGAGACTTTTGGATAATGCAAAATTTACCCGATTTATCAGAAGGAATCCGCGATATTTTCCTGAACCCCCAGGGAAATCCGGGGAAAAATTCTGCTTGGGGGCACCGAGAAAATTAAGTGTAGTATTCAGATGTCCATTTTTAAAGATCCGTGAAAGAATTGATATATAGATCGAAGAGAGATTGCTCCAGTTCCCTATGCCGCCTTCATTTATGAGTGTATAGATATATGATTCACTCCATTTCGGCCATTTTGAAAATGGGGGATCCCAACCCCGTAAAACAGGGTCACCGGGAGAATTTCCCGAGAGTAATACTCCTCCGATCGTCACTTTTTTAAAAAAACGGTTCTTAATATCCCTGTCAAAATGGAAATGGCCCCCGAATGCCCTGATTTTATTTCCATAATAGGAGCCGTTCTGGATTGCACCCTCTGCAGTAAGTTTAAAACTTTGCTGAATAGAGAATGACAATCTGGTTCCGATTGTATCAGTTGAAAGGGACCAGGAGCTGTCTTCGTCAATATCGGTCTGTTTATTCAGATAGTAAATTTCTGCTTTATGCCTGTCTGTTTTCCCCTGATAATAGATCCCGTAACCTTTAATATCCTTCTCATTTAGGAGTTGATCCTTATCATTTAATACGGGGAGAAGATCATCGTTCTTTTGTGCATACAGGCTGAAAACAGATAATGTCCCTTTATTCCTGAAATCGATGTCAGCTCTGACAGCATCAAAAAATATGGAGCGGGAACCGTCATAAGTATTACCGTCCAGCATTATAAAGCCCTCTCCAAGGACTATGTTCTGACGGCCGATCGTCAGAGTAACGGGAAGTCTGAATAAATTTCTCAATTTAAGGTATAGGTTATCGATAAATATTTCATGAATATTAAAATCTCTATTCGGTTTAAAGTATATTCTGAATTCGTTGGTGGCCTTGAAATAAAAATCTCCATTTTTTGTGAATTTCCAGTTCAGTCCCAGGGATGTCCTGTGCCTTGTGAAAGTGGAGCTTTCCTCTTTACTGCTGTCCAGGGTGATCGGGTTGTCCCAGGAAATGACCCTTAATCTTTCAGAGAAATCGATGGTAAGATTTTCTGATCCGGGGACAGGAGTATAGGTTGCGATCAGAATAAATATAATGAACAGAATCATTGAATAAGTGTGTTTCAATTGCATTGCCGATTATAACTGATTAAACTCCTCTCATCAATTTTTAAAACAATGCAGAGAAAATAAATGAAAGATATTTGTTGAGAATGATTTATGAAAAACAAGTTCATTTTTGACTTTACTTCAGGTGTGTGATAATTATTTTTTTGATCATGGGGAAGAGAGCTATAATAATTGTTTTGGACAGTGTCGGAGCCGGATATATGGATGACGCTGCAGATTTCGGAGATGTTGGAGCAAACACCCTTGCTAATACTGCAAAAGCAGTGGGCGGGCTTAATCTACCGAACCTTCAGAAACTTGGACTTGGGAACATAATAGAAATAAAAGGAGTTGAGCCGGTTCCGGAACCTGCCGGGAAATTTGGGAAAATCAGGGAGGTATCAAAAGGGAAGGATACGATGACAGGCCATTGGGAAATGATGGGCATCATAAGCGAAGAACCTTTCCCCCTATACCCCGATGGATTTCCTGAAGAAATATTGACTGAATTTAAGAGCAAGACTGGTGTCCGCGGTGTTCTCGGTAACAAAGCTGCTTCGGGAACCGAAATAATTAAAGAGCTTGGAGAAGAGCATATGAAGACCCGATTCCCGATAATATACACTTCCGGTGATTCTGTTTTTCAGATAGCAGCCCATAATGATATTATTTCTATTGAAAAACTTTATGAATATTGTGTCCAGGCAAGGGAGATGTGTGACAAATACAAGATAGGAAGGGTGATTGCAAGGCCTTTTATCGGAAAAACGGGTAGTTTTAAACGTACTTCCGACAGACGGGATTATCCTATGCTTCCTCCAGGAGATACAATTCTTGACCTTATTGGAAACAGCGGATTTGCAGTCTCCGGAATAGGGAAAATAGAGGATATTTATGCACGGAAGGGGATAACCAGAGCAATACATACAAAAAACAACAAAGAAGGGATGGATGTTCTCAAAAAGGAAATGTTAATTACAAGGGAGGGGTTGATCTTTGTGAACCTGGTCGATTTTGATATGATTTACGGCCACAGGAGGAATCCCGAAGGGTATGGATCTACCCTGGAAGAATTTGATAAGATGCTTAAAGATTTCATTATTATGATGCAGCCGGATGACCTGTTGATGATAACTGCTGATCACGGGTGTGACCCTACATTTAAAGGGACAGACCATACACGGGAGTATATCCCTATCCTTGTTTATGGAGAGAGCATATCTTCTGAAGATCTGGGAGTAAGAAGTACTTTTTCCGACATTGGAGTTTCAGTTCTTCACCATCTGGGGATAGAGAATACCGGTTTTCACGGAAAAAGTTTTATTTAATATAGCGTTGAGGAGATGAGATGGATATTTATGAAAAGATAGTTGAATCTTGTGAATTTATAAAAAAAAAGATCGATATAATCCCTGAAGCGGGGATAATACTTGGTTCGGGTCTTGGTGATTTTGCAGAGGAGATAGATAAAAGTATAGTAATACCCTATGATGATATCCCTCATTTTAAGAAGGTCAAGGTTAAAGGACATGCAGGTAATCTGGTGACAGGAATGGTCTCGGGTAAAGCTGTTGCTGTTCTGCAGGGCCGTTACCATTTCTATGAAGGTCACGATATCAGGGATGTTGTGTTCCCTGTGAGGGTGCTATGCTCTCTCGGGATAAAAGACCTGATCATAACCAATGCGGCCGGCGGGATAAATGGAGCATTTGTACCAGGAGATCTTATGGTTATCACAGATCATATCAATATGATGGGTGTGAACCCTCTGAAAGGTGATAATGATGAGAGGCTTGGCCCCAGATTTCCGGATATGAGCTCTATCTATGATAAATCCCAGTCTGAAAAAGTAATATCAACTGCCAGATCGCTAAGTATTTCAGTGAAGTCTGGTGTTTATGCCGGACTGATGGGTCCCTCATATGAAACGCCATCGGAGATCAAGATGCTTAGAACTGTAGGTGCGGATAGTGTAGGTATGTCGACAGTCCCCGAAGCAATTGCAGCAAAACATATGGGGATGAGGGTAATTGGGATATCCTGTATCACTAATTTTGCAGCAGGAATTACTGAGCATCCACTTGATCATAAAGAGGTTACGGAGACTGCTGACAGGGTTAAGGAAGATTTCATTAATCTTCTGACAAGGGTTATCGGAATTCTTTAATTTTATTTATCTGTATTTAAATGTTTGTCTTTGATAAAATGTAATTTAGGAGTTCTCATGGATAAAGAAGAGGTTAAACGGATCACTGCCAGTATTAATGCGTTTTATTTTGAAATAAGAGATAGGGAACTTAACCATTTTGAATATCTTGGTATCTCAAAAAATGCCACCCAGAAAGAGATAGAGGACTGCTTTCAGAGTTTTCTGAAAGAATTTCCCCCGGGGTGTGAATCCTATATCACAGATCCTGATGTAAAAGAGAGACTGGAATTCATTCAGAACAGAGGCAGGCAGGCATACAATGTTGTTGCCAATTATGAGAAAAGGGCTGAGTATGAAAAGTACGGCTTTAGAGAAAAATCTGATATTCCTGAAGAAGAAGATCCTATAGAGAAAGCAAGAAATTTATATAGAAAAGGGAAAGCTCTCTATCAGAGGCAACAATTCCGTCCTGCGATGTCACTTCTGGAACAATCTATAGAAATTGATCCCAAACCTGATTCATACCTCCTTCTCGGTATGATACAGACAGGATTCCCTGAACTCAGAAGAGATTCAGAGAAAAATCTCCTTAAGTCAGCAGAGTTGGAAAATTGGAATGCAGAGCCTTATGCAGCTCTCGGGCTTCTGTTCTATCATGAACGGCTCTGGAATAGAGCGGAAGGATATTTCCGCAAAGCCCTGGAGCTTGATCCGAAGCATGCTGTTGCCAGGAAAAGGCTGGATGAGATAGCCGGCCCGGACAAAAGGGATATAATGGGAGAGGTGCAGGACAAATTGAAAAAGGCACTCCCTTCCATTTTCGGAAGGAAGAAAAAGTAACAGTTCTCTTTCCCGATCCCTTACTTTATGCTATAATCCTTTCTACCAAATTAACTTAATCAATTATTGGGGAAATCTTAAAGATATCTGAATAATAGTATGATTATATATACAGGAAAAAATATGGAAGATGCAGTAATTAGAAAAATAAGAAACATTGGAATTGTGGCCCATATTGATGCGGGGAAAACGACTACAAGTGAGAGGATTCTATTCTTCACAGGCCTTACACACAAGATGGGTGAAGTACATGATGGAAAAGCTGTTATGGATTTCATGAAACAGGAGCAGGAGAGAGGGATCACTATTACTTCAGCAGCTATCACAGCTAAATGGCAGGATCATCAGATAAATGTTATTGATACTCCGGGACATATAGATTTTACACTGGAGGTCGAAAGATCGCTGCGTGTTCTTGACGGTATCGTTATGGTCTTTTGTGCGGTAGGTGGTGTTGAGCCTCAGAGTGAAACAGTATGGCACCAGGCTGACAGGTATAAAGTGCCGAGGATAGCATTTGTCAACAAGATGGATCGTCAGGGTGGAGATCTGCTCCAGACTGTTGACATGATGAATGATATGCTTGGAGCTAATGCGATCCCTTATCAGATCCCGATCGGGAAAGAGGAGGATTTTGAAGGTGTTGTAGACCTTATATCTATGAAGTCCATTACCTATAAAGGGCTCGAGCAGGTTATCGGGGATATCCCTGAAGATCTTAGGGTCCAGGCGGAAAAATCGAGAGACGCGATTGTTGAAAAACTGGCAGATTTTAATGATGGTCTCATGGAAAAATACCTTGAGGGAGAGGATATCCCGGCAGAGGATATTTTGTCGGCGACCAGAGAAGCGGTTCTGAAATTATTGATAACTCCGGTTTTCTGCGGAACTGCGTTTAAGAACAAGGGTGTCCGTCTGTTACTTGATGCCGTTGTTGATTATCTTCCGTCTCCCGTTGACAGGGGTATTGTCCTCGGATTCGATGTGAATGATACTGAAAAAACAATCTCAAGAAAGCCGTCATGGAAAAGACCTTTTTCTGCACTCGCTTTCAAAATAATCAATGATAACTTTGTAGGCCAGCAGACATTTATCAGGGTCTATTCGGGGGAATTAAAAGCTGGAAGTTATATATACAATTCTACTAAAGAAAAAAAAGAGAGAATTGGAAGGATCATGAGGATCAAGGCAAACAGCAGAGAAGAGATGAGTGTGATCAAAGCCGGGGACATTGGAGCGTTGATCGGAACAAAGTTCACTACTACGGGAGATACTATTTGTGATGAAGAATGCCCCATCCTCCTGGAAAACATCCACTATCCTGAAACCGTTGTAGATCTTAGGATCAGTCCTGAGAATATAAAGGACAGGGATAAGCTTGGAATCGCGCTGAATAAAATGTCACTGGAAGATCCCTCTTTCAAAGTCCACTTCGACAACGAAACGGAAGAGACTGTGATCTCCGGAATGGGAGAACTTCACCTTGAGGTTATAGTTGACAGGCTTAAAAATGAACATAAGGTTGATGTCGAAGTTGGTGAACCGGCTGTTGCTTTCAGGGAGACTATATCTTCAGAGGTCAGGCATGAGTATAAATACAAGAAGCAGACAGGCGGTCACGGACAATATGCCCATATAGATTTCAGAATAGAATCTAATGCCGGCAAAGGACTCGAGTTTGTTGATATGATCAAAGGCGGTAATATACCGAAAGAGTATATTCCGGCAGTCAGGAAGGGATTTGAGGGGACAATGAAAAAGGGTCTGTTGGCAGGGCATCCCATGGTAGACATTAAGTTCACACTGATTGATGGTAGTTTTCACGCGGTAGACTCCAGTGAAATGGCTTTCAGAAGCTGTACTGAACAGGCATTAAGAAGTGTGATCTCCAAAGCTTCACCCAAACTGCTCGAGCCGATAATGAAAATAGAGATAAACACCCCGGATGAGTATATGGGTGATATAATCGGTGATGTAAACAGAAGACGGGGACATATAGAAAACATGAGAAGGCATAGAAAAGGATCGCAGAAGCTTAGCGGCATGGTACCACTCAGAGAGATGTTCGGATATGCATCAGCATTGAGAACAATATCCAGTGGAAGAGCTAACTATTCGATCGAATTTCTGAAATATTCTCAACTTCCGGCATCTATTGCAGAAGATGTGATCAAAGAACATAAAGAGAAGGATAAATAGATCTTTTATTTTCTGTAACTCTTCTCGAGAAAATAGAGAAGGGTTTTTCTCGGAAGTATCCTTTGCAGTATCAGTCCGAAATTATACGCAAATCCTGGAACACTGAGGAGTTTTTTCTTTTTAAATGAACGGACAGCTTTCTCTGCAACTCTTTTTGCACTCCAATTAAAAAAATCATCTGCTCCTCTCAGTTTATCAAGCCCGGAACTTGAGAGCATTTCAGTAGCAATTCCTCCCGGTGCAAATGAAGAGATGGTAATATTTTTATATTTGTTCTCTTTACTTAAAATTTCTGTAAAGACCTGAGCGCCATGTTTGCTTGCGGCATATGCTCCCTGGTACACAAGGGGGAAGAAAGCCCCCATACTTGTTATATTCAGGATCGCACCATCTCCTCTATTCTGAAAATATTCCAGAAACATGAGACTTAACCTCATCAGAGACTTAAGATTCACTTCTATGATCTTCTCGTATTTCTCAAAATCTTCAATAACAGCTGGATTAAAATTGGTCATCCCGGCATTGTTTACAACTGCAAAAATATTTTTCTTTTTTATACTCTCATTAAAAAGATTTATTACGCTTTCCGGGTCGGACAGGTCAGATCCGATTACAATCACTTCCCTTTTAAACTCATTTTCTATTCTGTTTTTCAGCTCCCGAAGGCGCTCAACCCTTCTTGCGGTAATTATCAGATTTGCCGCTTCTTTTTGGGCAAGTTCTATTGAAATAGCTTCTCCGAGTCCCGAAGATGCACCGGTTACGACCACCCATTTATCTCTGAAATCTATTGTTCCCATTTTTTTATTATATCAGATCTGCAAGTTTCCAGATGACCTGGCCGATACCTTTGTTGATAAAAACTCCAACTTGGGCTATCAGTTCATATGCAAATCCAAATTGTGCCAATGCATATCCTGATATCGCAAATTGACCCAGAGAGAATAGTCCGATTCCGAATTGTGAAATATTTATCAAACCTAATCCGAATTGCCCGATTGCAATTATACCTTTTGCAGGTACAGGGATTCCATTGGTCTGATATCTGAACGAGATATGAAGTAGCGGGATATCCATAAATGTTGCGTCTGATTTATACTCAAATCCCCATCCGGGTTTCGACTTTGCCGGATGCGGAGCACCGCAATTCGGACATGCATATGCGTCTTCACTTACTTTGTGATCACATTCTCTGCAGGTTTTCATAAGGTTATTATATTGCTGATAAATTGTTATGGCAACCAGATGGATCAGGTTTGTGAAGTAACCGGGAATTTAAATCCCTCTTTAAGTTGGAAATCTCCTTTTACAAATAACATGGTGTTTTCTCCCGTAATTTTCCTGTCATAATTGAAATAATTGATGTCAGGAGGGAAATGGAAACATATTGGTGCTGCAGCTGAAGTGCTGTAGATATATGAGAGTATTTTTTCTATATCAGGATTTTTTGTGCAGGCGAGATCTATAAACTGGATCTTTTCATCTTTAATATAAAAGATAAGAAAAACACCTGATTCTTCGCAAAAATATAGATCATCCGGATAAACATTGATAATATGCCATAGAGATATCGGATGGTAGTTTTCCGCTCCAAAAATTGATGTGAGGGGTGATCTGTTTTTCAGAGTTTGCTCAATTATTTTCAGATCTTCGGGATTTTTCCAATTCAATTTTTTCAGCCTCCCTTTTCCCGGAACAATAGATCTCTCGGATATGTAAAGAGTTTCGAATTTTCTTGAAAATCCAAATTTCGGATAAAATTCAAGAACTGTGTCATTGGCAAACAGGAAGAAAATATCGGCCTCATTTTCATATTTTTTTATAACATGGTCCATTAATAATCGTGAAAGGCCTTTGTTTCTCTCTTCAGGGATTGTTCCCACTGTCCCTATCTGGAGCCCTTTTTTCCTTTCTCCATTCAGAAGAACGTCCATTTTTGTGATAGCAACATTTGAGACAATTTTTCCTTTGTCAATTATTACATGGGGGATATATTCATCGGGCCAGAATCCGTATGAATACCAGTCTGAAAAATTTGACCATGAAAAAACAATTTTTGTAAAATCAAGAAAAGTCGAAACAAGGTGTCTGTCCCCTTTTTTGATCTCAATGATCTTATTGTCATTCATTTCTTATGATTTCTTCTGTTATATTTTTACTGAGGGCGCGGCCCAGGTTATTTTTTCTCCCAGAAGTCCTCTTTTATAACTGACAATTTCAAGTTTTTCGGGAATAAATTTAATGAGTGTAAAGTTTTTTCTATTTCCGGGGTAAAATTCTTTCCAGCCTTCTTTAAAGTATTTGACCTTGTTTTCCTCTTCATTGTTAATATATCCAGTCCCTTTCAAAGATATGTATCCGTCCCCGTCGGGAGATTCATAGAATACAGAAATTTTGTTGTTCTTCAGGATCTCTATAACCTTCCTTGAGTGCGAGTTAGTACCCATCCAGATGACCCAGTTTTTATCCGGAGGGAAAGGGTCCATTGTTCTTGCATTCGGATACCCGTCTTGGCCCAGGGATATCAGGGTGCAGAATTTTGAAGATTTGATAATTTCACCTGCTGTTTTCAGAATAACATCTTTGCTGTTATTATCTGAAAAACCCGGAACTATAACTAATGAAAAAATTGTAATAAAAAGAATATATTTTAATCTCATCTTCCCTCCTGTGTAATATTATAAATAATTCCGGAAATTGTTTGTACCCAGCACCCTCCTGCTCCGGGAGCAGGAGGGTGGTTCCCATATTTTTCCTTCCCCCTCTCCCGGGATGCCAAAAGGGGACTGGTACTTTTTTTGTAAGTTGAAATAATGTTAGAAAATTATCAAAATTGACATTTCCGGTCCTCTGGAATAGAATCTGATAAGTTCTTTCAGCCGTTTTTAAGTAATAATTAAGGAGATATTTAATGGAGAAGCGAGACTTAATAATAATCGGTTCCGGTCCTGCCGGACTTACTGCAGCGATATATGCCGCAAGAGCTAATCTCAAGCCTCTTGTCATTGAGGGATACGGTGCCGGAGGTCAGCTTATGATAACCACTGAAGTGGAAAATTTTCCCGGATTCAGAGATGGGATCACAGGCCCGAACCTGATCGCAGAATTAAGGGCGCAGGCGGAACGGTTCGGTACAGAATTCCTGACAGCCGATGTAACCAAAGTTGAACTTTCAGAAGAGAGAAAAATTGTATGGGAAGATGAAAACGGCTATGAAGCGAAAGCTGTAATAATTGCAACCGGTGCGACTGCAAACCTTCTCGGAATGGATAGTGAAAAGAGATTGATGGGGAGGGGAGTAAGTGCATGTGCAACCTGTGACGGTTTCTTCTTCAAGGGAAAAACAGTTTGTGTGATCGGTGGCGGTGACAGCGCCATGGAAGAGGGCACATTCCTTACAAAATTTGCCGATAAAGTTTACATTATTCATAGAAGAGATGAGTTCAGGGCTTCAAAGATCATGGTTAAAAAAGCTGAGGAAAATCCCAAGGTCGAATTCATCCTCAATGCAGTTCCGGTTGAGATGCTGGGTGAAGAGAGGGTCTCAGGGATCAGGCTTAAAGATACCGTTACAGGAAAAGAGAGGGATCTGGATCTGGACGGGATATTTGTTGCGATCGGTCATACACCGAGTACAAAATTATTCAAAGACCAGGTCGATACAGATAAAAAAGGATATATCATCACTTCTTCAGACAAGAATAAAACGACCTATACCAACATCCCCGGGGTTTTCGCATGCGGTGATGTACAGGATTCTTCATACAGGCAGGCGATTACAGCTGCAGGCAGCGGATGCCAGGCAGCACTCGATTGTGAAAGATATCTCGAGGAGATCGAGTAGCCGGTATCTTCCACTAAGGGAGGATTTTTAATGGTCTTCAGGCGGGGAAGATATTTTCTGATAATTCTTATTATTTTGTCGGGAATCATGTTCCCAGATTTCCACCCGGAAATAAAATGGAAGGAGATCTCAGGAGAGAAATTCACAATAATTTTTCCGGAAGGATATAGAGAGTATGCAGATTATTCGCTCAAAACCGTAAGGGAACTTTTACCGGTAATAAAAGATTTCTGGAAAAGTGATGTAAAGGGAAGGATCAGGATACTTCTTCATGATTCTACTGATTGTTTTGATGAAGAATCTACTTTCTTTCCATATAACCAGATACGGATATCCATGTATCCTCCCGAGCCCCACTCTATTTTTGGAAATTACACAGATCATATAAAAGATGTAATAAGACATGGATTGAACAGGATCTTTGTCTATAATCAGGGATCTAAAGTGTTAAGGTTCTTCAGAAGATATTTCGGTGCAAATTCCATTTTTTTCCCGACTATATTTATTCCGGGATGGACCCTGGCGGGAGTTTCCGCTTACGAAGAAATAAATACTGAGGATGAGACAAGATTTCATTCACCGGAATTCAACCTTATCCTGAACACTATGGCGGCCGGCAGAGGGCTTCCCGCATTAAGCTCTTTGAAAAGCAGGAAGTCCAGTTGGCCGGGGTATTTTTCAAATATAATATTCGGTGCAGGACTGATCAAATTCCTTTCCGATAATGTTGAGGGTGAAAAAATAAGAGAATTTGTCCGTCACTACTCGGCAAATCCAATTCCGGTTGAATTCAAAGGGTTGTTCAATCCTCAATTTCTTTCAATGTCTGAGAGGTTCAGGATTGTTTTCGGGAAAAATATAGAAGAGGTCTGGGAAGAGCTTGAAAAAAAAGGGAGGAGTAAGGTTGTAAATTTCCCGGGTGAGAAACCCCTGACAGATTCGGGATTTATAAAGAAACATCCGATATATATTCCCGGGTCAGGGATTATATATTTCGCCAAGGATTTTAAAAGTTTCCCTGGATTTTTTATACTGAAGAACGGAAGCAGAAAAGGGGTCAGGTTCCTGAGAAGAAGATCAGTAAAAGGGATCAGTTATTCGGAAGCGAGCGGCAAATTATATTTTTCATCCGTTGATAGTTACCGGAAATATTACAATTATGCAGATCTGTTCAGTTATGATCTTAAAAAAAAAGAGGTTAAAAGATTGACCAGGGGGGCAAGGCTTACGTATCCGGTCAGATCCGGTAACAGAATATATTGTATAAAGCGGGAAAAGGACGGATCACGTCTTGCCTATATAAGGACGGGAGAAACCGAGGTGAGAAATATATCGGATAAATTTATGTTTATTACAGGTATGTCAATCTCACCGGATTCAAGGTATATCGCTGCTTCTGTAAAAACGGAAGGGGGTACCTGGAAGATCGGTGTTTTTAATATGGACGGGGGGCTGAACGGGTTTGTGGAGTATGGTGGAAAAAGGGCATTCTCACCTGTCTGGAAAAGCAGAAATGAGTTGATGTTTGTTACCTCACTTGAGAAGAGGTTCGGGCTTGCCTGTTTTAACATGAACCTTGGAGAGCTTGAAATTTATAAAGATGAGAGAATCCCCACTTTTAAATATTTTGATATTATTGATGAGAATACTCTGGTAGCACCTGTTCTTACAGAAAACGGTTATGATATTTCAAAAATTGATCTGAGCAGGTTTGAACCGGAAATAAGATCCTATTCATTTTCAAAGGTGGAAAAAATATACCGGTTAGGAAGATATGAAGGTGAAGAGGCCGGGAAGTATCATCCCTTTAAAGATCTGTACCCGAAATATTTTACTCTTGCATTCAGAGAGGGGGGTAACGAGCTTCAGTCCGGGATCTCCGCCTCTGGATTTGATCTTCTTAACAGGAATATGTTCAAGTTCAGAATATATTCAGGATTGCGGAGCGGAAAGGTTAATTTGTATCTGGATTATTCCTATAACGGATTCCCGTTCAAATTGAATTTCAGATATTCAAAATACACCGATATGAACAGAAGTGAAGAGAAGGGAGGGTTTTTTAATGTTGCTAATAAGTTCATTGTATCTTCCCGATTTCCCTTAAGTATTTCTTCGGGTGGGGAGGTTTATTTTTATACAGATATCCACTTCGAAAAAGAGACGGATGATTATATTGGAGATTTTGAAAATAGTGTTACCGATTTTAATGGATTCAGAGCCGGTATAAAGATAAATTCAACAGAAGATTTTTTTAACTCAATTTCTGAAAATGACGGAATAAATTTTAATGCGGTCTGGTCAAAAGAATTCAAATTTTTGGGAAGCATTGCAGATATGACCTCTTTTACCCTTGAATATTCACAATTCATCCCCGTTTTTAAAATAAATTCAATTGCTCTCCGGGTTGCTTTCGGAATGTCAAAGGGGCTGGGTAGGAGGAGATTTTTTATGGGGGGAATTTCTTCGGGTGGTGAGCAGAGTTATTCCGGGGAAAAACTTTTCGGAATACTAAGAGGTTTCCCGTCAGGATTTTTTCATGGTGATACAGGATTCTCACTAAATCTTGAATATAGATTTCTCCTTAAAAAAATTGAGAGGGCTTTTCTGATCTTTAAAAGTGTCGAGAGCATTTATGGAACCTTCTTTGCCGATTTGGGGAGCGTCTGGTATTCGGGAGCAAAGCCCGAACCGGCATTTTCAGCCGGAGCAGAATTAAATCTTATACTCTATCTGGGGACCTATAAATATATCTTGAGCAGCGGGTTGGGATACGGGATCAGTCCGGTAAAATCTCCTGTTTTCTATTTCCGTCTCGGAACTTCTTTCTGAGATCATGTGTGATCAGCCAGCAGGTATTCTTTTTTCTTAAATATATAAACTGATGCGGCAAAGAATATAGCTGAAAAGAGAAAAAGTATTATCAATGCTTCAGCAAATCCGGGTTGAGAGATACTTATATTTAGCATACCTTTCTCCTTCGGGATCCTGATCGGTGTCAGTGAGTTGAGGTAGAAAAATATGGTAAGCTTTTGAGCTGCCCCGGGTAATATCTGAGCGATAGTTTCCCATCCGAAAATATATACAAGCCCTATAATTGTAGATTTTTTTAAGGAAACTCCGAAAAGTAGAAACAGGGAGCTGTAGGCAATTATTGCGATCAGTCCGGCAAATTCAAGTTGGAGAAGGGTGAGCAGGCTTTTCTTTGTCAGGATCCCTTTAAAATGTGTCGTTACATAGAGGACGGATGATCCGAAAGCAAAAATGATAAATGTAACAGAAAGGTATGCGGTAAGTTTTCCGCTTAGAATTGCGAACTTTGATACCGGGGAAGTGTTGAGGTATATGAGGGTTTTTCTGTCTATCTCGTCACTCAAAACAGCAGCACCGAACAAAAGAGATACAAGCTGGATATAGAATTGAAAATAGAAAGGCATCCCACCGTTCCTGAAAAAATCGTCTCCTGCAAGGAGGTGGTTATTGTATAAAAGCTTGATGCCGTTGATTATCAGGAAGATAAGAAGAGGGGTAATTGAGAACAGGATAAAGAATTTTGTTTTTTTTGCCCTTAGGAGTTTTTTCACAAAGAAGTTGTAAATTATTTTTATTTTATTGTTATTTGCCATTGTTACCTTCCGATTAAATAATCAAAAACAGATTGAAGGTTATCATCCGGAGAGGTGATCTCGCTCACTTTTATTCCGGAACCACTTATAGTTGATGTCAGTGTATCAAAGAAACGGTCTCTTTTATCTGTTTCAAATATCACCTTGTTCTCAGAATCCAGGAATTGGATGTTCCGCAAGAGTTCTCCTCCAATCATTTTTTTTGCAAGGCCCCTCGTGTCATCACATACCACAGAGACCTGATGGGGATGAGATCCGATCAGATCCCTTATCTCCTGGATGTCGCCGTGTGCAAAAATTTTGCCCTGATGAATGAGAATGACATTGTTCGTCAAAGCTTCGATCTCGGCCAGAATATGAGAAGAGACGATGATTGTTCTCCCCTCCGATTCAAATTCTTTAAGCATTTTGATGATCTTGATCCTCCAGAGTGGATCAACACCTCTTAAAGGCTCATCCAGGATTAGAAGATCTGAATCATTTATTATACTGGAAGCAAACTTAAGTCTTTGTCTCATTCCCAGGCTGTACTCTGATATTTTCCTGTCCTTACTCTCTGTAAGTCCCACTTTTTTAAGTGCTTTGAGGGCTCTGTCTATAGTTTCTTTTTTGTCGTATCCGAACAGTGCAGACTTGAATTTGATGAATTCCCATCCGGTAACTTCCCTGTAATATGCATCAAATTCCGGGCAGTAACCTATCCTGTGAAAGATATTCTGATTGTTAAAAACAGGCTCCCCGAAGATCTGTATCTCTCCGATGTTAGGTCTCAATTGTCCGGTCAATATTTTTAGAAAAGTTGATTTTCCAGCCCCGTTCGGACCGAGAAGTCCCTGAATACCGCTTGATATTTCTACCGAGATCTCACTCAATCCGAGAACATTCCCATACCATTTTGAAAGATTTTCACCCTTTATGACCATTCCCATTCTACACCTCCACCTTCCTCAGCCTGTATGAAAGGATGAGGAGAAAGAGTGCAGTGAGGCCCAGGAGGATTGCACCTGATATCCATCCGGGCGCCTTGAACTCAAGAGGAGTACCGAAAACAAAAGATCCAAATTGCTGGATGTTTTTCTCGATAGATATATACATAAAATTATCATTCCTGAAGATTCCCCAGAACATTCCTGCTATCATTTGAGAGAGAAAAAATGCAACGAAGAAAATTATCTTAACAAATCGTCCATTCTCACTTAAAGAAGAGAGCATTAACATCAGTGAAGACCAGAAAAGAGCAATTACCAGAGGGAAAACTATTGATTTGATTAATAAGGCCAGACCTGCAGAAAAATCGCCGGTGAAAATGACTTTAAAAATAACGAGCAATATTCCCGGGACAAGAGTGAACATCAACAGATAAAAAAGTATAATGGAGAATTTTCCTTTAATATAGTCGAGTTTGCTCAACGGCCTTGCAAGGTATAGAGAGATAGATTTATATTTAAGATCATTGGATATAAGTTCCGAACCTGCAAAAACAGCAAGCATTGCGCTCATAAAAACTATGAAGCCGTTCGTATAATATGTCCGGAAAAGAAGTGCATCTGATGAGATCATTTTTACCAGTTTTGACATCATTCTAAGTTCGGGTTTTGAGGAGATATATAAAGCTAAAAGAAATACAAAGAAAAGTGATGATGCTGTAGCAAAAAGAAGTTTTGAAAACCTTTTCTTGTAAACGCTTTTTATTCCGGTTGTAAATATTGGGAACCATTTTATTTTTGTTTTACTGAGGGTTCCCTCCCAGTTGTAATATCCGCCTTCTCTAATTGGCACCGTTCTCTCCTATTGCATTCATGAAAGTGTCCTCGAGTGTTGATCTTCTCTTAAGGAAGTGTTTGATGTGTGTTCCTGATCCGAGAGCGGCATCAAAAATCTCTTTGGTTGAAAAATCAGACGGGAGCTGCATCCTTATCATTCCCCTGTCGCCTTTTTCATATTTAAACCTTTCAAATTTTTTTAAAAAATCCGATGAATCTCCGCCAAGTTTTATTTCAAAAATATCAACCTCTTTTGAAGCGATAAGGGAGATCTTCTCATTCGCGATTATTTTCCCCTTGTCCATTATGATGACATCTTCACAGGTCGCTTCGATATCAGTTAAGATGTGGGATGAGATTATTATGCTCATGGTCCCTTTCTTTGAAATATCATTTATAAGTTCTATCATCTCTTTTCTTGATCCCGGGTCCATTCCCGATGTAGGTTCGTCAAGAAAAAGGAGAACCGGATCATGAACGATCGATGAGGCAAGTTTCAGACGCTGCATCATCCCTGAAGAATATGTCTCTATTTTTCTGTACCTTGACTCTTCCAGGCCTACGTAATAGAGCACTTCATGCGCCCTCTTGATCGCTTCCTGCTTCGGCATCCCGCTTAATCTTCCGAGATATGATGTGAAGTCTACTGCATCCATCCCGGGGATCAGGGAGTCGCTCTCAGACATATATCCAACCTTCTCCCTCAGCTCCCTTTGGTTCTCCTCGATACCGTATCCGAGTACTTTACCATTTCCTGATTGTGCTTTAAGAAAACCGAGTATGAGTTTCATCAGGGTTGTCTTCCCTGCTCCGTTCGGTCCTAACAGCCCGTAAATACCTTTTTTTGTGATCAGGCTCACATCATCTACAGCTTTGATTTTGCCGTAGCTGAAATTTAACCCGTTAAGTTCAATTGTTGTTTCCATTATCTACAATTACGTTTTTTTTTTGATATTGTTTCCCTATTAGATTATTATAATTGATTAACTTCAGGAGGCAATCGTATGAAAAAAAATATTTTTGAAATAATTATTCTTAATGGAAGACCGGCTGCAGGGAAATCGGAAGTAATTGATTTTCTTAAAAAAGTTCCGGTCCCAGAAAGGATGGAAAAGTTTCATGTAGGCGAGTTTGAAGAGATCGATGATTTTCCAATTCTGTGGGAACAATTTGAAGATGATGATATCCTTGAAGAGATGGGACTTCCGAGGCTTATCTCCGATCCTTTCTTTGAATACAAAGGGAAGAGGTATGAAGGGCATGTGTTTAAAGAAAAATGGTATTGGAATTTTTTGATAAAAAAAATTAATTTTATCTACTGGAAAAAACTGAAGGAAGATCCTGACTACCATAAAAACAGAACTGCGATCATTGAATTCTCACGCGGGTCCGAGCATGGCGGATTTAAAAGTGCTTATGATCACCTTTCGGATGAGATCCTGAAAAAAAGCGCGACCCTTTATATCGATGTAACATGGGAGGAATCGCTGATGAAGAACAGGAGGAGGTATAATCCTGACAAACCGGACTCGATCCTCGAACACGGACTTGAAGACCTGAAACTTGAAAAACTGTACAAAGAATCAGACTGGGCAGACTTCATATCGGGAGATAAAGATTTTCTTCATGTCGGAGATCATAAAGTGCCTTACGGTATATTTGAAAATATGCCTGAAAAAACGGATGATCCCGCAAAGATCGGACCACACCTTGAAGAGGTTCTGAACAGAGTGTGGGAAAACTATACTGAGAGGTAAAAATGCATTCAAAAGAATACAGGACAAGGAGATTCATAAACTGGTTCCCAATGGGGCTGACATATGCCCTTCTATATATGGGAAGATACAACCTGACCGTATCCAAAAATGCCCTCGGGGACCTGATGACCAAAAAGGATTTTGGTCTGATATTCGGAATTGGGGCTGTTGTTTATGCAGTCTCCTTCCTTATAAATGGCCCTCTTGTTGACAGGATCGGGGGGAAAAAGGGGATCCTTATTGCTGCATTAGGGGCAGGCTCAATGAACCTTCTTATGGGGTTATATCTCAAAAACATCCTCTCTTCGGGAAATCCGGGAGGGGCGAGTCTTGTCCTTGTGTTTTCACTCCTTTACGGGGCAAATATGTATTTTCAGAGTTACGGAGCTGTTTCTATTGTAAAAGTCAATGCTCACTGGTTCCATATAAATGAGAGGGGTACCTTCTCGGGAATATTCGGAATTATGATATCTTCAGGTATTTTTCTCGCTTTCGATGTGACAGGAAGGATCCTCGAATCATCACTTGTTAAAGGACAGGGATCTGCAGGCGGTGATGCTCTCTGGTGGGTGTTTTTATCTCCTGCTGTCCTTCTCTTTGTATTCTTTGCCATTGAAATATTTCTGCTGCGTGATACTCCGGGCAAAGCAGGGTTTAAAGATTTTGAGACCGGAGATGCTTCAAGCGGGGAAGACCTTGAGGAAAAAGTTCCAGCTTTAAAATTGATGAAAAAGATCCTTACCCATCCCGTGATCCTGACTGTTGCCGCAATTGAATTTTGTACAGGGATACTCAGAAATGGGGTTATGCACTGGTACCCTATTTATGCAAAAGAGCAGTTGGCGATGGGCCATACGGGAGGATGGGAATTTACTCTGAAGAACTGGGGGCTGATACTTATGTTCGCAGGTATCCTCGGTGGAAATATTGCCGGAATAGTAAGTGATAAATTTTTTCAATCCAGGAGGGCGCCCTCCGCGGCTTTTCTGTACGGAATTCTTATTGTGAGTACACTGATAATGATCCCCTCTCTCGGGAGCGGTTGGACCCTAGCCATTCTTATTTTCATAATGTCCCTTTCGGTTATCGGAACACATGGGCTTTTGTCGGGGACTGCCACCATGGATTTCGGCGGAAGGAAGGGTGCTGCAACTGCAGTGGGAATTATAGACGGCTTTGTTTATCTGGGGACTGCCGTCCAGTCATTTTCACTCGGGTTTCTCACATCCAAAAGCTGGTCATACTGGCCCATATTCCTGCTGCCGTTCGGAATTATCGGTTTCCTCCTGCTTCTCAGAATATGGAATGCAAAGCCCGGGGGGAAATAGTTTAAGTTTAACTTTATGACAAATTTTCAGATAATACGGGTTGTTGGATATTTATCCGAAAAAAATATTTTTTTTTATTTTCTTGATTTAATATTAACATTTTATTTTTTAAATTGTGCTATAATTTTTTTACAAATCAATTAAATCAACAAGGAGGATTTGATGAGAAAAAGCCTTTTCTTCAAAGCGTTACTCCTGTTAATATTACCTGCTGTTATTGTAGCCCAGAGTGCTACCACAGGTGCTATTACCGGAGTTGTCGTTAATAACGACGGAACACCTCTTCCCGGAGTAGCAATTAATGCTGTTCATGTCCCAACCGGAACAGTTTTTAATGCTGTCTCAACCACGGGAGGTTTTTATCTTATCCCAGCTGTAAAGGTTGGCGGCCCCTATAGTGTTACCGCAACCATGACAGGATTCAGGGTAGAAAAAAAGACTGGCGTTAAAGTAAAGCTTGGTGAAAAAGAACAAGTTAACTTCTCTCTCCAGCTTGCCACAGTCGATGCAGGTGAAGTGGTTGTGACCGGAGTTGCAGAGATCATGAACAAATCAAAGACCGGTGCGGCTACCAATGTTGCCCAGTCTTCGATCGAGAGCCTACCGACCATTTCAAGGTCTCTGAGTGATTTCACCCGTCTTGCTCCCCAGTTCTCAAGTACTGAGGATGTTGGCGCATTTAATGCAGGTGGACGTAACTCAAAGTACAACAACATTCAGGTTGACGGTGCCCAGAACAATGACCTTTTCGGTCTTGATTCAGGCGGAACACCGGGCGGCCAGGCAAACACCACACCGATCTCGCTGGATGCGGTTCAGGAATTCCAGATCGTGCTGGCCCCCTATGATGTCCGTTACGGCGGATTCACCGGTGGAGGAATCAATGTTATCACCAAGAGTGGTACCAATGAGTTCCACGGATCAGCTTACTGGTACGGCAGAAACGAGAAGTGGGTTGGTAACGGACCGGACGATTTTGAATTTAACGAATTTACCGATACCACCATGGGATTAAGCTTCGGCGGACCGATCATAAAGAACAAATTGTTCTTTTTCGTTAATGTTGAGCAGAACAGACAGGAACAGCCGGAAGATTATTATATCGACGGATCAGGATCCGGCGGCGACTTCGGTTACAAAGCTGAGGCCGACAGGATCATCTCTATCCTAAAGGGATACGGATATAATCCGGGCGGATACGGAGAAGTAACCAACCCGATCAAATCGGATAAGATCTTCTTCAGGTTAGACTGGAACATCAATGAAAAGCACAGACTGACACTGCGTCATAATTATGTTTCTGCAAGCAGAGAGAGTCTTTCGAGAGGCAGTAGCTATGCTTTCGGATTGGGTAACAGTGGCGTTGTTTATCTGAATGACACCAATTCAACTGTACTGCAGTTGAACAGTAATTTCTCAGAGAAGTTGTTTAATGAGTTTACCCTCGGTTATACAACGATCAGGGACAACCCGACATACCTGGGAGATCCTTTCCCGAGTCTGGTCATTGACGCCGGAGATGTTGATTTTTATGCCGGTTCCGAAGAGTATCGGCACAGGAACCAGCTGGATCAGGACCTCATCGAGATTACTGACAACCTGACACTTTACTCAGGAAAGCATACCTATGTTTTCGGTACTCACAACGAGTTCTTCAGTTTCTATAATGTGTATATTCAGAGAAACTTTGGAAAATATGAATTTGACAGTATCGATGATCTCGAAAATGGAATCCCATCTTATTTCAGCCGTTCATACTCCCTGACCGGGAATCCTGAAGCGCCAGCAGAGTTCAGTGTTGCTCAGATCGGACTCTATGCCGGAGACGAATGGAAGATTAATGATAAATTGACACTTACCTATGGTTTGAGATTCGATATTCCGTTGATATCTGAAACACCTCCTGCAAATGCTGCAGTTGAGGCATCATTTAATATCCCTACCGATCAGAACGCAGGCGGAAATGGCCTTTGGTCACCTCGTGTTGGTTTTAACTATGACATGAAAGATCAGGAAATGATGATCAGGGGCGGTTTGGGAATCTTCTCAGGAAGGGCCCCCTATGTCTGGATATCCAATCAATTCTCGAATACAGGGACAGATATTGCTTGGTATACATATTACGGCAATCCCGGATTTTTTGAAACAGATCCGTATAACCAGCCGACCAATCCGACATCTCTTGCCTCTGGTGATATTAATCTGATTGATAAGAACTTTAAATATCCTCAGATCTTCAGAATGAACCTGGCTGTTGACAAGAAATTGTTTGCAGGATTCACCGGTACCGTTGAGTTTATTTATTCAAAGAACATTAATGAAGTGATGTTCCAGAACATCAACATTCAACAAACCGGTACATTCTATGACGGCAGGCCTACATACGGTTCCTGGGGATCCAAATATGGTAAACCGACCTGGATAGATCCTAATTTCCAGAATGTTATCCTCTTGAAGAATACTAATGAAGGGTATGAGTATTCATTAGCATTCCAGCTCCAGAAAGTATGGGCTGGTAACTTGATCAATGCATCTTATACTTTTGGTGAAGCAAAATCACTCTTCGGCGGAACTTCTTCCAGAGCCATCTCCAACTGGAAATATAATATTACTGCAAATGACCCGAACAATCCGGATCTTGCTTACTCTCCTCATGACACACGTCACAGGATCGTTTTTGCAATGACAAAACAATTTGAGTTCATCAAAAAGGCACCGACCTCACTTTCATTCTTCTACAATGGAAGATCCGGGCGTCCATACTCCACCAGATACTACAATGATATAAATGGTGATGGTGTACAGAATGACTCGATCTATGTTCCTGCAAATGAAAGTGACATTATTCTGACAAAAGGTACATGGGCAGATCTTGACCAGTACATTAAGGATGATCCTGCACTCGAAGAGAATAGAGGAAAGATCCTTCCAAGAAATGCAAGCAGAGACCCATGGTCACACATTGTTGACCTGAAACTGACCCAGGCGATTCCTTTACCGCTCAAGGGCAGTCACAAACTTGAAGTGTCCTTCACCGTTGAAAATTTTCTCAACATGTTCAACAAGGACTGGGGTGTTGTCAGGTATATCGCTTATGACGATGCACCGCTCACCTTCAAGGGCTTTGATTCTGCAACAGGCAAACCGATCATAGATTTCTGGGGCAAAGCAGAGGATGCTGATGCCAGATATACCATCAACCAGATCTTCTCCAGATGGAAAGCTCTGTTTGGTGTCCGCTACACATTCTAAGATATATATAGAAAAGTAGATAAAACGGCCTCCCGGGAAACCGGGGGGCTTTTTTTTGCAGAGTTTAGTTTTTGTCTGAGAGCGACCTGAGGAGTTCAGCTATCCTGTAGACTCCTTTGCCGTCTACAAGTTCTTTTCCCGAGTTGCCCATATCTTCTCTTTTTTCAGGTGAAAAAAACTTCAATAACTCCAATATTTCTGAATAATTCTCTTTTTTCCATCTTCTGAAAACAAGGCCGGCACCTTTTTCTTCGAAATAGGAAGCAGTGGTATCACCTGCAGGATTCTGAGGTAAATAGACCGCCGGTGTACCTGTGGCGGATGATCTCAGAGCGGAAAACTCAGGGTCAACAATGGACAGATCCGCCTTGAAGAAAGACCTGGCATAACTTTCCGGTGCCCCTGATATCTGAAGGGAGGGGTAGAGCCTTTTTAGGGTTTTTCTGTTGAACCTTTTAAAATTCTTTCCAGGGATGATCTTTATCATATATCCATGGTTGATCAATATTTCTGTCAGTTTTCTCAACTCTTTGTATGGGAAATCATCTCCGGGAGCCAGCAGAATATTTCTCAGTTTTTTGTTATATTTTTTCTTAACATCATGAAAATGTATATATTTGCTGTTCATGATGGAATATTCAGGTCCTGAAAGGATCTTGATCTCTCTATCCTCAGAATCATATTTGAAGGTGGACGGATCTATGATGAGGTCTGTGTCTGCACGATTTTTCCCCATATAGGAGAATTTAACCACAGGGATCTTTTTCTTTTTAGCTTTAGATATTATCTTTTTGTCTTTGCCTGATAATTTATCCTTAAAAATAATTACCAGGGATATATCATTTTTAAATAACTTTCGAACATCGCCATTATCGACATATTTAAATCCTTTTCCTTTTAAGAGAGCGGGAACTTTCCCGCTCCCTTCTGTATTAAAAAGTATCTCTCTTTTATTAAAGGTCAGCGATGCTAAAAGGAATGCCTTTTGTAAGTTGAAGATCCCGGTGTCCGGGGATGTGTCAACTGTAATTAGAAACATTTACCCCAGAACTTCTCTGATGCTCTCCATAGCCTGGTCTATTTCCTCTTTCGTTATTACCAGTGGGGGGGCGAACCTTATTATCCAGTCGTGAGTCTCTTTGCAGAGCAGCCCTTTTTCTTTGAGCTTTGTGGTATAGATCCTTGCTTTCCCTGCAGATTCTTTGAGTACAACACCGATAAGGAGTCCTTTACCTCTTATAATATCGATCTTATCGGAGTTCATTGCCTCAAGTTGTTCACGGAAATATTTGCCGAGCTCAAAAGATTTTGCAGCGAGATTTTCTTCAAGAAGAACTTCAATTGAAGCAACAGCAACGGCACATCCCAATGGGTTGCCTCCGAATGTTGATCCGTGGCTTCCCGGTTTGAAAACACCGAGAATATCATTATTTGCCGCTACGGCACTTACCGGGAAGACTCCTCCGCCGAGGGCTTTTCCCATAATTATAATATCTGGTGTGATGTTGTCATACATAAATGCGAACATTTTACCGGTTCTTGCAAATCCGGTCTGGATCTCATCAACTGCTAATAGAATATTATTTTCCTTTGCTATATCACTTAACCCTTTCAGGTATCCATCGCTGGGAACCACAACTCCGGCTTCACCTTGGATCGGTTCAACGAGAATGCCGACAGTGTTTTCGCTGACTGCACTCTTTACAGCTTCAAGATCATTGTAAGGAACTATCTTAAATCCCGGTGTGAAAGGCCCGTAATTATCTTTTGCAACAGGATCAGTTGAAAATGAAACTATAGTTGTGGTCCTTCCGTGAAAATTTTCTTCGAATACTATGATCTCGGCTTTGTCCTTTTTAACACCTTTCTCAATATATCCCCATTTCCTCATTGTCTTTATTGCTGTTTCAACGGCTTCAGCTCCGGTGTTCATCGGGAGAATCATATCTTTCTCAGTTAGTTCAGCAAGTTTTTTAGCAAACAGGGGCCATTTATCATTAAAGAATGCCCTTGATGTGAGGGTAAGTTCATCTGCCTGGTTCTTTAATGCTTTTATGATTGCAGGATGGCGATGTCCCTGGTTAACTGCAGAATATGCAGAAAGCATATCCATATACTTTTTGCCTTCCGGATCTTCAACCCAGATGCCTTCTGCTTTCGAAATTACTACTTCAAGCGGATGGTAATTGTGAGCGCCGTACTTGTGCTCCATTTCCATCAATTGTTCAGAATTTAAATTAGTCATATATCACCTCAATATTAGTTACTGTCTGAGCACATTTTATCAGTTTAAATCTCCACGTCAACCCGTATCGGTTCCGATTTTAAGGAATTTTTAAAGATGATTATATGGTTTAAATTTAACAAAACGCGGTTTGTGGCAGTGCCGGTTTCATGTGCTTTATATTGACAGAAGCAGAGAAATGTGAGAAAATTATACTTAAATTTGTGGAGGAGAAAATGGGGACTCAACCTAAAGTAGTTGTTTTTTCAACGCCTACCTGTTCCTGGTGCAGGACTCTTAAACAATATTTAAAAAAGCATGATGTCAGATTTAAAGATATTGATGTTTCAAGAGATCAGGCGGCTGCAAAAGATATGTTAAGAAGGACAGGGCAGCAGGGAGTACCTGTTACTCTTATCAATAACAGGGCGATTGTAGGCTTTAATAAAAACGAAATAAATAGACTTTTAAATATTAAAGGAGGATAAGATGAAAGTTCAACCATTAGATGACAGAGTATTGGTATTACCATTGGAAAGTGAAGAGCAGGTAGGGTCAATAATCATTCCAGACACAGCAAAAGAAAAGCCGGTTGTGGGTGTAGTGAAAGCAGTTGGAACAGATGAAGAGCTCAAAGAGATGATCAAAGTTGGAGATAAAGTAGTATATGGGAAATATGCCGGTGAAGAGCTGAAAGTGGATGGTGAAAAGCACCTTCTGATATCCAGGTCTGATCTGCTTGCAATAGTAGAATAAACCTTACTATGAAATGTCAGGGCAGTCGGACGGCTGCCCTCATTTTATTTTTAACCTTTTGCAGTCCGTTGTCTTATAGCTTCAAAAAGTATTACAGCTGTGGCTGCTGAGACGTTCAAAGATTCAATTTTTTTTGAGTGGGGTATGGTAATGAACTGGTCTGTGTGTTTTTTTACTATGGTTGATATCCCTTTCCCTTCACTTCCTATAACAAGAGCTGTCGGTGCATCAAAAGAGTATTCATGGTAGGGTATTCCCGCCTTGACATTTGTAGAAATTATCCAATAACCTCTCTCTTTTAATGTCCTCATCTCTCTTGATATATTTTTCGAAGGTACGATTTTTGAATTCATTAAGGCGCCTGCCGAAGCTTTTAAAACCGTCTCATTAAGCGGTGCGGAATGTCTCTGGGCAAGTATGATCCCGTCTACTCCTGCGGCAACACCTGTGCGGACTATTGCCCCCAGGTTTCCCGGATCTGTTACGGAATCAAGTATAAGTATCAGGCTCTCCTTGCTATCCTGAATAATTTCATCGAGTGAGTAAAAACGGACAGGAGAAATTTCGGCAAAAACCCCCTGATTTTCATTCCCGGCCTTTCTGTTCAATGCAGCCTGAGGGATGAGCATAAATGGTATACCCCTCTCCTTGCAGAGGTCCAGGATCTTTTTAATCCTTGTGTCCCTCCTCCTCTCATTAATAAAAACTTTGTTAACCGGTGCGTCTGAACTTAAAGCTTCATGGAGAGAGTTTATTGAGGTAATCTTCATTAATTAAAATTATATGCTATTTAGATACAAAATAATATGGAAAAGGGTGCTGAAATCAATATTCTTCACATTTGGAGGGATAGTGTGTTATAAATTAATAATGAAAGGACTTTTAAAAATACTGACATTCTTAAAAGATGCAGTGATATCAATACTTATTTATCTTATAGGGATTGTCCATTTTATTATCGGTACTATTCTTATTTTTATTGTAGGAATTTTTACAACAGGAAAACTATTCGAGTTTATGATTAATACATTTTCCAGAACACTGATTCTTCTCGGCGGTGTGTGGATGAAAATTGAGGGACGTGAAAATATAGAGCCGGGAAAAAAATATATTGTCATGATGAATCATGTAAATATTTTTGACGGTTTTGTCCTCAAAAGCACTTTCTCTAAAAAAGTACGCGGAATAGAAGAAGAGACACATATGAACTGGCCGATCTACGGGCACCTTATGAAGAGGATCGGTATGATCCCTATCAACAGAAAAAATGCCAGAAGGGCTATGGAATCTCTGAAGAGTGCGGCTGAAAAATTAAATCTTCAGAAAGAGCTTTCCGTGGGAATAATGCCGGAAGGGACACGGACCAGGGACGGGAAACTCAGTAAATTTAAAAGAGGCGGATTTCTGCTTGCTCTGGAATCGGGACTCGATATTTTACCCTTAACACAGGCCGGTGCCTATAAGGTCAAGCAGAAAACCGGATGGATCATCCGGCCCGGAAAAATAACGGTAACTATCGATAAATCAATCCCGGTGACAGGCTACACCAGAGACAACATAAACGAACTGATGGACAAAGTCAGAAACGTCATGCTCAAATATGTGGACTGAAATTTTAAAGAAAACCCCGGTGAGGAATCAGTATGATTGAAAATCCATCAAATGGAAGGGCTGTTATTAATCAGGATTATAATTCTGTAGTTGTGGAGATCCCGGCAAAAAAGAATTGGGCTCAGATGTTGTTCATGATGGTCTGGTTGTGCGGCTGGGCTGTGGGGGAATATTTTGCGGTTAATACGCTGCTCAGTTCTAATGCACCCTTATTCGCAAATGCATTTATCCTTTTCTGGCTTGCCGGATGGACCTTTGGTGGCGGACTTGCCTTTTATACTGTTCTCTGGCAGCTAATGGGAAGGGAGATCATTATTGCGGAAAGTGGAATGCTGACAATTCAACGGACGGTGTTCGGGTTGGGGGGAAAGAGGCAATTTGAAACAGGATCCATAAAAGATATGCATTTTAATCCGGATCAGGAAGTCAGTTTACCAGGGATATCCCACAAGAAAGTATCAGGCCGGCAGGGCGGAAAGATCAGATTTGACTACGGGATGAAGACCATCCGTTTCGGCATGAGCATTGAGGAACCGGAGGCAAAGATGATCATCAACCGCCTCCGTCAGAGCGGTTATTTAAGAAGTGAAAATTTCATATCCGGCAACCGGTCTTATTAACCCCAAAAAGGTGTCTGTCCCCATTTGATTTTAGGTAGGGGCAGGCTTCACGTCTATCCAATTTTGGGAACCTCATCTGAGGGGGGACACCAGGCCCGCCCCTACGCTTATTTTACTTGTAAGATGTGATGTATTTTTTGAGGCCGGATTTCCAGTGGGTCATGATGTTTAATTCCTGGTCTTTGAGGTGTTTGTTTTCGAGGACTGAGTAGTCGGGACGTTTTACTCCCCCACTGAATTCGCCGGGAGCTGCTTTGTTAACTTTAACGCCGTTATCTTTTATTCTGAAGATCTCTTTTGCGAACTCATACCAGGAACATTCTCCCTCTGCGGAAACATGGTATAAACCGTATTCTGCATTTTCTTTGATCATATGGACGATCTGAGTGGAAATTTCTTCTGTGAAAGTCGGGGTCAGGATCTCGTCGTCAACGACTTTAACCTCACCTTTTTCCTCACCGATCTTTAGTATCTTGTCGACAAAATTATACCCCTTATCCATACATATATTTTTTCCATATATTCCTGAGAGCCTGAGGATATAAAATTTTTTTAGGATCGAGCTTACAAGATATTCACCCGACAACTTCGAATTTGCATATACATTCAGAGGATTGGGGATGTCCGATTCCATGTATGGTTTTTTCTTTGTTCCGTCAAATACATAATCGGTGCTGATGTGCAATAGAGGTATCTGAAGTTTACTGCATGCATAAGCAAGATTTGCCGCTCCCAGGCCATTTACCTTAAAGGATTTTATGGGATCCTTTTCACATACTTCTACATGATGGAAAGCTGCTGTATTAATTACCATATCCGGAGCAAGATTGGTGTTAATAACTGAACGTATCGAATCTCTATCTGCAATATCAACATCTTTAATTGTGAGTGGCGCAACATCAAATCCATCGTTTTTTAATACTGAACTGATATCACTGCCCAGCTGTCCGTCCGCACCTGTTAATGCAATTTTCATTTTAGAGGATAAATTTATCAGAGTCAGGATTTTTTATCCATTCATCCAGGCTTTGAGCGCCGGCATCCTTTTCTGAAAGGAGCGGCTTTTTTACAGGCCAGTTAATATTAATGCTTTTGTCGTTCCACCGTATTCCGGACTCACAGGCCGGGTTATATGTCCCTGTGCATAGATATTGAATTTCAACATTTTCCGAGAGGGCACAAAACCCCCTTGCAAAACCGGCAGGGGCCCACAACTGAAGTCTCTCGTCATGAGAAGTTTCCAGTCCGTACCATTGGCCGAATGTTGGAGAGTTCTTTCTTATATCAGCCGCAACTATAAAAGCTCTTCCCGATAAAATGCGCATCAATTTTCCCATTGGCGGCTCCCACTGAAAGTGAAGCCCCCTTACAACTCCCTGTTTTGAGAAAGAATAGTTTTCCTGAACAAAAGATCCGTGGATACCCAATTCTATAAAATGATCGCTCCTGTACATCTCCATAAATGACCCTCTCTCATCATGGAATTCTTTTGTTTTTATAACTACTACCCCGTTAAGGTGTTCAGAAACTTTTTCAAACGGCATTTCAGTTGCCTCTTATTAGTGGATTTTGAAAACCAGCAAAACTAAATTTAGCAGGATATACTGTTTTTTTCAATATATTAGAATAAATAGATCAGATCTCGGTCTTTGGGCAAATGTCTTTGTAATCACAAAAATTACAGATATACCCTTCATTCTTATAAAAATAACCTTTCTCTATATTATCTATAACAAAATTTATTATTTCGAACATCTGTTCCATATCAACATCTTCAGTACGAATCGAGTGTTCCTGATGTTTTACCCCTGTTGCTTTCTTCGAGTAGAGGATCTGGAACTTTAATTCTTTTATAAATCCCCCCACGCTCTCCTCGAAAAGGAATTTATAAATATACATTTGAAGGAATGACTTGTTCACTCTGTCTCTTGACCATTTTGCAGTAGTTGTTTTAAAATCGGTCAGGGAAAAATCTTCCTCAACAAGGTCTATTATTCCCCTGATTTTCACCTCTGAATCGGGCAGGTTACACTCTATCTCTTTTTCGGTCATTAAGGGTTTTATTCCCGGTGCAATTTCTTTTGCAAAATACTTGATGAAAGAGAGACCTCTCTTATAAGATTTTTCCCTGTTCTCACTCCATACTATTTCTGAATTCTGTGACATTTTCTCAAATGTGTCTGTAAAATATTGTGATATCTCAATAATGTCCGGCGTTTTTCCTTCTATTTTCCTTTTCAGAAAAAAATCGGCAGCATCATGGAAAATAACTCCGAGGAAAACTTTATCGTTTATCGGAGTCCTTATATTTTTTATATAACTGAAATAATATTGCCGGGGGCAGTTTCTGTATGTTCTTATCTGATTAAATGAGATATATCCTTTCGGCAGAGACATAAAAAAAAACCCTTGGAGGGGTATGTGAGGTAATTATGATCCGGATTTGTTAAGAAGGGCTGTTAATCTGGATTTGTATCTTGAAGCAGTTTTTTTATGAATTGTACCTTTTGTGTTTGATTTATCAATAACTGATATAACCTTTGGAAACAATGCTTTAGCTTCCTCTATTTTTCCGGCTTCTATCTCTTTTTTGAATTTCTTTATTCTATTCTTCATTTTGGTCTTATTCATTTTGTTGATCAGTCTCTTCTTCTCATCCCGTCTGTACTTCTTGATAGCAGATTTGTGGTTTGCCATATTTTCCTCCGAATTAGAGGATATGATACAAAAAAACACACTTATTGTCAATGTCAGTTGGCAGGTTATTCTACATGAATTGCTTTCCGGGTGTATTTGACAGGGAGATTGAAAATCTCTATCATATTACTATGGCTGGACATTCTATAATTATTATCATTTTTGCATTTCTTATACCTGTCGGAGCTATTTCTATCGGGGGACTCTATTTCTTCGAAAAGAAAAAAGGGAGAAATATTACCACCCGTTTCAGGGAGTTCAGTAAAAAATATAAAATAACTGAAAAAGACCTCAGATCTGTGCCCCGTGTTCTGATCCCTGAGAACATAAATGTAAGTGTTAAATTGAGTGAAAGTGAGTATACAAGGCTTAAGGGGAAGGTTGTTGATATGTCACTTTCAGGTTTCAGAGTAAGCTTCAGATCTCCCTTCAGGGTGATCCCCGAGGATCAGATATTCAGAAATGTGTTAATTGTGACACCACTGAACAGAATCAATGTCAGATCATTAAAAATCGTGAGAATAGAGAATTCAGTAAAGAAAGTGATCTTTGCACTTTATATAAAAGATATAGATGAAAATGATTATACAGACCTTAAGAATATAATGATATATTTTGAAAAATTTTCGAAAAATGGAAATTAAAGGGAAAAACTTCCCCCATAAAGATCTGTTTATAACCCTTTTTGATAAAGATGTTTATCTTGTAGGCGGAGCAGTAAGGGATCTTTTGATCACAGGCGAAATTGACAACAGGAAAGACATAGATCTGATGGTTGCGGGTTTTGAATATTCAGAACTTGAGGAAATATTAAAAGATCATGGAAGAATTAGCACTGTAGGGAAAAGTTTTGCCGTTATTAAATTTACAATAAACAGATTAACTTACGATATCTCAATCCCGAGAAGGGATAAAAAAAGGAGTACAGGATCAAGTGCTCATAGAAATTTTATAGTAGAGAGTGGGAAGGATGTTACTCTCGAAGAAGATCTCGGGAGAAGGGATTTCACTTGTAATTCGATCGCAATGAGATTGAGCGATGGTGAATTATTTGATCCTTTTAACGGCAGGAGTGCGATAGAAAAAAAACTCATTGCTATGACAAGCCCTGAGTCTTTCTCCGATGATCCTCTGAGGCTGTTGAGAGCGGCAAGATTCTCCTCTGTTCTAGGGTTTGAAATAGAAGAGGAAATATATAAAGTTGCGAGAGATGTTGATCTGAGTGAGTTGAGTCCGGAACGGGTCACTGAGGAATTGTTCAGACTATTGCTTGAATCCGGTTCACCTTCAAAAGGTATTCATGAATATTTCAAATTGACTGTTCTTGAAAAATTATATCCCGATATTTATAAGATGGCATTGACCATACAGGATTCGGAATTCCATCCTGAAAATGATGAGTTCGGTCATCACACGGTTTTAATTCATATGCTGATTACACTTGATATAGGGAAAAAAATATCGGATATCAAAGGTTTGAACAGTGAAGAAGAACTGGCGCTTTTGCTGTCAGTTATTCTGCATGATATAGGGAAACCTATTACCACAAAGTGGGAGTACAAGAGAGGCAGAATGACTGTGACATCAATCAGGCACGACAGTATCGGTGTCGGCCTGGCTGAGTCTGTTTTTGATGAACTTAAAATTGACACAAGGATGAAGTTCCCGCTGAAAGATGTTGTCCTGAAACTAATTAAAAATCATCACCGGGTATATGATCTTTACAGTAATAGGGAGGATACCGGTTTCAAGGCATTCTCAAGGCTTTTACGGGACATGGACGGACGGGATGATCTGCTGATACTTCTCGATTTTGCAGACAGACAATCACGTGAACCCGATCCACTCAAATTTGCTGATTATGATGATATATCAAAATGGTATTTTTCAAGAAAAGATGAATTAAAGATCACTGAAGAAACAATAAAACCGTTGATTCAGGGTCGGGACCTGATAAAGCTGGGAGTTAGTCCAGGAGTTGAGATGGGTGATTATCTGAAGAAGCTGTACGAGCTTCAGCTTGATGGCGTCTTCTCATCGTTTGAAGATGGGATCGCACAATTTAAAATTATAAGCAAAAATAATGATCAGGATCACTAATTTCCAGAAAGAGAAGATTGTCCTGGGGATAAATATTTTTAATAAGATATCAGTTCTTTCAAATAAGAAAATCCGTGACTATATAAAGAGTGAAACCGGAAATATCAGACAGTCTCATACTGAATCACTTCCATCCGGATATCAGAACTCCAGGAAATTGTATAGATCCTATGGTGTTGATCCGACGAAATACAGGCCTTCTTCCGAAGCGTTATGGAGGAGGGTGAAAAAGGGTGACCCGCTTCCCGAGGTAAATCCGTTTGTTGATCTTACCAATTTTTTGTCCCTTAAATTTCAAATACCTTACGGTCTATATGATATTGACAAACTTGAAGGAGATATTGAATTGATCACCGGCAGTGATGATATGTGGTATGAGGGGATCCGTAAGGACAGAGTATCACTTCATGGCAAGATCGTCCTCACTGATCGTATCGGCCCTTTTGGAAATCCATCATCCGATTCACTCAGAGCATCTACCGGAAGTTCTACAGAAGATCTTCTTCAGGTGATCTTTTTTTTGACTGGAGATAAAGAAATTGAAAACGTCCTGGGTTCCAGTGTGGAAATTTATAAACAATTCTTCAGCATCTATGAAGTTTTCTCATACATAGTCTGATTTTTTTCCAATAAAAAGGCAGGATTAATAATTTACGTTTGTCGAATATATTAAGCATTCAATTATACTGAATGCAAAAGGAGAAATTTATGGATAAAAGAGTCAAAATTTTAATGGTTGTTATATTTTCGATACTGCTAGTTTCTGCTAACTTCAGCCTTTTTTCCGGTGAGAAAGAGATGTCGAAGTGCCCGGCTTGCGGACACAAGATGGAAGCAGGGAAAGGTGTAGCAGTTGATCATCATGGGAAGAAAGTTCATGTATGCGGAGAAAAATGCAAGGCAGCATTTGAGAAGATGGCGGCAGAATGTAATTGCGGCGTAACCTATAAGTGCTCGATGAAGGCTTGTAACTATACATCAGAAAAAGATGGAAAATGCCCAAATTGCGGTATGGCCCTTGTTAAGGTAGAAGCCAAGCCTGTTTATAAATGTACTTCAGAAGGCTGTAAGTTCACTTCTGATAAAGTAGGGAAATGCCCTAATTGCAAAACAGACCTGAAGAAAGTTGAATGCAAAAATTGCAGTGACCATTCAAAAGTTCATAAAACACAGTCAAAAAAAGGCTGCTCAAAAAAATAGTTGTTAGTTTAAAATAAAATGGCGGAACTCCGGTTCCGCCTTTTTTTGTATATTTTTTTATAACAATCGGATATTATTCCCCTGATGGACAGGGATGAATTACTGCAGAATTATTATCAGAAAATATACAAACTTGCCCTTTATCAGCTTAAGGATGAACAGGAGGCAAAGGACCTTACCCATGATATATTCTTTAAGGTTTTAAATTCCCTGGGCACATTTCAAAATAAATCCGATATATATACCTGGATATACAGGATTGCACTTAATACTATAAATAATTACCTTAGAAGGAAAAAGATCGTTAAATTTATTTCTTTTGAGGATGACCTGAGGGATTCATCGAAATTTTTATCTGATCCCGGAGATGACCCTGCCGAGAAAAATGAAGCGGATCAGGAAAAGGCCCTGAAGTTAAAAAAACTTGAAGTGGCAATGGATAAATTATCCGAACGTGAAAGAACAGCTTTTTATTTTTTCCATTTTGAAAAAATAAAGCAGAAGAAGATTGCCGAATTAATGGATACAAGCATTTCGGCAGTTGAATCTCTAATATTTAAATCCATGAAAAAAATAAGGAAATATATAGCATGATTTATAAAGTCTTAGTGTCTAAATTAGAGGAGAAGTAAGATGGAATTTAATGAAGAGTTAAGAACAATCTCAGAAGATTATAATAACCTGATAGAGGATCTGGTCCCCCACTCTATCCCTCCGTCTTCTTTGCTGATGCAGAAAAGAGTTAGCGGGGAAAGGTTTTATCTTAAAGTGGGACGGTTAGGCATGGCCTATTTACTTCTCATATTTGTTTTTGCGTCTGCAAGTATGTTCTTGATAAATACTTTTAAAACTGATGAGATTCCAAGAAGAGATCAGCTACTGAATGCTGCGGTTTTTTCGGTTGAGAGTCCGGGAAGTATTGTTACTGCTTTCAGGGAGGCTGTCAGATGAAACGTAAATTATTCTTTTTGTTTTTCCTCTTCTCATTTATATTTAATATAGTATTTATTCTTCACCTCAGATCTGACAGACATACTGACAATAAAAAGCTCCCGGCATTTCACTTAAATGATTTTCAGAAAAAAAAGATAAATGAGGAATCATCCGAAATTATCAATGACAATATTAAGCTTGAAAATGAATTGGCGAAATGCAGACAGGATCTCTATAACCTGCTGAATTCGGAAGACAACGACAAAGTAAAAATAGAAGAGTGTATCAATACCATCAGTAATATTCAAAAAAAAATACAATTGAATACGATAGATCAATTATTGATCTACAAAAAACATATGGATAAGGAACAATGTAAATGTTTTCTTAAAGAGTTCGGAAAAAACATGAATGTTCACCATAAATGTGATGAGAACTGCAGATGTAATAAATAGGTTACTAAAGTTTTTCCCAGATCTTCCTGATATAACCTCCGGTCTCTTCTATTACCGGTGCCATTTTTGACAGTGGTGCAAGTCCGATGTCAGGAATGATCTTCATTATGGAAACATGTCCGATCTTTACTTTTTCGTCCTCTTCATAAACTACAAAACTGCAGGGGAATAAAAACCCTGACATTTTCGATACATTAAGAGCTGCTTTGGCGAGCTCAGGTTTGCATGCGAGAATTATTGTATATCTCGAAAAATCTTTTACTCCGAGTTTGCTTTTTATTACCTCATCAATGTTCTTGGACGCCATTAGTGCAAATCCTTCGGCATTGAGTAATTCTTCGATCAGTTTAACGGTATCATTAAAATTTATTTTTGATTCTTTTATCATGGGTTCGACCATATTTCCTCCTGTTATAATTAATGATAAATTTTTAAGTAATAAATTTCAATATTAAATCTCATTGCATCTTTACTTGAAATGATGCGGTTTATTTAATAAAATATTCAGAACTTCCCGACGGGATTCAAAAGGAGAGCGAAAATGGACGTTCTTAGAGACATTTACAAAGACTTTAAGCCTTATATAGGTAAAACAGTAGAAATTTCAGGATGGGTCCGGAGCTTAAGGGTCTCTAAGAATTTTGGATTTATTGTCCTTTATGACGGAACCCATTTCAGAACCATTCAGGTTGTTTTTGAAGAAGATCTCAAAAACTTTAAAGAACTTTCGAAAGTAACAATCGGTTCATCCTTGAAAGTAAACGGGACAATAGTTGAATCTCCGGGAGCAAATCAGGATTTCGAATTAAAGGCCTCCTCAGTAAAAATTCTGAACATTGCAGATCACGATTTTCCGATCCAGAAAAAGAGACATACACTGGAGTTCCTGAGAACGATAGCACACCTCAGGCCAAGGACAAATACATTTGCTGCTGTTTTCAGGATAAGGAGCCTTCTTGCATTTGCCATTCATAAATTCTTTGTAGAGAAAGGATTTGTATATGTTCACACACCGATAATTACCGGAAGTGATGCAGAAGGTGCCGGTGAGATGTTCAAAGTGACTACTCTCGACCTACGGGACATACCGCGCAATGAGGATAAGGAGATCGATTATTCTAAAGATTTTTTCGGGAAGGAGGCAAATCTCACAGTTTCAGGTCAGCTTGCCGTTGAGAATTTCTTGTGGGCATACAGGAATGTATATACATTCGGACCGACTTTCAGAGCAGAGAATTCAAATACTCAGAGACATGCATCAGAATTCTGGATGATTGAGCCGGAGATGGCATTTGCTGATATTAACGACAATATGAATATTGCTCAGGAAATGATAAAAAGTATTTTCAGTTATATCCTGGAGAATGCTCCTGAAGAGATGGCATTCTTTGAAAAATTCATTGAGCCGGGAGTAATTAATAAGGTGACTAAGATTGTTGAATCTGAATTCAAGCGGATAACTTACACTGAAGCAATAGATATTCTTCTGAAATCCGGTGAAAAATTTGATTTCGCTGTGAAATGGGGGATCGATCTGCAGACTGAGCATGAGAGATATCTGACAGAGAAGCACTTTAATGCACCTGTTTTTGTTATTGACTATCCGAAAGAGATTAAAGCTTTTTATATGAAACTTAACAAAGATGAAAAAACAGTTGCGGCAATGGACCTGCTTGTTCCGGGAGTCGGAGAGATAATCGGGGGGAGCCAGAGGGAAGAGAATCATGAGACCCTTAAAAAGAGGATCGATGAGATGGGTCTCAATGAAGAGGATTATTGGTGGTATCTCGATCTGAGAAGATTCGGCTCGGTTGTCCATTCCGGATTCGGCCTGGGATTTGAAAGGTTAATCATGTATCTGACCGGAATGAAAAATATACGTGACGTGATCCCTTTCCCGAGGACACCGAAAAACGCGGATTTTTAGCGGATAATTATAACTTCAGGTTTTATATTTCTTAGAGATTTTTTTATTGTTTCAGCGTCTCCGAAAATAACTATTATCCCCTTCTTCCTGTTTCTGTTGGATATATATTTCCCTGATGGATCTGAGAGTATTTTTGTGAAATTTGTATAACTAAGCTCTTTCAGAAGTTTCTCCTGACTGTTTCTGGTCAGGATATTTGAGGAGCTTTTGAAAGAGTGGGTGATCAGGTCACTTGCTTTTTGAGAATAATCGTCCAAATCGATTTTTCCCTTATGAAAAACAAAGTTGTAGTTATCAAGGTATTCTTTCCTGTTTATCCTTCCGACTCCAAGTTTACTGATATTGTTATCGGCGATAAAAATAAACTTTTCTATATCTTTGTAACTTATCCTTATTTTTCTGCAGACTATTGAAATATTTCTGTGGTGATGGATCTTTGATGAGATATTAAAACCTTTGATCCCTGCGGCAGAAGCATTTCCTGATATTCTCCCGAGCGGGTATCCGAAAAGTAAATTGTTGACAACTCTGGCATGATAATGATCAATGTTACCGGAAGGGGGAATCGGGTCTATCCAGTAGATGTTGGGAGTATTGTTTGTTCCGTCATCCACTATTACAACTTTTCTGTCTGAATTGTATCTGTCATAATTGAATTTCTGGTAGCTCGGCTTAAGGTTTTTGAAGTTTCTAAATGCTTTCTCAACTAAGCCAAATACAAAGTATGGTTTTATATCTCCGCGAACTGTAATATATGAGTTTGGAAGCGTGTAATTGTATTTATAAAAGGACCTTATGTGAGAAAGATTCAGACTTCCGGGATTTCTATTTGTGACGAGAAATTGTCCCGGGTGGTCCTGATTGAACATTTTGCTGAAGGCTATCTGGGCTGCAATAATTTTTTTCCATTCATCATTTCTTTTAAATAAATCCCAAAAATTCTTAGTGCTGTAATTAAATTTTTTAAGAGAGAAGGCTCTGTAACTGAATAATCCCTTTAGAAAACTTACGAACAGATTGGTGTCAGCAGAGAGAAAGTTAAGCTTGATTATAAAATGGTCGATATTGTATTCAATCTTGTAATCGTTTCCCATTTTGAATAAAGTATTAAGAATCCCGGATTGGGGGTCATTGATCTCGTCATCAAATATATTCATAAGTGTGAGGTAAGGGACAGTGGGATCTTTGATCTCAGAATAATAGACCACTATCTCTGCGTGATTGAACAGCATCGAACTGTCTTTTACGAGGTTAATCCTCAGCCCTTTTGAATTGGTCTGTTCCAGTGATTGTCCTAAAGTGTAAGAAGGTAGAAAACTGGTGATAATTAAAATTGATATAATTATCAACCCGGTATCGAACTTATTTTGAAAAAACATTCAGAATTACCATATTCTCCTTTTTAAGATATTTTTTACTTATCCTGACTATATCAAAAGAATTGATTTTTTTTACCCTTTTAAGATACATGTTCCCGTAATCCAGATTACCTGACATATGATAGTTTTCTGCCAGGATCAGACTCCTGGTTTCCGGTTTTCTCAGGCTTTTCAAAAAATCTATCTCCATAAGTGATTTTATACTTTTTAGTTCTGATGCTGTCAGCCTGTCAGTCATAAGCATATCGAACAATCTCCTGATATAGAATCTGACTCTCTCAAGTTCGGCTCTTTTTACTGAAGAGACTTTTATTATGAGGGAATTAGCCCCAATATTGTCAGAGAAATCGTAAGAAAGATTTACGTCCATTTTCAGACTGCTTTTAATGATCCTTTCCAATTTAGATATTCTCTCGTCCACAAGGTAATAAACAAGGAGCTTGAAATATGTATAGTCCAGGCTCAATTTAGACGGAGCTCTCAATCCTATCAGTATAAAATTTTCCGGGATTACTTCTCTCATCCAATTTTGATATTTATATCCCTCACTAATGGATACGGCTACAGGATTTTTTAAAGGAATTGAGTTTGATTCGAGGCCGCCGAAGTATCTCTCAACTTTTTCTCTGATATTCTCCTCATCAAATTTTCCCGAGATAACAAGAATTATATTTGAAGGGTTTGAAAAATATCTGTATAACCTTTTTATCCTCCCTGTGTCAAAAGTGTTGAGTTTTTCTAAGTCACCATAAAGGGGTGTACTATAAACTGAATCCCTGTACAATTCCTTTCTTACCCATTCACTTGAACGGAAGTAGATGCTGCGGTTAGTGAACCTGTAGATCCTGTCGTAAACTTTTTTTCTCTGACCGACTATTTTTGTGTCTGTCAGCTTGAGCCTTTGGAGCCTTTCACTCTCAAGCCATAGTGCATAATTAAGGTCTGAATCCGGGACTACCTGATAAAATACCGAGTTGTCATAATTAACCTTCCCGCTGCTTCTCCCTCCGTTCTTCATTATAAACCTTACCCTTTCATAGGGGGATAGGTTATCTGTTTCCAGAAACATAAGGCTCTGATAAAGATATGATGCTCCCCGGATATCTGGCGGGTCATTAACCACACCGTTCTTATGATAGGTGAGGACGCATACAGAATTTGCCTTATCGTCCGGAGAAAGGAGAACAGTCAGTCCGTTAAGAAGTGTGAAATTACTTACCCTTATTGCCGAATGTATTGTTGTGAACACTAAGAGAAGCAAACTGAAGTGTATGAGTTTTCTCACTGGTTTATTTTAACGTTAGATGTATTAATAGTCAATAAAGGTCCTTTCAGTCTGAACTAATAAGATCTGCTATTGGTTTCAATATTTCAATATGGCTGAAGATTATTTTCAGTGCAGAGGTTAACGGTACTGCAAGTATCATTCCGATGATCCCCCAGATATATCCCCAGAATATTAATGAAAGCAATATTACTATAGGTGAAAGGTCCAGACTTTTTCCGGCGATTTTCGGTTCAAGTACATTTCCAATGATCATCTGCGTGAGCATTAACCCTGCGAGGACAAAAAGTACTCTGAGGGAAAATCCGTATTTGATAAGCCCTGTTAATACCGGAAATGCAGTTGCTATGACCGAACCTATGTTGGGGATAAAATTAAGTACAAATATAAGAAGGACTGAGAAAAGGAGAAAATCAAAGCCTCCAAAATAGAGGATGAATCCGCTTATTACTGCAGTAAGGAGACTTATAACTGTTTTCAGGACAAGATAATGCTGGACCTGATTTTCGATGGATCTTAAAATGAACATCAATTCTTTTGCTTTCTCCTGTTTAAAAGCTTTGTTAACTCTTTTTACAAGCCCGTCTCTTCCTCCGAGCATGAAGATCAGGAATATCAGAATAAATATCAGATTTCCAATAAAGCTGGCAAAGGAGCCGAAAGTGGAAGAGATGAATGATGTCCCTTTCTCAACAATCTTTGTCCAGTCCAGTGTATTTATCTGATTCTGCACCTCTTCGAGAGGTATGTTGAGTTTTGATGTCAGATCTTTGAATATAGAAGATATTTTAGCACTATAGGAAGGGAACTGCTCAATGAAAGATGAGACACCTGTGAACATCAGCATTCCGAAAAAATATAATACAATAAAAATAAATATCAGCAGAAATGTAAGGACAATGACCTTCGGAATTCTGAAATAGATCAATCTGCTGACAACACCATTAAATAAAAAGTAGAGAAGAAGGGACATGAAAAACGGGATAAAAATACTTTTTAGCTCCATCATCATTACGGCAAGAAAAACTGAAGCTATAAATCCCGTAAACAGTTTTATGCTGGCCTGATCACCAGCTTCCTGGTTCATATCTTTATTTATTTGTAGCTGGGCATCGATTTGTCTACCCGCACCCGTTTAACCTTTTTTGTAAATATGAGGTTTGTTTCAATAGAATATTCGAAATAGTAGGAGAGGGTTTTCTTATCTGCATCAATAGTTACTACGATCTTATCCTCTTCAGCTTCACCAAATATTATATCTTTCTGTTTAGAGAGGATATCGTAAATATAATCTTCAGCTTCACTTTCGGAAAGAGAATATCTCCTCTCTCTTCCCAACCTGTCCGTTACTTTCTTTTCAATTTCGCCTTCAGTGATTTTTGCAGTTATGATCTGAATGGCAGCGAAAGCAGCATAAATAATCAAAATTATTACAATAATGCCTGTAATTGTGAGTTTTCCCTGATTTTTTCTACTCATTATCCCTCCTGTTTATTTCTCGACACTTTGATTATATCATTTTGGGATTTTTAATACCTATATTGTACAGCCTAAGATAGAATTTTTTTAACCATATCTCCAATATCAGCAGGATTTTCAACTACGTGAATGCCGTTTTCACTCAATGTTCTCATTTTTTCCTTAGCGGTACCTTTCCCTCCTGATATAATCGCTCCAGCGTGGCCCATTCGCCTACCCGGAGGTGCAGTTTGTCCGGAAATAAATGAGATTACCGGCTTGTTAAATTCTTTACTTATATATTCAGCCGCATCTTCTTCCATATTTCCGCCAATCTCTCCTATCATAACAACCGCATCAGTTTCGTCATCTTCTTTGAACAGTTTCAGAATATCAATGAAATTTGATCCGATGATCGGATCACCGCCGATCCCTACTGCAGTGGATTGTCCCATTCCGATCTTGGTGATCTGATTTACCGCTTCATAAGTGAGGGTTCCTGATCTGGATACTATCCCTATCTTCCCCTTCTTATGGATGTTTGCCGGCATTATTCCCACTTTTGATTCACCGGGAGATATAACACCGGGGCAATTCGGCCCTACCAGTTTTGAAGATGTTGTCCTGATAAAGTTCTTGACCCTAATCATATCTACGGCAGGGATCCCTTCTGTTATACAGATTATTAGGTCGACACCAGCGCTGGCAGCCTCAAGTATTGCATCCGCAGCAAAGGGAGGCGGAACGAAAATAGCCGAGACATTTGCTCCTGTTGCTTTTACAGCTTCCGCAACAGTATTAAAAACAGGTATTTCCATGTGAGTGGTTCCCCCCTTACCGGGTGTAACTCCTGCCACTACCTTGGTGCCGTATTCTATCATCTGTCCCGAATGGAAACTCCCCTCTTTTCCTGTAAATCCCTGTACTACAATTTTTGAGTTCTTATTAAGTAAAATAGCCATTTCAATTACCTCTCAACACTTCGACAACTTTTTTTGCCGCAACAGGGAGGCTTGTTTCAGCGATAAAATTCATTTCTGAATTTTCTATGATCTTTCTCCCTTCCTCTTCATTAGTCCCGACGAGCCTTATTACTATCGGAATTTTGAGTTCAACATCGCGCAGGGCATTTACTATTCCGTTAGCAACAAGGTCTGTCCTGACAATTCCGCCGAAAATATTTACAAAAACAGCTTTAACGTTTGAGTCGGATAAAAGAATGTTGAATGCCTCTTTGACCCTTTCTTCAGAAGTTCCGCCACCGACATCAAGGAAGTTTGCAGGTTCCCCTCCGTAAAATTTTATAATATCCATTGTTGCCATTGCCAAGCCTGCTCCGTTTACCATGCATCCGATGTTACCGTCAAGTTTAATATAGTTTAGATCAAACTTTGATGCCTCAACTTCGAGAGGATCCTCCTCGTCAATGTCTCTCATTTCCAGAACATCCGGATTTCTGTAGAGTCCGTTATCGTCAAAATTAATCTTGCCGTCGAGGGCAATCACTTCATCAGTATCAGTTATTATAAGAGGATTGATCTCCACAAGAGATCCATCTTTTTCGATAAACAGCTTATACAAATTAAAGAGAAGTTTTGTGAAGTTTTTCTGCTGGACCTTGTTGAGACCTAGGCTGAAAGATAATTCTCTTGCATGAAATGGGGATATTCCGGTTACCGGGTGAATATGCACTTTGTGTATCAGCTCCGGAGTTTTCTCAGCGACCTCTTCAATTTCCATTCCGCCTTCAGTTGATGCAATTATTACCGGCATCTCTTTTTCTCTGTCAATAATTATAGCCAGATAAAGCTCATTTACTATATTAAGGCCCTGTTCAACAAGGATCTTTCTTACCAATTGCCCCTCCGGGCCGGTCTGTTTGCTAACCAGATTCATACCCAGGATCGATTTTATATGATCTTTGGCTTCTTCCATATTCCGGGCTAATTTGACCCCTCCGGCTTTTCCTCTCCCTCCGGCATGTACCTGGGCTTTAATAACACATGGGAACCCAAGTTTCTTTACTATTGTCATAGCGGATTCTTTTTCTTCCGCCATGTAACCCTCGGGAACAGGAATTGAATATTTCCGGAAAAGGCTTTTTGCCTGGTATTCGTGTATCTTCATTATTATCCCCTATAATTCCTTCTGGAAAACTTTGGAATTTTTGAATTCATCTTCGATCTTTATAAATATTATTTTTTTACCTTTAGTTACCTTTTTTGAAAGTTTAAAATTTTCACTCCCGGAGTCATTGATCTTATCGATAGGATCAAGCGGGAACCATTTCTCTCCTGTAAATGAATACAGGACTCTTAAAATAACAGAGTTTTTGTCTGATACTCTGAAGGAAAGAAATTCTCCTGTTGATTGAAAATCTGAAAGAACAGGTGCTGTTGAATCAATTGTAAACTTTCTGGATATTTCAGTGTCTGTTTTGAAAGTGTCAGGTGAGTTTGATAAAGAGTCATCCGCTGTAACTTTCAGGATATAATCGCCATCTTCATATAATTCCGTATTAATTTCTGTTTTTGATGTAGTGATATCTTCCCTTAAACTGAACCATTGTTTACCGGAGATTTTTTTTAGGGACAGAGAGAACTTTAGTTCATCATCGTTCGGATCATCGGAATCCCATGAAACATTCAATTTATTCTTGGCTGTAACCGCAGGTTTTTTTTTGTCAGTATTTTTACTCTCTTGATATGGTATCCTTACCCTTATTCTTCTGACCTCAGGTTTGAGGTTCTTCTGAGCATAGAAGAAACGGAATCCTGATATTCCCGGATTTTTATTTTCCGGTGAAGAATTGAGAATTACCTTTATCTGAAAGTACTTGTATCCTGAACGGTTAATATTTGAATTGTTCCCGTCACTGAAGGGGGGAGACCATTCTGTCCATGTTGGGTCAGGTGAAGCAGTATTCCCCGATCTTACAAAAAGAGAAACCGAGGTGGATTTACCATTAATGGGATCCCAATAGAGTCTTCCGGCATTGCTCTGAATACCAAGGTTGAAAACCTCGGATATGTACGAGCCATTTGAAGAGGCAAAATTATCGAGTTTTATTATAGATGATGTGTTATTGTAGATTATTGTAAAACCTTCTGCCCCGGGGAGAATTCTGAAAGGCTGGGCAGATTCACCTTCATAGATCATTGAATAGCTGCCGTTTTTTTTCACTCTGTATATCCTGCCGCGGTTCCCGGTGCCGATAAGAACTCCTCCGTTCTTTTTATCCGGTGCAAGAGAATAGATCTGTTCATCAGTTGATGACCACAATTCTTCGATCTCACCCCCTGGATGCCTGAGGTATAATGCACTCTTGTTTTCCGGAATAATTTTTACTTTCGGAAATGTTAAGGATGTCATTTTACCTGAACCTGAATTTCCTTTTTTCACCTCTTTTGAGGCAGAGAACCAGATATCGCCTTCATCATCTCCGTAAATACCGTTGATCTCCTCAAAAGGTGTGTCATACAGCACCTGGCTCTTTCCGGAATTTATTCTGTAAAGGATTCCGTTCCCGCCGCTTCCGGCAATGATGGAATTATCTGCCGAGATAAACAAAGACATGATATGGGTGTCGCCTGAAAATAATTTCCTGGAGTTTCCGCTTTTATCGATTTTGTAAACACCTCCGCTTCCTCCTACCGCACAGATGATATTACCTGACCTGTCTTCCTTTAAATCCCAGATGTATTTTTCGTCGGGGTTAAAAAATTCTTTTGATTTTTCAGGACCGGATATACGAAATAATTTCCCTCTTGGAGAGGATGCGGCATAAATGAGTTTGTCTGAACCGTACAATACAGCATAGATGTCAGGCTCTTCGGCCTTAAACATTTCTGTTACTTTTCCATCTTTACTGATTCTGAAAAGTGAAGCGTTATGCCCCGTCCCCAGATAGATATCTCCTGATATGGAAATGTCACATCCGAGATAGTACTCTTTGCCGGGACCTTTTATCCTGGAGCTTTTCAATGAGATGAACAATTCTCCGTTATCTTTCAGCCCTGTGTCGACAAATGTCCCTTTTTCAAAACTTGAGTAATCTGCAACATCCTTCTTCCTGACCTGAACGGAATGTAGGATTGATAGTGAAAGTATGATCATAAATATGATCGATATCTTTTTGTTCATTTTACCTCTCTCTGATCTTCAATTTGAACACTTTTTTCCCGGTTATAATAACCGGAACTTCCATTTGAAAGTCCTCAAGCGAGGAATATTTTATTTCAGTCTGAATTTTTTCAGCAGAGTTATAATTGTAGAGATTTCTCAGACCGGAAGGGAGATTCGAGAACTCATATCCCTTGAAGAACATTCCCTTGTTAGGTGTTGTCATTTTTATATAGATCCTGTTGTTTTTTCTTAGGTTGTTTATTGCCCTGATCAAAGAGTTAAGGGTTGAAGGGAAGAATGATGATTTTATATTCTTCGATTCAAATTTCCCTATCTCATTTTTGTCGGCGATCAGAAGGGTGAATTCCGAATTGTCCTTTAGAATGGGAGCTTTAAGGCGTATGGACTCCACTGTGAGATCTCCCCTTTCATTTTTTATCAGGACCTTTATATCCATTAGTTCGCCGGGTTTAAAAACATTTTTATTTATAAGGGCATTTATAATCTCTCCCTTTTTGATCGTCTCCGATACGGTGACATTAAAATCCATTTTCTGGATCTTAATCTGCTTCTCTTTATTGTTCATTATGAAAAAATTCACTGCAAGGAGGAGATCGGCGAATTCGTTATAAGAATTTCCTCCGCTGAACATATCGTTTATTATTATATTTTTCTCGTTTTCAATATATATTTTCCCGTCAACATTTATCGAGTTGAATCCATACTGCTGGATCTCGGTCATAAAAATATTGGCTATTGATATCTGGGACATGGCAGGTGTCAGAAGGGGATGATTTACCATTTCAACGTTGAATTTCCGGTTTCTGTTGCTGAAGAACACCTGCAGGGGGATCATATACGGTTTCCTTCCGGTCTCTCCCATTACAGCTGAGAACCTGTCCTGTGTGATGGAGCCGATCATCTTACCGGTTGATGACAATTTAAAAGACTCCTGGTAGGATGGGACGACTGAAACAACTTCAGCTTTATGCATAGGGAACTCAACTCTTCCCAGATTAAAGAATGGGTGCCCGAACAAATAAACCTTTTTACCTTCCGTATATGTCACAGTTCCTGATGATGAATATTCAAAATCACCTCTCACCAGAGGTATGGAAACTGCTTCAGCACCATGGATTGAATTGTCCCCGGGGATCTGTTCCTGTTTGCTGCTGTCCAGTTTCAGGTTGTTTGTCGGAGTGAAAAGAGGCCTGAGCAGGGTATCTGCTTCTCCCATTATCCCTCTGCTTGTGGAAAGGAGCCCAATAGGCAGAAAATCTCCTCCCGAAGCAGGATTTATCCGGCGGGATAATTCAAGTTTCAGTCTGCTTTTTATGTTTTTAACATTTTCTTTGTCAAATTGAACTTTTATGTCTGAAATATCTATTGTGTATTCGGGAGTATCATAATCTTTTACCTTAACAATATCTTCGATCGGTGTTATTCCTGCAATTGGTTTCTTTGAATAGTTGAAGCCGTAAGATACGGAACCGATTATTTTTCCGTCGATGTAGACCGGGCTCCCGGACATACCTGCTATAACACCGATCCCCTTTAGTTCCGGCGAAAATAATTCTGCTATTATGAGATTTTTCCCGGGTGAAAAATTTTTCAGGAATCCCAATATTTTGAATTTGAAGGTTTCAATTTCAGTGCCTCTGAAAATTGTCTTACCTTCCCCCTCCATCCCTTTTTTTAATTTACTGTATTCCAGTATTTCTGCCGAACCCAATATAAAAGAAAATGCGAGCAGCAGAGTAATAAAAATTTTCTTCATTTTGTCTCCAGAAAAGTTTTGATGCTGGCCAGAAAAGGGGTTACTTGGAAAGGCTTATGTATTATTCCTATAGCTCCTATACCCGCAGCAAACTTCTCATCAATTCTGTGATCGCCCGTCATTAAAACCACAGCTGTATCTATATTCTTTTCTCTTAAATCTAAAATAAATTTTTCGACACTGTTTTGCCCGATGTTAACATCGGAAATTATAAGTTTAAATTTGTTTTTTCCGGCTTCTTCGATGGCGGATTCAAAATCACGTGCTTTTACACCTGCAATATTCTCAAATGCAAGAAAATCTACAACAAGATCGCATATATATCCTTCATCATCAACAATAAGAATTTTTTTGTCTTTCATAATAAATAATATTAATAGAGTTTCCCGAAGAAATCAAGAAACGAGCCCGTCCTGAGTAGAATTAAGCCTGTAATAATAAAAGTGTCCGGACAGTAAAAGTTAAAATTTAACATTTGGTTGTCTTTCAAATCTTGATACTTTGAACTCAATAGTTCCAGGTTTCAACCTTGCCAATATTCCTCCGTGTTCAGATGTAAAAAATAATTTCGTTTTGAACAGCCTGTATCTTAAAAGTACTTCCCTGTCAGGGAACCCGAAACTGTTCTTGTATCCAAGTGGAAATACAGCGTTATCAGGAAGGCACATCCGGAGGAAATTATATGAAGAAGATGTTGCTGAACCGTGATGAGGGACTTTTAATATACTGCATTTGAGATTAATTCCATATTTTTTTATTACAGCATTTTCCGCATTTGTCTCTATATCTCCTGTAAACAGGACAGTGTGGTCTCCTGTTGTCAGTTTAATAACCTGCGAATGGTCATTTTTTGTTGAAAAAGGTTCCAGAACTTTGAATGGATATAAAATTTCGATTAGTGACCCACCGTAACTTAATCTGAATCCGGAAGCTACCTTCCTTAACTTTGTTGAGTCTCTGCATTTTTCTGACAAGGTGTCAAATATACTGCTGTTATCCGGTGCAGATGAGATCCAGACCTCTTTGGGGCTGAGAATGTTGACTATTTCATTAATACCTCTGCAGTGGTCGGGGTGGTAATGAGAAACAGCGATCCATCTGATTCTGATCCCCTTTTTAAGAATAAACGGGAGTACGATCTGTTTCCCCACCTCAAAATCACCGAACCCTGAACCACCTCCGTCTATAAGAAGAGAATCACCTCCCGGGAAAACAATAATATGGGAATCACCCTGCCCGACATCGAGAAAATATATCTCAGGATGGTCCGGATTATATGGCGGCCCTCTTTGAATTGCGAGGAAGAGGAGTGAAGCGGTCAAAAAAAATAAAAAAAAATTAATATACCTGCACCTGGATAAATAACACAAAGAAAAGAAAGAAATGAAAAAAAACAATAGTAATATTACTGATGGGGGAGGCCTGAAGATGGAAAGACCTAAGACTTCTGAAAATGATCCTGCCAGGAAGAAAAAGGTTTTAAGCAATGTGTCTGAAAGGAAGATTAAAGGATCTGCAGGTAGAATGGGGCAGATCGAAAGGGGAAGCAGCGGGAGAGAGAAAATCATAATTGCAGCAGTGAGGGGAAGAAGAATTATCCCTGAAAGGATACCGGTGAAGGAGTATCTCAAAAAAAAGAAAAGAGAAACCGGGATGGAGCAGACTGCTGCATTGAGGTTGGCAGCAGCAGCTTCTTTTAAGTATGAGTTCTTCTTTTTGTCATCTCGGAAGAATATTTTTCTTCCGGAAATTATTCCGGCAGTTGTCAGAAAAGTGAGATTAAAACCGGGATCGAGAAAACTGCAGGGGTTGATTATAAGGAGAATCAGGCCGGTAAATGAGAGAATGTTGACAGGATCCGCTCTGAGGTAGAATATCTTTGATATCGAAAACAGAACTGCCATCAAGACTGCTCTCTCAGCAGATACTTTGAACCCTGTTATGAGTAGGAATAGCAGGAGTATGGATATTAAAATCAGATATCTACCCCTCTCTTTTATCCTTGTTCTTCTGAGTATAAACAATACTAATAGTGCAATTATCCCTATGTGAGCACCAGATATTGCAAATAGGTGGAATACTCCGGTTTCAAGGAGAATCTCTTTAACTTCAGATGAGATCCGTCCTCTGTCACCGAGAAGAAGAGCCTCCAACATCTGCCCCTCTCTCTCCAATCCACCCCCGTTTTTCAGGTACTCCTTTTCGATCAGTTTTCTTACTTTTCTCTTATCCATCCTGCTGTACGGAATAAAATCCCGGAATTTTTTATCCTTTCTATAAATAGGGCGGATTTGGAATAGCCGGAGAAGTGGATACCGTTTGCAAGGAGATACGATTCAGATTTTGGAGTAAAAAAATTCAGAGAAGGCCGTGATTTTCTGATGGTAGTATCTACTATGACCGTGTCCCCCATACATAAATAACCCAGGTCCCCGTTTATATTTATCTGTAAAACAATACCTGAACTGTTTACATTCCCTTTTTTATAGATATTCTCTGTTCTTAAAATTATTGTTGATTTGGAATCTCCTATTACAGGGAAGCTTAGAACTTTCCCTCTTATTTTTAAATATTGTTCACTTTCTATATCCAACGATTTTTTTGCATAGAATATTTCCCTTTTTTCCAGAAACATATGACCGATAAGAAGGGAAATGGCAAAAGATGTTAAATATATTGAAAAAGTGTATTTTTTAAAAATGAAAGATGTAAGCGAGATACCAGATGTTATAATTACTGCCGGGCCTATAAGATCATCGCAATAATTAGCGATATTAAGCAGGTTTAGTGTTGTCAGACTTGTGATGAACGGAATTACAAACAATTTGGCCATATAAATGATAATGACTGGAAAATTTGTATATTTCAACAAAGTATAGAAAATATTGAAATATTACTTGATTTTTTTTAGTGCTGCTTTAATAAACTCGAAAATATCCCCGTCAAGAATTTTCTGGGTATTGCCTATCTCCAAATCGGTTCTGTGGTCTTTGATGCTCTGATAGGGGTGAAGGACATATGAGCGGATCTGGTTCCCCCAGGCTATGTCACCTTTTGAGTTCTCCAGTTTATCTTTCTCCGACATCTTTTTTTTCATCTCATTATCGTATAGCTTTGACATCAACAATTTCATTGCCCGGTCCCGGTTCTGATGCTGGGAACGTTCACTCTGGCATTGAGCAACAATGTTTGTCGGAATGTGGGTGATCCTTATGGCCGAATCGGTCTTGTTTACGTGCTGTCCCCCGGCACCGGAAGCTCTGTAAGTATCAACTCTCAGATCTTTCGGATCAACTTCGATCTCAATAGAGTCATCAACCTCCGGGTATACGAATACAGCGGCAAAAGATGTGTGGCGTCTTTTATTTGAGTCAAAAGGGGATATTCTGACCAGTCTGTGGACACCTATCTCGCGTTTAAGGTATCCGAATACATAGTCTCCTTCGATCCTGACAGTAACACTTTTTATTCCTGCCTCTTCACCTGCGAGAATTTCTATTATCTTCGCATTAAAATCCATCCTCTCTGCGAATCTCAGATACATTCTAAGAAGCATTTCTGCCCAGTCCTGGCTCTCAGTTCCACCAGCTCCCGGATGGATCGTGAGAAAAGCATTGTTAATATCGCTTTCTCCGCTCAAATAATTCTGTGTTTCAGTTTCATCAATAAACTCTTCAAACTTGTTAAGTTCAGATTCAATTTCGGTGGCAATATCAGGATCTTCCTCTGCAAGATCGAAGTATGTTTCCATATCGTCGATTCCTGAATTAAATTTGTCCTCTACTTTCAGCTGGTTCTCAAGTCTTTTTTTTTCTTTAAGAAGAGGAGCTGAACGTTTCGGGTCGTTCCATATAGATGAATCGAGGAATTCTTCCTCTATCTCTTTTAACCGGGTGTGCTTTTTCCCGAAGTCAAAGAAACCCCCTGAGATCTTCAGCTTTCTGCTTCAGTTCTCCATATTTGCTTTTGAGTTCCGGGATTTCCATACTTCAATTCTATATTTTTTTTACTCGTGGGTCAACTGTGATTGATTCTTAAGGATTTGTTTTCTGTCAGGTGGATAATGCCGGGATCTTTGTTAATAGTTGATGTATTAGCTATTTAATTTTAAAATAAATCTTCCGGGAGAGCATCATGAGCAATAAAAATAGAATAATCGGTTTATCAATTTGTTTTGTGCTTGTTTTATTATCAGGTATTCAGTTTGAGGAGGCTAAGGATAAGATGGTAAAAATATCGGTCTATACCCGACTATTTAACTACCTGAAAAATGAAGAAACTCCGGATCTCAGAAAATTTGAAGATGAATTGGAAATTGAATACGAAAAAAACAAAAAATATGTGATCAAAAGGCTCAATTGTCTGGCTTACAAAATGATCCACTATAACCGGCCCGGTGATGCAGTATTGGTTCTTAAAATCGGGATCGTTCTCTCTCCGGATGATGCAAACCTTTATGATTCTCTCGGTAAAGCATATATGGAATCAGGAAACAATTCTTCAGCAATAAAGTGTTATGAAAAGTCACTGAAATTAAATCCGAAGAATACAAATGCTGAAAAGATGTTGAAAAAGCTGTTGGAGGAAAGTCCCTGTTCCGAATGTGGTAAATGTTAGCAAGCTAAAATGTATTTTTTCCCGGTGATCTTTCGCAGATGTTTTTGTGGAGGCAGTACCTGCAGAGTTTCTCATCCTCAGTCTGTGTGAAATGTATTTCAGGATCAAATATATCTGTTAGGATCGATGAAAGTATTGTTTCAAATTCTGCGAGAATTGATCTTTCAAAGAGCTCTTTTCCATTAAGTTTGACAAAAGTGAGTTGGTCTGAGAGGGTTTTAAACGGGTAGATAGCCAGCTTAAACCCATGGTCCAGGATCTTATTATTTTTTAAAAGGAGTGCATAGAACATCAATTGGAAGACCTCTTTATGCTTTATAAAATCGATCTCACTCAATTCCTTTGTGATCTCAAGTTTTTCAATTTTTCCTGTTTTATAATCAATGATTCTGGTAATTTTTCCCTTAGTGTCGATCCGGTCAATGATCCCTTTTAATTTAACCGACTCCTTTCTCCCTTGAGCGTTGAATTCAAATGCCACTTCCTCTATTTTGTTCTCAAGCGAGTTAATATTAAAAGGGAGTTCCTCCTCTTCGTCTGCCAGAAACTTCCCCGTGAATTTTTTGATGACCTCGAAGGTGATCCTGTTGAGCCCGGTTTCGGTCTCAACTATGTTTTCATCCAGAAATGAATCGTGAATAATTTTGTCGATATGTTCTGAACTGAGATTTGAATAGAAATTTCTATCCAGACTTATATTTGCTTTTTTCTTATAGATCTTTTCGAGTACTTTGTGGACAATGGATCCGAATTTAGCAGGATCATGGGCATCTTCTGTTTCTGACTCTTCCTTCAGCCTCAATACATATTGGAACCAGAATCTGAGGTGACACTCCATCCAGGTCCGGAGAGAGGTGGGTGAGAATGTCATTTTCCTGATCTTTTCCAGGTTTTCACCGTTCTTTTTTACCGTGATCAAAGGCGGGAGGCCTATATTAATGCTGAAATCCGCGCTCACCTGATCGATGTCCGCTTTTTTATTGTATTCTCCGTATTCAAGTAGGATCTGGTCGATGAACCGGCTTCTCTCTCCCGCCATCGCTCCGGGTTTTACTCCCGAATAGAGAAGTGTAATATTGCGGCTGTTCGACACCATCCTGTAAAAATGGTAGGCAAAAACGGCCTCCCTTTCTCCGAAAAATGGCAGTCCGAACGATCGTCTGACATCCTGAGGTATAAATGTCGGCGTATGTTTCCCCTTCGGGAATTGATCCTCATTCATGGAGAGGATAAAGAGATGTTTAAATTTAAGATTCTGCATTTCCAGAACACCCAGGATCTGCAGACCTTCCAGCGGTTCACCGGTAAATGGGATATGGACCGATCCGATCAGGTCGCTGAACATCCGGTGAAATCCCCTGAGGCTGACCGGGTCTCCGGTTCTTCTGATGATCTCATTTAGTTTTGCTGCAAGGGTATAAAAACGGTGGATGAATTCCTTCTCGATCCCCGACAGGCTTATCTTCTCCTCGGCAACGGCTTTTCTTACCCGATCAATAATGGACAGGAATTTTTCAAGGAATACGGTCGAGTCCTTATTCATGGATGCGATAATCCCCAACAGGCCGGAAGGTTTTTCGGGGAGGTTGACAAAGGTACCTGTCCCATTTTTGACCGCTTTATAAAATCCGTTGAGTTCTTCATCGGAAATGATTTTTATATAGGGGTGTTCCAGGATCTTCAACAGGTCTCTTTTTGTCCACTGACGGATTTTGCTGTTGTGAAGTAATATCAGTGATTCATACAGCGAATAGACGGATGTTTGTCTGAGTGGATATCCGATGGAAATGTTTCCCTTTCCGGTATTGTCCGGGAGTGAGTTGAGTATCGGGAAAAGGAGGGTTTCATCGGGAAGAACGACAGCAATGTCTTCAAGGGTTTCACCCCGGTCAAGTAGTTCTGACAGCCTGAGGCCGCAGTACTTTGCCTGGGCTATATCCGATGTGGTCTCAACAATCCGGATTTTTTTCTCTCCTGACAACCCTTCTCCGGGTGGGTAGACCAGAGACTCGGCGTGTAAAATTGGATTGTATTTTCTGTGAAACATCCCGGCTTCCTGTTCAGGATCTTCAGCGAAATAGGGATCAGATTCATTTATTATTTCTGCAATACCGGCTTTCTCCAATTGGGACAGTATCTCAAATTCCGATCCTGACAGGGCATTGAATCCGGCAAATATTATTTTGTTCCACCCTCGGTCGGTGATCAGATTGGTTTTCTCAGCCACCTGTCGGAATGCCATCCCTTCGTATGCTGAATGATGGGATTCCAATGATACCCTGAAAGGCTCATAGATACTTTCCAGATCGAGCCATAGGTCCAGGTACTCTTTCTTGATCTCCGGAGAGTTGTAGGGCTCCGGATTTTCAAGTCCTTCAAGGCCCCTCAATGCACTGAAAAGACTTTTTGTATCCGCCAGGTTTTTATCGATCTCATTGAGATCGGAAAGAATGATCTTCCCGGTTTGAAAAAAATTTTCCATTGAGATGTTTTTCTCGGGGAGTTGATCCCGATAGGTATTGTACAGTTCAAAGATAAGTTCGTATGTTTCCGGTATCTCGAATCCCGAACAGAGGCTGATCAGGTCATTGATCGAATAAACTTCGGGAGACCATAATGGTGAGTCTGAAAGATTGGCAAGGTGGTCCCTGAAGTATACAGCGGACCTTCTATTCGGGAAGATAAACGCAAGATGGCGGATATTATCTTTATACTTCTCGAAATATCTGTCAGCTATGAGTTTGAGGAATCCTCTCTCCATGTTCACAGTTATACCTCTATGATCTTCCCGGTGCTCAGGTAGAAGACCATCCCTTTCACTTCCCTGTATCCCATATCCAGGATCAGTGATTTGTAATTGTTCATCTGTTCCCGGTCCAAATCGGACTCACGGCCTGTTTTGAAATCGATCACTCTGACCGAGTCACCTTTAAGAATTACCCTGTCGGGACGGTATGTTCCGGCCTTCGTTAAGATCGGTTGTTCCGTGAGATGTTCCCCTTCTCCATAGAACCAATCCCGGATTGTTTCGATCGTGAACATATCTTCGATCAACGCCCTGATCTCATCGGATTCCTGCCGGTTTATCCTACCGGAATAAATCATCCTTTCCAGGATCATCTCCGGTGTCTGCTCTGTACTGATTTTGGATAATATTTCATGAACGGTTATCCCCCGGTCGATTTTTTCCAATATTTCATCCGGGTGAAGGGCCCAGAACTTCTCTGAACGTTCTCTGATCGTTACTCTGCCGCTCCAACGGGTGGATATAAGATCTTTGTCCTTAATGATCTCCAGAGATCTTTTATCTTTTTTGATTCCCGATCTCGCGAGCGTTCCTTTCTGAAATAATGGCCCCTCTGTGGTGTCGAAAAAATCTGATCCGCTGATCTCTTTTAATAATTGCCCATTGCGGAATCCGTTTTTTTTTTCTTGTTTATCTTCAGAAAAAATGAAGAGGGCCTCTTTTGCCCTTGTGCATGCTACGTAGAACAAATTCAGATCATCCAGTTCCGACCTGTATTTTTCTTCTTCCCAGGCGTTCGAGAACAATGAATATTCAAGTGATTTCTTCCCTTTGATAAAGTATGGGGGGGGATATTCTTCCAGCTTTAATGATTCAGTCTCAGGTTTCATCCACAGGTTCTTTTCATTTCTGTCCCGCCAGTCCGCATAAGGGATGATGACCACCGGGAATTCCAGACCTTTGGCTTTGTGGATGGTCATCAGGGTCACTCCGTTTCCATTCTCGGGAGTGGGAACACTGTATTCGGTCCCGTAATCTTCCCACCACTCGAGAAATTCAGGGATACTGCCCCCCTCTTTTTCTGAAAAATCTTTTACCATATCCAGAAAAGCAGTCAGGTATCCGGCAGATGAAAGTTCAAGGGTGTTTCCGAGGTCAAAGATCCTGATCAGTTCTTCGGCTGCTTCATAAATTGGCACTCTGATCAGTCGGTTTCCGGATGAGATAAAAGAGGATACCGGCTCAGGAAGTTTTATACTCTCTCGGTCCATGAAGTATTGTCCGGTTTCCTCTTCGCTCCAGATATTCCCGGCAAAATATTTAGAGAGAAAGGAGAGGATATCAGCAAGGATATGATCCTGTGTATTATCCGCAGTGTACTTCAGGAGGCTGATCATAAAAAGGGCAACCGGATTTCTGTAAAGAAGCAGAAGTTCCGGGGAGATGATACTTTTACCGTTTGCGATCAGGTGAGCGGCAATCTCTATACCGGGTGCCTTTTTGCGGGTAAGGACAGCAATGTCGGATAAAGAAAATCCGGAATCGAGGCACTTTTTAACGATCTTTTCCACCTGTTCGGGAACCGTTTCCTCACTGTCCTCTTTTGATATGAACCTCAGGGAGACAAACCCGCCGCCGGTTAACCTGCAGTTCTGCTCAGCCTCTTCGTAGATCTTCTGGATGAGATCATTCGGTTTCACCAACTCTTTAACCGAGCTGAATAATTTATTATTAAAATTGACAATGTTCTCCCTGCTTCTGAAATTATCCGGCAGTTCTTTTGAATGAACTCCCCCCCAGGGGAGAAATTGCTGATGGATCTGTTTATCCATAATATCAGTTTCTCCGCCCCGCCATCTGTAAATGGACTGTTTCGGATCGCCGACCCCGAGATTGAGTTTTTCTTCAGATACACTGTTTTCGATCAGGGGGAACAGGCTGTCCCACTGCATCATGGATGTATCCTGGAACTCATCGATCATTATATGTTCGAAGCTGTCGCCGAGGATATAATAAATGAACGGGATATCTCCCTCCCTGATGATCCTGTGAACATTTCTGGTCAGATCGTATATCGGTACTACATTGAATTCTGATTTGTATTCGTTCAGATATTTTCTGATCCTGCTTATCAATCCGAGGAGGTAAATATTTTCAAAGATCAGAAAAGCACTGAATGCAGTTTTGAATTTTTTATTGTAGATGGAGATTATTTCCGAGTGGATCAATTGAAGTTCTTCTCCGAAGGTCCCTCCCATTTTATCAGTCAATTCATCGGAGCTGTTCTTAGCCAACCATTTTTCTTCTGTAAATCTGGAGGTTGGGATCGTTTCGCTGACTGCAAACAGGTTAATCCCTGCCAGTCTGTTCAGATATCCTGCTGCCCCTGAATATCCGAAGGCAAAATCTTTCAGGCTGAACCCATTGTCCTCTATCAGTTTTATCCCTTTTTCTCCCAATGCTTTCATTTCCCCAGAGTATTCCATGAAGATACTTTTCAATCTGCTCGAGATCCGGAGGAAGTCTCGAAGCTCCATTCCGGCGATATTTTCCAAATCGCTCTCTTTTCGTTCACGATTGATCTCTGAGAGTATAGGGATAATGTTCGTTTCAACATTCCAGGATTTTTCTCTGTTGATCCGGTCCATAACAAATTCCAGTATGATATTTGTTGTATCGGGATCGACACCAATATCGGAAAAAATATTTTTTATGATGTAGTTGTTCAGGCGGTTTAAATTCAGTTCAACATCAAAGCCTGCGGGGATATCTGTTTCGTATGTAAAAGAGCGGACCAAGCGGCTGATGAAACTGTCGATGGTGGTGACTGCAAAATTCGAGTAGCTGTGGAGAATCTTTTTCAGAACCTGTCCAGCTCTCTTCTCAATGTCCTTTAGAAGGGGCCCCTTTTCGATAAGATTATTTTTCAACTCTTCATTTTCACCCTTTGAAAGCTCTTTCAGAGAACGGAGGATCCGTTCTTTCATTTCGGCGGCGGCCTTATTGGTGAAAGTGATGGCCAGGATGTGCTTGAATTTATCCGGTTTATCATTCTGTAGTGCCAGGGCAAGGTATTCCAGCACCAGCTGGTATGTTTTCCCTGAACCGGCCGAAGCCCTGTAATTGATAAAGCCCAAATCACTCCCTCCGGAATGATTATATCACCAAAGATTTATTTTTAAATTCTAAAGTGAGAATTTAAATATAAAAGGGGACAGGTAACTTTTGAAAAGTACCTGTCCCCTTTTGACAAGATTGACCTGAAAATGAATAAATAGTATTCTGTTATTATGCTGAGGATATTTGCAGGGATCTATAAGGGGCGGAAGTTGAAGTCAGCCGAGACGCAGGATGTCCGTCCTACGACCGCGAAGGTTAAACTCTCATTTTTTGACATCATTCAGGATAAAGTCCGGGAATCGATCTTTCTGGACGGGTTCGGCGGCAGCGGGAACATCGGGATCGAAGCCCTCTCGCGCGGAGCGGAATATGTGGTGTTTATCGACATCCTGCCCGACTCAATAAAATTGTTGAAGGAAAATATTGAACGGATCGGTATCCCATCTGATCATTACCGGATCATCAGGGGGGATTACAACCGGAGTGTAATTCAACTGGCCAATGAAGGGTTCAAATTTGATATTGTTTTTCTGGATCCACCCTATAAACTTTTGGAGGTAGCGAACCCGGTAAAAATTATCTACAAAAGGGATGTCCTTGCAGAGGATGGGATCGTCATCCTTGAACGCCCTTCGGCACTTAAATTTAATGCAAAATATTTCGACCTCTATCGTGAACATAAAATAGGTCAGAGGATACTCAATTTTTACAGACACGAAAAAAAATCAGAATAGTCTTCATTCATATTTAAACATTGTTATTCTTGATAAAAAAGGATTTGGGGAGTATCTTTTTGTTATCTGGAGGTTTGAGATGAAAAGATTGGGTAATTTTATAAAGACAACTTTAATGGGGGGATTGCTTGTTGTCCTGCCTATCGTTTTAACTTTTTTTCTTCTACGGTGGATCTTTAATTTTGTTTCAGGACAGATCTCTCCACTTACGAAATTAATTGTCGGGAATAGTGATACATTGAAGATCGTAGGAGATGCAATTTCAATTACAATTATCATAATCGCATTTTTCCTGATAGGTTTGACCGTGAAAACCAGGCTGGGGAAGTTCCTTTATTCAAGATTTGAAAAGTATATTCTTAAGATCGCTCCAGGTTATTCACTCTTTAAGGAGACCCTCAAACAATTGGTTGGCCAGCATAATCGTCCATTCTCTTCTGTGGTCCTCGGACGCGTTTTTGGTAATGAGACCTTAATGACCGGCTTTGTAACCGATGAACATCCGGATGGCAGACTGACGGTGTTTTTCCCTTCTGCCCTTAATCCGACCACCGGGCTACTATGCCACATGCGGAGAGAAGATGTAACACGGGTGGATGTATCTGTAGAGACGGCAATGAGAACAATCATCGGCTGTGGAACCGGCGCGTCGGTTTTATTTGATAAAACCAAAAAAATGGATTGAAAAAATTAATGTTTTCTGTATTATAAAATATTGACCTGTAAAAGGGTTGCCGGGCTTAATGCGGTTTCATATTGAATAAAGAATGGTGATAAATATTTCTCAAAATATATGTTCCAATATAAAAAGGAGGAAGTATGAGTATTAAATTTAGACTGATGATTATTTTTATTGTTCTATTATCTTTTACATTTGTATTTTCAGCAGATTCAAAAGTGAAGGAGCCGGTACTTAGCGGTAAAGCAAAGGTGGAAATGTTCAAAAAACATACGGCTATGAAGGCTGCCTCACAATATAAAAGGATCAAATGGCAGTATGTTGGTCCAACCAATATAAGCGGCAGGTGCACCGATGTAGAAGCAGTTTCACCAAGAGGAAAACAATACACGATATGGATAGGCGCTGCAACGGGAGGGGTATGGAAATCAACAAATGAGGGAACTACATTCGAACCGGTGTTTGATGATATGCCCACTGCATCGATCGGTGATATTGCCATAGATCCGAAGAACCCCGATGTTGTCTGGGTTGGGACTGGTGAAGCTAATATTTTCAGAAGTTCAAATGCAGGCTGTGGCGTTTTTAAAACAACAGACGGCGGAAAGACCTGGAAAAACATGGGACTGGAGAATACTCATACCATTCCCAGGATCCGGGTTCACCCTCAGAACAGTGATATTGTGTATGTAGCAGCGACTGGACATGAATGGACCTCAAACTCAGAGAGGGGCCTTTATAAGACTATTGATGGTGGAAAGACCTGGGAAAAAGTACTTTTCATTAATAATGATACAGGAGTTAACGATCTGGTCCTCGATCCGAAAGATCCTGACACTGTTTACTGCACCACCTGGGAAAGGAAAAGACTGAAATGGAACGACCCGAGAACATATAAACATCACCAGAACAATGGTGTGTGGAAATCAACAGACGGAGGGAAGACCTGGGCCAAAAAAAACAACGGACTTCCTGTTGTGAATGAAATAGGAAGAACAGGGATAGATATTGCCGCTTCCAATCCGAATGTGCTCTATGCCTATGTTGATAATTACGGAATAGCAAAAAAAGCAGCACCCGGAGAGACCGATTCTTACGGGCGTCAAAAACAGGATGTCATAAAAGGGGCGACAGTTTTCAGGACCAATGATGGTGGTGAGAACTGGGAACAGGTCAGCGGCCTGACAGAAAAGACTAAGGTGTTTATGGAGAGACATTCTGCAACTTACGGATGGGTCTTTGCCCAGATCAGAGTTGATCCCAACAATGAGAACAGAATATATACAATGGGACTTTTCCTAAATGTTTCTGAAGACGGAGGAAAGACTTTTAATGTGGTAAGAGGAATGCATCTTGATCAGCACGGCCTGTGGATAGATCCTAATAACTCTGATTACCTTCTAGACGTTCAGGATGGTGGACTTGCGATATCTTATGACAGGGGGAAGAACTGGAAAATACCTTTAAAAGAACTTCCGTTAGCCCAATTCTATAATGTTGCCTATGATATGGAGAAACCGTTCAATATTTACGGATCGATCCAGGACCACCACAGCTTTTACGGCCCGGTCGATATTTCAGCAAGCAGAAAATATATCCAGCCGGTTGACTTTAAACACACTGTCGGGGCTGAAGGTAGTTCCCATGCTGTAGATACAAGGGATACTACTGTTTATGCCAGTGTTTTTTACGGGGCCCTTGCAAGGCTCAGAAAGGGTGAGGTTGATGAAACCATGCTCCTGCCTGAAAAGCTGCCGGGTGAAACGATGTTGAGAGGGCAGTGGGTTGCCCCGACAATTCTTTCTCCTCATAATCCTGATATTGTTTATCACGGGATGCAGTATGTCATGATATCGCGTGATCAGGGTAATACCTGGGAGAAGATCAGCCCAGATCTTTCCTACAATAATCCAAAAAAGATGGGAGATATAAATTACCAGACTATCACCGCTCTTGATGAATCACCAAGACGTTTTGGACTTATCTATGCCGGGACTGATGACGGAAGATTGTGGAGGACGATGAACGGAGGTAAGAACTGGTCAATGATACGGAGCGGAATGGTCCCCGGCAGGTGGGTATCAAGGATTGTTGCCTCAAAATTTGATCTGGGGACTGTTTATATGACCCAGACCGGTCGAAGAGATGATGACTTCCAGGTTTATGTGTGGAAATCTGAAAACTTCGGAAGGACATGGAAAGATATCTCTGGAAATATCCCGGTCGGACCGGTTAACGTGATAAGAGAAGATCCGAAGAACAAGAAAAGACTTTATCTGGGAACAGATGCCGGTGTTTATATAAGTAATGACGGTGGTAAAAAATGGGAAGTTCTGGGTGCATTACCTTTCGCTTATGTGCACGACCTTGTGTATCATCCAAGGGATAATATGATCATTATTGCTACTCATGGAAGAGGCATGTGGGTTCTTGATGCAGAAGAAATTGATAAGAAAGAAGAAACGGACGGCAAGGCGGGTATCACTGCTACTCCGGAACAGATCAAAAATCTTCTTGGAAGCTGGCTGGTCGATTCAGACAGAGGCTTTTCCCTGAATCTGATATTTAATCAAATTGGAGGAAAAGTTGACGGAAAGATGAAAATGCAGTTCGGAAATGCAGATCTGACCGATATCTTTTATGATGGGAAAAAACTGATGTTCAAAGCGGTCCTTGATATGACAAAGATGGGCGGACAGGTTATGGAAATGAAGGGTGACATAGACATGAAAGTTGACACCTTCACCGGTGTGGTAAAAACCAAGATGGGCGAATTGAAGGTCACCGGAAAGAAAGAAAAGAAATAGCATTTTAATTTAACTAAAATAGAAGGGCCCCTTTCCGGGGCCCTTTAAATTTATGGTTTTTACATGTTTTCGATCTCAAACTTCACTGCATAAGGGACATCATCCTCATCTGTGCCGGTTGTCCACAAGTATCCGTGGTGAAATAAAACGGGTTTTCGTATCAGGTCATCCGGCCGTTTAACCCCGGGGATCTTAACAAAAAAATTATCTATATATTTCCCCTCGCTGTTGAACACATCAATGAGAATTTCACCTTTTTTATTCATTGTTGATGTGAATATAATAAGATTATTTTTATATACGGCAAGTTTGTAAATGTCATTATAATATTTCCGGTCATAAAGTTTATAAAGTTCGATATCTTCTTTTTTTGTATACTTGATCTTCTCAAAAGTGACGGGTTTATAATTCCTGATGATTTCCCGGACGATCTTTCCGGACTCCAGGTCTATCTGGGAAATATGATATCTTTCTTTATAAGAGAGGTATAAGTATCTTTTTTTATCAAATGCTCTAAGGAAACGGGTTAGTTCATCAATGTTTACCATAACTCCGTTCTTTGACGACTTTTTTATCATAAGATCTTTTGTATCAAATGAGAGGTTCATTTTTATTACTTTCCCTGACTGATCAATGTAGCTGAGTTCATTTGCTCTGCTAATAACACCACTCTTCTGCTTATTTAGCTCCAGATCCGAAGAAACAAAATATGATCTTTCCATGAAATGTTCAAACAGTGATGCAAATGTACTGAGCCCTTGAATGGTCAATTCACTCTTTAAGGTACCGCTCTGTGAAAAATTTATCAGTTTTACAGGCATAATGGATCCAACCAGAACATTATCCTTTGAAAGGATAAAGTCGGATAAGTATTTTACTTCTCCCGGGCCTTCACCTTTTTTTATAAAGTTTTTTACATATTTCCCTTCAGGAGTGAATTTAAGGACCTGAATTGTACCCCGTATAAATATTGAACCGTCCTCAGCAATTTTAATACCCCTTATCCTTTTAAAAACAAAGTCCTCTTCATAGTCTGTAATCCTCTGAACTTCGGTCAGGTGTAATGATCTTCCCGGGTTTTTTCCGGAAATGCCTGCAGGTATATTTAAATTGCCTGTTACTTCTGCACTGATTGAAAATTGACAAAGCATAATTGCTGACAAAAAGAATATAAAAAAATTTTTTTCCATAACCTTCTCCTATTATAATAATACTCTTTAGATAGTATTAAGGTAAATAAAGTTTCAATAATTCTTGAATTTTGTCGGGAGCTTTTCTAAAATTGTTCCATGTTCATTACAAAATTTGCAATTATGACTATTTTGATTTTTTCAATTGTACTGCCTGGGGGGATGAGTATGTTTGCAGACAAAAATGTGAATGGGATAATTTTCTTTAAAACTCAGATGATGGTTGATCTCAAGGATTTTTACACTAAAGATGTAGGCTGTGAGATCTGGCTTGAGCAGGGGGGATGTGTGATCCTGAAGGCAGGGAATATGTTGTTCGGGTTCTGTCAGAGAGATAAGTCTGATATGGATGCGCTGATCACATTTTTCTATGATACTAAAGAGGAGGTCGATCAAAAATATAAGAGGTTTGAAAAATCTGCGCTAGACAAACCGGTTGAGAATTTAAAATATAAAATCTATCACTTCTTTGCAAAGGACCCTGAAGGGAGAATGATCGAATTCCAGCATTTCCTACACCCGGTAAACAAAATACAATAGCTTAGATTAAATTAGTTCTTTCAGGAATTCATCAATTCTATTAAGACCAGCCAGGAGATAACTTTTTTCTGCGCCAAATCCGAGACGGAAATAGTGATCCATTCCAAAGCAGTCTCCATCCATTATGAATACGCTTTTTTCTGTCCTTAACCTGTCGGCAAGCTTCCTTGAGTTTATATCCATATTGTACTTGATAAAAGCCATTCCCCCAGCTTTAGGCGGAACCATGTTGAACAGGTTGCTGTGTGATCCGATCCACTCCTCCACTGCTCTGATATTTTCTCTTAGCATCTCTCTGTTCCTTTTTAATACTATTTTTCTCATTTCAGGCTGAAGTATTTTTGTTGTTATCTCCTGGCTTAAGATACCGGTACTTATAGTCAGGTAATCATTATATGACCAAGCTTTTTCGATAATATCTGCCGGGCCTGTCAGCCATCCCATTCTAAGTCCCGGGAGGCCGTAAGCTTTTGAAAGCCCGCCGTCAACAATGACTTTTTCATACATTCCGTAAAAACTGGGAGTCTCATCCCCTTCTAATTCTGCCCCCCTGTAGATCTCATCACAATATATCCATGCGTCCGCTTCTTTTGCCATGTAAACGATCTCTTCCATATTTTCAATGCTTAAAGTTGCACCGGTTGGATTGTTCGGGTTGCACAGGGCGATCATTTTTGTGTCGGTAGTGATAAGAGCCTTCAGCTCATTCATATCTGGAGCCCATTTCAATTCTTCTTTCAGATGAAATGGTTTTATATTAACATTCATCGATCTGGCGAGTCCCCATAACTGCATATAGTTGGGCAGCATTAAAACCAGTTCATCTCCGGAATCGAGGTTACTCCAAATATTAATAAAGTTTGCTTCAGCTGACCCATTCGTCACAAGGATATTGTTCCTGTCGGCCCCTTCATACAGTTTACTAATGGTATCCCTCAATTCCGGTGAACCATTTGTCTGACCGTATCCGAGCCTTATATCAAGAAGTGATTTAATTTCTTCTCCACTTAATAACTCTTTTAGGGTAAAGGGGTGCAACCCGCTTTCTGTCAGGTTGTAGTCAACAACATTCTCATATAAGGATTGGATCCTTTCCAGTTCAAATATTTCTATTTTCATATTTACTCTCCTTTATTTGTTGAAATTAATTTTTTTAAAACCGCAACGGATATCTGGATATCCTGAACCGCCACACCAGTCAGGTCGGCAATGGTGATCTGGTCTTTGTGGGTCCGTCCATTGATTTCTCCTGAAATGATATTACCCAGTTCAACCGGTTTTTCTATTGTTATTACCCCTGTAGAGACAGCCTTGAATATTTCGCCTCTGGTCCTGCATTGGTTAATACTGTCTGCAGCTACAATATCAGCTTTTTGGAGGATAACAGGATCCAATTCGTTTTTTCCCGGTGTGTCTGATCCTATTGCTGTAATGTGAGTGCCGGGCTTAATTTGCTCACTCTTTAATAATGGATCAGGAGACGGAGTTGCAGTAATTATAAAATTGCAGTTTTCCGCGATCTTACCCGGTTCAAGAGTGGCAGTGACCGAATAACCAAGTTTCTCCATTTCTTCTTTGTATTGGCTGCATTCATCCATTTCCAAACCCCAAACCATTATATTCTTGCAGTCCAAAATCTTATCCAGATACCGGATCTGCATTTTCCCCTGTACACCTGTCCCGAACACACCGATACAATCGACCTGTTTAGGTGCCAGGTATTTTGCCGCAACTGCACCTGCAGCAGCAGTTCTGACATTGGTTAAATGTCCTTCGTCCAGAAGTATGCCTGCCAATAGACCGGTTCTCTGATTAAACAGCAGCATAAGTCCATCACCGGACGGAAGACCTTTTTTTACATTCTTATAAAACCCGGAAGCAATCTTTATCACATAATGCTCTTCATTTTTTATATATCCGTATTTAATATGGGCTTCGCCCGGCGGGTCACTGAACAACAATTCACCCACTGGTGGAATGATAGTTCTTCCCCGGGAATATGCAACAAATCCATCCTCAATCACTCTGATCGTATCCAGATCTTTTAGGGCACTTTTTATTTGGGGGAGTTTAAATATATATGGTTCCATTTTATTCTCCTGAATTTATGATTGTTTTGATTGTAGACAGACTTAATTTATTACCGCTGAATATCAACACTACATTTTTTCCCTCGAAATTTTTTCTTATCTTCAAAAATGATGCAAGAGAGAGTGCAGCGGCCCCTTCGATCATCATATTCGTCCGTTGGATCGCCATGATCAGTGCATCCCGGATCTCCTCTTCGCTGACCAGAACATATTCATCTACATGTTTCCGGCATATGTCAAATGTAAGCGAGCCGGGATCCATGCCTCCTGCAGTACCGTCTGAAAGAGTCGGGAGTGATTTCAGGTCCACGATCTTTCCGGCTTTCACAGACTCAAACATTACCGGAGAGTTTTCAGGCTGGCATCCGATTATACTGATATGGGGAGCAACCGATTTTAAATATCCTGATATTCCCGCAGCGAGGCCTCCGCCCCCAATCGGGATGAATACGGCATCAATATCTTTGTTCTGATCCATCAGTTCAATTCCGATGGTTCCCTGTCCGCCGATCACATGAGGGTCATTGTAGGGAGAGACATAGAGCTTGTTCTCCGATTCGGCAACCCTGCGTGCCTCCGTTTCCGTTACTGCATTATCGGTTCCATGGAATATCAGATCTGCATCGTATGACCTTAACATTTCCAATTTTGCCTGATTGATATTCTCCGGGACAAATATTTGTCCCTTTATCCCAAGTGCCCTCAGGGCATAACTGACTGCTGCGCCATGGTTCCCCGTGGATGCGGTGATGATCCCCTTGCTCTTCTGATCATCCGACATTGAGAGTAAGCTATTAAATGCTCCTCTCAATTTGAATGATCCGGTTATCTGTGTATTCTCAAGTTTGATGTAGACATTACAATGGCATAATTTACTCAAATAGTGAGAGTGCTCCAGAAAAGTTTTTCTTATAGAGCCGCGGATCCTTTTTTCGGCTTCAACGACCTCTATGTATACATTTTTTTTTACAAATTCTTTTCTGTTATCCATGTTGCTCTCCTTTGGTAACACTTGACAAAAATAAATGACAGTAAAAAATAGAAATGGTATTTTGGAACACCAATTATTGATCTTTTTTCCTGCATTTTGATCTCCATAATTAATTTTCTCAAATTAATTAGGGCATGCAGTTTGAACTGCAAGAAGCTGCTGTATTTCCCCGTTCTCTTCCCTAATGTCAGGAAACACAGAGGGTGATAATATGTCACCGGTCTTCCTCTGGGAATTTTTATATCACATCAAAAAGATCTTTTCAATATGAATTTTCTGCTTTAGTGAAGGATACCTGCACCCTCAGCGAGTATTTGATTCCCTTTCAGGAATAAGTGCAAACAAGGTGTCTGTCCCCTTTTCGAATAGGTGTATGATTGAAATTGTGGTATACTTTAGTTTATTAGTGATATTTTTCGGAGAAGAAAACCCCCACATCAAAATAGATCTGGAGGGATAAATTCAATTCAGGTTCAAGTGAATCCGGTTATTTTTCAATTTTATCTGCTTACTCAGACGGGAAAGATCAGCTATTATTAAAGGAGAAGTAATGGAAAAGAAGGGCTTTGAAGATATGGGACTGGACCCACGCATTGTTAAAGGGATCAGAGAGATGGGGTTTGAAAATCCCATGCCGATCCAGGAAAAAAGTTATACCTGTGCTTATGGAGAGGGAAGGAGATATGGTCGGTCTTGCTCAAACCGGGACAGGGAAAACTGCTGCATTCGGACTTCCACTGATCTCAAAAACAGATATTAACAACAAGAGTATTCAGTCAATAGTACTAAGTCCGACACGTGAGTTATGTATCCAGATAACAAATGATATAAAAAATTATTCAAAATACATTGAGGGATTCAAAGTTGTTGCGGTATATGGCGGTGCAAGTATTGAAGGGCAATTGAAAGATCTGAAAAAAAAACCTCAAATGATTGTTGCCACACCTGGAAGGCTTCTCGATATGATAGAAAGGAAGAGGATTGATCTGTCAAATATAAAATCAGTTGTTCTTGATGAAGCGGATGAGATGCTGAACATGGGTTTCAAAGAAGAGTTAAATGCGATCCTGGAAACAACTCCAAATTCAAAAAACACTTATCTCTTCTCTGCAACAATGCCTCGGGAAGTAACAAGAATTGCCTCGAGTTATATGAAGGATCCGGTGGAGATCCAGGTCGGGAACCGTAATGCAGGTGCCGAGAACGTTTCTCATCAATACTATATGGTGCAGGCAAGCAATAAATACCGTGCTCTTAAAAGGATAGTTGATATTAATCCCGATATATATGGAATTGTTTTCTGCAGGACAAGGTCAGATACAAAGGATATCGCAGAGAAACTTATTGTTGACGGTTATAATGCGGATTCTCTTCATGGTGATCTTTCCCAGGCACAGAGGGATTATGTAATGCATAAATTCAGGATGAAAAATCTCCAGATACTTGTCGCGACAGATGTTGCAGCCCGAGGATTGGATGTTGATGATCTTACTCATATTATTAATTATAATTTCCCGGATGAACTTCAGGCTTATACACATAGAAGCGGAAGGACGGGGAGAGCCGGGAAAAAGGGCGTCTCTATTGCGATAATGCATAAAAAAGAGAAACACCGGATCAAGCAGGTCGAGAATCTTATTGGGAAAAAATTTGAATATAAAAAGGTCCCGGATGGTAAAGATATTTGCGAAAAACAACTCTTCAGCATGATTGACAGAATGGAGAAAGTTGAAGTTGTTGAAACAGAGATCGAGCCGTATCTGGATGTCATTTATAAAAAGCTTGACTGGTTGACAAAAGAGCAGGTCATAAAACAATTTGTGTCACTCGAATTCAATCGATTTCTGGAATACTACAAAGACTCTCCAGATCTGAATATTGATAATACCGGAAGGCCGGGTAAGAAAGAGAGAGGCCGCGAGAGAGAAAGAGGGCCAAAACTGAATAAGGGTGATGTCACCAGGTTTTTCGTGAAGTCGGGGAAAAAAGATAAAACAGAACCGCCCCATATTATCGGAATGATCAATGATATGACCGGAACTAAGGATATTCAGATTGGAAAGATCGAAATATTGAGTACTTTTTCATTTTTTGAAGTTGATGCCAACTCAACAGACAAAATTGTAAAAAACATCGACAAAGCAGAAGTGAAAGGTGTAAAAACTTATGTGGAAATTGCTGAGCTTCCAGGGTCATCCAAAAAGAGTAAAACACCACCAAGAAGACCTTTTCCGAAAAAGAAAAGATCAAAGGGAAAAATTAAAACATATTAACCCGGATTTACATTTCAAGAGTATTTAATTTTGGTTCAGAATAAGTGTCTGTCCCCTTTTTTTATTAAGGATTTCATTTTCATAAAACAAGAAATATCATTATATTGTAATTGACAAGTCGGTGACTTTTTCATATTTATAGCTAAGTGGAATGGATTCCCGGGACTAAAAAAATGAATATATTTAATAAGTTGGATATTGGAGACGTACAAGAGTTTTATTTAAAAAAATTTCTCACTTCAGAGTCATTCGATTACATTTCAAAAGGGCAGGATTTTCGGCACGATCTAGATATGTCGAAATTTCACTGGCTTTTCTCGAACATTCCAGATGGATCACGGGTCCTTGATCTTGGCTGTGGCTGTGGTAATTTAAATTTTTTAAAAAGCAAATCCTGCTATCTGGCAGGTGTTGATATTTCACCTCTGAATTGTGAAAGAGCTCTTAAGAATGGATATGACCATGCTATATGTGCAGATTTAAAAGAAGTTCCGTTACAATCTGATTCTTTTGATGTTGTTATTTCAATAGATGTTATGGGCCACATTGGTTTTGAAGACAAAGACAAGTGCATTTTTGAAATGAAAAGAATCCTTAAGAAGGGAGGAATAACAATTCATGGGATAGAAAGTGATAATGTGAATTACTCATCACTTTCCAAGAAAGAGTTAAAGCAATTTGTTGAAGTAGATGGCCATATCGGTATGGAGGGTCAGAAGGAAAATGAAGAAAGATTTAAAAAATATTTCGATCATGTTGACAGCCAGTTCCAATTTAATATTCCGATGACAGCTGCAGAAATATTAAAACAGCAGAAAGAGTATCCCGAAAAATTCCAAATTGATCCCTATATCATAAACCGAATAAATAAATTTGACGGACATGAAAGGTATATTTGGAATTTGGCTATGGGGTTTGTATTTGAACGGATAATGGAATTCAGGCCTTATATAAAGGACCAATGGGGCTTCCTTTTATTAAGAGCATCTGAAGATCCCCTAAAAAAAGATAATTATGGATCTGCAGAAATCTCAGGATATCTGCGCCCTGTCTCTTTCGGTTCAGGGAATGATCTCTATCACATTCTGAACGGATTTCATGATCCGGAAGGTGATGGCTCTCTTGAAAATTCATACAGGTGGACAGGTTCTGAAGCAGAGTTCCAGGTACCGTCTTCTGAAAAATATCAATTATGTATTGGTGCCAGCAGGCCGGAGGGAGCAAAACCGGCGAAATTCACTGTAAAGGTTCAGAATGGAGGATCCCTAAGCTTGAAATCTTCTGATGAAAAAATGGTATTTGATATAAAAGGTCCGATGGGGAACAGTACAGATCCCGTTGTTGTCACTATCAAAAGTAATACTTTTATTCCCGAAAGATTGGCAGTCCGGAAAAATGAAAACGGAGATAAAAGGGAGCTTGGAATCCGTTTGTACTGGATAGACTGGATTTGAGTTACTTAGAGTTTAAAAATTTATTGTGATCTGATTTTTAATAAGTTAAGTTAAAACCAGATTCCTCCCGTATTTCAATGTACCTGATTTTCTGGTTTCTATTCTTAAGCTATTGGAATGTCATAAGATTTTTAAACAGATTACTTTGAATATTCGTAATATATATGTCAAATGTTTATGGAGGGATTTTATGAAATCAAAAATTCTTGGAAATAATATTTTTTACTTTCTCATTTCAATTCTGACCATTGCGATAATATGTCTTTTTTTATTGTCAATGAACCTGCAGGGGAAGGTCGTGAATGAGGATAAACCTGAAAAGGGGACAGGTACCTTTAATATTTTGGAACTTTGGCAGGTGAGTGAAGGAGAGGGGGATCCTTTTGGAAATATAAGATCTATCCTTATTTCAGAAGATGGGACCTTCTGCTGCCTTGATGATAAGCTTAAGCGGATGTTTCTTTATGATAAGGATGGCAAATTCATTAAAGGTTTCGGGAAGACAGGAGAAGGCCCGGGTGAAATAAAATTGTTCAGGCAGGCCAGATTATATAATGCAGGAGATAAAATCGCAGTCCAGGATACTGACCGAATTCACTATTTTAACTGGAGTGGAGAATTTCTGGAGTCAATACCCAATTTGAAACAGAGAAGTCCCATACTATTTCTTGACCAATATAATTTTATTACTGCGCCAAGAGATATTCTGGCAACTCCTGAAGGTATCGCGGAGGTAAAGCAAATAAATCTTAAAACCGGTAAAGCTAAGTTGATAACAAAATTTTCGATGTACAAAGGGGGGAGCATTCAAAATGAAAATAACCAGGCATCGATTATTGCCAATGGACTTACCCCTTTGTTTGAGCTTGGGATATATAAAGACCGACTCTACTATGGGGTTAGTGACAAATATAGAATAGAAATTTCAGATATGACCGGTAAAGCAATCAGTGTCTTCGGGCTTAAAAGGGAAAAAACAAAAGTGACTGAAGAGGAGAAAGTAGAACCGATACTTCAGGCAGCCAAAGGACTGGCCCCGGAAGAACTGCTTAGAGATCTGGCAAAAAAATTACCAAATGAAGAAACTTTCTTTATTGATATTCAGTCCCATAATGGACTGATATGGGTGTTTGTACCTGACTGGAAACGTACAAACTCACGGCAAATTGATATTTTTTCTCCCGAGGGGAAATATCTTTTCAGACGATTTATAAAAACAGATGAAAATGAATCTATTTTTTCATCCCCTTTGATCCACAAGAAATCAGTATATCTGGTAATACAGAATGAGGATGATGAATTTCGGGTGGCCAAATACAGCATAGATCTTCCAAAATAGAATATTTTGATCTAATGTCGGCAGATCTTCTTTGCTAATTCAGATAAAATAGTTTACAGCGCTCTCTGTCCGATCTGATGTGCGGCATCACACTATTTTTTTAATGCGGGTTTGTAGAAAGTCCACGACTGGAAGATCCATGCAATAATGTAAACAACTAAAAATGCAAGAGGAGCCTCATATCCTTTTGGCCTTTTGCTCAACACTATTGATATCCATATGATACTTGATGAAATCCCTATCAGTCCGACCAGGATCAGATTAAATGCATTGTAAACTCTGCCGGTCAGAGGGAATTCGTTTTCATTAAATGCCTTTCGTATTATTGTATAGTGGATTGTATATATCAGTCCGCCGGCAATTATAATGGCAGTACCGATCTTGGCATTACCCGTATATCCGTTTTTAATCAGATCTGTGAACAGAAGAGAGATTCCGATAAGAATCAGATGGTAGGCGAGAGTTTTAAAATAGTAAACCAGAACTTTGATTCCAAGGCTGGGATCAACTTTTTCTCCTTTGATTGATCGCCATCTTATAAACAAATATACTATCGGTCCCAGTGGAATAAGGATATATAAAAAATACATAAGTGGGAAAAGGCTCATATATGAGAACATTGTTCCTCCTTTTTATTAATATTTAGCATGAGAAAATGGTAAAGGCAAACTGATCTACTGAAATCTTAAAGGTTTTTTGAATGATTTCCTGTATTATTTGTAACTTTTTTTTAAAAATTTCGTCTTAATAAATGAATCCGGGCAAGGAGCAGCAATGAACTATTTAAAAATATTTGCTTTTTGCATAGCTTTCCTCTTTATATCAAATTCAATATCAGCAGAAGAAAAAATTTTAGGTGAAGGAGTTACTTTAAATCCAGTGAAAACGGAAACACCCCCCAAGATAGATGCAGTTCTTGATGATCCTGTCTGGCAGAAGTCCCCTGTCATTTCAGGATATTTTATTGCTAACAGGCCTGAGTACGGTAAAAAGTTGTCACAGAAAACAGATGTCTGGTTGTCCTATGATGAAGATAATATCTACTTTGCATTTTACTGTTATGATACTGAGCCCGATAAAATTAAAACCTCTGTGTCAAAGAGGGATGGTCTTTTCGGTGATGACTGGGTTGGAGTAGACCTCGATGCTATGGGGAACAGACAATCTGTTTATGAAATAATCTGTAATCCAAATGGGATACAGGCGGATCTTCTTAACACTGCATCCGGTGGAGAAACACTGGATCCGGACTGGGTATGGAATAGTGCCGGTAAGGTTGTGAAGGATGGATATATAGTAGAGGTCCGGCTCCCTTTAAAAAGTTTCGGATTTAAAAGTGGAGAAAATGTGACGATGCACATGGCCTTTTACAGGTTTATAAGCCGAACGGGAGAGAATTCGTCATGGCCGCAGATCGACCAGAAAAAGGGATATTTCAGCTCGCTTACACCGGTAAAGTTTAAAAAATTAAATAAACAATTAAGACTTGAAGTTCTTCCTTCGATCACATACGGACGAATTCAGGATAGGAAATCCCCTTCTTCATGGAACGGACCGGGTAGTTCAACACAGTTCGGATTCGGAGTAAAATATGGGATCACCTCTTCAATAAATCTGGAAATGACTGTTAACCCCGATTTCAGCCAGGTGGAGAGTGACCAGTTTCAGGTTGTTGCAAACCAGAGATACCCCCTTTTCTTTTCGGAGAAGAGACCTTTCTTTATGAGCGTTGGGAACCAGTTCAACCTTGCCGGTTTGAATGGTGAAGGAAATATGTGGACCGCCGTTCATACAAGGGAGATAGTAGAACCTTCCTGGGGAGGCAAATTGTCCGGTTCAAAAGGAAAGAGTTCGTTTGGAGTTCTATTTGCCAATGATGAGTGGGCAGGAAGGGAATATGAAGATGAAGAGAACCCTCACCTGGGAGAGAATGCCGGTTTTTATCTTGGAAGATATAAATTAGGGTTGAAAGGGGGGAGTTATGCCGGTTTCCTCTATTCGGGTAGAGAGTTCGGAGAAGGATTCAACAGGGTTGTTGCTGCTGACCTGAAACTGATTGTCAAAGGGAAAAGTCAGATATCGATGAACGGGATATATACTTTTTCTAAAGATTCAGATGACCTGACAGAGAAAGATGGAGGGGCGTTTACAATGGTCTATGAATATTTTGATAAACCATTGGGGTTGTTCTTTATGCTTGAACACTATGACAAGGATTTCAGATTGGATACCGGTTATTATCAGAGGACAGGCGTGTCGAGATTTGTCGGTTATATAGGGCCGAAATTCTACCCGAAAAACGCAAAATCATCCTGGGTAAAACAGTTTAATCCTTTTGTTTACGGGTTTGTTCTCAGGGACAATGTTACCAAGAAAAGCGATTACCTGTTCTTTCCATCTTTACGATTCTTCTTCTCCAGGCAGGCAAGCTTCAGGATAGATTACAGGTTTCTCAATGAGTTCTGGGCAGGTCAGGATTTTAAACAGAGTGAAGTGTATCTGAGTGGAAATTCCCAATTTACAAAATGGCTGAACGGTTCGATCTATATGCGGTATGGTAAAAGGCTCTATTATGATGAGGAAGATCCATTCACGGGAATGAGACTGCGTCTTACACTTGAAGCAACGATCCAGCCAGGTGAAAAACTCAAACAGGACCTGGGGTATACCCATGAAAGTTTTATCAGAAGTTCTGATGATGAAAAGATCTATGATCTGGATATCGTTTTTTCAAGGACAACCTTTCAGGTAAACAAGTATTTATTCTTTAGAGCGCTTATTCAGTATGATAATTACAGCAAAATATTCCTGACCGATTTGTTGGGTTCATTCACTTTAATCCCCGGAACTGTTATCCACTTCGGATACGGTTCACTGAATCAGAAACAATATTGGAACAGTGTAGATAATGTATGGGAAGCTGATGGTGCTATGGGAAAATATTATCAGAAAACGAGGAGCCTTTTTTTTAAGGCCAGCTATAATTACAGATTTTAGAAATCACAATATTTGAGATTTTTTCTTTTTTTTATATATAATCATTACAGGAGAGTTTTATGAAAAGAAAAAATCTTGTTGTATTTTTATCTTTAGTTCTTGTTTTAATAGTAATACCCACGCATATTTCGGCTATAGGTCCACTTGATATATATTTCCAGGGAGGATTGATTACTGATGACTCTATGAGTTTCAGTCCCCTTCTCTGGTCTGCAGGTCTCAATCTTGATTTTAAATTTGGAAATATGATGATGCTCAGCCCGGAGTTGAATATTGTTGTTAACGAGTTTGATTTTGATTATATACTTCTGGAGCCGGCATTAACACTAAATTTCAGGCTGGCAAATTTTTTCGTGGGTGCGGGACTCACAAAGTTTTTTGAACTTGGTGATGATTTCTGGGCAAACAAATTTTCACTGAAAGTTCATGGAGGGTTGAAACTTATTGGAATTAAATTACGTGTCTATATGATAATCCCCTTTGATGAATTATTTAAGCCTGCACTTTACGGCGGCACTATAGGTTTCGGTTTCTAATCACCAAGCTGATCTTTCAAGTTTTGTATTAAATTTTCCGGATAACATTGAACTCTGCTTAGACCCTTTTTTGCTCCTGAGTTCAAATTTCCCGCATACCGTTTTGTCTGTCATTTTTGTGATAATGACTTCTCCTTCTCTTATTCCAAGTGATACAATAACCCCTTTTTCCCCTTTGTGGAGTTTAACTTCTGCAAAAGCCCAGAACGGTTTTCCGTATCCCGAAGCTCCGGAGTAGGTCCCGGCAACAACCTCGTTTTTCCCATTTCTCAATTCGATGTCGAGGATGAACTGTTCTTTTTTAGTGATGGGGAGGACAAAGTCGTTCACAAGTTTCTTTATTGATAGACCTTCCATATTTGACAAGCTGACAGTTAACTTGGTTCCTGCTTTATTAAGTTGTGCGCCGCTTGATCTTATTTTGCTGTGATCCAATGGGGATACTGCGTTAAAAGAGTCCATATTAGTTGCCATTTTGTTTATTATATTATTTTCAGGGCATGATTCTGCAGAAATAAAAAAGTTAAAAAGTATAGGAATAATAAATAATAATACAATTGTTTTTCTCATTTTTCCTCCTGGAAATCTATTTTAGCAATCCCAAAAAAATAATGGAACATTTGAAAAACATTTCCCCGGAAAAACCCTGCAGGGAGTGCGTTCGGGTCTTCAGAGCTGTCCATGAACTGCGGGATTGAAGCAGAGTGCAGGGCAGTTTTAAAATAGCATCCATTAATATGGATAAAAATTAAAATAATTGACTGAAATTATTTACAATTAACAAAGAATTTTGGATAATATCCGATCAAGTTTGAAAAATTAAAGGAGAACGTATGAAAAAATTAGTTTCAATTATGGTTGCACTTATGTTTATTCTTTCCCTTGGGACAGGATTAAAAGCAGAAGAGAAAGAGCTTAATCTGATGGCAAATATCGGGTTTTCAATGTCAGATGTTGAAGGATTATTTGTTGATCTCGGAGTTGAGAAACAGCTCAAAGAAAACCTTTTTGCTCTACTGTATCTTGATTATTATCTGGATCCGACAGGAGAAAATTACTCAGGTTACGGAGTTGATGCAAGTCTCACCCTTATGGGGATTAATCTTGGGGCGGAATACAAAAAAGAATTAAATGAGAAGATGAAATGGTTCCTAAGGGCTGGTGTTCTTATGGCTATTTCAAAGGCTACAGTTACATTCCTGGGATATAAAACATCTGATTCTTCCTCAGACTTCGGTATCTTTGGTGGTGGTGGAATTGAATATATGCTTCAGGAAAAACTTTCTCTCGTAGCGGGTGTTGCTCTGAATATGGTCTTCAGTGACGGTACTGGTACGTGGTTCAAGATTTTTGCGGGTATCAACTATAAATTAAAATAATTGAACATAGGGAGGGGGCTTCGTGCCCCCTTTGCTCTCATTAAATATTTCAACTTCCTGTCCGGGAAACAATAGTTTTTTTAATATATAATTATTAAATGATAAATATAGTATATATCCACGGGTTTATGTCTGCCGGAAGAGGCGGCAAATATGAAGCATTGAGGCGGCGGTACCGCAAAGGCTTCAATATCCTTTCTCCATCTTTCAGTGATTCTGTTTCTGAAGCAAAGAAAGAGCTGGATGATTTTATGAATAAAGAAGAGATGAATACTGAAGGGATTATCTGCCTTATAGGGACTTCTCTGGGAGGGTTTTATGCCCGTTACCTTGCATCTGTTTATAAGCTCAGGGCAATCCTGATCAATCCTGTTTTGAATCCTTCTGCTCACATGAAAAAATATGTGGGAATGGAGCTGGCCAATTTTAAAACAGGGAAAGTGTTTGTTTTTACAAAACAGGATATTGAGACACTTGAATTGATGGAGAAAGAGATCAGAAATAATATGGATGAAGATTCTGTTTATCTGCCTGTACTGGCAACCATGGATGATGTTATTGATAAACAAATAGTTGAAAAAGAATTTGATGATATTCTTTACATTGATGATGACCATCAGTTCAACACAGCTTTTGAGCCTTTTATAAGGAGGGAAGATGTGAGGAGTTTTATAACAGAAACCTACGGACTATGAAAAATTGAGACCAGAGCGGAGTAACTGGAGGAATGTGTGCGGGCCGGCACACGAACCCCGCTCTGATCTCAAAAACCACATCGAAAACAAGAAACCAAAATAAACCTAAAGGAGGTTCATATTTATTTCCTTTTTACTTCTATCACCTTGTTTGTATCATCATCTGAGATCATATCTTCTGCATGGATGAGTATGTTGTAATCATTTTGACTGATCATTCTCAGAGGAATTCTCAGTTTTGTCCTATTCTTGATGATTGAGATCTCTTTTGTGTCACTTTTTATTTCTTTCCCATCCATATCTATTATTTTGACAGTAATTCTAAGAAGAGCAACTTCTTTATCTTTTACTTTTTTAAGTTTAAATTCACTTAATTCAAATTCCAGTATGCCGTTGCTGAAGGAGGCGGAACTTATCTTTATTGCTTTCTTTTCAACTCCTTTTATAATTCCCAGCCCCATGTTGTAATTTATCAGGGCGAAATGGGGACTAAAACCCTCTTTGTTCAAAATTTCAATTTTCAAGATGTTATCGGGAACTTTTATCTCTGTTTTTTTTATAATAGGTTTATTGCCAGTTATGGGCATATGGATCTTATACAGGTCGAGATCAGTGTTACGGAAATGATCAGGTATTGAAATCTTAAAAACAGTTCCTGATCTTTTTTTTTCTTCTTTAACTATTTTTGCATCATCAACTGTTACAGGCAATTTAAACATAGGATTCTTGGATATCATGTTCAAAACAACAAGCTTTTTCTCAAAATCATTCAGACTGAGGTATCCCCGGGACTTCTCCAGATTGCGGATTGTATGTATGCTTATATTTTTTCGTTTTGCTCTGACATCTATCTGTAAATGCCCTCCTTTCATGTCATCGGGGTTACGGAAGGTCAATTCATAATAAGCTTTATGAACATTTGTTATTTTGTCATTTATTGATTTTGTGTCTCCTGTAAAGTATCTCCCCCCACTTAGTGAGGATAATACTTTTAGAAAAGTTTCTCCTGATTCTGAATCAGTCCCTCTCCCTCCCGTAGGGTTGATAAAGAAAAGAACTGCTCCGCTCCTAAGGAGGCTGCCGGCCATTTTACTTGCATGAGTGTCACCTCTGGAATATGATGAGTTTGATATCCCTTCTGAGAATAAGTATATAAATTTTGTCCCGGCTATATTTGCTATTGCATAATAAAGGGATTGGAATGAAGATGAGAATTGTGAGCTTTTATTGGACAAATAGCGGGTTTGCTGGATGAGAAAGAACATTCTTTCGTCATGCTGATATTTTGTTTTTTCTCCTTCGCTATTATCCACACCTGAGCTGATACTCCTTTCGTTGTCTCTTCCTTTAACTCTTTTCTTTATAATCGTATTTATTCTCTGCTTGTCGTTTGTAGGACCCCCCAGGTAAGACAGTCCCTGAAAACCCTCGATCTTGAATAAAACAAATTTTGTGTCGGGTCCACTTCTGTTGACCAATTCTTCTGCGATTGCTTTTGATTTCATGATTGACGTGGATTTTGAAAGAGCAGTGTCAAATACAAGAACTATTACTTTCTCTTCTTTTCCGCTTTTAAACCATTTCGGTTTTTCATTATTATCATTGAGGAATTTCCTCTTTATAAAATTGAAATCACTGACCTTTTTATCATTCACATACAGTTCAATTTCGTTTTGATTCAGGTCTGTGACGGAGTTTCCTCTTGCATCAACTGCATAGATAGGGACGATCCACTCTTCAACAACAATATTTTCAACAATTTGTTTCTCGGAGTTGATATTCAATGATAATGCCATTATCAATGTGACAGCAATAAGGGATGTGATACTAAATTTTTTTGTCATTAAGTTTACCTCCAATATTTAGTAATACGGAAAGTTTTAAAATATCTGGAATTATTCCCTAAAGTTTACTGAATTTTTCAAAAGGGGACAGGTACCTTAAAATCCTGCTAATTTTCTATAAGAGCACAATTTGCCTGTAGGGTGAATGTTCCTATTAAAGGTATTTCAATCTTCTATGATATTTTCTTTCCACGCAATTACTGAAGGTGGGATAACAGCGACCAGAAAGTTAAAAAAAAGGCAGAGTATAAGTCCCAGTGCATAATGTCCACGGTGAGTGAGTACCAACCAGTTGTATCTGACCGACAAGACGGTCCCGAATAACAGCAAGGGGGCAATAACCCCGAATATATTGTATGAGTGCCTGACCGAATCAAGAATTACTCCTTTTTCTCTTTCATCGAGTTTGTGAGATTTTGCTCTGTATAATCTCCATATCCCAGGCTTTACAATTGACAAATAAAAAGAAGTTACCGCATTAACCAAAAAGACCAGAGCTCCTGATATGAGCAATCCATTCCAGTGTGAATATTCACCGATAAGGAATAAAGTAAAAAAAACTATTGCAGAAATGTACATATTCAACACGCCCATTCTCCTTGATTTTATTGAAAATTGTTTACCCATTTTTACCTCCTTTAAGATCCATTAATTGTTCGCTCATCGGTTTTAAGGGATTCGGGGAAAAGATGAAATCTACAGGGAGTTTGAAAAATTCTGAGATCCGGAAAGCCAGATCAAGACTGGGGTTGTATTCTTCTCTCTCAAGGTATCCTACTGTTTGAAAATTTACTCCAATATTATCTGCCAGTTCTTGCCGCGATATTCCCTTCTCCCTTCTTAAAGTACCGATCCTGTTGAAAATCTTTCTTTGTTTCATGTATGTATTATAGTATAAAACGTTGTATATATACAACAAAAAATATAAAAAAATAAACAAATACTGATTTTTTATATATCTGAAAGGGGACAGGTACCATTGAAAATAACAAAAAATAGTACCTCTAAGTGATGTTCGGAACAGATTAGTGGTGTCTATTTATATTTTATCCACTTTATAATTTCTTTAACAGACGGTTTTTTGCCATACATCAGAATTCCAATCCTGAATATTTTAGCACCCAGCCATGCCAGCAGAATAGTAAATCCTACACTCAGAGTGATAGAAAGTAGTATCTGTGAGAATGCGGGTGTTGCAACACTAATCCTCATAAACATCAAAGTCGGCGTAAATAACGGAAACAGTGATGTCCCGACCACAAGCGGAGTGTTTGGATTCTGAGTGACCATTATGCCTATCATGAATGGAATAATAAGAAGGTAAGTTATGGGAGCTGCATATTGCTGAGCTTCCTGATCGGTATTTACCGATGCACCAACAATTGAAAATAAGATGGAATACATAAAATAACCTATTATGAAGAAGATAATGAAATATATACCAAGCTCCAATGTTAGGAAATTTAAAATAGATTTATCTATTCCTAGAGAGAATTTCCCCATTAATAACCATCCCATAACCATCCATATCCCCACCTGGGTTAAACCTGCCAGGCCGATTCCGATGATCTTCCCGTAAAAGAGACTCTGTGTATTGGTCGATGAGATTAAAACTTCTACTATCCTGTTGTTTTTTTCTTCAATCACGCCTCTCATGATCAGCTGACCGTATCCCATAAGGACAGAAAATAAAATAGTGAGCATGAAAATAGACATCATATATGCGGTTGTTGAGGATGATTTTGTCGCACCTTCCTCTTTAATTACAAAAAGATCCGGTTTTATTTCTGCAGTTGCTTTTTGGACAATCTCAACAATTCCCGGATCCTCTATTTTTTCTTTTAGTATCTTTGAGGAGAGGATGCTTTTAACAGAACTGTTTAAGAATCTGTTCAATTCAAAATCTGAAATATTCTGGGCACAGAAATACATTCTTCTTGTTTCTGCAATGTTAGATGGTATCAGCAGGAGGCCGCTGATCTTTTTTTCAAGTATCTCATTCTTATAATGATCAGCAAGCACAAAATCCTTATTGCTTTTATCTTCAATGCTCTTTTCATAGTTTTTTATCATTGAGCTCTGTTCTTCAAGCAAATCAGTATCGGCTATAAACTTTAGTTTCAGTTTTTCTTTGACATATTCATTACTATTATTAATCTCAAGAAAATCTCTTTTTATGATATCTGAGTAATCGGTAATTTTTATGACCTTCTCCTCTCTTCCCACCTTGGTAAGAAGCATCGGTATAAATATAAAAGCTGCCATTATTGCCGGCGTAAGGATTGTTGCAATTATGAATGATTTCTTTTTTACTATCTGTTTATACTCTCTGATTATTATTGCTGCGATTTTCATTTTATTCCCCTTCCTTATTAGAACCGCCTGAAGCATTTCTGATAAAAATATTGTTAAGTGATGGCTCCGTTAACGAGAAACTGTTAATCGAAATTTTTGAGACCAGATCTTTAAGAAGTTTTTCCTTATCTTTGATATCATCTAATTCGATCTCCATCTCCTTGCCGTAATCCTTGAATTCTTTCACATATTTTAATGTAGATACAAACTCACCATTACCTTCATAATTGATTTTAATAAATTTCTTTCCATATTCGGATTTTACATCATTCAGATTTCCATCAAGGACTTTTTTCCCTTTGCTTACCATTACTATTGAATCAACAATTTTTTCTGCATAATCCATAAGATGGGTTGAGAAAATAATCGTTATCCCCTCTCTTTTCATTTCAAGGATAAGATCTTTCACCAACTCGATATTGATAGGGTCAAGCCCGGAAAATGGTTCATCGAGAATAAGGAGATCGGGAGAATGGATTATTGTTGTTATTATCTGAAGTTTTTGTGCCATACCCTTTGATAATTCTTCGATTTTCTTGTCGTTGTAATCAAAGAGATCAAATTTTTTAAGTAGTTCTTCGCCACGGATTTTAATAGATCCTGAGCTCATACCCTTAAGTTTACCGAAGAATTGTAAAGTTTCTGAAACCTTCATCTTTCTATACAATCCTCTCTCTTCAGGAAGGTAGCCAATCCTGTCCTTCAATTTCTCATTGAACTTCTCTCCAAGTATCTTTATATCACCACTGTCCGGAGCGATTATATTCATGATCATTCTTATCGTTGTGGTTTTTCCTGCTCCGTTTGGACCCAGCAGTCCGAGGATCTCCCCCTTTCTGACTGTAATAGATATGTTGTCTACGGCTTTTTTCCCGTCAAATTCTTTAACTAATCCACTTAATTCCAGCATAGTATTATCCATGATCCCTCCGAAAATGGTATGTAACAGATACCCTATTTTATCACAAAAGGTTACATATATGATTAAAACTCAGATTTTTTTACACTATCAAACTCTTCGGAGATCTCCTTAGAAGGAAGCTTATCTAATAAACTGACCATGATAATTGCAATCGCTGAGAACAGGAATCCGGGAACGATCTCATAAAGATCGAATATTCCTCCCGAAATATTTTTCCATATAAGAACAGTGATCCCGCCGGTGAAAATTCCTCCTATTGCACCTTTAGCTGTCATCCTTTTCCAGAAAAGGGATAGTATTACCACAGGCCCGAAGGTCGCTCCGAATCCGGCCCATGCATATGCAACAAGTTCAAGGACACTGCTCTCGGGATTAAGGGCGATAACAAATGCAATTGCAGCAACAATGATAACCGATATTCTGCTGATCCAGACTAATTCTTTATCGCCCGGTTTCCTCTTTAATAAAATTCTATAGAGGTCTTCAGTGATGGCGGATGAAGTTACAAGCAATTGGGAGTCAGCGGTGCTCATTACTGCTGCAAGAATTGCGGCAAGGAGTATGCCTCCTATCAAGGGCGTGGTGAGTTGATTTACAAGTACCATAAATACTGTTTCGGAAGCGGCTTTTCCAATAAGCGGGTTATCAATTAGCAATATTCTTCCTACTATTCCCACTACAACAGCAGCAGACAAACTGATTATTACCCATCCCATAGCGATTCTTCTTGCCTTTTTTACTTTATCAGAAGAACTGATTGCCATGAATCTTGCAAGTATGTGCGGCTGTCCGAAATATCCAAAACCCCAGGCTACAAGTGACAGGACCGGTATGAACTTCAGGTTTTCTCCTGAAGTAGCAGTAAATATATTTAAAAGTTCAGGATTTATTGCCTTGGCTTTTGCAATTGTTTGGCTGAACCCTCCTAAAGCGGATACACCGAGAATAGGTATTATTATAATTGCAAAGAACATAAGCATTCCCTGGAAAAAATCTGTCCAACTGACTGCCATGAATCCACCCAGAAAAGTATAGCCGATGATTACAAATACGCCGATTGAGAGTGCGAAAAAATAAGGGATATTAAAAACCGTGTAAAAGAGTTTTGCCCCTGCAACAAAGCCGGAAGAAGTGTAAAGTAAAAAGAAAATTATAATAAAAATTGCGGAGAGGATTCTTAATGTCCCGCTTTTATCACGAAAACGGTTCTCAAAGAAGACGGGCAATGTGATCGAATTTCCTGACACCTGAGTATATTTTCTTAATCTTTTTGCAATGAACTTCCAATTGAGGTAGGTGCCGATCATAAGTCCCAATGCTATCCATCCTGCTTCAAGGCCTGCCAGATATGCATATCCCGGAAGTCCGAGGAGAAGCCATCCGCTCATATCAGAAGCCTGGGCGCTTAAAGATGTCACCCATGCATTCAGTCCTCTTCCCCCGAGGACATAATCAGAGAGGTTCTTTGTCCTGTTATAAAAGTACCAGCCGATGGTCATCATAAAAATAAGATAAATGGCGAACGAAATAAAAGTTCCTGCGCTTGCTCCTGACATGGCAATTCTCCGGAATTGATTTAAGAAATATAATAAACACTCCGACAAAATATATCAAGCCAAAAGGGGACAGGTAACTTTGGTTATCTGAAAATATCAACCATGTACCTGTCCCTTTTTCTTGAAAAATAAAAACTACTTTTCATTGCTTATCAATTGCTAAATTGACAATAATTAACAAAATGTGGTGTTTTTTATTTATGGGAGTGATAAAACAAAAAATATAGTTATATATAAACTATAAAAAATGAACGTTATTCAATAAAGTGCTTGACGAATCCAAAATCTTGAATTAAAATATCACATTTTTTTAATATTCCAATATTTTACAAGGGCAAAAATATTTAAAATGTTGAAATTATAAAAAATATAAGTTATAATAAAATTTCCAGGAGGTTTTATGAAGAGAAGTTTGCTGTACTTATTATTATGGTGCATCTTGATATTACATTTACATGCATCAGTTAAAATGGTTGGTTCTTTAGAAGAGCTAAAAGGATTGAATATAAATTGTCATCCGAATTATTCAATTATTGTTGAGTTTCCAAAAGAGATAACAATTCTGAAGGTTGTACATGATAAAGACGATCAGAAAAATTGGATAGTCGATTATGATCTGAATCTTTTATGGGCTCAGCCGGATAAGTTAAGCAGTCCCGACTGCTCTTTTAAAGTTTCTACAGATATTTATGAAAATATTGATCTCAGTTTGAGAGTTGAAAAAGACCCAAAAAACCTGATTCATACAATTGTTCTAAAAAAGGAAGTTTTTAAATTAAAAGAGAAACAAAATGATTGTATTGATTCAAAGATTAGAACTTTTAAAGCGGATAGGGTTTTAGGAAATGAAAGTGATGAGAGTGAATTAGTAAAGTTATCTACAATTAAACAATCTGAGCTTGAAGAGAGAGAACAGTCTAAGAGCACTGTTGATATTGAAAACAATATTGTGGATAAAGATATTAAGCACAAAGCACACAAATTAATATCTCCATTTGATTTGGAAACTTATTTTTCTCTATTGGGAGGGACACAGAATTTTGAAGATTCTTCTTTTTCAATGGAAGGAGAATTTATCGTAGCAGGAAAAAACAAAAAAGGTTTTTTCTTTCAAGGAGCTGGTAAGGTTTCCATAAATAAAATTAGCAATCAATTTGGGTTCTCACTCGGATGCGGTTTTGAACCAGGAAAACTAGGGCTATTTATGTTTGCAGATACCTTAATGCAAAAAACAGGTGAGGAATTTGATTCAACTACTCATTTTCAGATAAGGCCAGGGATACGCTATAGATTGTCGAACAAGTTTAGCTTTGCCGGGTTTTTTGCATTCCCGATTGGACCCTGGAAATATACCGGAGTTGAAGTTCCAAGTTTGTCAGGATTCGGTTTTTACAATAAAGCTCTTGCACATGGTGGGATTGATCTTTCTTTTGGTCTCGATAGATTGTTTGTTGATATGAGAACATTGATTGCTGAAGGGTCCGCATTTGGTATTGATTTCAAGGCAGGTTATGAATTGATAAAAAAAATATTTGTGACGATTAATTATGTGTATCAATCTTCAGGTGATCATGAATATTTTAATGGAATTTCAAGTACAAGCAGGATTGGTGTCGGGCTTAATTTTAATATGAGAAATCTTAGGCAAGATGATGATAAACGGTTAATATTCAGACCTGATTACCCCATGGTAGTGGTGGCAAAAAAGGAGATAGAGGAAAGTGGATCAATTTCTCCTGAGATTTCTCTTGCCGGTACGCCCACAACAGGTTATGCTCCTCTTAATGTTTCCTATCAGGCAACATTGAAGGGATTTCAGGGAGAGGTTGAACTAACCTGGTTTTTTAATACTGTGTATTCATCAGCATCAAATAATAGAGATTGTGCTTTTATATACACTTCCCCTGGCACATATGAGTGCTATGTTATAGGGACTGATGAAAGGGGTAATATAGTTACCAGCAATATTGTAGCCATAACGGTTCTAGATGTTACTACCGAGGATGGAGAGTTTACTATATTATCAAGTGTTAAAGAAGGAGTTGGATCGATTAATCCTGAGGGATCAACAGTAGTAAAATTTGAAGAAGATCAGAGGTATGAAATTAATCCCGGGAATGGTTGGTATATTAAGAATGTCTATGTTGACGGGAAAAGTATTGGTACTGTATCGGAATATGTTTTCAAAAAAATTGATCGGAATCATACTATTGATGCTGAGTTTACTGATACACAACAAATTACATATACTGTAACTGGATCGGTAAGGAATAATCAGTATGGAACTATAGATCCGGTTTTAACCCAGGTTGCAGAAGGTTCATCAGTTACATTGAATTTCTTTCCAGAAGATAAAAACAAACAAACAATCAGATATTGGATAAATGGTCAGGTTTATAATGATGTGGGATCCGGGTCTGTTACGATCAACAATATTACTTCAAATCAGAATGTTGAAGTTGAGTTTGACTGGATTTATTATGATGTAACAATCACATTGACATTATTGGAAGGTGGGAGTGGTTCTGTTGATCCCGGTACCGGGGTTTTTACTTATAAAAGTGGGGAGAATCTAACATTTAATTTTAATCCAGAAACTACATTCTAGAGTTGATAAAGTCATTTTGAATGGGAATAATAAGGGAGATATAACTTCTCTAAAAATATATAGTATTGGCCAGGATGAAGATATAAAAGTCTTTATAATTAGAAAGAGTCATCCAGTAGAAGCGATTATTGATGGAGGAGGTTGTGATTGCAGAATAACTTCTTCAATAGGTCAGTCAGGGACGGGGGCTTATCAGGTTTTTCATGGAGATAACTTAACATTTTATTTTGAACCATTAAATTCTTCTCAAACTTATTGGCTTGGAGTTCAGGATGGAGGGAAATGGAGCGTTATGATATTGCCGACCAATTACACATTCGAGAATGTTTCGGGAGATAACAATTATTTCAGGATAAAATGTGCTGACCCGGGTGATCCTCCTCCCTTTACTCCCTGATGTTTTTTATAAAGTAGCCCCCTCAACAATCGAGGGGGCTTTTATGTAGAACGCCCGGAATTAGAGATCTCAATTTAGAATTGGTTCAACAAATTCAGGGATATATGATATTACCCCATTCTTATCAACTACCCCAACTGAATAAGAATATCCGGAAAGGTCTTTCAATCGTATTTCAAAGGTTTTGTTCTCCGGATCAACCCTTTCAATTTCTTCAATTGATCCATCTTTTTTTTGATAAATAATATATTTGGAAATCCTCTTGTCTTTAGAAGGTGATTCGGTCCAGGAAATTTTAATAATATATTGAGATAAAAAAACGCTTCTGTTGAGATAGGCTTCTGTTGTTATTGATTCTGGGGGGAGCCCTATCAGTTTTGTGTGTTCAGGATAAGGGTATATATTAATTATCATTGTATGATTGATAACCTCGAAAATCAACTTTATTAGATAAAACTATATTATCCATTGAGAAATATCCATTGTAGTTACCGTTCCACCCAAAGTTAATATGAACCATTTTAGAGGTGTCTGAGATCCTATATCCATCTATGACCGCAGAATGAAATCCTAAACCGTACTCAACAGGCCATCCATTCTCAATCTGATTCTCTGCAATATTCCACCACTCATCATTGTTATAATTTGCTATCTGAATATATGTTATATCAGAGGAATACACAAAATATTTCCACATAATTATGAATATATTTAACTGAGATATTAGCTGAACTGGCATCCCCCTCATAGGCAGTATGAATTAGAACGCCGATATCATACATTAGAGTTGAAATAGCTCTGTTTTCATCATTTGTTCCTTCTCCATACTCATCAAGCATATTCCACCATTCGTATTCTTTCTCAAAATTGGCAGTTAATGTTTGCCCTGAGTAAGGATCATAATATGTTTCCGAACCTGCACCCTTAACCGGCCATTCATGATAATTAAATATTTGTGCAAGTGAAGTAGCATTACAGCCTGAAAGTCCATTTGGGCAGTACTCGCCATATACTCCAGACTGCCCCCAGTTAGAAGTTAGGAGTGGTTTTACTTCTTCAATTGATTCAGACTTAAAATTCTCAAGAATTTCATGCCTTATATCATCTGATAATAATTTTTTAAAATATCTCTTATTGTTGGGGGGAAAATTTTTTTCTTCAGATAAGATACCTTTTCTTACTGCTTCAATAATTGTTTTATTTTCATCAAATATAAAATTTTCAATAAGAGAGCCGGAAGTGTTAAAATAATTGTTCAATGAATACATCTTAATTGGAGGGAGATAATCGTTAGGTGATATGATTACATATCCTTTGGGGTATAGATTGAAAACGAAAGCGACCAGAATTCCTTTTCTATATATTTTCTGGTCATAGTTAATTCTAACCTGATCATTGAAATTTTGTTCAAGATCTATTGCCCAGTTTTCTGCTATAATACGTGCTTGCTCAAGGGTAATTTCCACCGATTGAAGTGAAGGAAATACAAGTAACAATAATATTAAAAAAAAACCAATTACTCTCATAATCTTTCTCCAAAAGTGAAATTTTAATAAAACTTTTGGTGTGAATCAAGGACAAAAATTATTATTTTTAAGATTGCTTTAAAAAAGGGGACAGGCAATATATTTGATAAATATATTGAAAATAAATAATATAAATATTATAATTGTTGTAGGGAGAACAATGGCAAGATTAGGCCGGTTAAAGATCAAAGGTTCTGATGCATACTATCATATAATGTCCAGAACCGTAGGCCAGGATTTCCTGTTGCAAGATAATGAAAAGGATAAATTTGTTGAAATAATGTTTAATTTATCAAAATTGTTTTTTGTAAAAATAATTGGATTCTCTGTCATGAGTAATCATTTTCATTTATTAATGAAAATGGAGACTGAGCAATCTTATAGTGATGAAGAAATAATAAAAAGGTTAGAATATTATTATAAACAAAAAATGAGTTTGAGTAGAGTTGAGATTGAAAAGTATAGGAAAAAACTTGGAGATATTTCTATTTGTATCAAAATTATAAAGCAAAAATTTTCTGTGTGGTATAACAAAATTCATAAAAGAAAGGGCTATTTCTGGTCAGATCGATTTAAATCCGTTCTGATTGAAAGTGGGGAGAGCCTTCTAAATTGCCTGGCATATATTGACTTGAATGCTGTCAGAGCAAATATACTACAATTCCCTGAAGATTATAAATGGAGTAGTATTTATTATAGAAATAATGTCTTGCGGAGTGAATCATCTCTAAGTTTTGATGGGATATATATAAATTCAGAAGTTGATGTTTTAAACGAATATAAGGAATATTTGTATTATGCAGGGGATATCTCAAATGAAATATTAGAGAAAAGCAAAGGTTTGAAAAATGATAGATATTGTTTGATTAGAAGAGGTGTATTTAGAAGTAGAAAAAATATTTTTTCAGACTGTATGGTAATGGGATCATTTAAATTTATACAAAGTTCATATAAAATTTTTGGTAATACAATTCTTACAAAAAGGAAAAAACAAGCGTATTCCAGTGATTTTTCAGAAAAAATATATTCAGTCCGACGAAGGTATAAGCAAAGCTTTCAGTGATTGAATAAATATTAATCTTGCTGAATTAGTCCAAATATTATTCAAGAAATATAAATATAATGTTAATTAGACTTTGTTAAATCATAATTTCCATGTACTTGTAAATCAGATTTCTTTGTGATGGTAAAAAGATTAGGAATAATAATTTGCAAAATATGCATAATTCAAAAAGGTGTCTGTCCCCTTTTGATCTTTTTTGTGCAAATTGCGTATTATTGTTATGTAATTGTTAAAGTATTAATAAAAATAACAATTTTATTGATTTTTTTTTATTTTGATTTTAGAATTAACGTACATTGTGAGAGGTGGTAAGTGTTAGAAAAATTGAAGTCCTTAATGCTTGCTGGGAATGATCTGGCTGAGCACTATGAAAAGAAGGGTGACTTAAATAAAGCATATAAAGAATATACAAAGCAAAATAACTTTAAAAAAGCAGCACAAGTACTTGAAAAAATGAATGATTGGCATAGTGCTGCCAACATCTATATTGAAAAAAATGAGGTTGATCTGGCCAGAAGAGCAATTGAAAGTTGTTTTAACAAAGGGAAAGCCTGGGAATCATTTGAACCTGCTACTAAAGGTAAGATCGCCATTGAAGAATGGTTGAAAGAGAATAATCAAACTCAAAGATTTGTCCGATATGTCCACAATACAAAGAGACTTAACCAGAATGGCATCCCTCTAATTATTGATCTTGCGGACAAGCTTAAAAATATTGAAGAATACAAAAACGCTGCTCAACTTTATAACAATGGTTATTTCCTTGTAAATAAAAACTTAACTAGCAAGAGACTGATACGGCATGAGGAGTGGCTGCTAAGCGCGGCAGAATGTTATTCGAAAATAGGTAAATATGATGAAGCAGCTGAATGTATGAAACAGCTTATTGTAACTGAAGTTGAGATCGGGATTGAATTTTCCGGAGGATATAAGGTTAATCCTTATAGGAACTATAAGATAATGCTTGAAAAGGCGAGGGAATATAAAGCACTTCCGGAACTACTTGAATTACTGGAAGACTTTGACCCCTTTAATATTTCGTATAACCTGCTTAAAATGAATGAAATGGAATTATCAAAAGCACATTTTTTTAAATATTTCGGTAGAGTTGTAAAGAAAAATTTGACAGAACAGGAACGGGAAGTAAGAAATGAGAAGATCAGTTATTGCCTCAATCAATATATTATTTATCACAGAGAAAGGAAAGAATATTTATTGGCCGCGGAGATAGCGTTATTAAATTCTCAGAAAAAAATTGCTTCCGAGCTTTATCAACTGGCAAAAGCAGCAAAACAAGTTGCAAAAAGTGATGAAATTAATCTCAGAAGTATTCAAATGAAAGCGGAAAATAGAGTAAAAGAGTCAGCGGAGGAAGCAGTTAAAAAGGTTAATCCTGAGGCGGAATTAGAGTTGAAATGCCACCATTGTGGAGAGCAAGTTGAGAGCGAATGGGAATATTGTCCGAATTGTGAAAATTCACTTATGTTTAATATGTGTACCTGTGGAGAAAAAATACAATCTCACTGGAAAGTATGCCCTGCCTGTGGCAAACATATTGAATAGTTTCTGAGTTTATATTCACATTTAATCAAAATTATTCTAAATTTCAATCAAAATATTTTGTAATATATTTAAAAAGGTACCTGTCCCCTTTTAATTAGTTGATTCCCGAACCAATTGGAAAGTGTTCGGAAATTGTGACCGGGAGTTTGCCTTTGGGTTTTATTTTTCCTGATAAAACATTAAATAGAGCTTCGATCTGTATATGCCTTGAACCGTAAGTCAGAACTATCGCTCCTGCACTTGAAAAATATTCTGCTGTATAAGGATTGTTTGCACAGACAAAAATCGAATCATTTCTTAATTTCAGAATACTTTCTGTCAATGTTATATCCGGGGTGTTTTTCCAGGAGTGATCAAAAATGATAATGTGGTCATATTTGAGTATCTTTCTTTTCTCAATTTCATTCAAATTATAGTCATTCTCAGTAATAAGTATTTCACATTCAGAAAAGTACCTGTCCCCAATTGACTGTAGTGAGTTCTCATCCTTTTTATTCATTATATTTGCTGAATGGGTATTTTTCCCCTGGTCAACAATCAGAATGTTTCTGCTTCTGTTGATCGGTATCAATCCTCCGTTATTTTTAAGAACAGTTATTGATTCTCCGGCAATTTTTTTTTCAATCCTGATTTTTCTTCTTAATTTTTTATTTTTTAATCTCTCAAATATAGTACTTTTTTTTATACTTTTCTTTAAGGATAGAATCCTTTCAAGGGATTTTTGCACTCTTGAATAGCTGATATTTCCATTCTCAACATTACATTTCATCATTTCTATCAACTCTTTCTGTAAAGTTAATGAGTGGCTGACAGAAATCACATCGAGGGAGCTGATATTGAAACCTTCGATTATATCCTCAGAGGAATAATTATCCTTGATGGCCATCATTTCGATACAGTCAGAGAACAACACTCCTTTAAAACCAAGTGATTCTCTCAGAAGATTTACGGTTATTTCATGGGAAAAGGTGGATATCTTTTCCGAAATAAGCGGGAATCGGACGTGAGCAGTCATTAATGAATCAATTCCGGTATCGATCAGCCTTCTGAACGGGGAGAGATTCACCTGTGAAAGAAATTTGCTGTCAATTTCGGAAACCGGTATCTCAAGATGGGAATCCGCAGACGTATGTCCATGCCCGGGGAAATGTTTCCCGCATCCCAGAATTTTAACCTTTTTTAACCCCCGATAAAATTCTTTACCATATTCGGAAACGATTACAGGGTCATCTGAAAATGACCTTATTCCAATTACCGGATTATCTTTTTTTGAGTTTACATCCAGAACCGGTGCAAAAACTCCGTCGATTCCCAACACTCTCATATCTTGTCCGATTAGTTTTCCTGCAATTTTTGCGTTTTTCTTTTTCCCGGTTGCAGCTAATCCCATGTGAGATATAACAGTGCTTCCCGATTCCCCCAACCTTACTATGGGGCCACCTTCCTGGTCGATGAATATTGCCGGCGGAGGAGATGTCAGTTTATGTATTTCCAGAGTTAGTTTCCGAAGCTGAACAGGAGAAGAAAAATTTCTGGAAAAAAGAATTACAAATCCGACATTCTCTTCATGTATAAGATTTTTTTCTTCTTCTGAAAGGGATGTCCCTTCGATCCCTATCATGAATAATTGCCCGATCATATTTTTCAGATTGGACATCCCGGAATGGTCCATCAGAACATAGTTATGGATTTATTTTATTTCCTTTTTGAACATTCTCCTTTTCTTAACCATTTCATGTTCAAAATATTTCCACTGACCGTGAATATTTGTGTTTGTCTCCAGCTCAGGGTTCGATTCTACTTTCTCAAAGCCCATCTCTCTGGCAACTTTTGCCATTTCGAGGATCATCATTAGGTCTATACCTTTTCCGCGGTGGCTTTTTCTTATCCCTGCAAGATAGAAATCCATCAGGTGCCTTTGTTTTAATCCTCTTAATAAATGGAACCAGCCGAAAGGAAGGATACGCCCTTTTGCTTTCTGCATTGCTTCTGATAAACTCGGTAGGGCAAGTACAAAACCGACTACTTTATTATTTTCATCAACTGCAGTGATAACCAGATCTTTTTCAACAAAGGAGAGGTATTTTTTTATATAATAATCAATCTGTACTTTACTCAGAGGTACTGTCCCGTAAAGATCTTCAAATGCCTCATCTACAACCTCAAAAATTTCTTTTGCCCAATTCTTAATAAGATCTTTTCTGCTCTTGAACTTTAAAAGGCGTATTTTACTTCTCTCTTTCAAACGCTCAGCGATCATTAATAATTTTGGAGGCATATCTTCCATTGCCGGAATTTTAGCGTTAAACTCAACCCAGTCGATCTCTTTTTCCATACCGTTCTTTTCCATCAGTTTAATATAGTAAGGATGGTTATAATAAACTGCGATTGTCGGGAGTTTATCGAAGCCTTCATATAACATCCCTTCCGGGTCGAGATCGGTAAATCCGTGAGGTCCGGTTATTGTATTAAGTCCCAGTTCTTTTGCCCATCCTTCCACAGAGGAGATGAGTGCATCAGCAACTTCCTGATCATCAATAGAGTCAAACCATCCGAATCTGATATTTTTTGTACCGTATTTCTGATTGGCTATTTTACTATTTATACCTGCGATTCTTCCAACCGCTTCTCCATCCTTATATGCCATAAAAAGTTTTGTTTCAGCAGTAGCATAAGCAGGGTTTTTCTTTTCATTGAATAATTCCATTTCGTCCAGAATAAGCTGGGGGACCCAGTATTTGTTTCCTTTAAAAATCTTGAAGGGAAATTTTACAAACTCTTTAAGATCTTTTTTTGACTCGACAGTTTTTATTTGTATGCTCATGTTTCTCCTCAAATTGATTATATAATAAAAAAAAATTAAAATTCAATAAGTAATACTGAACATAATAAAAATGGAAATAATGTATCTAAATAACAGTCAGCCGCTCCCGGATCCTGCATATGCTGACAAAAGCGGACTGCTTGCTGTCGGCGGGAAACTAACTACTGAAAGATTGATTGAAGCTTATTCAAAGGGGATTTTCCCATGGTATTCGGAAGGAGATCCTGTTTTGTGGTGGTCGCCGGATCCCAGGGTGATTTTGATCCCCGATAGTTTACACATTTCGAAGAAGATGAAAGTACTGCTGAAAAAGGGAGTATTCAAAGTTACTGTGAATATGGAATTCGGAGACGTGGTTGAAATGTGCAGCGGGTTTAGGCGGAGCGGCGAAGGGACCTGGATAACTGAAGACATAAAAAATGCATACATGGAACTTCACAAAGCAGGTTATGCCCACTCTGTTGAGGTGTGGAAAGGAGATAAACTTGCCGGGGGGCTGTATGGAGTAAGTTTCGGGAAAATGTTCTTCGGAGAATCAATGTTCTCGCTCGTGTCTAATTCCTCAAAATTCGGATTCATAAAATTAACAGAATATTTAAAGAACAGCGGATTTCTCTTTATAGATTGTCAGGTGGAAACAGATCATTTGAAATCACTTGGAGCGATTCCCGTAAAACGTCAAAAATTTCTGAAAATGCTAAGAGAAGAGGTTCGGACCGAAGGGATCACCAAAAAAGTTTTTCCTGATTTATTATAAAAGGGAAAATATAAAAACGTCTAAACACCGCTCTAATCCTACATTATTGCTTTTTATTTCTTATTCTGGTACTATCGATTAATGGGAAAACTCAAAATAATTTTCTCTTTAGCAACAACAATAATCGCAGTTTTAATCATATCTGCTTCTCTGAAATTTACTGAAAAGCTTGAACCCGGAGAGGATAAATCCCCGGTATTCCAGGTTACTGCAATTTCAGAGAACAGCAACCTGTTTCAGGATCTGTCTATGGCTACCCCACTCACTGTGAGCGATGTAGAATTTTCAAAGAATCTGAGAGTGAAGACTGATCCCCAGACATCATTTAAAATGCTTTATAAGGGGACCCTTTTAAATGTTCTTCCAAACTCCTATATCTATTATCATATTAGAAGAGAGGCATTAAGTATAATTTCAGGAGAAATATACTGGGAAAAGTCGGGGAAATCTCCAGTTAAGATATATACCAAAGAGGATGAGGATCCCCTTACGATCTCAATCTCAGGGAGGCTTCGAAAGAGTCCTGAAGGGGAACTTTCTATTTGGAGTTATAAGAGCGGAGGAATCCTGCAGACTAATTCTGAATTTATTAATATCCCGTCCGGAAAATACCTTGTTTTAGATTCTAAGAAAAACATCAATTATATTCAATTCCAAAGGCTACAACATATATTTCACCGGAAAAGAAAGTTGTTAATATAAAAAAGTTCACAGATTTTCTTGTTAAAATAGATTGGAAATTTGTGCCGGGAATATCAGAATACAAAGTGAAGCTATATCCATCTCCATTGAGGGAAAGCCTTCTGCTTGAGAAGCTTGTCTCATCCAATAGAACCGGGATTGACCTGGAGGAGTTTGAGCAGAATCGGGAGTTTTACTGGGAAGTACTTCCACTGAATGAAGAGAAAATTGAGGGAGAACCTTCCGAGATGGGTCAGATCAGGATCTTTGGAGTATTGATAAGCGAGGAACGTGACAGCAGGCCTCCTGAACTTGCAATCACTTCAATGACAGTAAATGGAAATATGGTTCTGATAAGAGGAAATGCTGATGTGAATTCTGAATTGTTTGTGGATGATATTCCTGTTAAAATTGACAATAATGGAATTTTTATTTATACAAAAAGATATAAAACCCTTGGTCTGAAACAGATCATATTCAAGGTTGTCTCTCCATCCGGAGTTGAATCAATCGAGACAAAGCAGGTAACGATCTTTGAGGAATAAGAAACCGGGAGAAGAACTATGACTATGTTATCAAACTTCAGAGATTATTTGGGGGCAGATCTTGCAATTGATCTGGGAACAGCAAATACACTTGTTTATAGAAAAGGGAAAGGGATTGTGATCAGAGAACCCTCTATGGTTGCGATTATAAAAAGTACTGGAAAAATCCAGGCTATTGGCCAGGAAGCAAAAGATATGTTAGGGAAAACCCCGGGAAATATTGTTGCAATAAGGCCGTTGAAAGATGGAGTGATAGCAGATTTTGAGATAACAGAAAAAATGCTTGAGTATTTTATAAAAAAGACCAGAGGTAATAAAAGTTTTTTTAAACCGAGAATAGTAATAGGTGTCCCATCAGAGATAACCCAGGTTGAAAGAAGAGCTGTTAAGGATGCCGCACTCAGAGCCAGAGCCAGTGAAGTTATCCTAATTGAGCAGGCGATGGCAGCCGCTATAGGAGCTGATCTGCCGATCACAGAAGCAGGAGGTAATATAATCGTTGATATTGGCGGTGGAACAACAGATGTAGCTGTTATATCTCTTTCGGGTATCGTGATCTCAAAATCGATCCGTACGGCAAGTAATGAGATGGATGAGGCGATCATTGGCTACATCAAGAAAAAATATAATCTCCTCATTGGAGAAAAGACCGCTGAGCAGATAAAGATCGAAATAGGGTCTGCTTATCCTCTGGATGAAAATCTGGAAATGGAGATCAAGGGACGGGATCTGTCCCATGGTATTCCGAAAGTTATATCTATTACAGATAATGAGGTCCGTGAGGCTTTGGAGCCGGTAGTTTATCAGATAATTGAAGCGATCAGATTCACTCTGGAAAAAACTCCTCCTGAACTGGCTGCGGATATAGTAGACAGAGGTATTATCCTTGCCGGAGGAGGTGCTTTATTGAAAAATCTTGATAAACGGCTCAGGGAAGAAACCTCTCTGGCAGTTTTTATTGCTGAAGATCCTCTCACCAGTGTGGTTATCGGGACAGGGAAAATTCTCGAAAATCTGGATCTGCTGAAGAGGGTCGGGCACAATTATTAGTTAAGAGAACCGCACAAAGTGGATAGAGAAGAGAATCGCTCTCAAAAAAAAATAGCGATTTTCTTATTGATTCTATTTATAAATCTTATACTCATTTCAAACAGTATAGTTCTTAACAATAACAAATCCATACTTCAAAATACTCTTCACCTTATCGCTTACCCTTTTCAGGCAGTGTTTCTCAAGGGCTCTGATTTTGTTGCTTCAAGATTGAAGTCTCATGTCTTTTTGAAAAATACATATAAAAAATATATGAGCATGAAAAAAAGACAATCTTCATTAATATATGAAAATTATCTGCTGAAGAAGGAATTGAACGATTTTAATTTTTCAAAGAGGGCCAGAGAGAAATATGATAAAATTTTAATCGTAGATATTTTGTCGATTGACTCAGGTTTCCCCCATAGCGGAGCGATTATAAATAAGGGGTATTTTTCCGGGATAAAAAAAAGTATGGTTGTTGTGAATGAGGACATGGAGCTTGTAGGAAAAATAGTAGAACCAATATCAATGTTCTCATCCAAGGTCAGATTTATTACCAATCCGATAGACGGAGTTGGTGCTTATATTGAAAAGAATAAACTTGAAGGTCTGATAAGGGGAAATAATACTAATTTCTGCAGCTTTAATTATCTGATAGAAAATAAACCGGTTGCGGAAGGCGATATTGTTGTTACCTCGGGAACGGATGAGATCTTCCCCCCTTACCTTAAGATCGGAGAAGTAATCAGGATAGAGAAGAAAGTATTAATTCAGAATGTAATTGTTAAACCGTATTTCACAGAAAAATCAATCAAAAAACTCATAGTGATAACAAATGACTAAAAGACAGCTCCGTTTTGCACTTGGCTTGTTTCTTGTTCTTATGCAGATTTTAGTAAATTTGTATGTAAATGAATTAAATATTAATATTGACTTTATATTCCTTATTCTTATTTATTACATATCCTCAAGGGGAAATTTCCTGAAATCAATGTTACTGGCTACCATGATAGGCTGGTCAACTGATATTCTTAACAGTCAGATCATTGGAGTGTTCGGATTTTCAAGAGTTATAATTGCATATGCTATATTTGAAATTATAGTTTTTATCGATTTTAAACGCTTGACATTCACCTTCCTGTTTATATTTTTTTCACTCTCTTTGTCCAATCTTGTTGCAAATATTTTTCTTATCTTTATAAACGGGTACGATCTCAGTGCCGGTATGCTCATATATCAGCCCCTTCTGACAGGTATGGTCGCAGTACTTCTTGTCAGTTCCAACAGGATCAAAGAGGCTATCAATGTTTATTGAGAAAAGGCAGATAGATCCGAATGAAGAAAGAAGAATTACGTTAACTTCCAATATAGTCCTTATTATTATTTTTATTTTCCTTTTTTTCTCTTTCTGGAATCTCCAGGTTCTTAGAAAAGACCACTATTCATTATTGTCCACTCAAAATATCCTGAAAGAAGTTGAGATTAAAGCTCCCCGTGGGATAATTACCGATAGAAACGGGAAAATACTGGCAGAGAACCGATTAAGTTTTAATCTGTTTATAATAAGGGAGAATGTCAGTGACATGGAGGAGTCTATTGATTCTGCAGTGGGACTTACCGGTCTTTCAAAAGAGATTATTAAGGAGAGAATAAATAAATTCCGGAATTATCCCGGCTTTTATAAAATACTTCTGAAAAGAGATCTGGATTTTAAAAAAGTGATTTTTCTTGAGAGCAGGTCAGAGGTATATCCTGAATTCACAATAGAACAGGAACCTGCCCGCAGATACCCGTATAAAAAATCTGCATCACATGCAATCGGATATCTTGCTGAATTATCCCAGAACGAATATGAAGAGTTGAAAAATGAAGGGTATCAGCTTGGTGATATGTCGGGAGTAAGCGGAGTAGAAAGTACCTATGAAAAGCAATTGAAAGGGGTAAACGGAGTTAAAACTGTAATAAGGGATAATCTCGGGCAGATACAGCAGATTGTAGGTGTTGATGATCCTGAGATCGGAGAAACCCTGGTGCTCACCCTGGATATTGAACTTCAGAATTATGTTGAAGAACTATATAAAGATTTTAATGGAGCTGCAGGGGTTGTTGATCTTAAGACAGGCGGTTTGCTTGCAATGGTCAGTGAACCGAATTTTGATCCGGGATTTTTCTCTTCTTCATTTACCCATGAAGAGTGGACAGCTCTGATCAATGATGAAAAGAAGCCTCTTCATAATAAGTTTATCCAGGGGCTCTATTCTCCCGGATCCACTTTCAAAATCGTTATGGCTCTTACAGGACTTAATGAAGGTATCATAACCAGGAATACCAGCTCTACCTGCTACGGCAGCAGAAAAATATATGACAGGGTGTTTCATTGCTGGAATAGGCTGGGTCATGGCACTGTTAACCTGATTGAGGCGATACAGTACTCATGCAATATCTATTTTTATCAGCTCGGGAAAGAGACAGATATTGATATAATTGCAGATTATGGAAAAAAAATGGGCCTTGGCGGACAAACGCTGATTGATATCCCAAATGAGAACACAGGAGTACTCCCCAGCAGGAAATGGAAAATGAAGAATTTGCATGAAAAATGGTATCCTGGAGAGACGATATCCATTGCGATAGGCGGCGGGATGATAACAACTACCCCGGCACAGGTATTAACCATGATAAGCACGGTTGCCCTGAGGGGAATTCAACCTCAAATCCATTTAATGAAAGAGGTCAGGAGAAATGGAGTTAAGATCATGGAGTATAATCCGGTAATGATTCAGGTTGAAATCCCATCTGATGTATTTGAAACTGTGATTGAGGGACTTTATAAAGGAGTAAATGAAGAAGGAACAGGTAGAGCTGCAATGGTGGAGGGTCTCGATATCTGTGGAAAGACGGGGACACAATTGATATTGTCGTTGGAGAATCCAAATTATAAAGAGTTGGTAAAGAAGAGGAAGTTTACTCCTCATTCGTGGTTTGTATCATTTGCTCCCCGAACAAATCCAAGATATGCATCGGTTATATTTGTAGAGAATGGAGGAGATGCGGGGAGGATTGCTGCTCCTATAGCAGGAAAAATATACAGGAGGTTGTTCAAAGGTGAGTGATTTTATAAAATTTTTTGATAAAACAACCTTTCTGGTTCTCATATTGATCATAATCACCGGAATTATACTTGTCTTCAGTGCAACACACGGAGGAAATAATAATTATTTTTTGATGCATCTTATAAAGATCGCGATCTCTTTACTCCTTTTTGTTGCGGTCCTGACTATGAAAATAGAGACTATCAGCAGGTGGAGTTTTGCAGTTTATATCATTCTGATCATTGTCCTGATCCTTCAGCTCCTTACAGGGAAGATAATATCCGGGACAAGAAGTTGGATAAAGATGGGTGTGCTTTCTATTCAGGTTTCGGAGTTTATTAAGATACCCCTGGCCCTAATACTGGCAAAACACCTTACCAAAGTCCAAATCCTGGACTGGAAATCGTTTTTCAAGGTTGCAGTTCTGATAATGATCCCGTTCGTCCTTGTTGCACTTCAGCCTGACATGGGGACAGCATTTATTCTCCTCTCTTTCTTCGTATTTGCGATTCTTCTGAAAAAAATAAAGCTGACAATCGTAATTGCTTCTCTTGTCCTGATCACTGCCGGATCATTTGTTATGTGGAATTATATGCTTAAGCCTTACCAGAAGGACAGGATAATTTCGTTTGCTGATCCTGCAAAATACAGTAAATCATCCGGATATCAGATAATCCAATCAAAAATTGCATTCGGCTCTGGCGGATTATCAGGCAAAGGATATCTTAAAGGTTCACAGTCCAGATATAAATTTTTACCGACAAGACACACTGATTTTATTGCATCTGTCCTTGGAGAGGAATTTGGATTTTTGGGAATAACAACTCTCCTCCTTCTTTTCTTCATCTTTTTTTACAGACAGTTTAATTTCAAGGTTAGTTCAGGAGAAGAATTTTGTTTTATATATCTTTTTACAGGTCTTATTCTGTTCCAATTTCTGATCAACATCCTTATGGTTACAGGGCTCTTCCCTGTACTAGGGATACCTCTTCCTTTTGTTTCATATGGGGGTTCATCTATGCTTGCTTTTTCTGTCGGCGAAGGTATCATATTCAAAATGAAGGTTGAAAACTTTCTTCAGCAGAAATAAACCGGCAAATATGAACAAAGAAAAAATTGAAGAGTTTATTTTAAAATTAAAGAACCCGCAGGTCTACTCCGGAAAAGAGATAAATGTTGTTAAAGGTTCATTTCAGAAAGAGAAGATAAATATATGCCTTGTTTTCCCCGACACTTATGAGATAGGTATGAGTCATCAGGGGATGAAGATACTCTATCATCTTTTATCGGGGATAGATGATGTAAATGTTGAGAGATCTTTTCTGCCCGATAAAGAATCGATAGAAATATTTAAAGAGGAGAAGGTCGAATTATTCTCATTGGAGACCAAAACTCCTTTGAGCAGATTTGATCTTGTCGGGTTTTCTGTCCTCTCAGAATTAAGTTATACGAACATTCTCCAGGTTCTTGAACTTTCAAATATACCACTGTATTCGAATGATAGGGGGGATAATTACCCCATTATTGCTGCAGGAGGGATCACTGCAGCAGCAAATCCGGAACCGATGAGAGATTTTATTGATATATTTGCGATCGGTGACGGAGAGATTATTTTCCCCGAAATAATTAAAATAATCAGAAAAGAAAAAGGAGAGAAAACCCGGAATCCTGAAACTTATTCGAATATTCCGGGATTGTATGTCCCTTCGTTGTTCAATCTTGAGAAACCCGGCCGTTTCTATGTCGCAGACACCGGCGGGAGGAAGATCAGGAAAGAGGTGATGAGCTCCCTCGGATCAAATCCGTTCGGGAACGGTTTGATTGTTCCGATAACAAATGTTATTTTTGACAGGCTGGAAATAGAGATTGCCAGAGGCTGCCCCCAGAACTGCAGATTTTGCCAGGCAAAATCATACTACTCTCCTTACAGGGCAAAACTTTCATCTGATATTATGGATGAGTTATCAGATTCACTGAAAAGAACAGGATTTGAGTCTTTTTCCCTCTCTTCACTCAGCAGTGGTGATCACCCGTTGATTGAGGATATTCTTGATAGGATTGTTAATACAAAAAGGCCGTGCCTCTCTATTTCATTGCCCTCATTACGCCCCTCTACATTGACCGGAAGTGTACTCGATGCGTTATCAACAGGGAGAAAAACCGGAATAACGATTGTACCTGAAGCCGGTTCTGAAAGGTTAAGGAGAGTTATAAATAAAGATGTTTCTGATGAGGATATTCTTAAAGCTGTAAGATCAGCACTCTCTTACGGATGGCAGAAAATGAAACTATATTTCATGATAGGACTTCCAACTGAGACAGATGAGGACCTGCAAAAAACCATTGAATTGATAAAAAAAATTCAGAATGAATCCAGGCAACTTAAAAAGAATCTGAAGATACATATTTCTTTTTCTCCATTTGTACCGAAACCGCATACAGTTTTTCAATGGGCAAAAAGAGATTCTAATGAAGAGATCTTCAGAAAAACGGGTATACTTCTGAACGGTTTAAAAAAATACCGGAATATTGATCTTGATTTTCATCGTCCTGAAAAAGGTCTGGTTGAAACAATACTTTCAAGAGGAGACAGCTCCGTTGGTGAATTGATCTATCGTGCATTCAGATCAGGAGAGATATTTTCCGCATGGGATTCCGAGTTCAACTATGGTGTATGGGAAAGCCATATATCGGATCTCAATCTGTGGGATTTTCTTAATGAAGTGGAAATAGGCGAATCTCTTCCCTGGGGGTTCCTGGACTTTAATTTTAAACCCGAATACCTCTCAGGCGAATATAAGAATGCATTGAATGAGGGGGTTACCCCTTCTTGTTCAGATATGCTTTGTTCGGAATGCCGAGGCTGTAATTTTATGTATAAAAAAGAGGTTCCGCGGGAAGACCGGGTAAAAGTTCCCGAGCCGGCAACTGAAGGTGTTGAACAATTTAATAAAATTAGGTTGTTCTATAAAAAGGCAGGAGATTTTTCCTGGTTCTCCCACCTTCCCATGATGAAATATATAGAGAGAATAATCCGGAGATCGGGGATCGGTTTCCGTTGTACGGAAGGATTTCATCCCCGGATCAAAATGGGATCTATCCCTCCGCTCCCTGTATTTGCTCAGGGGGAGGACGAAGTGGTTGAGCTTTATTTAGATGCCGCATTAACTGAAGATAAGATCCTGGAATCTCTAAAAAAAGTTGCCGGTGATTTCAAATTTAACAGAGCCTGGATAGTGAATGAGAGGAGAAATCTTAATAAAGATCTGAAGTATATACATTACCGGATAAAATCAGGTAAGACATATTCGCTCAGGAATGAGATAAAAGATGTCCTGATCCCATCCGATGTTGCTGATTTCGGTGAAGAGAGTCTGGATCTGCAGATAGATTATTCCAACAAAGGTGCAGAAAGGTTTGCGAAGGTGTATAAGATAATAGATCCTGACAAAAAGATGACGGGGAAACTGATTAGGAGAAAAATTGTCTTCAAAGATTGAAAAAATAGTCTCGGGAGCAAATGAGAAAGTAAAAAACCTTCTGTCACGGAGTAACGATCTGTATATGTTTGAAGGAGAAAAACTTGTATCTGATATTCTGAAAAACAAATTTATTCCGTCATTAGTGATCGTGAATAGTGAACACTATGAAAATTTTTCAAGTTCTATTCCCCCGGATTCTTCTGTCTGGCTTGTGTCGGAAAAGGTTATGAAAAAGATCTCAACATTAAGTAGCATCCCGTCAATTATTGTGATTTTTGATAATCTTCCTGAGAATATTGATATTTATAATAATAAAGTAATATTTGCCGTAGATAATATTCAGGATCCGGGAAATCTGGGTTCTGTTTTCAGGTGTGCGGCAGCGTTTGGTATTGGTTCAATTGCGCTAACCGGAGAATGTGTAAGGCTTACAAACACTAAATTTCTAAGGACAGCACAGAATTCGGTATTTCACATTTCTGTAAAAAAATTTGATTCCCTGGATGATTTTATAGCAGAAGTGGAAGAAAAAAAATTCAATATTTATCTCACTTCGTCTCATCAGCAGGAGAAACAGGTGACAATTGAAGATATTAAATTACCGGCAGTATTGGTGACGGGAAATGAGGGTAAAGGGGTGGAGAAAGCAATTCTTGATAAGTATTCTTCTGTCTCAATTGACCAGACTGGACTTGTTGAATCTCTGAATGCAGGAGTCAGCAGCTGTATTTTAATGAACCTTATATCTGCAAAGTTCGAACTTTGCAAGCTGTAAAATAATTATCACTAGAGTTTCCGAAGGACAACATCTTTCATGTACATATTGTTAAATACTGACTTTTCTCCTGTTTTTGATCTCCCGTCACAAACAAAACGTGCTGCGAGAGGTTTCCTGTATTTATCTGAAAGTCCCTTGAGAAGCCGAAGGACCTGAAGCACCCGTTCCGGAGATTCGTCAACTGCTATTGGATATGTATCGATCCCGAGTCCTGAATGCAGTGAAAGAAATATATTCCTTTCAACCGGGAAATTTCCGGATTCATACTCGTCTGCAAGTTCGAAGTCTTCGAGACATGGGAACATTATTCCGCAGAGTCCTGCAGGAGCTGGATTTTTTTCCCGGATGAACTTTGAAATTTTTAAAAATATATCAGTGGTAACAGCATCGTTAAAGGGGCCGTTTACTTTTTTGATAAAATTTATAAGGCTGCTTTTCCCCGAATATAGGGGTGCGATCGAAGAGTCTATGCCGATTAGATCTTTATCTCGGAATAAATCAAATATAGTTCTCCAGGTTTTCTCCATATTGCTGAACCATTCATCTGCAGTTGAACATTCTGCGGCAAGATCGGTAGGCTGCAGTCCTATAGATATTCCCGGTTTATTGAAAGTAGCAGAAGGGAAAAAGGGGGATGAGTGAACGTTGTTAAAGGTATATGCGAAATTGAAAGTTTTTTCCGGCCTCTCTCTTATAATATTAAATAATATATCGACGTCCTGAATTTCAATACTCCCGGAAGGTTCAATGTTGAAGGAGACATTTTCAGCCTCCAGGAAATAGTTCAGACCGTATTCTGCATCTCTTCGGGTTATTGTCCCCACACCGATAAAAACTGATGGATTAAGTCTGAGATCCCCGGCATGTTTAAGAGAAAGTCTGGCCGGGCAAACTCTTAATGTTTGTACAATGAATCCTTTTGACTCAAGCAGTTTTTTATCCTCTTCAAGACTCCTTATTGTCTTCGGTGTGATATTTTCTTCAAATCGGCACAGGGTCCTGATTATTCTGTCAGAGTTATTTGTCATGAAAAAATAGTATATGAAAACTGATCATATCTCAAGATTAAAACCGGTAAATCTTGACTTGATCTGCCTTACATGATAATTCTTACAGACTGAAAACCTCACTAGTGAGGTGAAAAGAAAGATTACGAATGGATATTCTTACAATGGTCTTTATTGCAGCGGGTCTCTCTATGGACTCTTTTGCTGTGTCTGTTGTTAATGGTTTCTGCACAACAAAACTAAAAATAAAAAATATACTTATGATTGCAGTTTCATTTACTTTGTTTCAGACGCTTATGCCTGTTTTAGGGTGGTTTGCAGGGCTGACAATTGAATTATATATCAGGAGCCTTGATCATTGGATAGCTTTCCTCCTCCTCCTGTATCTTGGCATCAGAATGATATACAGCAGCTATAGTGATCATGCAAGAACATCATGCAATGAGATCAAAGTCACGGAAATAATTACTCAGTCCTTTGCTACAAGTATTGATGCTCTGGCTGTCGGACTGAGTCTTGCGGTTCTTAAAGTGCAAATAGTACTTCCTGTTATTATAATTGGGGCAACAACATTTATCTTTTCTCTTGCAGGACTTTTTATTGGGAAGTATTCAGGTAAAAAGTTTAAAAGAGGTTCGGAAATAACGGGCGGAATAATTTTGATACTTATCGGAGTTAAAATATTGATCGAACACCTCTCTGTTCATAATTGATATATTGTATTGGCTAATGCCGAAATCATTTTTCTGGACAGATTCCCGATTCTCAATTAAAATACCTGTTTGGAGATGAGAATGAAAAAAATAGCGGTTTTTTCCGGGAGCAATAGTTCCAGGTCAATAAATCAGAAACTTGCTGAATTTGCAGGATCTCTTATTAAAGGGCACTCTGTTAAAATAATTGATCTGGTAAAGTTTGAAATTCCACTGTACAGCGAGGATCTGGAGAGAGAAGGGTTCCCCTCCGGTTTAAAGGACCTGCATAAAGAAATTTCCGGGCAGGACGGACTGGTGATCTCAGTTCCGGAGCATAATGGCAATATGCCTGCATTTTTCAAGAATATTCTGGATTGGCTTTCTCGATATGATCGGAAGTTTTTATCAGGAATAAAAATATTTTTGATGAGTACTTCTCCAGGCGGCAGGGGAGGCGTATCATCGCTTGAGGCAACAGAAAAGATTCTTCCTAAATTTAAAGGAGAAATTGTCTCAACTTTCAGTCTCAGTTCTTTCCCGGAAAATTTTTCGGATGGGGATATAGTAGATAACAAGAAAAAAGAAGAACTTGGTAAACTGATCAAGGTATTTTTAAACAGCCTTCAGTAGGTCAAAGTTGAGAATGGCGGTAAAATTATGATAATAATAGATAAACCTTACGTATCGGATCATGTTGTACAAACCATATTGAAGAACAAATTCATGGTCCTGAGAAATCATGTGTCCGAATCTATATTTAATATTTATCCGGAATTATTGCTGAATGAAGATGAAGCTGTCAAGATGTTCAGAGCGGATCCGGAGCAGAGGATATATACAATATCGGAGAACTCTATTGAATGGGTTGTCAAAAACATAGGTTTTACTGAACTTCCTGAGAAAATTGATCTTTTCAAGAACAAGACCAGATTCAGGAATATGACGAGAGAGATCTATCCTCATCTGTTCTACAGAGAGGTGGCTGCAGATGGCCTTAAGAATATTAATGTAGAAGATCTTCCTCTTCCGGTAATTCTGAAACCGGCAGTCGGATTTTTCAGTATGGGAGTTAATAAGATTAATTCGGCTGAGGATTGGCAAAATGTGGTTGGAACAATTGCTTCAGAGCTTGAAAGGTTCGGGGATATCTACCCCGATGAGGTTCTTGATATAAATTCTTTTATAATTGAAGAGTATATAAAAGGTGATGAATATGCCATAGATGCTTATTTTAATAAGGATGGAGAGCCTGTGATCTTGGGTATATTTAAGCATGTTTTCTCTTCAAATGATGATGTCGGTGACAGACTGTATATGACTTCGAAAGATATAGTCCTTGAAAATCTCAATCATTTTACCGGATTCATGAAGAAAATCGGAGCTCTTGCTGATTTAAAAAATTTCCCTCTCCACACTGAAGTGAGGGTAAATAAGTCAGGTGAGATAGTTCCGATCGAAATTAATCCTTTAAGGTTCGGAGCGTGGTGTACCACGGCAGATGCTACCTGGTTCTCATATCAGATGAACCCTTATGAATACTATTTCTCTGATAGTGTCCCCGATTGGGAGAAGATACTCAATGGGAGGGATGGGATCACTTACAGCATGATTGTTCTTGATAACACAACCGGACTCAGGACCGAAACTATAGATAATTTTGATCATGAGAAACTCCTCGGACATTTCAACTCAATAATGGAATTCAGGGAGATCGATCATAGGAAGTACAATGTATTCGGGTTCATTTATACCCGAACAGACGCAAAAACCCGGTCTGAACTCGACTGGGTACTTCATTCAGATCTGACGGAATTTATTTCCTGATTTGATTTCTTTTCCTTAAAATATTAAGTTAGCAGGGTAAAACAATAATATTTGTCTAAATAATATCCGATACAATACAGAATAATTCATCGGGATTTTAAACCGGAAAATATTATGGACGGGCCTAATGATGAAGTAGTTGTGATGGATTGGGGAATAGCCAAAAGGATAAGGGAAAAAAATCCCGTGGCCGGACCGGGAGTTGATGATCTGGAGAAAGAGATCAGGAAAATGGGAAATGATAAATTCAGTAAGGGAGATATATCCAATACTGAAGATGGTTCAATAATCGGTACTCCTGCATACATGGCGCCTGGCCAGATCACAAAACAACCTCATGATGAGAGGACAGATATTTACAGCATCTCAGCGTTGTTCTATGAATTTCTGACTTTAAAACCTTATTTGAGTACGAAAAATTCAATGAAAGAAGTATTAAATGCTGTGATAAAAGAAAAATCTAAATTTGCAATGAATGTAAAGAACAAATTTCAGCCATCTGTGCCTGCCGATCTGTCTCATATTCTTGCAAAGGGGCTTCAGAAAGATCCGAAGAAAAGGTATCAATCGGTCAGAGAGATACAGATGGTTGTTGATAATGTAATGGAAGGCCATACGCCGGTTCAATGCCCGTTCTCGTTGACCGAGAGATCTTATCAGGGATTGATAAATTTAGTTACTAAATTTCCGATGAGTGGGGTAATGTTCTTTATATTACTTGTTTTGTTTTCGGTATTGGGATTCTGGTATCTCTTCGGTGAAATACTTGGTGTATTCTAAACATATGTCATTTTTCAGATAATCCAAAAAGGTGCCAGGTAACTTTCCGTAGAACTAAAAGGTACCTGTCCCCATTTGTTCAATTTGCATTAATTAGTGTGTCGTGATAATTTAACTCAACTGGAGATTGATATTATGTACCTTTTTTTTGATACTGAGACTACAGGGCTTCCCAGGAACTGGAAAGCTCCCTTAAGTGATTTGGATAATTGGCCGAGGATGGTTCAGATCGCATGGATAGTATTTAATGAGAATGGAGATAAAATAGATTCAAAAAATTATATTGTTAAACCCGAGAATTTTGAAATTCCTGTTGAATCATCAGATATTCATGGAATAACTACTGAAAGAGCCCTCTCTGAGGGAGATGACCTGACTTATGTCCTGGCAGTCTTCAGTGATTACATAAACAGGGCTGACAAGCTTGTCGCCCACAATATGTCGTTTGATGAAAAAATAGTAGGAGCTGAATTCCTGAGAAAAAATATTAAAAACAAACTTTTCTCAAAAGAGAGAATTTGCACGATGATGAGTTCAAAGGAGTTTTGTGCAATTCAGGGATCTTACGGGATGAAATGGCCTACCTTGTCCGAGCTTCACAGAAAATTATTCGGGAAAGATTTTGAAAATGCACATGATGCTTACTCGGACATAACTGCTACTGCCGATTGCTTCTGGAAAATGAAAGAATTAAAAATCGTATAGATAGAAAAACTATTTACAACCTTTTTTTTCTACTGTATAGATAATTGATGCTATTTTCCATTTATTTTTATCTTTGATCAGGCTGAAGGAATCCACACCGCAATGACTGTATTTACCGTTAATATAAAATTTATACTTTGCCCATACTACTGCAATGTTCTTGTGTATTAAAAAATCCGGATTATAGATAACTTCTTTATATTTTCCTTTTGTTTTAGGGAGTGACTCAGTAAGTGCTTTGTAGTCAGTAAATCTGATCTTATAAGATTCCCCATCCTCCCTGACTGAAAAATTACTCCCTTTATCCATTAATATGATCTTTGCCAACTCTATATCTCCTGTTTTCAGAACTTTGAAGAATTTATTCACTGTTTCCAGAATATCTTTCTTTTCATTGTCAGTATTTCCGTAAATTGATACATAAAACACAAAAATAATACATATTGTTACCAGAATTTTTGAATATTTCACCGAATTCTCCTGAAGCAAATAATAATAAAATATAATCATTTATACAATTAGGGTCATATCTTAAAAGGGGACAGGTACCTTTACTAAAGTAAAAAGGTGTCTGTCCCCGTTTAAACGGATGAATTGGTTTGTTAAATGCTGCTTAATTGAAGATGTATTTTTTGTTGCGGACTGTTATGTTGGGTGGTATTTTGTGTTTTTCGAAGTGATCATAACCCTCTTTCAAGTTTTTCCAGAAATCTGTCCAGTTTGAGTCTCTGTATTTTATCATGTTGTTCTCAGTCATCTTGAACGGGAATATGTGGATCCTGAAATAGGGCTGACCTTTTTCGAATGCTTTGTGTATAATTGTGTATATCTCTTTTATTCTCCGGTCGGTCATTGCGTAGCAACCGATCGAGACACAATTCCCGTGAACCATGATAAGTCCTCCTGTATATCCGTGGGACCTGTCGTATCTGTTCGGATATCCTATATTGAAGGAGAGGAAAAAGGAGCTCCATGGATTTAATTGGTTCGGTTTTACAAAATAGAAACCTTCGGGGCTTTTACCGTCACCCTCTCGCTTTTTGGTCCCGAGACCACCTGAGAAATAGCAGATCCAGTACTCTTTAAACAACTTGTATTCTGAACCCGATTTCACCCACATCTCCAGTATCTTTTCAGACTTGAAGATCCGAATATAAATATTGTTCCCGAGCGTAAGATCTTTATTCTCAAATTTTGTTGCCAGTGCCGGTGCTAATTCATTTATCACTTTTTCAGATCTAGGACTTTTCGGAATATTTACTGCAATTGAGATGGCAGATGATAACAGAATAATTAAAATTGAAAGAGTGAACTTTTTTATTTTATGTGGTTTCCTGTGATTTTTTTGCCGGAAGTTCATCTTCAAATTTTTTATAATCTATCTTATCTTTTTTCAGAAGCGGATAAATTTTCAGGCATACCCATGCATCTGTTGCAGCATAGTTTTTCTGTTTTTCCGACAATTCGTTCCTTGCCCAATTGGTTGTTTGTGCTGTTTTCACAAGCCTCTTCTGAAGGTACCTTGCTGTAAGCCCTCTGGCCCCTGTCTGAATAATTCCTTTTTCTTTTGCAAGGATGGAGAGGTCTATCAGTCCGTTTAGAGTAACATCGTTGAATCCTTTCAGCTTATTAATATCGTGGGAAAGTCCTACACCTACCTTTTTCACTTTTTGTGAAGAAAGGAGCGGTTCAAGAAGAGGAATAAGCCCGTTACCGTTTACCTGAAAGAGGTACGATGTTTTTAGAGTGGATATCTGTATCAGTGATATTGGGTGCGAAACTCCTGCTTTAAAAGATGGTTTACTCTCTGTATCAAAGCCAAGTAGTTTTTCTCTCAACAACTTTTTTATTATTTTCCCGGCGGCGGATACATCGTTTACAACCTTCACTTCACCCTCGAACCGGATTATTGGGAGAGAATTAATATAATCCCTGCTTAGTCTGTTTTGTTCGATTAGCGCCAATTTTTCTTCTTTACCGCCCCAGTTTATTTTTATAATGTTCAATTATATCAGAATATATTGAGAATGAAGATGTAAGCTCCTTAACTTTCCCTTTGATCTTAGCAAGAACTGCTTCGTCATTTGTGTTCTTTAATGCTTCAACAATTAGTTCAGCAACTCTCTTCATCTCACCCTCTTTCATTCCCCTGGTTGTCAGTGAAGGAGTGCCGAGCCTGATACCGGAACTTACCATTGGGGGATTCTGGTCGAAGGGGATGGTGTTTTTGTTCACAGTGATCCCGGCAATGTCAAGCGCTGTCTCTGCATCTTTTCCTGTGATGTTCAGGGGGGTGACATCTACGAGCATCAGATGGTTGTCGGTCCCTCCGGATACAATCCTTAATCCTTGAGCTGTGAGTTCATCTGACAAGACAGATGCATTTTTTACAACCTGTTTCTGGTATTTTTTAAAATCATCACCCATTGCTATTTTAAAACAGATAGCTTTTGCAGCGATCACATGCTCAAGAGGACCTCCCTGGATTCCGGGGAATACACTCTTCCTTAATTCTTTCAAATGCTCTTTTTTTGACAGAATCATTCCGCCTCTCGGGCCTCTTAATGTTTTATGTGTAGTAGAAGTTACAAAATCGGCGTAAGGTACAGGTGAAGGATGGACTCCTGCTGCAACCAGTCCGGCAATATGAGCCATGTCGACCATAAATATTGCACCGACGCTATCAGCAATTTTTTTAAATCTTTCAAAATCAATAAATCTGGGATAAGCAGAGGCTCCTGCCACGATCAGTTTGGGGCGGTGCTCCTTTGCCAGCAATTCCAGCGCATCATAGTCAATAGTCTCTGTTTCTTTATTTACACCATAGAAAATAATGTTATAAAGTTTTCCGGTGAAATTAAGTGGATGACCATGCGACAGATGACCTCCGTGAGAAAGGTCCATACCAAACATTGTATCTCCCGGTTCTAGCACGGTCATATAAACGGCCATATTTGCCTGAGTTCCCGAGTGGGGTTGAACATTAGCATACTCAGCCCCAAATAATTCTTTTGCTCTCGTTGTTGCAAGTTTCTCTGACACATCTACATTTTCGCATCCGCCGTAATATCTTTTTTTAGGATAACCTTCTGCATATTTATTGGTGAGGACAGAGCCTGCAGCCTCAAGTATTCCATTCGGAACAAAGTTTTCTGAAGCAATTAACTCCAGATTGTCGTTCTGACGCTGAGTTTCATTCAGAATTACTTCTGCGATCTCCGGGTCCAATTGAAAAATATCCTTGTTTAACATTGTTATTCTCCTGATTTATTTAAAATTCTTTTTTTCCACTTCGTTAGACAGGAATGCCAGTCTTTCAGAATGACGTCCCCCTTCGAACCTTGTATTAATCCAAATATCTACTATTTTTTCTGCCTGTTCAGGTGAAACAAGCCTGGCCCCCATATTCAGAACATTTGCATTGTTATGCTTCCTGGACATTTCAGCAGAATATTCATCATTGCAAAGAGCAGCTCTTACATTTTTGAACTTGTTCGCTACTATAGACATACCTATACCGGAACCGCATATTATAATCCCGAGAGAATTTTCAGGGTCAGAGGATACAGCCTGTGCAGCTTTTGCGCCGTATTCAGCCCAATTTGCACTCTCTTCAGAGTATGTCCCCACATCATTTATTGAATAACCTTTTTTTTCGAGGTGTTCCTTTACAGATATTTTTAGTTTATAACCGGCATGGTCAGATGCAAGATAAATTTTCATCAGGTTCTCTTTAGGAGCTTAATGATTAAATTTAATATATTTGACGACTAAAGTCAATTATTCGGGAGGAAAAGATTCATTTAAAAGCTGAAGTGTAGTTGCGAAAACTCTCTGCTGAATCCTTGCAGAAGGAGAGGGTTTTGTCAATGTTTATTACCAAATAACCATTAATAACACTTAAATATATTGTCTTTTTATCCCTGTCTATAAAAGATATACTTTTCCCTCTGATCGTGAAATCGGAGTATCTTTTCTCTGCTTTGAAAAGAGTGACAAAGCGGTCTGAATTTTTCCGGGGATCAGCCCCTTTTTTGAATTCAAGAACAAAGATGATAGAGTCGTTGGTTGTCCCTGAAGCTCCATGAAGTATTTCCGATTTTGAAGAGAACAGGTTGTAAATATTCATCAATCCGAGGTCTCCCTTAAAATAGACCCTGCTCTTATATTTTTCCGGATCAATAATTTTTACTATTTCCGGGAAAGATACCGAAGAGATTATTCTTCTTTCAAGTTCTTCCCGTATTGCCTCAATACCTTTTCCGGTTTCTTCATTTATATCTATTGATGTAATAGTGACAAGATTGTTCCCCAGAAGAATATTAAGATAATAATCTGCTGATGAATATAGGTTTCCATTATTTGTTTTATCCCATTTCCCTCCGGTCTTGAAGGTGAAAATACCAAATGCAGATTGAGGGTTATTCATTTTATATATTTCAACGCTGATCCGCCCTGCTCCCTCCTGTTCATACTCTGATGAGATCACCTCTTCAAAACCGTATTCCTGATATATATCTGCGCCGCCGTTAATATAAAGAAAAAGATCGTCCCCTGTGTATACTTCAGGTTTACCTTTTAATTGCCATTTCTCTATCTTATCCGGAAGCAATTTTGAAAGGTCTCCGGTCATTTCTGCAAATATGAGATAGTTTGCCAGAACTGCACACAAGAGTATTGTCAGAATTACACATCTAAGGAGTTTAAGCATTAAATGAATCCTAAATTGAGATCTCAGAAATTTTTAAATATGAGAGATCAATGTTTCCCAACCCATGCTCAAATCCTTTGTTAATCATGACTATGTCACCCGGATTGAGTCCCCAGAGTTTACAGCAGTATGAATCAATTGCGATGCGGTCAGTCCCCGCGATTACTTTCTGCGGCTTAAATAGTTCTCCAGGTCCGAATGGTCCGTTTGTTATTATGAACTCTGTCGCATCAACAATAGATAGGGCCGGAGTTATAATCGTATTCAGATCTGCGATCGACTGATCAAGATGAATTATACTGTTTCGGTTCGTTTTCCAGTCAGATTTGTGAAATGTCCTGTTGCTTTTTGGTGAGTTAAGCCCCATAAGATTCTTCATTGTACCGGTGAACTTATTTCCAATATGGTCTTTTGTGACCGGTACATTTATCAGAAGATCATGTTCAAACAACTTATTCATAACCCTGGCTTCCTTTAGTATCTTCCCTTCAGGGATAGGGACAGGTTTAAACATTGATTCGTCTCTCAGGTCTACTGTCTCAAGCTTCCCTCCGGCATTCTCTACAGCCTGTCTCAGTCCTGTTGCCTCCCAAGCTTTTACAGGCATCCATGATAAATAAGTAACTGTGGATGCACCTGCATTAAGACACATTTCAGTTAATGCTCTGACTACCAGAGGAGATGTGAACGCTCCGGGATTCGGTCTTTGAGGATTAGCAAGGACTGCTACTTTAGCCCCTTTCCCGACAAACTTTTTCATTCCTCCTATCCTGGAAACAGCTTCTACAGTATTTTTAAAATAATCATTACCTGTAACAACAGAAATGTCCGGAATTTTTGAAACTGGTTCTGCCTGAATCCTTGTCGGAAATTTTGTAAAAAACAGAGAGGATGCTCCCAGAACAGCCCCTTTCCTGATAAAAGATCTTCTTGTTATTTTCCCACCCATTTAGCCTCCTGGAATCATAAATTATAATACTGAAAATAAATTAGAACATCAACAATAAAATATATGCTCTGAAAGTGACAGCTGCCGTATCCCCTTATATAGAATAAAAAATCGGGTTTGACTTGCCGGATTTTTTCCTTTATACTTACCAACTTAAATTATAATTTTATATTTGTTTGCAAAATAGGAGGAACAAATGCGTAATGCGATAATTATGGGAGCAGCTGGTAGAGATTTCCACAATTTCAATCTGTTTTTTAAAGAGAACAAAGATGTTAAGGTTGTAGCTTTCACAGCAACTCAGATCCCTGATATTGATGGGAGAAAATATCCGAAAGAACTTGCAGGTGATATGTATCCGGACGGTATTAATATTTATCCCGAAGAAGAACTTCTTGACCTGATTGTGAAACTTGATGTTAAAGATGTGTATTTTGCATACAGTGACGTACCTTATGAGTATGTACTGGACAAATCGGCCGATGTTATGACGACCGGTGCAAACTTTATTCTTCTCGGCCCCGGAGAGACTATGGTCGAAAGTACAAAACCTGTTGTTTCCGTTTGTGCTGTAAGAACAGGCTGCGGAAAGAGCCAGACCACAAGAAAGGTAAGCAATATCCTTAAAGAGATGGGATTTAAAGTTGCAGCTATCCGTCATCCGATGCCTTATGGTGATCTGGTTAAGCAGAGAGTTCAGAAATTTGAAACTATCGAAGATCTGAAAAAGCATAATTGTACTATCGAAGAGATGGAAGAGTATGAGCCACATATTGCGAACGGTGTGGTTGTTTTTGCAGGTGTAGACTATGAAGCGATCCTCAGAGAAGCAGAAAAGATAGCTGATGTTATCCTTTGGGACGGAGGAAACAATGACCTTCCTTTTTACAAATCAGACCTTGAAATAGTTGTTGTCGATCCGCATAGAGCAGGTCATGAACTTACCTATTATCCCGGTGGTGCTAATTTTAAAAGGGCAGATGTTATTGTAATAAACAAGATCGATACAGCTGATCTGGAAGATATAATTGATGTTAGAGACAATATCAGAGACCATAATCCTACTGCTGTTGTAGTTGACGGTGCTTCTCCTATATTTGTTGAAGGCGGAGATAAGATCAGAGGGAAAAAAGTCCTGGTAATTGAAGATGGGCCGACCCTTACTCACGGAGAGATGAAATATGGAGCCGGAATTATGGCTGCTCACAAATATGGTGCAGCTGAGCTTGTAGATCCTAGGCCTTTTGCTGTTGGAACTATTGCCGACACATATGAGAAGTATCCTGAGATAGGAATTCTTCTTCCTGCAATGGGATATGGAGATCAGCAGATGAAGGACCTGGAAGAAACTATTAACAAGATCGATGCAGATCTGGTCATTGTTGCTACTCCGATCGACCTTGGAAGAATCGTTAAGTTCAAGAAACCAACAGTCAGAGTTTCATATGATCTGGAAGAGATCGGAACCCCGACATTAACAGATATTCTCTCTAAACACCCCAAATTAAAGAGGTAATAGAGATTATTTATAATTTTGAAATAGGGGACAGATCATGAATAAACTTGCGCTTATTGCTTTCGGCGGCAATGCCATGCTTGAATCGGGTGAGAAAGGGACTGCTAAAGAACAATATAGAAATGCAAAAAAAGCAGCCTCGCTTATGGTTGATATTGTGAAAAAGGGTTACGAACTGATCATTGTTCATGGTAATGGTCCACAGGTGGGAAATGTGCTGCTCCAGATGGAAGGAGCAGCAACCACTGTCCCCCCATTCCCTCTTGATGTGTGTGATGCAATGACTGAGGGCAGTATGGGATATATGCTGGAAAAAGCAATCCTTAATGAACTTAGAAAACAATCGATAGATAAAGAGGTAGTTACTTTGTTAACCCAGGTTATTGTGGACAGGGATGATAAGGCGTTTGAAAATCCGACCAAACCGATAGGCCCTTTCTATAATAAGTTCAGGGCCGGACAATTGGTGAAAGAAAATCACTGGACTATGGTTGAAGATGCAGGAAGAGGCTTCAGGCGCGTTGTTCCATCTCCCAAGCCGATAGATATTGTTCCTAAAAGAGCAATCAGGGCAATGGTGGAAAAAGGGATAATTGTAGTTGCAGCCGGTGGTGGAGGGATCCCTGTTTTTCTTAATTCATCAGGATATGTTGAAGGTGTGGAAGCAGTTATAGATAAGGATTTCGCATCTTCACTTATTTCAAAAGAAGCCGGTGTAGACCTGTTCATTATCCTTACCGGTGTTGACAGAGTTGTTGAAAACTTCGGTAAACCGGATGCGGTTCCTTTAAAAGTTATCGATATTGAAAAAGCCGAAAAAATGTTGGAAGAGGGGCAATTCCCCCCGGGGTCGATGGGACCGAAAATTTCTGCATCGATCGATTATATAAAAAACGGGGGAAGCGAGGTTCTTATTACTTCAGCCGAAAAACTGAGGTCGGCTCTGATCGGAAGATCAGGGACACGTATTGTTAAGGATCTTGAAGGAGAGTAATGTGGAAGTCAACCTGAATATAGAGAATGAAGATATTAAGTTCCTCAAGGACTTTCTTAAAGGGAAAAAATCCCCGGTGGAAATTGATGAACTGACTAATCAGCTTGCTTTATTCAAAACTGAAAGCAAACTGAATGACAAGGTCAAAGTATACAATCCAAAATGTGAATATAAAGTAGATGACCTTATTTACAAGGATTATCATGGAAAGATACCTATTGGAACAAAAAAGTATATTGAACTTGACAGAGGAGTTGTCCTCAAAGTTGTTGAAGTAAGGACAAAATTTAAAAATGAGATCAAACTTGAATATGAAGGGACTTCGGATTACAAGAAATATCTTGATTATCTGACCAGACAGAAGATTGAATTATTGCTTCCACATAAAATGGAAAAGCCTTGTGAAAAAGCGGAATATCTCGACCCTAAACTGGACCCGAGAAAGTTTTATGATCCTCTGCTTGAAAAGGATTACAATAATCTCAGGAAAAAACTGGTAGCACTGCTTAATAAAAGTGCGGATATTGCTTTTGCAGGAAATAAAGCGATCCTGGTGGGAAATCTGATGCCGATAGAAAATGAGGTTTTTACAAAAATCCGGGAATTCCTCACAGATAACGGTCGTTCGGAATCCACAGAGTTTTTTGTTGAAAATTTTGTAAAAATCAAACCCGGAAGTGAAGATTTCAATTCATTTTGTTTCGCATTGAGTTATAAGATGAGAAATGATTATAAAATCGATTTCCAACAGGTCAATTATGAAGGCTGGGGGAAATGGAATCTTATTTCGCAGATCTATTATCTCCGGAAGGATTCAATTATAAGTGATGACAATCCTTTTTTAAAAAATATTGAAATTGAGAATAAGAAGGGACTCGGGACCTTGAGAAAGAAGTTCGAGGAAAAACTCTTTGATGAGGACAATTCAAAATATTTTCTGTCCCAGAGGGAGATTTTTGCAGGTGCAATAAGGCTTAAGCAGGGGGTTTTTGATTTCGAGGAATCTATTGAGGTTGAACTTGTAGACGAAAGCACAAAAAAAACCTATATAGGATACTATTATAGCGAGTCAAATCTGTTAATGGGGCTTAAAGAAATTTTTGACCACTATAAAGTTCTTCAGGGATCTATTATTTCGTTATCACAGGTCGAAGATACAGTGTTCTTCTTTAATATTAGAACCACAAAAAAGGGAACTGTTTCAGAGAAAATCGAATACGATGAAGAGAAAAAGCTTTTTATTGTTAAAGATGATAAGATCGCCTCTCAGGTTTTTATTAACAAATCTATCTATCTGGAACAGAAAGATCTGATCGAACTTGAGAACAAAATTGAACTTTTCAGAGCAAGCACTTCTTTTAATGAATTGTTAAATAAAGTTTTCCTTGAATTTGGAGTGAGGGAACGGAATTTTGAGATCCATATATTGAAACTGTACCATATTCTGGATCTGATAGCTCCGGTAAATCTGAGGACTGTTCTTGATGTTGTATTCGGGAACCAGGCGTATATCCCTTCAGAAAAAATACATGGTGTGTTTTATCTTGACCCCAGTTCCATAAGTAATCTGGTGGAAGAAGATATAAAACAAAAAGAGATTCATGATACTCAGGCAAGAACAGATCTGGATGTTGAAAGGCAGCATAAGATAGAAGAAGAGAAGAAGGTTGATGAAGAGATCAGGCTTATTAGAGAAGAGAGGCGTAGAAAAAGAGAAGAAGAGATGAGGAAGGTTGAGCAGATCGAAAAAGATCGACTTGAAAAGATAACCAAATCTCAATCCAGGGATAAAAAGCCGGAAATACCTGCCGGAAGAAGGCAGGTTCCTGATGTTCAGGTAGATCCAGGTCTTGCAGATCCGGAACTAACTAAGATTGATAGAACCAAGAAGGAAGCCGCGCATAAGAAAAAAGCTGAAAAAGAGATTTTTAAGCCGGAAAAAGAAAAATCAACGGCAAAGAAAGTAAAAAAGTCTTCCGCAGATGATCAATTGGATATGGATGATATACAGAGTGAGATCGAACTCCTTAAACTAAAAGAAGAAGTTGAAAAAGAGAAGCAAAAAATGTTAAATAAAGAGAAGGCAAAAAAAGTGGCTTTTAAAGATACCAATGGTTTTGGCGGTATTTTCGCTTCTAAGCTTGATGAGATAGCAAAATCTGATAAGAAAGAGAAAAAAGAGACTAAGGGAAAGAAAGAGAAAAAATGAAAGTCTTATTCTCTCAATGGATGAGAGAGCTTGACTTTAATGCAATAAATAAGACAGGCATACCTTCAATTGTCCTTATGGAGAATGCCTCAAGGGGATCTGCTCAACTGGTAAAAGAGAGGTTCCCTGTTGAAAAATCTCCGAATGTAATAATTATAGCAGGCCCTGGAAATAATGGGGGAGACGGGATAGCTACCGGAAGAGTTCTTTCTCAATGGGGTTACAATCCTCACTTTCTGTTCCTTTCCGATCCGGAAAAATTTTCCGGAGATCCATTGATAAATTTTAATATAATTAATGAACTTAAATTAAAATGGACTTTATTATCAGATAATGAAACTCTTCAGAATATATTGGATGATTATTCTGATTGTGACACTTTAATTATTGATGCAATTTTTGGTACCGGCATGAAGAGGCCGATAAAAGAGGGAAAATATTGCGAAATTATTAAAATTCTTAATGGATCAGGTTTTAAGATTGTTTCGATTGATCTCCCTTCAGGGCTTTCGGATTCTTTTCCCCCATACGAAGGATGCTTTGTAGAACCTGATATAACTGTTACATTTCAGTCCCTTAAGGTTGCTCATTTATTCCCTGATGATAGAGAAAGGTGTGGTGAAATATTTGTTATTGATATCGGAATACCCTCATGTTTTATAAATGAGGAAAAGTACTTTATCAGCTTGTCAGAACCTTCAGGTTTTTCTGATTTATTGGTAAAAAGGAATTCGGGGATACACAAGGGTAATCTCGGGCACGGGCTTATTATTGCTGGTTCTGATGAAAAACCCGGGGCATTAATATTGTCATCAGTATCTGTCTTAAGGTCCGGAGCCGGCCTCTCGACCTGTGTTGTTTCAGAGAAAAACAGAGAACTTGTAATGAGGGCTTACCCTGAAATTATGACCTTAAGTGAAAGAGAGTTTGTTAAGCTGGATAGAATACCTGAAGGATATGATTGTGTGCTGGCAGGTCCGGGTATGGGCGTAACAGAAAAGAGTAATAAGCTGATAGAAAACTTATTGTCTGTTTCTGAGATCCCGGTTGTTCTTGATGCAGATGCCATTAATCTTCTGGGAAAGAACATTTCTATTCTGAAAAATAAAAGAAGATATCCTCTTATCCTTACCCCTCACCCTAAGGAATTTTCCAGAATTTCCGGTTTAAAGATATCAGAAATACTGGATGATCCTGTTAATTCGGCAAGAGATTTTGCAATAAAATATGATCTTTTTCTGGTTTTGAAAGGACATTACTCATTAATTGTCTCTCCGGAAGGACGGGTGGCTGTAAACCAGACTGGTAATCCCGGAATGGCAACTGCAGGAAGTGGAGATGTCCTCGGGGGAATAATTGCGGGAATGATCGCCCAGTTCAACAGTAAATTGCCAGTTTTTCAAATTTTACAGGCAGCAGTTTTTATTCACGGTTATGCCGGAGATTTAGCTTCTTCTTTAAAAGGGGAATCTCCGATGATAGCATCTGATATTGTTGACAATATTTATAGGGCTTTCAGGGAGTTAAATGAATATAAATCTGAATTCCGGTTCACCTGAAGAAACTTTTTTCATTGGTAAATCCCTTGGGAAAGTGTTGAAGGGGAATGAGCTTATTTTCCTGAGTGGAAATCTTGGCGCAGGGAAAACACTGTTTACCAAGGGGATCGGTCATTCTCTGGGAATTCAAAGAAGGGAGATCGTCAGTCCCAGCTACACTCTTATGAATATTTATGAAGGTAAGTTCACTCTTTTCCACATAGATCTTTACCGTATTGGAGAGCAATTGGATGGTGGTATACCTGAGATTGATGATAATATTGATAATGGGATCATTGTTGTGGAATGGGCAGAATATATAAAAAAATACTATTCGGAAGAAAATAACCTTATTGATATATCTATCTATCTGACAGAAGAAAGAGAATCGGGAAGGGCAATATCTATTTCAACAGAGATAAATATTACCCCCGAAAACTTTATAGTTTATTAACGGATCTTATGTTTTAAAACATCTCTGTATTTAGTCTGTCCTATTTTATCCTCAACCACTATATCAAAATAGTACTTACCTTTCTTTACAGATTGAATTGGCACTTTAAGATAAATATACTTTTTCTTCAGGATTGAATCGTCAATATTATCGAGTGTACGTTCAGTTTTGTAATTTTTAACCTTGAGATAATCTTTATAAACATATACATTTATACCGAAACTGGCCTGCATTTTTCCGTTTTTCTCTTCGAAGCTGATCTTTTTAACAGGAATTTTCAGCAGGATCTCATTTTTCTTGACAGATGGTTTAAATGTCAGCTGGTGTCTGAGTTGTGATTTTGACACATCAAGTACGCTCAATTTTGCCAGATCTATAGCCGTCAGCAGCTGAGCCGGTATTCTAGCCAGTTTGAAGTTCCCGAATCCGTCGTTGTCAGTAAAGATCAGAAACAATTGGAACCGGTAGTAAAACCATCTTTCCATTGGAAGTCTCTTTGTTGTTGTCAAAGCACCCTCGTATGGACCTCCACGACCGCCCTGTACTCTACGGTCCAATTCGCCGAACTCTCTTCTGTCGGGGATCCCCAATTGGAGAAGAATTCTCCCCCTCTCTGAATCCCATCCCGTGTTTTTCCCTTTGCCTTCAGAGAACCATCTGTTTGCATATGCAATTCTCTCAGCATAAGCCATCTGCGCTTCATTCTCAAAATTATCCGGGGTAGGATCTCTCTTCTCCCAGAACTCTTTAATGAATTTTGCCCTATCAGTATCATCAGGGAGATGTTTGTATATCTCCTTTTCCATTTTTGTCATTATAAATCTGGTTTTTTTGTAAAAATCATCCACACTTTTAACAACACCCTCTGTGTCTGCCTGTATCTGACCGAAATTCATTGAAACAGCAAACAATAAAACCAATATAATTGTTAAATATTTTTTCATTTTCTCCTCATCTAAAAAACAAATTTATTCCTATGTTAAGTGTCAGACCGCTAAGGTCAAGTTTTTCAAAGCCTTCAAACAGAGTGGATAATTGTCCTTTAAGGTAATGATATTTAGCTTCAAAAGAAATTCCCATATGTCTTCTGAAACGAAAAACAAATCCACCCCTGAAGTTAAACCCTGCTGTATATTTTTCTGTATATCCGTAACCTTCATACACTTCCCAGTTTGTGAAGTCGATAAAGTCCCCATTTTGCTCATACTCCCAAAAGTATATTCCCACACCTGCACCGATGTAAGGATTAAATATTTTTCTATGTCCGAGGGGATATATTTTAATGTTGGCCTCAATTCCGCTAATGCTCAGGTATAAGTCCTGATATATTGGTGATCCGTCATCAAATTCATAATCTCTATACTGAGAATAGACTGTCTTCTCGAACGTACCGGCTTCCAGTGTCAGGGAAAAATGCCTTCCCATAAAATGTTCGTATTCCAGGCTATATACAAGATCCTTCAAGTCGTCATTTGAAAAATAGAGGTTTTCTTTGTTTACTTCCCAAAGATCAGAATCAAGTGAAGGTGTGAAAAACCCAATTTTGAAGTTTAAACTCTGGCCCGGTACTATTAAGGTACTTAATAACAGCACTAAAATTGAAATTATATATTTCTTAATCATTTTAACCTCCAATATTGAAAAGCAATATCAATGCCAACAGATACAATGCAGTAGGGTTAAAATGTGTCCCCTAAATGTTACAGGAGCTTCTATTTTAATGCAGAAATTATCTTCTCTTTTGAAGGGACAGAGTTGAATCTTGCCACTTCCTTTCCTCCGTTAAAAATGATAATGGTCGGAACTCCGAGAACGAAAAATTTCATTGCAATACCCGGATTTTCTGTTACATCAACTTCATAGGCAGATACAGTTTTCTCCTGATTTTCATTAATTATCTCAGTAAGCATTGGAGGTACTTTTTTGCACGGGGCACACCCTGGAGAGCTAAAATCTATTATAACATTACCGGGCGAAGCAATCTTTTCATCAAAAATGTCTTCAGATATCTTTTCCATATTTTATTTTCCCAATAATTTCTCTATCCTTTTTTTGACTGAATTATGGTTACCTGAACCTATTTTAATATAATCTACATTACCTTCTTTGTTAATAAAAATCATAGTCGGGATGCCTGATATCATGTAGGAATCAAAATCTTTACCTTCATCCGAAATAGCAACAGGGTAATCTATTTTAAATCTGTCTACAAAACCTTTTATCAGTTCGATCTCTCTTGCACGGTCAATTTTGCCGACATTTTGAACATCGTCCCTGTAAGATCCGTAAAGTTTGGTAAAGCCTATCACTACCAGGCCGTTATCATTGTGTTTTGCATATTCTTCAATAAGGCCGGGGATAACATCACGGCAGGGGCTGCACCAGGGTGCCCAGAAATCAATGATGACCACTTTCCCTTTAAGTTTGTCCAGGGAAAGAGATGTAGAATTCAGCCAGGTTTCAGCACTGATTGAGGGGGCTTTTCTGCCGAGGAACTCGATCTGGGCAAGTTCAGACTCCAGAGATTTTTTTCCTCTTGGATCAGTTGTAATTGCGATAGCTTCCCGGAGTATCTTTTTTGCTTCCTCGAGGTCATTTTCTTCTTTAGCTATCGAGGCTAAATTTGCATGGAACATATATTTGTAATTTTTAAATTCTTCTGGAAGATCTATTGCGTCGATAAGCTTTTTTGAATATATTTTCCTGACAGAACTGTCAGATGATTCAAATGCAAAACTCATTAATACCGAATAGAAATCTTTTCCTCTATGAAGGTCTGTTTTAATCGCAGTAAAAACCTTGTAGGCTTCATCTACGTTTTTCTTTCCAAGAAGTGACTGAACTTTAACCATCCTTGCTTCATCTGCTAATTTTCCTTCAGATGCCACTACTTCATCTGTAAGTTTTTCCGCTTCAGCAAAATTGCCTATTTTCACAAGCATCTTTGCCTTAAGAATATCTATCCCTTCTGATTTTGCACTATCTTTATATTTTTCCAGTACATCTTCAAGAGCTTTTTTCTTTTCTGCCATAAATGCCTGGTACTCTTTGTAAGATTTAATTTCTGATTCCTTTTTCTGGAACTCGGTTTCAAGGGCTGTATAGTCGTTTGTAATGTTCTTCAGATCAGTGCTGGAATCTCCTCCGCATGAAATTAGAAAAACAAATACAATCAGAATTGCTATGATTTTTTTGTTCATTATGATCTCCTTTTATATAACCAATATTATCACAATGCAGGCAGAGATTCAAATTTGACAGGTTCAGATCCTGAAGTTCAGAACCTTTTCAATTATCTCAAACCTGGCCGGAACTTTACCCCCCAGCTCCCCGTCAAATTCGAGATTTGTATCTTCTTTTGCAGTAACTTCTATTGTCCTGGCTCTATGAACCTCAACCTTAGGGTGGTTGATGATTGTCCCTTTGTAAAGCAGAGGAGTGTTTCTTACAATCTCAAGTTTTTTCATATCTTTAACAAGAATCAGATCGAAATATCCGTCATCCACTTCTGCATTCGGAGCTATCATCATTCCGCCTCCGAAGATCCCTCCGTTGGCAACAGCACCAATAAGATATTTTCCGGATATTTTCTTGTCGCCGTCTATTGTTATATCAACGTTCTTGCTTTTATAATTTCTGATTGTGGATAATAAGCCTGTGTAGTATGATAAAGGTCCTCTTTTAGATTCAGGTACTTCTGATATTTTTTTTATAACATCTGCACCAAGCCCGAAATCGGCAATGTTTATGAAAAATTTCTGTTCATTGTCAGTTCCAGGATAGGTAATTTTTCCGACATCTATTTTTTTTCTCTTGGAATTTTTTATCAATTCTACAGATTTCCTGAAATCTCTCGGTATCTTCAGGTATCTGATAAAATCAGAACCGGTACCCGAAGGGATTATCCCGAGTGATGCATTTTCATTTATCACTTTCTTCGAACTTCTGGAAAAAAATCCGTTGGTGATCTCATTTAGAGTTCCGTCCCCTCCGATCCCGATTATAAGATTGAAACCATCAGACAGGAGCTCTCTTGCTATATCAGTGGCTTGGTTAGGTTTTTCAGTGAAAATATATTTGAATTCACTGAAATAGTGCTTAATTACAGATTTTATATTTTCCCATCTGTACTCTGTTTTACCTCTTGCGGAATACGGGTTTACTATTATATGAACTTTTTCCATTTTCATTGAGAATATTAATCAAATATGGTAACTTTGCCTGTGACCTCTGGCGGAGGTGAATCAGAAAGTATTATCCTTCCGTCTTTTGTCTCATATTTGAATATAGTAGTTTTTGCTTTTGAATACATTATTCCGGAATAAGGGAGTCCCATAAATTTTTTTACTTTTCTTATATAATTCTGTGTCTCTTTGTAAGGAGGAACTCCGTTATATTTAATAACCGCCTGTTCACCTGCATTGTATGCAGCGAGAACCAATGAAAGCTTCCTGTTATATTTCTCATAAAGATATTTCAAGTGTCTGATCCCGCCGTCAAGGTTCTGATCTGCATCATATCTGTTGGTTACACCGTAATGTTTTGCAGTATCTTTCATGAGCTGCATGATCCCGACAGCACCTTTCTTTGATTTCGCGAAAGGGTTAAAGCCCGATTCTGCTCTGGCAACTGCCAGGATAAGGTCTTCTCTCAACTTATATTTTTTAGACAGCTTTGATATTTTATTGCTGTAGAGGCTGGGTACCTGATTTGTTGAGTATGAAGATACAGTAAATTTCACAGCACTTGAACTGCTGGCGGGAGAGAAGTTTGATACTGCCGGATTATTAGAGACAATAATCCGTCCATCTGTTGCCTGTTTTACAATTATTTCTCCCTGAAGATGAAATGGTAGAATTATAGAAAAAATGATAAATAAAAGAATAAAAATTCTCATTTTTTATTTTTAAGCAGCTTAATAACCTCTTGCTTGAACTGTCCGGGATCTTCGATCCTGTCCCCGCCTGCCTGGGCAAAATCGGGTCGACCACCGCCATTTCCCTTAACTATAGAGGCTATCTGCTTTATTAGAGTACTAGCATTGACTTTTTTTGTCAAGTTCTTTGGAACAGAGATAACAATTGCAGATTTATCATCATTATTGGTGGAGAGGATCGCAGTATAGTTAAATTTCATCTTGATCTCATCCGCTGTTGAACTGAGCATCTTCCTGTCCATACCATCGGAATGATGAATTATAACTGCTGCTCCGTTGACCTCTGTTTTCTTCTCTGCAATTGCTCCGATGTCTGATTTTTCAGTCTGTCCGGACTTGCCTTTTTCTTTTTCCGCCTTTTTGCTCTTCTCTTCAAGATCATTCAGATAGCTAAGAAGTCTATCACCTTTTTGTTTGAACCTGGACTCGATTTTTTCAAGGTTGCTGAATATGGTCTTAAGGTGATCCGCTCCGGCTTTACCTGCCACCGCTTCGATCCGTCTGATCCCGGAGGCGATCGAAGATTCTGAAATTATCTTAAAAAATCCTATATTACCTGTTCTCAGAAGGTGGGTGCCGCCGCACAATTCACAGGAAAATTCCCCAATGGTCAGCATCCGTACCATATCGGAATATTTTTCATCAAATATCGCTATGGCACCACGGCCGAGTGCATCTTCATAAGTGGTTTCGATTGTCTTTACACTCAGGTTCTCTCTTATTTTTTCGTTAACCAATTCTTCTATCACGCCCAGTTGATCTTTTCCCACTGATTTATAGTGGGTAAAATCAAATCTTAATTTATCTGGGCCGACATAGGAGCCGGATTGCTTAACATGGGTTCCCAGAACTTCTCTTAAAGCTGCATGGAGGAGGTGGGTGGAAGTGTGATGAACTGCAGTGTTCTCTCTTCGAGGTCTGTCAACAGTGACCCTTACAGCATCGCCCTTAACCAGATCTCCTCTTAGGATTTTTATGAAATGGAGATGGCCTCCCGCTGAATTCTTTCGGGTGTCAGATATTGAGAATAGCGCCTTATCACTTTTTCCCGATCCTGTGTCCCCTGATTGGCCCCCGGATTCCCCGTAAAAAGGGGACTTTTGAAGGAATATAACAGCTTCATCACCTTCGGTAACCGACGCGGCCTCTTTATTATTTACAAAAATTGAAGTTACAATTGATTCTTCCTCAAAGGATTCATATCCTGTAAAAAGTGTTTCTATTCTGTCCATTTTGACGGGGAGGTTAACAGCCCTTTTATCTGACACCCCCTTTCGCGATTTTTCCTGCTGGCCGGCAAGCTCTTTCCTGAAACCCTCGAGATCTATTTTCATATTCTTCTCAGATGCAAGGTCAACTGAAAAATCAACAGGAAATCCGTAGGTATCGGAGAGCTTGAATACTTCAGCGCCTGGGATTGTAGTCTCCCCTTTTTCAATTGAATTCCGGATTAATTCTTCGAATCGTTTTAATCCTGTGAGCAGGGTCCTTTCAAATCTTTCTTCTTCCGATCTGATAACTTCAGAAATAAATTTTCTGTTCAGTGCCAGCTCAGGATAGGCATTCTCCATTATGTCTATGACGATAGGTGTTATCCGGTAGAGGAAACTTTTATTAAATCCAATCGAACGGCCATGTCTTGATGCTCTCCTTAGGAGCCGTCTGAGAATATATCCTCTGCCGTCATTTGAGGGGATAACTCCGTCGGAGATAAGAAATGTGAGAGCTCTTGAATGGTCTGCAATAACGTTAAGGGCAACTTTAACTTCATCATTATCGGGACTAATTCCGGCCATCTCTGATGTGAAATCGATGATCGGCCGGAAAAGATCTGTTTCATAATTACTTGAATTACCGTTGATCAGAGCAGTCAGTCTCTCCATACCCATTCCCGTATCGATGGAAGGGGAGGGTAAAGGGGTCATAACACCGGATTCATCTTTAAAATACTGCATAAATACGAGGTTCCATATCTCTACAAATCTCTTGTTATCACCTGTCAGCTCGTCAGGGCCGAACTCTTTTCCTCTATCGTAATGAATTTCCGAACATGGACCGCAGGGGCCGGTATTACCCATTTGCCAGAAATTATCTTTTTCACCTAGACGGGCTATCCTGCCTGGCGGAAGCCCTATCTTATCTTCCCAGATCCTGAATGCATCATCATCCTCATGAAAAACCGAGACACTCAGATCTTCAGGTTTGAATCTGAAGCTTTCTGTCATCAATTCCCATGCAAATTCTATTGCCTTTTCTTTGAAATAATCTCCGAAAGAGAAGTTGCCCAGCATTTCAAAGAAAGTGTGATGATATTCAGTTCTTCCCACTTCATCAAAATCGTTGTGTTTCCCCGATACCCTCATGCATTTCTGGATAGAGACTGCTCTCGAATAATTTCTCTTTTCATTCCCGATGAAAACATCTTTGAACTGGTTCATCCCAGCATTTGTGAACAGAATAGTTGGATCTTTAGCCGGGACAAGAGGGGAGGACATCACTTTGTAGTGATCCTTTTTTCTGAAAAAATCAAAAAAGATATCCCTTATTTCACTGCTTTCCATATATTCTATACATCCAGAAGGTTGTGATCGTTAAAATCTTTATCTGAAGAATCTCCCCCGTCATTTGAGATATCGGAGATCCTCTGTTCCATCTCTTCAAGAGACATCTCCTTGGTTGACTGGATTCCCGATTTCTTAAGTTTAAATTCATCTGAATTGGTTGCCCATTTCAATGCTTCCTCATATGTGATCAGGCCACGTTCATAAAGGAAAAAGAGTGACTGGTCGAATGTCTGCATTCCGTATTGAGAGATACCCTGTTCAATGGCTTCTCCGATAAGTTTGGTTTTTTCCGGATTTTCAATACAATCCTGTATATATGGGGTATTGATTAAGATCTCAACAGCAGGTACCCTCCCTTTTTCATCAGCCATGGGGATCAGCCTCATTGATATGATAGCTTTCAAAACAGAAGCAAGCTGGATCCTTATCTGTTTCTGATGATGAGGCGGAAAGATCGAGATAATTCTGTTGATGGTCTCAGTCGCATCAAGGGTGTGAAGTGTTGACAGAAGCATATGGCCGGTTTCGGCTGCGAGTAATGCGGTCTCAATTGTTTCCATATCCCTCATCTCACCCACGAGAATAACATCCGGATCTTCCCTGAGAGCACTTCTGAGTGCAGAGGAGAAATTGATGGTGTCATGCCCGATCTCACGTTGGTTAACAATACTTTTTTTGTCTCTGTGAAGATATTCTATAGGATCTTCAATCGTTATTATGTGTTCGATCCTGTGGATATTAATATGATCGATCATGGCAGCAAGGCTGGTTGACTTACCACTACCTGTTGTCCCGGTCACCAGGACCATACCTCTCTTTTCGTCAGCGATTTTCTCTAGAATTAACGGCAGGTTAAGGTCTGAAATTGATTTGACCTGAGTGGGGATGATCCTCAAGACCAGACCGACCGCTCCGCGCTGCTGAAATACATTGCACCTGAACCTTCCGAGTCCGGGGACGGAATAAGCCATATCGAGCTCGTGCTGGGTCTTGAATTTTTCCTTCTGCTCGGGATTCATGATTGAGAACGACATTGCTATTGTGTCCTCCTGCATCAGTCTTTTAAGTTCGACCATCGGATGCAGTTTCCCGTTGATCCTGAGAATGGGATGGTTCCCGACCTTCAGATGGAGATCAGATGCGCTTCGTTCAACTGCAATCTTTAACAGATCATCAATATTCATATTAATCTCCTAAATCATCCCTATTATATCCTATTTGGAAAAATAGTAAATAGAGCTATGATCAGGAGATCAGAGACCCTGATATCAGAAATCGAAACCGATCCAGAATTTCATTCCGTAAAACCTGGCTTCCTTAAGGTTTGTTTTATATACCCACTCAAAATGGAGGGGGTAGCCCCACAGATTTATATTTAGACCGAATCCATAAGATGAGAGCGGATCCTTCAACTCTATCCCCTTTGAGAAGAAATCGAAATTCCTTAATTCATCATAGTAATTCTTCCAATAGGGGTCGGGTCCGTTATAGGCGGGAATGGAACTATCCCAGACTCCACCGAGGTCAAAAAAGAGGACTCCCCTGATCGGGCCAATTAAGCCTAACGGGGTTGCCATGTATTTGATCAGAGGAAATCTCAGCTCAGTTGTAAAGGCAAATCCGTCTGTACCGACCAGAGATCTGAATTGTGCTGCTCTCAAAGTGTTGTTCCCTCCGGTAGCGAAAAGCATGGGGTTGTCTCCTGATGAAGTGAAACCGGTCAATCTCATTGCCAGCAGGGTGTTGGGAGCCAGTTTGAAATATTTCCTAAGGTCAACATCAATTGCAGTTGAATCGAGAAAATCTTTACTGAGTTTAAAATATTTGCTGAAAGATATTCTGAAAGTGTGTCCCATCAGAGGACCGAAATTTGTAAATCTTGTTGTCTCACCGACCAGAGATAAAGTGGCGGGTAATGCATATCCGTCAAAGGTCTGATTGTATGGGAGCTCAGTGCCGTACAGTAATTCATCTGTAAGCTCTTTCTGATGATGAATCGAAAGAGAGAACTCTGCTCTGTATGATCTGCTGAATGGATAGAAAAAACCGGTTGTCAGCCCTATTCTCTGGCTTACCAGAGTATAGTTCCGTTTATCAAGGTATGCTGTACTGGTTGGATCTATATATCCTCCCCCTCCGAGGAAGTATGAGTTTGAGTACCAGTATAAACGGGAAAAGAACTGGAGCCTGCTCTTAAGATTTACATAAGTGAGGCCGTACGACCGGTATCCGTAATAGGACGAAACGAGAAGAGAAAATGAGTGATCTTTCATAACATCTGTCAACTGTAGAAAAGAATATCCGAAGATCGATCCATCCGAACCAAATCCGGCAGTAATGGGGGGAAGTGACGGGATGGAGAGATTTTTAAGAGGTTTATACTTTTTTCTGTTTGCAAGATTGAAATTCAGGTCCTCTTCAAGTTCTTTATTGAAACTTCTGTTAGCCTTGATCTCTCCGTCAATGAGAGAGAATTTTGTTCCATGGATATTTTCTCTTCCATATTTTTTTATAACTTCTTCTGAAAAACGGATCTCTTCTTTCCCGTTCTCACCTTTAACCAGTTGAGGTGATTCAAAATTTACTTCTCTCTTTTCTTTGAATTCAGAGATGTCTTTCTTAAGAAGGACAAAAGTACCTTTGAGATATGAAGAAACCAGAAGTTTGTTCTCCTCGTTCGGGATCTCCATAGGGAAAAAGATAGCAGTCTGAACATCTGTGTATCTGTAATTAATCTTCTTCTCAATGTCGGTTGAATAGAGATTGTAAGCACCCTTCTCATCCGAAGTAAAATATACTTTTTTTCCGTCTGATGAAAAAGTGGGCGTTATGTTGTTTGTGTTGCCGGAGGTGATCTTCATTGCCATTTCCGGATTATCAATACTTCCGATATAGATATGGGAGTATTTCCCGTCACTTGCAGAGAAAACAACTCTTTTACCATCCGGAGAAAGGTTGAGTGATTTTATATATAAAAAACCCCTGCTTATTCTATCTGTTTTACCTGAAGAGAGGTTGTGTCTGTACATGAATGATCTTGAACCGTCTACACCTGTAAAGTATATGTTCTTCCCGTCTTTGGAAAAATCCGGAGATGAAGGTTCCATAATACCATCAAGCTTTATCATTTTTACTACTTTGCTTGACAGCACATCAATGATCACGATATAGGATGTGTATTCTTTCCTTGCAAAAAAAGCTATTTTATCCCCTTTCATGTCCCACGTGAATGTACTTCCATCTTCCGGATTGAAGAGTACGGAGATACCATCATGTTTTGATGTGAAACCCGGTGTAAGAGTTTTAACGGTTGTGCCGTCTTTCATTGAGATAAGAATAATATCTATTTTTCTGCTTTTAAAATTAGCTGTTACGGTTGCAGCAAGTTCCCCTCCAGGAGATATCTGATGTGAAAATGAATAGGCAAAGGGGTAATTGGGTCCTATTATATAGCTGTAATCTTCTGCACTCTCTTTTGGAATAAAATCTTTGAACCTGTTCTTTACATATTTTCTTAATTCGAAGTTGAATTCATTTTTTGTAGTTCCGAATTGTCTGAAAATATTCCGGCTGGATCCGTAAATCCTCCCGCGGAAGGAGAATAGAAGATTCCTGACCCCTCTCACACCGTATTTTGATTCAATGAACTCATAGATGATATGTCCGAAATCGTAAGGTGTTCTGCCGCTTCTGTTTGCCATCATCAAATCTCCGCTTTTGGAAATGGCGGGGAATGTGTCGTTCAGGGCAGCATCTCTTATGGTAAGAAGACTAAAGGGGTCCCAGTCCCGTGTTATAAACTCGGAAAACCCTTCCATGATCCATAATGGAGGTGAGCTGAAGCGGAAAAGGCTTTTAGAACTTTTTTTATAAAGAACTGTATATTCAAATACGTGTCCCAACTCATGTATCAATGTTCGCATAAGGTCTTCGGCTGATGAATCTCCATGAAGTACCATTCTGTTTGTTAACGGTTCAGCAAACGCCTCCGCGCCGGGAGGAAGAAAACCGGGGTAGATATTGGTCTGTTCGAAATCTGTATGAGTTCTGTAGAATACCAGGGGGATCCTCTTCTCCACTTCCACATTCAGGTATTTAGACATTTTGTCATAACCGTTCTCTGCTGTAATTGCTATTTTTTTCAGGAGTTTCATGTCATCTGTATAGTGATAGACCCTGAAGTTTGGGGTGTCGAAATATTTCCAGTTAAAACTTTTGGTAACTACTTTATTTTTTCCGTAATAGTATGCATAAAATTGAGAGAATACCATTGCAGGTAAAACAAATATCAGAACAAATATAATTAATTTATTAAATTTTCTTTCCATTTTTTTTCCTGTTCATTTAATCAGATATCTTACTTCCATTCTTCCAAGACCCATAAAAAGACGTATAAGTTTCTCAGTAATGTTTTTGAAAAGAAACTCAAAGTTATAATCGGGTTTGTTCCTGTCGGCGCCATTGAAGGACTCTTTAATTGTTCTGGAAAAAACATCTTTTCCGGTAACTGCATCCTTGAAAAATACATTGAGTGTCAAGTCCCAGTTCTCGATCTTTACAAAAACTCTCACACCTTTTTTCTCTTTATCATCGTCAATCACATTCCTTTCTTTAATTGTGAGTGAAAGATCACCACCGACCAGAAGCAGGTCACCCTCTTTCAGTACAGAAGAGGTTTTGTCTTCGGGTGTATATCTTGAAACCGGTTTTTTCAGTGTTTTAGGCAATTCGTTTAAGAAGAAATAGTCAATGCTCGGGCCCGGATCATATTCTGACGGAAATTTTTCGACCTTCACCGGAACGTAAGCAATATCTTTATATTTAAGAAAATTGATCGCATTAACACTCTTTACTGGAATTCTCACCAGATTTACCGGCCTTGTATTGCAGCTGGCGGCGAGGAGGGTAAAGATCAAAGAGAAGACTATTACAAGTGTTTTTTTCATTTTCTTCCTCCCAACTCTTCTTTTTTCATCTTTTTCATTCTTTTCATGTCCTCTTTGTCTTCAGCATTTAATTTCATGTCGGGATTCATTCGCCTTTTCAGTCTGCTGAGGTTTCTTTTTATATATTCATTTCCGGGAGAAAGTTTCAATGCTTTTTCATATTCCTTTTTTGCCTCTTCCAGTTTATTCTGAAACTCCAGCGAGATAGCAATATTGTTATGGATTGATGCAGTGTTTTTTCCGGTACGCAAAGCTCTTGTCCACCTGTAATGAGCTTCTTTCCATAAACCCATTTTTGCCAGTTTATTTCCAAATTTATACTCGGTTTCCACTCTGGTGGCAGAACATCCTGCAAACAGGAATGCCGTAAGCAGCAATAGTGTGATCTGTTTCAATGGATCCTCCTATAATAAAATGTCTTTGTTTTATTTTTTATATTTTCAGGTATCTTTATATCCACGAAAATTATATAGCAATATTGTTTCCTGTTTTCATAAGCCGGTTCTGTACCATTATTGTGACAGGATAAATATTTCAGTGACTCTTATCATACACATATTCAAAAACCGGGCCTGATTAAAGGTGCTTCTGCCATTCCGGCAGTTCACTCCCCGTTGCTTCTAATGTCCATTTGTTTTTCTGATATGGTAAAATCGTGGCAGGGAAAAATAATGATAAAGGGTACAGGGGCGGATATAATTGCAATAGACAGGATAAAGAAGGCAATAAATAAAGATTCGAAATTCACCGACAAGATATTTTCTGAAGAAGAGATAGAATATTGTAATTCCAAATTCCGGAAGGAGATCCACTTTGCAGGGAGGTTTGCAGCTAAGGAAGCATTTTTCAAAGCTCTCGGTACAGGATGGCGGGACGGTATGAAGTGGACTGAAATTAATATTGTAAATGATAAACTGGGTAAGCCGGAGATCCGGATAACAGGGAAAACGCTGGAGTTATTCGGAGAGCTGGGAATGGAGAACATTAACCTCTCAATCTCACATACTAAAGAGTTTGCCGTCGCTTTTGTTATAATTGAATAAGAACGTTTGCTCTACCTGTTGATTGATTTTTAATTTTTTCTATATTAGAATTTGTTAAGCAGGGTGCGGTGAAATTCCGTATCTTGAATTTGGAGAAAATTATGAGGAATTTCCTTATTAAGTCAAAAACAATCGATAATGTCGGAGTTCTTTATCCGACCGGGCATCTCGATGCGCACAGCGTTGAGAAATTCGAGAATGAGATGATAAAGATGCTGGATGACAGCATCGTTAAAATTGTGGTTAATTGTAACGATCTTAATTATATAAGTTCTGCCGGAATGGGTATCATAATGGGCTATCTTGATGAGATAAGGGAAAAGGGCGGAGATATTAAATTATCTAATGTGATAGACCGGGTGTACGAGATCTTCGATCTTGTGGGATTTACAGAGATATATGATTTTGAGAAAAGCGAAACTGAGGCAATAGAAAAATTTAATAATGTTTCCTGAAACCCCTGAGCTTACAGTCTCAATACCGGCTAAGACCGAACTGCTTAAAATGCTGGTTGAACTGACCAATTATATTGCAGTCAGAAATTTCTTCTCTCCTCCGGAATCCAGGAAGATTGCCCTTGCTGTTGATGAGGCAATAACAAATGTTATCAAACATTCTTATAAAGAATCTGAGGACTCTGAAATAAAGCTCGATTTTTATTGCAGTAATGAAGGTATGAAGATTAAAATAGAATTTACAGGGATACCTCCCCAACTCAGTGAATCTATGGTAAATCTTGAGAAGATGATCAAAGCGAAAAAGAAAGGAGGGCTGGGAGTCGCCCTGATAAAGAGGATCATGGATTCGGTCGAATACAGAACCATTGAGGATGTGAACTACCTGGAAATGATCAAATGGAAGAGAAGCAGCTAAAAGATCTTGTCAAAGAATTAAAAGTAAAAAATTTTCAGTTCAACTCAATATATGAATTTTCCTCCTCAATTTACTCGTCATTTAATCTTGAAAGCATTTTCCGTATCTTTTTTTCAACCATAATGGGTCATATGGGTATAACAAGGGCATTCTTTTTTGACGAAAAAAACAAACTGCTTGAGAAGAGGGGATTCAGGTTCGGCAAGAACGAGAGACAGGCGCTTATGGAAGGGATAAAAGCTGCCGGGGATGAATGGGAGCATATTGAAGTCAGATCAATTGAGAAAAAAAATCCAGAATTGTTTGAACTTCTTGCCGAGAAAAATATATCTAATCTGATTAATCTGACTGAAAAAGGGACAAAGGTGATCGTTCTGGGGCTCGGTCAAAAGTTTAACAGGCTTGACCTGAAACAGGAAGATCTTGACTTTTCTCTCTTTCTTTCAAGATTCACACTTATTGCCATCGAGAACAGCTTCATGATATCCAAAATGATAGAGAAGCAGAAGATGGAGCATGAGATCAACATTGCAAAGGAGATACAACTATCACTTCTGCCCCAGGAGCTTCCGGAGTTTAAGAATTTCGACATTGCAGTAAAGTATGAACCGATACAGGGTGTTGGTGGAGATTATTATGATATCTTGAAGGAGAAAGACGGAAAAACACCTGTCCTTATTGCAGATGTAGAGGGGAAAGGTTTGTCGGCAGCGCTGCTTGCAGCTTCATCACAGGCTGTTTTTCATGCTGTGAACGACCTCTATTTTTCCGGACCCGAGGATTTTGTATCGAAGGCAAATTCTCTTATATACAATTTTACAAGAGGTAACAGATTTATCACAATATTCTGGATGATAGTCGATGATAAAAAAAGATCTGTCTCATATGTCAATGCCGGGCATATTGAACCTATTCTTATTTCAGGGAAAAAGGCCACTCCCCTCTCCAGGGGCGGGTTCCTGACCGGATTTACAAATGATGCAAAGTACGAAAAAGGGGAATTGTCTCTCAAGTCAGGTGATGTTATAGCTGCATTCACAGACGGTGTGCCTGAGATAGAGAATGATAAAGGAGAGGAGTTCGGTGTTAAAAGGATGATCGACTTTGTCATGAAAAAAAAGGATAAAACGGCAGCGGAAATTAATGAAGGAATATATAAACAGATGTTCAAGTTCAGCGGTAACAGAAAACCTTCGGATGACTGTACTCTTATTATTTTAAAAGTAAAGTAGGCAGACCCTAATATTCGAACTCTCTCTGTTCTTCTTCTGCAGAATTCACTATCCCGGGTGCGTCTGATCTGGGACATACATTTTCACATATACCGCATCCTATACATAGATCAGGTACAACATATATCTGCTTAACTTTTACAAGTTTTCCTTCAAAGTTCCAGACATCGACTTCCCTGAACCTTATAGCCTTATCGGGGACTGGGCAATGTTCTTCACAGACAGCACAATTGTAACCGTCAGCATAAGTGTAGCATCTGTCTTTTACTACAACTGCAGTACCGATCTTAAAGTTCTTCTTTTCTTTAAGAGAAAGTGCTTCTATCGCTTTTGTGGGGCAGACCTGGGTACACCGGTGACATTCATATTCACAATAGCCTATTGCCGGCTCCAGTATCGGTGTCCAAAGCCCGTCAATTCCTGTTTCAAAAAAAGCGGGCTGAATAAAATTCGTGGGGCATGCCTGCATACATTCTCCGCATCTTATACACTTGTCAAGAAAATCTACTTCTGAAACCGATCCTGGAGGCCTTTCAAATTTGTGTATTCTGGATTTTGAAGTTCCTGAAAATCTTGGGAGTGATGCAGCAAAGATCCCTGAAACAATCGATCCTGTAATTTTTCTGCGTCCCAGATCAATATGATTCCTTCTCTCTTTAATTGGCAGCTGAAATTTTGTGCTGATAGATTTCGGAGGGCAGGAATCTTCACAATTGTAGCAGACCATACACTCTGATTTCTTGTAGTCCTGATAGGGGCTCCCGTTGTATGTGCAGTCCGTAGCGCATATGTTGCATTTTTTACAGGTATCCTTATTCACATTCAGGTTGAGGATGCTGAATTTTGCAAACAGGCCGTATAGTGCTCCGAGTGGGCAAAGGTAATTACAAAAAAATCTCCTCTTATAAAAGTTCGCTCCTATCAGCAGGAAGAAGATGAATCCAATGAATACGGATTGGAGAAATTTCCTCGGCTTGTTCGGGAGAATGTTCTTCTTGGAAAAATCGTATGCGGGTTTAATAGCTTTTGATATAATTCCCGAATCTTCTGCACCCCCTTTCAGAGTCTCTTCAATAACATAATTTGCAGAGGGACTGACAACAACTGATGTACTTCTTGTAAGGATGGAGAACGGATCAAACCATCCCCCGATATTTGTCCCGAACAAAGTCATGACCAGTACAATCGTCAATATCACATATTTCAATTTGAGAAGTTTATGATCTACCTGCTCCACTCTCTTTCTTTTCCTTCTGAACAGCCAAGAAAAGAAGTGATGAATAGTACCCATAGGGCATATCCACCCACAGAAGAACCTGCCGAATATCAGTGTAAGCCCGAGTGGTATCAATGACAACAGGAAAAGGTTGATTATTGTATGGGTGGAGAACAGGTTTATGATCAGAAGCAGTGGGTCAAAATAGAAGAAGTAATCAGAATACCTGAATGTTTCGGTGGCTGGGGCACCTGTTCTTATCAGGAGCCAGAAAAAAATTGTCAGGAAAAATATTTGGAAAAAAAGCCTTATTAGTTTTTTCTTGGGAAATTTTATAGACATTTGCGATCAGATCTTTATTGTTTTTAAATTGATCTTACTAATATCTTTCTGGCCCATTCCTCTTCTGAACCCGGCTCCGATGAAATCTATTTCATCCACACTTTTTCCGAAGAGATCGACTGCCACAACATCAGCTTCAAATATATTTTTTGAACATATTATGGTCTTCTTAAGTTCAACATCACTCAATCTTCCGCCGACAGGACCGTTCTTTTTCAAAATTCTATACGCATCTACAACGGTAAGGTCGGTCTTAAAACCGTTAGCAAGATCTGCAATATTCTCACCCATACTTCTGTGAAGTTTCCCCCTTCTCCCTCCAATGATTCCATACAGATTTTTCATCCCTATTGTAAGTCCCGCGCTTGAATGATGTTTTAAAATTGGCACATTTATGAATTTATCAACCTCGAGGTGGTCCTTGAAAACCGGCCACTTTTTCAATGTTTCTCCATTAAAATTGTGAATTACAAGTTTGTTCTCATCAGAGAATCTTATTTCTGCACCGCTCTTCTCAACGGCTTCCTTAATTCCGCTTCGCCTGTATGTGTCTTCTGATTTATGGCAGGAGTTATCCATTACTATAACTTTTTTTGCACCAGCATCGAATGCCATTTCTATTAATGCTCTTAATACTTCCGGGTTAGTGTTAGCTGCATGCTCCACCTTCCGGTTCCAGCCTATATTCGGTTTTATCATAACTATATCTTGTTTGCTGATAAACTTTTTCATCCCTCCTATGAGTTCAATTCCTTTTTTGGTAATATCATAAGGGGATTCACCTGTAACTTTTGCAACAAGATCTACTCCTCCCTCAGAGAAAGCGGGAATTCTGGAGATAAATGCTGTGGTGGCAGCTATTGTTGAAGTTTTGATAAATTTTCTTCTTTTCATTTTCGCTCCTTTTAATCATTATCCATAATAATGGACATATTTTCAACATGAAAATTTTGTTAATGAGGATAATCATTTTTCTTGACATAAACATTAAAATATTGTATCTTTTATGGCGATCGGGCGATTAGCTCAGCTGGAAGAGCATCGGTTTTACACGCCGAGGGTCAGAGGTTCAAGTCCTCTATCGCCCAATCTTAATGAGCGGGGTCGTAGTTCAGTTGGTTAGAACGCTGGCCTGTCACGCCAGAGGCCGCGAGTTCGAGTCTCGTCGGCCCCGCCATTTCCCATTTCGGGGGCGAAATGGGTTCGACAGTATTGATTATGTCAAAGCAGCAGATTGAGCTGAGTAACTCATTAAACTGTTCAAAAAAAGAAACGCAAACGATTTTGCACTCGCAGCATAATTAATGTTGCCGTTCCGGTTGCCTTTTCCTGCTGGGTTCCCGGGGCGTCACTTCGCAGGATAAGCCGGACATAGTTGTCTTTGACTCTGACCCGGACGAAAATTTGATAAAGACTCCCTCAGGGCTTTTTGTTTGTTTTTTATCTGGGGGGCATAAAAAAACAAACTAAATCTGAAGAAACTTTGACTGAGTCCTTATTGGACGCGGGTTCAACTCCCGCCGCCTCCAGTTGACTGGAATAGATGAAGAAGTTTTATTGTTTTTTAATATATATATTGATTGCCGGTTCTCAGGTTTTCCCTTTAGCTATTAAAATCAGAACATTTGACCACAATGAATTTACCAGGATCGTGTTTGAAAGCGACAATAGTTTTTCCTATGAAAGCAAGAGGGAGTCGGATAAAGACATTACGATTATTCTCAAAGATCAGACTGAAAGTCTGATGGTGAGATCAGATCTTTCCGGATCAGAATTACTTAACAAAGTGGAGAATATCACTGATGGAGATAACCGAGGAATAAGGGTGAGAGGCAATGAAAGGTTTGATATCCTTAAATCATTTATTCTTAAAGATCCGTTCAGGATTGTTTTTGATGTGAACAAAAAAACAATTATCCCTGATCCTTCTGCCGCTGTTTCACCGGAAGGGCAGGGATCGGAAGAATTCAGGAATGATGTTTCATCTGCTGAAAACAAAAAAAAGAAAAGATCAACGATAGAAGTTGTTTGTATTGATCCCGGGCATGGTGGAAGTGATCTTGGAGCAGTCGGGAAAAAGGATACAAAAGAAAAAGATATTACTCTTAAAGTCAGTAATAAACTGAAGAGAATCCTTGAGCGGGAACTGGGAGTCAGGGTTGTAATGACCCGGGATTCAGATGTGGAGGTTGCTCTGGATTCGAGAGTTGCCAAAGCGAATAACCAGAACGCTCAAATGTTCCTCTCGATCCATGTTAATTCATCCTACAGAAAGTCAGCAAGAGGGCCTGAGACCTATTTTGTAAGCCTAAAGGCAACAGATAAAGTATCAATGCAGCTTGCAATGAAAGAGAACAGTTCTTTTACCGAAATGGGAGATGATGCGGAGGATGATGATCTGAAGATGATCTTGTGGAGTATGGCACAGACTGAACATATAAAAGAATCAAGCAGGCTGGCGGATTATATACAGAATGAATTGAATCTGCTTCTGAATACAAAGAACAGGGGAGTAAAGCAGGCTCCTTTCAGGGTACTTATGAGGGCGTCAATGCCTGCAGTTCTTATAGAGATCGCATTTGTATCCAACAAGTATGAGGAGAATATGTTAAGCAATGATTCTTTCCTTGATAAGGTTGCTGAGTCTATCTACAGTGGAGTTTCAAAGTATATTTATTATTACAATTCGGTATTTAAATGAATAAAAAAGTAATATATATTCTGATCAGTCTCGCTGTGATATTTTTTGTCACTTCGCTTATTATATATCTCAGTTCAAGTGGTACTTTCAAGCGTGTAGTAAAGGACAAGAAAGGTGAAATTGAAATTGTGGAAGAGGATTCTCCTGAACTTGAAAAAGTAAAAATTTTTTTTTTAACCAACAACTCTTCGCTGTTTATTCCAAAAAATTTTGAGATTGAAAAGAATGAGAACAGGATCGAGTTTTTCAAAAGCTATCTGGATCTGATGATCAGAGAGTCTTCAAAATATATATCTCCATTTCCCGAGCAGACGAAACTTCAGAGTTTTTTCTATATTGATGATAAGCAGATGGCGGTTCTCGATTTTAATGAAGAATTAATTATTAACTTCCCCGGAGGATCGAGTGGCGAAATAGAATTCATCTATTTCTTTGTTAACAATCTTTGCTATAATTTTAAAGAGATCAAAAAAGTGAAGATTCTTGTTGCTGGAAATGAATATAAAACCTTGTCCGGACACCTTGACCTGGAGAATCCGTATTTCCCTGATTATAAATATTTCAAACAATGAACAGAAAAGCGATAGGTGTGTTTGATTCCGGCATAGGAGGTTTGACGGTCTACAAAGCCATAAAGGAACTCATGCCTGGAGAAAAGGTGATTTACCTTGGAGATACGGCACACCTCCCTTATGGGACAAAATCTCCCGACACGATAATAAGGTTCTCGGAAGCAAATTCCCGTTTCCTGACAGGCAAGGGTGTAAAGATAATAGTAATAGCGTGCAACTCCTCATCTTCATATGCAGTCAGCCATTTACAGAATCTTCTGGAAATACCTGTCCTGGGAGTGATAGACCCGGGATCAGAAGCTGCGGTGACTCAGGGACATAAGAAGATCGGGGTCATAGGGACTTCAGCAACAATCTCTTCCGGAGCGTATGAAAGGTCAATTCTGGATAGAGAACCGGAGGCGGATATAATTTCTAAAGCCTGCCCTCTTTTTGTATCCCTCGTTGAAGAGGGGTGGATAGATCACAAGGTTACGGAGATGGTAATTGAAGAGTATCTTGTCCCCCTTAAAGAAAAAGGGATTAAAACACTTGTTCTCGGATGTACACATTATCCGGTTCTGAAAGATGCGATTTCCAGAGTTCTAGGAAGCGGGATTACACTCATAGACTCTGCAGAAGTCATGGCCGTAAGGGTACATTCGATCCTCACCAAACTCGGATGGCTCAAAGAAGCCGGATCTGAAAACGGTGGGGATGAGTTCTATGTCACCGATTTTCCCGAAAGGTTCAGAATGGTTGGGGAAATATTCCTGAAAAGGAAGATAGATAAGGTCGAAATGATCTCCCTCTGAGGGCATATTTGACCTGAAATTGAACTCCTGGCGGTTGAAATGGTGTCGGAAATATGATGTAATAAGCATACAATAAATTAATTGTTATATATCAAATTTTTCGGGAGATTCATATGGGAGATGTTGAAATCATAAAAACTGAAAAGAAAAGTTTTTTTAAAGAGCTTTTGCATAGAAGAGTATTGCAGATAACAGGATTTTATCTTGGCGGCGGATGGGGGGTTCTTCAATTCCTCGACTGGATAGTAGAGAGGTACCTGCTCTCCCCTCTTCTTGTGGACATGGCTTTAACAATCATTATTTCTCTCCTCCCAACTATTGTGACAATTGCATATTTTCATGGAATCCCGGGGAAGGACAAATGGAGGAAGCGCGAAAAGATCCTTATACCTTTGAATCTTACATTGGCAATAGTACTAGTTTTTTTTATATTCGGGAGTAAAGATCTCAGCTCTTTAGCTAAACGTGTCTCGGTTGTTGATGAGGAAGGGAATAGAATAGAACAATTGGTCCCGAGAAAAGGAGTAGTTAAAAATCTAACTGCTTTTTTCTTCGAAAATGAATCCGGAGACAAAAAATCAGACTGGCTCCAATATGTAATTATGGATATGTTCGTTTTTGATATTTCCCAGGATCCGTTTATTAATGTGTTGTACCCATTCACTCAGGATGTAATGAAGGGGTTTTATGTTTATCAGAAATTCAAGGATGCAGGGTTCCCTGATGCAACTGGAGCTCCTCTTATGCTGAAAAAAAATATCGCAACCGATCTGAAATCTGAAAATTTCATGTCAGGGAGTATTACCAGCGCTGGAGATGAGATAGAGATTGATGTCAAGATATACAGAACCAGGGATAATAGTATTGCCGCAGAGAAAACTTTTAAAGCCAACGATATTTTCTTACTTGTCGATGATCTTACAGACTTTATAAAAAAAGTTTTAAAACTCCCGAGTTACAATAACAGGGAGATCATAGATCTCCAGATAAAGGATATGTTTACAAGTTCCCTAAAAGCAGCCCGTTTCTTTACTGAAGGAGGGTATGAAGTTGTAAAGAACAATGATTATAACGCCGCTCAGAAACTTTTTGAAGATGCGGTGAATGAAGATACTACATTTACCATCGCATACTCACAATTGTCCGAGATCTATGCATTGAACAACAGAATCGATAAATGGAAGTCGACAGTCAAAGAAATGATGAAACACTTGTATAAATTACCGGAAAAAATGCAGATGCAGCTGAAAGCAGGATATTATCTGAGCGTAAAAGGTGAGCCTGAAAAAGCTGAATCGATCCTAAAAATGATCATAAAGCTTTATCCGAATGATACTAAAAGTTATTTCCAGCTGGCGTCACGTCTGGATCTGACAGGTAACTATAAAGAGGCGATTTTGTATTATCAGAAAATACTTGAGTTAGATCCGGGACAGGATGAGATCTATAATAAAATAGGGAGAGCTTATGAAAATCTTGATGAGCTGAATGAAGCCCTTGAAAACTATAGAAAATTTTCGGAATTATACCCAAAGGATATACCAGGTTTTCTCAGGATAGGCAAAATTGAAGAGATGCTGGGGCATTTTAATAAAGCCGCGGAAATTTATGATAAAGCACTTCTGCTGGATCCGGAAAGAACCGGCACTATTCTCTTGCTGGCAGGACTTGATATAAAAACGGGGGAATTCGCTGAAGCGCTTGTGAAATATCAGGAAGCCCTCGAAACATCAAAGAATAGCAGAGAAAAAGCGTCTGTCTACAGTGCCATGGAAAATTATTTTCAGATGAAGGGTCAGCAGAATAAAGCTGTTGAAATGATGAATAAGTTCTATCAGAGTAATGATCAATACCTCCCGCCTCTTCAGACTTTATTCGTGAAGGTGGTGACGGTTGATATTTTCATGAAGAAAGGTATGGTGAAGGAAGTGAAAGAATTGCTGGATAAAGCAAGGAAACAGCTGTCCCCTCCTTTTGATAATATAGTTTCTGTCGGATACATTACATATTATAAATATCTAGGAGAACTTGAAAAAGCAGAAAGTTATCTTCCTGATATAGATGAGTTTGTCAAATTGACAGGAAATAAGCAATTACTTCAAGTCTCGGGAAGGAGAAAAGCTGAGATAGCTTTTTTAAGAGGGGAATTTGATAAAGCATTTCTTTACTACAAAGAACTGCTTGAACAGGACCGGGACGGTATATCACTCAACCTCCAGATCGCCAATTGTCTGAAAAAACTGGGAAGATATGAAGAGGGACTGGAATATATTAATAAGATATTAAAGCTCTCTCCCTATCATCCCGAACTGAATTTTACTGCAGGCCAACTTAATTCAGAATTAAAAAATAGGGCAAAGGCAATTTTCCACCTTGAGCTTGCTGTAAAAGGCTGGGAAAATTCTGATGAGGATTTCGAACCGGCCGTTAAAGCAGGTAAAATGCTGGAAAACCTTAGAAAGGGAAAGTAATATGTTTGACAAAAATTGCTGCCATTCAAATCTGAGAGGGTATGCTTCAAGGGTTGACGGGAATGAGATTCCATACTCGATATGTGAGACATGTAAAAGTATCTGGCTTGACAGGGAAGAAGCCATAAAATTGAGATCAAAATACAGTGAAGAGAAAAGTAATATGATTTCTGATTACTTCTGCCCCAGATGTGGGGATAATTTTTTGGAGACAATTAAAGATGATTTTGTTGAAGGGTTGTCAATTCACCAGTGCAGAAAATGCAATGGGATAAGAATAAACCTTCTTGATCCTGAAAAGACAATGATAAAAAAAAGCGGAAATGAACTTTTTTACTCTTTTATCAATACACTCTCAGATTCCTTTAATAGAGAAATAAATCGAAAACAAAGTCATAAATTGCCACTTAGTTTTAAAATCAGCAAAACAGAAGAAACAGACAATAAATGTCCCGCCTGCAGCGCTAAGTTGTCAAATTACAGGGTTCATGAAAATGATGGGGAAAGCGAAGTAGAATTTGATATATGTGATTCGTGTTATGGAGTTTGGTTTGATAAAGAAGATATGGTTTCCCATAGGTCTGGTTTAGAGAAAAAACTCAATATTGATCTAGATAATATTGCTCCTACCGACAGGACCTGTCCTAAATGCCGTGATATTAAACTGGTTTCCCTAAAGTATAAGGAACTTGACACAATAATTGACTGCTGCCCTGATTGTTTCGGCACCTGGTTGGACGGGGGGGAATTATTAGAATTCTCAGATCATCTGGGAATTAGTGGTCAGATGATAATTGATGTTCTGATCGATAATGCTCTGTTTAAAGACCCTGTATTAACAGGAGTATTGAAGCAATTCAGCAGAACAATTCATAAAATGGAATCGCTTAACAGGGAGCAGGAGGAGAATCTTGATCAGGCAAGAGAAATACAGGAAAAATTAATATTTGCAGATAAAGAGCCAAATTCTCTTGAACCCTATTTGTATTTTAAATATTCAATCCTCAGTCATTGGATCCCAGCTAAAGTAGTAGGAGGAGATTACTTTGCTATGATCCCATTTAAATATAAAGGGAAAGACCTGATGGGTATTTGCATTGCAGATGTCTCGGGGAAAGGATTACCGGCATCTTTGCTGATGTCAAATTTACAGGCATTGCTGAATTCATTTGCTCGACACACTGATTCTCCTGCAAAACTTTGTACTCAGTTAAATAGTATCCTGCATAATTTTACAATGTCCAACAAATTTATAACTTTTTTCTATGGCGTTCTGGATCCCGCATCAGGATCTTTTAAATACTGTAATGGAGGGCATAATCCTCCGGTATTTCTTTCTTCAACCGGTAGTTACGAATGGATGAAAACAGGGGGGAGTGTATTAAGTTTTTTCCCTGATTGGGAATACAATGAAGATGTAGTTTATCTCAAAAAAGGGGACAGAATTCTGTTTTATACGGATGGAGCGTCAGAAACTGAGAATAAAGCCGGAGAAGAGTTTGGAGAAGCAAGACTTGCATCTTTATTAAAGAATTATAGTAATCTTGATATTACTCAGGCAATGCAGTCCCTGATAAGGGATATAAAAGAATACAATCTCGGACAATACAATGATGATACGACCCTTCTGCTCATGGAAAGATATGAATAGATTAGATTTCAATAAAACTTAAATTCCCCGGTAATCCGCGATTGGATTTTTTAAGTTATTTTTTCAGCAATTATCTCAGCTATATCTTTAACTTTGACTGACTCCTCTTTTTCTTTGTCTTTGATCCCGTCTGTCAGCATTGTTGTACAGAAGGGGCAGGAAGTACAGACGGTATCTACGCCGGTTCTAATTACTTCATCTGTCCTGACGTGGTTAATCCTCTCGCCCTGGTCCTCTTCAGCCCACATAAGACTCCCGCCTCCACCGCAACAGAAACTGTGATTCTTGTTATTCTTCATCTCTTTTAGTTTCAGGCCTGCACTTTTTATTACTTTTCTCGGCTGATCATAAATCCCGTTATGACGCCCCAGGTAGCACGGATCATGGAAAGTTACATCATATTCTGAATCTTTATTGATCTTAAGTTTTCCCTGAGAGACAAGTTCGTTTATCAACTGGGAGTGGTGGAATATTTCGGGCATTTTGAATTCCATCCCTGTAAGTTTTGCTATATCGTTGTACTCATTTTTAAATATGTTCATTCCGTGAGGACAGGTTGTTACGATCTTTTTAAATTTGTATCTCATCAGAGTTTCAATATTCTGAACTGCCATCATTTGAAAAAGGTATTCATTCCCTGCTCTTCTGGCAGGATCACCGCAGCAATTTTCTTCAGCTCCGAGTACAGCATAATCGAGACCTGATTTGTTCAATATTGAGATCATAGCTTTTGTCACATTTTTATTCCTGTCATCAAAGGAACCTGAACAACCCACCCAGAATAGTATCTCCGCATCATCATGATCTGATGCTTTCCTGACCTCCAGGTCTTCCATCCATTCACCCCTTGTCGAAGATCCGAATCCCCAGGGGTTACTATTGGTCTCAAGATTTCTGAAGAACTGATTGAATACTTCCGGAAATTTAGCCTCCATAAGGACACGGCTCTGTCTCATCCCGATGATTTTCGGTATGTGCTCATTCAGTACCGGACATGCATCCATGCAGGCCCCGCAGGTTGTACAGCTCCAGATCTCATTGTCTACAAATACCCTGTCCATTAGTGGGGGGATCTGGTAAGCCGGGTCTTTAAGTTTTTTTGCTCCCTCTTTCAGAAGGTCATCTCTCATTTTTGTGATAATTGTTTTTGGTGACAACTCTTTTCCTGTCTGGGATGCAGGGCAATAGTCTGTGCAGCGGCCGCAGTCTATACAGGCAAAACCGTCAAACAGGTCTTTCCATGTCATATCCACCTGCGTTGTAACACCGAATGTTTCAGCGGATTCCAGATCTACGGTTTTCAGATATGAGGTAGGATTTCCGGCTTTAAAAGCAATGTTGGCCGGCCCCATGAACATGTGCATATATTTTGAACGGGGTACATATAGTATAAACATGAATACATTTATGATGTGGAGCCACCATGTTGCTTTGACAAGGGCCCATGATGCGGGAAGCCATCCGGCAAATATTTTTCCTACAAAAGCCACGCTTTCATCATAGGTGCCGTGATAAGAGATAGCAGCCCCCTCATAAAGGAGGAAGGTTAGTGTTACAGTTACCAGTAATGCATAGATTAACGGAGATTCCAAAGTGCCGTAGGTGTAGGATGATCTCCTTACAACATAACGTTTCACTATAAAAAATATTACTGCAAGAATGACTGCTATCGAAAAGAAATCAGCGATAATCGTGTGAATATTTGATGGATGTATATTTTTGTTAAATCCCTCCAGTATATGGAAAACTGTTATTGTATCAAAAGTTAAAGATCCATATAAAAGAAATATATGTACCAATCCGGTTACTATTCTCTCTTTCTTAACGGAGCACATTAGAAGAAAAAAGTTTGCAATTGCATTAGTGATCCTTTTAAAGGGGTTGTCGAACCTTTCAGACTTCTGTCCCAATTGAACAAGTTTTATCCTGTGAACAACCGGTGTGAAAAAGAACCATATAGTAAAACCCAGCATTAATACAAAAACTATTGTTTCAATAATATTAAGCATTTAATACTCCTGGATAGAAATTTGAAGTTTAACAAATTGGCGACTTTTTATCAATCCGAAAAATCATAAAAGGGGACAGACACCTTTGCAAATGGTACCTGTCCCCTTTTGATTATCTTGAATGGGGGGATGGATTGTGTTAATCTTTTGGGGTAGAAAAGGAGATAAAATGACAGATAAAATAATTAATATAGGGGATAATGCCCCCGATTTCACTCTTAAAGATAATTCAGGTAATGACTTTTCACTCAGCAGTTTAAAGGGAAAATGGGTTGTGCTCTATTTCTATCCGAAGGATAACACTCCCGGATGTACTACCGAAGCTGTTGAATTTTCCGAAGTAAAGGACAATTTTCAGAAAAGAGGAGTGGAGGTGCTTGGAGTAAGCCCGGACTCGGTAAAGAGCCATATTAATTTTATTGAAAAAAAGGAATTGACTATAAAATTACTCAGTGATCCCGATAAAGATGTGCTTAAAAATTATGGGGTCTGGCAGTTGAAGAAAAATTACGGCAGGGAATATTGGGGAGTTGTAAGGTCAACTTTTTTAATTTCACCTGACATGAAGGTTGCACATTCATGGAGTTCTGTAAAAGTTAAAGGGCACGTTGAAGCTGTTGAGAAGAAACTGGAGGAATTGATCTGACGAAATCCCGATTCAGGTCTTAGGCCTTCCGGGATCATCTTCTTTTTTCTTGAGCTTTTTTAGTTCCTCTTCGATTGCTTTCTTCTCTTTTATAAGCTGCTCTATCTCTTTTTTGTATTTTTCCAGGCTCTCTTTTCTCCTTTTTTCAATCTCTTCCTGAAGCTGCTTATTCTCTTTATTAAGAAACCTTTTTTCCTGAAGTTCTTTCTCTTTCAGTTCCAACAATCTGATCTTTTCGAGCTCCTCTTTCATTTTTAACTGATGCTGTCTATCCATCCAGAATTGTGCACCTGAAAATTTCTTGTTGAATTCATCGATCAACCGGGACTTATAAACCAGCCTTGAAGGGGCGATCTCTTTTTCGATAGTTTTCCCTTTTCTGATCAGTTTTATCTTCACTTTTTCATTCCTTTTTACTTTTTTAAGGGATGAAGTGAGATCGGAAGTTGTTTTCAAGGGGAGATCATTGGAACTGATAAGTATGTCTCCTACTTTTAATTGCGATGCCTCTCCTTTTTTTTCCGATTTTACTTTTGAAACAAGGAGTCCCCTGCCTGACTTTACTTTAAACTCTTCTGCAAGTTCAGGGGTGAGGGGGATAACATCAACACCGAGGCTGAATGATTCTGATAGATTGAAAGTATAGTTTTGTATTTTGGGTATAGATTCGATGAACTCGGGTGCTTCTGATAATCTGTTTACTAACTGCTGCTCTTTTATCTCGATCAGCTTCTTTTCCCTAAGATCCAGATCGGCAAGCTTTACATTTACTTTATGGAATTTTCCATCCCTTTCTATGGATACGATTATTTTATCTCCCGGTTTCAGCATTTTAATACTGTTGGAAAGGTGGGCCGGTGTTTTTATTTTCTTTCCTGAAATGTCTAAGATTCTGTCTCCTTCTTTAATCCCGCCAATTTCTGCAGGGGAGGTTTTTATTACTTTCTCAACTTGTACCACCCCTCTGTTGTCGCTTATGATATTAACCCCCAACCATCCTCTTTTTACATGCCCGAACTCTTTGAGGTCATCTGCTATCCTGAATACCAATTCGTTTGGAATCGCATAACAAAGGTCCTTTCCTCCCCTCATTGATGATACGATCTTGAGTTCCGAATGGTCATCTTTAAAAGTGTATTGAGGGAAGAACTTATATCCGAAAACACCCCTTATTATACCGATGAATTCACCTTTCCTGTTTACAACTGCACCTCCTGTTGAACCGGGAGCGACAGTGGCATTCAGGATAAGGTCTGTGCTGCTTTTACTACTGATTATTCCCTGGTTAAGGGATGGGAATTGTTTGTAGAACACTCCCACAAGTCCTACCCACTCACCTGTTCCCGGAAGTTTTCCCTTCCTGACAGGTTTAAGTACCCTTTCTTTGGTCCTCAGAAGGATCAGGGAGGAGTTCTTATCTTTTCCCACTATTTTCACATCGTGGATATTTCCTTTAACCGTTTCAATAAAGATCCTGTCGAAAGGGTGATTGAGAACCATTATATTTGATAATACCAGATCTTTCTCAATAGCAACGCCTGTGGCAATATATCTCCTGTGATTCTGAGTGACCACTTTTACAACGGAGGGCGAAATTTTGTCCAGTGCTTTCTTTACAAAAGTATCATTCCTGTTCACTTTTTCCGCACCATTCAGTCCGGCGGACAGCATTATTAATATTATGTATATGATAAACAGTATCCTTTTCATTTATTTTCTCCTAAATTGTCCCGGGATCTTCAAAGTTCCCCACCTGTTCGATCACATAATTATTGGAATCATCTGAAGCGGCAAAGGTAACATAATCGGTAACCGGCACTTCTTCCCGGGCGATAGGCCCTCCTTTTGTGAACAATGTATCGTTCTTCTCCGGAAGGAAAAGTGTCACGGAAATGAACAGGAATCCTCCTAGAAGAAAGGCTCCGAATGAAGAGGCTGCCATGACTCTCTGTCTCTTCTTTCTTTTTATCTTGTGGAACACCATATCTTCAAAATTGTCGTTCAGTTGTTCCGTACGGGTGTAATCTCTGAAAATATCATCCCTGCTACCCATTGTTTCCTCCGAATTGTACTTTTAATTTACTTCTCATTTTTTCTTTTCCTCTGAAAACAAGAGATTTTAGAGTTCCTACAGGTTTCTGCAGAATGTCCGACATTTCTTCAAATGAAAAATTGTCAACCTCTTTCATGATCAGAGGTACCCTGTATTTCTCTGCAAGGTGTGCCAGTGCTTCCTCAATGATTATATTCTCTCCGAGCTTCTGCTCATAGGAATAATTAAGTTCATTGACATCACCAAGTGAGAACAGGTTCTTGATCCTCTTTTTTCTGAATTCAGAAAGTGCAAGATTTGTAGCGATCTTATATATCCAGGCCTTGAGGTTTTCTGTTTTAAGTGATCCGGCTTTGAAGTATACCCTCACAAATGTATCCTGGGTGAGTTCCTCCGCCTGCTCTCTGTTACCGAGCATCAGCAGAAGATAATTGAATATCTGACCTTTGTACATTCTCATCACCTCTTTAAGTGCCCACTCATCCTTCTGTTTCAGTTTGTTAATAAGTTCTGTCATCTTACACTAATAAGACTGGAGCATTCTTAAAAAAGTTGCAAAAATAATACTTTGCTCATGCAGTGTCTGTCGCCGGATATTATACTCTATTTGGAAACAAATTTTTTAAAATTAAAAATAGATATTGAGGATATCACAAGGGTGATCAATCCGAGTGAAAGCAGGTCTCCGTAGAATTGCTCAATTCCGTTACCCTTCAGAAAAATTTCCCTGATAATTTTTATCAGGTAGCTGAGAGGATTTATTCTAGCCAGCCATTTTAATCCTGCGGGAATATTCTCCAAAGGAGTAAAAAGCCCTGATAGAAGAATGAAAGTGATCATTGAAAATAGTGAGAAAAAGAGGGACTGCTGCTGGGAAGTCGAAAAAACTGAAATGATCATCCCATAGGATGATATAGCTGCCAGGTAAATAAGTGCTGAGATCAGAAGATAGATCAGGCTCCCCCTGACAGGGATGTTGAACCAGAGAACGGCAACCAGAGTGCCGATACAGAGATTTAGAATTCCCATAAGGATCATCGGAAGAGCTTTGCCGATATAGATCTCGAAAGGGTTCAATCTTGATATAAGGAGTGTGTCGATAGTCTGCTGTTCCTTTTCCCTTACCAGAGATATCGATGTGATGAACACAGTTATCATTGTCAGGAGAAGTGCTACGATTCCAGGGCCCATATAATTTATGCTTCTAAGTTCGGGGTTGAACCTGATCAGAGGTTTGCTTCTCAAAACAGGAGAGACTCCGAGAGATCTTATATCTTCCAATATAAAATTTCTTATTACACCATTAAAATAGCCTGCAGCGATCTGAGAAGTGTTCGAATCCACTCCGTCCATCAGTATCTGAACTTCCGGATATTTTTTTATCTTATTCCCCGATTTTACCGGATCCCGGAACACTATGACTGTTTTTATATTACCTTGCCTCAATTCTTTGACTGTATCACGGTTTGTTCTGGAAATGTATTTTACGTCGAACAGGTCTGATCCTGTGATCCTGTTTATGATCTTTACCGTTTCTTTTCCGGATGAGAGGTTGATTATCCCAACCGGAACATTCTTCACATCTGTTGTTACAATATACCCCAGGACCAGCAGCTGGAATATAGGTGCAACTATCATCATAAAAAGGAGCTCACGCTGTCTGCTGATCTCAAGGAACTCTTTTTTCATAATGTAAAGGATCTTCATTATGCCACCTTCCTCATGTTTGAAAATTTCTTTGCTGCAACGGCGATCAGGATGATACTCATAAGGATCAATATAGCTCCGTCAGTGACAAAATCAGAAAATGATGCTCCCTTTAATACGACCCCCCTGATGATCTTCAGGAAGTAGGTGGCCGGGACGATACTTGAGATGACCCTGAGGACCTTCCCGAGGGAAGTGATGGGGAAAATAAAACCCGATAACATTATTGAAGGGAGCATTGTGGCAAGGAGTGTGGCAAGCATGGCTGTCTTCTGGTCGGGAGCAGCCATTGAGATCATGATCCCGAGAGAGAGTCCCGTAAATATAAAGATCAGTGAGAAGAAGAAGAGGGTCAGAATGTCTCCCCGGATGGGAAGTCCGAACCAGAAATTGCTGAAAAGAAGAATAAGTGCCTCAACTAAAAATGAGACGAATATATAGGCAATTGTTTTCCCGATGATTATTTCATAGGATTTGATCGGAGAAATGAATATCAGATCTATTGATCCCGACTCCTTCTCTCTTGACATACTGAGTGAGGTTAAAAGTGCAGATATCATCATCAGAAGAATTGCATTGATCCCGGGAATAAAAAAATAGGCGCTTTTCAGTTCCGGATTGAAATAAATTTTTGTGCTGATGTTAAGCATGTTCCTAATGTTCTGATGGTCCTCAATGAAGGCCATCAGGATCATTTCATCATACTGGTATATTATATTCGCTGTATTGGAGTCGGAACCGTCTATTATAAACCCGATATCAACAGGCGTTCCGTTCTTTACCTTTTCAGAAAAATCCCTGGGGATTATCATTATTTCATGAAGTTCACCGCTTTTTAAGAGTTTTTCATAGGTTTCTATAGAATGGTCATCACCGGCCTTCGGTCCTGATAATGTGAAATATTTATTATTCAGAAATTTCCCCTGAAGCTTTTCTGAAAGATCCGATTTGGAATAATCGATGATCCCGATGTTAATGTTATTGAGATCAAAAGATATTGCATATCCGTAGATAAACACCATAAATACAGGCATAATGAATATGATAATCAGGCTCTTGGGGTCCCTGAGTATATGGTATAGCTCTTTTCTGGTTACCGGTTTAATCCCTTTCATTTTTTTTCACCGCTTCCTTGAATAGTGTCTCCACGGAATCTACCCGGTGTTCACGGAGCAATTGTGCCGGTTCCCCTTCTACTATTATGTTTCCCCTGTGAAGGATAACTATCCTGTCTGCATATTCGACCTCGTCCAGGTTGTGTGTTGTCACAAGTATTGTTTTTCCCTCTTTTTTTAGGGAATAGATATCCTGCCAGAAATTTCTTCTCATCTCGGGATCTACACCGGATGTCGGCTCATCCAGAAGAAGTATTTCCGGTTCCGGAATGAGAGATGTGAATAATGCAACTTTCTGTTTTATGCCGGGTGGAAGTTTATCCACACTATTATCAATAAGATCTCTTTGTATAATCCCGCTGAGATCAGCGATTTTTTTGTTGATCTCTGCACGTTCGAGTCCTGATATTCCTGCAAAGAATTCCACATTTTCCCTTGCACTCAGTTTCGGATAGAGAGAAAATTTTTGTGACATATATCCCAGCTTTTCCTTTATCCTCTTTCTGAACTTTCCTGATTCCATACCGTCAACGATGATCGTGCCTTCTGTTATTCTGAGCAGGCCTATGATCATTTTTATTGTTGTGGTTTTCCCTGCTCCATTTGGCCCGAGGAAACCGAGGATCTCTCCTCTCTTTACACCAAAATTTATAGAATTGACGGCGGTAAAGTTGCCGAATTTTTTTGTAAGGTTTATCACTTCTATTATGTTATCGTTCATGCTAGTTGCTGTCTCTATTATGGCCCTGTTTCTCGTAATACATATAAATATCCTCGAGCGCCGGTTTTTGCTCGGTGACCTCCAGAGTGTCAATGCTGTCCATTAAAATACTTTTCTGTTTCCCGATAAAATTCAGATATTTCCCCTTGATGAAGAAACTTTCTCCCTGCCCATTTTTCCCCTTTAATTTTTCTACAAGCTCAAAAATATTCTCTTTAGGTAATATTCTCCAGAGACGAAAAGGGACATCCCTCTTCAACTCACTGATATTTCCTTTTTTTATTATTTCTCCGTCCTTCAGGAATATAATATGGTCTCCATTCTCCGCTTCATCGAGATAGGGTGTGGATATAAAAATGGTTTTCCCCTCATTCTTAAGCATTTCAATGATCAGAAAGAACTCTATACGTGAGAGGGGGTCGACACCTGTTGTCGGTTCGTCCAGTATGATCAGTTCCGGTGAAGAGAGGAGAATTGAAGAGAGTGAAAGTTTCTGTTTCATCCCTCCCGAGAGTGCCCCTGCTTTTCTATTGCGGAATTTGATCATTCCGGTGTTTTCAAGCAGTCTGTTTTTCAGGCTCTCTCTCCTTTTAAAAGGGACATTGTTTATATCAGCAAAAAAATTCAGATTTTCCTCAACTGTAAGATCTGTATAGAGTGAAAATCTTTCTGGCATGAATCCTGATATACTTGTGATCTTTGAAAAATCTTTTCTGATAGGTTCATCTTTTATATAAATATCTCCGGAGTCTGCTTTCTCCAGACCGAGAATTATTCTGAATAGCGTTGACTTCCCTGCCCCGTCAGCTCCAGCTATTATTGTTATTTTAGATTGGGGGAAATTGACTGAAATTCCATTCAGTGCTTCAACATTCCCAAAGGATTTTGTTATGTTGTTCAGTCTGATCATTTTACGTTTTTTGTTTTGTGCTTCCTTCTATTTCCTTTTGCTGATCAATACTGTAACAGGCATTCCGATCTTGAATATTTCAAGATTCTCACTCAACCGTATTTTTACTTTGTAAAGGAGAGACTTCCTTTCAACTTCCGATACTACATATTTTGGAGAGAACTCAGCTTTCCTCCCGATCTCTGATACTACACCCTTCAGATCCATATCATCCGCTCCATCAACTATTATCTTTACTTGGGATCCGGTTTTTACTGCAAAAAGTTCCTTCTCTTCAATAAAAATTTCAACATACATTGATCCCCTGTCGAGTATGTCAATAATCGGAGATCCCGGGAAAACGTTTTCTCCGGTTGAAATAAATTTCTCCATTACTATTCCAGAAACCCCTGATTTTAAATTGTAATCTTCAAGCATTATCCCGAGGTATTCCCGGTTGTTTGAGAGGACTTTATTTTGAACATTTGACTCTTCCAGCGATTTGTTAATATCGAATAATGTGGTTTCAGCTTCAAGAAGTTTAAGTTTCATCTTTTCCAGATCATCTCCGGAGACCGATCTGTTTTTGCTCAGCCTTTCAAATTTGTCTACCTGGGTTTTCAGGTATCTGTAATTCCCGTCAGCGAGTCTCTTTTTTTTATTGAGTTTTTCAACTTTTAACTCCAATCCCTGAAGATTAAGATCTATATCTTTAATTTTATTTTTCAGAGCTCTTGGATCAAATTTTACAAGTTCATCCCCTGCACTTACTTCATCTCCTTCCAAAGCGCTTATCTTTATTACATTTGAAGCCACCCTGGATTTCATTGTGATGATCTCCCCTTCAACCATTCCGGGAGCTTTGATGATATCTTTATCTCCATCATTGCATCCGTATATAATTGAGATAAACAAAAGAATTAATATTGCCTTTTTCATTTTTCCTCCTTTATTCCAACCATTGTGTTGATCTCCACTTTGACCAATTCAGCCTGCAGGGCCGTTTTCTCTTTGAGAGACCTGAGATTCTCGACGTTAAGAACAGAATCAATATATTCCCTGTTGGAGATCTGCTTCTCATTAAACATCATAAGCTTGAGTTCCGACTCCTCAACTGCAATACTGATCATTTCACCATATGTATCAAGCCTTTCTTTAAGGTTTGTTAATGTTGAAAAGAGGTTGGACAATTGAAGCCCGGTTTTTCGGATCAGATCTTTTTTCAGGTTTTCTGTCTTTTTTATATTATAGTTATTGATCCTGTTCTCTTTTACGGTTTTCCCCCAATTGAAGATGTTAAGTTTAACTTCTATACCGCCCTGAAAGTATGAGTTCCATTCATTGCCGATAAAATTAATGCCGGGGACACCATAATGAACCTCGGCAAATCCTCCAATCCGGGGGAGATTTTTCCCCCTTGTGATCTTCTTGTTTATATCCAGCATATTTTTCCTGTTTGACAGGATCTTCAGGTTGGGATGATTAAGGACAAACAATTCCATTGAGGATTTATGATCCTTTATGTCTTCTCTATACCCCCTCTCTATATTTTTTATGTTATATCCCGTCAGTTCATTGAATGTGGAAGCGATCCTGTTTATGTTGTTCTCAACCTCTTTGATTGAAAGCACGATCTCTTTCTGTTTCAATTTCGTTTCAAGAACCTGACTTTTTCCGACAAGGTCTTCCTTAAAAAGGTCTTCAAGTTTTTTAAGGTGATTATTTATTCTCTTTTTAAGTGCTGTAAGAGACTGGTTCTGGCTTTCAAGCATCTGATAGTTAAAGAAAACAGCTTTGATCCTTCCCCCCAGCATTAACTCAAGCAGTTCCCTTTCATTAAGTGTAAGAGCCTGTCTGAGTTCATTCATGCTGATCATGCCGGAGATGGCATTCCCGGTAAAAATAGGTTGAGTTAAGCTTACTTTAAAGTCAAAATTGTGATAAACACCACCGGAAATTTTCAGACCTGATATGGACATTCCCGGGGCGATGTTAATATCAGGCATTGCAATTTCTGTTTTGTCAGACTTATACAGATAATATCCGTTGCCGTTGAGGGTGAAATACTTTTGAGATATTTTTATTTTATTGTCCACCTTTAATATTTTTGATTCCAGATCATTGTTCTGAATCTCTGTGTTTATCCGTATCCCGTTCTCAATAGCCTGCTGCAGCGGTACAACTGAATGAATGCAGATATAAAGAGCAAAAACCGTTATAAAGATCAGTGTTTTCTTCATTTTAAAATCCCTCTTTTTAATATATTTTTAACACTTCTAATTCTCTCTTCTATGAACTTCTCGTTTTCAAGATCAACATCAAAAATAACTTCGGGGAATGCTTTAGCGATCAAAGGGAATATACAAAGGGACATTATGTTCAAAAACAGATGCATCGGTTCCGGCTCAGTGATCTTTCCCTGTTTGTACCATTCCCTGAAAGTGTTTTGGATGTTCAACGGGATCCCCTTTATGTCAGATTCAAAAACATTCTTCAAGGCTCCTTTAAAATTGATGGGGTTCTGGATAAGGTCCGTACCTATAATTTTCATATACTCCCTGTTCCCGGAGAAGAATCTGATATAGTTCTCTGTAAAATTTTCAATAAATATTTCAGGCTTAATATCCGGGATCAAACCTCCGCTGTTTTTTATAACTTCGAAAAGTTCGCTGATGATTTTTTTTATTATCTTTTTATACAATTCTTCCTTTGATCCGAAGTAATAAAAGATCATGGCTTTGTTGACACCTGCATTTGACGCGATGTTCTCGACTCTGGCGCCCGGGTATCCTCCTTTGGAAAACTCTGAGACGGCAGCATTGATAATTTTTTCTTTAGTAGTCACTTTACTTCCTTAACCAACCGTTTGGTTTAACCATATGGTTAGTATAATTCAGATTTAATTTTCTGTCAACTTTTTTATTCTTTTTATTCTTGACAAGTATTATTTTATTTGAGAAAATACAACAAAGATAGGAGGTTTCATGGGTGCTGAATTAGGTGCAGGTGCAAAGTCGGAACCGAATGTGGTTCCTCTGTGTGACATTTTACTCGTATTGCTGATCATTTTTATGGTAATTACTCCGGTTGCTCAGAAGGGGATTGATATTAAACTGCCGGAAACCAGCACAACTGAAGACCAGAGACAAGGACCATCACAATCACTCGTACTGGTTATTGAAAGTGACCTTACTATCACCATCAACAGAGAACCAATTACGAAAGAGATGCTTGAGACGAGACTGAGAGACCTCTATCAGACCGATTCGAAGAAACCGTTATTCGTTAAAGCTGACGAAACCGTATCTTATAAAGAAGTTCTTGCTGTAATTGATATAGCAAAGGGAGCCGGTGTTGAAGTAGTCGGTGTTTACACGGACAGATATCAGACAGGTCAGTAAAAAAGTAATTTTCAGGAATTTTTCTAAGGTATATTTCTATACAATATTGAAAAATTCCCCCATCCGTTGTAGAATATCATAACTGAAGGAGTTAGAAATGAAACTGAAAGAAGATAATCAACTAAATGAGATATCAAAGAAATTTTCCGAAGCAATAAAGAAATACACGAAGAAAGAATACAAGGAAGCTGCCGTTGATTTTGGAAACATCATTGAAGAATATAAGGATTCGGAATTTTATAGTGTTCTTGAAATTCAGACAAAGTCAAAATCTTATAAGAATATTTGTGATCAAAGGGCAAAAAAAAAGAAAATCGAATCTGATGATGAAGATGAAATACTGAATGAACTCCTCTTTTCAATAAACATAGGAGATGAAAAAGAATCTGAAAAAATAATAAAAAAGCTTGAAGAAAAAAAAATAAATTCTCCATACTCGATCTACCTGAAGGCTTTATTCGCATTCAGTCAGGAAGATATTGATGCCGGACTGGGATTGCTGAAAAAAGCTGTCGCTAAGGATGAAAAATATAAAATAATTGCCAACAATGAGCCGGACCTCCAGGATCTTCAGGAGAATGAGGAATTTCTTACAATCATTGAATGAAAAATAAAACCCCGGGTAATAAGGATATTAAAGCTTTGATAAGGGGAAAAGATACCGGTTTCTGGATAAATAACCTGAAGATCAAAGAGGATATTTCAACTATTTCTCTTCCCGAACAGGAAAAGATAATTGTCAGATATCAGGTTGAATATTATCTTGGAAAAGGTGTTACCTTCAGAGATTACTCCGGATTTTTTATAGAAGGGCTCCCTTCAATCGGGGAGGGAAGTATTATATCCACCGGTGTATTCATAGACTCTGATTCTATTATAGGTAAGCATGTTGAGATCTATCCGAATTCATATATTGAAGACTCTGAGATTGGTAATTCCTCTGTGGTACTCCCCGGATCTGTAATAAGGGGGTCTATTGTGAAGGACAATACTCAGATTGGTCCCTATTCCCACTTGAGAAACGGTGTTGTTATTGAATCCGGAGCAAAAGTAGGTAACTTCGTCGAGATGAAGAAAACCTTTTTCGGCAAAGGTTCGAAAGCGATGCACCTCAGTTATGTGGGAGATGCAATTGTCGGGAAAGATGTTAACATCGGGGCGGGAACCATTACCTGCAATTATGATGGTGTAAAAAAGAATCAGACAATAATCAAGGATAAAGCATTTATCGGCTCCGGGACTGAACTTATCGCTCCAGTCACTATCGAAGAGAACAGTTATGTTGCTGCCGGATCCACGATAAACGAAAATGTTCCCCCTGATTCTCTTGCTGTTGCCAGGCAGAGGCAGAGGATAGTCAAAGGGTGGAGTGAGAGAAAGAAAAGAAAAAAGTCAGATTGACAATTTTTTTTATTTTATTTATTATGCATTGAACCCGGAATTCTGAAATGACACGAAAACTTATTAAACCAGATTTGACTGAAGTAAAAAAAACATTTAAAAAAGATGTAAAAAAAAAGACTCCTCCTCCATACAGAACTCACGCTGAAAGCTACTATTATGTCAAACAGATGAACAATAAGACAATGCTGGTTATAGAACTTGTCGACAACACTTCTGTAAAAGGGACGATTGAGTGGTATGATGATAAATGCCTGAAAATAAAAAAAGATGACGGGAGCAATATTATATTATTCAAACATTTTATTAAATTTATCCATAAAGCTGCCGAATAGAATATATAGTGGATTATTTACCTGCTGAAAATGCACTCCTGATCACTTTGGGTGACCCTGAGGGGATTGGCCCCGAGACAATAAAAAAAGCTTTATCCAAATTGAATACTTCAGCACAGGTGGTTATCCTGGGAAACAAAAAATTCTATAATGACAATTCGATTAAAGTTATTGATGATTTAAAGGATTATGTCTCCGGAAGCCCTGTATTTCTGGAAGTTAAGACCGGGAATAATGACCCTTCATTCATGTATGTGAAAAAAGCAGTAGAAATTGCTCTTGAGGGACGCGCAGGTGCAATTGTCACAGCACCTATCTCGAAAGAGAAGTGGATAGATGCAGGGAATTCTTTCATGGGGCATACGGACTTTCTTGTCAGATCTGCCAATGTCAATAAGTGGGCTATGTTCTTCTGGTCGGAATCGATTAAAGTTGCATTATATACAACCCATATTCCTCTCCGGGATGTTTTCGATGAGATCCGTAAAGATAAAATATCTGAATTCTGCAGGTTTATAGATTCGGAACTTTTCAGAATTACCGGGAAAAAGTTCGATCTGTTAATGAGTGGCCTTAATCCTCATTCCGGTGAAAGTGGTACGATCGGAAGGGAGGAAGAGGAAGAAATTGAGCCGGCAGTAAATGATCTGAAAAAAGAGATGCGGATCGAAGGGCCTTTTCCTCCTGATACAATTTTTCTCGAAGCCGTAAAAAGGGAAAATCCTGTGATTATTTCACTATATCATGATCAGGGCCTGACACCTTTTAAATTGCAGAATATTAATTCCGGAGTGAATATGACCCTCGGCCTTCCATTTATAAGAACATCTCCTGATCATGGGACTGCTTATGATATAGCAGGGAAAGGTATTGCAAATCCCGGAAGTATGATAGAAGCTGTCAGACTTGCTGAACAGTTATTGAAAGTATAAAGCTGAAATTTTATTCTTACTTACTTTTCTTCAATTGAGAATATCGTTTTTTGATATCATTCAGATCTGTAGGGGCAGGTCTTTTTTCAACTATTTTCATTTTCCACAATTTTGCATATTTCAGGAACACGTAATACATTGATAATCCGGAAACAATAAGCCCCGGTTTTCCGTCAAGGAATCCAAGCTGCAGGATGTAGTGGCGGAAGAATCTCCAGGACGGAGTAAAAGTGAGGTTCAGAAAACTTGGTTTTACCCCTTTGTCTCTCATATCTTCGGCTGCCCAAGTTGTGTACATATCGTATGTTTTCATTATCTGCAAATAGCTCCAATATGTGTAATGGTCAAATTTTGCCCTCAGTTTTCCAACCTTGCCTGAACTGATTATTATCTCAGAATGGACTCTCATATCTTTGTATTTCGCCAAATCCCTTTTGAACAATCTAAGAACACTATCGTTTCCCCATCCGCTCCTCTTTACATGGACTCCAAAAAGATAGTTCCTTCTTCCTATAAAGTATCCGTCATGTTCCGGAGTCTCTTTTTCAAGTGTAGCTGATATTTCTGCTGCCAGCTCGGGAGTAACCCTCTCATCAGAATCAACTATTAAAACCCATTCGTGTTCCGCTTTCGGAATGGCCCAGTTCTTAAAGTTCGCTGAATTTATGTATTCTCGCTCAATTATCCGGCAATTATACTCTCTGGCGATTTCCATTGTTTTATCCGAGGATCCTGAATCGGCAACCAGAATTTCATCTGCGATGGGAAGTACACTTTCAATACAGAAAGTTATATTCTTTTCTTCATCTTTACATGGGATAATAACACTCAGTTTATTTGGCATTCAGATTTCTCCTATTCAACCTTAGTATTATATCAGAAGCAGCATAAGAGTAACAAAATTGAGTATTGACTCGATTGTGACCTTATAGATTTGAAATTTAAAAGCCTTTATTGTATACATTTTTTATATGTTTAAAAGTAAAAAGAATAGAGATTCAGCACTCCTTATTTTTATGGCACTTGTTATGGTTGTCTTTCTCCTCTATCTCTTCTTCCCTTCTGCTTCAGGGAATGAAAAGGATAGCAAAGTTCCTTTAAAAAAAATAAAGAGAGTGAAAACTCCCGAGAAAAACCGGGAAATAGTTGAAAACGGAAAGAACTTATTTGCGGATCTGAGGGAGATCTTAAGGGTATATTTTAACGGGGTCAATACAGGAGACAGGGCCATTATCGATATCCCTGTCGAGAAGATCGAAGAGGAGCTCAGGCGGTTACTGGATCAGAAGTATTCCGAAGAGATAGTAAGAACCCTTAAATACAGGCTTAGAGATTTAGACAGGGCGATAGATGTATTTAAGGATTCCGAACTTTCTGATCCGGAAAAATTTGATCTTTATATTGCCCTTTTCCTGATCAGAGCATCCCGGGAGGATATAATCGGAAGGAGCCTGAACTATACTTTAGATGAGATAAAAGCCCTGCTTAGTCTTAAACATTATTCACTTATTAATAATGAAGCTTCTGAAAACTATCACGCAATTCCGGTGATAATTTATGCAGATATATTGATAAAAAAAGCGGATTTATTTATGCCCGGAGAAGATGCAAAGATTTTTTCGGATATGCTGAGCAAGATAGGGGATATCTCTCCAATGCAGCATATTAATTCACTGAAAGATATTTTTTCCTTTTCAAAGGAGCTTAGAAAATTTTCATTCACCTGGGTGGAAAAAGATGCACTCGATCCCGATGACAAAGGAGAGTATAAAAATGTCAGCGTAAAGAGGCGGAGGTCTTTTAAACTCTTTTATCTTCTATTTCCCAATCCCGTAAAAGGGGGTGATAATACTTGGATAAAGGATCTTGTAAGTGCAGACAGCGGGTCCATTGAATTGTCAGACTTGAAAATTGCTGATGAAACCCCAGGCGAGAACTATTCAGCAAAATCTTTAATATATTCAGCCGGTACATCCCGTTTCATTATTGTCATGGACTCGCCTTCTTTTGTTTCAGAACGGGGATATATTGCCATAATGATGAATGAAAAAATGAGCAGGGTGAACTCAGAAAATGTAGTTATAAACTTTGCGGAAAAACTTTATTCTAAAAAAGAGTTCCAGAATAAAATGGGGATTTTCGGCAAGTTCCTCTACAAAATCCGTTCAGTGTTCTGAATTAGATCTTTAAGCCGTCTCTGAAGGGTAAAAAGGTCATGAAATCTGCATGATGAACGACATAAGCTTCAGTTGATCTTTTAACCATATTTCCTTCACCTGCATGAGTGGCTATTATATGGCAGACCTCCGGAGGGCATCCTGCTTCCTCGGCAAGAGAAACACCTGAGAATGGATGACGAAGATATTTTCCGTAAGTTCCCTGAACAGCTTTTCCGTCTTTTAAGACATACTCAAGCAGTTTACCGACATCTGCAAGAATAGCACCCGATATAAGTACATCCATATTTACAGGAAGATCATCTTTGAAGAATTCATTCATCTTTTTTCCGCTTTCGAGTGCAATATGGACAACAGCTCTCTTATGGGCCATAAATGTTACTTTCAGATCCGGGACAAGAAGGGTGAAAGGGATAGTGTTAAGATCCTCAACTGTGAGGACAGATCTTTCAAGTGCGATCTCCCAGGTTTTGGCTGTTTTTTCTCTCAGGTCTATATTTCCTATCCAATCAAGTTCGGGCCATAACTTTTTTACTTCTTCTCTCATTTAAGACTCCTGTTAACTTTTAAAAGTGCATTCTATAAAAACTCTGTTATAAAGTAAACAAATTTCAGAAAAATATTTCTGCTTTGTTTAAATTATGTAGAAAGGTACCTGTCCCCTTTCTACTCTGCAGAGTAAATGCAGAATTCATTCATGGTTGTTTTTGAGTTCGGAAGAGATAGATGTTATAATTTTTTACGCTGCTAAAGCTGTGAGGTAAGATGATAACGATTCAGAAAGAGCTTAGAGATATATTATTTAATGAACTGAAAACGGATTATGAGATCGAATCTGATGACATCCAATTTTCAATTCCACCTCAGAGGAAATTCGGGGATATTTCCTCAACCATACCTTTTGTCCTTGCTAAGAGAGCGGGGGAAAAGCCTTTTCTGATAGGTAAAAAACTTATTGAAAAACTCTCAGGAAAAATTCCTTTTATTTCTAAAGTAAGAATTGAAGGGGGCGGATTTCTGAACTTCACATTGGAGAGGAAGTACTTACTTGATCATCTCCTTTCAAAGAGGGGACTTGAACCTGAGAAAAAAGGCATTAAAGTTATTGTTGAACACACCAGTATTAATCCTAATAAATCAGCACATATAGGTCATATTAGAAATTCCAGTCTTGGTGACACTCTTGCTAAATCTTTAAAATTTCTCGGATTCGAAGTTGAGATACAAAATTATCTGGATGATACAGGGATACAGGTTGCTGATGTAGTTTGGGGATTGATGGAACTGGATGGGAAAAGTGGAGATGAGATAAAGGCAATTGATAATCTCCCGGTATTTTTATGGAAAAGGTACCCTTTTTATAGTCAGCAATTATCAGAAAATGATAAAAAAAGTCATGCAAGGAATCTGGTTCATAAAAGGATAGAAGAGAAAAAAGATCCTTATTATTCCATAAGTTCTTATATTGCCGAAGTTGTAGTTAAGGATCATATAGATCTGATGGAGCGTCTTAATATAAGGTATGACAGCCTTGTAAGGGAGAGTGATATCATCGAGCTTCATCTTTTTGAAGAAGCATCCGGAATTCTTAAAAAGAAAAAAATAATGTACCCGTCAGATGATCCTGATAAGGATAATTGTTGGGTGATAAAATACAGACGTGAAAATCTTGAGAAGATTGTTATCAGATCAAACGGGACAGCAACTTATATAGCGAAAGACATTGCGTATGCACTCTGGAAAGTAGGGCTTCTTGAAAAAAATTTTTATTTCAAAGATTTTTATAAATACGAAGACGGACAGATCATACATATGTCGGATTTCAAAAAGAATGGTTCTCAGATGGACTATGGCAATGGAGACAGGGTATTTACAGTCATTGATGTGAGACAGTCATATCTTCAGAAGATAATTTCGGAAGAGGTTATATCTCCTCTGAGTGAAAAGGGGAAAGAGAAGGAGTACATTCATTTTTCTTATGAAATGGTTGCTTTAACTCCTGGTTGTGTCGAGGATCTCGGTTTTGATTTGTCGGATGAGGAGAAGAAGAGATCATACGTTGAAGTTTCGGGAAGAAAAGGGATCGCAGTAAGCGGAGAAGAGCTGATTGATAAACTTATTGAAAAATCGAAAGGAGAGATTGTTAAGAGAAATCCGGACCTGAACAAAAATTCTATCGATCTCATTGCAGAGGATATAGCAGTAGGAGCATTAAGATATTATATGATCAAATTTAACTCCAACTCGGTAATCTCCTTCGATTTTGATGATGCCCTTTCATTTGAAGGAGATACAGGCCCGTATATGCAGTATACGATTGCCAGGATTAACAGTATTTTCAGGAAGATCGACGGAGCTGTAATTTCCGGAAATACTCCTGACCCTGCAGTTCTGGGGGATAAAGAATCGGAGCTCTTTTTTGATATTCTGCTACACATATCGTTGATCGAAGTTCAACTTGATCATGCTGTTGAAAAAAGGGAAATCTCTTCCATTGCCAGTCATTCCTATCAATTGTGTCAGAAAATGAACCATTATTATCATCAGTATCCTGTAATCTCTGAAACTGATCCGAATCTTAAAGGTTTAAGAATTATATTACTCGGGCTGTTCAGAGAGAACGTGTCTACCCTGTTCGGAATAATGGGGATACCAGTTCCGGAAAGGATGTAGGGAGAAAATGAAAATCAGAATAATTACAATTGTTTTCCTTATTCTTGCATTCATCGGTGGATGTATCTATTTTGAGAAGAAAAAGGGTGAATTAATATCTGAACTTGATAATGTAAGATCTGAGCACAGCAGTATGATTTCCAAACAGATCAGAATCGATGAATTAAAAAAGAAGAGGGCGGAATATTTTGAGAGGGTTTTTATGATTAACAGGCCGGGGGATATAAACAGATCTTTAACAGGCCTGATAAGTGTCCTTGTCATGATGGATGACAGATCAGTAAGATTTTCTGAAATAAATATTAAAAGCAGAACCGGAGCTATTGAGTTTGAAATAACCGGGTACTCACGAAAGACAGCATTTCTCCTTGATCTTACCGATAAACTTGAGAGCTCAGCCGGTGCCTTTATAATTTCAAAAACGGTCAGCGAAAAAAATCCCGGGGAATTTATAATAAGGGGGGAGGTAGCGGCTGAATGAAAAAAGGGATTTTTATTAAATCTGTCTCCTTCCTGCTTTTTTTCTTATTCCTTATTTCATTGTATCTCGGGTTCTACTTATTTCCATCGCTAAAAAAAATAAATATGCTTAAGAGAGGGATAAAGCAATATACTATAAAAATTGAAAATGCAAAGATAGAAAAAACAATATTTATTAAAAATGATAATAGAGAGGATCTGCTTTTCAAAGAGTGTGAATCTGAATTTTTAAAAAGGCTCGAAGAGTGGAAAAATGATAAGATCACTTTTCGTGATGCTCTTCGAAACAGGGGGGAAAAGGCAGGTGTCAGCAGATTGAGAATTTCTTCTGAATCTGGTGAGAACATATTTTCTTTCTCTCCCGGCAGTGAGCTAATAAAACAGAAAAATATTGATATGACTTTTATTGCCGGGCTCCGATATGGCGGTGAATTTATAAGGGTCCTACCTTTATCGGGACAATACTTGCTCATAACAAATATAAGCGCTGTCCGAACGGGAGGCTACTACAATTTCACTGTTAATACTAAACATCTTTATATAGGGGAGGTAGAAACAGACAAGACTAAACCTTCAAGCCTGAGGAAGGGTGACCTGTTAGATATGAATTCCCCTCTATTGAAAAGGCCGGTCTACCTCAGTTCTCAAAAGATAAGGAGAGGGACGGGGAAGTGAGGATCGTTGTTCAGAGGGTACGATCTGCTGATGTCAGAGTAGGTTCCAAAATTGTAGGTAAGATAGGACCCGGGCTGCTTATATATACAGGGATCGAAAAAGGGGATTCTGAAAAAGAGATAGAATTTATTGCAGATAAAGTTCTGAACCTCAGGATATTTCCTGATAAGAACGGAAAGATGGACAGGTCTGTAATTGAATTGTCAAAAGGTGCAATCCTTTCAATATCTCAGTTCACTCTCGCTTCCTATATCAGGAAAGGACGGAGGCCCGATTTCTCTAATGCAATGGAGCCGGAGATAGCGGAAGAGCTCTATCACAAATTCAACAAAATTCTGGATAGAAATATAAAGGTCGAAACTGGGATTTTTGGAGAGATGATGGATGTAACATCAGTAAATGACGGACCTGTAACTTTTATTCTGGAAAAAAAATTCTCTAATCCCTGAAATTATTTTCCCGGGACTATTTCAATTCTGTATTTTCCAATCTGAGGGTTTTCATATGATCTGTATCCCCCTTTAATATAAAGCGCTATCTGATCGTCATAAAATCTGCTCATAAAATGTCCGCTCTGTCCTGATGAGTTTATCATTTTTGAATTTGAATGATCTCCCATATCAATGATCATCCTGAAAGTAGACAGATGGACCACATTAAAGTCGGTTCTATTCCTGAATGTTGATACCATTATGCAATCTTTCCCGCCTTTAACTCCGTAAGGCCCTCTATTCAGAAAATATTTCAGGGGAAAGACAGAGCCGAGAGGATGAGTATATTTTAGTTTATGGATGTCTTTCCATTCAAGTGATCCCTTGTCTTTTCTTGCAAGATAATCTTTATTTGTCAGTTCAAGAGCCTTTTCAATAATGTCTGTGAATGTCTCCTCAACATCTGTTCCCCGGATATCAGCCCATCTGTCAACCGCATATTTGTCAAAATCTCCGCCCGGATATTTTAACAGGCGGTATATCCAGGACCTTGATACGAGGGAGCGGGTTTCGTTATCCTTAAATTCATCGGAAAACATCTCTTCGGTAAGTATTTTTTCAAATCTGTAAAATATTAATGGGCCGATCCCTGAATCTGCTTTCAGATCCCATTTTTTTAATTCATTAAAGATAAAGATGGATCCTTTCGATACAGGCTTATGATCCCTGATGATCTTCATTAAGAATTCACCACTTTTCAGGAAGCTGTCTGTCTGAAAGACCATATTGTCTTCAACATCTATTTTTTCTTTTCCCGACAATAATTCTGTTATCCTGTCTGCTCTGAATGCCGGAAACCAATTTTTTGCAAAGAGGGGGATCCCTTTTTCAGGGATAACCCTGTTATTGGCAGTAACGATAAATCCTTTTTCCGGATTTAAAATAAACGGCTTATTTTCTTCATCATAGAATCCCTTCCATAGGTTATCTGTAGTCTCACCCGAAACGGGTAGTGAGCCGTCACCTTTTCCACGGATGGGAATAAGACCCGTAGGGAAATATCCGATATTACCATCAGAATCTGCAAAAACCACGTTTTGGGCAGGAGATGACCATTTTCTCAAAGCTTTTAAAACTTCATCATAGTTGGATGAGAAGTTAAGTTCATAGAGAGCTTCAAGAACTGTCGACGGGTATTCATTTACCGAGTGCCTCGATAATATTTTATCTCCTGATTTGAGCACAGCTCCGAACCTGGACACTTTTACTTTATGGATATAATCATCTTCACCTTTTACTTTTATATGCTTTTCCAGGACAGTAAATGGTGTTTGCTCATTATCCAGATAATAGAATTCATCATTCCCGGGATCGGTCTTCAGAATAAAATAATCGATAACATCAGTACCCACATTTGTAAAACCCCAGCTTACTTTTGAATTTTTCCCGATCACTATAAAAGGTGCTCCCGCAATTGAATTCCCTGACAATACCGTATCCCCCGATTCCAGTCGGATCTGATAAAAGTATGACGGAAAAACATTTGAGAGATGGGGATCATTACACAGGATAGGTTTCCCGTTCACGGTTCTGTCTCCTGAAATTACCCAATTATTACTACCGATAATTTTTTCAAAATTTTCAAGTTCCCTGTTGTATGCCGATTTAAGAGTATTATTTTCCATGAATTTTCCATACTCTTCAGAGGATATAATGGTCGATCCGTGAGAACCGGTAAGAAGCTCATCAGCTTTCTTCTTCCCGAGAACTGAGTAGACTTTCATATTGTAAAGTTCAGATCCGGACCCGGCCAGGATTATTTCCATCCTCTTGAAGATTGCGAAAATATCCTTTATCTTCCAGGGGCCGGGAGTGTAGCCGAGAAGTTTAAACTCCGGCGGCAGCGGACAATTGTCAATATAATAATTAACGCCTCTGCAATAGCTCTCTACAATTTTCTTTAGTTCCTTATCAATTGTCCCCATGGATCTATCAATTCCTTCAGGTATCATCAGATCCATCTGCTCCTTGTCCGATTCGAGGGCTCTCCTTCCGAATACTTCAGAGAGCCGGCCTGTGGATAACCGTCTGATAAGGTCCATCTGGAACAATCTGTCTGAGGCGTGAACAAATCCCATTGCCCAGAACATATCCTCCCTGTTCTCCGCTTTTATCAGAGGTACTCCCAATATATCCCTCCCAATAAGAATTTTTCCGGTTGTGTTGCCGTTTAAAGTTGTATACTTGCCTGAAAGGACAGGTTTCGTCCCTTTAAGATAGATAACAAGTACTAAAACTACCAGAATGACCACTAAAAGAATCCCGATTATTATTCTTTTTAATATCTTCATATAAAGAATATATATTTATCCGTCTGATCAGTCAAATTAATAACAAAATTTTGGAGCCGGAACTTTTTATAATAAAATCCGTATCAAATCTATTGTTGGAGGAGTTCTATGAGAAAAATTTTTATTATTATTATCTCTTTATTTTTTATTGCAAATATTTCCCTCTTTTCAGAGGAGGAAATAAAGGATCTCACTTTAAAAGATGCGATTTTTCATGCGCTAAAGAACAATATTGATATCCAGATTGAGATGACAAATACCGAGAAGTCCCGGTTAACAAAAATCATCGGTGATACGATCTTTATTCCCAGCTTTTCCATTAATGCGGGGGCTTCAGAAACCAATTCACCTTCTTCCGGTGTTCTGAGTGGAGCGGATGTAAGTAAGAATGAAAATCTAAATGTTGATCTGAAACTTGAACAAAGATATGCACTTGGCGGTACTTTTTCGATAGAACTTAAAAATTTCAGACGGAAATCTAACAGTATATTTTCAACTATTAATCCGGTACTTAGTTCAGAACTTAATTTTTCCCTGACTCAGCCTCTCCTGAAAGGTTTCGGAACTTTTGCCACCAAGAAGGATATTATGATATCAATGAACGAGCATATCCGTTCCAAACACCAGTTAAAGAATACAATTATTGAGCTTATATACAATGTTGAAGATTACTACTGGAATCTTGTTTACAGGATCCAGAGCATGGATGCTATAAAAAAATCACTGGAGAGAGCCCGGAAACTTCTGAAACAGAATGAGCTCAGGGTTAAAGTCGGCGTATCAGCTCCAATAGACATACTGGAAGCGAAGGCGGAAGTTGCTTCTTATGAGAGTCAGATCATTCAGGCTGAAAAGAATGTTCAGATGGCTGAGAATAATCTGAGGAAAATACTTAATATAACTTTAGATAAATATAAAATTAATCCTGTTGATATACCGGAGAAATTAAGTATTCCGGTAGATTTTAACGGCTATCTGTTGGAAGCTCTGAACAACCGTCCTGATATTAAAAGGGCGAAGCTTGATATGGAAAACAATAAGATAAGAGTTAAATATGCAAGGAATCAGATGCTTCCCGACCTTCAATTAACTGCTTCATATTATACAACAGGTCAGGGCGGTGACCAGCTTATATATGGCCCGGGATCAATATTTGAGGCAAGGCCGGTCATCGGTGTAGTTAAAAAAGATGTCTGGAACACGATTAACGATACTATTTCTAATATTTACAAGAATTTCTCCCTCAGGTTGAATTTAACCCTCCCTCTGAGTAATAAAAAAGAGAGAGCGGAACTGGAGCAGTCAAAACTTAATTTGCAATCATCCTTTCTCAGTCTTAAAAAAGTGGAGAATGATATATACGCTGAAGTTGAAGATGTTGTAAAAGAACTTGAGCAAAATGCAAAACTGGTTGAATCCAACAAGATCGCTTTAAAACTTGAAGAGCAGAAACTGAAAGCAGAAGAGAAGAAGCTCTCAGTCGGACTTTCAACCAACTATCAGGTCCTTAACTATCAGAGAGATTTTGCAAATGCTCAGACAAACAATCTGAAATCTGTTGTAGATTATATGATGACAATTGCAAGAATAAATAAAGTTCTTGGCAGAACTTTCAGTGTTTATAAAATAAGTTTCTCAGACCTAGGGCAGAAAGAAAAGAAATAATCACTGTTTCTGCATTGCAAGGCTGATCCTGTTTTATTATTATTATTTCTATGGGAGAAACTCCGTTATTTTATATGAAATCCGCTCTTGTTCTTGCATGTGAAGCGGAAAAACACGGCGAGGTTCCTGTTGGTGCAGTAATAGAATTATCCGGAGAAGTGGTCGGTGAAGGGTATAACGTACCAATCGGGACATCCGATCCTTCTGCACATGCTGAGATCATTGCTATTAGGGATGCAGGCGAAAGACTTAAGAATTACCGCCTTAACAACTCTGTCCTTTATGTAACACTGGAGCCCTGTATAATGTGTTATTCCGCATCAGTTCATGCAAGGATAAAAAAAATAGTTTATGGGGCATCAGATCCGAAGAACGGGATATTTTCAACGGGAGCGTATGGTAAAATCAGTAGTATATTCAATCATACAATAGAGATCGAGAGTGGATTTCTCGAAAAAGAATCATCAGAACTTTTGAAAATTTTTTTCAGATCAAGGAGATAAGATGAAAAATTTTACATTCAATATACCGACACGGGTATTTTTCGGAACTAATTCACTCGAAAATCTGGGAAGGGAGACATGTAAATATTCAACCAGGGTTTTGATTGTTTACGGATCGGACCGGGTTAAATCGAACGGATTGTTAGATAGAGTAAAAAAGGAATTGGAATATAGCAATATTTCTTTTAAGGAGATTTCCGGTATCAAGCCGAATCCGACCCTGAAAAGTGTAAAGAAAGGGATAGATATTATAAACAAAAATAGCTTGGATTTTGTTATAGCCGTAGGAGGAGGGTCCGTTATCGATGCGGCTAAAGGGATGGCTGCCGGAGCTGCAAACAATATTGATCCGTGGAAGTTTTGTATTAATAAGGAAGAGGTTAAAAAATGTCTGCCGATTGCTTCGATACTTACCCTTTCTGCAACCGGTTCTGAGATGAATGGAAATTCTGTTATATCTAATGAAGAGAGTGGCGAGAAATTGTATTTCGGATCCGAACTATGCCGGCCCGTTTTTTCAATACTTGATCCGGTTCTAACCTATAGTGTTCCTGAAGATCAAACGGCTTATGGAGTTGCAGATATTTTTACTCATGTTACGGAGCAGTATTTCGAGCCTGAAAAAGGGGCTGGCATTTCTGACAGGATTGCTGAAGGCATTATGATGACCTGTATTCAGTACGGGAGGAAAGCAATTGATGATCCGGAGAATTATGAAGCGAGGGCCAATCTGATGTGGGCGTCCAGCCTTGCACTCAACAATCTTATATCGAGAGGAAAGACGGGGGGAGACTGGGCGACACATACGATTGAACATGAATTGAGTGCGGCATATGATATTTCCCATGGATTGGGGTTGGCTATACTTTTACCGAACTGGATGAAGTATGTCCTGAGCGGGGAAACAGTTAATAAACTGGCAGTGTTTGCTGAAAATGTATGGGGTATCGAAATGGGTGATAAGCTTGAGCAGGCAAAAACCGGAATTAAAGCTACCCGTGAATTTTTCAGTTCTCTAAATATTCCTTCAAAATTATCCGAAATAAATATAGATGATTCGAAGATCCGTTATATGGCAAAACAATCAGTTCGATTCGGAGAGATAGGATCATTTAAAAAACTCAATGCTGATGATGTAGAGCAGATACTCAGGATGTCTCTTTAGATTGTTATTGTTAATTTGCAAAGAGATAAAATGAAAAATTTATTGTGAATCCCATATTGAGAATATCCATGGGACCGACTCTTGAAGAAATTTTGCATAATTGCTTACTTCATAGTGGTACATGCCCTCTAAAACTCTGAATTCAATATACATCCCGAAATAACTGAGAAGATTAACCATATCCTCAACCAGTGTAAAAGATACGGTTTCATCATCTCTGCTGTGAATAACATAGAGTGAGGCCTGAATGCTTTTTAGAAATTCAGGTGTGAATCTCCAAACGGTCCCGGCAATTGGGATTGCAATTGAAAAGAGTTCCGGATATTTTGCGGCAAAAAACCAGGTTCCTCCTCCGCCCATACTGAATCCTGTAACTAATATTTTCCTGCTGTCGATTGAATATTCAGAACGAATATGGTCAATCAGCTCAATAACCGCTTTTTCACTTATTTCTGTTGTCCAGTCCAGATAAGGACAAGTCGGAGAAATAATAATTGCACCTAATTGATCAAGTCCCGGTTCAATTAGTTGTCTGGCAAAACTTCTCCCATAGTAATCTGAGAAGTTTCCACCGTAGTGAAGTGCAAGAATCAGGGGGACAGGTTTTTCGTGTTGATAGGAATCAGGGATGGTTATCCCATAAAAAAGCTTAGTCTCGCCGACCATGAGCACCTTACGTGTTTCGTCAGCGATTGGTTCGACCTGATTGGAGGTACAGCTTAAAATTGTTAAAGTAATTATTATATAAAGAGTTATTCTGATCATGTAGAAGTTAATACGCTTTTAATGGTGTATATCGGAAAGGCATAGAGAAGGGGGAAATCGGAGAGGCAGGGATTACATCCTCATTTATCACTCGGATGCCTTCGGTTCCTTCGCTTCACTCAGTCATGAAGGCTCGCATGAAGGCTCGCCTTTCGAACCCAAGGCACGGGTTCGACTCCCTTATATGGGGAAATCGGAGAGGCAGGGATTCGAACCCTGGGAACCTGTAAAGGCCCAACGATTTTCGAGACCGTCCCGTTCAACCGCTCCGGCACCTCTCCGTTCTGAAAAGAGTATTGGTAATTATACACAGTTCGCGTGGTTGTGACAATAATGAACTCTGATACTTGTTATAAATAGCTTTTTATAATTTCAATTATTTCGGAATTTTTTTCGACACCCAGATCAATGGCTTTGAAAAAGAGGTCTTTCGGAACTGAGCTCTCCTCTGCAAAACCTGTTACTTCAATAATATCTCCTTTTCCATTAGAAACTATGTTCATATCTGCATCAATATTGGAATCTTCTTTGAAATCTATATCAGCCAGTATTTCCCCGTTCTTTATCCCAACCGATACAGCTGCAACAGGTTCGAAAGTGGGGACCTCAAAAAGTTTGTTTTCGAAGACAAGATGTTTAAGCATTTTCATCATGGCTATTACTCCTCCATTTACAGATGCACACCTTGTCCCCCCATCAGCCTGTATCACATCCATATCAAGGAAGATATTGAAATCTTTAATTTTTTTAAGGTCGATGATATTCCTGAGGGAGCGTCCGATAAATCTCTGGATCTCAATGTTTCTCTTATCCATCCTTCCGCCCCTTTCACGAAGAAACCGCTGTTTCCCTGTCGATCCGGGAAGCATTGAATATTCGGCACTTATCCACCCTTTTTTTTCTGTTTTCGCAAAGAACGGAACTTTCTCATTGTACATAGCTGTGCATACGAGTCTTGTATTCCCTTGCTTATATAGAAGTGATGCCGGCTGATTTGTAATAAAATCCTCTTCGATCGAGATATCTCTTAACTCATTATTTTTCCTGTTATTTTCTCTCATTTTCCTGCCTCTTTTTCTGGCCGGCCCTGGGTCTCCATCTGTCATGGAACCAGAACCAGTGATCGGGAAATTCCCGGATTTTATTTTCAACAAGGCCCAAACATTTCTGTGTCAGCTTTTTGAGATCATTATTATGATCGGAACTCTGTTTGAAACTTATCTCTTTACCTATTGTCAGAATAATTGAATCATTCTGGTATGTTATAAAAAGTGGGATGATCGGTATCGCTTTTTTTAGATACAATTGGGAAACAGTTGTTACGGCTATTACTTCTCTCCCGAAAAAACTGACCGGAACTCCTTCTCTTGTGATGGTATTCTGATCGATCAGCAGATATATCAATCCGTTTTCTTCAGTTACTCTTATGATTTTTCTGAGTGAACCTTCTTTATAGATCATGTCAGAGCCCATAAAGGCCCTGAATTTTTTTACGATCTCTTCAGTAAGAGGATTGTCCATCCGTCTTGCGATACTTGAAACTCTGAATCCCAGCTCCCGGAAAAGGACAAAAGGGATAAGTTCCCAATTTCCGAAATGAGCTGAAAACAGTATTGCCCCTTTCCCTTTTTTCAGAACACTTTTTATATTGTCAATACCTTCAATCTTCAGGTTTCCGACAACTTTGTCAGGGTCCTTTCCTCCGAACAGATAAATTATATCTATGAATATTGTAGAGAAATGCCTGAATATTTTCTTCTTCAGTGAGAGTCTGTCCTCATCTGAAAGATCGGGGAATGCAATCTTCAGATTCGAATCAACCAGGACTTTGTATCTTTTTCCGGCTAAAGAAAAAGTCCCCAGAGCGAATAAACGGAAAAATTTCTTCAGAAATAACGGGGAAATCTTTATAAAAAATATGAAGATCCTGAATCCGAAATACTCTACTCTATACCTGATATTATGTTTCATTTTACAATTGATAAAATATACCCTTTAAGATCAAAGTTGCATTTTACTCTGTTTTTTATATAAATCAAAGGGAATCCGTCTTTGATCATATCTGAAATTTTAATGAAATCCTTATAAGTACAGATAAGAAAATCGGCTTTTGCTTCTCTCATATTTCTCAGCAGGGTTTTTAGCTCATCTGCTGAATATCTATTGTGATCTTTAAATCCAATGAAACCTTTAAGGTTCAGACTACCGAGATCAGACTCGAATCTGGCGTTATCCCCGAGGGCTGAAAAACCGAAAACCGGAAGATTACCGGGGTCTGCAGGGAGTCCGTCTGCGGTCAGGAAGGATGAGAACTCAAATGAGTATTCGCCATGATCTCCTTTTTTCCGAATATGATAATTTGATACTTTTGGTTTATCTCCGCTGTAATAAAGTACTATATCTTCCTTTTTAGCCATAAATTTAAAATTTCTAAGGTAATAATATTTATGGGATGGGTTGATCATCATCAGGCTCAGGTCTTTTTTAATCCCCGTGGATTGGAATCCGTCATCCAGTATTACAATTTTATTTCCCCTTTTTATACTTTTGCGGATCGATTTTTTCCTGTTGCTTCCGGTAAAAATATCTATTCCGGGGAGCTCATTTGAGATCATCTTCACCTCATCTCCGATCTCTCTCCAACTGTGATCCGGACTTACAAGAGTTCCTCCTTTTTCGTTAAAAGATCTATAACCTCGTGTAACGACAGAAAATTTCAAACCGGCATCTTTTAAAATTTGTGCTATTTCCAACACCATAGGTGTTTTTCCGGTTCCGCCGAAAGAGAGGTTGTTGACTGAAATAATCTTGGTATCATTAAAAACAGTTTTTCGAAGCCCTTTAAGTTTCAGATTAATGAATGATACGGATTTATATCCAATAGAAGCGATGTTTAATGCATTGGTAGTTAATTTAGAAATTTTAATACCTCCCTGATCGAAAATTCTATAGCTCCCGCCCTTTTTATTACTATTTCCTTCGCTGTCCCTGCTGTTGCGGTCATCTGATGTCCGGTTATATTCATTAAGATATCAAATAGAGAAGTTCCATTTTCTGCTATAGAGTATACCCCATTCCGGACAAGTTCATTTCCGATCGAAGGAAAATTGTTATAGCAGGGACCTCCGATAATTTTTTTACCAAAAATTGCCGGTTCGTAAAGATTATGGCCACCTACATCCGGGTCAAAACTTCCGCCCATGAATACAATATCGGATATTTTTATCAGCTCGGTAAGATATCCCATTTTATCAAATATCAGTATACTGTTTTCTGAATGCAGATCTCTGCTCCAGATCCTGATAGGGGTGTTGCTTTTCTTAATTGCTCCAGCTACTTCCCCTATTCTGCTCATATGCCTTGGAGCTATAATGATAAAATATTTTTTTAACAACTCTTTTAGTAGGGGGATGAACACGTTTTCATCTGATAAGTGGGTACTGGCAAAAAGTAAAACTTTCTTTTCCGGTTCTTTAACATTAAGCATTTCATATATTTTCTTGCTGTTTTCTGTTCTTCCTGAAGATATAACTGCCTCATCGGCTTTTATATTACCACTGATTCTTATCGATTGCTCTTTAACTCCGAGGTCGATGAACCTCTGAGCATAATTCTCTTCCTGTAGGAGGAAAAGATCTATCTTACGGAAAAACTTTCCGAGAAGAAATGAAAATCTCTTATAACTTTTAAATGCTTTTTCAGAGATCCTGCCGTTAATGACAACCATCGGGATGTCCATCTTGTCAGCTATTGAGATCCAGTTAGGCCAGATCTCAAGCTCATTTAAAATAATAATTGAGGGATATATTTTTCTTATAAATTTTTTGATCACAAAAGAAAGATCGAATGGTCCGTTTATAACCTTTATTTCTTTATATATTTCTTTTGCAATCCTGAATCCCGAGGGAGTTGTTACGGAAAGGATAATTCTCCTGTCAGATTTTGCCTGAAGTAAAGAAATAAAGCTTTCAAGGCTTTTCACCTCTCCAACAGACACTGCATGTATCCAGATGCTGCCTCTGTCATCAGTGTTGACTTCGGGAGAGATTCTTCCCTTCATTACTCTTCTGTACTCCTTTTTAAACAGAAACCTTGGATTCAGAGGGATGTATATTATGAGGATCAGGATATAAAGAAAATCAAGAAAAATCATTTTTAAATTATATCACATTGGTTAGCGTGAAAAAAAAACTGATTCTGATGTAATATTGACTTTTTACCCCTTTTTCAATATTCTGAAACGCTGAAAGGATCGAATGAATGAAAATAAAATATGAAGAGTTCAAAGGGGAGTTCGTGAAGAACTGTCCATGCTCCCCAGAGGCTGTCTCGTGCGGATATTATAACATGAACCTTCATACAGGATGCCCTTTTTCCTGTACATATTGTATCCTACAGTCCTATCTTGAGAGTAAGGATCCTGTTTTTTATACCAATACTGATCAGGCGAAGGCAGATCTGGAGAGAGCTGTAAAGAAACTGAAGAATCTGAGAATAAGCACCGGGGAATTGTCTGATTCTCTCGCATATGAGAATGAAAATAATTATTCTGAAAAGATCATAGGATTACTTTCGGATTTCCCGGAAGTGGTTTTTGAATTTAAAACAAAATCGGCAAATGTTGAAAATCTTTTAAATAAAGAACCGTTGAAGAATATTGTGGTTTCTTGGTCGATGAATCCTCAGCAAATAATTGATGTTGAGGAACACAATACAGCCTCTCTTCATGAAAGGCTGAAGGCAATGTGGATGGTACAGAAATCCGGATATAAGATAGGGATACATTTTGATCCTATTATCATTACTGAAGGATGGAAGGAGCTTTATAGCGGACTTATATCCGAAATATCGAAAGTGGTTGATCCCGGCAGGATTGCCTGGTGGAGTTTAGGCGCTCTTAGATTTCCGGAAGAATTGAAGGAACACATTTTCAAATATAGGGACTCGGAACTTTTTACAGGAGAGCTGATCAGGGGGTATGATGGGAAGTACAGATACTTCAAACCACTCAGAAAGGAGCTATTTACTTTTGTCCGGGATGAGATATACAAAAAAATTTCACCCGATGCACCGCTGTATTTGTGCATGGAAGATGATGAGATGTGGCAGGATATCTTCCCCCACCTCGATCCGGACTCTGAAGTTATAAATAAATACCTCTACGACTCCGCAATGAAATAGCTGTTTTTTCAGCTTTGAACTAGTTGTCACCCTATTCTTTAAATCCCTATAAATGGGGACAGGTACATTTATATAAAGGTGCCTGTCCCCTTTTGGTCGCATCCTGATTGCCGGAGAACAAAAAAAAATGCAACAAAATTGGAACCGTCCCCATTATGTTACATTTTTGACTTTAAATTGCCCTTCAAATACAATATCACTGCTATGGAAAAGGAAATCAAAGAATTATATGAAGCAGCTAAAGTAGTTAAAGAGAGAGCATACGCTCCCTACTCGGATTTTCATGTCGGCTCAGCGCTGAGGACAAAGTCAGGGAAAATTTTCACAGGATGTAATGTGGAGAATTCCTCCTACGGTGTCACGATATGCGCCGAACGGAATGCTATATTTAAAATGGTGAGCGAAGGAGAGTTGGAGATTTCTTCCATACTTGTTGTTGGTGATACCGCAAAATTTCTTCCTCCCTGCGGCGCCTGCAGACAGGTGATCGCAGAATTTTCGAAGGAAGATACAAGTGTGATAATGTGTAATAAAGATGGAGATTTTAAAGAATCAACGGTGGGAGAGATCCTGCCGTTCGGATTCTCACTGAATGAGGACAGGTAGTACGGAGTACAGACAAATATGAAAAATTTAAATATGTACGAGATAATAACTAAGAAGAGGGACGGCAATGTCCTCTTGAAAGAGGAACTTCAGGCGGTTATAGACGGTTATGTGGATGGAAGTATTCCCGATTATCAGATATCTGCTCTCCTTATGGCAATATTTCTGAACGGCCTGGACCTGAGGGAGACAGAAGATCTGACGGGGATAATGCTCAGGTCGGGGGACAGTATCTCCCTTGAAGGGATCGATGGTATCAAAGTTGATAAACACTCCACCGGGGGAGTAGGGGATAAAGTAAGTTTTATTGTTTCCCCCATAGTTGCAGCCTGCGGGGTTAAAGTCCCCATGCTTTCGGGAAGAGCTCTCGGACATACAGGCGGGACCCTAGACAAACTTGAGTCGATTCCCGGATTCAATGTTTTTCTTGAAGTGGACCAGTTCAGAAGTGTGCTTGAGAAGTGCGGAATGGTGATATCGGGGCAGACGGACAATATAGTTCCGGCCGATAAAAAACTATACGCTCTGCGTGATACTACTGCCACTGTAAACAGCATCCCCCTCATTACAAGCAGTATAATGTCAAAGAAGCTTGCCCTCGGGACAGATGCAATTGTCCTAGATGTTAAAACGGGGAACGGTGCATTTCTTCCGGATATAAATGATGGAATAGAGTTGTGTAAATCAATGGTTAATATTGGAGAGAAAAGCGGTAGAAAAACATTGGGGCTGATCACAAATATGAATGAACCACTTGGGAATGCTGTGGGTAATTCTGTTGAGATAATAGAATCTATAGAATGCCTGAAAGGTAACGGTCCTGATGACCTTATGGATGTGACACTTGCTCTCGGTGCCTGCATGCTGATCGCTGCCGGGGTTGAGGAAAGTTTTAATAAGGGTATAAAAAGGTTAAAAGAGACTATTGCTTCAGGGAAGGCCCTTAAAATATTCAGGGATTTTATAGAAGCGCAGGAGGGAGATCCTGGAGTGTGTGAAGACTATTCGATTTTCGGTGAAAGTGAATCCTCCTGGGACCTTGTTTCTGATAAAAGCGGGTTTATAATCTCTATTAATGCATTCGAGATCGGGATGAGTGCGATCGATATAGGTGCAGGAAGGAGAAAGAAAGAAGATCAAATAGACCATACGGCAGGATTTATTTTTCATAAAAGATCGGGTGATCGAATAGAAACCGGGGAAAAGATATTGACCGTTCATTCTTCGGGGAAAGAGGACAGAAAAGCCGTTGAACAAAGGATTCTCAAAGCAATCAATATATCTTCAGGGGTTCCGGCAAAACAGAAAATGGTCCTCTATTTTGCGGATCATTCAGGAATAAAAGGGTGGGGTAAAGTCTGAATTTTATGTTTAAAATTCATGTGTTAACCTGATCCACGATACCGATTACAATTGATCTTAAAGGTGCCTGGTCCTCTCCGACTATTTGCCTGGCTGAATTACCTTCATCTATGACCAGAACTATCTCACCGGAACCGGCCCCTATACTGTCAACTGCAATAAGATAGTCACCTGTTGGGTTCCTGTTGCTATCCAATTTATCTATTAACAATAATTTTTTATTATTGTAAAAATTATGATTTATTGTGGAATAAATAGAACCGGCAACTTTCCCGAGGATCACTCTGTATCCTCCTCAAGAAGTTGCACTCCATCAACAATACCTATTATTGTGTGATCGACCGGTACAAACCATGTATCGAGAGCAAGGGCGGCTTCCCTTCCACCTTCATAATATACAAGCTCATCTTTCCCCGCCATGAGAGTGGAATCTGCAGCAACTATATGCTCCCCTTTCGGCTTTCTGTTTTTATCGAGGGGTTGAACTATCAGCATAGGCACCCCTGCAAGTCCCTCGTAAACGATCGCTGGTGTTATAGTGCCTATCACTTTACCGAGAAGCATTATAATTCCTCCCCTTCTATTGAAATTGTATCAGAAGAATTGAAAATTGATGAAGTGTTTAATTGACCTGATATTTCATTTACGGGTCTCGGAATGATCGATGTTTCAAAGAGGGTGTTTTTCTCTGACAGAACCTCCCGGCTTATTTTTACAGCAGTTTCGATCTCTTCGAGTTTACCGGTGAATATGACCAGCCCTTTCCCGCCAAGATCATCTGCCATCCTGATCTCTACAATAATTACAGCCGCACCCTTAATTGCAGCATCTGCAGCTTTTATAACAGAGGGGACCGAGAGGGTTTCAATAATAGCGATGCTCTCACCATAGCATTTTTCCCTCTTGCCGAAAACTGCATTAAAAACAGATATGTGAATATCGGGGAGAAATAAAGAATCAGATATCGAATCCATCCCGGCTGTAATGCCATTTCTATATGCTTCTTCAACAGATGCTACGGAGCCTCCGATGAGAATAAGATATTTTCCATCGTGTACCGAGCCCGATCTTGCCATTGATACAGGGGAGTTCTTCAACATTGCATCACCGGTAAAAATTCCTCTGGCGACACTATTTAATTCAATTACAGCTATGGCAGAGTGTTTTCTTTTCATACTATTCTGAAGTGGTCAACGAGGACACATCTCCGTTCTCTGGAAAAACTCCTGGGGTTAGTTATGCCCTCTCCGGTAGGACTTGCTATAGAAAATGAACAATATGCTTCACCGCCGAATCCGAGCCCGGCTACCGAAGGACCGTTTTTGACAAAAATACTACTGTTTATCTCTTTTGCCATCTTGCTGAGTTTTTCAATGTTTTTTGAGTGCATAACCGCTGTGTGTCTGAATCCGTGCTCTGCTTTTATCGCAATATCGATCCCATAATCCACATCCGGCACTCTGACCAGCGGTATGACGGGTAGCAGCTGCTCTGTCCAAACAAGAGGATGTTCCTCTTTTACGGGGGCTACGGCCATTCTTATGTTATCGGGGATATCCAATCCTATCTCTTTAAGGATTACCTGAATGTTCTTTCCTATATATTTTTTATTAATAACTCCCGGTTTTCCCGGACCTTTCAGTTCAGTGAAAAGGACCTTGTCCAACATGGCTATCTGATCTTCACTTAGAATGAATGCATTTTTCCTTGAGAGGGCATCGATTAGTTTGTCCGCAACTGAATCGACAACAAATATCTCTTTCTCGAGGACACAGATAATGTTGTTGTCAAGTGATGCTCCACTGACAATACACTCTGCAGCATTCTCAATATCTGCTGTCTCATCAACTACTACAGGGGGATTGCCAGGCCCTGCACAAATAGCTCTCTTACCGCTCTCCATTGCGGCCCTTACAACCCCCTCACCTCCTGTAACAACAAGGAGGCCTATTCCGGGGTGGGTCATGAGTTCTGATGCTGTTCCGATTGTGGGTGATTCTATTGTTGTAACAACGTTTTCAGGGCCGCCTGCCCCGGTTATAGCATCATTTAGCAATTGAATATTATAAATGCTTACTTTTTTTGCATTGGGATGGGCGTTAAAGACCACAGTATTCCCGGCAGCGATCATACCTATTGTATTGCAGATTATAGTAGAGGTCGGGTTTGTGGAAGGGGTGATAGATCCGATAACTCCATAAGGAGCGAGTTCCATCAGCGTTAATCCTCTGTCCCCCGAATATGCCTCAGGCCTCAGAATCTCAGTTCCCGGGGTTTTATCGATTACAAGGTGATTCTTCTTCACCTTATCTTCCTTTCTCCCCATTCCCGTCTCTTCCCATGCCATTTTTGCCAGTTCATCGGCACTTTTGCGCATTTGTACCCTTATATTATCTATGATCTTTTCTCTCTTTTCCAATGGAAGTTTTATGAATTTTTTCTGTGCGGCAGCAGCTGCATTAACAGCAGAGTTAACATCCGGAAATATACCTCTGCCAGCTGAAGCAGCAGTATCCTCCCCCTTTTTCATAAGAGAGACAACTCTCTCGGCAATCCTGTTTATCTCTTCTTTGTCTAATGGTGCCATTCTGATCTCCTGCAAAGTTAATATCCTGAACCGGGATGCTCACACCCTCCGGTTCCGATTAGTCCGGAAACTGTCTTCAGCCGTCGGCGTTTTTTTTGTAAACCAATTTCCCGTCAACTTCCCAATTGTCCACAATGGCCATAACCACTGCATCGCAGGGGCGGTTTTCGGTTTGCTTTGTCTGTCTTGCAGAACTGCCGCTTGCATAGAGGACTATCTCACCCGGGCCGGCGTCGACTGCATCAGCAGCTACAACAATTCCGCTCTTCGTTTTCCCGTCAGAGTCGATCTGCTGAAGCAAAAGAAACTTTAATCCATCCATACTCGGCTCTTTCTGAGTGGATACAATAGTGCCGATAACTTTCGCGAGGATCATATTCTCTCCAAAATTTTATCTAACCTTTGGCGGATTTTGCTTCTTTGACCCTTCCCAGCGGTATAACTTCATCGACATTCTGGTGAGGCCTTGCAATAATGTGGATTGCGACAACTTCTCCGACCCTTGCTGCTCCGACCCTTCCTGCATCACAGGCTGCCTTTACTGCAGCTACATCACCGCGAATAATTGCTGTAACATATCCCCCGCCTGTTTTCTCATATGATACAAGTTCCACCTTTGCTGCTTTTACCATTGCATCAGCAGCTTCCACAACTGCGGGAAAGCTCCTTGTTTCTATCATTCCAAGCGCTTCTGCCATTTTATCCTCCTATTTTAATTGTAAATAAATTTTTATTTGTGATCTGTTGTTCCCGTAACATCTTCGATAGCATTAACTGCTGCTCTCCAACCTATATCGATATCTTTTTCTTCTCCTCCAAGATAGACCCTCCCGAAACTGCCGAAGGATCTTACTTCAAGGATATTGATTGATGCTGCTTTTTCCGCTTCGTTCGCTGCCAGAGCTGCGTATGCAGCAGGCTGAACCTCCAGAACGAACATCGTTTCGCCAGGGACGATCAGATTCCCGTGTCTCATCCTGTTTATCAATTGGGTCTGGTAATCGTCGATCCTTCTGATCACCTGCTGAGAGTAGATCTTCGGTTTCCACCTTTCCTCTTCCTTTATATCGAGTGCTTCAAGAATTGCTCTGCCGGCCTGCCTTACATCCGCTTGTGATTCGGAGTGGATCTCAAGCATTCCGTAAAGCCTCTCAACTATCTGCATTCCCGGTGTAACATTTGTTGATTTTAATGCAATATCAGTCACTCTGTTAATCTCGATCCCGGGAGAGATCTCGATATAAAGCGAAGCCATACCTGCGACAGGGAGAAATCCCTGTGCAATAGTACCCAGAAATGCTGCATACTGGGGTTGGAGCTTATCCAGAAAAACATATGCTCTGAGATCAACCAATTTATCCTCCTTGTTATGATGAAACTGTCATATCTTTTGCGGCTTTCAGTATCTTGATTCCGGCACTGGCCCCGATCCTTGTCGCTCCGGCGCTTATCATGGCCGTTGCATCTTCAAGAGATCTGATCCCTCCGGCTGCTTTTACACCGATGCCCGAATCTCTGACAATACTGCTCATCAGTTCAACATCCGCAGCTGTAGCCCCGTGAGGCCCGAAACCGGTCGATGTTTTAACAAAATCCGCCCTTGCTTTTTTTGAAAGCTGACATGCCCTTACTTTTTCATCATCAGTCAGTAAAGCTGCCTCTATAATTACTTTGCTGTGTGCACCGCCATCCTCACATGCTTCGCAAACGGTTCTTATATCCCTGTAGACGAGGTCATCATCACCGCTCTTAAGAGCGCCGATGTTGATCACCATATCTATCTCTTTTGCCCCGTCTCTGATAGCTCTTCTGGTCTCCAGTCCCTTTATCTCAGGAACGTGTGCTCCTGAGGGGAACCCTACCACAGTACATACTATCACATCGGAACCGGCCAGCTCTTTTGCAGCAAGGGCAACATAACTCGGGCTGATGCAGACTGCCGCAAATTTATATTCTCTTGCTTCTGAACAGAGTTTTTTTACGTCGTCTGCCGTTGCATCGGGCTTAAGGAGTGTGTGATCTATACATGCAGCAATATCACCCGGCACACATTCTCCACCAGTGGCATCATTGTACCCCAGTCTCTCGACTCCGAACTCAATAAATTTCCTCAGCGTTTCAGGTTTTCTTTCAACATGAACACCGCATTGACATATCATTTCTCTTTCAGAGGTCTCTTTTACAGTGCTCTCGGAAATATTATTGTCCGAAGAAATCATGGATCTAACTTTTTCTGCTATCTGATCGATATCTTTATCAGTTATATCTGCCAAATTATCCTCCCGGACAGGATCGGAGATCTCTGCCCCGTTGTCATCGAGGGCATTTATCATTTCCACCCTTTTCAGATGCCGGTCTGCCGTACACTCATGTGTCAGAAAAGTTTCTGCTATCTGTTTTGCAAGCTCTGAACCTGTCAGTCCGGCTCCGAGAGTGAGCAGGTTTGCATTATTATGTTCTCTTGCATTAACAGCAGTTGTAACATCGTAGCATAGTGCTGCTCTTATTCCTCTGATTTTATTAGCAGCCATTGATGACCCGATTCCGGCGCCGTCCACCATGATCCCTGCATCAGTGTTACCACTTGAGACCATCACAGCAACACGTGCAGCAAATTCGGGATAGTTGACCGGATCTGTACTTCCTGTTCCGCAATCAGTGATCTGATATCCTTTCTCCCCAAGAAATTTTTTAAGTATTTCCTTGAGGGGATATCCTCCGTGGTCTGAACCGACCGCAACTTTTGTGATCTTCTGATTTGTCATCCTTATTATACCTTTCCGGCAGCCCTTTTTTTATAAATAGAACTCTATCCGAACATTCAATCATTTTAGAATATAGAATAAATTATTTCAATAGTTGCAGTGCTAAAAGAATAGATCTGTCCGGAATATTACCAGATGAGAACTCCTGCAAGTGTTGCTGTCAGCAGAGTGACCAGGCCGCCTCCAAGAACAGACTTCAGACCGAGAGCTGCAATATCTTTTTTCCTGTTCGGAGCGAGCGGGGCAATTCCCCCCAGCTGGATAGCGATCGATGAGAAGTTGGCAAAACCGCATAATGCAAAAGTTGCCATCGTTATACCTTTCTGTGTCATTGCGTTTGTTTTTATTATTTCAACAAGATCCACATAGGCGACGAATTCGTTCAGAACTATTTTTGTCCCGAACAATCTCCCGAAATCGAAGGCATCCTGGACGGGGACACCGATTCCGATTGCTAGATATTTAAGCGGGAGCCCCAGCATAAGCTGCATGGAAAGGGGCTGTCCGAATTTTGAGGTCAGCCATCCGTTAATTCCCACAATATCCCCGAAGCTTTGAAAAATATAATTGAACATATAGATGAAAGCGATAAAAACTATAAGCATACCGCCGACATTCAATGCAAGTTTGAGACCGTCTGCTGCACCGTTTGCCGCTGCTTCAATAACATTTGAATCTTTTTTCTCCACTTCCATTTTTACTGTACCAAGGGTTACGGGTACTTTGGTTTCAGGGTGCAATATCTTTGCAATAACTATCGATGCCGGTGCGGCCATAACACTTGCAGTTATGAGGTGAACGGCAAACGCCAATTGCGCTTCATTAACAGGCAGTCCTTTTGCTGCCGACATTGCCTGGCCGAGCATCTGGATATAACTTGCCATTACTCCACCTGCAACTGTCGCCATACCTCCTATCATTATTGTAAGAAGTTCAGAGTTAGTCATAGAAGCAATATATGGGCGTATCAGGATAGGGGCCTCTGTCTGGCCGATAAAAATATTTGCAGTATTTGACAGCGATTCAGCCCCGCTGGTACCGAGGAGTTTTGACATAACAAATGCCATCCCCTTCACTACCATCTGAAGAAAACCTGTGTAATATAATACAGCAGTTAAGGAAGCAAAAAATATTATTGTGGGGAGCACCTGGAAAGCAAAGAAAAATCCGAGGCTTCCGTTGCTTCCCGGACTTGATGCAAGAGAGCCGAACACGAACAGAGACCCTTCTGAAATAAAACTTAAGATCTTTACAACCATTCCTCCGAACCAGTTGAGCATATCCTTGGGCCACCCGAGCATGAAGAACCAGGTTCTGAAAGTTTCCCCATGAATTATGAAGACGGCAAACAGAAGCTGGACCAAGAGCCCAATACCCACAAGGCGCCAATTTATCCTCTTTTTATTGTTTGAGAACAGGAATGTTATAGATAGTATTAATAATATACCTCCAATTCCTCTGAGAACGGTTATAAATTCCATTTCACTCCTTTAGCGAATAATATCATTTTATTCCGAATTTTTTTTCGACCTCATCATAATAGTTGAGTATGGTCCTGACATAACGTCTCTTCCTGAGATATGATCCGGGGAAGAAGCTTCTCTTGAATCCGTAGACAACTATATCTCTCAGTTCTTTATGGGAAATATCAAAAGTTTTGACACCTTTATATATTTCATCAGTAACAGTTGTTGACGAAACAGTTCTGTTATCAGTGCAGAATGAAAGTGACAGTCTGGCATCCTTCATTTTTTTGAACGGATGATCCTCAAGTGTTCTGTATTCAGGATTTGTCTGCAGGTTTGAAGTCAGACAGACCTCAATTGTTATCCTTCTGTCAGCAATGTATTGCGCCAGATCACTAACATAATCTTCTTTGTCTTGAATGTCAGTATCTTTTATCAAATCTGAATCGAAGAGATGGAGGCCGTGTCCAATCCTGTCTGCATGTAGTTCGGTGATCGCCTGAAATATACTTTCCGGTCCGTATGCTTCGCCAGCATGAACCGTTTTCTTGAGAAAGCTCTTGTGGGCCAGGTTGTAGGCATATTTATGATCAACTGCAGGATATCCCTTCTCCATACCCGCGAGGTCAAAACCAACAACAGGTATTTCATGATTATCTCTGGCATCAACCGATGCTCTGACCAATTCCTGTGAAGCGAGTGAGAAGATCCACTTCCTGTCAGAATATTTATGAACATTAAGCAGATCATCGAAATATGATGAGAATCCGTAATCGAACATTCTCATTGCACATGAGATGATCCCGTATTCGAACTGAGGCATTGTTCCGGAACTAACTTCCTGTCTGCTGTTAAATTCTGTCTGGGCTTTTCTTAACCCCTTGTTCACAGCTTTCAGAACATCAATAATACCCATATCATCATTCTGATGAAGCTGGGGGGCAAATCTCACTTCTATGTATCTTACACCCTCTTTTATATTGTCTACTGCAAGTTCATATGAGATCCTCTCGAGTGATTCAGCCGTTTGCATTACAGCCCCGGTATAGAAGAATCCCTGAAGATATTCTCCAAGATCGGTATATTTTTCCTTGAATACTGTCTCTTTTAGGCCACCTACCGTATTTGATGGCAGTTTCACTCCTGCATCCCCTGCCAGTTCAATAAGTGTTTCCAGTCTCAGTGAACCGTCAAGATGGAGATGGAGGTCTGTTTTAGGTATTGCTTCTATAAATTTTCGTGTTATTTCCATTTTTTTACTCCCTGGATCAGTTTTGAAACATTTGGTTTATGCTTCTCGATCTCGTTTTCAGTAAGGCCGTCAAGTTCATGGGGAAAGATAAGCCAGTTCGATGTTTCATGAATAAAATATTCGGGGAAGAAATCTGTTTTTCTGTTTTCCGGTTTATAATATGTTGTTGCGATCCTTATATCCTCAGGAGTATTCCTCCTTGCCCTGGATTTAAGTGAATTCAGCACCGCTTCTATGCTGAGCCCGGTATCAAAAACATCATCTACCATAAGGAGTTTGTCGTTGTAATTTATATTATCCGAAATATAATCGAGGCCGTGAACCCTGATCTCTTTTTTTCTCCGGTCTATCCCTTCATAGGAAGATGTCCTGATTGCGATATGATCTGTTTTTACTCCAAAATAATCCAGTAATTCCTGAACTGCTATCCCAACCGGTGTTCCTCCTCTCCAGATCCCGACAATATAGTTAGGTTTAAACCCGCTCTCAAATATTTTTATACCGAGGCGGAATGAATCTTCGAGTAATTGTTGTGCACTGATAAATTCTTTATCTACCATACTTAATTCCCCTGATTAAATCTTTCAGTTTTTTTTCTGCCCTTTTTTCAGGTGGCTCTCGATAAGGTTTACCACCATAGCGGTTGAGATTGGGCTTTTCCCCTCAGGGATAATAATATCTGCAAATCTTCGGCTGGGCTGAACAAAAGCAAGGTGCATCGGTTTTACCGTTGCAAGATACTGGTTGATTACTGAATCCAGGCTTCTGTTCCTCTCAACTATATCTCTTTTTAATCTCCGGATGAACCTGATGTCGCTGTCAGTATTAACAAATATCCTGACATCCATAAGATCTCTCAATTTCTCCTCTACAAATATCAGGATTCCGTCAACTATCACTACCTCGGCCGGTTTTTTAATTATCCCTTTCTTTTTTCTGGAGTGGTTTCTGAAGTCATAGATAGGAGCTTCAACTTCTTTCCATTTCAGAAGGTTTTTGAGGTTTGATATTAAAAGTTCTGTCTCTAAAGCATCAGGATGGTCATAGTTGATGTTCTCCCTTTCGAGAAGCGGGAGGTGATTGTTGTTCCTGTAATATGAATCGTGCTGAAGAGTCACAACATCAAAAGGGTCGATCTCTTCTATTATCGAATTGATGATGGTGGTTTTTCCCGAACCGCTTCCTCCTGCTACACCTATAACGAGTGGCTTTTTCTTATCCATTTTTTTATTATATGACTTTACAACTTTATTATTAAAATTTCAAGTTTCCCCGGAAGGAAATAAGGCTAAATTACAGGAAGCCTTGCTGAATAACATTTTCTGCAAACTGAAGTGTACTTATCGTTTCCACCAAGTTCGATCTGTTCACCCTTATTAACGGGCTTCCCATCCTTGAACTTAATAAGCATTGTTGCTTTTTTAGTACAGTACCAGCAGACAGTTTTCACTTCCTCGATCTTGTCCGCAAGTAGAAGGAGTGCCTCACTTCCCGGGAAGAGCTGGTTCCTGTAATCATTTTTTAATCCGTAGACGATGACCGGTATGTTAAGTTCATCTACTATTTTAGTCAGAGTTATTACCTGCTGCCGGTTGAGGAATTGTCCCTCATCGATAAGTATGCAGAAAGGGCTCTCTTTTTCGGCTATCCCGTAGATATCCGTATCTTCATTAATCATGACCGCATCACGCTGGAAACCCATTCTCGAAGTGATCTTTCCCTCTCCATACCTGTTGTCAATGGATGGTGTGAAAAGGAGCACTTTCTTGTTCTGTTCTTCGTAGTTGTGGGCGATTTTAAGAACTTCTGTAGATTTCCCGGCGTTCATTGTAGAATGCCTGTAGTATAATTGAGCCAATTTTCCCTCCTCAGTTATTTTTTTCTCTGTTTAGTATTATCCTTTTTTCTGCAATACTGCCGGTAACTTTCCCGAGTTTTCTTATATATCCGGAAAGTATCACTTCCATATCATCTTTAAAATTGTCTGTGACCTTTATAAACTTGTTAAGTGCATAAAAATTATTAAATTCATACTCGATCAGTGCGACTGTATATTGAGAAGATCCATCGGAAACTGGTTCATTGTCTGTTTTGAGTTCAGTCCTTTTCACCTTGTTGTCTTCTCCCAGAATTAGAGTGTAGGAACCTCCGGAGATCTGAAGATCAATATTGTTCTTATGTCCCGATCTTCTGAATATAAAATCTTTTATCTGTTTTCCGGTCATCCTGATTTTTATTACTTTGCTGAGTTTTAAAAAGTTGTATAGATCGGGTAAAGCTTCTCTGTATATCTTTTTACCTTTTCCGATAAAAATATCCCCCCTCAACAGCCTGGTCGGAAAGAATGCCATGTCAGACCCTGTATGGTTCTTCATCGCATCCGCCGCCAGATTTCCTGCCGGGGAGTTTTTATAAAATTTCTTTTTAGCAACATAAATATCTGTTTCTGTAATTCCCAATGTATCTACTTTTCCTTCATAAAGTATTTTCTCCTCGGATCTGACTTTACCGGTATAATCCAGTTTCTTATTCAGATTTGTAAAGTATCTCAGCATTACATCAACCGTTTTTGCATTGGTCGATCTGCCGGGATCCTTATGAGAAAATTTATATGAACTTACAATATAATTGTTCATTCCAACTCTGAAATTCTTTCCGTCCGGGATCGGGTATCCTTTGAGGTCGAATAATTCCACTTTATGAACTTTCTTATTGAGATCTCTTGTTAACCTGTAGGTCAGACCTGAAGGGATAAGGTCCATACCCCTGTGTCCCTCATAATCATTTTTAATAAGGTCCTTTATCTCTGAAGTATCCATAAGTATCTCAACAATATAGTTTCCGAACGGATGCATAGCGTAAATATCTTTAGCTTTTACTTCACCCGATAATTTATTAATCCTTATCCCGCCTTTGTTGTAGAATATCATATCGAGGCCGAGGTCTTCACGCAGAGCATCTGTAACCATAAGGCCCAGATCATGGCGACCGCTGATCGTTGTATCAATAACAGCCAGAACTTTATTCAGTGAACCTTTATCATTGAAATCTTTAACAAGCAGATCTATTTCCTTGTCACTTTGTTCTGTTTTATCCAGATCGATTACAGATCCTGTTTTACTGATTATCCTTCCATCTTTTACTACAATGTCTATCCTGCCCAGGTAATCAAGTTGAGCTCCTGCCTGGGCTATCAGAACGCCGTTCTCTTTTGAAGGTTTCTCTATGAGTGTGTGAGAATGGCCTCCGATTATTACATCCAGTTCCCCCATGTTCCGAGCCAGTATTTTGTCCTCCCCATAACCTAGGTGACTTAGGGCAATAAAAATATTGTCAGTGTTTTTAAGATGACTGAATTTTTTCGCGAACTCTGTACCTTTAAAGAATGTCAGCCCTTTTACATTATCGGGAAGTGTACTCGGGAGGCCTGAGTGCGCTTCAGTCTGGATCAGGCCGAGAAGTACCATCTCGATCCCGCCTGTTAATTTAAATATTTTATAAGGGACCGGCTGGGGAAATTCGGGGTCATTACTTTTAATATTGCTGCATAGCATGGGAAATTCAGCACGTTCAATAAAACTTTTTAATACTTTTTTCCCGTAGTCAAAATCGTGATTTCCTATTGCCCCCGCACTGAATTTCATTTTGTTCATCAATATCAGAATGGGTTCACCCTTCGGTTCATATTGATCAACAACCGGGTTTCCGCTGAAATTATCTCCGGCATGAACGAGAAATACATTGGGGTTCTTTAACCTCTCAAGGTCAACGATATGTGCGATTTTTCCGAAATTACTAATATTCCCATGTATATCATTAAGATGAAAGATTGTGATCCTGGTTTCAGTTTTATTTTCTGCTGTCAGAAATATACCGAGGGCCAGTAGTGAGAGTATCACCATTATTGAAATAATTATTAATTTTTTTGATTTTATCATTTTAGACTCCGTAGCTGGTTTCTTTTCGATCCGGAACACCTCTCCACCTGACAATTCTCCGCTGAGGTAATATTTATTGCCGTCCATATCAAGAACCTCGGTTTCCCCCTGCTCTGCGATCCTGAATATTTCGGGGGAGAACTTCCTCACGGCATCTCCGACAGTTGCCCCCTCGAATATCTCGAGGGGGCACCCGTTTATCACTAATTTAAGTGACACTTACTCTTTATCCGTTCTACTCTATTTCTTTGCCAGGTTATCCAGTTTTGAAGGAATTGAGAGGATAGCTCTGATAACATCAATCGCGAGGAAAACAAACACAAAGATAATGAATGCGATCAGAGGAAGCAGAGCAATAGTTGCTATTGTCTGAAAGTCTGCCATTACCCTCATCCAGGCAAATGATATCCCCATACCTTCTTTAAATAGACCGAAAGAGTGGATGAACATTAAAACTGTAGTAACAACTATCCCCACGCCGAACATGATCGGAACAAGTTTCATAAAAGCTTTGAGGAAGAATGTTATGATGCCGATTGCTTCCTGTCCGGCTGAAGTCTCAGGAACAACATCCAGAGTGATCGATTTCGGATTGAGAGCCAGAAGTGCGAACAATTCAAAAATAACAAATGTCCCCAGGCCGTTCAGGAATGGTGAGAATGAACCCAGCTTTATTGCGAGATAGGAGTTAAAAAGCAGTGCAATTGCACCGCCGATCATTAACAGAAGTCCAATGCTGTCTAGAAATGCAGCTGATGATAGTCCGGTTTTGTTGTTTTCGATAAGTTTGTCTCCGGCAGATGCAAATCTTACTGCAACATACTGCAGAATAAAGAATCCCAAAGCATATGCGAGTCCTGTTATAAATGCCTCGAAAGATTCCATCCTGATCGCTGCAATGATACCAATCAATAAAGCGAGAATTGATGCGACATAAAATCCGCAGTTCCCCAGTATCAGAAGCCATTTTTTTAGAAATTCAAAGAGCTTTTCACTGAGAACATTTCTCATTGTGTCAATAAACTTAACTATAATGTTGAAAACCCAATTGCAGCTCTCTTTGTTTGCTGCTTTTTTCTTAACTGCCATTATCTCCTCCTGTGTTTTTAAATAATGAACAATTAATTCTATGTTCGCCAAAAAATATTGTCAAGGTGAATTCGACTAGTTGAAGAGAGAACAGCGTGGGCTGCAACATGAATTTGGCTAATCGAAGAGAGAGCAGCCTTGGCTGCGTTGCAATATCTCTATATTGAACGGGTATGAAAGGGAAATTTTGTATATTTATGATTTTTTAGGATACCAGGGTTATTTCAGTTGAAGAAAGGTATGTGTAGAAATATTTTATTTCTTTTGATATACTTTTTCTATGCTTACAGGCAAAAAAATATCTACTAATTTTGTCAGCAACCTTAAATTTACGGAGTTTACTGTTTTTATACTCACTTTTCTGAAAAATATATTGCAGATCTCCGATGATGATATGTTTAAGATCGAGATATCTCTGAGAGAAGTGATAAACAATGCAATCATTCACGGGAATAAATCCGACCCGAAGAAAAGGGTCTTTCTGGATTTCGAATGGGAGGGCAGAAAGTTAAAACTTACTGTGACGGATCAGAATACGGAAATTGTTGATTTCAAAGAAATAAATAAAAGAATAAAATCAAAAGATGTTCTCTCCCTGAATGGCCGGGGGATACTTATAATGGAGAACTATATGGACAAGGTCAACTTTTCCAATATTGATACAGGTACCAGAGTTGTCCTTGAGAAAGCAGTATGAGCCTCACCCTGGCTATAGATACAACCTCCCGGAATTGCTCTATTGCGGTCCTAAAGGGTAAAGATATTCTTGTTGAGCACAATTTTGTATCCTCAGGAGAGTTGTCGGAGACTCTTATCCCCCATATTGACAACATATTCTCTTCCCTGAATATAGGAGTTAATGATATAGAATTGGTGGGGGCTTCTGTGGGACCGGGTCTTTTCACCGGTATCAGGGTCGGTCTTGCAACTCTGAAAGGATTGTTTTTCAACAGGGAAGTTCCCGTTGTACCAGTTGTGTCATTAAAGGCCTTTGCCCTAAAACTGCTTTATACAGGTATGAATATTGTTCCGGTTATTGATGCAAGGCGGGGAGAAATATATACAGCTTCTTTCAGGATGGATGGGAGTGAGATCATTTGCGGTAAGGATCCGGAGCTGATCAGGATGGAAGATCTGGAAAATTTTTTAGGACCTGAAAAGGATCTCTGTTTTACTGGCCCGGGCCTTTCTGTCTACCGTGAACAGGTCGTTGTTAAATTTCCCGGAAGCATCATAGCTGAAAGGTCACCCTACTCAGCAAATGAGGTGGGAATTATTTCTGCCATGGAATTTGAAATCGGAAATTTCATGAAAGGGACTGATTCTCTTGAACCGATGTATATAAGGATCCCGGATGCAGAAAAAAATTTCAGGCATGCAAAAAATTGAAGCTGCTACTCCTGATGACCTTGAAGATATCCTTGAAATAGAGCGTGAGAGTTCATCCAATCCTTGGCAGCAGTCCTTTTTTGAATCTGAATTCACAGAAAAGTTTTCTACTGTTCTGGTGACAAGGAACAAATCGGATGGGAAAGCAGATGGGTTTATTGTGTTCAGGACTATTAATGATATTGCAGAGATAAATAATATAGCAGTAAGGGTCAATAGGAGACGATCCGGTATTGGTGAAGGACTTATAGAATATCTGATCGGTATCTCTGTAAAAAATAAAGTATCATCAATATTCCTGGAGGTAAGATCAAAAAATCATCCTGCAATAAAAATGTATGAGAAGTTCGGATTTAGATTGTCAGGGAAAAGAAAAGATTATTATAATCACCCGAAAGATGATGCTTTGATCTACAAACTTGAGATCGATTAGTTATTATCTTTGTGGAACTTGTTAACTTTGCTGATTGCTCTCTCCCCCTCCAGTTCCCACTCTTCTATTGTTATAGACCTGAAAGCTTCAATAACTTCAGGATCGAATCGGCTCCCTGAATATTGTATCAATTCATCAGCAGCATCATAGAAATTAAGGGCATCTCTGTATGAGCGGTGAGAGGTCATTGCGTCAAGGGCATCTGCCACTGAAAATATTCTTGCTTCCAGAGGGATCTCTTCTTTTTTCAATTTGTCGGGATAGCCCGTTCCGTCATAATTCTCATGATGATGAAGAACGATCTTTGAAGCATCTTCTAAAAACTTGATGTTATTGAGTATTTTATATCCTGCCCCCGGATGAGTTCTCATGATATCCCACTCGTCTTCGTTGAGAGTTGAAGGTTTTCTGAGGATCGCATCGGGGATACCTATCTTTCCGATATCATGAAGCAGTGACCCATACTCTATGGTTTTTAATGTTTCCGGATCCTTTATCCCCATGAGGTCAGCCAGTTTCATTGCATACTGCAGAACCCTGACCGAATGCCCCTGCGTTTCTTCATCCCTCATATCGAGTGCAGTTGCGAGGGATTCAAGTGTCATTCTGTATGACAAGTCCAATTCATCTAGTGTGTTCTTCAATTCTTCTGTCCTTTCGGTTACTTTCTGCTCGAGTTCTTTCTGGTATTCACGATTCTCGAGTGTCAGTCTCCTCTTGTCGATAGCTTTGTCAACGATTATTCCGACTTCCGCCAGTTTAAACGGTTTTGAAACGTAATCATATGCCCCTTTGGACATAGCTGAAATAGCTGACTCAATATCTTTGACAGCTGAAATCATTATTACGACAACATCTTCATTTATTTCTTTTATATCTCCGAGAAGGTCCAGTCCGGACCTGCCAGGCATTCTTATATCTGACATTACAATGTCAATGTCTGGATTCTCTTTGAAGATTGAGAGTGCATCAAAAGCATTTTCAGCAAGGAAATGTTGAAGCCCTTTGTCCTGGAGGAAATCTCCGAGAAGTTCTCTTATATCTCTTTCATCATCAGTAATAAGAACTTTATACTTTTCACTGTTCATGTATTAATTACTTATTCACACTCCGGAAAGTTTTTTCAGATCATCTACCTTGTTTAGTTTTTCCCATGGGAAAGAGTTTCTTCCGAAATGACCATAGGAAGCGGTCTGTTTGAATATGGGCTCCTTAAGGTTCAACTCTTTAATGATGTCTGCCGGCTTGAGGGGGAAAGTTTCTCTAACAATTTTAACGATCTTCTCCTCGTCTATTTTTCCGGTTCCGAATGTGTTAACCATTACTGAAACAGGTTCGGCAACACCTATTGCATAGGCCAACTGCACTTCACATTTATCTGCCAATCCTGCTGCAACAATGTTCTTTGCAATATATCTGGCAGCATATGCACCCGAGCGGTCAACCTTGGATGCATCTTTTCCTGAAAATGCTCCGCCGCCGTGTCTCCCCATCCCTCCATAAGTATCTACAATTATCTTTCTACCCGTGAGCCCTGCATCAGCCTGGGGACCACCGACAACAAATTTTCCTGTGGGATTTACAAAGAATGTTGTCTTATCATCAACAAGGTCCCCTAATACAGGTTTGATCACTTTATCAATGATATCCTTCTCGATCTTTAAATGCTCGATTGAATCTTCGTGCTGGTTGGAAATTACAACTGTTGTGATTTTCTGGGGTTTCCCATCATTGTATTCAACGGTCACCTGTGATTTTCCGTCCGGCCCCAGATAGGGGAGAGTTCCGTTCTTTCTTACTTCAGCAAGTTTTTTTGTGAGTTTATGTGCCATATCGATCGGCAGTGGCATAAAGTTGTCAGTTTCATTAGTAGCATATCCGAACATCATTCCCTGATCTCCGGCCCCCTGCTCTTTATATTGTCCGTCTTCGGCATTGACGCCCTGGTATATATCTGCTGACTGTTTCTCAAGATGAACGAAAACAGCTGTAGTTTCTGCATCCATACCGAAACTTGATTTTGTGTATCCGATCTCTTTAAGAGTTTCTCTTACAATCTGAGGTATCTCAACATAACATTCTGTTGTAATCTCACCTGCAACAACAACTGCGCCGGTTTTGATCAGGCATTCAACTGCTACTTTTGACTCTCTGTCTGATTCCAGACATTTATCAAGAATTGCATCTGATATCTGGTCGCATACTTTATCAGGATGTCCTTCAGTTACAGATTCCGATGTAAATAAATATCTTCCTTTGATCATTTTTCCTCCATATATAACATTTGATATTAGCAGAATTGGGAATATGTGTCAATTTGGGACACCCTGTCAAATTCAGTATAAAACTGTTACCTCGTGGGGAAACAGCTGCTATGAACTACTCTTTTTATTTCCCTATATAGATCTTGTATGCTTCTTCAACACTCCGGTCATGGAGAGTTATTGCCGAGGTTGCATTAGCTATTCTAACTGCATTTTCGAGAGATTTCTGATGGATATTTCTGCCGGTCGCATTCCCCATTGCTCCCGATATATGGATCTGATCATGAAGCTGTTGAAGGAAAAGTTTAGGATCCGTGCTTGAACCGCCTGCACATATCACCTTTGTTTTTCCTGCAGCTTTCACAGCCTGTTTGAATACTTCTGCAGATTTCTCTCCTTCACGTTTCGGATAGTTAACTTTTACAAAGTCTGCTCCCAGGGTCGCAGCAACACCGGTTGCGCCTGCGATCAGGTCAGGATCCTTTTCATCCTTCACCCCCTGTCCTCTCGGATATATCCATAAAACAGTTACCAGTCCGTGCTGATGTGAGTACCGGATCGCCTGAGCAGCTTCTCTGATCATCAAGTGCTCAAATTCACTTCCCAGGTAGATGGTGTATCCGACACCCAGTATATTGAGTCCTGATTTGTTCTTAAAATCGATTATCTGGTCCATATCCACGTGCTGAAGTGAGATTGGATCTTTTTGTGAGGTTTTTACCAGATTTGTTTTGGAATTCAGCTTCACAAGGTAAGGGACTTCCGGATAATCGCTGCCGTACATTGATATCAGCCCCATTTGTGTGGCGAACACACCGATCTCAGCTTTATCAGCTATCCTGAATAGATGTTCCGGCTCGTTATCATCTTCATGAATGTTCTCTCCGTAAAAATCTGCATTAAGGTGTTCAACCTTCTGGTCCCCGGCAAAAAGCATAAGTTTTCCTGTCCCGAGAGTGATCTCATCGGCATTTGACAGATATTCATTAATGCTCCCGTTCGGGACATCTGTCGGAATATGTATCTCATTATCCATTTTTCCTCCTGAAAAGGATATTATATTATATATAGGTTTTTTTTCAATAAAAAAAAGGGAAAAGGTTTGACCCTTCTCCCCTTTATTTGGTTAATATTCTAAAAAATCAGTGTAAGGCTGATAGTCGGAACCAGCATATTCATACCGTGTGTTCCCGGCATGGCTGATCCTGCCATTACCCCTTCCATTGAAGCATCTCTGTCAGCTCCGCTTAAGTATTCAAAACCGGCATCGAGAATAAGCTTCTCAGTGTGATAACCGAATCCTACAGTAAATACGTTATATGTAATGCTCGGTAGAAGAATGTTAAGAGTTGTGTCCGGTGAAGGAGCAGGATCATAATAGTATCCGGCTCTGAGTGAGAATGTATCTGACATTTTATAGTCGAACCCCACTCTTATCTGAGTTGCATCTTCCCACATTAATTCATATGTTGTACCGTCGATCAGTTTTCCTACATAAGGTAATGTTGTACTCCACATTGGGTCTTCTGTTGTGGCGTGAATCTCACCAAGCTCAGACCATTTTGTATACTGAACATCTGCTGCTATAGTAAGTTTGTCTGTAGGCTTGAATGCGACGCCGGCACCTATCCACATCGGCCAGGTGATCTCTCTTGTGGTCTCAACAGAATCGGACAATCCCGGGATTGGAACCATACTGCTAAGACCCTCCAGTGCGATGTCGCCTTTCAGATCGATTTTCTGAGGAGTTTTAAAAGTAAGTCCTATACTGAACTTATCAGAGGGTTTGAACATTGCCCCGATGGTTGCGCCAAATCCGATGCCGTTGGCATCTTCCGTGAACTGGAAACCGTTGGCTTCCCTGTTCATTTTTAGAAATCCATAAGTAACGTTTAATGTAACGCCCAGTGAAAACGCATCGCTGACTTTATATGCCAAGACAGGAGATGCAGTGAAGGCACCTACCTGGCTTTCCCATTTATAAACTTTTGTATTCAAAGGGAAACCTGTGTTGAAGGGGACCAGAGGTGTCCCGTCCCAAAATGCACCGGCGCCGGCAGTAGCATAAAATGTTAAGCCGAAAACAAGTTTATCTGACAGCGGTTTGTAGTATGTCAGAGCAGGAGCTGGAAACATCTTGCTCTCTGTTTCCATATCAATCCCGGCGGGAGCATACTGATAAGTCCCTGTCGGAATTATAATTGATGAAAACACAGTGAGGTTTGCCTTATCCATCTGTGTAAGTCCTGCAGGATTCCAGAACACTGCACTGTAATCATCTGCAACTGCAATAAATGCACCACCCATACTTATAGCTTTAGCACCCATTCCGTTCAGATTTAAACCGTTTGAGTAAGCACCGATCGAGAGTCCGATCATAAGTACAATAATACTGATAACTTTGAACATATTTCTCATATATCCTCCTATTTAGGGTAAATTATATTTTTTTTAAATTAAAAAAACAATAAAATTATGCCTCTAACAAATTAAACCGGATCGGGGTTATTTGGGAAATTTAAATGATGAGGCTTTTTCCATCCATTTCGGGAGGCTGTTCTATTTCAAGAATATTCAGGATGGTAGGGGCTATATCACTCAGCTTTCCCCCTTCCCTTAATTTAACATTTTTCATCCCGATCAGGGTGAGCGGAACCGGATTTGTGGTGTGAGCTGTCATGGGAGAACCGTCATCTAGTTTTGTTTTTTCTGCATTCCCGTGGTCGGCAGTTATTATTACACAGCCCCCATTTTCTATTATCTCATCCGAAACTCTCTCGACACATGAGTCTACTGTTTCCACAGCAGTAACAATTTTATCAAAGATCCCTGTATGGCCAACCATATCCCCGTTGGCAAAATTGACAACAATAAGATCATATTTGCCAGACCTTATCTCCTTTATCAGTTTTTCAGTTATTTCAGGTGCTGACATTTCCGGCTTCAGGTCATATGTGGCGACCTTCGGACTGTTTATAAGTATTCTATCTTCACCGTAGAATGGTTCATTGTTTAATGCATTAAAAAAGAAAGTGACATGGGCAAACTTTTCGGTCTCAGATATCCTTAATTGTCTTAGTCCATGATCAGAGATAACTTCTCCGAGAATTTTTTTATAATTCAGCTCGGGAAATATCTCAGTGAAATTTCCGTTATCATAATAGTGGGTCATTGTCAGAAAATCCAGATTATGATCTATTGTGGGAAATTCATTAAAATTTTTCTCAACAATAGCTCTGGTTATCTGGCGGGTCCTGTCAAATCTGAAATTGAAAAAGATGAAAAGATCATCCCTGTTAATTCCCGTGAAATCAACAATATACGGTTCAATAAATTCATCAGTAACACCTGATGCATAGCTGGAGTTAATTGCTTTTTCCCAGCTTTCAGCCAATTTACCTTTCCCTTCCATTAATGCACGGTATCCCTTTTCCGTCCTGTCCCACCTATTGTCTCTGTCCATCATGTAGTATCTGCCAGTAATTGTGGCAACCCTTCCGATACCTATAGAGTCGATCCCATCCTGAAGGAATGTCAGGTGTTCAATTGCAGATTTCGGAGGCGTATCTCTGCCGTCAGTTATCGCATGAACAAACACATTGTCAGCACCCTCATTTTTTGCAATTTTAAGAATTTCGAGACAATGCCTTGTAACCGCATGAACGCCTTCCTCCTGAATTAAACCCATCAGATGGATGGCCGATTTTCTTTCAACAGCTTTTTTTATCGGGTTTATCAGAGTCTTGTTCTTGCTGAATTCACCGTTCTTTATTGAATTGTCAATTCTTGTCAGACTTTGATAAACAACTCTTCCGGCACCTATATTGAGGTGCCCGACTTCGCTATTTCCCTGATATCCTTCCGGAAGCCCGACATCGAGTCCCGAAGTTTTGATCAATGTGGTCGGACACTCTTTCTCTATTTTATCTGCGAACGGGGTGGCGGCTTTGAATATTGCATTGGAATCATTATCCTTACCTTTTCCCCATCCATCTCTTATTATTAAACAAACCGGTTTTTTCAATTGATTTTCCCTTATATAGTTTTGTTAAATTTATTATATCATCTTTTCCCGGTTTACTTCCATATAGGCTGATCACGGTATCTTTTTCTTTTAAAAGCTCTCCTGTTTTGTTATATTGTCCAGGGAGAATAAATTGGTTGAATATAAAGTGATAATCGTGGGTGAGCTTGAAGTAAATTGTTACCTGATCTATTCAAATGATTCAGGAAAGTGTTTTATTGTAGATCCGGGAGATGAAAGCATGAAGGTTTCAAAAGCTGTAAATGAACTTGATCTTACTCCGGAGTCTGTGATCCTGACACATGCTCATATTGATCATTCCGGAGGTATATCCCCCCTTCTTTCCGAATTTGATATCCCATTATTTATGCATGAAGATGATCTCCCTATACTGAATTCCCATATTAACAGGGAGATATCGGAAGCATTGGGGCTTGAGATGCCTCCTCAGCCTGATAGATATTTTATTGACAGCGAGGAGATCAGGTGTGAGGGTATTACCATAAAGATAATTCATACACCCGGCCATACACCCGGATCGGTTTGCCTAAGTTTGGAAGGATTGTTGTTTACTGGTGATACCTTGTTTGCCGGTTCGATCGGGAGAACAGATCTGCCTGGTGGAGATTTTAAAACGATCCAGAGTTCACTTGACAGGTTGAGGACACTGCCTCCGGGAACTGTTATTCTTCCCGGGCATGGAGAGAGCACAACATTAAAAAGGGAACTGGATTTTAATCCGTTCTTGTAGCATGCGAAATGTTCGATAAAGATAAATTTAGTTCAGAGACAAGCCGGTACAGGGTTTTTCTCGACATTGAAAAGGGGTTGTCGGGCAACACTCTTAGTTCTTATATCGGAGAAATGGATAAGTTTGAAAGGTTTCTTGAGAAGAGAAGCTTGAACTATCTGAAGATTACTGAAGAGGATATCCTTGAATTCATTAAGGAGGAGTCAAGGAAAGGGCAGACTGCCGCAACTCAGGCTCATGTTATTTCTGTGCTGAGAAGTTTTTATAAATACCTCATAATTGATGAGAAGGTAGATGTAAATCCGGCGGCTTCTATTTCATTTCCCAAGAAATGGAAAAGTATACCCAAATACCTTACAAAAGATGAGGTTGTTGATCTTATAAATGCACCTGACATGTCAAAGAAAACAGGGGTCAGGGACAGAGCAATACTTGAGCTTATGTATGCAACCGGTCTTAGAATTTCAGAGACCATCGGGCTAAAATTTGAAAATATTTTTCTTGAGGATAATTTTATCAGGGTGATGGGTAAGGGGAGCAAAGAGAGGATAGTCCCCTTTAATGACAGGGCTGGAGAAGAGTTGGTCCGCTATTTGAATGAGGCCCGTCCGAATTTGGTAAAAGATGAAAAATCTGATTTTGTATTTATAAATAAGAACGGAGGATCATTAAGTCGTCAGGGGTTGTGGAAGATCATAAAAGGTTACGGTATAAAAATTGGAATGTCCGGATCTCTTACCCCTCACATGCTCCGGCACTCTTTTGCCACGCATCTGCTGGAACAGGGAGCCGATCTCAGGTCAATCCAGATGATGCTAGGCCACTCCAATATTTCAACAACTGAGATTTATACATTTGTGGCTAAAGAGAGGGTGAAGAAGATCTATGATAAGCTTCATCCAAGAAGCGATGAAGAAGGTTAACTTCTATTTGATATTTTCCGGTTTATCAAGAAAACTTACGAGTTTTTTTGATTTCTTCTTCAGTTTCCTGAGGGCCTTTGCTTCGATCTGCCTGATCCTTTCCCTCGTTACCTGAAATTCCTGTCCTACCTCTTCAAGGGTATGTTCATTTCCGTCTATCAATCCGAACCTCATTTCAATTACTTTCGCTTCCCTTTCTGTAAGGGTAGAAAGGACAAAGTTAAGCTGCTCTCTCAGATTCATCTGGTTGATCATTTCAGGAGGAGATGCCGTCTGGTCATCTTCCAGGAAATCTCTCAGATGGGATTCGTCATCACCGACCGGAGTTTCAAGAGAGATAGGTTCCTGTGCTATTTTCATGATCTTCCGGATCTTGTCTGAACTAAAACCAGTTTCTGCACCTATTTCCTCTTCTGTAGGTTCTCTTCCCAATTCCTGGACAAGTCTTCTCTGGGTTCTGTTTATCTTGTATATTGTTTCGATCATGTGAACAGGGATCCTTATTGTTCTTGCCTGATCAGCTATTGCTCTTGTGATCGCCTGCCTGATCCACCATGTGGCATAGGTCGAGAATTTATAACCTCTCTGATATTCAAATTTTTCAACCGCCTTCATTAGTCCGATATTACCTTCCTGGATGAGGTCAGAGAATTGAAGTCCCCTGTTTATATATTTTTTTGCGATTGATACAACCAGTCTCAGGTTTGATTCAACAAGATCATTTTTTGAAAACTCAATAAGTCTCTGCCCGTATTCGATATCTTTACATGTTTTAAAAAGTTCTTCGGGGGTGATATCATATTTTTTATTAAGGCTTTCAAGTCTATTCTCATAACTGGAGATTTCTTCTTTAATATTTTTTAATTCTTTCCCTTTTTTCCCGACGGACTCTTTTTTAAGTTTATTGATTCTGCCCTGAATATGGGTATAGTTCTCTTTCAGCTGCTTTATCCTGTACATAAAAGATTTTTTGTGTTCCTGTCTGAGTGACATACCCTGGATCAGCTGGGTGATCTCAACCATCTTTTTTGCAATTAGAAAATTAGAGGATTTATTGCTTTTTCCCATTTTCAAGTCTCTTTTCAACTGATTTAGTATCTCGAATTGTTTCAGGAAATGGTTCCGCACATTCTGCTTTTTTGATTCGTCCAGAATATCTTCATTTACATCGATCACATCATCTATGTCTTTGACACCTTCAAGAATGTCAACGCCGAGCTCAATAACCGAATTAAGAACAATATTGGTTTTTGAAAGGGCTTTCACAACCTTCTTTTCCCCCCTTTCAATTTTCTTTGCTATAACAACCTCTTCGCTTCTTGACAGGAGGTTGACTCCTCCCATCTCCCTCAAATACTGCCGTACAGGGTCACCGACTATATCGCTTTTTTCCTGACTTTGAGTTGCCGGTTTTGTCTTAGGGAGGTTGACAAGCTTGATCTCATTTTCATTAAGGAAGAGTTTGAGGAATTTGATGTTTGTTTTAATCACCTCTTCTTTATCAAAAAGACTTGATATATAGGTGTTTTCAACAATGCCAAAATGCTTCTTGGATCTCCTTACGATCGATTTCAATTCCTTCTTGTAATCAGTAAGGAAATCGTTGTATTGTTGCAGTTTTTCAGAGTTCATAACTGATTTTTTTCTGGAAATCTTAATATCCATTGATCCAAGTCTTGTAGTGATCTCTTTTTTCTGCTTTATCAGATTATTTTCTTCCAGGAATGCGGTGAAGTCTTCCCTTTGAATTTTATTGTTGTTTTTTTTTGAAATCTCAACAAGTTCATCAAATAATGTAGAGGAGATAGTAGTCTCTTTTTTCACGGTTTTTTGAGTTTTTTTCACTGCTTTTTTCGCTATTACAGTTTTGCTATTTGGCAATATTTCCTCCTAATGAAACATTATATTTTTTCTGATTGAATTTATTTTTTATTTCAACAAGCTTTCTGATCTCTTCAAGGTTACCGTCTTTTTCAGCTCTTTTAATTTTTTTGCCTATCTCTGAAATTTCAATTTCATTAAGCATCCTGAAAAGACTGACCATTGAAGATTCAATGTTTTGCTCCAGGGTTGCAATGTCCTTCGGAATATTTTCCATACTGTCAAAAATCGTTCTGAGAGTAACCTTTTCTGTCTGGGTTAGTCCCCTCTGAAGCATTTCCAGGTTAAGGATGTTCTGAGAAGTATAATTATCAAATATTTTCTTTAAAAGTTCGCCACTGTTAAGAACAGAATAAAGACGGGGAGTAAAAAGGGGTTTTATCATGGATATAAAGGAAGGTTCTCTGAGAATTGACTTGATGAGGATTGTTTCTGAAGCGAGTAGGTTTACAGATTCAGCGGGTTTACCATTTTCTTTAGATATTTTTTTTGTCAGATCAAATTCCATCTCATTCACTTTAAAAAAGTCTGCAGCAATATTAATATAACCTTCTTTTATGATAGAATCATCGAATTTATTCAGAAACTGTGCAATTTCTTTCACTGCAGCCCTTTTTTTCTCGGGAATTTCGATATTATTTTTTTTAGTAACCCGATTTATAAGGAACCTGAATCCATCTTCGGCTTCCTTTATGATTTCCTCAAATCCTTGACTGCCATACTTTAAAATAAAATCATCAGGATCTTTTTCCCCCCTGAAGCCGATAATACGGGGATTCAGATTTTGTTCGAACATCCTTTCTATTCCTCTGACTGTTGCCTCGATTCCCGCTTCATCTGAATCATATCCTATGAATATTTCGTCCGAGGCCCTTCTGAGCAGATGGATCTGCCCCGGGGTTAATGCTGTTCCGAGTGAAGCGGAAATGTTTTTAATGCCGTGCTGAAATAGAGAGATCACATCAAAATAACCCTCAACCAGGATCGAATATTTTTTTTCCCTCATATATTGTCTGGTAAGATTAAACCCGTACAGATTTTTCCCCTTATTAAAAAGAGGTGTTTCCGGAGAGTTCAGATATTTTACTTTATCGTCTGATATGGTCCTGCCACCGAAACCGATTGGATTCCCTGCCTCTGAAAAAATAGGGAAAATTATTCTTCCCCTGAAACGGTCATAAAGTTCTCCCTTGTTGTTCCTTATGAGAAGGCCGAGCTCAACACACATATCCAGATCGAGTGATTTACTCTTAAGGAATCCCAGAAGACCGTCCCATTTATCAAGTGCATATCCGAGAGAAAAATCATTAATAGTATCCTGTGAGATTTTTCTATCTTTAAGGTATTTAAGTGCCTGCTGACCCTCTCCGGGAGTTGACAGATTCCCGGAATAGTAATTCAGAGCAGTCTCATTTATCTGTGAATATTTTTTTTCCTTTGAGTAATTGAACCCTTTTTTCTTTTCTACGGGTATATTGAACCTTTCAATCAGGAGGTTCATGGCTTCCACAAATCCCACATTTTCAATATTCTGAACAAATGTAAATATATCCCCGAACTTATTACACCCGTAACATGCAAACGAATCTGATTCGGGTTTGACAAAAAAAGAGGGGGTTTTCTCAGTATGGAACGGACAAAGAGCTTTATAGTTTTTTCCTGCAGGTTTCAAATCGAGACCGTAGCTTTGAACTACATCTGTAATAGAAACACTTCTTTTAATCTGATCTTTTATTTCCATTGAGAAAGAGATGGCACCTTATAAATTATACAGTTCTGAAAATACTAACATTTCAGCGGTCAAATGTAAACCCCCCAGGTGATAAGAATCAATATGGATGCAGGTAAAAATTCGGAATAAATGTATTTCACGACAAATGGTGGCGGGCACATTTTTTTATATTTGATTTAAGTTGATTTTGGTTCCTGTTAAGGTATAATTTTTTGAAGATGGAATCCATGAAGATCTCAGGACTTAAAGTGAAAGTTACAAGAAAAATATTCGTCTCTCAGGAGAACGGATTCGGTGTTTTCAAAGTATTGACCCTTCCGGAAAGGGATAGTGAGATCATAGTGGGGAACCTTTTCGATGTGAGGGAGGGAGACTCTCTCGAAATTGAAGGAGAGTATGTTTACCATCCGAGATTTGGGAATCAGATAAAGATAACAGGTTTTAAAGCTGTTCTTCCTCAGGACCTTCAGGGGATAAAAAAGTATTTATCCTCCGGCCGGGTTAAAGGTGTAGGGAAAAAAAGTGCCGAAAAGATTGTGGAGAAGTTCGGTATTGATACATTTGAGATCATCGAGAAGTTCCCGGAACGGCTGAATGAGATCAAAGGACTCCGAAAAAATATGATACAGGGACTTACTGCATCATTGAATGAAAACAAAGTTCTCCGGGAACTGATTGTAAAACTATCTCCGTTCGGTATCGGTGATGAAACGGCTTTCAAGATCCATAAAGAGTTCGGTAATGAAACTTTTGGAGTTTTGTCTGCGAATCCGTATATGATGATCGGGAGAATAAGCGGGATCGGTTTTAAGCGTGCTGATATGGTCGCCCGGGGATTCGATATTGCTCCTGATGACCCTTTCAGAATTATGGCAGGTCTTAAGTTCATCCTGTCCGGAAATGAAGACAGAAATGGAGATCTTTATATGTTAAGGGAGGAGTTGTCTATATCTGGCGAGAGGCTTCTCGGTGTAGACATGCTGAAAGTTGAGGAAGGGGTAAATGACCTGCTCCAGAGAAATGAAGCTGCGTCAGAAAAGATCCCTGAAGAAATAATTCTTCTATTCAATAATTTTCTCATAGAGAAAGCCATTGCGAGATATCTCTTTAAACTTAATTGTGAGGATTCTGATAAAATTGACGATGTGATTGATACAGGGCCTGTGACCAGCCGCCTTGAAGTTGATCTTACCCCGGAACAAAAGAATGCCGTGGAGAGTGCTGTCAATAATAAAATTACTATTATTACCGGTGGCCCGGGTACGGGTAAAACAACAATAATCAGGGCTATAATTGAAGCTTTTGAGAGCGTGGGGAATCTTGTTCAGATCGCTGCACCAACCGGGAGAGCTGCAAAAAGGATCGAGGAGGCTACTTCCTGTCAAACATCAACTATTCACAGAATGTTGAAGATAAGCCCTGAAACGAGGACCTTCGTTCATGATGAATCGAATCCGCTTAAAGCGGATGCAATTATTATAGATGAATTTTCAATGGTGGATACAAATATATTTTTCTCTCTGCTTAAGGCAATTCCTGTATCTGCAAAACTCATTATTATAGGGGATAAGGACCAGCTCCCTTCAGTCGGTCCCGGAAATGTTCTGAGAGACCTGATAACCTCAGGATATTTTGAGACAATCTATCTGAACAGAAATTTCAGACAGAGTGAGAACAGTCTTATCATAGATAATGCCTACAGGATCAATAAAGGGGAAGAACCTTCATACAGTCCTTATAGTGATGATCTCGATTTTGTTTTTATCAATTATCAGAAGCCGTCTGATATTCCAGGTAAGGTGATGAAGATAATCGAATATTACGATCAGGAGTTTGATTTCAATTCGATGTCATATCAGATATTGTCTCCTCAATACAGAGGGGAGTCCGGGATTGATAATCTGAATCTGATAGTTCAGGAGAAATTCAATAAAAAGGGATTTGTATATAAGAGTGAGAAACTGAAACTTAAGGAAGGCGATAAAGTGATGCAGCTGAAGAATAACTATGAAAAAGAGGTTTTCAACGGTGAGCACGGACTTGTTGAAAAGTATAACAATAAAACAGGAATTCTTGCAGTAAATTATGACGGCAGCCTCATTGAATATTCCAGAGATGAGTTTGATGAAATAACTCTCTCATATGTCATCTCTATTCACAAATCCCAGGGGTCAGAGTATGACTATCTTATTCTGGTCCTTTCTCCAGCCCATTCCATGATGCTCAACCGGGAGCTTTTATATACTGCTGTAACCAGGGCAAAGAAAAAGATATTCCTTATTTCTGACAGAGAGACAATAGCCGCTTCCGTGCAGAGATCAACTCCCGGGGTGAGAAAGACCCTCCTTAAAAGAAGGCTTGATGAAATTTTTGTAAACACCTGAAGCTGTTTGCCCGTCACCTCCTATTGTAATATAATGCCGTAAATGGAAAAATTGAAAGCTTTAAAGAACGTCAGCATAATTCTGGTTGAACCGAAAAATCCCGGAAATATAGGCTCTGCGGTCAGGGCGATGAAAAATATGGGGTTTTATGACCTGAGGCTTGTTAATCCCGTTGAGTACAGAGATGTGGTGGAGCAGAGGAAAATGGGATACAGATCTCAGGAGATAATAGAGAGCAGCAGAGAGTTTAAATCACTGAAAGATGCTGTAAGTGATCTTTCTCTTGTTTTTCTGACAACAACAAGAAAAGGTAAATGGAAAAAAGATTTCCTCTCACTCGAAGATTCTGCCGAACTTATTAATAAACAAGCAGGGAAAGAGAAGATCGGTGTGATATTCGGCCGAGAGGATTCCGGTGTTACCATTGATGAGAGTCAGTACGCCAACTTTTGTATTAATATTCCTGCAGCGGTCAAATATCCGTCATTAAATCTTTCTCAGGCAGTTATGGTTACAGTTCACGGGATATATTCTGAAATGATAAAAGGAGAGATAGTCCCCCCGTTTCCGAAAACTGCCCGTAAAAAATCTTTTGACCGTCTGGCTGAAAATATTTATGATCTTATGGAGAGTATACATTTTGTTGAAGAAGAGAAGGGACTTTTTCACCGTTCTCTTAAAAGAGCATTGAACAGAACGAGATGGACAAATGCTGATATTGCCGTTTTTGACAGAGTATGTAAACAGATGAGATGGTATATGGATAACAGCGGAGAGCTTAAAAACAGAAATGAAAGCTCCGGAAAATCCTGAAGCAATCAACCGGCCGGAAGATAAAGTTTCGGCGCTTTACATACATATCCCTTTTTGCAGAAGAGAGTGCTACTACTGTAATTTCACAAAATTCAAATATGAAAAGGCGGGTGCTGAAAAGTATGTTCAGTATTTATGCCGGGAATTACAACTTAAAAAAAACATAGCTGTTCCGATAAAAACAGTATATTTCGGAGGCGGGTCCCCTGCGTTAATACCTGATAAATTTTTAGAAGAGATAGTTACCACAATTAAGAAGAATTATAATACAAAAGAAGTTTCGGAAATGACAATTGAGATTAATCCTGAAGAGTGTAGTCAGGGAAAATTCAGTTTTTTTAAGGAGCTTGGATTTAACAGGGTAAGTGTGGGAGTTCAGTCATTCTCTGATGAGGATCTGAAATATCTTAATAGAAACCATGATGCCGGAAGAGGCAGGAAGGCATTAACTGAAGCGATAAATGCCGATTTTAAATCTGTCAATGCAGATCTTATAATCGGGCTTCCCTGTCAAACTGAAAAGTCCCTGGATGAAAGTATCAAGATCATTTCAGATTTGGGTGCAGATCATATTTCCGCTTATATACTGGAGGGGGTAAAAAGTTTCGGTAAGAGGGAAATTCCTGATCCGGATCAACAGAGCTATCTCTATGATCATTTTAGAGAAAAGGCGGGATCGTCGGGATTTAAGCAATATGAAGTGTCAAATTTCTGCAGGGATAATAAGATCTCAATTCATAATATGAATTACTGGGAGGGGGGAAGTTATATTGGTGCCGGATTATCTGCATCCGGATTTGAACTTGGAGAGGATTATACGAATTTTTCAGATTTGGATCCCTATTTCAGATCATTGGAAGAGGGTAAAATTCCGGTTGAGATCAGAACAAAACATGAAATATTAACAAGGTCACTGGTGGTTGGGTTGAGACTTGTGAGAGGTATCAGTAAAGACAGGTTTTCCCCTTTCAAATCCCGTATCCTTGAACTTATTGAGGAGGGGTTTCTTGAAGAGACAGACAAATTTTACAAAGTTGTCCCCTCAAGACTGGTGGTGCTAAATGAGATACTTTCCTATCTTATCTGAACTATCTAATAGTTTGTTCTCTTCTCTCTTCCCTGATCTGAGGTTTTTCCCACAGACCTTTTCCGAAATTATCTCTTAATATAACAACTCTTCCCTTAACTTCAATCTGCATTGTTTTTATTTCCTGGGAATTTTCAGGTTTGAACACTTTTAACTTAATAATATCTTCATTCTGAAGGATAACTCCTTTAAGCCTGAGAAAATGACCCGGTGCGACCTGAATTGAGTGTTCCTGTCCGGTTTTATCATCTTTTATCTTAACTTTTACGAATGGAGCCGGGGCCGAACCGCCCACAACGGGTCCTGTAGGGATGCCTGTCATTATCGCATTTATTTTCCCTGATATCTCCATTATCTTTGATGCCGGTACCGGTGTAGGCAGATTTTTTTCATTGGAAATAAGATTACCTGCAAAAATTAGCATAAAAATAGAAATAAGTATTATTGTTTTTTTCATTTTTTTCTCCTTGTCTTTATATAAAATAAAAGGGTTGTGCATCTCAAAAAAAAATTAATTAATTGCAAATTTCAGACCGGCTAAGTAAGCGAAACCTTCTGCTCCGGAAAACACAGATTCTCTTAATCTGTCATTCTCTATTAGAATACCCGCAAAAAGGTTGAATTCTTTTGTGAAATTGTAAATAATTTTTAAGATACCTCTTTTTACCGGAGGATCGTGATAAGGGTCTCCTATCTCTTCCGGATGAAATTCTCCATAATTGAGATCGAGAATAAATTTTTTGTTATGATAACGGAGCCCCAAATATCCGCCTATTCCGGTGATAGGTGTTTCCGATTTAAAGAATTGGTCCCTGTAATATAAACTTTTTCCCCAGAAGATATCATTGCTGTTGAATTCTTTCCTGAATCCGTACTCGTCATAGATCCCTTCAGCATATATAAAGAAGTTCCCGGATCTTACGGATAGGTCAAAACCGATATGGTTCTTGTACTGTTTTTGCCATTCGGATCCGATACCGTCCTGAATCTTTGCAGAGATACCGAATGTAATGTTCTTCAGCTCTATCCCTCCTCTCGCAACAGCTGCTTTGCTGGAATTTGTATCTTTATCGGGTCCTCCGTTCACTATAGAGAGATCCAGACGCAATATGCCCGAACTATATCCTATAAAAATTCCGGTCTCCCACCAGAGTATTGATTCCGTTCTTATAAACGGCTGAAATATTTCGCTATTTGTAAAATGAAGAAAGTTATCTCTTCCGAAAACCGATTTTCTTTTGCCAAGTGAAATTTCGATATTTCTGGTTTTAAATCCCACAAAGATCCGGGCAATCTGAAAACGGTCAACTTTAAAATTTTGAAGATATTGTTCTCTGTATTCATCAACAAGGATGTTATTGTCAAATGACTGATTTATCCTGAATTCTCCACCGGCAAATATTTCAGATCTTCCGACCTTACGGCTTACATTTCCATGGAGGACTGCTTCCGCCGCAAATGTAGCCTCCACACCGCTCCACTGGATCCTCTGATCATTTGAAAAATATGATCTTGCATCAATTTCCAGATCATATTTCAATTTGGATCCCTCTTTCCCGGCAGGGAAGTTAAGTGAAAAAATCAGTAAAGATATTATAACGAATGTTATTGTTTTTTTTACGCTCATACCCAATTTTACTATAAACTTGAAAATTAATAAAAGTTTTGACATTTTTGTGGCATAGTGTTACGATTTTAAAAAACGTAACACGGAGGTGGTTGTGGCAAATTTGAAGGCAGTTCTTATATATTTTCTGTTATCCGGTTCTTTTTTTCTTTATTCACATCACGCGATGGAATATATTGAGATGGAAAGCTATTCAACAGCGAGGAGAGGCGAAATGATCTTTCATTTACATTTTGATTATATGGTAGATGATTTTTCAGATTCTTCACTTGATCATTGGGAATATACACCTGGATTGTCAATAGGAATTACTGACAGGCTTATGATAGATGTTCATACTCACTATGCAGGATTCGGTGCGGGTCATATCAACAATATTCAAACTGATAATGATAACCTTTCAGGCCTTTCACCTTTTATTGAAGCTGCTGCATTTTCGATTCAATACAGGATAACGGAAGGTAGATCTGTAAATTTTGCAATGGCCGCTGCATATGAGGTCCCTTTTCAAAGGAGTAAAGAGGTGCTGGGCGGGAAAGAGGTATTTGAGGGGATGCTGATTGGAGCCTATGAGTTCGGTAATCATTCAAATATGACTATTAATATAACAGCGGGATATGAAGGCTCAGAGTTTTATACGGAGTGGGCCTTTGGTGTAAAAACCGCCCTGACTACCGACCCGCATGGAATAGCAGGCGGTTTGGAGTTCTTTGGAGGTTTCTCGGGAGGTGTTTCAGTTCTGGCAGGTGTTTATTTCCCTCTCGGATCTGAAAATATTATTTTTAAAACAGGGTTGGAGTTCAGTTCCGGCAGCAGCAGAGCAAATACAACAATGATGTACAGGTTTTAAGAAAGGGGAGATCAGAATGAAAAAATCATTGCTTCTGCTGTTAATGTTGTTTTTGTTCTCGCTGCAAATCTATTCTCATTACCAGTGGATTGTATACCGGACTGAGATTACGGGGCAGGTAAGTAAAGGACATTTTATGATAGGGTGTGGACACATGTTCCCGGAAAGTGAATTATTACTTAAAAGGGATATGATCAGTGGGGTTTTTTTGAGAAAGGGTGAAAATTCCATCCCTCTTAATATTAATGAAAATGGAAAATTCTGGGAAGGGTATGTGGAAAAAGATAATAATCTTCCTTATATCATTGAATACACTTTAACAAAAAGAATTTCAAAAAAACCGTTTTTTCTGGCCAGGGCTCTTGTTTCCCCTCCCGATTTTCAAAAAAGCACACTGAAAATTTTTACAGGGAAAGGGCTTGAAATAATTCCTGAAAATCTTCACATGACAAAAAAAACAGATCATCTTACTTTTAAAACTTATATTGACGGTAACCCTGTGCCTGCCAAACTGATCGTTTTTCCGGAGGGGAAAAAGCCTTTATATCTGTATCCGGACAGAAACTGTCAAAGCCGGGTTAAATTAAATTACAGCGGAATATATCTTGTCAGCACTTTCTACAAAGGTAAAGGTGGATCGATCACTTTTTATGTGAGAGAGATAAAATAAATCTCTTAATGTCATCCGAGGTTCTCAATACTATTTTATAAGTTTAGGAAGGTTTATGTTCATTTTTTTAGGCATTCTGCTAAGATTGAAATCCACTCTTGTTTTGTTTGTCCCGGTTTTATAGTCCGAAAGTATAATTATTGTAAACGCATTGACCATAGTGGATGTATTCATAGTGAAATTTACCAGGCCCCAAATGTTTTTGTTCTTCAGTGATCCGCTTTCTCTTCCCGCTTTGATCTCTGTATCATATTTGAACCCCATGCCCTTAAGTTCAGATATCAAATATTTGAATACTTCCAATTTCGGACTGTCATATTCCAGTAATGCATTACAGAGATTTGATTGTGGTGTACAATCATCACATTTTATTACCCTTGGGTTTTTACCTTTTGGGATAATTGTTTTAAATGTTCCATTGAGCTCTCCTGATATGGCAGATGTGGTTTTGATAACATGAGGAGTTTCTGACAATAATCCTTTTCCACCGAGCAATTTAAAGAGGCTAAAATATTTTTTCTTTTTTGCTATATCTATGGCTGTATCTCCATTATTGTTCTTGGCGTTTTGTAAAGCCCCCATTTTTATCAATTTTTCCGCGAGTTGAGGCTGATCATATTCAATTGCTATCATAAGTGGTGTCCAGCCGAATTTATTGCCTAAATTTATATTAACGCCGGATTTTAATAAAATAGCTGCTATCTCAGGATGGTTATATCTGAGAGCAAGAAGCAGTGGAGTCCAGCCTTCAGCAGTCACATCGTCCAGGTTAAGTTTTTTCCTTTTTATTATTGATATTGCGGCTGCCGGCATATTGTATCTAACGGCCAGGTGGAGGGTTGACCATCCGTCCTTTGTGAATCCATTAACGGTTGCACCTTTTTCTAACAGGAGTAATGCTGCATCAGGCTGATCATATCTTAAAGCTACCATAAGAGGGGTCCATCCATATCTTGTTACTTTGTCAAGCCCTTTGCCTTTCCTGATTATGATATCAGCAATTTCGGGGAACTTATATTCAAGTGCAAAATGGAGCGGAGTGTTCCCGTCTCTTTCAGTAGCGAGTGTATCAGCTCCGCTCTCAATGAGTTTCTTAGCACACTTTCCGGCACCGTTTCTCAATGCAAAAAGGAGCGGCGTCCATCCGTTTTTGTTGGAGGCGTTAATGTCTTTATCTTTTTCTATCATCTTTTCGGCGAGTTTGTTTTTCCCATAACGGAGAGCATACATTAGGGGGGTCCAGTTCTCATTATCTTTGACATTTATCTCAGCGCCCTTTCTATACAATGAATCAGCTAACTCCTCATTCCGGTAGCAGAGGGCCATCATCAGTGGTGTCCATTTATTATCTTTAGGTTTATTTATTTTACACCCTTTCTCAAGGAGCATATCCAATAATTCCATATCACAACCGTTCCGGAGGGCCATGAAGAGATTGTTCCATCCGCCGGAAATTTCTCCTGTAACATCAATACCTTTATTTATTAAAAGTTTTGCCGGTTCTATCATATTATATCTTGTGGCAAACATCAGATGGTCCCATCCGCTTTTAGTTTTAATGGAGATATCGGGATCCATACTTATAAGAAATTTTGCAATCTCTTCATTTTTAAATTCCAGAGATGTCATCAATAATGTTTGACCGTTTTCCCATATTTTATTCAGGATATCTCCTTTTTTTAGAAATTTTTCCAGAGATACCTTGTCTCCGTTTTCTACTGCTTTGAGTGCATTGTATTCGTTGCTGTATTGCCCCTTCGCAGAGGGTTGATATATGGGGATAAGAATTTTCCCTCTTGTTTTTTCGAGATAATCTCTCGGGCTGTTGCTGTTTATAAGACCTTTTAATACAGTATTGGAAGTGAAATTAAGTTTTTTAAAATTTGTATCAATATGTATTTTATATGAATAATTTTCAAGACTTTCTTTAATAATAGTGATCTTGATATTGCCAAGATAGTTCAGGTCGGATTTGTTAACGTAGAATTTCTTGTCTATCTTATAATACTTTTTCCCGAAGAAGATATCTTCTATCTTGAACAGTCCGTCAACATTTTGTATCAGGAAATATTTCCCATTTCCGGCAGTGATCGTATCTGACTTCTTTTCCCCGTCTTTTCGTATTCTGATACTAATTTCCTCCCCCGGTCCGACAAGCTTTTTCTTCTTGAGAAAGGAGATACTTCCAAATGAGATAGAATTAAAATTTGAATTTTTAAATTTCCCGTTCTGTAATTCACTGACAAACGGGCCTTCATATTTTTTTACTTCCGAGAATAGACCAATTGATAAAAATAGAGCAAAACATACAGAAATTGTTATTATTTTCTTCAAAATACCCCCCCTCCGCGGTTTTAAAAATCCGGGATAGAATTATTTACATTAAACCAAATCATACTGAATTTCAATATAAAGTTAAGGTTAAAATTTATTATCCCGAAAGATATGTTTTGTTAAGCCAAATTCAATACTATATTTAACTGCAATAATAATTTTGACTTTCAGAATCTGTTTATATCTTTATTTCAGCAAAATCCCTTTCAGACCGACAATTACGGATGGTGAGGAAGTTTTAAGAACGCGAAAAACAACTTTCCCTTTCTCTCTTCCGGGTACGGAAGTTTCAAATTCTCTCTTCTCTCCTTTTTTAACATCTCTGAACAATAACTGGTCGACCATATTGTCATTAACCAGTACCTGAAGAATGATGTAATCCGAGTTATCTTTATATTCGACCGTACCCTTGATCAGAAGCATTTCAGATCCTGAAAAGATCCCCTCTTTTCTGATGGGAATGTTTTTCCCGCCCAGCCCGGTTACCTTGTTAAGTGTTATCTCTGCTTTTGCAATTATTATTTTGATCTCATTAATACTGCTCTCACCGGTTACTTTGTCGAAAGAATCAAAAGATCTGACTCTCCAGTAAGTCCACCTGTTTCTCTTAAGCCCGTCCCAGATCTCTTTTCCCGGGGTGAAAGTGAGGCCCCCTCTGACATCATTCCAGACAAGAGAAGAGCTGTTGTTTAGAAGATCAAAAAGTGAGTTGGAAAAAGCGATCTGGTATCTTGCCGCACCTCCTCTTGGGACTGCCCATGAGAATTCGGGTATCTCATCCTCTTTTGCTACAAATCCATCTGGGGGTGTTAAGGTCTCCATGCTCTTCTCAAATGGGAGCACGTAGTATCTCAGTGTCGGAAACACAAGTTCGGTAGCCGGCCTGGTAAGCCGGAACGAGACAGTGTGTAAACCCGGTTCAATAGTGGGAAGCGGGCTTGCCTTGTCCAGAGTAATTTCCTTAACTTCACCCTGGCTTGATAACTCATTTATAAGGCCGAATACCGATCCGTCATATAACCAGTGCCCTGTGATAACCCCGGTCCCCTTCATTTTTAATTTTAATACCGGTTTAAGCTGATCCGAATTTCTGGGGACGACCATATAATATTTCCCGTTATCGAACTTGAGCTCAGCCAGATCGAGAATAACCTTATCCGTCAGTCCGAAGACCTTAACCATGGTTTCGAATGATTTTGTACTTTCTCCGCCTTCATCAACAGCAATGATCTTAAAATCTCCTGTCTGAGTGTAAGTGTGAGATATGGTATGACCTCCGATTACAACTGTTCCGTCACCGAAGTTCCATAAAATGGTATCTCCATTAAAATTGTAAGCAGTAACGGTAACCGGTTCTCCTATATTGACCTCGGCAGTCGAGATCTGTATGAACCTGTCGTCCGGTGAGACTGTTACTACTGTTGAAATGGTCTCGTGTTTGATGTCAAGTTCTCTTACATTTACAGTATAAGTCCCCGGTGTCTGATATCTGTGTGTCTGGATATGACCTCCGTTCAAAACAGAACCGTCACCAAAGTTCCAATATATTGTGGGGTTAAGAAAATGAAGTGCCTGGAGATATACCAGCTGATCAACCTTGGGAGTTGAAGGTGTTGCCGTAACCGCTCTTCTCGGTGCAATAGTAATATTTTTTGTGACGTTATATGCAGTAAAAACAAATCCGCATGACGGGGTCCACATGGCAACACCATGGGTATACCTTATTGTATATGTACCCGGTAGATCAAATGAGTGGCTCTGCCAGCCATGATCCAGATCATCCGGGTATATTATAGTTGTGCCGTCACCGAAATTCCAGGTGGATGTCCCTCTGGCCGAGTCATGACAACTCTTGTTGAAACCTATTTTGTCACCTACAAAATAAGGCCCGTTCCAGTTAACTACAATTTGTGCATTTAACGATTGCACTAAAACTAAAGAAAATAAACATATGAATGGTATCAGATATATCTTCTTCATTTTTATCTCCGTAGTATTAAACCCTTTATTCCTACTATAACTGAAGGTGAGGAGGTTTTAAGAACGCGAAAAACAACTTTCCCTTTCTCTCTTCCGGGTACGGAAGTTTCAAATTCCCTCTTCTCTCCTTTTTTAACATCTCTGAACAATAACTGGTCGACCATATTGTCATTAACCAGTACCTGAAGAATGATGTAATCCGAGTTATCTTTATATTCGACCGTACCATTGACCAGGAGTATTTCGGATCCTGAAAAGATACCCTCTTTTCTAATCGGGATATTTTTCCCCTCCAGTCCGGTCACCTTGTTAATCGTTATCTCTGCTTTTGCAATGATGATCTTGATCTCATTGATACCGCTCTCACCTGTTACTTTGTCGAAAGAATCAAAAGATCTGACTCTCCAGTAAGTCCACCTGTTTCTCTTAAGCCCGTCCCATATCGCTTTTCCGGGGGTGAAAGTGAGTCCCCCTCTGACATCATTCCAGACAAGAGAAGAGCTGTTGTTTAGGAGATCAAAAAGTGAGTTGGAAAAAGCGATCTGGTATCTTGCCGCACCTCCTCTTGGGACTGCCCATGAGAATTCGGGTATCTCATCCTCTTTTGCTACAAATCCATCTGGGGGTGTTAAGGTCTCCATGCTCTTCTCAAATGGGAGCACGTAGTATCTCAGTGTCGGAAACACAAGTTCGGTAGCCGGCCTGGTAAGCCGGAACGAGACAGTGTGTAAACCCGGTTCAATAGTGGGAAGCGGGCTTGCCTTGTCCAGAGTAATTTCCTTAACTTCACCCTGGCTTGATAACTCATTTATAAGGCCGAATACCGATCCGTCATATAACCAGTGCCCTGTGATAACCCCGGTCCCCTTCATTTTTAATTTTAATACCGGTTTAAGCTGATCCGAATTTCTGGGGACGACCATATAATATTTCCCGTTATCGAACTTGAGCTCAGCCAGATCGAGAATAACCTTATCCGTCAGTCCGAAGACCTTAACCATGGTTTCGAATGATTTTGTACTTTCTCCGCCTTCATCAACAGCAATGATCTTAAAATCTCCTGTCTGAGTGTAAGTGTGAGATATGGTATGACCTCCGATTACAACTGTTCCATCACCGAAGTTCCATAAAATGGTATCTCCATTAAAATTGAAAGCGGTGACTGTAACCGGGGCTCCGATCGGTGTCTCTGATGTTGAAATTTGAATGAACCTGTCATCGGGAGATATAGTTACTGTTGCGTATATGGTCTCATGTTTTACATCCAGTTCTCTTGCCGTAATTGTGTACACTCCGGTTGACTGATACCTGTGGGTTTGAGTAAGACTTCCATTAAGTACAGTTCCGTCCCCGAAGTCCCAATAAACTGTGGTTCCCGTAAAATTCAGGGCCTGGATGTAGACAAGCTGATCAACCTTCGCGTTGGAGGGATAAGCTGTGACAGCCCTTTTTGGGTCAATAGTAATTCTGTATATAACGGTAAATGCATTTCCTGACCAGCTTCCATCATGACATATGGGAGTTGAAGAGGCAACACCATGGGTATACCTCACTACATATGTCCCCGGTAGTGAATATGAGTGATACTGCCAGCCGTGATCATTGTCATCCAGATATGTGTAGGATGTACCGTCACCGAAATCCCAGGTGGATGTTCCCCTGCTGGAATCATGACAGATTTTATTGAATCCGATTGTATCACCAACGTAATAGGGATCACTTTTATTAACTACAATTCCGGTTGGGAAAGACTGAGCTTGAATTGAAACAGTAGTAAATATAGCAACTAATATTAATAAGTATGTCTTTTTCATGTTTTATCTCCGTAGTATAAAGCCCTTTTCATCTCAGTCTTTTAGAAAGCTATGTCTGCTTTCAGGTAAACTGAAGTGGAATCATTCGTCATTCCACTATTCTCATCTTTTTTATATGTCCCTTTCAAAGAGATTGATGGTGTGATCTTATTTTTGAATAGTTTAGCCATGAAAAAATTAAGGCTGACGTCTGCAGAGAAGGTTTTTGAATCCGAATAAACGCTTTCACTGCTGTAATATGATGAAAAAATGGAAAGTGTGAAGATGTCGGGGATGAACTTAAGTTCTGAACTCAGGGTAGCATTAAGCATTTTTGATGTGGTGTCATCCTGATTGTCGGTCTTTGTATATGATGCAGACGGGGAAAGGGTAAGAAATTTTCCGATCGAAAATGACATTGAAAGGTTTGCATTCAGGTTGGAAGTGAAATTTTCAGATTCGATCTTTCCGATTCCGAGTGATATAGAGTTGCTTCCCGAATAGTACCTGAGGTTAGTACCATAAGAGTTAGTGTTCATAGCGGTACCAGAGCTCTGGAGGCCTGAAGACTCATCATAGTTCAGATTGTTCCTTCCTAAATTTGCACTGAGGCTGAAATGATTTCCAATTGTCCAGTTAATATCGGTCTTAATCTCTTTTGTCCTTTCCGTGTTCCATTCTGTACTATTCAGATAGTTTTTTTCATCCCGGTAATTGACATTCCAGGTTATTTTTGTCAGGTTCAGCCCAATTGCGGTGTTAAGCCCTTCTCTATCGTTCAGCATCATCTGGTTTGCAATAGAGTAATAATTCGTACCTATTTTTTTATAATTTCCGTTTGCAGAGATCTTTCCCTTGTAAAAATTAAATCCGGCCTGCCAGGCACTGTCTTTTTCTTTTGATATATCATCACTGGTCTCACCTTTGCCGAAATTACTCTGTGCATATTCACCTTTCAGCGTAAGTGCACTTTTCATGAGTTTAAGTTCACCCCAGATCGAAATAATGTCACCTTCCCTGACAGGATCATCATTCGAATATAAGGTTTTACTATCGGTCTTATCTTTACCTGTTATGAATGAGGTTTTTATTGAAAATATCTGCCCTGATTTAAATCCTGTCGCTGCACCGAAAAGGTTTGCATCAGGTATCGGTATCCCGAATCCCTCAAAACCTGTTTTTTGCTGAGAGTTTACTGAAAACAGGTTGAAGTACAATTTATTTCCGGTCATTTCATAGTTTAACCCTCTTCTACTGAGCCATGAAGTTGAAAAATCTGAATGATTTATCGAAACATCACCAGCTTCAAATTTATGATTGCCTTTTTTGAACCTGACAATCATATTGGAAAGATTTATGTGGCTTTCATCAGGCCCGATCTGATCCAGGTAATTAAATGTGGATTCAAAATCGAACTGATATTCGTTGTCATAAATATTCCTGTATAATCTTATATTCCCGTTGTTTGAAAATGCTTTGCCCGGATAATCAGAATTGTCATGCAGTTTGGTGGTTGAAGAGTATGAGGGGCTTACTTTTAAAAAGGGATTCTTTGCTTTGGGCGTTGCTCCCCCTGATTCTGTATTTAAAAAATAGATCTCAGGTGATTCTTTCTTTGTAAAATTTGTGATAGTGAAGACCGGTGATAGGGGATTTTCCTTTCTTCTGTCTTTTTCAAAGATAAAGTATTCAATGTTTTTCCCGTAGAGGTTCTCAAGAGGCAATCTGTAGTAGATCTCCCCGTTTGCACTGACCTCCATTTTCCTTACCTGATAATGATTCAGTCCCTCAGTTTTGTAGTAAATATAAAAATCATCTCCCCGGCTGAGTGTTGAAACTTTAATAGTTATTGCTTTTTCACCCTTCTCAATTATCGGGAGGTAGTTGGAAAAGCCAAAGGATTTGCTTTGAACCGTCAAACTTAATAATAAAATCAGGATTAAAACACAGATAGGTTTTATTCTCATTTTTTCACCCCTTCCTTCTTATTTATAAAAAAAAAATAAAAATATTACAATACAAAATAAATGTCAGGTCATAATTTTACAGGATCTTAAAGAACAAGATATCAGAAACAGTTGATACGGATCCGGTTGCGTCAACTATTCTTACCTGCCAGTATATCCAGTCTCCAGATTTGTATTTTGCAGTTTCAAGGTCAAAAGATGTGTCTTCCCCTGTCTCTATCCAATTTATGCTATTGTCACTCTGGAGTTGGAATGGGATTTCGGATACGGCAATTTCGAACCTGTCCCCCTGCCTTTTCTTTTTCCATTTTAGTTTTATTATATCTTTACGTGTCAATTTTGATCCGGATAAAGGGGATATTGTTTTTATGGACCCGCTGTTGGTCACAAAATATCTTAAAGTAGGGATCTTGCCCTCAAAATTATAATTTTCAAAATCTAAACTTAATGAATGAATTCCTGTTTCGAGTACAGGAAGTTTCGGGACTTCGCTGGCTTTTATGGTAATAAGGTTTCTTCCTGCCAGTAGTTTTGTGAATAAACCAAAAACCTTCCCGTCAAAAAGCCATTTACCGGTGATAATTCCTTTCCCGTTTATTTTCAGCTTTAACTGATAACCGGGGGAAAAGCTGTTAAGCGGAACGATCCTGTAGTATTTTCCATTGCTGAAAGTGAGCTCCAGAGCATTTATTCTGAAATCCTCCGTCTGCTCCCTGACCTTTACAGTTTTTGTGAACAATTTTTTTCCTTGGCCTTCATAGTCAACAGCTGTGATCTTATATGTACCTGTTTTGTTGAAAGTCTGTGTAATGGTTTTGGAGAGGATTTTGGGCGGGCTGCCGTCTCCCACATCCCATTTGACTGCATTACCATTAAAATTTTGTGCAGTCAGTTTAAGCGGTTCACCGATGAGGACGGTCTCTTCCCCGAGAATAAGTGATCTTGTGTCAGGTTGAACATTTATTGTTTTTACAACCGGCGGATAAAGTCCGGACCTGTCAGTTAAAATAATTTGTTTTACTCCGGGAGTGTTAAAGACTATTTCGCCCGGATTTTGTCCGGATACGGTTTTCCCCCCCTGAAATTTCCACTCATAATTCCCGCCTTGTGAGTTTTTCAACTGCATTGAAAACGGAACTCCGGCAATAATAGTTTTTCCTAATTCCAGCACACGGGAATCCCTGACAACATTTATGCTGAGTTCTATTTCCCTGGATCCTTTCCCGTCAAAATCTATAGCGGTTATTCTATAATTTCCGGGCATTTTATATTTATGAGTAATTCTTTTTGAGCCTCTCTGGTCCGAGCCGTCTCCAAAGATCCATCTTACTCTGTTGTCAGCGAAATTTCTTGCTTCAAATTCTGTTTCCGTGTCTGCGATAATAGTTCCCTTGCGGGATACTATTTCCCTGTTATCCCTTAAAACATTTATCCTCACCTTCACAGGAATTTTTGAAGTGCCGTCAAAATCAAATACCTGAACAACAAAATTTCCCGGTCTCATATACGTATAATTTATTTGATGCGAGCCATTCCTGATTGTTCCGTCTCCCATATCCCATTTAACTGAAGGAGAATTCAAATTGCGTCCTATAATTTTTAATTCAGTTTTTTCAAAAATTTGACTATTTTCAACTTTGAGTTCTCTGTTATCGTTTATTGTAATAAATTCTCTTACGGGCGACTGCCCCTGTATATCAGCAATAACCTCAACTCTTCCAGGATCCTTGAATTTATGCTGGATCTCCAGTGGGGAATTGTTTGCGGGGTTTTCGTTTCCTATCTTCCAGGTTACAGTATTTGCAGAACTATTCTGAAGCTTAATCATTACCTGCTGCCCGACAAGTGCTGCCGGCGGCTGAATCAGGACCTTTCTTTTATCCTGATTTACAGATACCATCACCGTTACAAATGGAGAAGATGATCCGGCTTCCCTTGCTTTAATATTGAAGTTTCCCATGTTTGTAAAAGTGTGTTTTTCTGTCTGTCCGCCGGTTTTTTTATTGTTTTGGCCGAAATCCCACTCAATTGATCCTGAAGTAAAATTGACTGCATTAAATGTAACTTCTTCATAAAGTGAGGGGTTTTGCGGAGATATATTTATAGATCTGTTGTCAGGTGAAACGTTTACGGTTTCTTCAATAAAGCTGTTCGGACCTATTGCCATGTCTGTTACCCTGACCTTAAAGTTACCCTGAGATGAAAATATATGAGTCATTGATTGTCCGCCGTTCTGTATTGCTCCGTCCCCGAAATCCCATTTAAGGTTTGCGGAAAAATTTACCGCCTGGAAAGCTATTTCCCTCCCTGCCATCGGAGATGAGGGTTGATAATTTACAGAACGGTTATCTGGTGCTATTGATATTGTGCAGGTTATAACTGAAGATGAATTTCCAGCGTAATCTTTTACTTTTATTGTATAATTACCTGGATTTGAATAAGTATGCTCCCTGCTCTGCTGACCGTTATTTACTGTTCCGTCTCCGAAATCCCAGTTCAGAGTATTTTCAACAAAATAATTTGTGTTAAATAAAACAGGATTTCCGGCCATAAAAGAGCTACCACTAGGTTCAACAGTTCTCCTTTCTGTAACATTAATTATTGATGTCAACAGAGTCGGTTGGCCGCCTGCAGGGGTTTTTTCACAAGTTACTTCATAATTTCCCGGTTCTTTATAAATATGGTTTGCTTGAGATTGGGCCCCCTCAACAGGTGGAGTTCCGTCCCCGAAATTCCATTTGTAGTTAAATTGAGATGAAGGAGGTCCCCCTCCCTGAATTCCAAAAGTCACCTGTGTACCCGGGAACACCTGGTTAGGTTGGTTGTGGATGTTCTCACTATTTAATTGGTTGAATAAAAGCAGGAATACTAACGATACAAAAATGAGGTTTTTTTTCATTGTAAAATTCTCCTTAAAGTTTATATAAGAAAATTGTTGAATATATCTCATTTTTTTATAAAAAACTTATAAAGGTTAAAATTTGCCCATATCATGGGATGAGAAAATGACAACTTTCTTCCGTTTCCCAGTTCAATGATTCTTTTTCTGAAAGATATTTTAACATTCCTTAATATAGTAGCGAGGTCATCCGCCCGCCCTTTTTCATTCTTGAGCTCTGTATAGAAAGGGACAATGATTTCTGAACTAAACTCATTGACAGGCCATAAACTCGCTATCATCGATTCTGCTCCGGAATTATAAAGTGTTGCTGTAATACCGCTTATCAACTGTTCCCCCATGAGATGATTTTCCAGGCTTCCGCAGGTGCTTAAAAAGATCAGGTCGCAATTCAATCTCAGTCTGGAAATATCGGAAACAAAATATAATGGATCGTTTTCCTTCCGGGCGGAGAACAGAAACATTGAATACCATGGGTATTTCCTGTTACTAACAAAATGTGTTGCCAGATGAATTATTCTTGAAACTGTTGCAGTTTTATTGAAATTTTCCTTTGTGAATTCTTTCCCGGTATAAAATCTCCCCCTCTTATCTCCCCAGATATTTTTTATTTTTCTGATCTCTTCCTTTGATGAAGGGAGTAGGGTGAAAATAGAGTTACCCTTTTCAGAAAAATCAGAAAGCCATTTGTTCTTAGGGTCTATTACGGGAAATCCGAAGGCACTTATATCATATTTTTTCCTTCCTTTTTTTTTGTTATTTTTAAGGTGGAAAATGGAGAACAGGTATTCGATGGAATATCTGTCAATAAGGAATTGAGTGTTCTCATATTCAGAAAAGATCACATTTTTTATTCTATAACTTCTCTTTTTTTTTGTTATTAAAGCCTCAAACGGGATCTTGAAAAGGGCATCGTCAGGAATAATTATGAGCTTTTCCTTATCTTTATGAAACTCCAGAACATCATGAAGAAGGATATTATACAATTCAGCTGATTTCTCCTGGTCATATTTGATCCGCAGGAAGTCCACTTCGTTATTTTCATATCTTTGAATTGGGGATAATAGGGATCCTATAAGATTTTTTATATATTTGCTCCCCTTTTCTAGTTTTTTATATCCGGCGGATTTGTGATCGATAACAAAAGCATACGTATTATCTTCGAGCACGATGAACCTAACCACAAGAGTATCCCTGTCAAGTATATTCCTGATTTTTGTCAGATCCAGTTCAGAGATCAGAAATCTTTTGTATCTTTTCGGGAACTCAAGAATAAGGTCTTCAAGCTCTATAAGTTCTGTTTTCAGTGAATCTACCATTTTTTTATAAGATATGATCCTGGATTCTTTAATATGTCCTTTTAAAATTTTCTCTTCAGCTGCCCTGACCTCATTTTCGACTCTGGTTTTTTCTTTTTCTATACTTTGTATGCGGCGGTCCCCGTCAGATATTCTCCTGAACATATAAGGATTCTTAACCTCTCCTGAGTAAAAAGCCATTCTGAGATATTTCAGTTCATTTGTCTTATCAAACATTCTGAAGTTAAACCTTGCTATCCTTGAATAAATGAAGGTGATCTCCTCCCTGTATGGATAATGTCTGAGGTGATTCAATTCAGAAAAAAAATAGTTAAGGCTCCTGAATGTTTTTTCATAATATTCACCTGCAACTTCCGGTTTCCCGATTTTTTCATTCAGCATACCTCTGAGAAAATAGTAGAAAAAATATCCGCGGTAGAACGGAGTGTAAATCTTACTCATTTTATTCAGATAAGCCATCGCCTCTTCCGGGTTGTTATAATGAATAGCCCTTTTTATAAACTCGTAGAGAACCGGCATAAGGTGTTCGTAAGATTCATTGTTGATGCCGAAATCCGCAGTGTTCTTCAGAATAGTTAGTCCGCTGATATCCTGATCATTATAAAAAAATAATTTAGATCTCATAAAATAGGCATTTAGAATAAGTTCCGGGAAATTTTTTTTCTCTCCAATTGCGATGCTTCTTCTGTTGTATTGTTCAGCTTTGTTGTAATTCGCTTCAGACATGAAAACTTCTGTATAGATATTAAATATCCACATTTTCAGATGTTCATTCCTGAATTTTTCAGCATAATTCAGTGATCTTCCGAGAAATTTAAGAGCAAGCTTGTTTTTCCCCAGATGGAAAAAAGCTTTTGCTATCCTGTTATAAATATACCCGCTGCTTGAAGCTTCCATTTTTTCTGAATATTTTATCGCTTCAAAAAAAAACTGCAGTGATCTCAGAAAATTGTTTTCATGAAGGTGATAATCTCCGAGGGTAATAAATAATTGCTTCAGTGAGTCATTGTCTTTATATTTCTTTCTTAATTCTGCCTGGTTCTCAAGATATAATATCTCCCTTTTGATGTCACCGTTTCTCCTGTGAAATTCATGCAGTTTTATAAGTGATTCGAGTCTATCCCTGTCATTTCCGGAGTTTGCCAGTGCTTTCTTTAGATAATTCTCATTGTTTTTATCTGATATTTTTGCCAATTGAAGGTATATATAGTAATAAACTTTTTTGAATTTTTTTTTTCTCAAAATCTTTTTAAAAAAATCAGATGTTTTCTGAACGTTTTTCAATATTTTTGAATTCCGGCCTACCATAAGGAGTTTGTGTTTTAAAATTTCGACACTTTGATCAGGTTCGAATTCTGAGATTTCAACCATAAGTTTCTCCTGATCTACTTCTGTAAATTTTTTTGTACTTAATTGTGCAGGACAAATTAAAATCAAGGAAAACATGAAGAAGAGGAGAGGGGGAATATATCTCATTTCATATAAAAGTTTAATTAATAAGAAAAAAAAATTCAATTTATTGATAATAATTATCCTTTCCTTTAAAATTAAAGTGGTTTATTTAAAGGCCGGGAGATGAAAGAGAGCCATACAATTATCAATCTACTCAAGTCAAATGACTTGCCAGCCGAAACCATGCTTGTCAAAAAATTTAATTCAAGACTATTTACATACTTCCGCTCCAGGATAAAAGGTGAGGATAATTATGAGGATCTTGTCCAGGAGGTATTTGTATCGTTTTTTAATGCTGTCAAAAAAGATAAAATACACAGCGATGATTTTATCGCTCCTTTTATATTCGGTATTGCCAAAAGAGTTGTATACAATTACTTTTATAAGAAAAAAAAAGGAGAAAATATAAAAAAGAAAGCGGAAAATGAACACAATCCCTTTGTTGATTTTTCCGGAGAGCAGAACCTTTGGAATGAGAGGATGATCAATATCATAAATGAACATATAAAAAATTTGAAAGATATTGACAGGGTAATCCTGAAAGAATTTTTTTTTAACGATAACACAATCAGCGAAATATCCGTATTAACAAACAGGTCGAAGCATTATGTTAGTGTGAGAAAAGAAAGAGCAATAAAAAAAATAAAAAGTGAGATATTGAATGCAGAAGGTGTATTTAAGTAATAGAGGAAAAGATGAAGTGCAAAGAATTTGAGTCTCTCATAGGAAATTATCTTGAAGGGACAATAGAGGACAATAAAAGGGAAATATTTGAAGAGCATTATTTTGTTTGCGATGAATGTTATGCTTCATTGGTTTTAATTGAGAACCTTCGTGAAAAAAATGTTAGGATAGTACCGGGAAAGCAAAGAAATTACTCGTTCACCTTCAGGCCGGCACTATTCTTCGCTTCATTGATCCTGGTAGTATTTACATCTCTCTTTGTTACAGATTTTAACAACAGAAAAGAAAAATTATTGGATATCTCGGATTTTTCTGCCCCCCTTTACGTGAAAGGAGAGAACAGAGGTGATGATTTTTCGGATATGTTCCATGAAGCTATGGATAATTATCAGAATAGTAACTATAAAAAAGCTTATATCATAATAGCATCTATAGAAAACGGGAATCCGAAGACATGGTTTTTCAGGGGAATTCTTGCATTGCTTAACGGAAAAAATAAGGATGCACTCATACATTTTGATAAAATAATAGTTGAAATGTCTCCATCTTACTATGACGAAGCCATATACTATCGGGGGATCTGCTACTTGAGACTGAACCGGAAACATGATGCAGTAAAGCAATTTAAAATGCTTGAGTCTATGTTCAGCCCTCTCCGTCAGAAAGCTGCTGAAATGGTAAAAAGAATCTTAAGCGTCTGAAAACCATAATTGTAGTATTATAAACTCTATCTTATAATCAGGTTATGGGTCACAAAAAAAAAGAAAAAGACAATAAGATTCATATTCTCACCATTTATATATTCTTAATTATATTTACATTTATACCTGAATCTGTTTTATCAAAAAATTCCGGTTTTCTTCTAAACAAAAAGAGGTCATATATCAAAGTTAAAGCAAGTGTTTCTTCACTATATAGTTTTAAAGCGGTACTTGAATCATTTGATACAGATATCCGATATGATGAGAAGTCTGATATTGTTCATAGAGCATATCTCCAGTTTGATTTTATTTCACTAAAAACCGGTATAAAAAAAAGAGATAAAAAAATGCTTAAATGGATTGAGTACGACCGTTTCCCTAAAGGTAGCTTTATAATGGTATCAGATTCAAAAAATGAAGGGGAACGACACCTAAAAGGGAATTTAAGGATACATGGAGTTGTAAGAGAAGTGAGTATTCCATATACATTATATAAGGATGGGGAAGAACTGGTAGTTAACGGGAGTTATACTTTTGATTACAGAATATTTTCTCTCAAGCTCATTAGATTCCTTTTCCTCAAGGTCAAACCTGAATTAGAAATAAGCTTTCATTTTGAAGGCGAGTTGTTGCAGGAAAATCAAATTCCCGATTAAACACATACTGTTTATACAGGAGTTATAAGTATATAATTGTTTTTCCGGAGGAGACATGGAGAAAGAATGCAAAATAGAAGTAGGGTCGGAGATCGGCAGGCTCGGAGGAGTGATACTGCATACACCCGGTAGAGAAGTTGAAAATATGACTCCCGGGAATGTTGAAAGGGCTCTTTACAGTGACATTCTGAATCTTTCGGTTGTATCAAAAGAGTATTCTCAAATGCGGGATGTTCTGAATAGTATTACAACCACATATCAGATAAGAGAACTTCTGGAAGAGGTTCTGCTTAACTCAAAGGTCAAGGAAACCCTTGTTGATAAAGTTTGTGATAACGAGAGTGTAAATGATATTAGAGATAAACTTTTGGAAATGGGAAGTGTTGAACTTGCTACATCTCTTATCGAAGGGATGGAAAAGAGGGCTGATTCCCTTACGAAATTTTTAAGTAAAGCCAGGTATTCACTTAAACCTCTACATAATTTCTTCTTTGTAAGAGATTCCTCAGTATCCATTGGAAATTCGGTCCTGATCGGAAGAATGAAAAATAAAGTAAGGGGGAGAGAATCTCTGATAATGGAAACCCTTTTCGATTTTCATCCTATTTTTAAAACAAAAACGATGAATCCTTTAAGCAGTCCGAAGTTTTCTGAATGTTTATCTGTTGAGGGTGGTGATGTACTTATTATAAGAGATGACATTCTGCTTATCGGAATAGGTGCCAGGACCTCTCCTCAGGGAGTTGACTATATTATAGAGAAGATGAATGAGCAGAAAAAAAAGATGGATATAATTGTCCAGGAGCTTCCTTTGGAACCGGAGTCATTCATTCATCTTGATATGGTGTTTACAATTCTAGATACAGATAAATGCATGGTCTATGAACCAGCAGTCCTCAGTCCGAACAAGTATCAGACGGTAAGGATAAGTCTTGATAATGGTAAGGTGGTTTCAATTTCTGAAGAGAAAAATATACTGGAAATATTGGCAAAACTGGGACTCGATCTGGAACCGGTCTATTGCGGTGGCAGGAAGGACAGCTGGATTCAGGAGAGAGAACAATGGCACAGCGGAGCAAACTTTTTTGCACTCGGAGAAGGGAAAGTGATAGGCTACGGAAGGAATAGTTACACAATAGATGAGATGAATTCCAAGGGTTTTGAAGTGTTGAAAGCTACTGATATTATTAAAAACAAAATAAATGTTGAAGATTACAAAAAATATGTTATCACGATTGCCGGAGGTGAACTGTCACGGGGTGGAGGGGGATGCAGGTGTATGACAATGCCTCTAAACCGGAGTTCAGTTAACTGGTAATCACAGTTTAATTGCTTTCACGGATTAAATTATCAAGACGCTTTTGCTGTGCAGGTCTCATGTTATTGTAGAATCTTTTTTTACATCTGTTGAACAGTTCAAAAGCTTTCTCTCTGTTGCCGGATCTGAGGTATACAATACCGAGATTAAAATAGACTTCAATTTGGCCCGGGTCAATCTTCAGGGCTTTCTCTAAGTCTTTAATGGCTTCTCCTGTGTTTTTCAAAAATATTTGAATTGTACCTCTTCCTGAAAATGACTCTGCTAAAAGAGGATTTATGGAGATAGCTTTAGTGAAACTATCGTAGGCTTCGGTGAGCAGGGAGGGTTCCCTCTTCTGCATGAATATCATGAGCTTTGATATTCCTAACTTGTTTAATGCATCGCTGTTTCTGGGGTCTTTTTTAAGTGCCTCGGTGAAATATTTAAGAGATTCTCCCTGTCTTCCGGTTTTAGACAGTATGGTTCCATATGAGATATAAGGCTGTGGTTCATCCGGATGGAGCGAGATAAGTTGTTTCATTAATTCCAATCCCTTTTCCGGTGAGCCGGTATTGAGAAGCTGCATTGATATATCTGATAGAAATTCTATGTTGTCTTTATTGCTCCTGAATTGAATATCTCCAGACAATTTTTCAAGTATCTCTACTGCTTCTGTTTTGCGACCCATTTTTCTCAAGACCCGGGCTATACTCCTTTTTATTCCGAAATTCATAGGTTCTATAACTTCCGCTTTTCGGTATTCCTTTAGTGCACTCACATAATCTTTTTTCATATTATAAATTTTCCCAAGCATTATTATTGCCTGGGTGCTGTTCTTGTATTTTTTCAATATGTTTCTACTTACTCTCTCTGCATCGCTTAATCGTCCTGATACAAAATAGGAGGTTGCCAGAAGGTCTGAGAAAGCAATGCTGTCGGGGAAATCTCTGACAGCCATCTCACGATATTTCAACAGATTTTTTTCATCTTCTTTGCTTCTGTAAAGGGCATCAAAAATTTCATAAACATGGATTGTGTCAATTCTGTTTTTTGAATAAAATATTTTTTTTAGATTCCTTTCTGCGGTAGACAACTTCCCCTCTGATACATCCGTTCTTATTGACCTTAATTTATTCAGATAGTCGACTCCGGTTTTAGGATCTATTTGTTTATCAGATCTTTTAAATGAGGATATATAGCCGAGTGATGCGAGATGGTCTCGGTCCTGCTTGCTCATTTCCCTTTTATTTGAAGAGGTGATGCCTGAGCTGCCGATATAAAAATCACTCAGTTTTCTGTCAAGATCTTTGGCGATATCCCTGTTCGAATTGAATATATTTGTCGATTCGCCGGGATCTGATTTAAGATTGTAAAGCTCCGGTTTTGGGAGTGATATATATTTGAATTCACGGCTGATGATTCCGGTAAGAGGGGCCCAGCCCATATGTTCATATGCATAGAGACTCTCAAAATAGAGGTCTCTCTGATCTCTATTTCCTCCTTTTGCAGAAGAGAGGAGGATAGAGCCTTTTTCCGTACCTGATCGATTTTCTGACATATCGGATATTGCCTGATAAATATCAGTAAGTTTAACCCTGCTTTGGACCCGTTTCCCCGGCTTGATCCCCGGACAGTTCCAGATTATCAGAGGTACTCTTAATGTAACATCATAGCAGAATATTCCGTGGCTGAACTCCCCGTGTTCCCCTTTATCCTCCCCGTGATCACCGACAATTACTATGATGGTGTTTTTCAGCAGCTTTCTCTGTTTCAGTAAATCTACAATCTTACCAATGTATTGGTCCATATAAGCAATTTCGCCGAGGTAGGGGTCTTTCTCAAATTTAATTCTATATTCTCCCGGGGGGGAGTACGGTGTGTGTGGGTCATAAAAATGGACCCATCCGAAAAACTTTCTTTTCCCGGCCCTGTTCAGAAGAATTTTGAATTTATTAAAAACATTCTCTGCGGGAATTTGAGAAGATTGGGTTACATTAGCTTCACCGACATTAAGGGAGTCATCATAAATATCAAAACCTCTGGCAAGTCCGAATTTGGAAGCCAGAACGTAGGAGGATATAACTGCAAAAGTGAAAAAGTTTTTTTCCTTTAAAAGTTCAGCAATGGTTTTGTGTTGATTTCCGAGGGAATACCATCCATTATTTCTGACCTTTAATACAAAGGGGTGTTTTCCCGTGAGGATGGATGAGTGTGCGGGGAGTGTCAGCGGGATATTTGAATAACAATTTTCAAAAACAACTCCTCCATCTCCCAATTTGTTAATATTGGGAGTGAAATTCAGGTTGCTGTTGTAACATCCCAAATGATCTGCTCTGGTAGTATCGAGTGTTATCAGGAGGATGTTCTTTTGTGCATTCTCTGACGGATGGGAGAATGATGGGATCATTATCAGAATAATTAATATAAAAAATAGTGATTTTTTTGCTATAAGTGCCATACTCTATTTTAACACAGGTAAGTCATGAAAAATAAACTGAGGTGCAGTTGATTGTCTCTGCGTTTCAGATCCGGAGGTCGAAAACACCGTTCTTAGTAATAATTTTTTTATTATATTCCCCACTATCTATTACAAGATCATTGGTGACGATCGATTCAGATATAAGCACATTGCCTTTGATCTTTGTTCCTGTCCAGATAATAGAGTTCAGGACTTCAGCCCCTTCTCCGATTGAAGTTCCGGGTGAAAGTGAGTTTCCATAAGGGATCCCATTAAGTTCTCTATATCTCCTTTCTGATATAAAATAATTTTCCGGAGTACCAAGATCTGACCAGTGTCCTTTATATTCAACTATTCCGATACGGCCCCGTGAAGTTTCAAGTGAGTCAAAAAGATTCTCCTCCTTCAGCTTGTACAGGAATTCGTTCTTGAATATAGAAACTCCTGCATACATAAGATTAGATGCTACCGGGTCCTTATCCCGCTTTTTGAAAGTATCCCCCTCTCTGATTATCGAGGAATAGACTCCGTCTTTCTTTCTAACCACAATAATGCCGTCAATATTTTCAGTGTTAATTTTTTTTTCAAGTATATTTACCGGTATGTCCAGGAAAGTGTCGCCATTTATTACCAGCAGGTTATTACTGGTTCTGTTTCTGCATCCGGCAAGTATCCTGTTTCCCGACAATTTCTTTTCCTTTATATATTGAATTTCAGGTTCTGAAAAAGTGAGGCCGGTTATTGATGAGGCAAGATGATGAACATTTACAAACCCTTTGTTAAGGCCTGATTTTTTCATTTGATCAATAATAATGCTCAACAGAGGTTTCCCGTTCAGAGGGAACAGTGGTTTCGGAAGGTGAAAAGTCAGGGGTTCCGCCCTTTTACCATACCCTCCGGCAAGAATAAAAAAGTCTGTCAATATTCTCTAAACCTGATGAAGTCAAGAAGACCTCTCAATGAATCTCTATAGTCGGAAGGGGGGAATCTGTTAAGGAATTTCAGGCAATTATTATAATACTCATCAACTTTATCATGTGATCTGTCACGGATTTTATATTTGTCAAAAAGCTCTAGCAGTTTTTCACTATTTTCTACTGAAAAATAACCCGTTACATCAATACCGGCTGCAGCTTCCTGAAGCAGGATAAAAGGGAGTGTTATTTTCCCTTCCTGAAGGTCTCTGAATCTGTCTTTCCCGGAACTGGTGGAAAAAATATCGATAAGGTCATCAATTATTTGGAAGATATTCCCGAAATTAATTCCAAATTCCTGAAATTCTTTTTCAGTCCTTTTGTCTTTGTTGTTCATCACTGCGGCCATTTGTGAAACAGCGCCGAAAAGAGAGGATGTTTTTCTCTTTATCACCTCCAGGTAAGTTTCCAGTTTGACACTATAGTTGAAGTTATTGTCAATTTCCTGAAGCTGTCCCTCCACCATGATCTGCGTCGCCTCCAGAAGGATGTCCATCAGTACCGGTTTTCTTATATTGTTCATCAGGTTCAATGAATTTACAAAGAGAAAATCCCCACCAAGCACAGATATCAGGTTGCCCTGCTCATTGTTCAGGGTACTTTCTCCCCTCCTCAGTACCGCATTATCAATAATGTCATCGTGTATCAGACTTGAAAGGTGGAAGAGTTCGATCGAAGATGCTATGACCGGCAGGTCTTCTGAAATTTTGCCGGAAGCACCTCCAAGAAGAAACAGAAGTGTGGACCTGACTTTTTTCCCTTTTGAAACAGGGACTATCGACTTGATCTGATTAATGAGGTTCACATCGCTGTTAATTGCTGAACTGAGAATTGATGTGGTTTTGTCCAGCATACTTTGAACAGGGGCTTGTATTTCTTCTAAAATCATTTGAGATAGTTTATCATCCATTGAAATATTTTGCAATTTGAAACTGCTCCAATTATAATGATCGGATGATCTATTCCGGTCAGATTAATATCAGCACTCAGGGAGATAATGAGATAGTTGATATTACAGGAGATGTCAGGACCCTTTTAAGCGAATCGGGAGTGTTAAATGGGACTTTGCTTGTGTTTGTCCCGGGAGCAACCGGAGCTGTAACTACTATAGAATTTGAAACTGGACTAATTAATGATCTTCCGTTGCTTATGGAGAGCCTGATACCGGAAAGATTCTCTTATTCTCACAATGAAACATGGGGTGACGGGAACGGCCATTCCCATCTGAGGTCATCACTGATAGGGCCCTCCCTGACAATACCTGTAATCGGAGGCGAACCTGTTCTCGGGACCTGGCAGCAGATAGTTTTTCTGGAGTTTGACAACAAACCCCATGAGCGGAAGCTGGTAGTTCAGATATCGGGAGAATAATCAAAACCATCCTTGACAATATCCGTTTTTTTCCATATATTTATTATTCAGAACAAAGGAGAAATTAATGGATAATGTTTCCCATGAAAAAACAAAAGATATTTTAAAATGGTTTGAAGAAATAACCAGAATACCCAGATGCTCAAAGAAAGAAGATAAGATAGTTAACTATCTCATTGAATGGTCAAAAGAGAACGGGTTTGAATATAAGATTGATGATGTCCAGAATCTTGTAATTAAAGTCCCTGCATCTGCAGGCAAGGAAAACTCTCCAGTGGTTGTTATTCAGGGCCATATGGATATGGTTTGTGAAAAAACCCCCGATTCAGATCACGATTTTACTAAAGATCCCATAAAACTTGTTTATGATGGCGACTGGCTTACTGCGGACAGGACAACATTAGGTGCGGATAATGGTATTGCGATCGCAATGGCAATGGCAGCTGCACTTGATAAAGACCTTGTTCACCCTCCGCTGGAACTCCTTTTCACTGTGGATGAAGAGACCGGACTGACAGGAGCAAATGCTCTCCAACCCGGATTTATTGAAGGGAAACTGCTTATAAATGTGGACTCTGAAGATGAAGGTGTTTTCACGGTCGGCTGTGCAGGAGGAATCAATACTGACCTTACGCTTCCTGTGGACCAGGAGAATACGCCGTCAGGATACGGAACATTCAAACTGCTTACAGGCGGAATGAAGGGAGGCCATTCAGGAATAGACATAGCTCTGGAAAAAGCCAATGCGATCAAAGTTCTTGCAAGGACTCTTACCTCGATCGTTGATGCAGGATATGATGTTTTTCTTACAAATATTAAAGGTGGAAGTGCCCATAATGCGATTCCGAGGGATGCTGAGTCAGAACTTCTGATCAAAGAAAATGATCTTGAAAAGATCAAATCGATTGTAAGTGATGATGAACAGACAATCAGGTTTGAGCATGCTTCAACTGATCCGGATCTCGAGATCAAATTGGATAAGGTGGACGACACTTCTGAAACCAAGGCAGTTAATTCCGCCGGGATAAAAAAGTTATGTGATTTTGTACTTGCTATTCCCCATGGTGTTTTTGCTATGTCGACAGATATAGATGATCTGGTGGAAACATCCAATAACCTGGCAAATATTAAGCTTGAGGATGGCAAAGTGAAGATTCTGACAAGTCAGAGGAGCTCACTTGTTTCAAGGCTCGATAATTTAACGAACAGTATTGAGGCAATAGCCAGACTGGCAGGTGGTGAAGGGAAAAGCAGTGACGGTTATCCCCCGTGGGAACCTAACATGGACTCTCTCCTGCTCGACAAGAGTGTGAAATTATATGAAAAAATGTATAACAAGAAACCGGTTGTTGAGGTAATTCATGCAGGACTTGAATGCGGTATTATCGGAGATAAAAATCCTGGAATGGATATGATCTCGATAGGACCTACTTTAAAATATCCCCATAGCCCGGACGAGAAGGTCCATATTGGAACTGTAGGCCTGGTATGGGACTTCATGGCTGAACTTATTAAGGAGCTTGCCTAGAATTATTTAACTCCCTGTCTCTGGTTGAGAAGGTTTTTCGCAAATTTCATTACAACCGGATTTGCGTTTCTATCCCTTGACAGAACCACCAGATCTCTATGATGAAGATTTCTGGTTAAACGCATGGCCTCGGTTACCGGGGTTTTCGGGTTATGTACAAGTCCCTGAACGACAGGATATTTTTTTGTCCACTCTTTGCTTTTTGCTATTTTACCGATAAATTCTTTGTCTATACTTTTAATCTTAAGGAAGATCAATATCTCATCTTCAGATATTTTCGGACTTCCCAACACTGCTTTCACAACGACTTTGCTCGGATCTCTGAGCAATATCATCCGTTCGGTTTTTGTCCCTTCAAGAGCAAGCTTAACTTTGTCAGGCAGTTTCATGTTATTTATCTTCTGGAGAGTTGAGAGGGTTTTTTCTTCGACTGTTATTTCAGCAAGCCAATTATCTTCATCAACCTTTTCAAGGATCTCTTTGATTTCAGCTGAATCAGCTATATCCTGAAGATCTTCAAGAATTTCTTCTTTCAGGATGGGTTTGATTTCCTCTTGCTGAAGGTAATATTCTCTTATTTCGCTTATCTTACCTTTGATAAACGAGTCTGCAGAAGCGTTCTTCTCGATAGCTTCCATAATTTCAGGGTAAGCTATCATTTTGATCTGGTTCTCAAGAAGGGCTGTCAGGACAATATAAGAACCCTGCTCTGCTATCATCATAAGGATGTCAACCGGAAGGGCCTGGTTATTAACAGCAGCTATCATGATTTCATTATCTTCTGTGTGAAGTGCATTTGTCAGGATAAATCTGGCAACGTTGTGATTGGCTTCCTTTTTCTTTATATATGTAAGTTTCACGGAAGGGGGAATTTTTACAAAATTTTCTCCCGCTCTATTGCTGTAATTTTTTTTCGGAATTACGAATACAAGTGTTTCGAGGTATTCTTCATCTCTCAGAGGGAGATTCTTTGAAAGAAGTAGTTCAAGGAGTTCTTCTCCGGGATTTCCATTAACGATCTTCTCAACGATCGGATCTTTTGATATCAGGGGTTCCAATTTATTATCCTGTCGATTGTTCCAGGTGTGATCTTAACAATAGCAGTCCCGGAAAAATTTTTATATTTCAAAGTTTTTTTCCCATTTATAATAATATCAACAACGGATGGGTTGCCAATTATAAGCTGGAACTCATATCCCCTTATATTAAAATTCTCACCTGAAAGAAAAACTTTCTCCTTGATTATCTCCCTGCCCCTCGAAATTCTTACCCAGCAATCTTCCGAAAATTGAAGATCAATATTGATCGGAGAGAAATCCGGTTCATATTCAGGAATTCCCGTAAATGAAACTCCTGTTTCGGGAAGGGTTATTTCCTCCGGTTCGAAGAATGAAAAAAGAAGTCCTTTGTTGATAAATGTCAGATATATAATAACGGCAAGGATAATGCCGATGATCAATCCTTTGATAATCAGTTTTCTATTCCTGAACTTGCTATACCTGAGCCCGGTCATAGATTTAATAAGTTGATTATTATCTTTTTCTTTAAAAAAAACCAGTTCTTCTGAAAATTCAGAATAGAATCTCTCTCTGTCTATCTCAAGAAAATCGAGATAATTATTAAGAAAATTTGTAAAATAAAATGAACTGCTGAAAAAATCGAAGTTTTCATTCTCAAGTGCGTTAAGGACATTTTCATTCAGAGATGTGTGCAGAACAACGTACTCTGATGTTATACCCTTATTCCTTCTCCTCTCCCTGAGGTAATTTCCAAAATTTCCCATTATTCCCTATATTTTAGTAAATAAATTTATTATGTCAATGATACTTATTCCGGAAAACGTAAATTTATTTTTTGAATCTTGAACCGCACTTGACAAGATGCAATTGTTAAAATTATAATCTACCAAACCAGGAGGAGATGTAAGATGAAAAGGAAAATTTCGTTTTTATTATGGCTGATAGCATTTTTTCTTACTGTAACCATTGTTTTATATCAGAGGATGACGGGACCGACATATCCGATCAAAGGAACAGAACAAATTGGAACGGCCGGGATCAGCTATAAATTATTAAGGAGTCATACATCTTTCGAATTACTTCCTGTTGAAGTGAAGTCGAATGATCCTGGTGTGACCGGATTTGTAAAATACAGAAGGTATAAAAGTAATGATGACTGGACAGAAATAGAGATGAAAAGAGGAGATGGATCGCTCATTGCAGAACTCCCCGGGCAGCCGAGTGCAGGAAAGGTCGAGTATACAATCAAAATTCATCATGGAGAGAATGATCTTATCCTTAACAATGGCAGAACAATAATTGCCAGATTCAAGGATAAGGTCCCGGCAATATTTCTGATTCTACATATAATTTTTATGATATTAAGCTTCCTTTTTGCTATCAGGACGGGACTTGAGGCTCTAAGGAAGAACGGGAATTATATGAGACTTGTTAATTGGACTCTCGGTATTGTTTTTGTTGGAGGAATGATACTCGGCCCGATAGTTCAGAAATATGCTTTCGGTGATTTCTGGACAGGAATCCCTTTCGGAACCGATCTTACAGACAACAAAACACTTTTTGCTTTTATTTTCTGGATTGCGGCATTTTTTCTTAAAAGGAAAAGTAAGTGGTGGGTATTCGCAGCTACGATAATGATGATCGTTGTATATCTGATACCTCACTCCACACTTGGATCTGAATTGGATTATACTACCGGGCAATTGAAAAACAAGTATTCAAATGTATTGATAATCAAAGGGCCGGAAGGGATAACCTGACAAAATTATTGTTCAGGTTCTCTTGAAATAACACCTTTTTCTATAAGGATATCCACCTGTTTGTTGACAGCTTCCGCATAACGTAGGAAATGGGGAATTGTCAGGTGAAGATATGAGTGGACTTTAACAGTATTCGGGTCTTTAACATCCCTGACGCCCAAACCCATGCAGACCTCCTCAGGATTGATGTTAAATGAGATAAGGTTGGTAAAAAGATTTACTGCTTCATCATCTAAAATTGTCAGTTTATCATTTTCAGCCATTTAATGCTCCCATCAGCTGCAGCTTTTCTTCTCGAGTTTTTTCAGATGCTTGTATAACCTGATCTCATCATCAGTGAGAACAATGCCGCTGTTCTCCTGGGTCCTGTGGCCTTTCTTCATTACATCAAGATTAACATTGAGCCCGAGTTTTTTAAACCCTTTTTTCACACTTTCTCTCCCTTCTATAATTGATTCATAGCTGATAACAATACTTTTCGGTATGTTTTCATGAGCAGCAATAAGAGCATTGTTATTCTCGAACCAGCTTAACTTGAATTGTGATATCCCTCTCCTGAACATACTGGATTTCACATCGGAAGGGTTTCTGTAGATGAATACAACTCTCATGTTTTTTGCTATATGGCTGTAGAAAAAAATTGCCGGTATATGAACTATCTTCAGGCCGGTCAGGCCTGATGTGGAGTTTAGAGTCTTTACAACTTTGTTCAGCTCCAGAATATTTTTGTCGGTCATTGCTTCATCGATTAGTGATTTTTCCAGTTCCTTCGCATCTGCCATCTCAAAATATCCCTCTTTATTGTAGATATCAGAGCCCAGGTCAGACGGAAATGAAACACCTGAGCTCTCAACCAGCTGGCATGCCAGTGAGGTCCCGCTTCTCGGATGTCCTGCAACTATAATTCCGTTCTTAAGTATAAGCGGAGCTACTTCTTTTTTCTTTTTTTCAGCCATTTATTGTTCCTCCATTGAGATAATATTCTGAATTAAGGGATAATTATACGATATTTGTTCTGTTTGACAAAATAACACTTATTTAATGGTCAGATAATAATTGTCCCTGCCGGAGATCCAGATCTTCCATCCGTTTGTGAATTTCATTTATTACTTTCACTTTGTCTGCAGCCCATTCGGGGGCGTGGAATATTTCAGAATCCCTGTCTCCAGTAAGCCGGTGTACGACAATCTCCTCATCAAGTGTAGTCAGAAGTTCAACTATTATGTCAATGTATTCATCTTTTTCCATTAGTTTTATTTCGCCTTTCTTGAACATATTAAACAACTTAGTATTTTTGAGAACATGGAGTAAGTGAAATTTTATCCCGGCCGGCTTTATCCGGTTCATTTCCCTCACAGTAGCCATCATATCAGCTTTGCTCTCTCCCGGAATACCGATAATGAGGTGAACTATCACATCTATACCCGAAGATTTTAGTCTGTCAAAAGTGTTTATGAATTGTTCATAAGAGTGGTTCCGGTTCAGAATGTCAAGACTCTTAGCATGGATAGATTGGAGTCCCAACTCAACTGAAAGGTAGGTTTTGTCAGCAAGTTTTTCAAGAACCGGGTAGATATTTTCAGCAATTGAATCCGGCCTGGTCCCGATGAACAGTCCCACAATATCTTTATATTCAAATGGTATACTATATTTCTCTTCAAGCTCTTCCTTTGAAGCATATGTGTTTGTATGTGCCTGATAATATGCAATAAATTTTTTCCCTTTATTTGCAGATGTGAATATTTCGATCTGTTTACGGATAGGTTGAGTAAATGTGGAGATCGGTCCTGAGCCGTATTTATCACAGAAAATACAGCCTTCATCAGATATATCCCCGTTTTTATTAGGGCAGGGGAATCCGGCATTGATAGGAATTTTTCTGATCTTCTCACCAGGGAACCTTGTTTTCAGAAACGAACTGAATGAATTATACCTGGACTTCATCTAATATCGATTTTATTTTGGAATGGAGATCATTAAGATCGAATGGTTTTTTTGCAAAATATTTCACATTCGGGTCTTTCATCATATCAAAGATCTCATTTTCGTCATAGACACCGGACACCAGGATGATAGGTGTTATGAAGTTATGTCCTTTCATTTTTATCAGATCCATCCCATGCTCACCCGGAAGAAGAGCATCTATTATTAAAATGTCGAAACTTTTGTTCCGAAGTATCTCTGCAGCGGACCTGCCGTCCTCTGCTACTGTGATAACATATCCTTTTCCTTCAAGAAATTTCTTCAAAAGGGTCCGGATATCATATTCGTCCTCAACTATTAAAATTTCTTTTTTTGTCATGTTTCCCTCAAATATACAAACAAATATTCTATCCATGACCACAGCAGAAAGTTCAGTGTAAATATAGATACGAACTTTTTTAAAAGGTCAATATCGGATCCCGGGTTCATCCCTACAATATAAAGAAAAATGAGAAAACTCAGACTGGCAAATGCTATCTTTCCTATGATTATAGACGGCTTGATCTCCCTGCTTTTCCTGTAGATAAAGAAGCTTGCAAGAAGGATCAGGAAATCTCTCAGAAAAATAGGGGCTGCTATCCAGAGTGGGAAATCTGTTTTAATAATTAGAGCTATCAGGATAAAGAACATCAACAATTTGTCAGCTACAGGGTCAAGAATCCTTCCCATATCTGTTTCCATGGAATACCGTCTTGCAATGTATCCGTCAAGAAAATCGAATAAAATGGAAAAGAAGTATACTGCAATAAGCAAGCAGTAATTTCCGGGTGTAGAGTAGATGATCAGAACAAAAATCGGTGCTATAAGGAGAATCCTCATAATGCTCAATGTATTAGGTATGTTCAGAATAAACCGCATAGAAAAAATATAATATAATAATTCATTTAAATCAATATTAAATGGACTTTGATTTCCAAAAAGGCATTCAGGATAGAACTTTCCAGCATCAATATTGACCATGGAATAAAAAAGTGTTAAATATAATTATACTGATTAGAGGTGAAATAATGATTATTGGTGAAATCGAAAGAAATGATACGGAAAGACTCAGAGTTGAAGCAAGTAATTACAAAGGGTCGGATTTCATTTCCGTGAGGATCTATTACCTCGCCGACAACGGAGAATGGAGACCAACGAAAAAGGGGATAACTGTAAAACCGGACAAAGTTGAGGAACTGATTGGATTCCTTACAGAAGGGAAAAGCAAGATCGATAAAAAAGAGATTGAATAGGGGGACCCTGAATGAAAGATGTAGCACTGGAAAAACTGCTGAGATTTACAAAGCAGTTTATCAAACTGCGTACCCTGGGGCATTTGTGGAATGCTCTAAAGAAACTTCACTATGCAGATGTTGCTACATTAATTGAGCATTTAAATAGTTCTGAACGGCAAATAGTTTTCCAGCTTTTCTTTGATAAAAAACTTGAACTACCTAAATTTGCCGAAATAATAAGTGAAATAAAACCGGAATTAGCAGTTGAGATCATGTCCGGATTTAATCTCAAAGAAATTGTCCCGATTCTGAATGAGTTGTCCTCAGATGATGCGGCATCGCTGATCCCTCTCTTCAACGAGGATCTTCAGATAGATATTCTTAAGAAAATGAAGAACGAGGAGGTAGTAGATCTCCAGGAACAGCTTTCTTACCCTGAGGAATCGGCAGGAAGGATCATGTCCTCTGACTTTCTTGCACTGTCGGGGGTGACTTCCGCTGCAGATGCGATCTCTGCAATTCAGCTTGCAGGCGAAGAGGTAGAGGTGCCTTTTTACCTTTATGTTATAGATGATGAGGAGAGGCTGGTAGGAGTTGTCTCCCTGAAACAACTGATCCTGATCAAGTCTAAAATGACTCTGAAAGATATTATGAACACAGATGTCTATAAAGTGGATGTTTTCACGGATCAGGAAGAAGTTGCGAAAGTTGTTGCCAATTATAATCTGCTTGCAATTCCGGTAGTTGATGATCTTAACAAACTTGTCGGAGTTGTAACCGTAGATGATGTTATTGATATTATCCACGATGAGGCGACGGAGGATATATATAAGTTAGCCGGTGTTACTCAGGACTATAGCGTTGAACTCAGTGTCGGGAAATCAATTATTAAAAGGATGCCCTGGTTATTCCTCAGTCTTTTTACAACTTCTCTGTCTGCTGTTGTTATATCTTTGTTCAAAGGAACCATAGAGCAATTTATCCTTATAGCAGTTCTTATGCACATCGTCCCTGCTATCGGAGGGGTTGTAGGAAATCAGACTGTTGCGATTATGGTTCGGGAAATTGTTATTGGGACTCTTGAGTGGAAGAGATCGAAGAAGATACTTTTTAAGGAAGTTTTTGTCAGTTTGGGAAATGGTTTGATCATCGGCGGAATTTCCTCGATACTCACATTTCTCCTTTTCAAAAAATGGGAGGTAGGCCTGATATTCGGCGGAGCAATTGTTTTCAACCTGATAATGGGTTCTCTATTCGGAACGATCATTCCGATAGCACTTAAAAAGTTCAGAATGGACCCGGCTCTTGCTTCCGGAATGATTGTTACCATGCTGACAGATGTGCTCGGGTTGTTCTTCTTCCTCGGGATCTCGACTCTGGTCCTGATCTAGAATATGCCCCTGGAATCCGCACAGGCAATTGTAATCGGATCTTATGTATTCAATGAACAGGATAAGATCGTACATCTTTTAACTTCCGGAGACGGGATAATTAAAATTGTGGCTCCGGGCTCTTCCAAAGGGAAGAACCGTTTCGGCTCCATGTTGGAACTATTTACCGAAGGGGAATTTTTTTTCTACAGAAAAGAGGACAGAGATCTGGCTACTCTATCAAAAGGGGATGTGATCACAAGTTATTTTGAAACAGTTTCCAATCCGGGGCGAATATTCTACTTTTATCTTATTGCTGAGATTCTCATGAAATTTATTCCTCAGAATTTTAATACTGAAAGAATATATAAACTAACAAAGTCTATCCTCGTAAGCAGCGAAGAGGAGGTTGATATGACTCAGCTGCTTTTATATTTTATGATCTGGATACTGCGTATCGAAGGCATGATGTTTGAGACAAAAAGATGCTTAGCCTGCCATCGGACAGATCTGCTGAAAGGTTGGGTTATGCCTGACTACCGCGGCATTGTATGCGAACGGTGCAGAAGAGATGAGCCGGTTATCCTGAGGAAGACCGGGCTGGAATTTATTGAATGGACCAAAAGAAATGAGGCGTCAGGAAGTTTTGAAGTTATGTCTGATGAAGACCGGAAGAATGTTTTCATGGTCCTTAAGAACAAAATAGAATACCATGGGGAGTTCAGTCTTAATTCCCCCAGATATCTTTCAGCCCTTATCTGACTACTATTCCTCAGGTATGGACCATAGATTATTTTTTACTTCAAGTTTCACATTATCAAGCCATACTGCTCTTCCGGCCCCTCCCGGTCTGAAGTCGGTCACTATATCAACATGCTGAGCAGATCTGTTCGCTTTCCCTTCCGAATAGAATTTTTCCAGTTTGTCTTTGTTACTCTCATCTCCCGGATTGTCGACATAACACTCCGGATATGAATCTCCTATGGCAATATGGAGAGTTCCTCCCACCTTCTCAACAAATAGAGGATGTTTGAGTGCTGTTTTTAAACCGCTGTTCATCCCCAATGCAACTTCTCCGAGCCGTTTAGAACCCTCATCTGTCTCAATTATTTTTTTCAGTGTTTCAAATTCCTTTTCCGCTTTGTATTCAGTAATACACCCATCTTTGAACTTCAGATAGATCCCCTGGATCGTAACACCGTTATAATAAACCGGGAGGTCGACAAATATCTCTCCCTCAACTGAATTTGCATCAGGACTTGTGAATACTTCTCCATCAGGGAAGTTCCTGAGTCCGGTACACTTAATAATATTTCTGTCTGAAATATCCATTCTTAATTCCAGAAGCCTGCCGTCAGTGAAATTTTCCGTTTCTATTCTTATTTTGTCAGTGCTGTTAAGGATACGGTAGACAGGTTCTTCAACTTCATCAAGAAATGCAGGATCTGTAACTGAAGCTCCGACAACAATATCGCTGTACTCATCCAATGACAGGTCTTCCATGTCTGCAAAAGCTTGTGTGGGATAAAGTGTAAGCACCCAGTTCTTTCCCATGCGGATTTTTTTAAAAGAAAGATCAGCCCTTGAAAGGGCAATGGATGTCTCTTCAGGAAGGTCTGCAAAGAGTTCTGGCGACTCTGACCCCAGGATCTCTATATATTTGGTCATTGATTCATACCTGATCTTATGCCATTCCGGAGTTCTCTCGATCTGTTCAACACTCCCGTTCCTGGTAATTGATGCACCCCACACCTGCCCTCTGTTATTATCGGGAGCGACAATATTTACATCTGCAATTCCTCCGGCACGAAAGACCTTGTCCTGAAGAACGGATATCAGAGGCCATGCAATATGCTCCCCTTTTATCATTACGACATCTTCCTGTGTGATACCTCCGAGTGAATGATCAAGTATGAAGTCAGCCCATTTTTCAAGTTTATTTTTTTCGATTTCTACTTTCATTCTCCCTCCTGCTGTTGTAGTGAAATAAAATTATATATCCGGGAATAAGGAGCAGAAGATCTCTGATTAGGAGAAAATAAACATTGCTCCCGGTTCCCTGTGAAGTGGAAAAACATCCGCAGTCAAAATTAATTCCCCTAATAAGGTTAATTGTGATCGCTGAAATAAATACAATAAGCAGCCCGTTAAGTATTATAGATGAACCCCGGACAAATATTCCCGCGATTAAAAAAGACCCGGCTACGAGTTCTATCCAGGGCAATAAAAGAGCGGGGGCATAAATAAGAAAATCGGGCAGCAGTTTGTAATTAGAAAGGATTGCAGCAAAGGCTTCAGGATTGAAGATCTTGTCTGCGGAAGCATATATAAAAACTGACCCGAGGATGATACGGCAGATCAGAATAAATAACTGATTTTTGATCAGGTTTTTTATTTTAAACATATTTTACTATATACCTTCTCCTTCGGTCTTGAAACCCCTTTCTATCCATTCCTCCATTCCGCCCGGGAATACGAAGATATCTTTAATCCCCTTCTCTGACAGCTTTACCGCAAGTTGTCTGGAATCTTCACACGTAGGGCCGGAACAATATATCAGTACGGTTTTTCCCAACTTCAGCAGTTCACCCCTCTCACTGAACAATGCATCAAAGTTGTTAATACTGAAACTGCTTGCACCTGGTATGTGACCTGACCTGAAATCACTCTCCGGCCTTGCATCCAGAACAATACTCCCCTCTTTATTCAGGTAAAATCTGAATATCTCAATATCAATTTTTTCAATATTATATGCCGGGTTAACAGGTTCAACTTTTTTATATGTTTTTGTTATGCTTATCCTGTTTCCCGAAGCGATATTGAATATAAAAGCAGCAATTACCGCAATTGTGATGACTGATAAAATATCGATAAAGATCTTCTTCATTTTTCCCCGAAATGAAATAATACTTTTTTTTTGTTGTGTTTTCAATTATCAGGGAAGGATAAATTAAGAAATTTTATTATGGCAACCCGGGAATGATCAGTTCCCTGGAAAATTCAATAGAGTAGGAATATAAGATGGTCTTTTTTTCATCAGGCGCTACATTGATATGCCATTCAAAACGGTTCAGGTCATCTGCTTCTGAGGTGTCCGGTGAACATTTATCGAGACGGACCTTAATATCTTCATGGGTGGGAATCGGGATCTGATCTTTAACAATTACTTCTTTTGATTCGGGTGAAAAATTTTCGATGGCAATTTCAAATGAATAATCGATCTTTTTTCTGTCACGGAGCAGTTTTTTATCAACCTCTCTTGAAATAAGCTCTCTTTTAACCTTTAACCTGTCATCACTTCCTGCAAATATTTTAAATTTTTCACCGGGGGATGTGTGATCGATCAAAACCGGCCCGATATATTCTTCATCTTCAAATATCTGTCCTTTTCCCGGCAGAAGAAAAAGCTGATCGTTCACGGCTTCGGCGATCCTGAATATCCGTTCATCTTTTCCCGGTGCGGTTATATATTTCAGCTCTTTTTTCAGTTGCAAACCGGATATGCTGACCTTATGAAAAGTTCCGTCTGAGGGGATTGAAACAGGTTCTTTTAACCGGTAGGTGATAGAAGTCTCAGTAGAAATGACACCGGCATCTTCGAATTTTGAATCGATTACTTCAGGGAACTCTTCTTTCAGCACATCAGAGTAGGACATTTTTTCATCCGGCATCATTATTGCGGAAGCGGCAAAAGAACTGCTGTCTCTGGTTTCATCAAGACTTCCTGCTTTGCCTTTTGCCGGTGATATAAACCAAGGGTCAAGTTCGGGAACTGATGAAGTCCCTGAAGGCGAAAATGTAGATAATTGGATTTCCACATTTTTCCATTCTTCGCCGGTCCTCTGTTTTACAGATGCCATATAATCTATCTGGAGGTCAGCTTTTCCGATCCTTATATCGTACTCCGGATTCCAGGATGCTCCCCGTACATTGTATGTCAATTCTAAATTGAATTTACATGGTTTCTCCGCATTAACTGATATATCTGCTGCATATCTTTCCCTCGGTTTTGAATTGTTCGCCAGCTCAAGCTCTTCCTGCAGCTTCTTTATTTCTTTGTCCAGATCTTTTTCTTCTCTCTCCTTTTTCCTTTTTTCATTCAGGAGGATATCCCCCTCCTTCATAAGGAATTCCGTCAAATTTTTGTGGCTTTCTATAGAAATTTCACCTTTTGCAAAGCCGGAAGCGAAGATTCTGGTAGATTTCCATAATCCGTCAAAATGCTTCTGTTTTCTATCCAGTTGATCTTTCTGATCACACAGCTTAGTCTTTTTTTCTTTAAGTTTTTCAATTTTGTCAGTAAGTTCTTTTACAACTCCCTCAGGTATATCTTTTGAGAATGTTCTCCTGACATCTATTCCGAACATTTTAACAGGGGAAGATCCTGTACCTTTTACCCTTACCGAATCCGGATCCAGTCCCTGGGGAAGCCCCGAGACCGAGATCAACTCTTTTCCCTGATTCAGGGATAAATGGCCGGATCTTCTGATTTTTGCTTTGTTGATAAATACTGTAACTTCTGTGATGCTGGTATTGATCTCTTTCATTCTGATCTCCCCTGTATATTTTAGTGAAAACAGGAAAATATTTCAATCCTGCCGGGTTTACTTTCATCCTGTGGAATGGGATAATCTGCCCATGAGAGAAGAAGAATGTATCATCGTTTCCAACACTGAAATTCATAAAAGATATTTTCTTATGAAGATCAGATCTGAATATATATCAGATAATTGCAGTCCAGGAAATTTTGTTATGATCGCTGTGTCTGGAGAGAACGACCCTCTTCTGAAAAGGCCTTTTGGTATTTTCAGGAAGGATAAAGATTGTTTTTATATTTACTATGAGGTTGTCGGGAAAGGCAGTCTGCTCCTTGCAGGCAAAAGAGAAGGAGACTTACTAATGGTAGTTGGTCCCCTGGGCAATTCATTCCCTGAATACACTAACAAAAATATTTTATTGGTTGGGGGGGGCAGAGGGATAGCCCCGCTGTTTTTTGCTGCTGAGAAATTTTCAGCTTCAAATAATGTATCACTGATCTATGGTGCAAGATCAAAAGGTGATCTCCTGTTCACAAAGGAATTGGGGGGATTCCCTTTAAAAGAGACAGCACTTTATACGGACGACGGTTCAGCATTTAATAAAGGATCGGTTGTTACAGATATAAAAAAAATAATAGAGAGAAATGATATAAGTGTAACTTTCTCCTGCGGACCGGATAAAATGTTCGAATCTCTGCATAAGGAGATTGGAAGCGTTGAAACCGATAACTTCGTGTCGCTTGAAGCTTTTATGGGGTGCGGATTCGGGATCTGCTACAGTTGTGTTGTGAAGGGGAGTGACGGGAAATACAAAAAAGTCTGTTCGGACGGCCCGGTTTTCAGAATGGAGGAGATCGAATGGCAGACCTGACTGCTGACCTCGGATTTTCGAAGTTGAAAAATCCGGTAATTCCTGCTTCCGGCACTTTCGGTTACGGTTCAGAGTTCCTTGAATTCTTCGACCTCGATCTTCTGGGTGCTTTTGTGATGAAAGGGGTCTATAGAGATGAGAGGGGTGGGAACCCTCCGCCGAGGATATGGGAAACACCATCAGGCCTGTTGAATTCTATCGGTCTTGCAGGACCCGGTGCCGAAGGGCTTGTTCCTGTTATCAGGGATGTCGCTTCAAAAACTTCAACCCCGATAATTGTAAATGTCTGCGGTGGTTCAGATGAAGAGTATCTCGAAGTAGCAAAGGTTTTTGATGTTATGGATGAGGTCTCGATGCTTGAGCTTAACATATCGTGTCCGAATGTCCGGGCCGGAGGAAGCTGCCCGGCTCAGAGTATTCACGACACAAAGAGAGTAGTAAAACTTGTAAAAGAGAACACCAAAAAGCCATTGATAGTAAAACTGTCACCCAATGTTTCAGATGTGGCTTCAATTGCCTGTTCTGCGGAAGAAGCAGGAGCTGATGCAATTTCGGTTGTTAATACTTTTCTCGGGCTGGCCCTTGATGTTAAAAACAGAAAGCCAATCTTTAATAATTTTTTTGCCGGGCTGTCCGGGCCGGCTATTAAACCTCTTGCATTAAAAATTGTGTGGGAAGTTGCAAGTGCTGTGAATATTCCTGTAATAGGGATAGGGGGAATTATGACGGGAATGGATGTCCTTGAATTTATCCTTGCCGGTGCTGCTGCGGTCCAGACAGGTACAGTAAATATCGTAGAACCTACAGGTTCGGTCAGGATTATAAATGAGACCGGGGCATTGATGGATGAATTAGGAATAAATAATTTGGAGGATATCAGAGGAGGACTTGAGATATGAGAGAGAGAATAATAGTTGCTCTTGATTTTGACAGGTTTGAGGTTGCGCAGGCTCTGGTTGAAACTTTGAAGGAGGCGACTTTTTATAAGGTTGGACTGCAGGCATTTCTGAACTACGGCCCGGAGATCCTAAATTTGTTAAAAAAAAAGAAAAAAAATGTATTTCTCGACCTGAAATTCAAGGATATTCCGAATACGGTCTTCTGGGCAGTAAAATCATCAATGATTTATGACCCCAGGTTCTTATCGATACATCTCAGCGGCGGCAGAGAGATGATAAAAAAAGCCGTACTCGCATCAAAGGATTCCACCGATATGAAGATTCTCGGAGTATCGGTGCTTACCTCTTTTTCCGATGAGGATCTGTCTCAAACCGGTGTTGAAATGACAACAAATGATGCGGTTGTGAAGTTATGTTCACTGGGAGTTGAATCCGGACTTGATTCATTTGTATGTTCACCGATGGAGATAAAACCGTTGAGAGAGAAGTTCAGAGGACAGATCAGGCTGGTCACTCCGGGGATAAGGCCTCACTGGGCGGCAAAAGGGGATCAGAAGAGGGTTTTTACTCCGAAAATGGCAGTAGAAGCAGGGGCGGATTATCTTGTTATAGGCCGCCCGATAACTGCAAGTAAAGATCCGGCAGGGGCTTTTGCTGTTATCCTTAAAGAGATTATCGGACAATAATTGTCAGAGGGTTCTCAGGTCCCAGATATTTCTTTGCTACTCTCTTTACATCCGCCGCTTCTGTATTTTTCAATTTTTTAAAAAATTCATTATCAGAGTTTATATCTCCGTTGAAATAAAGCGAATGTGATAAATAATATGCTCTGTTAATGCTTGAAAGCCTCCTGAATTTCATTCTTCCGAGATACATGCTGATAAGTCTCTCAAGTTCTTTATCGGTAAGTTTATCGGCGGAATTTTTTTTGAAAAAACCGGGAAAATCGGGGAGAAGCTTATCCCTGTTCTCAGGGCGTGTTCCCATGTTGATATAAAACAATGCTTTGTCCCCCTTCAAATTTATGCCTGCGCTCATTCTATATGCCATACCCCTCTTCTCCCTGATGTCAAAAACAATTTTGTCTGAAAGGAATAATGAGAGGGCCTGAAGAGCAGTTCTGTCTCCGGGATCTGTTTTTTTTGTGTAGCCCCAGAAAAGGTATGACCTTTTACCCATACCGTCCTTTTCGATCTTTACGGATTTTTCTCTCATACTGAAGCCGGGATCCCATGGTGATGTTTCATCAGGTTTTTCACCTGTGAAAAAGTTGTCGAATGATTTGTTTACAACCTCCGTTTTTTCCGGAGATGAAACAGCAATGATCACATTACCTGAGTTGAAATATTCTTCTGAAAATTTAATAAGGTTATCATAAGTTATATCGTCCGGCCCGGGTTCGTATCTGTTTTTTTCAATTACTTCTGAAGAATATATTCTATCGAATAATTTCTTTGCCATGTCACCCATCATCATAGGTGACCTCATACGCTTGATCTCGGAGTATGCTTTTTTAAATTCTTCCTCTGATGGTGTGAACTTTTTTAATTCCGAATTGAGAATCCTGATCACGGCCGGGACATCTTTTGCAATTCCTTCTACCCTGATATAACCAAAATCCGGATGGAGATATATATCATCCATAGGGAAGAAAGGGTTGTCGTTCACTTTGTAAGTAAGACCGAATTCAGAGGTCTTATCTGATATCTCCGGGGATTTCAATCTGTTACCGAAACACTGATGAAGTACAGTAGCTATGTTTTTCCCGAATCTGGATTCCAGCATTGCCTTGTGCTTGAACATATAGTGTATAGCGAGAAGCTCAGGTCCTCCGTTATCAGTGATTATAAGGGATTTCCCCTTTTCAGCATCACTGAATATCTCTGTTTTTGTGCTCCCGCTTTCAGTTTCAGTTGTATCTTTTTGCGAAGGGTTCTGAATAAGGGTGACGGGAGAAGACAAGAATTTGATCTCTTTCAGCTCTGAAGCAGCATTTTTAAGTTCAGCACCGCTGTACAGCGACAGGACGGACTCTATTCCATGAACAGCCAGGTTGTATGCGTTATAGATCCCGAACATATGAGGTTTCTCAATATTTTTCAGATAGTCGGTCTTTGACTTGAGGGTTTCGGAGATTATTATTTCATCATTCGGGTTTAGAATAAGAGTGCCCATAAAAGATCTCACTCTTTTAGAAATTTTTTCTGCGTCCATCTTCTTTTTTAATGTAGTTTTGATCTCGACGAAATTTCTGAAGGGAGAATTGCGGAGGGTCATTTTTACATCTTTCAGGTTTTCCGGAAATTCAGAATTCAGTATTTTAAATATTTTTTTTGATTCATCTTTTAATAATAATTCAATAAGTTTTACATGGGGGGGGGTGAGATCCGGCCTAACCAAATAGAGATCATGAATTATCAGTTCATTTCCTCCGTAAGATCTGTACCAGATACCTGAAGGGAGGTCCTCTGCAATGTTTTTTCTGAAACCGGTCAGCCATTCCGGGTTGACGGGTCTGTTAACGTTAGTTGCCTGACGGCTTCCATACACCCTGTTTATCAAATCAAGCATTTCAGTGGTTTTAAAATCCCCGACCACACTCAGTATCATATTGTTCGGAACATAGTTGTTTTTAAAAAAGGAATATACTTCATCTCTGTTCATAGCTTTGATCGTCGAATAAGTCCCGAGAGTGGGGAGAGAGAGTGCATGTCCCTTATAGATAATTGAAATCAGATTTCTCTCTATCTGTTCTCTTGGTTCTGCAAGGCTTTTGGATATTTCCTCAAGAACTATCCCTTTCTCCTTTTCGAATTTTTTTTCCGGAAGAATTGAATTAAAAAGCATATCCGCCTGTAGGACCAGACCTCTTTCAAAATTTTCTGCAGGTGTGACCATCATAAAATTAGTATAATAATCTGAAGTATTGGCGTTATTGTATCCGCCGATCCTGTCTGTTTCATCATATAACTCTTTTTGCGTCCTTGTGGTTGTACCATTAAAAAGGAGATGCTCAAGCATATGGCTCATTCCGCTTGATGCAAATGTTTCATATGCTGATCCGACTTTGACGATCATGTTCGCACCTGTCATCGGGAGCCCCGGATTTTTTATAAGAAGGACTTCCATACCGTTATCCAGTCTGTGAATTGATACTCCGGGGGGTAGTGTTTCAGCTGGCGAAAATGTATATATAATAATTAAAATAATAATTATGAACAATGAATTGGTTCTTTTATTTTGTGTCATTTTTTTCTCCTGAAATAACAGAATATTTTACAGTAATTTGCCGACAAAAACAATTTTTAACAAAATAAATAATGTAAGTTCCGGCAGGCTGCAGGGTATCATTAAGTCTGGTAATAAAAGTCCTGCTGACTTATACTTCTTTTTTTTTAAGGACAAATGCAGATATTACAGCGACCAATCCCGTTACAAAAAAGTTGAGCAGCCGTGAGGTTATTACCTCGTCCATTCCCGTAAGACTCCACAAGATAGTGAACAGAAGTCCTGATATTAGGGTTACCAATACTGCTTTGCCATGAAATCTTTTCCAGAACAGGGTCAGGAGGATAATAACAGAGAATGTACCTCCAACACCTGCCCATACCCACCCGACCAGGGAAAAAATCAATTGTGAAGGTGAGACATATGCAAGGATCAATGCTATTGAAGCCAGCAACGCGGTCACAATCCTGGATCTGGTAAGGGAGTTCTTTTCTGTGTTTTTCCCCGGTTTTGTCAGAGGTTTGATCAGATTCTCCGACAATTCGGTAGCGGATAGAATGAGGAGGGAATCAGCTGTTGAGATCATAGCTGCGATGGCGCCGGTTATCAGAACTGCAGCTATGGCGGGCGGGAATATTTTCAACAGAACTGCAGGCATTACATACTCCTGATCCGCAAGACCGCTAGGTCCGAATATGGCAATTCCGATCCAACCTATAGATAGAGCTCCGATATATGCAATTACAGTCCAGGCAATGCCTATATTTCTGGCCTTTCTGGCCTGTTTAGCATTCTTGATTGCCATGAACCTCATACTTAGCTGCGGCTGGCCCCCCAGGTATCCGAAAAACCAGGAAAATCCTGCCAGTATAACTACTCCGGCTGCGAATCCTGAGGCGGCGCCTGTTAAGGACGTGTAGTCGGTTCCGGCCCTGGAGAGGGCTTCGGGAATTGATTTGGCAAACAGGGTATTGTGGCTGGATATGTACCAGATACCTACCAGCGGACCGACTATCAGAGTAGTTATCATAACGATCGCCTGAATCACATCGGTGTACACGACACTGCGGAAACCTCCGTAAATAGTGTATGGAATTATTATAATTGCAGTGATCAGCATGCCCCATTTCGGATCTATTCCGAACATTGTATGTAAAGTTTTGCCACCCCCGAGGAATTGTGCTCCAACATAAAAGAAAAAGAAAAATACAATGGTCATACTTCCGATTATTCTTATCCATTTGGACATTTCACTGTGTTTTTTGGCAATATATTCTGTATAGGTGTTTACATTGTATTTTTCCGCCTCGCTGCGCAGACGCCAGGCAAGAGCAGCCCAGGCTGTGATAATACCAGCCACACAGCCGATTGCGGTCCAGATCTCAGTAAGGCCTGTAGCGTATGCTGCACCAGGCAGCCCCAGAAGAGCCCATGATGATTCTCCGGTAGCCCGCTCGGAGAGCGCAGCTACCCATCCTGGAAGATCTCTGCCCGCAATAGCATAGTCAGAGCCGGTTTTAACTTTTCTGCCCTGGTATAATCCCCAGAGAACCAGAAGGGTCATATATCCGAACATGACCAGTAATATCTGTGTCTGATGTTCCATAATTATCTCCGATTGTTTTTATGTGATTTGATTGTCAGTCTATATTTTATCGAGTAAAAATACATAATTGATTATATGTGAATAAAAATGGACTTTCAATATTTGCCGGGCAATAAAAATTGACACTAATTTAAACCGGACAATAGTCTGTCCAGCTGATTTCTGCTTCGCTGATTCAATTTTTGGTAAAACTTTTCCTTCAGGATATCCAGATAGTGCCGGGCTTCAGCTCTCTCCCCTGTCTCCATAAGTGTGATACCCAGATTGAAATAAACTTCAATAAAATCGGGTTTGTACTTTATGGCATCTTTCCAGTATCTAATTGCCTCTTTTTTGTCTCCGGAAAATCTATAGGCCGCACCTATCCCGTTCAGGGCGGAAGGGAGTCTGCTGTTCAGTGAAAGAGCTTTTTTGAAGTACAGAAGAGCATTCTCTTTAAAGTAAGGATCCTTTCCCTTAAGGTATTTTCTAAGAAAAAGTGTTCCAAGGTTGTTGAACAGAACAGCATTTGTACTGTCAATTTTTTCAGAATTTCTGTAAGCTTCCAGTGCTTTGTCCATCAGGCCGCGTTTGAAGAATGAGATGCCGAGATAGTTCCATGCTTCACCTATTTCCGGGTCTTTTTTCAGTAAATCCTGAAGAATCGCTTCGCCCTCTCCTAACTGATTATCAACCACCAGCAGGATCCCTTTTCTGAGCAGCAATTCTGTGTTTGTGGGACTTTTAGTCAGCCCCTCTTCGATTGTATCCAGTCCGTCTTTGACCCTGTTTGTTTTATGGTAAAGCTCTGCCATATTTACATAAGTGCTAATGTTTTCGGGTTTTTGGGCCTTAACTTCCATGAAGATCTCAAGAGCTTCCTGGTGCTTCCCCTTATTTTCAAGAGATCTGGCTTTTGTAAGTTTAAGCTGTATGGGGAGCATTACTTTCAGGTCATCCTCTTTAGTGAAAACCGATTTTTTCTTCTGTACAACCCCAGTCAGGTAACCAAATGTTTTTAGCTTTTTTAGTGCTTTAGGGTCAATTTTCTTTTTTGAAAGATCCCTGTCCGCTCCGGTCAGGCTTGAGATCAGAGGTGTGAGAGTATTGAAAAGCTCAGCAATCTGTAACTCCTGAAATAATATTCCTCTTTTCAGAAAAATCTTTTTTGAGGTCGTAAAGTTCTTTTATAGGCTGATTGATAAACTTCTGGTCCTCTTTTATAAAACCGTCAAGGGGAGCCCAGCCTCTGCTGTAATAGGCTAGTTTTGACTCGAAATATATTGTCTCCTCTTCCCACGTTTCTCCTTTCATCAATGGGAGAAGAGACTTCCCCTGGATGTGTGAAGGAGTGCTGACTTTTGCAAGATTGCACAGGGTTGGAAAGATATCAATATGTGAAACATTGTTGCATATGGTTGAGCTTTTGATAGAGGGATCGTAAATAATTAGGGGGATATGGATTGTCGAGTTGTACGCGAAGTAACCATGTTCCAGTTCGTAGTGGTCACCAAGGGCCTCTCCATGATCTCCGGTAATTACTATTGATGTGTTTTTCATGAGCCCGGAATCTTCCATGAAGTCGAACAATGTCCCGAGTTGAGAATCAGTGTAGGCGACTTCTCCGGAATACAGATCTGAACTGAACCGGGTTTTAAAAGGTTCCGGTGGTGAATATGGGGTGTGAGGGTCCCAGACATGAATCCAGAGAAACCATGGGCCTTTATTGTCCCTTATCCATTTAACTGAAGGTTTTATGATCTCCTCAGCTTTCAGCTCATTGCTTTTCTCCGGGCCGCTGTAGAGATCGAACCCCTGATTTAATTTAAAGTATTCATTAAGTACAAAAGAAGCTGTGAACGCAGCAGTTTTATATCCATTCTTTTTCAGATGTTCGGCAAGTGTAAGAAATTTGTCATCCAAGCGGAACCTGTTGTTATCACTTATCCCGTGATAAAGCGGGGTTGTGCCGGTGAGAATATTTGCATGCGATGGGAGAGTTATCGGAGTATGGGCAAATGCTCTTTCAAAAACCGCCCCCTTTTTTGCCAGATTATCTATATTCGGGGTTTTCACGAACTTATCATTGTAAATACTTAATCTGTCATACCTCAATGTGTCAATTGTTATCAATAAGATGTTCTTCTTACCCTGCCCCTGAAGGAAAAGGGAGAAAAATATCAGGAAGAAAACTTGAATTATTATATACTTTTTCATTTTATTTGCCTTTGATAAGAATTATACGATATTTTCATGGCAAAATAAATTTTAAGCAACAGTATTTGCAGGAGATTCAAGTTTATTATGAAGTTCAGTTTAGTCTCTCATCAGGAGATTGTATACAAAAAAGTGTATTGAATTCACACATTTTGTAATATTGTTCATCAATTTGAAGTATAAATTCAAAATATTGGATTAAGTATCAACTGAAACCATAATTGCTTTATATATAGGCACTTTAAAGAATTGGTATCAATATTGCTGATTATAAGCCCATAAACTTAAAGGAGGTTTATATGAAAAAGCTATTCACACTGCTCGTAGCGGTTGCAGTTCTTTCAGGACTGGGATTCGCACAGGGCGCATCAGCTGACATCTACGGTACAGTAGTACTGCCTGATGGATCAGCCATCCCCGGAGTTGCAGTAACCTTAACCGGTGAACAGATCGGTAAGAAAGTTACAGTTACTTCCGAACAGGGAAACTTCAGATTCCTTCAGGTTCCCCCGGGAGTCGTTGAATTAAAGTTTGAGCTCGAAGGGTTCAAAACTGTAATTCAGAAGGCTATCAGACTTTATGTTGGTAAGAACAAGACATTTAACGTACAGATGGAGACGACCCAGTTGAAAGAGGTTGTCGAAGTTAAAGGTCAGGCCAGCGCAGTTGACACAAGGAAGACAACAGTTTCAGTTAACGTCTCGAAAGAGATGATCCAGTCACTTCCTACCGCAAGGAACCCATGGACAGTAATGAACCTGGTTCCCGGTATGATGATGGACAGAGAAGACGTTGGTGGAGCCGAGTCAGGTCAGCAGTCCTCAATGTACGGTCATGGAGCATCAGATGATGATACGACATGGAACGTTGACGGTGCTAACATTACAGACCCGTCTGCAATCGGAGCTGCACCCGGATATCTGAACGTTAATGCTTATGAAGAACTTCAGATCACCCTGGGCAACAACGATATTACAGCTCAGACAGGTGGTGTACAGCTGAACTTCGTTTCAAAGAGAGCAGGTAACAGATACAGCGGCGACTTTCACCTTTATGTGGAAGATGAAGCTTGGGAAATGACCCAGGATCTTCCTGACTACTATGTAGCCAGAGGCTGGAACTCCCCCGGAATCAACAGGTTATACCAGTATGGTATCAACTTTGGTGGTCCTATTGTAAAGGATAAATTATGGTTCTTCGGATCATATGCTATTCAGGACATTCACGGAAGAACACTTGTTGGCGACGAAGATGCCACATGGCTGGTATCCGGTTATGTAAAAGCTAACTTCCAGCTTGGCAACACATCAGGTGACTTACATCTGTCACACGATGCAAAGAAGAAATGGGGAAGAACCAGTTCTTTCAAGAGCACAGCAGGATGCAGGTACACTGTTTGACCAGGATGGACCGGGCTGGGTATACACAGGATCATTACAGCATGTAATGGGCAACCTGATGTTAACAGCTAAGTTCGCTTATACAGATGGCGGATTTGTTCTCGATCCAAGAGGATCAGATCTCGATGAGAATAACATCAATGCCGGTGCTGAGTGGCAGTATTTCTATTCACCATTGTACTACGGTGGATCACTGTATCACTATATCACCAATAGGAACACACTTAACCTTTCAGTGAATGGTAACTACTTCGCAGAAGGCGTTATTGGCGGTGACCATGAGATCAGGTTTGGTGTCGACTATTACAATGGCACAACAACCACACAGACAATGTATCCCAACCAGAGGATAGCTTTCTATTATCCTTCGTCACCTACAGGTGCATGGCTGATTCCCAACCCTTTCTATAATGCAGACTTCAACAGAATGTCTTTGTACATATCAGACACGGCAACATTCGGTAAACTTACCGTTAACCTCGGTGTTAGATATGACCATGAAAGCGGTACACTTAATGAACAGCTTCAGCAGGGATTTACCTGGTATGAACCGGGAAGTCCTCATCATGGTGAAAAAATGTTCAATAATGTTCTGGGCGACCTGCTCGTTCAGGGCGGAGACTCACCTCAGGAATATAAAGTTATCTCACCAAGACTTTCACTTACATATGACATAGGCGGCGACGGCAAAAATGTTGTAAAAATGTCAGTTGCAAGATATGGCGGACAGAGTGGTAACGCTTTGACCAACAGATTCTGGCCCTACAGAGAAACAGATGTATGGTGGAAGGGTGACTTCAACAATGATGATATGATCAATTATGATGAGATCGCTGATTATTATTATTGGTGGAACACAGATAAGATCGACTATTCAAAAGGCTGGAACAAACATCAGACAGATCCGGACTTCAACTCACCTCTTCTTGATGAGTTGACCGTATCATTTGAGAAAGCTTTTGGTACAGATCTTGCGGTTGGTATCACAGGTTTTTACAAAAAGAACCACAACCTGGTAAGATATATTGCTCTTTTCGAAGATGGGACACAGGAGAGCGCAGCTAACTTCTATGAAGGAACATACACATTTGATGATGGCTCAACAGTTCCTCTTTATAACAGGTATGCAAGGCCTGCATCATTTGGTTATTACACCAACTATGATGGTGACACCAACTATGAATACATGGCATTGCAGTTCATCTTTTCAAAGAAGTTCTCAGACAAATGGATGCTTGACGCTTCATTCACATATGCAGATTGGAAAGCTAACTATGCAAAGGCCGATTACAACAATGGCGATCTGACCAACTATGAATACTTTAACGGTGCTGTAAGAGCGCCTGCAGTTTCAGGTTCATCAGGTCTTTCAGGCATCTATGTTAACGCAAGATGGCAGTTCAAACTATCAGGACTCTATCAGTTACCATGGGGCATCAATGTAACTGGTGTTTTCCAGGCAAGAGAAGGATATGTTCTTCCGTTCCACGAAAGTGTTTACAGAGGAAACGGCCTTGGCTGGACAAATATGTATCCTGCCGGCGAGAAGTTCGGCGACAACAGGCTTCCGACATTCTGGATGCTTTCACTCGGACTTGAGAAGACATTCAAGGTATCAGATACAGTAACAACAACATTCTTCGTTGACGGTTACAACGTAACCAATAACAACACAACACTGCTTGTTGAAACATCACTCACGGCTTCTAACTATAATGAGCCTCTGAGAATTCTGAATCCCGGAATCTTCCAGTTCGGTATCAGAGTTAACTTCTAATATCGTAAACCAACGGTATTAACATACGGGCCGTCCCTTCGGGGACGGCCTTTTTTTTATCTTCTGACTTTCCTTGAATATTTCCTCCTCTTGAATTATTTTCAGTTAAGGTATAGTTAATATTATCAGGAGAATAATGATGTCAAATAAGAAATATCCTCTATATTTGGGCGGGAGACCCGTTTTTACCCGAAGACAGCTTCCGGTGTTTGATAAGTACACCGGTGATAAGTATGCCGAGGTTTCTCTTGCAGATGAGAAAATGATCGCTGATGCTATCAGTAACGCATTTGATGCCAGGAGATCAATGGCAGACTTTCCTTCTTATAAGAGACGTGATGTACTTGAATTTTGTATAAAAAAGTTCTCCGGGATGAAAGATGAATTGGCTAATGTGCTGTGCATAGAGGCAGGGAAACCGATAAAGGACAGCAGGGGGGAAGTGGGTAGGCTTATTGATACTTTTAGAATTGCAGCAGAAGAATCTGTCCGGATCGGAGGCGAAATAATCCCTATGGATATTTCTGAAAGAGGTAAAGGGATCAGGGGGATGTGGAAGCGGTTTCCGGTAGGAGTAGTTTCACTTATATCGCCGTTTAATTTCCCCCTTAACCTGGTTGCTCATAAAATTGCTCCGGCCATTGCAGCAGGATGCCCTTTTGTCCTTAAACCGGCATCACTCACTCCTGTCGGTGCATTAATAATTGGTGAAATATTAGCTGAAACCGATATTCCCAAAGGGGCTTTCTCTATTCTGCCGGTTCCCGGGGCTGAAGCCGGAAATTTAGTGAAAGATGAGAGGATAAATCTATTAAGTTTTACAGGTTCTCCTTCCGTCGGGTGGGATTTGAAGTCTAAAGCTGGGAAGAAAAAGGTTGTTCTGGAGCTTGGAGGTAATGCTGCGTGTGTGGTGGATCATGATGCGGATCTGGATGATGCTTCTGACAGAATAATTTCAGGAGCTTTTTATCAATCCGGTCAGAGCTGTGTCAGTGTTCAGAGGATAATGGTTCATGATGATGTTTATGATAAATTCAAAAAAATTCTTGTTGAAAAAACCGTGAAATTAAAGAGTGGAGATCCAAAAGAGGAGGATGTTTTTATTGGCCCGATGATATCTGAAAAAGAAGCGGAAAGGTTGTCCGGATGGATAAAAACTGCTGTCTCGTCCGGCGGTAGGATATTATGCGGTGGAAATAGAAATGGATCAGTACATGAGGCAACTTTACTTGAGAATGTACCCAAAAGTGCAGACATATGCAGGAGAGAAGCTTTCGGACCTGTTGCGGTACTTTCCGGATTTAATGATTTTGATTCACTTCTTGATGAGATCAATGACAGTGTTTACGGACTTCAGGCGGGGCTGTTCATAAAGGATATTTACAAGATAAATAAAGCGTGGGACAGGCTGGATGTAGGAGGAGTGATTATCGGGGATGTTCCCTCGTGGAGGATCGATCATATGCCTTATGGCGGAGTGAAAGAGAGCGGTATTGGCCGGGAGGGGATCAGGTATGCAATGGAGGATATGACCGAAATAAAAATGCTTGTTATCAGATAAGATATACCGGTATTAAATATTCAAAATATGAAACATGAGGGGATGAAACAGAAGCCCTGCTATCTTTTATCTTTTACCAGAAAAGCTACTTTCAGGTTCGTACGGTACTCTACGATCTTACCTTTGGAAACTTTCGCTGTCTGCGCCAGAACTTCCACACCGGTAATACCGCTAATGGTTTTTGATGCTTCTTCCACTGCATTCTGTGCAGCATCTTCCCAGTTCTTTTTTGAATTACCTATGAGTTCAACTATTTTAATTGTTTCCATATAATTCTCCTTTTATACATATAATTTTGTAAAAAAATAATTTTTTAATTAAGAGGATTAAATAAAACTTTTTAGTACAGATATAGACAATTTCTCATAAAGCTCTTATTCCCCCGCAAGGGGGGAATAAGATGTATTTATGCTTTATGTTTTTCCTGTCTCTTATTTGGCTACTCTGTCTTTGAGAGTTTTTCCTGCTTTGAACGTGGGATAGTTCTTTGCAGCTATCTGGATCTTTTGGCCGGTTTTCGGATTGATTCCGGTACGTGCTTTTCTGGCGACAGTTTTGAACACTCCAAATCCAGGAATTGTTACTTTTCTGCCGGCATCAAGCTCGACAGCAACGATACCTTCGCCCGGTTTTGCATCAAAAATTGCATTTACTGCAGCTTCGGAATCCTTCATTGTCAAACCTGTTTTTTTCGCCAGTTTTTGAATTAGCTCTGTTTTGTTCATAGTTCTTCCTCCTAATTTATTCTCAAGCCTCCATCAAGGCTGAATCTCCCACAACTTAATGATATCAAAATTTTTTCATTAATATTAAAACAAAAAAAAAAAAAAATATCTATAAAAAAAAACAAAAACTTTATTTTTCAATATTAACACAAATTATCCAGAAGTCAATACCACACTTGCAAATCTCAGTTTTGTCAGTTACTAATTCCCATAACCGTGGTAACCGGCCCGGTTAAGATCATTAATAGTTTTAAGGATGAAAGGGGGCTTTAATCTGGATGCAAGAAAATTGTAGATCTTTAACCTTATTTTTTTTGCCATCATCAGGTCGAGGCGGTCAAAACTGTGTCCTCCGGGAGCATCTTTAAATATTTCGTATTCAAATTTTTTCCCTGCCGCTTTTAAAGATTTGATAAGGTGTTCAACTTCAAGAACATTAACATCGTCATCTGAAGTATTTGTATGGATGAGAAGCGGGGTTTTGAGTTTTTCAGCATTCCAGGCGGGAGATCTTCTTTTGTATTCGTTTACGTTCTCGTTTGCAGTTTTACCGATGTGATAAGGGGCGGAATAAAGTTTCCTGTAGCTGTCAGTCATATAACCCATCCTTGCTATCAGATCACTGACAGGGACACCGGCATATGCTACTTTATATTTTTCCGGATAATTGAAAATATTCATAAGAGTGATCAAACCTCCATGGCTCCATCCAAGAATACCGACCCTCTCTTTATCTATAAACGTATAGTTTTCAAGCATATACTTTCTGCTCTCATTTGCATCATCAATTTCTCTTCCACCGTAATCTATCAGCTCATATGTTGATCTTCCATAACCGGTGCTTCCTCTGTATTCAGGGGCGATAATTATATATTTCTGGGCAATCAGTTCCCGTACAATGTGGGTGTAATAAGTGCTGAAATTACTATGTACGCCTCCGTGGGGGAACACCAGGAGAGGGTACTTATTTTTTATGTTTATATCTCTTGGGATAAATATATATGAGTAGAATTTAACCGGGTTTGAAGCACCCATTGCTGTCGGGTTTTTTATATTTGCAGGGGGAGGTCCGGTATGTCTTACTTTGTCAATATAGGCAATATCGCTTACTTTGTTATACCAGAGAATGTCATCAGAGATCTTTTCAAGTGTATCGAGCCTGTGACGTAAATTATCGATTGATGACATAAGTTTATCAAGCTTTTTTTCTATCTTTTCTCCGCTATAGTTGTCTGAAAAAGCAGGATTACTGATACAGAGGATTAAGAAAAAAAATGCGGTAAAAAAAATAATAGGTTGTTTCATTGGGATTACCTCCAAAGAGATTTTAAATTAACCCGATATGATTTTCAATGTAATATATTATTTATTATAAGTTCATAAATTAAAATGTTAGGGTAGACTAAAATTTTCGAGTATGGTAAAATGTAACCATGAAAAAGAGAAACTTTTTAACTATATCTATTTTAATAATAATAACCTCTCCATTGGCAGCTTATGTGGGTCCTGGAGCAGGCTTCGCATTTGCAGGGTCATTTCTGTTCATTTTCCTCGCTTTCTTTCTTGCGATCTTTAATTTTCTCACTTTCCCTATTCGTGCATTTATCCAGTTCCTGAAGAGGATTAAAACACTCAAGAACGCAAAGTTTAAAAGAACTATCATTATAGGATTTGACGGGATGGACTATAACCGCTTGAATAAGTTCATGAAAGAGGGTGAAAAATACCCCAGTTTTGAAAAACTGATGAAAGACGGAACATTCTCCCCGCTCCAGAGTACTGAGCCTCCGATCTCACCTGTAGCATGGTCTTCATTTTCGACAGGAGTTAACCCCGGTAAGCATAATATCTTCGACTTCCTGGCAACTGACAGAAATACCTACATGCCTAAGATGTCAGGTTCTGATATTATCCCACCGAAAAAAACCCTGAAAATAGGAAAATATGTAATACCTCTTTCAAAAGCTAAAGTGGAGTTAATGAGGAAAAGTAAAAGTTTTTGGAAAATAGTTGGCAGTAAAGGGATATTTTCTTCAGTCTTAAGAATTCCTTATTCGTTTCCACCCGAGAAATTTTATGGCTTAATGCTTTCCGGATTGGGAACACCTGATCTTAGAGGAACACAGGGCAGCTTCAGTTTTTATTCCAGTGAAAAGAAAACCGATACAGGGATAGTAGAGGGTGTGATTCAGGAAGTGCATGAGGTATCAGCAGGAGTATTTAACGCAACATTGAAAGGGCCGGGAAATCCTTTTATAAAAAGCAGCCCTCCGCTTGTAGAGAAACTCTCTATAGAAATAAATAAAGAAAAGAATGGTGCAAAGATAAAGGTAGGCCGTGATGAGTTCTGGGTGGAAAAGGGAAAGATCACTGAATGGAAAAAAGTGAATTTTAAAGCAGGGCTGATAAAAATTGCAGGTATAGCCCAATTTTTCCTTGAAGATATTGATCCGCTTAAGCTTTATGTGTCACCTATCAATATAGATCCGGGTTCACCTTCAATGTCTGTATCACATCCCAAAATATTCTCAGTATATCTTTCAAAACTGATTGGCGGGTATGCAACACTTGGAATGGCTGAAGATACCTGGGCTCTGAATGAGAGAGTTCTTTCTGAAGATGGTTTTATTCAGCAGGTTTATTCGTACCAGGCAGAGAGAGAAAAAATGTTCTGGGATACATTTAAGAAATTTAAAAAAGGTCTTCTTGTTCAGGTATATGAAGAGACTGACAGGATACAGCATATGTTCTGGAGATATCTGAATGATTCAGGATCCCCAGCAGAAACACCTTCAAAAGAGGACCATATTGTAAACGCAATTAAACTGAGCTATAAGAGGATGGATGATTTTCTGGGCAGGCTTATGCCGAAACTGGGGAAGAATGATCTTCTGATGATAGTATCAGATCATGGATTTAATAAAGTTAACAGGGATTTCCACCTTAACTCATGGCTTCATAAAGAGGGATTCCTTGTTCTCAAAGATGGTAAAAAGAGCAGTGATAAATTTTATCAGGATGTTGACTGGTCGAAGTCAAGAGCATACGGTCAGGGACTTCATGGTATTTTTATCAATATGAAGGGGAGAGAAAGACTGGGTATTGTTTCTCCCGGAAAAGAAGCAGAAGACCTCAAAGAAGAGATCAAACAGAAATTAAAAGATCTGAAAGACATAGAAAAAGATGATGTTGTTGCAAAAGGAGTTTATAAAAGGGAAGAGTTATACAAAGGCCCCTATACAAAGAATGCTCCGGATATAGTCATCGGATATAATCTCGGATACAGAGTATCACCTGAGTCGGCAGTTAATTATGTAGGGGATACCATTGTTTCCGACAATACAAGGATGTGGAGCGGTGACCATTCGTTTACAAGGGCATTTGTCCCGGGTATTTTCTTTTGTAATAAAAAGATTAAGAAACAACATCCTTCAATTATGGATATCTCTCCTACGATTCTTTCTGCTTTCGGTATAAAAAAACCGTCATTTATAGATGGCAGTGACCTGGAGGTAGTAGTATGAAAAGAAGAGATTTTATAAAAACAACCGGAACAATAGCTGCGGCATCACCGTTCATGAATTTTGGTGCCGGTATAAATAATAATAAGAGAATGATCGTTCTTGGGTTTGACGGAATGGATCCTTTAATCGCGTATGACCTGATACAGAGAGGAGAACTTCCCAACCTGAAAAGACTTGCACAGAGCGGTGTTTTCTCGATGATGAGGACGACAATTCCTCCTCAGAGCCCTGTGGCATGGGGAAGTTTTATTACCGGTTCAGACCCCGGCAAGTATGGACTTTTTGATTTTGTTCATCGTGATCCTGAAACATATTTTCCGATGACATCGGGTGCTGAAACGATCCCTGCTAGCCTGAATATCAAATTGGGCAAATATAAAATACCTTTGAAACCCGGAAAAATAGTTCTACAGCGTGAAGGGAAGGCTTTCTGGGATTACCTTGAAGAGAAAGATGTGGAAGCCACAATCTTTAAGATACCCTCAAATTATCCCCCTTCAAAATCAAAACAGAGAACGGTTGCCGGAATGGGGACTCCGGATATTCACGGGACTTACGGAATATATTCATTATACACTTCGGATGAAAAAGAAGCGATGAAGGATATTGAGCCGAATAATCTCTATTATGCTTATTTTAATGAAGAAAATGTCCTTGAGGATGGAGAGATCCAGGGGCCTGTGAATGATCTGGTTGAAAATGGTGAGAAGACCAAAGTTAATTTTAAAGTATATCTTGATAAGGAAAATAAGACAGCGCGTATAGACATTGACGGGAAAGAGATATTAATTGCTGAAAAAGAATATTCGGACTGGGTTGAAATAGAGTTTCCTCTTATTAAGGGGATCAGCAGTATTACAGGAATGGTCAAATTCTTCCTGATGGATGTTGAAAAAAGTTTCCGTTTATATATTTCACCTGTTCATATAAGCCCGAAGAACCCCGCTGTGGAGATCAGTACGCCACCCGAATATGCAAAAGAACTTGCGGAAAAGGGAGGATTGTTCCATACAATAGGTCTTCCTGCCGATACAAAAGCATTGAGTCAGCAGACCTTCGGAGTTGAAGAGTTCCTGACACAGTCAATGTCAGTATTCGAGGAAAGTAAAAAATTATTCGGAATAGAATATCAGAGATTCCTTAATAAAAATAGGGGATTCCTGTTCTTTTATTTCGGGTCACTTGATCAGGGACAGCATATGTTATGGGCTCTAACTGATAAAGATCACCCTTATTACCATCCAAAGGAATCAAAAAGGTTCGGATATATGAAGGATGAACTTTACCGGGTACATGACCGTATTCTCGGTCATGTTTTGGATACAATGCCCAGGGATACCGGACTAATAGTACTTTCCGACCATGGATTCGGAACTTTCAGAAGAAAAGTGAACCTTAACACTTTCCTTTTTAATGAAGGATATCTGAAACTGGGGGTAAAAGAGATTGATACTGAAATATCTCTGATAGATGATTACAGTGAATATGATTGGGGTAACACTAAGGCATATGCTGTGGGTCTGAACGGATTGTACCTGAATATGAAAGGTAGAGAGGCTCAGGGTATTGTTACCAAAGGAGAGAGGCGGAAACTTCTTGAGGAGATACAGAGAAAACTCCTGACTATCAGAGACCCTGAAAATGGGAATCAAGTAATCACCGAGGCGTTTATTACTGAAGATCATTTCTCGCCTGACTTCCTTGAAAGATCACCTGACATTATTCTAGGATTCAACAGAGGTTACAGATCAAGTGATTCAAATGCGCTGGGCGGAGCAACACGGGAGATAGTTGCAGATAATATGAATTGGTGGGCCGGAGATCATTGTATTAATCCGAGACACGTACCTGCAAGTTTCTTTTCAAATTTCCCAATCAACAAGAAGATCCCGTCTATCAAAGATATGGCACCAACAATATTAAATTATTTCGGAATAAAAGAAACTCCAACTATGAACGGAGATTCCTTAATTTAGGAGAACAAAATGGCTAAAAAAGTAAAATTAACAAATGAGAACAGTCAAAAAGCTGATGAAATTATTGCGTTTCATGGGTATTCATCTATTGAAGAGCTGATCGGGAACCTGATCGACAGCGAATATGAAAAAATAAAATCAGATGATGATAAAGATGAGCAGGCCGATAAGCTGAGCGGACTGGGATATATCTCTTAATCGATGATCCATAAAATAAATTTTTTTCTGACAAAGGCTTTTAATGTTCTTCTCGCTCCATTTAATGGAGTTAATGACTTCTGGCCGGTTCTTATTTTAAGTGTGATCCTATCCTTCATAATCTTGTATATACTGAAGTATATCTCTTTTCCAAAGAAGATAGTTGAGTCAAAGGAAAAGATAAAGGCAAATATATTTGCGATCAGAATATATAAGGATTTCTGGAAAGTGATAGTCTCTTCATTTTTTAAAAGTCTGTTTCATACTTTCAGGTATTTTATTTTCAACTTTGCACCATTCCTGATAATTATACCTCTTCTTCTGCCTGTATTTTCACAAATGGAGGTCAGGTATGGGATGCGCCCGTTTTATCCTGGTGAAACATTTGTGCTCAAGGCAGATCTTGAAAAAGAGTATTTGAAAAGTGAAGTATCTCTGGAGAAAAATGAATTGGTGAAACCGAAGATGAGGCCTGTTTTTATCAATGCCTGGCTGGATGAAGAGAAAACAAAGTCCATCAGTGTTGTTAACTGGAAACTCGAAGCAGTTAAAGAAGGTAATTCGATGCTGGGGATCAGGATTGGAGACAGGGTTTTTTATAAAAACATTTTAGTAGGGAAGTACAAAGATCCATTGTCTAATAGAAAGTACAGGGACTCAAATTTCAACCATTTCTTTTATCCTGCAGAAAAACTTATCGAAAGTAATGATATATTGAAATCAATTAAGATAAATTATCCAAGTAAACTTGTAGATTTTCTCGGTATTAAAATGCATTGGATATTGTGGAATCTAATAATTGTTGTAATAGTAATATTAGCTTTTAGAAAAAGATTCGGGGTTGAGTTCTAAACTGTTTCCACTATTTCTGTAATAGTTTCAAGGACCCTTGTGTTTAAAGATACAAAGGATTTTTTGTCATATTTCAGTTTAAGAAATCCATCATCCCGTTTCATAAATTCTACTATTGAAACATTTTTCAATTGTACAAAATCATTATCTTCAAAATGTTTCAGAAATCCTGTGAAAACTCCTGTTATCTGATAATAGGAATTACCGACCGTTTTTGTTGTAAATTCAAAAGTATGGGTTTTTTTCTGAATAATATCATTTGTTGGCAATGCAGTATCTTCAAATGAAGTGTTTTTCGGTTGATCTTCATCATAAGCGAAGAAAATATCTTCTTTTCTGAAAAGAAATTCCTTATATTTTCTTGATTCCTGGTATTCTTTGTTATTATGCTCTGATATCGTAGCATCTGTTAATTTCATAAATCCTGTAAGGTTGAGATCAGACTCGGTGGAAGATCTGCTGCTAATCTTTCTGTTGAGTATGGAATGTGTCCGGGCATCTACCATCTTGCTTTCAACTTTAATATTTCCAACGATTATTTTACCCGGTATCCCTATAACGATCTTCCATTCTTTCATAAGAACTCTCCTTAGGTTTATTATGTTTAATCAATTTTTTTTTGTCAATATTATAAATCTCTGACTTTTATTCTCCCTGCAAAAGAGAGGGTTATGATCCGGGAATATTTACCATTTGATACTATTATTGAGCAGAGGGGTGAAGCAGCTCCTGTGGGAATGAACACAGGGGATGCGTTGGAACAAACATCAACCTTCCCTTTTATCCCGTAAGTCCTGAAATTATTCCACTTTTGATCTTCCAGTATCTGGAGGAGGATTTTATTCCCTGTTATCTTAAATCTCACTTTTCTGCATTCTTCGAGAGAGAGGTATCTGGCACTACTGAGATACGATGTTATTGTTGTAACTGCACCTGAGATCTCTATTCTTGACAGGAAGGATGCGGTTATTGATATTGTTGAGGTAAGAATTATCATTCCTATCATAACTCCGGCCAGAAGTTCAATAATTGTTAATCCCCTGCTACTATTCTCTATCAAAGTATTCCTCGATCTGTTCTGTACGAAAATCCCTGATAAATGATAAATCTTTCAGATAAAAATTGTGAGGTGAAATAGGGGTGAAAGAAGTGAGATCTTCTACTTGTATATTTCCTGAATTTTTTATTTCTCTGCAATAAAGGTTCCCTCTGATTGTGACATTGGTATTTTTATTGTTAATAATACCGTTAATGTTGATCGAGCCTTGAATATTTACCGGGCCGTCAGAGAGAAATGTGAGGTTTGGGGACTTACTTTTATCTGAAAATGGGGAAGGTGCTGAAATAATTGTAATTCCGGATGAAGGCCTCCCTGGTACATCCCCGATGATCCCGGTTATTGAAGATAAGATATTTATATCACCAAGCACAATGAATTCCGGATGAGAATCTGATGAAAGTGCGGTAGTTTCTGCTCCCCGGAGGATTTTCACATTTCCGTTGATTATTATTTTCTGATTAAAAGATCCATATCCAAATCCTGATCTGTTATCTGATTGAAAAATATAAGCATCAGCTGAATAACTGATCCTGAAGTAACTTTTAGAAGAAAATATCTCAATGACCTGAAGATCTTTTTCTACAGAGAGAATGATTTTTTCCACTTCTCCATGTGCAAATACGGGACCACATCCGGTCTCAGATTCAACAAAGTATATGCCTTCACATTTATCAGGGTTCCCGAATAATTCCATGATCCAATCGAAAGTCATTACGGTCTGGTCCACTTTGAGAATATCTGCGATGTATGCACATATATTAAAAACAGATTTTTGATCTGAAATAAGCAGTTGATCCCTGCCTATTGATCTCAGATTATTGCAAACTTTCTCTTCATCAACTTCAGTATGATCTTGAGGATTGATGAAAACCGGAATGATATTGATCGGGATATCACCGGAAACAATGTTGAAAACACTGGTGCTTTTCCACCCATGTCTTTTGGCGGAGTCTATTGTTTCCATTTCGAATATTCCCCTGAAAATTCTGAACATTGGAAAGTTCCGGGTGGTGAATGAGAATGCTTTTTTTACATTTATTGAATTATCAATAATGTCAGGATAGGTATTATTGTTAAAATAGTCTTTGCAGTTATCAATTGAAGATGCAAACTTTGTAGATTTAATTTTATTCAGATCATTGTGGAGATGATCGATCAGAATGTTGTGGAGAGAATCGGACCTGGATTTATGAATATTCCGGGCTTTGACGATCCTGTTGTGTATGATCGTGAAGTTCAGAAGGGATAATCCGAGAAAAATTATCAGGGTCATGAATATAATTGAAAGGATGATGGACCCTTTTTCTCTGTTCATCATATGCACCTGTTAGAAAGAAAAATATACCCCCTTACCTGTTCTTTTCTATTTAGTTCAAGTCTGTAAAGGACAGAATTAGAATCTTCAAAGAAAGAGATATAAAAATCTGTAACACCTTCGATAACCGGCTGAAAATATCCCCTGTCAACTTTTCTTTTTATTGCCATATCTTTTTTGTATAGTTTCATCTCTGTTTCTTTGAGAGGGATTACAACAGAGTGCTTGATGTGATCATTCTTTATCCTGGAATCGAGAATAATGGAATTCTCCTCTACTTTCTTAACCCGGACAAATTCATATATTTTACTTACTGCATCATAGATTAATATCTTTCTCCCTTTTTTCACAAAATCTGTACTTGTTACTTCAATTCTGTTGTCTCCTGAATAGCAATTTTCCATTAATTCGTCGGATGCCAGCCCGTAAACAACTTTAAAACCTGATTGGGTGTTTGAGAACAGCTCGATATTAAATAGTTCGGAAGCTTCCTGAAGTCTCATTCCGCATTTAGTGAGGTCATTTTTTATTGTATCAACAGTAAAAAAGAGTGATTCAAGAACCTGCTGCCTTGTTGTTATTTTTCTGCTGACACCAATACCTTCTGTTATGTTTGAAATTATTATTCCGAAGATTGCAAAGCTAATGGTAATAACCACAAGAATCTCCAATAGTGAAAATCCGCTATTCATTTTTCCCTCCCCTTATGGATTCTGATATATGAAAAACTGATACAGTGCTGAATTTCCCCGATCTTCCTGTCAGAGTCAGTTTCTTCAGACCGGGAGTAAGATCCATGATACTTATCTCAATTTCTATCTGATCAGAATTCTCTTCCCTGACCCCTTCTGAAAGGCCAACAGAATTAAAGCTTTTACTTAAAAGATGATTCTTTTTTATATCTAATGCCCTTGAAACCCGAAACCTCAAATTTGAATTTTTTACACTATTAAGTGAAGTTATCATACATTTCATCAGGAAAATTGATGCAAAACTTATCAATATCATTGAAACAAGCACTTCAACCAATGTGAATCCATTGCCCCTGCTTTTCATCATATTTGTGTTAATTCAATTTTCTTTCCAGAAAAGCTGTATTTTATGTGACTGGATTTATAATAAAAAAAAAGTCAGGAATATAGGGAGTTATGAAAATATATTTTTTATTGATTTTTTTCTTTGTGAAAACAAAGAATAAAAATATATAAACTATTGAATACTATTTTTCGGGATAATTGTTAACAGATGTTTGCAGACCTTCATGTTGCGAGACAAGTTTGATTATCTTTACTACCTATATATCAATATAAATCAAATCTATCTGAATTTGGAAAGAAAATTGTATTGGGAAATACCGGAGGTAAAAATGAGATACTTAAAAAGTTTTCTTGTCATTTTTCTGGTGTTGACCATATTGTCAATGTCAGGGTTACAGCTCACTGGAGCTGAAAAAAAGAGTCCGAACAAAACCGGCCAGATAAATATCAATACTGCCGGTGTTGATCAATTATCAAAATTGCCGGGTATCGGTGCAAAAAAAGCTGAGAGGATCATATCCTTCAGAAAGAAGAACGGGAGATTCAGAAAGACCAGAGATATTATGAAGGTGAAGGGGATCGGTGAAAAAACCTATAAAAAATTTGCCGGAAGAATTCGTGTATAAGGAGTAAAAATGGATGATAAAATCAAAGAATTAAATCTTCTGCTTCTATATCTTGCAGGTTGGGAGGAAGACTCAACAAAAGAACCCGGCAAAAAGGTGTACCGGAGCTGGAAGGGGTATCTGTTCGAGGTGCTGAATGAACTTCAGGACGATGAGATGATCTACCAGTTCAAGAACGGGAAGTCGGTCATCATTCTTGATGAAGGGATCAAAAAGGCGGAACAACTCAAACAAAAATATCTCTGAAACAAATTAATGGGAGGCGGTAATCGCCTCCCTGCGTTTACCTTTTTCGATTTCACTCCGAAAAAAATTTGTCAGAACCCTGATTTACCTGATTAAAGGATTACCTTGATTACTTTCTGAATTCTTCTCCGGAATAGAACTATAAAATCATGTTAATCAGGGTAATCATGCGAATCATGGTTCAGACAATGATGACTTGAAAAAAATATTTACAATGAAAAGCAATTCCAAACCATTGAAGTTTAAACAATTAACTGGAAGTATAATTTCTGCTGCAATAAAAGTTCATACTGTTTTGGGTAACGGTTTTCAAGAAGTTATTTATCAAAGAGCTCTTGCGATAGAAATGAGAGAGATTGGACTTGAATTTGAAAGGGAGAAAGATATTCCTGTAATTTATCGTGATCAACAGATCGGAACAAGACGAGTAGACTTTTTTGTGGAAGGTGAAGTAATGGTTGAATTAAAAGCAATTATTCAGTTAGAGGATGTACATCTTGCACAGGCAATAAACTATCTTGAAGCTTATGAAATGAGTGTGGGTCTTCTTATTAATTTTGGCTCAAGAAGTCTTCAATTTAAACGAGTTCATAACAATAATTTGTTGTCTGAACCATGATTCACTTGATTAAAGGATTACCTTGATTACTTTCTGAATTCTTCTCTGTAATAGAACTATAAAATCATGTTAATCAGGCAAATCATGGTTCAGACCAAAAATTTTCTCAATATTAAAGTTAATGGTAAAACATATTGGGTACTCATCTTCGTATAATTTGAGTAAGAATTTTGATTGTGAATGTATTTAATGGAGGCAGATCAAATGAGACAAAATAAAAAAATGCAAATAGTATCTATTCTATTTCTATTCCTTTGTTTTCAAGCAGGCTTTACCCAAAATTTAAAAGACCAGATCTACAGCATTGCAGAAGCACATTTTAAAGATAAGACTAATGCAGGTATGAGTATTGGAATAATCCAAAATGGAATTAGCAGCGAATATTATTTTGGTGGAAAATACACAAATCAGATAAAGGATATTGATAGCACAACGCTTTTTGAAATCGGCTCATTAACAAAACTATACACATCATTTATACTTGCATCGCTTGAAAATGAAAAAAAAATCAGTCGTTTTGACTTTCTGTCAAAGTATTTGCCAAAGAATATCATAAAAGGGAAAAAATGGGCTTCGCAGATTAGGTTGGTTGATTTAGCAACGCATACATCAGGGCTTCCAGAATTTGACAACACTAAAAGTTTGAAGCACTTCAAAGGATTTGACGAGAACAATCCCTACGGATTATTTACAGAGGATTTTATGATGACAATTTTAAAGAATATAGCCACTCTTCATAACTATGGAAAAGTTAATTACTCAAACTTTGGAATTGGACTCTTGGGATATGCAATGGCTAAAGGCGAAAAAACTTCATTTGAGAATCTGTTTAAGAAGTACATTATTGAAAGGCTGGGGCTTCAATCAACTTTTTTAACAGTTACTGAACCAAATTTAACAAACATAGCTGTACCACACCGAAAATTGGAGGCCATGCCCCTGATTCAATTGGCAGAATTAAGTCCATCCGGCAGTATTAAAACCACAATGCCGGACCTGTTGAAATTTTTGAATCTACATTTACAACCGCCAGACAGTTTAAAAAATATAGTAAAAATGGTGTTGAAAAATCAACTCAAAGGTAAAAACCAAGCGGTAGGTTTGGGTTGGGGAATTCATTCAATAAAAAATGTGACGGTACATTTTCACAATGGTGGAACTTATGGAAGTTCAAGTATTGTTATTATAATTCCCTCAAAAAATTCAGCGGTTGCCATTTTAGCCAATAATAACACTGGAAGTGAATTGAAAGGGTATGCACTGAAAATTGTTGATAGTTTAATTGGCGAATAAGTAACAAAAAGACTTTAAAATTTATACATTAAATACATGTACACAACGTAACAAGTCTCTTTTAGACTAGGAAAAGTCAGTTTTAACTATAGATAATTATCGGAGCTGGAAGGGGTATCTGTTCGAGGTGCTGAATGAACTTCAGGACGATGAGATGATCTACCAGTTCAAGAACGGGAAGTCGGTCATCATTCTTGATGAAGGGATCAAAAAGGCGGAACAACTCAAACAGAAATATCTCTGAAACAAATTAATGGGAGGCGGTAATCGCCTCCCTGCGTTTACCTTTTTCGATTTCACTCCGAAAAAAATTTGTCAGAACCCTGATTTACCTGATTAAAGGATTACCTTGATTACTTTCTGAATTCTTCTCCGGAATAGAACTATAAAATCATGTTAATCAGGGTAATCATGCGAATCATGGTTCAGACAATGATGACTTGAAAAAAATATTTACAATGAAAAGCAATTCCAGACCATTGAAGTTTAAACAATTAACTGGAAGTATAATTTCTGCTGCAATTAAAGTTCATACTGTTTTGGGTAACGGTTTTCAAGAAGTTATTTATCAAAGAGCTCTTGCGATAGAAATGAGAAAGATTGGACTTGAATTTGAAAGGGAGAAAGAAATCCCTGTAATTTATCGATCTCAGCAGATAGGAACAAGACGAGTAGATTTTTTTGTGGAAGGTAAAGTAATGGTTGAATTAAAAGCAATTATTCAGTTAGAGGATGTACATCTTGCACAGGCAATAAACTATCTTGAAGCTTATGAAATGCGTGTGGGGCTCCTTATAAATTTCGGTTCACAAAGTCTTCAATTTAAACGTGTTCATAACAATAATTTGTTGTCAGAACCCTGATTTACCTGATTAAAAGATTTCCATGATAATAGTATCAGAGATATCTGTTCGAGGTGCTTAACGAACTGCAGGATGATGAGATGATCTACCAGTTCAAGAACGGCAAATCGGTCATCATTCTCGATGAAGGTATCAAAAAAGCGGAAAAGCTCAAAGCAAAATATCTCTAAAACTAAAAAGGGGAGGTGAGAGATCACCTCCCAAAATCTTCCCTATATTTTTTTCTTTTCTCCCAATCGTACATATCCTTTGAGGCAGTATTTCGTTTTGATAAATCGGAAAGCATTATGTCAATTTTTGCTCTATTTAGCCATTGACCGTTTACAAAAACACCGGAAATTTTTCGTGTATTTTTTATATCAATCATAGGATTAGCATCAAGTAAAACAAGGTCTGCATATTTTCCGGCTTCAACTGTTCCAACCATGTTATCTATTTCAAGCCAAGTTGATGGTAAACGTGTAGCTGAAATTAATGCTTCTTCAGGAGTTAATCCAGCTTCTACTAAGAGTTCAAGCTCGTCATGAAGTGAAAATCCCCATACCACTCCTGTGTTCCCTGCATCTGTGCCTGCTACAATAGGCACACCAACTTCCTTGAAAGCTTTGACTATTTTTTTGTGAAAAATGACCAAATTATCAACATAATTAATAAACTCCGGACTTGTTTTTCTGTTGTAAGTATTAGATTTAAGCCATTTACTCTGCATTAAGGGATGAATATATTTAAACGCTTCAGTAGAGCGAACTTCGTCAAGAGAACGTGCCTGACTTGCAATCCAAACCATTACTGTCAAAGTCGGAGTTAACCAAGTTCCATTCTCTTTTGAAATTTTAGCAAAGCGTTGCGCATCTTCGTCAGTAAATTCTTTTGAGTGCTTGGCAAATTCCTCGGCGTGTGCCACCATTGAAAAATTAGGAACAAAAGCTTCCTTTAATTGTCCCTTAAATACATTAGGTATATGTCCAATCACCTTTAACCCGTGTATATTAGCTTCATCTACAATAGCCTTAAAAGTTTCTGCATTAAGGCGAGAATATACCTTTATGAAGTCGTAGCCATCTACTTTTGCACAACGAACAGCTTGTCTTCCATCCGCAGGTGTGTTAACTACTCTACCCCAAGCATCTCCTCCATCTATTAAAGCTGCTAATGCCATACGAGGACCAATTACAGTTTCTTTCGTTATTTCATTTCTTTGACCAAAGTGCTCAACCCTTGAATTAAGTTCTAATATAGTAGTAACACCATTTGCTACATATGGTGTCATCACATCTTGTAAGTCAAAAAATAATGAAGCTCCTTTTGTTGGATATGTTGAACCAAAATTAATATCCGCCAGACTGTGAACGTGCATATCAATAAGACCAGGAATAAGCCATTTTCCTTCACCTTCTATAATCTCTACAGTATCAGGAATAGGTTTATTGATTGACACTATTTTTTTGTCTTTAATAATTACAGTAGCATTCTCAATGATTTTGTTTTCTGATGTCATTGGAATTATATTCACATTTCTGATAGCAAAAACTTGTTGTTGATGTTTTATCTTTTCTTGTGTACTATTTGTAGATGATTGGTTTACGAATGAAAAAACAAGAAAATTTGTGACCAATATCAAAGCCAAAATAATAAACACTTTATTTGATTTCATTTCTATCTCCTTTGTAATGCTTGAATAATAAAAAACGCTTGTATCAGAAACAAGTTCCATGATGGGGGCTTTAAAATGGTTTTCTCCCGGAATCCAAGTTCAGAATGAATGGGAAAAATTTCTTTTGAAGCTCCAATTTGAACATTAAATACATGTCCACAACGTGATAAGCCTTATTAATAAAGGAAAAAGACAGTTTTAACTATAGATAATAATGGAAGCTGGAAAGGGTATCTGTTCGAGGTGCTGAATGAACTTCAGGATGATGAGATGATCTACCAGTTCAAGAACGGGAAGTCGGTCATCATTCTTGATGAAGGGATCAAAAAGGCGGAACAACTCAAACAGAAATATCTCTGAAACAAATTAATGGGAGGCGGTAATCGCCTCCCTGACCTTTGAAATAAAAATCTTGGCTGATTATAATTATATAAGGAGAACAAGATTTCTTTTTATAAAGCGATTGCTGAATACTACGATCAGATATTTCCATTCACGGAAAAGAAGAGAGAATTTTTAGAAACCCTTGTATCTGATTCTTCAGGAAGATTGCTTGATATCGGCTGTGCTACCGGAGATCTCATTTTCTTTGCAGAATCTGTAGGTATTACTGGTGTGGGAATCGACAATGATCCCGATCTTCTTAATATTGCTGAAAAGAAAAAGAACCAAATGGGATCCTCATCGGTCTTTATTAATGAAGATATGAGAAGAGTAAGGGAAGTATTTAAAAGTGAAAAATTTGATATAATTACATCCATGGGGAATACTATTGCCCACTTGAGATCATCATCTGAAATTGCCGTTTTTTTTAAATCTGTGTTTGAATTACTGGAAGAGAGAGGCGTTTTCGCCGGGCAATTGGTCAACTATGAGAGTGTGATTTCCGGCAAGCCGGGAGCTTTTAATGAGATAGAAAACGACGAATTCAGATTTGTTCGAAAAAACACGATTAATGAATCGAACGGTAAAGTTGAATTCAGTGGAGAGCTGATCCTTAAGGGTGAAGGCAGCAGTTATTTCAGCAAACTGGTATTATATCCTGTCACTAAAGATATAATTGAAAAAGAATTAAAGGATATAGGATTCAGGTCAATAGGATTTTTTGGCGGATTTGATCTTGGAAAATATGAAAGGTTTAGTGAAGCATTGATCTTCAGGGCGGAAAAATAATATGCAGAGAGTAACAATAATTTTACCATGTGCCGGTGAAGGGAAAAGGCTCGGTGCGGAAGGGCCTAAGGAGTTGTTTGAGATATATCCCGGGAAAAAACTTATCGACTATTCCATCGAACATATAAAAGCTTTTAATAACTCTGCAAAAAAGGCAGAGATGGCTATTATGGTCTCTGTAATAATTGTGATCAAACCCGGAAAAGAGAGTGTTTTTCACCACGTATCTGAAATGCTCCCAACTGTCAACGTTAATTATGTAATGTTCAACAACTACTTCAGGGAGTGGCCGGGATCGGTCTATTCCGCAAAATCAGAATTTTCTGAGATCAATCTGGTTCTCCTTCCAGATACCTTTGTGAAGTTCGGGCCAGATGATCTGATATATTCAGATAGTGAAGGTGAAACACTGATCAGCAAAGCAATTGGAAAGTTGAAGGAAAACAGAGTTGTCTTTGGAGTAACTAAATGTGGGGACCTTGAAATGTTGTCCACCCTCGGAGCTGTCAAGGTGGTAGATGAGAAGATAGTCAAATTTAAAGATAAACCTGCAGAAGATATCTTTGAGTATAATGGTTTCTGGGGAGTATATGGTTTCAGGGAGCCTGCTGCCAGACAGCTTTATGATTTCCTTATCGATTCTGTTGAGCAGGGTGGGAAAAAAGGGCATTTATTAAAAGAACTTGATCCCGGAGTTTTCTTTATTGATACCTATTATGACCTCGGAACGATGGATTCTGTTGCAAAATTCATAGGATCGGACAGTTTTTGATCAGTCGGGGATTCCCGGGAGTCCGAAATCCATTACAGATTTGAGATATTCACCTGCGGAATTAATTGATCTTTTTAAATCTTCCGCTTCTCTTTTTATCGGAGATTCCACCCGTGAAAACAGGTCATTTATATTCTTAATACTGCCTGATGCTGCGATATTAACAAGAGGTTTCCCCCCGGCGATTTCTGATGATTTGTTTATTCCCTGAAATAATATAACACCCATTGAAATTATTAAAATGAAGAAAATTGCTGCAAGTGGAATTGGGGAGAATAATCTGATACCCTTTTTTTTCTCTATGGGTTTATTGTTATATATATTAGCTGATATCTTCCTGTTAAGATCTGTAAGAGAGTGATCTGAAATAATATCATAGGGGTCAGAAGAACTTAATTTCCGGCCTAGTTCTTTATAATCTCTGCAATTCGAACATTTTTCCAAATGCTCTGACACAAACCCGGGGAGTTTCTTCCCCGAGTCTTCACGGTTATCTATGATCAGTTTTGAAATTAAACATTTCATTTTTCACTCCCTATGTCATACTCTTTTCAGGATCATTTTTTAAAGTATGACCGAACTCGCTCGTATTATTTATGATACGGATAAGTTCATTTTTTGCTCTGAAAATCAGGACTCTTACATTTACAGGGCTTTTCCCGGTTATTTTCCCGATCTCCCTAATCGAGAGTCCGTCTCCGTAACGCAACCTGATGATCTCATGTTTTGATTTGCTCAATCTCCCGGCAGCTTTCCAGATACCGGTAATATCACCTTTCATGACCTCCTCTTCCGGAGTTTTGACAGGATTTAATTGTATCATCGGTTCTTTTTTTCTTACATTCTCATATCTGAAATGGCTTGCTGCAGTCCTTGAGGCAATTGTATATATCCATGTGGAGAAATTCCATTTCGGGTCATAGGATGATAAGTTCCTGTAAACCTTGAGGAAAGTTTCCTGAATGATATCTTCTGTATCTTCATTATTCCCTGTTTTGTTGTAAATGAAAAGGTATAGCTTTTTGCTATACCTTTCAATTAATGTTTCAAAGTCTTTTTCAGAGCCTCTCAGACACTTTAAAACAAGTTCTTTGTCTTTTACGGGATTTTCCAATTGTTAATGTTTGTCTATATTTTTTATAATAAATTCTGAGGGAACAAACATCTTCGCAATTACTATATTTCCATTTGATGTAATATTTATGGAATTGATAAGTTTCTCTTTCCCGTCCATTTTTTCTCCATTCATCCTTGCCAGAGCAAGAAGTCCATTCCCGACCTGCATAAGGTTCTTTGCCGCTTCAGGAGATTCTGTGTGGAGTTTTAATGTTAATCTGAGATCGTTATTCCTCTCCATTGCAAGAAAGAGCGCCATTTTTGATTTATCTATCATCATAGGCATATTATGTTTATTACCGATCATTCTGGAAAGGTCACCGGCCAAAGCAAAAAGTATTGCATCTCCGGGAACTTCTTTCATTCTCTTTGATAGTGCTGAACCTTCAAACCCCTGTTTTTTTCCCATTACAACATCAATGGCATATTCCATATTAATCCTGCTGTGGGTGATGATCAAAAGATTGTTCCCGACAAAAGCACCGTAATCATCGTTATCCCAATGATAAACTTTTACTTTTCCGTATTTCGAGATTTCCGGTTTCTCTTCAGATTTTAGTTTTTCAATAACTTTGCTTATATTAAAAACGCCATTGATAAGGACAACTGCATTTTTATCACCTTTATCGACACCGTACACAGTGACAGAATTGAGGTCCTTTAGCACATCGAAACTGACCTCTTTTAAAAAATGGTCGTTTCTATGATTGATCTTGATCTTTTTTTCTCTGTAGACGTTGTCCCAGAGCCTGGTTTTAATAAATGCTTTGAAGTCCAGATGAATCAGCCATTTTGCATCTGAAGCGACATACTTTTTCTGTAATTCATATGCAGATGCCTGAGCTGTAAATAAAGTCAGGAACAGAACCATTATTATTGCTGTCACAATTAAATTTTTGATTAGTTTCATTTTTTTCTCCTATACAACTTGTACGCGTGTGACCCCGGTATGTTACATGTAATCTGATCATAAAATTTTTTTTAGTTTTTCTATATACTCGAGTTTCTTTATATCATTTTTGAGTGATGCTTTGTGTTCCATTATGCCGATCTCAGTATAAATTCTATCTAATGCATTTTTAAGGTCACTGCTTTTAAGAAATTTTCTGCAGAAAAGGATCCTGTTTCTTTGAAAATAATAGGTAGTATAGAGAGATTTTTTATGACATGTTTGTCCGATCCCATGATAGACCTTCGCTCCGAATCCCCGGGCCATATTAATTCCTGAACTGTGGCATCTGAAAGAGAGGTCAGCATCCTCCCAATAGGTGTGATATCTTTCGTCCATTCCACCTGATTTATTAAAAACATCAATTCTCATCCAAAGCGCAGTACCGGGAATATAATCTTTTCCGGTTTCAAGAATAACAGGGAGTGACAATTCATGATAATGGGACAATGTAAATCTGGTTCTGTCAAAAAAGCCTCCGCATGAGTCTATTTTTTCAGGATATTTCATATAGTGTATTTCGGGGGCAACAAATCCTGATCCTGTCGCATCCCCGGCCCCAAGGCATTCAGTAAGAGTTGATTTATCAATTGTTGTGTCATTTGTCAGAAATAATACCGATCTTGCTCCTGATCCGAAGATCCATTTCATTATCGAATTGAATCCTCCGGAATAACCTGTATTAGTTTGGGAGCCATGATGATTGATTTTCGGAAACTTGTTTGTAAGATTATCTCTGGTTTCCGCATTGGATCCGTTGTGGTAAAGATAAATGGTGCCGGGATCGTAGCCCGATGAGAGGATAGATTCGAGACACTGCTCTGTAAGCCTCTGTTTATTGAATGAAAGAACCCCTATGCAGTTTTCTGCCGTCATGGAAAAAAACTAACACAGATATTCAAATTGTTCAAATATGAATGGATAAAGAAAAATCAAAAAAAATAATAGTTTACTAGAACAGTCAACTATACTATAATGGTTACATTAAATCAGGAGGTTGATATGAAAAAAACAATAGTTATGTTAGTTGCCTTACTCCTAATCATTTCTCTTAATATGTTTTCTGAAGAGAAAAAGGTTAATGATCAGGAGATGATGAAAAAATGGATGGAATATGCAACACCGGGTAAACTCCACAAGAGCCTGGAATATTTTGCAGGCAAATGGGATGCTGTTACAAAATACTGGATAAAACCAGGTGACAAAGCGATGGAAACCACTGGAACCAGTTCTGCCAAAATGATAATGGGTGGCAGGTATCTTAAAACTCAAAATTCGGGAAAAATGATGGGTATGGAATTTACCGGATTATCAATTCTCGGATATGATAATTTCAACAAGAAATTTGTCGGTGTCTGGCTGGATTCAAATGGAACCGGTCTTTTTCCGTATGAAGGGACACTTGATACTACCGGAAAAGTCAGGACAGATACAGCAACCTGGGATGAAATTATATCAGGCGGGACTCATGATGTCAGAATGGTAACAACAATCGTGGACAAGAATACCTATAAGTTTGAAATGTTCATGAAATATCCGAATGTTCCGGAATTTAAAAGTATGGAGATGATCTATAAACGGAAAGAGTGTAAGGATATAAAAAAGGAAGTTAAAAATTAGTGTTTTTCTCGGATAATATATAAGAAGGGGTATATGCCCCTTCCCTTTTTTTGGAGGCAGAGGATAATGAAAGAGTATTTCAGTTCAAATGATACGTTGTATGACATCACGGAAAAGTATCCGGAGACAATACCGGTCTTTGTCTCCAAAGGGTTCCCGCAAATTGGAGATGAGAGCAAGAGGGGGAAGTTCGGGAAAACTCTGACCCTTAAAAATGCACTAATATTTAAGAAAATAAATCCGGAAACATTCGGGGAGATCCTTACTGAAACAATATCAGGAGAAAGGGAGAAGGGCTTTCTTTATGAAGGTTCAAAAGTTGACAGGAAAACAGATAATTCATTGAAAATAGAGGGGATTCTTCCCTGTCCTGTCAGGATACCACTAACCGAATCTCTTGAAAGATTTATTGAAGAATATAAGAAGAATAATAATTATGAGATTCAGTATGAACTCAAAGCGGCATCAATGGGACTGGATTGGCTAACCGATTCTCTTGTAAATGAAGAAGATGATAAAAACTTATCGGATCTTTTTATTTCAGCCGGATTTGATCTATTTTTTGATGAGAAGTTATTGGGGAAATTTAAAAAAAGGGGTGTCTTCAAAGATATGACCGGGATGTCCAGGCTGAATCCCATGTTTGACAATAAAGATATAGATTTGAAGGACCCAAGAGGCCATTATTCAGTTATCAGTGTTGTCCCTGCTGTTTTCCTTATTAACAAGAACGAATTGAACGGAAGAAAAATGCCTGAAAGCTGGGAGGATCTGTTGAGTCCGGAGTTTGAAAAAAGTGTAAGTCTTCCTATAGGTGATTTTGATCTTTTTAATGCAATATTGCTCAATATTTATAAAAAATACGGGGAGGAAGCAGTTGTAAAACTGGGGAAGAGTCTCCTTGAAAGCTTGCACCCTTCCGAGATGGTCAAGTCGGAAAGAAAAAAAATTGGCCGTCCGACTGTGACCATTATGCCTTACTTTTTCACAAAGATGACAAAAGGATCCGGACCTATGGTTGCTGTCTGGCCGAAAGACGGTGCAATTATCAGTCCGATATTCATGCTTTCAAAAACAGAAAAAGAAGAGAAACTTAGATCCCTTGTCGAATTTTTTGCCTCTGTTGAAGTTGGTGAGATCCTGTCCCACAGGGGGTTGTTCCCAAGCACGAATCCTGATGTAGATAACAGGATCCCTGAAGAGAACAAGTTCATGTGGCTCGGATGGGATTATATTTATGAAAATGATATAGCAGTACTTCTTAAAAAATGTGAAGAGCTTTTCCACAATTCGACAGAGGAGGCATAAATGAATCTTGTAACTTTTTCAGGACCTCCGTCATCGGGCAAGACATCTGTTATCCTGAAGACTATAGGTGCATTAAAAAAGAGAGGATTGAAGATCGGTGTTGTAAAATTTGATGCTCTTGCTTCAGATGATGATCTCCTTTATGAAAAGGCGGGAGTTCCTGTAAGAAAAGGTTTGTCAGGAGCATTGTGCCCCGATCATTACTTTGTGAGTAACATAGAGGAAGTAACAGAATGGGGGAAGAATGAAGGCTTAGATCTCCTGATAACAGAGAGTGCCGGATTGTGTAACAGATGTTCGCCATATATAAAAGATATTAAGGCAATATGTGTTCTGGATAACCTGAGTGGAATCAATACTCCGAAAAAGATCGGTCCTATGCTTAAAATGGCTGATATTGCGGTAATAACTAAAGGAGATATTGTATCACAGGCTGAAAGAGAGGTATTTGCTTCAAGAGTGAATACAGTAAATCCGGGTGCTGTTGTCATGCATGTGAATGGTCTGAATGGACAGGGAGCTTTTGAATTATCCACTCTTCTATACGACGAAAAAGATGCAGTGGATTCCCTGAAGGGGAAGCAGTTGAGGTTTTCGATGCCTGCTGCCCTTTGTTCATACTGTCTCGGGGAGACAAGGATAGGTGAATCTTATCAGATGGGAAATGTCAGAAAGATTGATATGGGGGAAAAGGGGAAATAATGAAGAATGGAAAAGGGCTGAAAAACAGAAGATTGTCTCAAATTCTTCTTGAATATCCTTTTCTGATCTCTTTCTTTGAAGAAAATCTGATCGTTATTGAGGGGAAAGACAATCTGACCATAAACGAGCTGCTTGGTTCCATTGATGAAGAAGAGATCGAAGATAAGGCACTGGATATTGAGAATTTCTATAAAAGTATTTCTGAATATATCGATCAGATGCTTGAATTCCTGGGAGAGGATGAAAATAATGATGTAACAAAGCTGACAATAATTCCAGGCAGAGACAAATCGGGAAATAATGAAAAATTTGAATCAATTGAGATCGGAAAAAGTGAAATAATATCAATTGTCGGCCCGACCGGATCCGGTAAGAGCAGACTGCTTGCAGATATAGAGTGGACAGCTCAGGCGGATACACCTACGCTGAGAAAGATTCTTATTAATGATGAGATCCCCGACAAAAAATGGAGGTTCTCTTCCGGGAAAAAACTGGTCGCCCAACTCTCCCAGAACATGAATTTTGTCATGGACCTGACGGTAAGTGAGTTTTTGGAACTTCATGCCAAAAGCAGAATGGTGGTTGATGAGGGGTCTGTAATAAAAAAAATTATAGAAGAGGCAAATAAACTGGCAGGAGAAAAATTTGATACGAATACGCCGGTAACAAGTTTGAGCGGTGGCCAGTCGAGAGCGCTTATGATAGCTGATACTGCTATATTAAGCAGTTCTCCTATTGTTCTTATTGATGAGATCGAAAATGCCGGAATCGACAGGAAGAAAGCTCTTCAGCTGTTGGTAGGAGAAGAGAAAATTGTATTGATGGCAACCCATGATCCGTTGCTGGCTTTGATGGGAAATAAGAGAATCGTAATAAATAACGGCGGTATAAAAAAAATAATAACCACCACAGATAAAGAGAGAGGAATACTAACGGAGCTGGAAAAAATGGATTCTATAATCCAGGGAATGAGAAAGAAACTCAGATACGGAGAGGTCCTATCAGAGAAAGATCTAAATGGAGGCAGAAATGCATGATGGATGTACCGGAAGTTTCAGTAGTGGAAAACAGATGGCGGACAAAGTAAGGATGATGGGGTTCAGTATTCAGCCAATGCCGATACCCCTTCCTGTTAAGTGTGAAAATTGTGAAACAGAATTTGATATGGAGACATTTGAGAGCAAGTGCCCTGAGTGTAATATGGTCTATGCAGTCACCCCCTGCAGTGCATTTGATCCGGGAAATGTGAAAGCAGCAGGTATCGACTATTAAGAATAAATATAACTAAATTATTTTTACTATTACCAGAGTTATATCGTCATTTTGTTCGGCGCCATTCCTGAATTTTTTAACTTTATTCAGCAGAAGTATCTTCAGTTCTTCAGCAGTCGAATAATTCCCGGTATTAATGATATTAATGACTTTTTCTTCACCGAACAATTCATCTTTCTTGTTCATGGCCTCGGTCAGGCCGTCACTATACAGGATAAAGTAATCTCCTTTCTTGAATGATATGATCTCTTCCTCAAGCCTTAAAGAGAATGTACCTCCATTGATAATGCCAAGACCGGTGCCCTCGGGACGGACAACTTGTATCTTCCCCTTTGATCCTTTCTTAATAAAAAGTGTGTTATGTCCTGCTCTGCTGATTACCGCCCTATTTGATCCGATGTCAAACCGGATCGCCATCATCGTAATAAATGATTTCTTTTCTATCCCCTCGATGATCCGATGATTTACTTCTGTAAGAATCCTTTTAGGTGAATCAAAAATTGCTCCTGCGACCTGGATCATTCCCTGCACTTTTGACATATAGAGCGAGGCCCCGACACCCTTGCCGGATACATCTCCTATAAAAACAAGAAGCTGGTCTTCCTTTTTCTGAATATAGTCAAAATAATCTCCTCCCACTTCCCGGGCCGGGATAGAACTTCCGGAGACATCAAGTCCCTTTATATGGGGAGCATTTTTCGGAAGGAGGCTTTCCTGTATTGATTTTGCTATTTTTAATTCCTCTTCGATCTTCTGATGATTCAGGGCACTTTGATGCATCTTTCCGTTCTCAATTGCAATAGCGGCTTGAGTTGCTACGGTATTTAATAAATTTATATCTACTCCGGAATAGTGGTCCCCGGAAATTTTATTACCGAAAATGATAATTCCCATCAGGTGATCCCTTCTGCAGATCGGAATGATCAGAGTTAACCCGCATTCTTTTAATTCATTTATCTCATCCTGCCTGAGGGAATTATCCTCGATCAGATCTTCTGTCATCTTCAGATCGATGTGAGAACACGAATCGTTAAGGTATTTTTTAATACTTGATGAGGGTCTGCAGAGTAACTTTTCAAATTTACCTTCAAAATCTTTTTTACCTGAAAGAGGTCTGTATTTTTTGTCATTGTCCTCTATCAATATTGAAATAAATTTTGTCTGAAGTATTTTTTTTAATTCTGAGGATAATTTCCCGGCCATTGATTCCAGTTTGATCTGGGTCTGAAGGTCTTTGCTCAATTGGAGAAGCGTCTGCTGATAATTGTACTGTTTCCTGTTAAACTTTCTGTCAATTAGATCCTGTATCCATACTCTCAAAGGGTTAAAAGAGAATCCGATGATGATGATTATCAGAGGATAGAAAATCCGCCTTTCGATCCCTAATGCATATGTGAAGTAGTCCCCAATACTCAATGTTAAAATGAGATACAGAGAAATAAATATACCTGTGGTAAGTGAATATACGATACTCTTTCTAATGACGATCTCTGCATCCATCAGGCTGTATTTCATAACGGCATACCCGAACGATAGCGGCAGCAGAGACATTGCTCCCAGAACTACGGATATGATCCATAAGCCAAGGTTTTCCATCAGGACATCCTGAAACAATAATAATGAAACAAGTGGTACCAGACCGAAAACAGTTCCGAAGAGAATTATTCTTAGTGGTTTTTTTCCGTCGGCCTGATCGGTTTTCAGATAGTTGAATATCAATAGTATTAGAGATAGCAGAAAATAGATGACAAACGAAATTGTATTGTATCTGCCTGAATTGATCAGTTTTAATTCTGACAGTAACATATATAAGATAGAAGGAATATAGAAAAAATATATCGCCTTCGGGAAATTCCGGAAGATGAAAACCCTCCTCGGAAATAATGTAAAAAAGTGAAAAACAATGGGGGGGAGAAGGGCATTTGTAATAAATTTTATATAGTATGATATTTGCGCAAATGGTTCCATTGTCTGTCCGGTGGAATGAAATGCCAGAAAAAGAAAGAAAATATAGGACAGATAAAAATAGATATGGCTGATCCTGTGAAGCGGATTGTTTATTATTATTGTAAATCCAACAAATAGAAAAACAAAAGCGGTCATGTACATGACGAGGGGGATAAACAGGGGCCTCTCCCCAAGTGTCACATTGAGGTTTAGTTCACTATTATTCCTTAGGACGGTATATATGGTCCTGACATCTTCAACACTGTTTATATATTCCTGGGCTTTTTCAGGATTCTCAAAAACTTTGTTATTTATCCTAAGGAGGATATCACCGTTCTGTAATCCTGATTTGTCAGCGACGCCTCCTCTTGTAACGCCTCTGATCTCTATGTTCCCTTTTGTCCAGACCCATCGGCAATCGTCAGAGCGGAATCCTCCCTGAATTACAAGAAAACTGTTTAAAATTGTATAGGAAATTGAGATGAGAGTTATCAGAATAAAAACAGATTTAATATATTTGATCTTCTTTGAATGGCTCACTTATTTAATTATAGCTGAAATCGGGTTTTTTTAACAATTTTCCGGATCAGGGAGATCTTCCGGAGACTAAGTGCAGGTGGTCCTGATCCAAAAAATAATAAATGGTGATAAGTTATGGTGAAAAAAAAAGGGCGGCTGGCAGGCCGCCCTCTATGGAGTCGTGCTATTTTAAAAGAATACTTTCGAATAAATCAATAACTCTCTTGTCATCTTTCTGCCCGAGCCAGAACATCGCCTTCTTTTTGATACTCGGGTTTTTATTGTTCTTTACTATATCTATCAGGATGGGGATCGATCTGTCATCATCAAGCTGGCTCAGAGCGAACACTGCTGAATTCCTGATGTCTTCGTCCTTATCATTAGAGATAACATCCTTCAGTGTTTTTATACCTTCTTTAGATGCCCTTTGTCCCAACCAGAATATTGCATCTCTTCGAGACTCATCAGGGACTGTGCTTTTTGCTATCCTGATCAATTCTCTGTTACCCTCATTTGAGTTGAGGTTGTGAAAAGCAAATATCAGAGACTTTATGATCTTTTTTTCCGTTGCTTTATCAGAAAGTTTTTTCAGATATGAATAGCTGTCATCTGCACCGCCTGCACCCAACCAGAAGATCGCGGTTTTTCTCAACTTGGTTCCGTTGTCACCTGCAGCTGTTTTATATAGAAATTGAGAACTTTCCTTGCTATCATGAATAGCAATTACAGAGATAAGTCTTTTTTTTGTTTTCTCTGTTGTCGAAAGTTTAAACAGTTTTTTTACGTAAGTGAAACTTTCATTAGTATTGGGATCGCCAAGCAGATAGAGGGGAATATCATCGATCCTGTATTTAACCCCTCCCTTCAAGACAACTGCATTCACAACCTCGGAATTTCTTCCATCTATCCTGTGCAGGAATATAACCATCCTTTTTTTATAACTTGTATCGTGGTCTTCATCTCCATCCATGTAGTGATAGATCTGCAGGCTGTCACCATCATGGGATATCTTTGAGGTTCTTGAATCAGATGAGGAAATAAATGTTCCGAAAGAGATGTTGCTCCCTCTTGTGGTGAAATTGTATCCGGTGAGGAAATAGTCCCCTTTAAACTTACCAGAAAAAGCTATTTCTGCTCTATCTGCTCTCTGTTCGAGATTCAGTGAATTGTCATCTATCAGGATGATGTTCTTCCCTTCAAGGCCGGATGCAGTCCCGGAAATCATATGTGATATCAGGAAAATGATAGTAACGAAGATCTTAATGATCGCTTTTAATGCTTTGGTCATTGTTTTCTCCTATGCCCCTTTTCCCTACTCATCTAAAATATCTTTAAGAATATTTACTGCTTCGTCGCTCTCTGTCTGTCCTAGCCAGAAAATAGCTTTTTTCCTTAATTCCGGATCTTTATCATTTTTAGCGATGTGAGCTATGAACTTCACCGCTTCGTCCGTGTCAGTTTGTGCCAGATTAAATATAATCTTCTCTTTTAATTCTCTGTTTTTTTCCTGTTTGAAGATATTTATAAGGTATTGAGTGCTTTTTTCTGAATCTGATTGTCCGATGCTGAAGAGGATCTTATCTTTTAATTTATTGTCCTGCTCATTTTTATAAATATCAAAAAGATACCTTGCATTATCTCCAGAATCTGATTGTCCGATCTGGAAAATAGCCTTCGCTCTTACTTCAGGGTCTTTATCATTCTGTGATACAAAGATTAATTTTTTTAATGCTTCATTAGAATCAACCTGGGAAATTGAGAATACGAGGTCTTTTCTGAATTCCGGGTCGGTGGATTCTTTGTAAATGTCGAACAGTAATTCAGCAGCCTTGTCATTGTCCATCTGTCCTACCCAGAATGCAGCACTCTTTTTCAGTTCATAGTTTGTTTCATTCTTTGCGATAGAAACAAGCTTGTTCAAAGAAGCGTCCGATTCATTCTGTGAGATGGAGAATAGTAATTTCTTTTTCAGTCGGGAATCTTTTTCCCTGTCATACATATCAATAATCGCCTTTGAACTTTCAGCTGTTTCCATTTGTCCCAGCCAGAAAACGGCTTTCTCTCTAACCTTAAGGCTATTGTCGTTCTTTGCTGCATCAATAAGAACAGGGATAACGTCTTTGTCTTCATGCTGGCTAATGATAAAGAGCGCTTTTTCTCTCATATTTTCATCTTTATTACTTTTAATTATTTTTTTCAGGATCGGAAACGCTTTTTCCCCGTCCATCTGCAGCAGGGCGTCCAATGCCCACATTTTCACATTCCCCTCTTTTTCCGCATCTGCTTTTGCACCGCTTCGGAGGTATTTCCTGTAACTTCTTTTCCCCAATCCTGAAAGTGATTCAGCCAGTTCCATCCTCAGGATCTTGGCATCTTCAAGCCATGAACTGTTTTTGAACCCTTCCAGAAGTTCATTTAATTCCTTTATAGCTTCTTCGTTGAGAGCTATCTTTGCTGCTCTCTCTCCGAGCTCTGTTCCCATTTTTGACATGGAATAAGAGAGCCAATATAAAGAGTCATCCAGATATTCGCTTTTGCTGAATGTTTTCTTGAATTCTTTCAGCTTTGCGACTGCTCTGGCCCAATCTTTCTCATATACCAGCTTTTTTGCTTTTTTAAATTCTGCCTGATCTTTCTTGTCGGCGGAATTCAGGGATGTTGTAAACATAAATGTTACTACCATTACCGGTATCATCAATAACCGTGTTAATTTTAAAATCATTTTTTTCATTTCGAGCCTCCTTCAGATCCGTTGGGATCTTTTCACTTTATTTTTAAATAAATCTATTTTTAAAGGGATATTCCTGCCCTTTATCATTTCCTGAAGGGTTTCCATCGAGTCTGTTTCACCCGGAGTTGTGTTCTTTATCTCTGTAAGGATGAGTTCAAGTTCTTCAAGAAGAGTTGCCAGATAAGGGTCCTTTTCTGTTGATACATGTCTCTTCAAAAGCCTTGTTTTTTCCAGTATCCCTTCTATTATCTCTTTGTCAACAGGGCCTCCGTTTCCATTTGATGCTGGTATTGTATAGTTTGCATAATCGAGCATTACCGGTTTCACATCTTCGAAATAGTTGTTCACATATAAAAGATTGGTTTTCTTTTCCACCATAGGAGAATCGGAATTGGTGGACGGCATAAAAAATCTCCCGATAAATATTCCCCCGATCAGTATTAATAGCGACAATGCAAATGCAACAGCTCCTGCCGGGATCGGGAAGAATGACCAACTCTTTTTTTCCATCCTTTTAACATTTCTGCTTATATCCGACCAGTATTCATCCCATGCAGGATCGAACTCATCCGGAACTGCTTCAGAAATAGTTGAGAACATCTCTTTATTATCTTCCAGAAAAGCTCTGCAGTGGTTGCAATTTTCCAGGTGCTTGGTTAATTTCTTTTTATCTTTTTCCTGTAGTTCGTTATAAAGTAACAGGATAATATTATTTTCATAGTGTTTGCATTTCATTTTATTCCTCCACAAGTGACGGTTTTAATTCATTCCGGAGAGATCTTACGGCTCTGAAAAGCTGGGTCTTAACATTCCCTTCACTGCATTTCAGTGTTGCTGCGATCTCCCTTATTTTCATCTGCTGATGGTGTTTTAAAGTAAAGATCATTCTCTGCTTCGGTGACAGGGTTGATATTGCTTTTGAAATTCTGGTACTTTTTTCATTTTCGATCAATTCGTCCTCAGGATCGGATCCCGATCTGCTGTTGTCCGGGAAATTGTTCTCTTCCACATCCGTGTAAAGGTGTTTCTTTTCTCTCCTGAGAAAATCAATTGAAGTGTTCATTCCGATCCTGTAAAGCCAGGAATTGAATTTTTGAGGATCTTTTAATTTGTTTCTCTGTAATGCGGAGAAAGCAGTGATGAAAGAGTCGTGGAGTATCTCCTCGGCATCTTCCCTGTTGCCTGTATACTTAAGTGCCAGGTTCATAATTTTTTCTCTGTTCATGTCGTATAATGTTCTCATTGCATTATTATTGCCCGTTTTTGCCAGATCAACGATCCGGTCAATCTTATCTTCCATACATATAGACATAATTCATTTCAAAAATGTTGACAAGAAAAAATAAAAAAATGAAAAATTTTGGTTTGAATGTGATACAGAGGTGACTAAAATAATTAGGTTTAAGATATATAAAGAAAAGGGCAATCCCGTTAAGGGATTGCCCTTTAATATATTATTTACTTTTTATTGATCAATATATCAGGATACTGCTTCAACTTTTTTTTTATCTTTCCGCATCCATAATAGCGAAACCATTATAGCGGCAAAAAAAGCTCCGAATATCCAGAAATAAAAGGCAGCATCCCAACTTAGTTTTTCTATCAGGATCCCTGTACCGACACCGGTCAAACTTGCCCCGAGGTATCCCATTGCATCGATAAAGCCTGTGACTGAAGAAGCTGCTTTTCTAGAACCCAGATCAGCCGGGAGGGCGGCAACAAGAAGAATGTGCGGCCCGAAGGTAAAAAATCCGATGAATAACAGGCAGATCAGACTTAGTATCCAGTTCTCGTTCGGTATGATCCTGAACACATAACAGGAGATTCCAAGCAGTATCAGCATAAAAAAAGCGACAGGTGCCCGTTTGGTCTTAAAAATATTATCTGATGCCCATCCTGCAAAAATCGCGCCCAATCCCCCTGCGATAGGGAAGGCCACTGCTTTGTATGCGGCCATCGATATGGAAGCACCCTGAACCTCAAACATATAGGTAGGTGCCCAGGACATGAATCCGTACCTGACGATATTCAGGCCGAAGAGTCCGAATGCTGCATACCAGACATAAGGGTTCATGAGGGTGATCTTTAAAGTATTTTTAAATCCGATGTGTTCATCTTTTCTAACCCCTGAAGAGACAACACCGGTTTCCTGTTCCTCAATACTTGGCAATCCGATCTCTTCCGGAGCATTTCTGGCCCTTTTATACCAGTGAACAGCAAGGATGATACAAATGACGGCAGGAATCCAGAATGTGTATCTCCAATTCAGATGTTCGGCGATAAATCCTGCGAACAGCCAGGATAAGGCACCGCCGATTATATAACTTGTTCCGAGCCGGCCGGCTGTTTTACCCCTTATACTTGAAGGGAACCAGTTTGCCATTGCTTTTACTGTCGGCCCCCATCCCATGGCCTGAAAATATCCGTTTATTCCCCAGACGACGACCATTAATCCGATTATCCCCCCGGTAAATCCGAACAGGATATTCATCCCTGCGGATGTAAGTAGTCCGATTGTTATGATCAATCTCGAATTCAGCTTATCCCCCAATTGCCCGTTGATAAACTGGCCTACAGCATACATCAGGAAAAGGCTGCTTAAGACCATTCCCATATCAGATTTTGAAAGAGAGAATTCTTTCATTATCTCAGGTAATGCAATTGAAATATTTACTCTCAGCAGATAAAAAGATGCATATGTTACCCACATCATCCAGAACATCTTTTTCTGCCAGCTGGCAAGCTGCTGCTTTACACTTTGATCAATCTTTTTTCCCATCGTTTCCTCCATTTTGTTTAAAGATCCTGTCTTTTATGCTTGTTGATGATTGGGTGGGAAAATACGGGAGAACAACGACTCTCCCTCCCAGTTCCTTCATCGTTTCCTCAGCCTCCACAAGAGATTCTTCTGAGTGACTGGTGCTCTCCATTAAAACATCCGGTTTGATCCTCCTCACATTCGGAAGGGGAGAATAAGTTTCCTGGGCTACAACCAGATCAACATACTCAATAGCATTTGCCAGTTCAACTCTCTCCTCGAAGGAGAGAATAGGCTTTTTCTTCAACTCCATTACCGCTTCATCAGTCAGTATTCCGACAATGAGCTTGCCATCCTTTCCGGCAATTGATTTTGCATTCTTCATCATCAAGAGGTGGCCTTTGTGAACGATATCAAGGACGTAATATGAATAAACTAATTTCATGGTGTGACTCCTTATATTTATTTTTAAAACTTTTTTCTTAGCTTGAACAGATATCCAATCCTGAAGAGGACATTTACACATGTCTCGATCCCAATCAGATAGATCAGCAGGTCAAATCTGTTTGCGACGGCAAAAATAAGAAGAAGAAATATTACAAATGCCCTGCTCTCCTCTGTCTCTCCGGCTTTAAAATCTTTAATATGAATGACAGATATATAAAAAAGGGTGACCTGCAGAAAGTATATTGCGAGTGATGCCAATCCGATTATAAGCATGGTAATATTATTTGAAATTAAATAATAACCGGTCACTATTCCCGAAATAATAAAAAAATCGGTTACCCTGTCAAGGAACAGATCAAGGTAGGCGCCGAATTGACTTCCGCTGTTTTTTGCCCTTGCCAGCATACCGTCGGTAACATCAAGGATTTGTGAAAACTGAAGCAGGACTGACCCGATGATAAGATATATATGTTTTCCGAGAACAAAAGAAGACGCGGCCAGGATCCCGAATAAGAATGACATGACTGTTATCTGGTTCGGTGTGACCCGGGTTTGAAAAAATAATTTAACAAGTAAAGATGCAATCGGCCTGTAAAAGATCGTATTAAGGATGAAGTATTTCTCGGACTTCGGTTTTTTATATTTTTTTAATGAATTGTCATAAGAAAATTTTTCATTTTTCGAATTTTCTTTTTGCATACCCCATAATAACAAATAAAAATATATTTTCGAAGAGTTATTTGCATTATTTCTGCAGGCATTAATATGTTTGACTTAAAGCAGTGAAAAAAATACAATGAAATCTAAATATAAGGAAAAGTCTTTAATGAAAAATATAGTAATAAAAGGTGCTAGGGAACATAATCTTCAAAATATAAATATTGAATTACCCAGGGATAAATTTATAGTAATAACCGGATTATCGGGGAGCGGAAAATCAACTCTTGCATTTGATACGATCTATGCAGAGGGACAGCGGAGGTATGTTGAATCTTTATCGGCCTATGCCCGTCAGTTCCTTGGGCAGATGAACAAACCGGATGTTGATTCGATTGAGGGGTTATCTCCAGCAATTTCTATTGAACAGAAAACAACAAGCAAGAATCCCCGGAGTACAGTCGGGACCGTTACCGAAATTTATGATTATCTCAGGTTGTTGTTTGCCAGGGTGGGGACTCCTTACTGCCCGGTTCACGGAATAAAAATTGAGGCCCAGTCACCTGCAAAAATTGCCGGGAAGGCTGCAAAAGGTGTTGAAGGTCTTGTCACTGTTCTCGCTCCTGTTATACGAAATAAAAAAGGGACATATGAGAAGTTGATTGAGGATTTTAATAAAGAGGGTTATCTCAGGGTTAGAGTAAACGGGGAGATCAGGCGGACCGATGAAAAAATCGAACTTGAGAGATATAAGAAACATGATATAGAGGTAGTAATTGACAGAGTGGACCCTCAGGATACTTCAAGGATCACTGAAGCTATAGAGGGGGCTTTGAAGCTTTCTGACGGATTAATCATTATATACGACAACGACGGGAATGATTCGATGTACTCAGCGAAAATGTCCTGCCCGAAGTGTGATGTGTCTTATGAGGAACTCCAGCCGAGGATGTTCTCTTTCAACAGTCCGTTCGGCGCGTGTGAGACCTGTCACGGGCTGGGCATAAAGATGGACTTTGACCCTGATCTGATAATTTCAGACAGGAACAGGTCTATTGCGGATGGTGCTCTTACTGTATATAGAAATGCTATTGACGGATGGAGGGGGCAGTATGTGGGAGCTGTTGCAAAACATTTTGGATTTGATATTTTTACCCCTATCAGAGATCTTAATGATAAGCAATACAATGCCCTGATGTACGGTTCACCGGAAAAAATAAGATTTGAAATGAAAATGAAACAGGGTGATGCGAACTGGAGCTCAACCGGGAGTTGGGAAGGGTTGATACCGCAATCTGAAAGGTTGTACAAGCAGACAGATTCAGATTACAGAAGGAAAGAACTTGAAAAGTTCATGCTGATTTCACCTTGTCCCGCATGCGAGGGGAAAAGACTGAAGGATAAGATCCTCTCTATTAAAGTCGGCAAAAAATCGATAATCGATGTTACTGACCTTTCAATAAAAAAAACAATAGAATTTTTTGAAAATCTCAGATTATCGGAAAAGAAACTTCTTATTGCAAAGCAGGTGTTGAAGGAGATTAAGGAGAGACTGAACTTCCTGGATAAAGTGGGGCTGGGGTATTTATCCCTGTCAAGAAATGTCGGGACTATATCCGGTGGGGAAGCACAGAGAATAAGACTGGCAACCCAGATAGGGTCAAACCTTATGGGTGTCCTGTATATACTCGATGAACCTTCAATCGGACTTCATCAGCGGGATAACAGCAAGCTGATAGACACTCTTCATAATCTCCGAGACCTGGGCAATACCTTGATTGTAGTTGAACACGATGAGGATACAATAAAAAAATCGGACTATGTTGTTGATATGGGCCCGGGTGCAGGACTCCATGGCGGAAAGATAGTTGCGAAAGGTACTCCCCAGCAGATTGAACGCTCTTCTGTTTCGATAACAGGAAAATATCTATCCGGGAAAATGAGAATAGATTTGCCGGAAGTGAGACGGAAACCGGAGAAATTTCTTGAATTGTCCGGATGTGCTGAGAACAACCTGAAAAAAATTGATGTGAAGATTCCGATGGGGCTTCTGACACTGATCACAGGTGTCTCCGGGAGTGGAAAATCTACCCTTGTATATCAAATACTTTACAAAGCGTTAAGAAGAGAAATATACGGTTCAAAAAAGAGGGCGGGTAAATTTAAAAAGATAGAAATGGGAGATGAGATCGACAAGGTTATCATAATAGACCAGAGCCCGATCGGAAAAACACCAAGAAGTAATCCTGCAACTTACACTAAAGTATTTGATGAGATAAGGAAAATATTTGCTGAGGTGAAAGACTCAAAGATCAGAGGTTACAAACCGGGGAGATTCTCCTTTAATGTGAAGGGCGGAAGGTGTGAAGCTTGTAACGGTGACGGAGTTATCAAAATAGAAATGAACTTTCTTCCCGATGTCTATATTGAGTGTGAAGAGTGTAAGGGAAAGAGGTACAACGGTGAAACCCTGCAGATCAGGTATAAAGGAAATTCAATTGCCGATATCCTGGATATGAGTGTGGAAGAGGCACTTGATGTTTTTAAAAATATTCCTCCTATTAAAGTGAAACTTGAAACACTGATGAGGGTAGGACTCGATTATATCAAACTTGGTCAGAGTTCAGTCACTCTTTCCGGGGGGGAAGCACAGAGGATCAAGCTTACGAGGGAATTATCAAAAAAAGGTACGGGGAAAACCATATATCTCCTCGATGAACCGACCACAGGTCTCCACTTCCATGATGTCAAGAAATTGATCAAGGTTCTGAATGATCTTGTGGATAAAGGGAATAGTGTGGTTGTAATAGAACACAATCTTGATGTTATAAAGTCGGCAGATTATATAATTGACCTTGGCCCCGAAGGTGGAGATGAGGGGGGGTATATTGTTGCAGAAGGGCCTCCCGAAAAAATTGCCGGGACAAAAGAGAGTTATACCGGAAAATGTTTAAATAAATTATTAAATGGAGTGGGGGGATGCTGAAGAAAAAACGGATAATGCTCTTCCTGAGAATATCTGTAAGTGTGCTTATTATAGGTTATTCCATAAAGCTGATGGCCGGTAAGTATGGCGGCATCGGGGAGGCTTTTGATCATTTTTTTTCTGTCTTTTCGGATGTTCTCCTTATCTGGATTTTACCTGCTTTTATACTCCACTTTGTGGGAATGGGTTTGATGAGTCTCCGGTGGAAAGTTCTCCTTTCCGCCCAGGGTGTTATTGCAGGGTATGGTGAATTATACTCTATTAATCTGATGGCGGCGTTCTTTAATAATTTTCTTCCATCGACCATCGGCGGTGATATGGTGAAAGCTCTTGAGAGTAAGCGGATAGTCGGTGATCACACCAGATCGGTGATGGTAATAATCATTGAGAGGCTTACCGGACTTTTTGCGCTTGTTTTCATAGCATTAACTGCGTTTCTGATCAAAGGAGTCCAAACCGAAGGAGATGGAGCATCCAGCCCTGTATTGTTTGCAGGTATTATCACTCTTGTTCTTATATTACTTATTTTCCTGTCACACCCGCGGATATCCCGACGGATCATTCATGTTTCCAAGAGGCTTCTTCCCAAGAAAGTATCATCAATTCTGGAGAGGGGTGTGTCTGCCCTGACAATTTATTATGAATACCCCCGTCAATTGGTAACTGCGGTGTTTATAAGCATCCTTTTTCAGTTCAATATGGTCGTATATTACTATTTTATCTCAAGAGCTCTCGGAATGAGCCCGGGATTTGTGGATTTTATGTCTAAAGCACCGATGCTTATATTACTGCTGATGACAGTACCTTCCGTAAACGGGATCGGTGTCAGGACGGCAGTGTTCAGAAGCCTGATGAAATTTCCAATGCCGGTCTCTCTTGCTATTGAAGTTGTTGATATCGGAATGAGACTGGTTCTGGGGCTTATCGGGGGTGGATTTTTCCTTTTTTTTAAAAGGGGATCACATACCCCGGATAAAGATAAGGGATAATGAAAGCTGATCCCTCAAATCTTGAATCAATTCCCTCAAAACCGGGATGTTACCTCTTCCTCAATTCAAAGGGGACTATACTGTATGCCGGGAAAGCTAAAGATCTTAAGAAAAGAGTAAAAAGTTATTTTCAGAAAAAAGGGTTGGATATCAAGACCGCCAGGCTTGTTGCGAAAATTGATTCCATTGATTTTATTGTTACTGATAACGAAGTTGAAGCACTCATCCTTGAGAATTCAATTATAAAAAAGAACCAGCCGAAATATAATATTGATCTGAAAGATTCGAAGAATTTTGCTTTTATAAAGATGACATCCGATAGGTTCCCGAGGATTACTATTGCAAGGAGGAGGGACCCTGACGGAGAATTTTTCGGCCCTTTTGTCTCAGCTGCTGCACGCGACCATATCCTGAATGTGATCAAAAAGGTGTTCAGGATCAGGAGCTGCAAAAAGATGCCTAAAAAAGCATGTGTCAGGTATCAGATAGACCTTTGTACAGCGCCCTGCATAATGGCGGTATCGGAGCAGGAATATGCGCGGCAGGTGAGGCTGGCAAAAATGTTCCTGAAAGGAAAATCGAAGGAACTTGCAGAAGGCCTCAAGGAGGAGATGAAGAAGGCTTCAGAGGATATGAACTATGAGTATGCTCTGGAATTAAAAAAAAAGGTAGATGCGATAGAGACCCTTTCACGTAAACAGAAAATGTCCAGAGAGAAAAAATATGATGAGGACCTGATCAATTTTATTGTCGACCGCGGCACTGTCTATCTGATGCTTTTTAATGTTCACCGGGGATTGCTTGAGAACAAGCAGGAATTTGTTTTTGATGAGAAAAGAGATTTCCTCGAAGAGTTCATAATACAATACTATTCAGATAATAATGTTCCGCGAGAATTGATCCTCCCGGTGGATCTGGATGATACCCTTGCCGATTATCTTAAGAAAGTTAAAAGCGGAAGTGTAAGGATCGTGACCCCGAAAATAGGGGAGAAAAAAGCTCTTCTGGATCTGGTTAAGAAAAATATAGAACTTACCTGGTTTGGAGATGTTAAAACTCTTGAGTCTTTAAAAGAGAAACTTAACCTTACTGAAATCCCAGCGGTCATAGAGTGTTTTGATATTTCTCACATCTCGGGATCTTTCACCACTGCATCGATGGTTCAGTTTAGGAACGGCCTTCCGGATAAAAGTAATTACAGAAGATTTCGTATTAAATATACTGAGGGGATCGATGACGTTAAAAGTATAGGTGAAGTGGTGACGAGAAGATATACACGTCTGATAAAAGAAGCAGGCGTAATGCCTGATTTAATCCTGATCGATGGCGGATCAGGACAATTGAGCGCTGCATTAAATGTACTAAAGGAGCTTAACCTGAATATTCCGGTTGTCTCTGTCGCTAAACGGGAAGAGGAGATTTATATTCCCGGTGAAGAGGAACCGCTGAAGATGGCGAAAAGCGAACCCGCCCTTCAACTCATTCAGCGGATCCGTGATGAAGCACACCGCTTTGCCATCACATACAACCGCCTCCTCCGCAAAAAGGACCTTATTCAATGAAATATGTACATTTTCTTATCCACTCCGGGTGCTAACCCCCTTTAGAAATGTTTCTTCTGAAAAAATGGAACACTTTTGGAACCGTCCCCAATATGTATCATTTTTTTATTATATGAATATCGCGTTGGGGGAAGGGGATCACTACGTTTTGTTTATTGAACGTCTTGTATATTTCCGTGTTGAGTTCGTCTACCACCAGCCCCCGCATTGCCGGTTTTGCTATCCAGCACAGCAACTGAAAATCTAGAGAAGAGTCGCCGAACTGCCTGAACCTGACCCTCGGTTCCGGATCTTCACAGACATTTTCATTCTTTTTGGCAATTGTATAAAGGATCCTTCTAACCTGATCAACATCGGACCCATATGCGACGCCCACCGTTACACTGACCCTGTGCTTTTCAGAAGGTCCGCCGCTTTCGTTAATTATTTTTGAATTTGCTATTACCGCATTCGGAATGGTTATCTCAATGTCGTCAAGTGTAAGGATCCGGGTGCTCCTCAAACCGATCATAGTGACTTTTCCCCTTTCAGCCGAATCGAGAACAATATAATCGCCGATTTTATATGGAGAGTCAGCCATAATAAAGATTCCCGAAAAGAGGTTGGCCAATGTATCTTTTGCGGCGAACCCGATCGCGAGTCCTGCAATGCCGGCTGAAGCCAGCCAGGCGGTCACATTAATGTGCCAGATCAGGAGGATGAAGTATGTCCCCCCTCCGATAATGATCAGTTTAAAGGTATTGTCAAAAAGGGGGATTGTTTTTTTCTGGATAAGCCTGTTTCTCCCTTTTCTTTTCCCCATCCAGCTTAGAATGATGGAGACAGTTCTGAACAGGGCCTTTATCCACAGGAAGGCGATCATTGTTTTCAGAAGCCCTGTGATAACAAAACTGGCACCCGGCTGAAGTTCAAGAATTCCAACCGACCATGCAAATCCACCGAGCAGAACCGACCAGAATACCGGTTTTGAAAACACCTCGATGATCTGATCATCGAGTGTTGTCGTGGTTCTCTTCACAATACTTTTAAAGATAACCTTATATATAAATTGAAATATCCATCCGATGAGCAATGCGGCAAAGAACACAACAATTGCTTTCGCATATTTATCATTCAGGAAGGTTTTAATTGATTCCAACATATTGTCCATAAGGTAAAAATATCATTATCTGTTCAAAATTGCCATATCAACAGGGAATGGATAATTCATTTCTCAGGTCTGTCTGGTTTTCGATCCGAGTAAATATTTAATAAATATAAAGATGTTATTGTAAAATTTTCAAGTATGATTGATAATATCCGCACTACATTTCTTCTATATGAAATATAAACAGGAGGTATAAAAACTTGTCTAAATTAACTCCAAAACGGATGTTTTTCACCAAGGGTACGGGGTATCACAAAAATAAGTTACAAAGTTTTGAGATTGCTCTCAGGAAATGCGGGATCGAAACCTGCAACCTTGTTTACGTTTCGAGTATTTTCCCCCCTGACTGCCGTTTAATATCAAAGGAGGAGGGACTTAAATCTTTAAAACCCGGCCAGATAACTTTCACGGTAATGGCGCAACTGGCCACTTGTGAACCGAACAGAATGATATCAGCGGCCATCGGACTTGCCCAGCCGAAGGATAAGAAGCAATACGGATATATAAGTGAACATCATGCTTACGGGGAAACGCAGAAAGTATCAGGAGAGTTTGCAGAGGATCTGGCTGCGACCATGCTGGCATCTACAATGGGAATAGAATTCGATCCCGACAAAGCGTGGAATGAAAGAAAACAATTGTATATTGTTGACGGGAACAGGCAATTTAGAAGCCGAAGCCTTGCGCAAAGTGCCAGAGGCCATAAAAACGGACTATGGACAACCGTGATTACTTGTGCTGTATTATTGCTGGAGTGAAGAGAATGTCAAAAAAATCACATTTTACTCAATTTCCCGATATTGTCCCGGAATTAATGAAAAAAGGGATATCTGTTTCAGAATTGATCTCATATATGGGGAAAACATCCTTTGAAGCCAGAAATGTAAAAAAAGGTGCAGTATTGTTCTCCCGGATGATAGATGAAGGAGATATTATCTGGCTGGGAATTGCCGGAGCCGGAATTGCCGGAGGAATGGGCGGTATGGTGATCTCCCTGATCGAACAGGGATTCATCAATGTTATCTGTTCGACGGGCGCTCAGGTATACCACGATCTCCATTTCGCATTCGGACTTCCGGTCAAAGCTATTCCACAGGGTTGGAATGATAACCATTTAAGGGAATCGGGCGATACGAGAATTTATGATATCGGCATCCGGGAAAAGGAGACACTGGAAGAACAGGATCGAATCATCAGGGCTTTTATTACTGAAAAAGCTCCGGACATTAAAGATAAAGATATATCCAGCTGGGAATTTAATTATCTTCTAGGGAAATGGGTGAAGGAGAATGCAGAATTTCCCGAAAGGAGTTTTGTGGTAAGGGCAGCCGATAAGGGAGTCCCGATATTCTGGGATTCACATTCCAACCATTCGATAGCAATGAACCTGGCCAGAATGGAGATGGAAGGTGCCGGGATTTCTCTTTCATCCGGGAAAGATATAGTCGATTCAGCAGCAATTGCTTATTCTTCAAAAGGTACCGGGTTTGTTGAACTGGGCGGTGGTGGGCCGAAAAATTTCATTCAGCAGACAGGTCCGACTATCAGCCAGATATTAGGTGTAGATTTTGACGGTGCGGAGAGAGGCCTTCAGATCGGGACTGCAATTGAAAGAGAGGGGAGCCTATCGGGATGCACTTTCAGTGAAGCGGTAACCTGGGGGAAATACAGTTCCGATGATCATGATAAGCTTGTTCAGATCTGGGGAGAATACAGTGTTATCTTTCCTCTTTTGACAGCTTTTGTGCTTGATAATTGTAAAACCAGAGAGAATAAAGACCTGGTTTCAAAAATGCCGGAACTGGTAAACTCATTGAAAAATGCCTTTTGAACTAAATAAAAAGCAATTTCTCGGCAATGATGTGTTTTCGGATAATACCGAAAATCCCCGGTTCTATATTATCCCCGTCCCTTATGAAGGGGCTGTCTCTTACGGACACGGTACATCCCTCGGTCCTGACGCACTAATTGAGGCTTCTCAATACCTTGAACTATATGATGAAGTTCTTGAGACAGAACCCTGGAGATCCGGAATCAGGACAACCAAACCGGTTTTTCCGGACCCGGAAGGGAATATTGTTGAGCCGTTGAGGATAATGGTAAAAAACATACTTCGGAAAAAACAAATCCCTGTTGTCATAGGAGGGGATCATTCGATAAGTTCGGGTTTCTGCAAAGCGCTTAATGAAGAATTCGGAGACATCTCGGTTATTCAGATAGATGCACATGCGGACCTCCGTGACTCCTATGAGAACAACAAGTACAGTCATGCTTCAGTGATGTCCAGGATAAGAGAGATAACAGAAAAAACTCTCCAGATAGGAATAAGAAGTTTATCTTTTGAAGAGGCTGTCCTGATAAAGGGAAAAGATCTGAATGTCTGTTTCATGCACCAGATCAGAAAAGACTTCTCCTGTGTCGAAAAGGCACTTGACTTAATCCCGGATCCGGTATTTATCACATTTGATGTTGATGCTCTGGACTGGAGCGTTATAAAGAGCACCGGGACCCCTGAGCCCGGGGGGCTGTTATGGGATGAGATTATCCGGATACTCGACTTGATCTTTTCAAAAAAAAAGGTAGTTGGCTTTGACATTGTTGAACTTTCCGGGAATAAAAATGATCCCAATTCAGCATTTGCAGCAGCAAAATTGATCTACAAAATGATCGGGTTCAGTTTGAAATATTGAAATAATGTAACAATTTGATCTAATATAAGTAATATTTTAAATCAGAAACTGTCTGTTATAAATTCCTTATGATCATTTTTACAGATGATCTGGGTGACTGCCCTTCCTGACATCATTGCAGGCGGGATCCCTCCGCCGGGCTCCACCCATTGCCCGATCATATAGAATCTTTCGAGTCCCGGTAATGTTTTATCCATCTGTCCGAATCCTAGTTCGGGAGTCAATATCCATCCTTCAAAACTTCCTTTCCAATTATTGGTATATCTGATAACAGAAGCCGGAGTTGAGACATCTTTTACTTCCACATATTTTTTAATATCACCGAATTTATTATCCAGCAATTCTATTACTTCATCTGTAATCCTTTTTTTCTCTCTCTTATATTTATTACTATCATCTTTTTTGAGGTCAACCCAGTATTTGTAATTTTCGGCAGGGATCAATGCAGTAATTGCTGTTTTCCCTTTCCGGGCCAGAGTATTATCAAAATTAAAGATCCTTATACCGAGATAGGCAAGTGTGGTTGAATCATCAATTTTAAGTTTGTCGGGAACAGGGATGGTCTGGTTTGGTTCAAGTTCCGCCATTTCCCTATTCAGCCCCAGAGATACCTGTATGAAAGATGGAAAAACTTTAAATTTGCTATAGTATTTATCTGTTCTTTTATCTTTGAATTTTCCGTCCAGCATATTAAAGATCGTGCTGTATCCGTCAGCTGCCGAGATAACAAAATCAGCGGATTTATCTGATCCGTTTGCAAGTTTTATACCGGTAGCTCTGCCCTCATATGTAAGTATTTTATCAACCCTGTGGTTGTAATAAATTTTTCCTCCGAGTTTTTCATATCGCTCTGCAATATTTGAAGCAAATTTAAGCGATCCTCCTATAGGGTATCCGGCGCTTCTATTTGCCATCCAGGACATATTCATGATAATGAACAGCATTGCCATTTCAGGGATGAAAAGAGATCTGATACCCTCACGCAGGAGTGGATTTGTAAATTTTTTCGAAAAATCTTCAATACTGAGTTTATGCCATTTTTTAAATATCCCGATATACGGGATGAATTTTGCCAATGTTTTTATCCCGTCTATCGGACCCATTACTTCTCTGGCCTTCTCAACAGGCATGTTTAGTTTTTTAAACCTCCGGATCGCTCCTGTGAAAGATCTGATCAGAGATTCGTCTTCGGGAGCTTTATTTACCAATTCCTCTTCGAGTTTGTCCACATCTGTGAAGAAATCAATATATTTCTCCCCTGTTTTATCCCATATTCTGTTGTAAATTTCATGGTCTACGAATTTCTGCTTCTTCATATTGATTAGTTCATTCCATAAATGGTAAAAATTACTTTTCGGAGATGATCCTACAAGCCAGTGGATGCAGCCGTCAAATGTATAACCCATCCTTTCCCAACCGGTGCATAAGCCGCCGGGTATGCTGTGTAGTTCATATATCTCTGTTTCATATCCGTTCATCTGGAGATAGCATCCGGCAGATAGTCCCGCTATTCCTGCACCTATGATTTTAACCCTGTTACCCATTAATTCCTCCTGTAGAATTATTTGAACTTATCCTGATAGATATGGCAATAAGGTGTACCCCCTTTTTTTCTGTAATAATTCTGGTGATATTTTTCGGCTTCCCAGAATTTTCCGGAACTACTGAGAGCCGTAACCACCTTCAGACCTTTTTCCTTCAGTATTTTAATCAGCTTCTCTGCTGTTTTTTTCTGTTCATTATTTGTATAGAATATCTCGGATCTGTATTGAGTGCCGATGTCAGGCCCCTGTCTGTCGAGCTGGGTAGGGTCATGTGTATTGAAATATAATTTTGCGAGTTCCTCATATGAAATAACTGAGGGGTCAAAAACAACTTCGACTGCTTCAGCATGTCCTGTTGTTCCGGAACATACGTCTTTGTATGATACATCATCGATTGTTCCCCCTGTAAATCCCACTCTTGTGGATATCACCCCTTTTTTCTTTTCGAAGTGGTATTCAGTTCCCCAGAAACACCCTGAAGCAAAGACTGCTGTTTCTGTCTTTTTTTCAGTTTTTGCGGGAACAAAATTCATTGATACCGAATTGACACAATGTCTTGTGTTCTTGGCTGTATACCTTTCTCCAAAAAAAACATGACCGAGATGTGCATTACAATTTGCGCAGATTATCTCTGTTCTCATACCGTCTGCATCCGGAACCCTTTTAACAGCACCTTCTATCTCATCATCGAAACTGGGCCATCCGCAGTCCGAATCAAATTTATCGGTTGACTTATATAGTGGGGCATCACACCTTTTACATGTATAAGTCCCTTCTTCTCTGTGTTTATAGTACTTGCCGGTGAACGGCTTTTCCGTACCTTTATCTTCGATTACATATTTCTCGAATTCAGTAAGTTTCTTGTTTTCCATTTTTTCCTCCGCACACACAGGCATTAATAGCAGTATAAAAACCAGTAAGGCCAAATATCTAATTTTCATTTTATTTCTCCTGTTCCATATGTATACGTATTTTTTTTTTAAATGTTACTACATTAGTTCCATTAAGCGGGAATACCCGTTTTTACTTACGGGAAGAGTTTTTCCATTCTTCAATTTTACTATCCTGCTGTCTTTGGAATAGGGCTCTATCCTAGCCATGAAATTTATATTTATGATAAATGATCTGTGGATTCTGCAGAATATCCTGGGATCAAGGTTCTTCTCCAGGTTGTTCATCCTTTCACCTTTCAGCCAATATTTTTCCGCCGTATGAAATTTGACATAGTCATCACTTGCTTCAATGTACATAACCTCTCCCGGATCAAGAATGGTGACATTTACACCGTCTCGTATGAGGATCCTGCTGAGAGGCCTGTTGCTGTCCCTGTTATGATCAACAAGTTTTCCGATTTTTTCCCTGGTACCTCCTTCCAGTTTTTCCATTATCCTTTTCACCGACTTATCAAATCTCTCTGCTTTAACAGGTTTCAGAAGATAATCCATTGCCTGGGCCTCAAAAGCTTTGAGTGCATATTCATCAAAAGCGGTAATAAAAATGATCTGGGGGAGGTTTTCAGAGAGAAGCTCAATGACATCAAACCCGTCAAGTTTGGGCATCTGAATATCAAGAAAAATCAGGTCCGGCTTATGTTCGTGAACAAATTTAACTGCTTCAAATCCGTTTCCGCACTCACCGGCAATTTCAATTTCCGGATATCTTTTCAGTTGTTCCTTTACCGAATCCCTTGCAAGCTGTTCATCATCCACTATTAGAGCCCTGATCTTTTTATTCAATTTCAACTCCTTCTGACACGGGGATGAAGATCTTTACCGTAAAAACATTTTCCTTCTTTCCGGTCAGTACCCCTCCTTCCCCTTTGTAGTATAATTTCAGCCTTTTTTTAAGGTTATTGAGCCCGTGCCCTCTTCCCCTCGGTTTTTTTGAAGTTTCTTCATACGGGTTACTTACAATGATTACCAGATGTTCTTCTTTTAGCAGTGTTTCGATCTTGATTTTACCGCCTTCCAACAATTGTGAGATCCCGTGTTTAATACTATTCTCAACAACAGGGAGTAAAATGAGGGGGGGGATCTGAATATCATATGTTTCTTTCTTAATTTTGAATTCAGTTTCAAGCCTGTCTCCAAGGCGGAATTTTTCCACACCCAGGTAGTTTTTTACGTGCTCTATCTCGTCTTTTAAGATTGATTTTGTTTTGATGCTGTGTTCAAAGCTGTAGATCAGAAATTCGGACAAATGAGAGATAAGATCAGAGGCCTGTGCAGGGGATCTTTGAATTAGAGGACTTATTAGATTCAGCGTGTTGAATAAGAAGTGGGGGTGAATTGTCGTTTTTAATGCTTCCAGCTCGGACAGGCTTGCTTCAAGCTGTTTCTGAAGTATCTCTTTTTCAGCAGACCGGATCCTTTCGTTTGCCAGGAACAGATAATAGATCAGAATTGAAAGGAGATATGTAAAAATTCCGGTCCCTGTAAGAAGAGGTAATGATGAACTGAACAATCCTTCCCAGTTTCCGGAAGAGAAATTTTCATTGAGCAGCCCTGAATAACCGCTTGATATTCCAAGCCAGACTGCAAGTATCATTATCATTGTAAGAGAGTGCCTCGCTATAAAATAGAGGATATTCCCCTTCTCAAAGGGGAGTCCCTTGCATATATACCATACAGAAATTGCGATCCCCAGAAGGAGGATCATCGGCGGGATAAGGAGTATAGCTGAAGTTGACAGATCGGAACCGGAGAGTGTGCTGTGGAGAAAAATAGTCCAGAATGCGACGGGGCTCCAGAGGAGCCCCGCAACGATCATATCTTTTCCAGATCTGAAAGCCGGATGCATATCAGTTCTTTATTTCAACTCCTCCCATTATAGCCTCACCGGTAATAATGAGTTTTTTCTTTGATCCATTGAGTGTCTTTGTCTGATCAGACATTCCTCCGAGAATAGGTGTCCCTTCAAGGACAACATCCCAACTCTGGGGTATTCTGATTTCGATTCCGCCCATTAATGCAAATGTGTTAATGATCAATTCTTCGCCCTCAAAATCACTGTCCCTGAGGTCTATCTCACACCCTCCCATAATAGCAGATATTTTTCCCCCTTTCAATTTCTTATTCGAATAGTGGTATTCTCCGCCGCCGAGAATAGCTGAAATATTTATCATGTCTCCTATAACATCTTCATTTTCATTCATTAAACCCCTTTTGTGGGGTTTGTGATGTCCGATACGGGACCGGTGCTTTCCGCCTGAGACTATGATCTGTATTCCGATATAAATAAGTATCAGCGGCCATATATCGTGAAAACTGATATCAATATAATCGAGTTTGTTCAATTGGAGAAGGACACCGATTGTCAGCAGAAAAAATCCCCACAGAATGTCTTTGGAATCATGATGAGAGACCATGATCTTAATGCCTATTGCTATAAGGATCAGGGGCCAGAAATCGAACAGGTCGATGTCAAGGTCATATCCCAGAGTTCCCAGCAAAAGTATAACTCCTGCTGCGATAATTAAAATACCTACTATGATTTTACCACTTAAAAATGAAACTTTTCTTTCTTCCATGCTGCCTCCTTTGTATTTCATAACCAGTATACTGACCGGATTTTCATTTCGCCTTTGTTTTTCGGTGAATGCCCCCTTTTTTTCGGTAAAAAGGAAAGTTGACAATATCACCAGCCTGTTTATAATAAAAAAATGGCTGAACATCCGGTCGTCTCCATCGTCATGGCCACCTATAACAGCAGCAGGACGCTGGAACTGGCCCTTCGGACAGTTCTCCACCAGGATTTCAGGGATTTTGAGGTGTGGGTGATCGGGGACTGCTGCACAGATGACACCGAGGCGGTTGTCCGGTCATTCGAAGATCCGAGGATCTATTGGGTCAACCTTGAATCTAACTCCGGCAGCCAGGGGATTCCCAATAATGAAGGGATCCGAAGGGCACGGGGAGAATATATCGCTTATTTGGGACATGACGACCTGTGGTTTCCGTGGCATATTTCCACCTTGGTAGATTTCATCAAACGGTCTGGTTCTGACCTGGTCCACCCGCTCAGTGCCGAGTTCTCTCCCTGCGGACTGGAGCGTACTGTCGGGCCGCCGTCCATTGGTAGGACCTATTTAGATCATTTTATCTTTCCTTCCTGCTGGCTTCACAAAAAGGATATTGTTTGTGAGTCCGGCTATTGGGGCGAACATACCGAACTAAGCAGGGGTGTCGATTTTGAATATTTACGGAGAATATATCTCAGCGGAAAAAAAATATCCTTTATCCCTCGGCTCACACTGTTAAAATTCCCTTCATGGATGTGGGGAACCTACGGGAAAGATTATAATCCGGGACAATGGGAGTATTTCGGAAAACTGGAGGCGGATCCGGCTGGATTTGAACATGAGGTACTTGCCGATGCCGCAGTCCGGCTGGCCATTGAATCCAAAAAAAAGATTTCGCCGCGTATTCATTTCCGGGAATTGATTAAAATGGGTTTTCACGGCATATGTGACTTATACGGCCGGGAACGGTGGCCTGTTAAACAAATTCTGGTATGGCGTTTCCAGCGCTTCAGAAAGAGATTAAAAAAGAAACGGGGGCTTTCCTGAACTAACCGGGAAACCTGCTCATTTTTTAATTCATACGATATAAGGATAGAAGAACTTTTCCGGATGACTTTCTATGTTACCACTATGTTCAATATGCTGGTCGATCAGTTTCTGAATATAGTTGCTGAACATTGGTGGGCGGTGTTTGGTTCCGATATAAGTATAATTGTCGCTGTTCAGGGCATTGATCTTTCTGATCCGGTCGGGATGCCAGAGGAAATCGTCTCCTTTATATTCGTTGAGATCGAGCAGTGCCGCTTCTTCCTCATATTTACATTCCGGCCCGGCATAATTGACTCCGTCTGCTCCGACCTGAATGATGAAATGGGACCCGTGTAGTTTATCAAACTTAAGTTTATCATCAGAGTATCTTTCATAGGGGACCTGTATATTTGTCCCGACTGGCACATTTTTCTTCATTTCCGCAATGGCTTCAAGAACGCCTGTTTGATCTGCTTGTTTTGGGTATTTTGTGTCCCATTCGATACAGAACGGATGGAAATACAACCAGTGGATTCCGGACTCAATTGCTTTCATTCCGATGGACTGAAATTTTCCCGCCACCTCTTTCCGCGTCAATATTGAAGCTCCAATCTCAAGCCGACTCCCTTCCCTGTCAATCCGTTTCCTCAGGTTTCTGATCTTTTCAAGGGTATCTGTAAAATATTTTTCCTCTCCATTCTGCCAGTCATATAGGGAGAATCTTATCGAGGTCACATGTTCAAGCAGCGCGTCCTGGACCCGGGGACGGTTGGTCAGCCCCCCGTTTGAAATTACTGCTATCTCTTTAAACCCCTTTTTCCTGGCCAGAGCTACTGTTTCCGGGAAGTGATCGATACAGGTCGCTTCTCCTCCGGAGAGGATCAATCCCGGGGTTTCACCTCCGATAATCCCGAACAGACGGTCCAGGAACGGGAGCTGCAATGTATGGCCGGCGCGCCTCGAAACCTGATAAGGGCATTCCGGGCAGTCCCGGGTGCATTTTTGGGTCAGATCAATTTCCATGGTGATCGGGAAAATCTTCTCTCCCTGCAAATAGTCCATAACTTTCTCTTTTTCATTTGTGATTTTTGAAGATGCAAATACATTCTGATTTTTATACACGGTTCAACTCCATTTTTTTAATTCCGGCTTTTTCTCTCATCCGGATGAGTGAACGTGAGACTTCCCAAGCTTCATTCAGTCCGCATCTCGGTTTTTGTCCACCTTTGATATAACCTATGAATTCTTTAAGTTCCAGAAGCAGGGGAAAGGTCGTATCGATCGGCACCCGTTCGTCCCCGTCACTGTCACGGATAAGGATATGGTCATCATAAGCGTCAATAAGGCCTGCGCTCCCCGATTCCCCGTGAATGGCCACCCCGCTCTGTTTCCGGAAATGAGCGCCGCTGACAGACAGAATTGCCCCGGGGTCATTTCCAAGGATCGCATTGAAGGTGACCGGGAGCTCATCCCGATTGCAGATTACATTCACCACCCGGATCTCTTCCGGAATGTATCCCAGAATGTGTTTTATGATCGTCAGGTCATGAACTCCCTGAGTCCAGAAAACATCCCCGCCGTGAAAATCTTTTACCCAGTGGTAACGGATGGTGTCGATCTGCTTTAAACTGCCGATACGTCCGCTCTCCGCGGTGGTTCTCAATGCTTCTATACCTGGATGGTAATGCCATTTATGCATGGCGAAAATGTATTGTTTCCCACCCAGGTCCTTCAGTCTGCTCAGGTCATTTTCCGAAAGCAGTAGGGTTTTTTCACAAAATAACGGTTTCTCTCTGCTCAATAGTCTGGCGCTTACGGGAGTCAGTTGGGGGATTGGAACGGCAACTATGTATCCGTCGCAATCGGGGAGTTCATCAATATTCTGAACTGTTCCTGAGGCGCCTTTTCTCTGTGCTTTTTCTCTGGCTTCACTTGAAATATCAGCAACAAAGACCTCTGCACCGAGAGTTAACAGGTCCCTGAGAATATAACCGCCCCACGCTCCGTTCCCGGCCAGCCCTATCCGCATCACAGTTTTATGTCATCCTTTTTTTTATGATATAAATAAAAGGTATTGAACAGAGGACTGTCCCCGTGATAATGGCTGTCTCATTCAATTTTACTGTAGGGCTGAGCAGCAGTATCTTTTCCAGAAAATAACCGGAGAGGACTATAAAAGCGATAGACCATACTGCCAGAGGAGATGTTTTTGCTTTTTTTGATATATAACCCAGGAAAGGTATTATGAACAACGAGAAAATAATATAGAGTCCGAGATATTTAAGGGAACTGATATCCAGCCTTTTCTCTATAAAGGCTACTTCTTCGGGGAGGTTGCCGTACCATATTACAAGATATTGAGAGAAGAATAATCCTACCCATAACAGGGCAAACCCCATGACCATTTTGGTTGTATCCCTCAGGATTTCTGAAAATCCCGCATTATTTTTCAGGTACAGGAAACCGGAAAGAACTGATGCGAATGCTATCCCGGCATATAAAGACTCCACAAAGAAATACCCTCCGAAAAGGGTATTTATCCAGGGGTATTCAATTGTCATCACCACATCAAATGCCAGGAATGACTGGGAGATCACAAATGTAAGTATGTAGAGTCCGGCAAAAAGTTTACTTCTTCCTGATCCTTTTGAGATCGATCTGACAAGAATGTAGGAAAAAATGAACGGAAGCAGTAGCGCAATAAAATTTCTTATTATGAAGAAGCCTTCGGAAAGCCAACCCTCCTGATGTTCTGACCATGAATATATATCCATGTGTCCGGAGATAAGCAGGAATATAAAAGGGAAGATCAGAAGAATGGAATAGTAATCCTTAAGATATCCTTTCAGAGCTCCGGCCCACTTTCCTTCGGATAATTCAATAGCAGCAAGGAGAGCTATAAGCCCCTGAGCAATTCCCGACCAGAAAATAAGGGGAACGAGAATAGATGCCCCTGCAGAATCACCGAAGAACATATCGGATGCTGTCACCAGGGCGAGAATGAGGAGAAGCAGAATATAGATCTTTTTATTTTCCATTACCTTCCCTCCCGGTTATCAATGATAATGAATTTGTTTTCGCAGTCTACAGGATTCATAATATTCTCCATACTCGGCAGTCTTGTAAGATGCAGAAAACCGATAAACGAAATAATTCCTCCGAAAAGTATTGTGCATTCGAACGCTACAATAATGAAGGCTGGAAGTGCTATCAGAGGTTTCCCTCCGACAATGATCGGCCATTCCAGCACAGTATAGATCATGAAAGCAAGGCTCAGAATAAAACCTGAAAGGGCGCCGAAAAGGGTGAAATATTTCAGTTTGCTCTCCTTAATCCCGAGGATCTTATCCGATTCATGAACATGAAAAGGTGTGTGAATTGTCAGGTCATCCGGAGAGATACCTGATCCGGTCAGCACCTCAAGTTTTCTTATAAAGTCCTCTTTTGATTCGAGTTTATATTCTCTACTCATCTGAATGCTCCTTGATCTCCGTTATTGAAAGTGTGGGTAGAACCTTGGTGAATATCAGGAAGAACATAAAGAACATTCCGAAGCTTCCGATTGTGATCCCGATCTCGGTAAGACTTGGTTTGTAGGTTCCCCATGAATACGGATTAAACTCTTTGGATAATGATGTGACTATTATAATAAACCTCTCAAGCCACATCCCTATGTTTACAAATATTGAGAGGATAAAGAGGAATATGATATTCCTCCTGAGTTTTTTTACAAACAGGGTAAGCGGAACAACAACATTACAGAAGACCATTGTCCAGAAGAACACTTTATAGTGTCCGCCCATCCTGTATTTGAAAATTGCGATCTCATTGATGTTTCCGCTGTATAGAGCCAGCAGGAGTTCAACGATATATGAGAAAGATACTATAAGAGATGTGAAGAGGAGAACTTTTGAAATTTTCTCATAGTGATCAATTGTTATCAGTTTCTCAAGTTTCAGGATCTTCCTCATGGGTATTGTCAGTGTGAGAACCATTGCGGTACCAGAGAATATTGCCCCGGCGACAAAATAGGGGGCAAATATCGTTGAATGCCAACCGGGAACTATACTCATTGCAAAATCCCAGGAGACAACTGAATGAACCGATATAACAAGCGGTGTGGCGAATGCGGCGAGGAAAATATACAACTTGTTATAATGCTTCCATTGCTCCTGGGAACCATTCCACCCCAGTGAGAGGAAGTTGTATATTTTCTTTCTTACTCCCGTAAAATAATTTCTTGCTACTGCCAGGTCCGGAATCAGCCCGACATAGAAAAAGATCATGCTGATAGTCAGGTAGGTTGATACGGCAAAAACATCCCATACTAAAGGAGATTTGAAATTTACCCACAATAGCCTCTGGTTCGGATAGGGGAACAGGTAGAAAAACTTCCATGCTCTCCCCAGGTGTATGATCGGATACAAACCGGCGGTCATAACAGCGATAACCGTCATTGCTTCAGCAGTTCTGTTGAATGCGCTCCTGAACTTTGCCCGGAAGAGAAAAAGTACAGCTGAAATCAAGGTTCCTGAATGTGCAATTCCGACCCAGAAAACAAAGTTTGTGATATAAACACCCCATCCTACGGGGTGGGTTATTCCGGCGACACCCATTCCGTTGATTATCTGATGGGCCCAGACACCGAGCCCCGAAACAAATGCCAGTGCGGACAAAACAAGAAAGAACCAATAGAGCTTTCCCGGTTTGCTCATTGCACTGAAGACATTTTTGTCTATTGAATTGAAAGTTGGATGAGTGTTCATTTTTTGTCATTCTCCAGTTTATTTTCAAAATGTTCGATGACTTTCCCTTTATTACCTTTGATATAATAAACAGCCGGCCTGGTCCCGAGACTTTCATGAACCCTGTATGTTTTGTTCTCTTTTATAAGCCTGCTCACTTTGGAGTTCTCATCAAGAAGATTTCCAAAAGAAATAGCATCCGTCGGGCAGGATTGAGCGCATGCAGGTTTTACTTCTCCATCCACGGCTATCCTCCCCGCATCCCTTGCAAGGTCTTTGGCTGTTCTTATTCTTTGAATACAGAAGGTACATTTTTCCATAACCCCTTTCGGCCTTACTGAGAGGTCGGGGTTTGATGTTTCATACAGAGGGAGTTTTTTCTTATTGTCGAACCAGTTGAATCTTCTTGACTTATACGGACAGTTGTTTGCACAATATCTGGTCCCGACACATCTGTTATATACCTGAGCATTCAGCCCCTCCTGATTATGATAAGTAGCATAAACAGGGCAGACAGTTTCACAGGGAGCATGGTCGCACTGCTGGCACATCATGGGGAGAAATTCCGCTTCACCCCTGGCACTCAGATATGGTTCAATTCTGAGCCATGACATTTCCCTTCCCCGCAGGTGTTCTGCTTCCCCTGTCATTGGTATGTTGTTCTCAATATAACAGGACGCGACACATGATGAGCAGCCTGTGCATGCATCCAGATCGATAACCATCCCCCATCTGTAATCGATATGTTCATGTTCAGGATAGAGGGTGTGAAGTTTTTCAAGTTTATGATGGTGATGTCCGTCACCTTCGTTCAGGAAAGGGAGAACATCCCTGCCTTCTGTTTCAAATGATCCTGACAATATGGGAAGTTTCCTCTTCTTCCCGGTTTTTAAAATTGAAATATTCTGAAAAATGGTTTTTATACTACCGTTCTCTTCCGGGACCAGTTCAGATGTACTATAGATCAGATCAAGCGGGAGCAGAAGTTTCCCCTTGTCAAGAGATCCTGATATTACCGCAGGATATTCGCCTGATATATATGCCCCTTTTACGCTGATTATATCTCCATTTTCAATTGATTTTTCGTCGGAGTCTTCTTTTGAAATAGTAATAAAATCACCATAAGTAATTGTTGTGATGGGATCAGGCACTTCTCTGATCAGATCTATCATATTGTCACGTCCGTCAAAACTCCTTATTGCCGGTGCAAAGAACAAGGTGCTCCCTTCATTTGTGCTGATTTTCCGGTTCATCATATTCTTAAGTGCGATCTCAATTGTCACAGGGTTGTTCATAAGGTTTACAACATCGGCAGTTTCCTCGATCCTGAAGCCGTTATTGATCCATTTCTCATCAGTTCCGCCCCACTCTTCATTCAGATAGCTCTGCCAGCTTCTGTCATCTTCAGACATCCATAATAGAATTTCACCCGGGCTTTTTGTGTCATATTCCGGTTCGATTCCGGGTTGGATCAGAGATCTGGTCCCGCTGCCGGATAATGCATCACCCCAGGATTCAAGGTTGTCCGATTTGGGAAGTATAATATCGAACATCCCTTTTTCAGAGGGCATGAATTCCGAGACTGCAATTTTGAAAAAGGCCCCGGAGAGTTTTTCGGTCAGATTTTTATTAAAAGGCCATGATACCAGATCCATGAAGAGAGAGACTCCGGCAGATCTGTCCGAAAATTCATTCAGGATTCTTGTAAAACTTTCATGATCGGTTAAGGAATCGAGATCATACCCGTTCTTAAAGTTAACAATATTATCCGGTGATCCGAGTTTCCACTGGAGCAGAGATGATAAGGTTGCCGTGAGAATCCCTTCGGGGCCGGAGGTTGATGTACCTCCCGTGATCACAATACCATTGTTGGATTCTGTTAATGATTTGGAAATTTCATTGATAAGTTTTATCGAAATTCCGGTCAACCCTGATAACTCATCGATCGTAAGTGAAGGGATCAGATCCATTACATTTCCCGGTATCCTGTTTTTCCCTCTGATGTTCTTAAGGAGATATGAAAGAAGGTGGTGTGCACTTCCTGATCTGATCGACAAATTATTATCCGCGGAATATCCTGTAAGAGAAGGTATTTCACCAATGTGGTACCATTTGTGCAGATTTTTCCCCCTCGCTTCCCGGATCATTTTTGAAAATTCAACCGGACTGAGAAAAGTGTCGAGTATCTCAGCACCTATTGTTATAAGAACATCACTATCCCCAATACCATAGCGGGGAATTTTTTTATTATTGAATACTATTCTGTTTGCCTCTTTCTGGGGGTTGTAATCAATGGTCTCTATACTCCCGGGATATTCAAAGTTCATTTTTTTGCAGAATTCAGTCCCGAGTTTTTTCAGTGATCCGGAAAGACCCCGGCTGATAAAAATATTTTTGAGACCCTTCTCTCCCGATTCTTTTATCTTTTCCTTAATGATCTTTCCCACGGTTTTCCAGTCCGAACGGTCATAGAAACCCTCTTTGTTTCTTATCAGTGGTGTTTTAAGCCTCTCAGGGTGGTATAGTCCGGCAATAGAAGCCTGTCCCCTTAAGCATAACCCCCCCCTGTTAACAGGGTGGGACGGATTACCTTCAAGTTTTACTGCTTTTCCATCTTTTATTATTATCTCTATTCCGCAATTTGCATGACACCCGGTGCAGGTTGATCTCACATAAGATGCTTCCCCGGGGATTATTCCGTCTTCAGGCGGAACAAGGTAGGGGAGTATTTTTTCATCTAATTTGCTATTGCATGCACTGACCGCAGCACCCGATGCGAGTGCGGTTAATTTAAAAAAGTCCCTTCTCTTCATTATTCACCTCTACTTGTGACAGACAAGACAATCTGTCGGAGCTCCTTTTTCACGATGACAGTTTACGCACCATCCCATCTCCAGTGATCTGACCTGACGGGCTGTGGTCATGGCCCTTACCTCTCCATGACACACTGAACAATCTATACCTGCTTTTATATGTCTTTTATGGGTAAAATGGACATGCCATGGAAGGTTGTGAACCTTATTCCAGGGGACAGGTTGTTTATCTTCCCAGTATTTCATTAACTTCTTTACTTCAGGTTTATCGGTTGCAACTTTCAGGTGACAATCTGCACAGATCTTCATTTCCGGAATACCTGCTCTACTTGATTTGTCAGTATATCCATGGCAGTGGTCACATTTCAGACCTACCTTCCCGGTATGAAGCTGATGACTGAAAGCGATAGGCTGATCAGGCATTTTTTCCATTTTGATCCATTGAAAAAACCTTCCCGAAATTATCAGCAGACCCAGTATAAAAAGGGCTGTAAGTATAAAAATATAATATTTTTTATTCACTTTTTTCTCCGTTGCTCTTTTTCTCTTTTTCCAAAATGAATTTCGCTACCGATCTTGCCTGAAGTGTTGTTAATCCCGGGTCGGGCATAGAGGGGAGGTCCGGATTAACTTTTACCGGATCAAGTATGAACTTCACCATATTGTCAGGACTGTCGGAGTATTTCGGTATGACACTGTTGAATGCTGGGCCGAGTATGATTTTTTCGAAATCGTGACAGGCAGTACATCTCTCTTTATATATTTGTTCCCCGTATTCAGAACTTATCTTCATCGATTTTGAATATAATTCCATCCTTTCCGCTTCTATTAATTCTCTCTTTTTTTCAGCATTTATCTTTGCCCACTCAACTTTGTCAATGTTTGAATTTTTCTGGAAATTAAAAAGTAATACGGAAAATGTAAGGGTCAGCATTAGTGAGAAAACAAAAGCAGATCTGAATTTTCCATTGCTGCTGATCTTGGTCTTGTCTGTGAAAGGGGAAGCTGTATATGCAGAGAGGACTGTGAAGAGGAGAAGAATAGCGGCAGGTAGAAATATAGATTTACCCATGGAATATCCAGGCAATGTAAAAAGGAAAAGAAAAAGAACCGGAGGAAGTATCAATGTCCCTCCAAGTATCAACCGCCGGCTTATTTTTGTTATCGGTGCCAAAAGAGGCGAATTTACCGGAAGTTTCATCTCTTCCCAATTCAGATAGATGAATCCAAGAGCAGCTCCTGTGTTTATAAATGAGATCGCAATATAAAGTGCCGCAACAAACAGTGGCGTTATTGAAAAGAGGGGAAAGGGGAACACATCTTTTATGAGCGGCCACTTTTCAGGGAAAAAAAAGAGTGACATAATTACTGAAAAGAGAAAAATGTAAGTCAGGACCGCAATAGTCCCCAAAGCTCCTCCCGCGGGGGTATTTTTTTTCCTGTAAATAAAAAATGATACAAGTCCGGCACTAAGTATTAAAAAAAGTATGAACAAATACTGCTCGAATTTAAAACCTGACTCAAAAAATGCCAGTCTGTATAGGGGTGCCAGCATAAAAAGGGGGAGTATCGTAAAAAGGAGTACGGTAAGAATTCTTTTAAAAAACAGGCCTGAAAGTTTTTTTGATAATTCAAAATTTTTATCCCTGAAGATAAGAGAAAGTCCGTTTGATACGAAGAGGACAGAAACATAATAAATATGTATGAAGATCACGAATACTATAAGAAGCGGCAGAAGGTCCATAAGGCCTGTTACCGCGGGAGTAAGAATATCTTTTAATTGTGTCATTTAAATTTCCCCGTTTTAATTCCCTTAATATCCGGTGCGGCCGGATACAGCGATTCAGATATCATTTTAAAACTCCTTGTTCGATAATAATTACTATGATAATTGCAAGTGCGAACAAATTTATAAGGTTAAAGGATATTTTAAAACTCTTTTTTACCCACCCCTCTTTCGGTTTTATCAGTGAAAACGATTTCACCAGGACATAGAGGGTTGTGAATAATATAAATACCATTGAATATCTGTGAGAGAATATTCCGAACATCGGTAGAAAAATCCCTGTGCATAGAACTGCCGATATCCAGATAAATATTATTCTTGAAAATGTTTCCATACTGAACATCTTTGTGATAACAGGATATCCAGCCTCAGAATACTCGTCTGAACGGATCCCCAGAAGGAGCCAGAAGTGGGGGACCTGCCAGAGGTAGAAGAAGAACATCAGGCCTATGAGTGTGATCGATGTGTAATCCCCGCCGGATGCGGTCCATCCAATAGCGGGAGGCAAAGCGCCAATCAGTGCTCCCGGCAGAACTGCATAAGGTGTGACCCTCTTTAAATAGGTATATATACCGTTGTATAATAAAACTGTCAGTATTCCTAAAAAGAATGTTGTGGTGTTAAAGCTGAACAAAAGAGAGAGAGAACCTGAAATCAGGAGAATCGAGGATATGAGGAATGCTGAATTGGCGGATATGTCTCCTCCCGGGATAGGCCTGTTGTTCGTCCGCTCCATTTTGGCGTCGAACTCCCTGTCCTGCACCTGGTTCAATGCTGCTGATCCTGCTGCCAGAGTCATAAGCGATATTAGGAAAAGGGGGAATTTCAAGTCTAAAACAGCTCCTGTAAGTATATAACCTGTTGCCGCAGACAGGGTTGACAGCAGGATGATCGGGAATTTAGTGAGTTTCAGAAGCATCCGGACTATTTTCATCTCTTCCCTGTTATAAATTCAACCATCAGATTAATGTCCTCCGGGGTGAGATCCTTTATCTCTCTCATAGCCAGGGGATGTCCTTTGAGCTTTTCGGCTTTCGGATCGGCAATGGATCTTCTGATATATTCTTTATCTGCTATCAATTCGACCTCTTTCCCGTCCCTGATCACGACTTTCTTCTGGCCTTCGATCCCCATCAGCGGGATCTTATTCCCGAGAGTTCCGGTCATTGAATGGCAGGAGAAACATCCTTTGCTCTCCATCAATACAATAGCAGGATGTCTGTCCGGTACGGCTTTGTCCGATTCGTACCACTTTTTGAACTCTTCATTGTCCATGATCACCACTTCCGACAACATGTAGGCATGTCTCTGCCCGCAGAATTCGGCACAGAAAATATCGGCCGTTCCCATAGACTGAGGTCTGAACCATAGATAAGTGTCCCTGCCGGGGACGAGGTCCTCCTTAATCCTGTATGCCGGAATGTAAAGGCTGTGTACCACATCAATGGACCTCATATTCAGTTTGACATTCCTGTTGACGGGTACATAAAGTTTGTCAGTTGTTTTCCCGTTCTCATACTCAAATGACCAGTCCCACATTCTGCCGATGACCTTCACCTGCATGGCATCTTCAGGGACATCCCTCATCAATTTAAAACCTTTATAACCGAACCAGAACATAAAAAGAACAAGTATGATCGGGAGCACGATCCATGTGATCTCAACCCAGGCCTTCTCCTGGATCTGTACCGGTACAGGATGTCTTTTCCTGTTGTATTTAACAGCAAAATAGATCATGGTGGCTGTTATTCCAACCAGTAGAATTATGGAAACAATAATGATAAACCAGAATGCCGAATCAACGGCCTCCGGAACTGTTGTTAATGAACTGTACATTTTTACCTCACCTGAAAGCGATATCGAGAAATGTGAAAGATATAATTATCGTAAACATTAATATGACGAGCGCCACCATTATTTTGAATACCTTGTCCTCATATTTTATCTTCATAAAAATAAGCAGTACAAGGGAGCTCTTTGCTGCAGCGATCAGGATTGCGCCGTATACGCTGAATGCACCAAGTTTTAATGAGGCGACCGCAACAGTGAGAACTGTCAGAAGTAATAATCCGAGCCAGACAAGAATATATGTTGAAAAAGGATAATTGTTCTTTTTTTCCATTATTCCTCCTAATTAAGTGATCAGATAGAAAAGCGGGAAAAGGAATATCCAAATGACATCAACAAGATGCCAGTACAATCCAGAATTTTCAAGTTTAATAAGGTCTTTTTCGTTAAGGTTCTCATTGCTGTTGTAAATAAGCCTTATCTTCAAATCGCTGACAGTTTCATCAGATTTGTATTTCAGGATAACCTCTGAATTCTTGTCCATTATGTTTAGAACTTTTGAGCCTATATTATTCAGCTTCAGTATACGGAAGGGTTTTGAAGATATCTTTCTTAACATAACAATAAGAATTATAAGTCCGATAATAATATGGACTGCATGAAGGCCTGTCATCAGGTAGTATAAACTGTAAAACACTTTCTCACCTGCTGTGTGGATCTCCAGAACTTCTGAATTAGGGAAGAGTCCATGACTGATCTTTTCCGACCATTCGAAGTATTTTATTACGAGGAAAGTTGATCCCAATATTGTTGTAATGAGGATAAAAAGAGAGGAACTTTTCCTGTCATGTTTCTCAAGGCTTGCTACTGCGAGGACCATGAAAAGGCTGCTGGTTAGGAGTATTATTGTGTTTACCGTTCCGGTGAAAATATTAAGGTGACTTGCTGCATAGTGGAAGTCTGCAGAGAATTTTGATCTGTAAACTGAATAGAGGAGAAATATTCCTCCGAACAGAAGTATCTCAGTGAACAGGAAAAGCCACATGCCGAGCCTGGCACCGACTGCATCCTGATGTGCAGAATGATCAATTGAGGTCATGCGTATCCTCCATCCGTCCTTCATAAATATACGGATCTTCTGTCACGACAGGGGCCTTCAGGAAATTTTCATGGGGGGGCGGTGAAGAAGTTTTCCACTCCAGTGTAGTCCCCCCCCAGGGGTTATCGCCTGCAGGCTCTCCTTTCTTTAAAGATCTCAATATGGGAACAGTAAACATGATGAGTCCGATAACAAGTATCCAGGACCCTATCGTTGATATCAGATGGGGCAGATGGAATCTCGGGAGGTAGTCAAAGTACCTTCTCGGCATTCCCATCCCTCCCATTATAATCATAGGCATATACAGCATGTTAAAACCGATAAATATCGGTATCCAACTTCTGTAAACTGCCTTATGGTTATACATTTTTCCGGTCATTTTCGGCAGCCAGTAAAGAAGTCCCCCGAAAAGCGCAAAACCTGTCCCCCCGAACATGACGTAGTGGAAATGCCCAACAACAAATGATGTGTCGTGAAGGTAGACGTCGGTGGAAAGCGATCCGACAACCAGCCCGGTCAGCCCTCCAATGGCAAACAGGAAAATGAATGACATTGTGAAAAGCAGAGGCGGACTCATCTTGATCGACCCCTTATACATGGTTGCGAGCCAGTTGAAAACCTTTATTGCACTGGGGATCGCTACAAGGAATGTCAGGAGGGAAAAAACAACCCGGGCTGTATCACTTATTCCCGAGGTAAACATATGGTGCCCCCATACGAGATACCCGACAAAGGCAATTGCCATACTTGAGAATGCGATGGCTTTATATCCATAGATCTTTTTTCTGCTGAATGTAGGTATTACTTCTGAAATAATTCCCATTGCCGGAAGTATCATAATATAAACAGCCGGATGGGAGTATATCCAGAAAAGGTGCTGATAAAGTACCGGGTCACCTCCCATTGCCGGATCAAAAAGTCCAAGGTTCAGAGTTCTGTCCCCGATAACAAGGAGCAGGGTGATTGCGAGGATAGGAGTTGCGAGGATCTGTATCCATGCGGTTGCATATGAACTCCAGACGAATAGCGGCATTCTGAACCATCCCATCCCTTTTGCCCTCATCCTGTGGATAGTTACAATAAAATTAAGTCCTGTAAGTATTGAAGAGAATCCCATTACGAATGCTCCGAAAACCGCCAGAGAAACATTTGTCCCTGTCCTTGTACTGTATGGTGCGTAAAATGTCCACCCCGTGTCCGGGGGGCCGCCCCCTGTGAAAAGAGAGGTGATCGCTATGACTGCACCGATCATGAATATCCACCATGAAAAATTGTTAAGCCTCGGGAAGGCAACATCATCAGCACCGATCTGAAGAGGCAGAAAAAAGTTTCCAAGAGATGCCTGAATACCAGGGATAATAAAAAGAAAGATCATAATAACACCGTGCAGGGTGAAAAAAGCGTTGTAAGCATCTGAATTGACAATAGTAGGACCCGGTGCGATCAATTCGAGTCTCATTAGCAGGCCTATAATGACTCCGACTGCAAAGAAGGACATTATCGATATGAGGTACAGAACACCTATCTTCTTGTGGTCTGTTGAGAACAGCCACCCTGCAAGACCTTTAAACCTGCCCTTATATTCCAGATAACTAGGTACTTTGGTTGTGTTTTTAAGAGATCTTTCCGCCATGGTTTATTTCCTCTTTCTTTTTCTTCTTGTCGAAATTAAAAGCCAGGTCACAAAGATCAGGCCGAAGAAGATCGATACAGTAGCGGTCACTTTTAATATGTCAAATACATATTTCTTTCCTTCCGGGTCGTATGAGAAACAATAGAGTAGAACTTTGCTGATCGTTGCCCCGACCCTCCCTTCTGACGCTTCCAGCAGTCCGAGCTTTACATCGAAGGGGAGGAATTTGATCCCGTTAAAATAGCGGGTGATCTTCCCTTCTTTGGAGAGCATTATCAGGCCGGTCGGGTGGACAAAATCCTCACCGTCCCGTCTGAAATAAAATCCCACCGAATCGGTAAACTTTCTGATCGTTTCGACATCACCCGTCAGGAAATGCCATGCATCTTCAGGAAATTTTTTCTTAAAACCGGGGAGAAAATTATCCTTGATATTCTTTGCATTTTCGGGAGTTTCTTTGTCATTAAAAGATATTGTAAGTGCCTGATAATCCTTACCCGGGACAAGGTCTATTCTGTCCAGAACATCCACTTTGGCTCCGATGAGAGGTTTGCAAACTGTCGGGCAATGGAAATAGACCAGTGAAAGAACAGTAGGTTTGCTTATTATATCTTTCAGCCGGACGACCTTACCGTCTGAATTTGAGAATTCGAGATCCATAGGGATAAAATCTCCATTCTTCTCTACGATCCCTACTTCGGGAATTTTCTCTTCAGCAATTCCCCGTGAAGGATCTGCAAAGAAAAAAAATACTACGGTAAAGATCAAGAACCATGAACTTTGTTTGATTTTTTTTTTTATATTCATTTTCCCCCCATTAGTTATTTAGTATTTTGTAATTATAACTAAACTGAAATGGTTACAAAATAATTTATGATAATTCATGATAGATGTCAATAGTTTTGTGTCTCAGAGTATTAATAATGATATAAGTATAAGAAAAAAAATTCAATAAACTATTTAATATGGCGTTAAACAATTTTCTTTATTGCCGGTTTTCCGCTATTTAAATATAATAACTGTTTACATGGAGGAGGGATCATCAACAACAGGGTTGGACGTATAACTATTCTCTGGGCATTAAGTGAAGCTGCGCTCGGTGGTGTACTTCATGCTCTCAACATCCCGTTTGCCGGTTTGTTCATCGGATCCGGAGCTGTGATATTTATCTCTCTTATAGGACACTATTCAGATGACAAAAAGGCAATTATGCGGTCAGTTATGATCGTTCTCCTTATTAAAGCCGGAGTGAGTCCCCACTCTCCCCCCCTTGCTTATCTTGCAGTTACACTGCAGGGAGCGATAGGATCGTTATTTTTTATGACAGGAAAACTTTACAGGTTATCAGCCATCGTATTTGGAATGATAGTTCTTTTACTCTCTTCCATGCAGAAAATTATATTACTGACTATAATATACGGAAATAATCTCTGGTATTCCATTGACCAGTTCGGAATTTTTATAACTGAAAAAATTCCGTACATTAACACCGTAGGAGAAACAAGTCTTTGGCTCATTGGGATATATTCGGGGCTTCATCTGATAGCCGGGGGAGTATCAGGATATATTGCAGGTATCCTTCCGGAGCTTGTGAAGAATAAAATTGTAAAAGTTACTCCTGAAGAGCTTGAATATTTTATAACGAGTTCCAATATTGAAATAAAGAAAAGAAAGAGGAGAATGTGGATCAGGAAACCTTCAGCTATCCTGATCATTCTTCTTGCTGTTTTAATAGTTGTATTAACATATATTTTCCCGGAATTCTCGAAAAGTGTGGCTTTAAAAGCTGTGATAATGATCGTTAGAGCTTTTGTTCTCATGGGTTTATGGTTTTTTGTGGTGTCTCCATTTGTGACCAGGTGGTATAAGAGATTTTTTCAAAACCGGAAAGGAAAATATGCAGGGGAGATAGAGAATACTCTTGCAAATTTACCTCTTTTCAGGGGGGTTGTAAATCACAGCTGGAAAATGACATCGGATCTTCCGTTCTTCAGCAGAGTGAAGGAGTTTATAATAACAGTACTTGTTTACATACTGAGAACGGATGAAGGTGAGAATATATGATATACATCGTTACGGGGCCGATCTGCAGCGGGAAGACCACAAGGTTGTCAAAGTGGTTGGAGGGGAGGAATGGTATCGGAGGGATATTAATGCCTGTGATAGATGGTAAGAGGTATTTCCTCCACATAAGTTCGGGGGGTCAGTTTCCCGGAGAAGCAGAAGAAAATGAAAAAGAAGTTATAAGAATAGGACCGTACAGGTTTAGCAAAAGAGCTTTCGGCAATGCAAACAGAGAGATCCTTGAATCTTTTAAAAAAAATAATATTATAGTGATAGATGAAATAGGTCCGATCGAACTTGGTGGAAAAGGATTTGCTTTATCCCTCAAAAAAATACTCAGAAACAAAAAAAGAATCGACAAGATCAACCTGATCCTTGTGGTCAGAGAGGGCCTGTTGGAACAAGTTACAGAAAACTTCAAAATAAGTGACTCAAAAATTCTTACAGATATAAGAGATATTGAATTGTAAAAAAAAAGGCAGCGCCGTAAAGCGCTGCCTCTTCTATTTTTAAATCTTTAACTATTTAAAATCGACTACTCTGCCTGATGTCCAGGGAGCATTGATCTTTTCAAGTTCTTTCCCGAATTCGTTGAGCTTCATATCGATCTTTTTGAGATCGGTAATGATCGGTTTCATCTGTTCCGTCAGGATCTGCATCGAATCGAGCTGAGCCTTTGCCGGTGCAGATGTGGTTGCAAACTGGGAATACAATACAGCGAAAAATCTTGAAGTAATAGTTGTATTTCCGGGAGGGATCTCCTCTCTGCTTGCTTTAGGTTTGTGTCCTCTGAATTTGAAGATTATATCGTCAATTTCCCTTTCGGTTTTGGCCGCATCCATAACAATTTTTCCCGAAGCTGAAGGCATAGCATGGAGGGTTTGTCTGATCAGGACGATCTTTTCCTTCATCTCATTAACAGCACTCAGGTTGCCCTGGATTACTCTGGACATTTCAGCTATCTCTTTATGGAATTTGTCCAGTGCTTTTCTGTCCTTTGCAGCGAGTGTCGCATTGTCAAGAGTTTTTGTGGTAAATTCGACCGGTCCTGCGATCTTTGTCTCAACTCCTCCCACAACTTTGGAAAGAGTCAGGTTGTATTTTCCGGGCATTGCAGGGAATCCGTCATCCTGTTTGGCCAGGGGATCGAATTTCTTACCCTGCTTAAGGGGTTCATACCAGTTCATGGAGAAATCCCAAACTACACGGTTCATCCCTTTGACTCCGTTCTTGAATATCTTTTTAACCACATTTCCGGAACTGTCAGTGATTGTGAATGTGAGGAATGATTTAGGTTCCATACCCTCTTCTCTGAGCTCATCCCATGTCGGGACATAGATCTTTTCCCCTTTTTTGAAGAGCTTCCCTTCTTCCTTCTTCCTTAATGATCTTTTTGATGTGAAAGAATCTTTGAGATAGTAGGTGAAAACAGCACCGAATTCAGGATTTTTCCCATAATAATCGGTTGCACCCTGACCGTACTTTTTACCAGTCTGAATATAATGAAATGAATCTCTTATCGGGAAAATATAAGCTTCCTTTTTGAGAAGTTCAGGTGTCAGTTCTCTGAGAGGTGTGTAATCATCAAGAATATAAAAACCTCTGCCGAAAGTTGCAAGAGCGAGATCGTTCTTATCTCTCTGGATCATCATATCTCTGACTGATATAGTCGGAATACCCGATTTTAACTGGGTCCAGTTCTTGCCACTGTTTATTGAGAAGAAAACACCGAATTCACTTCCTGCGAAAAGGAGTTCCTTCTTAACATGATCCTGGGCGAGAGTATGGATTGTCCCGCTTCCGGGAAGGTCGGATGAAATTGATCTCCATGTTTTCCCCAGATCGTTACTGACGAGAATATAAGGTTTGAAATCATCTCTTTTTCTGTTATCAAATGAAGCGTAGACAGTGTTCTTGTCATATCTTGATGTCATCAGGTCACTGACATATGTATACTTGGGTACTCCCGGGAATGTTGAATACATTTTCCAGTTCTTACCGCCGTCAGTTGTAACCTGTATAACTCCGTCATCTGTGCCTGCAACAAGAAGATTTTCATCGAGTGTTGATTCATCAAGAGAAACAATGGTGCCGAATTGTGATGTGGAAACATCTTTTGCAACTGCATCAGCACTCCAATATTTCCCCATTACTTTCCATGTGTTTCTATCCGTTTTTGAAGTAAGGTCGTCACTGATAACTGTCCAGCTGTCTCCCCTGTCGTCACTTCTGAATACTTTATTTGCTGCGCAATAGATCCTGGTATTTAAATGGTGACTGATAATTAGAGGTGTGTTCCAGTTCCATTTGTAGGTTTTCTCATCTTTTCTCGGGACGGGCCTGATATATCTTCTCTCACCACTTTTTCTGTCATATCTGACCATTCCGCCGTATTGTGATTCTGCATACACAATGTTGGGGTCAACGGGATCAACGGCCGACCAGAAACCGTCACCTCCGTTGGTTACGAACCATTCACCTTTGGTAACACCGCCACTGCTTAGATTTGCATTGGGTCCGCCCATACTGTTGTTGTCCTGGGTCCCGCCGTAAACATAATAGAAAGGCTTGGAATTATCTACAAATACTCTGTAGAATTGAGTCACTGAAAGATTAGAGACATGGTACCATTCCGAACCTGCATCGTAGGTCACATAAACCCCTCCGTCCCCGCCGATTATCAGGTTCCTCGTATCATCAGGATTTATCCATAAGGCATGATCATCAACATGTCTGTCCTTTAATCCGAGCCTTTTGAAGGTTTTTCCACCATCCTCGGTAAACTGGGTCACTGTCTCAACTGAGTATACTTTGTTAACATCTTTCGGATCACAGAAAATTCTTGAATAGTATTGGCCGCTGGATGAGTGTGAGCTCATTTTTTTCCAGGATTCCCCCTGATCATCAGAACGGTAGAATCCCCCCATCCCATCCTGTGCTTCAAAAGTTGAATAGACAACCATTGGATCTGCCGGTGAGATAGCAAGTCCAATCCCGCCGATATCAACTCCGGGGAGTCCTTTGTTTATCTTTTTCCAGTTTTCTCCGCCGTCTGTTGTTTTATAAATAGTTGATTCGGGGCCGCCGCCGATTTTTGTGTGAACATGACGTCTTCTCTGTTCCGAAGATGCAATTATCATATCCGGATTGCAGGGATCCATAACCATATCATTTATCCCTGTGTTCTCACTGACATTCAGAACTTTTTTCCATGTTTTACCGCCATCGGTTGTTTTGAAAAGCCCTCTGTCTCCTCCAGGTCCCCATACTGAACCTTCAGCAGCAACATATACAATATCGGTGTTCTTGGGATTTATAAGTATTTTACCGATCTGACGTGAATCCTTAAGCCCCATGTTTGTCCAGCTTTCGCCGCCATCAAGACTTTTGTAAACACCGTCACCGTACGCCAGAGCTCTCTGGTGGTTATTTTCCCCTGTTCCTGTCCATACTATCTTCGGATTCTTTGGGTCAATTGCAATAGCTCCGATAGAATAGGAGCCGTATTTATCGAATACAGGTTTAAATGTTATACCTTTATTTACTGTTTTCCACAGGTTTCCTGAAGCAACACCGACAAAATACTCGGAATGGTCCTTCGGGTTAACAGCAATATCCGCTATCCTTCCCGATGTGTATGCCGGGCCGATCGAACGGAATTTTAATCCGCTTGCGATCGATTTGAAAGGGTCATCGGCCTTCTTGTCCGTCTTCGCTTTGGGAAGAATGGTCAAAGTTAAGGCCAGAATGAAAATCATGATTAAATAATTTTTTTTGTGCATATTTTCTCCTGGTTTTATTTTACTAACTTCAATTTAATAGATTTAATACGTAAATACAATGATATTGTTTACTTTTAAAAAAGTAAAAAATGTGACAAAATCAGAGCATGAACTATGAAAAAATAATTAACAAATTATGGGAAGTATATACTGTGCAGAACCCTTCGGTTCAGAAAGTTTACGATCTCTTTGTCGCTCACGGCGAAGATGTTGTAAATGATCATATAGCATTCAGGACATTTGATGACAAAAGGGTTGATATTGAAGTGCTTTCACGTGTTTTTGTGGAAAATGGATATGTTGAGAAAGGGGAGTATAAGTTTGAAGAGAAAAAATTGTTTGCGAAGCATTTTGAACACACAGAAGACAAGAATGCTCCGAGGGTCTTTATCAGTCAGCTCCTTACTTCAGAGTTCAGCGGAAATCTTCAGGATATTGTCAGGGAAAGTGTCGATAAAATCCCCGAAGAAAAACTTGGTTCGGATGAACTTATTTACTCCGGCAATCTGTGGGGCGTTCCGTCATTCGAGATTTATAAAAAACTTAAAACTGAATCGGAATATGCAGCATGGCTCTATGTCTACGGTTTTTGTGCCAACCATTTTACAGTCAGTATTAACCAGCTTTCCTCTCTGCCTGATATAGAGGATGTTAATAATCTGCTGAAAAGCAGAGGGTTTATACTCAATGATTCCGGGGGGGAGGTGAAGGGTACACCGGAGCAACTGCTTGAACAGTCAAGTATAAAAGCAGAGCCTGTGAAGGTTGACTTTGTTGAAGGGGTAAGGGAGATCCCCGGATGTTATTATGAATTTGCAAAAAGGTATAAAGGGAATGACGGGGTTTTATTTTCAGGATTTATTGCCGGATCTGCTGACAAAATATTTGAAAGCACTGATTTTTATAAGAAGTAATTTATTGTGAATGATTCCATAAAAAAAGAGATTATATCGCTTTCCGGTAAAATGGAGGGGGATCTTTTCACATCGGTTACCGACAGGTTGATGTATGCTACCGATGCATCAGAATATAGGGAAATCCCACTTGCAGTAGCAAGACCGAAGAATTCCGCAGATATAAAAATACTTGTCCTCTTTGCCTTAAAAAACGGAATAAGTCTGATACCGAGGGCGGCCGGAACATCACTGGCAGGCCAGGTTGTAGGTAAAGGGATCGTTGTTGATGCCGGCAGGTATTTGAATAGGATCATCGAAATAAATCCGGAAGAAAAATGGGTAAGAGTTCAGCCGGGTGTAATACTTGATGAGCTTAATATGGAACTTGCTCAACACGGGTTGTTCTTCGGCCCGGAAACATCAACATCCAGCAGATGTATGCTGGGGGGGATGGCGGGAAATAATGCCTGCGGATCACATTCTCTGATTTACGGAAGCACAAGGGACCATATCCTCTCCATGAAAGTGATCCTGGCTGACGGATCAGAGGCGGAATTCGGTTCTTTAAGCAGATCCGGGTTCGATAATAAATGTAATTGCAGTACCCTCGAAGCATCTTTATATAAAAACATTCGTGATGTTCTGAACAACAAAGAAGTTCAAAAACAGATCAGAGATCAGTATCCAAGGCCTGATATAAAAAGGCGTAACACCGGGTATGCGATCGATCTGCTTCTCGATACGGTCCCGTTTGGCGGTGAAGAGAAATTCAATTTTTCCAAACTTCTGGCAGGCTCAGAAGGGACTCTTGCATTTACAACGGAAATGAAGCTGAACCTTGTCCCTCTGCCTCCGGCTGAATCCGTTCTGATATGTGCCCATTTTAAAACATTGAAGGAATCAGTTGAGGCAAACCTTGTTATTCTTGAACATAAACCCCGGGCTGTTGAACTCATAGACAAATTTATTCTGGACTGCACAAAAGATAATATTGAACAGAGAAAGAACAGGTTCTTTCTGAGAGGAGATCCGGGTGCGATCCTTATTGTTGAGTTCGGAGCTGAATCCGGGGAAGAGCTTAAAGAGAAGATCGGTGCGCTCGAGAAGGACCTGAAAGGGGAAGGGCTGGGGTACCATTTCCCTGTTGTTTCAGGGAAAGATATGGAGAGAGTCTGGGCCTTGAGAAAAGCCGGACTCGGAGTTATCTATAATATTCCCGGTGATTTTAAGCCGGTATCTGTTATAGAGGATACTGCAGTCCATCCTGAAGACCTGATCGATTTTATTAACGATTTTGAGGATATTCTGGATAGGTATGAAATGCAGGGGATATACCACGGCCACATTTCCACCGGAGAACTTCATCTCCGTCCGATGATCAACCTGAAGGATAAGGATGGGGTCCGTTTATTCAGTGCAATAGCCCGGGATGTAGCAGCCATTGTGAAAAAATACAGGGGATCCTTGAGCGGTGAGCATGGAGACGGAAGGGTCAGAAGCGGGCTAATCCCGATGATGATCGGTGAAAAGAATTACGAACTTCTCAGGAGAATAAAAAGGGCCTGGGATCCGAAGAATATTTTCAATCCCGGGAAGATCATTGATCCGGCACCTATAGATTCATATCTCAGGTATGAGGAAGGAAAAGAGCATCGGCATATTGACACATATTTTGATTTCTCAGGAGAAATGGGATTCCTGAGAGCTGCAGAAAGGTGTAATGGCTCAGCCGACTGCAGGAAATCCTCATTGATGGGCGGAACTATGTGCCCCAGTTTTATGGCGACGGGGGACGAAAAAAATACAACACGTGCAAGGGCAAATATTCTCAGAGAGTTCATAACCAATTCAACCAGGAAAAACATATTTGACCACGAAGAAGTAAAAGAGGTCCTTGACCTATGCCTCTCCTGCAAAGGGTGTAAATCTGAGTGTCCCTCAAGTGTGGATATGGCAAAGCTAAAAGCTGAATTTATGCAGCAGTATTATAAAAGCAACCGGGTTCCCTTAAGGTCACTTCTGATCGGGTATATTTCCACACTGAACAGGCTCGGGAGTCTCTTTCCGCTATTTTATAATTTCCTTATATCAAATGCGCTCTCTTCGGGATTAATGAAAAAAGTGATCGGATTCGCACCCGCCAGATCGATACCGGCACTCTCTAAAATAACGCTGAAAGCATGGTCCGGCAAGAATCCGGAATTGTACGGTGGCAATAAAGGGAAAGTATATTTGTTTGCCGATGAATTTACAGATTACAATGATACTCATGTAGGTGTTAAGGCAATTAGCTCACTCCGAAAACTTGGTTACAAAGTGGTCATTCCGAAACATATTGAGAGCGGGCGAACCTTCCTCTCCAAGGGACTGGTGAAAAAAGCCTCAGAGATTGCAAAAAGAAATATAAAGTTGCTCAAAGATATAGTTACAGAAGACTCCCCACTGATCGGTATCGAACCCTCAGCTATTCTGACTTTCAGAGATGAATATCCCGAATTGTGCGGAGATGTATTGAAACCGTCTGCGGAAAGCCTGGCGAAAAATTGCCTGATGTTCGATGAGTTCATTATGCGGGAATTAGAAAATGGGAAAATTGATGCCGCTCTATTTACTGAAGATCCGTTGAAAATAAAACTTCACGGCCACTGCCATCAGAAATCTCTGGCATCAACCGGGCCGACAAAAGAGATGTTGTCGCTCCCCGCGAATTATGAAGTGACAGAGATCCCTTCGGGATGCTGCGGGATGGCGGGATCGTTCGGTTTCGAAAAAGAGCATTATGATCTCTCAATGAAAGTAGGGGAGCTTGTATTATTCCCTGCGGTCAGGGAGACATCTGCAGAAATTGTAATTTCAGCTCCGGGAACAAGCTGCAGGCACCAGATTAAGGACGGCACCGGCAGAGACGCTTACCACCCGATCGAAATATTCCACGATGCATTGAAATGATAAATTTGTATATATGGGCGGACACATGTGTCCGCCCCTTGTAAAATTATTTTTAAAAAGTGTAGGTGATCGTTATATTGGGTACGACAATCTTCATTCCGTGCCAGCCGGGCATTCCGGATTCGGTATCGTAGTTCATCGGGTCAACAAACCTCTCGTCCCCGAAAAGGTATTCAACGGCAAAATCAATATTGATTTTTCCTGTTTTATAACCGAATCCCGCTGTTACAGCACTGTAGTGGAGGCTGGGGAGAAGGATGTTCAATGTCTCTTCCGGGGAGGGTGATTTATCTGTATAAAATCCGCCTCTGAGTGCGAAACTCTTTGAGAATTTGTATTCGGCCCCGAACTTGATGTCGAAGGTATCTTCCCATTTGAGACCGAATTTTGTCCCCTCTTCCATCCCGACGGCTTTCCACATCGGATCATCGAACTCTATGGGGATCTCCTGAAGTTTGCCCCAATTATTATAGGTAACATCAATTGTGAAGGTCAGCTTGTCGTTCGGAGTAATTGCCACTCCGGCTCCCACCCATGTTGGCCATGTGGCGGACCTTGTCCCTTCTGATTCTGTGGAGATGCCTAATCCGGCCAGGAATGGCGCTTCTGCCGTTCCTTTGAGGTTAGCTTTGACCGGCGCTTTCCAGGTCAGGCCGAAACTAAAAGTTTTATTAGGCTTATACATTGCTCCAAGAGTGAATCCGATTGCCATTGCAGAGAGGTCTTCATCATACTGAAAATACGGGATCGAATCTCCGTCCCCGCCCGGCCTCTTCATTTTCAGGCTTGCATAGTTGAAATTCAATGATGCACCCAGGGAAAATTTATCATTTATTTTTATAGCTGCAGCGGGTGACACAGTTATCATGAATATTGTGCTGTCCCATAATAAGGGTGAGCCGCCTGTAAGCATGGCAAGTTCTGCACCGTCCCATTCAGCTCCGGCACCTGCAGGTACATAAACTGATATTCCGGCTGTGATCTTGTCTGAGAAAGGCTTGAAATATGAAAATGCACCGGACGGATAAGAACTTCCGATCGATTCCGCATCTGCAAATGTCATCCCCAATAGTTCAAATTTGTATGTGCCTGAAGGCATTATATTAGTTACAAAAAGGGAAATGCTCGCATCCTCCATCTGGACAAGCCCTGCAGGATTAAAAAATACAGCACTCCAGTCATCAGCCAGCCCTACATATGCAGTGCCCATTGAACTTGCTCTGGAGCCCACACCATTAAGGCTGAGCCCGTTTGAAAATAATCCGGCAGCCAGGATTAGAGATAAAACGGATATGATAAAAAATCTGTTAACACTTCTCATTTGCGACCTCCTTGAAAAAATATTATTGAATTATGAAAGTTATTATATTTAATTGAAAAAAAATTATCAATTCAGATATTGAAGTTGAAATTTGACATTATTTTTCTCTGTTGTTAACTTAAAGTCAAATTTAACGAATTTTTACCTAAGGAGGATATAATGGCTTCAAAAATCTTTAAGGTTTTCCTCGCTTTATTAATTGCAATGGGATTGTCAGGCTGCGACAGCCTCACTTCAGATGACGTTGTAACTTTCACTCTTTTGCAAACCTCGGATATGCATAGTCATGCCGACGGAATAGGACCTTCACTCGATTATACACCGGAAGATAATTCTGATGGTGATAATGTAATGGGAGGATTCACAAGAATAGCAAGTATTATCGGAGCTGTGAGAACCGAACAGGAAAAAGAAGATATTCCGGTTGTTGTGGTTGACTCGGGAGATTTTTTCATGGGAACGGTTTTTGACATGGCGGTTACCGATCCTATATCTTTAAAATTCTTTCAAATGGCAGGGTACGATGCTGTAACACTGGGAAATCATGAATTTGACTGGTCATCCCTCGGACTGGCAATGCTTCTCGGGAACGGGGTCGCTAACGGTTTTAATGTGCCGATAGTGGCATCCAATATGATCACTCATAACGGGTCTTCTGCAGATGACGGGATAGAGGCGCTGATTGCCGGTGGAAGTATTGTCCCTAAAAAGATACTGGAACTTTCCAACGGGATCAAAGTCGGTATCCTGGGGATAATGGGAGTGACGGCGGATTCACTTGCTCCCACTGCATCTCCGATTACATTCAATCATGATTACTCTTTTCTCCAAAGCAAGGTTGATGAGTTAAGAAATAATGATCATGTTGATATAGTAATTCTCCTTTCGCACGGGGGTGTTTATAACAATGGAACCGGTGACGACCAGCTGATCGCGGAAAATGTAACCGGGATCGATATAATTGCATCCGGACATTATCATACAGCAACCCAGTCTCTTATCAGAAAGGGGGGGGCAATGATATTCTCTCCCGGAGGATATGGGCAATGGCTGAGCAGACTTGATGTCAAATTCAATAAGAACACCGGTCTGATCGAGAGCAGTGATTTTCAGCTTATCCCTGTAAATGATACCGTAGTGAACAGGACTGTTTTCCAGATGATAGTTGACAATTATAAAACTGCTCTGAATCAGGCATTATCTGTTGCCGGGATGAATCTTTCTGATCCCATATCAAAGGTATCTTCAGTGATGCAGGTTCACGGGACTGTTGAGTCCAGTCTGGGTACCCGTGGGTCTCTCAGGGCTGTTGCGGAGCCGTTAGCTTCCCCTCAATGATGGGAAGTCCCTGTATTCGTAGCCGTAATAGCAGAGCGGGTCATACGGGACGGACTCTTCCCCGGGAAAACAGGGATACTAACTTTTACCGATAATCACAACGCTATCCCCTTGGGAAAAACTCCGGATACAACCCAGATGCTCCCCGGATACCCACTAATATCATTATATGTTACATGACCTGACCTTAGGAGCATATGCGAAGCCAGAATTCCTCTTTCTAAAATGCTGGTTGATGATTTTTATTTTGAATTTCTCCGAATAAGGATGTGGTTGGAAACCGTCGTTGGGTCCCATCTTTTGGAGGAATATGCAATTTATCTTTCTCTCTTGCGGATACATTTACAAGTACGAGAGCGACAGTTGATCTGACACAACAAGACTCACTCATGTCGTTGTAGATCTTTATGCTCTGCAGATGATGGGGCGTAACCGATATGGGTCTTACGATAATTCCGAGAGATTCGTCAGGTCGGGCTTCTAAACCCGGCCACCTATATGAGGTACCAGAATAGATTCAGAGCCAACTCCCAGTGTCCAGGAGTTAAAAGGTGGGCTGCCACCCCTTTAAAGTTTCTCCGGCAATGTTTTCCAAAGCAACAGGTGATGGTATATCGA
>CALODR010000010.1:0-406959 GCA_942492175.1 uncultured bacterium
CTGTTTGGCCCGGTGATCGGCAACCTGTCGGACCGCTTTGGCCGCCGCCCGGTCCTGCTGATTTCGCTGGTGGTGATGGCGTTGGATTACGTGGTCATGGCGGTGGCGGGCAGCATCTGGTTGCTGCTTCTGGGGCGCGTGGTTGGCGGGATCACCGCCGCAACGCAATCCACCGCGTCGGCCTATATGGCGGACATCTCACCACCCGAGAAAAAGGCGCAGAATTTCGGGCTGGTTGGCGCGGCGTTTGGGCTTGGCTTTGTCATCGGGCCGCTAATGGGCGGATTGCTGGGCGAATGGGGCACCCGCGCACCGTTCTGGGCGGCAGCAGCGCTGGCAGGCGCCAAATGCGGATGCTGGGGTATTTCGTGCTGCGCGAGACGGTGACAGACGCGATCCGGCGTCCGTTCGAGTGGCGGCGCGCCAATCCGTTTGGGGCGTTCAAGTCGCTGGGCCAATTGCCCGGTCTGGGACGGTTGTTTGTCGTGTTCTTCCTCTACCAGGTGGCGTTTTTCGTCTATCCGGCGGTCTGGGCCTATTTCGGACAGGCGCGGTTTGGCTGGAATGCCGGGATGATCGGGCTGTCGCTGGGCCTGTTCGGGATCATGATGGCGGTGGTTCAGGGCGGGTTGATCCGGTTGATCCTGGCGCGTCTGGGTGAGCGTGGGACGGTGATTTACGGGCTGGTCTTTGACATCTTCGCCTTTGGTGCGCTGGCCTTTGTGACCTCGGGAACGGTGGCGTTGATCCTGACACCTTTGGCGGCGTTTGGCGCGGTGATCACTCCGGCCTTGCAGGGCATCATGTCAAAGGCGGTGGGCGACAAGCGAGCAGGGCGAATTGCAGGGCGCGCTGACCTCGGTCGGTGCGGGCCATTGCGATGATCATTGCGCCGATGGTGATGACCTAGCGTGTTTCGCGACATTCACACGCGACGAGGCGCCGGTCTATTTTCCCGGTGCGCCGTTCCTGTTGTCGCTGTGCCTGATTCGGTGGCGCTGGTGGTGTTTCTGCTGCCGCAAACGCGACGCTGTCGCGGCCTGACCTGCCCAAGACTGTCGAGTTCGCGCTTGCGCTTGCGGACCTGCGCCGCCTCAGCACGGTGCAGCAAAACAATGGCGAGGCGGAAAGTTCATGCCCGCGATCAAAGCCGCCGTCTGTAACGCATTCGGCCAACCGCTTGTCGATCGAAGACCTGGAGCTGCGCGCGCCGCAGCCGGTGAGATCGAGGTCACGCTGGAAGCGGTGGCGATCTGTCATTCCGATATTCACTTTGCCGAAGGCGCCTGGGGCGGTGATTGCCTGCGGTCTACGGCCACGAGGCGGCCGGACGGATTTCGGCGGTGGGCACCGGCGTCACCGGGTCTGGCGTGGGCGACAGCGTCGTCGTCACGCTGATCCGCGCCTGCGGCACCTTGCGCCAATTGCGCCGAGCGGCAAACCGACGATCTGCGAGACGCCGCGCACCGACGGCGATCACCCTCTGTCACGCCGGATGGCGGCATGGTGCATCAGGCGATGAACTGCGGTGCCTTTGCCGAACGGGTGGTCGTGGATCAAAGCCAGGTCGTGAACCCCTGCCCGACGACATGCCAGCCGATGCGCGCCAGCGCTGATGGCCTGCGGCGTGATCACCGGGGTTGGTGCGGTGGTGAACGCAGGCAAGCTGCGCGCGGGCAAGACGTGGTGGTGATCGGCGCAGGTGGCGTTGGGCCTCAACGCCATTCAGGGCGCGCGGATTGCCGGGGCGCGGCGCATCGTGGCCGTCGATATGACCGAAGAAAAGCTGGCCACCGCCAAGAGCCTTTGGCGCAACCGACGGTGTTGCTGGCCACCGATGCCAGAGCCGTGGAAAGACGCGTGATGCGCATTCTGGGGCGCGGTGCCGATGTGGTGGCCGTCACGGTTGGCGCCATCCCGGCCTATAACGACGCGCCGCGCTACCTTGGCTGGGGCGGGCGCATGGTGATGATCGGGATGCCGCATTCCGGGGCGATGGCGGAATATGAACCGGTGGTTCTGGCCTATATGGCGCAGGGGATGATCGGCTCAAAAATGGGCGATGTGGTGATCCAGCGCGACATTCCTTGGCTGGCGGACCTTTATGAACAGGGGCGGCTGAAGCTGGACGAACTGGTCTCCGGGCGCTGGTCGCTGGATCAGATCAACGAGGCCATTGCCGACACCAAGGCGGGTGATGCCAAGCGCAACGTGATCCTGTTTTGACAACGTTACCTGCCCCTGCGGGCGTCCACGCATGACCTTTGAAAGGATGGACGACCATGAAACTTCGTGATCTCGATATCATCGTCACCGCTCCGCCTGCGCCGGGCTGGGGCGGGCGCTACTGGATCTTCGTCAAACTGACGACCGCCTGTGGGATCACCGGCTGGGGCGAGGTCTATGCCGGCGCCGTTGGCCCGGACGCCATGCGCGCAGTGATCGAGGATGTGTTTGCCCGCCACATGGCCGGGGAAAACCCCGAAAACATCGAGTTGATGTTCCGCCGCGCCTATTCATCCGGCTTCACCCAACGCCCCGATCTGACCGTCATGGGCGCGTTTTCGGGGCTTGAGATCGCCTGCTGGGACATCCTGGGCAAGGCGCGCGAACGGCCCGGTCTGGGCGCTGCTGGGCGGGCGGATGAACGAACGGGTGCGGGCCTATACCTACCTCTATCCGCTGCCGCATCACAGCCTTGAAGACTTCTGGACTCGATCCGGATGGCATGCCGAAGCGGCGCTCGACTGTGTCGCGCGGGGCTATACGGCGGTCAAGTTCGACCCCGCTGGCCCCTACACGATCCGCGGCGGTCACCAGCCCGCGATGAGCGATATTGCGCTGTCGGTTGCGATGTGCAAGGCGATCCGCGAGGCGGTTGGCAACAAGGCCGATCTGCTGTTTGGCACCCATGGGCAATTCACCACCGCGGGCGCGATCCGGCTGGGACAGGCGATAGAGCCCTATTCACCGCTCTGGTACGAAGAGCCGATCCCGCCAGATGCGGTGCTGGAAATGGCCAAGGTCGCGCGCGCCGTGCGCATCCCCATTGCCACCGGCGAACGGCTGACCACCAAGGCCGAATTCGCCACGCTGCTGCGCACCGGTGGGGCCAAGATCCTGCAACCGGCGCTGGGGCGCGCGGGCGGTATCTGGGAGATGAAGAAGCTCGCCGCCATGGCCGAGGCCTTCAATGCCGAAATGGCCCCGCATCTTTATGCCGGACCGGTGGGGGGAATGAGCTGCGCGCCTCGATCCCCAACGTGCTGATGTGCGAAACCATCGAAACGCCGTTCCACGATCAACTGATCAAGGGCACCATTCGCGTCGAAAACGGCTATATCACCCCACCGGACGCCCCGGGCTTGGGATTCGACGTGGACGAGGAACTGGCCCGCGCGCATCCCTATTCAGGGGACGGGCCTGCACCTGCAGATGCAGGAAGCCCCCTGCGACTACGTCCACCACTTCGTAGGTGATGCGCGGGGCACGCCAGAGGCGACACCGCCGAGGGCGATAGATCCCGTGCCGGTCGAAGGCGACGGTTTGGCGGCAGATGTAGAACTCGGGCGCAGTGCCGATGGCCAGTGTCGTGCCTGCGGATGAGCTGTCCTTGAATCCCACGATACCACCCGCGCACGGTGGATGGCGGCGTGCACTCGTGACACCCATGCTTCGGGCACGACAAGCCCGCAGGCGGACGAGCGCGCGCGACGCGGTCTGATCACCCTCGTGGATGTCCTGAACCAGTTCATCCATGACAGACGCACCGCCGTCTTGGCCACCTTCTCCTTGCGCTGAAATTGGACGACGGTTGGCTGGGCGGCAAAAGTGGTCACCCTCGCCATCTTCATCCCAACCGGCCATGAGCGCGAAAATCTCGGTCGGCATGTTGATGCCGCGCAAGTGTGTTCGCCCAGTGAGCGCAGCGTCGCGCGATCCACCGACTTGGTGTAGTTGACAAGCGCACGGCTCATCAGCACTTCGTTTGCCTTGGCCTGTGACGACAGGCGGGCCGCGATATTGATAGCATCCCCGAACAGTTCGGTGCCCCGGTCACCACAAGACCCCAGTGCAGGCCGGCATGCAACGACACTTCGCCACGTGCGCCATGCGTCATCATATCACCCGCTGCCAGTATGGCCGGAAGTCCGCTGATTCAAACAGGCAAAGAACGTCATCGCCTTTGGAGCGTACGAATTCACCGCCGTGAATGGTCGCGATCTTCTGCATACCTTCGACGCATTCGAACACCAGTTGGCTGGCACGTTCGTCAGCCATGTGTGCGATAAAGCGCAGTGCTGCCCGACACGTCGGCCAATAAAATCGCGCGCTCAACCCTCATAGTAATGGATCCCCCAATTTTGCAGAGCCACGCCCCAGACGCGGCACCTACAGGTAATTCGAAACAAAAATAACCGTCTTAAAATACGTGCCCGTATCAAGCGCCGTAACCATTAAGCGTCATAACCGTTGAGAAATAAAGGGGTTGTACACGCAGGTGCCCATCTTCTGAGGCAACACATAGTCGCGAACCTGCACCCACCACGTTGCAGATCAGCGGTATAGCCTGACCGAAGACACAGCGATATCCGCCTGCATTTCCCGGCCGATCGCCAAAATGCCAATACGGCGCAATGTGGCGGGATCAAAAGGCCCGTGGTGCGGTGGGCCTCAAGTGCGTCTCGAAAAGGGCACGCGTATTGTCGTCCACGTCGCGGGGGCCACAAACGCGGCGCGAAAGGACTGCCAGGGGCGGTTCAGCGCCCGCGTGCGCACGCGCACATCGTAAGGGTCGCCATTGCCAAGAACATCGAAACTGATGCCCGTGTAAGCGCTGGCATCAAAATCGCGCCCGTCGGCCAGATCGAACGCGATCTGAACAAAACCGCCATTGTTGTCAAAAGACACGTCGCCCGTCAGGCGCGTGGCGGCGCGCCCGTCAACGGTTTCCTGGGGGCTTGGCCGCGACACGCCCCCCATGACCGTGTCGGCCACATAGTCCCAGTTCGGTGACAGGTCAATTCCGGCTCCTCAGCATGTAGAGGGAGGCAGCAGCAGGCCAGAAGTGCCCCCCTCCAAGCCTAGTCTTTGACAAGTGCAGCCCTCGCGACAGCGCCGCGAGCTTCGCATAGGCGATGTCGGGGTCGACCGCCCCGAAGCCTGCGAAGGTGCCGAAGCCGCAGTCGCTGCCCGCAATCACGCGCTCGGAGCCCACGATGTCCACGAAACGCTCGATCCGCTGGGCCACGAGGTCGGGGTGTTCGACGAAGTTGGTCGTGGTGTCCACGACGCCGGGCACCAGCACCTTGTCGTCGGGAATTTCAGCCCTTGCGATCGCGGAACACGGTCCATTCGTGGGCATGGCGGGGGTTCGAGGTTTCGAACAGCAGGTAGCGCGCCTTGGCCGAAATGAGCGTGTCGAACATCCGCGCCATGGGGATGTCGCAGACATGCGGCCCCTCGTAATTGCCCCAGCAGATGTGGATGCGCACTTTTGTCGGCCGGGATCCCCGAGAGCGCGTGGTTCAGCGCCTCGACATGGGCGCCGGCGACCTTGATGAATTCGTCATCCGACAGATCGTTGAACAGCATGTGCCGCGACAGGGCCAGGTCGGGGCAATCGAGTTGCAGGTCGAGGCCTGCGGCCACGATGGTCTCATATTCCGCCTTCATCGCGTCCGCGAGGCCGCGAGATAAGCCTCCCGCGTCGGGTAGTAATCGTTTTGCAAGAACAGCGCAGATCACCCCAGGACTGGCGGCGTTCATGAAGCCGCGCTCGCCGCCGTGTTTGGCCATCGCGGCCTTGCAGATTCGCGATATCCTTCTCCAACTCGCCCTGCCCCTTGGATTTCACCTCGCCCGTGCACATGGGTCGCGCGTATTTCGGCGTTCCGCCATCATTTGCCAATCGTTTCGAGGAAGCTGGGGAATAGCTTGAGGTCGGCCGGTGCGTTGCGGGGGCTGTCGCCGGAAAAGCCGGTGTAGCGGTCCTTGACGTAGGTGGCGTAGGAGATCTTGGATGTCTCCCTCGTCAGAAACGATATCGACACCAGCGGCCACCTGTTTCGCAACCGTGTCCATCACGGCGTCAGTCATTGCGGCGTCGAAGGCGGACTCGTCATAGTCCTCCTCCCTTTCGCGGGCGAAGATGAAATCCACGACCTTCTGGGTGCGTGGCAAGCTTCCGACATGGGTGGTGAGAACTGTCATGATCGTGGTCCGTCCTATTGGGATAAAGTCGTGCCGTTCCAGTAGAACGGCCTGTCGCAGACCCCGCTGTCACAGACGAAGGCCGTTGCCGACAGCAGCAGGCCGATCCGCCCCTGCCCGTCGAGAACCACGTCCGCCGCGACACCGAGAAGTTCGATGGGGCTGCCATAGCCGCGGGACGACATGAAGACGTCGATACGGCAGTTGGCGGCCCCGCAAAAGGCGCGGCCCGTCATGGCGCCCTGACACTCGACGCCCGACCAGTTCAGCACGAAATCTCCGCGCCCGTCGCCATCCAGATCGGCGACCTGCACGTGGTCGGGGCCCGAATACCACGCCCTGGCACAGCGCGGTAAGATGCGCATCGCCTTGCGGTGGCGCCGTGGCCGGCAGCGGCAGGAGCGGTGCGAAGCTGTAGCCTGCGGGCAGTCGGGATGACCGGATCGGTGCGTAGCCGGGCCAGGCGGAGGTCACCGGAGGCGGCGGCGCGGTTGTCGGCGGCGCAATCGGGGCCGGGCCTGCGCCAAGCGATGCGGCAGCCTGAAGGATCGGCATCAGATCGGGCGGGACCGCCCGCCCCGCCAATTGCCATCCGGTGATGCAATAGCTCATCGCGCGCACCAGTGAAGCGGTCAGGCCATCGGCCGAGAACTGGAAGGCCGTGCCCCGTCCCGGGTCCAACACCAGCGACCCGGCACTCCGGGCCGTCGTGAAGATCTGGTCGCTCATCGAGAGCGTCGTGTTCCAGTTCCAGAAGAACTCGTCCCACGGCATCGGCGGCAGGCCAAAGGTCGTCGCGTCCAATGTCACGAGGGGCCGCGCAAGGTCGGAATCATCGGTGTATGGGTCCAGCAAGCCATCGCCAACGGTGACGATCATGGTGAACGGCGTATCGGTCCGCTGCGCCTCATGATCTCCGGTTTCGATCAACGGGCGTCCCGAAGGCGACGGCGCGGTGCAGGTGAAGGCCAGCGTGTTATCCGGCGCGAAGGCCGCCGCCGACATCAGGGCGCCGCTGTCATTGATGCGGGACTGCCAGCTTTGGGCGGAGGCGGCCGTCGCGCCGGTCACGATCAGCGCCGCCGCCGCGCCGGGCAATACCATGCGCGCGAAGGCCCGCAAGCGCGCTGCAAAAGTTCTGTCCGGCCGCTGTGGAGGGCGCGTCGTCATCTCTTCGAATGGCATCATGTCAGCACTGCCTCCCGTCAGCCCGCTTCATCCTCGGGCAAGGTTCGCCCCAGAAACCCCAACCAGTTCTCGGCGCAAAGCTTCGCGATCAGCGTCTCTCCAAAGCCCGCCGTCTGCATCGCCGCCACCAGGTTGGGCAGCTCCGCCGCCGATCCCAGCCTCTCGGGCATTGGTGCCCCGTCGAAGTCGGACCCGAGGCCCACGTGGTCCTCCCCCGCCATCTCGACCATATGCGCGAGGTGCCGGATGGCGAAATCGATCCCGCCCTCCGCCGCCCGCTTTCCGTCGGGGCGCAGGAACATGGTCCCGAAGTTCAGGCCGACCATGCCGCCGGTCTCGCCCACGGCCTTGAGCTGCGCATCCGTCAGGTTGCGCGCGGTCAGCGCGATCTCGCAGGCGTTGGAATGGGTGGCCACCAGCGGCGCGCCCTCCTCCGCGATATCCCAAAACCCCTTCATCGTGATGTGGCTGCAGTCGACAACCATTCCGCGCGCGCTGCATTCACGCACCAGCGCACGGCCCGCCTCCGTCAGGCCCGGCCCGGTGTCCCCGTCTGAGGCCGTGCGGAACGGCACACCATGGGCAAAGGCGTTGGGGCGCGACCAGACCGGCCCCAGTGACCGCAGCCCCGCATCGTAGAGCTTGTCGAGACCACCAAGGTCGGCGTCGATGCACTCCGCCCCTTCCAGATGCAGCACGACCGTCAGAGGCCCGTCAGCGTCGGGCACGATATCCGCACGCGTGCGCACCATGCGGATCAGACCCTCCGCCTCAAGCGCAGACGCGATGTCCACCTGCCGCGACACCGGAACCTCCGCCGCGTGTTTCGGGATCGGGTCGGGCAGCGGGATGTCATAGGGCGGGTTGTCGAAGATCTTGAAGTCGAGCGACTGGTTCAGCGTAGGCGAAAACAGCGCGAAGAAGCCGCCCACCATGCCGCCCGCGCGCGCCTTGGGCAGGTCCACATGGCCCGCCGCCCCGTCGCGAAACATCGCCACCGGGTCGGCCTTCGCCATCGACAGGCGCAAAAGCGCGTCGTTGTGACCGTCGAAAACCGGGATCATGCGGCGGGGTGCCAGGTCAGCCCGGCCGGATCGCCCGTGCCCACGACGTGATAAAGCGCGGCCTCACCCGTCATCGACGGCACGGCGGCGTGGGGCAGCCCTTCGGGCACGCTCATGGTGTCACCGGGGGCCAGCACCGTCTCTCCGCCCGGCCAGGCGACCCGCCAATGGCCCTTGACCGGCATCAGCACGCTGGGCACGTCATGGGAATGCGGCGTGTCGCTGGCACTGGCGCGCGTGATCATGTCCACCTCGAAGCCCGGCTTGTCGCGCAGGACGCCGTCCGCGCCGATCACGCGCACGGGGCGCCTGTCGGCCAGCGCCACGAGATCCCAGTAACGCGCGACATAGCCCGGCACGACATCGGCCGAGCTGGGTTCGGGAAAGGCCTTGAGCTCTTCGTCGGTCAATACAGGCATCGGCCCGACACCGTCGGGCAGCGCCGCCCCCTTGCTGGTGTCGTAGAGCTTGCCTTCCTCCGACAGGACAAGGCCATGGGCCTGCGCCTCCTCGATCACCTGGGGGGCCCAGATCACGCCGCCGCCCGCATCGTCGCCGCCCAGGATCGCCATGATCATCCCGTAATCGGTGCCGATGTTCTCGAAGCCCCGGAAGATGCCGGTGGGGATGTTGATGATATCGCCCTCTTCCAGAACGACCTCGCCTGCATTCCCCCAACGGCCCCAGAAGAAGCGCCAGCGCCCCGACAGGACAAAGAACACCTCCGCCGTGCGGTGCGAATGCAGCGAGTTGCGGCATTTGGGCGGTTGGCCTGCGGCCCCGATGTTGAAGCCATGGGGCAGCGCGATATGCACATGCTGATCCGCCGCCTCCGACACGCCGCCACCGATGATGGTGAAGTTTTCCTTCTGGTCCGAACCGGGCGTGTGCGCGTCGATAAAGGCCGTGCGGCAGGGTTTCAGATCGCCGTACCGGACGATGCGCGCATCCATCTCTTGCGGGGTCATTGTGCTTCCTTGGGTGTCGTCTGAGGTGTCAAATGAGGGCCGAACCGATCCAGATCAGCTTGAAATCTATCGAGAATCCCGGTCCAGCCGGCCTCTTGTGCGGCGGCGATGTCGCGGCCGGTCAAGTCCATCGCCTGAGCCAACGCCTCGATCCGGCTGCCGGTCTCGGTGGTCGCGAACTCAACGACCAGCGCCGTCATCATGGTGACCACGCCGCCGAAGGTGCCGACCATGGAGCTTGCGATCAGGCGGTTTTGCTCCACCCGGTGGTGGGTCTGGGTCAGGTGGCCGATCTCGGCACCGTCCTTGACCACGCGGATCGTCTCGACCCCGCCTGCGCGGGTGTCGAAACGGTCATAGACCATGCCGGTATCCGGTCCGGCCTCCCAGCGCTGGCGCGCCACGGGGTCGATCCAATGGGCAAAGACGGACTCCACCGGCCGATCGAAGTCACGCGTGGCGCGGACGGTGGCGACACTGGCCTGCATCAGCCATTGGCCTCCCGCAGCAGGATCTGCTTCCAGACCGAGGTTTCATCAAACAGCGTGTATTCGCGGCGCAGGCCCCAGGGCCGAACTCGGCATGGGTAATCCCCAGAACATACACCATCGCGCCGGTGGGTGCACCAAAGGCACCCCAACCGGTGTGCTTCCCCCAAAGGCTCCAGCGGACGGCGCGCGGCGGCGACATCATGTGGATCGTCGCGGCCGATCTGGTGCTGGAAGCTTGAAGTCCGCGTTCGGGAAGGACGCGCGCAGCCCCATCCAGAACCGATCCGCCGCCTCATGGCCATGGGCGGTGATGCCGCCGGGATAGCCAAGGTGACAGGCGCGGTCGTATTCGGACGGGATCGTCGACATATCCGCGCCCATGATCCGCTGCAGGATGTCCGACAGGCGCGCACCCCAGAGGCTGTCATTGCCGTTGCCGGAATATGGCCCCGGACGGTCCGTCTCGGGCGTCAGCGGCTTGACGCAATTCTGCACGCCGCCCTCGCGTTCGATAAGATCGGCGGCGAAATCCTTCGGCTCCCAGCCCAGTTGGCGCACGATGGCGCCCTGGTCGCGGATCAGCCATTCGTCGTCGATCGTGTTGTCCTTGGCGTGGCAATCCGCGTGGATGCGGTAGATCAGTTTCTTGCCCGTGGCCTTGCCATAGACACCATCGCCCATATGCGTGGCCATGGACAAAAGCCTGTGAGAGCTCAGCATCCCCGTCTCGGGCGTGCCCGACCAGATCACGTCCTCGCCCAGAAGCACCCGGTCGGGAAACTCGGCCAGCGTCGCCATCGTCGCCGCGATCACGCCCTCGTTGCCGACCACCACCGAGGCGGGCGAGCGCACGACGATGTCGGGGGCGTAAATAGTCGTGCAGCGTGGCGATGCGGCGATCTTCCCAGATCTCCTTGGTGATCCCGATGATGTAATCGGGGAAATCCGGAATTTCGGATCGAAACCCTTCATCTTTTGTCCCATTCCTCTGGTAAGCGGGCCGAGCCGCGCGCAGGATCAGCTCGCCCTCGATGTCGACGCTGCGCGGTGGCGGTCGATCCGTCGTCCTCTCCAGTTTCAGCAGAAGGTCGACCGTCGCCTCGACCATGCGGTCCGACCGGCTGGCGCACGGTGGTCAGGTCGTAGGCGGGCCAGGCGGCATGGCGGGCACGTCGTCATAGCCGACGACCGACACATCGTCGGGTACGCGCAGCCCGAATTCGGAGCGCAGCGTGTCGATCACCGGGATCGCCATATGGTCATTGGCCACGAAGACCGCGTCGGGACGATCGCCGGCGTCTACCGCGAACATGCGGCGCGCGGCCTCTGCGGCCTCGTCCATGCGGAAGTTGCCGACCTCGCGGGCGAAGACCGTGCGCCCCGCCTCGGCCAGCCGCGTGGTGAAGCCCGCCTCGCGGTCGCGCTGGGTCGAGGCGCCTTCCCACCCGGCGATATGGCCGATCCGCTCGATGCCCCCGGCAAAGCAGGAACTCCGCCACCTTGCGGCCGCCCTCGCGGTTGTCGGAGGTCACCGAGGACAGCCCCTCGCCGTCCTGCGCCGCGGTTGAACAGCACCACCGGCACGCCCGCCGCGCGGCAGCGTGCGCCAGGTCGGAGGACAGCGCGACCGAGGCCGTGATGATCCCGTCCACCTGATAGTCGAGCATCTCCTCGACCACGTGTCGATATTGCCCGCCTGCTGCGAGGCCATGAAGACCAGCACATGGTAGCCCTGCGCCTGCAGCGCGTTCGACAGCTTCTCCAGCGCCTCGGGGTAGAACTGGTTGTCGAGATAGGCGACCACCAGCCCGATGATCCGGCTGCGCCCGGTGATCAGCGACCGCGCCAGCGGATTCGGGCGATAGCCAAGTTCGCTGGCGGCCTTGCGCACCTTCTCGGCGGTCGCGGCGCTGGCCGAACCGCCGGGGGTGAACACCCGGCTGACCGCCGACTGGCTGACCCCGGCGCGTTCGGCCACCTCGAGCGGAGGTGACCTTCGGCCGGCGCCATCATCCGCCGTCCAGCCGCCATCGACCAGCAGCGACGTGCCGGTGACCAGCGCGCTGGCGTCGGAGGCAAGGTACAGCACCGCGCCCATGATGTCTTCGACCTCGCCGACCCGGGCCAGCTTGATCTTGTCCTCGATCCAGGCGCGCTTGTCGGGATCGGCAAAGGTCGGCTCGGTCAGCGGCGTGCGGATGAAGGTCGGGCAGATCGTGTTGACGCGGATGCCGCGCGGCCCCCATTCGATCGCCATCGCCTTGGTCATCCCCTCGACCGCGTGTTTGGAGGCGCAGTAGACGGCGCGCTCCGATGCCGCCGACATGGCCCATCTGGCTCGAGATCTGGATGATCACCGCGAGCCCGGTGCCGGCTCCGCATCCGGCGCGCGGCCGCCGCGCGCCAGGAAATAGGCACCGCGCAGGTTGATCCATGACCGCGTCGAAATCGCCGGGCTGGTGTCCAGCGCCGCGCTGTGCGGGCCAGGCCGGCGGAATTGACCAGCACGTCGAACGGGCCGTAGCGGGAGCAGATGGCGCGCAAGGATCGCATCGCTGACGTCCAGCGCCAGCGCCTCGGCCCGAACCCGGCACCACAGCGCGCAAGCCGCCACCGGGTTCATCGCTCGGCGCCGCGCGCGGCCAGCACCACATGGGCGCCCGCCTCGGCCAGCGCCACGGCGCACGCCCAGCCCGATCCCGGCGAGGCCCCGGCACCAGCGCGCGCACCGTCGAGGCGGAACTGGCGCGACCGCGGGACGGCAAGGCTCATGGATCAGGCCCACCGGGAATGGGGATAAACGCCGGGTACGCGCGCCTTGTTGAACTCGCGCAGCCGGGCAAACACGTCGACGCCGAGCTGGCGATAGGCGTCCAGCAGGTCCACCAGCACCCAGTTCTCGCGGATCAGCCCGTCCTCGAGCCGCCAGAAATCGAGGCTGCGCATCGTGATCCGCTTGCCCGCCGGTGCGATCCCCATCCAGCCGTCATGGGTGACGGTCTGGATCATGTTGGGCCAGCCGGTGACCCCGACATAGTCGCGCGTCGCCGAAGAAGTGATAGGTGATCTCCCCCACATATTGCCCGCGATCGGGCATGCCGCCCAGGAACGGGATCTGGTGCCAGTTGCGGAAGCCCGCGATGCCGCGCCCGGTGCCGATGCCCGCCGGCCCGTACCAGTTCATCCGCGGATGCCAGAACCGCTCCATCTCCATCACCTCGGGGCCGCCTTGGCTGGGGTGGCGTTTCATGTGCTCCAGCATGTCGATGATGTGCTGGCACGTCGCCTGCCCCGCTGCCGCATCATAGGGACCTTGGACAAGACCGTCCAGCGTCGCGGGGCCCGGCACATGCCATTCGCGCCCCAGCGACGGCGCCATCGGCCAGGCGCCGGCCTGCATCATCACCTCGGGAATGTCCCAGAGCGCCTGCATCTCGACGACCCGGCCGTCGTCGATCCGGTAGAACTCGTGGAACCGCATATGCGCCAGGTGGCCGGTCGGCGGGATGTCGAGCCAGGGGCCACGAAACTCCCGGTGTAATAGCCGCCGCAGCCCACCCAGTCGTCGCCATGCTCGGTCCGGCCGGCCATGACGATCGTAGTCGCGCCGCTCCAGATCCGGCACGGCATCGAGCAAGCGGCGCGTAGGCGCGCTCGTAAAGCCGCGTCCACGGCCCGGTCGTCGCCGAACGGATGGGCACAGGTGAACACCGCATCGGCGCGCAGCGCCGCGTCCAGCGCCGCGCGCGCCCGGCATCGGCGAAATCGTACATCGCCGCGCGCAGTAAGGGCGATCACGGCCTTGGCTGCAGTGTGCTGTCCAATATCGCCCGTTCCGCTCGGTGATCTCCAGACGAATCTCCCGAAGGGAGTGTCGGTGGGGGGCGGCCCCTTGTCCGATCTATTACTCCGCCGCCTCGCGGTCACGAGGGGCGCGCCTTCGCCGTAGGGCACGTTCATCCCGCCATAGCGGCGCACCCGGATGTTGCATTGCTCGGCATGGCCGACGAAGCCTTCCAGCATGCAAAGCCGCGAGCCGTATTCGCCGATCATCGCGGCGGCCTCGTCGGTCAGGACCTTCTGATAGGAATGGGTTTTGAGGAACTTGCCGACCCAGAGCCCGCCGGTATAGCGCCCGGCCTTCTTCGTAGGCAGCGTGTGGTTGGTGCCGATCACCTTGTCGCCATTGGCCACGTTGGTGCGCGCGCCCGAGGAACAGCGCGCCGTAGCAGGTCATGTTCTCGAGGAACCAGTCGTCGCGGTCGGTCATCACCTGCACATGCTCGGAGGCGATGTCGTCGGCCACCGCCAGCATCTCGTCATAGGTGTCGCACAGGATCACCTCGCCGTAGTCCTGCCAGCTCACCCGGGCGGTGCCGGCGGTGGGCAGGATCTCGAGGATCCGGTCGATCTCGGCCAGCGTCGCCTCGGCCAGCTTGCGCGAATTGGTCACCAGCACGGCGGGCGAGTTGTAGCCATGCTCGGCCTGCCCCAGCAGGTCGGTCGCGACCAGCTCCGCGTCGACGGTGTCGTCGGCGATCACCATGGTCTCGGTCGGCCCGGCGAACAGGTCGATCCCCACCCGCCCGTAGAGCTGGCGCTTGGCCTCGGCCACGAAGGCGTTGCCGGGGCCGACGAGCATGTCGACGGGTTGGATCGATTCCGTGCCCATCGCCATCGCGCCGACGGCCTGGATGCCGCCCAGGACGTAGATCTCGTGCGCGCCGCCGAGATGCATCGCGGCGATCGACCGCCGGTTGCGGCGCGCCCCTTGAAGGGCGGCGCCGCAGGCGACGATGCGCGGCACGCCCGGCCACCTTGGCCGTCAGCCACCGACATATGCGCCGAGGCGACCATCGGAAACTTGCCGCCCGGCACGTAGCAGCCGACCGATTGCACCGGGATGTTCTTGTGGCCGAGGATCACGCCGGGCAGCGTTTCCACCTCGATATCCACCATGGAAGCGCGCTGCGCCTCGGCGAAGCGGCGCACCTGCTCTGCGCGAACTGGATGTCGTCCATCTCGCGGGGTCGCGACCTTCGGCGATCAGCGCTTCGATATCTCGGAGGCGGTCAGCCGGAAGGCTTGCGGCGCGTAGCCGTCGAACTTTTCGGACAGCTCGCGCACCGCCGCGTCGCCCGCGGGCCTCGATATCGGCCAGCGTGGTCTCGACCACGCCGCGCACCTTGGCGTCGTCCTCGGCCCGCTCGGCCTCATCGGGTTTGCCGCGTTTGAGATACTCTATTGCCATCTCTGTCTCTCCTCCTGATCCGGGGCCTCAAGTCCGGATCATGTCCGGGACAGCTTACCGTTTCCTGGGACGGGGGCGGTCCTTTCACCCCGGTCAAAGGCTTCCCAGCCTTCGCCGTTCGAACACATCGACGCCCAGCTGCGCCAGGACATGCGGAAAATCCACCATCACCCAGTTGTCGGTGATCTTGCCGTCCTCCACCTTCCAGAAATCCATGTAGCGGATCTCTACCCGCTTGCCGCTCGGCGCCACCCCGATGAACGCCCCCGAATGGGTCGCCTCCTGCCGGCCGAAGGCGGCCGCCCATTCGCCCATGTACAGCCGCGCCTCGTCGATGCAGACCTTGTCGGAAAACGCCGCCTGGAAGGGGCGCTGCCAGTTGTCCTGAAACTCGCGCAGGCCGGTCTTGGTGCCGCAGCCCTGGTTGCCCATCCAGCGAAAGCTTTCCGCAAAGAAGGCGCCGATGTCGTCGATCCGGTGGTCGTTGAGGCCGTCGACCATGCCCTCGATCACCGCGCGGGTCGCGTCGGTCTTGGTCAGATCGGTATCGCGGGTCAGAACCGCCTGTTCGGGGCGTGATCCTTTCATCTCTCTTTCCTTTCCAAAAATCCATCGGTCGTCTGTGGCCGGAAACATCCGATGGGTCAGGAAATCGCCGCGGCAGCCGGTTGAGGGCCGGATGGCGCGCGACAGCACCGTGGCGCGCCTGCAGACTCATCCCTTCACCGCCCCGGCGGTCAGGCCTGATACGATCTGGCGCTGGAAGACCATGACCAGCAGGAACAGCGGCGCGGTGATCGACACGGCGGCGGCGACCGCGACCGACTTGATCGGTCGTGGTGGTCTCGCGGTTGAACAAGCCTGCAATGGCCGGAACCATGGTCCGGTTCTGCGCATCCAGCAGCAGCGAGGTCACGAGGAAGTCGTTGTAGCCCAGCAAGAAGCTGAAGAGGCCCGTTGTGATCACCCCCGGCCACATCACCGGCATGATCACGCGGCGGAAGGCCTGAAAATGGGTGCAGCCGTCGACCCGCGCGGCCTCGTCCAGTTCAGCTGGAATGTTCTGAAAAAAGCTGCGCAGCGGCATTATGTACATCATTTTCTTCTGTGAGCTGTCAGCTGTTGTCGGGGACATCTTCGACACAATTATCTGAGTAATACCCATAAGTATGGGAAGAACATAAAAAGCATCTTTAAGGGATAAATCTGTTATCCAGAGCATCCAGGGTTCATGACGGATGCTTATTGATGTTTGAAGAAGTCTGAACAGACCGAAAAAAACCGGCATCTGAAGCAGCAGCGGTAAACATCCCCCTGCAGGATTAACTTTTTCGCTTTTATACAGTGCCATGGTTTCTACATTCATTTTCTTTCGCTGTTCAGGGTCTTTGAGGTTTTTATATTTTTTCTTTATTGCTTTTATTTTCGGCTGAAGTGTCTGCATCTTCGCCATTGAAACGCTTGATGCATAAGTAAGGGGGAATAGGAGGATCTTAATAAAAAATGTAAAGACCACAAGTGCCCATCCATAGTTAGGTATATATTGGTGAATAAAAGTTAACCCCTTCAGCATAACCTTTGCTATGGCTCCAAATATTGCCCAGCCATAGTCTATTACTTTATTTGATTCGGGAAATATAGTCTCAACTTTTTTCAGTTCTTCTTCATCTTTTGGTCCGAAATAAACAGATACGGGATCGGAAAATGTGATAAACGAATAATCTTTATAAACCCCTTTTTCACCTGCAGTCCTGACCGTATAATATTTCAGGGCTGAATCTCTGCGACCTGTCTTTATCAAAGCGGCAAAATAGGGGCGTTCATATGCTATCCAATAGTAAAATCCTCCGAAGCTCCCTTCTCCGCTCTCAATACCTTCTGCAACTTTCTGCCTCTTCACCGATGAAAATTTGAGATCCTCAATATCTGTTCCGTTAAACCCTTTCAGAATAAGGCTTGAACCCTGTGCTCTCTCAGGAAGGATATTATTCTCAAGATCAGGCCCGAATATAACAGGGGCATCAACAATTTTTCCATTACTGATCACAACAATTTTCATTCCGATCACATATGAATCATTTCTAAATGAGAATCTTTTTTCCACCGAGATATTCTGAGCAGTATTTGAATATTTAAAAACGATCTCATTGGTTTCTGTTTCAGTAACAAAAACATTATCTTCACCGGTATATCCGAACAGGTTTCTGTTCAGTTCTTTAATAAATTCTTCCTGTCCAAATACCGAAAAGTAAAACGGGAGATATTTGTCTCCTCCAAACTCTTTTTTAACCTTTTCCGAAATAAGATTAAGAGGGTTCTTGTTATCATCTTTATATTTTTTCAGAGTAAAAGATTTAAGGCCGGCACCTCTGTTTGTAAAAACAGCAAGAAAAAGGTTTGTCTCAATAACTATATCCTTTTCAACATCTCCAACTACATCAGAAGTCACAGGTTCCAGAAGGGTTTCTTCCTTCACTACTTCCTTTTTTTCCTTTGAAAATATATCTGACAAGCTTTTAGATCCACCTTCATCAACCTTTTCTGCTACAACAGGAGGAAGTTTTTCCGGAACTGTTCCGGATTCGATTGGAGTTACTGGCCTTTCCGCCGGTTTGGGCATAAATAGATATTGGTATAGAGTAATTACCACTATCGACAATACTATGGCCAGAATCAGTTTTTTTGTGTCCATTTTGTTTTCACCTCAAATTTTTCAGGTACATGATCCACTCCTCCCGGATGAAAGGGGTGACATTTAAATATCCTTTTAGTACCGAGATAGAGTCCTTTCAGAACCCCGAAGTTTTTTATTGATTGCATCGTATATTCAGAACAGGTCGGATAGAACCTGCAATTATTCCCCAGATGAGGGGAAATATATTTTTTATATCCTTTTAAGATAAGAAGAGCTGTCTTTTTTATCATTTATCATTTATTTTCAATAGGGTTTCAACAAATAATTTATCAATTTTATCTGAATCTGACTTTGAAAATTTTTTCTTCATTAAGATCCACAAATCGTGACCCTCTTTAAGCTTTTCCCTATTCTGACTGTATAAATCCCTCATTCTTCTCTTTATATAATTCCTTTCTACTGCTTTTCCGATCTTTCTGCTTACAGAAACGGCCAAGCGGTGAAAAGGGAGATCATTCTTTAAATAGTAGAAAAAAAAAAATCAGTTTTAATGTATTTCCTTCTCTTCAGCATCAGCAGAATACGACTGCTTTCACTAAGCCTCTGGCAAGATGGAAAATCCGGCATCTATTGGTTATACAGCCAGTTTTTTTCTGCCTTTTCTTCTCCGGCTGTTTATTACCGCACGGCCGCCCTTAGTAGACATCCTGACCCTGAAGCCATGGGTCTTTGCTCTTTTCCTGTTATTAGGTTGATAAGTTCTTTTCACATCTAACTCCTGTCACATAGAAATTTAAGGTACAATATATAGGAAAATTATCAATATGTCAATAATTCATCCAATTTATATTGATGCAACTAAAGTCTGCCGGTTAAGATTTTAGAATTAAAAAGTACTTATTTGTTTGTTTAAAATCCAAATTGCAGCTATATATTAAAAAAAAATTCCCATTAATAATTTTTTTTTTAATTTTATGTTGACAACAGCGGAACAATTGTTATAATCCCAGCTTAAAATGAATTTCGTTAAAAAAAAAATATTATTTCCCACTAACAAAAGGAGTTAATCTATGGAAATTTTAAAGATCTCTGAAAATGATTTTCTGTCATTCATAGACAAAAAGATCAACGAGAAAAAAGAGAAGATGATTGGTGTTGTCAAAAAGGGGTCACACTTTATTTTTGATGAGCTGGAAACATCCGACAATCTTGCTCTGGACTATGATGTGACAATGCTTCCACCAAAGAAGTATTTCCAGCCCCCAAAAGAACTTCTTCTGAAGTACAAACCCGGAGATGCAGAATCCTATCGGGCAGTAAACAGCTGCGACCCGATGGCTATTGTCGGAATCCACTATTATGACCTTGCCGCAATCTATATGATGGACAGAGCATTCTCAGAAGGGGAAAGGGACGAACATTACATGAGGAAGAGGGAAAATTCAATCCTTATCGGCCTTTACCCGACAAAATATTTCAAATACAGATTCGCAAAATCTGTTGTAAGGGATCAGGCATACAAAGTTGCCGACCTGATGATGGTCAAAATGAATGGAGACTATGTTGTTGAAGTGGTCAGCCAGAAAGGAAAAGAATTCATTAAAGGATGTAATTATGTAGAGAGCGGATATACCCTTCAGGAGCTTGATGACGCGAAGAACAGAGTAAAGGATGATCAAAAGATACCGATACCGGTTGAACTTATCCCTGATTATCTCGGGAAAAATCATGCACATCCGGTATGGGAAGCATTCGGAGAAAAATGTTTCTCATGCGGTTCATGTGTCCTCGTTTGTCCAACATGCTATTGTTTCGATGTCAGAGATGAAGTGGAACTTGATCTTGCAGACGGAAAAAGGATAAGGGTGTGGGACGGATGCATGCTCGAAGATTTTGCAACTTGTGCTGATGGACACAATTTCCGGAAAGAGAAGGGACAGAGATTCAGACATAGAATTTATAGAAAAGGTAAACATTTACCGGAGAAATATCACTATTTCGGGTGTGTCGGTTGCGGACGCTGCCAGTATGTATGTGCTGCTGACATAGCAGGGCCGGTAAAAGTTTTAAAATATATGGATGAGAACAAACAAGGAGGAAAAAATGTGTGAAGACTGTACTTGCGGAGAAGAGATCCAGAAGAACTCTATATATCTGCCGGAAGTTGCCGAATTAGTATCAAAGAAAAAAATGACAGATGTTGACAGCTTCTTTGAATTCGAACTGAAAGGACGCTCACTTGGCCACCTACCAGGGCAGTTTGCTGAAATATCAATACCCGGGATTGGAGAGGCGCCAATTTCAATATCTTCACCTCCATCTGACGGAAATACATTTGAAATGGTTATCCGGAATATCGGAACAGTGACAAATGCAATTCACAACCTGAATGTTGGGGATAAAATTGGGATTAGGGGTCCGTTCGGAACATCTTTCCCCATGAACAATCTCAAAGGAAAAAACCTCCTTTTTGTTACAGGTGGAATAGGACTGGTACCTGCAAGATCAGCGATCTTATATGCTCTCCAGAACAGAGCAGATTATAAGGACATTACGATCCTTTTCGGGTGCAAAGAACCTAGCCAGAGGCTCTTCACGGATGAGATAGAAGAATGGAAGAATAGAAATGATATCAATTTCCTGGAAACGGTAGATATGTGTGAAGAAGGCGAATGGGACGGTAATGTAGGTGTTATTACAAAACTGCTGCCGAAACTTGAGAATATTGATCCACTGGAAACTTATGCAATCGTGGTCGGTCCTCCGATAATGTACAAATATGTGATTATGGGTCTCCATGATATGGATTTTTCAGATAAAAAAATAATTGTTTCTCTCGAAAGGAGAATGAAATGCGGAGTAGGAAAATGCGGTCATTGCCAGATGGACAACATTTATGTATGTCAGGATGGTCCTGTATTCTACTATGATGATATTAAACATTTAAAGGAGGCAATCTGATGGGATCCAAACCTAAAGTTGCATTTTTTGATTTTGCCTGCTGCGAAGGCTGCCAGCTTCAGATAGCAAACCTCGAAGAGGATGTAATAGGACTGACCAATCTTGTTGATGTTGTAGAGTTCAGGGAAGTATTAACCGGAACTGCCCCCGAATACGATATAGCGTTCATCGAGGGATCAATAACCCGCAAAGTTGATGAGGATAGATTGATCGACATAAGGAACAGATCAAAGCTTCTTGTAGCATTCGGACAATGTGCTGTTTCTGGAGGAATTAACCGCCTGAAAAATAACAGAGAAAGCCTCGACCAGGTAAAAAAAGAAGTTTACGGTGATGCCTACAGCATGCCACACCTTGATACATATCCTACCAAAGGGATTGATGAAGTTGTGAAAGTCGACTTTCACATTCCGGGATGCCCTATTGACAGAACTGAATTTCTCAGTGTGGTAAAAGCGATCGCACTCGGAAAAGCTCCTTCAATACCTAACTACCCCGTTTGTGTTGAATGCAAATTAAAAGAGAATGAGTGCTTATACGATCTCGGAGAGATATGCCTGGGGCCATTGGCCAGGGCCGGTTGCGGTGCAATATGCCCATCAAACGGAGTACCCTGTGATGCATGCAGAGGTACGGTTGAAAACCCGAATAAGAATGCAATGCATGAAATTCTTGAAAAATATAACTACACAGTTGATGAAATAAAAAGAAAGATCAACCTGTTCGGTGTAAATCCGGAGGTAAAAAAATGAGCAATAACATTAAAATTGATGTCCACCATATAACACGTGTTGAAGGACACGGAAACATTGCTGTTGATGTTAAAGAAGGCACAATAAATAAAGTTGAATGGCAGGTGCCTGAAGCTCCAAGATTTTTTGAAGCAATGGTAATCGGAAGAGAATACCATGAAGTTGCAACTATAACTTCAAGAATTTGCGGAATATGTTCGATTGGGCACACATTTGCTTCACTTAAAGCTACTGAAGCTGCAATGGGAATTGAAATTTCTGACCTCACAAGAAAGTTGCGAGAACTTCTTCTTCACGGCGAAACTCTCCAGAGCCACATTCTTCACGTATGCTATCTGGTTGTTCCCGATCTGCTGAAGGTGAATAGTGTATTCCCCCTGATCGAAACCCATACAGATGTGGTTTTGCTGGTTACAAAACTTCACCGTCTTGCAAACGAGTTATGTGAAATAATCGGTGGAAGAACAACTCACCCGATCAGAGCAAGGGTGGGCCGTTTTTCAATGATGCCGAAGAAAAAAGAACTTGAATCTTTGAAAAAAAGACTGACTGAATCTGTTGATGACCTTAAGAGCCTCGCGGAAGTTGTTAAATCACTAGCCGGAGGAATTCCCGACTTCACAAGAGAAACCGAATATCTTTCCCTTACATATGACAAGGAATATGCTTTTTATGACGGTGAGTGCAAAACCAATGATATAGTAAAACCGCTTCATGTTGATGGTTATTACGATATTGTTAATGAGTTCGTTGTCCCGCAGTCAACCGCAAAGTATGGAAAATTCAACAGAGAATCTTTCATGGTAGGAGCATTAGCCCGTTACAACAATAATTACAAGCAGCTTACCCCACTCTCAACTTCAGTTGCAGGAATGCTGGGACTTAACGGCCCTAACTATAATCCATACATGAACAATATCGCACAGGTAGTGGAGTGTGTATTTGCAGTTGAAAGGTCAATTGAGATCATTGACGAACTTCTCCATTCTGAATTAAAAACAGAGAAAATTGAGATAAAACCAAAAGCAGGAAGAGGGGTTGGAGCAGTTGAAGTTCCCAGAGGGATCCTTTTCCATGAGTATAAATATGATGATAACGGAATCTGCACAGAGGCAAATTGTGTAATTCCAACAAATCTGAACCATAATAATATACAGAAGGATTTTGAAAAATATGTTAAAGAGAATATTTCTATCGGTGAAAAAGAGATGGGCTTTAACCTCGAAATGCTGGTAAGAGCATACGACCCGTGCATCTCCTGCTCAACCCATTTTCTGAATATTGAATTTAAATAGAATAGATGAACAGGAATAAAACAGCTGTAATCGGCCTCGGAAACTATCTGCTTGCAGATGAAGGGGCCGGTATGCATGCTGTAGAGATTCTTAGGAACAAAAATTATTCCCGGGGGATAGACTTCGTAGATGCCGGTACTCCAGGAATGAACCTGCTTCATCAATTTGAGAACAGGGAAAAAATAATCTTTGTTGATTCAGGCGAATGCGGACTTGAACCCGGCAGATTTGTCAGGTTTAAGCCGGATGAAGTTCGATCCCTGAAAAAAATGAAGAATTATTCCCTTCATGAGTTCGACCTGATAAGCTTTCTCAACAAAGCCGGGGATATGGGAGCGATCAACGGTACAGATATTATCATTTACTGTATGCAGGCCGGAGAGATTAAAATGTCTGAAGAGCTCAGCCGTGAAGTTAACAGCGGGATGCCCGAAATGATTAAGGACATTTACCATGAATTAGAAGGAGAGAATTACAATGCATGAATTTGCAATAGCACAGGACATTGTTTCCTCTCTTGAATTACAACTTAAGGAAGATCTCAAAATGATCACTTCAATAGAGATCGAAGCGGGAACTTTTGCCGGAATAGTAACAGATTCTCTTGTTTTCGGGATTGAGACAATTCTGGCTGAAAAAAAAATATTGGATGTTGATATCATAGTGGATGAGGCGAATGCTGAAGCTTTGTGTGAATGCGGTAGCGCCTATAGATTAAATGATGTGTTTGAACTGTGTCCCAAATGCGGTTCTGCTGTAAGAGAAATGAAAAGCGGTACCGAAATATCGGTAAAATCTGTTAATATAAAAGATAATAAAGATGAGTAATATTTCTGAAGATAAAAAGGCACTGGCGGTTCTTGCTCATGATATTAAGGGGCCTGTCTCTGCAGTGATTGATCTTTTGAATATTATTGACAGAGGATATGTAACTGATCCCGAGAAATCAAAACAGCTCATTTCAAGAGCAATAAAAAAAGCATCAACAATCATAAGGATAGTGGACGACATTCTTGATTATTCCAAGCTTGAAGACAAATCATTAATGAAAAGGGAAAAACTGAACATTTTCAATACCCTTGATGAATCGATAACACTTATGAGGCCTTATGCTGAAAAGCGGAACATAATCCTCGAGCAATGCGAATTCTGCATTAATCAGGAATATGTATACGGAAACCACACATTTTTGATGAGGGTATTCAACAACGTTATTATGAATGCCATTAAGTACAATAAGAAGGGCGGAAAGATCATCTTTAAAAGCTACAGGGACGAAAAAGATCAGAATATTGTTATGGAGATTACCGATACAGGTATCGGTATCTCAACCGACGACATAGAAAAGGTGTTTCTTATCTTCGAAAGAGGATCAAATGCAAGAAGAAATATAGATGGAAGTATAGGTTTGGGTTTGTCCCTTGTCAAACAGATCGTAGAGGACCATGAAGGGACAATAGAGATATCCAGCGAATTAAATGTTGGTACAACTTTAAAAATAACATTACCACTTTATAAGGAAGGAGAGAACAATGAGTTATAAGATTTTGGTTGTTGATGATGACATTGATGTATTGGATTCCAGAAAAATAGTACTGGAGCATAATAATTATGAGGTTCTGACTGCCACAAACATACATGTTGCAGACGAAATCCTGAAAAGAGAAAAAATCGATCTGATTATCCTTGACGTGATGATGGAAAATGACAGTGATGGATTTAATTTTGCTCAACAGGTAAAAAATGACGAAAAATTCGCAAAGATACCTATTATACTTGCAACCGCAGTGAATCAGAGAACTAAATTCAAATTTGATATTGAGAAAGACGGTGCATTTATGCCGGTTGAAAAGTTTATGGAAAAACCTATCGATCCGGACGATCTCATCGTTACCATCAGGGGTCTGCTGAAATAGATTTTGAGCGATTTGTACAAGAATTAAATGCAGTTTGATTTAATATTTGAGATTTTCTATAATTTTGTGAAATGAAAAAAAAAATAGGACTCTCAGCATATGAACAAAATAATCAGATTGCATCAGAAAACAGACAATTCCTTTACAATAAGGGGATCTTTACTATAAATATTATCGGTTCTCCCGGCTGCGGAAAAACTTCCATACTCGAATATACTGCAGGACACTTCAAATATTCCTTTGGTGTTATAATAGGTGATGTTAAAACAGCTCTTGATTCCGACAGGATCATAAAAGCCGGAAACAATTTCTCTTATGCAATTGAGACAGGCGGCGGCTGCCATATTTCTCCTTTAATGCTGAAGGAAAAACTTAATGGTATTAATACAGATATAGAATACCTTTTCATAGAAAATGTTGGCAATCTGGTGTGCCCATCATCTTTTGACCTTGGGGAGAGCTTCAAGACAGCTGTCCTCAGTATTCCGGAAGGGGACGAAAAGGTAAGAAAATACCCTTCTCTCTTTTTAAAAGCCGAAGCAGTTATAATAAATAAAATTGATCTCCTCAATTTTATGGATTATGACATAAAACAGGTTGAGGAAGACTGCCGAACCCATAATCCGAATGTGAATATATTCAGGACATCCATCAAGACAGGAGAAGGTTTTCAGGATTGGTTCGACTTCCTTTCAGAGCGTAGAAGACATTATTAAATTTAGTTAAACAACAAATTAAATCGTTAAACAAAAAATTAAAAACACTTGACTTTTCTTTTCCAACCTTTTATTGTTAAAAAATGACAATATATGGTTTGTTTTTTAACAATATGTTAGCCATGCCTATATTTTACAATTCTTTCAGGCTTTACAAGAGTTTTAAACCTGTTTTAAAAGTTAAAATTCAATAAAAGGAGAAAAAAATGGGAAAAATTGTAATTGACCCAATTACCCGAATTGAAGGCCACCTGAAGATCGAGGCTATTGTTGAGAATGGCGTCGTTAAAGAGGCAAAAAGCTCAGGGATGCTCTTTCGAGGATTTGAGCAGATCTTAAAGAACAGAGATCCCAGAGACGCCCAGAGAATTACACAGAGGATCTGCGGCGTTTGCCCGACCGCTCATTCTACAGCATCTACCCTGAATCTCGATTCCGCATTTGGGATCGCAGACAAAATCCCCGACAACGGGAGGATCATTCGGAACCTGATTTTCGGGAGCAATTTTTTACAGTCACACATCCTGCATTTCTACCACCTGACTGCACTCGACTATGTTGATGTAACTGCCGTTGCTGATTATACCGGAAGTGATCCTCACCTTCTTCAGGTAAAAAAGTTTATCGAAGGCGGCAACCTCGCACCATTCGTACCCAGATACGAAGGTGATTACCGCCTTCCAAAAAGCGTCAACATCAGTGCAACTCGCAACTATGTGGAAGCACTTAATATCAGAACAAAATGTCATGAGCTCCTCGCTATCTTCGGAGGACACATGCCTCACAACATGTCAATGATGCCGGGCGGTGTTACCGAAAATGTATCCGTGGACAAGATCGCAGATTTCCGTTGGAAGTTGGAGAAGATCAGACACTTCATAGACAATATCTACCTTCCTGATGTCCTTGCGGTTGCCGGGGTATACAGTGATTATTTCGGTATCGGAGGAGGTGTCGGAAACTACATGTCCTACGGGGTTTTCGAGCTCGATTCAGAGCCTGATCTTACAAAGAGGAAGAGGTTCTTACCTCAGGGACTGGTTTCTGCAAAAGACCTGAAGCCAAGAAAGTTTGATCCTTCAAAAATTACCGAGCATGTAAAACACAGCTGGTATAAATCGGGATCAGACCTTCACCCTTCAAAAGGCGAAACCGAAGCACACCCCGGAAAGAAAGGGGCATATTCATGGATAAAATCACCAAGATATGACGGCCAGGTTTACGAAGTCGGACCACTGTCAAGGCAGCTAAATGCCTATGTCAGAGGTGAAGAGCCTACTGTAACTTTGGTAAACTCTGTTCTCAAAAAGTTCAATGCTTCTCCGAAAGCACTGATTTCTACATTGGGAAGGCATGCTGCCAGAGCAATTGAGGCTAAAATCGTTGCTGACCAGATGGCAAAGTGGGCAATGGAACTGAAACCGGGAGAGCCGGTACATGCAGACTTTGAGATTCCCGAAAGCGGTGAAGGAATGGGAATCACTGACGCACCGAGAGGCGCGCTTGGCCACTGGATAACCATTAAGAATTATAAGATAGATAATTATCAGGCGGTTGTCCCGACCACATGGAACGGAGGCCCGAGAGATGACAAAGGTCAGCCGGGGCCATTCGAGCAGGCAATGGAGGGAACAAGGGTGAAGGATGAAAAGAATCCTTTTGAACTTGTAAGGATAGTCAGGTCTTTTGATCCTTGTCTCGCCTGTGCGATCCATGTAATAAACCCCAAAGGGACAGAAATGGGCAAATTTGTTGTAACCTGACCAAAAACAATCAACCATGAAAAGAAAACCGATCTTAATTCTTGGTGTTGGAAACACCATTCAAATGGATGACGGGGTCGGAGTACATGTGATTGAAGAAATGAAAAAAGATCTATTACCCGCAGAAATTGAGTTGTTTGACGGAGGGACACTCGGTTATGACCTCCTGGGAGCAATAGAGGGGAGAAAAAAGATTATAGTGATTGATGCCGTAAAAGGGCAACAGCCGCCAGGAACCCTCTATAAGTTTTCCCCGGAAGATGTTCCTGCAAATAACAATTATGATTCACTCCACCAATTGGGGATCATCGAGGCCATCAGGCTTGCCGGACTTCAGAATAAAGCTCCCGAAAAAACAATTATTATCGGAGTCGAACCTGAGATCATAGACTGGGGCCTCTCGCTTACAGATATTGTAAAGGAAAAAATACCAAGGATCATTGATATGGTAATGGATGAAGTAAAAATTACAACAAAAAGCATTTCACCAAATATTTCAAACAATTAGGAGGAAAAAGTGGAAGAAAAAAAAGATATAACCCGAAGAGGCTTTTTGAAACTGATTGGGAAGGGAACTGGTGCTGCCGTTGGTATAAGTATACTTGATATACCCGGATTTCAGAAACTACTGGCCGAAGAACTGGCCCACATTCCTGTAATCTGGATCGCAGCAGGATCATGTACCGGTTGTTCTGTTTCTCTGCTCAATTCATTAAGCCCAACAATCCAGGACTTGTTATTGGGACAAGTTGTCCCGGGAAAGCACGTAAGCCTGGCATTCCATCCGACCGTAATGGCCGGCCAGGGAGACCAGATTATAGAAATTCTGGACAAATACAAAGCCGGAAAACCCGGCTCTTTTGTACTTGCATACGAAGGTGCAGTGTCTACCAAAGATGACGGAGTCTATTGTGAGGTTGGTGAAAAGAACGGACATGGAATTACTACATTGCAGCATCTTCTTGATCTTGCACCCAAAGCAATGGCTGTTTTAAATATCGGGACCTGCCCTTCATACGGGGGTATCCCGGGAGCCGCACCAAATCCGACAGGGGTAAAGCCTGTATCGGACATTCTGAAAGAAAAAGGTATAAAAACACCGGTTGTGAACATACCGGGCTGTCCACCCCACCCGGATTGGATTGTAGGGACAATTGCAACCGTTCTCATCGGAGGGCTCGGGGCACTTAAAGTCGATAAGTTCGGCAGGCCTCTGGCATTTTTCGGAAAGAACATTCATCAAAATTGTCCGCTCAAGGGACAATTCGACAAAGGTAATTTTGCAAAAAAATTCTCCGATGACGGATGTTTATATGAACTCGGATGCAAAGGTCCTGTTGCATTTGCAGACTGCTCAACAAGAATGTGGAATAGCGCCACAAACTGGTGCATCGGAAGCGGCAGCCCCTGCGTCGGATGTGTTGAACCGGAATTCCCTTATGTTGACTCAATGCTGAAAAAAGCAGACATACATGCAGCCACAGCCCCATCAACATATCCGGGCATTGTAACCGAAAAAGGGTCCAACTTCGGTGCTGTTGCAACAGCAGTGGTCGGCGGGGCGGCAGGGTTGGCGGCAGGATACTCGATCTCAAAGTCAAAAAATCCCGAAAAAAAAGAAGAGGAGTAGATAATGTCAATTAATCGCAGGAACTTCCTTAAGATCTCTGCAATCACTGCAGGAACTTTGATCGGAAGTTCAAAAAAAGTATCCGCGTCTGAAGGCAAGGATAATTTTGCACATACCTACTCCATGCTGAACGATAGCACAAAGTGTATCGGATGCCGTGCCTGTCAGTCTGCCTGCAAGGATTCTAAAGGATTCAGTTTTTCAGGAAAAGACAGTAGGTATGACATGCCTCTGGACCTGAATGCAAAAAACCATACACTTATAAAGCTTTACCAGAAAGATAATGAAAAATCATTTGTAAAGCTCCAGTGTATGCATTGCAATGATCCCGCATGTGTTTCAGCTTGCCCGGTCTCTGCACTGATAAAACAGGTGAACGGTGTTGTTACATATGACAAAGATAAATGTATTGGATGCAGATATTGCATGATCGCCTGTCCCTTCGATGTACCTACCTTTGAATATGACAAAGCTTTTCCGGAAATCAAGAAATGCGATTTCTGTAAAGACTTGCTGGCTGAAGGGAAGCCGACCGAATGTGCCAGAGTATGCCCCACAGGGGCCATCGTTTTCGGAAAAAGGGATGAAATGCTGAAGGAAGCAAAGAGACGGATCGAAGCTGAACCCGAAAAGTACATTAACCATATATACGGTGAAAAAGAGGCTGGGGGAACTTCTGTCCTCTACTTATCCTCTGTACCCTTCGAGAAACTCGGCCTTCAAACTCTTGACACAGAAGCACTTCCCGACATGGCAGAGGGAATCCAGCACGGGATTTTCAAATATTTTATTCCCCCTGTAGCTCTCTATGGAGCACTGGGAATTTACAGCCTGATCTCAAAGAAAAAAGATCATACAGGCGGGGAGGAATGACATCATGAAAGTTCATGCCGAACCAATGAACAAAAAATTGTGGACGCCCTGGTTTAAGATTGGAGTTTTCTTTATTGCTGTTGGCGCCATTATAGCGATTTACAGATTCATTTTCGGAATTGGTGCAGTAACTAATCTAAGCGACGGGTCCCCCTGGGGTCTGTGGATCGCTTTTGATGTTGTCATCGGAATAGCACTCGCAGCAGGAGGATTTACAACAGCTGCCCTTGTATATATCTTCAACAAGGGAAAATATTCACCACTTGTCAGACCTGCCGTTCTTACCGCGATGCTCGGGTATGGACTTGCAGGATTTTCTATTGTGCTTGATGTCGGAAGATGGTGGCAGATCTACAACCCGATCCTGCCTGAGAACTGGCAGGGGAACTCTGCAATGTTTGAGGTTGCACTATGTGTTATGATCTATCTCACAATACTGATAATTGAGTTCATCCCTGTCCTCACAGAGAGATGGAAAAAGAATGAAAAAGGATTCCTGAAGAAAATTTCTAACTTTATTGAACCGGTGTTAAACAAAATAGTAATCTTTTTTATCATTCTGGGAGTTGTAGTCTCAACACTGCATCAATCATCTCTCGGATCACTAATGCTGTTGGCAAAATACAAGCTGCATCCCTTGTGGTTCACACCATGGCTGCCTCTTATGTTTCTCATCTCTGCAATAGCAGTAGGATTCCCTGTGGTTGTAGTTGAGTCAAATATAGCTTCGAGAACATTTAAGCTTAAACCCGAAAACCACCTATTTAAAGGTTTGCTGAAGTTCACACCATGGGTATTGGGTTTTTATCTGATCTTAAGATTGTGGGACATAATCTACTATGGAAAGATATCGCTGCTGTTTAGTACGATAGGACTTTTGTACATAATTGAGCTGTCTCTTTTTGCCATAATCCCGTTAATTCTCCTCAACCTTAAATCATACAAAGATAATCCCGGAAAAATGATGAACGTATCCTTGCTCATTATAACCGGACTGATGCTGAACAGATTAAACACATATCTGATTGCTTTTAAAACACGCCCAGGATGGGGAGCCTACTTCCCTTCCTTGGGAGAAATATTGATCTCAGCTATGCTTATATCAATATTATTTGTGGGATACAAAGTGCTGGCTAACTACTTCCCTGTATTATCAAAAGACTGATCTCCTTGAAATAGAAGGGGGGCTGAAAAGCCCCCTTTTTTCTAAAATTAATACAGAACTATGACAGAAAAAGAATTTTCATATAAGATGGAAACCCCTGCTATTTAATGCTGCTTTCCATAAAACCCGACAACTTTTTAACTTTATTGAAGATATCGGTATATCTTGCCGGATCGATCGCCTGAGCTTTATCACTTAAAGCCTCTTTAGGATTGTAGTGGACTTCGATCATAAGTCCGTCTGCCCCGGCGACGACAGCAGAGAGGCTCATCGGCTCAATTAACTCCGGATCACCTGTCCCATGAGAAGGATCGACAAAAACCGGAAGGTGAGTAAGGAGTTTTATTGCAGGAACGGCAGCCATATCAAGGGTGTTGCGCATAAAGGTTTCAAATGTCCTTATACCCCTTTCACACAATATAACATTAGGATTCCCTTTCTCAAGGATATATTCTGCACAATTGAGCCACTCTTCTAACGTTGAAGACATTCCTCTCTTTAATAAAACTGGTTTGTCAGACAACCCAACCTCTTTAAGCAGGGAAAAGTTCTGCATATTTCTAGAACCAACCTGGAGAATGTCCGCATATGAAGCGGTGATCTCAACATCCCTTGTATCCAGGACTTCAGTAACAATCGGAAGCTCCAGTTCATCTCCCACCTTTTTTAATATTTTCAGCCCTTCAACCCCCAAACCTTGGAAATCATAAGGGGATGTTCTCGCTTTAAATACTCCTCCCCTCAATATATCAACTCCCGCTTCCTTAAGAGGAAGAGCTGTTTTGTATGTCTGTTCCTCGCTTTCAACACTGCATGGCCCTGCGATCATAGTAAAACCTGATCCGATATAGGTTTTCCCGATTTTTATGATGGTCTTCTGGTTTTGAGGGCTTTTTAAACACAGTTTCAAGTTGTCCGGCTTTTTCATGTTTCTCAGTATTTAACGATAAATATTATACATTCCTGCTCGCAATGTCAACAGAATGAATGAAGTTACAACTGATGATTTCCTGACTTTGCATCAGATCTGTTTATTAGCAGCACTCCCATAAGTATGATTCCTATCCATAGCAAATCTTTAAGCGTAACAATCTCTCCATCAATGACTCCCCACATTATAGCAATAACCGGTATCAGGTATGTCACTGAAACTGAAAAAAGAATGGGGGTATGCTTTATTAAATTATTGAAGAGTATTAATGCCAACACCGTTCCGAAAAGGGATAAGATCAAAACAAACCCCAGGTTGGAATAGATGTTTTTATCAATTCCGGAATTCGGAAATTTTGAGAACAGAAGGTACACACCGGCAAAAGGACCTGTAAACAGAAACCCCAGCATAGTGATCTTTGCCCCATCCATTTCTTTTAAATTTGCTTTTATTTCATTTGCAGTTATCCCGTAACATAATGTTGCCAGAACAACCAAAAATGAATGAATATCAATCGAATTAAATACATTGGGCCCTTTATATATAAGTCCCACCGCACCGGACAATCCCAATATAATACCGATGATCTTTCTGATATTAATCGAACTTTTATAAAAAAGCCAACCTATTATCAATGTAAACATAGGGGTTAACGAATTTAGCATCCCGGCCAAAGAGCTGTCTATAAATGTTTGAGCCTTTGTAAAAAGGAACGCAGGGATAGCCGAACCAAGGAATCCTACAATAAGCAATGATTTCAGGTTTTTTCTGTTGATAAGTTTCAGGTTTTTAAAGAAAAATGGAGAAAAAAACAAAAATGATGCAAAAAGACGGATACTTGCAACCTGAGAATCCGAAAAAGATGCAAGCCCCTTCTTCATCAGGATGAATGATGAGCCCCAGATCAGGGCAAGCACAAACAATGAGGTCCATTGCCAGAATTTCTTTTCCAAAAAAATTTCCATAAGATAGCATTCTAAGGGAAAAAGCCGGTCCTGTAAATATTAAAGTATTATTCTTCAGACCGTTTCTCCTTCTCTTGACTATACATCTCTCCTCTGATAATTTAATTAAATGTTCAGATACGAAACAAAAATAAGGTTATACGATACAGATGCCGCAGGAATCTTATTCTTCGCCAATCAGTTCAGGCTTGTAGAAGAAGCTTACGAGGCTTTTTTAGAAGACAATGGTATTTTAATTAAGGATTTTCTCAATAAAAGCGATTTCATTGTACCCATAGTTCATGCAGATTCCGATTTTCTTTCACCTCTCAGGCCGGGTGATAAAATAACAATTGAGATAGACCTGATCAAAATGGGAAAAACTTCATTCACTCTGGGGCACAGAATACTCAAAGACAAAAATATATTGTGTGGAAAAGGTTCTACTGTTCATGTTTGTGTCTCTTCAAAAGATTTTACCAGGATCACCGTTCCGGACAATATTAAATATATACTTGAATCAGTCTGATATTTCACAAAGATCTTTTCCGGATCGGGCAAGATCTATTAATTCTCCACGCCTTCTTTTAAGCAGGCCCGGCCGGAGCTCATTAATCAGGTAAAATTTATCGGGAATTTTGAAACCCGGAAGGTTTTTTCTTAATTCCGATAAAATATTTTCGCGTGAAACACCTTTTTCGCCAAAAGCAATAAAAGCAACCGGCCTTTTCCCGAATTTGATATGATCAACAGGAACAACAACAGCTTCAATAATTGTATCTATTTTCATAAGTACATTTTCTATCTCTTCAGGAAAAATATTTTCTCCTCCGGAAATGAACATATTATCCTCTCTTCCTGTCAGGATAAGATCTCCGGCAGAAGTTAAATACCCTTTATCTCCAGTATAAAACCAACCCTCTTCATCTGTCTCTGCAGGAGAGAAACGGCCATTCGAAATATATCCTTCAAAGAGAGTTTCTCCCTTAACCAGCACTTTATTCCTTCTACCGATCGCTAACTCCCTGTATTTTAAAAGAGATCCTGAAGTTGACATATTGTCTGCCGTGACCGGTGCTGGTGTAGTGGTAACCTGAGAACACATTTCACTCAGGCCATAGGTTTTGTATACAGGAACACCAAGATTCAGGCATTTTTTAATTGTACTTTCGGGGATTGCACCTCCTCCGGCCAGAACTGCTTTTAGAGTCCCGGGAAGTCTATGATCTGCTTGGTCAAGCAAAGATAAAAATTCAATTAATTGTGCATTCACCATTGAAACATGAGTTATCTCATATGATATAATATCTTTGAATATATTTTTCTTTCTTCCGGCCGGAAAAACCACTGCGGCACCCGCAAGAAAAGCCCTGAAAAGGATTGCCAGACCCCCAATATGATAAATCGGCAATATAAGATACCACTTATCCCCGGGGCTCAGACTGATATTCATATTGGATCCCAATGCACTGTAATAGTTGTTCTCCGCTGAAAGAAGAACCCCTTTTGGTTTTCCTGTGCTGCCCGATGTGAGGATAACCATTTTTCCCTTGATTATTGATGTCTCAGGATTTTGCACATCTGCAGAAGCTTCAATACCCGCCAGAATATCTTCAAAAATTATCACTCTTGTTGCCGGGAAACAGGACATTGTTCCGGGAACAGCACTAACAATAACCTCAATTTTCATCCCTTCAATGATCCTGCAAATCTCGCTATGGGAAAACCTGAAGTTTACCGGTACTATTGTACAGCCTATTCTTAGAAGAGCAAACATCATAATGACATATCCGAAAGAATTCTCCGAAATAATACCAATCCGCATTTCAGGAATGACACCCTTTTCTGAGAGCTTCCGAACAAGTGAATTAATTTTTTTATCCAATTCCAAATATGATATTTTTTTTTGACTTTCATATACTGCAATTTCTTCGGGAAATTTCAATGCAGAATTTCTTACCGGGCATTCAATGTTAATCATTTTATTCAGACTTTGAACTGCCAGCCGACAGAAAAGATCATTGAGTATAGCAGAAGGAGCTTTCCGGTATAACTCAGCATGAGATTCATCACCTCTCCCCCCCCATCATTAAAAACCACTTTTATTGGTTTGATAGCCGGGATCAGTATAAGAATTACAAGAAATGAAAAATTTAACTCCTCTCCAAAACTGAATAGAATGAACGGAATTATAGATGCTATAATCAGAGAGAACAAATATTCAAATTTTCCGAAATTTTTTCCGAAAAGAATGTTAAGGGTGTTTTTCCCCGATTTTTTATCATCTTCATGATCACGAAGATTGTTGATGCACAAAATAGCGACAGAGATCAGGCCCGGCCCCAATCCCGCAATGATCGGTACAGGACCTATCTCCAGTGCCTGAACATAGTAGGTCCCTGCAACAGCAACAGGGCCGAAGAAAATCAGGACAAAAATATCTCCGAGCCCAATATATCCCAGCGGAAACGGGCCGGCTGTATAAAATATTCCCGAAACAACTGACAATATACCGATTATGAGTATCGGGAGACCTCCCCTGAGGACAAGAGGGATAGAAAACAATACGATGAGAAAGAGTACAACACCCATCCCTGCTTTCATTTCACCAGGGGATATCAGGCCGGCCTGTGTAACCCTGACGGGACCCACCCGCTCTTCCGTATCGACACCTTTTTTAAAATCCGAATAATCGTTTACCATATTGGTCCCTGCCTGAATTAAGAGAGCAACAATAACAGCAAGAAGTACTGACGGAATATGGTAGACCCCTTCCCTGACAGCTAGTGCAAAACCAATTAATACAGGCCCAGCTGCAGCGGGAAGTGTTTTCGGGCGGATAGCAAGCATCCAATTCTTCATTGAGGCAACCTTACTCATATTTTTATTATGGATTTCGTTTGAATTTGTTGAAATCCGGCTCCCTTTTTTCCACAAAAGCATCACGCCCCTCTTTTGCTTCATCACTCATGTAATAGAGCATGGTTGCGTTTCCGGCAAGCTCCTGCAGACCGGCCTGTCCATCACAATCAGCATTAAGTGCAGATTTCAGCAGCCTTATTGCTATAGGAGAATTCTTCAGGATCTCCCGGCACCACTTTACCGTTTCCGCCTCAAGTTCTTCAAGGGGAACAACAGTATTTACCAGACCCATTTCAAGAGCTTCACGGGCATTATACTGCCTGCAGAGGAACCAGATCTCTCTCGCTTTTTTCTGGCCGACTATTCTAGCCATATAACTGGCCCCATAACCGCCGTCAAAGGAACCAACTTTCGGCCCGGTCTGACCGTAGATCGCATTGTTAGCACTGATCGTGAGATCGCAAAGCATATGAAGAACATGCCCGCCTCCAATCGCATACCCTGCGACCATTGCAACAACCGGTTTCGAACAGGTCCTTATCTGTCTTTGAAAATCGAGGACATTAAGCCTGTTCACACCTTTACCGTCTTTATATCCGGAATCACCCCGGATCTTCTGGTCACCTCCGGAACAGAAAGCCTTATCCCCTTTTCCGGTCAGAATTATAACACCTATATCCGGATCTTCCTTAGCATCACCGAGAGCATCAGACATCTCCATAACAGTTAGAGGGCGAAATGCATTTCTAACCTCGGGCCTGTTAATAACTATCTTGGCAATTCCTTCAGTTTTAAAATATTCTATATCTTTATAATCTCCTGATTCTGTCCATTGTATTTTTTCCATTTTATTCTCCTTCATCATGGTTAATTTTTCCCAATTCATTTTTAATTATGTTTTGTAAACGCTGATGAGCTTTAACATTCTCTTCCGCATTCACAATCACCTCAATTATAGAACTCTGAACACTTTTAACAGCTGCCCGATATTGATCTGAAAACGACTGTTTTGTTTCCACCTTTGAATATTTGATGCCAAATTGTTTTGCTATATGTTCAAAGTCCATCCCATGAGGTGTTGTAAAGTATTTTTCAAAATTGGACTTATACGAGGCAATGGGGAGAAATGAGAATATGGATCCCCCATTATTGTTTATAACAACAATTACAATTGGATTAGTACAATTCTTAATAAATGAAAGAGAGTTAATGTCATGAAGAAAAGCGAGATCGCCGATCACAAGCGATAGAGGAACATCTATTGATGATGCATATCCGCAGGCTGAAGCTATAATGCCATCGATACCGCTAGCCCCCCTGTTACCACCGATCATCAGGTCTTTCCTGTCGGGACAGGAATACATATCCATATCCCTGACTGGCATACTGTTTGAGAGGAAAAGACCGCTTTTCGGAATTATCCCTTTTGACACTTCTCTTGAAATAAATATTTCATTCAATTGGTTTGCCCGTGTAACAAATTCATCAATAATTTTTCCCGCAGCTTCAGATAATTTCCTGAATTTTAATAGAAGATTTTTGTCTGTGCGGCGTTTTAAACCCGGAATAACAGCACCGGCGAATCCGGACACAGACGACCTCACTCTATGAGAAACTTTGTGCAGTGGATCATTTCTCAAGGGGTGATTCAATACTGTTATATAATTGTCCGGATCTGATTTCTCAACAAATTGATAATACCTCTTTGAAGTTATCCTTCCTCCCAAATGAATTATACTATCAATTTTTTCTTTAACATGGATATCAGATAAGAGAACCTGGTCAAAATAGTGAATTATGTGATTCGAACTTTTATCAAGCCTTAATCCTGAGGTAAGATCAGGGAAAACAGGCCAATTTAAAGTTTCAGCAAGCTTTTTTACGAGTTCTTTCTCGCCGTTTTTTAACTTACCTGCAACAATTATCCCATTTTCACTTTGATTTAATAAAGTTACAATTTCGCTAAGTTCTTCAGAACCGGTATTTTCTTCTGTATTGATATATTTTGTATATGGCTTACTGCCTTTCAACCACCGTTCACTTATTATAATATTCTTTTTCCAGTCACCACCTACTTCTTCCGGAGCAAGAGGCTCACGGAACATACAATTGATGTGAACCGGACCGGGAGTTGAAGAGGTTGCCATAAAAAAAGCCTGATCGATAGTTGTAAGGACCATTTCCGGTTTTATATTTATATCGGGAACAGACAAATCAAATTCCCATTTTACATATTTCCCAAAAATTCCGGGCTGATCGATCGTCTGCAGCGCCCCCGTTTTTCTTAATTCAGGAGGCCTGTCTGCTGTTAAAAGGATAAGGGGAACTTTTTTCTTGAATGCTTCAATAACAGCCGGAAGAAAATTTGCAACCGCTGTCCCCGAAGTTGATATCAGAACTGCAGGTCCTTTTCTACCCGAACCGATCCCAAGAGCATAAAACCCGAGCCCTCTTTCATCAAAATGGAGCACCTTCTCGGCTTTGTCACATTCTGCAGCAGAGATTGTGAGAGGAGTAGATCTTGATCCGGGGGCAATACAAAATTTGGCAACCCCATTTCTGACAAGCTCTTCAACAATAAGACTAGACCACAAATAATTAATGTTTGGAATATTTTTAAGTTTCATATTTCAACACTTTTTTATATTTTTTTATTTTAAGATCAATTTCTTCCCACTCTTTCTCCGGGTCAGACCCTTCAACAATACCTGCCCCTGAATAAATGTATATCTTCTCGCTATTCATCAGAACTGATCGGATACCTACATAATAATCGGAAACATCCCTACCTGCAAATCCAACTGCTCCAGCATACCAGCCCCTATGGAACTGTTCCTGATTACCAAGCATTTTCAGACATTTTTCTCTGGGTAACCCCGAGACCGCCGGAGTGGGAAACAATTTATCGAGTATCTCGCCATCAGAAATCTCTTTTTTCAGTTTTCCGCTGATCCTCCTGTACAAATGCTGCAGATTTGCAAGTTTAAGGAGCACTCTTTCCGATATCGCTACAAGCTCACAGATTGGATCAATTTTATTAACGATGTCATTGGTTACAACATCATGTTCCAGGGTTTCCTTTGTTGAATTCATCAATTGATCACCGTTTGACTTATCTTGATTAACACCCTCCCCTCTGGATATTGTACCTGCCACCGATTCTGTAGTTAGCAATTCTCCATCACGATGAAAAAGCCTCTCCGGAGTCGACCCGGCAAAATAATCTTCTCCATTAAATGTTATTAAAAAATTTGCAGTATAATCCCCCGTTTTTTTAAGCTCAAATATTACCCTGAATGGATCTATATTACCCCTGTTATTCAGCTCCAGTCTTCTTGCCGGGACGATCTTCAGGAGCTCCCCGGATTTGATCTCTTTAAGGTAATGGGTAACACCGTCTATCCACCCTTTCCTATCCGGTTTATACTCAACTATTTCAGATTTACCTGCAATATCATGTTTTTTGGGAACATTAATATTGATATTATCTATATCTCTGATAACTGAAACCATTTTTTTTTCAGTTAACTCAGATGCAGCCAGATTAACTGCAAAGAAGCCTTTCTTTTCCCTTATAATATACTCAAATCTTGGAAGTATAAAATTGAAAGGGCCGAACGACTCCCACTCCTTTTTATCGGGAAAGCTTTTATAAAACGAGACACCACCATAGAATTTCTGACCTTTAATTAAATTTTTATTCAATTTCTTAAAATAGGTGAGCAGAGTATCGGATTTGGCGGGCAAAACTCTATAAGCACATCCGGCTGCCGCAATTACCGGCTCTCCTTTACCCCTTGACTCGAAATACACTTTTTCTCTATTGGGTTGCACTTTGAGCCATAACAAAGGATCGATTATCTCAGTCCGGAATTCTATACGGAAAAATTTATCAGAAATATTACTCCCGATATATCTAGATACCCCTTCACTTAAGGTCTTTTTCAGCTCTGCCAGCGGGAGCTTCGTTTTATCCGTCAATTTTGATCCCCCTGTATATGGTCACAACACCCATTGTCATGGGAAATGTTTCACATTCAGAAAAACCGGAATCCTCCATCAGTTTTACAAACCTGTCTCCATAAGGGAATGTTTCTATGGTTTTATTCAAATACCTGTAAGCCTCAACATCTCCGGAGACGATTTTTCCGATAATCGGAAGAAAATGTCTCAGATAAAAAAGATGAAGCTTCTTTAATATTTTATTTTCAGGAAGAGAGAATTCCAGTATCAGAACTCTCCCTCCGGGTGAAAGAACTCTAAATATTTCTGTTAATGCTTTTACCGGTTCTGAAATATTCCTTATCCCAAAAGCCATTGTTACAACATCAAAACTACCTGTCCTCACCGGGATCAAATTTGCATCTCCAAGCACAAAATCAAGTTTTTCTTCGGTCCCATTAGCAGAACTTTTCCGGACTGCGTAATCGAGCATGTTGTAAGACATGTCAACACCGAGAATTCTATCAAATCCATCTGAATGTTTGATAAGGCTGAACAACACATCTCCTGTCCCTGTAGCAAGGTCAAGGATAGAGCAGCTTTTCCGCTTGCCTTTAAGTGTCGACAATTTTTTCCGCCACCTGAAATCAAAACCGAATGAGAGAAGGTGGTTCAGCAGATCATATTTCTTATATATCCGGTCAAATATCTTCCAGGCAATCTTTTTTTCTTCTATATATTTAGTGTGATATGTTCCCATTTAAAGTAAGAACGATAATATCATATGAAAATTTCTAATTCAACAGAAATCAAAGTCCTGCAGGTCACTTTGACATCAGAGCCTTATCTATTTATAATCCGTTCAAAGAACAATGAAAACAATCATAGAGTTAAGAGAAGAGATTGACCAAATTGACAAACAGATCGTCAAATTGCTGATAATAAGGATGAATATTTCAAAGGAAATAGGGGAAAAAAAAGAGAAGGTAACTGACAAATCCCGCGAAATGAAAGTAATTCTTAATGTCCTGAATACCTCAGAAGAAAAGATCGATCCGGTTTTTCTCAGAGAAATTTACGAATCTATTATCGCAGAGAGTAAAAGGCTTCAGCTTGGTTAAACTCAGAGATTATCTTCCGGGAGATGAGAGCAGGCTGATTTGTCTCCTGTAAGGTTAGACATAATAACAAATCCCAACATTAATTAATCCAAAAATCTTTCTTTTAAATCATCAGAGGGGATCATGCAGGAGTCTCTTTTCCCGAAAAGACTGTATCTGTGTTTTGCAAAAACAGAATATCCCCAATCTCTCAATTTTTGCGGAAACACCCTCAAATATCTCAAATGTTTCCATCCGGACCCGAGATCTTTTAATATTTCTATAACTGCATCCGAACGGACTAAATATCCGCCATCCTCAATAAGTATTATAGAATCATCTCCAACATCCTCCAGATGATACTTATTAATGATTTTGATCCCGGAAACACTCTGGGAAGCTGCAAACCTGAAAACCCCTTCCGTATCCCTTTTGATAATAAAATTTACTGCCCAATTGCAATAATTACAAATTCCGTCAAAAACAATTATTTTTTTCACTTTCGAATTCATTTATTTTGATAATATTTATTAAATCTATCATCTCAGGCAATACAATCAAAGCATAAACCAGAATTAGTGTCATTTAATTACTCTACTTTATATTATTGTTTTCCCCTTGATAAAAATTATACAATACTGATCTCATCTGCCTGTTGCCCATTGAAATATCAACTATCTCTTCCCAAATCTGATCTGGTATAAGTACTTTTAAAGGCTGATCAATATCGGGGATCTTTGGAAATACCATTTTAAGTTTTTTGTCCCACATTTTATAATATTTTTTAAGATCATCAGGATAAACGATTTTTCTCCTTGTCCCTTCATCTATCCCTCGAAAAGGTTCCTCTATATTCAGATAACCATAATCATTCGTTATCTGATCGCCCACATTTATATCTTTTACTGCAATCTCAAAATCATAGGCAGTTGAGATTGTATTGGCTCTGAAACTATGGTTCATGAATTTTCCATTATCCCAGCATAGAACATAATCTCCCTGATTGTTCCTGAAGGTATAGGTATCAATAAGCTCTCTATATATCCTGGCCATAGCCCTCACCTCCTGCGGCTTAAATTTCCTGTCCAGCTCATCCAACGCCCATGTAATTGTGCCCTCGGGAATAAATGTTTTTGCAAAAATACCATACCCAATTTCAGCATTTACAAATTTTAATTCTGTTCCGGGATGAAGCATATTGCTCTCACTATTAATCTAAGAAAAAAGTATTTATTAACATTCTGACACACTCCCATTCTCGTCTACCCAAAGACCGATAATTTCAACATCTTCAAATTCTGATTTGAGGAATTCCACAGCTTTTAGAGTTTCTACAAGCTGTTCATCTTTAACTTTTGGATTTCCGGCACAATCAAAATGGCCTGCAACCGCAATCTGTTTAGAACCATGTTTTTCAATAGAAATTTTAATTCGTTCGAAAATAGAATTCAAAAGACCCGCATTTGATTGCTCTGCAATAACCCTGTTAGGCCCCGCCTCAGTGATCATGTCAACATAATCAACACGGAACTTATTTTTCAGATATTCTATTATCGGCAATTGCACCCTGCCGTCCATACAATTGATCGATGTACAGAATTTCATCCTATCCTCCATGATTGTCGACCCAAACCTTCAGCTCACTTAGAGCAGTTGAATTTATCAGGTAATCATTTTTTGCAATTAACACAAGTTTTTGAATCTCTTTAAGCAGATCTGCGATTCCAAGTGATTCGATCTCATGCCCTCTTAGATCTGAAAATTCGGAAACATGCCCCCACATATGCTGAAGGGTATTTAGAACACCACCTCTTTGAGGTATTTTTCTTAAAGTTTCTGTAAGTAAAAGTGCCAGCTCTCCGAAATATTGCTTTGAATTATTTTTTGACACCTCTTTTCCGATAAGACTGTAAAGAACAGGATCTCTTGCAAGAACAGAATATTTGTGCTGACTCCATAAATTTTGACTGTTTATTGGCAGCGGAATTCTTCCCGGTTCTTTTTTTTTATACTTATCGCCAAGAATTATAAATTGTTCATTCGGTTCATCAATATATTTTGAAGGCCATATACCAATATTTCCACATAGATTTACCGGAGATTTATCTTGATAACCCCTGAAGGCCATCTCAGCTACAATAAGTTCATGCCTTTTTCTTAACGCCCAACCGAAATCCACCCACCTGAGCGTTTCAGGGTGATTTGAATATCCTTTTTTTTTATTGCTCAGAATAGAAACTATTCCATGAAGCTCCCTGTGTTCTCCAAGGAGACTCTGTCTGTTAAGATAGCCGGGATTAACGTCCCAAATTCTCATAATGAATCGACGAATAAGATAAAAAAAAATTCTTTATCTTAATTTTCTCTCCTTTTTATCAGGCTTTCCAGATATCTTGATTTTATCTGATTGCTTGCGACTATCTGCTTTACCGGAGGTAGTTTCAGAATAACACCAAGGACTGCCGCAAGAGCTCTGTGGCTCCACAATACTCTGTTATCAAAAAAAAGATTCTGCAGTTTGCCTCTCTCTAAAGCCATTACCACCGCCCTGTGGGTTCCATTCAGAGGCGTTATAACCCTTTCAGGTCTTGATTTAAGAGAAATACTGCCTTTCGGGCATATTCTTACGCAAACTCCGCACCCCAGGCAGATATCATCATTCAGACGGGCAATTTTTTTCCCGGGTTTTTTAGGATCATTTGCTGAAACCAGGGTCATTGCCTCCACCGGACAGACAGAAACACAATTACCGCATCCATTACACTCCAAACCATCTACAACAGGCAAAAAGTTTGTGGTATGAATCGGGTCCAGGATAGCAAATCTTCTGGCGGCGATCATCGCTTCGCAGCAGCATCCGCAGCAATTACATATAAAATTAACCCTCTCCCGGACATTTTCACCAAATTGGACCAGGTTGTTTTCATACGCAATATCTAACAGATCAAGACACTCTTTCTCATCTATAGTTCTGGCAGCGCCATGATTTGTCAATGATTTTGCAGTATTGTTGAATGTCATACATATATCTTTGGGAGCATCGCAATCCTTACCCAGGTGCTCCATTTTGTGCCTGCAATAGCAGATTCCAACCCCTATATGAGTTGCAGTTTTAATTACCTCTGTGGCACGCTCATAGTCGAGAACATGTAGAGCATTTTCACTTGACAACACAGATTCCTGCACAAATGTTCTCCCTAATTGCGTATCTCCTTTTGTGAAAAGTTCCCTGATAAAATCTTCTTCTACATTCATATATTCATAAAAAAGTTCGCTCAAAAGCTTTTGATCTATATCATCCCTGATCCTCATAAGGGAAAATTCGAAAAATCCTGCCATTGGGGGAGGCAATGTGTAAACTACCTCTCCATCCTGCTCAATGTCCACAAGGATAGACCGGCCAGCCAATTCATCAAGGATTTTTCTGGTTGCTACAATATCCATCTTCCATATTCCGGCAGCTTTTTTCGCTGTAAATGGTTTTATCGGCAGAAGTGATACAAGGCCCGCCTCCTTCTCGCTGAACAGCATTTTCAGGATCTTGAACAACCGATCAGAAGGGGGTGCACCCTGAGGAAAACGGTTTAATCTCTCCACAAGCCCGGAATATGATGATTTTAAGTTTTTATGAGCCATATTTACAAAAACCTCATTTAAGCAATAGAAAATAAACAGGAATTATCCCAAAAAGTAATAATAGGATCGCAAAGCAACCTGTATTACCCCCTGATAAAAGGTGGCCGTATTTTTCAGGATCCCTTTCGATAAGATCTTTAATATGGTCTTCAACATAACTTTTTGATTCCTTAAGCCCCATCCCTGTGAGATCTCTGAAGATCTTTATAGCCTCTATCTTATTCTCGGCATTTAACTCTTCATCGATCCTTTCGATCTGTTCTCTGTTAAGATGTTCTTCCAGCATCATCACCTCCTGAATATCAAATTAATTTTAAGTATTAGGAAAAATTAATTCCATATCTGAAACGAAAAATTTTATAATTTTTGAAATTGAGGATCACCCATTATTTTCCTGATTCTTTTTAATAATTTCTCCATGACGACTGAGGCTTTACCTTCCAGAAAAATATCTGTAATACTCCCCGTATATTTGGAGGGTGAAACATTAATCTCTATGATTTTTTTCCCTCTCTTCTTTGCTTCAAATGGTATCATCGAAGCAGGCATTACTTCTCCTGAAGTCCCTATTATAAGAAAAAGTTCTGAATTTACTGCTTCAGCCCAAGATTTTGAACTGGCATCATCCGGAATCGGTTCCCCGAAAAAAACGAAGTCCGGCTTAAGGACATAATCACATTTTTTACAAAAAGGGGGTAATTCAGATAAATCCAAATCTTTTACAGACTCTTTATCACCGCATCCGGTACATACAAGATCTCTTGAACTGCCGTGAAATTCATATATTTCGACACTACCGGCATCGTGGTGAAGATTGTCAATATTTTGTGTGATTATTGATTGCAGTAATCCCATTTTCTCAAGCTCTGCAAGAGCATAATGGGCTCCATTCGGTTTCACTTTTCCAAAAAAATCATAGAAGATCTCTTTTATTATTCCCCATGAGCTTTCCGGATTCTTTATAAAATGTGAGATCTCTATCGCATCAGGATTGTATTTTTCCCACAATCCGCCACCCCCCCTGAAAGCAGGCACTCCGCTCTCAACGGATATCCCGGCTCCCGTAAACGCTGTAGTCCGTGAGGAATCCATAATAAGTTTAACAGCATTGTTAAGGTTTTGATTGTCACTCATAGTTAGTTTTTTAATTAAGTTTCTCTACTATTCTCTTCAGATCATTTACAAATCCTCGAAACTCATCCACTTCTATCGTTAACGGGGGATCTATCCGGAAAAGCCCTCCTCTGTTACATATAATATAACCTTTTTCAAGAAGTTTTTCATAAATTGTATCCCCGGTGTTTTTGTCACATATATCTATCCCGAACATAAGCCCTCTGCCTCTTACATCAGTAAAGATCTTTCTATCTTCAAGTTCTTTCAACATATTCAGAAATAATCTGCCTTTTGTTTCCGCCCCAGATATGAGATCTTCATCGCTGATGATAGAGATCACTTCTCCTGCGATGATAGCCCCGAGCGGATCGTTCTGGTGGGACTGCATATATTTAAATCCGGATTCTGAAGCTTCAAACACTGTTTTCTCATTCAGAACAGTAATACTAACCGGATATCCATTCCCGACACCTTTCCCAATGGCGATCATATCAGGTGTTATCCCGTAATGCTCAAAACCGAACCATTTTCCTGTCCGCCCGATTCCGGTTGTGACCTCATTTGAAATAATTCTACCTCCATTATTCCGGACAATATTTACAATATTTCGGATCAGAGAGACCGGAGGGAACCTTACAAACCCAGAGGAGCTTCCCGGCTCAAGAATAAATTCAGAAATGTTCGATGGAATTTTTTTTAATTTTTCACACTCAAATCTGCAATCGCTCCTATACTCACAATTATCACATTGGCTCCAGTCAAATATATACCAGTCCTTTGCTCTGTCAACCACACTGCTGTAGGAACCCAGATAGGAATCGTGCAATGTCATTGAAATTTGCAAACCCGTCACTTTTCTTGCAATCTGTCTGGCAAGCTCAATTACCTCGCTCCCCGAGCAGAGAAAAACACATTTGCCCCCCTCTATTCCGGAAATATCCAGAACTTTTTCTGCAACGTAATCGGTTATTTTAGTTTCATAACAAAATCCAATGTGCATTATCTTTTTAATCTGATTTTTTATGATATTATTTATCCTTTTATTAGTGTGTCCCAAAGACATACACCAGACACCAGATTCAAGATCCATATACTTTTTCTCTGATGAATCATATACATAAATCCCTTCAGCACGAACAATATCGGGAATTTTAATAATATGGGGTGTACAATTATATATATTACCCGTTTTATTCCCCGGTTTTGAATTTCCCACAGATACTATTCGGCTGATCTTAGCTTCATTCTTATCCATTTCAGTGCATCATTCTCAGTATCAAAACTTTCCGATTCAAACCCCTGGTCTGCTAAAAGTGCATGGTACATTCTGGACATTCCGAATTGGAGATCAGAGTTGGATATAAAAGCTACAACCAGCTTTGGATTGAGATTATATGCCTCTCTTTCCTGCTCTGCAATCACTTTAACATCAGAAGCATTAACGTTATATTCTGAGCATTTTGACCGGTCAGCGATTTTGTATTTTAGTGAAGCAAAATTTTTGTGACTGTTTATTTTCATATTTGCATCAATAATTTCCGCTCCTGTTACAATCTCATACGCAATATACCTGACTCCCAAACCGTCTTCTGTATATTTAATTTTAATAGGCATCAAAATATATAAATAGAATATAACTTCATTTTCAATCAATTTCAATAAATATAAAAGCAATTCTTTAACTAGTCCAGCGTTTTGTTTACAGGCACCAATTTCTTTGTAACTTTTTCATCACGTTTTTTTCTATTAATTCATTTACCTCTTTTATTTTTCCCCTCCTTTCGGAGAGGTAAGAAAAAACCAGCTAAACGGCGCAAGAATGATCCGGTTGATGTGAGGCTGATATTGGTATATAATGAATCTTAAATTTTTGTTATATCTTATTGAAATTAATCAAAAAAAAGGAGATATTATGATCAAACCACATGGTTCTGAAAAATTGAATCCACTATACGTTAAGGATAACACGAGAAGAGAAGAATTGTTAAAAGAAGCAGCAAGTCTGCCTTCAATAGTTATCAGTTCACAGGCTGCAGCAAATGCAGTAATGCTGGGGAGCGGGTACTTTAATCCGCTTAAAGGATACATGAACTTTTCTGATGCACTAAGTGTAGCCGAGAAAATGTATACATCAAACGGAACATTTTTTCCCGTTCCCGTTTTAAATCTTATAGACAGCAAAGAGGAAATCGAAGGAAAAGAAAGAATTGCATTAAAGGACCCGAATGTCGACGGGAATCCTGTAATAGCAATTCAGACAATTGAAGCAATCGAAGAACTCTCAGCTGAAAGCAAAAAAATGATCGGTAAAAAGGTATACGGTACTGATGACAGCGAACACCCCGGACTCTCTACCTGGGAAAGTCTCGGCAATTATATTGTGTCAGGCCCGATCGAAGTTTTGAATTTTTCATATTTTGAAGCGGATTTCCCTGAAACTTTCAGAACTGCCTATCAGATCAGAGAAGAGATACAGAAACTGGGATGGGAGAAAGTTGTTGCCTTCCAGACAAGGAATCCTATGCACAGAGCCCACGAAGAATTGTGTAAAATGGCTAAAGATGGTGTAAATGCTGACGGAATACTTATTCATATGCTCCTTGGAAAACTGAAAAAAGGGGATATTCCGGCACCGGTAAGAGATGCTTCAATTAGAAAGATGGTTGATCTATATTTCCCTCCGAACACAGTTCTAATAACAGGATACGGATTTGATATGCTCTATGCAGGCCCGAGAGAAGCGGTACTCCATGCTCTTTTCAGGCAGAATTGCGGATGTACACATCTGATCGTCGGTCGAGACCACGCAGGAGTAGGCTCATATTACGGCCCCTTTGATGCACAAAAGATATTTGATGAAGAGGTACCGGAAGATGCACTTGAAATAGAGATCTTTAAAGCTGATCATACTGCATGGTCAAAAAAGCTGAACAAGGTTATTATGATGAACTCTGTTTCCGATCATACAAAGGAAGACTGGGTATTTCTTTCAGGTACCAAGGTCAGAGAAATGCTTGCAAACGGTGAAAAGCTTCCTGAAGAGTTCTCAAGACCGGAAGTAGCAGAAATACTGGGAGAATTTTACAGATCAGAAGCAGCACAAAGCTAATGGAATAATATAAGGGTAAACAGTTGTTTACCCTTTTTTTACCCTTTCTTTTTTTCTATTTTTGCCCAGGTGTCGCGGAGGGAAACTGTACGGTTAAATACCCGTTTCCCCTCTTTTGACAATTTTTCATCCAGGCAGAAATACCCCTGCCGGAGGAATTGAAAATATTCTCCCGTGGCTGCATCTATCAATGATGGTTCTGCAAGTGATCCTTCAAGTTCTTCCAGAGAATCCGGATTTATAAGTTCAGGAAGTTCCTTGTCACTACTTCCCGGATCCTCCTCTAAAAACAACCGGTCATAGATCCGGACACTGATCGGGATAGCATGTTCTGCAGATACCCAATGTGATGTCCCCTTCACACGCCTCCCGTCATCGGACCAGCCTCCCCGTGTCTTAGGGTCATAGGTACAATGGATCTCCAATATTTCTCCAGTATTTTCATCTTTAATAACTTCAGTACAGGTTATATAGTAAGCATGTTTCAGCCTTATCTCTTTTCCGGGAGAGAGTCTGAAGAATTTTTTCGGGGGATCCTCTTTGAAATCTTCTTTCTCAATATATATTTCCCTGGAAAATGGGATCATCCTTGTACCCCCATTTTCGTCCTCGGGATTGTTTACAGCTTCAAGCTCCTCGGTTTTGCCTTCCGGATAATTGGTGATAATAACTTTCAGCGGGTCTAGTACAACCATGACTCTATTTGCCCTTTTATTCAGATCTTCTCTTACACAATGTTCCAACAGGGCAATGTCAACCATACTGTCTCTTTTTGCAACACCTATCCTTTCAGAAAAATCTCTTATTGATTCAGGCGTAAACCCCCGTCTTCTTAATCCCGAAACGGTTGGCATCCGGGGGTCATCCCAGCCGGAAACAAGACCACTTTCAACAAGCTTTAAAAGCTTTCGCTTGGACATGATAGTAAAACTGAGATTGAGTCTGGCAAACTCGATCTGCTGAGGAGCAAAAATCTCTAGTTCTTCTATAAACCAGTTATAAAGAGGGCGGTGATCCTCAAACTCAAGTGTACAAAGTGAGTGGGTAACCCCCTCTATAGAATCAGACTGACCGTGAGCAAAATCATACATCGGGTAGACAACCCAGTCATCTCCAGTTCTGTGGTGACTCTGCTTAAGGATCCTGTAAATTATCGGATCTCTCATATTCAGATTTCCCGACTTCATGTCAATTTTCGCTCTCAGCACATGAGTCCCTTCTTCAAATTCACCATTTTTCATTTTTTCAAATAATTCAAGGTTCTCTTCAACAGATCTGTCCCGGTACGGACTCTCCATCCCCGGCTCTATTAATGTTCCCCGATATTCTCTTATCTCTTCAGGGGAAAGGTCACAAACGAAAGCCTTCCCTTTTTTTATCAGTTTTAACGCATATTCATACAACGTATCATAATAGTCGGAGGCAAAGTACAGCCTGTTTTCCCAATCGAATCCTAGCCATTTTACATCTTCCTGAATAGAGTCTACATATTCAATATCCTCTTTTCCGGGATTTGTATCATCAAATCTTAGATTGCAGATTCCTTTGTATTTTCCTGCAATTCCGAAATTAAGGCAGATAGATTTTGCATGCCCGATATGTATATATCCGTTTGGTTCGGGAGGGAACCTTGTAACAACTTTGCCCCCGTTCTTCCCGTTTTTAAGATCTTCTTCAACTATAGCTTCAATAAAATTTAATCCTGAACTTCGAATTTCCTCCATATTGTCTCCAGTCCGGAATATTATATCACAGAAATTTTGACACTATTAAACTTTATTTCACTTATCAGGACCCGGTTAGCCTAAAAGGAAGGTGGAGATAAATGGAATATAGGTTATCAACAGAACAACAATGATCTGTATGATGAAGAAAGGTACCACATATTTGTATATTTTCCCTACCGGTTCTTCAAATCTGTATGATGACAGGAATAGATTAAGTCCAATTGGAGGCGTGAGATAGCCGAGCTCCATATTAGCAAGAAAAATAATGCCGAGATGTACAGGGTGAATCCCGAAGATATTTCCTAGAGGTAAGATCAGCGGTACAACCACCATTATCGCTGAAAATATATCCATGAACATCCCGGTTAACATAAGAACAAGGTTTAATATCAGAAGGAAAACATATTTTGAAGAGATATTTGCTTTTACCCACTCTGTAAGCTGCATCGGCACCTGGGCGTCTACTATAAAATATGACAGCCCTTTGGCACAAGCAAGGATAATCAGCACACCGCCTATAATAGGTATCGATTTCAGAAAAACATTTGACAGATCCTTTAGCTTTAGATCCCTTTTTATTATAACTTCAACAACCAATGTATAAATAACGGCTATTCCCGCACTTTCCACCAGAGTTGTAAGCCCGCCGAAATATGAAATAAGAATAATGAAAGGAAGAAGCACTTCCCAGATCGACTCTTTGAGCGCCAACAATGCTTCTTTGAGATTAAAGGGCTCTTTCTCAACATCATGCTTTTTTGCATAATAAATGCTGTAGATTACCACAGCGGTGATCATAATCAGACCGGGAACAATGCCTCCCAAAAACATATCCTTGATGCTGATTTGTGCTGTAACGCCATAAATAATGATAGGGAGGCTGGGAGGGAACAACAGTCCGATACTTCCCGATGCGGTAAGAAGGCCGATACTGAAATCTTTTTTGTACTTTCCTTTGATGAGCACATAGGATAACAACGCCCCAAGAGCCAGAATGGTCACCCCCGAAGCTCCGGTAAACGTAGTGAAGAATCCGCTTACAAGTATAGCCATAACAGCCAATCCACCGGGAACCCATGAAAAAAGAGACTTGAATAATTTTACAAGTCTCTCTCCTGCTTTGCTTTCAGACAGAATGAATCCGGTTAAGGTAAAAAGAGGGATCGCCGGAATTGAAGCGCTAATCAACATTGAATAAGCTTCATTGGGAATGATTTCAAGTGGTTCTCCCGCACCTGCAAATAAAAAGTAGCCGATCCCGCCGATAATCACGTAGATTGGTAAACCGAATGCAGCAAGAATGATAAGAATGAGAATCATCGGAAATGATATCAGAGATGAAATTACTTGAGAGAAATCAGTGATCGAACTTAAAAGTTCAGGCGGATTTGATAACACAGATGAGAAAAAATTAGATATCTGCCCCAACGATATCAGTGTACCCGATATTGTACCAAACAGGACCACAAACAACCGGTTTCCTTTTTTCAAAGCATCAGGTAATACTCTGGCTGCCATAATACTGAAACCAATGAACATGGACAATGTGATAAATCTTAAAGATATAAATCCTATTTTTTGTGAACTATCCAGAGCAGTAAAGGTAAAGGAGAGCGAACTCCAGGCAAAAGCAGTTGTAATTGCAGAAGCAACAATTGCAACAGCAATTTTAATCCAGTTGCCAAATGGTTCTTTGAGGTGAATATTGAGAGAGAGAGAGAGGTGCTTACCGTCTCTCGAAGTAATAACACCGCCAATAAAAGTCACTATCAAAACCAGGTGGTGGGTATAATCGTACAGACCTTCAATTCCGGTATGAAAAAATTTCCTTGTCACAACTTCGGCAAAAGGGAGAGCCGCAAGAAGTGTAAGCGATGCATAGGCAAAGAAATTTTCTGTTTTTCTGAATAGATCGACAAGAGTGTTAAGCATTCTATTTTTTTCTGAAATTATTCAGGTAATTGATCATTGTGTCATAAATTTGTTTTGAGAAAACTTTGTTTATTAAAGAACCAAACCCTTTCTCCGAAGCTTCTCTCCATTTTGCCATACTATCATCAGGAAGAGAATTGATTGTCAACCCATGTTTTATCATTGTATCCACCGCTTCTTTTTCCAGTTTTGCTGTTTTATTTTTCAAATCTACGGATAATTTCTTGGCCACTGTCATGAATTTCTCCCTGAATTTTTCCGGAATTTTATTCCAGACATCATTTGAAATCACTATGCCGCCGTAAATCGGAGCTATTTTCAAGTCCAGCATATTGGAAGCCAGCGGAAAATACTGTCCAGATGCCGCGACAAGCGGAGGGAGGTAAAAAGAATTTACCATACCGCTCTGAAGCCCCATCATCAGATCAGCCATTTCATTTGGAATCACCTGATATCCAGATTTTTTCCAAACCTGTTCTAGTTCCGGTTCCCCTGTAGTAAAAGATAATTTGTGTTTTTTCAGATCATCGGGGTATTCTATTTTGTTTTTTGAAAAAAAATGGAGCCATCCTGCCATTGACCAGATTACCACTTTGTATCCTTTTTCGTATATCCCTTGCTCAAAGATCGGATTCATCTTTTCTGCGACATAAAGAAACTCTTTTTCAGAATTAAATGTAAACGGAATGTTCAAAACATAAAAATCTGAATATATTTTTGTAAGGCCCCTGTTGGTAAAGACAGCTCCTCCGAGTATTCCAACCTTCATTTTTCTTATCATGTCATCTTCACTGCCGGCAATTCCTCCCGGGTAGATCCTTACATTGATCTGACCTCCGGAAATTGATTTCCACTCACGTCCAAGTTCCCTTAGTGCTTTGTCCCAGGGTGATTTTGCCGGAGCGATGCTCCCAATCTTTATTGTTAATGAAAATATAGGTCCGGATAAAAAAATCAATATTGCCAATACAAGTAGAATTCTTTTTTTCATATTATTCCTCCTCGGCTTCCAAAAGTTCTTCGCTCCCTGTTACGAGAAAAAAGTCCTCCTCGTTATCAAGATACCATTTTGCTTTACGTTTATTAATAATATTTACAAGTCTGTTTTCCGGAGATGATTCTATATCAAAAGCTACAGCCTGCTTTAAAAGTTCCCGGAATTCTTTCAAATTCTGAGTGCTGATCGAGACAGAAGTTGCAAGAGATACAAAGGGTGCGATCAGTTTTCCTCCGGAATATTTTATTGATTCTTTAAAGTTTTCTCTTGCCTTCTCATTGCTTCCTCCCATATAGTCGGGCAGAGAGCCGTAATAAGAAGTATAAAAATCATGAATTGAACTTTTTTCAAATTCCGGATCAACCTTTAAGACCATATCCATAAGTCCGGCTGCTCCGGGAAGTGTTATTCCAAGTTCCATATCAAATGGATCTATAGCAAAAGCGCCGACCCATCCGGCCGCAGCCCAATACAGGAAAGGGGCATCGTTCTTTTTCATCATTTTCAAAATTTTTTCAAATTCTTTTTTTTTTAGAAGCTCTGAAAAACCATTGTGGCGCCTTTCAACACCATTTAAGATTATATCCCGGCCTCGCAGATAAAGGTTCTTTGCCCGCTTCATCAACTTGTCCTGCTCTATGTACATCTCCTCTTTCATCATGGATGCCGGAGTATAAAGAAATGCATTAGCATACATTATATAAAGACTTCCTGTGGTTATAATAAGCTCCGGATGCCTGGGAACAGAAGCAAGCAGAGTTTCATACATTTTTATCGCAAACGGGAGTGCATCCCCAACAAATTCCGGATCATTATCGCTGGTAAATACACTTCCGGTACTTCCACCCGCAAGTATATCTGCGACCTTATTCATTGCCAGCTTGTTGATTGAGCAGCCTGAAAAAAGAATGATGGCGGAAATCAACATAATAACTACTTTAAAAATCGTCTTTTTCAACTCATCCTCCTAAAAAACTATATTAATTATAGTACAAAGGCCTCAAATATAAAAATTTTTGATCTGACTATGTCCAGACATTGAACTAATTCCTCCTATTAAGTACTGAAACGAAACTTTTAACTTACAAATAACGTTATAATCACTATATAAATTAAATTTATATAAAGTTTTCTAATGTTAAGGAGTCAGGCTATGAAGAAAGTATATCTTGTTTTAGCAGTTATTTTAACCCTTTTCTATTTTACCGGATGCTCAGGAGATAATTCAGCTAAAAGTGACGCCGAAAAGAAAAACCCGGGAAAAACAGAAACAAAGAAAGACAAAGATGGTGTAAAAGCAGGAGAAAAAAGTAAGGATAAGGAAAGCGAAGATAAAAAAGAGGACACAGACACGATCCCGGTTTCAGTTCAATCTCCGGAACGTGGAGACATTAACTCTTTCCTCCTCTTTTCAAGCAATATAGATACGGACAAAATGGTAGATATCTATCCGATGACATCGGGAATAATCGAAAAGATCGTTCTTGATGAAGGGGATAGGGTTACCAAGGGAACAGTTCTTGCTGTTCTTGACGACAGAGAAGCCTCGATAAATGAACAAAAGGCCAGGATCACGTATGAACAGCAGAAAGCAGAATATGAGAGGCAGAAAGAGATATTTGAGAAGGAGTTGATCAGTAAAGAAGAATATGAGAGATTAAGATTCAGCTATGAACAAAGCCGTCTTGACTGGCAGCAGAAAAAGCTCCTCCTTTCCTATACAAGGATAACATCACCTATTTCAGGTTTGATCTCAAAAAGACATATTAAAACAGGAAATAAAATAAATACAAACCAACTTGCATTTACTGTTGTATATACAAAAGAAAAAATAGCAGTTGTTAACATTCCCGAACAGGAGAAGGATCAGATATTTCTTAATCAGAAAGCGATTATTTCTTCAGGAAAAAAGATCATGAACGGATATATCAAAAGGATATCACCCGCAATCGATCCCGACTCGGGAACATTCAAAACGACAATAGAGGTAAGAGATGCAGAGAACGTCATGTTCATCGGCCAGTTTGTTAATGTAAGGATAATCAAGAAAGTTCATAAAAATGTCATCCTGGTCACAAAAGATGTTCTGATGTTCGAAGGAGACAGAGTTTTTGTGTTTACAATAAATGAAGAGAACATAGCTTTCAAAAAAGAGGTTAAGATAGGCTTTGACGATGGGAGCAAGGTTGAAATTGTAAAAGGGATGGAAATATCAGATAAACTTGTCTCCGCAGGCAAAAGCTCCCTTAAAAATGAATCAAAAGTTAAGATAATAGAACCGATAATCTAAAAAGGCTGAAGAATGAAAGTTAAATCAAGATATGAGTTCACGACAAAAAAACCTGTAGCGATCATTATGATCGCTCTCGGCATTGCTGTATTCGGCTTTGTCAGCCTGAAAAGACTCAGCTGGGACCTGATGCCGGAGATATCCTACCCGACATTTACGATCAGGACAGAATATCCCGGAGCAGCACCTGAAGAGGTGGAAAATATTGTGTCAAGACCCCTGGAGGAACAGTTGGGCCTCATAAAGAACCTGACATCCATTACCTCTGTTTCACGCCCTGAACAATCAGACATCATCCTTGAATTCACATGGGACGTGAATCTTGACAGAGCTGCCCAGGAGATCAGGGAAAAGATAGATCAAACCTACCTTGACAGGGCTGTTGAACGACCAATGATACTTCGTTACGATCCATCACTTGACCCTATCCTGAGATTGGGAATAGTGAGCGATATTCCATTGATTAATCTCAGAGAGATGGTGGAAGATGAGATCGCACGTGAACTGGAATCTATCCCGGGAGTTGCAGCTGCAAGAGTTAAGGGAGGACTTGAAAAAGAGATACTTGTAAAGATCGATGAAGAGAGGCTTGCAATAACTCAGATCTCTTTTAATGATGTAACCAGAAGGCTCACCCAGGAGAATATAAATCTGGCTGGAGGAAACATAAAAGAGGGTGAGACCGAGTATATAGTAAGGACCCTGAATGAGTTCCGCTCTATCAGGGAAATAGAAAATATAATCATAGCTAAAAAAGGTGACGTCCCCATAAGGCTAAAAGACATTGCTGAAATTACATATAGTCATAAAGAGAGAGAGGTAATAACAAGAGTTAATAAAAAAGAGAGTATTGAAATCAATATATTCAAGGAGGCCGACGCAAATATTGTGGCCGTGGCTCAACTTGTAAAAGATAAATTGTTCGGTACACCCGAACAGCGTGCTTTTGTTAAAAGCCTTGCGACGAAAAAAGAGTCCGGGGTAAAAAAATCCTTCAGGGAAAAACTGAAGGAAAAAGAGCTCACATCTTTCCTGTCCCACAGGCTTCCGGATAATATTGAATACAAGATCCTTACAGATCAGTCAATTTTTATTGAGAATTCTATTAATGAAGTAAGAAACACCGCTGTCCTCGGCGGAATAATGGCAATAATCATACTCTATCTTTTTCTTCAAAATTTTTCAACTACACTGATAGTTGCGGTTTCTATTCCCCTCTCAATAATTGCCACCTTCGCTCCATTAAGTATGTTCAAGGTTAGTCTGAACATAATGTCCCTCGGTGGACTAGCACTCGGGATCGGTATGCTTGTGGATAGTTCTATCGTTGTAATGGAAAGTATTTTCAGATGCAGAGAAGAAGGGGACGAATGGGTCGAATCTGCAGTAAGAGGCGTTTCTGAGGTCGGGGGTGCAGTTATTGCTTCTACTCTGACAACCATTGCAGTATTTTTCCCGATAGTTTTTGTTGAGGGAATTGCCGGTCAGATCTTTGGAGATCTCTCCCTGGCCGTTGTATTCTCCCTTCTGGCATCTCTTATGGTGTCCCTTTTCTTTATTCCAATGCTTGCATCAAGAAAATTCGGGGAAAAAAACAGTGTCCAGATGCCTGGTTTTAAATTTTCATTTGAATCAGAAAGAAATGTAAAAAACTGGTTTAGGATCTTTGTTCAGTCTCTCTCATATATTGGAATTCTTGCTGTTGAACTTGTACTCGTTATACTCAGTCAGTTTATCTCTTTTGGGATCATTCTTTTATACCCGATAGCTGCAATAATCGATAGGATATTCAAAACCAAAATAAAAGAGCTGGCTTGGGTTTTTTCAAAATTTGCAGAAGAAAAATTTTCACAGAAAAAAATTCTCTGGGATAACTATTTCAGCAATTCTCCGCTTGTTGCCTTCGTTGAATCCCTGAGAGAGAAACAACCGTGGATAACCGGATCTATCAAAAAATTTAAAGGAACTTTATCAGCAAGAAAATCAATTTTCGGGAAATTTCTGATATCTATCCCTACTCTAATTAAATTAGTATTCTGGGATCTCACATTTTCATTTATTTATTATATTGCAAGATTCCTGATAAATTCTTTACTAATGATATTCTCGAGGCTTCTTTTTACATTTATAGGATTATTTGTAATCCTCGGTAAAGCCCTTTTTATAATTCTTATGACTTTCTTTGCACCTGTGATCAAGTTCATTAACATCATTTTTTCAAAATTAATGGATTATGTAAATACAAATTATCCGAAATTACTGAGCCTTTCCCTGAAAAATGACAGAAAGATAATCATTTCAATTCTTGTCGTGTTTTTATTCACACTTCTTGTTATTTTTCCCAACATCGGGAAAGAACTCATTCCCGAAGTTCACCAGGGGACAATATATGTAAATTTGACATTTCCGGTAGGAACCCCTGTCGAAAAAAGCGACAGGATCCTGCAAAAAATCAGCGAACAATTATCCTTGATCGCGCTAACCAAGGAAATAAGCTATTTTGCGGGAACAACAAAAGATGAGTTAAGCGAAGAGGAAGTGGGAGAGCATATAGGAAAAGTAACCGTGAATATAAAGAAGTCGGGAAATATTAAGGCTGTAGAAGAGACAGTTATTGCAAATATCAGAACTGTTCTGAAAAACTTCTCGGATATAGATTATAATATTTCAAGGCCCGCCCTCTTTACAATAAAATCCCCCATCGAACTTGTAATAAAAGGTTTCAATCTTCTGGAATTGAGAAGGGTTAGTTCAGAATTGTATGAAAAAATTTCCGAAATTCCGGGGCTTAAAGATGTTGAAAGCAGTATCAAGTCGGGTTTCCCCGAGCTCGTGGTTGAGTTTAACAGAGCCAAGCTTGCACACTATGGGATGAATGCTTTTGATGTTGCTACCATTATCAAAAATAAGATAGAAGGATTTGTTGCCACAAAATATAAAGAGAGGGACAGGAGAATCGATATAAGAGTTTATTTAAAGGATGATCAGAGAACCAGGGCCGAAAACATTAAGAATCTTATAATTAACCCAGGGGCTGAGATCCCGATTCAGCTGAGCAGCATAGCAGATGTGAAGATGCTAAACGGCCCGAACGAGATAAGGAGGGTAAATCAGGATAGATCGGCAATTATATCCGCTAACATTTCAGATATAAGCCTCACCGAAGCAGCAAGGCGTATTTATGCAGAAGTCGAAGGTTATCCGATGCCCCCAGATTTCACTTACGAACTAACCGGGCAGAACGAGGAGATGAAAACATCATCGAGCAGCCTTACTCTTGCCATGGCGTTGGCAATATTTCTCGTCTATATAGTAATGGCATCTCAATTTGAATCATTTCTCCATCCGTTCCTTATCCTTTTTACAATACCAATGGCTCTTATAGGTGTATTTTTAACCTTATTCGTACTGAATATATCAATAGGGGTTACCGTTTATATAGGAATGATAACATTGGTGGGAATTGTGGTGAACAACGCAATTGTTCTTATTGATTATATAAATATCCTGAGAAGAAGAGGAGTTGAAAAAATTGAAGCAATAAAACAGGCGGGAAAGGTGAGGCTCAGGCCGATTCTTATCACTACATCTACAACCGTACTCGGACTTCTCCCCATGGCCATCGGCCTTGGAGAGGGGGCAGAGATAAGAACACCGATGGCAATCTCAATTATCGCAGGACTTTTGAGTGCAACCTTTTTAACGTTGATACTAATCCCACTCGTTTATAACAGATTTAGTAAATAAAATGACAGAGCCAAAAATTACAGAAAGAGCTTTACCTAAATTTTCACTAAATAGGCCTGTTACAGTAACAATGATACTTATTGCAGTGCTGGTAATAGGATTTGTTGCATACACAAGGATTAAACTTGACCTTTTCCCATCAGGGTTCAGCCCTCCATATTTAGGTGTTTTTATCCCGTATTCAGACTCAAACCCAAAAGAGGTTGAAGAGCAGATCGTGAAACCGATGGAAGGGGAGCTTAAAACCGTTAAGAACCTTAAGCGGCTTTTCAGCAACTCAATGACGAGGGGAGTATGGTTCTGGCTTGAATTTTCTCAAGGCACAAATATGGACCTTGCCTACGCTCAGGTAACAGACCGGGTGGAGAGGGGCAGGCCATTGATCCCTGATGAGATAGAACATATTTTTATAAGAAGGTTCAGAGATAATGACGAGCCCATTATCTACATGGGTGTTTCTTATGATAAAAACATTGATGACCCATATTATGTGACAGATAAATTCATTAAGCAGGCAATGGACGGGATAAAAGGTGTTGCAAATGTAGAAATGTTCGGTATAAGAGAAAAATATATACAGATAATAGTAAATCAGGACAAAATAAAAACATACAATGTCAATTTATATACTCTGATGCAGCGCCTGATGAGTGAGAATTTCTCAATGTCCAGCGGTTATGTCTATATGGGGAAGAAAAAATTTCTCCTCAGAAGCACGGCAAAATTTAAAACACTCCAGGATATTCAGAATATCGACATACGAGATGGGGTAAAATTAAGCAACATTGCAGATGTCCGATACGATTTTGACGAAGAGCAGAGAAACATGATGCGTGTTGACGGGAAAATAGCGGCTGGAATTGTTGCTTACAAAGAGAGTGAGGCAAATACTGTCGAGGTCTGTAAAAATATAGTTAAAAAACTTAAACAGCAGTTTAGCACAAGACCGGAACTTAAAGGGGTTGATTACTTCATATTCTGGGATCAGGGAGAAATGATCACAGACTCGATCAATAATGTTAAGACCACAATGATGTGGGGAGGAGTATTTGCATTTTTTATCTTATATGCGTTCCTCAGAAAAAAAAGGATCACAATAATGCTCACCCTTGCTATCCCGCTTTCCCTCCTCGTCTCTATGATGGTGATATATGCGATCGGTTGGACATTAAACGGTTTCACAATGATGGGACTGATGATATCTATCGGCCTTGTTGTCGATAATGCAATTGTTATTACAGAGAACATTTACAGATTCAACGGGCTCGGATACGGAATTAAAAGATCGGCATTACTAGGTGCTTCCGAGGTTGGCTTGGCAATATTGATGGCAACCCTTACCACAATTGTGGTTTTTTTACCCCTTATGGTAATGGGCGGGGATTCGGGTATGGCCTTCTACCTTACAAGAATCGGTGCTCCGGTTATATTTGCACTGGCGGCAAGTCTTTTGATCGCTCTTATCTTTATCCCCCTTGCATCAACCAAGTCTATCCCTGATGCAACTGAAATTATTCATGCTACTCACAGCAAAATAACCCAGAGTTACCAGAGTATGCTTGTAAAAGTTCTTAAACACAGATTTGATTTCTTACTTATTATCATTTTAATTATTATCAGTATGAGCTACCCCATGAACAACATGAAAAGATCAGATTCTGCCCAGGGCGGTTCAAGAGATGCAAGGCTGATCTGCAATTTCCCGACAAGTTATAACATCGAAAAAGTGGATAAAACGCTAAATTATATAGTTGATAAGATAATGGAGAAGGAGAAGGTTTATCATATTGACCATATATCGACCCGTGTCCGTAATTTTCATGGAAGAATTGAAGTTTATCTGAAGCCGGATAAGAACAAACAATGGTATCAGGTTATTTACACTAAAGTGAAATCAATCCTGGGATTAACAGCATATAAAAGGCTCACGAGGGAAGAGTTGACCGAAGATATAAAGAAGAATCTACCAATAATACCGGGGGTCAGGATAAGGACATCCTGGCGGGAGCAGGGAGATGGTGATGCTGATGCTATTACATTCACTCTCAGGGGATACGACACCACTATTCTTGAGACCCTCGCAGAGGATATTGAAAAACAGATAAAGCTTGTTGACGGTGTATTAAGTGTAGAGACAGATACAGAGACAGGAAATGACGAAATCCATATTGCTGTGGACAGAGACAAAGCCTACAATGTGGGTGTAAATCCCAACTACATTGGACAACTGATCGCCTTTAACCTTAGAAGAAGGAAAATATCAAATTATCAAACTCCCGGGAAAGAGATCCCTATATATGTGAAATCAAATCCGGAATCACGCAATTCCATAGCTCAATTAAAAAGCACTTTCCTTCAGACTGATTCAGGAGCCGAAACTTTTTTGGATTCAGTATCAGAATTCACTTTCCATAAAAGCCAGGGAAGTATAAGAAGAGAGAACAGTAAATCATTTATGGAATTAAAGATCTATATCGGTGATGTTGACATGAAAAAACTGGGTGGAAGGATAACAAAAATATTACGAGATTATAAATTCCCGACAGGATACTATTTTGAGGAAGGGGGAAGGGGAAGAAGATTCCAGGATCAGGATTCCGATCTGTCTACAGCTTTGATATTTTCAGTTATTTTTGTTTTTCTTATAATGGGAGTATTGTTTGAATCATTCGTTCTTCCCCTTTCAGTTCTAATTGCAATTCCTGCCGCTTTTGTCGGATCCTACTGGTTAATGTACCTTACGGGTACAACCTTCGAAATAATGGCGGGCATAGGACTTGTTGTTCTGATAGGAGTTGTCGTTAACAATGCAATCGTTTTTATTGATCTGATAAATCAATACAGAAAAACGGATATGCAGAGAGAGCAGGCAATACTTGTGGCCGGAGTCAACAGGTTCAGGCCCATTCTCATGACAGCACTAACAACAATTTTCGGGTTGCTTCCCATGGCAATAGGTAACACCGGTCTTGTAGGAATACCTTATGCACCTATGGGAATTACACTTATAGGCGGATTGATAACTTCCACATTTCTTACATTGTTTGCTGTTCCGATCTTTTACACATATTTTGATGATCTTAGAATCTTCTTTGCAAAATTCCTTAAAAGATTTTAAGAATTATTACATATTCCGTCTGTATCTACCGCCGACACTATAAAGAGCATCTGTAATCTGTCCGATTGAGCAATACTTTGTCACTTCCATTAGTGTTGAAAACAGATTTCCGCTTTCAATTGCTTTTTCTTTAAGCAATAATAACAATTCTGCTGATTTTTCACTATTCCCTTTTTTCAGATTAGTGATCGTATCAATCTGATTTGCCTTTTCCTCTTCTGTTGCCCTTATAACCTCGCCAGGAATAATGGTGGGTGAACCGGAACTGGAAAGAAATGTATTTACACCCATTATAGGATACTCACCGCTGTTCTTCATTTTTTCATAATAAAGTGATTCTTCCTGGATCTTACTTCTCTGATAATTCCTCTCCATAGCACCGAGAACACCTCCGCGCTCAGATATCCTTTCAAATTCCTCAAGAACTGCCCGTTCAACCATATCTGTAATTTCTTCAATGATAAAAGCCCCCTGGTTGGGATTCTGGTTTTTAGTTATCCCGAACTCATGGTTTATGATCATTTGTATTGCCATTGCCCTCCTTACAGACTCTTCTGTAGGGGTGGTAATTGCTTCATCGTATGCATTTGTATGTAAAGAGTTACAATTATCATATATTGCATATATTGCCTGCAGGGTAGTTCTGATGTCATTAAAATCGATCTCCTGGGAATGTAGAGATCTTCCTGATGTCTGAATGTGGTATTTCAGCTTCTGCGATCTCTCGTCACCTTTATACTTGTATTTTATAGCCTTTGCCCATATCCTCCTTGCAACACGCCCAATCACAGCATATTCGGGATCGATACCATTTGAAAAAAAGAAAGAAAGATTTGGGGCAAAATCATTGATCTTCATTCCTCTGGACAAATAGTATTCAACAAAAGTAAACCCATTCGACAGTGTAAGCGCCAGCTGAGTAACAGGGTTTGCACCCGCTTCGGCAATGTGATAACCGGAGATCGATACGGAATAAAAATTTCTTATATTGTTATTAATGAAGTACTCCTGAACATCGCCCATAAGTTTCAGGGAAAATTCTGTAGAGAATATACATGTGTTCTGAGCCTGATCCTCTTTAAGGATATCAGCCTGCACCGTTCCCCTCACTTTTGAGATTGTTTCAATACTTATCTTTTTGTATACATCATCAGGCAGTACCTGATCTCCAGTTACTCCCAGAAGCATCAAACCCAGACCGGTGTTCCCGTCGGGTAATTTTCCGTGATAAACCGGTCTCGGGACACCTTTCTTAGAATAAAGATCGTCTATTGCCATTTCAACTTTTTCCTCAAGCCCCTCACTCCTTATATACAATTCACATTCCTGGTCTATGGCTGTATTCAGAAAATAACCGACCATAATTGCAGCAGGGCCGTTTATTGTCATGGAAACAGATGTTTTTGGATCTGTAAGGTGAAATCCGGAGTAAAGTTTTTTCATGTCATCCAGGCATGAAATTGAAACACCTGAATTTCCAATTTTTCCGTAAATATCAGGCCGTTTATCAGGGTCAGCACCGTACAGGGTCACAGAATCAAAGGCAGTTGAAAGCCTGCTAGCGGGAAGCCCGTGCGAAAGGTAATGAAACCTTCTGTTGGTCCTTTCCGGCCCGCCTTCTCCAGCAAACATTCTTGTCGGATCCTCACCTTCTCTTTTAAATGGGAAAACACCGGCAGTGAAAGGAAATTCTCCGGGGAAATTTTCCTGAAGAGACCACTTCAGGATATCACCCCAGCTTCTGTAACCGGGAATACTTATCTTTGGTATTTTCAGTTTTGAAAGTGTTTCAGATTTTGTTTTTACTTCAAGCTTTTTCCCTCGAACAGTGTAAGAGAACAGCTCAGTTTTGTATTTTGAAGTTTTTTCTTCCCAGTTTTTAAGCAATTTAAGATTTTCGGGGTTGAGCTGTTCTTCTTTAAGGCTATACATCAACCTCAAATCCTCAGAAATATCACTACCTTTTTTTTCAGAAGATTCATACTCTGAAATTGTTTTCGAGATACCATACAATTTGTCAGCTGTATTGCTCTGCTCCTCTGCCCATTGGTCATACTCCCTTATTGTTTCAGAAATTTCCGATAAATACCTGTTCCTGTTGGGCGGGATAATAAAAGACCTCTTATAATCTTTTTCTACATTAAACTCAGTTGTTTGCAAATCACTGCCAGCCTTAAGCCCCGTCTTTACAATCACCGCTTCATAAAGAATATTCATTCCCTTATCATTAAATTTCGAAGCAGTTGTTCCGTATACAGGAAGACTTTCTTCAGAACCCACCCAATAATTATGATTTCTTCTGTATTGTTTTCTGACATCCCTCAGCGAATCCAGAGCCCCGCTCTTATCAAATTTATTTATTACCACAATATCTGCAAAATCAAGCATGTCGATCTTTTCCAGCTGCGTACCCGCACCATATTCAGGGGTCATAATATACAGGGAAAGAGAAGCAAATTCCGTTACTTCCGAATCCGACTGTCCAATTCCGGAAGTTTCCAGAATAATAAGATCGAATGAAGCAGCCTTGAGAGTATCAAGCCCTTCTCTTATGTGATCTGAAAGTGCAACATTGGCACGCCGCGTTGCAAGAGATCTCATATAGACCCTATCGCTGTTAATTGCATTCATTCTAATGCGGTCACCGAGAAGTGAGCCACCGGTTTTCCTTTTAGAGGGATCTACTGAAATTATACCGATTTTTTTATCTTTGAATTCTGAAAGGAACCTGTTAACAAACTCATCAATAATTGAAGATTTCCCTGCACCACCGGTTCCAGTTATTCCGATCACGGGAATATTTTTTCCCGAAGCCTCCTTTCTCACCTGAGCAAGTATTGTCTTAGATTCTTCCGGGAAATTTTCTGCTGCAGAGATCACCCTGGCAATGGATCTGTGATCACCATTTTTAACATCATCTATAGACACTCCTGGATTCTCCCCCACAGGAAAGTCACATCTTTTAATAAGATCTTCAATCATACCTGTAAGTCCCAGCTTTCTTCCATCATCAGGAGAGTAAATTTTTTCAATTCCATGGTTTTCGAGTTCTTTTATTTCCTCAGGAAGTATCACACCGCCTCCACCGGCAAAGATTTTTATATGTCCGGCCTCCTTCTCATTGAGAAGATCAAACATATATTTTAAGAACTCAATATGGCCGCCCTGATAAGACGTTATTGCAATTGCCTGAACGTCTTCCTGAACAGCACAGGTAATTATCTCATCAACCGAACGGTTGTGCCCGAGATGAATCACTTCACATCCATAAGACTGCATGATCCTTCTCATTATGTTTATGGAAGCATCGTGCCCGTCAAAAAGTGAAGCTGCCGTAACTATTCTAATGCTGTTTTTTATTTCGTAAGGTTTTTCTGTAATCTTCATTATTTTTCTACAGCTTGCTACCGGATAAAATTTTACTATTTCAAAAGATTGGCAGAAATAACAAGTCTCATTATCTCCGAAGTGCCTTCGTAGATTTCTGTGATCTTTGCATCTCTTAAATATCTCTCAACATTAAATTCATCGGTATAGCCGTATCCTCCATGAATCTGCACTGCTTTGGCAGCACACATTGATGCCACTTCTGATGCTTTTAGTTTAGCCATTGCAGCTTCGGTGGTATATCTTAAGCCTTTATCTTTCATTTTAGATGCACGGAAAGTAAGCATCCATGCAGCTTCATATTCAGTATACATGTCTGCAAGCATCCACTGGATCGCCTGAAAATTTGCAATCGGCTGATTAAATTGCTCTCTTTCTTTAGCAAATTTAACCGCATCCTCAATCGAAGCCTTTGCTATGCCTAAAGCTTGTGAAGCAATGCCCAGCCTGCCTCCATCAAGTGTCATAAGGGCAATTTTAAACCCTTTCCCTTCTTCTCCCAGTATATTTTCTTTTGGAATTTCACAATCTTCAAAGATCAGTTCCGCTGTTGATGTAGCTTTAATACCGAGTTTATGCTCCAGCTTACCTATCTTAAATCCGGGAGTATTTTTTTCCACTACAAATGCACTTATCCCTTTTGTCTTGGCAGAAAGATCAGTTGAGGCAAATACTACACAGATCTGTGCTTCAGCGCCATTGGTAATAAAATGTTTTGTTCCATTGAGTATCCATTTATCTCCTTCAAGTTTAGCAGTTGTTTTGCCGGCACCAGCATCCGAACCCGCACCCGGCTCAGTAAGAGCGTGACAACCTATCCATTCTCCTGAACACATGGGGGGGAGATATTTCTTTTTCTGTTCATCTGTTCCGAAATTAAAAATCGGATCTACAGATAGAGATGAGTGGGCAGAAACAATTACGCCGGTCGATGCACATGCCTTTGAAATTTCCTCAATCGCTATCATATATGAAACAAAATCCATCCCGGCACCGCCAAATTCAGCCGGATATCCAACACCCATCAATCCAAGTTCTCCGGCCTTCTTAATTACTTCCGCAGGAAAAATACCGTTTTTTTCGTTTTCAGATGCCGTCGGAGCAATCTCTTCCCTTGCAAACTTTGACACCATCTCTCTCATCATATTTTGTTCTTCTGAAAGTAAATATTCCATATTAATTCTCCTTTATAAATATATTTGGATATAATTTATTGAACAGATACATAATATGTTTTATATAAACAATAAAAATAAATGTCAAACAGATTATATGCTTAATCATTAATTATCAATTTTATATCAAATCTCTTTACCTACGGTTTCATTTATTTTAAAAATATGGTAAAATATAAAAAATGTAAAATAAGGACCTATAGATAATGACTATAAAGCAGAATTATGAGAAGATTTTATCAAATGTAGAAAGAGCTTGCATCCGTGCAAAAAGGGCTCCTGAAGAGATAAAAATTTTAGGTGTATGTAAAAATCAGTCTTCAGAAAAATTGCTTGAAGCATATGATTGCGGCCTGAGATATTTCGGTGAGAACAAAACCCAGGAAGCAGAAGAGCACCAGGCTGAACTTGAGGGGAGAGATATTAATTGGCATTTTATCGGGAAACTTCAGAAAAATAAAATAAACCGGGTATTGAAAAGTTTCGATTTTATCGAATCTGTAGACAGTGTTAAATCTCTTGAACATATCCACAAAAGAGTAGATGAAGAGATCGAAACTTTTATAGAGATAAATATCGGTGAAGAAAAAAATAAATCCGGGTTTACTATTGATGGGCTTAAAAAAGCATTAAATTATATTTCAATGCTTAACAGGGTAAAAATTGTAGGGCTGATGACTATTCCACCCTTTGATGAAGACCCGGAAATAATGAGGCCGTATTTTAAAAAAATGACCGAACTTAAAAATGAAATAAACGGGCTTGGTCTTGATAATTTTAAAATAAATGACCTTTCAATGGGAATGAGTAACGATTATGAAGTTGCCGTTGAGGAAGGTGCCACCATAATCAGGATCGGAACCGCCCTTTTCGGGAGAAGGGGCATATGATCTTTGATGATCTGCTCAAAGCATTTATAAACTTATTACAGTTAATTATTAACGTTTATATAATTGTCATACTTGTAAGATCGGTAATTTCATGGGCCGGACAAGTACCTCAGAATAGATTAATATATTTTCTAAAAAAGATAACAGATCCGGTTTTTAGATTTGTTCATAAATATTTTCCTTTTACAATTATCGGAAATATTGATATTTCACCAATTTTGATTATATTTCTATTATACTTTGTTAATAACTTATTATCACGATGGCTAACATATATTGTGGTAAGGGGGGATAGTATGATTCTTACACCTCAGGATATACAGGGACAGGTTTTTAATAAGAAAATGAATGGATATGATAAGGACGAGGTCAAACAATTTCTAGTTCTTGTTTCAGAAGCCCTGGAAAATGAAATTATGGAAAAAGAAAGGTTCAGAAAAAAATTTGAAAAGACAAAGGAAGCTCTGCTTAAGTTTGAAAAAAGAGAAGATATTTTAAGAGATACTCTTGTATCTGCGCAACGGTTTTCGAAAGATATTAAAAAGAATTCTGAAAGAGAAGCTGAAATGATAATTAAAGAATCTGAAATGAAAGGGGAAGAAATAATTAATAATGCAATTATCAGGGAAAAGAGCATTAAAAGTGAGATCAAAAATTTAAAATTCAAAAGAAAAGAAATTGAAAACGATCTTATAAATATGTTAAATTCTCTTAAAGAGTTAATTGAATCTTATCACATCGAAGATGAAGATTTTGAAAAGGTAGAGTATATCAGCAAATAAAAAAAAACAGGGGATATAAATGACAAACGAAGATCAAAAACAGGCAGCAATTGCAAACGCATTATCTCAGATTGAAAAACAATTTGGAAAAGGTTCAATAATGAAACTAGGTTCTGATGAAAGGGTGAACGTTCCCGCAATCTCTTCGGGATGCCTTTCCCTGGACATTGCTCTTGGTGTGGGCGGATTTCCGAGAGGAAGGGTAATAGAAATTTACGGTCCTGAATCTTCAGGAAAAACAACTCTCGCTCTTCAAGCTATCGCTGAAGCACAGAAAAATGGCGGCCAGGCGGCGTTTATTGATGCAGAACACGCTCTTGATCCAGTTTATGCTGAGAAACTTGGAGTAAATACAGATGAGCTCTATATTTCTCAACCTGATTTTGGTGAGCAGGCCCTTGAAATTGCAGAGATTCTTGTTAGGTCTGGCGGAGTTGATATCATAGTGGTTGACAGTGTTGCAGCCCTTGTTCCCAAAGCTGAACTTGAAGGCGACATGGGAGACAGTCATATGGGTCTTCAGGCAAGATTAATGAGTCAGGCTTTAAGGAAGCTGACAGCAATTGTGGCCCGTTCCAGGACAACTTTCATATTTCTGAATCAGTTGAGGGAAAAAATTGGAATGTTTGTAGGAAATCCTGAAACAACCACCGGTGGTAAGGCATTAAAATTTTATAGCTCAATAAGAATAGACATAAGAAAGATTTTAACCCTTAAATCCGGAAACGATATTGTCGGTGGAAGAACAAGGATAAAAATAGTAAAAAATAAAGTTGCCCCCCCCTTTAAGATAACAGAGGTTGATCTTCTCTTCGGAAAAGGGATATCAAAAGAAAGCGACCTTATTGATATGGCCGTTAATAACGAAATTATTCAGAAAACAGGATCGTGGTATTCCTTTGGAGAGGAAAAGCTCGGACAGGGAAAGGAAGCCGTCAGAAAACTACTGGAAGAAGATAAAAAGCTTTTTAATACTCTTAAGGATCAGGTTCTTAATAAATTAGGAATCAAAGCAGAGAAACCCAAAGAGACCAAGAAGGTTGAAAAAGCTTAACTTAATATTTATTTTTTTTCTTCTTATAACCCTCAACTATACAGGTAAACTTATAGTCGGTTTTGTTTCTGGAAAATCTTTATATGCTTTTTCGATCAACGTGATCACAGGTTTAACCCTTTCAGCACTGTTTCTTGTACTCTTAAGAATAAAATCTTATAAGAAACCTGAAATTTTACATTCCCTTTTTTTATCACAGGGAATTATTTTTTATTTTCTTTTCACACAGCCCCGGCTCTTTGACAAGATCCTCCTACTTGCGTTTTATTTTTCAGGCTTATTTATTATATATTCGGGCAAAAACAAAAAATTTTTTTATTTTATATCTGTGATCATATTGTTTCCATTGATCTTTGAACTTTCCGGCTTGATCCTTTTTGATAAACATTTTATATTCCTTAATATCTTAAGAAATTTTCTTATCATCAGTGCCGGGTATACAACAGGATTATTTATTTTAAAAAGTTAATTTGAAATCTCTTTTTTAAATACAGTTTCTCCACCAATTATTGTTTCAACAACTTTTACTTTTGAGGAAAACGTTCTCTCCGTAATACCATCAGAAAAAATATCGCCACTAAGAATAACAAAATCTGCAAGCTTCCCTTTTTCAATTGATCCCGTCCTTACTTCATCATATACCGAATATGACGGCATATAAGTGTAATTACGTATCGCATCGGTGAAAGACAGCTTCTCTTCAATAAACCAACTATTATCTTTCCCTGGCCTCTCTTTTATTTTTCTGAAAACAGCAAATCCTATTCCCAGGATAGGATCAAGCTCTCCACCGGGCCATCCCGAACCGAAAGCAGTTTTTATATTATGGTTCTGCAGAGTACCAGCCCTCATTGCATTCCCCGCTTTTCTCTGACCGAAAATCCTTTTAATCAGTACTCCTCTATTAATTAAAGAAGCAGGCCTCATAACAGGGATCACATTCAATTTAGTTAACCTGTCAATATCCTCATCAATAATGAAGTGAAAATTTGATATTCTGTAACGCTGAATATTTTTCAAAGATTTATGGTTTGCCCCCAAAATTCCATTTAATACAACATGTACACCCCGGTCACCTTCAGCATTAAAATTGGCAGTGATCCCGTTTTGTTTATAAAGGCTTACAAGATCACTGATATCATTTACATTTGTAGTTAGAAATCCATAGTTTCCGATCTCTCTATACTCTGAGAACATTGCGGCGCTTGCAGAATAGAGGTTCCCATCAATTTTTCTTGTAACTAATTTTACTCTCAGGTGTGGTAAATCAGAAGAAAACTCGATCTTTGATGTAAGATATAATCCTATGCTCTTCGAAGGAAGTATAATATTAAATCTCAGTTTAAGCTTCTTTTCAGCCTCTAATTCCTTTAATTGTTTAACAAATTTAAGATCACCAATTGTTGTAACACTTGTCAGGCCAAAACTGTTTGCATATTTAATGGCATTAAGAATCTTATTTTTATCAGGCCTGATTTTTTTTATACTTTCTCTAAAGCTGTATTTTTTTAGCAGATCAATTGCTTTTCCTATTAAGATACCGCTTGGACTATTATCTTCAAATCTTACAATCCTCCCGCCTGAAACCGGAGGAATACTTTTGGTTATTCCGCTAAGTTTCAGGGTAAAGGAATTAACCCATGCGCAATTTCCATCTGAACTGAAAACAATCACAGGAGAATCAGTTGAAACTTTATCAAGATCATACCTGTTCGGCCATTTATCTTCATTTAAAAAAAGATGCTCAAAATTGTATCCGTAAATTACGCTTTTTTTTACATTTTTTTTTTTATTCTTAAGACGGTGGACAATAGATTCAAGGTTAAGACCATAAAAATTAAGACTATTCTCCAATAAACCTGCTCCAACTAAAAAATTTTGATCTCCATCGTGAAATCCGGGAATAACAACTTTACCTCCAAGATCGGATATTATGGTTTTACCCCCTTTCTCAAAACTTTTTGCATCCCTGGAGTTTCCTACAAACAATATTTTATTTCCCTCAATCACAACTGTCTCGGCAATTTGGTTTCCGTTCCCAACAACAATTTTGCCATTTGTAAGGACTCTTCTAACAGAGGATGATTCGGCTTTAACAGGAAGAAACATCAAAAACAGAAATAATAGAGGTACCGAAATTTTATTAATCATTTAATGAAATTAAATTGAAAAGATTCTAAAATATTTGTATCATTTGAAGCATTTTTTTTCAATCAAAAAAATAAAGAAAAAATCTACTTTGCCGCAATTACTTCTATTTCAATATCAACATCCAATGGAAGTTTTGCAGCCTGAACTGCTGAACGTGCAGGATAAGGCTGGGAAAAATAATTAGAATATATTGAGTTTACAAGTGAAAAATCATCCATATTTTTTAAAAATACTGTCACTTTTACAACATCATCCAATTTTGCTCCGGATTCAGAAAGAACATTTTTAATATTGCTAAATATCTGTTCAGTCTGCCTGGCAACGCCACCTTCTACCAGCTTCCCTTTTTCAGGGTCAATCCCTACCTGCCCTGAAAGAAATATAAATCCATTTGAAACTACTCCCTGAGAATAAGGCCCTAATGCTTCCGGCGCTTTTTTTGTTTTGATCTGCTCTTTTTTCATTCATCCTCCATTAAAAATTCACTATCAGATAATACTTCTATAACCGGATTCCTTTTTTTAGCTATATAGATAATCAAGGCTCCTGCAATGAATCCCCCGACATGTGCAAGCCATGCTATTCCTCCGCTGGTCGAATAGAAAAACTGAAATAAAAACCATAGTGCCAGAAATATACCTGCAGGTAAATCAACAAATGTCACAATGATAAAAATAAACACAAGTGTTTTAACTTTCGCTTTAGGATAGAGTATCAGATATGCACCCATCACTCCGGAAACTGCACCACTGGCTCCGATAACAGGGGTAAGGGAGTTCAAATTGAAAAGAATATGCAAAAACGCAGCAGCTGTTCCCGATATAAGATAGAAAAAAATAAATACAATGCTTCCCAGATAGTCTTCAATGTTGTTCCCGAATATCCACAAAAACAGCATGTTTCCGAGAAGGTGCATAATTGACCCATGCATGAACATTGAAGTAATTATACTCAACAATGGTGTGAGGCCTCTCTCCTGAAATTCAGGATTACCAAACATATCTCTGTTTACAAGAACTTTTACATTCTGCATATGAGTTATTTCATAGGGTACCATTGAATAGTGATTAATAAAGTGTGGAAGATCCGGTGAGGCCATATAACTCTGATATACAAATACAATAACATTCAGAACAATTAGTAAAATAGTTATGTAAGGGAGTCTTTTTGTGGGATTATAATCTTTAATAGGAAAAAACATATTATTTCAGGAAATCAATGAAGCCATTGACCCTTTTTAAAACATTCTCCTTTCCAAGAAATTCTATTATTTCGAATATAGAAGGGCTTACAAGTGTGTTTGTAAGTGCAAACCTCAGTGGGTGAATTATCACACCTGCTTTAATATCATTTTTTTCTGCAATTTCCCTAAGTATAACCTCAAAATTTTCACCGTTAAAATAATTTATCTTTTCAATCCCTTCAATAAGTGCCCTCATCAATTTTTTCAGATCAGATTTTTCCGAATCCAGTTTTGAAAATTCCTCTTCATTATATTCAAGATTCTCAGAAAGATATGTTTTAAATTGAGGAATAAAATCGTAAACTTTTTTCATCCTCGGTTTAACAAGAGATATAAGAGAAATGAGTTTTTCCGAACTCTCACTTTTATAAGTGTCCCTGAAACCCTTATCTTCTAATAATAGTTCAAGCAATTCAGCCGGATCTTTTTCTTTAATTGCTTTAGCATTAAGAAAATTTAGTTTTTCGTAATCAAATATAGGACTATTTTTTGATATAGCTGAGAATTTAAAATCTTTCGACAATTCTTTCAAGTTGTATATTTTTTTATGGTCATTAGGGCTCCATGACAAATGAGATAGATAAGTGACCATTGCTTCCGGTAAATATCCCTTATTTCTGAATTCCAGAATTGATGTTTCACCATGTCTTTTACTTAGTTTTTTCTTGTCGGCCCCCATAATAAGGGGAAGGTGAGAATATCTGGGAGGTTTAATGCCGAGAGCCAGAAATATAAGTATCTGCTTGAAAGTATTTGAAATATGGTCATCACCTCTTATAACATCGGTTATTGCCATTGCAATATCATCCGAAACAACTGAAAGCTGGTAAGTAGGACTCCCATCAGATCTTAGAATAATAAAATCATCGATCTCTTTGTTGTCAGTCCTGACCTCTTTATGTATCCTGTCTTTAAATTTTGTTTCTCCATCTGGAACTTTAAACCTAATTACATATGGTATTTTATTATTAAGTTTGTCCTCTACTTCTGCCGCAGAAAGCCCAAGACAATGTCTGTCATACATAAAGTGCTCAATTTTCCCGTCTTTCACCCTTCTGGAATCCGATGCTTCTTTAGTACAGAAACATTTGTAAGCTTTTTCCTCTTCAAGTAATCGCTCCGCGATTTCTTTATGGTCTTTTATGTGATCGGACTGATACCATGGGGGCGCATCCAGAGAAAGTCCAAGCCAGTCAAGACCCTCAATGATTTCACTGGACATTTCATCGCTTGAACGCTCCCTGTCGGTATCCTCTATTCTGAGAACAAATTTTCCGCCTTCGTTCTTCACAAAAAGGTAGTTGAAAAGTGCAGTTCTGGCACCTCCGATATGAAGGTGGCCGGTTGGCGAGGGAGCAAAACGTACAATTTTATTCTTCTCGTCCATTTTCCATTTCTCCGTTCTCAGGTTCATCAACCCTGACTTTCTCAAGCGAAACAAGTCTGTCTCCCTCTTTGAGATTAACGATTTTTAATCCCTGTGTTGCTCGTCCCTGAGATCTGATCTGGGATGTACCGATCTTGTTCACCACCCCTTTTTCCGAGGATAAAATTATCTCATCATAATCATTAAGTATTACCAAGCCTATTACTTTTCCGAGTTTTTCATTAATTTTGATATTCATAAGTCCTTTACCGCTTCGAGACTGACATCTGTACAGATCCAGAGAAGATTTTTTTCCGATACCGGATTCGGTAAGGGTTAGAATATATTTATCGTCTTCACCGATAATTCCTGCACCAACAAGAAAATCATCTTCTGCAAGCTTCATCCCGATAACCCCTCTAGCTCCACGCCCCATCTCCCTGATCTGTTTTTCATTAAAACGTATAGATTTGCCCAGGGTTGAACCCAGAATAACATCATCGTTTCCAGACGAAATATGTGCTTCGAATACAAGATCTCCATCTCCCACGTCAGCTGCAATTATTCCATTCACTCTCGGCCGTGAGAATTTTGAAAGATTTGTTTTCTTAACATATCCCTTTCTTGAGAACATCATAACAAATTTATTTTCGGAAAATTCTTTTACATTAATAACTGAACACACCTTTTCTTCATCGCTGATTCCGATGATCCTGTTGATCGGTTTTCCCCTCCCTGTTGTATCTCCTTCAGGAAGATCATAAACCTTTTTCCAGAACATTCTCCCTTTTTCAGTGAAAACAAGAATATATTCGTGTGCAGAAGCAACAAAAACCCTCCTGACCATATCATCATCTTTTAAACCGAACCCCCTTTTTCCCATGGTTCCACGATTTTGAATTTTATAGGCATCAAGGAGAGTTCTCTTTATATATCCCCCTTTCGTGAAGATTATTATATAGTCCTCATCTTTAATTATATCTTCCATGTTTATTTCGGTTAGTTCAGATTCAACAATTTCAGTCCTTCTCTTATCCTCGAATTTTGATGCAGATTCAATCAGTTCGGTTTTGATCAATTCTAGAAGTTTATTGTCATCAGAAAGTATTCCCTTGAGATATTTTATGATTTCAACAAGTTCTTTATATTCATTTTCAAGTTTCTCTACTTCCAGTCCGGTTAGTTTATAAAGCTGCATTTCAAGAATAGCATTTGCCTGTATTTCTGATAATTTAAATCTTGATTTTAATTGCTTTCTGGCTTCATCTCGATTTTTAGATCCTTTAATTATTTTTACGATCTCATCAAGGTTTGCAAGTGCAATTTTTAACCCTTCAATTATATGCATTCTCTTTTCTGCTTTATCAAGTTCAAAAAGGGTCCTTCTTCTTACTATCTCCTTTCTGTGTCCGAGAAAATGCTTAAAATAATTTTTTATGTTGAACTGCTTTGGCTGCTGATTAACAATTGCAAGAAGGTTTAGTGAAAAAGTTGACTGCAGTTGAGTATATTTAAAAAGGTTATTCAGAACTACTTCTGGTATATCATCTTTTTTTACTTCAATAACTATCCTCATACCATCTCTGTCAGATTCATCTCTAAGATCTGAAATACCTCCGATCTTTTTTGAATTAACAAGTTTTGCAATAGTCTCAAGTAGTTTTGATTTATTAATCTGATAAGGTATCTCTGAAATAATTATTTTCTGTTTCCCTCTTTCATCTTCTTCAAAACCGGCTTTCCCCCTTACTATAACAGAGCCTTTTCCGGTTTTATATGCTTCAAGAATCGAATGTTTTCCGAATATGGTACCGCCTGTAGGAAAATCAGGACCCTTCACAATATCCATAACTTCCTCAAATGATATAGATGGATCATCCATATATTTAATAAAAGCTTCTGTCAATTCTTTTATATTGTGAGGAGGAATAGATGTTGCCATCCCGACAGCTATTCCAGAACTTCCATTAAGCAGTAGATTGGGAAGCTGAGATGGGAATACTTCAGGTTCCTGAAGAGATTCGTCATAATTAGGAATAAAGTTAACTGTATTTTTATCCAGATCCCTTAAAAGTTCGTTTGCAATACTTTGAAGCCTTACTTCGGTATACCTCTGGGCTGCAGGCGGATCCCCGTCAATTGAACCGAAATTTCCCTGTCCATCAACAAGAGGATAACGTAGTGAAAAATCCTGGGCCATTCTTACAAGAGTATCATAAACAGCCTGATCCCCATGAGGATGATATTTACCAATTACATCTCCAACAATTCTTGCAGATTTTTTATAAGGTTTGTTATAAAAAGTTCCTGTTTGAGATAATGAATATAGAGTTCTTCTGTGAACCGGTTTCAATCCGTCACGAATATCGGGAATCGCCCTGCCGATTATAACACTCATAGAATAATCGAGATAGGATGTTTGCATCTCGTTTTCAATCGTAACTTCTTCTATATTTATCAAAGTCTTTTTTTCGTCATCCATGTTGTTTCCTTATATATCCAGATTCTTAACATTAAGAGCATTCTCTTCGATGAATGTTCGCCTTTTCATTGCATCACTTCCCATAAGGGTGTCGAATATTGTTTCACTTTCAAAAAAATCATTGATTTCAACTTTCAACAGAGTTCTGTTTTCAGGATTCATTGTAGTTTCCCAAAGCTGGTCTGGATTCATTTCACCCAGACCTTTATATCTCTGAATATAAACCCCTTTTTTAACTTTCTCATATAAAACAGAAACAATATCTCTCTCATCTTTTATCACAAATTTTTCCTGTCCAACACTGAATTTATATGGAGAAGAAGGATATTCTTTCAGCTGCTCATAAGCTTCATTTACTCTGGCAAAAAGTGGACCGGTCAGGTATTCCCAATTAATTGCTTTAGACATTGACACACCATTTAATTCATAATCCAGATCTATTGCATAAGTTGAATATTCTGTATCATAACTTACTGATGCTTCTTTGCAACATTCTATTTTTTTTAGAACACCCGCCACTTCTCTTGTTTTCTTTTCATCTTTAAATGAATCTTCGTTTTTGATAAGCTCAATAAGTTTTCTTGTTATTATCTTGGGCATACCCCTCTTTTCAATTTTATCAAGAAGAGTATTCTTTTTAGATAAAAGTTTGATAAATTTTATCAGTTCAGCTCCCTCAAGGAAAGAATCGGGTTTTCCGTTTAATGACAACTTGACATCATTTCCAATTTTTTCAAGCAGATAATTATCGAGATCTTTTTCCTTTTTAAGGTAAATCCCCTTTTTTCCTGTTCTGAACAGGTACAAAGGTGGTTGAGCAAGATACAGGTAACCTCTTTCGATAAGGGGTCTCATGTGCCTGAAAAAGAATGTCATTAATAGTGTTCTGATATGAGAACCGTCAACATCTGCATCGGTCATTATTATAATTTTTTTATATCTGATCTTTTCTATATCAAAATTTTCTGAACCGATACCAACCCCCAGCGCAGCTATCATGGTTTTGATCTCTTCATTCTCAAGCATCTTTGCTGTTGTGGATTTCTCAACATTCAGAATTTTACCTTTCAAAGGCAGTATTGCCTGAAACTTTCTGTCACGGCCCTGTTTTGCAGAACCACCAGCTGAGTCACCTTCGACAATATACAATTCACTCTCATCCGGGTCTTTAGACTGACAATCCGCAAGTTTACCCGGAAGGGATGTGCTTTCCAGGAGACTTGTTTTCCTTATCAGGTCCTTTGCTTTACGTGAAGCCTCTCTGGCATGTGCGGCTAGTGTAACCTTGTTTATAATATTTTTTGATATAGCAATATTTTCTTCCAAGAATTCACTCAGCTTCTGATTCACAAAAGATTCGACTATTCCCTTAACTTCAGAATTACCAAGTTTAGCCTTTGTCTGTCCTTCAAACTGAGGATCTTTTATCCGGATAGAAATAATACCGACTATACCTTCTCTAACATCTTCTCCTGAAAAACTTCCTTTAAAATCCTTTTTTAGATTATTTGACTGGGCATAGTTATTAATCGTTCTTGTTAAAGCACCTTTAAATCCTGTCAGGTGGGTGCCACCCTCAACAGTATTTATATTATTTACAAAAGATAACATAATTTCCGAATAAGAATTCACATACTGAAAGGCAATCTCTATTTCCACATCGTCGCTTTCCGCTGTCAAAAGTATGGGTTTTTCATGAACCTTATTCTTAAAACCAGTCAAATATTCAACATATTCAACAATTCCACCCTCATAATAAAAAGTTTCACTTTTGTCTGTTCTATCATCTTTTAAACTTATCGATAGCCCTTTGTTGAGGAAGGCAAGCTCCTTAAGTCTTTTTGAAAGAATGTTATAATCATATTCCGTGGTTTCAAAAATATCTTCATCAGGCCAGAATGTGATCTTTGTTCCTCTTTTTTCGGTCTTCCCGAGTTTCTGAAATTTTGTCTCAGGAGTACCAGCCTGGTATTTTTGGAAGTATATATGTCCGTCTCTTTTTACTTCAAGCTCTAATTTTGAGGATAGGGCATTAACAACAGAAACCCCAACGCCATGAAGACCTCCCGAAACCTTGTATGTGTCATTATCAAACTTTCCACCGGCATGAAGTATGGTCATAACTATCTCTGCAGCAGATTTATTTTCTTCTTTATGAATATCAACAGGAATTCCTCTTCCATTATCTGTTACCGAAATAGAATTATCAAAATGAATTACCACCTCTATTGAATCACAATGTCCGCCCATTGCTTCATCAACTGAGTTATCAACTACTTCATATACAAGATGGTGAAGACCCGGAGATCCGGTACTTCCAATATACATGGCAGGACGCATTCTTACTGCATCGAGACCTTCAAGAATCTTTATATTTTCAGCTGTATAAGTATTGCCACTTTCCTTTGTTGATCCAACCGTCAATTTACTCTCCTGTAAAAGGTTTTGATTCTTAAGAAAAGCCCAAATCACACACCTTTTCAATCATAATGATTATAACTCAATTCCTTTCTTCTGTAAAGGAAAAGCAAGGATGACAAGAGTGCTGAAAACCGGTTATAAAATTAATTTTTTAACTTTAAAATTGTTTCAAAATTTTTGTTTTTTCTTACAGATGTCGCTATTATCTGCATCTCCGGATAATTTGAAATAAGAAGTTCGGTATTCTTTTCGTCCATAGCAATATCATAATCATCAACAAGGAATACAGGATACTCTCCTCTTGAAGACAAAAACATATCAATATATGCAAGGTATATGAAAAGAAGGTTTATTTTTTTCTCCCCTGATGAGAACAATTTCAACGGTCTGTCATCAATGGTTATCTCATACCTGTCCAGATGAGTCCCGACAAGAGGGGTTTTGTAAATAAGTTCTTTTCCCAGAATTTTATCCAGAACAGACATAATCAGATCCAAACTTAAATCTCTCCTGTTTTCAAATTCCGGAGCAGATTTATTATATTTTATTTTAAGGTCTAGAGAGCGATCTCTTTTTAACCGAGTATTAATTTCCCCGATAAAATCATCTCTTTTTTTTATTATGCTGAATATCCGTTCTCCCAATAATTTATTCCACCCTCTCAGGTGGGAAATGGTTGGATTCTGCTTAAGAAGAGATGATTTGTTGTGAATAATTTTTTTATATTCAATAAGTTCATTTGAATATAAAACATCTATCCCGAAAATAAATTTATCAAACAGTCTTCTGAGTCCGGACCTGCTTGATATTAATGAGACATAATCACTCGAAGAAAAAAACAGGGGAAATAAATTTTTACCTATACCGGCAATACCCGTCTTTTCTCCATCAAGGAACAGAGAAAATTTTTTGTTAAATGCGGCACTTATGTTAAATCCATATTTTGATCTGATAATAGATGAACTTATAAAAAACTCATTCGATCCATTATTAAGCATGTCGTTCTTTTTGACATTTAAAAAAGAACGTCCAAATCCCAGAATATATATTGCCTCCAGAACTGAAGTTTTTCCCGAGCCGTTTGGTCCAAAAATAATATTCTTATTGTTTTCAAACGAGAATATTTTTTTGCTTTTAAGATTTCGAAATCCAGAGATTTCGATATTTTCAATATACAAGTTTAAATGTTAAGAGGCATTACCACATAAATAAAATTTCCTTCTCTGGAGGGTGTGGATGGTTCAAAAACAAATGAACTTTCCGTGTCGTTCATGCTTATTTTAATATTTTCGGAATTCACATGTGCAAGGAAATCTAAAATAAAATTTCCATTAAAAGCAACACTTATAGGATTTCCTTCATATTGAATATCTATCTCATCGTGGGCTTCCCCTTTTTCAGGTGTTGTTCTTTCAAGAACAAGCTTCCCTTTCTCAAATTTAAAAATAACCCCGTTATTCCTGCTCTTGAATATCAATATTCTTCTTAAAGTTGTGTTGAGCTCATTACTCTCAATAACAGCTTCATTTTCGGTGCTTTCCGGTATAACGGTTTTATAGTTGGGGAATTTCTGATCAATTATTCTTGATGACAGGACCCTGTTCTCATAGCGAAAAAAAAGGTTGTTCTTATCATATGAAAAATCTATATTTCCATTGTCACCTATCTTCAAAAGCTCTAGAAGTGATTTTCTGGAAATTATAAAGTTAACATTCTCACCACCTTCTGATTTAAAGTCAAAATATGAGTAAGATAAACGGTGCCCATCAGTAGAGGCCATTTCTATCATTTCATCCGATATGGTTATAAGAGCTCCGCCCAGGTTAAATTTCATTTCAGGAGAAATTATAAAATAGCTTTTATTTATAAGAAATCCCAGTTTTTTTATATCCAGGCTTATCGGATCAGAAAAATCCGCTTCCGGCAATTGTGGATAATCTGCTGATTGAAGTCCCATTAATTTATATTTACTGGTCTTTTTCTCATTAGATATACTTATGTTGAGATCGTTGTTTTCAGATATCTCTATAATTCCTTCAGGCATCTTAGAGATAAGGTCGTAGAAATCTTTACCGTTAACAGTAAAAGTTCCAGGTTCTTCAACTTTAACCTGTATTTTTGATGATAACCCGATTTCAAGATCAGTAGCAACAAGTTCAAGATCACCGTTTTCAAATGCAGTTATTTTAATATTCTGCAAAATATCTATGAGTGTCTTTTTTTCAAACACTCCCTGAAAAAGTTTTAGTTCATTGGAGAAAAATACTTTTTCCACAAATATTTTCATTTTTACCTGCCTTTATATATTTATTACATATAATAACATAATGATATTATAAAAATAAATAAGGGTGTTGAAAAGTTAAAAAGTCAAAAAAAATAATTATATTGATATTAAAGGGTGTTTAAAATTTTGTGGAAAAATTTAAACAAATGTTAATTAGATTAATTTGTGAAAAATTTGATGTAAGAATTAATTTTTTTCAACAATTCAGGGTCTTTTGCTATCATATTTTTAACCTTTCTTATCGAGTATATTACAGTTGAATGATCTTTACCCCCGAATCTGGATCCTATATCCACATAAGAACTGTTAGTTATTGTCTTACATAAATACATAGCTACCTGTCGGGGAAGAACAACTTTTCGTGAGTTGTTCTTTGATATAATGTCAGAAGTTTTAATATCAAATTTTTTTGCAACAAATTCCTGGATACTTTTTATTGTCGCTTTTTTCTGTCTTGACGAAATATATGGTTTTAAAGCATCTTTTGCAAAATCAAGCGAAAGCACAACACCGCTCTTGTTTGAAAATGTAAGATCGGCAACTCCAATAAGTCTATTAAGAGCTCCTTCAAGTTTTCGAATATTATCTTTTATTGATGAAGCCAGAAAGAACTGAACTTCTTCTGGAATCTCAAAACTGTTTCCGTTTAAGATTCTTTTTTCGGAGATCTTATTTTTAAGTATAGCCATCCTGTCCTCAAGACTGTAAGGAAGAATATCGACAATACTACCCATCTCAAATCTGGATTTTATTCTGCTTTCAAGATCCGGGATGTTATCCGGATGTGTATCAGAACAGATAACTATCTGTTTTTCCATTTGTATCAGTTTGTTGAATATATTGTAGAATTGTTCTCTTGTTCCCCCCCATTTTGTAATAAATTGAATATCATCAATAAGGAGAACATCTATGGAAGTATATTTTTTTATAATCTGAGTGCCCTGTTTCTGTCGAGTATATTCTACATATTCATTCATAAAATCACTTGAAGTTGTATAAACAATACTGATATTTTTATCTGTATTACTAATTCTGTTCCCTATCGCCTGCATCAGATGTGTTTTTCCCAAGCCAACGTCACTATAAATATAGAGAGGGTTGTAAGACTTACCGGGATATTCAGATACATTATAAGCGAACGAATGGGCCATTCTGTTTGAATTGGTTTGAGTAAAAGTGTCAAATGTAAATTTTTTCTGTAAATTTGAGTTGAATGATTTTTTTACACGGAAAGAAGGGTGATCGGTTTTTTCTTCCAGCTCTTCAAATAGAGGTACAATTTTAATTTTCACATTGAGAGCACTTTTAAGCTTTATGTTTACTTTTTCAAGAATATTGTTTTTTATCCAGGTCATCTTGTTTTTTTCCGGTGACCCCAAAAAAACCACACCCTTGTTTTCTCCTATATATTCAAGGGGGGTAATATACTTTTCATAAGTTGGGATATCAAGAATGTCCCTGATCTGGTTTTTTATGCTATCAAAGTCGTTCATTTTCCACATCATTTTTCACATTTGTGGAAAAAACCACAAGTTTTGGAAGTATCATTTTTCAATGTTAATTAAATTGATTTTCAGTGTCAACATAAAAAATACTTTTTTTGCCAACATTAGTGATATAATTTTACAAGGATTTTTTATATGAAAAAAATATTTTTAAAGTTTTTTGTTGCGATAACATCCATAACATTGGTTTTTTCGCCATTCTTATTGCTGATCGATCTAAACAGATTCCTCCCTATTGTATTGTTTATATGGATGTTGTCAGTATCATATTTTTTATTTATCAAACTTAAGAAGTAGAAGGATTAACAAAAAGAGGAAGAATTTTTGAATTTACCCGAGAACACAGAAAAAAAGTTAAATGAATATATTTCAATACTGAAGGAATACAGCAAAAATATAAACATAATTTCAAAGCTAATAACATATGAACAGATAAAAAACCTTGTTAAAGAATCTATACTTTTAGATAAATATACGAAAGAGATGAATATTGTTGATGCAGGAAGCGGTAACGGAATACTTGGAGTGCCGGTTGCAATATTACATCCTGAAAAAAAAATATTTCTTGTAGAACCCAGAAAAAAAAAGGCTGAATTCCTGAATTATTTAGTAGATAAAATGGTTCTGAGCAACGTTAAAGTGCTTAGGTCCGGAATTGAAGAGTTTGTTAAAGAGAACAAAAAAGAAAGATTTTCTATTATTGCAAGGGGCTTTCCTGACAACAAAAAGCTGATATCATATGTAATAAAGGGAGCTGCCAGAGAAGTAATACTGATTACTTCTTTATCGAAAATAAAAAAAATAGAAAAAGGGATAGAAAAATATCAGCAAAAAATCTATAATGTACCCTTCCGGGATAACCTGAAGATATTCTATACAGCAAATGTTTCACGTGAAACATAGGGGGAAAATGGGAAAAATTATTACTATTGCTAATCAGAAAGGCGGGGTTGGGAAAACTACCACCGCGATAAATCTTGGCGCTTCTCTGGCTATTGCAGAAAAAAAAATTCTTTTGCTTGATCTTGATCCGCAGGCAAACTCTACAACCGGGATGGGGATAGATAGAACTGTTATCGAAAAAGATATCTACAAAGTTCTTTCAAATAAGTGCTCAATTGATGATGCGATTATTGATACCGAGTTACATTTTTTTAAGTTGATCCCCTCTTCGAGAAACCTTGCCAGATTTGAAATGGAGGTTTCCGAGCTTGAAGATAATCATTTGTATTTAAAAAATGTTCTTGATTATATTAAAGATGATTATGATTTTATCATTATTGATTCCCCGCCATCTCTCGGCCTTTTAACAATTAACTCATTAACAGCAAGTGATTCGGTGCTGATACCTATTCAGTCAGAATATTACGCTTTGGAGGGATTGTCGGATCTTAATGATACTATAGACAGGATAAAAGATGATTTCAATAAAGCTCTTCAGATTGAAGGGATTCTTATTACAATGTTTGATGAAAGGACTAATTTATCAAAACAGGTTGAAGAAGAAATAAGGGGGTTTTTTAAAACAAAGGTTTACAGATCTGTCATTCCAAGGAATGTGAGGCTATCTGAAGCTCCAAGTTTCGGGAAACCAATACAGCTTTATGAAATTAAGTCGGCCGGCTCAAAAGCTTATATGGCGCTGGCGAAGGAGATGTTGAGTCAATGAAAAGGCGTGTCCTTGGTAAAGGGATAGAGGCGATTATTGCCAACAAGCCAAACCTTCATGAGAATGGTGATTTTATTGAAGTGGATATAGACAAGATCTATCCTAACCCTTATCAGCCGAGAAAAAAATTTAAAAAAGAAAAAATTATTGAGTTGGCAGAATCTCTTAAAGATAGCGGTATGATTCAGCCGATAGTTCTTTATAGAGATAATAACAAATACTTTCTGCTTGTAGGTGAAAGAAGGTGGAGGTCTGCACAGTATCTTAATTGGGAGAGAATACCTGCCATAATAAAAGATATAAGCCCTGATGAGGTTATGGTGGCAGCTCTTGTTGAAAACGTTCAGAGAGAAGATCTGAATGCTATAGAAATAGCAGAAGGGATAAATCTGATAATTGAAAAAAACGGTATTAGTCAGGAAGAAGCGGCAGGTAAAGTTGGAATGAACAGGACAACCGTAACAAATTACCTGAGATTGCTTAAACTGCCTGAAGCTGTAAAGCAGAATATTATTTCGGGTGAATTAACTCCTGGCCATGCCAGGGCAATGTTGAGTCTTGAAAAAAACGACTCTATGATGGAAGTTCTGTCAATAATACTAAATAAATCACTTTCGGTGAGGGAAACAGAAAAACTGGTGAAAATTTTTAACAAGAAACCAGTTGAAATTTCAAATGATCTGTCAGAGAATCTAAAGGACCCTGATCTAAGGAAGACAGAAGAGAGTCTTGCTAAAATATTCTCTTCTAAAGTGAATCTGGTTTACAAGAAAGACGGGAGCGGGAAAATTACGGTGTTTTTTAATAACCTTGATGAGTATGAAAGAATTTTTAATATAATTACCAAGGAGTAGATATGAATAAAACTGAGAATATTGGAAAGGTTAACGGTTTTATAGATCGTGATACGAAAATAAGTGGAGATATTAAATTCAATGATTCATTCAGAATTGACGGTAGTTTTAAGGGTAAGATCGTTTCCGGAAATACATTGATTATTGGAGAAGGTGGAAACGTTGAGGCCGATGTCGATGTTGCAAACATTTCTGTTAATGGTATTGTAAAAGGAACACTGAAAGCAAGTGAAAGCATTCAGATCTATTCTCTCGGAAGGGTAACCGGAGAGATAATAACTCCAAAACTGATCGTGGAAGAGGGGGCATTTTTTCAGGGTTCCTGCCAGATGGAACTTAAAGTCCTTGATACTAAATCAAAAGTTCAGGAAGAAAAAACAGAAAAATTTCAGAAAACCTGATGAATATCGGGGCAATAATACCGGCCAGATATAATTCTTCCAGATTTCCCGGAAAACCCCTTGTGAAAATTTCGGGCATATCAATGATAGAACGGGTATACAGGCAGGTAAACAGTTCTGAAAAATTTGACAAGGTTATCGTTGCAACTGATAGTAAAAAAATTGCTGAAGAAGTTGAAAGATTCGGCGGTCAGTTTCAAATGACATCTGAAGGATGTTCTTCTGGAACAGAAAGGGTGTGGGAGGTTATGCGGGAAAGTAACCTTGATGCTGCTATAAATATCCAGGGAGATGAGCCTCTTATATCTGCAGACCTTATTTCCGAAATTTATCTGGAGCTTGAGGAAGGATTAAACCCTGTTGTTACTGCAGCATATTTTAATAGATCAGAGAAAGAATTCAATTCTTCGAATGTGGTAAAGAGTGTTTTTGATAAAAATGGAACAGCATTATACTTTTCCAGGTCTCCCATACCAGGGCAAAAGCTTACCGGTTTTACAGGCTTTTATCAGCATATCGGAATATATGGATATACGAGAAGCGCACTATCTTCATTCATTGAGCTTTCTCCATCTGATAATGAAATCAAAGAGAGGCTGGAGCAGTTAAGGTTTCTAGATAACGGCATTAAAATAAAGGTATTGAAGACCGGCTACAGATCTATTGGGGTTGACATACCTGAAGATATAGAGAAGATAGAAAAATTATTAAAGGAATGAAAATTGAAAACTAAGTATATTTTTGTAACAGGCGGAGTTTTATCGTCATTAGGAAAGGGTGTTGCAGCTGCATCAATAGGTAATATCCTTGAGTCTTATGGATACACCATTACTATTATAAAACTGGATCCATATTTGAATGTTGATCCGGGAACGATGAGTCCTCTTCAGCATGGCGAGGTTTTTGTAACTGATGACGGAGCGGAAACAGATCTGGATCTTGGCCATTATGAAAGATTTACCAAAACTATAACTTCCCAGAAAAACAATTGGACGGCGGGAAAGATTTACTTCAATGTGATTAAAAAGGAGAGACGTGGGGACTATCTTGGAAAAACAGTTCAGGTAATTCCGCATGTTACAGATGAAATAAAACAATCTGTTAAATCTCTGGATGGAGAATATGATATTATTATTGTTGAGATTGGAGGAACGGTCGGGGATATAGAGAGCCTCCCCTTCCTTGAGGCTATCAGACAGATAGGCCTTGAATCTGAAGATTTTGACACATTGTTCATTCACCTGACTCTGGTCCCGTTTATGAAAGCGGCCGGTGAACTTAAAACGAAACCTACACAGCATAGTGTAAAGGCAATGAGGGAAATAGGTATTCAGCCAGATATACTATTGTGTAGGGCGGAAATTCCAATTCCTGAAGAGATCAAAAAGAAAATTGCTCTATTCACAAATGTAAAATATGAAGATGTGGTTAGCGCTAATGATGTTGATACTATATATAAGATCCCGCTTGTTTTCAAAGAGGAGGGGATGGGGGATCTTCTATTGAAGAAACTCAAGCTTAAAATGAGGAAAGATGATTGTTCTTTGTGGAGAGAGTGGGTAGATAAGATCTACAATCTTAAAAAGGAAGTAACGATCAGTATAGTGGGAAAATATGTAAGTCTCAGCGATTCTTATAAAAGTCTGTTTGAAGCGCTTTTTCATGGTGGAATAGAAAATAATGTTAAAGTTAATCTTAATCTTATTGAATCTGATACTTTACTAAATGATGACCTCGAAAAAAGATTTGAACATTCTGATGGCATCCTTGTTCCGGGGGGATTTGGTATAAGAGGTATTGAAGGGATGATTAAAGCTATTCAATATGCAAGGGAAAATAAGATTCCATATTTCGGTATTTGTCTCGGAATGCAGACTGCATCCATTGAATTTGTAAGAAATGTAGCGGGAATAAAAAACGCTCATTCCACTGAGTTTAATAAAACAACTGATAAAAAGGTTTTTCTCAAACTGAAAGAGCTGATCGGGATAGAAACTATGGGCCACAATATGAGGCTTGGTCAATTTTCATGTACCTTAAAAGAAGGAACCCTTTGCAAAGACATTTATAAAAAGAAAGAGATAATGGAGCGTCACAGACACAGATATGAATTTAATCCTGAATTTGAGGAAGTACTTGAATCTAATGGAATGGTGGTATCTGGAAAAAATGTGGAAAGAAATCTTGTGGAAATGATAGAGCTTAAAGGGCATCCCTGGTTTGTCGGGTGTCAGTTTCACCCCGAACTCAAATCAAGGCCGATGGATCCGCACCCTCTTTTTATCTCTTTTATAGGTGCAGCAAAAAGCTATATGCAAAAAAGTGGTTAACACATTTTACATTTTTTATATATCCACTGTGGTTAGCTCCCACTCTTCTTCGTCTTCATTTTCTTTAAGGCTGTAGAAGGTTTTGTTCTCAATAAAGTACGGAGAATCTTCTAATATATTTTTGGCAGTTATCGGCAGGAACTTTTTGTTTAATACTTTTCCGATCAGGTCAAGTATAAAAAATTCATCACCTGAGTCTGTCCGTTTATATGTCTGAACATAAATTCTGTTTCCTGTTATAAAGAGCTTCTTTATTGCGGGATATTGATCAGCCACTTCAAACATATCTTTTATTCTCTCCCAAAAACCGCTAAAGCGTGAATCGGTTTTAAAATAGCTTTTGATCTCATTCTTTTTTGAACCTGAAACATTCATCAGCTTATAATTCAGGCTGATCGGGGTCATACTTTTTCCAGTGTCTGAGTATCTTTCAATGACAAAGTTTTTTGAACTGTTCAGATAAATGATGCCTTTATGTGCTTGTATACTAAAAATATTTGCATCAGAATAGATTTTCACAAAGCTTCCTCTGGTAAGCTCGATATTGGATTTGCCGGAAATCTCTTTGATCTTTTTAAAATTTTTATCAAAAATTGTCAGCGATTGAGTTCTGGATCTGTTTTCGCCTATTTTAAAACTCCGGGCCACAAAATTGTTCCCAACCGGGATCAATCCATTTACAAATCCAACCGCCAGTTTTTTCTCCCTGATGAATTTACCTTCTTTATCGAAGAACATCACTTTGGAGCGGTTGTGGATAAAAAGATCATTATTTACAACATTTATACTGAATGAGAGTCCTCCCCATCTTGAAGAATTTATCTCTCCGGGGCCTTCACCCTTCTTACCGAACTTTCCCAAATACTTTTTATCGCCTTTTGAATATATATGAATTGTTGCCCCTTCGGATATATAGATCCTGTCGCCGTTTACAAAAATGGAATCAGGACTCAATACTTCTTCCAAAGTTATTGTTTCTGAGTTTATTGAATAGAATACTAAAAGTGAAAACATCATTATAATTATTAATTTTTTCATGCAATTCTCCTTAATTTACATCAGCTGATTTAAAGCTTATCTATTATAACAAAGAAAACGGAAAAATCTTTCATTAATGTGTTGATTTCACCCTTATATCAATTTATAATTCTGACTTTTTTATGAGGTGCTGAATGGGAGAAAGATATTTAAAATTGAAACAGGTCTGGTGGCCCTGGATCATGGTGGTTACCGGCTCTGTAATTTCTGCTGCGGGGTATGTAATATTCATACTTCCAATGGATATGGTAGAAGGTGGTGTGACGGGTATCGGCATAATCGTTAAACATCTTACCGGATTACCTATTGTGGGAATATCCTCCCTCGCGATAACAGCGGTAGTCTTTGCTTTCGCTATAAAAATGCTGGGAAAAGGATTCGGTGTGAAATCTATATTTGCAACTATCCTGATGAATATTTTAATTGATTTTTTTTCAATAATGAAACTCAGTGTAAATTTGAGTCAATCAGATATTCTTCTTGCAGCCTTTTATGGAGGTGCATCTGTCGGTTTTGGACTGGGGCTCATATACTTTGCCGGTGCTTCTACAGGTGGTGCCGACGGCCTTGCTCAGATTTTATGGAAATTAAAAAAAATACCCATTGGAAGAACATTGATAACAATTGATGTTTTTGTGTTAACAGCAGCAGCGATCATATTTATTCCTATAAAAAACATTATGTATTCAATGATTTTCATTTATATTGAGATCAAGGTGATTGATATGGTCCTGAATGGTTTGAGGGCGAATCAAAGGATAATGATTGTTACAGATTATCCGGACAAAATGAAAGAAGCAATTTTTACAAAACTGAGCCGTGGATTAACAATATTTAAAGGGATCGGGGGATATACTGAAAATGAGAGGTTTATGCTCACATCGGTATTGCCCAAAAAGAATATTCCTGAAATTAGAAGAATTATTGCCGGTGTAGACGAGAAATCGTTTGTGATCATCCAGGATATTCACCAGGTCTATGGAGAGGGATTTGAAAAATTACCGGAAAAATTAAAAAACACCGGTAAGAAAAGAAAGAAGAAGTGATTTTAGCGGGGTTTGACAAGAAATGGTTATTATTATATACTAAACTATCTAATCGCGGGGTGGAGCAGTCTGGTAGCTCGTTGGGCTCATAACCCAAAGGTCGTAGGTTCAAATCCTACCCCCGCTACCAATTTTCAACCCAAAACACAATTTTAGAAATCATTTTTATTTTTCCGACAGCTTTTCTTTTTATCAAGAACAGCATAAATCTTTTTTAAGTTAAATCTATATTGGATCTGTCTAAAGTATGAAATTAAAAATACCGGATATAATTAGTTAAAAATTTATAAAATATTTTTTTGATAAAAACAAAATGGTCTACAGTTTTCCTATTATACGGTTGCGGCCCTGCTTTTTTCCTTCATAAAGAGCTTCATCAGCTAATTTGATAACTTCGTCAATTGATTTATTTTCTGAATGAATGGCAATTCCGAAGGTCATTGTGATCTTTAATGAAGTACCCTTATATATAAAAACGGTATTGTCAATGACGGACCTGACCTTTTCTGTAACAATTCGACCCCCTTCTGAAGATGTTTCCGGGTAGAGAAGGAGAAATTCTTCGCCTCCCCACCGCCCGACAAAGTCCTGTTTTCTGATTGTTGATGTTATCAGCTTTGATATTTCGACAAGAACATAGTCTCCACAATCATGACCATGTGTATCGTTAAATTTTTTAAAATGATCTATATCACACATAACTATGCAGAAAGGTTGGTTTGTCCTCTCTGTTCTGACCAGTTCTGCTTCCAGCACTTCTATCATTTTTCTTCTGTTATGTAATCCTGTCAAAGGGTCTTTAATTGCAGCTTCTTCAAGTTTCTGATGAGTTCTGGCTTTAAAAACCGCCGATATGGCATGCTCTCTAACCCTCATCAGTTTTTTGGCATCTCTATTTGTGAAAGCTTCGGTGTCTGTCATACTCTCTAATATGAAAAACCCGTCAATTGTATCACCGAAAGTTATGGTCATTGCTATCATAGATTCCGGAATGTCTATTTTAGATGCAACCCTGTCAACCTTCCCGGTAAATTCCCGGTGAACATAGATCCCTTCTTCAAACTCCAGTCCTTTTTTTACATAACGGTTAATCGCCTCTTCAAACGAGAGGTTGATACCTGATGTGGTTATATCTTCGTAGCCTTTTGATATTTGATGAACAAATTTGTTACTGGGCTTATCATAAGTAAGTATAACGCCCTTCTCTGCCTGCGGAAAGAGGATCATGGTCTGCTGAAGTAAAACTTTTAGAAGCTTTCCAATCTCGATCTCTTTATTAATATTGGCAACAATTCTATCGGTTGTCCTTAGTTCAGCAGTTCTTTCGGTTACCTGCTTTTCAAGCTCAACACTTCTTTTGCGTAAAGTTCTTATCCTTAATCCTAATACAAGCGCAATAATTCCTATAAAAGAAAGGATTGTGGCAATATAAAACCATAACGTCTGGTAGAAAAAAGGTTTTTGAGAGAACGGTATTTTTACATCTCCTTCATTCCATACTCCATCATTATTAACAGCTTTAATTCTGAAAATATAGTTTCCCGGAGGAAGTGTTGTATATGAAACCTCTCTCTTGGTTGTAAGACCTGACCACTCTTCATCAAATCCTTCAAGTTTATATCGGTATTGTACTTTATGCGGTATCACATAACTGAGTGCCGTATAAGCGAAAGTTAATCTTTTATAATTGGGAGACAATTGTTTTATCTGTGCCGGTGAATAATTTCTGTTGTCAATTCTGATCATTTCAATAAGGAGAGGAGGAGGTTTCTCATTTATTGGGATACTCAGTGTGTTTATTGAGGCAACACCCATTAAAGTGGGAAACATATTATTCCCATTGTTTGCTGTAATAGCCCAGGACACAGGGGTCGGTGAATCGAGAAGCCCATCCAGATTATTATATAAAGTAACTTTTATCGATCCTGTTTTATCTTTGGCAATTCGGTTAAGTGACTGCTTGTCAGCAATATAAATTCCCTGCTCTGCAGTAAGCCATATTCTCCCCCTGCTGTCTTCAAGGACCTGAAAAACTGCATTTTCCGGCAGGCCGTTCCTTTTTGAATAATTAAAAAAATTATTTCCGTCAAATCTGGACAAACCTGCAGAAGTGGAAATCCATACAATTCCTTCCTTATCTTCGTGAACACGGAAAACGATGTTTGACGGAAGGCCGTTACGGGCCCCGAAAGTTGAGAATCGTCCTCTGTTTATAATTGAAATGCCTCCACCGTTGGTGGTTATCCACAATTTCTGTTTTGAATCTTCATATATACTCAGAATATAATTATCAGAAAGCCCGTTGATTTTTGTAAAAGCTCTAATCTTTGAGCTTGGGTCTATCATATTCAGACCGTTCGGAGTTCCGACCCAGATATTTTTTGTGTGATCTTCTATCGAAACCCTGCACCTGTTACTCGAAAGTCCGTCTTCAATTGTAAAATTACTAATTCTACCCTTAAAATATGTCACCAAACCTAAATCGCTGTAAGTGCTTATCCAGATCCTGCCTATAGAATCTTTGTTAATATGGCGGATCCTTACTCCTCGAAGATATTTTGTAATACTCGAACTGACAATCTTTCCGTTTGATACAATAGAGAGGCCCCCGTCTGTTCCTATCCAGAAAGTATTTTCCCCATCCTGAAAAATAGAGTTCACCTTATCGCTGATAAGGCCCTGTAAAGAGGTTAGGGCAACAAATTTCCCATTACTTAATTTATTAATTCCTCCTCTGGATGTTGCAATCCATATACTTCCCTCTTTATCTTCGAGAATTTTTGAAACCTGATTATCACTCAATCCGTCTTTTTCTCCGTAACTATTGAAATTATTATTTGAATATCTGAAAAGTCCGGAATCTGTACTTATCCATATACATCCGTGCATCCCTTTGAGGATTGAAGTTATTGTATTTGCTTTAAATTTTCTGTTATTTTTGAAGTTTGATAAAACACCTGCCTTGATAATAAACAAACCGCTATTTTTAGTCCCGATCCAGATATTTTTTTCTTTATCCTTAATAACTGCACTGACGACAGTGTTTTTTAAACTTTCAAGAACCGGCAAATTTTTTAAAGATCCTTTTGAAAAAACTGACAAGCCTCCCCTTTCTGTAGAGATCCACATCTGTCCATCCGGATCATGATAAAGGGATTCAATATTCTGCTCATTGAATTGTCCGTTCAAAGGGATGGAAATATTTCCTCTCCTGTCGGCTGTCAACAAACCGTTTCCTGTTCCGATCCATAAAGTTCCTGATTTGTCGATTGATAAAGATCTAATTACTTTGTTCATTAGAATCTTGTTTTTGAACATTGTAAATTTATTTTTATTATATCTGGATATTCCCTCTCCATTGGTCCCTATCCAGATAGAACCATCTTTATCTTCAATAATAGAGGTAACAGAGTTGCTTTCAAATCCTTGGTTCTCATATTTTGAAAAAGTGATAAATTTTATTCCATCAAATTTTACAAGACCGTTAAATGTTCCGATCCATATATATCCCGTTCTGTCTTGGATAATGTCATTAATTGAATCGGACGGCAAACCTTCCTTGGTTGACCAACTTGAATGCATACTTTGATTTAACGGAATTTTCAGGTTCAGTCCTGAAACAGGAGAGAAAATAAAAATTACTATAAAAAAGATTATAAAACCCTTCACTCCTGTATTATAACTTATTTATTGCTTTTTTAACAAATCCGGTCTCTCTTGCGACCAGGGTGTTTTTGTTAAAGCAGACTTTAACTATTCAGTCTCTTTCGAAAACAAAAGGAACTGAATTTGTAATAAAGTATGCATTGCTGTCATCATCATAGATAGATAATTCCACTTCAACCCTATCCGGATTTAAACCATGAAAAAAATCTCCGGAAATGGGGATTTCAGATACAATTGAAACCCATAGATAATCGATCTGCTCCTCTGCTACATTGAGAAGAACATCTTTAAACAGCAGGTTAAAATTTCTGTCATTGATCTGGAAAAGAAGCTGTTCCCCGGAATAGACATTGAAGTTCCAGTTAATGACTGATGCAGCTTGAAAGTGTGTGGCGTCAGTGGCGCTCCCGGGATTAATATTCACTGAAGACTGGTTTAATTCAACCCAGGCATTCAATTTCAGATAGCTGGTGTCGGTTTCGGTTGAATATGAGCCTTCAGCCTCAAACAGGTACCATTCAAAATCGAGGACCGGGCTTTTACAACTTTGCAAAAATAAAAGAGAAAAAGAAACCATAAGTATTATTTTTAAATTTTTTAACATATTTAGCTCCGACAATACTATGCAAATTCAATTCCATGTCTGAGTATCATATTCTCATTAATATGTCCTATTTTTTCTTCTTAAGAGGGCTTTTTGACCTATTCTGATAACATCAGGTCATAAGATTATTTCAAATAATGGCCGATGTAATCGGCATATAATTTGTAAATTGGAATCTTTTTAACTGAAGGGTTTCTGAATTCCGGAATTGAGTTTGCTACTGTTTGAAATATGATTTCCGGATCAAAGTTTTCAAATCCGCGGAATTTTTCCTTCGAGTTTTCAAGCCTGGAAATTACCGATTCAATTAATTTATAAATTGTGTCTATATCTGATTTATTATTGTTCATTGCTTCTGTTAAAGCACATGCAACTACATTTACCGGAAGTATCTTTACCAGATCAAGACAGTTTTCCCTGATCATTACCGCGATATCCTTTCTGCTCTTTTCAAGATGTTCAGATACCTTAACGGGAGTCCCGAAAGTGATATAGACATCTTTTATGTGTTTTAACATCTTAAGTGAATCCCATATTTTAAGTGTTCGGGGTTTTTCAGTATTAAATCCTACCAGCTCTCCCGCTTCTCTTATAACAGAATAATCACAATTAAATGGAATTATATAAGAATCCATGATTTTAATGTCTTTTTTACTCTGATCAATTGAATACTTTTCTTTTTCATATTCAAGAAGAGCATCAAAAGAGGTGGGGAAAAAACCTCCATATTCACCTGCCCTTGGTATTCCGGTCCTTGTCCCTTCAGGAAAGAGGAGAACATCCCTTCCATATGCCATGAAACTGTACATATTATTTCTTAGTTCTTTTGCTGACTCAACGATCTCCCTTCTGGTTTTACCCCTTTTCACAAGAAAAACACTTGTATTTTTTGCAAGCGTTACAAACAGCTTCCCTTTTATCAGGTTGTCCCCCATTCCAACAATAGGTATTGGGAGCTTATTCATATTCAAGGCTGAAAGCATTCCGGTTGTTTCCCATAGGCTTCTGTGAAGTCCCGTGTATAGAAAAACAGATCCTTTCTGTTTAAGGTCCAGAAGGTCAACATTAAATTCAACATGGGCTTTTGTTAAATTCTTATATCCCCAATTAGAAATAAGTCTGGCCAGAAAAAAAGTTATTCCTCTTCTTTTTAATATTTGTCTCTTTGGTAGAATTTCCATGTATTAACCTTTGAACGGAATTATATCACCATTAAAGATCCAAAGTAAAACAGCTATTTTATTGAATTTAGACCAAATTGAGGGTATAAAGAAAAGATGAAAGATGAAAATATTACTATATACTCACATGGAGCCTGCAATGAAGTTACCGGCTCGAAACATTTTCTTAATTACAGAGGAAAGACAATTCAAATTGATTCGGGAATGTTCCAGGGTAAAAGAGAAGAATCTTATTTAAAAAACAGCAATCTTTCTTTTGATCCTTCCGAATCTGACTGCATTCTCCTTACTCATGGGCATTTCGATCATTCAGGTGCTCTTCCGATCATGGTTAACAATGGGTTTTCCGGGAACATTTATTCCACTCCTGCAACCAGAGATATTGCAAATATAATCATGTTCGATAGTGCTTATATTCAGAGCAAAGACAGTGAATATCTTCAAAAAAAATCGGCGCAATATCCCGAAAGGGAACTCAAGATTTACAAACCCCTTTATGATTCTGCTGATGTTATAAAGACACTTCAGCAATTTGTTACAATTAATCACCGCAGAGAATTCATCCCTGCTGTGGGGATAAAAGCTGAATTCTTTGATGCGGGGCACATTCTAGGTTCATCTATGGTTTGCCTGACTCTTGAAGAGGGTTTGAGAATTGGGTTTTCCGGAGATCTCGGCAGAAAAAACCTTCCGATTTTAAAGGACCCGGAGACCATGTATGATCTTGATTATCTTGTCCTTGAGGGGACTTACGGAGACAGGCTGCACGAATCTGTCGGATCAGGTAACGAAAGATTAGAGGAGATAGTTAAAAAGGCGGTAAAAAAGGGGGGTAAAATTATTATCCCTGCATTTACAATAGAAAGGACCCAGGAGATCATCTATATATTACACCTGCTGCAGCTTGAGAACAGGATCCCTAAAATCCCTATTTATGTTGATTCTCCAATGGCTGTTAATGCAACATCAATATTCAAAATCCATTCTGAATGTTTTGATGAGGAGACTTATAAAGATTTTATTTCTGAAAATATTAATCCCTTCGGATTTGATAATATCAATTATGTTCAGTCAGTAAGAGAATCGAAAGAGATAAATTCTAAAAGCGGTCCTATGATCATAATTTCTGCAAGCGGAATGGCAGAGAACGGGCGTATACTTCACCACCTAAAGAACAATATTGAGGATGAAAGGACAATTGTAACAATTGTCGGATTTATGGCTGAGCACACACTTGGCAGAAAACTGGTTGAGAGAGAGGAGAGCATAAAAATATTCGGTAAAATGTATAAAGTAAACGCTGAGATTGAAATACTTAATGCATTTTCTGCTCATGCAGACTATAACGAGATAAAGGAATGGGTCTCGGGATATGATCTGAAGAGGCTGAAAAAAATATTTCTTGTTCATGGCGAGAGCAAAAGTCTTCTAAATCTGAAAAAAGAGCTTCTTTCGTCAGGAGTTAATGAAGTTGAAATTTTAGAATACGGCAAACAATATAAAATTGAGGTTGGGAGTAAATAGTAATGCTTGATAATCTGAGTGAAAGGTTTAACAAGGTCTTCAAATATTTAAAAGGTGAAGTTAAGATCACCGAAGAAAATATTGAAAAGGCCCTGAAAGAGATCAAATTATCTTTGCTTGAAGCAGATGTTAATTTTAGAGTAGTAAAAGATTTTATCAGTAAAATCAAAGAAGAGGCCCTCGGTTATAAGGTCCAGGAAAGTTTAAATCCTTACCAGCAAATAGTAAAAATTGTCCGGACCGAACTTGAAAATATACTTGGGACAGGAAGTAATGATCTTAACAAAACTTCAGAAAAACCTGCAGTTATAATGTTGACCGGTCTTCAGGGAACGGGGAAGACCACATCTGCAGGTAAACTGGCCCATTTTCTTAAAGAGAAAGGGAAATCAATAGTTTTATGTACATTTGACCTTAAAAGGATGGCTGCTGAAGAGCAACTTAAAACAATATCTGATCAGATAGGTGTAAATTTTTTTGAAACAAATGAAAAAAATCCAAAAAAAATTGCCAAAGAACTAATTTCCAGATCAAAAGAGCTAGGGTACGATTATATTATTGCCGACACTGCCGGAAGACTCCATATTGATGCTGATTTGATGGAAGAGTTAAAACTTGTAAAATCTATTCTTAATCCTGTTGAAACAATATTTGTTGCAGATGCAATGACGGGACAAGATGCGGTTAATTCAGCTCTTGCTTTCTCCGGTGAGATCGGGATAGATTCTGTTTTACTTACAAAAATTGACTCTGATACAAGAGGGGGTGCCGCCTTATCTATTGTTAAAGTTACAGATAAGCCTATCAAGTTTATTGGTACAGGAGAAAAACACAGTGATTTCCAGCAGTTTTTCCCCGACAGGATAGCTTCTCAAATCCTTGGAATGGGCGATGTCCTCACTCTGATTGAAAAAGCTGAAAAAGAGTTTGACGAAAAAGAATCTGAAAAAATGGCGAAAAGGATGATGCGAAACGAATTTACCCTTGATGATTTTCTGTCTCAATTAAATCAGATTAAAAAACTGGGGTCGGTTTCCGACATAATGGGGATGATGCCCAATATGGGACTACCTGCCGGAGTAAACCGCAATGTTGAAGCAGATGACAAAAAAATAGTGCATACCATTGCCATAATAAATTCTATGAACAAAGAGGAGAGGGCAAAACCAAAAATTATAAACGGGAAAAGGAGATACCGGATTGCTAAAGGTTCCGGAAGAACTGTTCAGGAAGTAAATCAGCTATTGAAGCAGTATTTTGAAATGAAGAAATTTATGAAAAAGCCGTTTTTTAGAAAAATGCTGCAAAAATTTGACTTTTCCTCTAAAATGGGGTAGATTAACGCATATTAAACAGGGAGTTTTACTATGGTTGTAATTAGATTAACACGTATGGGTACAAAACACAAACCGTTCTACAGAATAGTTGCAGTTGATAAAAGGAAACCTCGGGAATCCAGGTATATTGAAAGAATAGGGCATTATAATCCCCTTCCTGAAACACCTGAGGTGAAGATTGATATGGAGAAGTATAATAAGTGGATAGAATTGGGAGCAAAGCCATCAGCTACAGTTAAATCGTTGTTAAAGAAAGCCAATACTGAAAACTAAGGAGGCAATATGAAACAACTCGTTGAGACAGTATGTAAAGCATTAGTGGATAACCCTGACGAAGTAAAGGTTACACAAATCGATGGAGAGCAGACTACCATACTTGAGTTAAGAGTTGACCAGTCTGACCTGGGTAAAGTTATTGGAAAGCAGGGAAGAACAGCGAGAGCTATCAGAACAATCCTGGCTGCTGCAGGAATGAAACAGAGAAGGAGATTTAATCTCGAAATAATTGAAAATTTCGAGGGTGAAAGCAAATAGTTATTGTTTCTTTTAGGTAAAATCTCTAAAAGCCGGGGAAACCGGGGAGAGGTTATATTTCATATCTCTCCTGAAATTGATATTTCTTCTATAGATTTTTCCGGCACATTCGAATTAAGATCAAAAAAACATATAAAAACGACAAAAATGGAATCATACTCTCAGAGAGGATCTTCATTCATTGCCAAATTTGATATATCCAACTCTATAAATGATTCTTTGAGGCTGGTTGGCTATGAGGTATTTATTCAGGAACCGGCAAGAGATAGTTCGATACCGGATATTGAAGGTTATTCTGTGTATGATATGAACGGGATCAGATGGGGTGTTATAGAAAGCATTGATCTTAAAAGTGCAAACAAGTTGATTGAAGTTTATGATGGCACTGATTATATTATGGTCCCTTTTGATGATTCTATTGTTGTAAAGATTGATGAGAAAAGTAAAAGGGTGATTCTTAACCCTCCCGATGGTTTAATGGAGCTGAATAAAGGATGAACTTCTCAATTATATCGATTTTTCCGGAATTGATCCAGTCGATTTCAGAGACAGGGCTTCTTGGAAAAGCAATTGAGAAAGATATGCTGGGAGTGGATATTTATGACCTCAGAGATTTTGCTGAAAATAAACATAGAAAAACAGATGACAGACCATATGGTGGAGGCGCCGGTATGGTAATGACACCCGTCCCGTTGAAAAATGCTGTAGATCATATTAAAAAAGTGAGAGATGGCCATGTTGTATTGTTTTCAGCATACGGGAAACAACTTACTCAGAAGATGGTGAAAGATTTTTCCGAAAAAGACCACTGTATTCTTATTTGCGGAAGATACGAAGGGGTAGATCAGAGATTTATCGATAAATTTGTTGATACTGAAATCTCTATCGGTGAATATGTGATAATGGGTGGGGAACTTGCAGCCGGGGTTTTTATGGAGAGTGTAGGCAGAATGGTTGATGGTGTCATTGGAAACAGAGAATCCGTAGAGACAGATTCTTTTTACAACGAAAATCAATATGGATTTCCCCAGTATACAATGCCGAGGATTTTTGAAAATATGGAAGTACCTGATGTTCTTCTTTCCGGAAATCATAAAAATATTGTTGAATGGAGAGAAAAAAACAGGAAATCCAGAAAATAATTATATAAATCAGGAGTAATTATGGAAAAAATTATTGAATGTGTACCGAATTTCTCAGAAGGAAAAGATATGGGGGTCATAAGTAAAATTACTGATGAGATCAAAACAGTTGAAGATGTTGTTCTTCTTGATGTTGACCCTGGAAAGGACACGAACAGAACGGTGGTAACTTTTGCCGGCAGCCCGGAAGGGGTGGAAGAAGCGGCATTTCTGGCAATAAAAAAAGCAGCGGAACTTATTGATATGTCGAAACATAAAGGAGCTCATGCCAGAATGGGCGCAACAGATGTATGCCCTTTTGTTCCTGTTTCAGGTGTAACAATGGAAGATTGTATTGAGGTCTCTAGGAAGTTGGGCAAAAGGGTCGGAGAAGAGCTCGGTATTCCTGTTTTCCTTTATGCAAATTCAGCTTCATCCCCCGAAAGGGAAAGACTTCCTGATATAAGAGAGGGTGAATATGAGGCTCTTCCGGAAAAATTTAAGAGCAAAGATTTTATTCCGGACTTCGGTGAGCCCGTTTTTAATCGCAGAAGTGGAGCGACTGCAATTGGAGCAAGAGGATTTCTGATCGCATATAATGTGAACCTGAATACACGAGATACAAAAATTGCAAATAAAATTGCAAAGAGTATCCGGGAAAAAGGAAGGGTTGTTAAAGATAAAGAGACCGGAGAGAAGAAAACCATACCAGGGCTTTTTAAAGGTGTACAGGGAATGGGATGGTATATTGATGAATATAAAATGGCACAGGTTACGGTTAATATTCTTGATTTTAATGAATCTCCTCTTTACAAAATATTCGATGAATCCGAAAGACTTGCAAACGAATTGGGAGCCAGGGTTACCGGTTCAGAAATGGTGGGACTTATTCCATTAAAGGCATTGCATGATGCCGGCCTTCATTACCTGAATAAGCAGGGGGTATCCACTGGAGTATCCGAGAGAGAGATCCTGAGGATTGCGGTTCAAAGCATGGGTTTAAGTGAAATTTCAGAATTTAATATTGATGAGAGGGTAATTGAATATAGATTCAGAAAACCCGGCAAACTTGTCTCCATGAAAATTGATGAGTTTATTGAGGAGTTATCTTCAGACTCGCCCGCTCCTGGAGGAGGGAGCGTTGCAGCACTTTGTGGTGCACTTTCGTCGGCTCTAAGTGCAATGGTTGGAAACCTGACATACAGTAAGCGTAAATATAAAAATGTGAAGGAAAAAATGATCAGAGTTTCGGAATCCGGACAGGATCTGAACAGATTTTTTATAGATGCAATTGACCGGGACACCTCCGCTTTTAATAAGATTATGGATGCATTTTCGCTTCCTAAAAAAACAGAAGAGGAGAAGATAACCCGCGATAAAGCTGTTGTTGATGCAACGATTGAGGCCACATTGATCCCTTTTTCTGTTCTTGAAAGATCTAAAGATGCTGCCGAGCTGGCTCTGGAGGTTGCTTCTTCAGGAAATACAAATTCTCTTTCCGATTCAGGTGTTGCCGGACTTACTTCATTGGCTGCCGCGACAGGTGCGTATTATAATGTGCTGATTAATCTTAATGGTATTGACGATGAGGCTTTTGTAAATAAAATGAAAAAAGAATCTTTGGAAATCCTTTCAAATGTAAAAAAAATCAGCAATAAAGTTTCTGAAATTCTTGAGAATGGATTAAAATAGAGCTATCTCTTTTTAAATATTGAGTTTTTCAGCATACCTTTTGAAGAACTTCCAATTATATCAGTAAGCCGTTTTTTTGCGACTTTATGTTCCGGATCGATAGAGATTGCTTTTCTGAAAAAATTTTCAGCCCTTTTTACCATGTTCTCGTTCAGAAAAAGTATTCCGAGTGCAACTAATGGTTCCGGGCTCCAGGGATCTAGATCTGCTGCAATTGAAAGATTTTTTTCGGCAGCCCGAATCATTGTAGGAATATTCATTTGAGACATTCCGAGAAGAAGATAATATGCCCCTCTCTTCGGATTGAGCCTTACCGACTCTTCAAGCAGTGTTGTTGCTTCCCAGAAGTTTTTTTGATTGAACAGGGTTTTTGCTTTCCTGTGAAGAAGTGATGCCCTCTCGATTGATTTATCAGGGCCTGCTCCTTCTGAGTTTTTTCCCTTTATAATATCCATGTCATATTGACGTTTTTTGTCATTATCACTCAAAATATCATATGCCCTGTTGATCTCGGAGAAAACAAAATTTGCTTTTTCATTGATACCGGGATCCGGTGCGGTTGTGATCCGATCGGGGTGAAATTTTTTGGCAAATTCGAAGTATGAATTTCTGATATCTTCGGAAGATGCATCAGATTTTATCCCGAGTATTTCATAAAAATTCAATTTCTCTTCTTTTATCTTATTGTACAATCCTGTAACTTTTTCTATATTCTCCCTTTCCTCCTCATTCATATCGATTGTATCAAAACCAACAATTCCCAATAAATAGATAGGAAGAAGCTGTTCCCAGTATTCTTTTTCGGTAATTCTGAGTTGCTTTGGAATTTGTTCATTAGATGTGTTTGAATATATAGCCAGAGAAGAATGAAACTTGATCATTTTGTCAGGAAGTATATTTATAACTTCTTTCGGAATTTCACTTATGATCGGAGATTTTGAAAAATACTGATTAATGTACAAATTATGATTTTGTAAATATCTGACGGCACCCTCATATATGATCTTTGCAAGATTAATGCTAAACTGTGAGTCATCTGGGACTTCAGGATCTTTTTCTTCAAAAGTCCATTCTCCGGAATTGAGAAAGAATAAAGAGAGAACAATAGATCTTATCTGAAGCTGCATCCCATTATATACATCTTTTTCCGAGAGAATTCCGTTTTCAACGAGTAGTTTTCCGATTTTTTCCTTTTTGCTCTCAATCATCTTGTGGATGCTCCAGAATTCCTGTCTGCTGATCTTCCCGGATTTGAAAAGTATTTCGCCAAGTCTTTCCTGAATCAGGTTAGTTGTTGCAAAAAGGACAGATCCTTTTTTGAAATATACTTTTTTTTCAAAATTGTGATCTTTAACAGAAATAATTCCCGAGAGGCCTTCGGAAAGAATCTTGCGAAGACATTCAGGTATTGGCGATTCTGTAACGGATGACAAATTTCCTCTCTCGTTTAAAGTTTTTACTACAGAAAGGAAATGTTGTCAAATTTGCAAATTTTCTATTTTAGTTAAAAACTTGACAAAAAAAAATAAATATTCTATTAAAATATAGGGTATATTGAAGATGTATCATGATTTTCGGGGAAGCGTAAGTTCAAATTTGTTTTACAGGAGAAGGGGATGAAAAAAGCAAATATTTTTTTAATATTATTTCTGTTGTTGTTTTGTGTATTTTTTGCACAACAAAAAAAGTATGTTTTTGATGAAACTCAATTAACAAAAGATAAATTTATTCTGATTTCCGAGAGAGATACATATTGTTCATATGAAATAAAAAAACGGATTTCAAAAGATATAAAAATTGTCGGAAGTGATGATATGGACGAAGAGAGGACTATCTTCGGATCTACAGACAAACTTATTATCAACAGAGGAGAGAACAGCGGATTAAAAGAGGGGGATAAATTTATTGTGGTTGCACAAGGTGCAAAGATATCAAATCCTTTTACTTTCAGGTCACTCGGAACAATGTTCCTGAAAAAAGGATTGGTTATAATAAGAACGGTGTATCCAAGGCATTCGATTGTTGAAGTTGAGAATTCGTGTTACCCGATCCATTTGAATGACTATATCATTCCTTATAAAAAAGAGGAAGAGGTTATAAGAAGAAGTATTGATTATAAATTAACGAGACTACCCGAATCCCAACTTACAGGAAGAGTTGTTTATATCGGTGACCACCTGGATATTGATAGAGATATATCCGGTCCGGGAGATATAATTGCTGTTGATCTGGGAAAAGGTGAAGTGTCTAAAGGAGATTTTGTCCTTTTTTACAAGATCGTTAAAAAGGGTCTTCCGAAAATTATAATAGGCAGCGGAATTGTAGTTAAACCTCAAAACACTAATTCTACCGTTAAAATTATTAATGCTGTCTTTCCTATCATGACCGGATCATATATAACGGTTCTTCCGGAAGTTCTTGTCAGGGAGACCGATGATAATAAATTGCCTCTTATCAAGGATAGTAAAAATATTACAGAGGATATTACGACAACAGAGGAAACTTTTGACTTCACAACCCTTTTTCCGCTGGATGAATATAAATTAGAAGAAAAAATTGAAGAAAAATTCCTTCAGATGAAAGAATTTATTAGTACCAAAAAAGAATTTGTTATTGTTTTAAGAGGATATGCATGTAGTATAGGTGGAATGGATTACAACTTGGCGCTTTCTAAAAAGAGGGTAGATGAAGTAAAAAACTATATTGTTAATAATTTAAAAATTGCCCCCGAATTTATTGAGACCTATTTCTATGGAGAAAAAGATACACCTTTTGATAACAGTACTGAATTGAACAGAAGAAAGAACAGAAGGGTTGATATCCAAGTAATAGGAAAATGAAAAAAATAGCCATAATTTTCTTTATTGGTTTATTAACTCTCTCATTTTCTCTTGTTTCTGATTCTCTGAATCTTGTTGAGATTCAGAAAAAGGAGAAAAAAAGAAGAGAGAAGCTAAAGAAGTCAAAATATGTTTTGAATAATGACAAAATAATAGAATTTTCTTTGAAGAAAAGTAAAACATTTGTTAAATCTGATGTTTCCGCCACAACTTCTTCTAAAACTGATATAAATACTAAAAAAAAAGCTGAAGAGAAAAAAGATGAGGTCTACTGGAGGGGAAGGCTTAAGAAAATAAATGATGGAATAGAGCAGACAAAAACAATGATTCAGGAAGTTCAAAGCAGCCTGAACAAAGCCTCATCAGATTTTTTGATAGCCACAACACCATCCCTTCAACAGGAATTAGGATCGAAGATTAATAATATGCAAAGACAGCTTGCTGAACTTCGTGCCAGGCTTGAGCATAAAGAGAGATCCCGCGAGCTATTCTTTAGAGAGGCAAGAAGGTCAGGGGCGCTACCGGGCTGGCTCCGATAAATTTTATTTCGGAAGACTTATATGATTGAAACCATTTATTGGAAAGAAGGGAAAGTTTATATGCTTGATCAGAGGAAACTCCCCTTTGAGGAAGTGATGATCGAGCACTCTGATTATCTGGAAGTTGCTTCAAGCATAAAAAATATGGTTATAAGAGGAGCTCCTGCAATAGGGGTTGCCGCTGCAATGGGAGTTGCACTGGGTATAAATGAAATTTCAGATAACGAGAAGAACCCCGGTAAACATTTTGATCAGATAATCAGTGTTCTCGGATCAACCAGGCCGACCGCTGTAAACTTATTCTGGGCATTTAAAGAAATGGAAAAGGTCGCTAAAGCCTGTGGTAATGATATCGTATTGCTTAAAAAGAAAATTCTGGATAAAGCTCTGGAAATAAAAGAAAATGATGAGAAAATAAACAGGTTGATCGGTATCATCGGAAAGAAAGTTATTAAAGAGGGTGATAGTATCTTGACCCATTGTAACGCCGGTGCACTTGCAACTGCCGGATATGGGACTGCTCTCGGGGTTATTAGAAGCGCATTTGCAGAAGGGAAGAATATATCTGTGATTGCAGGAGAAACAAGGCCTTTCCTTCAGGGAGCGAGGCTCACTGTCTGGGAGCTTCAGAAAGAGAATATTCCGGTGACACTGATCACAGATAATATGGCTGGTCACCTGATGAGTAATGGGAAAATTGATCTGATAGTAGTCGGTGCTGATCGAATAGCTGCTAATGGTGATACAGCAAATAAAATAGGTACATATTCAATTGCAGTTCTTGCTAAATATCACAACATACCTTTCTATGTAGCAGCCCCGTCATCAACAATTGATATAAATGCAGCTACGGGAAAAAATATCCCCATTGAGGAGCGATCCGGAGACGAGGTGAGGGGATTTTTAAATCAACGTACAACTGTTCCAGAGACCCGGGTTCTTAATCCGGCATTTGATGTTACCCCCTTTGAATTGATAACCGGCATCATCACAGAAAAAAAAATAATTTATACTGAACCGGAATCTGAGATCAAATCACTTTTCGGTTGAATTTACTTCAGCTAGTCTGTCTACAGCCCGGACCATTGAGATAAGATTTATATTAAAAGCTTTGCTTGGTCCTTCGACAGTTGGGAGAGGGAATTCCTTCTTCATGATAGTTTCTGTAGTTTCTTCTATGCTGACCCCTCTTTTAAGGGATTTTGATATTTTTTCCTTAATCTCAATTGCTGCTTCCAGAGATCTAGTCAGGTGATCTCTGATTTTGTCTTGTCCGACAATGTATGCATTATGAGGTGGGCAAAGGATGTTTGAATTCAGCTTTATCAGTTTTTTTAAAGATGATATATATGAATTGTAGTCTGACAAAAAAAGCGGCTTGATTTTGTTGTTCCTTTCCAGAACTCCTGCAGCGTCTCCAGGAAAAAGTATTCTATCCGGCATGATAAACAGAGATATTGAACATTTTGTGTGGCCGGATGTCTCAATTACTTCGAAATAGCGTTTTTTATCGATCTTTACCCTGTCCCCTTCCCTGAGAGAACTTAAATTAATTAATTCCGGAAATTGTTCAATGCTTTCAGAACCGAGGACCATGTTGAATCTGGTGTTCATATCTGCAATAAACTCCCTTACCCCGGGTTTTTCTAAAAGTTCAATTGTTCTTTCTGAACCGGCAATCCTGCATCCGAACTTATCCTGCAGGTAAGGCAGTGCTCCGGTATGATCATAGTGGGAATGAGTCAGGAAAATCGAATCAAGATTATCATCTTTAAGGAGAGTTACCAGCTTATTGTAAATATTATCCTTAAATGCTGCAATAGAAGTATCAATCAAAAAATTATTCGTACCTTTTATTAAATATAGTGGGAACATTTTTTCGTGGAGTATAAACACATTTTCGGCTATTTCTGTATATGGTTTGTTGAGCTTCATTAAACCCGCCCGCTCCGTTCACACAGCTTTTTCAATCTCCCCATTTTGTCTATATCGAAGGAAGATTCAACCGCTTTCCATCGCCAGTTTGAGCTGCCGGATGTTCCCGGTGTGTTGAGCCTTGCCTCTTCTCCATTCCCCAGAATATCCTGAAGTGGAATTATAGCAATATCTGCATTGGACATTATTGCGCATCCAATGAAATTCCAAAGAAAATCCTCATCATGTTCAATCCCAAGATAAGATCTGACAAAATTTCTGGTCTCATCGTCATTGATCTCGTTGGCAAACCATCCAATTGAAGTATTATTATCGTGAGTTCCTGTATATATAACACAATTTGGGTCAGATATATTTTCAGGGATATAGGGATTATCAGGTTGCTGATCGAATGCGAACTGAAGTATCTTCATGCCCGGAAATCCTGTTTTTTCTCTCAGGTCATTTACCTCCTGTGTTATTATTCCAAGATCCTCGGCAATAACTGGAAGGTTCCCGACTTTTTCTTTAAGGAAATTAAAAAGAATTTCTCCTGGCCCGGTTTCCCACTTTCCGTTCTTTCCATCGGTAGACTCAGGTTTGACATTCCAATAAGATTCAAATCCTCTGAAATGATCTATCCTGACAATATCAACCAATTCAAGGAGCCTTCTCATCCTTGCAAGCCACCAATCAAGAGCTGATTTGTTGATTTTTTCCCCGATGAACCATTTGTAAAGAGGGTTTCCCCACTTTTGGCCGGTATCGGAAAAGTAATCAGGAGGAACTCCTGCAACCCCATCTGGTGATAAATTGTCCTGAAATTGAAAAATGTCTCTGTTTTCCCAGACATCCGCACTGTCCATTCCCGCATATATTGGAATATCTCCAATCAGCTTAATGTTATTTTTATTACAATAACTTTTAAGTTTTTTCCATTGCCGGTCAAAAATGTATTGTTCAAATTTTATATATCGTATTTCATCAGAAAGCAAAGCGGAATATTTTTCCAAAGATCTCCTTTCTCTTCTTTTTAGTTTTTTGTCCCAAGATCTCCAATCGAAGGAATTAAATTTGGAGGAAAGAGATTTATAAAAAGAATAATTGTTAAGCCAGTGTTTATTGCTTTCACAGAAATTATTGAATTTAATTTTATCAGAACTATTGCTGTTATTTTCAAAATCAATCCATGCTATTCGAATAAAATTATTTATTGAGGGGACAATTTCCTGAAAATCGATTAGATTTCTATTCTTATATGTTTTCAGCTCAGAAAGAATGTCTCTCTGTAGCCAGGATTCTTCCTGGAGAGATACTGGATCTATAAAAAGATGATTCCCTGCAAAAGATGAATAGGAAGAGTAAGGTGAGAATGAATATCCTGATGATACAGGGCCAATTGGAAGTATCTGCCAGTATTTCTGATCCCCGTATTTTAAGTAATCTACGAAATCGAATGCACTTTTCCCCATATTTCCAATACCGTATTCACCGGGAAGCGAAGAAATATGGAGGAGGATTCCGCTTCCGCGCTCAAAAAGTGAATGTTTGTTATTTTTCAATATTATCTGCAGCCTTCAGCATGATATCGTTAATTCTCTCAACCATTTCATCGAAATTTTCCATTGCTCCTTCTCTCAGAATAAGATTGTCAAGTAATTGAAGTGATATTTTTTTAAGATATTCAGAAGCGGGATCTTTTTTGTGAACATCTACAAGCTTTTTAATCAATGCATGATCCGGGTTGACCTCAAAAACCCGTTTTGAGAAAGCATATTCTTTATTGATCATCTTCATAACCTTTTCCATTTGGACAGAAGGTCCCTCTGACGGATTAAGAAGTATACATGGGCTGTCAACCAGCCTTTTTGATATTTCAATTTTCTCGATTTTATCTCCGAATATTGTTTTCAGATATCCAATGAAGTTGTTAAGATCAGCCAGGGAGTCTTTATCATGTTCTTTTCCGGCTGGTTTTTCAAGATCAATATCTGAACGTTCTATAAGTTTGAATTTCAATCCGTTGTATTCTCTAAGGTGTTCAAGGACAAATTCATCAATAGGATCTGTCAGATAAAGTACTTCGAGTTTATTTTTCCTGAATATTTCAAGGGATGGGTTTTTTTCAATTGAGCTGATATCGCTGCCTGACACATAGAAGATCTCTTTATGAGAATCGCTCATACCCTCTTTATATTTATTTAGGTCTGTAAACTCTTCCTTTCCGGTTTTTGATGATTTAAAAAGCAGTGCTTCAGCCATTTTACTCCGGTTTTCAAAATCGTTTATAATTCCCTCTTTTATATTTCTCTCAAAATTTTTCCAGAGATTAAGATACTGATCATATTTTTTTTCTTTTAATTTAACTAATTCATCAATTATCTTTTTTACAATGTATTTTTTGATCTTCTCGATCTTAATATTGCTCTGAATTGATTCCCTTGAAATGTTCAGCGGAAGCTCCATTGAGTCAACAATCCCTGCTATGAACCGGAAATGTTCCGGGATAATGTCTTTGGAGCCTTTGTCAATAAGAACTTTGTTGGAATAAAGGTCAATTCCGGGATCTTTTTTTGAGATCCCGTATATCTCGAAATTGGACTTCGGAAAATAGAGTATTGAATTGAACTGAACCGGTGCATCTGATGAAAGGTGAATATAAGCTTCGGGCTCCTCAGAGGTGTTCTCAAAAAATTTATAAAATTCTATATAATCACTTTTTTTCAGATTTGATTTGGGTTGTGTCCAGATGGCATCAGCACTTTTTATTTCTTCATTATCAAGCTTGATAGGGAATTGTGAAAATTTTGAGTGTTTTTCTATTATACTCATAATGCGTGATTTTTCTAGAAATTCCTTTTCTTCATCCTTTAATACCAGCTCAATTCTGGTCCCCCTGATCTTATCTTCGGATTTGTCTATTGTGAAGCTGTTGTCTCCTTTTGAATTCCAGACAAGGCTTTTGCTCCCTTTTTTATATGACTTCGTAAAAACAAATATCTCTTTTGCAACCATAAAGCTTGAATAGAAACCGACTCCAAACCGGCCGATCAGGTCTACTTTTTCATTGTTTTCCAGTTTTGAAGATTTTTTCAGAAAATCAATTGCTCCTGAATGGGCAATCGTACCTATATTACTGATCAGATCCTTTTTGCTCATCCCGATACCCGTATCTTCGATTATTAAACGTCCCCTTTTTTTATCTATTGATATATTTATTTCGAGTTCTGTGGTTGAATCTTCGATGTCAGGTTCTGTAAGCTGTGTGAACTTAACCTTGTTAAGTGCATCAATTGCATTCGATATAAGTTCTCTGAGGAACACTTCTTTATGCTTGTACAGAGAATAGACAAGGATATTGAGAAGCTGTTTAACCTCTGATTGAAATTCAAATTTGTTTTTTTTGTCTTTTGTTTTGCTTTCTGTCATTTCTCTCTCCTAAAATAGATTCGATATTTTATTAGTTTTATTATATCATTTTTGTCAAGGTGGAATGTGAGACAGCTTAATAGTAATATCAATGGAGACTCGGAAGCAGACAGAAAGCGGAGGAAAAACCGGAATGAGAAATAGTGGGAACAAAAAATCAATTATTGTTAACATATTGGTGCTAGTTTTTTTATTGGTTCCGATCCTTAATGGTAATTCTGATAAGAATGAGATCAGGGAGATATATCTTGAAGGTGGATTCGGTAGGATAATAGATAATTTCAGTGAGCCCGGTCCAGATAACCGGGATATTGATTTCCATCTTATTTACCTTGAATCGCTTATTAGATACGGAGAGATAAAAAGGGCTGAAAAATTTATGGCCAGAATAAAGACCTCAAAAGATGTTATTCCCGGTTTGAAAGCTCTTGAAGGGATGATGGCGCTGGCTAAAGGGGACCTTATTAAAGCGGAAGATATATCTAAAATTTCAGATGATAAAGACAGTCGATCAGCTGTATTTATACAACTCAGATTTTATGTTGAACTGTACAGGCGGAATTTCGATAAGGCTGAACTTTTTCTTTCAGAACTTCGCAATCACAAATCTGGTTTTGGTAATTCCCATATCTTTTTTCTCATTTCATCAGAATTTTACAGGATAGTTAAAGATTTTGAAAAGTTGTCTCTCCTTTACAAAGAGAGGATGAAAATCCTCAAAAAAAAGAATAAAGAATATTATCGCAATCTTAAGCAGAACTATAAGTTATATAAAAGAAAAACAGAAAAGATTTTCCGGGTTGATTCTGATAATGAAAAAATTGAAATTCCATTTGAGAACAAAGGGAAGGGAGCGTTGAGAAGTATCGCTCTGAACATAGGGGACAAAACATATAGTATTCTGCTCGACACAGGGAATACTTCGGGATGGTTGATCCACAGCAGAAATCTGAGAGAGGATCTGAAATCAATAAGGGGGGGGAGGATAGTGGTTCAGGTTGGAGCAGAATCAGGAAATCTTGATGGATTTAATATCTTTTCCAAGTCGGTCGATTTTGGCAAATTCTCTCTTTCGGGGATGTATGGCAATTACGTTCCTAAACCCCGTTCTGATTTTTTTGATGCTAATTTAAACCCGGCAATGATAAAAAACAGAATTGCTTCTCTTGATTTTATTAATAATCGTTTTATCTTAAGGACAAAAGAGAAATTTGATTCAGACATATTAAAAAACGACAAAAATGTGATTATGAAAATACCGTGGTATGGATATAAATATCCTATGGTACCTGTAATTTGTAATTCAAAGAATGGCCTTGCGATTATTGAAACCGGTGCAGAAAACATATCAGTTAGAAGTGATTTTGCTTCAAAGATGGGGATAATTTTGACCCCAAGGTCAAAATATCTTTCAAATGGAAAGGTATTTAAATATTCACTTGGACCTGTAAATGTTCAGCTGGGGAAGTATATTTTTGTACGGAACAATGCGGAAATATGGCCTTTACTGAAATTCAGGAACCGTATGACCGGGTTTGCACCCCATGTGATCATAGGGCCTGAGGCTCTTTCCGGAAAATTCATAGTTTCATTTGTCCCTGGAGAAAAAATCCTGGTGTTTGAATATGAGAGAAAAAGCTGAAAAGGCTGTAACCGTCCTGCTCAAAAAAAATATCCGTAATATAGATAAAGTTATAAAACTGGCCGGAGATGCATCATCAAGAGAATATTACAGGATTGTTAGCGAAAGCGGGGCTTTGGTGGCAATGGTTTATCCCCGTGACAATCCGGAAGAGATAGAGAGGATAAGGGTATATACTGAGCTATACAGGAGTAATGGGCTTAATGTTCCTGAAATAATTGATCAGATCGGAGAAAGAATACTGATTCAAGAAGATATTGGGGATATTTCCCTGCAACAATATTTGTCTGAAGCAACAGAAGAAGATCTGTTGAAAATCAAAATAAAAATTCACTCTATATTAGAATGCTTGAAAAGTATACCGCTGGACCGGGCCAGATACAAAATGGATAAAAATAAAATAGAGTTCGAAATTAAGTTTTTTATTGAAAACTTTGTGAAAAACCTGATCCCTAAGTGGAGAAAACATGATGAACTTTTTAAGGAAATACTTGATAAACTTTATAAATTGAACAATAAAAGATTTTTTGCCCACAGAGATTTTCATTCAAGAAACATATTGTTTAGAGACGGAGATTTATTTCTGATAGATTTTCAGGATTCACTGCAGGCTCCCGAATACTATGATGCAGTTTCATTTGTATTTGATTCTTATATGAAGCCAGAGCATTCTGCATATTTTCTCTCTATATTTCAAAATAAAAATGAAGATGAAATGGAACAGATTTTTCTGACGGCCTATCAGAGAAACATTAAAGCTTTGGGGACTTTCGGTTATCAAAATTATTCGGGGAACAAAAAGTTTTTCAATTATATTTCTCCAACTATCAACAATTTGAAAAAAAATATTTTTTATTCCGAAGAGTCCCTCCTCGGATTATTGTTTTCTCAATTTGAAGGAGCAATTCGCTCTTGAACATCAGGTTTTGAAATCATCTTAATTATCTCTTTCAGGATTCCGGTGAAATATATCCCGGCAAGATAGAAAAAAGCGAATATTAGAGATAATATGGCAAATGTCAAAATCCCACTGTTTTCCAACAGCTTGATCGAATTTTTCAAAAATCCTATGAAAATAATATCGAATGAAAGTAAAATAATGACTTTTAGAGAGTAAGTACCGACTTTCAGTTGGGATCCGGTTTTGGTCCTGAACCTTATGTAAAGAAGGAAAGATTTAATTATTCTGTTCAGGAGAAATGAGAGCGAAATTATATGTATTCCAGCAGATTTGAATGATAAAGCAAATAGAATATGAAAAATTATGGAAGTTACTTCAAATATTGCAGGAAATGTTGTGTCTCCCAGAGCAAACAGGCTTCTGGATAAAAGCAGATCTATGCAGATAAAGGACATTGACAATGCGTAGTATGAAAATGCAGCAGAAGTTATAATTATGTCAGTCTGTTCAAATGCCCCCCGACCGAACAATATTGTAATTATCTCCAGCCTGAATAGATATGCTAATACAGATACCGGAAGAAAGATCGTTAGCAGCAGCTTCAAACCGGAAGATATTTTTTCAATAAACAGCTCTGTTTCTTCAATTAATCTTACAAATTCCGGGAATATAACAGTGGAAAATGGCTCAAGCAAGACTACAATTCCAAATTCCATGACCTTATATCCATATTGGAGAGCTGTAACACTTCCTACAGCCATTCCTGAAACCAGATAATTGTCAAAAATTATCCTGAATTTGGCAAAAAAGATCCCGATTATCATCGGAGCGGAAAGGCTAAGTACTTTTTTCATGGAGGGGTTGAAATCGAGCGAAGGTTTCACCCCTTTTCTCCTTAGATAGATAATGTGGGTGGAGAGTTTCATCACTGATCCTAGGGCGATTCCGATAGCCAGAGGGAGGAGTCCGATATTTTTATCAATGAATGTGTAGAGGATGAGAGCGGAGCCTGTCACCTTGAACATGAGGTCTCCCATTGAGGCAGGGAGAAATTTTTGATCGGCATTGATAAACAGATAAGTTGAAATTGATGCTATCACAAATCCTATTCCAAGGGAGATTACCCTTAAATATGAGATAGCCATTCCTGCTGTCACAGGAGGAAAATTGGAAAAATTTTCTATGATCCAGGGAGAAAATAAAAATATGAGAAAAGATAATGCTATCCCTGTTGTCAGCAGATATGAAAATGCTGAATTAAAAAGATTCTTCTTGTTTTCAATGGAGCTGGATTTTACATATTCAGGAAGAAGTGCGGGAGATGTAGATTCGTTAAAAAAGTCAAAAATTATTATAAAAACTGAAAATGAGAAAAAATATGCATCAGAAACTTCCGAAGCACCAAAAACATATGCAATTAGAAGTTTTTCGAGAAACCCCAGAATTTTAGTGGAAAGGTGTATTGATGAGATATAAAACGTTTCCTTGAAAATGACGGTCCATTTCATTAGAATAAAAACTATAACATAATTTTCTATGATTCCAAAGGAGGAATTATGAAGTTGAAACTTCACTGGCAGATCCTGATTGCAATGGTCCTGGGCGCTATGGCAGGCGTAGTTTTTCAAAGTATATACGGTAACGATCCCTCCGGTACCCTATTCACCGTTATCTCCTCCCTCGGAACAATATTCATCCGGCTTTTAAGAATGATTATAGTCCCGCTAATCTTCACCTCTATCGTCAGTGGTGTTTCAAACATAGGAGAAGGGAAGAAACTCGGAAGAATAGGACTCAAGACAATGATCTATTATGTTGTCACAAGTATGCTGGCAATACTTGTAGGACTCACTCTGACAAATCTTCTGAAACCGGGTGTCGGAGTTAATATTCCCGTTAATCAGGGATTTGATCCAGGTGACCTGAAAACCCCAGGTTCACTGATGGATATTTTAATTAGGATGATCCCGTTGAATCCTGTTCATGCTGCATCTTCCGGTGATATGCTAGGTGTAATATTTTTCTCGATTGTACTTGGTGTGGGTATTTCAAAGTTAAAGCCGGAATATGGTGACCTTATCAAAAATATATTCAATTCATTTTTTGAATTAATGATGAAAGTTACGGAAATAATCATTAAATTTGCACCGATAGGTGTTTTCGGATTAATGTCTAAGGTGGTAGCGAATACCGGCTTTGATATGATAAAAGCTGTCGGAAAATATATGTTCACAATAGCTGCAGGCCTTTCAATCCATCTCCTGATTACTCTGCCTCTACTATTTTTTCTCCTTACCAGAATAAATCCTGTTAAGCACTACAAAGCTATGGCCTCTGCACTTGCTACTGCATTCTCCACCAGCTCTTCATCCGCAACTCTTCCCCTGACAATCAGAAATGTTGAAAAAAATGCCGGGGTATCAAACCGTATCTCATCCTTTGTTCTGCCTCTGGGCGCCACACTTAATATGGACGGAACAGCTCTCTATGAGTGTGCGGGAGTTATTTTTATCAGTCAGGTTATGGGTCTGGAACTAACTTTGATGCAGCAGTTTATTGTAGTTGTAACAGCATTGCTTGCATCTATAGGTGCAGCGGGAATTCCAAGTGCGGGACTGGTTGTTATATTTATTGTCACTCAGGCAATAGGTTTCAAAGATGCCGATGTTGCAATAATAATCGGGACAATGCTTGCAGTTGACCGCCCTCTCGATATGTTCAGGACAATGATCAACGTTTTCAGTGACAGTATAGGAACCGTAATTATTGCTAAAAGTGAGGGAGAGAAGGATCTTTATAAGGATGAACTATTTCTTGAAGACCCGGGAGATAATTGATTTTTTACTGTTCTTAATCCTGAGTCTTTCAATTTCCCTGAAAGCATCTTTAGTCTCAGCTTTAATTTCATTATTGTAGAAAGACATTTTCTCAACTTTTCTGAGAGTTGCAGAAGCTTTATCGAGTTTTCCTGCGCTCATATAGGTTTTTCCGAGAAGAAAAACAGCATACTCATTCTCGCTGTCCATTTGACTTGCCTTTAAAAAATAATTTTCGGCAGCATAGTAGTTTTTTCTTTTGTGAAGAATGTATCCCAGATATATCTGTAGGTTCACATTATCTTTCTTCATTCGGGCTGCTTCTTCAAGTTTTTCCCCAGCTTTCAAATAATTCTCTTTTAAAAGATGATAAATCCCCTGATTATAAAGGATGTCAAAAATATGTCCGGATGGGTAATATCCAGGAGATGAATCCGAACTGTTGTCTGATATTTCTCTGACTGAGATAACGTATGCTTCATGATATTTAATGAACTCTTCTCTTAATTCTTCATTCAGGATGAAAACTTTATTAAACTTTGCTGAATTTGTCAGATTAAGGTATCCCCTGGTTATTTCTTCGATTCCTGAGCCTTTAGGAAGTTTCAGTATCTTGAGTGATGTTGATAATAATTTAGAATTAGTCATTTTTTGTTCTCTTCAAAATTTTTTTTTAATAAATGGAAAGTTTCTAATGTGTTTTTTCTGGTAGTTTCAAATGATCCTGTGGTATCGATAGAATAATCTGCAACTTTGAGTTTTTCGGATATCGGAAATTGAGCCCGTATTCTTTTACCTGCCTCTTCTTCTTTTATGTTATCTCTCTCTGTTAATCTTTTCATCTGCTCTTCAGGATTTGTATAGGTCACAATGATCTTATCAAAAGATTTATAAGTTCCCGATTCAACCAGTAAAGCGGATTCATAGACAAAATATCCTTCGATCTTTGCTTTCTCAAGATCTTTATACATTTTATCTCTCTCTATTGTAACCAGAGGGTGAATGAAGTTGTTGATGAAGTTTCTTTTTTCAGGGTCTTCAAAAAGTAATTTAGAGAATTTTTCTTTGTTTAGACCCGAATCTTTGTCATATATATCTTTACCGAAAACTTCAACAATCTTTGATGATATCTCTGAATTTTCTGAAAAAATAATGTTTTTTGCGATAATATCCGCTTTGGCAGTATAGCATCCCACCTCCTCAAGAACTTTGAGAACGTAAGTTTTTCCTGTACATATCCCACCTGTCAATCCAATCTTATACATTGCTCAGCTCCACCTTGCGGTTCACATAGTCTAAATAATTAACATAATATTGTCAATATAAATTCTTAAGTATAGTCTACGTGAATAAGACTATTAAAGTTGAAAATATCATTAAAATAAATACCGGAGGAAAAAGATATTTATAAACTTTCAGAAGGTTTGATTTGAAATATTCATTTGTAAAAACGAGGCATAGATGGACAGGAGAAAGAAGTATCCCTGAAAAACCGATCACATAAATATACACAGATAAGTTTACATAATTTGGGAGGCCTTGGATAAGAGGTAGCAGTATGGGGAAAGAGATGGCAATATAAGCAGTATTAACTCCGGTAAGAAAGCCGATCGAGAAAGAGATCAGGAAACAAAGAAAAATAAGGAATGTTAAAGAGAGGTCTTGCGGACTGGCCGAACCGAAGATATGTGAAATATATATTATCTTCTGAAAAATCAGAACCGAGCCCATCAGAATCATGGTTCTCCCTATCAGATTAGAAAAAAGCATTTCTGAAACTTCTTTAAGATCGATCCTTTTTATAAGAGTAAGCATTACAGAAGTCAGGATCATAGAAATATAAAGAGGTACGGAAAAAATGAAGAAGAGCAATATAATCATCAAAACAGGCCAGATTCCAGCTATAAAATCTTTTATTGTATTTCCAGCATTCCCGTTTCTGGAATTCCGGATAACTTTAATTTTGTTAGATCTGATGTAGTAGGAAATAATTATATATCCGGTAAGGATATTTAAAATGGTATAGGGAATCTGATGATAAACTATTGTTTTAAGGGTTATACCGGACATAGCTTCGAACAGCAGGAGCCCGGCATAGATCGGCCATACAAATTCCCAAATATGACGAAACCAGTAGTTCAGATATGTCCTGAACTCATTGCTCATTTCCATTTTAGCGGTTGCTTTTTCTACAAGTGGTGCAGAGACAAGAGCTCCTCCGGGCATTGGAAGCAGTCCTATGATTGAAGGTGCAGTCATAGAGACAATCTTATCATTTCTGAAAATGGATCTCAGAGAAGAGAGGAGTTGGTCAAACATTTTTTTCTTCTTCTGTATCATAGTTATATACAATACTGAAATAATTATTATGTATAGCCTGACAGATGTCTTATCTATAAGAATGTCAAATGAAGACGAGACTACCAATCTGATGTTGAGAGAAAAAAGGAATATAGAGTAAATTGACAGTATAAACAGGGCCAGTGAAATGTTAGTTTTCAGTTTAAGAAGGATTAAGAGGATAACGATCAGAGAGACGATCTTTCCAATCTGTATCAATTCCATTTAAGTCGATTAATCCTGTAGGATCAGGAATTGCTTATAATCTCGAGTATTTCTTCTTGAAGCCCTTTTGTTGTTGCTAAAATCCCTGTGTTGCTTTCCAGTTTAGAACCGAGACTGAAATCAAGAGATTTTCCGTTGATGTCTAAAACAACGCCTCCCGCTTCCTCTACTATAATACTCCCTGCCGCATGATCCCAGATCTTCTCTTTGTAATCCGGTGATTTGGGATTTGGGATTCGCAGGTATATCTCGGCATTTCCTGATGCCACGATCCCGTATTTGACCTGACTGTCAAGCTGAACGGGGGGTTCTCCTATTTCCAGTTTTTTTGCAATATCTATCTGAAGCTCCAGGTTGCCGTGGCCTGATTCATAGCTTTGGACAAATCTCATCTTAGATTTGTCAAGATGATCAGTCACTTTTATCTGTTCTATTTTTTCTGTCTGACAATTGATCATATATGAGCCCTCATTTCTGACTGCATAAAAAACGAATCCTTCATTTCCTGTTTCCCCTTCAATATTCAGATTCGGGCAACCCGATATTCCCAGAATTACCTTACCGTTCTTTATAAGCGCAAGGGCGACTGCATATTGTTCACCTCGAAGAAACCCCTTGGTCCCGTCGATGGGATCGAGAGTCCAGAATAAATCATTGTTTGCTTTTCCGTTACCGAGATCGATGCTCTTTAGAATATCCTGATGATAAAGGCATTTGAACACCTCTTTCTCATTTTTCAGGAATTTATTTATGTTGTTTAAGACTTCTCCATTTTCAGGTTTTTTAAGATCTGTGGAGTCTTCCTCCCCTACTATGGGGATATCAGGGAATGAGCTGTTTAGAATGCTGCAGATAACTGCCTGAGAAGCGAAATCTGCTATAGTTACCGGACTTCTGTCCGATTTATCGAGTTTATCCTTTGCGGTAAGTGCTTTCTGGATCTTCCTGCTGATCTTCATTGCCTTATCGACAGCTTCCAAACCTACCTCTAGTTCTTTTTCAAACATATTATCTCCTGAAATACTCTATTTTATATGATTTATGGTTCAAGTCAAACAAATGTTATTAGGTTTAAGAAATATTGAACCAATTGCGGCTGAAATCAAAATAAGTACTAATTCTAAACAAATCATGTATTATTAATGTATTGACTAATAAAGGAGATTGCACAATGAATGAAATACGGAAAATAAAGAAAATATATGAAAGTAAACCTATGGTTGAGGGGGCGGGGGTTAATTTAAACAGAGTATTCGGATTTAATGAGCCTGAGATGTTCGATCCGTTTCTACTTCTCGATGATTTCCGTTCCGATGATCCTGCAGATTATATGAAAGGTTTCCCATGGCATCCCCATAGAGGAATCGAAACTATCACATATGTTCTGGCAGGTAATGTTGAGCATAGTGACAGCCTGGGAAATAAAGGGGTTATAGGCCCGGGTGATGTACAGTGGATGACGGCCGGGAGCGGGATAATCCACCAGGAGCTGCCGGAAGGTGATGATAAAGGAAGGATGCACGGATTTCAATTGTGGGCAAATCTGCCTGCTGTTGATAAAATGATGGATCCAAGATATAGAGAATTCTCATCAGAAGAGATACCGGAACTGAAACTGGAAAAAGGTGTGGCGGTAAGAGTAATAGCCGGTAAAATTGAAGGAACTGAAGGGCCGGTGAAAGATGTGATAATTGATCCTGAATTTCTTGATGTGTCTGCTCCTGGCGGTGTTGAATGGCACCACCCGGTTAAAAGGGGGCATACAGTCTTTGCATATGTGATTGAAGGTGAAGGATATTTAGAAAGTAACAGGGAAGTACTGTTCCGGAATGGGATGCTGGCACTCTTTGATGAGGGAGATGAAGTTGAGGCGACTGCAAAAAGTAAGGATTTCAGGTTTCTCCTTCTATCGGGTAAGCCGCTGAAAGAACCGATCGCCTGGAACGGACCGATCGTCATGAACACGAAAGAAGAATTGAGAACTGCGTTTGAAGAATATTACAACGAAACATTCATAAAAAATAAAACTGGATAAAATGTGTTGGAATAATACATTACCTTTCTTAAGTATATTTCCTTTTTAAAAACAATAGAGATAAGAAGTACTGCATAACTTTAATTGACAAATACCTGTATTAAAACTAAACTAGACCCTATACATACCATTTAAGGGAAAACCAGATGAATTGTGAAATATACAGGAACGGATTATTTAATTATGAAATTTGAAGAGCTGGGAATTATCGAACCGATATTAAGGGCTCTGAAAGAAGAAAAATATATAAAGCCGACTCCTATACAGACTAAGGCCATTCCCTTGATTTTAAACAGAAGCGATGTGCTGGGCAGTGCACAGACAGGGACGGGAAAAACGGCAGCTTTTGCTATTCCGATCCTGCAGCATTTGTTTCTTTCACGAAAGAAAAGTAAGGGAGCACGAATAATCAAATCGCTTATCATCACACCTACACGGGAATTGGCAATTCAGATCAGCGAGAGTTTTACGGTATACGGGAAATTCACAAACATGAAAAATATAGTTGTTTTTGGCGGTGTTCCCCAGGGGAAACAGACAGATGCACTTCGTAGAGGTACAGATATTCTTGTTGCAACACCCGGAAGATTGCTGGACCTTATGGATCAGGGTTTCATTAAATTAAAGGATATTGAATATTTTGTTCTCGATGAAGCGGACAGAATGCTTGATATGGGCTTTATCCATGATATTCGAAAAATAATCGAAAAATTGCCCGCAAAACGGCAGTCTCTTTTCTTCTCGGCAACGATGCCGGAAAATATTGTACAACTTTCGCGGAAAATATTAACAAACCCGAGGAAGGTTGATGTCAGCCCCATCTCTTCTGCTGCAGAGACTGTTTCACACTATATTTATTATACGAATAAATCAAAAAAGAAAGATCTCCTTTTTCATATATTAAAGGATCGGAAGATCGACCAGGTTCTGCTGTTCTCAAGGACAAAACACGGGGCAGACAGAATAGCCCGTAATTTAAAAAGAGAGAGGATAAGTACAGCTGCTATTCATGGCGATAAAGCTCAAAATCAAAGACAAAAAGTGCTGACACAATTTAAAGCCGGAGAGATAAGAGTGCTTGTTGCAACGGATATTGCTGCAAGGGGAATTGATATTGATAAACTGAAATATGTGATTAATTACGATATACCTAATATAGCTGAAACTTATGTTCACAGAATCGGAAGGTCCGGCAGAGCCGGGGAAAATGGTAATGCTATCTCTCTTTGTGAACCGGAAGAGAATATTTTTATAAAAGATATTGAAAAATTGATAAAGCAGGAAATTAAGGTTGTTAATGACAACCCTTTCCCCCAGACGGATAAACCGAGGACAGCAGCGGAAAATAAGGAGTGGGAAAAAGAGAAACAAAAAATGAAACAGGAGTTTTTTGCAGCGAAGAAAAAGAAGGAAAACAGAGATAATACCTTAAAATCCTACAGAAAAAGCAAAAAATAAATTTTTCTAAGTAAAATTAAAACAGGAAGATATTATGGAAGGGAATAAAAGAGAGAATGTTAAGCCGGGATTTAAGGTTGCAGTAGTTTTAAAACAGGATCAGAGAAGCGGTAAACTGACAAAGGGTATTGTAAAATATATCCTTACAAAATCATCTGTTCATCCCCATGGGATAAAAGTAAGACTGGAAGACGGACAGGTAGGACGGGTTAAAACTATTCTGGAAAAATGAAGAAAGTTAAAAATATTCTGTTTATACTTCTGATCGGATTGGCGGTGTATTTTTATGTACAGCAGGGTGAACGGATTCCTGACACTCTGGATCACCGTCATGAGGGAATCAATCAGGAGATATTAAGTGCAGTACATAAAAAAATTTCCAATGCCTGGGTGAAGGGCGAAGGAGATGTGAGCCAAATACTCAGCGATGACAATTATGGATACAGGCATCAACGATTTATTCTGAGACTCTCGCCTGAACATACAGTACTGATTGCCCACAATATAGATATTGCTCCCAGGATTAATGAACTGAAAAAGGGTGATCTGGTGGAATTTTACGGAGAATTTGAGTGGAACCCCAAGGGTGGTGTTGTTCATTGGACACATCATGATCCGGATGGTAGTAATCGCGGTGGATGGCTAAAGCACAATGGAAGTATCTATAAGTAGATAACCACCTTTTGAGTGTTTAGACCTAAAGTATTTTTTTTATCGCTTCTGCAAGTTTATGTTCGTCTCTGAGATGCATCCCGAAATCTCTTAAAATACCTTTTTTGTCTATCACCCAGTATGACGGGATCAGATTGACCTTGTACAACCTGGCAATATCATCTGACCAGGCTTTTCCGGAATAGATCATTCTCCATTTTATCTGTTCTTTGGCGATATATTTGTCTACAAGTTCCTTTTTATTATCCAGGCTGATTCCAATGACTTCAAAATTCCTGTCTTTATACTTTTTGTAAAGTTCTTTAAGATGAGGGATCCCTTTTACACAAGGCGGGCACCAGGTTGCCCAGAAATCTATCAGTACTACTTTTCCCTTTAAGTCAGACAGTGAAAAATTCTTTCCTGATATCAGGATAGAACTGAAATCCTTTGCCGGCTTTCCGATACCGATCTCCGCCTTGATCCGTTTGATGATATTCTCAAACCGGGGATCCTTTCTTAGGGACTCATACTCCTTGTTGTACAACTCCCCATAGGAGAGGAGGCCCTGCCCCACTGCTTTATCCATCCAGTGATAGGCTTTTTCCATATCCTTCATCTTCAAGGCAATGGAAACTATTTCCATGCACCGCCAGGGAGATTTTCTGGAAATTATCTCATAATACTGAACGGCAGTTTTATAAGCATTTTTGAATTGCTCCAGCCCCATCAATGCATTAACTTTTGCTCTCAGAAATTTCTCTGTGGCCTTGGTTTTTTGGATCCACTGATTCGAAAGCTCCAGGGCTTTTGCGTACTCTTTGTTGCTGTTCAATTTTCTTATTTTACCCAGGATATCTTCCGTTTTTTCAACCGAACCGGATATCAGTGGAATGACCAGAAAAACAATCAGGATCAATAACAATGCTTTTTTCATTTTAACCGTCCTTTAAAAATAGTGATAGAAGAGAATTATATGCTGAATAAGATTGATATGGAAATGAATAGAATTTCCAGTTTTTCTACAAAAATTCTTAAGGTGAATTTCGGACAGAATGTTGACATAATTATTATGTTTTGGAAGAATTCAAGTGCATTTACATTTGGAATAAATAAGTCATAAATCTTAAATAATAATTTACAGATTAAGGGGAATAGAATGACCAAAGATTCCAATGTCATGAAAAAACATCCACTTATGGCCTATTTTTTTCAGACCTTCATTATTTCATGGGCAGCTGTTTTTATATTGGCCGGTTCTGGTGGATTCCCGGTTTCTCAGGAGCAGGCGGCAAGCCTTGGGGTGGCGATCCTTTTGGGACCGAGTATTGCGGGTTTGATAATGACAGGCCTAATTTATGGCCGCTCCGGCTACAGTGCACTTAAATCTCGGTTGATTAAATGGAGAACTGGTATCCAGTGGTATGCATTTGCGCTCCTGACAGCCCCTCTTTCAACCCTGGCGGTATTATTGCTTCTATCCTTTTTTTCATCACAATTCAGCCCCACTATATTTATTTCAGCTGAAAAAGGAAATTTGCTTACCATGGCAGTGATCGGTGGCATCACAGTCGGGCTTTTCGAGGAACTCGGTTGGACAGGTTTTGTGGTTCACCGGATGAAAGCAAATTATTCGATAACAAAGATTGGTTTAATAACAGGTCTGCTCTGGGGGGCCTGGCATTTCCCTCTTTTCTGGGCAAAAGACAGCTTCAGCTCATTGCTTCCATTTGTATTGCTCATGGCCAAACTATTTTCATGGCTTCCTCCTTACAGAATTCTTATGGTTTGGATGTATAAACGGACAGAGAGCCTGTTCCTGGTTGTGCTTATGCATATATGCCTTGTAGCAACCCTCTTGACTCTGGATCCGGTTCTTGAAGGCAAAAGATTGTTGGTGTTTATTGTGGCCAGAGCAGTGGTTTTCTGGGTCCTGGCTGTAGGAGTATATTTTCAAAGAGAAAAAGTATAGGCGGAAAACAGTGGGGTGATGATTGACAATTGCGGGTATTGAAACTAAAATTGGTTTTAATTCAGGATTAAAGGGAAAACAAATGAGCGAAGATCTTTATAAAAAAGCCGGTGTTAATATAGATAAGGGAAATAAAGCAGTTGAAGAGATCAGGAAAATGGCAGGAAAATACGGTGTTAAAGAGATCGGAAAGTTCAGCGGATTTTATCCGCTTCAAGCCGGGTTGAAAAATCCTGTTCTTGTTTCTTCTGCAGACGGTGTTGGGACAAAGCTGAAAATTGCTTTCAAAACCGGGATTAACAATACAATCGGCAAAGATCTGGTTAACCATTGTGTGAACGATATCCTTGTTTATGGAGCGAAACCCCTTTTTTTTCTTGATTATATTGCCACTGGTGAGGTTGAGCCGGAAGTAATAAAAGAGATCGTTTCAGGACTCCTTGATGGTTGTGTGGACAATAATTTTATTCTTCTAGGTGGTGAAACAGCTGAAATGCCCGGTTTTTATCAAAAAAACGAGTATGATGTTGCGGGATTCATTGTGGGGATTGTTGACAAAGATAAGATAATTGATGGAAAAAATATAAAACCAGGAGACCTGCTCCTGGGACTCCCCTCTACAGGACTTCATACCAATGGGTATTCTCTGGCCAGACATATCGTTTTCGAAAAACTTAAAATGGATATCAATGATAGAGTAAATGGATTGAACAGATCAATAGGAGAGGAGCTCCTTGAGACTCACAGATCTTATCTGGAACCTGTTTCAAAATTACTTGATAAGGATCTGATCAAAGGAATGGTACATGTTACAGGAGGCGGATTTACTGATAATATTCCGAGGATACTTCCTGAGGGGCTTGGCGTCAGGATAGAGCGGACCTGGAAAGTTCCTGATATCTTCAACTTTCTTATTGAAAAAGGAGAAGTTAATCAATCCGAACAATACAGAGTTTTTAATATGGGAATAGGGATGATCCTTATTATTGATCACAAAGATCTTTCAAAGGTTGAAAAATTACTAAAATCACTTGAAGAGAAGCATCATCTTATAGGGCAGGTTGTTGAGCATAGTAAAGGAGAGAGGGTTAAAATAGTTTGAGAGGTTTAATGAAAATCCTGCTTAATAACCGGAAAGAAATATTTGATGATTATGAAGAGATGAATGTTGAAGAATTGCTGAAGTTAAAAAACTACACTTTCCCTATGATAATAGTTAAAATAAACGGAAAATTAATAAAAAAAGATAATTATTCTTCTTCGGTAATAAAAAATGGTGATGATGTTACTGCTCTCCACCTGATCAGCGGCGGATAGATTATCCCAAAAACACCAAAAATATATCCATAACATTTGTCCCTGTAGTTCCCGTGTGGATAAGATGATTGATCTTCCTGAAAAATGAACCTGAATCGTTATCTGCCAGGTAGCTGCGAATTACATCCCCGGGAATTCCTTCTATTTCTGCAATGGTACTGCTGTCTATCCAGGCACCTGCTGCATTTGAATTCCCATCCCTGCCGTCTGTTCCTGCTCCTGCAATAAGATAGGGAAACGATTCATTCTTTAGTTTCTCCAACATTGACAAAAGGAATTCCTGTACCCTTCCCCCCTTACCTTTGCCTGTTACTGAAACCGTGAACTCACCCCCGAATAGTATAAGCTCTTTACCTTCCCTTTTTTCTCCTGCCCTTTTCCTAATAATATCAGCAAATGTCTGTGCAGCCTTCCTTACGTCTCCTCTCATTTCATTCGGCAGAATCTCTGTTACGTAGCCCAGTTTCTTCCCCATTGATGCAGCACCGATTAATGCGTTTATGTTTTTCCCTATAATAAATGTTCTGTTATTCTTAAAATCAGGGTCGTTGGGGGGAGGGGTATCCTCAATTATACCAGATTCTCCTCTTTTTAAATATTCAATAATTTTTCTTATAGAATTCTTGTCAATATTGTATTTACGAATTATTTTAAGTGCGTCGCTAAAAGTTGTCTGGTCTCCGTAAAAGGGGCCGGATCCGATAGTCTCCGGGTTTGATCCAATGACATCGGATATGATAAGCGAAATTATCTTTGCAGGATGGGCCATCTTTGCAAGCATCCCCCCTTTTATTGTTGAGAGATGCTTTCTTACTGTGTTGATCTCCTCAATTTCTGCTCCTGATCTTATCAGTAGATCGTTCACCCGTGAAAGTTCATTTATTGATATCCCCTCGGGGGGTGAGACAGCCATCGAAGAAGCCCCTCCGGTAAGAAGAACTATGACAAGGTCATTTTCATTAATTCCTTTAATGAAGAGCTTCAATTTTTCTGCAGATTTCAGACTGTTTTTCCCTGGGACCGGATGATCCCCTCTTATAAACTCAACATTTTCTATTTCAGGATAATATTCTTCACTTGAAATGATAATACCTCTGTTTGTACGGTACCCTGAAATATCTGAAAATACTTTGTATAATGAGAGCGCCCCCTTTCCGATACCTATCATATGGATATTGCGATATTCCGGCAGATAGAATTCTTCGTCCAATATCCTCAGGATATCTTTGTCAAGGCTTACTCTGCTTTTTAAAAGGGTTTCAGGTTTTACTGATAACAGAGCGGAGTTAAGGATAGCATTGAGGTCCTCTCTAAATCTTTGAGATGGTAATATCATTTTGCTTATTATATTTACCGTCAAGATCGCTGTAGGAGTAAACCGGAGGCATATCGCTTTCAAAGAAAATTATCTGAGCGATACCCTGAAGGGGATGGAGTTTTACTCTGTTCGCTGAGACGTTAGATATTGAGATCGTCAGAAAGCCTTCCCATTCAGGTTCAACAGGAGTGACATTTACCAGAATACCCGACCTTGCATAGGTAGATTTTCCGAATACGAGCCCGATTATTGTTTTAGGCATTTTTATATATTCAAGGCTTTTACCCAGAATATAGGAATTCGGCTCTATGTCAATTGTTTCTCCGGAAAGAGACTCATAATCTTCATCCGATACGGTATAAGGATCAATCCCTGTCTCTATATCTTTTATCCTTTTATATTCTTTTGACAGCCGAAGGTCGTACCCGTATGGTCCGAGACCGTAGGAGATGGTATTTTCCCTTACAGAATGATCTATAAAAGGATCAAGAAGTGAATGGTTCTTTGCATATTCCCTTATCCAGGATGATGATTTCAGCATGTCTATATCTGATATTTAGAAATTTTAAGGTGGAGCTGAAATGTAAGTTTCCTCAGATATCTGATGCCGTCTATTAGATCCTTAGAGAATTTTGTAAGATATTTGACGAAGTCATTTTCTTCACGGATTCTCAATTTGTTTTCAAACTCAGCCGTAAAGTCCCTCATTTCGATCATAAGGTTGAGCAGATAAAGGATATGATCAAGAACTCCGGATAGATTTCCATTAGGAATATCTGATATTTTTGTTTCCTGAAAAAACTGGATTCTCTCCATTGATTCGTTTACAACATCATTTACAAGATAGTCAATTTCATCCATGAAATTTTTCTTGTAATCCTCATAATAACGGAGTTTATGTTTTGCTCTCTCCTGTATTTTCTCATTCTGCTCTTCCAGGGATTTATAATATTTTTTTAGTCCCAGAAATTTTCTCTCGAATTTGTAAAGATTCAGAAAATCGCGGCCTACATAAATTTTATCTTTATAAGAGGATTCAAGCTCATCCTGATAATGGGCATAAAACTTTGCTTCAAAGCGGAAGTTTCTTTTGTGTATCAATCTTGCAATAAAAATACTTTGCGGGTTTGTGAGATAATAAGAATTCTCTTCTATCAGAGCGCTGTATACAAAAAGGGAGTTAAGTATGAAATCCTTAATCTCGTTGAGAAGGGTTTCATTGTTTTCAATGAATTCCTTAACTTTCTTGCTCATACGCCCTCTTAATGGAACATAGAGGGGCGAAAAGAGGAATTGTTCGTTGTCAGCTTCAAATTCATAGTAGAAATTATTCTGCACTTTCTTATAAAGGCTCGAATAGACTATCCCCGGTACGGGAGAAAATTTTTTCTTTTCAAATCCTTTTAGAACTTCAATTATATTCACTTTCTTCCTCCGGGTGAATTATAGTTAAATAGAATTTAAAAGTAAATATTCATCTTTCTTTACAATATTTCTGTTTTCTGATAATTCATATTACATGAAGCGGAAATTTAAGATCCCACCTTCTTTGTATGCGTTAATAGCCTACGTCATAATAATACTTGTAACAATCATGAGCCTTAAACATTTCCCTCTCCTTTCCGCCCCAGTTTTTTTCTCGATAATTTTTGCTTATCTGTTTAACCCGATTGCTGATTATTGTGAAAAAAAGACCCATGTTTCCAGAGGGTTGATCTCGGCAATCTTGATATTGGTGTTTGTATTTGTTGCAGTTTTTCTTTTGATCAATCTGATCCCTTATCTGATTGATCAGGCTCAGAATGCAGCTCAGAAACTGCCGGGAATTATCAAGAAGTTCTCTGACAGTGTCAGGGGATTCGGAGAATATATTAACAAACACTTCTCCGATTATATCGGTGATTTTGATCTGATGGAACAAATGAGCGAATGGATCAACAGTTCTCTGTCAGGATTGTCAACATTCTTTTTGACCGCTTTCAGCAGCCTTTACGGAATATTGGTAACCTTGCTTTATATGATCCTTATTCCCCTCTTCTCATTTTACTTTATTAAAGATCAAAAGAAGATCAATAAAACATTTTATTCTCTTATTCCCGTTAAATATCGCTGGAGGACGAAAAGGAAACTCTTGAAGATAGACCTAATATTGTCTGCATTTATCCGGGGTCAGGCAATTGTAATAGTAATACTTGCGGTCTTGTATTCGATCGGCCTTTCTCTGATCGGCCTGCCCTTCTCTATCCTTATAGGTGTTTTTGCCGGGATCGGAGATATAATACCCTATTTCGGAACAATTGTCGGATATTCAATATCGATGATAATCGGTTTTGTCCACTTCAATTCGGTAAAGGAACTTTTTCTTATAACCCTGGTATTCTTTATTGTTAAGGGGAGTGAGAACTGGTTCTTCTACCCCAAGATCGTTGGACGTGAAGTAGGTCTCCATTTTGTATGGGTACTGATATCAATTATTATTTTCGGACAGTTTTTCGGATTTTGGGGCCTCCTCTTTGCAATCCCATCCTCTGCGGTTTTTAAGGTTTTCGTAAACGATCTCATCAAACATTACAAAGAATCTGATCTCTATAACAAATGAAAAAGTATTTGAAAATTGTTCTGATAGTAATATTAATGGGATTTTTGTTCCCTGGCATGGCTGAAGAAAAGAATCCTGCAGAAAAAAAGGAACAATTAAAACTCTTTAAAAGATCTGCAAAAATGATATCGGTATTGGATATAAAATCTGCAGGTACAGCACCATTTTCTAAACAGAAACAGAATATAATCAGGCTATTACGCAGGATTGTTAAATCAACGAACTCAGAGGCTCAGAAAAATTATTTTGTGTCTTTTATAAAATATCTTAAAGATGAAAAGTTTGAGAATTTCCCGAAAGCTGAATTCATTGCCGAGACCCGGTCCGATCTGATAGTAAAATATGATAAAACAAGCAAAAGCCTTTCTGCAATTGCATTAACAACACATTCTGAAGATAATAAAAATAACGATGAATTGTTTAAAAAAATAACATCTGAAATCGGTAAAGGGATTTTTGGCCGGAATATAAGGTTTTTTCCGGAGTCAAATGTTATTAAAATCTCTGAGGTCATTTATTCTGATAATCAGGAAGAGCGGGCAATTGTTCTCCCTTCCTCAGAGAAAATATCATCAATGTATCCCGGGGTGATTCTCCTGAAAAACAGAATAGAAAATGATTTTAAAAATAAGATCAAACCTCTCTCTCTGGAAATATTTAAAAAGAAAATATCTGATGGGCTGAATGCCGGGAAGCTTTCAAGAAACATTTTTCTCCACCATCTTGCTCACTATACTATCCCTTTTTCTATTAAAACTGAGGGGGAAAAAAGAAATTTCATCGGAAATGGTTTAAAAGAGCTGTTCTATGATGCTGAAGAGATTAGGGCAGATCTTAATTATCTGACACTTATTTCTCTTATGGATGAAAAAGAATTGCTTGAAGAGGGAGTGAAAGAAGAAGTTATATATATTTTTATCATTCAAAAAATAGCGGATATGAAGATAAAAACAGGATCGAGGGAAAGTCGTCCTTCTTCAACAATTTTAAACGCATTGTATAAAAGGGGGGGGATCACGACAGACAAGAACAATAAAAAGCTTATTGTTGATATAGATCTTCTGGTAAGGAACATTAAAAATCTGGAAGCCGGATTTGAAGATATTTTCCAAAAGGGCAGTTATAGTGAATGTAAAAACTTTTTTAAAAAATATTCGGAAATACCGGGAAATCTAAAAAATTTGTTTAAAATATCCACTTCAAAACAAACTGAATAAGATGAAGTGGTTTTATGATCTCTCTGAACAGGATCTTGAAGAGACAATAAAAAGTCTGGGATTAAAAAAGTTTGTTTCTTCTCAGATCTCTACCTGGATTTTAAAAAAAATCACTATTGATCCATCGGGGTGGAGAAACATCAGTAAAGAGAACAGAAAGATTTTGGATGACAATCTGGACTTTTCACTCAATAAGATTGTTAGAGTTGATAAAGATCCATCTGGAACCAAAAAATTTCTGATAGAACTTCATGATAAAAGCCGGATAGAATCTGTTCTGATCAAAGAGAAAAATCACTTTACTTTCTGTATCTCTTCACAGGTTGGGTGTGCGTTGGGGTGCAAATTTTGTGCGACAGGTAATCTGGGGTTCAAAAGAGACCTCACCTCAGGCGAGATAATCTCTCAGGTTCTATTGTTGAAAAAAGAGCTGGAATACTATAAAGGGAAAATAAATCTTGTGTTCATGGGGATGGGTGAACCTCTGTTGAACTATGAAAACTTAAAAAAGGCCCTCTTGTTGTTGACAAATGAAAAAGGGGTTGGAATATCACCAAAGAGAATTACCGTTTCCACTGCCGGGATACTGAAATATTTAAAAAAACTTGAAATAGATTTCCCGAACATTAAAATTAGTTTTTCGCTGAATGGATCAGATAATTTACAGAGACAGAATGTGATGCCTGTCTCAAAAAAAGAGTCCCTGGATGATATTATAGAATATTTCAGACAGACAAAAAGAAAGCACAGGATCACTTTTGAATATGTGATCATTGAAGGGGTAAACGATTCTTCCGAAGATAGAACTAAAATACTAAAATTATTAAGAGGCATCCCTTCAAAAATCAATATAATTCCCTACAATCCAAATAAATTTGCTCCGTTTAAGACACCTTCTGAAAAAAAAATTGATGAATTCGCAGAATATCTTGCCGGAAAGGGGATGACTGTAATGGTCAGATGGTCAAAAGGCAGAGATATCCGATCAGCCTGCGGCCAACTTGCCGGCGAATAAAACCTTATCAAAGGTTTTCATTAAAACTCAGTTTGATTTTAGCCCCTTCATTAATTAAAATTAATTCATCCCGGAGGCAGAATGAAAAAATTTTCAATAGTAATATTAGCTTTCATTATTCAGATACTCATTTCAGTTTCTTTGTGTTCTCAAACCCCTGTGGGGAAATGGGTAGATTCAAGGCAGAATGTTATCCTTATCCTGAAGGGGGACTTCACATATTCATTGACATATCCAAATGGAAGCAGCGTCGGATATTGGAGCAGCGGAGGGGATCAATTCTGCCTCAGGGATGCTTCCGGTACAAATCCTGTCTGTTATAAAGTGATGTCATATTCTGCATCTGCCATGGTGCTTAGAGATGCGAACGGCATGGCATTAAATTATCAGAAGGTCAATCCGTCACAACCGACAGCCGCATCCCGGGGGAGGAGGATAATAAAAGGAGCTGGACGGGTAATCGCGGAAAAAGGGGTGTATAAATTGACCCACGGCCATCTTCGGACCGGAATTGATCTGACCCAGTTTATTGTCGGACAGAAAATAAAGGACAGTGAAATGCGGGACCTGAAGCAGAAACTGGTTGAAGAGTTTAATGTGATTCCGGATCAGGTATTGGTACAGTTGAACGGGATCGCAACGGCGATGGAGAAAGTTTACAATTCGACCGATCCCTACAGGATAGGTCTGGTCAGGCAGGAATTGTTTTCAGCCTTTTACAAATTGACAAGGAATATGAGTGAATCTCAAAAACCGCTGATGATCCGGGTGATCAACCGATATGTAACGGTTCTGGCCTATGATGAGAAAAGCAATCTGATCCTGACCAACAGAGATGTTGAGGGTTATATAAATTATCTTATTTTCAACAGTGAATTGTCGGGGCAGAAGATTGACGCGAATTATTCGGTCAGGAGAGATTTTTCCGCCCAATTGTCCACTAATTTTAATGCAATGCCAATGAATCAGAAGCAATTACTGGGTTCGGCCAGTTTGATCTGGCAACTGTTTGAAACAAATTGGAAACGGATGACCCCGGCCCAGAAAAATCAGTATATAGCAGCCTACAGAAATCAGATCTCAAATAATTTTAACCGTAATCTTCAGGGGTCTGGTAGCAGGCAGCAATGGAAACCGCCTCAGGGAGCTCATAAAAAAAGTGTCTCTCAGATGCAGAGAGAGTTCAATGCAAAACAGAATATGTTTACGATGATGCAGAACATGAACACAAACTCCCACGCGTTATCTTTAAATATAATCGAGAATATAGGAGGAACAGGAAACTACTGGAATGTGGTTGACTATTAGAACAATGAAAATATCATTAATTTTAGCAATGCTTGTTTTATGTATCATGTTTACCCCTGTTGCAGGAAGTGACCAACCTGATTCTCTTGAATTCAAAGGAGAAACTGTTTTAATCAGCACCACTAACGGGTTGAAGATCAAAGCGGATGTGTATGATTTGCCAGACAAGAATGCGCCTGTTATTCTCCTGTTTCATCAAGCAGGATTCAGCCGGGGTGAATACAGGGAAACAGCTCCTCTATTGAATGATCTCGGATTTAATTGTATTGCGATCGATCAAAGGTCCGGAAAAGGGGTAAACGGTGTTAAGAATGAAGCGGTTATTCATGCATCCGCAAAAGGGCTGGGGGTAAAATACCCAGATGCGTTTCCAGACCTGGAAGCGGCACTGAAGTTTGCCATTCTTAAATATCCCTCAAATTCTATTATAGTCTGGGGAAGTTCATACTCCGCATCTCTGGTTTTTGTACTTGCACAAAAAAATCCGGATAAAATTTCAGCTGTTGTTGCGTTCTCTCCGGGAGAATATTTTAAATTTAACGGTAAAGAGATAAAAGAGTATGCTGCGCAGGTTAAATGCCCTGTGTTTATAACATCAGCAAAAAAAGAGCATGATTACTGGAAAGGGATATACGAGCGCATTCCGGATGGGAACAAAACGTTCTTTATCCCGGAGTCAGAAGGTGTCCATGGCTCCCGCTCCCTCTGGAAATCCAGCCCCGGCCACAAACAGTATTGGAAAGCACTGAAACTTTTTCTTTCCGGATTGAAAATTTAAAGGAGAAAACAATGTCTCTCATAAGCATTTATATTGGCGGGGTTTTTACTTTGGTTATGGCGGTTGTTCACACCCGGTATTACCGGCTATTCAGGTGGAGGGCTGAGTTCAGAAAAGTTACAGAACTGAATCAGAAGGTATTCTATACCATTCATCTGGCATTACTTCTCCTCTTTTTTTTCCTCGGGATTATAACACTGGTGTATGCCGAATTTTTGAGTGAATGCAGGGGGATGGCGTTAGGATTTAACCTGGGTATGGTCCTGCTCTGGTTGTGGAGGGCTGTCTGGCAGGTTTTTTATTTTAGAAGCAAGGCATTGATACACAATCTGTTTATGCTTCATTTTTTTATAACTGGAGCAGCATATCTGATCCCGGTATTAATCAATCTGAGAAACTAATCATTTGAGAAGTTTATTCGTATCAATGATATAAAAAATTCTTACAGGAAAAATGAAAATGAGAAAAATTGAAAAACCGAAAGAGGGTGAATATCCGCCGTATGCCACCATTTATCTTGATCAGGTTCCGGATGACGGGAATCTGATAAATCATCTTGGAAAGGGGAGAATCCTGATAAACAGACTCTATTCAGATCAAAGTGAAAAGATGTTGATGTTCAGATATGAACCGGATAAGTGGACAATGAAGGATATCCTCGCCCATATTATCGATGATGAACGGGTGTTCTGTTATCGGGCATTGAGGTTTGCCAGAAATGATAAAACAGAACTTCCGGGAGTGGATCAGGATGTGGATGCAGAGAATGCTCGAGCAAATGACAGAAATATAACAGATCTTCTCGATGAATATAATAAAGTAAGGGACTCAACTATTGCTTTATTTAAGAGTTTTGATGAAAAAATGATTACCCGAGGCGGGATAGCGGGTGGTTATAATGTCTCCATAAGCGCATTGGGATACCTTATCGCGGGTCATGAACGTCACCATTTAAAGATCATAAAAGAACGATATTTATAATTTTATTAAAAAAATTATGGAGAGATAAATGAAGAAAATTTTTTTATTTTTTTTCACCTTGTCGCTTATTTTTATCACAGTCTCTGCAAAAACCGAAACAGATCTTTCAGACAGGCTGCAGCCTGCTCTTGATAAGATCGCCGACCTTAAAGAGATTCCCGGCCTTACCTTTTCTGTATTGATCAAAGGAGAAAAATATATAAATTTGGCATCGGGGTATTCTGATGTTGAGAATAAAATAAAAATGAAAGCGGGCGATATCATGTTTTCGGGAAGTATCGGTAAAACCTATGCAGCTGCAGTTATTTTTCAATTGATGGAAGAAGGGAAAATATGTTTTGATGATCCGGTTCTGAAATATTTTAAAGAGGTAAAATGGCTCAAAAGAGTCCCGAATATTGAGAACAGCTCTATCAGAATGCTCCTTAACCATACAACCGGAATTCCAAGATACGCTTTTCACCCGTCAGTATGGGAAGAGATGAGAGATAATCCTGAAAAAGTCTGGTCGGGAAAGGACAGGCTTGAGAAAGTATTTGATATGAAACCTCTCCATGAAGCAGGGATGGGATGGGCCTATTCAGACACGAACTACATCATCCTTGGGATGATAATTGAGAAAGTGACCGGGAATGATTACTATTCCGAGATGAAAAAAAGGTGCCTGCTAAAGTACGGGCATCCGTTTACAGCACCGGCGGACAAACGGAATCTAACGGGGCTCGTTACAGGATATTGTTTGGTAAAAGAACTTTTGTTGCCTGAAAAGGTTGGAGTTAACAGTATTTTCCCAATTAATCCGCAGATGGAGTGGACGGGTGGAGGTGTCGTAACAAATTCTTCTGACCTCGTTAAATGGTGCAGACAATTTCATTCCGGAGAGATATTTGCTACGGAACTTTTAGCGCAGATTCACAAACCTGCATTTCCAAAAACAGATCTTTCTGATAATGCATTATATGGTTTTGCAACTATAATATGGAATAATGAATTCGGGATCAGTTACGGTCATACAGGATTTTTTCCCGGTTATGTATCGATCATGCAGTATTATCCCAAGCGTGATATCTCTCTTGCAATGCAGATCAACACAGACAAACTTCCGGAGCAGACCACAATCTTTAAGTTGCTTAATAGAATGGCTGCTATTATTTTTAAGTAGTTATCTTTTTTAACTCATTTTGTCGATAGTGTTATAATTAATAATGGCCTATAAAACTACGATAACTGATCCCAATGAGGATCTAATAACAATAACTGATTTTAAGATCACCTCTGCAGATACTGATATCGAGGCCAGATTGAGGCCGGGGGCTCTGTTCAGTTTTCTTGCACATGCCGCATACCTCTCTGCAGATAACCTCGGATTCGGCTATAGACACCTGAAAGGGCACAATCTTTTCTGGGTATTGAGTCGTCTCGAAATTCATTTAAAAAGGCCGTTGATGTGGAATGAAGTGGTTGAAATTGAAACCTGGCCGAAAGATATAAACGGTATTCTGTATATCAGGGATTTTATTGGCAGGGATGAACGGGGGGATATCGTTGTCAAGGCGGGCTCTGCCTGGCTTGCCATAGACAGCGAGACAAAACGTCCAAAAAGAAAAGAGAGTTTCAGTTCAGATATTTTTAACCGCCTCAATGACAAACATGCATTGGCAGAACTTCCTCAGAAGCTTCCTGAAATTTCAGGTGATGACAGTTTTGAAGTTCATTCCACTTATTTTGATCTGGATCTTAATAAACATGTCACCTCTTCCCGGTATGTTGACTGGATGATGGATACCTTTACTGTTGATTTTCATAAAAAAAATTATCCTTCTCTCCTGACTGTTAATTACGTCAAGGAGACCATGGCTGATTCCGATATTGAAATTTTTAGAAAAAATGAAGGTCAAAGTGATTTTTATTTTATGGGCAGGCAGACCGAATCATTAAAAACATCCTTCAGAGGCCGAATTAAATTCTGACCTCATGATTCTTATATGCTTGAAACGATTTTCAAGTAGCTGTAAAATAGAATAGGGGAATTCATGGAATACGATATAAAGTTTATTCTTTTTTATCTTCTTCTTCAGTCGATACTGATAACCTGTAGTTATTTTTATTACAATAATTATATTAAGAATATATACCTGAAGAACGGAAAATTAACGGTGTTTGCCGGATTTTCCCAGCTTGGTGTATTTACTGTTCACGGCTTTCTCCTATATCTTCCATATTATCTCTACACTGACTGGCCGAAAATTGAGGTTGGGCTGATCTCTTATGTTGTGGCCATCCTGGTCTGTATCATATCATTCTCTATTCTTATACTTGGTTTCATAACCCTCGGCCCATCGCTGAGGACAATGGGTATTAATAGTTTAGACCTTACAATTACATGGGGATCTACAGATTTTCAAGGAACCCGCAGATCGTCGGTTACGGACTACTGCTGCTCGGTTTTGGTGTGTTATGGCCTTCATGGTATATTTTTGCCGGGCTGATCTCCTATGCATTTATTGCGCATCGAATGATCCTTACAGAAGAGATTACACCTTGAAAGTCTTTTTGCAGATAAATATATCTCATATTGTAATAAAACTCCCAGATATTTCAGATATCCTCCACAGCAATAGTTTCAATTTTAAACACTTTTAATGGAGATAAAAATGAAATATGATGCATCTACCGTTGATGAATATATAGATCTGCTGCCGAAAGATCGGCAGGAATAATGGGAACGATTAAATAAGTTTTTAATTTGGTTCTCTTGAAAAAAGTACAAAAAATTATATAATCCGATGTTAACAATACTGGAGGAAACAAGATGAGAGTTAAAAAAATTAATGATAATGTGTGGTCGGTCGGGGCAATTGACTGGCAGCGTCGGATGTTTGACGAGATAGTGCCTCTGCCCGATGGTACTTCCTATAATTCATATCTGGTTAAAGGGAGTGAAAAAACGGCCCTGATAGATACGGTTGATCCCCATCTAGAAAAAGACCTTATAGATAATCTGAATTTCCTAAAAACTGAAAAGATAGATTATGTGATCTCCAATCATGCCGAGCAGGATCATTCAGGTGCCATCCCCGCTATTCTTGATCTGTATCCTGAAGCAAAAATTGTGACAAATGAAAAATGTAAAAATATGCTGATGGATCTTCTTCCGATTGATGAAAAATCTTTCATGGTTGTTCAGGACAGAGAAATTCTTTCACTCGGTGATAAAACACTTGAATTTGTGTTTGCACCCTGGGTTCACTGGCCGGAAACCATGTTTACCTACCTGAAAGAGGATAATATCCTGTTTACCTGTGATTTTATGGGCTCTCATCTGGCGACCTCCGATCTTTATGCCGACTTCGATGATTTCAAGATCTATGAAGATGCAAAATTATATTATGTAGAAATAATGATGCCGTATAGAAGGTTTTTTGTTAAGGCGATGGATATTCTTGAAAAAATAAATCCGTCTATCATAGCTCCCTCACACGGCCCTGTTTATAATGAACCCGAGAAGATTATAAATCTTCATAAAAAATGGGTTTCCGATGATGTAAAGAATGAAGTACTGTTATTCTGGGTATCAATGCATGGCAGCACCAAACAGATGGTTGACTATCTTGAGAAGGAGCTGATCAGGCGGAAAATAAATGTCAGAAAATTCGATTTGGCATCTGCGGATGCTGCCAGGCTTACCATGTCCCTTGTTGATGCTGCCACCCTGGTGCTGGCCACCCCTGCAGTCCTCGGCGGCGCCCACCCAGCAGCTGTCTATGCGGCATATTTAACAGGTATTCTGAAGCCGAAGATCAAATTTGCATCGATTATCGCTTCCTATTCATGGGGAAGCAAAATAATTGATCAGATAAAAGGGCTGATGAACAATCCTAAGTGGGAGATACTTGACCCGGTGCTTTCCAAAGGAGCTGCAAAAGATGAGGATTTCAAAGATCTGGACAGACTTGCGGATGAGATAGAAAAAAAACATAAAGCGGAAGGACTTCTTTAAAAAATTTATTAAAGTATTAAAATACAAGAAGGAGAAACCATGCCTGAAAAAATAAAGATTGGAATTATAATCTGTGACAGGTACCGTCAGTGTGCCGGGGGAAAATGCTTCCGGGCAATGAAGAACAGAGAGGGAGCTTTCAGTATATATGAGGGAAAAGAGATAGAGCTTGTAGGTTATACTTCATGTGATGGATGTCCGGGAGGCAATGTTGAATATACCGGTGATGAAATGGTAAAGAATGGTGTTGATGTTATCCATCTTGCTACCGGCCTTGTTGTAGGATACCCACCCTGCCCGAGGATCAAAACCTTTAAATCCTATCTGGAAACGAAATACAATGTAAAAGTTGTAATTGGAACACATCCGATACCCGAAAAATATCTTGAAATGCATACAAAACTGGGGACATGGGATTCAAAATCCTGGGAGTCAATTGTTGCTCCGACAATGTCAGATAAAGAGACACGTTTGAAATATAATTAAAATAAGTATGGATAAAAAATATTGCCCTCATTATGAATAAAAGAGAGAAACTGGGCTATCTGGAGGGTTTTGTATCGATAATCCTCAATATAGCATTGTTTGCCCTTAAATATTGGGCAGGGATAGTTTCGGGATCAATTGCGTTGATGGCCGATGCCTGGCACACTCTGTCTGATTCCCTGAGTTCTTTTGTTGTTATTGCAGGAGTTAAGTTATCTTCAAAAAAACCTGATAGAAAGCATGTGTTCGGGCATGGCAGATGGGAACAGATATCTACATTTTTTATTGCATTCCTGTTGAGCCTGATTGCATATGAATTTTTAAAAGAATCTATTGAAAAGTTCTCTGCACGGGGTTCCGCGGATTTCGGAACAATTGCAATTGTTGTAACCGTCATATCTATACTGGTAAAAGAAGGACTTGCCCAATTTTCTTTCAGATTGTGGAAAAAGACAGGGAATATTGCGTTAAAGGCAGACGGATGGCACCACAGAACAGATGCACTATCTTCAATTCTTGTTCTGGCGGGAATATTTTTGAAGAATTTTTTCTGGTGGATTGACAGTATTCTTGGAATAATAATATCTTTAATGATCTTCTTTGCGGTATTCGGGATAATTAAAGAGGCAATTGATAAACTTCTCGGAGAAGCGCCTGACGATGAATTTATTGAAAAAATAACAGGTATGATCTGTAAATTGGGACACCCTGAGCTTGTACCCCACCACTTTCATATTCACGATTATGGAGATCACAAAGAGTTAACTTTCCATATCAATTTAGATGGAGATATGAATATCAGAAGCGGGCATAAAATTTCCACGGAAATTGAAGAACTTCTTAGAACAGAGCTGGGAATAGAGTCGACAATTCATGTTGACCCTATGTAAAATATAAGTGAATGGCAAAAATTTCTTCATTTAATAACTATGCGGCGGAATATGATTCCTGGTTTGAAAAGAACCGTTTTTTGTATGAACTTGAATTAAAAGCTGTTAATCAGTTTATCCCAAACAAAGGAAGAGGTGTTGAGGTCGGGTCGGGCACCGGGAGATTTTCCATCCCTCTTGGCATCAGGATAGGGATTGAACCTTCAATTTCGATGGGGCAAATTGCCGCTGAGAGGGGCTTGGGGGTGATCGGAGGTGTTGCCGAATCACTCCCTTTGAGATCCGGGAGTTTCAACTATGTCCTTTTTGTCACAGTGATATGTTTTCTGAACAGTATTCAGCAGGCAATGAAAGAATCATTCAGGATTCTGGACAGTGGTGGTGGGCTGATCATAGGTTTTATAGATAAAAACAGCCGCTTGGGGAAGTATTATGAAGAGAGAGCAGTAAGGAAGGGATATTATAAAGACTCACATTTTTACTCTGTCAGAGATATTGAAAAAATATTGATAGAGACAGGATTTAAGTCATTCGAATTCGTTCAGACCATAATTGATGATAAAGCTGGTAATATTGTTACTGATAAAATATCAAATGGTTATGGGGAGGGTTCATTTGTTGTTGTTAAAACGAGTAAACCCTGATCCGTGTTAATGAAATGAAACAAGAAAGATTTTCAGGAGAATAAAATGAAAAAGATTTCTTTGTTCATTTTTTGCTTTGTTCTTATTTATATTAACATTTTTTCAAACAATTCAGTTAAGGCTGGGGAAGCGGATCGGATCGTGGCAACATATGCCCCATTGGGTTCTCCGGGACTTGTTATTGCCGTTTCAAAAAATAATAGAATTGTATACCAAAAAGCTCAGGGAATGGCAGACATTGAGAGGGATGTTCCGTTATCATTAAACTCAGTTTTTCATCTTGCCTCATGCGGTAAACAATTCACTGCGATGGCTATTTTGCTGCTTGAGGAGAAAGGGAAGATTGATCTTGAAGATGACATATGTTCATATATTCCCGAATTCCCGCATTACGGAAAAAAGATCACGATCAGGCATCTTATGAATCATACTAGCGGGATCAGGGATTATGCAATGTTGCTTCTATTCAGCGGACGGAGATGGATTAATTTTTATCCTGTAAAAGAGATTCTTGACCTGATTGTAGCTCAGAAAAAATTGAATAACCTCCCCGGGGATGAGTTTATCTATTCAAATTCAAATTACTTCCTTCTTGGATTGATTATCGAAATAACATCAGGGATAAGTCAGAAGGAATTTCTGGATAAAAATATTTTTAAACCGCTCAAAATGGAAAAAACCCTTTTTGTCGCTAATATTTATGAATTAATCGCTAACCGCGCCCTAGGTTATTCTCCCGGGACAGCAACCGGTTTCGTTCCAGAAATATCATTGATGGTTAATGCCGGGGATGGTTCGATATTCAGCTGTGTCGGAGATCTGATAAAATGGCAGAATAATTTTGAACACAATCAACTTGGCAGAAAAACCCGGCTATTAATAGAAAAGATGACAAAAAAAGGGGTACTGAACAACGGGGGGAAAATACCTTATGCGTCAGGTCTTTATACTGGAAAATACAAGGGGTTGGAAATGGTCAGCCATGGGGGCGGATGGGCAGGATATCGTTCGGAAATGATCCGGTTCCCCGGAGCAGGTCTTTCAATCGTATGTCTGGCAAACCTGGGCTCGATTAACACATATGAATTATCTCTAAAAATTGCGGATATTTATTTAAATGGAAAAGCAATTAAAGCAGTGGATCATCTGCCTGTTGAGGAAATTTCACCTTCGAAAAAACCGGAAGTGAAAAAAACAGAAAAGAATATTCTGGAAGAATACCCAGGCAGATATTACAGTGAAGAGCTAAACAAAGATTATCTGATCGAACTCTCTGACGGCAAACTAAGGGTGAAGATCTCGGGACTCCATTTTGACCTGACTCTTTCACCAATAGCTAAAGACGAGTTCTCCACAATTTCTCCCGGTTTCAGATTTGTAAGAGATGGCAAAGGGGAAGTCTCCGGCTTTCTTATGGGAGAGGATTCGACAAGGAATATTGAGTTCAGGCGTATCGATCTTAACTGAGAAACCTGTAAGCTGTTTTACTTTTTAAAGAGCTTTGCATCAAGAGAATATTTCCCCGGTCCGGTGAAAAAGAGGCCGCCAAACACAACCAATGCTTTTAAGGGATGTGATACCTTTCCGAATGGATCTCCAGCTCCGATATGCATCAATGTGGCAACCAGCATTGTTCCGAATAGAAAAAAAAGTGATGTCCTTGTAAATAAACCAAGAACAAGAAGGATTCCTCCGGCAAATTCAGACACAGCTGCGATAAATCCGAGAACTTCCGGCATAAAATTAATCCCGTAAGACGAGAGGGCTTTCCCGAGCCATCCCCATGTTTCCGGCCCGCCTGTTATTTTGGGCCATCCGTGAAAAATAAAAAGCAAACCGATACCTACCCGAATGATCAATAATCCGAGATCTGTTTTATTTTCAAAATTTTTAAACATAATGTTCTCCCAAAAAACCTATCAGGTATTGGTTGTTTCCTGCCCGATATGGTTTATATTTAACATTATACTATCTTTGGAGCAATTTGACAATTAAACCCCTATTGAGTATAAATATCTTCTCTATAGCTGATAAATGATCGAATTCGGGAGATTATCTGGTGCTTACGTATCTGAGGGTGGAAAACTTTGCTGTTGTTGAAAAAGCTGAGATACATTTCTGCCCGGGCCTGAATATACTTACCGGTGAAACCGGGGCCGGGAAATCTCTTCTGATAGATGCAATTAAGCTTCTGATCGAAAAAAAATTCCGCCTAACTCTGTAAGGGATAAAAATAAAAAACTGAAAGTTGAAGCGTTTTTTGAAAATAACGGGAATGAATTTGTTCTGAGAAGGGAGATTTCTTCTGGCAGCAAGAACAGGTCTCTTACTTTTCTTGATGGTGAGGCGGTTCCTTTCCCAAAGCTTAAAGAGGCAGCCGAAGATCTCCTTAACATTTACGGCCAGAATGAATATCTTTTTCTGCTGAGTTCATCAAATCATCTTGACTATCTGGACAGCTTTTCGGTTAACGGGTCTGTGCTGACTGAGCTGGGAGAGGTTTTTGATGACCTGACTGTTCTGAAGGCCGATCTGGAAGAACTGAGGGAAGGTGAAAAAAATGCTTTAGAGAAGATAGATTTCATTGAATTCCAATTATCTGAGATAAATGATGTTGATCCCGGTAAAGAGACGGAAGAGGAGTTGAAGCAGAAAGCAAAGATCCTGTCTTCGGCTGAAGAGATAATCAGTAATTCAAACCAGGTGCTTGACAATCTCTACAGATCTGATACCTCAGTATACAACAGGTTGACAGATTCTTTCAAAGGCATTGACTATCTTAATACCATTTATCCGGAAATTGGTCCATTCCGGGAAGAGATCCTTAAGTTCTATAATGCTATTCCCGAAATATCCACTCTTCTCTCAGATTCAGGCGGGAGTATTGAACATAATGAATCCGAACTGGACAGGTTAGAAGAAAAATTGTTCAGGATAAAAAAATTAAAAACCAAATACAATGTAGATTTTGAAGGTTTAATAAAAAAGAGGGAGTATCTCCTGTCTGAGAAGGAAAAGTTTCAGAACATGGAGTTTTCGATCCAGGAGATAGAGAAAGAAATTAATATTAAACTTGAACAATACATAAATATAAACAGGAAGATGAGGGCGATCCGGCAGGAGCATGGAGCAGTATTGAGCGAACTTGTGGAAAAAGAATTATCAAAGCTGGAGATGGAAAAAGCGAAATTTATTGTTGCCCTTACGGAAAAAGAACCTGATCTTTCGAATATCTCTCGCAAAGGGACAGATAAGGTTGAGTTCATGTTCACTTCAAACCCCGGCATTGATCCGGGGAAGATCAGGGATATTGCATCAGGAGGTGAACTCTCCCGCCTGATGCTCGTTTTAAAATCTATAATTGAAGATGATTCAGACATATCATATATTTTTGATGAGATTGATAGCGGTATCGGGGGGAAGACTGCAGATTTTGTCGGGGAAAAATTGAAAAGCATTTCCAGGAGAAGCCAGGTCATTTGTATCTCTCATCTGCCTCAGATAGCCTCTTTTGCTGATTGCCATTTCCTGATCGGGAAAGAATACAGAGATGATACAACATTCAGTACTGTCCAGCTCCTTAATGATGAGGAGAGAAAAAAAGAGGTTGCCAGACTTATGGCTGGAAAGTCTGTAACAGACAATGTTCTGGAAGCGGCTGCTCAATTAATAGAATCAAAAAAACAATGAAGTTCTTCATTAAAACCTTCGGATGCCAGATGAATGTTAACGATTCTGAAAAAATAAATTTCCTCCTTTCGGAGAGAGGAATGGAACGTGTTGAAAAGCATGAAAAAGCGGATATGATAATTATCAACAGCTGTGCTGTAAGGGAGAAGGCGCAGGAAAAGATCTTTTCTTTTATCGGGAGACTTAAGAGTGAACAAAAAATTGTTGTCTCCGGTTGTGTAGCTCAGTCAGAGAAGGATAAGATATTAAAAAGGAATAGTAAGATTGATTTTGTTGTTGGTACACATCAATTTTATAACATAAATGACATAGTGGATGATTTTCTTTTAAAAGACCAGAAAGGTACTATGACTGCTCTCAGCAGAGAATGGGAGGAAACTGTCCCTGACGTTTATGCGAGAGATAACGGGTTCACGGGTTTTATATCAATCATGGAGGGGTGTGATAATTTCTGCACCTATTGTATTGTACCTTTCACAAGAGGTCGGGAAAAGTACAGGCCTTTCATTAATATTATTAATGAAGCTGAATATCTGGCTGGGAAAGGATTTCAGGAGATAGTGCTTATCGGACAGAATGTAAACAGCTGGAAGGACATTGAGAATGGATTAAGTTTTGCCTCTCTGCTTGATAAGATTGCCGGGATAAGAGGACTGAAGTGGATCAGGTTTATAACATCGTATCCTGGTTATTATGAGGATGAACTTTTAGATGTTATGAAGAGGAACAGGAATATTGCCAGACATATACATTTTCCTGTTCAATCGGGTTCAACCAGGATACTGAAGAAGATGAACCGCATCTATTCCAGGGATAAATACCTTCAGATTATATCCAGGTTCAGAAAAGAGATACCGGAGATATCATTCAGTTCTGATTTTATTGTCGGTTTCCCCGGGGAGAGTGAACGGGATTTTGATCTTACCCTTTCGCTTATGGAAAAAGTAAGGTATGACTCTATATTCTCATTCATATATTCTCAGAGAAAGCATACAAAAGCGGCTGATTTTGAAGATAATATTGATTCTGAAACAAAAAAAATGAGACTTCAGAAACTTCACAAACTCCAAAAGCAAATTCAGTTGGAGGAACATGCAAAGTTAGTGGGGAAGGAGTTAGAAGTCATGGTTACAGGGGAAAACCCGCGCCGGCCCGGTGAGGTCTTAGGAAGGACAGAGAATTATAAGGTGGTTAATTTCCCCGGCAATCATCCCCCGGGTAAGTTTGTCATTGTTAAGATACAGCGATTCGGACCCTATTCCCTTAGGGGAATTGAAGTGATATAAGAGCCTGCTTCCACCCGCATTATAAGGCTCAATCTTGACTAAATGAAGGAAATGTGCTAAAAATAGGTCTTTCCAGCAGGAAAATCTCAGGAAAACATAATGAATATTGATGTACATGAAATAGATAAGAAAGGGCTTGTACTTGAAGACTATATAGATCTGGATGATTTCTATCTGATCGAAGAAGACTCCTATTTCTCCGACAGTGTATATTTCACTCTCCATTTTACTAATGAGGGTAACGGGAGAATTAAGGTTAAGGGTAAGGTTCGTTCTGAAGTTACAACAAAATGTGTTAAATGCCTTGAAAAGTTTGAGAACAGTATCAATTCCAAGTTTGATATTGTATTGTTTCCTATGGATATTATTGATGCCGACAACACTGCGCTTAACCCTGAAGATCTTGAATATATCTTTTATGAAGGGGATAAGATAGATATTAACAAGCTTCTTATGGAACAGATAAACTTTTTTATACCAATGAATCCTGTATGCAGTGATTCGTGTAAAGGGATATGTCCAAATTGCGGTACAAATCTTAATAATGAAAGTTGTAAGTGTGAAAATACTATAAATGATTATAATTTATTTTCGGATAAATTAAAGAGGTGAAATATGGCGCTTCCAAAGAGGAGACATTCTCATCAGAGAAAGAATAAAAGAAGGTCCCATGATGGGTTGAAGGTTGAAGGATTATCAGTATGTCCTCAATGCAAAGAACCAAAACTTCCGCACAGAGTGTGTAAAAATTGCGGTTACTATGAGAACAGACAGGTAATAGAAACAGAAGACAGTTAAGAATAGATATTTTTTGCCATGAAAATTGCAATTGATGCGATGGGCGGTGATAATGCCCCGGAAGTTGTTATAAGAGGGGTTATTGATTATCTGAAGGAGCAGAGATTTGAAAGCATGCTCAAGATTATCCTTGTGGGAAAAGAAAAAGTTATCCGAAAAGAGCTGAAGAAGAACGGCTTTGATCCACAGGGTATGATAGATATTGTTGATGCCCGGGAAGAGATCACCATGAGAGAGCAGTTCCTCTCTTATTGGAGAAGGCGGCATCAGACATCGATAAAAAAAGGTCTCGATCTTGTAAAAAAAGGTGTAGCTCAGGCAATGATATCTGCAGGGAACACTGGAGCTGTAATGGCTATTTCTAAAAATGTTCTTGGAAACCTGAAACAGATAGATAGGCCTGCCCTTGCACTTATGCTTCCCACCCCCAGAGGATACTCTCTTCTCCTTGATGCAGGAGCCAATGTTGATTCAAAACCGAAAAATCTTGTTCAGTTTGCACTGATGGGTAAAGTGTTCCTTGAAAGTGTATATGATATAGAAAATCCCAAAATTGCGCTTATGAGTATCGGGGAAGAGGAAGTTAAAGGTAACGAGCTAACAAAAAAAACTTTTAATATGTTAAAATCTCTTGACATAAATTTTGTCGGCAATGTGGAGGGCTCTGAAGTGTATTCAGGCGAAGCAGATCTTATTGTTACCGATGGATTTACAGGAAATGTTGCCCTGAAAGTATCTGAGGGAGTTGTTGAAACGATGCAGTCGATGCTTATAAAGGAGATGGGAAACAGCCTGCTATCAAAAGCAGGATTTTTTCTTCTGAAAAGTTCGATCAGAAGGGTAAGAAAAAAAATGGATTATGCCGAATACGGCGGAGCATTATTACTCGGGATTAACGGACTGGTTGTTGTCGGACATGGTAAATCAAACGCCAGAGCCATAAAAAATGCAATCTATATGGGGAAAAAATTTGTGGTTGAAAATGTTCTTGAAAAAATCACATTTGAGGTTGAGAAAAGCCAATCTGTTTTAAAGGAGTTCAATTATGTATGAAGAATATAAAAATGCAATCGTAACCGGAGCGGCAAGGGGTATTGGCAAAGGGATAGCAGAGGGTCTTGCTAAAGCCGGCCTTAATGTTGTTATCTCCGATATTATGTATGACGAAGCAGTATCTACTGCAGAAGATCTTAAAAAATATGGTGTAAAAACCCTTGCGGTTAAAACAGATGTTTCAGATATAAATAGTGTTCAAAAAATGATCAAAAAAACCATTGAGGAACTGGGTTCCGTCGACTTCCTTATAAATAATGCCGGTATAACACGGGATAATCTCACTATAAGGATGTCTGAAGAACAATGGGACATGGTACTTGACATCAATCTTAAAGGAACTTTTTTGTGCTCCCAGGCTGCTGCCAAAGAGATGATGAAGAAAAGGTTCGGCAGAATCGTCAATATTTCTTCAGTCAGCGGTATACTCGGAACTGCCGGACAGGCAAACTATGCCTCTTCCAAAGCTGGTGTGATAGCTCTTACAAAATCATTTGCCAGGGAACTTGGAGCCAGAAATATAACTGCAAATGCAATTGCCCCCGGATTTATTATTACAGAGATGACCGATCAGTTATCAGATGAAGTGAAAAATGCCTATTTGAGTCAGATACCTCTTAAAAGAGGTGGTACTCCAGAAGATATAGCTGAAGTTGTGAAATTTCTTATTTCACCTTCGGCCTCATATATTACGGGGACAACGATAAATGTTTCCGGAGGATTGTTAATTTAAAAAGGAGAAAAAAATGAACAAAGAAGAAATTTTGGGAAAAGTAAAAGGAGTTGTTGCTGAAAAACTAAATGTTGGTGAAGATCAGGTAACTATCGATGCAAAATTCGTTGAAGATCTGGGCGCTGATTCTCTTGACCAGGTTGAATTGATCATGGCTCTTGAAGATGAGTTCGATCTCAAGATACCGGAAGAAGAAGCAGAAAAACTTTCAACAGTTGGATCTGCAATAGATTACATCGTTTCTAAAGTATAAAATATGATTTTCACATCCAGAAACATTGATCTGAAAAGGGTCGTTGTTACCGGGCTGGGTATTATTTCCTCAGTTGGAAAGAGTGTGCCAGAATCCTGGGAAAATATCAGTAATGGTATCGGCGGCATCGGAATGATCACACATTTCGATCCCTCTGAATACTATTCGAAAATTGCTGGTGAAGTTAAGGGTTATGATCCGCTTGAATATTTTGACAGAAAAGAGGTGAAAAAGAGTGATCCTTATATTCAGTTTGCATTGATAGCGGCGGCAGAAGCGGTAAAGGATTCAGGGTTCGGTGGTGCTCCCGGCGCAGATCCGACAAAATGTGGTGTATATATCGGTTCGGGTATTGGGGGGATCAGTACTATTGAAGCAAATAAGGAACTTATGATGGAGAGGGGACCAAGCAGGGTTTCTCCTTTCTTCCTTACGGCATCAATAGCAAATCTTGCTTCGGGACAGGTATCGATCAAGCATAATCTGAAAGGTCCGAATCTTGCAAATGTTACTGCATGTGCAACAAGCACCCATTCCATTGGAGATTCTTTCAAGATCATCCAGCGTGGGGATGCTGATGTTATGGTGGCAGGTGGAGCTGAGTTTCCCATCACAGAACTTGGCGTAGCCGGATTTTCCGCCATTAAAGCACTATCCACAAGAAATGATGATCCTGCTAAGGCCAGCAGACCATTTGATAAGGAAAGAGACGGATTTGTTGTTGCCGAAGGTGCGGGAATTGTCGTCCTTGAATCTCTTGAACATGCAGTAAAAAGAGGCGCAAAGATCTATGCTGAATTGGTTGGTTACGGAATAACCGGAGATGCATTTCATGTTACAGCTCCTGATGAAGAAGCTGATGGTGCAATAAGGACGATGAAAATGGCAATTAAAGATGCCGGAATAAAACCTGAAGATATTGATTATATAAATGCACATGGAACATCTACCCCCCTTAATGACAGGATAGAGACCAAGGCCATCAAAAAATTGTTTGGTGATCATGCTTACAAGCTTAATGTAAGTTCAACAAAGTCAATGACAGGACATATGCTTGGGGCAACTGGTGGCGCAGAGGCAATCTTTTCTGTACTGGCTACAAAAAATGATTTTATTCCCCCGACCATCAACCAGGAGGTTCCGGATGAGAATTGCGATCTGAACTACACTCCGAACAAGGGTGTGGAAAGGACTGTAAATTATTCTCTTTCGAACTCTTTCGGTTTCGGCGGGACAAACGGAACTTTAGTATTTAAAAAGTTCGAGGAATAGAGATAAAAACAGCCCCCTTCGGGGGGCAGTTTTTCCCCGGCATTACAAATACAATATTTCTCCATATTTTTAAAAATATTTTTCTTTCTTGTTAATTTTTATAATTCCTTTTTTATTATTCCTGTATATAATAAATGAATGGGATCTTCCGGTCTGAAATATAAAAAAATACAGATCTATTATTTTTCCGGGACAGGGAATGCAGAGTTTGCTTTGCTGTTCCCGGGATACAGGATCCTTCACCAATTATTAAGAATTAAATTATTCAACAGAATAATAACATTAACATCCCTCACCCACTTCAAATGGTGGAACAGATATAAGTATAAGCTCTGAGAATATTTGTCTTGGAAAAACAATCCATTTGTTGTATTAATTAAGTTCACTTAAAAGGAGATAATAATAAAGATCATGTTTAATAAAAACACTTATTTACAGAGGCAGCGGGAATTAATGGGGAAAGTTGACAAGGGGCTGATACTGCTTTTCGGAAATGAAGAGAGTCCGATGAACTATACTGACAACACCTACCGGTTCAGGCAGGATAGTACTTTTTTGTATTATTTCGGACTGACCCGTCCCGGACTTAGTGCAGTTCTTGATACTTCTAACGGGAAGGTTACTATTTATGGAAATGATTTTACTGTTGAAGATTTCGTGTGGATGGGCAAAATGCCTGCTATCTCAGAGCTTGCTTTAATGTGCGGAGTTGAAAACACCGGGAGTGTTAATGAATTGTATACACAGATATCCAGGGCCAAAGAGAGCGGAGCTGCCATTCACTTTCTTCCCCAATATCGGCATGACAATATATTAAAAATAATGGACCTGACCGGGTTAAATGCTGCAAAGATCAAATCGGAAGCTTCAGAAGAGCTGATCCTCAGTGTTGTTTCCCAAAGGAATTATAAAACAGATGAGGAGATTGCCGAGATCGAAAAAGGTGTTGACCTTACCGTTGAAATGCATAAAACGGCCATGAAGATGGTGAAACCGGGGATGAGCGAGCTGGAAGTTGTGGTTGAAGTTGAAAAAATACCCAAAGCTGCTGGTGGGGACATTTCATTTCCGACCATTGCATCGATAAACGGACAGACCCTTCATAATCACTATCATGGAAATATTGTGGAGGAGGGGCAATTGTTTCTGCTCGATTGCGGTGCAGAGACCCCTATGGGTTATGCCGGAGACCTCTCCAGTACTTTTCCTGTAAGCAAATCTTTCAGCACTATCCAGAAAGATATTTATTCAATAGTATTAAAAGCACACTATGCAAGTGTTGATATGCTCAAACCGGGGACACCGTTCAAGGATGCTCACCGGGCAGCCAGTCTTACAATTGCTGACGGGTTAAAAGGTATGGGATTGATGAAGGGCGATCCCGAGAGTGCCGTGGATTCAGGGGCGCATGCGTTGTTCTTCCCTTGTGGAACCGGGCATATGATGGGGCTTGATATTCACGATATGGAAAATCTCGGTGAAGAGTTTGTCGGATATGATAATGAACCAAAAAGCGGGCAATTCGGCCTCAAATCACTGAGGCTTGCCAGAAAGCTGGAACCCGGGTTTGTCCTAACGATCGAACCGGGTATTTATTTTATTCCCGAGCTGACCGATCAATGGAGATCGGAGCAGAAATTCACCGAATTTCTAAACTACAAAGAAATTGATAAATTCAGAAATTTCGGGGGGATCAGGAACGAAGAAAATTATCTGATCACTTCCGATGGTAAACGTCTCCTTGGAAAAAAGAAAAAGCCAATGCTTATCGAAGAGGTTGAGGCTTTAAGAAAAAACTGAAGATAGGCTGTGATTAAAAATAAATTTGAATTTAAACCTGACGAAGAAATATTTTCAGACATAAAAAAAATATCATCTGATGAGATAAAGCGTTTGGTTCCCATGGCAGAGGCTATAGAAGTAATGGGAAGTGCTTTTGCCAGCTATTCGGAAGGTAATAGCCATGTACCGCAACGTTATGTATCAGAGGTCTCTGATGCGGGTATGGACCTGTTCTTAAAACCGGCTTATAGCAAAACTCTTGGTAGAATAGCTGTTAAGATCCTTACTCAGAAAAAAAGGGGGTCTTTGGCTGGGGTCCCAGCCATACTTGGTGTTGTCCTGCTTCTGGATATGGAGACTGGTGCAATACTTTCGATGATAGACGGGAGCTATCTTACTGCACTGCGGACCGGAGCTGCAAGCGGGATAGCGACAAAACTTCTTTCCAGTGAAAATTCAGAGACCATAGCAGTTTTCGGCTGTGGGGTCCAGGGCAGGACACAATTAGAATCGGTTTGCACAATACGTCCGATAAAGCAGGCGCTATTATATGATCCTGATCGGGATGCAGCTGAAAAAATGAGATCTGAAATGGAAAAAAAACTGAATATTTCGATCCAAGTTGAACAAAATGTGGAAAAATTAAAGAAGGCAGATATTATTTGTACTGCTACAAATGCAACAGGACCTCTATTTGGTATAAATGATATTTCCAAAGGAGTTCATATAAATGCGATTGGATCGTACAGGCCGGATATGCAGGAAATTGATCCGGAAATTTTATTGTCGGGAAGTTTATTTGCCGATTCGGGTGTATCAGTTTTAAAAGAGTCGGGAGATCTGATCAAACCCATAAATGATGGTTATTTCTCAGAAAATATCATTAAAGGTGATATTGGAGAAGTTATTAATTTGAAAGTTAAGGGAAGAATTGATGAGGACGATATTACAATTTTTAAAAGTGTCGGACTCGGTGTTCAGGATCTATTTATGGCAAATACTATTTATAATAAACTGAAAGGGATTTGAATATTAAAAATTACCCCAGCATTTTTAACGATGTGATTGGCCCTGTGATGAGAGGCCCATCAAGTTCACACACAGCTGCAGCTCACAGGATCGGTTCGATTATAAAACAATTGGCTGATCCCGGGATTATGAGAGTGATAGTCAGTTTTGACAGGTCAGGGTCTTTACCGACCACTTATCTGGGACAGGGATCAGCAATGGGATTGGCTGGCGGATTATTGGGGATCGATGTGACAGACCCTGAGATAATTAATTACGAAAAATATCTGGAAAATAGTATTTTTACGATAGAGTATGAAAATACAGATCTTGAGTGTAAACATCCGAATGCATATCAGATAAAAATAGAGTATCCTGATCGGGAATGTTTTCAAACACTCGCAGTTTCAACCGGCGGAGGGATGTTTGAAATAATTGAACTTAACGGTTTCAAGGTTTCAATTAAAGGCGATTTTTTTGAAAATCTTATTGTTTTTAAGGAACTTTCAGAAAAAGAGCAGAAAAAAGTTGAGCGGTTTATAAAGGAAAACTTTCCGGAATGCAGATTACAATCAGTAAGAAGTGAAAACAGAAAATTACTTATAAATATTAAGTCAGGGAAGGCACTCGAATCTTTTTCTGATCATCTATCAGAATATAAAAAATATATGTCATGGAGCCGACAAATATCTCCGGTGCTGCCTGTTACATCCGGTTTCACTAAAAACATCCCATTCCGATCCGTAAAAGAAATGATCGTTCTTGCAAAGGAAGAGAATCTCTCCCTGTCCGATCTGGCGATAAGATATGAGAGTGCGAGATCAGGCTTAAGCACTGAATCGATCCTGAAAAAAATGGAGGAGATTGTAATAATTATCAGAGATTCTATTAAGGCGGGATTAGCCGGGACCTCTTATGGAGACCGGATCCTCGGCACACAATCAAATCTAATTGAAAAAGCGGAAAAGAAAGGATTAATAAGCAGATCGGTAAACAATAAAATAATTGCTTATACCAGCGCTATTATGGAAGTGAAAAGTTCAATGGGGCTTATTGTGGCAACTCCGACAGCGGGGTCATGCGGTGTGCTTGGAGGAGCTTTGTTCGGTTCCGTGGAAAAATCGGATTTTGATATGGAAAGAATGATAAGGGGATTTATTGCTGCGGGGATGGCAGGTGTTTTTATTGCAGATCAATATACATTTTCCGCTGAAAAAGGTGGATGTCAGGTCGAGACCGGTTCAGGTGCGGCAATGGCTGCTGCCGGGTTAGTTGATATTAGTGGGGGAACTGCAGGGGAGGCAATTTCTGCCGCATCTATGGCCTTGCAGAACCAGTTAGGGCAGATCTGTGATCCTGTTGCCGTCAGGGTGGAGGTTCCATGTTTGGGGAAAAACATCCTTGCTGCTACAAATGCAATGAATTCCGCGGTTATGGCAATAGCAGGTTATGATCCGGTCATTCCATACGATGAGGTGATCGATGCAATGAGGTCAGTAGGAGAAATCCTGCCCTCGACCTTGTGCTGTACAGGCCTTGGCGGCCTTGCACAAACACCAACTGCAAAAAAACTGGAAGCAAAATTAAATTATGACAATAAGTTAAATAAGGTAGAATAACCATGGAAAAAACAATAGTTTATTATTATTCAAAAAAAGGGAACAACCGGTTCCTTGCGGAAAAAATTTCCGGCGAACTCAATTGTGATATCGAGGAGATCCGGCCCCGTCTGAATGTATTTCTGTTGATCCTGATGGGTTTTAGTGCGGGTATCAGAAAGTTGAAGAAGCCCCCGGAAAATTATGAACGGGTGATCTTGTGCGGTCCTGTTTTTGTTGGAAAATTCATCGCTCCACTGTTGAAGTTCGTTCAGAAATACAAGGACCAGATCTCCAGGTTGATATTTGTTACCTGTTGTGGCAGCGGTATCGAACAAAAAAATGAAAAATTTGGACATGGGCATGTGTTTGACAGGATTGGGGAAATGCTTGGAGATAAATGTGTTCACTGTGAGGCATTTCCCATCTCTCTGGTGGTGACGGAGGAGAAAAGAAAAGATCCGAATTCGGTAATGAAAACCCGCCTGTCGGAGGGAAACTTCAAAGGTGAGATTGCAGAGAGGTTTGACCGGTTTATTTTAAAATCACGAAATTGAATATACGCTTTTCACGATCCCCTCTCCGGTAGGAGGGGAAGGCGGTATTGCAGAAAGTACAGATACCGGAATGTGATATGTTTTTGGCAGGTATTCCGTTCTCTGCCAGACAAAGCTCGAGCCCTTTTGTTACATCCATTGAATATCCTTCCGGAGTTTTTTCAAATATTTTTTCTGAAAAACTGAAATCTTTGAATTTATCAACTACATCCTGTTGAACCGTATAGCATTTCCCCTCAATTGCAGGCCCTGTGAAAAACCGGAGATCAAAGGTGTCTGTCCCCTTTTGTTTTAGAATATTCAGCAGGTTCTCCCCTATCTTTGAGTGGAGGCCGCGCCAACCAATATGGATGACTCCTGCCGTTGTTCCATCGGGAAGCCAGAAAAAAAGAGGAGTGCAGTCAGCAGTTCGTATAACCGCCATTACATTTCTGTCATTTAAAATTATCCCATCCCCGTCAGGGTATCCCTTCACTTCGTTTGAGAAAAATATTTTATTTCCATGAACCTGTTCAAGCTGAAGAATTTTTCCCGTACCAAAAAATTCTCCGGCATCTTCAATTTCAGAGTTTGTTTCAGTAAAACCTATTATCAGATTGTTAGTTTCTAAATAATGTATTGATGATCCTTTAAACTCTTTTCTGCTTAATTTCATTATAGTGATTTTCACCTCGAAAAGAATGGTTGTCAAGGAGTCTGATGTCGTTTACAATATTTTATTCAGAGAGGAATAGAAATATGGGAAAAATGAGAGAATTGATATATTGTCAGGAGTGCGGGATAAAACTGGATAAGGTAAAAACAGAGGGGAGAGATAGGATGAAATGCCCATCCTGTAATAAGATAGCATACGAAAATCCGGTCCCTGCAACTGCGGCAGTTGTATTTAATGAAAAAGGAGAACTTCTTCTTGTAAAAAGGAATGTTGAACCGAAAATTGGAGAATGGTGCCTCCCGGGCGGTTTTGTTGAGATCGGTGAATCTCCGGAAGAGTGCTGCATAAGAGAGCTTAAAGAAGAGACAGGGCTGAATGGGGAGATAGAGAGGATCATTGCTTCGGTAGAAGGTACGAATCCTTTTTATAAGGCTGTTATTGTTACAGGATTCAGCATTGCGAAATATTCGGGAAAGCTTAAAGCCGGAGATGATTCTGATGAATCAAGATTTTTTATATTGGGTGAAATCCCCCCTGTTGCTTTCCGGAGTCACCGGGAGATACTTGCATTCTACATGAAAAAAGAAAGGTACAAAACTGATAAATCTCGACTGAAAACCATGGGGGCTTATGTGATAACCAGTGAAGATCACCTGAAGATAGCTGAAGAAGCGTGCAGAGGAGGAGCTGAGATCCTCCAATACAGAGATAAGAGGTCTACCCAGGCAGAAAAACTGAGGAGAGCGAAACTGATTCGTGGAATAACAGAAAGATCGGATACTTTATTTATAGTTAATGATGATATTGATCTGGCATTGCTTTCCGGAGCGGATGGTGTTCATCTGGGGCAGGATGATGTTTCTGTAAGTGAAGCAAGAAAAATAACGCCGAAAAATTTTATTATCGGAAAGTCGACCCACTCTCTTGAGCAGGCTGTTTCTGCAGAGAAGGACGGTGCTGATTATATCGGGATAGGCCCGGTATATCAAACACCCACCAAAGAGGACTATGTCCCGATAGGTGTAGAGACGGTTAAAAGTGTGATTAAAAATATAAAAATCCCCTTTGTGTGCATTGGCGGACTCAACTTTGACAATATCCGGGAGTTGATAGATCTGGGGGCAAAAAGTGTTGCAATGGTCCGCGAATTCCAGAATAATACTGGAGATAATGTTCAAAAGATCAACAAAATGATCTTTAATTAAAAAAAGGGTTTCTTATTTTGTTGCCGGAGCTGAAAATAACAAACTCCTTATCAAGTTCAATCAGAAAATTAATAAGATGTGTAAACCCGCTCTTTTCCGTTTTTGTTTTCCCAGCTAAGTTGAAAACCTTTATTTCTGGATTTAATTGTATCCCGCTCCATTTGATTCAGATGAATCAGGCCTTGAAATCTACAAGAGTCTACTGAGGTTTCCCTCAGCGTGGCATTCCATTGAATTCCGGTAAAGGAATCCTTAAGGGTTGCTGAAATCGTATCTATATTACCGGGATTGTAGCTTCCGGAAATATCGGCCAGGTTTAATATAAGTTTATCGGAAGCGGAGTTCCGGCTGATAGACATCATGTCGTTCTGGTTTTCCGGTGTGAGGTCGATCCGGAACTTCTGAATATCTATGCCGCCTTTCCCATCATCCACCTGAACAATAACAGATTTACTTCCAGCTTCACCATTGGAGAACTCACCTTGGATAAGCCCATTGGCGGATATATTCAATTGCTCTGGCCCCCGGATCATTGAGTAGTATATAGTATCGTTATCATAATCCTCTACTTTCAATTGGTAGTTATAAATTCTTGTGTTTTGAACGGGATGGATATCATTTAAATCGTTTTTCTGAAAAAACCTGGTTTTCAGAACAGGTTTGCTGATTATATTCGGGTAGTTATTTCCTGTCCCAAGGCGGTAATCGATGTCAAATCTGGCACTGAAATCGCTTTCACCGTCTGCTTCACTAAAAGTAGTGACTCTTAATTGATATATTCTCCCAGGGGGCATTGGATTATTACTTAATTCTATCTGTGATTCTGGAAATACTGCAAAAAATTCTGTCAGGTTTTCTGTTTCAAGATCGTCGCTATAATAGACATTTAAACTATCAATGCCGGTAAAGTCCAGGTCATCAAATGACAGGATCAGATTGTCACCTGACATCCGGACGCCGGTGAAGATCGGTGCAGCCGGGGCATTCGGGCTGATGGTTCTACCTTCGAAATAAGCCCGTCCGGGGGGATTTATTCCATCATTTATCTCTGCGCTGATATACCCGCTGGCTGTGATACCTGTGTCAGGATACCAGATGAAAGTTCCAATACCGTCATTTTCTATAGCCGTCCCTATTTTCTGTCCCTGGAAACTATCGTTATTAGGGCTGTGATAGAAAGTGATCTCTGCCTGATTGTCCGCATCAAAGGCCTCATAAGTCAGCTTATAGCTGCCATTTGTCTCCTTTTCCAGTTTAACAGGCAATATTTGAGGGAAGTGATTTCCTCTGATCAGTCTTTGTGTGATCCCTGCTGAATTCATTAATTCGACGATCCAGGTGCCGGGCTGCGGATTGTTGACTATAAATCCGGTCACACTATGCGCATCATCAGTGCCGACATGGACATCATCATTTGATACAAAGTTTTTGGGATCGATCCTGCTGCCGTCAGGCTGAACGAGTACCGCATCCGGTGCCCCGACATTCCCCTGCAATGAAAGGATGAAGCCGGCTTCTCCCGGTTTCACCATAAAATTCTCCACTCCTCCCGTGCTTAAAGTTTTTGAAGAGAATGTATTGCTGAGGTCGTTTTGCGCAAAATTGATGGCTTCCAGACTGCCGGAATTTTTTTGCCAGAAAGGGGGGATATCAATTGTAAAAGTAAACAGTTTTAATAAAGTGACTGAAATGCTCATACCATCTTGATCAATACCTACCATGAAGGAGCCCAGGTTTATTCTATCATCTTCTACTTGTTCCAGGAGGAATCCAGGTAATATGGTTGCGAGCCAATCAGGTAAAGGAACCCAGCCTGATGCCATTATCCAGCCGTTAAAACTAAAAGACGGTTTCCATTGTAAATAAGCAAATCCCTGGCCTTCGATCAGGAATTGAACATAACCGCCGACATAAAATGAAGCATCAACAAAACTTGAAACATATCGTTCACTCCCCTTCCATTGGATTTCAGACTCGGTATTCCCAATTTCATATCCAAAGATCTCCTTTTTGCCGGAGACCTTAAGATGTCCATTGATATCTAAATCACCCTCCCAACTTTCACTTCCGGCATCAAAAGAGGTGCCGGGAACAACAAATTTAACGCCTGCGGAGATATTAACTTTAGTGCTTGCACTTGAAGGATGTTTGAAGCTGAAACCGCAATTATCAAAAATAATCGGCCAGTCGTTTATTGTTTTGCCGACATCGTACAACTCTGCCCCAAGTTTCTTTACAATACCATCCTTCACCTTTATTTCTCCCCGAAAACTGGGTAGAGCCTGGTGTATTTTCACATCAAATCCCTCTGCAGAAAAAGTTTTAGTGGTTGTATCGATGTGTACTTCTGTTTCACTGATCTCAAACAAACCCGGAACTTCATTGCCCTCCCAGATTATATCTCCGGTCACCTGGGGCGCCTCGTCCTGTTCATAAGTTTTCAGTTCCTCAAACCGGAAAATGCTGGGCTCTGAAAATATTGGCAGATCAAATGAGCCGACAGCAGTCTGACTCAGCCCGAATGTGGGATTTTTGAATATCTTGAAATCATTGACTGTAAATGAGTACATTAAATAGCCGAACCAGATCGGACTCTGATGACTCGTGTTTATAGTTTCCAGGGTTTTGGCATTTAATTGAAACGATCCCTTATAAAAGGTCTTGTCACTGAAAAAGGAAAACATTTTATCAAGCAGGCCGAGGTCCTCATTGGCATGCAAAGTGCCTCTTCCCTTAATTACTGGTGAAGAGTATGTTCCGTTCAGGTCTCCTATGCATTTAATAAATCTTATTGATCCCGGGATTGAATTATATACAAATGACCAGTAAGTTGTTCCGTAAGTCCGGAACTCATTATTACCGTATTCAAGCTTATCGCCAAAGATACAAACATTACCAACGATCAGGTCCTTATATTCTCCGATGATTTCAATGTTAGCACCGGGAGTTACCTGGACAGGCTGATCATAGGGGCGGGCCAGGTCTTTAACATAACTGTATTCAATATAATAAATACTGGATTTCATTTCAAAATTAACAGTTCCTCCGGAATTCAGATCTTCAGAGACGTAAGTTTTTGTATTTGGCATTCCCGGTATTTGGAAGTAGTATAAGCTCCACTTTGCATTTGTTCGGATATCCGCTGGATTCAGGATGACTTTAATTGATATATTGGCATCTGACGATTGATAAGTCTGATTCAGAACATTATGTTCATTTGCAATAACTACAACTTTTTTGATCTCCGGGGTAAACCAATCACCTGAGTTTGTCTCTTTGAACTCCACCAAAAAAGTTGATGCAAACAGTTCCACAGATTGCCTGCTGTCCCACCATTGGCTCCATATCGCTGAAGAAGAGTTTTTTTCTTTGTACCGCCACATAGCTCCATCATCAACAGCTTCCTTGGGATAAAGATTTACCTGAAGTTCTGTGGTCTGGGCCAGAATGGGAGTAGCATGGGTCATCAGAATAAATAAAAAAAATGAATAAATAATAAGGCCTTTGATAAAAGAATTGTTAAACAAATTTTTTGACAATCTCATGAAATATTTTCCTCCTGATAAAATATAAAAAATCTCATTTTAATATCTTATTGTGAAAACTCCAATAAGACCTGGTCTGCTCCCTGAAGTTTTCTGTTTTTTGTTCCTTTAGGGAAGTTTCTTTTATGCAAACACCTTGCAATATGAATTGATGGAATAAGATCAGGTCTTGCGATTACGAATAGCGAACCCGATCCAATTGAATAAAATATTTTTAAAATGGTTTCAAATATCCGGGAAAAAATTATTTTGAGTACAATCATATATTATAGTAACAATTGATGATATGTTTTTCAAATATTTAAGTGTTTTTTTTAGACGGCTTCTTGTTGTTTGATGGAAAAAATTAATATATCTTTCTGTCTGAGACAATTGTAATAAATTTAATTCTCCAATCATTTACTAAATTCGAATGCAATTATTATTGAAGTAAATATATGCTGCTTTCTTGAATAAAAACTACTTTTTACAATTTTCAACGGTTACTCTGATTGGCTCGATAATAAGAATTGCGTTGATGACCGAATATGTGTATTCGCCATTGATCTTTCCCATGAAAGATCGTGTGTCAGACACTTTGGATAAAGTCAATCTTGTCCCCGGATTGATTATTGATTTAATGGTGAATCCGATCCCTGATATTTTTTTATTTTTGTTGTCTGCCAATCCCAAAGTGAGAATATCTCTAAACACATCTTTGCCAAATATATCAGTGGAATTTTGATAGTTTTTGTAATATTCCATACCGGGATGTATCTCTTTTCGGTCTGAAAGAATTGAAAACTCTTGGGACAAAAGACTGATCTTGTCCCCGGAATGAAGGTAGTCAATCCTGACGCCTGATGCGGTTAATCCGTTTTCAGACAGCTTTAAAATAGCTTTGGAAATGTCACAAAGGAGAACTCCCGAGCTTCCGATTACCGAACAAATTCCATCTTTGACAAGCAATGCAGTATCCTCATCGACTCCTATTCCCTTTGTTACCTTATCTCTGTTTTTTGCCAATGCGGTAATAAGCCTGCCGATCCGTCCTCTCTTTATAAAATGTTGGTCAATCAGGACCCCTCTGATGAGCCCGAATCCTTTTCTTGTTAAAAGAGCATCAGTGCTTTCGTTACCCTGTTTTTCTCTCGCCAGTTCTCCTGTGACGGCCGAAATGCTTGATCCGCTTGTGATCATTGGGTCGCTCATTACAGCTGCCCCAGCACTTGTCCCGGCAATGGTGCCTCCCCTTTTGTAAATATTCCTGACCGCATCAAGTACCGGAGTGTCCTCACCGTTCTCTCTGATGAGCAGATCACCCAATCTGGACTGATCACCGCCTGAAATAAAAACAAGATTATACTCCAAAAGTTCTGAAGTTATTTTGTCATTCAGGGGGTTTTCTATCCATTCTGACTCATCCTTATCTTTTGTGGTTGGATCATCGATAAGTGCGATTGGGAAAACCCTGATATTCTCTCCTTTTACACCATAGGATATAAAAACCTTTTTTGTTTTCCTCCCTGTATCCGAAGGGTAAGCGCTGGCTCCGGAAATTATTGCGACCCGGACATTCCCCTTTCCTCCACCAAGCTCTATCATTTTCAGATAGATTGAAGAGTTGTTGTCTTTAAGGGCTCCTCCGATAATCAGGAGATTTCCCTCGCTGAACAAAAAAGCTTGGATGACTACTATGTAGATTAGTATGACTCTGAAAATTGATCTCATTAAGAATTCTCCATGTAAAACATTTTATATTAAAATGGACCCCAATTCATTATAACCGGCGGTATTAACAGGAGAAATCCAAGAATGATGAGGATCAGCATAAGAGGGAGAAACCATTTTGCCCATTTTTCCCACGGAATTTTTGCCACTCCCAGGACACCCATTGTTACCGCTGATGTAGGTAATATCGGGTTAACAAATTCACACAATTGAAATGCAAAGACGGACGTCTGGCGGGAAATCCCGACCAGGTCACTCAAAGGTGACATAACCGGCATGGTTAGAGCAGCCTGTGCTGTCCCGGAATGGATAAAAAAATTGATGAAAGACTGGACAACAAACATCATCTGGGCAACCATTATCCTGGGGAAAAATGATATCAATCCGGATGTAAAGTAGAGCACTGCATCAAGGGTTTTTGTTTTGTCTGCAATAATTAATATTGCTCTTCCGCATGCGATTATCAGGGCTACATTGATCATATCCTTTGCTCCCTCTCCAAATTTTTTTGCAATTTCACTTGGTGTAATGCCCCCAACTAAACCGGAGATCAGTCCCATTGCCAAAAATACACCTGCAATCGGTTTTATATACCAGTTTTTAAAAAGCACTCCAAGGATAAGTATCAGGATCCCTCCGATGAAAATTATACCGACAGAACGATGTCTCCAATTCCATTCATTTTTTTCCCCGGCAATTATTGGTCCGCCCCTTTTTTTGTCAATCTCAAAAACCGGGCTTCTTTTTGGATCCTTTTTTACTTTAGATGCATAGATCATAACAAATGCAGTTATTACTCCTGTCCCGATCACCCAGGATATTAATCTGTATGAGAGCCCTGAATATAAAGGAAGCCCGGAGATACCCTGTGCCACCCCTACGGTAAAAGGGTTAAAAAATGCTGCCGCAAAACCTGCGGCTGCACCCAGAAAGGGGATTGATACCCCCACGATTGAATCATAACCGAGTGAAAGGGATAACGGGATGAATATAAGAACAAATGGTATTACCTCCTCGCTCATACCGAAGATACCTCCGGCGAGAGAAAAAACCACCATTAATGCAGGTATAAGAAATTTCTGGATATGTTTTCTTGAGGAAAAGTAGACAGCCATTTTATTTATTGCAATGGTAATGGTGTTGGTTGACTGGATAACAGAAAATGCCCCCCCGATCACAAAAAGAAATATAATGATGGGAGCACCTTCGATAAATCCATCTATAGGTGCAGTGAGCAATATCTCAGGGCCTTGAATTTTTTTATTGATTGTTTTGAAGGTGTCCGGGATTGTTACTTCCCTTTCATTTGCGCCAAGCTTGATGACCCTTCTCTCATATTGGCCGGAAGGGATGATCCAGGTTGTAATATATATACCAATGACAAGGCTGTATATAAGAACAAGAGTATGAGGCAGCTTGAAGGATTGTTTTTGATTCATATTTTTTCCTTCAACAATGATAGAATAAAAATTTACAAAAATCAACAAAGTAAAAAAATTTACCATTTAGGGTTGACATTTTAAGAAAAATTATTTACATTGCGTATGGATGTAAACTATGGTACTGCGTTTGTGGATAATAATTACTTATGTAAGTGGATACTTTCCGGAGGATAAAATTGATACTACTTAAGAACTGCTCTCTGTATAATCCAGGTTTTCTGGGACGAAATGATGTGCTGATGGGAGGCGGGCGGGTATTGCATATTGAAAAAGATATTATATTAAACATTGTTGATGTTGAAAGAATTGATGTTAAAGGAAATATGGTGATTCCCGGTATTATTGATTCTCATATTCATATTGCAGGCGCAGGCGGCGAGGGGGGACCGTCAAGCAGAACTCCCGAAATGAACCTGGAGTCAATTGTTGGTTCCGGAATAACTTCTGTCGTCGGTTGTCTGGGAACTGACGGATTGACAAGGAGTGTTGAATCAGTCCTTATGAAAGCAAAAGCATTTAGACAGGCAGGGGTCTCAGCCTGGATCTATACCGGTTCATATCAAGTTCCTCCACCCACAATAACCGGAAATATTTCAAAAGACCTTCTGTTAATTAATGAAGTTATCGGAGTCGGGGAAATAGCACTTGGAGACCATAGATCTTCTCTCCCCGGGAAACTTGAGTTTGCCAGACTTGTTCAAATGTCAAAACTTGGCGGAATGCTTGGCAACAAAGCGGGCGTTGTTAATATTCATCTTGGTGATCAGGGAGATCCATTCGGCTTTATTAATGAGATTATTGATGAATATGAAATATCTCCTTCGACACTAATTCCGACACATTGCAACAGAAGCAGGAAAGTTTTTGAGAAAGCTAAAGAGTATTCACTGAAAGGACATGTTGATCTTACAACCAGCTCATATGAGTTTTATAAAGATATTGAAGTTAAACCTTCTCAGGCGTATCACGAACTGATTAACAACGGTACCGATCCTGAAAGGATAACATTGTCTTCCGATTCAGGCGGATCTCTTCCTGTTTTTAATAAAAAAAATGAAATTATCAGATCAGCATCGGGAAACCCTTTATCTCTATTCAAAGAGGTAAAAGATATATTTGGAAATAGTCCGGCAAACTCAGGACTGATCACCGAAGCTTTAAAAACCGTCAGTTCTAATATATCTAAAAAACTTAAACTTGAATCAAAAGGAGAGATCAAACAGGGAAATGATGCAGATATTATCATTTTGGATAATGAGATGAATATTAACTCTGTGATAATAAATGGAGTATTTAAAATTAAAGATAAAGAATTTGTTAATAAAGAAAACATATCTTAAAGGAGAAATCATGAAAAAAGTAATATTTGTAAGTTTTTTAATTATGTTGTTTTCCCTTTTTCTACAACCGCAGGTAAGGAGTGGTAATATTTATGGAACAATCTCTATGGATAACGGCAATGCCATTCCGGGAGTTAAAGTTACATTATCATCTCCAGTTGCTGGAACAATGATTACAATAACTTCAGAAAAGGGAAATTACAGGTTTTTATCCCTTCCGCCCGATAAAAACTATATGCTGAAATTTGAGCTGACAGGTTTCAAATCTGTGACGAAAAAAAATATCAGGGTGGTAGTTGGAGATAATGTAACAGTAAATATCCTAATGGAAACCGGAAACATTACTGAGTTTATTGAGATAACAGCAAAACCATCAACAGTTGACACAAGAAAGACGACCGCGTCTGTAAATATCACACAGGAAATTCTTAAATCGCTTCCGACGGCCAGAGACCCGTGGGCTGTATTAGAAATGGTACCCGGAATTATGATGGACAGGCAGAATGTTGGAGGTAATGAATCCGGGCAGCAGTCCTCCTTTTCTTCCAGAGGGGAAGGGAGGGCGAATTCGCAATGGAATGTTGATGGAGTAGATGTGACAGATCCCACCGCCCCTGGGACTTCAGGGATGTATTATGATTTTGAAATGTTCGAAGAAATGCAGATCCAGACTGCTGCAAATGATGTTTCTGCAATGACAGGCGGTGTTAATATCAATTTTGTGACACGCAGAGGATCGGATGATTTGAGGGGAGGCGGGCATTTTTATTGGGCAGGAGATAGTCTTCAGTCATCAAATGTCCCCTCTTCACTGGAAGCTGAAGATTTGTCCGGAAATTTGATTGATAATAATTTCGACTATGGATTTAATATAGGAGGACCCATAAAGAAAGGGAAGATCTGGTTCTGGTTATCTTATGGTGTTCAGGATATTGGATTAATAGATACTAGAGGGGATATGGATGAAACTCTTTTGAGAACATTTAATGCTAAGGTTAACTTTACTTTGGGGAAACACCGGTTGGAGTTGTATGCTGTTTCAAATGATAAAATCAAAGATGGAAGAAAAAGATACCCGCTTGATTATTACGAAGCATCAAGAAAGCAAACCGGCCCGGCATATATATTCAAATTGCAGGATGAGTTTATGGTTGGTCAGGACACACTTGTATCTTTGAAATTCTCATATACTCCAACTTCCTATCAACTTGAACCATACGGAGGAAGAGATGTTCCGATGTATGAAGAATACAGATCATACAGATACAATACCGGTACATGGGAAGAGTATGATACCAGCGTGTTCAGTGCTAATTTTCTTCTAAATCACTATATGGAGGACTTTATAATTGGGAATCATGAAATGAAGTTTGGAATTGATTATAGGGGATCACTTTCTAAAACCGGATCTCAGCTTGGGAATGGACTTCAATTGATCACAATTGATGGATACGGTTATTATGCCAGAGTATATAGAGAGTGGAAACTTGATTATTTTACAAAACGGTTCTCTGCGTTCTTCCAGGACACACTAACAATAGACAATCTTACATTTCTCTTAGGTCTCAGATATGACAGGCAGAGTATTGGAACTAAAGATATAACCATTCCCGGTACTAATATAGCAGAAGTGAGAGATGTCGGGGGAATTGATTACAATTGGAAAGCATCTGATCAGAAAGGCATTGATTTCCCATCCTCCTTCAATTTCCTCTCTCCCCGAATTGGTATGACATGGGATTTTGGAGGCAATGGTAAAAATGTGCTTAAGGCAAACTGGGCTATTTACGGTTCGGTACTGGATTCAGGATATCTTAATAATTTTCAGGTAGACAGTTATCACGATTTTGACTGGTATGATGATGGTGACCTGATGCTGCAGGCAAATGAACTTGATTTATACAAAACCAATGATAATTATGGTTTCCTGACTTCACTCTCCCCGGATTTTTTCTTTTCAGAAAATCTGAAACCGGAGAAGGATATGGAGTTTGTGATAGGTTTCGAAAAAGAGCTTTTTGAAGATGCCAAGATCGGTATTAATCTGATATATAGAAATCATTATGATATGAACTGGGAAGTACCATATGTATGGGATGGAGAATTACGTCTTGTCAGACCGGATGATTGGTCAATGTATTCTGTTGAAATTGACGGGAAGACCTATTACTATTGGGACACGTATGATGCAGATGTTTATGATGAAGGAGTGAGCAAGATCCAAAAGAGACCTGATTATAATGTTAGTTATACTGGTCTTGAGTTAACTTTCACTAAGGTTTTTTCAAACAACTGGATGTTTGGTGCATCACTTACTTTTCAGGACACTAAAGTACATTATGATTCCCGGGATGCTTATATTGATCCTACTGATCATGAACCAAATGATCTGCTTAACGGATTATCCGGTCCACATTCGTTTAATGAGTTTGTTATGAACTCGAGATGGATGGCCAAGGTTAACTGGCTATACAGATTGCCCGGTGGGATTAATTTTTCCGGCAAAATCACTTCCAGAGAGGGTTTTATTCTTCCTAAAATTGCCACACTTTTTGATGAATATAAAAGGTGGTGGGATGATGAGAAGCCTATAGTGCTGGTTGAAGAGTTCGGGTCGACTAGATATCCTAATTTTATGCAGATTGATCTGAGAGTTGATAAATCATTTACACTTAGTGGGAATAAAAAGATTGTATTTTCAATCGAAGGGTTTAATGTCACAAATGCAAATACTGCACTTCAAAAAGGTAATGACATAAGCTTGTCTGAATACAATGTACCTCTTATTATTCTGAATCCCAGGGTATTTCGTCTCGGAATGAGATTTGAATTTTAGTTGAAATATATGCAGGGGCTTTTTTAAAGGCCCCTGCAGCTTTTCTGGATCTATTTCAAATAATAAAACCTTTTTAGCGTAAGATCAGCCTTATTGATAGATTCCGTAAGATCATCTTTTTTTTTCAATGCAATCTCTGTTGCTATGCTGTTTATCAGAACAGAAAATGCAGATATAGATGTGGTAAAGAGAATGTTTTCTCTTGGAATAGGAAATACCATTGAAGAATAATTTGAGATTGGTGAAAATTCATTGTCGGAAATTGCAACAACCTTCAAACCTAGTTGCTGTGCAAGCTGAGCATATTCAATTGTACATTTTGAATAAGGGAAGAAAGAGAGAAGGATGATCAGATCCTTTTTTGAAACAGACAGTATTTTCTCCTCTACGGTGACATTCCCATCATCCAGGCAATATGTTTCTTTTTGAACCTGGTTAAAAATATATCGAATAAAATTCGAAAATATTGATGAAATACTGGCACCATAGGTATATATTTTTTCAGATTTTTCAATGTGCCTTACTAAATCTTCAAAATTTTTATCGTTAATCTCTGACAGGAGTTTGTTGATATTCTTTACATCCTGCTTTGCTACTCTTGATAGGCTTTTTTTGCCTGAGATATCGGCTTTCATCAATCTGAATCTTTCTACAGGATTGATGGTTGCTTTAAGCTCCTTTTTTATTTTTTCCTTGAACCCGTAAAATCCTTTAAAACCGTATTGATGGGTGAACCTTGAGATTGAAGCAGTGCTTACACCGGTCTCTTTTGAAATGTCTTTTATAGATACAAGGGGAATCTGTTCCCATTGTTCAAGAAAATAAGATGCAAGTTTTTTCTGAGTCCGGGAGAAATCCCTCATATCTTTTTCAATGATTAGCTTGAGATCTTTTTCAATCTTTTCCATCTTTTAATTATAGCAAATGGATAAAGTATGGCAAATCTAAATCACTATCAACTACCATCGCCTAAAAATGTATTTAGTTTAAATTTTTGGACCTTCCTTAAGAAAACCCTTCTCTACATACCAGAATTTCCACCACCCCCCTTTACCGTTTTTCCAATTGTTCAGATCAAAGGTGTTTGATCCGACATTGTTCCCTTTGATCTGATAGACTTTAAGAGCCTTTTTACTCTGATTCCAGTCAAGTGGATTTCCGGGAGAACAATTCTCAGGGTGATTATCTTTTACTTCATCATTTATGGTGACAAAATATGCATTGTCATCAAAATCCGGGAAACCACCAAATACTCTTGCGATTCCCTTGTTGTCAATACAGACAGCGGTATACTCATCACACGCTATCCCTTTCCCTGCAATGTTATGATCAGTAATAATGCGGGCAAGGAAGGTAGTATGTCTTCCACGTCTGTCCGGGTTATCGTAATGGGTGTCGGTAATAGTGTTTTCAAGATGATTTGTTTTGATGAAACTTTGGGTCCCTATTGAGATTTTATTGTCGAATGGATCGCCCAAAGCTTCAGATGATGTTACTGTACCGTTCTCTGCTGTAAAGTAGAAACTCCCAAGTATTGCCATGCCAGCGCTTGTACCTCCGATAACAATGCCTCTGTTTGCAATCGAATCATTTATTGAAGTTACAATTGGCGTGTTTCGCCAGAAAGAAACATAGTCCCATTGATCCCCTCCTGCTATCCAGATCGCTTCTGATTTGTTAATACTATTTAAAACGTTTTCATCGAATGAAGCAGATCCATTTTTAAATACAATTGTCTCTACCGAATTAACTTCAACATTAAGTTCTTTATACAGATAATTGTTGTATCCGTTGGATCCGCTGGCACGGAGCACGACAATATCCCCACCGTTTGCCTGCCTTAAGAACCATTTCATTGCCTCATCATTCTCGGCAGCTCCTCCCATTAAGCAAACTCCACCTGAGGGAGAGGATTTAGCGTCAGTTGAATTTCCAGTAAAATAGGAAACATATTGTTTGGAGATGTTATTAGTTTCAACAATATCTTCACCATTACAAGAGATTGCCATGAATACAGCAAATAATAATATCAAGCGGGTAAAGGTAAAATAGTATTGCATTAATATTTTCCTCCAGAAACATGTAAATATATTTTCAATTTTACCTCATGACGGATTGTTTTACAACGAAAGGTGGGTGTGAATGTATTATAATTTTAATTTTTGTGCAATACAAATTTAAAAATCTTATTATGTTAGGTCTAACTTTATTAGATTTCTTCAGGAGGAATGTTTATGAAAGCTATTATATGTACAAAATTCGGTGTACCTGATCAGGAGGAAATATATGAAATGTTTTTTTATTAAGCGAGGCAGATGTAAATCGGGATTGATGCAACTTTTCAGAGATAAATTAATCATTAATTAACCTGAAGTAGAATTATTGAATATCTGTAGAAGCTCTTGATTCTTGTCAATTAATAACCGGCTGCAGGAAATCTGAACTGCTCTTTCCTGTCTGAATGTCTGTGACCTGAACAATCAAATTGTATTTTCCTTTCTCCAGCCAGGGGAAATCAACTGAGATAGAAATCTGATCCTTTTCGGCAACAATGGTCTTTTTCTTGTCATAGATGACTTTATTTTCAGAATCCAGGATTTCGATCTCAACAAAGATCTTTCCTTTCGATGTTGAGTCTTTCTGCTTCGGCATAAAAAAATCTTTAACGCCAATAGAGAGGATCTTGTTTTTGAACCCGGTATTGAGGATCCGGATATCCGGAATTTCAATCTTTTTCTTTTTCAAATAGTCTTTTATATAATCAGCTCTCATCTGGTCATCATAAAGCACCCTGTGTTTGGTGTTGCCGGTTTTTACACGGATCTTTCCGATCTTGTCCGGGTCATCCGGGGAATAGGTTAACATATATGTGATTTCCTCTTTTTCCCGGATCTCTCCCAGGGCTTTTTCGAGATTTCCGGTCCGCTGCAGGCTGCCGCCGGTCTTCCTGGTGATCTCTCTTAAACTGCTCTCGATCTCACTTGCGACTTCCCCCAGCTCCACATTCTCGGATACGAACTGCCGATTGACAGGGATCAGGATGGAGTGAAATGTGGCTTCCACCTTGATGAACAATTTGCTGATCTCTTCCGCAGGGAATTGTTTGGTTGAATGTAGTGACAGGTCTAATTGCCAAAGCATCTGTTTTATCGCTTTTCCCATGGTGCTCATCTCCGCATCAGCATGATTTTCATTATTGGCAAGTATTGTCTTTATTAATTCCATCACTCTCCCTGTGGACTTGATCATGGGGAATTTTTCGATCTGATAAAAATTGATCACCCATTTTTCTTTCCTGATCTTTTCCAGATGGCGGGAAAAATAATAATAACTGTCAAGATTGGGTTTTAAAAATATATTGGTATATTCATTCCATACCCAGAGATATTTTTTTAAAAACCGTAAAACCATTGTTGCATTTTCACCAAAACTCCCTGATGCCACAATGTTAATCATATTATCGAATTCAGTTATTTCATCCTCGACTTTAGTGATGTACTTATGTATGTTCTGGCGGGCTTTTTTACTCTCCTCCCTAAGCACCTTGTTTAATACAGAGCGGATATGCTCTTTATGGTTCAGGTTTTTAAAAAAAATGCTCCGATCGTTAATAAATACCAGACACTGATCAGATTTTTGCAGAATATTCCCAAACAGGTATTCCAGCCCTTTGTGCAGTTTTTCATTGTATTCGGAGATCTTGAATACAAGCACAAAGTAACGGGAACTCATCAGATTCTGAGATTCGCCCGAATCTGCGAAGATCTCTTTTTTGACCAGTTTCTTTTTTTTTATATAAAAGCCGTTGATCTTCTGCTTTTTTCCATTTTCAAAGATCTCAAAGTCCGAACGGGTCAGGCTGTCCACCGGCTCTCCCTTCAGGAATACACGGACCGGAACTTCGACATTAATCACCCGGACCGATTCAATCGGGGTGATTTCATCCTGGCTGCCGGATGATAAAAAGGGGGAAACAAGTATTAACATTAAGATAGTGACTAATATCCCTGATCTTTCCTGATTCATTTGAGATCTCCTTTTCTACGAGAGAATATTTTGAATTGGAGCCCGTGTATTTACCTGTTCTCTCCCATTATCTACTTATACGCAAACAGACTATGGTTTTTCTGGTAAAAACTGCGGATAAATTTAAATCCGGTAGAGATCAGTCGTCCAGGATGTGTTTCTCTTTGTCCTTTTCTATATCGTCTAGGTTTTTAATGTTTTCATCAACCATTTTCTGGAAATCGTCATAAAATCTCTTCTCTTCATCTTCGGAAATATCTTTGTCATCTTTCATCTTTTTGACCATGTCCCGGTATTCCCTTCTGATATTTCTGATTTGGGTCTTTCTCTCTTCGGTGTATTTTTTCAGAGTTTTAATTATCTCCATTCTTCTCTGTTCATCGAGTGGAGGAACCGGGAGTTTTATAACTTTTCCGTCTGAGAAAGGATTCAGGTCGAGATTGGACGCTCTTAGCACTTTTTCAATTTCGCTGATGATATTGGCATCCCATGGCTGAATTACTATCATGTTCGGCTCTGGGACAGAAAGGGTTGCTACCTGGTTGATCGGAGTTGCTGTGCCGTAATAGTCAACGGTGAAACCGTCAAGGACATTTATTGATGCTCTGCCTGTTCTGAACTTTGAAATTTCCTTGATATAGGCATTGATCTTTTCTTTAAACTTATCTTTGGCTTCATTCATTATCTCGTTCAGCATATCAACCCCCCTTACTTATTAAAGTCCCGATATCTTTTTTGATTACTGAATTGTAAATATTATTTTCTTCATTTATATTGAATATCTTGATGTTTAGGCCGTTTTCTTTGCAGAGGCTGACCGCTGTACTGTCAAGTACCTTTAATTCTTTTGCAAGTACTTCTGAATATGAGATCGTATCGAATTTTACAGCGTTACTATTTCTGTTGGGATCATGGGTAAACACCCCGTCCACCATTGTTGCTTTGAGAAGGATATCAGCTTTGATCTCAATTGCCCGTAGAGCGGCAGCCGTATCTGTGGAGAAGTAAGGACTCCCTGTCCCGGCTGAAAATATAACAACCCTGTCTTTTTCGAGATGTCTTATTACTCTCCTTCTGATGTAAGGTTCGGCAATTGATTTGATCTCAAGAGCAGATATAAGTCTTGTGACCAGTCCTGTCCGTTCAAGGGCATCCTGCAGGGCAATGCCGTTTATGATCGTTGCAAGCATCCCCATATAATCCGCAGATGCTCTGTCTATGCCGAGATTGTCGCCTCTTCCGCCACGGAAGAAATTACCTCCCCCTGTGACGACTGCAATCTGTACACCGAGATCGCTGACAGATTTTATCTGAGAGGCAATGGATTTTATTGTATCTTCTGATATTCCAAAAGAACTATCCCCTTTTAAAGCTTCTCCGCTTAACTTCAGGACAATTCTTTTATATTGCGGAATATCATCCATTGTTAGAATTCTTCGCCAACCTCATAACGGGTGAACCTTTTAATTACAATGTTCTCACCGATCTTGTGGATTTTTTCTGTAAGAAGACTTTCGATTGTAAACTGATCATCCTTGAAAAAAGTCTGATTCAGAAGGCAAACTTCTGAATAATACTTTTTAAGTTTACCTTCAACAATATTTTCTATAATATTTTCAGGTTTTCCGGAATCTTTCAGTTGTTCTCTGATTATTTCTTTCTCTTTATTAATAATGTCTTCGGGAATATCTTTGCTAGAAATGAATTCTGGATTCATTGCAGCGATCTGAAGGCACACATCTTTTGTGAATTGCTGAAAATCTTGATTTTTAGCTACAAAATCTGTTTCGCATCCAACTTCGAGGAGAACACCGATTCTGCTGTTAGAGTGGATATAGGAATTAATAACTCCCTGGTTTGTTGCTCTTGAAGATTTTGACTTGGCTTTCTCATAACCTTTTTTTCTTAAATGCTCTACTGCTTTATCAAAATCTCCCCCAACCTCTTCCAGTGCTTTCTTACACTCGAGAATGCCGATCCCGGTCTGTTCTCTCAATTTTCTTACAATTGCCATATCAATTGCCATTTTAGTTCTCCTCAACTTCTGCTGACTCTTCAGATTCAGTTCCAGGTTCTTCGGCCGGCTCGGAATCAACATCTTCTTTTTTTTCATTTTCAAGTTTGATCTCATTTTCAACTTTTTTCTCAAGCCCTGCCTGAACAGCTTCCCCGAATTTTGATACGAACAACTTGATAGATCTTATTGCATCATCGTTTCCGGGCACCGGATATGCTATCCCGTCAGGGTCAGCATTTGTATCAACTATCCCTACGATCGGGATATTCAGTTTTTTTGCTTCAAAGACTGCGATATCTTCGAAGTTTGAATCAATGATAATTATAACTCCCGGGAGTCCTTTCAAATTTCTGATCCCCCAGAGGTTTTTGTGAAGTTTTTTATATATTTTTTCAAGTCTTGACTGTTCTTTCTTGCTTTTAACGTCCCATCTTCCATCTTTTTTCATCTCATCAAGATCTATAAGTTTATCAATGCTTTTCTTGATCATTGAAAAATTGGTAAGAAGTCCGCCAAGCCATCTTTTGTTCACATAATGGAGAGCTGAATCTTCTGCGATCTCTGCAATTATTGTCTGCGCCTGCTTTTTTGTTCCTACGATAAGGGCTTCACCGCCCTCAGCAACAACATCGGTAACAAAACCAAGTGCGTTTCTGAACAATTCAATAGATGTCTGAAGGTCAATTATATAAATACCATTCTTTTTTCCGTAAATATACGGTTTCATCTTGGGATTCCATTTTCTGACCTGATGTCCGAAATGGACCCCGGCTTCCAGCATTTCTCTCATGCTTACCTGTACCATAATTCCTCCTACCTCTTATGGTACTGAGAAGCTTTTCTAGCTTTCAATAGACCATATTTCTTTCTTTCTTTTTCTCTTGAATCTCTTTTTAATAATCCGTTTTTCTTGAGGGTAGGCCTCAATTCTGCATTAAATTCGATCAGAGCTCGTGATACTCCGAGTTTAACAGCATCAGCCTGAGCTGAAACACCGCCGCCGTTAATATTCAGATATAAATCAAAATTCTCTGTATTGTTGGTTAATGCAAGGGGCTGATAAATTGAGAGTTTGTGAATTTTCTGTGGAAAATATTCATCAAATGATCTTTTCCTTTTATTCACAACCAGCTTAACCTCTCCTTTTCCCGGCCTCAGGTATACCCTTGCTACGCTGGTTTTCCTTCTACCTGTACCGTAATATTGAACTATGCTCAAACTGTCCTCCTTAGAAAGTTAATGTTTCGGGCTGCTGTGCCTTGTGTTTATGGTCAGTGCCTGAATATATTTTGAGTTTCTTCAAAATTTTTCTGTTAAGTTTATTTTTCGGGAGCATTCCCTTCACCGCCGCTTTAAGTATTCTCTCGGGGTGGGTTGCAAGCATCTTCTGGTATGAAGTTTCTTTGATACCGCCCATCCATCCGGAATGTCTGTAATATACTTTCTGTTCCTCTTTGTTACCTGATAATTTAATCTTGTCGGCGTTTACGACTATGACAAAATCTCCGTTATCAAAGAAAGGAGTGTATGTAGGCGTATCCTTTCCTCTCAAAACTCCGGCTATTCTTGTCGCCAGTCTTCCCAGTATCATTCCCTCAGCATCAATCAGAAGCCATTTCTTGTCCTGGTCATCTTTTTTTGGTATAGCAGTCTTGTTGTTCTCATTCAATTTCATTTTAATCCTCTTAAAGAAATAGTATTATATTATTTTCCCGATTTTGTCAAGATTTTACAGTTATTTCAGGGCATTTAGGCGGGTTTTTGATAAATTTCGGGTACAAATCGCTCAGAATTCGAACCATTTCAGAAATTTTTTTTTGTTTTCCCCTTCACCTTTTTTATAATAAAATTCATTTTTCCTGGGTGAATAATCATACTCAGCAGCCCATTTATCTATATTTTCGGTGATTTGTTTCAGTGAATTGAAAACAAATTCAAGTTCTTTATCGGTCATTGTCGGGTGAAGTGAGAGCCTGACCCACCCCGGTTTCTCGGAGAGATCTCCCTTATCGATCTTGTCTGTTATAGACTTGGAATGCTGAAAAGTGACGTTGAGGAGATAATGTCCGTATGTTCCCGCACAGGCACAGCCTCCGCGCACCTGTATACCGAATCTGTCGCTAAGTAACTTAACAATGAGGTTGTAGTGTATGTTCTCTATGTAAAAGGAAAAAACACCCAGTCTGGCTTTTACATTCTCTGCCAGGACTATCATTCCAGGTACATTACCAGACATTTCGAATGCTTTTTTCAGGAGTTCTTTTTCCCTTTTCTCAATATTGGGGACGCCCATCTTCTCTTTTAGTTTAATGGCAAGGGCTATCCTGAAAGACTGAATGAAACCGGGAGTGCCTCCATCTTCACGTAACTCAATATCATCAATATATTTGTAGTATCCCCATGGATTTGTCCAGTCGACAGTCCCTCCTCCCGGATTGTCAGGAGCTTCATTGTTATAGAGTGATTTATTGAATATCAGAACTCCGGACGATCCCGGACCTCCAAGGAACTTGTGTGGGGAGAAGTAGACAGCATCAAGTTTTTTTTCCGGATCTGCAGGATGCATGTCAATATCTACATAAGGAGCTGAAGCCGCAAAGTCCACAAAACTTACCCCCCCGTGTTTATGCATAATTTTGCTCAATTCATAATAAGGTGGGATAACTCCTGTTACATTTGAACACGCTGAGAAAGATCCGATCTTCACCTTTCTCTCTTCATAAAGTTTCAGCTGTCTCTCTAATTCCTTAATGTCAACAAGGAGATCTTCGCCGGGGGGGAGCACTACTACATCCGCAATTGTTTCATACCAAGATGTATGGTTTGAATGATGTTCCATATGGGTGACAAATACCACAGGCCTGTCGGTTTTTTTTATATCCCCTTTCTTTATAATAGTGCTTTGTATCTTTAATCCGAGTATCCTCTGTAATTTATTTACAACCCCTGTCATGCCGTTGCATGCAGTAATAATAATATCGTCATCTGATCCGTTAACATGTTTTCTTATGATCTCGTGGGAATGGTGATAAGCGTGGGTCATCAACGTTCCCGTCTCACTTGTTTCCGTATGTGTATTAGCTATGAAAGGGCCGAAATCTTCAAGGATCTTTTTCTCGATAGGCTCATACAGTCTTCCGCTGGCTATCCAATCAGCGTAAATGATCTTTTTTTTACCATAAGGTGAGGTGAATTCTGAATTAATTCCGACAATATTTTTTCTGAATTTGCTGAAATATTTTTCCATGGAGCTCATTTTATAATTTTAACATATTAGAGAGGTTGGTTGTTTTTTCATTGCTATTTTTTTTCCTTTTCTTTATTATTTTTAAGGAGGAAATGGCAAATGGCAAATTTTATTGATGAATTTATGGGCACTTATGGTTCAAAGGTTTCAAAAGACCTTTCAAAAACTCTTGGGGTTAATAAGAATGTACTGAAACAGATCATCCCGCAGGTTGCCCCACTGATACTCGGCGGATTAAAAAAACAAAAAGATAATTATGGCGGAGAAGCCAGAGTTGACCACATTTTAAATAAATATGGCAGTTCAGATGTTTTAAGCGATCTGGGTGGTCTTTTCAGTTCCAAAGCAAGGGATTCAAATCCGGACCCGAGGCTGGGCGGCCTCCTTGGTGATTCAGGCCTTCAGGCTTCAGATGCTATTGCAAAGAATTTTAATCTGGACTCAGGTGTAATAATGAAGCTCATCCCCATGCTGGCACCGGTAATTCTGGGAGCGTTGACAAAGAAAAGAGATGCCGGTGCGGGTTCCGGCGGGATCGGTGCTCTTCTTGATCAGGATGGAGACGGTAGCATTCTTGATGATGTTGCGGGATTCCTGCTCAACAATATGGGTGGCGGATCGAGCAGGAGAAGAAAAGGCGGCGGCCTCGGCGGAGCGCTTGGTGGTATTCTTGGTGGCCTTCTCGGTAAAAAGAGATAAGAGTTTGCAGCACATTATTTGTTTGAATTGTAAATAAATAAGACAGGAGGAATTATGAGGTTAAACGCACCAAAAAAGATTGTATGGCTGATTTCACTGATCATTGCTGTTCTCAGTATTATCAGTGTATTTGTTACGATACCATTTATAACGGTAAATGCATTCTGGGTTATGGGGGTAGCTTGGCTTCTCCTATTCCTTGCAACATTTCTTAAAGGGTTCTAGCTTCATTTCCCTCATCCCCTTCCCTGAAGGGGTTGAGGGTTTTTCCAATTCAAAATCCACAAAGTTTTTTCTGAAACCTGAATTTCTGATTGTCCGAAAAATTTTTATAAGGGGGAATCATGAAGTTAAAGATCATAGTTTTATCATTTATTTGTATTTCTTTTCTATCATTTCCAGTCAATTCCAAGGTTGATCTGTTAAGGATAGATGCGCCCGGGCCTCAGCTGGTTAAAAAAAGGAGTGTCACCATCCGGACAACGGATGTAGGCAAAATTCTGTCGGATGTGGATAAAAGTTCAATGAAGGCAAATATTGAATTTGCCACTATGGAGGATTTTGTAATTGCCCGGTTCGGGGAGATAGAAAACGGGGAGATATCCTGGGCCCACAAAACAGAAAAAGGGGAAATGACGATAAAGTTCGGTAAATCTGAATATAAAGGGCTGCTTGAGAGTATCAGGTCTGAAACTCTTCGTCCGGGATACCAGATAATACTGAGTGACAAAAAATCAAATACGGTTTTAAGCAGTTTCGAATTAACATTCAGGGCTGCGCCTGACCTGATTGTGGAGTTGAACTACCCTGTAAATGCAGCACCCGGAGAGATTCTCGGGGGTAAAGTTTTGATCACTGTTGAAAATATTGGGACGGCTCCCTCGAAAGAGGTTTTAATGGACGTAGTCCTTTCTAAAAATTTCCGGATTCCTCTGAAGAAATATGGAACTGTTGAGGGTGAGGAAGGGGTAAGACTTCTTGAAGGGGGGACATTGAAAATCCCGGGAATTGAACCCGGGAAAAAGATAGAGTTAAAACCTGAAGCAGAGCTCTATCTTCCCGACACACTCGAGGATGGGAGGTATTATCTGGGTGCAGTGATCGATCCGGAGAGTACTTTAGGTGAAAGCTCAAGGGAAAATAATGTTTTCAGAGGATTTCTTGTTGTTGCTCCCAGAGAGCCGATGAAGATCACGATGATCCTACCCGGATCTACTTTATTTTATACACCGAAAACCTTTGACCTGAAGATCAGGAATTCCGGACTTGATATTTCGATAAGCAAAGAGTGGAGAAAATGTCAGATCAGGCCGTATATTTATCATTTAAAACATGCGGCATGGAAAGATTTTTTCTGGGAAGTGAATACTGATGAAAAAATGGTTTGGAAAATAACCGGAACAAAATTCTGTAAAAAAGGTGGTGTCGCAGAGAAACTAAATATAAGAGTCATTCCGGAAGGGGGATCTACTAAAGTGCCACCGAACAAATTCAAGCTCTTATTCGGAGAGACAAAAATTACTTTTGAACCCAAATCGAAAAAATTCAATCTCCTTCTGGGAGATTCGGATGTTGCCTATATCCCGTTCTGGCAAACATGCAAAACAACACCTTTAAAATACCACTTTAAATTTGTAACATGGGACAAAGATGTATGGGAAGTTGATCCGATAAAAAAAATCCTGAAAAAGATCCCGTTGGAATCATTCTGCAAAAAAGCTGAAAAAGGAGATGAACTACCGGTAAAAATGGAATTGAATTTTTAGAGGTCTCAAAAAATTTGTTATTAATTAATTAAAGTAAGAGTTGTTTGTTAGAAGTTCCGAAAAAGTAGTTTATTGATAAATTATTTTCATTTGTTATTATTTATACAGGAGAGGGTATGTCCAGAGGAAGGATCGTTTTGCTTACAGTAATGGTTCCACTATTCTTAATTATTAATCAACTGAATTCCGATTCTTTGAAAAATCATGAACAGGAAGTGTTTCAAAAACCGGCCACTTTTGCGTGGTTCACATTCGGACTCGGGGCAGGCTCAGATATTGTTAAGAAAGAAGGGGCTGGTCATTCGTTAAAAAGCTTCACAATTCAGCAGGGGATATTCAATATGTCTATCCGAACATACCATTTCTTTGAAATCATGGATGAGTCTGATGAGAGAGAGTTGGCACTGATGTTGGGACTTAATAAAAAAGGTAAGCGTTCAGTGCTAGCTTTTGGACTGGGTCCGGGAAAGGTATTTCCGGATGGTGGTGTATCCGGGAATTTCTCTGAAATTGGACTTGCATTTGAGGTGCAGTATGTGTGGGCTATTACCAAATTTTTTGGTATCGGCGGATATATATTTGGAAATCTTAACAAACATAGTTTAACAAATGGATTTTGCCTGAGTTTGCAGGTTGGCAAGCTCCGTTAACCGGATGGAATATCAATGAAAAAATACTTTCTAATACTAATTATAATTTTGAGTTTGAGTATGATATTGCAGGGATTTGATTTTGGGGTTAAAGCAGGGCTTAATGTTTTCCACATTTCAGGTTTTACTTTTTCTTCAAAGGATTCCAGAGTATTAAAAGGAGAAGATTTTTATAAAATAACTCCCGATTATTCTATGGGAATATACACTTCTCTTGAATTTAGCAGTTCTCTCTCTTTCCAGTCTGAAATATTATATTCTTCCAAAACTGTGTTCCTCCAATTTTCAGAAGATACTCATGCCTCCTATAAGTTTAAGAATTTAGAAGTTCCGATATTTTTGAAATATACATATAAGCGCAACGGTTCTTTAACTTCACCTTTTTTATACGGAGGAATTTATTATTCAGCCATCCTGGATTCTGATTCTGAAATAATGAATAAAGGGGTATCTTTGAATTCAGTGGCTGAACTTAATTTTATTGATGATGCAGGGATAGTTCTGGGCATCGGAGTTGATATAAAATTAAAAAAGAGTAAACTGATATTTGACCTGAGATATACATTTAATTCAAAAAATTTGATTTCAAAAACTTCAATCAAAAATACCGAGATGATCTGCTTTATGTTGGGAATTGATGTGTCCGGATTGTGGAGGAATTAGCTAAATGAAAGTAAAAATAAATATTTTGTCATGTTTTTTGTTTGTATCTGTTTTGTTCATGTTTCTGAATTTGACAAATTGCTCACCTTTCGATTTCAAAAAAGATAAAGATGAAAATATCGATCTTAGCTTTAATAAAAGAATATCAAATAGTGATGCCTGGTCAACTTCCCCCAGGATGGCCTCTGGAACCAATGAGGAAGTATACATTGTCTGGGTTGAGAGCGACTCTATACGCTCCCACAATCCCAGAACCATGTTTGCTTATTCTGAAGATTCCGGAGAAACCTTTTCAGACCCTAAAGTGATATTTGATTCCTGGAATAATCCATGGGGAAATAATTATTTTACTTTGGATATTAAAGTGGATGAATATGGAGTTATATACATTGCTTTCAAAGATAATCCTTTGAGTGATGAATATAACGGGGAAGTGTATTTTATGAGTTCGACTGATAAGGGGGCAAACTGGTCTACAGTTAAAAACCTTTCAAATGATGATGAGGGTTCGGGGAATCCCTGTATAGAATCTGATAAGAATGGGAATGTATATATTTTATGGAGAGATTCCTCTTATAAAAAACTCTTTCAGGTTGCTCATTCGAAAGACCAGGGGGAGAATTGGGAAAGAATGGCTATTCCGGATCCCGCGCAGTTCAGAAATCGATTCGGGAGTCCGGTTTCCCTGACCGCAAATAGTGATGGAACTTTGTATGCGACAGGGGGAAATCAGTTCACCTCCTCTGCTGATCACGGAAGATCATGGAAATCACCTGTGGAAGTTTTTAGTGCTGTTTCCATAGATTGGCTACAATCTAAAGTGAATATAGATCCTGATGGGAACCTGGTGATTATATCTGGTTATATGGATTTTAAAGATGCTTTCTTTATTACAAGGTCAGATGATTTTGGAGCAAACTGGTCTTCTACTAAAAATATTCCGATGGGCCTCTCATCATTTACTCATCAATCATTCGACTGCGGGTACAATTCAAATGGGGATTTGTGTCTTGTGTCAGCGACATATTATTGGGGAAATAATAGTGCTTATACCAAGAGCTTGTTCTTTATCAGGTCAGAGAATAACGGTATTGACTGGAGTGAAAAAGTGAGTATTGACAAATTGGTTGAGGATAAAGGATTCATTAAAAGTGCCGGGATTGATGCTGACAAAAACGGGAATATTTTTATTGTCTGGGAGAAGGAAACCAACAATGACAATTCAAGATTAAGCGATGTGTTTTTTAAAAAAATCAAATAAATATAGCTGAAACTGGTGATAAACTGTGTTTAAGGAAAGAAACATGGTCTGTAGAAAGTTTCTAATACCGATTTTTCTTTTTACTTTTGGATGGATAAGCATTGCTATGTATCCAGATCGCCTTGAAAGTCCTGATTCTGATTTTGTTAGTAGTCCCTCGCTATATATTTGGTATGCCTTCGGAATTGGATTATGAGCAGAGGCTGAAGAGAATGGAGAAGTTTTTTATTTGACTCACAGTCTGACCGCTCAACTGTGAAAATTTAACCTTACACTCAGAAAACTTTTTTTAAGACAGGGGATGTTTGATAGTTACTCTGCGGAAGAAGTTGTATTACTATTAGGGTTAAACAAAAGAAACAGCCGTTCCATATTGGTTTTCGGTTTAGGCCCCGCTAAGGTGTACCCTGATTGGAGTAGTTTAGAGCCTGTTTTTGGTCTTGCATTTGAGGGGCAGTTTATATGGAGTTTCTCAAAGATCCTTGGCATTGGCGTGTATATATTCGGGAATGTAAATAATTTCAGTATTGTAAAAGGGATGTGTATCAGTTTCTAGATTGGCAGGCTCAGATAACTTAAAAGAGGTGAAGTGCTTAGTCTTCTCTCCCTCTGGGAGAGACCAAAGTGAGAGAATACCTCTTAAGTCCAAATTCTATAAAGTAATAATAAACAGTCTCCCGGATAACAGGTCAGTGACCCATAATTTTCCGTCTTTGCCCAGTTTGATCTTGGATATTTCGTATATTGAATCTCCGAATTGCCCCCTCAAATAAAACGCAGTATTCGAATTGTCAAATGTAGTTTCGCCATATGGGTATGAAAATTTCATTAGATTTTCGATTGTTCTCTGTCTGGGATCTATTTTATAGATGCAGAATGTGTCTTTGCTGTGGGCAGAAACATAAATAAAATCTCCTAGTCTTACCATATTATCCGGCAGCAGTCCGTCCGGGATATTTATCAAGCCGCCTTTTTCCCCGATAACCTGTATTGTCCGTCCGGTGTGATTCATGACAAAAAGATCTTCTTTGCATTTTAGAATTTTCAGAGGATTTTTACCTGTTTTTATTGATGCAGTCGCAAAAGTGTTTTTGTCTATTTTTGTTACTGATCCGGAATCAAAGTTTGAAATGTATATATGGGTTTCATCGAAACAAAGGTCTGTCGGGGTATTACCTGTATCGATCTCTCGTACCATCCGGTTGTCCTCTGCATTAACGATTAGCAGAGAACCCGGACCCGGGTCTTCTTCCGCAACTTTAACTATATAAAGATTGTCGGCCTTCATATCATATTTAAGTATCCGCTGGATATTCTCTCTCTGAATTTTTGTGTAGAAATAAATTCTCTCCTGAGGAGCGAACATCCTTATACCCTGCGGGAAATAGGTTAAGAACAGATTTTCCTTTCCCCAGCTGTTCTGGAGACCGTAAAGACCTCCCTTTTTGTCAAAAACTATTTTGTGAGCAAGCCTTGGTGTCCGCCTGTCGAAGATCTGAAACGTCCCCTTTTCGATCTCAAGTATTCCATTTTTTGCTCCCCAGATATAAACCACAGGCCAATAGGATTGATGGGGGCCATAAGAGAGAAAAATATTTCCGCTTTCAGACATTGCTGCTGAGGCGGGGTATGGATAAGGGAGTTCATGATATTTCACATTTCCCTCAGAAGATACTTCTGCAAATTGAGATTCGGTATTGAAGACAAGAAAAGAATTTTTGTTCTTCATTGCGATTAGTTCAACAGGAGCCCATCCTGTTACCACCTTTTTTTTCTCCCATGTGTCGGTGTCGATATATGTTACAGCAGAGCCGAAAGATCCATTAACAGCTGATGCTCCTAAAGGAATAAATAATTTCCTGTTCTCCGGATCAAAAGCAATCGAGAACATGTGAGGTATAATACCGACCCCCTTAAGCCTTTTTTTGAGTTTCTGTTTAATTAGATCGATCACATAAACCTCACCATAGGCCCAGCTTGCAATGAAGAGGAGGTTCTTTTCATTGTCAAAAGCTGAAGCGTCATTTCCGAAGGAGGGGATCTCCACTTTTTTAAACGAACCTTTGTCCCGGAAATTCACAATATGAACTACAGGATGATTATCGTAGGGGATATAGATCTCACCTCTCTTTATATTCAGATTTATTCCAACTCCTTCGGTAAGTCCCGGAAGATCTACGTATGAGTCTCCCTGATTGTTGCAGCCGATTTTCAGGGCTTGAACAACTTTCCTCTTTTCTGTCTCGGTAACCAGATAAAGGTTGTGCCCTGTCTTATCATATCCTGCAAAATGGAATCTTTTCCCCTCTTTAATATTTAAAGTCCTATTGCTAATGATCTTTCCTGATTTGATCTCAAGTGTGTATAGTTTTAATCTGTATCCGTCAAAGATAAATGCTTTTTTCAATGCCGGATCTGTCACAATCTTCCTTATCGGGGGAGGGGGGGTCTGGTTCAGGTTCATCATTTTTTCTGTTCTGTCAAAGATTTTTATAAACTTTAATTTATTTTTCTTAAGGTTAATAAATGCGATTTGACTGCTTTCCCTGCCGGCCAGGAAGCAATTTCCTGTTTCTTCATCAATTGCAACCATCTCATACTGATGTGTTGTTTTAAAATTGGTTGAAGTTTTTGACTCAGGAAATACAATGCTCAGGTTTTTTGAACCTATGAGATAGATATTTCCATTTTTTTTGTTAATACTGAAAGACTCTTCTTTCAGGTATTGAGGGACTCTTCCCTCAATGGGAATATTTGTGATCCTGTTATTTTTACTGTTGATCAGTGTTACTGATGATGTATTTGTGTTGATCAGTATCACCCGCCCGCGATCTTTGTCACATCTGACCATCAAGGGGCCTCCGCTGTTATATTCCGACTCTATTGAATTGAGGAAATTTATTGTTTTTATTTTAGGTGCAGCGTTTAAGGGCGAAATAAATATTGAAAGGATTATTATAAAAACCAGATATTTCATTGTGCCTCCTTTTGAAATATTAACAGAGGTCAATTTGAATTTGAATCATTTGTTGAAAAATTATTGATTTTAGGTTATTATATGGTACGCCTACAAAATATAGGTATCGCTAAGTTGTGGTTTGGCGATACATAATATATGGAGAAAATGTGGAAAAATTAAGTCAAAGCCTCGAAGATTATCTGGAATCAATTTACATTATCTCTCTTGATAAAAAAATTGCAAGAGTTAAAGACCTGGTGAACAGACTGGGTGTGAAATCCTCTTCTGTTATCGGAGCTCTTAAAAAACTGGGGGCAAAAGGGTTTATTGAGCATGAACATTATGGTCATATTGAGCTTACAGATGAAGGCCGTAAGAGGGCTGAAAGGCTTTATGAACGGCACACTACTCTTACCAGATTTTTTCGTGATATCCTGAATGTGGATGAGAAAACTGCTGAAGCGGATGCCTGTCAGATCGAACATGATCTCAGTGAAGATTCTTACAGCAAGATAATTAAACTGATAGGACATATAATTTCCATGTCAGAAAAAAATCCTGCCTGTTTTGAAGAGCTTACAAGATCTGTAAAAGACTAATTCTTTTTCTGTGAATTTAACTTCTGTTTTTTTTTTGATATATCCTCAATCTTTTTAAATACCCGGAAGAAGTTTCCGCCCCAGATCTTACTTATATCTTCTTCAGAATAGCCCCTTTTTACCAATTCATATGTTATTCTCCAGAGTTCACTAACATCGTAACAGTCAGAAAGACCCCCGCCTCCGTCAAAGTCGGTCCCGATTCCGACATGGTCTATCCCTGCAACCTTTACTATATGGTCAATGTGATCAACAGCATCAGCAACTGTAGCGAGTTCTCTGGGATATTTTCTGTTCAATTCATACCATTTTTCCCTTACCTTATTTTTCTCTTCTTCAGAAAGTTTTGAATAATTCTCATATTCGGCACGGAGCTTCTTGAAGGCATTGTCCCTGGCAGGATAAGGTTTCGGTTTTTTTACATATTCACTTAAAACACATAATTGGATCACTCCATCCTTCTCTGCAAGGAGCTTGAGCATATCATCGGTCAGGTTTCTGGGGTTATCGCAGATAGCCCTGGCACAGGAATGTGAAGCAATTACAGGAGATTCGGATGTTTTTAAAACATCATAAAATGATTTATCTGAAATATGCGAGACGTCTATGATCATGCCTAATCGGTTCATTTCTTTTACAACCTTTTTCCCGAATTCACTCAATCCTCCATGTTCTTCGCCTTTTCTGTCTGTGGAAGAATCGCAGATATCGTTATTCTGGGTATGGCATAGTGTGATGTATCTCCCACCGAGATCATAGAACATTTTTACGAGGGAAATATCTATCCCTAAAGGATATCCATTCTCTATTCCGATATAAATTGCCCTCCGGCCTCTCTTCTCTATCTCAGCAGCATCCGATGATTTCAGAGCAGTCTCTGCAAGTTCAGGGTACTTATTTACTGCTATTTTTATAAGATTAAATTGTGTGAGTGCATTCAGTTTTGCTTCTTCACGTCCTTCAGAAGTTCTGGGGCCTTGTCCTACAAAAACAGCAAAAAAAATGGAATCAAGCCCCCCCTTTTTCATTCTGGGGAAATCGACCTTCCCGCCTCTTTTTTTCGGATCGTTTAATTTCCCTATATCAAATGAGGGAGAACGGAGCATCATCGGTGTATCTGTATGTGTGTCAACCGTCAGGATATTTTCATGGATTTTTCTTGCTTTCTCCATGAGTTCCTGATCCGGATTTCCCGAACCGGCAACAGGTAAAACAAAAATTGTTATAAGTGTATAAAACATTAAAAGTCTGAATCTCATCGGAAAGCCTCCTTGATCATAATTCAATTTATCACTATTATTTTAGGAAATCAAAAATATTGTTTTTTTAACTAAATACATATTTCTTGACACCCAATTTTTAATCTGATATTTAAATCCCATGCTTCAAAGAGGAGGCTAACCATTTGGAAAAATATCAGTTGATAAAATACTCAAAAATGTTGAAGGATTTTAAACTGAAAAAACCGCTGAACATCATGGAGGTTTGCGGGACACATACAGTTGCTTTTTTCCACACCGGAGTTAAAGATATATTCCCGGAAGGGCTGAATCTTATAGACGGTCCGGGCTGCCCGGTTTGTGTTACTGCAAATGGTTACCTTGACAGGGCAATTGAGATTCAGAAAAAACACGGAGTTGTTCTGGCTACCTTCGGTGATATGATCAAGGTTCCTGCATCTTATACATCGCTGCAGAAAATAAAAAGTGAGGGGGCGAGGGTGGAGATAGTGTATTCCCCTATGGATGCCCTTGAGATTGCAAAGAAGGAGAAAGATAAAGAAGTTGTTTTTCTTTCCGTCGGGTTTGAGACAACAATACCTACAGAGGCTGTAACTCTGAAGAGAGCAATTGAAGAGGATCTAGAAAATTTCTCCATGCTTACAGGTAACAAGCTTACACCCCCTGCTGTTGATGCATTGCTGACTCTTGGTGAAGTAAAGATCGACGGATTTATTTTGCCGGGACATGTAAGTATTATTACCGGATCTGACCGGTGGGAATTTCTGGGGGAAAAGTATGATAAGCCGTCAGTAATATCCGGATTTGAATCGAAAGATCTGATCATGGGAACTTTAAGGCTGATCCAGCTTATCGAAGAAGAGGATGTTGTGACAGAAAATCTTTACAGAGAAGTCGTAACGGAAGCGGGAAACAGCCTGGCACTGGGATTGATCGATGAGCTTTATGACGTTGATGACGCCAAATGGAGAGGGATCGGTGTGATACCGGGAAGCGGTCTAAGATTAAAAGATAAATTTAAAAATTTTGATGCTGAAAAGAAATTTCCGGTTGAAATGCCGGAGGAAGTGGAGAATAAAGGGTGCAGGTGCGGAGAAATTCTGAGAGGGCTGATAACACCTCCTGAATGTCCTCTGTTCGGAACTGTGTGTACACCAAGGGAACCTGTCGGTGCCTGTATGGTCTCTTTTGAAGGTTCGTGTTCTGCATATTATAAATACTGGAAATGATCAATGGATAAAAAAATATTAATGGCTCATGGGAATGGCGGAGAACTAATGGGGAGCCTCATAAGTGATCTTATTGTAGACATTTTGGGAAAAGAATCTGTGCAACTGGATGATTCCGCAATTATATCACCTGGTGAAGGGAAGCTTGTCTTTACAACCGACACATATACTATTACCCCTATTTTTTTTGAAGGAGGAGATATCGGGAAGCTGGCTGTTAATGGGACAGTTAATGATCTTGCTGTAATGGGGGCCATACCCAGGTACCTTTCCTGCGGCCTGGTACTTGAAGAGGGATTTGAGATAGATTCGCTGAAAAAGATACTAAAATCGATGAAAAAGGCAATAGATTATGCAGGTGTAAAGATTGTTACTGGTGATACAAAAGTTGTTGATAAGGGGAGTGCGGACAAGATATTTATCAATACTTCCGGAATCGGAATTATGAGAGACTATTCATTCAGGAACAAAATTGATCCTGGAGACAAGGTGATCGTTAACGGAACTATAGGTGATCACGGCATCTCTATCATGGCTGAAAGAAGTAAGCTCTCATTTTCAGAGGGTCTTGAATCGGACTCACAACCTTTAAATAAAATGCTGCTCTCTTTAGGTGACAAATTTGGAGAGAAAGTCCGTTTTGTAAGGGACGCAACCCGAGGTGGTATAGCATCTGTCCTGAATGAGATTACATCCGGGAAAGATTTCAGTATAAAACTTATCGAGGAGAATCTTCCTGTAAAAAAAGAAGTGACCGGAGTTTGTGAGATACTCGGATTAGATCCTCTCTATTCAGCTAATGAGGGGAAAGCAGTTCTTATAACTTCATCCGGAGAAGCTGAAAGTATTGTAAAAGAGATGAAAAAATTCCCGGAAGGGAAAGACGCCGAAGTGATTGGCGAAGTAAATACTGATTTTCCCGGTAAGGTTTATATTGAGACCTACATCAGAGGAAAGAGGTTATTGCCCCCTCTCCAGGAAGATCAGTTGCCAAGAATTTGCTGAATATATACAATAATAAATATCAGGGGAAAATATGATGCAATTCTGCACAAAATTAAAAGATCCATCCTTCCGGTTCACATTTTTCATGTGTCTTGTTGCAATGCACTCTTTTGCTACCGGTCTCGGTCTTGTATTTCTTCCGGTAGAATTATTCAAAAAGCTTGGTTACAGTATAATCACAGAACGCTTTTTTGCAGTTCAGGGAGGGGTTTTTCATGTTGTAATGTGTATCGGGTATCTTATGGCGGCTTTCGGAAAGGAAAAATTTGAAGGGGTGGTATACCTCTCCATTGTTGCCAAATTGTTTGCCACATTTTTCCTGCTCACTTATTCTTTTGCTGTAATCTGGATACTTGTAGTATTTCTTTCCGGGATATTTGATTTGCTTATGGGAATCATTATTTATTTTCTTTATAAACAGTATAAAATTAGTATTCCGGCAGGTTCAGTATGAAAAAGCTTCCTACAATAATTGTTACAGGTGCATCAGGAATTGTAGGAAGTAATTTTGTTGAATCAATTAAGGAAAATTTTAAAATATATGCAATTGCAAGGAGATCGCAGAAGAAATCGGGAGTAAAAGCCCATCCCAACATTATATGGATCCAGGTGGATATCGGGAACTGGATAAAACTCCGCTGGGTTATGCATAATATCAAACGGGAGGGAGGAGCTGATTTTATTTTTCATCTTGCAGGCTATTATGACTTTGAATACACTCCTAATCCCGAATATGAAAGGAGTAATATTAAAGGTACAAAATATATGCTTGAGCAGGCAAGGATCCTGAGAGTAAAAAGATTTATTTTTGCAAGTTCGAGCGCGGCTTCTGAATTCCCCAAAAAAGGAGAGGTGCTGACAGAGAAAAGCCCTCTTGATGCCCCATATGATTATGCCCGTTCGAAGAATGCGGGCGAACAAATGGTGAGTGAATTCTCAAAGTTTTTCCCCTGTTCCATAGTCAGGTTTGCAGCGGTATTTACGGACTGTTGCGAATATGGTCCCCTTTATGTTTTCCTGTCGACCTGGCTTGAGAAGAAATGGAACTCCAGGATCCTGGGAGGTAAGGGTGATTCTGCTGTCCCTTATATTCACACTAACGATCTTAACAGGCTGATAATAACAATATTGAACAAAAGCCAGACATTGCCGGATTTAGACACCTATCTTGCAAGTCCGGACGGGTCTACTTCTCACAGGGAGTTGTATGATGTTGCTACAAAATTTTTTTACGGGCATAAGGTAAGGCCTGTTATGATGCCTAAATTTCTTGCATATCCGGGTGTGATAATGAGAGATCTGCTCGGAAAAGTTACAGGGAACAGACCGTTTGAAAGACCCTGGATGATAAGGTATCTTGATATGAAACTTGATATAGACTCATCTTATACACGAAAAACCCTGAACTGGGCTCCTACAAAGAGGCTCTCTATCCAGAGACGTCTACTTTATCTGATCGAGAGGATGAAAAGTGATCCGACAGAATGGCATTCAAAAAATACGATAGCTTTGAAAAGAGACACGCTCAGGCCCAATCTTCTTATCTATAATTCTTTCAGGAGACTTAAAGATGAGATGGTAGATGAAGTAATGTCTCTGCTGTTTTCACCTGAGGCTGAAAATATCTTCGATTCCTATCGTAAAAAGGATAAAAAAAACATGGAGAGGGATATTGAATTCTTTATCCAGCTCCTTGCTGTATCGGTTAGAACCAGTGATAGAATGGTACTTCTGGAATATGCAAGAAAACTTTCCTATCTTAGACATGGCGAAGGGTTTTCACTTGATGAAGTCTCAAGGGCAGTTACAGAAATGGGGAAGATTGTTCTAAGCAAGATCAGCAGTGATAGTGAACTGAATGTAAAAAAGCAGCATATTTATGACCTAATCTCTATTACCCTGCAGATGACTGTTGATGAGATAGCTGACTCATTTGAGAGAATCTCATTAAAGCAGAACATTGAATCGGTTTATGACAGGGATGAAATAGAGGTAAGAATAGAGGAACTTGAATCTTTTTATAATGCCGCTGATTAAGTATTAATTTTAAAGAAATTTTATTTTATTCAGAAGTTAAACCTTTGTTTGAGGTCATTTTCATGGAGTATACCGTTGAAACACTTGGCTCGTTCATGCTGATACCGTAAATAAAATCTGCTTCTTCCATGGTCTTAAAATTGTGAGTGATTATCAAAAACTGGGTTTTCTCTTTCAATTTGTGAAGAAATTTCAGGAATCGCTGAATATTTGCTTCGTCAAGTGAAGCATCAACTTCATCAAAAACACAGAAAGGAGATGGCTTGTACTCAAATAGGGCAAAAAGGAAAGCAAGTGAGGTCAGTGTTTTTTCTCCGCCAGACAGCAATCTTAATCCCTGCAGTCTTTTTCCCGGAGGCTGGGCCATGATCTCAAGGCCGGTTTCAAGGATATTGTCAAGATCTGTCAATTGAAGATCAGCTTCTCCCCCTTCAAAAAGGATCTCGAAAGTTTTTCTGAAATTACCTCTAATTTCCTCGAATGCTTCTGTAAAACTTGCTTTTGATTCATCATCGATCTTTTTTATGGCGTTGTTCATATCTTCTATAGAATCTATTACATCTGCTTTCTGTGAGAGTAGGACTTCATGATCTTTTGCGAGAAGATCATATTCTGATTCTGCTGAAAAATTCAGCCTGTTACTGTCTCTCATTCGAATCAGCCTTTCATTTGTAGAGCTGACTTTTTCTTCAAGATCATCCACTTCCAGTTCAAGTAGTTTATCATCAGGAACAATATCCTTTAATTCAGAATTAAGTTCTTTGAAGGATATCTCTTCAAGGGAGAATATATCTTTTTTCAGTGAGGCCAGTTCGATCTCTTCCCGATTCTTTGCTTCTTTTATTTCATCCAGTTCTGATCTCTTTCTGGTTAGAAGTTCATTTTCTTTTTTTATTCTGGTATTAAGTTCATCCAGCGTCTGTTCATTTCCCTGGATCATTTTTTCTGATTTTCCCTTCACATCAATATTGGAACTTTTTTCACTGCTGAACCTCAAAATATTTTCAGATATTACTTTAATCTCTCCTTCAAGATCGCTATTTTCTTTTTCTTTTTTTTCTATGTCTTCCTTTAATGTTTTTAATTCTCTTTTTAATCTGTTCAATTCGTTATCGCCGGAAGTAAATTTTTCTTTTGCCAGATTCAGCTTGTTCTCAAGCCCGAAGAACTCTTTCTCTTTGTCACTTATGTTCCTGGCAAATCCTTCTTCTTTCTTTTCAATGGATTCTCTCTTCTGAACCAATAAGATGTTATCATTCTCAAGCTCAGATTTTCCCTTTTTCTTAGCTTTTAATTGATGTGAAAATTTTTCTATATCAGACCTGTGTCTTTCAAGTTCTGACTCCATCACCTGTATACGTTTAATATTTCTCTCTTTTGTATTGATAAGATTGTCAAGATCTGATCTGGATCTTATTGTTTCCCGTTCGAGCTCTTTAGCCAAAACAGATCCACGGTCATACTTCTCTTCCAGCCCTTTCCCTTTTTCATTTTCCGATTCAAGTTCTCCGGTCAGATCAGCAATATTTTTTTCCGCAGCAGCAATATCCGATTCAATATTTCTTATCTCTTCCACAATATCAAGTACGCCAATACTTCTCATCCTTATAAGAACACCGTCCGATGTGATGATTTCTCCGTCCCTGGTTACTATAGGGATTTTGAATTTTTTATATATATTTATCCCTTTTTCAATATCGGTGGCCACAATGCCGTCTTTCAGAATATTTTTAATTTCCGGATCTTTCAGTTTGAAAAGGTTTTTAATGTAATCTACAAACCCCGGCTCTTTTTCCGCTCCAGACGGGACCTTTTTATCGGTTTTAATATTAAGAATAATTTTGTCGAGGTCTTTATTTTTCAGATCTTCATCACTACCGGAAATATAGGAGCCGATTTCATCAAAATAAAAATTTTCTATAAGTTTGTAATTAGCTTTATCCGAAACAAGAATGTCCTGGAGTTTTCTGATTGAAGTTTTTTTGTCTCCGGTTACTTTTTCCTTCATCTGAAGATAATTTTCTCTCTGCTTCCTAAGGCTGTGGAGATCGTTTGTGTTCATTCTGATCCCGGAATTGATCTCCTGAACACGTTTTCTGTTCTCATCCAATGTACTTTTCTGTTCTCTGAGAGCTTTGTCTGCTTCAGAAAATGCCGATTCAGCTTTATTGAAATTTTCCTCTTCTTTGTTGATCCTGGAATCATCTATTGATTCTTTTATTTCTCTTATATATGTCTCTTTTGAATTTATCTCATTTTCAAGCTTTACAGTGAGTTTCTCGTTCTCATGAATTTCATTATTCAGAGCAGCCAGAGATGATCTTGCTTTAAATATTTCAGCCTTTATCTTCTCCTTTTCAGCTGATAATTTTCCATATTCATCACGGACTCCGGAAATTTCATCCTTCTTTGAGTTGTATTCAGAATGGAATGATTCAAATTCCCCCTTTTTTGTTTTAACTTCAGATTCAAGCCCGGATATATTTTTTTCCCTGTTCTCAATTATTTTTTTATTTTCATCTATTGACTTTTTATTGCCTTCTATTTTCTGGACAATAAATTCCTTTCTCTGGTTCAGTTTTTCAACTTCAGCCTTTTTTGAAAGGATATCCTGGTTTAATTCAAACAATTCTTTCTGTTTTTCTTTCAGAGTTTTGTCAAGTTCCCATTTTCGAGATTCATTTCCGGCATACTCTTTTTCGATGGCTCCGAGTTCTTTAGTGAGGATCATTTCACTATTAAGATATTTTTCAACTGCCTCTTTCCTCTTTTCAAAATCCTTATTTATTTTATTAAATTTTTTATAAAGAAAAACCTTTATATATTCGATGTTCTCGGACTTCAGGGTCCGGTATCTTGCTGCATAATTAGCCTGGTTCTTTAATTCCTTCAAGCGGTTCTCTTTGTCTGCAGAAAGGATTTCAAGGTTATCTAGATTCTGTTCAGCAATAATCAGCTTGCTTGCTGTCTCTTTCTTTCTTAAAAGATATTGCGAAATCCCGGCAGCTTCTTCGATCAGCATTCTCCGTTCTGATGGTTTTAAAGAAACGAGCTTTTCAATACTTCCCTGTTCAAATATGAAGTAGTTTCTCCCTCCGAGATTCAGATTGTACAGCTCTTCCTGGATATCTTTGTTTCTGCAGTATTTTTCATTTAAAATATATTTGCTGTCCCCGGACCGGAAGAATCTCCTTGCAATATAGGTGTCATCTTTAGCATTTGAAAATGTTACCCCGACCTCTGTCATTCCAAGAGGTTTTTTCGATGAACTTCCACTGAAGATAAGATCCTCGTTGTTCTCCCCCCGGAGATTTTTTATCCTCTGCTCGCCCAGGACCCAAAGAAGAGCATCAACAATATTACTTTTACCGCATCCGTTAGGGCCGACAACAGCTGTAATTCCCGGGTGAAATTTTATAACGGTCTTTTCCGGGAATGATTTGAATCCGTGGAGTTCGAGTTTGTTCAGATGTATCTTCATATTAACAAGAGGTAAAATACCACATATTCGGGACTTTGTAAATTGAGGATCCCTGCGGATCGGGGGTAATTGAACAGCGGGCCACATGGCCCGCTGTCAGTTCTTTCTATTTTTTTTATTGATGGTCTTTAACTGTTTCGATCAACTCGGGAAGATCCATTCCGAGATTTTTCAAATGTTCGATCTTCGGAACACCGTCCTTTGTCCAACCTCTCCTTTTATACACTGCATCGAGGAGCTTTTCGTACCGGTCTTCTCTCCACTCTCTGTGAAGTTTAAGTTTCTCTTCAGTTGATTTTCCTTCCGGATCGATGTCCATTAACTCTTTCAATTGGGTGTCGTATCTCTCCTGCCGCGATAGATATTCTTCTTCAGTGAGAGGCCCCATCGCCCTGTAAGGCGGATAGTCGAATTTTCTTGTTCCACCGCCCATTCTCAGATTGAAGATACGCTGAAAATTGTAGACCCTCTCTGACTGGGTGATCATTCCTTCTTTTGTCAGGTGTTTCCCGGTGACTGCTTCGTAAATATCGAGGTAGTTCTGGACATGCTCCGGAACCTTCGCAGGTTCGTCTGTTTCCGCATTGTTTTCAGGCTCTACATCATTCCATGGAAGCTTGCAGAGACCCTGAAGTCCGAACCAGGTCCGGAACATCGGGAAGTAGTGGAGGGCTTCGGCTTTATCTTCAAAAGTAGGGATCTGGTTGTTAACCATATCCATGAAGATTAGCCATGCTTCATCATGCTGAGGCCCTTTGTTGGTCATATAATAACCACCCTGCTGAGCAAGAGATTCTTTCGATTGATACTGGGATTGTTCCAATCCTTTGCCTTCGAATCCGATATCATTCAGGAAATCATAGTCTGCCCCGTACTCATCAGCAAAAAACCTTTTCATATATTTGATCCCTTTGCCTGCTGTTACGCCGAATCCTTCTCCGGTCGCCATTTGGTGGAGCATTTCAAGTGTGGCCTCCCAATTTCCCCATTCGAGCTCAAGGCCGCCGGTCCGCTCTTTATTAAGAACACCGATCTCGTAACATTCCATGACAAATGCGGTGAGCGTTCCAAATGAGATTGTATCAATGCCATAGGTGTCACAATAAAAATTTATCTCAAGAATTGCTAGCGGATCGAATATTGCCGGATTTGCTCCGCAGCCTGCGGCTGTCTCATATTCAGGTCCGTCTACAATCACTTTTTCACCCTTATAGGGACCTGTCCTCGGGATGAAATCATCAACAGCATGAGCGCAGGACATGGTGCATCCGTACCAGCAACCGTCCGGGACTCCCTGAGTCATTAATTTTGTCCATACGGATGAGTCAATTTTATATGAATCTTCATGATTCCCGAACTTGAAGTTTTTGACGGGGAGGAGGTCGTAGTCATTCATGATCTCCATCAAGTGAGCGGTCCCGACCGTTCTCATCTGACATTGTTTGTCGTCAAGGGTGATGATCTCTTTGTGAAGCTTCAACCCTGTCTCTTGTATCGTCTTCTGATCGACCGGATTGTTGTTGTTGCCCTTGAGACCGGAATATTTAACTACAATTGCTTTTAATTTTTTATTCCTGAAAACGGTTCCTATCCCACCCCTTCCAGCCTGTTTCAATCTCAGCCCTTTTCTCCGTTTATCATAATATGAGAAATTAAGGCAGCCGATCCATACGTGATCCGAGCCTCTGCCTGCAGAAACGGTTGAAATATGCTGCCTCTCTTTCTCGTCATCGGCAAACATATCGGTCATCTGCTCTGCAAGAATATGTGAGTTGAGTTCCTCGTCCGGCGCTTCAAAAATTTGTATTTTTCCGTCGTTTCCGTTGATATAAATGATGATATCGTTCTTAGCTTTTCCCTGTATTTCCAATGCATCAAATCCTGAAAATTTAAAATAGGGGCCAAAGTGTCCACCGACATTACTGTCGATCGGAATACCGGTGGTGGGCGAAATTGAGGTGACCAATGATTTACCTGAACCTGCATAACTGGTGATCCCGCCGATCGGACCCACTGCGATGTTTATTTCGTTCTCTTCTGAGTCCCATTTTGTGTCGGGATTTACTGCATCCCAGAGGAGACGGAGCCCGTAACCTTTTCCGCCGATGAATTTCTCTTTCATTTCCGCCGGGACGGGTTTCTCTTTTATTTCATTGGTTGAGAGGTTGATGTACAGCGTTCTGTCGGAATACCCTTTGTCCAGAGGTGCCAGTTCATACTCAAACTCCTTCAGCATTTTATGTTTCGATTTTAATTTTTCAATATCGTATTTCATTTTAGTCCTCCGTTACTATTTCTATTGCGTCTGCAGGACATTCACGTGCACAGGCACCGCAGGCGATACATTTGAAGGGGACGATCCCTTCCAGGTAGGTTCTCATATTGTCAGTGGGGCAGATCGCCACACATGCATAACAACCGATGCAAAGGTTCTTGTTAACCATTACTACTCCGAACTTATTTATAGTCAGAGCCAGTGTGGGACATTCGGCAACACAGGTTTGACACTGGTTACATACACTGAGATCAAAATTACCTTCACCTTTATCCAAAACTTCGATACACGATTTCTCATCTGAAACTTCTTTAAAATAAAGGTTGGAACAGACCTCAACACAGGTGTTGCAGCCGATACATTTCTCGGGATAGGTCTTTAAATACTTCATTTTTATTTTTTCTCCTGTTTGTTAATAGTAATCTCGATCTTATTTATCTCATCCGGGAGTTTATCGAGAGAAGAGATAAGCCCTTCGATAACTTTTGTAAATGTCTTTTTTACGAAGGGGTTCATTGGAACCAGATCGTCATTAACTTTTAGTTTTATATTATTGCTCATAACAACCTCCCTGTATTCAGATGTTGTTAAAAATAATCTGATAGTAAAATCTACGGAAACAATTGATATTGTTAAATAGAAAACAGACGAAATTCATCATCATTTGATATTATTATATATACCCCGTTTAGTCAACAAGAAATATACGTTTTAACTATTTAAAGATGGTGGAGCCGAGGGGATTCGAACCCCCGGCCTCTGCATTGCGAACGCAGCGCTCTCCCAGCTGAGCTACGGCCCCGGAATAAAATTTTAAATCTCACTATGTTCAAAGTCAATATTATGTTTGGAGAATTTTTTCTTAAAGGAGTTAATGAATTTTTACAATTTTTATCTGCAATTACTTATTGTTTCCATTCTTTTTTATTTCTAAAATTCTGTATAATTTATTTATGGAGATATTTATGAAATACAGAAAGTTCGGTAAAACAGGAATTAATGTTTCAGCATTAGGTTTCGGCTTGATGCGTCTCCCTGTAATTGAGAAAGACAATTCCAGGATCAACGAAGAGAAGGGTATGGAGATGGTCAGATATGCAGTTAATAAAGGAGTTAATTATTTTGATACCGCTTTCCCATACCATGCTGCTGATTTTACGAAAGGCGGGTCCAGTGAACCTTTCCTTGGTAAAGCAGTAGATGAGATCGGTAGAGAGAAAATATATATAGCTACAAAACTGCCTTCCTGGATTATAAATTCCAGGGCGGAGATGGACAGGATCCTTGATCTGCAGCTTGAAAGATTAAGCACAGATTATATTGATTTTTATCTTCTCCATGGTTTGAATCGGAAGATGTGGATGAATCTGCAAAGCCATAGTGTTCTTGAGTTTCTGGATAAGGCGCTTGAATCCGGCAGGATCAAATTTGCAGGATTTTCATTCCATGATGATATTTCTGTTTTTAAGGAGATCACTGATGCATATGACTGGTCATTCTGCCAGATCCAGTACAACTGGTTTGATGAAAATTTCCAGGCGGGCAAAGAAGGGCTGAATTATGCAGCCAAAAGAGATATTGCGGTTGTTGTAATGGAACCACTTCGGGGAGGTGCACTGGTGAACCGTCTTCCGTTCGAGGTCAGGCAGTTAATGAAAGGGTCAGGTAACGGATGGTCTAATGTTGAGTGGGCAATGAGATGGGTCTGGAATCATATAGGAGTCTCGACCGTTCTAAGCGGCATGTCGGACATGACACAATTAAAAGAAAACATTACACTGGCAGAAGAGGTTTCTGAGGGGATCATTTTAGAAAAAGACACAAAATTAATTGATGATGCAAAAATAACTTTACAGAGTTTGCAAAGCGTGAGCTGTACAACATGTGGATACTGTATGCCTTGTCCGGAAGGAGTTGACATTCCAAGGAATTTTTCACTTTACAACGATCATCACCTGTTCAGAGATCCGGCAGCAATTATGAGATATAGAACTTTTCTAAGTGATAAGGGTAAAGCTTCAAATTGTATACAATGCGGTATCTGTCTTGAAAAATGTCCTCAGAATATCGAGATTCCTGATGAACTTGCAAAAGTGAAACAGCAGTTTGAGTAGATATTGGTGCTGAAGACTACAATATGTGATTTTTTACAATTCTTTCAATTTCTCTATGAACATGGGACCAGGCCAGCCAGAGTTGTTTTGACCACTCTTTTACCAGTTTGGCATGTTCAGTCTGGTCTGCAGCCATTGCAATGTCAAAAACTGTTAATTTTCCCCTGTTTTCGGGCGGGATAAATACAGGCAGTTTGTCAATCTTTCTGGTCAATTTCTGGAGATATTTTGATACCTGTGAAACTTTTATCCCCTTTTCATGAACAAGATGAAGGCCGGTCAGGTGAACTAATACAGATTTTTCCTTATGGATCCCTCCTGCATGCTGAACGGCATATGTATCCACTGTTAAATGGTGAACCTGGCCGAACAAAACCATGTCGCTGAACTCGGCCTCCAGAACTTCGGTGTACACACTCCAGCACTCAGGAGATACATTGTAATAACCGTCATAGGAAAGAGCTTCATTCTTTGGCATCATCAGTCTGCAACCGGGACAGGTCTCTTCAATCAGGATAGTATCCACTTATATAATTATAATGTTTTCAGAAATAAAAAGGTAATTCATGGTCTATTGAACAGGGATAAAAAAGGTGAAAATAATTGTTAAAATTTGTTTGAATTGCACTTTGCATTGCTATATAATACACGATTAAATGTGGAGGTATTATGGACTTTTCAAGAGACCTGGATGATGCACTCAAAGGTTCGACTATTCACGAAGATATTTCAAGGCGGGATCTGATTTTCAATTCTGTAAATGATAAAGAGGCATTTGTCAGCAAAAATGGCGCATTAGCGGTTTTAACAGAACCTGAATCAACGGGAAGAAGCCCCAAGGATACTTATATTGTAAAAAGAGATGAGATTGTCGATGAGATTGACTGGGATTCACCGAACAATATCGCGCTTTCCCCTGAAGTTTTTGAAAGTATTCTCCGTGATGCCATCGAAGTTATCAGGAATAAAAAAAAATTGTATATAACCAACAGGGTAGTAGGGGCAGACAGTGCATATGCGCTCCCTGTCAGGACCATTACAGACAATGGTGTTGCCGCACTCTTCACCGACAATATGTTCAGGCCTACCCCTGATAATATTGATAAAAGTGTGTTTCATGATAATGGTTTCACCCTAATAGCACTACCTTATGACAAACTTGATTTCAGAAAATATTTAAATGATTTTCCAAAAGAAGGAAATATCAGGGAATCAGGTCTTGTGGTTGCTATGGATTTTGTTAATAGAGTAGGTCTGGTATTCGGTTCTGCATATCTGGGAAGTATAAAAAAACTGATTTTTACCGTTATGAACTACATGCTTCCCGCAGCCGGTATTCTCCCTCTTCATGCTTCTGCAAATGAGGGGAAAGACGGGTCATCTGCACTTCTACTCGGTTTATCAGGAACGGGGAAAACCACTTTGTCTGCAGATCCTGAAAGAGCATTGCTTGGAGATGATGAACATGGCTGGAACGATGAGGGCATTGCAAACTTTGAGAACGGATGCTATGCAAAACTCATAGATCTTGACCCTGCAAAAGAACCTGAAATCTATGATGCAATTATGCATAAAGATGATTATTTGAGTCACGGATCAATTGTTGAGAATGCGTTGATGTTCACAGATGGCTCTTTCGATTTTTATGATACGCGGCTGACCCAGAATTCAAGAGGGTCCTACCCACTCAATTTTCTTTCAAACATAAAGGAATCATCCGTATCAGGGCATCCTGCTTCAATTCTGTTTCTAACAGCGGATGCTAATGGAGTCCTGCCTCCTGTGGCGAAACTTGATGAGAACCAGGCCATGTTATGGTTCCTGATGGGCTACACAAGCAAACTTGCAGGAACAGAGACCGGGATTGTAGATCCCGTCTCAACCTTTTCCAGGTTTTTTGGAGAACCCTTTATGCCGAGAAATCCTGAAGTTTATGCTTCAATGCTTGGAGAAAAAATGAAAAAATACGGGACTAAAGTATTCCTTGTAAATACCGGATGGAGTGGCGGCCCTTATGGGATCGGAAAGAGAATGGATATTAATGTTACCAGAGCAATAGTTAATGGAGTCCTTGAAACAAATCTCGAGGGTGTGGAATTTTATGAAGACAAACTTTTCCATTTTTATGTTCCTGAGAAATGTGTGAAATTCGGGCCAGAAATACTTCACCCGGAAAAAACCTGGGATGACAAAGAGGAATTCAGGAAAAGGGCGGAAAAACTTGCTTCCGAATTCAGTGCCCATTTTGACAAAGTTTACGGAAATAAAAATATTGATCACGAAGTAATAAAGAATTGTCCGGGTAAATAGAAAACAGGTCAGGTTTTGAGATTAAATTTGCTTCTGGAATAGGAATTTAGATATTTATCAAAATAGTTTAGTTCAGGGAACCTTATAAACTTTTCATAACCGAGCCAGGCGATCATCGCAGCATTATCTGTGCAGTATTGAGGTTCCGGGAGGAAAATTTTTCTATCCTTTTTTTCCAATTGTGAAACGGCTTTTTCCCTTAATAATGAGTTCCTGCTCACCCCACCGGAAATGATGACACTTTCAGGCCTGAATTTCTCAATTCCATCTTTCAGTTTAAGTATAAGATAGTCTGTAACTCCCTTCATAAAGGATGATATAAGATCATTGAACTCAGTCATCCCCTCCTTGATACTATTATTTTCAACCAGCCTTAATGCCGCAGCTTTGTATCCTGAAAATGAAAAATCTCCTGAACCGTCAGACATTCTCGGAATGGTAAATTTGTATTTTGAACTATTTCCCTCCCGGTATAATTTATCCAGGATGGGTCCTCCGGGATAACCGAGGTCGAGGAATTTTGCCACTTTGTCCATTATCTCGCCTGCGGCATCATCTCTGGTTGATGCAATTACCTCTGTATCAAATTTTGAATTTTGGAGAAAAATAGATGTATGTCCGCCTGAAACAACAAGGGCAATAAGAGGGTAATTGATACTATTTCCATGTGTGATAAAAGGGGATTCTATATGTGCCTGGATATGATCTACACCAACAAGAGGAATTCCGGATACATAGGCAAATCCCTTGGCAAAAGAGAGACCGATCAGCAGAGAACCGATAAGGCCGGGTCCCTGTGTAACAGAGATCAGATCAATATCTGCAATATCAGTTTCATATTCTGACAGCACTTCTTTCATAAGTTTGTCTATTGTTTCGTAGTGACTTCTTGATGCGATCTCGGGAACCACACCTCCATATTTTTTGTGCAGCGGGATTTGAGATTTTACTTTTTCACATATAACCCTGTTATTGTCTCCTCTCTCCACAAGGGCAACAGCAGTTTCATCACAAGAGGATTCTATTCCCAATATCAGCATGATGAAATATTATCAGAATTCCTTATTAGTAACAAATATCTGCTGATGGCCGAATCATTTAAAACTTGTTGTTAAATAATTGCGTAATAATTTGTGATTGATAAAAATAAATCGTAGGAGTAAAATTTTTGTCACGGAAAAGAAGATTATGAAAATACAAATAAAAAAAATTTCAATTTTTGTTTTTTTATGTGCAATATTATTCAGCTTTTCGTTTTCTGATACTGCAGATAATCTATTGAAAATCCAATTGAGAATAAATAATGGCGAAAAAGTTGGAAATTTCCCATATGGACTGAAGCTTTTTATAAATAAAGAGGAAGTTGAAATAACAGGTCTGGAAAAGAGAGAGAGGTTTATAGAGAAAGAGAGGCTTCTAGGGAGAAACTTTGTCCTTACCTTTATGAATTTTGACATGGTTGATAAATCTCTTGAAAATGCAATTTCCTATTTTGTCACTGAGATACTAGATAAAACTGATACACTGGTCATTCAGACTCATGTTAATATATATGCGATCAAGGTTACAGAGAACAAGGAGAGGATGATCCTGGATATTACTAACCGACTTAAGAATGACTTTAATTTCCTCTTGAGTAAATCGGCACGGATAGTTAAAAACATTAATTCTGAGATCGCCAAACTTGAGAGATTTTTCAGTTCCTACAGCCCTTCAACAGGCTATGTTTTGGGTGGTGCTAGATTTTTTCAGTTCTTTACCACACTAATTCCTGATATCCAGTTCTATAAAAATGAGTTTGTAATCCCCGATAAAAATAAATTTGAGAAAATACATGATCAGTTCGGATTTAGGGAGGGTGACAGATACTGGATATTTTTTCAGAATGGTAATATATATCCATTTACCAGCAGAATAAAGGGGCTTATTAAATCTGTTTCAAGATTCCTCTCGATGGTTACCATGGGAGTGGACAGCAGCTGGTCAAAAATGGTTAACACAAAGATGCGTGAATTGATGGAAATGATAAGCATGGGATCTCATTATCCAGTAAGAACTATGAAAAACGGTTTTGTTAATACAAATACAACTTTTTTCAGCCTTATTCGGTCCATTGAGAAAAAAACAACATCTGATAAGACAATTGATTTTCAGCTCGCATCGATCCTGGGTGATATTTCAAAGGAGACAGGAGGTATTATGCTGGAAACGTCTGATCTTGAAGCGGGACTGAGTGAAATCCGGAAACACAGGGATCATTTCTGGGATGTAAGTTTTCATATAATGAATACAAAAGGCAAAAAAAAAATCAGAATGACACTTAAAGAAAATCATAAAGGACTGTTCCATAGAGAATTTTTTGAGGAAAAAGAGCTGAAAGAGTATGTGAAATATTTATCAAAACCAAAAATCAATATTATAAATCCGGAATACAAAGCTAATATGCTCTCTTTTTCAATACAATCATTTACTCAGAACAAAAAAGGGGGGTTCGGTCTGCTCAAAGTGATCATTCAGATCTATGATGATACAGGTAAAGAGGTCTACAGGAGATCTAATACCCTGAGAGCCGGTAACAAAAAAATTAATATCTCAACCGGAATTCCGGTTGAATTCTCCAGTGGTCATAGTATGCGTTTGTCTGTACTTGATATGATCTCCAACAGCCTTGTTGTTAAGGATGTGAAAACGGGAAAACAGTTGTAATTATTCCAGAAGTTCCTTTGCAAAAACAACCTTAACTCCGCTTGACCTTATAAAATCAAGAGAATCGGTAATTGCTGCAAAAGTTGTATCAAAGGGGTGGCCGATCGCAATTCCTTTACCTGTCCTTTTTGCTATCCCCACAAGTCTCCGAATCTGAAACATTGAGTGGTCATATGATCGTGTATGATCAAGAAATACATCTCTGATTGCAGTCCTGACTCCCATTTCCCTTGCTGTTTTCCATCCGAGCGAATCGAAATCAGTTTTTGAATCTATAAAATACATCCCTTCATCTTTGATAACAGTGAGAATTTTTTTCATCATATTTCTGTCTGAAGTAACCAGGGAACCCTGGTGGTTATTTATTCCGTCTGCATTTGGAATTATTTTTCTAGCTCTTTTTATAAGTTGTTTTATCTCAGTGAGAGAAGAATCCATTGTAATTACTTTGCTGTGATCAGGATTCGAGTTTAGATCCTTTTTAGGCTGCATCGGGAGGTGAATAAGGGATCTCAAACTGTATTTTGAGAGCCATTTTGCTTCTTCCATAGCATGTGGAGAATCGGGTAGTACAGAGGCTGTTATTGGGATGCCCAGTTGTTTTAGCTCATATGCACCGATATTATAAACTCCAATATCATCAATAATAAATGCGATTTTGGGGTTTCGAGGATCCGCTCTGCTTGTATACTCGTGCTCGACGGCCTTTTTCTCTTCCATTTCCATACTGTTTATCAGGAGAAAATGGGATGTATTTCCTGAAAAAACTGTTTTGTACAAATAAGTTGTTTTATTTTCATCTCTTCTTACTTCGATTGTATTAAGTGAGAATCCGTATTTACCTGCAAAACTTTTCATAGATTTCAGTACTTTTTGTAATTCTGTTTTATTAATATCAAGTTTAAAGTGGAATCTGTTCCCTGTATCTTTAAAATAATCAAAACTGATATCTGAAGAATTAAGATAGTCGAGAAAATCATAATTGAATTTATTTGGAGTTGTTAATGTCTTCTCTTTTCTAAGAAGTCCGGTAAATATAACAGAATCTTTCCCATTCTTGTAATTCAGGAACTCAAGAAGCAGCACGATTAAAAATGAGATCAATATCATAGATATAAAAACGATAAGTGATGTATTTCTTTTTCTTAGTGGCCTTTTACTTCTTCTGTTCATTTATACTCTCAGCATATCAATTGAATTAGACTTTATACATCAGTTGTTGGCAGAATTCAATTATTTTCCCGATTTTTCAGCCAACTCAAAGGGTCCTCAGCAACAGTTTTTTTCCTGATCTCAAAATAGAGGGAATCACCCAAAGTTGACCCGGAATCTCCGGCCACTCCTATCTCATCTCCAGCCAGGACATAATCCCCTTTTTTCTTAAGAAATTTGCTGCAATGGCCATAAACTGAAAGCAGTTCACTTGAGTGTTGAACAATTATTATCTCCCCATAACCTTTAAAATAGTCCATGAAGATAATAACACCGTCAAATACCGATTTTATCTTCATTGATCCGGAAGGTTTGATCTCTATCCCGTTATTAAAAATATATGTATTGAATCTGGTACTCCTTTTTTTGCCGAACTTTGAGATAATTTTTCCACTGATTGGCCATTTCAGATTTCCTTTTATAGATTTCAGGTCAAGATCCGGCAGGTCAAAAACATTAACCTTCTCTTTTAAAAGATTTGTCAGCCTTTTAGCTTCCGCCTTAAGTTCATCAAGCATATTCAGATGCTTTTTCCGGTCAGTATTGATTTGATCGATAAAATCTGTTTTGGCTTTTTTAGTAATGAGTATTTCATTTATCTTTTTTCGTTGGCTCTTTTTCAACTCGCTTAATCTTGCTCTCTTTTTTTCTAATTCCTCTCTAACCTTTTTCAATTTAGTAAGGAGTATTCTAATATTACCGATCTCGTCAATCTTTTTATTTATAAGTGATACAAAAAGATAATAGTTCCTGAATAATTGATTTATATTTTTGATATTGCTGAAAATTTTAAAATTTCCCGCCTTGCCGATCTTATTCAATATTCTGACAGCTTTTTTTATACTTTCTCTGGATCTTTTAACATCCTTCTCCAAAGCCCTCTTTTCCGCTTCCTTTGTTCTAATGGAAGAGTTTGTCAGTGATAAAAGGTGGCTTATTCTGTTGTTCTCGCTAACAGCTTTTTTGTAATTCAATTCTATCTTATATAATTCATTAAGAACTGAACCACTCTCTTTGTTAAGCTGGCTTATTTTTTTTGTAATGTTTTGTATCTCTGAAGTAAGTTTTTTCAGTTTTGTCTCTTTTGATGGGAAGATGGATATAGAGAGGATAAGGATTGTAAGGAGGAGTCTTTTCATTTTCATATTAATTATAGAAAATATCCGGTCTAACGTAAAGGAAATCGCTTTCAGTTGTTATTGTTTCCGGAACGGGGGTGGAATTTATTGTAGCTTTTCAAAAGATCGGAATAATTCAATGTTGTGTATTTTTCTGTTGTTGCAAGATTTGAATGGCCGAGAAGTTCCTGGATCATCCTCAGATCGACACCTCTCTGAAGAAGGTGTGTTGCAAATGAGTGTCTGAATAAATGGGGATAAACGTTCTTTCCAGAGTCATTTATCCTTTTGAAAACTTCTTTCACAATTTTTTCTACACCACGCTCAGAAATTTTCCTCCCCCTGAAATTAAGGAAAATATGTTCTCCCCGGTTTTTATATTCTTTGCTGGAAACCTTCAGGTATTCCTGCAAAACCTCAGCAGTTTTTCTATTAAAAGGGACCAACCTTTCCTTATTTCCTTTTCCGAGAACTCTCAACATTCTTTCTGCTAAATTTATGTTTTCCATTTTAAGGTTGGTCAACTCAGATAATCTGAGACCTGATGCGTAAAAAAGTTCGAATAAAGCTTTGTTCCGAATTTCTATTATTGTTTCACCCGGGAGATTGTCCAGGAACCTTATCATCTCTTCTTCAGTGAGGATCTCGGGAAGTTTTTTGTCAGCTTTTGGAATTGAAACAAGGTCCATAGGGTTTTTCTCTGTTGATCCCTGCCTGATAAGATATTGAAAAAAAGATCTTATGGCATAGATCTTTCTTGAAACAGTTGAACGGTTCGATGTGGTCAGATAAAGGCTTGAAAGGAAATCCCGTATTTGATCTCTTGATAGATCATAGTGGCTCTCTTTAAAAAAAATTAAAAATTGATCAATATCCTGCCTGTAAGCTTTTATTGTATTTGGGGAAAATTTTTTTATTTCTGAAAGATATTCAAGGTAATCTAACAGATCCCTTCGTCTTTTATCCATCCGTTTAGTTTGTCCAGTGCGTTATTTGCCCTGATCTCCTTTTTTTCCCTCTTGCTTTTCCCTTTGATCTTCAGATCTGGCAGAAGTCCGAATGAAAACTTAGATGGTTTGAAATTTTCCCACCCCGCCCCTTTCAAATACCTTAAAAGTGCTCCTGATGCAGTATCTGCAGGTGGTTCCCTCAATTCTCCGCCTCCTACGGCCATTCTTCCTGCGCTCAACCCGCATAGCAGGCCGGAACAGATTGATTCCAGGTAACCTTCGACTCCCGATATCTGTCCCCCGAAGTATATTTTCGGATCTTTCTTTGCCTGGTATATCCCTGAAATTATAACCGGGGCGTTAATGTATGAATTCCGATGCATTCTTCCGAACCTTTCGAATTCAGCATTCTCCATACCCGGGAGTTTTCTGAATATTTTTTTCTGATCTCCCCATTTAAGCCTCGTTTGAAAACCGACAAGCTGAAACATTTTTTTACTGACATCATCCTGCCTCAATTGTACAACTGCATAATGGTCTGCAGGGTTATCAGAAGATTTCAGTCCAACCGGTTTCAGTGGTCCGAAAGCCAGAGATTCCCTTCCTCTGGACGCGATCTCCTCAACAGGGAGACATGCTTCAAAAAATTTTCTATTTTCAAAATCCTTTAATTCCACCTTTTCAGATTTGATCAGATCTTCCACCAGTTCATAATATTGTTCTTTGTTGAGAGGAATATTTAGAAAATCTGACTCCCCTTTGTCATATCGGGAGGCCCAGAACATTTTTCCCGTATCAAGGCTTTCAAGATTTACTATCGGGCTTGTTGAATCATAGAAAAACAGATTCCTCCTACCGGTATATGATGATATCTCTTCTGCCATTTCTTCTGATGTTAGGGGACCTGTGGTAATTATGACCGGACCGTCGGAAGCCGGTATTTTTGTGACTTCGCGGCTGATAAAATTAATATTTTGTATTTTACCGATTTCATTTGTAAGATGTTCAGCAAGTTTTATCCTGTCGACAGAAAAACTGTTTCCTGCCGGAACCCTGAAAATTTCGCTGTTCCTTATATAAAAAGAATCCAGGAGTTTTAACTCTTTCTGGAGAAGTCCAGAAGCTGTAGATAATGACGATGAACCAAAAGAGTTGGAACATATCATCTCTCCGAGAAATTGGGATTCATGTCCCACGGTTCTTTTTTCAGGTTTAAGGTCGTACAGGTCAACCATAACACCGGTTTTTGATACCTGCCATGCAGCTTCAAGTCCGGCAAGCCCGGCACCGATGATAATAACTTTTTTCATTATTTCTTTTCAGTATTTTTTGTTTTATGTATATATTTGCAGTCAGGATATCCTGAACAGGCAATGAAGGTCCTTCTCGATTTTTTCTGAAATTTTCTGACAAGAGGTTTTTCACATTGCGGACAATTCCCGAGATCTTCTTTAACCGATTCGATATAGTCGCAATCGGGATATCCTGTACATCCGATAAAATAACTCCTTGTTTTTGGAGAATACCTTTTTACCAGAGGTTTACCGCACCCTTCTTTCGGGCAGCTCCTTTCCAGGACTTCATCTTTTTTTATATTTGAATCTCCGTTAATAATTCTCTCTGTATATTTGCACTTTGGATATTCTGAACATCCTATAAACCAGCCTCTAGTTCTTGGTGAATACTTCCTGATCAGTTTCCCGTCACATTCCGGACAGTTTTTTCCGGTGTATAAGGTTTCCTTTTCCTCTTTTTTGACCTTATCGAGGTCAAGTTCAAGTTTTGAGTAAAAATCTCTTATACCCTCTACCCAGTCTAGATCTCCTTCAGAAACGCTGTCAAGCTTCTCTTCCAGTTCAGCTGTAAAGTTATAATTCATAAGATCTTTGAATTTATTTTCAAGATATTCTGCAACTTTATCTCCGAGAAATGATGGTATAAACTTTTTTTCTTCCCTGTAAACATAGTCTCTTTTCCCCAAAGTATCAATGATCGATGCATAAGTGGATGGCCTGCCGATCCCTTTCTCTTCAAGTACTTTAACAAGTGATGCTTCGGTATACCTTGCGGGAGGTTTTGTGAAATTCTGCTTGGGATCCAGCTTTAATAATTTCAATTTCTCACCTTCATGGAGGTCGGGAAGAATTTCAATTTTGTCGTTGGGTTCGGTCACTTCCATGAATCCTTTGAACTTTATGATCTCACCTTTAGTCTGAAACATATAATTGCCGTTAAGTATTTCAAACCTGGTCTCTTTGATCTCAGCATCTTTCATCTGCGAAGCGATGAACCTGTCCCATATCAGTCTATATATTTTCAATTGACGTTCATCAAGAAAACCTTTTATACTCTCTGGTGAATACAGAGGCGTTGTCGGCCTAATCGCTTCATGAGCATCCTGTATTTTTTTCTTTGTGCCATATACATTAGGTTTTTCCGGAAGGTACTCATTGCCGAAAGCTTTTTTGATATAACTTCCTGCAGCTTTGGAGGCATCTGCGGATATTCTGAATGAATCGGTTCTCATGTAAGTAATGAGTCCTGTCGGATCTCCGCCCTCTATTTTGATCCCTTCATAAAGTTCCTGAGCTACCTTCATGGTCATTTTAACCGGGAAACTATACTTGCGGTAGGCTTCCTGTTGAAGACTTGATGTGATGAATGGAGGTGAAGGTTTCCTTTTTTTTACCCTCTTTTTTATCTTTGACAGGTAATAATCTCCTGAATCAAGTTCTTTAACAACTTTTATCTTTTCTGCTTCATTTTTGATAACGAATTTTTTTGATTTATGTTTTTCGAGCTTTGATTGAAATACCGGGGCTTTTGAACCTTCAAATTCAGCTCCGATGGTCCAGAACTCTTCAGGAACAAATTTTTTGATCTCCTTCTCTCTTTCGACTATGAGTTTCAATGCAATAGACTGTACCCTTCCTGCAGAAAGTCTCCCGCCGATCTTTCTCTGCAACACCGGACTTATCTTGTATCCTGCAAGCCTGTCCAGCAATCTTCTCATCTGCTGGGAGTTAACCTTATCCATGTTGATTTCCTGTGGATTTTCCACAGCTTTATTTACTGCTGATTTTGTTATTTCATTAAAATAGATCCTGAAGATCTTATCGTTTGTCGACTTAAGAATTTCTTTAAGGTGGAAAGCTATCGCTTCTCCCTCGCGGTCAGGGTCGGGAGCCAGGTATATCTTATCGCTTTTTTTTGAAAGTTTCTTCAATTCAGTTATGACAGCTTTTTTATCTTTTAGCTCTTCGTAGTAGGGACTGAAGTTGTTATCAACATCAATACTTAATATTTTCGGATTAAGATCTCTAACGTGTCCCATGGATGAACTTACTATATATCCGGAATCCAGATATTTGGAGATTGTGTTTGATTTGGCAGGCGACTCTACAATTATCAGAATTTTTTTTGTCATATTATTTTCTTATAACCTCCATCCTCTTCGGTTATCAGATTCTTTAACACCATCCCCATTAACACCGAAAGTGTCTGAGATACCGAGTTTCCTGTCTTTTCGACAAAATAGTTTATACTATTTACCCCATTTCCACTCATCAAGTCAAGTAATTTTAATTCTGCAGGGAGAAGATCATCCTTCAAAACTCTTTTCCGTTTCTTCGGTTTTACACCGAATTCTGTAAGAATATCTTTTGATGTTGCTATAAGTTTTGCCCCCTGCTGAATAAGGTAATTTGTACCTGTGCTGAGAGGGGAGTCAATTTTTCCCGGTATTGAAAATACGTCCCTGTTCTGCTCCAATCCGAGTCTGGCTGTTATAAGGGATCCGCTTTTCATTTCAGCTTCTACCACCAGAACGGCCTCTGATATTCCCGCAATAATTCTGTTTCTTATCGGGAAGCGGTGGGGCATTGGTTCTGTCTCAAGAGGAAATTCCGAGATTACGCAGCCGTTATCAAGAATCTTTTTGATCATTTTTGAATTTCCTGCCGGGTAAATTTTAAGAAGTCCTCCTGCATTAACACCTATTGTTTTACCGCCACTTGTAATTGCTTCTTTGTGAGACATTGAATCAATACCGTAAGCCATTCCAGAAACAATGGTAATTCCGGAAACGGACAAATCAGGGATTATCTTCCCGATAGATTTCCTCCCGTATTCAGATCCTTTTCTTGATCCGACAATTGCCAGCATTCTATTTTTCAAGACCTCCCTGTCTCCTTTTACATATATGTAGTCAGGCGGATCATATATTTCCCTCAACAACTTAGGGTAATATTTGTTATCAAAAAATATCAGTTCTACTCCATTCTCTTCAGCAAGTCTCATCTCACTCTCGGCAGCCTCTCTATATCCTTTCTTAAACATATTCAATTCTTCTCCGGTAAATCCGAAACGGATCAGGTCCCGGTTACCAAATAAAAAAAACTTTTCTCTACTACCACCTTTCTTGATAAATATGGTTATAGCATTGATGTTTTTTTGAGATAAAACCCTGAATGATATACTTTTTTTTCTTTCGTCTGAATCTATGCCCATTTTTTCCCGAATCTGTTTATCAGAAGTTTTAAAAAGGTACTAAAAACAGGCGTTCAGACGACCCTGTATATTTGATTTACTCCTCTGTTGTAAACAGATGATTTTATTTTATAATTCTTTTAAGGTTCTTTGATGGAATAAACTTTACTATTTTCTTTTCAGGAATGATCATGGCCTGTTTATTATTAGGGTTTATTACCCTCTTTTTCTCTCTCTGTATAATCTTAAAAGTACCGAAATTTGAAATAACAACTTTCTTCCCTTTGCTAAGGTTCTCGACAATGACTTCAATAAGGAGATCAATAAAGTGGTATGCTTCAAATCTTTTTACATCCAGCTTTTTGTAAATAATTTCAGAAACTTCCTTCTTATTCATTATCACCACCTGAATATTGAATAGCATACTGAAAAATAAAAGTCAAGTAGATCGTTTTATTTCTGCAGTGATATAGGGTGTTTCAACAATGATGATGTTTCAGACCGCCTATATGCCTGTCTTTTTTTTGCAGTCCAGTGTTGGAAAATTGTTTTGATATATAGGGTATTTCACAGTATTTGATGACTAAGTGTATTGATTTTCTGTCTCTTCATCCGGTGAATAGAAGGTTAATCCGAAGGTTGTACCATTTTTTCCGGAATTCAATATGTTTATCTCTCCATTAAGGAAATTCACCATCTTTTTAACGATGGCAAGCCCCATTCCGGTCCCTTTTGGTTTTGTTGTAAAAAATGGATACCATACTTTATCAAGGTCAGTTGTTTTGATTCCTGATCCGTCATCTTTTATCTCAATATAAACATGTTCTCCTTCCACCTCCCTGAATTTGATGTCAATTTTTTTGCTCCCGCTTCTTTGGCATTAAGTATCAGGTTTGAGAATACAGATCGTATCATACCTGAATCGCATCTTATATTGTGTCGGGATTCAATGCTGATATCTGATTTGACATTGTTCTCTTCACATATAGAGCTGATCATTTGAGCTGCATCAATCTTTTCGACTTTTGTCATATTAAGGGGCTTGGAAAAGTTGAGAAAGTTTTCCATCATCTCTGTAAGGAATATGATCTCAGAATTTATTTTTTTTGTTTTATCAGAGTCGCTCTTAAGTGTCTTTGTATATCCGTAAATTACTCCGAGAGAGTTTCTTATCTCATGGGTAAGAAATGTTGCCATTTCACCAAGCATCATAAAGTTCTTTCTGCTGTTAAGAACCTCTTCTCTCTTTTTTTCCTCGGTCACATCCCTTATTATTAAAAGTTTCCCGGCTGGAGTGACAGGGAGCAGTTCGATAATAAATATTGAGTTTCCAGATGTAATACTTTCCGATACAGGATCAGTTTCATTTTCAATGAATTTGATGATCTCGGGAAATTGGGAAAATATTTCAGATATATTATTGTTCAGTGCAAATGCAGAACTTTTTAAAAATATCTTTTCTGCAGAAGGATTAAAAAGCTCTATTCTTCCTTTCTCATTAAGCAGTACTATTGCGGCATTTATCCTGTTTACAACTTTCCGGCTGATCTCTTCTGACTTCTGAACATTTGCTTTCTGTTCATCAACTATCCCCTTCAGTTCAGTCTCACTCTCTTTTAATTTTGTAATGTAATCCTGAAGAATGGGCAGCCCTCCCTGATCCTCAACAGCTTTCCCCCTTTTGAAACGAACCAGAAGATATATTCCTGTAATAATAATGAATATACCGATCAGAATGATAAATGCTGAAATAAATCCCTTAAGTTTTCTGAGAGTTATGGAAAATGGTGTGTCAAGCTTTTCTCTGAACCGCACTATCGATCCTGATCCGCTTCGGATATCAAAAATGTAGTACCTCTCTTTGCCTATCATCTCCTCGACAGGTTCCTGCCTAAAACTCCTTACAATAGCAGCAAACTCAAATCCACCCTCTTTTTTGACAGCATTTATATCTGAACCGTTCTTCAGAACTGAATATTTTGCCATGGTAATCAATTGTGTTTTTTTTATTACGGCCTCTTTTTCCTCCAGGACATTCATGAATGAGTGTATGTTCTCAAAAAAGAAAAGGAGTCCTATCTGAATTATCAGAAACAGGATTATTGTGGTTTTTCTCATTTCATCCTCGTAATTTAAGAAAGCAGAAGAATCAAATATACAGTGAAGATATTATCCTTAAAATTTTATCGCCGAAAAAATAGGAAATATATCCTCCAATGCTAAGGAAAGTACCAAATGGTAGTGCATATTTAAAGTCCTTCTTTTTTATAACTATAATAATGATTCCTACAGCAAGACCTGACAAAGAAGCCAGTAATATTGTAACAATAAGTTTTTGTATTCCAAGAAATATTCCCAGTAGAAATACCATTTTGATGTCGCCCTGCCCGAGTCCTTCGATTTTTCTCACTTTAATATAGAATATATATATACCTGTGAATAATATTGTGATTCCGAAAGCTGTCAGGACGGCTTCAACCGTTTTTACCTCCGGATTAAAAAAAGAGTAGATCAAAAAAAATACAGATCCACCCAGTGTAAGTTCATCCGGCAGGATCATATGTTTAAGATCGATAAGACATAAAGCTGTCAGTATAAGAAGGAATATCATTGTAAATGCCAGGTGTATGATCCCATATTCAGCAAGCTTGTATGAATACCAGAAAGTGAATGCAGTAAAAATTTCTATAAGAGGATATCTTATTGGGATATGTGTTTTACAGTCTCTGCATTTTCCGAGTAGAAAAATATAACTGAGAACAGGGACATTATCATAAGCTCTGATCCTTTTCCCGCATTCCGGACAGGATGATCCCGGTTTGACTATACTCTGTTCAAGCGGGAGACGATGGATCACAACATTTAAAAAACTTCCGAATATCAATCCGAATGCAATGACTATTATTTCTTCCACATATACCCCTCTATCGGTTTGATTGTACCCTTTTCAGGATCATATTGGTAGTGGTTTCCCTTTAAATCGACGGGGAGCCTTTCTAAAAATCCGTATATAACCAGTTCATTTATCTTTTGTGGGTAAAATCCGTATCTTTCATGAAATTTTTCTACGGCCTGCTTTATAGTCTTTTTGTCAATTTCAACTTTTATTTGATACAGGTGGAGGTTTGCTGAGCGTCTTTCAATTTCGGTCTCAGCATCTTTTAGAACACTCTGCCACATCTTCCACGATTCCTCCAATTTTCCCTGCATGTATAAAGAATGAAAAAACATTCTTGAAATAAATTTTGGAGCCCCCTCTTTTTCTGATGCTTTTTTATAGAACATCTCTGCCTTTTTATAGTCTTTTAAATATTTAGATGTGTAATACCCTGACTCAAAGTCAAATATCCACTCTTCCGGAATATTATCAGCACCCTTCTGAAGAAGCCTTATTGCCATTTCTATTTTATTCAATTCAATAGCCATAATTGTGGATCCCATAAGGTAGGGATCCTTAAATCGGGGAGATACATCTGTTATTACATTATAAATATCTTCAATAAAATCCTGAGAATTAAGAAGATTGTAATCGGAAAAAAATTGTATGGACCAAATATAAAGTATATCTGCGGCAAGTTCACTATTCCCGAATGTGAAGATCTTTATGGTTTTTCCTGACGGGAGTGCAAGAAAAGTGTCCCTCTTCTTAAAATAGTCTGTATTTGAATCGTAAAGAAACTGGGAGTAACCTATCAGGAGAAAAAAAATTAATGAGAATAGAAAATAAATATTTCTCTTCATTTCATTTCACGTCTGTTAAAGATATGTATAGAAATAAGAAGTATTGCTGTTACATAGAAAATTCCGTATGCAAGTGTGCTTATAATGATCTTAAAACTGAGAGGGTCATTTAAAACAACAGTTTCTCTGATGTTGAATTTTTCAAGGTTAGGAAACAGGTAGTATAAAAAATAAGCGAAATATTTTTCAAGTGGATTAATCAGTTTGTATTTGAATTCGTTGAATGTCCAGATGACATGCCCTATCAGATAGAGAACAATTGTAAAAATTGAAGATAGAATCGGTGTTGAGAAAGATGAGAAAAGTATTGATATGGAGATAATTATCAGAAGTTCCATAAAAAGGAATATAAAGTAAAGGAAGATAGAGGGGGCGAAAGTTCCTGAAGAGAAATATATAAAAATAACGAAAACAGTGATCATGATAGTCAGGGCAACAAATATGGTCATGGCAAGCCCCATAAATTTGCCGAGGATAAAATCTCTCCTTTTTACAGGTTTACTGAGGATGAAATAGACTGTTTTTTTCTCAATTTCTTTATATACGAGGTTTATCCCGGTAAAAATTGCAATTAGAACTGAGAAGAAATTAATTGATGCAAGCCCTACATCTTTAAGTATCTTAAGGGTATCCCCGATCGTAAGCATACTTATCAATCTTGATGAAATGGAGAAAAAAATTCCAAAGAAAATCAGAAGATAAAAGATCTTATTTCTTACGGCTTCTTTAAATGTGTTTACTGCGATTGCAATGATCTTCATTTCCCGATCTCCTTTAGAAAAAGGTCCTCAAGGGAATAACGTACCTGATAAACGGATGTACATTTTCCTCCATTTTGTTTTATAAAATTCAGGAACCGGTTCAAATCCTCATAATTTTCAACCCTTGCAGTAAGATTTTCATCAACCATTGAGTAATAAAATCCCCCTTTTTTTACTAATTCCATCCCAATTCCTGTAACTACAACATTAATATATTTTACCGAGTCTTTTACAAGATCTCTGAGTTTCCCCTCTTTTGTGATTTTTCCATTGATAAGGATACCGATATCGTCTACAATCAATTCCATATCCTGAAGAATATGTGAAGAAAAGAAAACGGTTTTTCCCTCTCCTTTCAGAGAAAGAATTATATCTCTCAATTCTTTTCTTCCGATCGGATCCAGTCCGGAGAATGGTTCATCCAGGATTATAAAATCAGGGTCATTTACCAAAGCCTGCCCGAGGCCGATCCTCTGCAGCATACCTTTTGAAAATTTTTTTAAAAGCGTGTTCTCTTTACCTGTAAGTCCGATAAGTTTGATTATCTTTTCTGACCTCTCCCTGATAATTTCATTACTTACTGATGATAATTTACCGCTTAAGGCCAGTGTTTCCCTCACTGTCAGGTAGTCGTAATAATAGGGGGATTCCGGGAGGAATCCAATGGAATATCTGTTCGCGACATTTCCGGATTCCTTTCCGGACAATCTTATCGTCCCGCTGTCCGGATTGATCAGACCCAGGATGCATTTTATTGTAGTGGTTTTCCCGGCTCCATTCGGTCCGAGAAATCCGTAAATGGTACCCTTCTTTACGGATATGTTCACATCTTTGAGGACCCCGATCTTTTTGTATAAGAAGTTTGACCTGAAAGATTTAGACAGATCTTTGATCTCTAAAGCATTCATTGTGAAATAATCCTCCGAAGAGGATTATATCACTATGAAAAAATGTTTTTAAATTTCTTTTCTTATTTTTGCCTGTGCAAGAGCAAGTCTTGCTATGGGGACTCTGAAAGGTGAACAGGAAACATAGTTCATCCCTGCGTTGAAACAGAATTCTACAGAGCTTGGTTCGCCGCCGTGCTCACCGCAAATTCCGATTTTAAGTTCAGGTTTCACTCCCCTTCCTTTTTCTATTGCTGTTTTTATAAGCTGTCCTACACCCTCCTGGTCAAGAACCTGGAAGGGATCTTTGGGGAGAATTCCGGCTTCAACATATTCCGGAAGGAAAACTCCGGCATCATCCCTTGAGTATCCGAATGTCATTTGGGTAAGATCGTTTGTCCCAAAGGAGAAAAAGTCTGCCTGATCTGCGATCTTATCTGCTACGAGGCAGGCTCTCGGTATCTCGATCATAGTTCCTATCTTGAACTCAATTGACTTACCTGTTTCTGAGAAGATCTCTTCAGATTTTTTAAGTATAACTTCTTTCAGGAACAAGAATTCCTTCTCTGTTCCAGTTAGCGGGACCATTATTTCCGGGAGTACTATTATGCCCTCTTCTTTCATTTCGATTGCAGATCTGAGAATAGCTTCTGTCTGCATTTCTGCTATTTCCGGGAAAGTTATAGCAAGCCTGCAACCTCTGTGCCCGAGCATCGGGTTGAATTCGTGAAGCGATTCTGTTTTCTCTTTCAGTTTTTTAAAATCTATTTTTATTATATCTGCAAGTTCTTTAAGGTCTTTATCTGTCTGCGGAAGAAATTCATGCAATGGAGGATCAAGGAGCCTGATCGTAACAGGAAGTCCGTTCATTGCCTTAAATATCCCTTTAAAATCATCCATCTGCATCGGAAGGATCTTTTTAAGTGCTTTTACCCTTCCATCTTTGTCATCTGCAAGAATCATTTCTCTTACTGAATTGATCCTGTCACCTTCAAAGAACATATGTTCAGTTCTGGCAAGCCCTATTCCTTCAGCACCGAACTTTATGGCAATTTCACTATCTTTGGGTGTGTCGGCATTTGTCCTTACGTTGATCGATCTCTCTTCATCAACCCATCCCATGAATTTTTCAAAGTCTCCGGATATTTTCTGAGTAGTGAGTTTCAATTCACCTTCAATCACCTCACCTGTCGTACCGTTGAGAGTTATCATATCAAATTCCTTAAATATCTTCCCTGAAATCTCACAGGAATTATCCGCTTTTATAACCAGTTCTCCGCATCCCGCTACGCAGCATTTGCCCATTCCCCTTGCAACAACAGCTGCATGTGAGGTCATACCTCCTGTAGCAGTCAGGATGCCTTCAGCAGCGTCCATACCACCGATATCTTCAGGGGATGTCTCTTTTCTGACCAGAATCACCTTCTCCCCTTTCTTAGCCATCTCTTCAGCTTTTTCAGCGGAAAAAACTATCTTTCCGATAGCTGCTCCCGGAGAGGCAGGAAGCCCTTTTGCAATTGCATTATATTCTTCATCGGGATCTATGCTCGGGTGGAGGAGCTGGTCAAGCTGTTCCGGACTTACAGACATAACCGCTTCTTTCTTTGTAAGATGACCTTCTTCGGTCATATCAACGGCAATTTTGATTGCAGCAAGTCCGGTTCTTTTTCCGTTCCTCGTCTGGAGCAGGTAAAGGTCACCGTTCTGAATCGTGAATTCCATATCCTGCATATCTTTGTAGTGGTCCTCAAGAATATCTTTGAACTCGATCAATTGCTTATAAATAGCAGGGTTGTCCTTTTCAAGCTCAGATACAGGGAATGGAGTCCTGATTCCCGCAACCACATCTTCCCCCTGAGCATTCATCAGATATTCACCATAGTATTTATTCTCGCCTGTAGAAGGATTTCTTGAGAAAGCAACTCCGGTCCCTGAAGTGTCACCCAGGTTTCCAAAGACCATTGACTGGATGTTAACTGCTGTTCCAATAAGACCCACTATATTGTTTAATTCTCTGTATTTATTTGCCCTTGGATTGTTCCAAGAACCGAATACTGCAGTTACAGATCCCCATAATTGTTCAACAGGATCCTGCGGGAAATCTTTTCCGGTCTCCTCTTTAACAAGCGCTTTATATTTCCGTACAATTTCCTCAAGGTCTTCAGTTTTAAGATCTAGATCTGAAGTTACACCATTCACTTCTTTTTCTTTTTCAAGAATTTTTTCAAATTTACTATGATCGATCCCTATTACAACATTACCGTACATCTGGATGAAACGTCTGTAGGAATCAAAAGCAAATCTTCTGTTATCAGAAAGTTTAGCAAGGCCTTCTACTGACTTGTCATTCAGTCCGAGATTGAGGACAGTATCCATCATTCCGGGCATGGAAACTGCTGCCCCGGATCTTACAGAGACCAGCAGAGGATCTTTTTCATCACCAAGTTTTTTCCCCATAAGATCTTCAAGCTTTTTTAGGTTTTCTTGTACTTCTTTCCGGATACTCTCGGGATAAGTTTTACCGTTTTTATAAAATATGTCACACACTTCGGTTGTTATTGTGAATCCCGGAGGTATCGGAAGTCCCAGATTGGACATCTCAGCAAGGTTTGCCCCCTTTCCTCCCAGAATCTGTTTCAGTTCTTTTTTACCGTCTGTGTTTTCTTTAGAAAAAAAATATACGTATTCAGCTGCCATTATTCCTCCTTGTTTATAGCTCTTGCCAGAATATTAATTATTGTTAAAAGTTTTGTTCTGTCTGGAACAACTCTTACATTCTCTTTGTCAAAAATATTGATCAGGTGGGCTGGAAATTCTCCTGAATAGAAAAGAATGAATTCTGTATCAGGATTATCTTCTATTGTTTTCTGAAGAGATTTTTTAAGATTTTCAGATTCAGTTATATCAGAATTGACAAACATCAGTTCTGTACCACTTTTTATTTTATCAGCTGTCAGTCCGGTAAATCCTGATTTATAAATACTGATGTTCTCTCCTGAAACTTTCTCCAAGATTGCGGTCTCGTCTTCTGAAAACCCGTTAATCAATACGCTAATGCCCTGATTTTGTTTTTCCGGGAGGTTTATCCCCTTAAATGGAAATTCGAACATAAATTCAGTATAGATTCCCGATTCCGATTCCACTTTATATTTTCCTGCATGATCAGACATAACCTGTTCCGCGATAAGCAGTCCGATCCCTCCTCTGCCGGGGAATCTGGAAAAAAAAGGTGTCCAGATATTGTTGATATCCGACATTTCTATTCCGCAGCCGTTATCTCTTATTTTAAGACACAACCTATCCTTATCCTGCCCTGTTGTTATAATGATCTCCCCTTTTTCATTTCCTTTTAAAAGTATTCCGGAAATACTATTCTGGATGACGTTTCTTATCAGAAGAGATATCTGTCTTATATTTAGAGGGATCATGGGAAGGTGAGGGTCCAGTTCCATTTTCACAACTATTCCGTTTTCTCTGATCTTGCTGAAAACACCCTTCTCAGACACAATAAGTTCATTGATACTGCAACTTTGCATTACAGGTTTTTTTATAAAAATGGAATCCTTAAGGTTATCAAAAAGCTCAGTAAGTTCTACTGCATTTCTTTCGATCTTGTTGATCTTTTCTATAAGAAGATCGTCGGAATTCTTCATCTGCAGGATCTGGGAGTACCCGAGAATAGGGGTTAGTTTGTTCTTAAGTTTGTGAAGAATGACCGGAAGAATATCCGGATAAGGGCCAGTGTTTATATCCGTGTTTTTCAGCAGAGGAGCCGGGGTGGAATTATTAAGAATTTTTTTTATCTCTTCAATTAATATTTCCTGTTTCAATTTTTAAACCGGTCCCTTGATATCGGATAATTATAGTTCATTATCTCTGTGTTGGCAAGATGAAACCCCTGATCTTCCCCGGAAATCCTTTCCAGGATAGGTTTCTCAGCAATAAAAGCAGGAATTAATTTGGATTTCAATTAAATTGACTTTTTTTTGTCTTATTCTTATTATTTAAATAGTTAATATTTATCATAACAATATTAAAAGGAGGGAGAATGAGCATTTCAACAGATTCAGATGAAATAAAATATGCGAAAGGCCTTGAGGGGGTTATTGCTGCTATTAGCGGTATCTCTTTCATTGATGGTGATCAGGGGATCCTTGTATACAGAGGATTTTCCATTGAGACACTTGCAAAGCATTCAAATTATGAGGAGATTGTGTTCCTCCTACTGCATGGACAGCTACCGACAAGAGCACAGCTGAAAGAACTTACCGACACCATGAAGGAATACAGACCGATAAAATTTGTCATGCCTACGCTCAGATCATTTCCAAAGGATGCGCATCCGATGGATGTTATCCGCACAGTTGTTTCCCTTATGGGTATCTATTGCCCCGATAAATTTGATTTTTCAAAGGATATAAAACTACAGAAAGTATTAAGAATTGTCGCCAAACTTCCCACTATTGTTGCTGCTTACGACAGGATAAGGAAAGGGCTTGAGCCAATCGAGCCTGATAACTCACTTAATCATGCTGAAAATTTTCTCTATATGTTGAATGGAGAAAAGCCCGACAAATTGAGTGCCAAGATCATGGACATAATGTTTATTCTCCATGCTGATCATGGGATGAATGCTTCAACCTTTTCTTCAATGGTTACTATCTCAACCCTCTCGGATGTATACTCGTCAATTACGGCAGCGATAGGAACTTTGAAGGGACCTCTTCATGGAGGGGCAAATGAGAGGGTCTTGAAAATGCTGGGAGAGATCGGTTCTCCTGATAAAGTTAAGGCATGGATAGAGGAAGCACTGGAAGAGAGGAGAAAGATAATGGGGTTTGGGCACAGGGTCTACAAGGCTTATGACCCGAGAGCTAAGATCCTGAAAAAATATGCAAAAAAACTTGGTGGAAAAGGTGCGGAAAATAAGTTGTTCGAGATCGGAGAAAAAGTTGAAGAGATTATGCTCGCAAAAGTCGGGGACAAGGGTATACAGCCGAATGTAGATTTTTATTCCGGTATTGTCCTCAACCATCTGGGGATAACCACAGATATATTTACCCCTATTTTTGCCATATCCAGATCAGCAGGATGGGGATCTCATATACTGGAGTACCTGGAGTCGAACAGATTGTTCAGGCCTCGTGCTATTTATAACGGTCCTTACCACCAGGAATATGTAGAGTTAGATGATAGAGAAGGAGAATGAATTGGGAGAAAAAATTACTTTTGAGAATGGAAAACTTGTTATACCGGACAATCCGATAATTAATTTTATTGAGGGTGACGGGATCGGAGTTGATATCACCCCCCCCGTTATCAATGTCATTAATGCAGCAGTAAAAAAAGCTTATAGCGGACGGAGAGAGATTGAATGGAGAGAGATATATGCAGGAGAAAAAGCTTTTGAAAAAGAAGGATCTTATCTCCCCGATGTAACACCGAAAGATATAGAGGAGTACAGGATAGCAATCAAGGGGCCTCTTACTACACCTGTCGGGGGAGGATTCAGAAGCTTGAATGTTTCCCTGAGGCAGATATTGGACCTCTATGCATGTATCAGGCCTGTGAGGTATGTGAAAGGTGTACCTTCACCGATGAAAAACCCGGAAAAACTGGATATAGTACTTTTCAGAGAAAATACCGAGGATGTTTATGCCGGAATAGAATTTGAAGCCGGATCTGATGAGTCGAATAAAATTATTGAAATGCTGAAAAGTTTCGGGAAAAATCCGAGAGAAAATTCTGCAATTGGGATAAAACCGATTTCAGAGATAGGATCCAAGAGGCTTATCCGGATGGCTATCCGTTATGCAATAGAGAATAACAGAAAAGTTGTAACTCTTGTTCATAAAGGGAATATAATGAAATTTACTGAGGGTTATTTCAAAAACTGGGGATATGAACTGGCAAAAGAAGAATTTAGAGAATATATCGTTACTGAAGAAGAAACATGGGAAGGAGCCTCAACAGAAGGGAAGATCCTGGTGAATGACAGGATCGCCGACTCAATGTTCCAGCAATTACTGCTCCGTCCTGATGAATATGATGTCCTTGCCACTCCTAATCTGAACGGGGATTATCTGTCGGATGCAAGTGCAGCCCAGGTGGGCGGACTTGGGATGGCTCCAGGATCAAATGTAAGAGATGATGTTGCATTGTTTGAAGCAACTCATGGAACAGCTCCGAAATATGCAGGAATGGATAAGGTAAACCCGAGTTCACTCCTCCTGTCTGGAGTAATGATGCTTGATTATATGAAGTGGAATGAGGCTGCGGATCTGGTTAAAGTAGCTTTGGAGAAGACAATTCTTCAGAAAAAAGTAACCTATGATCTTGCGAGACAGCTTGATAATGTTACTCCGATAAAAGCTTCAGAGTTCGGAGATGCAATAATAGCAAATCTTTGAAATAAGGAGTTCTTATGAAACAGAGAGTATATGTTAAGACAAAAGAGTTGGAGAATTTTACCATTAATGTTTTAAAAGGGAACGGGCTGAATGAGAAGGATGCGGAGATCACTGCTTCCGTCCTCTTGTCTGCAGACAGGAGGGGAATTGAATCCCACGGAGTAGCAAGACTGAAAAGATATGTTGACGGTTTGAAAAGCGGCATTATAAAGCTGAACCCCATTGTGAAAACAATAAAAGAGACCCCTGTGTCACTTGTAGTGGATGGAGGTGGTGGAATGGGGCAGCCTATTACATACAATGTGATGAAAAAATGTATGGAAAAAGCAAAGACCAGTATGATGTGTTTTGCATCTATCAGAAATTCAAACCATTATGGAATAGCCGGATACTACTCATTGATGGCACTTAAAGAGGATCTGATAGGAGTTTCTCTGACGAACTCCGCACCTCTTGTTGTACCCACTTTTGCCAAGGACGCTGTGATAGGAACAAATCCTATATCTGTTGGTGTCCCGGCTGACAAACATAAACCTTTCCTCCTGGATATGGCTACTTCAACTGTCCCGAGAGGAAAGCTGGAAGTATATTCACGTAAAGAGGAACCCATACCTGATTCTTGGGCAACGGATGAGAATGGGGTCCCGACCAAAGATTCCCTGCTGGTTCTTGATAATCTTTTAAACAGGAAAGGCGGAGGATTGCTTCCGTTGGGAGGTGGTACGGAAATGACGGGTGGGCACAAAGGATACGGCCTCGGTGCGATTGTTGATATATTCTCCGGGGTGCTTTCATCAGGGGCTGTAGGAAAGGATGTCTATGGAAAGAAAGGGGAACCCCCCGAAGTTGCACATTTTGTCGGTGCTATAAACCCTGAAGCCTTTATGGGTACAGAAGAGATAAAGAAGAATATGGATAAATATATAGAAATGCTGAAGGAATCAAACAAAGCGGAAGGACAGGACCGAATATATGTTGCAGGAGAAAAAGAATACATTGCTGATGAAAATAATAGTGAAAAACTTAGCATTCAAAGTAAAGTTTTTGATATACTTAATGAGCTTGGAGAAGAATTCAAATTAAAATTGGAAGGTGAGTAATATGCCAAAATGTAAAAATTGCAGTCATGAACTGAAAGCTGAATATAAGTTCTGCCCTAATTGCGGTTGTCCGGGTGAGGATAAAAGCAATCCTTATTACTGGGAGAAGCAGTCTATGAGGAGTCGGAGGTTGGGTAAGACAAGAGATGCCATTGATGCCAATATAAAATATATTGAGATTGATGATAAGGATCCGTATGCATATAAAAATCTGGGAGACCTCTATTATTATACGGGGCAGATCCAGCTCTCTATTGAAAGCTATCTGAAATCAATTGAGCTGAAAGATGATTTTGCAGATACATATTATTATATGGGTATAAGTTATTACAGAGAAGGAAAGATCAGCAAGGCTGTGGAAAGTCTCGAAAGGTGTCTTGAGCTTAATCCCGATTTTATAATTGCTTATTATTGGCTGGGAATTACCTATTATCATAAGGGAGACAGACAGAAAGCGATTGACTCTTTTGAAAAGCTTATAGAACTTAACCCGGAATCGGTTATAGCAAATTACCACCTTGGAGTTAATTTCAGCTCTGTTGGCGAGTATGAAAAAGCTATACCTTATTTTGAAAAAGTTATTTCGGCAAGTCCTGATGATGAGGCAGTTCTTTATCACCTCGGGATCTCCTATTTCAGAACAGGTAAATTCCCTGAAGCAGTTGAAATGTTCCGCAAATCTGTAAAACTGAATCCCGAAGATAACAGATCAAAGAAAATGCTTGAGTTCATGCTCAATGTTTCAGAAGTCTGACTGTCTCTGAATGACAAACCTGTCGACAAAAGGATTGACCAAGATCTATAACGGAATTCCTGTAGTTAATAATATCGACCTTGATATCCGTTCAGGTCAGATCATTGGTCTGTTGGGGAGGAATGGAGCCGGAAAAACAACTACTTTCCTGATGTTGTCCGGGATTGTTAAACCTGATGCAGGAGACGTATTCCTTGATGATCAGAAATTAAATGACATACCTTCATATAAAAGAGCGGAATTGGGGCTTGTCTATCTCCCTCAGCAAAACTCTGTGTTTTTAAAGACAACGGTTTTCATGAACCTTTACCAGGTATTGGAGATGAAAACTGATCCGGCAGGCGCCAGGAAAAAAGCACTGGAATTACTTGAGGATTTTGGTCTTATGTACGTTCAGGATTCGCTTGCATTTCAATTGTCCGGCGGAGAAAAGAGACGGCTTGAGATCGCTAGAGCCATGATCATGCAGCCTAAGTTCCTTTTTCTTGATGAACCTTTTACGGGGATTGATCCGATAACAATTCTTGACATCCAGAAGATAGTTCTGAAATTAAAAAAAAGAGGTATAGGTATCATTATAACCGATCACAATGTAATGGATACATTTGATATTACTGATCAGGTTTATATTATCCACAAAGGGGAGATACTTAACTACGGTTCTCCCTCGGAGATCACAAAAGAGGAGAAAACTAAAAAACTTTTCCTCGGAGAAGAGTTCGAATGGGCACAGGCTCCCTCGGGTAAAATTTAAAACAGCTGACCAATCTGAAAACAGACCTTCCTTAATCATATACAATTTTTTCTGCTATATTTTTTATTCTGATTTTTACTGAAACGACTCTAAATGCAGAGGATCAGGAGGTCCAGAAAGGATCTTATAAAATTTTAGCTGAAAGACCGTCCAAAGCAGCTTCAAATACAGCCTCATGGACTGTGCAATATCGAAAATATATGTAATTAATTGTATCCGGTGATTGGTAAGAGATACTAAAAACACTTTATTTACTATTAACCACCATCACTTTCCATCAAGTTCAGTATTCATGTTCTTGATTTATTTTTCCTGGTTAAATATACTGGGAACAGGTGAAATAAATAAATTTAATGGAGTGAAAATGGATATAAAAGAGAGAGCGGAAAAACAAAAAAACTGGATAGAGAAGGGGCTTCACAAGATCCCGGGCTTTAAAGGTTATTATGAAAGGGAACTTAGAAGGGACTCAGATAAGCTTCAACGTGATTTTGTTGTGCTCAAGCTGAATGAAGGACTGACAGAGTTCAGAGAGATGATAAAAGATGTAACAAGAAAAAGTGATCTGAAGCAATTGACGGAGTATGGTGATGTTCAGAAATATTTTGAAAAAGTAATTAATAGTATTAAATATAGTGACAGAGGATATACGGGTTTCTTCGATCTTATTAAAGTAAAAGAGGAAGAGTTAGATGTTATATATGAAAAAGATCTTGAGATTGTTGAATCTGTTCTGGGATTTTGTGAGTCGTTTTCGATTCTGAAGGATCTGACCTCAGATTCGGATAAACTAAAAAAGATAAGAAAGTCACTGGAAGGAATTGAGGATTCTTTTGAAAAAAGGAACAAGATCCTCAAGGGCTTCGAGGCTAAGTAAGGGAGGAAAAAATGAAACTGGAAATAATTCAATATTTTGATGATACCGGGACAGAGATCTCACACAGAATACCAGAATCCGGATCTGCTGACATAAAAATGGGTGCTCAGTTAATCGTTCAGGAGAACCAGGCGGCTGTTTTCTTCAGAGACGGGAAAGCTCTTGATACGTTCAAATCAGGAAGACATACCCTCTCGACTATGAATATCCCTCTTTTGACCAAATTATTATCACTTCCATTCGGATTTAAATCTCCTTTTCAGGCCCAGGTTTATTTTCTGAGTCTGCAGACATTTCTGAATCTTAAATGGGGAACTAAGGAACCGGTAAGTTTTAAGGATTCAGAACTGGGATATGTAAGATTGAGAGCATTCGGAATTTATTCCATGAAAATATCTAACCCTCAACTTTTTATAGGTGAAGTTGCAGGGACAAAAGCAGTCTTTACTACTGATGATATAGAAGATTTTCTCAGAAATGTTATTGTGGGCAGGCTTAATGACCTTCTTGGTGAAAATCTGAATACCATCTTTGAACTACCTCAGTATTTTGATGAACTGGGGGTGGGGATGAAGTCCCGAATCGGAGATGATTTTGCAAAATACGGACTTGAAATAGCAGATTTTGTAATAAACTCGATAACACCTCCTGAGGAAGTACAAAAAAGCATTGATGAGAGGGCGGGGATGGGTGCTGTTGGAGATATGGCTAAATTTATGAACTTCAAAGCAGCAAAATCGATGGAAAAAGCCGCAGAAGCTGGCGGTGAAGCTTCTTCGGGAATGGGAATGGGGCTTGGAGCGGGATTCGGAATGATGATGCCGGGGATGATAAACCAGTCGATGAACCAGGCGGGAGGAGGAAGTCAGCCGGTGCAGGGCCAACAGCAGTCTGTCCAGATGATCTCATGTCCTAAATGTAAAACTGCTGTCCCCGCCGGATCGAAATTCTGTTCTGAATGCGGGAAAAAGATAGAGGCGGCGAAATTCTGTACTAAGTGTGGGGTTCCTTTACCGGCAGAAGCAAAATTCTGCAACGGATGTGGTGAAAAAGTTCAGAAAAAATGATCTTTGAATGCCCTAAATGCGGAGGTAAAAACAATCTTGAGATAGCAGGTAATGAGTTTATCAAGTGCTCCTACTGCAACAACTTTTCATATATTGATCTGGATGGGATAGTTTCCGTTTATACATTTAAATCATTGATCGACATCAATGACACCACCCTTTTTTTGAAGAAGGATTTTAAAAAAACCGGATTTTCTGAAGATTTCAGAATAATCAACAGATATCCTGTTTATATGCCTTTCTGGGATATTGAAGGGAGCAGGGTGCTGGAAAAGGGGAGCTCACATTATAAGAAGGAGGAGGCGGTTACTCCTTCAGAAGAAAAAATTATTTTTGATTATGATTCAATTCTGGGTTCGGTTGAGGTTATTGAACCTGATTTGATGCCGGAAGGATCTGAGAAAAAGATATTGTGTTATCTGCCGTTTTACAGAGTGGTTATCAATTATAAAGATGTAGAGTATGATTTCCTTATAAACGGGATGAGTGGTGCAATAACCGGAGATCCGATCCCGTTTGTATCTGTAAAAGAGGCAGGAGCATTGTTTCCTCAATTTGCATTGATATTTGCAGTTGCATTTGTTATTAATTTTCTCTTCGATAATCTCTACCTTGCTATCTTCTCAAATATAGTTGCAGTTTATTTATTGTTCAGTTTTTCGATATCAAAAATAAGCAGGAAGCTGTATAAAAATGAACGTTAAGGTCATTTCCTGTAGTGAGTGCGGAGCACCCCTCCGGGTAGCTGAAGGGCAATTCCTTACATTGTGTAAATTCTGTAATGTTAAATATTATGTAAAACAGGATTTTCCGCCTGCAATTACGATTAAAGACAACATAGATCTTTCGGAAGCCAAAAAAATTGTCCTGGAACAATTGAGACATAAAGATGTTTCAAAGGGATTTCTGTCAAATTCATATTTTGAAAAAGGAACTCTCTTTTTTGTTCCTTTGCTAGAGATACGTGGGATAAAAGCACGTTCAAGCGCGAAGGAGATATCCGGTAAGAGCGAGTATGGATATACAGCTTATGACTATATAGAGCATGGAAGCCACCTGACCGATCTTGAGATAGATTTTATAGACAGTTCGATTGTTGAGAACAGTCTTCTTGATGCAGATCAGGGAGAGTATGATGTGAATGATATGAGGAAGCGCGGGGTTGTACTGCCACTTAAATCTGATTTCAAGATAGATGAAAATACCGGAGAAGATGAGCATAGTATTGTTGAAAAGCATATAAGAGTAATTTACTTTCCTGTATGGGAGATAAATTACAGCTATAGCGGGATAATTTTTAAAAGCTATGTTTCTGCAATTGACGGGAAACCGATAAAAATTCAGGCTATAAAAAACCATAGAAAAAAACTGATTTTTTCGATCCTCGGGATTTTCTCCCTGGCAATCTTAATGTCAAGAGGACTTAAATTTATCCTGATCTTTCTTACTGGAGCCGAGATGGGGATAGAAGCAAGCAGGGTGATGCTGTGGTTCTTTCTGTTGGGTGCATTATTCATCATGATCTTAAGCAGTTTACTTATCCCCTTTTTCTGGGAGATGTTTGCATTCCGGGAAATAATTTCAATAAGGCGGGATGGCGTAGAGAGCAGGCTTATTAATTATTCAGATAATAATCTTATGAAATTTCTCCGGGGTTTTCTGGACAAAGCGGGGGATATATTTTCAGCAGGAAAATCTGACGATGGTTGATAATATAAAATTAAAATGTGACAGGTGTTCAGCAAACCTTTCCGGGAAAAATAATAATTGTATCTTTTTCTGCCTCTCCTGCGCAAGGGGGTGTGATGTCAGCGGGGAGTCTAAGGTGTGTTACAGTATGAATTTTGCATTGCCCGGGAAAGAACAGAACCTGCCGATGGAATATTTTCCGTTCTGGCATCTCAGATCCGAATACAGTGTAGAAAATATTTCCGAAGAGAATAAACTGGAGGGATTTACCGATTTTTATATCCCTGCTTTCTTTATAAAGAATATCAATTATTTTGGTGATATCGGGTTGTATTATATGCAGAAGGAGATTAAGTTCCAGTTTGGGGAACGGCTTGATATCCCTGTTTTTCCTGCAGACAGGGGCCTGAAGGATGCTTTGAATTATCCATATATATATCTGATGAAAGAGTATTCAAAAAGAACAGAAGCAGAGTTACTGAATGTGGATATTCTTAATACCCGGGCAGGCCTTATATTGATCCCGTTTTACAAAAAAGGTCACTCATATATTGATTCTTATCTGCTTTGGAATTATCCGTCCGGAGCGCTGATCTGATTTTAAGGGAGAATTTAATGTCCAAGAAAAAATATATTCTGGCACTTGATCAGGGGACGACAAGTTCACGTGCAATAATATTTAATAAAAAAGGGGAGATCGCAGGTACGTCTCAGAAAGAATTCAGGCAGATCTATCCTAAACCGGGCTGGGTTGAGCATGATCCCATGGAGATCTGGGGCACACAGATGGGGGTTGCCAAAGAGGCGCTTGAATCGAGTTTTATCGATGTTGCCGACATTGCCTCAATCGGAATCACTAACCAGAGGGAAACTACTGTAATCTGGGATAAAAATACAGGGAAGCCTGTATTTAATGCTATTGTCTGGCAATGCCGGAGAACTGCCGGGATATGTGAAACCCTTTCGAAGGATAGAGAATTTAATAAATATATTGAAGAAAATACCGGACTTGTGATCGATGCCTATTTTTCCGCAACCAAGATAAAATGGATACTTGATAATGTGAGGGGTGCAAGGAAGAAAGCTGAAAAAGGGGAACTTCTTTTTGGCACTATCGATACATGGATATTATGGAATTTAACTGAAGGGAGTGTTCATGCCACCGATTATTCTAATGCTTCCCGGACGATGATGTATAACATCAAAAACCTTGAGTGGGACAGAAAGATTCTGAAAAAACTGGAAATCCCCGAGAGCATGCTTCCTGAAGTTAAACCTTCCAGTTGGATATACGGCAATACAACTCTGGATATTCTCGGGAAATCTATCCCTGTTTCAGGGATAGCCGGAGATCAGCAGGCGGCAATGTTCGGACAGGCATGTTTTAAAAAAGGGATGGTAAAGAATACTTATGGTACTGGTTGTTTTATGCTTATGAATACGGGAGACAAGTTTGTCAGATCGAAGAACAAACTACTGACCACTATTGCATGGGGGCTTGACGGCAAAATAGAATACGCTCTTGAGGGGAGTGTGTTCATTGCCGGAGCATCAGTTCAATGGCTCAGGGATGAAATAAGGTTGATAAGGGAAGCATCCGAGAGTGAAGATTTTGCTCTAAAGGTAAGTGACACCAATGGAGTTTATGTTGTACCCGCGTTTACCGGTCTTGGAGCTCCCTATTGGGATATGGGTGCAAAAGGGGTAATAACCGGAATTACCCGAGGGACTAACAGCAGTCATATTGTAAGGGCAACACTTGAATCAATTGCTTATCAGACTAAGGATATTCTGGATGCAATGCAGGATGATTCAGGGATCGGGATCAAAGTACTCAAGGTAGACGGAGGAGCATCCTCAAATAATTTTCTGATGAACTTTCAGGCAGATATACTGGGAGTAAAAACCCTCCGGCCGGCTGTGGTTGAAACTACGGCCCTGGGGGCAGCTTATCTTGCCGGTTTAGCTATCGGTTATTGGAAAAACCGGGATGAGATCGAAAAGAACTGGAAATGTTCAAAAACTTTTACTCCCAAAATGGGCAGAAAAAAGAGGGAGGAATTATACCGGGGATGGAAGGAGGCGGTCAGACGTTCATTCAGTGATATCTGATATCATGATAAAATCATTTATTAAGTCCATTTTAGTAGTTTTTATAACTTCAAACATATTATCGGACAGGATACATAAAGAGGTCGATTTTTCCATAGTGGAGAATAGTATCAAGTGGAAAGATGGTTTTGGAATTTTTTTAGTTAAAAGGAGAAGAGAAAATGGATGCGGTTAATTGTCTCATTGAGGGGTTAAAAAGAGAGGGTATCAGGTATGTTTTCGGAATTGAAGGCGGATCTTGGATCCCATATATGGAATCGATGAGAGTGAATGGAATCGAATTTATCCTTGTTGCAAATGAAGCAAGTGCAGGTATTATGGCTGATGTATGTTTCAGGATTACCGGAATCCCCGGAGTTTGTTATGCAACATACGGCCCGGGAGCTACAAATCTCAGTACAGGTATCGGATGTGCATATTTGGACAGGTCAGCAGTGATAGCGTTCACTTCGGAATTCGATGTCTCTCAATCAGGTAAACGGGTCCAGATGAACATAGATCACCAATTACTTTTCAAGGGAATAACAAAATATACTTTCAGGATGAATACTGAGAATATAAAAGAAGATATTGATCATGCATTCAGATTAGCTGCTGCTGAAGTTCCCGGTCCGGTACATATCGGTATAATTCCGGAAAAGACAAATGAGAGTGGATGGGTTGCATTTCCGGGAATTGGATCAGAGAATGCAATTCATTATGAACCTGATTCCGGAAAACTGAGCGAATTAGAAAAAATCCTTTCTGCGGCAGAGAAACCAATAATCGTTGCAGGGTTGACTGCATCACGGCTGAATCTCGGAGATATTCTTAGAAGAATTTCTGACCGTCATAACATTCCGATATTTCTGACACCTATGGCAAAGAGGTTGATACCCCATGGTCACAAATGGTATTCAGGAGTTCTTTTTCATGCGATGAGCCGGGAACTTAAAGAGGTATATAAAGAAGCTGATCTTGTTATAGGGATCGGGTACGATCCGGTTGAGTTCTGTTATGAAGAATGGATGCCCGATGTTCCCCTAATTAATATTGATACAGTTAGTGCGGATGTAGATGGAAGTATTGATCTGGTTTGTGATATTGCGGGGGATATTGGCAGGGTACTGGATCACATATCCGGTATGCCCCCATCTAAAACCGGGTGGGATCCTCTTGAAATTAAAAAGCTCAGGGAACTCATCCTTAATCCGCCAATCCTTAACGACGGATCGTTCGGACCGGTAAAAGTACTAAAGATCCTGAGGGATATTCTCCCTTCTGATGGAATTATGACCTGTGATGTGGGTGCCCATACACACTTGATTGGCCAGATATGGGAAGTTGAAGATCCGGGGATGTTAATTATGACCAACGGGTGGTCATCAATGGGATTCGGAATACCTTCTGCAATCGCAGCGAAATTGTTTCTTCCCGACAGACAAGTTGTCTGTGTTACAGGTGATGGTGGTTTTTTAATGATGGCAGGTGAAATTATTACTGCCAGAAGGCTTGGACTCAATGTGGTTTTTCTTGTTCTTGCCGATCGGGAGTTGAGCCTTATCAGGATTAAACAGGACAACAAAACGGTTCAGAATTATGGTGTAAAATTGTATGAAGGTGATCTTATTGGCGGGCCAACATTTCTTGGGGCTCCCGTAAGAAAAGCTGAAAATGAGAAAGAACTTATCTCTGCATTACAATTCGGTTTTAGAGAGAACGGTCCTGTAGTAGTGGAGGCAGTTATAAACGGGGAAGGATACAATGGCCTTATAACGGGAGAGTTCAAATAAAATGGGTATTAAAAGAGAAAATAAAATAGCGTTGAACGGGTTATTGTTTGATAAGAAATCTTCATTCCTGAAGGGTTGTGCTAAAGGGCCTCCTCTGATCAGGGATAGTCTTTTTTCTTATGGGACAAATACAACAGCAGAAAACGGGATCGATATAAAACTGGAAAATATTTTTGACTCTGGAGATCATAAAATTAATGATCTGATGGAGATAAAGAAGATTATTGATGATCAGCTCAGGTCCGGATACAGGGTCCTCTCCATCGGAGGAGATCATTCTATTACCTACCCTGTACTTAAGGCATATTCGGATCATTATTCAGGGATAGAGATCCTTCATATTGATGCACATCCCGATCTCTATGATGAACTTGAGGGTGACAGGTTGTCTCACGCCTGCCCGTTTGCAAGGATCATGGAGGAGAAACTCGCTGTGAGGCTGGTTCAATTGGGGATAAGGACTCTCAATTCTCATCAGAAGGAGCAGGCTGATAAATTTAATGTAGAGATAGTACCGATGAATAGATTTTCTTCCGAATTGATACCGGAGTTTAAAAATCCTGTTTATATATCGATAGATATCGACGGAGTTGATCCGGCTTTTGCTCCCGGTGTTTCTCACCATGAACCCGGAGGCTTAACCTCCAGGGAGGTAATAAACATTATTGGAAACCTTGAAGTTCCTGTTATTGGAGGAGATGTTGTTGAATATAATCCGGACAGGGATGTCAGAGGGATAACTTCAGCTCTGGCTGCAAAACTTGTTAAAGAGGTTATTTCTAAAATGATTGAAAACGGATGAATTAATTTAAGAACCGAAATATTATAGTTATATACAGATTTTTTTTGAAGGAGGAAAGATGTCTGAAGACGGATTTACGATAGAAGCTGCTGACAAGGAAAGAATATATATTTATCGCTGGCTGCCGGATCTGATGAAACCTCTCAGATGTATAATCCAGATCGCTCATGGTATGGCTGAGCATGCCGGCCGTTACAGGGCGTTTGCAAAGTATCTGAATTCGATTGGGATCGGTGTATATGCAAATGACCACAGAGGGCATGGTAAAACTGCCGGACAAATTGAAAATGTGGGATATTTTGCCGATAAAAACGGCTGGGAGCTTGTAGTAAACGATATGTTTCAGCTGACAGATAGGATCAGAGATAAACATGAAGGTATTCCGGTTTTTCTTCTTGGCCATAGTATGGGATCTTTTCTTGCCCGTGATTATATTTCCCGTAGTGAAAGTGATTTGAGCGGAGTGATACTGAGCGGGACTGCAGGTGATCCGGGTATAATGGGGAGTATCGGAATTTTTACAGCAAAATTTTCCTGCAGGTTTAAAGGGAGGAGGACTCCTGACAAACTGCTTGACAAACTTTCATTTGGTTCCTTTAATAAAAAGTTTGAACCTGCAAGGACAAAGTTTGACTGGCTCAGCAGGGATGAGCAGATTGTAGACAATTACATAGAGGATGAATTCTGCGGAGGTGTATTCTCTTCAGGCTTTTTCCTTGATCTTTTTCAGGGGATAAAAAAAATAAATAACCGGAATAATATTAACTCTATTTCTTCAGATCTTCCGATATTTTTTATGTCCGGGGAAAAGGATCCTGTCGGAGCCGAATCAAAAGGGGTGAAAAAGGTCATAAAGGAATTTAAGAAAGCAGGGCTGCAGGATATTGAATACAAATTTTTTGATAATGGAAGGCATGAAATGCTGAATGAGCTTAATAGGAGCGAGGTTTTTGAAGTTATTTCAGAATGGATAGGTAAAAAGCTGGAAAAAGAATAAATTGGCTCCGGAAAACAAGTGTCCACTCTGCAGATCTGAATTGCACACCCAATATTTTTCAGATAAAAAAAGGGAGTTCTTCCGGTGCGAATGTTGTGGTCTTGTTTCGGTTCCGAAAAAATATTATCTTTCGGGATCAGATGAGAAAGCAAGATATGATCTTCATCAAAATCACCCTTCCAATAAAGGGTATTTTGATTTTCTTAACGATTTTGTAAAAGTAATCAGGAATTATATCAGTGAAACATCTCTCGGACTTGATTTCGGGTCCGGACCGACACCTCTCCTTGCTGAAATATTCTCTTCTCTCGGCTATGATATGTCGATCTTTGATCTTTTCTATGCTGATGACAAGTATATGCTGGAGAAAAAATATGATTTCATCACTATGGTAGAAGTGTTGGAACACATGAAAGACCCCTGGGAAGACTTGAGAACTCTCTGGGGATCTCTCCGTCCCCGGGGGATTATCGGTATAATGACAAAATTTTTACCTGAAGATAAAGAGAAATTTCGGGGATGGAGTTACAAGAACGATTCTACACACATTTGCTTCTATTCAGTAGAAACCTTTAATTGGATTCGGGAAAAAATAAACGCTGAATTGATATTTCCAGCTGAAAATATTGTATTGATGTCAAAAATATGATGTTATAATTAAATTGATTTTTAAGATACAATAATAATGAACCGGATACTTATTTTAATGCTGATATTTCTTCCGGGACTGAATTTCTTTAATTATGGAAAGGAAAAAATGAATATGAAAAATTATATTAATGAAGGGTTCTCCTGGGTAATTGATAGAAAATTGACAGGGCTGCCTTTTCCCGGAGTTTTTGATCCGGAAGAAGAAGATGTCAGATTTCTTAAAGATAAGGGGATAACTCTCCTTGTATCTCTGACCCTTAAAACACCAGACAGGGGTCTTTTAAAAAAAGCCGGTATCAGGTCTGTCCATTATCCTGTAAAAGATTTCCATGCACCTACTATTAAGCAGCTCAACCAATTCTGTATTACTGCGGATAAGGAAATAGAAGGCGGTGGTAGAGTTGCGGTCCATTGCTATGCCGGAAAAGGGAGAACAGGTACTTTCCTCGCAGCATATTTTGTTTATAAAGGGGCCGCTGCAGAGGGGTCGATCGAATTGATCAGAGAACTCCGTCCGGGTTCAATAGAAACAGAAGAGCAGGAAAATTCGGTCAGGGAGTTCTATAAATATTTAACGGAGAGATAAATTAAGTGGTTGGAACTGGTGATAAAAATGTCTGAAAATTTTACAGCCAAAGTGATCTCAATAATTAAAAATATACCCGAAGGAAAGGTTATGACCTATGGTCAGATAGCATTTACTGCCGGGAAACCGAATGGTGCCCGTCAGATATCATGGATACTGAATTCAATGTCAGAGAAAGAAAAGCTGCCCTGGCACAGGGTGATTAACAGTATGGGCAAGATCTCTCTTCCTCTGGGATTTGGCCTTGAGGAGCAGATGTACAGGCTTGGAAAAGAAGGTGTGGAATTTGATAAGAATGGCAGGATCGATCTGGGTACGTTTCTGTTTCAACAATGTAGGGAATGATAAATGAATTATAGTGAGCTGCCTGAAAATGTAATGACTGTGTTTGAGAAAATGGTTGGAGAGATGAAAGATAAAGTAATAATGCCTCCTCCGGTTTTTGAGGCGATGAAGGGAGAATTCCTGAAATTTGACGAAGCGAAAGGCACGCTTGAGAATAGATTCCCTGTCCTGAATGAACAGCTTAATCCATATGGGACAATGCAGGGTGGGATGATCGCTGCTGCTATAGACAACACCCTGGGACCTCTCAGTATGCTGGTGGCTTCTCCTAATTTTACGAGGAGTTTAGAGGTGAAGTACAGGAGGACGATATTCCCGGAGTCGGAATATGTTCATGTGCTCGGGAAATTTGTTGAAAAAAAGGGGCGTCAATTGTTTTTCACAGCGAGTGTCCACGATAATAAAGGATTGGAATTTGCATTTGCAAAAGCGATGCACTGGATCTTATGATAAACAAAATGAAAAGAAAAATAATATTTATTTCTGTCGCCCTGATAACGATCTCTCTGTTTTTAGTTCTGATCTTTTTAAAAAAAAGAGAAAGTGTCAATTTTGTGCGGATAAAGTTCCGTTCGCTGTATACGACTGAAAGAGTGGATCAATCTGAAAAGATACCCGGATTCATAAGGATAAAATACCAAGAAGGAGATAAAATTCATATTGATCCGGGATTGGACGGTGAGAAAGGAATTCTTCTTAACCTGAGAGTTTTAAAAGATAAAGGGTCGGGAGGCGGTATTACAACCAGTATTTTAAGAGGTGGTAATGTAGTTTTTACCAGATCTGCAGAGTTCACAAAAAGCGAGTTTTTTTATTATTTATCTCAAAAGTTCCATTTCCAGAAGAATGATAAATTTGAAATTTCCTTCTCAGGATCCGGGAAGGCAATTGTGAGGGACCCTGTATTCTATTCAATAATAGAGCCCGATGAAAGACAATACGTGTTCGTAATAGCCCTTGATAATCTCAGATTTGATAGAATAGGAAGGAGGGTGAACGGAGTTGATCTTACTCCGAACCTTATCAGCTTTATAAAGGATTCAGTTAGTTTTATAAACGGATATTCCCAGAGTTCCTGGACCTTGCCGGCTTTTACCAGTTTCTTTACAGGGCTGAACGAATTTAATCATGGGATAACGAGAGAAAGTGTCCTTTCTGAAGAAATTCCTCTGCTGACAGAAAGCTTGAGCAAAAAATTTATTACCATAAGTATAAATGGAGGAGTATGGCTTGGTTCGAAAATTACCAATCGACGTGGGTTTGATCTGTTCTCTCTCGGATCCCTGACAAAAGATGTAAATGCATCTGAAGTCTTTTTTAATAATACAATTAAATTTCTTGAAGAAAATGAATTGCCTTCATTGTTCATGTTTATGCATACATTTGCAATTCATGCTCCATATCACCCCCCTGAAAGATTCCTTTATGAGATAGAAAAAGATCCGAAGTATAAATCGTTACCTGCTTTTGCCCGTGAAGAGCAATTTTTGAAAGGGGTATCTGAAGAAGAAAGGTCGGCGAGGGAACTCCTTTATGATGCGGATGTGAAGGCGTTTGATTATTATTTCGGAAAATTTGTTGAATACCTTAAAGGGAAAAAGATCTATGATCAGTCACTTATTGTTTTTCTTTCAGATCATGGAGAAGAATTCTTTGAACATGGAGGGTGGTTTCATGGTCACTCTCTCTATGATGAGATGATCCGTATCCCGATAATCATAAAGCTTCCCGGTAACAGATCGGGTGGGGCGGTTCTGAATGGGAATTCCGGAATAATTGATATCCTTCCTACTTTAGCAGAAATTAATGATATAAAATTACCTGAAGGAATTGACGGGATCTCGTTACTGCCTATGATAAACGGAAAAAAAGATAATGATCGTTTGTTATTTTCTTCAGCAACGGTTTGTAAGATAAACAGAAGAAATCCGGAAATGGTCTCTATTATAAATAAAAACTTTAAGTTTATATATAATATTCCCGGTACAGGGAGAGAGTCAATATGGGAAGTTTTCAGAGACCGCGGAGTAGAGGAATTGTATGATCTGAATAAGGATCCCGGGGAAATCAACAATATTGTGAAAGAGAACCCCGTGTTAGTTAAGAAGTTTAAAAGAGAATTGATAAAAATTTTGAAACAAATCAAGGAGAGTTCTTCAAAGAAAAAAGTAAAGAGAAATCAGATCGATGAAAAAGATAAAGAAAATTTGAAGACTCTGGGTTATCTTTGATCTGAAAATTAGATCACTATTGAAAAGTTTTTGCGATTCTTTTGGAAATATTCAATAATAAATCATAGAATAAGCGGATAAAAATAAGGAGATATATCAGAGATGGAACAGGAATCCTTTTTGTTTGTATATATTTTACTTCCACTATTAATTTTTATTGCAAGAATTGTTGATGTGGCTGTAGGAGTGCTGCGAATTCTTTTTGCTACAAAGGGGTTAAAACTTCAGGCTTTCATATGTGGGTTTTTTGAGTCTCTTATATGGCTGATAGCAATTAGTCAGATAATAAAACGGCTAGACAATATATTCTGTGTTATTGCTTTTCCTCTGGGTTTTGCAGCCGGGACAGCGGTCGGTATTTTCTTTGAAAAGAAGATCTCACTGGGATATGTCATGATGAGGGTTGTTTTTCAGAAAGATTCTGAGCAATCCATAAAGCGATTAAGGAAAAGGGACTTTAGAGTAACTGCAATCAATGCGGAAGGCCTAAATGGTCCTGTAAAGATAATTTTCAGTGTAATCAAGAGGAAAAGGGTGAATGAATTTATAAAAGTGGTAAAAATGAAAAATCCTGCAGCCTTTTATACGATTGAAGATGTAAGATCTGTTAATTCCGAATATTTGAGTCCCAGGAAAAACTTTTTAAATAAAAACTCTTTGAGAAAGTAAAAAAATACAAATTTTTTAAAGAGCTTTGAGATATCAATGAGTTTGCACAATAGACTTCAGATGCGGATAAAATCCTCACATATTAAAGTGATTGATAAGGGCCATTCCAGGTTTTACCGATCTATCCGAATAAAAAAAAAATGTTACAAAAAAGATTGCTTTTATTATACTTTTTCATATAATACACCCGCTAAAATTAATAAGTCAGAGGAATATAAATATTAAGATGAATTTATTAAATGGTGTCAAATCTGCCGAGATCAGGATCACAAAAGAGGTTCGGGTATTGAGTGACCTTGTGAAGGATAAAAATTTGTCGATTGTGGACAGAGTTGAATCATTTGAGGATATTATCAGCATGGAAGTAGGAGATACGTCTCTTAACCGGGCAAGGAATCTTGAAAGGGAGATGAGCCTGAGACAATTGTACATCAAGTATGAAGGTGAAAACCCTTCAGGTACCCAAAAGGACAGAATTGCTTTTGCTCAGGTCCAGGATGCTCTTCGTAGGAATTTTGATGTGATATCTCTTGCCACATGCGGGAATTACGGAGTTGCCGTGGCTTTTGCAGCTTATCTGGCTGGAATGAGGTGTATGATCTATATTCCCGAATCGTATCACACTGACAGGATCATGGAGATGGAGGCGCTTGATACCGAGATCATTCGACTTAAGGGTTCATATGAGGATGCAGTCAAGGAATCGGGAAGACTGGCTGCCGAAAATGAATGGTATGATGCTAACCCGGGGGGGATGAACACACCGCTTCAGATACATGCATATTCATTTATTGCCAATGAAATATATGAAGATCTGAGGGATGCTCCAAAATGTATTTCAGCTCCTGTTTCCAACGGGACTTTGCTTGCCGGTGTTTACCGCGGTTTTGTCACATTGTTCAAACGTGGTAAAACCTCAAGAGTACCTATTTTTATAGCAGGTTCTTCAGCACATAAAAATCCGATAATATCTTCTTTTCGAGCAGGTCTGGATTCATGCAGAGACATCGATCCAATGCAATTGAAGGAGACATCAGTTAACGAACCTCTGATAAATTGGCACAGTTTTGATGGTGATGAAGCTCTTTATGCAATAAAACAGTCAGGAGGCCAGGCTCATCATATAAGTGATAAAAAAATGCGGGAAATGAGTTCTTTTCTTCATAAAAAAGAGGGGTATCGAATACTTCCGGCATCCACTGCCGGATTAATTGCTATGCTTGAAATGCATGAGAAGGAAAATTTTGTTAATGACAGATATGTCGCCATTCTCACAGGGAGGTATTAGAATTGAAAGGTTCAATAGACGGGAAGGCCATCGTTTATGCGGACGGTGTTTTTAACACCACTTACGGAAAGACCGCACACGGGCTTGTCAGATTTACAGAGAGGTATGAAATCGCAGGCGTTATTGACCATATACATGCCGGACAGGATGCCGGCCTGGTCCTTGACGGAAAAAATTCAGGAATAATGATATATAAAGATCTGGAAGAGGCGGTTCGGGAAACCGGTATTGAGAAGGGATCAGGTACTTTCGTGATCGGAATGGCAACAGATGGGGGGGAACTCCCCGATTCAGTCAGAGCGGTTGTCAGGAAAGCCCTTGAAGCCGGACTGAATGTTGATAACGGATTACATGATTTCTTGTATCTGGATAAAAGTATAGTTGAGATTGCAGAAAGGAATGGATGCCGGATAAGAGATATCAGGAGAACACCTGAAAGAGGCGATCTCCACTTTTTTACAGGAAAGATCGAAAATGTCAATTGCACTAAAATTGCCGTTCTCGGAACTGATTCGGCTGTTGGAAAGAGGACCACAGCATGGATAGTGGTTCATGAATTCCGTAAATCAGGGCTTAAAGCGGAAATGATAGGAACTGGTCAAACCGCATGGATGCAGGGCTCAAAGTATTCCATGATCCTGGACAGCTGTATTAATGATTTCCTCTCAGGAGAGATCGAACATGCTGTTCATGAAGCATGGATCAATGAATCCCCGGATCTGATAATGATCGAAGGACAGGGGAGCCTGATGAACCCGGCTTATCCGGGAGGGTATGAGATCCTTGCGGCCGGGAGGCCTGACTATGTAATATTGCAGCATGCTCCGAAGCGGATAGAATATGACGGTTTCCCCGGATATCCGCTTCATCCACTTAGTAAACAGATTGAAGCGATCAATGTGATTTCCGGAAAAGAGGTGATCGCTGTCACTTTAAATCATGAATTAATGGAGAGAGAGGAGATTTTGCCTGAATGTAAAAAAATTGAAAAAGAGACAGGTATTCCCGTGTTTGATGTTCTTGAGTATGGTGCTCAGGGACTTGTTGCACTAATAAACAAAAAATTAAAATGATCAGCCTTGATTCCTTTATCACTTTAAAAAAACTCTCTGTGAAGAATATCAGGATCGAACCAAAAAAAATAAGGGGAGAATACAGGATTGAGAAATTTTCAGGAGAAGAATCTTCGATTGAACTTATATATTCATATGAAGAAAAATATTTTGATAAAAATGATCCGGGAGACATCAATCTCGCCTCTATGATGATTGCTCAGATTGCGGTCAACTACGGACTATTTTTTGAAACGATCGAATTTGAAGGTTCTTATGATGCCGAAGACCGAAAATTTATTCTGAATATGATTGAAAATACTGCAAGGGAGATCATCACCAATAAATTATTGATTGAGAATGAATTTCTTGTTCCTCCCTTTGACACACTTAAAATTGAAAAAAGTGAAAATTATAGTGGAGCTGAGATCATATTCAGCGGTAATAGTGAGAGTAAGACAGGCAGAAAAAGGGGAAATGCCCCATTTGATCATAACAAATATTCAATTCTCAGCAGCGGAGGCAAGGACAGTCTTTTAACTTATGGGATCATTAAGGAGATCGGAATACCTTATCCTGTGTTTATTAACGAAGCGGGAAGGCATTGGTTCACTGCGGTTAATGCTTACAGGTATATGAAGGAGAATGAACCGAATACAAAAAAACCGTGGTGTAATAGTGACAGGGTTTTTAATTTTATTCTTCGGCATCTCCCGTTTATCAGAGAGGATTATGCAAAGCTGAGGTCCGACATTTATCCTGTACGTCTTTGGACAGTTGCGGTATTTCTATTTGGTGTCCTTCCCGTTGTACTTAAAAACGGTATCGGAAATATTCTTATCGGTGATGAGTATGATACCACGGTTAAAGGAGAAAAGAGCGGTATCTCTCACTATAATGGATTGTATGATCAGAGCAGATTCTTTGATAATATGATGACCCGTTATTACCATAAAAAAGGTTGGGATATAAATCAGTTCTCCCTGCTCCGGAGCTTGTCAGAATTATTGATAATGAGAGTTCTTCTGAAAGGATATCCCGATCTTCAGAGGCATCAGATATCCTGCCATGCAGCCCGAAGTGAGAGAGGGCGGATCTACCCCTGCGGGCAATGTGAAAAATGCAGACGAATAATCGGTATGATCAAAGCTTTGGATGAAGAACCGGGAAGATGCGGATACTCTGAAGAACAGGTGAAACAGGGGCTTACCTCTCTTAAAGAGCAGTCTGTAAAACAAATTAAAAGTGATGCCTCCCACCTGTATTATCTTCTTGTACAAAAAGGAATAATTGATAAAACAGAGCATGTTGTCAAGATGGGGAAAGAACATTCTGAGATTCTGAAACTTAGATTCGACAATGAGAGAAGTATGATTGAAGATATCCCGAAATACATCAGAAAGCCTCTATTCGATATTCTCACTGAATATTCTGATGGAGTGGTTTTAAAGGAAGGGAAACAATGGAGAGAAATAAAAATGGATAAAAAGTTTTTAGATAGTTATGAATATAAAGCTGGTGGAAAATGAAAAAAAATGACAAATCTCCTGAATATATGTGGGAAACACTGACATGGCCTGAAATCGCCGAGAAGCTCAAATTTGTTGATACTGCAATTCTTCCATGTGGTGCTATAGAGCAGCACGGGCCGCATTTACCTCTTGACGTGGATTATTTTGATGCGTTCTATCTGGCAAAAAAAGTTGCTGAAAAATGTGAAGATCCAAAACCATTTGTTCTCCCTCCCATCCCTTATGGTGTATCGTATCACCATAGTGATTTCAAAGGGACTATCTGTGTGTCAAATAATGCCCTCTCTTCTATGGTATACGATATCGGGATGAGTCTTGCTCATAATGGGATAAAAAAAATTGTTATACTCAATGGTCATGGTGATAATGCGCCTACACTTAAATATGCAGCACAAATGATAAACAGAGATGCGAAGATATTTGTGTGTGTTGAAACCGGCGAAACAAGCGATGTGGATATTTATAAATTGGCCGAAACCGAAAATGACATACATGGAGGAGAAATAGAGACAAGCACTACCCTTGCGATAAGGCCTGAAGTTGTTGATATGGACAAAGCGGTAGACGGCACACTGGATCTGAAAAATGAGTTTCTTGATTTTGATTCGGACAGACTGGTAAGTTGGTATGTAAGGACCAAATTTCTCTCAAAATCCGGGGTTATGGGCAATGCAACAATTGCAACGGCTGAGAAAGGAGTGAAGATGTGGGAAGTGATGATCCGGAAAATGACCGCATTTGTTGAAACCATTAAAAACACCCCGTCTGACGAATTGTATCAGAACAGGTATTGATATGATCATAAAAAATGTAGATTTTTTCAGACTGGACATGCCTCTTCGGCAACCTTACACAATTGCATATGAAACAGTAGACAGATCTACCAATATTATTCTTAAGGTTGTTACTGACTCAGGGATCACTGGTTGGGGGTGTGCAGCTCCTGATCAGCTGATTACAGGAGAAACACCCGAAAATGTCATTGATAATATAGGGAAAGTTATAAAGAATATGCTTGTCGGTGAGTCACCGTTTCAAATAGCAAGGATTAACATGCTGTTAAAGGAGAATCTGCCGGGATCCAGATCTACTATGGCAATGACAGATATGGCCCTATACGATATCCTTGCCAAGAAGGCAGATATCCCTCTCTATAAACTGCTTGGCGGTTACAGGGATTCGATAGCAACCAGTATAACTATTGGTATAATGAGTGTTGATGAAACCGTTAAGAGTGCAGGAGCATATCTTAAAACCGGATTTAATATCCTTAAGTTGAAAGGGGGTTTAACCCTATCTGATGATATTGAGAAAGTTCTCAAAATCAGAGAGAAGTATGGAATGGATTTTTCCCTCAGGTTTGATGCAAATCAGGGCTACTCCTTTGACGAGTCGGTTTCCTTCATAGAGAAAACAAAAAAAGCTGTAATCGAGATATTTGAACAACCGACAAACCAGAAGAAAGATGAAAAAATGGGGGATGTCACTAGAAATGTCACGGTTCCTGTTATGGCTGATGAGAGTATAATGACTTTGAAAGACGCGTACAGATTGGTTAGTAATAATTTAATAGATATGGTGAATATAAAATTGATGAAAGTCGGAGGGATACTTGAATCTTCGCATATCAATTCAGTTGCAAAAGCAGCAGGGATGGAAGTCATGGTAGGTTGTCTGGATGAGAGTTCACTGGGAATTTCAGCAGGCCTTCACTTTGCACTCAGCAGGCCCAACATTGAATTTGCAGATCTTGATGGTCACATTGATCTGCTTAACGACCCTTTTTCCGGATTATTTAGACTTGAAAAAGGGGTCCTCTATCCTTCAGGCGATTCTGGGCTGGGGAAAGTTATTCTATAAAAACCGGGATTTTTTATAAAAATTCAGGTGTTGGTTTTAAAGCAATACCTGAATTAATTACCGGTTAAATCTCCTGAATTATTGCAAATTGTTTTTTTTTATTATATCTTTAACAAAAAGACGTGTCTCATTGTCTTTAAAACCCTGTCAAGAGTTTATATGGAATTTATTTTAGATTTTGATAATATGCCCGACTATGCACTTCTCCGCACAAAAGGTCCTGCCTCTGTTGAAGGGTTCAGAACTATGGTAAAAACACTTGTTGAATCACCGGAATGGATAGCAGGAACTCCTCAGATAGTTGATCATAGAGATCTGGATGTTACTGTTATAGCCCCTGATGAATTAAAGGCAGTCAAGGATATTCTTGAAGATTTCAGCAAAGATCTGGGACCGGGGGCATGTGCTTTTGTAATGGGGGATGAGCTCGGGTTCGGTTTTGCACGTATGTATGAAATTATTGGAGGAAATACAGTTCATTCAAATGTAGAAGTTTTTTATTCATTCCGAGAAGCTCTCATCTGGATCAAAAATTTTAAATAACGGTCTTCTCACTTTTCATCGACTGATATGCCCGGTGCTGCATGAAGTTGTCCAAAATAACCATTGCGGTATATGCCTCGACAACCGGCCAAATTCTGGAGACTATTGTCGGGTCCCTTCTGGTCACAGCAGTAAGGGTCTTATTTTCTAAGCTTACTTTATCGATTGTCTCCTGATCTTTTGCGATAGTCGGGGTCGGCTTCACTGCTACTCTTGCAATAATATCCTGTCCGGTACTGATCCCACCCGTAATCCCACCCGCATTGTTGGATGAAAAAACGACTTTATCGTCAACTATTCTCATCTGATCATTGGATTCCGATCCTTTCAACATTGCTGCTGACATTCCGGATCCGATCTCAACACCCTTTATTGCTCCAATGTTCATCAGTCCTGCCAGCTCTCCATCCAGTTTTCTGAAAACCGGCTCTCCGATCCCTGCAGGTAAGCTTGTCACAACAACTTCTATTATTCCGCCTGAGGAGTCACCTTCCCTTGCTATTCTGATTATCTCCTCTGTCATTTTATAGGCTGTTTTGGTGTCAGGGCAGAATAGTTCAGGATGAACTCCATATTTCCTCCGGATCAGATTTTCGTCATATGATACTTTTGATATTTCCGATATCCTTTTTTCAAGATCGGAAAGGACTGCTGTTTTTTCGAAAAACCTCATCCCGCTTTTTATCAATCCTTTTCCGTAGATCTCTCTGTATACAGGATCGATCTCCTTTCTTGCAGATCTATATTGGTCGGCTGCTTTTCTTATCTTTTTTATGTCCATTTCCGGCATTGTTATACCGGCAGCTTCTTTCACATAAGAGGTAACTTCGATCCCGTGGTCTTTTAATATTTTTTTTGCTATCACACCAGCTGCAACTATGGTTGAGGTGTATCTGCCGCTGAAAAAGCCGGCTCCGATAGAATCGTCGTTCTCCCCGTATTTTTTGAAAGATGCATAAGATGCATGACCGGGTCTGGGTGTCCTGTTAGTGCTTCTGTATTGCTCTATGTGCTCAAAATGTCTGTCAACATTCGGGATAAGGATGACAAGAGGAGTCCCGTTCGTCAGTCCTTCGTTTGATATTCCCGGCATAGTGTCAGCAGCATTAACTCCACTGTAGATTATCGGAATATCAGCTTCCCGACGGGGAGATGTTAATTCACCCTGCCCGGGTTTTCTGAGCATCATTTCTGAGTAGATTTCTTCTTCTGTAAACAGATATCCGGGTGGGACACCCTGAATATGTATGGTCATCCCTTCCTGGTATGATCCTCCGGCTACCGATGTTTTAAATAAATTTCCATAACTGCATCCTAACATTGTGTTCTCCTGATAATTTGTTTCTTGTACATCTTAATTCCCTTTCTTTATATCAACTCCCAGTTTTATAAAATCATTTATAAATGACGGGTATGTTATATTTACGATCTCAGATCCTCCCTTTATTACGGTTTCTCCTGAGGCTGCCATTCCTGCAATACTTAGAGCCATGACAATGCGGTGGTCGTTATATCCGTTAACCTCAGTTCCCTTTAATTGACTTTTTTGAACTACAAGGCCGTGATCCAATTCATGAATTTCCGCTCCCATCTTCCCAAGTTCAATACAGATCGCTCTTATCCTGTCACTCTCCTTTAACCTGGCCTGTTCGACATTGAGAAGCCTGGTCTCTCCCTCTGCTGCACATCCGGCCACTGCAAGGGCCGGCAGGGCATCCGGAATGTCATTTAAATCCAGCTCCATCCCAATCAGGTGCCCCCCCTCCACAACTATTCCATCTGGTTCATGGATGATGGTTGTTCCCATTTGTTTCATGATATCAACAACCCGTTTGTCCCCCTGGGTATCGTTCATTTCAAGACCGCATATTTTTATATTCCCTCCGGTAACTGCAGCTGCTGTCAGTGGAAAGGTTGCCGATGAAAAATCACCGGGGATGTTGAATGTGAATGGAGAGTATTTTTGACCTCCCTCGATCAAAAACCTCTTGAAATTCCTATTTGTATACTTTATATTTAATTTATCCAGCCACCCCAGGGTCATTTCAACATATGGTTTTTCATGCAGGTCAAGTACCTCAATTTCTGTATTTCCTGAAGCCAGAGGACAGGTAAGGAGAAGGGCTGTAAGAAATTGTGAACTTATTCCGTCTGTCATTGTTTTCCCGCCTGTTATCGGGCCTGAAACAGAAAGGGGGGCATGTCCGTTGTTTGAATCCACTTTTGCTCCGATATCATATAGGGCTGATAACAGAGGCTGCATAGGCCTTCTCCGGATAGAAGCATCACCATCCAGTTTTATTTTCTTTTCAGAGAGAGCTGCAACAGCAGTAAGGATCCTTAATGTTGTTCCTGAATTCCCAACATTTATGAATATATCGGAATTTTTCAGTTCTCCTCCGATGCCGCTCACTTTTAATATTGATGGGTCTCCAGGCTCTCCTTTAAAAGAGACTCCAAATTTTTCGAGAGCCTTCATGCAGGCGATGGTGTCATCAGACAGCAGCGGGTTTATTATTACAGACTCTCCATCTGCCAGTCCTCCGATCACCATTGCCCTTATTGTATGGGACTTTGAACCGGGTATTGTTATCTTCCCATTTGCAGAAGAAGGTCTTATTATCAGGTCAGAGGACATGTCCGATCTCCAATTTTAAACTTTCAAATGTATCATCAACACTATTTTCTCCTGAGATCACCAGATCTGCGGCAGAAAAAAATTTTTTTTCATTTTCGGGATCTCCACTAATTATCAGAACCCGGAAAGGGATCTCTTTTTTGGCTAATTTACTGCCGGGGAGAGTATTTTTTTGGTTTGCTGACACCGTAATGTCGAGATCTTTGAAAAATTCCTGCATCCTGCTTTTCAGATTTTCTATAATGTTATCTTTTCCAATAAGCTCCAGTCCGGATATTTTGTTATTTCTTTTACTTAGTATTGCTGATAATTTTCCCAGTTCATTTTCCGGAACATCCATCCCGGTAAATATTTTAAACGCCGGAACCGCCTGATTAAGGAGCCACCTTTCTCCCCTGATCACAAAACAGCCTGCTTTTTTTGCAGTTTCTGCAAGAGATCTTGAAAAATAGACAGCATCCAGAACTATTGTGTGATTATTCAGCCAGCTGGCTTTTATTAATTCCGCTCCTGATGAGATTGTTGAGACAAGTATTTCGTGTTTTGAAAGTTCAGAATGAAGTTTGTCAAATACTACAGCATTACATCCCATGTTGCCTGCAAGGACATGGGCTTTCTTAAATGTCCTGTTAATAATTGTGACATCGCCACCCATTTGAGATAGTGCATAAACAGCTGCTTTTCCTGCATCTCCTGCCCCGAGGACAAGACATTTTTTCCCTGATATTTCAATGTTATTCTCAAGAAAAGACATTGAAACACCTGAATGATCGGTGTTGTATCCCTTTATTATTCCATTTTTAAAACTGATGGTATTTATACATCCGATAATATCTGAAGGTCCAACTATTTCATCAGTCAGCTCAAGGAAATCACTTTTTAAAGGAGAGGTGATGTTCATCCCTGTAAGCCCTAATATCTTGAATATATAAGCGGCCTCATCAGCAGTTCTTGCAGATACTCGGGAATAGCTGGCCTTTATATCCATTGAGTTAAAAAGTGTGTTGAAAATCAGGGGGCTTTTACTGCGGGATACCGGATATCCGGCAACTGCGAAAAATTTCTTATCATTCATCTTCAATTATTTTATATATTTTCTCCAGTTCAGATTTCTCAATCTGACCTTCTGCAGTCTCTTTGCCTGCTTCAAATGAAGCATAAGTGAATGGGGCCCCCATATATGGTGCTGCGATCCTTGTTAACTTTCCCAGTTTTCCCATACCTATAGCGATAAGAGGTGAGGTTAGAGAATTTTCGATAATGTTATAAAGTGATAATAGTTTTGAGTTATCTGAAGGTTCATTAACGTAAGTTGCTATTTTTATAATATCAGCTCCCAATTCCGAAGATAATTTGCATATATTTAATAATTTGGATGCGGGGGGGGTATTATAATAGTTGTGGTGGGAAATAATAAGTCTGCAATTGTATTTCTTTGCTGTTTCAGAGATCTGTTTAAATGATATTTCATTGCTTTCCAGTTCAAGATCTACAAAAGCTGCACCGGATTCAATACTGAGTGCTAATTTTCTAACCCTCTCCGCTTCTGCAAATTTCCCCGGCCTGCATGCGGCTATGGTTTTTGCCGGAGAAGAGAAGACCCTTGTCAATTCCATGTCAGAGAAATCTTTCATGTCGAGACGGATCTCAACGAGCTCCTCTGAATTAAGAAGTTTAAAAAGCTCCCGGGATTCAATATTTCCTGTACTAACACATATCATCTATAACTCCATCCAGAACCGTCAGCGGGATCTTTTCAACAGTACATTTACCTATCTCTTTGAGCAGTACAATATAAATATGATTACCCTCTTTTTTTTTATCCATTCTGACCGCACTTTTTATCTCTTCACAATTAAAATCAATATTCCGGTTAAGATCAAATTTTTTTAATATTTCGTATATTCTCTTTTCTTCTTTCACGGTAAATCCCGACAATCTCACTGAAAGCTTTGCAGCGATCCCCATTCCTGCTGCGACTGCTTCTCCATGAGTCAGATCTGAGATCTTTTCGAAAGCGTGAGCCATTGTGTGGCCGAAGTTCAATTTTCTTCTCTCACCTTTCTCCTTCTCATCGGAATTAACGATTCCGGCTTTCACAAAAAGTGCATCATAAGTTATTTTTCCGATAATTTCAGGATCCAGTAGAAAGGCTTTTCTGTAGTTATCTTCAAGATATTCAAGGAGTTTGGGGTCTCCGATCAGAGCATGTTTGATTATTTCGGCGAACCCGATCTTTAACTCTTTTTCGGGGAGGGTCTTGAGCATTTCCGGATCACATATTACAAATTCCGGTTGGTTAAAAACGCCGATTATATTTTTATAACCTTCAAAATTAACACCGTTCTTTCCCCCGATGGAAGCATCAACCTGGGCAAGGAGTGTTGAAGCTACAAATCCGAATCTCACTCCTCTCATATAAGTTGATGAAATGAACCCTGCAATGTCGCAAACGATTCCTCCGCCGATACCCAGAATAAATCCTGACCTGTCGAATTCAATATCCACAAGTTTTTTATAAATGAATTCTATTGTCTGAAGTGTTTTATTTTTTTCTCCGGTTCCTATGGTTATTACTTCTCCCTTCGGGAACCTTTTGCCATAAAGTTCTCTAACGTTCTCGTCTGTGATTATCACTACCTGTCCATTACGAATAAGTTCTTCTGTTGATGTGAACGGTTTATTCAAATAGATGCTTGAATTTCCCGTATTTCCACTTATTTGCAGAGTTTTCATTTTAATATCCTGCCTTCTCTCAAGGTTTATATCTATATGATAAAGGTTTTTTATAATCAAGTCTAAATAAAAGTGTCCGTTATGATTTGAAAAAAGATCTCTTTAATGTAGTATATTAATAGAAATATAGAATTTTCTAATTACAAGGGAAGGGAAAAAATGAGAGAAAATAAAGAATTAAATCTGGCGGTCCTTATTGATGCAGATAATATTCCCTATGCAAATGTTAAAGAGATGCTCGATGAGATAGCTAAACTAGGGGTCCCAACCATAAAAAGGATATATGGGGACTGGACAAAACCGACTGTCGGGGGATGGAAAAAATCATTGCTTGAAAATGCGATTACACCTGTTCAGCAATACAGCTATACAACAGGAAAAAATGCAACCGACTCGGCAATGATAATAGATGCAATGGATATTCTCCACAGCCAGAAGGTGGATGGATTCTGCCTGGTGTCCAGTGACAGTGATTTTACCCGGTTGGCAACCCGGCTCAGAGAATCGGGAATGACAGTTGTTGGTATTGGTGAAAGGAAGACACCGAATCCGTTTATTGTTGCCTGTGATAAATTTATTTATATTGAGATCATAGCCAAAAAAGTTAAAGAGACTGCGCCAAGGTCAAAGACAAACCCTGTCAAAGATTCAGTTATTGATAAGATCGATCAGAAATTTATTGAATTGATAAAAACTTCGGTAGAAGATATTGCAGATGATGACGGCTGGGCATTTCTGGCAGAGGTTGGAGGCCTTATCATGAAAAAGAAGCCCGATTTTGATCCAAGGAATTATGGATTCCTGAAACTGACACCGCTAATAAAATCTTTGAAAAAACATTTTACAGTTGATGAGCGGGAAAGCGGCAAAAGGCATATAAAACACATTTATATCAGAACAAAAAAATAGGGAAATGATCCTCAGAGGATCCATCTTATTTATACTCCCTTTTGTTTGTGTGGGTTTGTTTATAGCTGCAGGAACTGCAGAAATTCTACTCCCTGATCTGGTGAATCCAGATTCAATACTGATCCATAAAGACACTCTTCTGATCACTGATGCAGAATCGGTTTATCTGTACAATCTGATAGATTTCAGCCTGAGAAAGAAATTCGGAAAAAAAGGTGAAGGGCCGGGTGAATTTAAATTCTGGTCAGGCGGAGTGGTTAAACTTCATGTTCATATGCTAGAAGATAAAATTGTGATTAACAGTATGAACAGGGTCACATTTTTTAAATCCGATGGAGAATACCTGAAAGAGAAAAATAACAGGTCGGGTTTTAATTTTGTATCAATGGGGGATGGTTTTGCCGGATATACCGTTGTTAATAAAAACAAGATTTTGTTTCTGGCGATCAATTTATATGATAAAAACTTTAATCTGATCAAAGAAATATTCCGAAAGGAATATTATGTCCAGCCGGCAAAAAACTTTAATCTGATCAGAACCGGGTTTGGGAATAAAAGGCGGGCTCACTACCAGGTATATAAAGATAAATTGTATGTTGAGGGAGAGAATAAGCTCCATGTTTTCGATTCTGCCGGTAGAGAAATATTGGTTATCTCCCCTGAATTCAGGAGACTCTCTGTAGAAAAGGAACATAGCCAAACTATTCTGAATGATCTGAATAAATTATTTCCTTCATCTTTAATGAAAAAACTTATAAAAGATAAGGGATATTTTCCGAAGTATTTTCCACTCAGGGTGTTCCTGATCGCTGATGACCTGATCTGGTTTCCGACCTATCAGCAGAAGGACGGGAAAACTCTTTTTGTTGTTATTGACTTGAAGGGAACAATAATTAGGAAAGGGTATTACCACTTTCGTAATCGTTCCCTCCTGATCCCATACCCTTTTGCGATCAGTAAGGGGAAGGTTTATCAATTGATCGATAATAGTGATGAAGAATGGAGCCTGTTTGTTTCGAAAATGGAGTGAAAAAAATGAGAAAACTTTTATTACTCTTTCTTGTTGGAACAATATTTTTTGTCTATTTATCCTGATACCCTCGAGAAAAATATCAAAAATTTTAAAGTTGTGATTATCAGATATTACTTCGGAAGGGAAAATATTAGAGTTGTTGTCACTGATGAACAATTGATGTGTGAAACAGCTCTTTCTCTAAATCAGAAAGATTATACACTTGTGAAGCGGGTCCTCACCGAAGCAGAGTCATTGGGCCTGAAAGAGTTCCTGTCTGAATTACCTCTGGATGAATTTAAAGAGACTTATTATAACAAAGGGGTCAAGGACGGAATGCAGATCAGGTTTGCTGTTAGTATAAACGGTGTTGAAAAAAAAATTCATATTTCGAATTATTATATTAAAGAGCTGGGTGCTCTGGCTTCAGAAGTTATAAAACTTTTGCCTGCAGATCATTTAGGTTACAACATCAAAGCTGTCCCCGCAACAATCGAAAAATAGTTTTCAGATATCATTCATATTGTTCAGTCATAAAGCTGTATCAAATGAGTCTCTGGAATATACAGGAGAGTGGTAAAAAAAAATTTTTTTTTGTTTTCCATATTTAAAAATCTTTAAAAATATAGGACAATTGTTCAAATTTTATTTTTATATAATATATTGCATTTGTTTAAAGTAAATTTGGGAATTGAAAGTGTCGGGAAAAGAAATTATTGTAAGGGATAGGATATTTCTGGATCTTTTATCACCAAAAGATTCTTCTGAATTGTTTGAATACCGTTCTTTGCCTGAAGTATATAAATTTCTGAACTGGTTCCCGAAGAATCATTCTGATGCTGAACGATATATTTTTGAAAATACCATTAATTCCGGAGACGAACCAGGTGATTGGAAACAATTTGGTATATTTCTTCTCAGGAACAATAAACTGATAGGAGATATCGGGTATTGTCTTCTATCCTCTCTTGAAGCGGAGATAGAATATACGGTATCCCCTAACTATCAGGGTGAAGGTGTCGCAACAGAAGCGGCAGGAGGATTGGTGGAGCATCTTTTTGAGCATAAGATGTTATATAAAATAACTGCTCGTACTGCCCCGGAAAATATTGCATCTATAAAAGTATTAAAAAATCTCGGTTTTGAAAGAGAAGCCAGATTGGTAAAAAATGTAAAGGTCAAGGGCAGATGGAGTGATGATATTGTGTATTCACTCATGAAATGATCTTAATCAAAGGATTCTGAATTTTTTCTTACGGCAAGATTTTCCCGGCAGGGCATACTTCCAAAGTCGAAAGTTGTATAATTTATGATCAGGATATTATATGAACAATAATAGAAAAGAGCTTGATCTGCCTGCTGTTACATTTGATTGGGGATGGAAATATCATCATATTGGTATTCCGACAGATAAAAAATTTAAGAATGAAAAATATCTTCCTGAATTTAAAATGTACATTTCCGGTTTCGATAAGAGTCCTTATGGAGTTGAGTGGATAAGGTTTGAAAAAGATTGTAACTTGCCTGAAATCGTCAAAACTATTTCACACCTGGCTTTCACTGTGCCCGATATTCATAAAGCACTTGAGGGGAAAAACGTGATAATAGAGCCGAACAGCCCTTCAGAAGGGGTCGTTGTGGCTTTTATAGAAGAGGATGGCGCTCCGATAGAGCTGATCCAGGAATCTCTTGATAAAATGAAAAAATCTGGAACAAAAGAGATAATTTATTCAGAACGGGTTTACCTGGCGGATATGGACCCCGATGAAGCAGGGGCCCTCTACGGATACCGGGCCCTTCCTGAGGTTTACCAATATCAGTCCTGGTTTCCCGAAGATATTGCTGATGCTGAACAATTTATCCTGAAGCATTCAGTAAACTCCAGAGGAGAAGTGGGCAGATGGAAGCAGTTCGGGATATATTTGATTGAGTCCAATGAAATGGCGGGGGATTGCGGTTATCACAGATTATCGGAAACTGAAGCCGAAATCGGGTATTCCATCTCTCCCGGTTTCCAGCGGCAGGGGCTCGGCTGTGAAACGGTTGGGACCCTGATCAAATATCTTTTCAATAAGAAAGGGATCGAAAACATTGTTGCCCGGACAGATCCAGACAATATTCCTTCATCAAAACTTCTTGAAAAGCTCGGGTTCAGAGTAAAAGAACACCTGAAAAAAAGCATCGAGATCCGCGGTGAAATGAAAGATGATCTCGTTTTCGAACTAAAAAAATAATATGATCTTTGTTTTCATAGTTTCAGAGCAATAAAATTAAAAAAAAGTGAAACCATTTCTTCCTACGGGAGTCTTATAGGGTGAAAGGCATTAAAATTTCTGGAGAGTTAATTACATGGGGATAAGAAATAAATGGATACCGGCTGTACTGATACTGGTCTTAGTATTGTTTACGGGATTGTTAGCAGATCGGAAGCCCGGTCTTAAAGACCTTACAGGACCTTATATGGGTGAAAAGGGTCCGGGGAAAATTCCGGAAATATTTCTTCCGGGAATAATTTCCACAAAGAAAGGGTGGGAGGCAGCAGGATCATTTTCACCCGACGGAAAAGAATATTTTTTCACAAAAAGGGCAACGATAAAGGGGATGGCAAACAGGATCTTCCATATGGAAATAAAAAATGATAAATGGACAGATCCTGAACCTGCCCCGTTTGCAGAGGATATTGTTGAATATGAATCATTTGTTTCTCCTGATGGCAAAACTATATTTTTTAATTCAGACAGGCCCCGTCCAGCTGTTACAAATGCAAAAGGTGAGATCTGGTATGTTGAAAAAACCGAAAAAGGTTGGGGAGAACCAAAGTATCTATCAACTAAAATAAATAAGGATTGGGTGATGTTTGTCACCGCTTCAGAGAACAACAACCTCTATTTTACTGCCGGCTATAACCGGAAATTCGGGATATACAGATCAAAATTTGTTAACGGCAAATATCTGGAACCGGAGTTCCTCCCGGATGAGATCAATTATCTGAGAGGTGCCCACCCTTTCATTGCAAAGGATGAGAGTTATCTGATCTTTGATGCACAACCGGAGGGGATGGGGAAATCTCAATTGTTCATCAGTTTTAAAAAGAGGAACGGCGGATGGACTAAAGCAATGAAGTTCGATAAAACCATAAATGCAACATATACAGAAAACATCCCCAATGTATCACCCGATGGAAAATATCTTTTCTTTACCAGAAGCAACGATATCTATTGGGTTAGTGCAGATATTATTGCAGATATGAAAAAGAAAGTATTGGGAGAGGAGGAGGCCGGTGGCCCTCTCCGCCGAGCTAATATAAATCAGACTTTCAACATTATGAACCTGTAGTATAAAAAATCTGAATTTTTAATTTTAAATTAAACAAAGGTGTCTGTCCCCTTTTATTTTTCCCCTGAGAAATATATATTTTATGTATAATAGTGATTGATAATGGAGAACCTGAAATGAATAAAAGAGCTCTTATCATTGGTAATTCAGACGGGATAGGCCTGGCAGTTTCGCGAAGATTGTTGAATGAAGGGTGGATTGTCACCGGTATATCCAGAAGCGGATCAAAAATAAAGGATAAAAACTATGAGCACCATATATATGATGTTACCGACAATGGTTATATTAACGAATTAAAAAGAATTATCGGTAAAAATAGTGTGCCGGATCTCTCTATCTATTGTCCCGGTATCGGTGAGCTGCTCGATCTTGATGATATGGATACCGATATCAGGACTTTTAATGTGAATTTAATCGGTATGGTCGGGACTGCTTCGGTCTTGATTCCGGAAATGGAGGAGAAAGGAGTGGGGCATTTTGTAGGACTATCAAGCTTTGCCGATGCAATGCTTTCGTATGACAGTCCGGCTTATCATGCATCTAAAGCGGGATTTTCCTCTTATCTGGAGAGTATGGCTCTGGCCCTGGAAGATACCGGAGTAAAGATCACCAATGTCCGTTTCGGATTTGTCAATACTAAAATGGCAAAAGGGGATGTGAAGCCGTTCATGATGCCGGTGGAAAAAGCGGTAGATCACCTTATGAAATGTATAAAGAAAAAACCTGCAAGATATTCTGCCCCAAAGGTTGTGATACCGTTTATAAAGATCAGACATATCATGCTGAACATGAAGGTTTTTTTAAAATAATATCCCCTCCGGTTTTTATTTAAAACTATTCACCGCTTCTTCTTCGGTCTCATAAGTGTCAAAAACGGTGATCAGTTTTGTTACAGAGAGGACATCCCTGATCTTTGCGGTCAGGTTGGTCAACTTGACCATTCCGCCCTTGTTCTTTGCGGATGTATAGGAACGAGTCAGTTCGCCCAGTCCGGTTGAATCCATCATGCTGAGTTTTTCAAAATTTAATATTACCTTTGTCTCTCCACCTTTTATTAAAGTATTAAAAACATCTCTATAGTATCCCACATCATTTCCGGTAAGTAATTTCCCGTCCAGATCAAGGATTACAATATCTCCATTCTTCCTTTTTGTTATATCCATGTTCACTCCTTAATATTATCTATACGTAATTTATCTGCAAATGGATGGGAAATGATTATTTTTTATTTCAGGAAGTTTTTCCCATTGATAATTTCATTCTCTTATTTTATTAATTATCCGGAGAGCATAATGGACAAAATAGAATACAGGGTCGGGAAACCGGATGTTTCTGAATTTTTTTTATTGTTTGAAACCACAGGGTGGAATGAAGAGTATAATGTTGACATAAATGATTTGAATAGAGTGCTGGATAACAGCTGGTATATAGTCTCTGCATATTATAACGGGACAATGGTTGGAACCGGAAGGATGATAACGGACGGCCTCCTCCACGCAATGATATTTGACATGATCGTTGCCCCCGATTATCAGGGCAAAGGGGTAGGCGCTGAAATTTTAAAAATACTGGTCGATAAATGTAAGAAACAAAAGATAAGGGATATTCAGTTGTTTTGCGCCAAAGGGAAGTCAGGGTTCTACAAAAAACACGGGTTTTCTGAACGACCCGGTGACGCTCCCGGAATGGAGCTGAAAAAATCTTGGAATAAGCTGTAGAAATATTCCGGATAAAAGTCCCTGTCTCTTTTTCCGCTTTATGCTAAACTGAATAATAATGAAAAAAGATTATCTCCGTTTTTCGGAAAGTGAAAAATTAAAATATTGGGAAGGGATGATCGCGCATAAGATAAGGTCCCAGGCTGAAGCCGGAGGCGATCCCGATTCGGCAATCACAGAAGAATTTGTAGATAATTGTAAAAAACAGGATAGTGGTTTTCCAGATTTCATTCCGGCTCTTAGCCTTACATTTCCTGTTATGAAAAAATATATTCGGGAAAACGGGAAAAAAATAGGATATGATCCTCTGAAAAAGTGGGTGTTGGTTTTTGCTGCTGTCCTTTTTTTCGGGATCCAGATCCTTCTGATATTTAAGGAGGGGTATGCGGGGATGATCTTTGCCGGAATTGTAAATAGTATCATGGGCATTGTTTTTTATATCGGGATAAGGATCAATTCCGGGATAAAAAAAATATACAGAAGTATTGCAGAAACAACAGGACTGAACTTCAGATATTCCACAGGAGGCCTGCCCGGATTCCTTTATGATCCTGGCCTGGAAGGCTTTTATAACGGGTTTCAGGTAAGTTTGATATTTGAGAATAAATGGACCGGGAGATGGATCCCGGGGCAGAACGGATTGGGCCAGGCTCAGAGAAACACCAGATCAGTATTGGGAATAAAACTGCCGGGCCCGGTCTCGCCAGATATCCGTGAAAAAATATCCGAAGTAAGTGATCAAATTAATCTGAAAGGAGATCTGTCTTTTAATGATAACTCAATTGGATATGAAGTAGTTGGTGCCATTAATTCAGAAAAAATGAAAGATGATCTTTTAAATGCCTTGAATATTATTACAAATACATTGTTTAAAGCAGTTTAAGGATTTGTTAGAATAAAATACAGGAGGTACATATGGGATATAAATTGTATTTTGGCCTCTCCCTTATAGCTCTGGTGGTCCTGTTCGTTTTTCAGAACATGATTGTTGTTGAGATCCGCTTCCTCTTCTGGTCAATCAGCATGTCCCGTTCTCTTATGATCTTTCTGGTGTTTACCGTGGGGCTATTGCAGGGTGGTTCCTCCACAGTTATTCCGGTTACAGAAAGAGAAAGGGTGCATTAACGGAAACAACTCCGGACAATGTTGCGGAATAATTGAACTGACAATTCTTGGATTGACCGCCAAATTGTGAATCCATAATTACACATAAAAATAAAGGTGTCTGTCCCTTTTGACCTCCCATTCATTTTCCCCAATAATTAAAACAGTATGAAAAAATGTTGGATTATTATAATAGTTTTATTGGTTGGGATTACTGCTTGCGGGATTTATGAGCAGAAAATTGAAATCCCGGATGTGTCAGTTAAAAAAACTTTCATTCTGAAGAAGGATCCTGATCAGGGACATATACACAGATTGGAGATACAGTTTGTGGGCGAACTGGACGGGGATGCGGAAATGACGCTGATCTTAAACGGGGAACCGTACGATACCGCAGAATTGTCCGGAACATTTGATCTGATGTATTCAGGGGACTGGTATACCGATTCTGCCGAATTAATTTATCAACCGTCCGGGGTAAAATCCGGACATTTCAAAATCATTTATCAGTTTTTCGATTAAATTCCATTCCGAATTTTTCGGAATCCATCAAATTTATTAAATTATGAAGGAACAGGTCCTGCGTCTATACTTAATCGGCAAAATATTTATATATCGGGCGACAATGGGGAGTCGCCTCTGCAAAATAAATTTTTATTGTAGGGGTGTGATTGATCACACCCGGATTGATCCTAAATATTGAATGGTATTAAGGGTTTGATGAATCAAACCCCTACATGAAATTAACAATTGTTTTTTTTCAGATAATAATTTCTGCTGCGGGCCTTATTCCACTTCGCATTTTTCCCCGTTGCACGTTATGCAGTAGTCTCGGGAGTCTCTGCGGAGCCGGTTGTATATAACCTTGGCCATTTTATAGTAACCGCCCGGTGATGGGTGGATCCCCGGGAGCAGGTCCCTGTTTCTCTGGAATACCGAATGCATGTCGATCAGCTGCAGGTTGTGTTCCACGGAGAGCTCTTCTATGGCCGGGACTATCTCTTCTTCTACCCGCCTTATGGATTCCTTTGTGAAAGTATTCAGATCAGCTTTGAATATAGGCGGAATGGTGCAGAGGTAGATGTCGATCTTTGTTTCCCGCTTTTTTTCATACGCTTTGATGATATTGATGATGCCTGACATGTTCTTCTTGAATTGATCTGTCGTTGTTCTGTCATAATCGACACGGACATCATTCGTTCCCAGCATGATGACGACCATCTTCGGTTTGAATTTTTTCATATCCTTCGATTTTGAAAAATATTTTAAATATTCTCCCGAAGTATTACCGGGGATCCCTCTGGAGATAGCTGTGCAGGCAATCTTGTTCTTAACGAACAATTTGTTAAGATGGGTCGGATAATTTCCCCACTCACTCTCGGTTATACTGTCGCCGAGACATAAAACAAAAGTGTTCTTCTCGCCTGAAAAACAATATATGATAAAGACTGCCAGAAAAGGTATTGCGAGGTATTTTATAATTTTCATATCAGTTTTTTATTAAAACATCCGAGGTGATAATTTTAACAACTCTCTAGTTTCCATTTTACCCTTATTTGTTAAATTTATTAACTTAAAATGTCAATGAGAAATAATATCATTTATTTGAGAATTTGCAAATTTGTTAAAAATATTACCAGAGATTCCTGAGTTCGCCCTCTGTTCAGCATTTCGAGACCCGGCCCCTGAAAAAATGATGTGATTAATTGAATAGACGGGAGGCGTTCATGAATTATTTTAAAAGTTCTGAAAACTCTTTTTCGTTTATGATCTTTATTCCCAGCTTTTCCGCTTTTGTCAGTTTTGATCCCGCTCCCTGCCCTGTCAGAAGGCAGGTTGTTTTTGAGGTGACAGAGGCCGTAACTTTTCCCCCTCTCTTCTCTATCTCTTTTACAGCAAGGTCCCTTGGATTATAGTTCTCGAAACTTCCTGTTATTACCCAGGTCTCCCCTTCGAAGATCTGCTCCTCTGACTTTTCTCCCTTTTCCCCGGCTTTCATGTTCAATCCTGCTTCTTCAAGGCTGTTTATAAGTTTGAGATTTTCTTCATCTGTAAAATGTTCTATTAAAAATCTTGCTGTTATATCTCCGAATCCGGGTATTTCCGAAAAGGTCTCAATATCTCCCGCTGCAGCTGTTTCCTCTATCTTTTCAAATGAATCAAATCCGTTCCTTATCAGATCTGCAACAGCTACTTTTCCGATCCCTTCAAATCCGAGAGAGGTGAATACTGTTGCAAAACTATTCTCTTTACTCTTCTCAATACTGTTCTTAATGTTCTCTATCTTTTTCTCTTTGAACCCCTCTTCTCCGAGAAGTTTGTCATAATCGAAAGAGTAGATGTCGGGGATTTTTTTTATAAACCCCTTCTCCAGGAGAAACTCTATTGTCTTCTCTCCCATGGTATCAATATCCATCTGCCCTTTTCCGGCAAAGAACACTATCGATCTTTTTATCCTCTCCGGGCACTCTCTGTTCTTACAAAAATGGTGGGCCCCGTCTTTTACAAATTCTGTCCCGCAGAAGGGGCAGTTCTCCCTTATTTTAAATATTGAGGGATTATCCTCAGCTTTTTCTATAACTTTTTCGACGGCAGGAATTATATCACCCCGTTTTGAAATCGACACCCTGTCGCCGATCCCGAGCTCCAGAATTTCTATATATTCCTGGTTATGAAGTGTTGCCCTCGACACCACGCTTCCTGCTATCTGCACAGGGGTGAGAACAGCTACCGGGCTGACTCTTCCGTTCCTTCCTATCTGGATCACAATATTCTCAAGGGTGGTTTCCGCTTCCGGGGAATCGAATTTGTAAGCGATCGCCCATCTCGGATGGTGTGAGGTTTCCCCCAAATCCTCTCTTAATTTTATCCCGTTAACTTTTACAACGAGTCCGTCTATCTCATAATCCAGGCTCTCCCTCTCTTTTGTCCTCTCTTCAATATATTTAAAAATACTGTCAACGGTTCCTGTTGTTATTCGGGGGAGTTTTTCCTTCATCTGTTCGAGGAAATTTTTATCTCCGGAAAACAGGGCAAGATTTTCATTGACAGGGAACTTTAATTCTTTCAGATGCGACAAGATCTCCGCATGACCTGTTCCGCCTTCATAATAGCCTTCATATGCGAACATATTCAGGGGGACCCCTGCCACTGTCGATGATCTAAGGTTTCTTAAGGAGCCTGCTGCAAGATTTCTCGGATTTGAATATTTGTTCTCAAATTGCCTGTTATATTTATCAAATTCGCTCTTTTTTATGAATATTTCGCCCCTGACTGCAATATCAATTTTTTCCGGGAGGATGAGTGGTATCTGGCCTATGGTCCTCACATTATCCGTCACTACATTTCCCCTGATCCCGTCTCCCCTTGTGAGTGCAGTTTCAAGAACACCTTTTTTATAATAGAGGACTATTGATGCCCCGTCCAGCTTCTCTTCCACCACAAATCCTGTATCCGGTCCTGTATTGGATACTATCTTATCTGTCCACTTAATTATCCCTTCCCCGGTATATTCCTTGTCGAGACTGAGAACAGATACAGTATGTTCCATAACCGGGAATTTATTATCCAGATCTGATCCCACCCTTTTTGTGGGTGAATTATTTAATGCAAGATCGGGATGTTTTTGTTCGAGGTCAACCAGCTGGTCAAAGAGAATATCATACTCTTTATCCGGTACGAGGGGGTCTGCCAGGACATAATAGTGGTATTGATATTTCAGAAGTTTTTCTGAGATCTCCTCTATTTTTTCACTGATATCCATATACTATATTATATATTGTTTCAGTATCCATATCCAATACGGATCCGATTGACTAAATATTATTTTAGGTTAAAATCTGATAGACCGGAGGATCAGTAATGACAAAAAAAGGGAAAAAGAAATTCACAAAGATAATATGCACCGTCGGTCCCTCATCTCAGAAGGTGGAAGTTCTTGAAAAAATGATAATGGAGGGGATGTGTGTTGCACGTCTCAACTTTTCCCATGGTGATCATGAGGATCACAGAAGATCTATAATAAATATCAGGAAAGCTGCTGAAAAAGCCGGATCTCCCATTGCCGTTCTTGCAGATCTGAGCGGCCCGAAGATCCGTGTGGGAGAGCTTGATGAACCGGTCGCACTGAATAAAGGAAAGGTAATAACAATAGGTACCGCCAGAAAGGGGACAGGCACCATTTATACTGACTTTAAACTGCTTCCGCAAATCGTTAAAAAAGGAGACCCGATCCTGATTGATGATGGAAATATTGAACTTAAGGTTGAAAAAGTTGAGGATGAATATGTTGAATGCAGGGTTGTTAATCCTGGCATTGTTAAGGCAAAAAAAGGGATAAATCTCCCCTCCTCCAACTTTACCATCCCGGTTTTTACCGATAAGGACAGGAAGGATCTCATTTTCAGCATCGGTGAGGGTGTTGATCTTGTTGCAATGAGCTTTGTTGATTCTGCAGAATCGATCATTCCAATCAGGAAGATATTGAAAAAATATTCTTCCGACCTTCAGGTAATTGCAAAGATCGAAAGGCCCGGTGCCCTGGAAAAAATCGAAGAGATCATTAATGTGTATGACGGGATAATGATCGCCAGGGGAGACCTGGGTGTTGAGGTCCCTCCCGAGAATGTACCGATAATTCAGAAAGAGCTGATAATTTTGGCAAACAGGGAGAACAAGCTGGTGATAACTGCTACTCAGATGCTGGAGTCGATGATATCCAACCCGAGGCCCACCCGCGCAGAGGCTTCCGATGTTTCCAATGCAATTCTTGACGGATCCGATGGAGTTATGCTCTCCGGAGAGACGGCGGTCGGGAGTTATCCGGTTAAAGCCGTGAATATAATGAGCAGAATAGCACTAAAGACCGAAAGTTCAGGGCTCTACTCTTATGCTCTCGAGAAGACCAATTACAAATTGAACTATACCGAGGCCATAGCTAAGGGGGCGGCAGAACTTGCTTACGATATGGAGATAAAAGCAATAATGATATTTTCATGGTCGGGAAGCACAGCGCTTCTCCTCTCCAAATACAGGCCTCCATGTCCGGTATTCGCATTCACTCCTGATCCTAAAGTGAGGAACAGAATGGCGGCTTTCTGGGGAATTTCCCCCCATCTTATAAAATTCACTTCGAAGACCGATGATATGATAAGGAAAGGTGAGCTGGTATTAAAGGAGGAAGGGCATCTGAAAAAGGGGGACACACTGCTTGTTGTCGCAGGAGAGACTCCGATGAGAGGGGCTACAAATATGGTCAAATTCCTGAATGTGGAATAGCGGGTATTATTGATCTGCACCGCAATAGATGCATTTATCAACTTTCTGGGGGATAGTTTTCCTGCAGTTCCAGCAGATGTGATCGGTCCTTTCGTTTCTTGCGGCAATCCTCTTTTTAATATCACTTATCTCAGATGGGTCACCTTTCTTTTTCTGCTCCAGAGAATCGAGGTCAGATAGTATTGCAGCGGTGTTTTTATATCTGTCGGAAACTGAAGGGGCGAGGGTTCTCATGATTATCTCACTGAGGTCGGGTGATATCGTTGGGATCTTTTTTATAAGGGGTGGAAAATCCCCGGCCTTCGCTCTCTTGTATATCTCCATCGGGTTTGCAAGGACTATCGGGGGGAACCCTGTTATCATCTCATAAAACAAACAGCCTGATGAATATATGTCCGATGCGAACACGGTCTTTCCCTCGAAATGTTCAGGGGCCATATATGGAGGGGAGCCGATCTTTGTTGTTGCATAGCGGCTTTCTTCAAGGAAGGTGGAAGTTCCGAAATCGGTAATTTTCACATTATTTTTCTTGTCTATCATGATATTTGACGGTCTGATATCCCTATGTAGGATCTTGTTCTCATGAGCGTAGCCTAAAGCAGACAATATCTGTCTGAAATAGCTCAAAGAAGCTTTTACACTGAGTTTTACTTTGTCATCAATTATCTTTTCGAGATTTGTGCCATCGACATACTCCATTACCATAATTATATTACCGTCAATTATGTCTACTGTCAGGAGTTTAACAATATTCGGATGGTCGAGGAGTTTGGTCTGAACCATTGATTCTTTAAGGAGTTTGTCTTTCTGGGAACCGATGCCGTGTGGGATCTTGAGGGCTCTGTCTGTCTTCAGAAAAGTATCTTCAGCGAGGTAAACGGTTCCGAATCCGCCGCTCCCCAACTTTTTCTTTATCTTGTACTTCCCTAAAGTTCCTTTGATCTCGATCAATTGATAGTCCTCCTGAACACAGGTTATCTATATTATCCCTATCTTGTCAAATATTTCAATATTGAAACTGCAGAAAATGCAGCTGTTTCCACCTTCATGACCGATTCGTTAATATTTACAGGCTCGAATCCGGCATTTATGAACATATCTCTCTCTTCTGTTGTGAAATCACCCGGCGGCCCGATCACACAGAGGAAAGGTCCTTTATTCTTGATAAATTTCCTCTCTCCTTCAATATCAAGGAGTATCTTGTTTTTGATTCCAGCCGATCTTTTTATGAGTTCTTCTGTTGTGCATGGTTCATGGATTCTTGACGGCCAGAGGTTATCGTTAACCTTCAGTGATTCAAGTGCCGATCTTTCCCATTTTGCCTTTGATGAGTCTGAATATACTGCGTCAGTCCTCGAAAATATAACCGGGCAGATCTCTTCCACCCCCATTTCGGTAAGTTTCTCTATCATCAGACTCATCGGTTTTCTCTTAAGCAGAGAAGGTGCGATAATTATATTTCTTTCCGGTTCCTTTAATGTGATCTTTTCTCCGATTCCGACAACAGCCTTAAGATTGGTTACAGATATGATCTTCCCTTTGAATAAACTTCCTTTTCCGTCAAATACTTCCACTGAATCGCCCGGTTTTCCTCTGAGGACATTTTTAAGGTGGAATAATTCATCTGAAACGATCTCAACAAATCCCTCTTCTGGTTTACTGCCTGAATAGAACCTTTTAGTTCTCATTAATTGTAGACAGGATTATCTTTTTGCAAATCCGGTTTTTTTGATTTTTCGATCTTTTTTAATTCCTTAAACAACTCTTTCTCTTTTTTCGATAAACCTGTGGGGGTAAGGACCTTTACAACAATGAGGAGATCCCCTTTTCCCCATCCGTTCAGGTTTTTAAAACCCTTGTTCCTTATTTTTATTATTTTCCCGCTCTGTGTTTCAGCCGGAATTTTTATTCTCTCTTTACCGTGGAATGCCATTATCTGAATATCGTCACCGAGAGCTGCCTGTGAGAAGGTTATTTCAAGTTCATAAATGAGGTCTACCCCCTCTCTTCTGAAATTTTTGTCCTCTTTTACATTAATAAGTATGTAAAGGTCCCCTGCACGGCCGTTCAGGAAACCGTCATCTCCTTCTCCGGCTATCCTCAATCTGTTACCGTTATCCACTCCTGAAGGGATATTCACTTTAATTTTTTTTTCAGTTTTTTCACGTCCTCTCCCTGAACATTTTCCGCATGGGTGAACGATGATGGTCCCTTTTCCTCTACAGGCCGGGCATGGAGATGATATTGAAAAGAATCCCTGACTTCTTCTGACACTTCCCTGGCCTCCGCATTGCCTGCAGGTCTCCGGTGATGTTCCCGGTTCACTTCCTGTACCGCTGCACTCTGAACACTCAGACTCTCTTTCGACCAGAACCTCTTTCTCAATCCCGTTAAAAGATTCTTCAAGTGATATGAAAGTTTCTACACCTATATCCTCTCCTCTCCGGGGCCTGTTCTGTTTGCCGCGTGATGACGATCCTCCTCCAAAACCGAACACATCTCCGAGGATATCCCCGAAATCTGAAAATATAGAATCCCCGAAAAATGAAAAATCTGAAAAGCCCTGGCTCTGGGAATTCAAACCGTTAAAACCGAATTGATCATACTTCTGCCTCTTCTCTTCGTTTCCGAGTATTGAATAAGCTTCTGATGCTTCTTTAAACTTATCTTCTGCTTCCTTATTATCCTGATTCCTGTCCGGGTGGTATTTCATTGCTATAGCCCGGTATGCTTTTTTTAACTCTGCCTGAGTTGCATTCTTTGAAATCCCGAGGACTTCATAGTAATCCCTTTTTGCCATATTATTCCTCAAAATCAGCTACGAGTAAGTTGTTGATCCTTTTCCTTATATCAATGGCCTTCATCAGAGTGCCGGTCATCGTTGGCAGGTCTTTCTCTTCAAGAGCTTCTTCAATTTGTGTTAATAATATATCTATCTCTTCTTTCTCTTTATTTGTAAGCTTTTCAGAATATCTCTCCAAGAAAAATTTTATTGATTCTCTCTCTTCATTCAAACCTGCTACAGTGTGGTTGATCCTTATCGTTTCCCTGTCTTTAGTTTCGTACTCTTTTGCATCTTCGATCAACTGTTTTATTTTTTCAGGTGAAAGTCCGCTGGCCGGCTGCACGTTCATACTCTGGGAGAGTCCGGTCTGTTTATCAATGGCTGAAACTTTCACAAGTCCGTTAGCATCTATCTCAAAAGTCACTTCGATCTGAGGAAGCCCTTTCGGAGCGAGAGGTATACCTACCAGGTTGAAGTTTCCCAAATCTTTGTTTTCGGATGCGATCTCTCTTTCACCCTGAAGGACATGTATTTTAACAGTTTGCTGATTATCACTTATAGTTGTAAATATCATAGATTTTTTTATCGGAATGGAAGAGTTCTTGTCTATGAGTTTTGTAAACTTATCCCCTTTTGTTTCCAGCCCGAGCGATAATGGTGTTACGTCGAGCAGAAGGAGGTCTCTCATCCTTCCGTGTAGGAGTTCGGACTGCATTGCAGCTCCGATTGATACAACCTCTTCAGGATTAAGGTCAAAATTAGGTTCTTTTGAAAACAGTTCGGTCAGGTAGCGTGAAACCATCGGCATCCTGCTTTGTCCGCCGACCAGTAGGATCTTCTCTATATCTTCGGGTTCAAGATCTATCTCGGCCAGAGAATCTTTGACTAATTGTATTGTTCTTGCTACCAGAGATGATGTCAGAAGTTCCAGATTTTCTCTTGTTAAGGTTTTTTGGAAATGGTAATTCCCCCTTGTTTTGAGTGAAAGAGATAGGGTATTGATATCTGGGTTTCAGAATTGAAGGAAAGTTCTATTTTTGCTTTCTCTGCAGCCTGGGTAATCCTCTGAATGCTGTCCCTGTTTGCGGAGAGGTCGGTGTTAATTTCATTTTTTATCTCAGCCAGAATCCACTCGGAAACTACAGCATCAAAATCATTTCCACCGAGAAAAGTATCTCCCAGAGTAGAGATTACTTTGAATATCTCATCCTTTACTTCAACTATTGAGATATCAAAAGTCCCTCCTCCGAGGTCATATACCGCATAATAACCATCGGTTTCTATTTTGTCCCTGTAAGCGATAAGTGCAGCTGTCGGCTCATTTATTATTCTTGATATCTCGAGACCTGCGATCTCCCCGGCATTTTTTGTGGCCTGTCTTTGGACATCATTAAAAAAAGCAGGGACGGTTACCACCACTTTGCCTACTTCCTCGCCAAGGTAGTCTTCAGCAATTCCCTTGAGATATCTTAGGAACATTGCGGAAATTTCTTCAGGAGTACATATTTCACCATTAAAATCTATTTGAGCATCGCCGTTCTCTGATTCAACAATTTTATAACCTGCAACACTTTTTATCTTTTCTATTTCGGGAGAATCGTATTTTCTCCCTATGATCCTCTTAACACCCCAAATCGTGTTTTTCGGGTCTGAGATGAATTGCCTTTTTGCAATATTTCCGAATATCGGTTTTTTTTCTCTGCTTATTGATACAATTGAAGGGATAACCCTTGATCCTTCAGGGTTCGGAATTATTTCCGGCACTCCCCCTTCAAAAAAACTTATGCATGAATTAGTTGTGCCGAGGTCGATACCTATATTTTTAGCCATTTGATTTATCCTGATCTTCAGTTGGTACTGCAGGTTCCGGCGGGATTGCAACTTTGGCCATTGTAGGTCTCAGAAGTTTATTATTATACAGAAATCCTTTCTGGTAGATCTCTGTTATAGTAGGTTCGGAAACAATTTCGGACTCTTCTTTTGATAGGGCCTGATGAATATTCGGATCGAATTGTTTGTTCAGAGCATCTATCTCTGTTACTCCATTCTTCGCCAATATTTCTATAAACTGACGGTAGATCATTTCAACCCCTGAGACAATAGAGTTGTCACCCGATCCGTCATTCTTTGCTTTTAAGGCTCTCTCCAGGTTGTCGGAGATTATTAATAGTTCTTTAATAAAATCAGCGAGGACATATTTCTGATATTCCTCTTTCTCCTTTTGAACCCTTTTTCTGTAGTTATCTATTTCAGCAAGATTCCTTAAAAGTTTATCTTTCAGGTCATCTCTCTCTTTAGTCAGTTTTTCAATGATCTTTTCCTGAACTTTGGCAGTAGGTTTTCTGTGAATTTTTCTTTTCTGAGCTGTTTTATCATCAACAGACTTTTTCTGTACTCTGTCATCCTGCCCAAATTCAGGATCATCCGGAACATAACTGATCTCTAAGCTGTCATTATCCACGTTCATTTTATGCCTCCATGGAATTGTCGGATAATATGGTTGAAAAATGATTCGAGAAGTTTTTAACCCGGTTAATTGTTTCTGAATAACTTGTAAATTTCGGACCTATTATCCCGAGTTTCCCTACAGGATTTTCAGAAGAGTAAAAATTTGATATTATCAGTATCAGTTCTTCAAATTCGGAAAGGCCCGACTCTTTGCCGAATGCGATAACCGGGTTTCTGTCCTTTTCATTCAAAATATCTTTTAAAAATTTTGCAAATCTCTCTTTTTCTTCCAGTGTGTGGATTATCCTTTTTATAGTTTCAGTATCTGTTGCATGGGAGTTCACCAGGTTCAGGACCCCGTTATAGAAAAGGTCCGCAGTCATCAGGGCTTCAGTTCCGAGGAGTCCGTAGACCCCCCGATAAATATTAATATATCTTTCTCTATCCTTGTAAAGCCTGTTTCTGATTATCTTGAAAACTCTGTTAAGGGATTTGTGTGAAAATTCAGTGTTCAGTATCTGTTCCCAGCTCCGAAGTTCCGATTCGCTATAGTTTCGGTTTGTGATGAATATCTTTGAAAAGACCCATTTGTTCCTGCTGCTCAGGATCATCATCATCTTGTATGAATCTATTTTGAACAGTTTGACTTTACTAAACTCAAGATCGAAGATAGAGTCAAGATAGACAAAGCCTATGTGATCGGATTCCCTTGAGAGGAAGTCAGCACTTTTTGTGGAGAGGTCGCTGAAATCCTTACCGATAGAGTGGACAAATTCAGGAGTAAGCCCGCCGGGATCAGCGATCCGGTCGAGGTTTCTTAAAAACATTTTTAATCCTCTGTCTGATGGAGTTCTTCCTGAAGAAGTGCTGTTTTTTGTGATCAGCCCGTTTGATTCAAGTTTCTGAAGTTGTTTTCTTATCAGTGAACATGAATACGGGAGGTGTTCCGCTAATTGTGCAGAGCTGACCGGATGTCTGGTGCTGCTGTACAAATTCACCAATGCAGCAAGTATTTCGGTGTCCCTTTTGCTAATCCACATTTTGAAAATTCTATTATAATATGTAAAAAATGTCAATTATATAGTGGAGAATCAGGAATTAATCTTTGTCTGTGAATTGTTCCTTTTTATATATTGTTACTTTGTTACGCCCGCTTTCTTTTGATACATAAAGTGCTTTATCAGCTTTGTCGAGAATCGATTCTCTGGTATCGGCATCTTCAGGGAAAGATGCTATCCCCATGGAGATGGTAACAGAGCCTTGCGGCTGTTTTTCCATTCCTGGAAATTTTGAATTTGATATCCTCTCTCTCAACCTGTCTCCAGCCAGGAAGGCCCCTATTTTATCTGTATTGGGAAGGAAGATCACATATTCATCACCACCGTACCTTGCAGATATATCAAATGTTCTGAAAGTTTCGGCAACAATATAGCCGACTCTTTTTATGGCCGCTGATCCGTTTATGTGGCCGTTATTATCATTATAATTTTTGAAATTATCTATATCGAAGAGAAGGAGCGAAAAAACCTCATTATACCTTTTTGCTTTCTTCAGGTGATCTTCCAGCATCTGGAAAAAATGGGTCTGGTTATACAACCCTGTCAATCCGTCCCTTATGGAAAGGTCACGTGTCTTTTTGAGCAGTTCCTGGAGAATCTCTCTGTTCTCTCTCAAATTCTTGGATAGGTGGGAAGAGATGAAGTATGCCAGCATGAGGATTATGTCGTAAGAGACCATCTCCGCAATCCTTTTGGGGATATCGAAGGACTTGTCGCTGAAAAATATTGCGGAAACAAGAATGATCGCAACGGAAGTATTCCTTATAGCTTTTTCATGGCTTACTATAAAGGTTGAGATCATAATGTAGAAGATATAAAGGATGAGCACAGGACTGTTCACCCCGCCTGAAACAAAAACAATGATTGAAAGGAGAACAAAATCAAAATCTATCTGTATTGCTGCAAGTGATTGGAGGCTGTTGTAGTCAAGGTTCTCCAGTTTTTTCCGGATAACCCCTTTGAGGGCAAAGTTGAAAATGATGTTTCCTGATACCATCAGGGTGAGAATCAGAGAGAGGTTCCGGAGACTTATCATGTTCTGTTCGTTGGCCAGGTTAAGAATTATGAAAAATACCGCAACAAAGAAAGTATAAAAAAATCTTATCTTGATCAGCCATTGGTTATCTTTTATCAGCCGATCGAATGCGAGGAATTCAGGTGCCTTGAAATTGCTCTTATATTCCTGTTTTTCCTCCATTTCTTTAGGTTATTACTTTTCCGAAAAAAAATCAATTTTTTTGTTGAAGTAAGATTTTCTACGTATTAAAATTAAAATCATATTTCTGTACGAAGGAGGCAAAATTGTACAAGGATAAAAAGTTCTTTGATCTAAACTATTACAAATTCACTGGGTCCTGGGCATGGATTCTCCACCGCCTGTCAGGCCTAGCACTTATTTTTTATTTGTCAGCCCATATATGGGTCATCAGTACAATCTCAAAAGGGCCGGAAGGATTCAACAGGGTAATGGGTGTTCTCGCCTCCCCGTTATTCAAGATTCTTGAGGTAGGGTTATGGGGTGTTATTCTGTTCCATGCTTTCAATGGGATAAGGGTGGTCATTGTCGATTTCTGGAAGGGCTCCCTTCATCATAAAAAACTTTTCTTTATAATGATCTTTATCGCTTTCGTGCTGTGGGTTGCCGGCGGATACCTGATCGTTTCCCACATGTAGGAGGACACAATGGACAAAAATTTTAAAGAAACTTCAAAAAGCGGCGGACTTATCTGGCTTTTCCAGAGGGTTTCGGCAGTTGTATTGTTCATCCTACTGATAGCCCACTATGTAACCTACCACTTTATCGGTCACGGTGTGGTAAAGTATGCAGATGTTGTTGAAAAAATGAAAGCTCCATGGTTCAATCTGGTGCAGTTTTTATTTTTATTCACGGCTCTGTATCATGGGATAAACGGAATATGGATGGTTGCAGAGGATTATATGAAAAAAAGGGGGACCAGGATATTTGTTTTTTCTATTCTGGTAATACTCGGGGTTGTCCTGATGTTTGTAGGGACACTTACTATATTTAAGGCTGGAGCGTAATAATGAACATAGACGAAGCAAAAAAATATCACAGGCTGGATGCGGTCGTAGTCGGTGCCGGGCTTGCAGGTTTGAGGGCAGCTCTTGAGCTGGCAAGAGACGGACATGAAGTTGCCGTAATAACAAAAGTTTATCCTACACGGTCACATTCAGGTGCAGCACAGGGAGGGATCGCAGCTTCACTTGCAAATGTCACAGAAGATTCCGAAGAACTCCACATGTTTGATACTATTAAGGGGAGTGATTGGCTGGGTGATCAGGACATAATCGAGTTTTTTGTAGGAGAAGCAAAGAAAACAGTTTATGAATTTGAACACATGGGAGTCCCTTTCTCAAGAACTGATGATGGACTGATTAATCAGCGCCCTTTCGGAGGGCACCAGAAACCGAGGGCCTGTTTCTCGGCAGATATTACGGGCCATGTTCTTCTTCACACCTTGTATGAACAATGCCTTAAATATAATGTACATTTTTACAATGAGTTTCAGGTTTTTTCATTGCTGATTGAGAAAAATATTTCCAGGGGAGTTGTTGCCTGGGATATTATGAACGGAGGGCTTCATACTTTTCATGCGAAGGTTGTTCTTCTTGCAACCGGAGGATATGGAAGAGCATTTAAGGTTACATCTAATGCTCATGCAAATACCGGAGACAGTCTCGGATTGATCCTCGAGAACGGGCTTCCTCTGGAGGATATGGAATTTGTTCAATTCCACCCGACCGGGCTTTTCAAACACGGCATCCTGATGTCTGAGGCCTGCCGCGGCGAGGGTGGTTATCTGACCAACCATGCCGGTGAAAGGTTCATGGAGAAATATGCAAAAGACAAAATGGAACTTGCTCCAAGAGATGTTGTCTCAAGATCTGAGCAGACCGAAATAAATGAGGGACGCGGCGGAAACGGGGAGGATTATGTCTATCTTGATATGAGACATCTCGGTGAAGAGAAGATATTAAAAAGACTTCCCCAGGTTAGAGAGCTTGCTCTGAACTATCTGAAAGTTGACATGATCAAGGAGCCGGTGCCGATCCAGCCGACAGCCCACTACTCTATGGGCGGTATTCCTGCCAACATCAATACTGAGGTTCTAAGAGATCCCAAGGGGAACATAGTAGCTGGACTTTATACTGCCGGTGAGGCTTCATGCCTTTCACTTCACGGTGCTAACAGGCTCGGAACAAACTCCCTACAGGAAGCAGCTACTTTCGGAAGGGTTGCTGGTATTTCGATGTCAAAGTTTGTCAAAGAGAACGGACTGGAAGATCTCCCCTCAGATCCGACCGATATTGCCAGAGGCAAGATCTCGGCACTTATGGAAGGGAAAGGGGAAGAGCGTCATTCAGTTCTCAGAGAAGAACTTCAGGAAAATATGACCAAATATGCCGGAGTTTACAGGAATGAGAAGGATATGAAGAAGCTTCTGAAGATCATTAAGGGCCTTCAGGCAAGATATAAGAAAGTGACTATTGATGATAAGGGAGATGCCTACAATATGGATCTCTTTGAAGCATTCGAGGTCGGTAACCTTTTAAACTTCTCCGAGGTTATGATCGAAGGCGCTATCGCAAGAAAAGAGTCAAGAGGCGCTCACTTCAGATCTGATTTCCCTAAACGTGATGATAAAAAATGGATGAAACATACTTTTGCATGGAAGACGGCAAAGGGAGTAAAACTGGACCATACCCGGAAAGCAATAATTTATATGGACAGGTTCCCGCCGCTTGAAAGAAAATATTAAGGAGTAATCAGATGTCAAAAGAAACAAGAACAATAAAAATTTTAAGATACGATCCTGCTAAAGATAAAAAACCGTATTGGGCCGATTATTCCGGAGAATTTGATTCAGATTCCACAATTCTTGATGTCCTTAACGAAATTCACTGGAAACAGGACGGATCTCTTGCATACAGGAGATCGTGCCGGAGTGCTATCTGCGGTTCCTGTGCGATGAAGGTTAACGGGCAGAATTACCTCGCATGTGAAACTCCTATCCATAAGTTCAAGGGGAAGATCAAGATCGAACCGCTGCCCGGATTTCCGATCCTTAAGGACCTGGTTGTTGATATGGACGGTTTCTTCGAAAAACTGAAAAAAATAAAACCCTATCTGATGGTGGATAAACCTCTTCCTGACAAGGAGATGCATCAATCTCCAGATGAGTTTGAATACATCAGGGAGTCGGTCACATGTATCCTCTGCGGAGCCTGCACATCATCCTGCCCAAGTTTGTGGGGTAACAACGATTATCTTGGACCCGCAGCTCTTCTTAAAGCATACAGGTTCATCTTCGATACCAGAGATGATGGTGCCAATGAAAGGATGGATATTGTGAATGATAAGAATGGGATATGGAGATGCCATACTATTTTCAATTGTATGGAAGCCTGCCCCAAGGACATTAAGATAACAGAATACCTCTCACGTTTAAAAGTGAAGATTGTGGAAAATTCGATCTAAATAAACATATTCCTTTTTAGAACGTCTTATATGTTTAGAGGGGGATTTTATGAAAAAATATTTAATAGTATTATTCATTATTACTCTGTTAGTTCCTTTTATTTACAGTGTGGAAAAAATAGTTCAGATGAGCCGGCTCAGCAAGCCGGCGACTATCGTTGTGGACGGGGGGCAGATTCTGATTGCCGAATTCCCGAAAGTGTATGTTTATTCCCAGAAAGATTATAGTTTTATCACCAGTTTCGGGAAACAGGGAGATGGTCCAAGGGAATTTTCCCAGTATGTCCGTATCCAAAAAGATCCTGAAAACCTTGACAAGATAGTAGTCGGCAGCCATATGAAAATGTCCTATTTTACACGGGACGGGAAGTTCATCAGTGAGAAGCGGCCGAAAACTTCCGGGGTGGTATCTGTCTACAAACCATTTGGAGATAAATTTGTCTCTTATGGGCAGTATCAGGACCAGAAAACAAAGACGAATTATCAGACCATCATTCTCTATGATAAGGACATGAAGAAGATCAAGCATATCTATGAAGAGAAGGCGACATTCCAGCAGGGGCGAAAGATCAATGTTTTAAGGACCTGGGGTGCTTGGTTCAGGATCTGGAATGGCCAGATATTTGTAACAGGAGAAAAAGAAGGTTATGTACTGATATATGATGAGAACGGAAATCTTAAAAAGGAACTGAAATGTGAACTGGGTGAGCTCAAAGTGAGGGATTCCGATAAAAAAAGGTACCATGAATTCTTAAGTACAGATCCTCAATTCAAGAGGTTCTATGAAAACATCAAGCAGCTTGTTGATTTTCCTTCCGTTTTCCCTATCGTCAGGGGGATGGATGTGGTGGATGACAAGCTCTATGTCAACGGGTATCCGAATCCGGATGGAAGGACTGAGTTTGCCATTTATGATCTGAACGGGAAGTTGATCAAAAACAGGATCTTTCTGCCTATTCCGGAAGCAACTGCAAGGGATCTTTATCCCTATACCATAAAGGATGATAAGCTTTATCAACTTGTAGATAATGATGATGAAGAAGTATGGGAACTCCATATCCATGACCTGAAATAGCTCTTTTTTTAATACACTTTTGTTGATTGTTGCCGGCAGTTGAAGTAGAATATTCTTTCAATGGAAAAAGAGAATATACTAGTTACAGGCGGTGCCGGATATATAGGTAGTCACATTGTGCGGGACCTGGGTGAAAGCGGATACAATCCTGTTATTTTAGACAATCTTTCAATGGGAAACCGGGATGCGGTCCTCTGCGGGGATTTTTATGAGGGTGATGTAGAGGATGATGAACTTGTCTCCAGCCTTATAGAAAAATTTAATATAAAAAATGTGATCCATTTTGCCGCATTTATTCAGGTGGAGGAATCAGTCAGTGATCCGCTGAAATATTATTATAATAACTCGGTTAAATCTCTCAAATTGATAAGGAATTGTGTCAAGAGTGGAATAGAAAATTTTGTTTTTTCATCTACTGCCGCTGTGTATGGAATACCTGAAAAAGTACCTGCCGATGAAAATACTCCCCTGTTGCCGATTAACCCGTATGGTGATTCCAAATTGTTTACAGAGAAGGTTCTAAGGGATACTGCTGCTGCAGTAGAAGATTTCAATTATATAGCACTAAGATATTTTAATGTCGCAGGTTCGGATAAAGAGGTCCGTATAGGTCAAAACTATAAAAAGCCTACACACCTGATAACCCTGGCACTCAGGGCTGCACTTGGTGATTATCCCTCTTTGAAAGTTTTCGGGACCGATTATGATACAGCTGATGGTACTGCTGTCAGAGATTATATTCATGTTGATGATCTTTCCAAAGCGCATCTGCTATCATTAAAGTTCCTGAAAGAGAAAAAAGCCAGCAGGGTGCTTAATTGCGGGTACGGGAAGGGGAGCAGTGTCAGGGAAGTGGTTGAAATGGTTAAGAAGGTCACCGGAATAGATTTCCCTGTAGAAGATGCACCCAGAAGGGCAGGTGACTCTCCTGAATTAACAGCTGATTCATCAAAGATCAGGGAAGAGCTGAAATGGGTGCCGGAATCGGATGATCTTGAGATTATAATAAAAAATGCCTGGGATTGGGAAAAGAAACTTAAAGAAAAATGAATCTGATCAGCAAAACAGCTCTCTTTCTATCTTTAATTTTTATGTTTGTTATTGTTCATGGTGAGACCGTTACCGAAAAGGATCACGAGAGCCGTGACCTCCGTGAACTGCAGGAATTGTCCGGAGTCAGGGACAGAACAAAATATCAAATAACTGCAAAGGTCATACCGGAGAAGAGGGAACTTGAAGGGGTTGAGATCATCAGATGGACAAACAGGTCTTCGGCGGGAGTCGGTTCTCTCAGGTTTAATCTCTTCTATAACGCTTTCCGGGATACAGACTCAACTTTTTTTTCCGAAACATCTGCTTATAAATATACTGAAAAAAAAATCAAAAAATATAATTTTGGTTATATTAATCTTAAAAAGATAGAGATCATAAACAGAAATGAAAATATTTCGGGGGATCTAACCTATCTGAGTCCTGATGATGGTAATACAAAAGACAGGACATATGCGGATTTCAGCCTGAAGAAACCGGTACTTCCCGGGCAGACAATTTGGGTAAAGGTGGAGTTCAGGCTTAAGATACCTGACATCTTTTATAAGACCGGACAATCGGGGAATTATATTTTTATGGCCCACTGGTACCCGAAAGTATGTGTTCTAAAAGATACAGGGGAGTGGTCCGGACACCAGTTTCACAGGATGCCAGGTTATTATTCGGAGTTCGGCGATTACCATGTGAAAATAACTGTACCGAAAAATTTCAAGGTGGGAGCTACCGGCGACAGGATGTCTGCTGAAAATGTAATTGGAGATATGAAGGTGATTGAATTCAGTCAGGATAATGTTCAGGATTTTGTATGGACTGCATATCCTGATTTTATCGAGATAAAGGAAAAAATAAAACTAAAGGGCAATGATTTTGATACCGATATAATCCTTCTCCTTTCACACAGGAACAGATCGGCAAAAGAGAGGTATCTGAATGCAGTAAAATTCACTTTGAGATATTTTGAAGAAAATCTTGCCTCTTATCCATTCAGGACCCTGACAATTGTTGACCCTCCTCTTCAGGGGTTCATTTCTGCCGGCCATGAATATCCTACATTGATAACAGCAGCTTATTTGAAAATACTCCCGGAATCAATAAAATATTCTGAACTTGCAGTGATTCACGGCATTGCCCATCAGTTCTGGTATGGGATTGCAGGGAGCGACGGTTATGGTGAACCATGGCTGGATGAAGGTATATCCGTGTTTTATGAGATGGAGATTATGGATAAATATTTTGAGAACAGCGGTTCCCTCCTGAATTCTCTTTATATGAGGATTTTTGACTGGGAGATAAAGAGAAGATCGTACATTACCCTTTCTCCTCTTGAAAGGTCAAAATATCTGACTTGGAATTTTATTAATAACAAGTTTTTTGTCGGGAATGTCTATTCGAAGGTGTCTCTGTTGTTCAGAAGTTTGAAAAATGTAATAGGGGAAGAGGAATTGACAGAGTTTTTCAGATACTATTTTGATAAAGTTAAATTTACTCACCATAATACGAAAAAGCTCAGGGATGAATTCGGGAATTTTTTTAACAGAGATTACTCATGGGCGTTTGATCAATTTGTCGGAACTGACAAAAATCTGGACACAGCTGTATATTCTGTTAAATCCTGCAAGATCGGAAATAGCGGTAAATACAGGAATGAGGTAGTATTTGTACGAAAAAGCGGATATTTTCCGGTTGAACTTTCCCTGAAATTGAAAGGCGGGCATGAAAAGAAAATATTCTGGGAAAAGGATGAGAAGTGGAAAAAGGTGATCTTCACCGATGACAATCCGGTTGACTTTGCGTTTGTTGATCCTGACTTCAAGATCCCTCTCGATATCAATCTGGTAAATAATTCGAAGGTAGTCAGAAAGGACAACAGGGTTTTAAGAAAGCTGACTGTTAAATTTGGATTTTATTTTCAGAATATTTTAGCATCTCTAATACTTTAAAATGGAAATATTAAAAACAATCGGAAGGGGATTCAGCGTTAGAAGTTTAAGGCTGGCGGCATATGGATGGCTCTTCAATATATTCTTTTCATTTATAATTTATTTCGGTTTTTACATGGTTTTCACAATCTCTGCCGGGAGATCGATGATAGAAGATAATATTGGAATGTACGGACTTTTTACGGTTCTGATGGATATTTTCAATAATTTCCCAGGAAGTTTTGCTCTGCTTATTTCTATATGTTTCTATTTTATACTGTTTTTTGCGGTCACTTCTGTATTTATTTCCGCCGGAATTTTTTCTGTTATGATTGAAGAGGAGAAGGCCACATTTTTCACCCTTTTATCATCATCCATAGATAATTTCTTCAGATTTCTGAAAGTTTTTCTGATCAATCTTGTTAATTTCGGTATAGCTTTGCTCCCGATGGTATTTCTTGTTTTTGTGTTTTGGAAGACGATGGAGCGGTCATTTAATGAAACATTGTCCGGGATCTTTCTTATAGTTTTTATTGTTATTGCTGTAACACTAATAATTTTCTCTATTGCAATATATGATTATTCAAGGATCATAAGGCTGAGGGACGGGAAGAATTTCTTCTTCTCATTTAAAGAGGGAATTAGGTTTGTTTTCAGTCATAAAAAAAATATTGTAATGATTTTTTTGTTCTATATTTTCTCTTCTGCTGTTCTATATCTGGTTTTTAAACTGTTGATGAGTTTCTCAGAGGAATTTCTTGGATTAATAGCGGTATTTTTGTTGTATCAGGTGTTTGTTCTGATAAGATATTTTCTAAAGATAGTTGTGATAAATAGCGAGTTTGAATTTATAAGGATCCCTTATTCTGAAAAAGAGTAATTTTCCTGAATAGATTCTGTATGCTTCAGTTATGAAGAAAAATGAAAAAAAATAATAGAATAGACCTTCTCAATGGAGATTTGAAAAAAACCATCTTCAGGCTCGGGACACCGATCGCGATAGGTTCTGCTGTTCAGATGCTTTATAATCTTGCCGATACTTACTGGCTGGGCAGATTGGGCAGGAGTGCTGTTTCCGCCCCTGTAATATCATTCTTTGTCCTGTTTCTGCTAATAGGGCTGGCGATAGGATTCTCTATAGCGGGGACATCTCTTGTTTCACAGTATATCGGCTCTGGAGAGCAGGGAAAAGCAAATAAAGTATCAGGAAACATTCTATTCATTATGGGTGCTCTTTCGATTATTTCAGTGGTTCTTCTACTCCCTTTCACAGAAGAGATATTCAGGCTCCTTAAAACCCCTGAGGATACTTTTGCACAAACAGTCTCATATTTCAGGATATCTCTGGTAGGGATGCCCCTTGCATTTCCTTTTTTTGTTTTTTATTCAGTTTTCAACGGATATGGTGATACCAAAACACCGTTGAAGATTGAGCTTGTTTCAGCTTTGATCAATATTATTCTGGATCCGATATTCATATTCGGTTATTTCGGTTTGCCAGCTCTTGGGGTTGATGGTGCCGCTTTGGTAACAATAGGGTCACGGGCGATCGCTTCGGCTGCAGCTCTTTATATTCTATTCTCAGGGAAGAGAGGCCTTAAAATTGATCTTAAAATGTTGGTTCCTGACAAAAAGTTTACTAAGCTGATCATGAAGACCGGTGTCCCTGCATCATTGGGAATGGCTGGTGCCTCCCTCGGTTTTATAGTGTTGATAGGGTTTGTTAATCAGTTCGGGACTGCAGTGATCTCAGCATACGGTATTATGTCACGGATCGTTCATCTCTATACTATGCCGGCAATGGCGATCGCTTCGGCAGTTACTGCAATCGTGGGACAGAGCCTTGGATCGGGGAATGTTAAAAGAGCTGAAGAAGCGGTCAAGACCGGAAGTAGGCTGATGTTATATATTTTGACTCCAATTATTCTGTTTTCAACTTTCTATGGAGAATATTTTACCCGATTCTTTATTCCCGGAGATCAGCTTGTGGACAGCATCAGTTCCTCAATGTTCCTTATAATCTCTCCGTCAATTCTGTTTTTTGGATTAACATCGGTCCTGAACGGTGCTTTTCAGGGTTCCGGATATACTGTACCGGTCATGGTTTCTAATATTTTCCGGATCTGGGTGTTCAGGATACCTTTGGTATATTTGATTTCATTTGTTTTAATGGGAGGTCCGGGGAATCCTGGATCTTATAACGGAATCTGGTGGGGTATGTTCATTTCAAATTTTTGTGCATTTTTTATAATATATTTCTGGTACCTTTCCGGCCGATGGAAAAAGGCAAGGATCAGTTCCGGTGATTCTGTAAAGGAGATTGGGGATGGTTAAACGTACGGAGAAAAGAGGAAATGTTTTTTCAGGCAAGGGGATAGATTTCATGAAAGAAGAACTTGAGAACCTTCATGAGATCGTAGGAGCGATAAAACCTTCCTCAGGTGAGATACCTCACCTTAATGGTATTGATATCTTCGGCGGGTCTGTACCGCTTAACGGAATAGCTGGTGGAGATCATATTATCTATATTGATTTTAATAAGAGATATGACCTTGATGTCAGAATAAATGATGCAAAGGAGAATGGGGATCTCAGGATTGCAGAAAATTTGTGTTCTCTCAGGCAAAAAGCGGGAATTCTCATTGCAGATGTTTCCGGGCATAAAACAACCGATGCATCAATGGCTGCAATGCTTCATCAGGCCTTTATGGTCGGAGTTCTTTATGAACTGAAAATCTTCGGTGAGGTCACAAGTGAACTTTTTGAGATACTGAATTCGAGATTTTATAAATCATCCGCATTTTCAAAATTTATTACAATGATCTATGGCGAGATCAGCACAGACGGGACATTCCGATTCATAAATGCAGGCCACCCCTCTCCTGTTGTGTTCTCAAATAAATTCAACAAATTAATGAAGGTTTGTACAAACAAGTCCCCTTCTTTTCCTCCCGTGGGGACACTCCCTTCTGTTGTGGATGTTGATTCCAGCAGAAATGAGAGCAGACTCGGTTTTAAAAAAAGATATTCTGTGAACAAGATTCACCTTATGGGGGAAGGTGATATCCTGATCCTTTTCACAGACGGACTTATGGAGCATGGTATTGAAAATGATATCCCATATTTTGAAAGGGAGCTTGATGGAACTGTCAGATCAATCAAAAACCTTTCCGCAAAAGAAATTTATTCTCATATTCTTGAAGATATGCGTAAATATTCAAAGGCTTCAGATGATATAAGTTTTGTTGTAATTAAAAAGGGTTAGTTCTTATCTCCAATGTCCTTTGACCCATACCCATCCTCCTCCAGACTTTTTCCAATGGCCTGATATCCAGCGGCGGTTTCTTTTGTTCTTTTTCCAGTATCCGTTACGCCAGACATATCGCCCTTTTCTCCATTCCCAATGTCCATTGACCCAAAAATAATTCGGGCCCGGTTTTCTTGCATTCATTTTCATTTTTCTCGGAGGTGGCGGGGCCTGTCGGGGTGATGGAGCTACCATACATCCAAATGAAGAGATGATAAAAATCAGCATAATCAAAGTTGACCAAATTTTTTTTATCATTTTTCCTCCTTTAATAAATATAAAACATTCCTGAGTTGATTTTCAAGCGGAAAAAATTTAACTGAAGCTTATTTTTTTTATTTTTGACTCTATCTGCTTAACCCTGTTTTTTATATGATCATTTTGGAGTGATGTATCTTTTATCAGTTCTGAAGCATCTCTGCTCGCCTTGAAATAGAGTTCCGGATACTCCTTAATATCGGATATACGGAAATCCAGATATCCGGATTGTTCTGTCCCCGCAATGTTCCCCCCCCCTCTCATACCGAGGTCCTTTTCTGCAATTTCAAACCCATTTGAAGTTTCTCTCATTATTTTCAATCTTTCCCTGCCCTGCCCTGTTATTCTGGACGAGGGAAAGAGGTAGCAGAATGATTTCTTATCCCCGCGCCCCACACGTCCTCTCAGTTGATGAAGTTGGCTGAGTCCGAATTTGTCGGCATCTTCTATGACCATGATAGTAGCATCACGGATATCTATTCCTACTTCAATAACTGTTGTAGAAATAAGTATCTTTATTTCACCCTTTTCAAAATCATTAAAAACAGACCTTCTTTCTTCGGGATCCGATCTGCCGGATATTACTCCAAATCGAGACCCTTTGAACACTTTTTTAAAGAAAGGGAGCTCCCCTTCCAGAGATTTCAGGTTTTTAAAACGGGTTGATGCTGAGATCAGAGGAAGGACAATAAATGCTTTTTCCCCGGCCTCTACCTTTTTTTTTAATTCTGAATAGAAATTTTCTCTTATATCCTGCTTAAGAATAAGAGTTTCTATTGCTATCCGGCCTGCCGGCATAGATCTGATCTCACTCACATCAAGGTCTTTGTAGAGGGATAGGAGAAATGTTCTGGGAATAGGTGTTGCTGTTGTCACCATAAGATCGGACTTTTCCCCTTTGTAGAATAGTGCAGCTCTTTGAGAAACTCCGAATCTGTGTTGTTCATCTATTACGATCGCCGAAAGATTTTTAAAAATAATTTTGTCATTTATGATCGAATGTGTCCCAAACAGAACAGATGTTTTTCCATCTTTAAGTTTTTTGATCTTTTTCTTTCTCTCGGATGACGTGGTAGTTCCCGTCAATAGGTCGATCTCTATCCCTTTAAAAAATTTTAAAGCATTCTGAAAATGCTGACTGATCAGTATTTCTGTGGGGGCAAGGAAGGCAGCCTGATATCCGCTCTTAACTGCAATCAGAAGAAACAGAAATGAGATTATTGTTTTCCCTGATCCCACGTCTCCCAGCAGAAGGCGCTGCATAGTAAAATTGCCGGTCAAATCAGAAATTATCTCTTTCACTGATTTATTCTGATCCGGAGTGAGATTAAAATCCAATACCCCTTTCAGTAATTCTAATGGATCCACAGCTTTATATTTTCTCTCCCGCTCAATTTTTCCCGATCTTTCCCTTATAACAGCGGTCTCGAGTTGGAAGAAAAGGAATTCGGTGTATATAAACCTTTCTTGAATTTTTTCGATATTAACTTCCATGGAAACTGGGAAATGGATGTCCTCAAGTGATTTCCTGAGAGGATCGAATCCATACTTTCTTGTAATGTGAACGGGAAGGATATCATCATTGCTCAATTTATCTGCAAAGATATTTTCGATCAGGTTCCTGACCGTCCCGCCGGCTATGGAACCTATATTTTTATATACAGGAATTATCCCTTCTTCTTTTTTGAGAATTCTGGGATTTTCGATTCTGTTCTGAATCCCTTTTACTTTTGCTTTTCCGTAAATTATTAAGTCCTGGGAAGCTTTTATTTTCTCAAGCATATAAGGTTTATTAAAGATCGCTATATCAACAGGTGTGTTGTTGATTGTTCCGGAGATGTTTATTATTGATAATCGCCGGTGGTAGTTTCTGTAGAGACTTGAGTTGCTTATTTTAACATTGTAGACTTTCTCGATACCATCCTCGATTACATTGTCTGTGTCCGAAGTGTCAATATAGTATTCAGGGAAATGGATGAGGAGATCGTAGACAGAATTATATCTGTACCTGTTAAGTGTTTTAAGGTATTTCTCTCCGACTCCTTTGATTATCTGTAGTGACGAATCCAAAAAAGGGATCAATAGAATACTATAAGTTTTTTATGGTCAGTTTTCAGATCTTTTATTCCGGGAAGAAGTCTGAACCAGTCGAACATAGATTTTTTTACTTTGAAGCCCTGCTGAGCTGCCCCGAATGCCTCGTCAAGGATCTCAGGAGAGAATGCGGTTCCGTTTATTCTTACTTTCTCGAAGTCGTATCTCATCCGGTAGTTTTCACAGAATATCTTTCCCTCAAAATCTATCTCAAAATCTTTAAGAAAGGAAGGAAGTTTTGCATATTTTTCCCCTTTCAGCTCTACTTTCATGTTTCCGCTTACAAAATTATTTTTTCCAAACACAAGTTTAATATGCTTTACTTCCCTTGCAAACTTCCTGGTGTATATCAGATTAAGCCATGAATTCAGATCCCTCTGGGAGAAGGTTACATTTTTCATGATCACACTCTCTTTCCTGTTCGATGCGATCCTTTTCAAGTACTTGTCGATCCTTTTTGCATTGTCGAGGGAAAATTCAGAAGGAATAAGAAAGAGAGGTAAAAGAAGAAATGTTAAAAAATATTTTTTCATGAGAGGATTTTAACCTTTCTGTTTTCAATTTTCAATTTCTTCAGGAAAAATAGTCTGATAGCCTCTGAATAGATGCGGTGCTCCTCCTTAAGGATCCTGGAACTGAGTGAATTTTCGGTATCATCTGATTTAATACTAACTTCTGCCTGCAGAATGATCGGTCCCGAATCGACTCCTTCATCAACAAAATGTACCGTACAGCCGCTTTTTTCCACACCTGCATCCAGAGCCTGTTTCTGGGCATCAAGTCCGGGGAATAAAGGAAGTAGAGAGGGGTGGATGTTTATTATCCTTTCACAGTATTCTTTTATCAGGACCGGTGATATTATCCTCATGAATCCGGCCAGGCAGATAAGTTCAACGTTATTCTCTTTTAAAATGGTTATAAGGTGTTTTTCATACTCTTCTTTTGAAGAGTAATCTCTCGGGCGGATGTACAATGCAGGTATATTAAGACTTTTCGCTTTTTCAAAACCTTTTGCTTTTTTTTTATCACTGATTACCAGGACAATTTTAAAGTTGGAATTTTTTAATAGTGAATTTTTGTAGATTGCTTCAAAATTTGACCCACGTCCTGAGAGGAGGACTGCGATTTTTCCTTTTTCAATTTTCATTTGGCCGGGGTATGATTAAGTGTGCCGAAGGGGGGACTCGAACCCCCACAAGATTGCTCTCACAAATACCTGAAACTTGCGCGTCTACCAATTCCGCCACTTCGGCATCTTCAAAATTATACCACAAAACAACCTTCTTCCATATATAAAGTGAAACATCCCCATGTGTTACAGCAGGAGGTGTTGAAATCGGAAGTTCTGTGTGCTACGATTGGTAAAATAGTAACACATTGTATCAGGAATAAAAATGAATAGAATAAATTTAATTATTGTATTATCAATTATTTTCTCCCCTTTCCTTTATCCTCACGGTGTTGATATTTTAACAATTAACGGCGGCACTGGTATTGAAGCAAGGTATGATTCAGGAGATCCGATCTCGTATGCCGAGGTAACTGTTTATTCCCCGGAAAATGAAAAAGAACCGTTCCAAAGTGGTGTTACAGACAGGAATGGCCGTTTCCTCTTCTTTCCCGATTTGGAAGGGGAATGGAAGATTGTTGTTAATGATTGGACCGGACATGGAGGAACTTTCAGGATCAAAGTTGATCCCTCTTTAGTCTCCATAACAGGGGATGGAGTAGGAACCCCGGGAAGAGGGATTAAAATTTTATCAGGTATTTCGGTGATTTTCGGATTGTCCGGCCTTCTTTTCTATTTAGTAGCAATAAGAGAGAGAAAGAGGGGTCGAAATGCACATTCCTGACGGATTCCTTTCACTTCCTGTAATTATTTCAACAACTGCTGTTTCAGCATCACTACTGTATCCATCGGTAAAAAAACTTGACAGGGAGATCAAGCCCGAACGTGTCCCCTTGATGGGCTTATCGGCAGCCTTTGTATTTACAGCACAATTATTGAGTTTCCCTGTTTTCGGCGGGACTTCTGTACATTTGACCGGAGCAGTGCTGATCTCGATACTGCTTGGCCCCCTGTCGGGATTTCTAATAACAACATCCGCTGTTTTGCTTCAAGCTTTTCTTTTTCAGCATGGAGGATTACTAACTGCCGGTGCTAATGTTATGAATATTGCTGTAATTCAGTCGATACTTGGATATTATCTGTTCAGGATATTTCCGAAAAGGTTCTATATTCCTGGTGCCTATATTGCATCATTCACAGCTGTTGTTGTTGCAGCCGGGGTTTGTGCTGCAGAGTTAATAATTTCGGGTACAATTCCCCTGAGAGCAGGGATGTTCGCCATGGTCACTTCACACCTGATTGCAGGGCTTGGTGAAGGGTTTATTACTGTTATAATTCTGGAAATGATAAGGAAATTGAAACCGGGGTTGTTGGAGATCAAAAAAATATGAGACACTCGTTCTGGGACCACTACAGCAGCCTAAATTCTCCGATACACAATATTCCGGCTGGTCTAAAAATAATTTTCACAATTATACTTGTGATTATTCTTACCATACTACCCGGATCATATATCTCTTTTGTTTCGCTTCCAATTCTGATTCTCCTGATCACAATACTGATAATCTCAGGAGTTCCCATAAAAAATGCCGTAAAGAGAACTCTTGTAATTCTCCCGCTGGTGCTTCCAGTGATAATTTTGAATTCGATTTTTATGGAGTCCGGGCTGAAACATTCCCTGATACTTTCCATAAGGTCATTCCTGAGTATTTTTTCACTCATTCTTCTTGTCTCTGTTACCCGTTTTTCAGATATAATGAAAACTTTGTCCAGCTGGCATTTTCCCCGAATTATGATAATGATCCTCTCGTTCATGTACAGATATTTTTTCCTGCTTACAGGAGAAATGGAAAAAATGGTCAGAGCTGTAAAAATGAGATCGGGAGGCAGCCGGGGATTCGGACTGATAAGAATATACAGTCAGGTACTTGCTATACTTTTTATAAAGAGCTATGAGAGGGCGGAAAGGGTTTATCAGGCAATGCTAATGAGAGGATATAACGGGAACGGGGGGTTATAGTGCGGTTGATTGAGGTAAAAAATATAAGTTATACCTATCCTGACGGAGTTGAAGTATTTAAAAATATTTCTTTTAGTGTAGATCGAAATGAAGCTCTGGGAATAATAGGCCCGAATGGTGCCGGTAAAACGACACTTCTGTTGGCTCTGTCAGGTCTTGTCAATAATAGTGGTGAAGTATTTATAGATGGAGATCTCAAATCGGAAAAGAATATAAATGAGATCAGAAAAAAAATAAGTTTTGTTTTTCAGAATCCGGATGACCAGCTGTTTATGCCGCATGTTGAGGATGATATAGCATTCGGCCTGGATAAACTCGGATATTCCTCAGAAGAGATCCGGTCAATAGTGAAAAGGTCGCTGAGTTCAGCTGGACTTGAAGGTTTCGAATTAAGGAGCAGTCACCATCTAAGTCTTGGTCAGAAAAAGAGGGTTTGTCTTGCTGCAGCTTTTGCAAGGGCCCCGGAGATCCTTCTGCTTGATGAACCTTCTAACGAACTTGATCCAGCTGGAAGAAAAGAATTGATCGGGCTTATTAAAGAGTTTTCATGCACTAAACTTGTTGTCAGCCATGATCTTGATATGATAGCTGAAGTCTGCAATAAGGTACTGATTCTGAACAACAACAAGATTGTTGAGTCAGGAAACTCTGAAAAGATTTTATCCAAAAGAAAATTAATGGAGAAACATTCTCTTGAAGTTCCTTATAAATATAGGTGAATAGTTTTCAGGTCAGGTCAGATCCGGTAGAAGTCATTATCAGTTTGCCATGCTTGATACCTTTAGTGCTTGATAGCTGATCAGTTAGTTTTTTTATATCTCTGCTCTTCCCCTTCAGTATTATTACTTCAAGACAGTTATGATGGTCAATATGGACATGAGTGGAAGAACGGATGATATTCAGGTTGTTATGCTGAATGTTGTTCAATATCTGGGAAATATCATTGTTGTGGTGATCGTATACCAGACTAAATACCCCAACTGTCTCTTTGTTCCCTGATTTCCACTCTTCCGAGACCAGTTCTTCCCGGATAAGGTCTCTGATCGCTTCAGATCTATTTCCGTACCCTTTACCCTCTATAAGTTTGTCAAATTTTGTCAGCAGATCTGAATTGAGTGAAACCCCGAATCTTTTTAATTTTCCCATTTGCTATTTTCCATATATATGTTTTCCAATCTTTCTTACCCTTTCCATTTCTTCTGTTGAGAGAGGGCCGTCTTCCAGGGCTTTTATATTCTCATCAAGCTGATCTTGTGTTCCCGGGCCAGTGAAGCATAGATCTGTTTTTGGATGAGATAGTACGAACCGGTAACATTCTGCTGCAGTTAAAGGTTTTTCACCCGGGGGCATTTTTTTCGGACTCAAAAGCTTTCTCCATGCTGTGGCTGTGTATACTGTTACACCCGGGGGGTCTTCTTCCGGTATATGGGGGTAGATATCTTTTTCAGCTCCTGTATGGACAGCGTTGTAACGGAACATAAGAATATCCACCGGTGAATCAGGGTCTGATGCGAGTTTCCCGAACAATTTTCTGTTATGACCCGATAAAGCAATGTACCTTATTTTGCCCTCTTTTTTGAGCATCATGGCTTTTTCGACAACCCTGTCAGGGAAATAGTTGTACCATCCGAGTAATAGAACATCCGTATAATCTGAACCGATAATCTTCAGCCCTTTTTCGACTGACCGGGAAGTAAGCATTCCGGAATGGTCGTAAGACTGAAAGACTGTTACTACTTTATCTCTGTCTTTCTTGCAGATATTCTTTAAAGCGCTTCCCATTTTTTTGTTCTTTGGAGTACTCCAGAGGAAGTAATTGATTCCATATTCATAAAATCCTTTTTCAATTGCTTCTGCCGGCAGTCCATAGGCTGAAGCAATGCCCATCCTGCTAACTTCAAGCCCTGTCCTTCCAAGAACCCTCTTTTCTTTAAAGTTTTTAATGGTATCCTCCATTTTTACAGATATCCAAGTGTTTCAAGAGCTTTTATATCTTTTTCCCTTAATTTCGGGTTAACTATCTTCTGGTTCATATTTGATGCTGTTCTCAGGTGATTGAAGAGGAAAAACAGGAGTGTTTTTCTGACAAGGGGTTTCCCTTTGACCGGATTAAATTCTCCCGGATCTTTTTCAAGGTTATAAAGTTGAATTGTATTTTCATTGAAAGGGAAGTGGGAGATCAATTTATATGGATACTGGATTACACTATACCCCGGGTAATTGAATGCATTTATCGATCTGATAACCAGCCTCCTTACTGTTGGTAAACTGAAAATGTTATGCCCGTAAGAGATTTCCTCGTAGGGAAAGGGGAGTGCATAGATGTCGTTAAGGGTCCGGACCAGATCGGATGTGATTAATTGTTCTCCCGACACTCCTCCCCTAACTCCGGGAATTTTTATGACTATCGGGATCCTGATGCTCTGTTGAAACAATACATGGCCATGACCGAAAACTCCGTGTTCTCCTAAAGCATCGCCGTGGTCAGATAAAAATACTATAGTAGTCTCACTAAACAGCCCTCTCTTTTTTAAAATATTAATAATTTTTCCGAAGACCATGTCCCCGTATGCCAGATTTCCGTCATAAAACTTCCCCAGAATTGACCCGAGATCCTTATGGTCTGAATAGCTCCCCATTGAGGCTCTAAAACTGCTGATCGGTACATTATCCCCGGTCTCTTGATACTCATTCTGGAATTTGCTGAAATAGGGTTGCGGCATGACAAATGGATCATGAGGCTCCCGGAGGTGGAGATAGATGAAAAAAGGCTGCATATCCGCCATATCAAGTACTTTATTAAAGGGCTCAATGAACTCATCTGCCATCACAACCGGGTTGTGGAGGAATAGTTCTATGAATTTTTGAAACCCTTTATTAAATCTGTAGGCTTTACTGAAATTCGGATTAGCTGAAACGGCAGCCGTGAAATATCCTTTTTTCAGAAATAATTTTGCTATCGTAGTCATTTTTTTGTTTAGGGCAGAAAAAAAACTGGAAATGACACCGTGGAAATCTGGTGGAAGTCCGGTCAGGAGTGTACCCGTAGAAGCAAGAGTGTAAGAAGCTTCGGAATAGCAGTTGTTGAATATAAATGAGTCTTCTGAAAATTTGTCAATATTCGGAGTAGTATCTCTGTTGTATCCGTTATATCCTGTTCTGTCATTTCTGGTTGCATCCAGGAGAATGAGAAGGAGATTTTTATTCTTTACGAGCCCCTGTATATTCTTTATTTTATCCCGATTTGTTTTGTTAAAAGGTGTCCTGTTAACGAGATAACTTTCGGTTATTTTCAGATAACCTTTTTTGCGTAACGGAAAAGAGATTAAGACCTCCTGGGGGAGGCCTTTTAATAGATCTATTTTAAAACTTTTTCCGTTCTTTATTTTTTTATTGTATTCCTTTTCTGTATTTTTGCTCCGGAGAAGAATCTTCAGCTTAATGCTGTTTTTCCCGTTAAGGTCAAGTTTCATATTAATATGTTCATTTTTTTCTGCTTTTACAAAGAATCTTAAAGACCCGGGGAGAAACAATATGCTCTCATCTTTTATCAGCTCCTCATATCCTTTTATCCGGAGAATCCTTTTCGGATAAATTGAGATGTTGTAAAATTTCAAGCCTTCTTTTTGAATAAATGAAAGCGAATTCTTTCCGGTTATTATTTTTTCCCCGTTCAGAAATTTTTTTCTTTGCTTAATTTCAATTTTGTTACCATTCAGAATGATATTTACAATTTTATCAGGTGATGTGAATTCTGTATCAAGAATATATTTTTCTGGTTTTACAGAAGTGAATTTGATCGTTCCTGATTCATTGCTAATCTTTCTCGACTTTTTTTTCTCCTTTCCCATCAAAATCGGTGCTTCCCAATTTCCTGAAAAAAGATCTTCCTTTGTATGATTCGAAAGAGAAAAATTAGTGACTCCGTCAATGGTATCCGGGAAAAAAGGTTGTTTATGTTCCAATTGTTTTGTACAGTTACTGAACAAAAACAATACAACAAATACAGCTCCCCATAACCTATTCATAAATAGATACTAATATAAAACCAGGTGCAAATCAAAGTCCGGAATCTTACCTGATAATAATGAGTGGAATATTTATGGAATTATCCAGAATAAATTTCATTGTTATGTATTCTCTGAAGTCGGGGATAGCACCAAAGTTACTATTCATGTCGATATCTATAATTTTGTTCTCTTTAATTAAGAATGACAGGCTGATGTTAGCAGAATTGAAATGGATTTTTTTGTTTTTTAAATATAAATTTGATAATTTTGAATCTTTTTTATACTTGATTTTTTTTTCTTTTCCGTCAAAGAAGATCTGATATACATCATCTTCATTTTTGAAGCTTTCTGCGGAAAGGGCGATCCTCGGCTTGTCACGGAAAGGCTTTCCGGATGAAGGACAGAATGTTGTGCAATTACCGCAATGGTTGCACAGGTCGGTAATATTTAAGACCTGATTTTGCTGACTGATGCTAAATCTCTCTTCGCCGATTTTTTCGATTCCCTTTTCTGTCCTGCCGTAGACCGGAATATCTATAGACAAAGGGGTGGCCGAATATGAAAGATTTGCGCGGTTCGGGCAGACTGAGACACAGATATCACACAATTCATCACACAAAAGACATCTCTTTGACTCTTGTACAGCTTCACTTTCTGTCAGTACTGATATGACAGGGCCTTTTTTTAACCGCTGATCAGGAGGTAATTCTTTTAACGGCTGCCCGAATTGCCTTATCGTTTTTTTTATACGAAGTTCTCTGGGAGTTATATTTTTTTTATGTTTAAAGCAACCTTTTTCCGGGATCAAACCGGATTCTTTAATAATGATCTCTGCTGCAGTTCTTCCATCACCCACTGCATTAACTATAGTTGAAGTGTTGGGCCCGGCATCTCCTCCGACCAGCACATTTTTATCTCTGTAAAGTCTCCCCGATCTCTTCAGATCAAGGACACTTTTATCAAACAGGTCAGGTGAAATCCTCTGCCCAACAGCCGGAATGATAGTATCAAATATGAGGTCTGTCTCTGAGCCGTCAATTTTCACGGGGTATCTTTTTCCGTTCTTATCCGGATCACCAAGTTTTGTTCTTATGCACTTCAGTCCGGATGCATTCCCATTGATATCGGTAATTACCCGCTCAGGTGCAATAAGTTCGACCAACTTCACACCCTCTTCAATTGCTGAAATAACTTCCGAACTGTCAGCTGGCATCTCTTTTTTAGTCCTTCTGTAAAGAATTGTCACTTCTGAACCTTTGCCAACGGTACGTAATGCAGTTCTTGCCGAATCTATTGCTGTATTTCCCCCGCCTATCACGGCGATCTTTTTTCCGACATTAACTTCTTTACCCGATTTTGCATCAGCAAGAAACTGTAAAGGGTCCAGGACACCTGGTGAGTCAATCCCGTGAATTTCGAGTCTTATACTTTCGGGGGCGCCGGTGGATATATATACATATTCACTTTCGCTCCTGATCTTCCTGAATTCTTTAACACCGATATCAGTTTTATATCTGGTGAATAATTCAGGTGCCGAAATCCTTTCAATATCTTTCTCAAGGGCACTGCTGCCCAGTCTGAAAGAGGGGATGACCATATTTATCATACCTCCCGGTTTCTCTTCTTTCTCATAAATTTTTACTTTTAAACCCGCTTCATTGAGATACCTGGCACATGAAAGGCCGGAAGGACCGGCTCCGATTATGGAAATGGTGCCTGTCCCCTTTTCCAATATTGGTTTTTTCAGCTCAGGTGAATTACCGTAATTTTCAGAAAGGAATCTCTTAACCTCCCTGATCTTCAGAGGGTTGTCATAATTGGATCTTGTGCATTTGATCTGGCATTTATGATCGCAGACCATTCCCGTGGTATTAGGGAACGAATTTGTCTTTAATACTGTTTTAAATGCATCACCAAATTTTTTCTCTGATGTGAGGAAAAGGTAGGTGGGGACATCCTGGGATGTTCCGCATGCATCTGTGCATGGAGCTTTAATACAATCAAAAAGAGAGAGCGTTCTCACTGTCTTAGTATTTTTATTTTTAAACCCCTCTTTTTTGTATTTTCCCGACTTTATAGTTTCAGCAGCATATTCAGCAAGGTTCCCTGATCCGGGATCGGATAACGATTCTTCCAGTATATTTAAATATTGTCTGATCCGGCCATAACCTCCCGGCTTCAGGATGTCTGTTGAAACAGTGACTGGTGACAATCCGCATGAGATCAGTTCGGGAATATTGAAGGCATCAGCTCCGGCCGAAAAAGATATGTCTATTCCGTCCGATATATCTTTTCTGAACATTGATGCTATATTCACGGAAACTGGATGGAGTGCTCTGCCGCTCATATAGGCCATCTTTTCATCACCTGGGAAAATATCACCTGAATTCACACTCTCAAGTGTATTTGTAAGTTTTATTCCAAAAAACAAATCATGTTTTTCTGCCGTATTTTTAAGATTGTTTACAAGATTTAGAGCGTCTGAATATTTTATGTCATGTTCAAATGCCGAATCAGGGATCCTGACACTGTATCCAAGATCTCTGTTTATTATATTTCTGACCTTATCAGGGCCGAGCAGTGTAGGGTTGAGTTTTATCGTTGTATGGAGCCCTGCTTCTTCAAGGAAATATCTTCCGATCTTCTCTGTCTCCTGGGGAGGAGTGCCGTGCATAGTTGAAACAGTTATATTGTCGGAGATTAAATCAGGAATTTCTATATTTTTTATACCCGGAAAACCGGAAGACAATTCATCAATAAGCTGAATTTTATATTCAGAGGAGTTTCTCATCTTCTCGAGAAAACCTGTCACCTTATCCCCTTTTATCCCCTTCAGATCATATCCGGCACTCATATTAAATATGAACCCCTCTTCACCGGGACTTCCCAACTTTAGATCATGTTTAAGGAGATGAATCAGGATCCAGGCCTTCAAATATTCTAAAAAAGACTGCTCTATATCCAGTTCCTGGGACCATTCGCAATTGTAACCTTCATCCCTTATATCTATACACGGCTTGGTCACTTCTATATGATCAAGATCCTGTATTGTTTTTAACTCTATATACCTGGCTCCTGTCAACCATCCGGAAATGATATTCGGAGCCATCTGGGTATGGGGCCCGGCGGCAAGCCCGACCGGTGTCTCTAATAACCGGCCGAATCTTTTAGTTCTGAATCTGTCGCTGGCAGAAGGGTGAAAGAACAACTCTTCAGGTATTCCGAAAATGTATCCTGTTTTCAGTTCAGTTTTTATCCATGAATAAATATTTTTTAACGGTAAAGGGAAAAATTTGTCTGAACCGGATCCCGGAAATTCTGCCATTATTCAGGTATCCTTCTTGACGCTCCTTTTTTGATAAATCCATCCAGAATCCTTCCCGGTTCCTTAAATTTATTTGCTATTATCATTGCTGCAATGATATACGGTTTGTACCCCGCTTCAATATATGTGTCTTTTCTGTATTTTTCGAAAACTTCCCCATCAACTTCTCCCTTCTCACATGAAATCCCTGAAATATCTGCAGGGAGGCAGTGCATATACAACGCTTCACCCCTTTTTGTCAATTTCATTCTATCCGAATTGCATTCCCAGTCGATGTGCTTTTTGTTATTTTCAAGACTCTCTTTTTCAAGTTTTTCAAGCCCTTTAGCATCCCCTTTTTTTAATAGTTTTGTCCGTTTTTCCATTATGGACCAGGGGGCCCAGCTTTTCGGATATACTATATCTGCATCTTTAAATGCATCATCCATTGACCCTGAAACTGTCAGGCTCCCTTCGGAATTCTCAGCATTCCCAACTGCGGTTTTAACAACTTTAGGGATGAGGTCATAACCTTCAGGGTAAGCGAGGGAAATATCCATTCCGAATCTTGACATTAATCCGATTATTCCCTGAGGCACTGACAAAGGTTTTCCGTATGATGGCGAGTATGCCCATGTCATTGCAATTTTTTTCCCCTTTAGTGCTTCTAGTGATCCGAAATGATTTTTCAGATGAAGGAGATCTGCCATCGATTGAGTGGGGTGGTCAATATCACACTGCAGGTTAACGATTCCCGGTCTTTGAGGAAGTATTTTCTCTTTGTAACCCTCATCAAGCGCTGTCCCCACCTCTCTCATAAATTTATTACCTTCACCGAGAAAAATATCATCCCTTATCCCGATCACTTCGGTTAAAAATGAGATCATATTTGCGGTTTCCCTGACCGTTTCCCCGTGAGCGATCTGAGACTTCTGTTCATCTAGGTCCTGAATCTCAAGGCCTAAAAGATTGGCTGCAGAGGCAAAGGAGAACCTTGTCCTGGTGGAATTGTCTCTGAAATGTGAGACTGCGAGGCCCGAATCAAAACACCGGGTTGAAATATTTTTGTTCCTTAATAATTTTAATGTGTCGGCGATCAGTAGGATCTGTTCAAGTTCTTCTCTTTTTTTCTCCCAGGTAAGCAGAAAATCATTTTGGAACAGATCTGTTTTAATCTCATTTATCTTTTTTATTAGTTTTTCCGGCATATTTTTCCTCCTCACATCTTGAATGTGTACTCTGCATAAAAGGCGGCTGCTTTGACCAGATCTTCAACCGGGATCATTTCGTTTGGGGCGTGAGCAAGTTTTTCATCTCCCGGGCCGAATCCGATAACCGGGATTTTGTAAAGCCCGTTAATGGTTACCCCATTTGTTGAGAATGTCCACCTGCCTGTTTCAGGTCTCAATCCGAAAAGATCCTGGTAAGTATCAACTCCCTTAACTACCATTTCGTGATTTTCCGGCATCAGCCAGGTGGGATAATATTTTTTCATGCCATACTTAAGTCCGGTATATGCCTTACCTTCATAAAAGGGGACTATTACTTCAGCATCCATTCCTTCCACTATTTTTTCGATCTCTGCTACAGCAATCTCCTCGGTTTCCCCCACTGTCAGCCTTCTGTCAATATGGATCCTGGCAAAATCTGCGACAGCGCATAAAGAGGGACTGCCTGAAACAAACTCCGATATTGTGATGCTGCCTTTCCCCAGGAAATCGTTATCTTTCAGTTTCTCATTTAATTTTTCAATTTCCAGAGCAACTTTTGAGCCCATATATATAGCATTTTTGCCCCTTTCCGGTGCGGATCCGTGTGAAGAGATGCCTCTGAAGCTTACATTCATCTCCATCCTTCCCCGCTGCCCTCTATAGATGTTCAGGTTGGTCGGTTCCGTGCTAATCACAAGGTTAGGCCTTATGCCGTCTTCCTCAATTATATATTTCCAGCAGAGGCCGTCACAGTCTTCCTCCATGACACTTCCAACAAAATAAATAGTCAGGTCATCTCTTCCACCAAGTTCTTTTATTATCTTTCCTGCAGTGATGAATGAAGCTGCACCTCCCTTCTGGTCCACCGAGCCTCTGCCGTGAACAAATCCGTCCTTTATCTCGCCTGAGAATGGATCGAAATTCCAGTTATCCAGGTTTCCCGTGTCAACAGTGTCTATATGAGCATCGAATGCAAGGACTTTACCTCCGGATCCGATCCTTCCGATCACATTACCCAGAGGGTCAATTGATACTTCATCAAATCCTGCATCTCTCATCTGTGCAGCAAGAACATCGGCTGCTGTTTTCTCTTCTCCGCTCATCGATTTTGCTCTCACCAGCTCCGATAAACTCTCGGCTGTAAAATCCCTGTATTTTTCCGCAAGTTTTAAAATTTCTTCTGTTCTGTTCATTTTTATTACTCCTTGTTAACGGAAAATATAATATCACCTTTTTGACACATTTTGAATGACCGGAATATTAGAAAAAAATATTGATCAATGGAGGGCTTTATCCCAATCCCGCAAGGAACATAATTTCCTCATTATATGTAACAAACATTAAAAATACTGTATAATCTGATTATGATAGATAAAATTAATTCACTATTCGCCGGGTTGGATGGAATAATCAGGACACCGGGCCCCTCACTGGGGAATCTTATGGGGAACAAGAAGTGGGTACCTTATTTTGTTGTAATCATGGTAACCGTGTTTATACTCAGTTTTGTGACATTTCCCTATGCCGCGGATCAGATGTCGGAAATGATGCAGGATTCAAGCCTTGCAGATTATTTTCAGGAGCAGAATTTTGATTTCCATTCGTTATCATTCGGTCAGAAGCTTTTTGTTTTGATCCCCGAACTGGTATTTATTTTTATCATTATCGGAGTAGGGACGTTCTTTACTTATCTGTTCTTCGGGATAGGTGGTGCAGAAGGTCAGTATATCAATTATTTCGCATTGGTTACCGGTGCATCAATGATCGATGTTGTTTTTCCGAAAATGGTTGAGACCATATCTCTGGTTTTTAATGTTAAATTACTGGGATTTATGTCCCCGGCAGTATTTTACAGCGGTGAAGCAAAATCGTTTCTCCATATACTGATATCAAGATTTGATATATTTTCAATTTGGTACACAATAGCAATTGCTCTGGGGATCGCATTTTTTGCAAAAATCGACAAAAAAAAAGCGTTGACCATATCGTTCATCTATCTGGTGTTTAAAGCTCTTGTTTTGTCAGGCTTCACTTTCCTCTTCATGAGCATGGTCTAAATTTTGATAATAACCAGGATATAATTATTTGTAGTTTTTTAGTTCACGGGCCATGTCTCTCTTCTGGTCCCGTTCCTTGAGGGCCTGCTTTTTATCGTAGGAGTGCTTTCCTTTGGCAAGAGCGATCTCCACCTTGATCAAACCTTTTTTTGTGAAATACATTCTGAGTGGGATCACAGTGAATCCCCTCTGAGTGGTTTTTTTTACCAGTTTTTTCAGTTCCTGCCGGTGAAGGAGGAGCTTCCGGTTCCGAAGTGGTTCATGATTGTTTATCCCTGCATTAAAATAGGGGCTGATGTGTGCATTCAGCAGAATAGCTTCACCTGACCTGAGGTCCACGTAGGCATCCTTAATGTTCACATTCCCCTCTCTTGCAGATTTTACTTCACTTCCGAGGAGAGAGATCCCCGCTTCGAACTTCTCCACGATCTCATACTCATGAGTGGCTTTTCTGTTTACTGCAATGTTTTTATATTCCATAATTCAGATTGTGATTATATTCGATAAGCCTGTGGAGGTAAAGGGGGGTCAGCGTTGTACCGGCGATCTGACCATAATGATCTCTTTTATTTTCCGTTCTCCCATCGACATGACCCTAAGGTCCCAGCCCTCAAGTGAAACCCTGCTCCCGGTTTTAGGCATTTTTCCATAGTGGTAGATAAAAAGGCCGGACATGGTGGTAAAATATTTTTTTTCAGGGAGTTCGATATCCAGTTGATCATTTACTTCGGCAACGGGGAGTTCTCCCTTGATCATGTAGGTTCCTCTTTCAATCTTTGCAATTGAGCTCTTTCCGATATTGAATTCACCGAGGATTTCCCGGAATATATCATTAAGTGTGAGAATTCCAATGGTTGTCCCGTATTCATCTAAAACAACGGCAAAATCCTGTTTGTTTTCCCTAAATTCCTTTAAAACATAATTGATAGAGGAAAATTCAGAAATAAAAAAAGGTTTTTCTGCGAGGTCGGTCAGCTTTATTTTTGAGCTTTGCCGGGATAGCAGTGCCGGAAAGACACGCTTTAAATATATTACCCCTACAATATTATCCAGGTTTTTGATGTAAAGAGGGACCTTGGATATTGCCCTGTCAATCACTATTTTTTTAAATGCAGCAATAGAAGTGGATATATCTATCCCCACGATATCCATCCTCGGTGTCATGATACTTTTTATGTCCCTGTTTTCATTGTTGAGAATCTCATTTACCATTTTTAAATGATCGGGGTTGTGTTTAAAAAATTGTACTTCTGAGGCCAGAAAATGTTTGATTTCCGCTGTCGTAAGTGCACTGAGCTTTTTTTTCTTTCTCCTCTCCCCCATCAGAAGTGATGAAAGGACTGCAAAAAACTTGGCGAAGGGGTAGAACACAATTGAGAAAAATCTTATAGGGAGAGCGTAAATTGAAGACAATTTATCTCCGTGTCTGAATGCATAGGATTTCGGAATTATCTCTGCAAATAACAGAATTATAAGGGTTGTAAATACTGTGGATGAGATAAGGATCATCCTTTCATCATTGACAAAAATTTTAGTAAAAAAAATAGTGGATATTGAGGCCGCGGCAATGTTTACAATATTATTGCCTATTAAAATAGTAGCAAAGAACTCATAAGGATTTTTAAGAATTGATAAGAGAAGTTTTGCTTTTTTACTCCCTTTTTTTGCTTTGTGATTAAGGCGGATAGAGTTAAGTGAGAGTAATGAGGTCTCAGCTGAAGAGAAGAAAGCGCTGAAGAGAACAAGAAGTATGAACGGAATTATATAATAAAGCATTATTTCCCCTGCTCAGTATTTTATATTTACAGGAGGGGATTAGCAACTATTTTTTTTGTTTATTATATATCTGATAAACGATTTTATATAACGAGGCACCGATACAGTCATTTATAAGCTGTACATCATCGGCCCCTTCGGGAAGCTTAAGTATTCTAGGTGCAAAATTCACTATACCTTTCATTCCGAAGTCTACCAGTTTGTCGAGCATCTCCTGCGCAACTGAATCCGGTACCGAAAGGAGGGCTATCTTTATTTTGCTGTTCTCTTTCAGGAAGTCACCAAGAGTATCAATATGGAGAACCGGAATAGATTTTTCTTTGAGTTCGAGATTTGTTCCTACAAGCTCCGGTTTCTTATCAAACAGGGCTCTTACATTGATGTTCCTGATCCTGAAAAGTTTGTATTCTGAGAGAGCTCTTCCGAGGCGCCCTGCGCCGATCACAATAACCTCGGCCCCCTTATCAATTGAAAGAATTTTTTTCAGTTCTTTGAAAAGACGCTTAACCTGATATCCCTTTTTCTGTTTTCCAACTGAGATGCCGAGGTAGAAAAAATCCTGCCTGACCTGGTTACACGATACACCTGTTATCTCTTCGAGCTGTTTGGAAGAAATGTATTCTGAATCGGGTAGGTCAAGCTTTAATAATGCTTCGTAGTAGAATGATATTCTGCGAATTACTCTTAAACTTATCTTTTTTTTCATTGCCGTCCTCTTTTTATTGTTCAAGGTGCAACTATATTCCAGAGGCGGTAAAAAGTCAAGTATTTAACGATATATTTTTGTTAAAAAATAAAATTATTTATTCTTGCTGAAAACAAAATGTTAAAAAATAATTTCAGATCTCAGGTCATCTTTTTCTCTACATCTTCAACAGATTTCGGTATCGGATCTCCCAGAACCCTGTGTCCTTTCTCCCTTACAAGAACATCATCCTCAAGCCTGATTCCTCCGAAATCTCTATATTTTTCAACAGTATCATAGTTTATGAAATCCTTAAATTTCCCTTCACCTTTCCAAAGGTCGATAAGAGACGGAATAAAATATATTCCCGGTTCAATAGTTAAAACAAATCCGGGTTCCAGTTCTCTTCCGAGTCTCAGATATGCAGTACCGAATTGATCGCTCCTCTTCATCTCTTCAGTATATCCGACATAATTCTCTCCGAGATTTTCCATGTCGTGAACATCCAGGCCCATCATGTGTCCCAGTCCGTGAGGGAAAAAAAGAGCGTGTGCCCCCTCCTTTACCGCATCTTCAACATTTCCCTTCATTAAGCCGAGGTCCTTCAGTCCAGTTGCGATCACTTCTGCCGCCATCAGGTGAATATCCCTGAATTTCCTTCCTGGCTGCACAAATTCTATAGACGTCTCATTAGCCTTTAATACAGTTTCATAGATATCTTTCTGCTTGTCGGTAAATTTTCCCGACACAGGAAGTGTCCTTGTTATATCCGAAGCGTAGAATTCCGGTGATTCAGCACCGGAGTCTATGATCAGAAGATCCCCGTTTTGCATTATATTTTCATGTGAATGATTGTGAAGGGTTTCTCCGTGGATGGATAGGATGACAGGAAATGATGTGACTGATCCATATTTTCCCACAACTCCCTGAAGCAGCCCGGTCATCTCTTTTTCGCTCTTTCCCGGCCGGATATTTTTATATAATGTTTCGTACATTTCTGATGAAACAGCCAATGCTTTCTCTATCTCCGCTATCTCCCTCTCTTCTTTGTAGGAACGTTGTTTCACGACTGCAGTTATTAACTCTAGAGAGGAATACTCTTTCAGAGCTGTCGGTCTTAATCCGAGTAATCCGGCCAGATCCAGCTTGGTCTCACCTCTGTAAGGAGGGAGAAAATGAACTTTCCTGCCTTCATTGATAGCAGAATCCAGCAATGTTTTCATATCGGAAATTGTTCCTGATTTTGAAGATCCTATGCTTTCTGCCAGAGTTGATACAAGAGGTTGAGGTCCCATCCAGATTATATCGTCGATGGTAAAATCTGTTCCGAAAAGGTAATCTTCTCCGCTGTCAACATCGATAACACCGTAAAATCCGGCTTTGTTGAGTCCGAAATAATATAAAAATGTGCTGTCCTGTCTGAAATGAAAAGGATTAGCAGGATAATTCATGGGTGAGTCTACATTACCGGGGAGCAGAATGATCCCTGACCTAACATTTTTTTTTAATACGTCACGTCTGTCCTTATATACAATTGATTCGAACATTGTTCCTCCTGTTTAATTTTATATAGCCGTTTTAATATTTGATAGTATCAAAAATCAATCAAAAATAAAATCGGCAGGCCTGTGATTTTCTATTTCTTTACTTTGAAAAAATATTCTGTCATTTTACGGAAAATTTCCGGATTATCAGTAAACATTCCAGCCAGAGTATCTCCGGAGACCATCAGGTTCATCTTTCCATATTTCTTATAGTAAGGGTCGGTAAAAGTGATTATCCCGCCTTCTTTTTTTATTTCCCCGCCTTTCTTTTTAATATACTCCGTATATCCGTTCAGGGCTTTCTGAACAAGAGCGGATGTTCCGTTCTGAATAACAAAAAATTTCATTGTCTTACCGCCGATCTGATATTCTCTGGAATATACTTTGTTAAGAAATGAGTGACCGAGGAAATTAAGATTTATAAATTTATCAGATCCTTTAAGATTATTGTCTCCAGGAAATTTTGAGAAAATTTCCGGATATCCTGAGGGTTGTGAAATTCTTTCTGATATTTTTTCTGCCAGTTTTTTCAGTATGTTCTCTTCTTCATCTCCCAGGTCAAAACTGCTGATCTTAACATATGCAGGACCTTTGAAAAAATTCAGTATACCATCTTCATAATATCCCTCGGTCCCTGTCTTTATAAAATTTCCTCTATCGGGTTTTTCCTGAGTATAAATCCCGAATCCGTTCGGGAGATCTGCGTGAAAATAGATATCGACAGTTATCTCTCCCCCCTTATCATTTTTATATCTTAAGGAATGGAGCTTAACAAATTCGAAATTCAGGAACAGGTCAGCACCTCCGTTAATGTACTCAAAAAGTGTATCTGGTGTGTATGTGTCAATTTTTCCGTCGAATGTAAATCCCTCAATGGTAGGGAAAAATCCGGTTCCTTCCGATGATTTCTCACCGGAATAGGTCATTGCTGTTGAAACAAGCAGGATCATTGTTATCATTAAGTTGATTTTTTTCATTTCTTTCTCCTTTGAATCATGTATACCCCTTTCTGTAAAGGGGGTGAACTCAAAATTTATTTTAGTTTAATCTTCACTGAATGTAAATAGAGGGGATCCTGCGGACCGGCCGTAATTTAATGTTAAATTAGTTATTGATTTTTGTTGACAAAACCGGACTTTGCAATTAAAATAATTTTTCTTGAAAAGGAGGTATTATGGCACATAAAATTACTGAAGACTGCATTAGTTGCGGTGCTTGTGAAGCTGAATGCCCGGTGGAAGCAATTTCGGCCGGAGATGACAAGTATGAGATCGATCCTGAGAAATGCACAGACTGCGGAGCCTGCGTGGAAGTCTGTCCTACTGAGGCGATCATAGCTCCTTGACCTAGTATTTCATACCTAGAAATTTAATCAAAATATGACCCGCTGTGAAATCGCGGGTCATTTATATTCAGGGATATATCTTGTCGGATAAAACCCGGGCTATCAAGAAGGAAGATAAAATGGAAGATAAATCAAAACTATATAACAATATGTCACTTTTCGAAAAAATACCTGTACCTGCAAAAAAAGTAATTGCTGTCGCCAGCGGGAAGGGGGGGGTAGGAAAATCAACCGTTACCGTTAACCTGGCACTTGCTTTAGCCTCAAAAGGGTACAAGGTCGGATTGATGGATGCAGACCTCTACGGGCCGAATGTCCCTTTAATGCTCGGTGTTGAAAATGCCAAAGTAAGGGCTGAGGGAGAGTTTATGATCCCTATTGAGAAGTTTGGAATGGAGATCATGTCAGTAGGATTCATCACTGACAGGGAGAGAGCCCTTATCTGGAGGGGAGCTCTTGCAAATAAGCTGATCGAACAATTTCTTCAGAATGTGAAATGGGGAGATCTTGATGTAATGCTTATTGATCTGCCTCCGGGTACCGGTGATGTCCCACTATCCATCCTGCAGAAAGTAAAGCTGGACGGCGGAATAATTGTTACTACTCCTCAGGAGGCATCGATAGCTGATGTCGTGAAAATGATAAATATGTTCAAGGCAGATAAAATAGAGACAGATATTCTCGGTATTGTGGAGAATATGAAATATTTTCTATGCCCTCATTGCAATGAAAAAACTGAAATGTTCCCGATTTCCGATCCCAAAAATTCTACTGAAGGTCTCGGATATAAAATTCTTGCAGAATTCCCCTTCGATAACAGAGTGGGAATAAAAAAAGATAATGTTACACCTTACTATATTGATAGTAAAAATACCGTGTTGAAAAATGAAATTGACAAACTTGCGGATGAGATCGTAAAATCGGTAAAGCTTCCGAAAAAAAAGTAATATCAAATAAATTTCAGTTACTTCTCTGTTAATGTGGTAAAAACAGGACATAGTCTGCATAATAATATTGGCATTGATTTTGCTTAATAAGGTTTAGGAGGTAAAAATGAAAAAATTACTAATACTTTCAGTCATAGCAGTTTTAATGGCTGTCCCGATATCTGCGGATTATCCACAGCCGGATCAGACAGTTGCAAAATATTATGACAATGCAAAGGTTGTTAAGGTGAAATATTCCAAGGGAGACACCTATGTGACAAGAAGCTTCGACGAGGGCCGCGAAGAAGCCGGTGTAAATATCCCTATTTTTGAAAAAGATATTGCAGGTACTAATGACGGCAGGCTGGATATTTATCTCGGCAGGTCGAATTTTCTCAGGCTCGATTATGATACGGAAGTGGAATTTCAGAAAGTACCGGAGTTGAGGAAGACGGACCTGAGGATATTTGTGAGTCGGGGAGGGATCTATCTTGACCTGCATGCTCTCGATTATGAAAAAGATGTTGAAGTTCAGACACCTGATTGTGGTGTTTTCATTCTTAACCGGGGTCTTTACAGGATAAACTACAACGGAGAACGCGGGACAGAGGTATTTGTTTATGAAGGACTTGCAGAAGTTGCAGGCGAGAATCTCAGCAGAAATGTAATGGAGAACCAGAAAATAGTTATGAGAAGCGGTTCAGTTCTTGAGCGGCCGTTCTTTTTCTATTCTTCAGAAAAAGATAATTTTGATCTCTGGAGCGAAGAGCGTCACAATCTTGTCAACTATGCAAGAAGCAGCACTTCAAGGTACCTTGACAGAGGATATGAGGACTATGAATATGAATTGTCCAGATCCGGAAGGTGGAGGTACAACTCAACCTACGGAACCAACATGTGGATCCCCTATAATGTGGGAAGCGACTGGAGACCTTATTACAACGGCAGGTGGGTATGGACACCTCATTACGGATATTACTGGTATTCATACGACCCATGGAACTCATTCACTTACCACTACGGAAGATGGCAGTATGATCCTTTCTGGGGATGGCATTGGCTGCCCGGATACAGATGGTCGCCGGCATGGGTAGGCTGGTGTTACAGCGGATCATATTATGGATGGACACCTCTCAGCAGGTATAACAGACCCGTCATAGTGATCAACAAAAGGTGGCTTCGGAACTATAATTACAGGAACGGAATACCCTGGAGATCATCTTCATCAGTATTTATAAACAAGGCAAATCTGGGCAGATCGATACAGAAAGTTGCTCTGAAGCAGAGTTCATTCCTCAAAATGAAGAGCAATGGACTTGCATATAAGGGATTTTCTCCGCAAGTCAAACACGATTATAAGAAAGTGAATGTCCTTAACTCAAAAGGTAATACTGTGAGGTTCAAGCAGGGTGGAATAAGTTCGTCCAAATACTACTCACCTTCCGGTTATAAAAGTTCAGAAAAATCGAGTAATAGTACTGTTTTTAAATACAAAAGCTCTCCAACTACCAGATCAAATACGTTTAAATATTCAGGGTCAAAAAGTACAAAGGCAGTTAAGGGTATTTCCACAAAAAGTTACAAGAGCAGCGGTAAATCATCTGGTACGGTAAAAAAATCTTCCAGCTCAAGTTCTAAAGTTAAGAAAAAAAAGAATTCGGGTTACCCCTCTTTTTCAGGCAGCGGATATACCGGGACGACCGTTAACAGCGGAAATGTATATTCATCCAGGAGTAATGCCTATAAAACCAAACGGTACACCTCAGGCGTCAGTTCCCGCTCCTATACTCCGAAAACATATTCTTCAAGGAGTTACAAATCCGCCACACCCACGACTTATTCCTCAAAAAGCTACAGATCCTATACACCCAAGACCTATTCATCTAAAAGTTACAAATCCTACTCACCGAAAAACTACTCTTCCGGAAGCTACAAATCATATTCTCCGAAAACCTATTCTTATAAAAGTCCAAAATCATATTCAACAAAAAGTTATTCCAAGAGTTATTCCAAAAGCGGAAGTTCGAAAAGCTATTCAAGGAGCAGCTCCAGAAGCATTTCAAGAAGTTCTTCTTCACGGAGCTCTTCATCAAAGAGCAGTTCACGCTCATCATCCTCTTCTTCATCAAGCTCGGTGAAGAAGAAGTAGCAATAAAAGGGGGGAGGGGATATACTTCCCCCCTTATTTCCTCCAGAATTCCCACCCTCATCAACTGAGTGAAAAGGTTTACATAGTAGGCACTTATCCGAACTAAGTTCTTAAACTCTTGATCATCTCTACAACAAAATATCCAATGATAAAGATTAAAACTCCAACTATTAAGTAAATTATCCAGTACCTGATTCGATTCTTCAAACTTTTTTTATTAAGTTTCTTATAGGTTTTTTTATAGCCACCCTTTTTTAAAATTTTTTTTACTGCCTCCTTAACAACTGTTGCATTACTAATTAATGAGAATTTAGAAGAATCTCTACTTATATTTATGAATCCATCTTGCTCTATCTTAAATATATATTTGTAGCTTGTGTTATTTAGAATCTCAACCAATTCTACTTCATTCTCACAGCGGATTATTTTTTGGAGAATAAAATCTAGGTTTTCGACATCATTATTGGTATTAAAATCAAGATTAACATTTGTACTTTTCAGTTCAATTTTCATTCTAACCTTATTTGCATGCAAACTAACTCTAATTTATCCAAAACTAATTTTCAATCCAATAATTTTTTCATTTTCCAGAAAAAAATAGAATGGTAATTATTCCGGTCAAATATGTTCTTTTTATTGGGATTTCTTTAGTAAAAGTCCGAAAACCAACGTTAAGATCCAAAAATGTTAACAAAAAGGCTATTTCATATTTAAAACAAGCAGTTCTTGACTAAATTAAATCAGAACTTATGTTCTTTCATTTAAGAATAGTGAAAATCACATACTCATTCCAAAATCGTTATCAATATTCATTTTCAATTGATCGAATTCAGTTTTGAATTGTATGAATTTGTCAATCATTCCTTCACCCCTTGACCACTCCTGGATATTGTCAATGTCAACATTCTGGTCTTTGCAGACCATAAGAGCCTGTTCAAAAGCTTGCTGATCATTCCAGTGAAAATATGCTGCCAGGCGGTCTTTCACACTATCAGTCGGAGTTAAGAGTTTAAGGAGCGTATCTTTTTCTCTGATCTCGTTCACCTCTGTTATATGTTCCTCTCCTACCGTTAATGGGGGGGCAATTATATCAATAGAGAGTTCAATTTTTCCATGAAGGAACACCCTGTCCTTCTCCACAAATCCCAATTCCGAAAGGGCTCCCTTTATATCCGTCAGGCGGGCCTCCCCGGGGATCAGGAAATCCAGATCCCTGGATTTATATTTTTCATTTGAATAAATGCTGACACAGGCTCCTCCGGTGAGGATATTATCAATCCCCCTTTCATGCAGATGTTGTGATACTACAAGGGCATATTCCTTAATACTTTTGCAATCTTCGATTTTCATAATTCTTTCCCGGGCTTTCTCGGCCTTGTCCGTTTTATATAGTATTTATCTTTAGTTTCCTGATCCAAATACAAATATACTTTCATCAGCAGAGCTTCCAGTTCTTTTTTAAAAGGATACCTGGGATCGATCTCATATAGTCTCACCTTTCCCTTTAGTCGGCTGCACACCACCCTGCCTACTTCTAACTTTTTCAATTGTTTCTGAACAGCGCTTAAATTAAACTCAAAATTCCGGGCAATTTCGTTTGGATAGGAGAGTGGATTCAAAATCAGATACAACAATATCTTTTCTTTAACCAGAGAACCAGTTATTGCTTCAATCATTTACATACCACCTCCGGTGGTTCTACAACCACCATAAGTATAGTATAAATGGTGAGATATTTCAAATTTTGATTTGAGTTTAAAATTTTGATATACTTTTTAAATAGAGTGTTTCAGCTCGAAATTCTTCTTATATTCATCTGAATTGATTGGTTTACATACCGATAACTTATCCGAACCTGAAACTCATGTTGTACTTTAGGAAATGCACACCTAACTCCAAACTTTCCTGTTGGGTTTCAGTTGGTGGGTTCCATTAAACATTTAGGGACAATTAGTGTAATGTTAAAGAAAATCCATATGAAATTAAAATAACCATTTCTAAGGCTTTTTAGATCGACACTCATTTATTGTCGAATTAACTATAAATTGATGATATAATTTTCTTCTAATTTTAATCTGGTTTAAGGAGAGAAGCATGGTCCGCAAAAAGTTTCTAATAGTGATTTTACTTTTTGCTTTCGGATGGATTAGCATCACCGTGTATCCGGATCGTCTTGAAAGTAATGATTCAGATTATGTTCGAACTCCTGAAGTATATTTTTGGTTTAATTTCGGGCTTGGGATTGGAACTGAGATAGAAGATGATGAGATGGTGTTTCATTTGAACACGAATTTTACAATTCAATATGGGATATTTAATCTTTCTCTCCGACAACAATTATTTCGAGAAATAATGGATGATTATTCTGCTAAAGAAATTGCATTATTGTTTGGAGTGAACATGAAGGGCAGGCGTTCTATTGCGACTTTCGGTTTAGGCCCTGGAAAAGTATTTCCTGACAAAAGCAATCTGGAAGCGGTGATCGGACTTGCATTTGAGGGGCAGTTTATATGGAGCTTCTCAAAGGTCTTTGGTATTGGTGTGTATATTTTCGGGAATTTAAATAAATACAGACTTGCGCAAGGGATGTGTTTCAGTTTGCAGTTCGGCAGACTCAGATAGCTTTAATCAGGTGATGAACTTCCGGAAAAGGAACTGGAAGAATAACTCCAATTTGGACAATTATAAGTAGTTTACATACTTGGTTCTTATCCGAACCTGATTGCTATTTATTGACTATTTTATAGAGTCAGTTTGTATATTTTTATCATATAATTTTCATCTTCATCGATTGTGTATGATAAGAGATGGTTGTCTGATGTCATATACATCTTTAGTCCAAATAATCCTTTAGAGATTTTTTTTTCATAAAGAACATTGCCTTTTTGGTTAAATATTATAAGCTTTCTCTCAACATCCCAATCATCCTGTACTTTTATTGTGTTATACATGTATGCGAGAATGTTTTTTCCAATAAAAAAGACAAAACGGAATGTGGGATTATACCGGGGGAAAGAATCATCGGTGGGACGTATTATTTTTGGTTTTGGAAATGAATAACCTTTCTCAAGTTCGTACTTAAATTCGCTCAGGTATTTTCCATCCGATGTATAAATATAGAACACTGCAGGATTGTTGGGTTTCTCCTGAGTAACAACTAATTTATCTCTGTTCTGATTCAAGTTGATACAGAGGTTAGAATTACCAGAAAGTGCAACATAATATTCTATAGACTTATTTTTAATGTCACTCCAGTATGGGACTTCATTAAAAAATGACTTGATCAACTCCCCGTTTCCATTAATTATTTTTATAAGGTTGTGATCTTTGTCTTTAATATAGGGTCTGGCAGATCCTACAAAAGTAAGGTTACGGGTTACATGCAAATTCATCCTGGGCATAACCGAATATTGAGATTTGATGATCTTTTTGATTTCAAGATTTTTATCCATCACAACAATCCTGATATTTCGAACATCATTCACATATAGATATCCTTTATAATAATCGATATCCCAGGGAGTATTAAAATCTCCAGGGCCTCCCCCCTTCTGCCCGGTCTTTTTTATATACTTCCCATCCCAACTATATTTAGAAATAGTATTTTCCTTACTATTTGAAACAAAAATGTACCGGCCCTCAGAAACAGTAATCCCTGATACTCCATACAAGGAATTATCTTCGGTTTCCTCAATTACTCCAACCTGCTTAATCTCTATCTGTGATGAATTCAAACTGAAAGAAAAAATAATAATTGTGATAGCAAGTAATAAGTATTTCAATTCCCCTCCCCGATCTATTAAAACCATAATAAAATATTCAAAATAAAATATAAACTTTCAGATACTTAGTTTCACATAAGACACGTTATCCGAACCTGATGGATTTTCCCTACCTAATCAGAGTCGAGTTTAATCTTCAACTTCATTCAGATAAGGATTTGGAGGATAAACTGAAATAATTCTGGATTCAGCAATCTTTTCACCCAAGCGGTTATAAGCAGTTACTTTATAATGATTAAAATCAGACTGGTGAACATGCTTATCCTTAAAAGTGTATTGGCCAGTATTTTTATGATTATCAATTTCCACCCATTGTTTTTCTTCATTATCAAATTTATATAGAGAAAAAGTATACTCTTCATCACTATATCCGGATTCGAGTGCTATAGAATAATCCAACTTAATGTAGGTTTTTTTTCTTAATACTATCAATTTCTTGTAAATTTTTTCATAAATTCGAATCTTTAAGAATTCAGGATTATTTTGAAATTTTGCAATTAGGATTGTTGAATTATCATCAGAAGCTTGACCTTTATTTGTTTCATAGGTATCGATGGGTAAATTATATATTTCTGGCCAGAGAAAATTCCGGTTATTCTCTGCTACATAAATTGTTTCATCATCTGTAACAGTAAGACTGTATGGAGTAAATGCAACTTCACTTGGATGTCCCAGGTAAGAATACCATTCTGGTCTCCCGTCTTTCGATATTTTTACCAGGATTTTCCTTTTATATATAGTATTAAAGCTCTCATCTAATTCTGTCAATAGTGGTGAGATGATTGGGACCTCATAGTATTCTTGCAAAAGCCTTCCTGCGTTATCTCCGATGAAATATATGTTATCTTTATTATCAACCTTTAAGCTATGAATATTCAGGGTTGCATATTTATTCGGTTTATCTCCTTCGTTGATGATTCCATATGTCCATACTAGGTTTAAGTCTGAATCAAATTTGTTAAATTCAAATTTTTCTTCATCATAACCATAAAAAAGTCTACCAGAACGATAATAACTGAGGTACCCATTATCTAAGAGATTATATAGATAACCAATCATTTTTTTATCAGATGATATTTGTTCAAAATTAGAGTTCAGATTCAAAAATATCCACAATTCATGATGACCTGAATAATAATGTAAGGATAAATAAACTGAGTTATTTGGATCGACACTAATAGAGCCCGATTTAATATTAACTCCAACTGTATCTAAATGCGTATAGGAGTCTATTTTTCCTTTATCAGTAATCTTTGCAGCAAAGTTGTTACCTTCGGTATGGGGAAGAACTGGAGTTCCAAATTCAGTACTCCAGTCTCCGAGACTGTATCCTAGAAGAAAAATATTTCCTTTTTGGTCTACCTCAATACATGTATTAGAATCATTAAAAGCGCCACCTAAAAAAGTATACCAATTGATTTCGCCCTCTGAATTAATATTAATCAAACACACATCTCTATTGCCATGGTAAGAATGGATCGGGTTAAGTCCAGCCAGAACAAAATCCTGTTCTGTTTCCCCAGATAATACAATTTGATCCATGTTATTAATTTTTATTTTATAATCAATACCTGGAAGAAATGTATGCCATAGAACGATCCCATCAGAATTCATTTTGATCAACAAGTTTTTGTTAATCTCTGACCAAGGATTCAATGGGTTACCATACTTGGAATCCAAGGACGAGTCAGATGTTCCAAGGATATAAATGTTGTCCTTTGAGTCATGAGAGATCTCAGTAACTTTTTGAGTGCTTCCTGAATCACCAATATATGTATACCATTGAAAATAGAATCCATTCCCATAATCAATTTGGTCTACAGATTCTCTATCGAAGACACATCCAGAAAGAATAATAATGAATACTGCAATACATAGAAATATTTTTTTTATATAATCAATCATTTCTCCCCCAAAATTATGTCAATTATTCAGATTATAGTGTATTCAGAAATAGTATTCACATTATTTTTAATTTGTATAAAAAATATTATATATTCTTTATGCTAGAATTTTCTTCATGTATTTCCTGAAAAAAGAGAGGAAAAAGTATACATAGGGTAACTTATCCGAACCCTATTTTAATCATTCATGAAGATCATCTTTTATATTTGACTCAATTGACTTTATATTTTCCATATAATCAAAATTTCCATTAAAAAATCCTTCAATTTCATCAAGCACTTCTTTTAAATGCTTTAAATTAATAATTTGGTTTTCTCTAAAATTTAATTCAAGTTTTGTATTAACCGGATACCTAAAATTAGTGGAAATCTCATCATGTTTATTAAAATCTTTTATATATTCTTCAACTATGTTAAAAGTGTTTTTTTCTTTCTTAGCCAAATACTTTTTATTAATTTTGTAATATTCACTCCATAAGTTTATTAAATTATGACCCTTAGCCCCTTTAAATTTATTTACAAGTTCTTCATCTGTTTCCAAACTATATTCAATAATAAACGACTTCAATGATATCTCTATGTAGTGTCTATAAAGAAATAATACTGGAATTACTAGTAGATCAAGAAAAAAAGTATCTCTCTCAGAGAGAGATTTATTTACAAGAATATCAGCAGCTTCTTTATATGCCATACAATAACTTATGAATTGTTGAGACCTTTGCCCCCGTTCAATTTGAGAGAACTCGTACCATCCCCCATCATTTTTTAATAATTCCTTATACTCATTTGGCCATAGATTTTTTTCATGCAAGGATGTGTTATTTTCCAAATTATCCCCCTGATAAGTTTGTAATTTTAATTATATCAATTCGATTTAAAAAATACTCACATATAGTTTTTCACATTGGATATTCGATATTTCCAATTAAAGGTTATTTAAGATTTAAATAGGACTATTATGTTCTTTTAATTCAAGTGTTTATTTCTGAATATGTGTGCGGTTTAAACGAACGTTTATTTTGAAATTTTAGTGAATAAAAATTAGGTCTCTTCCTGTTGTTTTTATGTATGAATTGAGATCCCGGAAATTTATGATTTGATCGTGAACCGGATCTTACCGTCTTTTACACCGGCCTGAACGTTTCCGCCTTTAGACAATTTTCCGAATAGTACTTCATCAACAAAATAATTTTTTACCTTTTCCTGAACCACCCTCGCTATCTCTCTAGCTCCGAAAAGATTCGAATAACCAAGTTTTGCAATAAGTTCTAAAACTTCCGCAGATAATTCCAGATAGATCTTTTTCCCCTCCAATTGCATTTTGAACTCATTGATCTCCTTTTTGACAATATTCAGTACCGATTTCCTGTCAAGTCTCTCGAAAATAACTACCTTGTCAAGTCTGTTCCTGAACTCCGGGGAAAAATATTTTTCAACCGATTTAAAGATCGCCTCATCCTTGATTATTTTATCATCAAATCCGATACCGGAACGGCCTATTTTTCTTGCTCCTGCATTGGATGTCATTATGATAATGACATTTCTGAAATCTGCTTTTCTACCCGTATTGTCGGTGAGTGTGGCATAATCCATGATCTGGAGAAGTGTGTTGAAAATATCACTGTGTGCCTTCTCTATTTCATCCAGTAGGAGAACACAATGGGGGTCTTTCCTTACGGTTTCCGTGAGGAGTCCTCCCTGATCAAATCCGACATATCCGGGAGGTGCTCCGATAAGCCTGGCAACTGCATGTCTCTCCTGATATTCAGACATATCAAATCTGTGAAAGCCGATATTTAGCACAGAAGCCAGCTCTTTTGACAATTCGGTTTTGCCAACTCCTGTCGGTCCTACAAAGAGGAAAGATGCAACCGGTTTGTCCTCCTTGCCGAATCCCGCTCTGGACCTTTTTATCGCTTCTGACACCAGGGAAACAGCATTATCCTGTCCGAAGATCCTCTTTTTCAGCTCTTTCTCTACTTTTTTAAGTTTTGAAAGATCTCTTTCCGAAACATTCTTTTCAGGGATCCGGGATATTTTGGATATTACTTTTTCAATCTCTTTTATTCCTATATTGTTGCTTTTTCTTCCGTTTTTCCCATTCTCTATTTTCAATAATGAACCCGCTTCGTCAATTACATCTATTGCCTTGTCGGGAAGAAATCTTTCATTTATATATTTGTCAGATAGTTCAACGGCTGCTTTGAGGGATTCATCTGTATATTTAACTTTATGGAACTCCTCGAATTTCTCCTTGAGGCCGTTCAGGATAGAAACCGTTTCTTCAACACTGGGCTCTTTTATATCAATTTTCTGGAACCGTCGTGATAAAGCTCTGTCCTTCTCAAAATATTTTTTATACTCTTCATATGTAGTTGAACCGATGCATTGAAGTTTTCTTGAGGAGAGGACAGGTTTTATTATATTCGATGCATCCATTGCTCCGCCAGATACGGCTCCTGCACCTACTATATTGTGGATCTCATCAATGAAGAGAATGCTGTCACCCGAATCCACAAGTTCATTTATAATTTTTTTAAGCCTGTCTTCAAAGTCCCCCCGGTATTTGGTACCCGCTATCAATCCTCCAAGATCAAGTTTGAATATTTTTTTGTCTTTCAGATATTCAGGGACATTTCCGTCAGCGATCAATTGAGCAAGTCCTTCTGTAATGGCTGTTTTTCCGACTCCCGGTTCTCCAACATGAACCGGATTGTTCTTTGTTCTTCTACAGAGTATCTGGATCGTCCTGTCGATCTCGTTTTTTCTCCCTATCACCGGATCCAGTTCTCCTTTATTTGCAAGTTCTGTAAGCTCAACTGAATACAATAAAAGGCTTTTCCCTTTCTTCCCCGGTTTTGCTGATGGGGCTTTATCTTTACCCGGGGCGGGGGTCTGAGTTGCGTTGTCCCCATCTGAGAACGGGTGCCCGGTATCATCCAGCCCGTGAGAAATATATGTGAGTATATCCAGCTTGGTCAATCCTTCCTGGGTCAGCATTATTACTACCTGGGAGTTTTTATCGTTGAAAAAAGCCGCATATACATCTGATACATTTAGAGTGTCTTTTCCTGCTGAAGAGATATGTATCATTGCATTTTCTATAAGATTGATGAATCCTTCCGACTGGACAGGATCTTTCCCATTTGTTACAGGAATATAGTTATTACTAAAAAATTCATCCAGCCTCTCTTTTATAGAATTTACATTTCCCCCGAGGTTCTCGATTATATCTGGGCCTGTGCTGAAGAAAAGAGATGAATACAGAATGTGTTCCGGTGTCACATATTCGTGGGTCCTGGTTTTTGCTTCGTTAAAAGAAGCAACAAGTATATTATTAAGTTCTTCGCTTACTTTCATTTACGCCTTCTCATAACTGCATTTCAATGGAAATTGGTTCTTTCTCGAATATTTATTAACCTGGTTAACTTTGGTCACAGCGATATCCAGAATGTAAATTCCGCATATTCCCTTCCCTTTTTTGTGGACATCAAGCATTATTTTTGTCGCCTCGGAAGCGGATTTGTTAAAAAAAGTTATAAGTACTTCTACTACAAAATCCATTGTCGTATAGTCATCATTAAAAATAATTACTTTGTACATTTCAGGAGTGATAGTTTTATCTTCGGAAGACAACTTGACATCTTCTTTAATTCCCATTTTTAATGTCCGGCAGGTTTGTTAAGGTCAAGAGTGCTGCTAAAACCTGTAGGCGACACCTCCCCTGAAGATCAGGCCGTCATAAAAAGCAATTTCACCGAGAAGGTATAAATTGTCAATAACTTCTCCGCGGAATCCGAAATTTATATGAATAACGGGAAAGAAGCTTATGGGGAATTTTTTCCCTTCAGAAGCTTCATATTCATCCTCAATATCATCAAAATTCCACACCTCATCCTGCTCTTCTATCACATCAATTCCGTTGATAGATGTGGTCGCCCTGGAGTGAAATTTTACAAGTGCTTCCTGAACTCCGAAACCGAATCCGAACCCGACAAAAGGGTGGACCCTTTTTGTCGGCCAGAGCTCCCACCTTATACTCAGGTTTATTGAGTGAGGAAGAAGGTCGATTGTACCGCTTGCCTCCGCTTTAATCGGATTCCCCTGGTCATCGTATCCGTCATAAGTTCCGTCTGCTCTCATTTTAAAGTTGTTTCTTTCGTAAGAGAGTCCGAGAGAGATTGAGCCGTCCTTTCCACCAGGGAAAAATCTGAACTCAAATCCGAAATTATTTCCATTTGAATCAAAGTTAAGGTTCCCGTATTCAGGGTCCCAGTATTCGATCTCGGGAATTATTTCATCCTCAACCAGCGGTGCGATCATATTCACATTCCATGCTGAATAATGAAAACCGAATTCAAACATCCCTTTTCCCCATGAAGGAATGATTAATATAGTAATTGATATTAAAGCCGTTAATAAACGCTTCATTCTCCTCTCCTCGTGTATTATTATAAATGAAACCCCGGAAAAAACAACCGTAAACATAGCACAATTAGATATGGACGTTGTGTGTCTTTGCAACTTTTTAAAAAAATGGAGATAAAAATACGCTAAGTCCCACTCAATTCACGGGTTGATATTTAGCGGGAAAAAGAATATATCTTTATTTTAAGGAGAGAAATGATGAGAAGAGCATCGATGATAGTTATTATAATTGTTCTGTTGATGTCAGGAAACACAGAAATGTTTGCCGGGCAGACCAGAAAGGATGTAAGTGGATTGCCTGAGTTTACGGAAGAACTGGCATTGAAGTTTTCAGAAATGGCGCTTAATTGTATAGAGAAAGAGTATCCGAACAAGCCTTCACATGTGCTCAATGATGTGAAGGATTTGAAAACTCCGGTTCAGCAGCATCCTGCTTTCTATGGATGCTTTGACTGGCACTCTTCTGTTCACGGCCACTGGATGCTGGTGAGGGTTCTTAAAGTATTTCCGGGAATAAAAATAAAAGAGAGGATACTGGATGCTTTGAAAAGGAATATCACCGTTGATAATATTGCCGGCGAAGTTGCTTACCTGAATGAAAAGAGCAGGAAATCTTTTGAAAGGACCTACGGATGGTCATGGCTTTTGAAGTTGGCCGAAGAGTTGTATACCTGGAAAGATCCGTCAGGAAAAGTCCTCTACAAAACACTTTCTCCGCTTACTGAAAAAATTGTAGCAAACTATTTAAACTTTCTCCCGAAACAAACTTATCCGATCAGGACCGGGGTTCATCCCAATACTGCATTCGGACTTCTTTTTGCCCTGGATTTTGCGAGGACTACCGGGCACGAAGAACTGAAAAATATCATTTTAAAAAGGAGCCTTGAATACTTCACTTATGACGTGAGTTGCCCCGATGCCTGGGAACCGAGCGGAGAAGATTTCTTCTCTCCCTGCCTGACGGAGGCATTGCTGATGTCCCGGGTTATGAATACAGGCGCTTTCCGCGCCTGGTTCCGTCATTTTCTTCCTGCCATAGGAAGCAGCCGTCTTCTGACACCGGCTATCGTCTCGGACAGGACTGATGGGAAGCTTTCCCACCTCGACGGGCTCAATCTGAGCAGGGTCTGGTGTTTTTCAGCTATCCTGAAAAAACTTGAAGAGGGTGATCCCTTGATCGGTATACTTAAAAAATCGATTAGTGTTCACTTAACAACGGCAATTGAAAATATTAGAAGCGGGCACTATGCAGGAGAGCACTGGCTGGGGTCTTTTGCAGTTTTTGCTTATTCGGAGCTCTGATCTTTTCCCGATTTTGCGTCTTCTTTTTCCATAACTTCGATCAGCTCGGTCCAGGTTTCCATGGTTTCTCTGGCTCCCTGCTCATCAAGTTTATTTATGGCAAAGCCGGCGTGAACAAGAACGTGATCGCCTAATTGACAGTTCTCAATGAGGTCAACACGTATCTCTCTTTTTACATTATGAAATTCAACAACGGCATTGGGGCCGTTTAGTTCGATAATTTTAGCCGGAAATGCAAGACACATGTCCCCTCCTTTTAATGTTTATTTATAACATATTTTTTTTTTTATTCAAATCTTAGATACAGATGAATAAAAAAAGGAACAAAATTGGAACCGTCCCCAAAATGTTTCATATTTGACATATAGGGGGGAATTAAATAATATCATATCCATAATGAGAGCGATATTTATAGCGGTCGGAAGTGAACTTCTTGATCAGAATAAATTAGATACAAATTCCCTTTACGTTGCTCAAAAACTCGGTGAGAAAGGGATTTTGATGGACATGAAAATGGTGGTCGGTGATGACAGGATCAATCTCAGTTGGACGATTAAGAATGCCTGTAAAAGGTCTCAGCTTGTGATCGTTTCGGGTGGCCTCGGTCCGACCGAAGATGATATAACCAGGGAAGCTGCTGCAGATGCTTTGAATCTTCAGCTTATTTTTGATGAGGACCTTGTGACAGGAATAGAGGAGATGTTCAGAATCAGGGGACTTAATATGCCTCAAATAAATAAGAGGCAGGCATTTGTTCTTGAAGGGGCTCAGGTCATAAGGAATTCTCTCGGCACTGCACCGGGGCAGTATTACGATGACGGTAAGGTCAGGCTTCTCCTTCTCCCCGGCCCCCCGAAGGAATTAAAACCGATATTCGAGGAAGTACTTGAGAAAGAACTTGCACCTCTCTCAAATTTCCAGATATACAGAAGAACTTTGAAATTCGGAGGGATCACAGAATCTGAGACCGATTCAATTATATCGGGAATATACAGAAAACATAAGAATCCAGTTACAACTATCCTTGCATCCCCCGGGCTTATAGAGGTCCACCTTCTGGGGAGAGCTAAAAAAAATATTGAAGAGATAAAAGCACTTACCGATGAGATTGCCGAAGATATTAAAAAAAAGATGGCCGGATATCTTATAACAGAGGAAGATATTGGGATTGCAGAACTTATAATAAGGGAGATGACGAAGAGGAGCTTGACCATAAGTGTTGCTGAAAGCTGTACAGGCGGAGGTCTCGGTAATATTCTTACTAATGTCCCGGGAAGTTCAGAAGTGTTTCTGGGAGGTGTCATCCCCTATTCAAATGAACTTAAAACAGGAATCCTTAATGTGAAGGAAGATACATTGAAAAAACATGGAGCAGTTTCGAAATATGCTGCAGAAGAGATGGCGGTTAATATCCGGGAAATGACAGGTTCTGATCTGGGTGTTTCAATTACCGGTATTGCAGGGCCGGGAGGCGGTACAAAAAAGAAACCCGTTGGGCTGGTTTTTATGCATCTGAGTACAAAGGATAAGGAGACGGGTGAATACAGGATCTTTCCCGGAGACAGAGAGGTGGTAAAGATCAGGACGATCAATTATTGCCTGAATATGATATTCAAATACTTGAAAAATGACCAGGTATGATAGAGAAAAAATCTCTCTGGACTACTTTTATAAAAATAAAGTAAAAATCTTTCAGCATAAAAAAGGATACAGATTTAGTGTGGACTCCCCTATACTTGCTGATTTTATTCCAGTTTCAGCAGATAGTGCTCTTGAGGTTGGTTCGGGTTCGGGAGTTATTTCTTTGCTGCTTCTCTATTTGAAAAAGTTTCAGTTTATTACGGGGATCGAAATTCAGAAAGGACTTGCGGAATTGACAGAAATGAGTATAGCGGAAAATTCTCTTCAGTCTAAGTTTGAAGTGATAAATGGAGATTTTCTTGAGATTTCTCCGAATTATAAAGGGATAATGAACATATTTTCGAACCCTCCCTATCTAAAGACGGGAAAAGGGTATCTGAGCAATAATGAAGAGATGAGGAGAGGAAGGTTTGAAATTGATATTAACCTGGATCGTTTGTTAAAAGGGTGCAGTTCAATATTGGGGAAGGGGGGGAATGTTTTTCTTGTTTTCCCATACCTTCGATATGAAGAACTTATCGATATTGCAGGGATGCAGGGGCTTTTTCCGGTTAAGGTCAGGAAGGTGTTTTCGTTCGAAAATGGCAAACCTGAGAGATTTCTGATACAATTGACCAATTCTGAAAGTGATCTTGAGGAGATTCCTCCATTGATCATATACCGTTCCGTCGGAGTCTACTCTGATGAGATGGAATTAATTTTGGCAGGAAGGTGACATGTTAGAAAGTATAAAAGAGTTATACCGTTACAGGCAGCTCCTTATTGTCATGGTCGTCAGGGAATTAAAGGCTAAATACAGAGGAACTGTTCTCGGATTCTTCTGGAGTTTTATGAACCCCATATTGCTGGTTACGGTATATTCGATAGTATTTGGACTAATCTTTCAACCGAAGTATGCGGAAATGGAAAAATCGATCTATTATTCGGTATTTTTCTTTACGGGCATTCTTCCGTGGACATGGTTTTCCTCCTCCATCCTTGAGTCGGCAAACGTTCTGATTGCTCACGGTTCACTGATAAAAAAGATCAACTTTCCGGTTGAAATTCTCCCGATGATGGTGGTTATTACAAACATGGTCCATTTTGTCCTGGGCGTTCCGGTTCTGATCCTGGCGTTTCTGATCCTAGGGAAATCGCTGAGTTTATGGGTTCTGTTTCTCCCCATTGCTATGCTGGTCCAATTTGTTTTTACCATGGGACTGGGCTTTTTTATTTCAGCGCTGACGGTCCATTTCCGTGATATCAAGGATCTGCTTGTTAATCTGATCACGTTGTGGTTCTTTGTTACTCCGATAATCTACCCCTTCTCTTTTGAACCGATCCAGAAGTCAAAATTCCTGAAATTGTTTCTCTCTCTCAATCCAATGACCCATATTGTTGAAGCGTACCAATACCTTTTTTTCTATGGATCCCTTCCCCATTATAAAAAACTCGCAGTCACACTAATCGTCGGACTTATTCTGTTCTGGCTCGGTTATAAATTATTCGACAAATTGCGCGACACATTTGTGGAGGAGGTATAACATGGACTCGATTGTTGTAAAAGACCTCCGGAAATATTACAAAAAATATTCGAACAAACATAAATTTCTGACCCTTAAAAGCGCTTTCCTCAGTAGAACATTATTTGCGGATCTTAAAAGCGAGGAGGTTTTCGAAGCCCTGAAAGGTGTGAGTTTTGAAGTAAAAAAAGGGAAGACTCTCAGTGTTATCGGTGAGAATGGATCGGGGAAAAGCACCCTGCTGAAAATTCTGGCCGGTATTTCCAAATCCTCCGCCGGAGAAGTAAAAACAGAGGGAAGGATCAGTGCTTTGATAGAACTGGGCGCAGGTTTTCATCCTGAAATATCAGGGAGGGAGAATATTTTTATTAACGGGAGTATTCTCGGTTTATCAAAAAAGAGGATCGAGGAGAAGCTGGAAGACATAATAAGGTTTGCTGAGCTTGAGGATTTTATTGACAATCCTGTTAAAACCTACTCTTCAGGAATGTATATGAGGCTCGGTTTCTCAATTGCGATCAATGTTGACCCGGATATACTTCTGATCGATGAGGTCCTTGCAGTTGGGGATGCATCATTTGTCCCGAAATGTCTTGATAAGATCAATGAGTTCAAACGAAAGGGGAAAACGATCGTTTTTGTTTCTCATGACCTGGCTACAGTTGAACGGATCAGTGATGAAGTAATCTGGATCCGGTCAGGGAAAATATTTAAGAAAGGGTATCCGAAACGTATAACCGATGCTTATCTTGAATACATAGGGAAAAAGGATGAGGCGCAGGCTTCTGAAGATCACCAGTTCAAGGAATCGATAGGAAGCCTTGATAAAGAGAAGCGATGGGGAAGCAGGGATGTAGAGATCACCAATGTAAAAATGAGAGATAATAAGGGCAAAGAGAAATATGTCTTTTCCTTTAATGAACCCCTCAGTATAGAATTTGATGTTAAGGCGAAGAAGCAAGAGAAGGATTTTGTTTTCGGCCTTGCCATTCTGAATTCAGAGGGAGTCAATTGCTACGGATCGAACACACAAATTGAAAATTTAAAAGCCGCTGAAATGACAGGAAGCGGGAAAGTAAAAATTTCAATTCCAGCTCTTAATCTTGTCAACGGCACTTATTTTTTGAATCTTGCGGTGCATAAGAGGGATGGTTTCCCATTCGACTATCACCATTTCATGTATAACTTCAAGGTTACTTCAAAGTACAGGGATATCGGAATAGCAAGGGTTCAGCACCAGTGGGATTTTCCTGATAATATTAAATTTAAGAAAGGAAAATAATGTCATCCTATCCTGAATTAAGGAAACTGATCGATCCTGTCTCCCTAAAAACTGATTTTCCGGATCTTTCAAAAAAAAAAATAATATTAACCGGTGGGATTTTTGACCTGCTGAAACCGTTCCATATCGATCTGATAGGATTTGCTAAAAAGCGGGGGGATCTCCTTTTTGCAGCTGTTGAGAAAAAGGGAGTGTACACACCGCTGGAAGAGAGACTGGAAATTTTGAATGAAATAGAGGACATTGATTATCTTATGATCCTTAATGATAAAATCCTTCAAAATTTCTCTCAAAATTTTTTCAGTGAAATTATAATAAATGAAGAATTTAACCCGCTCTGGATCAACTCTGATTATTCAGGCAAAATTATAAAATTTCCTGTATGAAATATAATTTTATAAATCGGGAAAATATAATACCAAAGGCTGTTTGACAAAAAAAACCCCGTATGATAAAGGTTTTATTAAAGGCGGTTTATTACAGAAAACAGGACGAAATGGAGATTATTTCATACGGTGGTTCAGACATTGGGAAAGTCCGCGATAATAATGAAGATTTTTTTGCTATAAAAAGTATAGGTGAAAATGAACTCCTTCTCATTGTCGCGGACGGTATGGGGGGACATCAGGCGGGAAATGTTGCTTCAAAACTCGGTGTTGAAACCTTTGTAAAGCAATATGAAATAATAAGAAAAAAGGGCACATCCATACCTGCGGCCTTACTTCAATCTATAAACAGATCCAATTCGGCAGTCCTGAAAAAAGCTTCCTCCGAATTGGATAAACGGGGTATGGGGACTACATTCAGTGCTCTTCTTATATCGAAAAAGAAAGCAAATATAGTACACATAGGTGATTCCCGGATATATCTCGTCCGCGATGGAGAGATTAAGAGAATTACTACTGATCACACATTTGTAGAGAAGATGGTATCGGAGGGGAGGATAACTGCTGAAGAAGCAAGACGTCATCCCCAGAAAAATATCCTCTATATGTCTCTCGGAGCAAGAGAGACCTTCCATCCGGATGAGATTACCGGATTGGAAGTTAGGTCAGATGACATTTTTCTTATCTGCTCTGACGGACTTACAGACATGGTCACAGATGATGTGATCAAAGAATATTGTATGTCTTACCCCCCGGAAAAAGCCGTGGAAGAGCTTATAGCTTTGAGCAACAGGAATGGCGGACTTGATAATGTTACTGTTGTCATTGCCCATGCGGGAGGGGAAAAGAAACACAGGACTGAACCCATAAAGATCAAAAAGGGGAAAAAGGAACGCTCTTTTTTTTTGATGATCTCACTGCTCTTCATTATGATTCTGGTTTTCGCTTTATTACTATTGAAAAGAGATAAGCCGGTTGAATTCTCAGGAAATCTTACCGGGATAATCTTTCGTCAATTAAAATTTGAAGAGAAGGAGAAGCTGGATCTTGTCAGACAATTCCCCTCAGGTGTAAAAAGCGAAGAAATAAAAAAATTTATAGGAGGAGATACACTGATGATAAAATCGATCAATTCTATCTCTCTTATATTTTTAAAAAGTGAATTTCTTGCAGTTAAGAACGGAGATATCCTTTTCCGGGATAAATACAGGTTTGGTAAGCACAGGATAAAACTTGAGCAAATCTATTTTGATAAGGCGTCAAATGGGCTGGTGGCTATCGATGATGAGAAAAAGATATATAAAATGTCGGTAAAATAATGATAAAAATAGGAGAAAAAAGAAAGGGGACTTTCAGATAAAGGCTGAGATCGGACGCGGAGGTATGGGTACGATCTATTATGCATTAGATACGATGCTCAACCGTGAGGTAGCGCTGAAAGTTATCCACTCGGAACTGGCAAGTAATTTCCAGTTGATGGAAAGGTTCAAAGTGGAGGCAATGACACAGGGGCAGATGAATCACCCCAATATAGTTACCGTTTTCAGCTTTAATAAAATAGGTGAAGACAATGTTATTGCAATGGAGTATATTGACGGGAAAAACCTGAAGGTACTTCTGAGGGAACAGAATATTCTATCCATTTCAGATGCGATCTATTATATCAAACAGGTCCTGAAGGCTCTTGAATATTCCCATTCAAGGAATATTATTCATCGTGATATTAAGCCTGCAAATATTCTCATTGATACCCAGAATCAGGTGAAATTGTCAGATTTCGGAATAGCTAAGGTATTCGGGACGCAGGGACTTACAAAAACAGGTATGCTTCTCGGTACTCCATGGTATACCCCCCCCGAGCAGATAATGGGAGAGAAAGTAGATTTCCGTTCGGATCTCTATTCTGTAGGTATAACATTTTATGAAATGGTTACCGGAAAAGTACCTTTTGATTCAGAGACCAATTCAGATTTCCAGGTTCAGAAGGCTCATCTGGAGACACCTCCTCCAAGGCCGTCTATTTTTAATCCCGAGATCGGTTCAAAGATAGAAAAATTTATTCTAAAGGCTCTCCAGAAAAAACCGGAAAAGAGATTTCAATCTGCTTCTGAAATGCTGGAAGCAATAGAGGGGATCGAGAATACGATTTCAGAAACTATTGTTACAAGAAGCGGCAACCAGAAGTTTACAAAGATTGAGACTGTCGGGACTGCCGCGAAAAGAGGAAATAAATTTCTGTTTGGAATTTTATCCTTATTGTTAGTATTCCTGGCCGGTGCAGCTATTTATATTTTTGTTCTGAAGGATAAAGGACAACAATCAATAAACCTTGATCCAACTCCCACTGAAATCAGTGAAGAGAAGGGTAAGCCTGTGGATAAAGACCCGGCTTCAGAAGATAGTGGAGAGCAGATACCTGATGATATAACGAGAGATGTTGCCAAGACAGAAAATAAGACAGAGTCAGAAACTTTAAAGATCCCTGAGAAAAAACCGGAAAGAAAAATTACGGAAGAGAAAAAGGAACCTGAAAAGACAAAGATAATTATTCCAAAAAAAGTAGAAATAAAAAAAGATCCTGTTAAGAATATAGAGGATACTAAAAAGCAGGAGATATCAGACAGTACGAATCTTCCCGATAAAACGATGACAGATGTTAACCTTGAAGCGGAACTTATAAGGTTAAGGAAGCTGGTTGAACAGCGTGATTTTAAAAATGCAGAGAAAAATATTTCCGATCTCATTAAATCCGGAGCTGCAAACCCCGATCTTTATTCTATTTCCGGAGGAATTAAATTTATTCAGGAAAAATATCCTGAAGCTGAAGAGAACTGGAGGAAAGCTGTGGAAAAAGGGGGATCAGTTGTCCTCAGGTTTTATCACAAACATGGATTTTTCAACAAAGGTTGTTCCGGCCAGATCATCTTGAAAAAAGGGCTGATCATATTTAATTCCGTCACGAAGCGGCTACATAGTTTTGCTGTAACATCAGATATGGTGAAAAGTGTAATAAAGAGGAAAGGGAATTTTGGAATTGAGATATCTTTTTTTGTCAAAGGGAAAGTCAGGAAGCATGTATTTATACTTAGGAGGAAAAGCAGGGAAGGGGAGAAATTCGTTTCCGGTTTTATTAATAAATATATTTTAGGGGTCCAATAATGTTCAAAAAATTTTTTAAGAGGTTTTCTGAAAAAAAGAAGTTTGAACCAATTTATGAAAGGAATAAGGAGTTCTTTAAAGGAGATACACCGCCTACATTTCCGGAGGAGACCCTTGTTGAAAATATCCCGCGTGATAAAATTCCTGAACCTGATGAGAAGAAGAAAAATTTCTTCAATGAGATAGATGTTCTTATAAATGGAGAAAAAATTTCATCTTACAGAGTTTCAGATGAAGGTATCAGTGTCGGCCGCGATCCTTCAAAAGTGGGAATAATAATTGCAGAACCGATAATCTCAAAACTTCATTGCTCCTTTTACAGATCCGGAAATAATTTGAAAGTGATCGATCATAATTCTACCAACGGAATATATCTTAACGGTATCAAGATTAAAGAACAGGTTCTTCGGGATGGTGCTGTTATTTCTCTCGGGAAAAAGGGGACTGTTAAACTTATCATACATAATGTAAAGATGATCTGATGAAAAAAATAATCTCACTGTTAATTCTTGTTTTTGTGGTCCCTCTCCTATCAACGGAACCTTCGGTAAGGGATGAGATCTTTGAAAAGAATGTCTGGAAACAAATATATAATGAGTATTCTTTCAATCCTGAAATAATTGAGTTATTAAAAACAAAGAGCGATAAACTGACATCTGTCAATATTTATTTTGCATTCTGGTGCGGGGATTCTGAAAACAATGTCCCCCCTTTTATGAGAATACTAGATGAAATGGGTATTAAAGGGACAAAGGTTAATTATTTTCATGCAAACAGAAAACAGCCCGGAGACAAGTACTATTTTGAAAAATTGAATGTGGAGAGGGTGCCTACTTTTATCATATTCAAAGATGGCAAAGAGATAGGGAGGATAGTTGAAAACCCCAAAAAAACACTTGAGGATGACCTCCTGGAGATACTTTTTAAAGTATAAACCCTAGTGATTTTATAACCTGCTGACTTTTTCGTCAGATTCAAGGTGTTCTAGAATTTCTGAGATTGTTTTTCCATTTCCGGGATTGATCATGTCCGGCGCGATTTCTGACAAAGGTAATAGAACAAATTTTCTGTTGGCCATCTCTGGGTGAGGAATTTCAAGTGTGTTGGTTTTAATTATTTCATTTCCTGCAAAAATTATATCGATATCGATCTCCCTGGATTTCAAATGAGAATCAGCAATATCCCTCCCCATTTCCTGTTCAAATTGTTTTATTCTTTCAAGGAATCCGTAAGGGGAGATGTCGGATTCAATGATAGCGATCGCATTATAAAAATTTCTTGTCCCCGAACTCATTCCCACTGGAGTCGTTTCATAAACAGAAGATTTGTCGGTGATATTTCCGAGTGTTGAGAGGAACTCAAGTCCTTTTATAATGAATTCTTTCCTGTCGCCCTTGTTGCTTCCTAACGATAAAATGTAGTTCATTAAAAGAATTATCACATATATTCCATATTTGTTAAATTTATAAAAAAAAATTATACTAATATTAAGTTAGTAATGTATGTTATAAGCAGGGTATTAAAATGAAAAAAGATGAATTAAGCTTCACTAAGTTGATAAAAAACACCTTATTGATCGCTGCTGCATGGACGATGATCATTATAGGGTTGGTTGTACTGGATATTATTGCATTGACAAAAGCGACTGATAATCTTGTTGTCAGAGAAGCGCGTTCCCACTTTAAGAGAGATAAAGCATTCAGATTCTGGGCAACAACACATGGTGGATTTTATGTCCCGGTCACACAAAGAACGCCGCCGAATCCTTTCCTGTCACACATCCCCGAACGGGATATTGATACCCCTTCAGGTTTAAAGTTAACCCTTATGAATCCGGCCTATGCATTACGTCAACTGAATGAATATTTCACCGAAGCTTACGGCATTGCAGGTCATATCACCAGTCTGAGGCCGTTACGTCCTGAAAATACTCCTGATGTGTGGGAAAAAAGGGCCCTCGAATTATTTGAAAAAGGGGAGACAGAAATGCTTGAATTCGTTCAGCAGGAAGGAAAGCCGTTTCTCCGTCTGATGAAACCTTTGATCACACAAATAGGATGCCTTAAATGTCATGCCCATCAGGGTTATCATGTCGGGGATGTACGCGGTGGGGTGAGCGTTTCTGTACCTATGTCTGATTACCTTATTGAAAAAACCCAGTCAATAAATTCGCATGTATTTTCGTTTTCGATAGTTTGGCTCCTGGGAGTCGGTTTTATAATTATGGGTTATATTATCTCAAAGAGAAATAGAATTGAAAGAATGAATTCAGATAAAAAATTACAGGAAGCATTTGTCGAGCTTGATCAACGTGTAAAAGAACGGACTTCAGAGTTGACACAAACTAACTTAAGATTGGAAGCCGAGATTACCGGCCGTAAACAACAGGAAGAAAAGTTAAATGACAGTGAGAGAAAATACCGTAGTTTGTTTGAAAATATGACCAGTGCCTTTGCACTTCATAAGATAGTTCAAGATAAAGATGATAATCCGACAGATTATATTTTCCTTGAGGTGAATGATTCTTTTGAAAGGATGACAGGATTGGCAAAAGAAAAATTAATCGGGAAAAAAGTTACTGAAGTATTCCCCGGAATTGAGAAGGAGTCAGCCCGATGGATCGAACTTTACGGCAAGGTTGCTTCAACCGGAGAAGCAGTACAATTCGAAAGATTTTTTGAACCACTTCAGAAGTGGTATTTAATTAATTCATATTGCCCGAAAAAGGGTTATTTTGCTACTGTTTTTGAAGATATCACTGAACAGAAAAAGTCTGTTGAAGAGCTTGAAAATTTAAAAAAGAGCCTGGAATTTCAGGTAGCTGAAAAATCTAAAGAGTTGACTGAGAATGTTTCTGAGCTTAAAAGTTTTTTCAAGGAATCGGTAATTCGGGAATTGAGAATGAAGAAGTTATCAGACAAAATTGAGGAATTGGAAGCAGAATTAAAGAAAAAGCAATAAGATTTCTGGTCTTTGAGATCGAAAATAGGATCTCAATTTTTTTTACCCCTGGATAAATTGGAAGAATTTTTCAATTGAAATTGTTTCTGCATATTTGCAATTCATATTCTTATTATCTAAACTGATATTGAGATTTTCACACTGTATTTAAGTGAGAAAAAAGCGATGGGAAATAAAACTCTGAAAAATAAAGTTGATGGGATCGATGCCAGCTTCCAAGCTCTGGTTGAGAATCTTATGGATGGGGTCGCAATTTGTGATGAGGAGGGATTTCATCTTTATGTGAACTCCAAATTCACTGAGATCACTGGATATTCGAGTGAAGAATTAAAAAACATTTCCGCCTGGCAATTCACAAAGCCGGAAGACCAGAAAAAACTTAAGAAAAGAATGAAGGAGAGGCTTGCAGGCAAAACTGTCCCTTCGAAATATGAAAGAATTATTATTAGAAAAGACGGTGAAGAAATACCTGTTGAGTTGTCAACCACCACCACAATGTGGCGTGGTATAAAAAGGCCGATGGCAATCGTCAGAGATCTTAGGAAAAATATTGAGGCGGAAGAAAGATACAAAGACCTGGTGGAAAAAGCCGGAATTGCCATCCTCATTGATGATAAGAAAGGCCACATCACATATTTTAACCAGAGATTATGTGAGATATTCGGATATTCTGAAGATGAGATAAAGAACATGTCGATCGACACACTGGTGCATCCGGATGAAGTTGCCGTTGTAATGAAACATCATAAAAACAGGCTGAAAGGGAAAGATGCCCCTCGCTCTTATGAATTCCGCGGGATCCGGAAAGACGGGGAGACGATCTATCTTGAGGCAGAGACAATCTTGTTGGAAAAACGGCGGAAAGTTGAAGGGACAAGATCGTATCTCTGGGACCGTACATCAATAAAGGTAGCAGAGAAGAAACTGAAAGAACGCGAGTCACAGATTAGAAATATCATGGAGAACAGTACTAATCTTTTCTATTCACATACCTCCGATCATGTTCTGACCTATCTCAGCCCTCAGGTGGAGCAGATCCTGGGATACTCCGTGAAAGAAGCTATGGTGAAATGGACTGAGTTTACCTCTGACCATCCCATTAATGAGATTGGATTCAATTATACAATAAAAGCGATTGAGACTGGTGAACGTCAGCCCCCTTATGAGCTCGAATTGGTCAGGAAGGACAGGAGAAAGATCTGGGTGGAGGTTAGGGAATTCCCCCATGTAGTCAATGGGAAGACTGTTTCTATTTCCGGGTCCCTGACCGAAATCACAGAGAGAAAAAACGCAACCGAAGCCCTGATAAAGTCGGAAGAGCAATTCCGGCTCATTGCGGAAAATACAGCGGATAATATTGCGATTACTACATTTGATCACCGGGTAAAATACTTGTATGTCAGCCCCTCTCTTGAAAGCGTAATCGGAATGAAAGAGAAGGATTTGCTGGGGCGGTCATTTTTTGACTTCGTTCATCCGGAGGATAAAAAAGTGATTTTCCCCCTTTTGAAAAATTATGTGGCGATGAGATTAAAAAAGCTGTTTTCCGGAGAGGAAAATAAGATTAGTGAGATGATCGAATACCGTTTTAAAAACAAAGCAGGAGAATGGAGGGATTTTCAAAGTACTGTAACCATAATAGGGGACAATCTGCTTTCAGTAACCAGAGACATTACTGAGCAGAAAAGGGATCGTGCAGAGATCTTGAAACTGAAGGAGGGGCTGGAAAAAGAGGTCGAAGCGAAGACGAAGGAGTTGAGGGAAAAAGTTAATGACCTTCAACGTTTTGTTGATGCCACTGTTGAACGGGAATTGAGGATGAAGGAATTGTTTGAGGAGAATGAAAAACTGAAGGCTGAACTGAAGAAAAAGAGTGATATTTAGTGTTTTAAAAAGAAATTGGAGATCCTACAATCCAATTAAACATTCTTAAGAGAATAAGTGAATCGTGACTTATTTTTGTATTTATTATTTTTTTTTTATGGTATTTAAATATAGTATCCCGGGAGCAAGTGCAATGAAAGATAATATCCCCCCTAATATTTCCGATCAAAATAATGATATTTTTAGAAATATTTTCAAAACACACAATGCAATAATGCTCCTTATTGATCCTGAAGAAGGAAAGATCCTTGAAGCAAATAATGCAGCTTCACTATTTTACGGATATTCAATTGAAGAACTCTGCAGTATGTCAATTGATCAAATAAATACAATGCCTGCAGAAGAGATCCGTTTTGAACGTCTACGGGCAAAAGAAATGAAACGTAATTTTTTTTTATTTCAGCATAGATTAAAAAATGATGAGATCAGGTCTGTGGAAGTTCATTCAACTCCTGTAAATATAGGAGAGAAAAAGATTCTATTTTCAATTATTCATGATATTTCTGATAGGGTGTTGATTTCAGAAAAATTAAAACAGAGCGAAGAGTATTTCAGGTCACTTATAGAAAATTCAAATGATGTCATATCGATTCTTGATGATAATGGAAACATTGTTTATGAAAGTTCTGCACATGAGAGAGTGTTGGGATACGCCACTGGAGAGTTGATCGGGACAAATGTTTTCAAATTAGTTCACCCTGACGACCAGAAACGAATAGAGAAGCAGTTTGTGGATTTATTGAAAAATCCCGGAGAGACAGTACCGGTTAATTTCAGGTTCAAGGATAAAAAGGGAAAATTCAAATTCCTGGAAGGGGCAGGGACAAATCTTTTACATACAAATGCTGTCAGAGGTATTGTTGTAAATTATAGAGATGTAACGGACAGGAAAGAGTTTGAGGAGAAAATCCGGAGAGTTGCTTCAGAGTGGCAATCTACCTTTGATGCGATCTCTGATTCAGTCAGCATAATTGATCTGGAAGGGACAATTTTACAATACAACATTGCAACATTGTCCATGTTCGGCCTTAATGAGAGTGAGATTAAAGAAAAAAAATGTTTTGAATTGGTTCATGGCCTGACAGACCACTATCCTGATTGCCCGCTGGTGAGAATCCGGGAGTCGGGGAAGTCCGAGTCGATGGAGTTCGAGGAGAATGGACGCTGGCTTAAGGTCACGGTTGATCCAATTTATAGTGAAAAGGGAGAGCTGAATAGATGTGTCCATGTTGTTGAGAATATTTCTGAAAATAAAAAATCTGAAAAATTACTGATCGAAAGCAAACAATTCGTAGAATCCATGGTCAATCTCAGCCCTGATATACTATATATTTATGATATTGAAGCAAAGAAAAACATCTACAGTAACGATGGAATTGAAAGTGTGCTTGGTTATACCGCTCAGCAGATTAAAGATATGGGAGATCAGCTTATCCCAAAATTGATGCATCCTGAGGATTACAAAATTTACCTTGGGGAAATACTTCCTAGATATGCTGCTGCCAGAGATAATGAATCTATTGAACATCAATACCGGATGAAGAACATCGACGGAGAATGGCACTGGCTGAACAGCAGGGAGATTATTTACCGGAGGGATCCTGATGGTATTCCCATTCAGATATTCGGTGTAGTCCAGGATGTTACCGAACAGAAAAAAAATGTGGAAGAGATTCTTCGACTAAAAGAAGGTCTTGAAATTGAAGTGGAGAAGAAAACCAGAGATTTGAATGAAAAAGTATCTGATCTTCAACGTTTTGTTGATGCAACAGTCGAACGGGAATTGAGAATGAAGGATTTGTATGAGGAAAATGAAAAACTGAAAACCGAATTGAAGAAAAAGGGAAAAAATTCCTGACTATTATAATTTAATATTAATGTAAAAGGATTATCAAAATTTTTTTTAAAAAAATTTCCGTTTAATTCAAAATCTAAGATTTTCGATTAGTAAATATTGACAGATTCGATAGTTTTCTTATAATAGCCCATTGGAGGTAATATGGCCAGAGTAGAACCGTTCAGAGGGGTAAGACCAAAAAGGGAGTTGGCTGAGAAAGTTGCATCTCCACCCTACGATGTCTTAAATTCAGAGGAAGCAAGAGATTTCGCATCGGGAAATGAATTCTCTTTCCTGCATATAGTAAAGCCCGAGATCGATCTTCCTGAAGGGACAGATCTTTATTCCGATCAGGTTTATGATAAAGCGGCAGAAAATTTTTCAAGGTTTATCAAAGAGGGGACTCTGGTGCAGGACAGCGAAAGATATTTCTACATCTACAAGCAGGAATGGATGGGGCATGTTCAGACAGGCCTGGTCGCCGGGGCATCAGCTCAGGATTATATCGATGATAAAATAAAAAAGCATGAACTGACCAGAGAAGATAAAGAGAGGGACAGGATGCGTCATATCAGAACCCTTAATGCCAATACCGGTCCGGTCTTTCTGACATTCAAGGATACAGAGAATATTACTGATCTAATGGATAAGTGTATGGAAAATGAACCTGAATATGATTTTACAACAGATGACAGGGTTCACCATATCCTTTATGTCGTTAAAGATGAAAAGATGATAGATGCAATAAAGAATGCATTCTTAAAAATAGAAAATCTCTATGTTGCTGACGGTCACCATAGATCTGCTTCCGGTACAAATATAAAGCTGGAGAGGGAGAAGGCAAATCCGGATCATACCGGTGATGAAGAGTACAATTTTTTCCTCTCTGTGATATTCCCGCATAACCAGATGAAGATCCTCCCTTACAACAGGGTTCTGAAGGATATGAACGGCATGTGCAAGGCGGAACTTTTCCTGAAATTATCAGAGAAGTTCTCATATGAAGAGACCGGTCTGAAGGAGCCTGAAAATAAAATAGAATTCTGCATGTATATTGACGGTAAATGGTATCTGCTGAAAGCAAAATCTGACAGTTATGATGCAGGTCATCCTGTGGACTCACTAGATGCTGCAATCCTTCAGAACAATGCGCTTGATTTTGTCTGGGGGATCTCTAATCCGAGGAAGGATAAGCGTATCGATTTTGTAGGCGGTATAAGAGGGACCGGAGAGCTTGAAAAACTTGTTGACAGCAAGAAATTCAAAGTTGCTTTTTCACTTTATCCCACGTCTATCGAAGAGTTGTTCGATGTGGCTGATTCGGGGAATATAATGCCTCCGAAATGTACCTGGTTTGAACCCAAATTAAGATCGGGTCTTGTCACACATCTGCTGGACTGACAGGTTCAGGTATTTATTTAAACTCTTATCTTCCGGTGTTATAATACTCAATGGGCCGGAACCGGTCCGGAGGCAAAAATGGAAATTTTGGACGGCAAAGCAGTTTCAATCAAAGTTATTGAAAGTATAGTGGAAGATTCTATTCCGCTGATAAAGAAGGCAGGGAGGCCTCCCGGGCTTGCAGTTGTTAAGGTCGGGGAAGATCCGGCATCCGCCATCTATGTCAAAAGCAAAGAGAAAAAAGCAAAGAAGCTCGGTTTCCGGTCTGAAGTGATATCCCTTGTCAGTTCGGTTACGGACGGGGAATTAACCTCTGTTATTGAAATGCTGAACAATGATGACGGGATTGACGGGATCCTTGTCCAGCTGCCGCTTCCTGATAAATTTGATGCCTGGAAATACCTTGATATGATAGATCCGGCAAAAGATGTGGACAGATTCCATCCTGTTAATCTGGGGAAAATAATGTTAGGAAGGACAGATATTTTCCCCTGTACCCCCTCCGGAGTAGTAAGAATGCTTGATGAGTACAATATAGATGTTACCGGGATGAGCAGCATAGTTATCGGCAGGAGTTATATAGTAGGTAAGCCGATGGCGAGTATGCTTACCAACAGAAATGCCACAGTAACCATCTGCCATTCACGGACACAGAATATCCCTGAATTGATCTCCGCTTCGGATCTTGTTGTTTCTGCAGTCGGAAGACCCGGTTTTGTAACTCCTGATATGGTTAAAGATGGAGCGGTGCTTATCGATGTCGGAATCAACAGGATCGATTCTCTGAAAGAGGCGGAAAAATTCTGTACAGAAAAAGAAATTGAGAAATTTGAGAAGAAAGGATATTCGATCACTGGTGATATTCATCCCGATGCATTCAAGAAATCTTCATTTTATACTCCAGTCCCCGGAGGTGTCGGTCTGATGACTGTTGCAATGTTAATGGATAACACTTTCAGGCTTTTCAGAGAAAGGACGGGACTATAAGTGGATGATCCGGGAGGTATCTTTATAACAGGTGCATCCGGGCTCCTCGGAAGAAGTCTCGTTGAAAAATTTACAGATGAAGGCTGGTTCGTTTTTGCACACTATTATAGAAAAAAAGGGGCTTCCTGCGGATCATGTGAATGGCTGAAGGGGGATTTTTCCACTTTGGAGAGAACAAGAGATTTTATAAAACGGAACATCAGTAAACTGAAAGTCTGCAGTGCATTAATAAATAATTATGGCCCCATAACCTATAAAGATACAGGAGATTTGAAATCGGAGGACCTGATCTCGGATTTCCACAACAATCTGGTAGTTCCAAATGAAATAATTTCTTCGCTTGCAGGGTCGGGACCTCTTAATTCGGTTGTAAACATTGCCTACGAAGGTGTCGGAGAAATTAAACCGTATAGTAAAATATTGCCTTACGCTATTGCAAAATCAGGACTTCAGATGCTTACTCTCTCTTACGGCCGGGAGTTCAAAGACATAGAATTTTCACTTGTATCCCCACCGCCTTTGAAAGGGGGGGAGTACGGAAAAAGTACAGGAGAAGTAGAAAAACCGGAGATGATAGCAGAGAAAATTTTTAAAATAATCAAGAAGGGGTCTGATGTTTGAACTGAAAAGAACTGACAAGGGAGGTACCGGGGCAAGAGCGGGTATTTTAACAACAAATCACGGTAATATTGAGACACCGATATTTATGCCTGTAGGAACTGCAGGTGCAGTTAAGGGTGTAACTCCGGAAAGGCTGAATGAAATAGGGTCACAAATAATTCTTGGCAATACCTACCACCTGTTTCTTCGCCCCGGAATGAAAGTAATAAAAAAAGCAGGGTCTCTCCATAAATTTATTTCTTGGAACAAACCTATCTTAACCGATAGCGGAGGATTCCAGATATTTTCTCTCCAGGGGAATTCGAAGGTGAAAGAGGAAGGGGTTGAGTTCAAATCACATCTCGACGGGTCAAAGTTTTTCCTGACCCCTGAATCTGTGGTTGATATTCAGAACACTCTGGATTCAGATATCCAAATGGTCCTTGACAACTTTGCAGGAACTCCTGCAACTCCGGAACAGGACAGATTTGCACTTGATATAACTTCCCGCTGGGCTATACGGGCCAGAGACAGGTTCCTTGAGACAGGTAGGAAAGGGAATATGCAGTTCGGGATAATCCAGGGAGGCCTTAATGAAAATATGCGTACCGAATCTCTGGGAAGATTGACAAAAGCAGGGTTTGACGGTTATGCGGTGGGGGGCCTGAGTGTGGGAGAGAGCAGGGATGATTTCATGAGAATCATCTCTCATATAGTCCCTGCAATGGACCCGGAGAAGCCCCGATATCTTATGGGTTCGGGGACCCCGGAGGAGATGCTGTTCGCAATAGAAAAAGGTATAGACATGTTTGATTGTGTGATGCCAACCCGGAATGCGAGGAACGGTTCACTTTTCACCTGGTCGGGGAAAATATCAATAAAGAACGAGAAACATAAGTTTGATCTTTCTCCCCTTGATAATGATTGCGGATGTTATACCTGCAGGAATTTTTCGAGGTCATATTTGAGACACCTTTACATCTCCAGAGAGATCAACTCTTCGATTTTGAATTCAATCCACAACCTCCGGTTCTACCTTGATTTTATGCAGAAAATAAGGTATTCTATTTTTTCTGATAAATTTACAGAATTTAAGGATAAATTTCTGCTTAAATATAATAAAGGAGAATAACAATGTTTCTATACGGACAGGCTGCAGCCGGTGGCGCTGCCCAGCAGCAACCAAGTATGATTAGTGCTTTAATTCCTTTCATAATTATTTTTGTGATATTTTATTTTCTGATCATAATGCCTTCAAGGAAAAAACAGAAGCAGCATCAGGAACTGATAAATTCACTTAAAGGCGGAGAAAGGATTGTTACAGCTGGCGGAATTTTCGGAACTGTTAAAAGAGTTATGGAAGACAGGGTCGAGATAGAAATTGATAAAAATACAAACATTCAGATAACAAAAACATCTATTTCAGCTGTTATCCCGCCGGGCGGAGAAGCTGTTAAATCCTGAACAGGATTGGCTGACCGGTTAATAAATCCCTTAATTTCTGGAGGCGAAAATGAATAATACAAATATGTGGAAGGTCGGACTTATAGTATTGGTTATAGCTTTCTCGATACTGATGCTCTATCCCCCCGACAAAAAGATCAATTTGGGACTTGATCTCAAAGGCGGTATGCATCTCGTGCTTGAAGTTCAGACCGACAAGGCTATCGAGATCCAGACCGAACAGAGCATTGAGCAGCTTAAATCTCTTTTAAAAGAGTCGAGCATTAAATATGAGAACATCAGAAGAGAAGGGACTAACAAAATTGAGTTATACGGAATATCCTTTGATGATGAAAGAAAGGTAAAAGATATTCTTGATGATGAATATAAAGATTATGAATATGTTTTTGCCGGTAATCAGACAACTCTCACCCTGATTCCCAATGTTGAAATGAGAATGAGAGATCTTTCGATCGATCAGGCTATTGAAACTATCCGTAACAGGGTCGATGAATTCGGTGTGTCAAATGCTGCCATCCAGAAGATAGGACTCGGAGGCGGAGACAAAATACTTGTCCAGCTCCCGGGTGTCGATGATCCCGGCAGGGTTAAAGGTTTGATCAAAAACACGGCAATGCTTGAGTTCCGTGCAGTAGTGTCAGGACCTTTTGCGACTGAAGAGGATGCAATAAAAGATCAGGGTGGTGCATTAGCTGATGATATGAAAATATTCAGGACCAATTCAAGAAGAATGGATAAAGGATATTACATATTGAGGACAGCGACCGTGATTACCGGTAAAGACCTTAAAAATGCAAAACGGGGACAGGATGGCTATGGAGCCCCGGCTGTAAGTTTTACCCTGAATTCTCAGGGAGCAAGCAAGATCAGAAGGTTTTCTGCTGCCAATATTGGCAAAAGGATGGCTGTTGTTCTTGACGACAGGATCGAAACTGCACCGACCATTCAGGATGTTCTTTCATATGACAATCAGATTACCGGTTCTTACACGATCGATGAAGTAAATGATATGGCTCTGGTACTCAGGTCAGGAGCTTTGCCCGCACCTCTCAAATATCTTGAAGAGAGGACGATAGGTCCGTCACTCGGAGCTGATTCAATACGTAAAGGGCTTTATGCTTCATTACTCGGATTAATATTGGTAATGGTTTTCATGCTTGTCTATTACAAGGGTGCCGGGATCAACTCGGTTGTGGCGCTTATTTTCAATCTGATAATCCTTATGGGGGTTATGGCATACTTCAAGGCCACTCTTACGGTTCCCGGTATCGCCGGAATAATCCTTACCATAGGTATGTCGGTTGATGCGAACGTTCTGATATTTGAGAAGATAAAAGAGGATCTCCGGGCAGGGAAAGCTCCAAAATCCGCGATCGATTCGGGATTTAAAAAAGCATTTGTGACTATTTTTGATGCAAACCTTACAACAATAATCGCAGCTGTTTTCCTGTTCCAATTCGGAACAGGGCCGATCCAGGGATTTTCTGTTACATTGATGATCGGTATCATTGCAAGTATGTTCACGGCTGTTTTTGTGTCCAGAGTGATCTTTGATATTGTCTATTCGGGCAAGAAGAAGATCAAGAAAATTAGTATTTAAGTGGAGTTGAACAATGAGAATATTTAAAACAGATCCTGATTTCAAATTTATGAATAAAAGATGGATGGCCTTTCTTGTGTCCGGCCTGATAATTGTAGCCGGAATTTTCACTTTCTACACCAAAGGGTTCAATCTCGGGGTTGACTTTACGGGCGGTACTATGGTTGAGGTCAGTTTCAGACAAAACATAACAGTTGGGGAACTCCGGAATTCTCTTCAGGAGATAGGTCTCGGGAAATCTGAGATCACAAAAGTCGGACGTGATGAGAATAAATTCTTTATCAAGACCATTCAGAGCCTTGATGAAAATATAGGGCAGGAAGAGGGGAAAGACATCAGTCTTCATGAAGAGATAACTTTAAAGATGAGAGAGCAATTCATGGGTTCAGATGAAAAAGCAAATCTTGCTGCCGGAAAGATAGACGTCAACAATAGCTCCGTTAAGAAAATTACAGATTTTATCGCCTCCGACGGGATCAAGATTGAGGATGCTGTAGAGAGTGCAGGTAAAATTGACAGTCTTAAAAAAGCCAATTCGACCGGTCTTATCTCGGGAATTGAAGAGATAGAAAAACTCGGATTAAAGAAAAGGGTGGAGTCCCTGTTGAAAGATAAAGCGTTCTTCGGAAATTTCACTTTTCTCAGTGTTGATTTTGTCGGGTCACAGGTTGGATACAAATTAAGACAGCAGACCACACTTGCAACAATATGGGCCCTTCTTGGAATGCTTGTATATATCGGCTTTAGATTTAGATTCATCTTTGGTATCGCTGCAGTTATAACTCTCGCTCATGATATTTTCATCGCTTTATCATTTATTCTTTTCTTTAATATAGAATTCTCACTGTCTGTTGTTGCGGCAATTTTGACTATTGTCGGATATTCATTGAATGACACGATCGTTATTTTTGACAGAGTAAGGGATAATCTTAAAGTGATGAGAAGAAACAATTCTGAAGAGATTCTTGATAAAAGTATTAACCAGACTCTGAGCAGAACTATTGTAACCTCGGGAACTACCCTTGCAACTGTGTTATCCCTGTTTTTTCTGGGAGGAGAAGTGATTCATGCATTCTCATTCACATTGATCGTAGGTGTTATAACAGGTACTTATTCTTCAATATTCCAATCCTGTGCATGGCTGAAGATCTGGGAGAAGCAATTTTTGGGTAAAAAAAATAAATAATACTTGAATTTTAACCGTTTTTATTATATAAAGGATTCTGAAATCCTATTGTATGGGAGGTAATTATGTTTGGTGATTCATTAATAGAGTCAAGTGGTAATAAAAAGCCAACAAAGCAGTGGATGACACTCCCTGCATCACTTTTAGGACATGCAATTCTTATTCTTGCTGTAATCATCGTTCCATTGATGAATGCAGATTCAAATTTACCTGAAGTTAAGGTGTTTAATGTGTTCATGACATCAGCACCTCCGCCGCCGCCGCCGCCACCGCCGCCGGCAGCGAAGAAAAAAACAAAGAGTAAATCCGACAAGAAAAAAGAGAAGAAAGAAGTTGAAGATCAGCCGATCCTCACAGGAAGGCTTGTTGCCCCTATTGAGATCCCGGATGAGATCGAAGAAGAAGAGATCACAGATTTCGGTTTCGATGAAGGAGTAGAAGGCGGAGTTGAAGGTGGTGTTGAGGGTGGAGTTGTCGGAGGAGTTCTCGGAAGTCCCGGAACTGCTGACCTGAACAGCATGGCTGTTACAAGAGTTAAAGAACCAACACTGATTAAAAAAGTAAAACCAGTTTATCCACCGGTTGCATTGAGAGCCAGAATTCAACATAATGTAGTTCTCGAAGCTGTCACAGATATTTACGGAAGAGTTAAAAATGTAAGGGTTGTAAGTGGACATCCTCTGCTCAACCAGGCTGCAGTTAATGCTATTCGTCAATGGGTTTACGAACCATATATTTTTAACGGAATTCCGAAACCGGTGAAATTTACGGTTATAATAAAATTTAATTTGCAAAGGCAATAATTAAACACAATACAGGAGGTATATATTATGTCATTTGAATTAACTTATCTTTGGAGCCATATGGGCTTCCTCGTAAAAATTGTTGTTATGATCATGTTGTTTATGTCAGTATGGACAATTGCAGTAGGCATTGAAAGACTCGTTTACTACCAGAAGGCCAAGAAGCAGTCAAATACCTTATTACGTCTGATTGGAAAACTTTGGCAGGAAGGAAAAATTGAGGAATCAATAAAATTAGCATCTGATATTAAATTTAAAAACAGTCATCTTGCAAAAGTTCTGGTTGCAGGATTAAACGAATTGAAATTCCAGGAAGATGCAAAAGCATCTTATGTGGAACAGGTTGAATCCGCTAAGAGAGCTATTGAAAGAGCTACAATTAAAGGTGTTCATGAATTCAAGAGAGGACTCAATGTTCTCGCTACAGTTGGTTCTACAGCTCCTTTTGTAGGTCTGTTTGGTACTGTTTTTGGAATTATTAACTCTTTTCAGAGTATGTCAGTTTCAGGATCCGGTGGAATCGGAACCGTTGCAGCAGGTATTGCTGAAGCCCTGATTTCAACTGGTGTTGGAATCGGTGTTGCAATTATTGCTGTTTGGTTCTTTAACTCACTGTTGAATAAAGTTGATATCTTCACAGGCGAGATGGCTAACGCTTCTTCAGAACTTATCGATCACTTCATTAAACTGAAAAGAAAAGGAGCCTGATATGGCCGGCGGTGATACAGGGTCAAGTTCAGCAAAGTCAGAACCGAATGTAGTACCCCTGTGTGATATTTTACTGGTACTTCTGATCATCTTTATGGTCATAACACCGATGGTTCAGAAAGGGGCCAATGTTAAATTACCGGAAACTATGAACTATCAGGAACAGCCTGAACCCGGTAAAATGACTGAAGTGGCACTCAGGCAGGATGGTATTGTTGAGCTCAACAATGAGGTGTGTGATGTAAGCGAACTTGTAGCCAAGATTCAGGCAATATTTGATGATACTCCTGATGCTGAAGCAAAGATATTGCTGAAAGCTGACATCAATCTTGAGTATGGTAAGGTTGTGGATATTATGAATCTTATCAAAGATGCAGAGATTGAGGTTATTGGATTGGTTACTGAACAAGGCACTTCACAAAATTAAATATATATAATTAAAATAAATGGGAGGCTGATTTGTCAGTCTCCCATTTTTTTATACTTTTTTTTCGGGCGGTACCCGGATCTTGATACTGTTCGGAATTATTTCAACCTCAAAAATTTTCCCGTCCTCCCCGCCATATTCTCCATCAATAGTAGAAGGAATTTTCTTTGATTCGGAAGTGATTGAAACTTTTTTGAATTTGAAGGTTTGATAAAATGGGAATTTATCGATGTTTCCGTTAAAAAGGCGTTTCAGTATTAAAGCGCTTTTAACAATTTTAAATTTTTTGATAATACAGATATCAAGCATTCCATCATAAGGATCTGCATAGGGAGCGATAATTGCATTTCCGCCATATTGAGGAAAATTTGCAAAAGCAATTAATGCCACTTCCTCATTTATTTCTATATCATCGCTGACAATTTTCACTTTGAAAGTCGGCATCTCAAAGTATCCTTTTAATGCATAATAGATGTAAGGAGCCATACCTCTCGATTTTGTTTCCTGGTTATATTTTTTTGATATCATACCATCAAGACCGACTCCTGCCACATTAAAAAAATATGATTTGTTAATCCTCCCAATATCAATAAATTTATCTTGTCCATGAATCAGAGTTTCAAGTGCCTGTCTCCATGATAGGGAAATCTTAAGATTCCTGACAAGTCCGTTACCGGATCCTCCGGGGAGTATTCCAAGTGTTTTACCTGTCCCGACAAGAGCGGATGCGATTGAATTAATAGTTCCGTCCCCTCCGAACACAGTAATTATATCAAAATTATCTTTTGAACTTCTGGCTATCTCATAACCATCCTGAGGAGAATTTGAGTTAATTAGTGAAACTGTTTTAAAATGCTTCATAAGCTTTTTAAATACATACGATGCGGCAACATCTTTGGAAACTAATCCGGAAGCAGGATTAAGTATTACGAGGATCCGCTCATCTTTCATGAAATATCAGGTTCTGCAATAATAGTCCTCAAGATTTTTATTGTAATTATGGATCTCGTCCTCATTGAAGAATATAGAAATTTCCCTGTCGGCTGATTTAGGTGAGTCCGAAGCATGTATAATATTGAATGTGGTGCATAGGACATAATCTCCTCTTATTGTTCCAGGTTCCGCATCGGCCGGATTTGTTGCGCCTACAAGTTTTCTGACTATATTGATGGCATTTTGGCCTTCAAGGACAAACTGTATTACCGGTCCTGATGTGATGAATTTGATCAGAGGATCATAAAAGGGCTTTTCCTTATGCTCTTTATAATGTTCTTCAGCCTTAATTTTACTGATAGTTATCATTTTAAGAGCAATGATCTTCAACCCCTTGTTTTCGAATCTTGATATTATACCGCCGGCAAGACTTCTTTGGATCCCGTCGGGTTTTATCATTACAAAAGTTTTTTCTATTGACAATTTAACCTCTCTTTTAGCTTTTATTATCTACGATCTCCTCAAGTATCTTTGTGAGATAAAGGTGGAAATCTTTTAGATTTAATCTGAAATTTGATGAGAAATCTGATTTTTCAAGATTATCATAATGTTTAAGGAATTCGTTCCAGTCTTTGTATAAAAGGTAGTTAAGATCGCTTTCAATAAATTGATTCAGTTCAAAAAATATATCGTTGGCTGTGACCTTTTCTGAATTCTCAAAATGGTCATTTATTTTTGTATGCAGGTTGACAAGTTTCTTTTTTAGGCCAGCGGCTTTCTGAATTCTGGAAACATAATTCTCGAATATTGAAGAACAATCAAAATTTGGGTTGAACATTCTGGAAACATTTTCGATTAGTTCGTGTATGGCGTTATCTGATATATTAACTATGTTTCTAAGCATATCCCTCTTACTGATCTTTTCCGGGTCCTTTTCAAAATAGTTTTTGAACTCTGTTTCAAAAACTTTCTTATACTCCTGGGACATTGCAATAAAAGCCTTTTCAAGGTTTTTAAGGTCTTTAGTTGTCCATTTCGGTGTAACGAATGAGCTTTTCAGGTGTCTTTTATAAAAGTCCTCAATAGAATCTATATTCTTTTTTAATGCCAGGATAAGCGGGATTGTTATGCTGATATCTCTGTTTTTCTTTAAGTTCAATTCAATAAAATTATTAATTTTAAGTGTTCTGAAAGCCAGAATATAGAGGATCCCGGTATTTTTTTTCAGTTTCTTATCTTTTATATCTGAAATTATGTCAGAAATATCTTTCTGATAGACCTTGTCCATTTTTGGAACAAACTTGCCATTGAGGAGGGAAATGATTATTGGGTTCAAAAGTAGTTCCTTGTGATACAATTTTGTAAAAGAGAAAAATGTCCTTTGAGTTATCATGTCTGATTTAGAGAGTTCATTGGCGAGTATTTTTATATTTGAAAGAAATGTCCTTATGCTGAAAAACCAGGATTCAGGTTCAGCAACATCTCTCAGAGAAGGGAATCGTTTACTGCTGGATTTTTCAAGGGTCTTCTCAACTATGAATTCTTCAAAATTAATTAAATGTCTGTCTTTTTTAAAATCAAGATCTTTAAGTAATTCCATGGTCTTGGAAAGGATTTTTGCGAAAGTTGTAAGGTAGGAGTTGTAATTTCTATTGCTGAGCTGCTGAAATTTAAAAATAATAGATTCAAAATAGCTTGATGAAACAAATTCTTCGGTGCTTTCCAACCATAGTTTAAGTTCAAACAATTTAAGCATATGTTTTTCTTTGTCAACTTTTTCCAGCCAGCTGTCAAATAATTTGTCCCATTTGTCTTCTATTGAAAGATCATTCTCTTTGTCAATAAAAAAATCACCAACATTTTCTAATTTGTTTTCCATACATCTATTTTAGTTTAACAGCTTGCATATTTCAACTGTATGAAAAGTTGATCTGAGGAAATATTTATCAAAAAGAGTAAAAAATTCGATTTGTTATTGACAAAAATGGTTCAGATTATATAATTATTCTATTATGAGTTTAAAAGGTTCACTAGATTCAATTAATTTGGCTGATATTATGCAGTTGGTGTCTAACTCAAGGCAAAGTGGCAGGTTTGTACTGATTAAAAATACCGGTGAAAAAGGGTATATTTATGTAAACCAGGGAACAATTAACCATGCCGAAGTGGACAATTTTAAAGGTGAAGATGCAGTTTTTACCCTTATTTCCTGGGGAAAAGGTGAATTCGAGTTTGAGGAATCTCACTTTGATGTAGAAACATCTATCACAAAATCTGTAACTTCACTTCTCATGGATTCGGCAAGAAGGATAGATGAATGGAAACTTCTGAGAAAGAAGATCGGTTCTATAGATTCTGTCCCCACATTCAGTGAGATAGACAAAGGTGAGAGAAGGAAAATATCACTTTCCACGTTGGAATGGCTGGTGATTTCAAAGATCGACGGGAGAAGAAGCATCGCTGAAATATCCAATGAATCGGGTATCAACATATTTGATGCATCAAGAATTATTTTCGGAATGATAACATCCGGACTTCTGAAGTTATTATAGTCTTCTCCGTTATAACAAAGGTTTTTAAATGATTGGAAAAAGTGTACTAATTTTAGATTTCGGGTCCCAGTATACCCAGTTGATCGCACGTCGTGTGAGAGAGCTCGGAGTATATTGTGAAATACTTCCTTACAATACTGAAATAGAAGATATTCTTCTACGCGAACCGGGAGCCCTTATTTTCTCAGGAGGGCCCTCAAGTGTTTATGAAGATGGGGCACCGAAATCTTCGGAAAAAATAATGGATCTTGGGATACCTATCCTGGGGATTTGTTATGGACTTCAATTGCTGGCATATTTTTCCGGAATGAAAGTAGAGTCAGCTAATGAAAGAGAATATGGACTTGCAAATATTCAGCTGACAGGTGAGAGCGAATTGCTTCAGGGAGTTAAACAGGGTGGAAGGGTCTGGATGAGTCATGGTGACAAGATCACCCAATTTCCTGAAGATTTCTCAGTGACAGCCAGGACAGAGAATAGTGAAATAGCTGTAATCGAATCTCCAGCCAGAAAAATATATGGTATTCAATTCCATGCAGAAGTGGTTCATACCGAAGATGGTAAAGGAATTATATCCAACTTTTTATTTAACATCTCAGGACTTGTAAAGAACTGGAGTATGGAGAATTTTATTAATTCTTCGGTAAAAAAGATCAGGGATACTGTGGGTGACGGTAAGGTGATCCTTGGGTTGAGCGGAGGTGTAGATTCCACAGTTCTTGCCCTGTTGCTTAAAAAAGCTATTGGGGAAAATCTGACTCCGGTTTTTGTAGATACTGGATTGTTGAGGAAAAATGAATATGAAACCCTGATGAGAAGGTTCAGGGATGAATTGCATCTTGATGTGACAGGGATTAATGCCGAAGATATCTTTCTCGGAAAATTGAAAGGTATAACTTCTCCCGAAGAAAAAAGGAAAATAATTGGAAAAACATTCATAGATATTTTTTCAACGGTTGAAGATAAGATAGGCAAAGTTGAATATTTTGCACAGGGCACATTGTATCCTGATGTAATAGAAAGTGTTTCAGTAAAAGGTCCGTCCGCGACAATAAAAAGCCACCACAATGTGGGGGGACTTCCGGAGAAAATGAACTGGAAGCTGATAGAGCCTTTCAGAGAACTTTTTAAAGATGAAGTAAGAAATATAGGAAGAGAATTGGGGCTTGATGAAAGATTCATCATGAGGCATCCTTTTCCAGGACCTGGACTTGCAATACGAGTAATAGGTGATATTACCGTTGAGAAAATAATCAAGCTTCAGGAAGCTGATGCGATCCTGAAACAGGAACTGGATAATTTTGACCTCTATAATTCGGTATGGCAGTCCTTTGTTGTCCTTCTCCCCGTGAAGACAGTCGGGGTTATGGGAGATGTCCGGACCTATGAAAATGTTGCTGTTGTACGCCTTGTTGAAAGTATTGACGGTATGACTGCCGATTGGTTTCCCGCTCCTCCCGAATTCCTCAAAAAGGTTGCGAACAGGATAGTGAATGAAGTAAAAGGAATTAACCGGGTTACTTATGACCTGACATCAAAACCTCCCGGAACAATTGAGTGGGAATAGATGAAGAGCTTCATTCATTTACATCTCCATTCTGAATACAGTCTGCTTGATTCAAATCAGAAAATATCCGACCTTGTAAAAAAAGTAAAAGAACTGAATATGCCAGCGGTTGCTCTGACCGATCATGGAAGTATACTTGGAGCGGTTAATTTTTTTAATATAGCAAAAAAAAACGGAATTAAAGCAATAATCGGTGCGGAAATGTATATAACTCCGTATTCAATAGATCACCGCCCACAGAGAGGCAGTGGTGAAGTAAATTATCATCATCTTGTTGTACTTGTTAAAAATGATGCCGGTTACAAGAATCTTTCTGAACTGATTTCTATATCATATATTGACGGATTCTACCGGAAACCAAGGATAGATAAAAAGATTCTTAAAGAGCATAGTGAAGGCCTGGTAATCCTCTCTTCCTGTATTCAGGGAGAGTTGCCCTTCAATCTTCTCCGCGGCAAAGAAGAGGAGGCTTATAAAGCAGCCTCGTGGTACAAAGAGGTTTTCGGTGATGATTTTTATGTTGAAATTCAGAATCACGGTCTTTCAAAACAGGTAAAGGTGTTGCCTAAGCTTGTTGAGCTGGCAAAAGACCTGGATATCCCTCTTGTTGCAACAAATGATGTCCATTATATGAACAGGTCTGATTCAGAAGCGCGGGAAATACTGATCTGCCTTCAGACCAATGAAGTATTGAGCAATACTGAAAGGGCTATGAAAAAAGAGACAGACGAGATGTATCTGAAATCATCAGAAGAGATGGAGGAGATTTTCAGTGAATATCCTCAGGCTCTTGAAAATACATTAGAGATAGCCGCTAAATGCAATTTTGAATTCAGGCTAGGTGAATACTTTCTACCAAAATTTAATGTCCCTGAAGAGTATTCGATCGATGGATATTTTGAAAAGATATGCATTGAAGGTTTTGATTCGGTTCGGGGAAAACTGGAGAGAGAAGGGAAAGATCTCCCCGTATATGAAAAAAGATTAAAATATGAAATAGAAAAGATCAGAGAGATGGAGTTCCCGAGCTACTTCCTTATTGTATGGGATATTATAAGATTCTCAAAAGAGAATAATATCCTGATCGGGCCAGGACGTGGTTCGGTTGTGGGAAGTCTTGTATCATATGTAATGGGGATAACGAGTATAGATCCCCTTGAGTATGATCTGATCTTCGAAAGGTTTCTTAATCCCGAAAGAGTATCAATGCCGGATATTGATCTTGATTTTGATCCGGAGCGCAGAGAAGATGTTATTGCATATATCCGGAAAAAATATGGAGAGGAGAATGTAGCGCAGATAGTTACTTTCGGTAAAATGAAGGCAAAAATGGCGATTCGTGATACTGGGAGAGTGCTTGAAGTACCTCTTGGAGATGTAGATAAGTTGGCAAAACTTATTCCGGAAACTCCGAATGTCAGTCTTCGTGAAGAAGTTGAGAATAATGAAGAACTTCAGAAAGAGATAAAAAGACAGGAAGCAGCTCCCAGATTGATAGATTATGCACTGAAATTGGAAAATAATATAAGAAATACCGGAATGCATGCTGCAGGTGTTGTGATCGCTCCGAGAAAACTGACGGAATTTATGCCGCTATATAAAGCCAAAGATAAAATTGTTACTCAGTTTGAAAAAGAGGAAGTTGAACAGATCGGACTGCTGAAACTTGATATACTCGGACTTAAGACACTCACCATAATTAAGAACATACTAAGTTCCATAAGAGAAATTGAAAAAAAAGAGATTGACCTTGATGAAATACCTCTGGATGATAAGAAAACATTTAAATTGTTCAGGGAAGGGTATACGGATGGGATATTTCAGTTTGAAAGTTCAGGGATGAGGGATTTTCTCAAGAGGTCCAAGCCTCAGAGGTTTGAGGATCTCATTGTCCTGAACGGGCTGTATAGGCCGGGTCCTCTAGGTACAGGAATGGCTGATACTTATGTAAAACGGAAACTTGGCAAGGAGAAGGTCACCTACATATTTAAGGAGACCGAAGAGGTATTGTTAGATACATACGGTGTAATAGTTTTTCAGGAACAGGTAATGAGAATTTCCCAGGTAATAGCCGGATTTCCGATGAGTAAAGCGGATGAGATGCGGAAGATCATGGGGAAAAAACAGGTACAGAAATTACCGGCTGTAAAAAAAGAATTCCTGGAAGGAGCAGCAAAAAGGAACTTTAATAAAAAAAAGCTGAAGAGCTTTTTGCCCAGATGAGTACATTCGCCGAATATGGTTTTAATAAATCCCACTCGACCGCTTATGCTAAACTGGCTTATCAGACGGCATTTCTCAAGGTTCATTACCCTGTCTATTTTATGTCCTCTCTACTTTCTACAGAATCGGAGAAGGGAGCTACAGATTCAAAGATCATTCAGTATATTTCGGAATGCCGTAAAATGGGGATCACGATACTTCCTCCAGATATCAACAAAAGTTTTGAAAAATTCAGAGTTGAATCTGCGACCTCAATAAGATACGGCCTTAAAGGTTTGAAAAATGTTGGGGAATCTGCCATCAGAAGTTTCCTTCAGGTGAGATCTCTTGAAGGTGAGTTTAAAAGTTACTCGGATTTTATTATCAGAAGTAATCTTACCAAAACAAATAAAGCTGTAATTGAGAGCCTGATTAAAGCCGGAGCACTAGACAGCTTCGGCATGAAGAGAAGAACATTATGCAGCAGCGTTGAAGAAGTTATTCATCAGGCATCGCTGATCGATAAGAGACGTTCAAAAAATCAGAGATCATTATTTGCCGATGATGATACCGAAAAAATAGTTATTTCAAAAGAGCATCAGATTCTTGATGAATGGACCGAAGCGGAAATGATCCAGGGGGAGAAAGAAATTGCAGGGATGTACATAACCCTGAACCCGATAGAAAAATACAAAAAAGAGATCAAGAAGATCTCAAATACAAATATTGCAGATATAAATTCCGGAGAGTTCAGAGGGGATATTGTCAGGATCGGCGGGGTTGTGACATCAGTTAAACAGAGGAAGTCGAAAAAAGGGACATTTTATGGCGAATTGTATTTTGAGGACCTATCTGGGAGAATAAAACTTCTTGTATTTTCAAAACCGAAAAGAAACGGCTACAGGAATAACGGAAGTGAAGAACGTGTCAACTGGGATGATATTAAAGATGGATTGAAGCTTGATTTCCCTTACTACCTGAAAGGCAGAATACCCGATAATGGCGATATGAATAAAAATATCTATGTTGAAGAGTTGATAGAACTCGAAGTTCTCTTGAAAAAAAGAGCCCGCAAAATAATGATAACAATAGATTATTCTATATTGAATGATGAATTCTCAGAAGAACTGAAGAAAAAAATGGAAAATCATATAGATTCCACACCGACCTATCTTGTAATTCTTAAAGAGGATAAAGAGAGAGTAGTAATAAAATCAGGGAATCTTAAACCCACAATATCTATGAAAAAAGATATTGAAAAAATAACCGGTAAAAATACGGTTGAGATTCTGTATCAATAAACTATTTCATTTTTTAATCTTAATCTGAACTTTTCCCTGGCTTACAGTCAGGTTTATTTTTGCATCAATTATATTTTCCGAGATCATTTTCAATTTGATTGTGTTGATAAGATCATCTTTTGATTTGCCTTTCCCCTTTTGGCTTTGTCTGATCATTTTGTCATATTCATCGTAAAAAGAATCAAAAGATGATTCCTTGTTGAGAGAAACTGTCGAATCTTTAGTTAGAGGAGTTTTAGATTTTTCACTCATTTCATATTTCGGAACTCTTGTGGGTCTGTTTGTAATTCCCGATTCAAGCTGGCTTAGCTTTTTTAGCCACATATTGTTATAGAGATAAAATCTTGAAGAGAGGTTCTGAAGAAGGAAGTCAAGTTTGCCTGATCTAAGATCTTTTGATTGAATTTCCCTGATCACTTTTTCAACTTTTTTTCTCTCCTGCTCAGGCGGGATACTCAGTTCACCTGCAAAGAAGAGGTTATAATCAGTTTTAAGGGCCTCGATCCTCCCCTCTGTCTTCCGGATCTGTTCTTCTATTTTCTTCTGCCTTTCTTTTATGGATTCCATTTTAATAAGTTTTGTACTCTTCCTCTCCTTTTAAAACTCTTGTTACACCTTCTGCAAGGGATTTCATCTCATCTTCACCCGGATATAGTTTTATAGGGGCGATAAACGAAATTCTGTCGCTTATTAACTTTACCAGGAAATCTGCGTTGGCCATTCCGCCGGTGATAAGTATTCTGTCGACTTTGCCGTTTACCACAGTTGCCATTCCGCCGGCATCTTTTGCAATCTGATAGGCCATCGCATCAACAACTTCAATAGTCTTTTTATCACCTGATTTATACATATCCTCAATTTTCATAAAATCTTTTGTTTTGAGATAGGAATTGAGTCCCCCTTCTCCAAAAAGGGTTTTTGAAAAAGCTTTATATTCAGGTTTGTTATCAATAACATATTTTACGACCTGAAGAATAGGGAGCCCTCCTGATCTGTCGGGTGAAAAAGTCCCTTCTTCACTCGGATTTATACTATCTATCATGACCCCTTTTTCATGGATCGATACCGATATACCTGTTCCCAAATGGATAACCAAAAGATTGAGATTGTTGTATTTTGAACCGGTTTCGATTGCATATCTTTTGCAGACAGCTTTCATATTAAGGGCGTGAGACAGCATTCTCCGTTCAAACAGTAAGTGACCCGAATATCTGGCATAAGGGCAGAACTCATCAACTGAAATCGGATCGACAATATAGCAATTAATAGAAGATTTATTTGCAATGTTAAATCCTATCTGTGCTGACAGGTGTGATGCGTGGAGCCCCCTTTTTGCTTCTATAAGGTCTTTGATCATATCTTCATTTACAAGATATGTACCGCTTTTTAAAGGTTTAAGGAGACCTCCTCTGGCCGATACAGCTTTGAGGTCATGTATATTAACCCCCTTCTCCTTGAGAAAACTCAGTATCATTTTTTCTCTAAATTCGATCTGATCATTAATTGATTCAAAATCTTTAAGGTCTTCATCTGAATGTTTAATGGATTCAGTGAACAATGGCTCATCCATATCATAAATTGCGATTTTTGTGGAAGTATTTCCGGTGTTGATAACAAGTATCGGTGCTTTCATTAGTTCTCCTCAGTAATATATTTTTCTATTATAGGTCTAAACCTATCCAGTGTTTTAAGGTCAAGGGTTGAAAGATCAGTTAGTATAGCTCCGTCAAGTGAATTTGAACATTTGCAGTCTGATGAAGAGGAATTTACAACAATTATAAGTTTTTCTATAAGCTTTAAGCCGTTGGAGATATTTTTGTTAAGGTTCTCTACAACCATTTCTGCTGATACATGTTCCGTTTCGGGATGCCAGCAGTCATAATCGGTTATAAAGGCCAGGGGGATAAAACATATTCCAAGCTCTCTTGAAAGTTTTGCCTCCAGTGCCTGAGTCATTCCGATTACTGAACAGCCGGCCTTTCTGTAAGTTTCAGATTCTGCTTTAGATGAGAATTGGGGCCCTTCCATATTGTAATAAGTACCTCCGAAATGGACTTTTAATCCGAGCTCTTTTGCAGTTTCATATGCCGCTTTTGTATGGAAGGGACAAACTGGATTTGCCATGGAGACATGAGCAACTACCCCTTTTTCAAAATATGTTTTTTCTCTCTTAAAAGTATTATCTATGTATTGATCCGGTATAAGGAGGTGGGTTGGTTCAATATTTTCCTTTAGAGAACCTACTGCTGTTGAGGATATCACCCTGTTAACCCCTGCCATTTTCATGGCATATAAATTTGCTCTGTAATTTACCTCTGAAGGATTTAATTTGTGACCCCGCCCGTGCCTGGCAAGGAATGCAACGGGAACACCTCCTATCTCTCCTGTAACCAACAGATCCGAAGGATTGCCAAAAGGTGTGTTAATATTTAAAAGTTCTTTATTTTTTATACTGTCAAGATCATAAAGCCCGCTTCCTCCGATAATTCCTATTCTGTTCTTCATTATTTCTGATTTACCCATAATCCTCCCGGTAATAATATTTATAATTAATAGATTAAGCAGATAATGTCAAGAAATTAGGCTGAAGAGTCAGGCCGGAAGCTTCGTGAATTACTTAAAATCCGGTTATTGTGAATTTTCGTTAAAAGAGATATCACCGTAGCTTGTGTTGATGTTGATCTGTGAATTTACACCTTCTCTTGAGAATGTTGTCAGATAGTTTGTTTTTATCGCACTCAGATCGAGCCTGGTATTATTTGTAATATTTCCATATTTAGTATTCAAACTGATTGAAGGGTTTGTACCAGCAGGTATTGTCAGTTTAATGTCAGAATCTGAGTTGGTCACAAAAATTGATTCGAACATTGAACTCATTGAAACTTTAAGATCTCCATTAGAAAGGAGAATATTTAATTGTCCTCCGCTTATATTTTTAAGTTTGACATTGTTAAATGAATTCTTTATCGAGATAGAATCAGAATGGAGTTCTTCTGCGGTAATATCGCAATGCCTTGAGGCTAACAAAAACTCCTGTGTCGAAATGGTTCTGAGACCAATATAATTGTGGGAGTTTTTTATCTTGATCATATCAGATTTAATTTCTGAGAGATCCATTCTGGTGTGAGCTCCCTCGATTTTTATTGACTTGCTCTCTTTGATTTTTGAGATATAGAGTGTAGAATGTGCTATCCTGCAGTCGATGGTTGAAGCTTCTGACACCTCAGCATCAGAGAATTTAACATCAAGTTCTATCTTACCTTTGATTTCAGAGATCCTGGTTTTTCCGAACCTGTTTATTATACTTACGTCCGAAGAGATTTTTCTTACACTTAGATCTCCGAACTTCCCGTCAATACTTATATCTCTACCTGCACCATCAATATCTATGTTTCCGAATCTGTTCTTTATTTTAAGCACTGTACTTTCGGGTATAGATATTCTGAAGCGGGTCCTTACTCTGTTGTATGGGAATTCTTCTCCATTGGAAACAGTCTCTATGACAGCTTTTTTTCCCTTCATTTTATGGCTGACTTCTACTTTGTCCCTGAATTTCTTAACCCTGGTTTCATCTTTATGATAAACGATTATTACAGATTCAACAGATATCTTTCCGTTATTTGAAGGTGATATCTCAACACTGCCGGCATGATTATCAAAAACAAGCTCTTCTGCTGAATTTTCGAAAGTAAAGTTTTGCTCAAATTCATGGGGGTGGTTCTTATCCCTTAGGGAAGTGTTATCTGAGCTGCATCCCTTTATAAAAGATATGTCCCCCGATTCATAATATTGAAAAATAAGACCGAATAGTATCAGGCCTCCTATAAGAAATAGTTCTTTTTTCTTCATTTCTTCTGCAGGATATAGACAACAATATTTCTACCACCGATATAGATAAGGATTAACGGCCAGTAAGTTGTTGCGATTTCCCAGATATTAAGATCTGTCCATCCCAGATTTCGTGAAAGAAAAAGGAGCCCCAGCAATATTATTATTACTCCCCAGAAAATTGTTTCGCTTTTTTTCTTACTCATCTTCATTCTCCTTTGACATCAAAAATTCGATTACCATTTTCAACCCGATCCCGATTATAAGGAGCGGCCACAATTTTATTATATTATCGTAACTGATAACATCAAGATTTCTAAGCATAAAAAGAATACCGAGTATGAAGATTATTATTGATCCTGTCAGAGATATATCTGATTCAGGGTCGTCTGATTTGACGTTAGCTGAGCCACCGGTTTTCTTTACTTCGTTGAAACTGTCAATGATCTGAAACACATAGAATCCTGCAAGGATAAGTGCAAAAACAATTATCTCGGAGGCCATTGAGTGCCTGCCGTCCATTGCAGAATTTACAAGTAGTACTATCAGCAGGGCAAAGAGGAGCATATAAGAGAATCCTTTAGTGTAGTTCCCTGCATAGAATAATCCTGATCCCGGGAAAAGAGCTGATATCAGTGCAGCCAGTCCTGGATTTTTCTTCTCTGTGTAGTCTTTATTTTCATCCATATTCAAACCCCCTTATTGTCTTTTTTTTTGCTTTCGGATTTCTTTTTTTTTCCTCTGATTTTGTAATTGTTTCAGTTTTCTTAAAAATAAAAATATTATTTGATTCTTTTATTCTTCCTATGAAGGCTTCTGCTTCAACCACAAAATTCTCAATCCCGGCAACTGCAGTGTGAAGAGTTTTGTTTGCTGCCGGGAATATATTTGTGAAGTAGAAAAGATTCAGAAAAAGCACCATTGTTCCCACTGCGGCAGCGACCCATCTTATGTAGCCGTAATTTCTGGGAGGTAAAGATTCCTCTTCTGTTTCCCCAATGAGATAGAGACGGTTCTTTAAGAAAAAAGGAACTTCTCTATTTAGTTCAGGAAGGATCGATTTAATATGATCCACTCCGTTAACTATCTCTTCACAATCGTGACATTTATTCATATGTTCTGTAAATTCTTTCTTTTTATCAGGGGTTAATGCATTGTCCTGATAAGCGGACAAAAGTTCTTCAAATTGATTACAATTCATTTTTTCACCTGTCCTCAAACAATTTGGCAAGCTGTATTCTCGCCCTGTTTATCTTTGATTTTACCGTCCCGAGAGGAATTTCCAGTGAATCTGCAATTTCCTGGTATGAGTAGCTCTGGATATCCCTCATGATCAGTAATGCTCTTACATCGTCTTTAAGCATAAGCATCTTTTCTCTCAACTTGTTGAGATCACCTGTTTTGATCAGGTCATCTTCAGGAGAGTGCTCATCTCTGACAAGATTGTCCTCAAGATCGACCCTGAAATTATTTTTCTTGTTCTTTCTCCAATAATCGATACAATGATTTTTGGATATTCTCAGGATCCATGATGATATGTTCAGGTTCTCATCAAATTTATTAATATTTTTATATATTTTGACAAATATATCCTGGGTGAGATCATTTGCATCATCACTGCTTCCGCAGAAATTGAATGCAAGGTTATAAACAGTCTTTGAATATCTGTCAATTAACATATGCCATCCTCTCTTGTCACCTTCTTTGATATATTTTATTATTAGTCTTTTTTCCATTCCGCAACTATTAAACGGTTTCCCGGGGGAAAAGTTCCATCAATAATGTAACATATTCAGGTTTTAATGTTAATGAACAACCAAACCGAGACTGCCGAGAATAATATTATAGGTGCAAAAGCTGAAATAAAAGGGGAGAGAATTCCCGAAGAGCCCATCGCACTGGAAATACCGAATATTCCCCAGAAAACCATTGATATTCCGACTGCTATCCCTATTCCGAACAAAGTCCCTTTTTTCCCCATTTTAAATGAGAACGGGATTGCTATCAGTACCATTATAAAACTGGAGAAAGGGAAGGAATACTTATAGTAGAGCTTTGCTTCATATCTTCCCGGATCAGACCTGTTTTTTTTTAAATATTGTATATACTCCTTGAGTTGACTAATGTTCATGTGCTGCGGGAATGATATTCTTTTAAGAAAAAGATCTTTCCCCCCGGGAATCCTCAGTCTTTCAACATCGAATTCTGTATATTCAACAGGAGTGTTATCTTTAAATTTTCTTATAAAGCCTTCTCTTAATATCATTGTGTCTTTATCAGTCCAGACTGCGTATTTTGAGGTGAGTCTCAATTTTAAATCAAAATTTTCATCAAATTGAACTGCGGAAAAATTTCCGTACCGCCCTCTCTGTTTTTCCAGGAAATTGTAGAAATAAATAAAATTATTCTTTCCTGAGACCCAGAATTTATCATATTCAATTTCGGTTTGTGTTTTCCTTTTGTAGATAGTATCAAGGGTTTTCATAGCCTCTTTATTTGCTCCGGGAGTGATCTTTTCCTGAACAAGAAAATATCCCAATGAGAGAAAAATGCCGAGGATAACAGCTGGAACTGCAATTCTGTACAAGCTTATACCGCTTACCTGAACGGCTGTTATCTCGTTGTTTTTGCTCATAAAAGAGAATGTGAGAAGCACTGATGTGAGGACGGCAACAGGCAGTACAAAACTTATCATTTCCGGAGTGTTGTAATAAACATATTTGAAAACATAAAAGAACTGAACATTGTTTTCGATCACACTGTCTATAAGCTCAACTATTCTGACAATATAAAATACAAGCATGAGTGATAAAAATATCAGAATGAGCATGGAGATCATTCTTTTAACTATATACCAGTCGGTCCTTTTTAAAAATCTGAACCTGACAGGTTTAAAACGGACAATGCCCTTCTCTTTTCTGAACATTTCTCTCAGCTTCCTGAAAGGGGTAAACAATTTTTCCCAGTTCAGTGATTTTTCCTTTGAACTGTAAAAATAGAATATGATCCCCGATAGAAGGAGAAATATATTCGGTGCCCACATTCCCAGGAAAGGGGAAACAATCCTTTTTACTACAAGGTTCTGAAAAGTTGTGATAGTTGTATAGTAAATAAATATTATTCCAAGTGATATGATGAATCCGCTGACCTTCCCCCCCTTCTTTGTAGAGATACCTAGAGATAGTGCAAGAAACCCGAGAGCAAGACAAGCGAATGGCAATGCAAATTTCCGGTGATACTCCCTTTCGAGGAGTATATTTTCAGGATGTTCTTTCATTTTTTTTACAAGATCAGGAAATATAAGCTGCTGACTCTGCCTTGCCTGCTTGATATTATTGAATTCCGGGATCTCTTCAGACGTGTTCAGGTGGGATGTAGTAAAATAGTTCTTTTTAGGATTGTTTTTCTCAAAACTGTGGAGAGTTGCATTTTTAAGGGCGAAATAACTTTGTTTCTTCTCTTTATCCTGGATCAGTCTCCCCCTTTTTGCCAGGATTATGTTATCTCTTTTTGTATCTCTTCTCGAGTACAGAAATACATCCTTCCATTCATTTGTCCTGTTGTCTATATCTTTGAAATAGAGGACATAGGTGGGGAACTCTCTGTTAAATGTTCTGGGTTTGATATTTGACATAGCCCTTGACAGCATTATCCTTGTTTTAAGTTTCTGGAACTGAAAGTTGCTTTCCGGAGCAACATACATAATAAGGACAGAAGAAACTATCCATGTTACTATCGAAAACATGATGATTGGGCGGAGGATCCTGAAATTACTGATCCCCATGGTCCTTAATGCCACTATCTCGGAATCTGTACTCATTCTGCTCATTCCGGCCAGAACTCCCATGAGAGTTGCCATGGGGATTGTGAAAGCGAGGAGATCCGGGAGCAGGTAAAATAATATTTTAATGATTGTGAAAGTTGTTGCTCCCTTTGAAATTAATGTATGTGAGAGGATGAAGATCATGTTGATCAGCAGTGTAAAGGTATAGATCGAAAGTCCCACTCCGAATGGTGCTGCTATCTCTTTCAGGATATATTTGTCGAAGGATTTCAACATGGGGTAATGATATCATAGACTGCATCACAATCCAATTGGCCACTGTTGCATTTAGCTTAGGAATCTATTATCTTTTTATATCTGACAGGGAGGAAATATGAGAAGCCCGATTCTTTTAATATTCATTATTTTGATATTATTTTTGGCCCCTTTTTCTGTGGAAGGGGATACCGGCAAGGATGATGATCCTGTGGTTGTAATGTGCCGTCCAACTATTGACCAGATAAAAAATATTGCTGTAATGAGAAGTGCAGGTATGTTTGGTGATAAGAGATTTAACCTGATTTGTGTTTATCACGAAGGGGAGTTGACCGGATATGATCCTTCCAGAAAATATGTGATTGACAGCAAACTTAAATGGGTCTCGTTTACTGAGTTGAAAGGGAGTGTCAAAGTGGATGGTTTGTTCAGAGAGAATGTTTGGACATCTCAATTCAGGGAGATATTTGAAGAATCGGACGGGATCATATTTACCGGGGGTATGGATATCCCCCCTGGTATCTACATGGAGAAGAACTCTCTGCTGACAGAGGCTACAACTCCATACCGGACACTTTATGAGACCTCATTTCTCTTTCATCTTTTGGGAGGGAGCCGGAATCCCGGGTTCCGGCCATTTCTAGAAAGTGACCCTGGATATCCGGTTCTTGGCATATGTCTTGGATCCCAGACCATGAATGTTGCCGCAGGAGGATCTCTTGTTCAGGATATCCCTTCTGAAATTTACGGAAAAAAAACATTTGAAGAGGTCCTGAAGCAGAACAGAGAAGAGATACACAGTTCCCGTTATGTCAAAGCTCTCTCCCCGCGTAACCCGGGGGATATCGCTCCTGCTTTTCACAGGATAAAAGTTTCGAGGAAGTCTTTACTTCTTAAAAAAATTCTTGGTAATAGTAATGGTTTCCCGATGGTACTATCCTCTCATCACCAGTCTGTAAAAAAGGTGGGGGAAGGTTTGTTCGTTGCAGCGACTTCGATGGATGGAAATATCGTTGAGGCATTGGAACATAAAAAGTTTAAAAATGTTCTCGGAGTTCAGTTCCATCCGGAGTTCAGGTATCTCCATAAAGGGCTGAAGTTTTATGCTTCCCGTCCCGGGGAAAGCAGTTTTTTTTCTCTTAAAAACTTCCTCAAGACAAACCCTCCATCAAGAGAATTTCATAAAAATCTGTGGTCATGGTTTGCGGCGGAAATTAAGCACTGAAGCGGTTCAGTTTGATTTTTCAGTCAAAATTACTTATAATAACCCGTGACTTAAAATGAAGAGGCAAACAAATGGCAGAAGAGTTAATAAAGAGCATAGAACAGTTAAGCCGGGAAAGAGGAATATCTCCGGAAATTTTCTATTCTGCCATAGAGGAAGCTCTTCTAACGGTTGCTGACAAATATTTTGATCATAAAGCTGATGTCCAGGTCGATCTGGACAGAGATAAAGGTTCGATTAACGTCTTTACAAAAAAACTTGTAGTAAATGATGAGCCTCGGGATACATCTGAAATTTCATGGAAAGAAGCTCTCAAACATGATTCGAAATCAAAAATAGGGGATGAGATAAAAATATTTCTTCCCGGGGAAACTCTGGGAAGAGTTGCTGCTCAGACAGCCAGAAATATTATTATGGAAAAGGTTCAGAAAGCTGAACAGAAGACTATCTACTCTAAATATGTTCAGCTTACTGATACACTGATCTCGGGTGAGGTCAGAAGGATCGAGAATAAAAGTGTAATTGCTGCTCTGGAGATCGGCGAAGCGATAATCCCGGAAAAAGAGCTATCCCCCAAAGATGAATTTAAAAAAGGGGAAATAATAAAATTTTATGTTAAGCGTGTTTTTCCTGAAGGGAGAGGCCCGCTTGTCCTCGGCTCCAGATACCTTAACAACTTTGTAGAGAAGCTGATTGAGAAAGAGGTGCCTGAAGTTTCCGAAGGAATTGTGAAAATATTTTCAATTTCCCGTGAACCCGGAATAAAAACCAAAGTTGCTGTTTATTCTACAGACAAAAGCATAGATCCTGTCGGTGCGGTTGTGGGAATGAATGGGAACAGAGTTCTGTCCATAACAAAGGAGCTCCAGGGAGAACGGATCGATGTGATTGCCTGGAATGAATCTCCTGAACGTTTTATTTCATCAGCGCTAACCCCTGCAGAAGTGACTAAAGTGTCAATTGTCAGCGAATCTGCAAGAATGGCCGAAGCAACCGTAACGGATTCGACACTTTCTGCAGCGATCGGGAAAAAGGGGATAAATATTAAGCTGGCTTCAAAACTTACAAAATGGAATATCCAGTTAACTAACCGTATGGAACTCCGTTCAAAAGTTGACCAGAAAAAATTGTAGGAGGATTATATGCAGAACATCAAGTTACACGAGGCAACTAAACAGTTTAATATAACAAACAAGCTGGCAATGTTCTTTCTCGAAAAACACAACGTACCGGTCAAATCTCATTCATCTGCTATCTCAATGGAACAACTTGAACTATTAAGAGAGTTCTCTCAGAATCCGGATAAGATAAAAGTTGTCACTAAAGAATTCAGCGAAGCTTCAAAAAAGAAGAAAAAGCCTGCAAAAGAAGTTGAGACTCCAAAAAAAGATATTGCTGAAGAGAAAAAACCTGAAGAAGAGAAAATAGAAGAGGTGAAAGAAGAAAAACCTCCGGTTGTGGAAAAGAAAACAGAAGAAGAGAAGAAAAAGGTTGAACCAGAGAAGAAGATTGAGATGATTCGTGAAAAGCCTGCAGAAAAGATAGAGAAAAAGGAGCCCGCACCTGTTAAAAAAGAGGTCCCTGAGAAAAAACCGGCTCCTGCTCCCACCCCTTCAGCACCAACTCCGGCCCCGGCAAGGAAATTACCGGAGAGAAAAACTCATATGGACATGAGGAAAAGGAATGTTTCAAGGCATGGGCGTCATGGTCAGAGAGGAAAAGGAGAGAAAAGGGTCCCTGAAGTAAGTACAGTTCCCAAGAAAGAGGCCGATCTCACATCGGTTCCGGAAATGGTACAAACATCTGATTTTATAACCCTCAAAGAGTTGGGGGAGAAATTAAATATAAAGTTGAAGTTTATTGAGGACAGGATGAAAGAGTCTGGAATGGAATTTCATCTGAATCAGTTTCTTAATGAAGAGGAAATAAAGACGATTTGCTCAGAATTTAATGTTGAAGTTGATATAGTAGGATATGAAGAGGAGGTGTTTTCCGACTTTCTTGCTTCGAGAAATCCGGAATTAACACCAAGGGCTCCTGTTGTTACTGTTATGGGTCATGTTGATCATGGTAAGACAACTTTGCTTGACACTCTCAGAAAGACTAAAGTGGCTGACCGGGAAGCAGGCGGTATCACTCAGAAGATTGGTGCCTACAAACTTAAAACCGGAGATGGTGAGGTTGTATTTATTGATACACCCGGCCATGAAGCTTTTACAAACCTTCGTGCAAGAGGTGCTAAAGTAACTGATATAGTCGTTCTGATAGTAGCGGCAAGTGATGGTGTGAAACCTCAGACAATTGAAGCTATAAATCATGCAAGGGCGGCTGATGTTCCGATAATTGTTGCTATTAATAAAATTGATATTGATGGAGCTGATTCGAATAAGGTGAAACAGGAATTGACCACACATAATCTTGTTGTTGAGGACTGGGGGGGTGATGTTGTTTCTGTTGATATCTCAGCAAAAAACAATATAAATCTTGATTCATTCCTTGAGATGGTATCCCTGGTTTCTGATATGCTTGAGCTTAAATCTTATAAAGATGTTCCGGGATGGGGTACTGTGATTGAATCACGACTCGATCCTAAGCTTGGTCCTGTAGCAACAGTTCTTGTACAGGAGGGTGAGATCAAGAGGGGAGATTACTTTATCTGCGGTAACTCAACTGGAAAGATCAGATCCATTTTTGATGATACCGGGAAAACACTAAAAAATGCTGTAAGTCCTGCACCGGTAGAGGTTATGGGGTTCGAAGTCGTTCCCGAATCCGGAGAAAGATTCCAGATTGTTGAAGATATTGCAAAAGCCAATAAGGTAATTGCGTTGAGAAAGCAATTCAAAAAAGAGACCAGAAGAGATGAGATTCAGGCAGATAAGAATCTGACATTGCAGAACCTTTTCCAGAAAATTGATGAAAAACAGATAAAGGAATTTCCGATAGTACTTAAAACTGACAATTTCGGTTCCGGTGAGATCCTCGTTGATATATTAATGAAGATGGGTGTTAAGGAATTGAAGGTAAATGTAGTACATAAAAGTATCGGAAACATAACAGAGAGTGATGTCCTGCTTGCGGCAACATCCGGAGCTGTTATCCTTGGATTTAATGTTAAGACTCCCCAGAAAGTTATCCTCTCGGCAAAGAGAGAGGGTGTAGAGATAAAATTGTACAGTGTGATTTATCATTTGATAGAAGAACTTGAGAAAGCTGTTAAGGGAGAAATAGACCCTGTTTTCATTGAATCGCAGATAGGGATGATAGAGGTTCTTGAAAAATTTAAAATATCAAAGCTTGGTAATATTGCAGGCTGTATCGTGAGAGAAGGCAAGGTCACTAACAAATCGCTTCTGAAAGTTACCAGAGGTGGCGATCTTGTTTTTGAAGGTGAACTTGAAACTTTGAAAAGGGTTAAAGATGAAGTTAAAGAGGTTAATGCAGGTACCGAGTGCGGTATCAAACTTAAAAACTTCAATGGTATCGAGATTGGAGATATTATAGAAGTATATGAATTGAAAGAGCAGTGATTTTAGGATTAATGAAGATCGATCTGCTTGCAAAGAGTGTACATAGTCTTAAGGAAAAACGGCGGATAGTATCCAGTATAAAAGAGAAGCTCAGAAACAAATTCAACATATCCATAATAGAGAGCGATTATCAGGATGTTTGGCAGAAGATTCAGATCTCAATTGCACTTCTTACAGGTTCGAAAGCGATAGCTGGGAAAATATTTGATCAGTGTGAGGAGCATATATTCTCAAATTATCCTGTTGAGATCCTTAATGTTGATACTGAGTATTTATAATGTCTTTCAGAATTGAGAAAATTTCAAGCACCATAAAAAGTGCTATTGGTAATATACTTCTGAACAAAATGGCCGATCCGGACCTTAGAAAAATATCTGTGTCCAATGTAATACTCAGCAATGATCTTAAGATAGCACGTGTTTATGTTTCATCATTTGATTCAGAGCCTGAGAAGATTGTGGAAAAATTGAATCGCGCGGGAGGTTACATCAGAAAAGAGCTGTCCGGCTCAGTATATCTTAAATTTCTCCCTAAACTTGAATTTTTTTACGATTCTGCTTTCGAATTTGATCAGAAAAAGGTAGAATAATCCGTTCGTTGAATACAAATGATAAAGGATATAGTAAAAAAAATAATGGCTGCGGAGAACATAGCCGTTAGTTCTCATGTAAGGCCCGATCCCGACTGTATTGGAAGCGGAATAGCTTTGTGTCTCATGCTGGAGCAGTTGGGGAAAAAGGTAAGCTTTAGAAATACTGATATGGCGGTATTTCCCATAACTGAATTTCCCGGATTTAACAGAGTTGAATGTAAACAGATATCTCCTGATCCGTTTGATCTCATAATACTTCTCGAGGGCGGGAGCGAGGACCGTCACGGCCAGAAGGGACTTTCCGAATATTTTACAATTAATATTGATCATCATGCGACAAGTTCGACTATTTCAGATATGAACTGGATCGATCCAGAAGCTTCGGCTGTTGGTGAGCTTATTTATGAACTGGGACTGGAGCTGGATATAGAATTCACTGAAGAGATCGGTTTTAACCTTTATGCTGCAATTGCATCTGATACAGGATCATTCAAATATTCAAACACTTCCTACAGGGCATTAAATACAGCTTCAGAAATTGTTAAAATATCGGGAATAGAACCCCATTATGTTAGCGATCTTATCTTTAATTCAAATCCGGTCGAGAAAGTAGTATTGACCAGGAAAATATTGTCAACTCTTAAATTTCTTTATAACGGAGAGATGGCGTATGTGTTCTGCAGAAAAAATTTTATTGATTCCGGAAATATTGATGATTATGATACAGAAGATATTATATCCATTGTCAGATCAATACTGGGAGTTAAAGTAGTTCTGTTTTTAAAAGAGCTGGGAAATAATCTGTTGAGGGCATCACTAAGATCCAAAGGTGATTTTAGTGCATCTGAGGTCGCCGGACATTTTAACGGCGGCGGGCATGGACATGCAGCAGGTTTTTTTTATAACGGAAGTCTTGAAGAGGCTGAGAGAGAAATAACATCTGTGGTGTTTAGGCAATTAAAAGGTATGAAATAGGTTAAAAAATGATCAATGGAATGGTCCTGATCAGGAAAGAGAAAGGTTTAACCTCTCATGACGTAGTGAAGAGAGTTAAATCTGTTCTCGGTGTAAAAAAAGCCGGCCATTTCGGAACTCTGGATCCACTTGCTGAAGGGCTTCTGCTTGTTGGTGTGGGGAATGCCACAAAATTTTTTGATTTCCTGGTAGGAAGAAATAAAACCTATTCGGGTATAATAAAATTCGGGTATTCAACTTCAACATATGACAGTGAAGGGAAACAGTTAGGTGAAATAAAGGATATTGACCTTTACGGGATCAATCTTGCAGGACTTTTAAAAGGATTCAGAGGAAAGATACTTCAGTATCCCCCGATATATTCTGCAAAAAAATATAAAGGTATCCCCCTTTACAAATATGCAAGAAAAAATATGGATGTCGAGATCAAGCCGGTAGAGGTGGAAATAATTTCTCTTGAGACTGAAATTTTGGCTAAAGATTTGTTGAAGTTCAGGACTGTCACTTCTTCAGGGACTTACCTGAGATCTCTTGCCCATGACATTGGTGTTGCATCTGGAGCAGGAGCATTCCTGCAGGAACTAACAAGGGAGGCCGTCGGTGAATTTGATCTGAAAGATGCACTTTCTCTGAGTGAACTGGAACTTCATATGGGGAGAGAGGAAGGGCTTAAGAAAGGTCTTATTCCCATAGAATTGCTGCTTTCAGAATTCCCGAGGATTGTTGTTTCACATAACGGCAGTGAGATGGTAAAAAATGGTGCTATGTTGTCTTTAAAGGATATCCTTGAAGTTTCATCAGGGGATGATTCGGAAAATTACAGAATCTTTGATGATGACGGGAATTTCCTGGCTATAGCAAAAAAAGATTCATTTATTCACAGATTCAAACCCTTTATAGTATTTAATAATAGATAGTAACTGAGAACTCTCCTTCGTTATCTTTAAATTTGAAATCATTTATCCCGATAAAGAGGCGTCCTTTTTTTTTGCTTTTCAAGGGGGCCTTATTATTACCTACATAAAAAGGTTCCCCTTCTTCACCTATTCTTGCTATTACAGCACCTGTCGGCTGGGTCGGGAGCTGTTTATTTTTGTTCCAATTTACATTCAATTCACCATAATGAAAAACTTTATGGTCTTTTTCAATAAGGATTGATCCGGTAATTGAAAACAGGATATCCTGATCTATTTTAAGATTGATCCCGGTATCTTTCCATTTCTCTCCGGCAGGGAGATTGATCTTTATTACCCTTTTCCCCCGCCTCAATTTTTTGTACTTTTGTTCAAGTTCATATGAGGTTTCGACTCCTTCCTGCTTGGGGTTGAATATTATTTTATGCACCCTGAACAGGGGGAATCTTTTTGAATCAGAAATTTTTCCGAATTTGTATACGTTGAAATATATAGTTTCAAATCTGTATGCAACAAATTTCCCTTCAAAGACCTGATTGTCTATGGTATAGAGGATGTCCCCTGAAAGTATATTAACAAAGAATAATGATATTAAAACAATTAAAAAAGGTTTAAACTTCATTTTGTCAATCCTTAAAAGTATTCTTTTTTATAAACTATTTCTGTGGAACTTTCAATGAAAATTTTATCTTTGAGGAAGATGGGGACGGAGCCTTCACGGGTCACCATCTTCATAGAGTTTCCGATCTTCCCTAATTTGTTTAAAACCGAAAAAACAGCTGTTGTCCCTGTTGAAGAGAAGCTGGTTACTCCAGCACCTCTTTCATAAAAAAAAGCCTCAATAACCGGAGGATCATTATTACCATATTTTTTAAATGGGAATACAAATTCGACATTGGTCCTTTCAGGGAAAATATCACCTGATTCCATTGCTTTTCCGATATTTTTCAGTTCCGTCAGGTCTGCCGGATTTTCATCCAGTATTATAACTGTATGCGGGTTCCCCGTTGATACCGGATAGAAAGTTATCCCGTTATACTCATATCCCTTTTTTCCGGGTTTGAGAAAAGGGAAAAATTTTTTTTTGTTGAAGTCCGGAAGTCCCATATCAACCTGAAGTTTAAAAGTATTGTTTTTGGAGCTGATCAGACTTATAGTCCTTGTCCCTGCCGGAGTTTCCAGGATTGCCTCGTTTTTATAAATCCCGGATGCAAAAAGAACTGAAGCAAGGCCTGCCATACCGTTACCGGATATCTCAGCTATGCTTCCGTCACTATTGACTATCCGGAAATATGAGACCTTTTTTCCGGTGGAGTAAAAAATCACTCCATCAGCATCTTCACTTTTACATATATCTTCAGAAAATTTAGATTCCCGGATATCAATTTTTTCGAACTCACCCCGGTTAACGATTATAAAATCGTTCCCCGAGGTGGAAGTTTTATAAAATATCATTCAGGAAGAATGAATTTTATGTAGAACTCCTGTCCGAATCTGTTCACATATAGGAATACATAGGATCCAGGCTCTTTTCCGGAGATGATTTTTCTGAATTGGTCTACGGATGTTATCTCTGTCCTGTTTATTCCCATTATAACATCGAAAGGTTTTATACCGTTTTGTTTTGCGACACCGGATGATTTCTGAACTACGATTCCTCTCGTTGTTCTGAGTTCCAGCTCTCTTGCAAGTGATCTGCTATTTTCAACCAATACCATTCCGAGGTCTATAGTTCTCCCGTCATCTCCTGATGACCTGAATTTCATGGTATCGGGAGCTTCTCCTATCTTTACATTTATATTGAGAAGTTTATCTCCTCTGTATATTGTTAATTTAATTGTATCTCCCGGATTTGAGTTGGCGATCTTTAGTCTGAGATCATCACCTTTTACCATTGGAGAACCATTCATTTTAATAATGAAATCATTTCTCTTTAATCCGGCTTTCTCCGCGGGGGAATCATTCTCGACCTGTCCTATAAGGAGTCCTTCCATCGGATATTCAAATTGTTTTGCTTCCTCTTTGTCTAATTGTCTTATACTTACTCCCAGCCAACCCCTTATTACCCTTCCTTTTGACCTGAGATCACCTATGACCTTCTTGGCCATGCTGGAAGATATTGCAAAACCGATACCGACACTGCCTCCGGCAGGTGCAATTATTACGGAGTTGATTCCCACTACCTTTCCGTCCATATTGATCAATGGACCACCTGAATTTCCTCTGTTAATAGCAGCATCTGTCTGTAAGTAATCTTCATAGTCGGTGGCGCCGATTCTTCTGTCCTTCGCTGAGATTATTCCGGAAGTAACCGAGAGATCCTGTCCGAAAGGGTTTCCGATCGCCAGAACCCATTCGCCAATTTCAACAGCATCGGAATCGCCTAGTTCAATGTAAGGATGATCCTTGCCCTTGATCTTAAGAAGAGCCAGGTCTGACTTAGAATCTGTTCCGATAACCTTGGCAACATACTTTTTTTCATCAAAAGTATGGATTGTTATTTTTATTGCACCTTTTACAACGTGATTGTTTGTAATGATATAGCCATCCTTCGAGATCAGGAATCCGCTTCCTACTCCTGATACTTTTTCATTTCTTCTGGGTGAGTTGAAGAATCTGTCAAAAAAGTCATCACCGAACATTGATCTTCTGCTTTCACGAATAGCTTCGGACTCTACTTTTACAACTGCTGGTTTTACTCTCTTTACCAGAGGTGCAAAGTTTAATCCTACCCGTTGAGTGTTTTCTGCATAAACTTTCGCCTGCTTTATCTGCGGAACATCTACAGAATCTTTCTGCAGGTACCCGAATGTCAGTGCAAAAAATATCGCTCCGGCCAGAAAACTGGCACCTGCGACAAATCCGATCTTTTTCATTTTCCGCCTCCTGTTAATGAATTTATTTAAATTAAGACGCGACTAATCACATCAAAGTTTCATAAAAATTAATTATATAGAAAATTTTCGGACGATTCAAATTGAGACAACTGAATAATTTTAAAAAGCGGTTAAATCCTCCCCCTCAGACAGAGGGGGAGGTATCTATTGAATTAATCTTTGAACAATGGCAATTCTATAAAAATGCCCTTGCACTTCCGAAAGCGATAGTTCCGACAATGAATGAAATGAGGAACGCAATAACTATATAAACAATAATAACAACTGCAAAGTATGGTGTTGCTTTATCACCTTTTGGAGCTTTTATCTCTTTTATACCGAGATAAAGATGATAGAGTGAGTAGAACCCTGCGATCATAGCAAGCATACCGAGAGCAGGAATTATATAGAAAATACCTGCTACCCAGGACGGAGTTGTTGAATAAACTGCAATTTTTGCCGAATCTGTCAAGTCTTTTTTTGCCCCGAAATTTGGTGCAAGAAAGTCAATGACCATTGCTAAAATGTAAACACCTACCAGTGAGAATACATACATGAGGATTGACCACATGAGCGATCTCATAATCGGCACTCTTATTGTAATGCCCATGAACGATCTTCCGATTACCATCCAGCCTATCAGTCCTGCAATAGCCGGGATGGCGGCAAGAATTATCGCATAGTTGGTGAAAAGACCCGGGATGGTTGCTTTCTCGCCTTTGATCTTTTTCCATTCATCTACCGGTTTTGTAATTATCCCTATTACCCGTTGAATAATAAAATTAAAGTCCATTATATTCCTCCATTTGTAATTCTTTATAGCACCGGAAAATAAAAAATGCAAGATACTGAACAGTGTAAGACTTTATCATTCACTGTCTTTGTCGGCTTCCAGTTCTTTTATCCTGTCCCTTAATTCTTTTATCCTGAACTCCCGCTGATAGGAGAGCTGAATGTTGCTTTTCAATTCCTCAGATTTGTTCCTGACCAGTTTTTCAAGATTTGCCTTTAATGAATCTAATTCTTTTTCATTTTTTTTTATTCTGGAAAAGGAATTTACTCTGGCAATAAGCTCTCTGTTTGGAACGGGGCGGGGGATATATCCGTCTGCTCCCATTTCCAATCCCATTGCCTGTTTATCCGAAGAGATCTCCATACCGGATGTTAAGATTATCAAGGGGGAGGGTTTATACTTCTCTTTGATCTGTTTCACGAGGTCTCTGCCGCTGATATCAGGCATAACAACATCAAGGAGAATCAAATCCGGGATCTCTTTTTCAAGTGCATTCAGGCATCCGGATCCATTTTCTGCGGTTGTGACAATATATCCTTCTCTTTTGATTATCTTTTCAGTGGCTTTCAACAGAATAGGATCATCATCAACAATCAGAATTTTTATTGTTTCCTTTTCATCCATTTTTTTCTCCTTCTACAAATGAAAGTCCCTTGGGGATATTTACTGTTATCCATTTATAGAAAGGGTAGATCTCCTTATAAGCTTCCGGTGTCAGTTGCTCCTTGATCACCTCACAGAAATTGTCGAGATTTGCCGGAAAAAACGATGGGCTGAAACCGTGGGATCTGTATGTCCGCATGGCCCATTTTACTGTTTCAACAAACACTTCGGATTTATACTCAGATAGAATCGATTCCATAAAACGGGTGAAATTCCGGATGTTGTTCTGCATCATATCCAGGTTGTCTTTTCCGACTAGGCGGTCAATGTCCGGCCTTGAAGACATATTCTTGGAAACCGCAGTGGAAATATCGATTGATTTTTCTACAAATTCTTCCATCGATTTTTTTGACGGTTGGATAAGCTTTTTAGCACTTTCTTTCATGATCCTGTCATCCATTGTTACCCTCCTTTTGAAGTGGTAGTGAAAAATAAAAGGTAGAACCTTTTCCGACTTTACTTTTTACCCCAATCCTGCCTTTATGGGCATCTACAATTTTCCTGGCGATTACCAGGCCGAGGCCGGTTCCGCCCTTTTTTGGTGCTCCTCCAGTGATCCCGGTCACATAAGGCTTGAAGATACTCTCTTGTATTTCTTCCGGGATACCGGGTCCTTTATCTTTGATTGAAACGATGATCTCATCTTCCCCATTTGTAATTGAAATTATAATTGTTTCCCCTGCCGGAGAATGTTCTATTGAATTTGAGATGATATTGTTCATGACATGTTCTATCTTGCTTCTATCCAAATTGATTTCGGGAATCTGGTCCATTTTTACCACATCTATAATAATTCCTTTTTTTTTCAAATTCAATCGCTGAAATGTCAGACAGCTCTTTAAAACTTCTTCAATACTGATTTTTTCTTTTTTCAATAGGAAGCTTCCCGAATCAATTGTGGAAATGCTAAGGAAATCATCAATAATACTTTTCATATAATTTGCAGATTGATCGATCACATCGAGATAGGATTGTTGCTCAGGTTCGATCCGGTCGTATATCTCCTCCTGTAAAAACTCCCCGTAACTGATGACCGCGCCGACCGGTCGCCGGAGGTCATGGGCGGCCATTCCCAGGAATTGGTTCTTCAGTTCGTTCAATTTTTTCAGTTCCTCGTTCTTTTTAAAAAGTTCGCGGGTCATTGAATTCAATTCGTTGTTCATTACGGTCAGATCCCGGCGGAGATTTTCGATCTCAACGGCATCTATATTACCCATTATCAGGATATCATCGGAATATTTATAGAAATTAAAATAGAACGATTGGGGGAGTCCGGAAAATGTGTTGATGCTCATTAATTTCTGGGTTTCTTTCCTTTCAGCGAGTTTATTAATATCAACATTTTCATTGAACTCTACGAATATAGCTCCGGTTTTTTTTGAAACGGGATTAAATCCCAGAATTTTTTTTGTAAAAAGATTGGATTTTTTTATTGTTCCGCTCGAGTCCGCCTTCAGATAGATCATTGAGGCGAATTCTTCGATATATTTCATTTCAATATTTTCTATTTTCATGTGATCTGTTTTGAGCAATCAGAAAATGGTTTTTAAATTTCTTATATCGGTAATAAACTCTACGTTCTTATAATCGTTGGCAATTTCTACTCCGCCCCATCTGAATGCCTGTCCACCAACGATTATGTCCTGGTTATTGAAGTTCCCTTTTATGGCGTTGAGTACTTTTTTCAAATTGTTCACATTGAAATAGATACTAAGGGACACCGCGACCAGATCGGGATTTTTGTCCTGGATAAATGCAATTAAATCACTGGTTGGTGTGTTCGCTCCAAGGAAATGGCTGTCCCAATGGTTCATTTCAAATGAATCGGCTACCATTTTGGCTCCAATCTGGTGATATTCATCAGGGACACATGTGACCAGGATTGACTTTCCATTGTGCTCCTGACTAAAAATCTTCGGATATAGGATATTCATCAATCCTTCTGTTATGGCGGTTGCGATATGTTCGTGAGCGACGGTTATTTTGTTGTTTTCCCATAATTCACCCACTTCATACAGCGACTTTTGAAAAAGTTCAAGGTAAATAGATAATAAAGGAGTCTCTGTTTCAACCAGATTACTGATTACATCGGAACACAATCCGCGCTCTCCATTTAGCAATGATTTTTTGTAATCTGTGTAGATTTTATCCCGTATATATTGTTTAATTCCGTTTCCAACAGAATCCATAAGAGAATTATTGGCGACCAAAAAAAATAAGTCAACAATATTTATAAGGATGCCGGCAAAATACCCTTAAGTAATTGTAAACTGAAGGCTATTATCTAAAGAAAACCAGTGTGACAATAATAAATGCCGGTATGAGGAATATCAGAGAGTATTTCATGATATATCCGAAGAAACTCGGCATCTGGATGTCATTCTCCTCAGCAATAGATTTAACCATAAAATTCGGAGCATTACCGATATATGTCATTGCCCCCATGAATACAGCGCCTGCAGAGATTGCTGTCAGGTAAGTGGCTTTTTCAGCCATTAATTTTAACACTGCAATTGATTCCGGCTGGCCAGGGAAAAATTGCCCCAGCGAAGTATTGAAGAATGTTAGATAGGTAGGTGCATTATCGAGGAAACTGGAAAGTCCTCCTGTGATCCAGAAATAGTGCCAGGGTTCTTTTACTGCGCTTACTATGAATCCCAGAGGCCCGGTCATACCTGCTTTCAGCATTGCAAGTGCGGGAATGATTGTCATAAATATTCCGGCAAAAAGTATTGCAACTTCCTTTATTGGGAACCATGTGAAATTGTTCTCCTTTCGAAGTGCTTTTGTCGTGAATTTCAAAGAAAGAATTCCCATTAGAACCAGGAAGCCGTCTCTGACAAGATTCTGGTATGCAACATGAACTCCGAAGATATTTGTTTCGCCCAATTTCACACTTCCGGAGAAAAGAACGCCCCCGATAATACCGAGGAGGAAAATAAAGTTGTGGGTTCCGAGAAGTTTGATCGGCTCTTTCTCTTTCATTTGTTCTACCACTACCTTTGAAGGATCTTCTTCTTTTTTATAGTAGAATGTGTCAAGGAAAAAGAATATTGACAGAAGAATAGCAGAAACAAATGCCATATGGGGAATCAGTTTAAGGGTCCAGAAGAAGTTGACCCCATGAAGGAATCCTAGGAATAACGGCGGGTCTCCCAATGGTGTCAGAGATCCCCCTATATTTGCGACAAGGAATATAAAGAAAATAACAATATGAACTTTGTTTTTTCTGTGAGCATTTGCTCGTATAACCGGTCTTATTAGCAACATTGCTGACCCTGTAGTTCCAATCCATGAAGAGAGGAAGGTGCCGATGAGCAGCATAATAAGGTTGGTCATCGGGTTGCCTTTTATTGAGCCTTTGAGAAGTATTCCTCCGGACACAGTGTATAAAGCCCACAGGAGTATAATAAAGGGTATGTAGTCTATGAGGTAGATATGCATTATTTCATAGAATGCGGCAGATTTATAAAAAAGGAGGAATGGGAGAGAGAATACGATTGCCCAGAAAAAAGATATCTTTCCGAAATTGTGGTGCCAGAACTTCGGTGCCAGCAGAGGGAATAATGCAATAGACAATAAGATGCCGACAAAAGGTACCGCTGACCAGATCGGCAATTCATTTCCGATATTCGGATGTTCAGAATGTCCGCTGTCATTACTGTGTCCCACTGTAACAGGTTCACTATGTTCTGTATGGGTGGTCTCTCCATGATGTTGTTCCTGAGGAACGAGAATGAAACCACCTGCAATAAAAAGTATGAAAAATAGAATTGCTGCTTTTTTCAACATACCATTCTCCTTCGTTACAATTTAGAGGATTAAAAAGTATATTTAATAGGATTTTCCGATTTTTGTCAAGTAAACTTTCAATGCCCTGTTGAATGGTTGACTATTTTTGTGGTGGTTGATAGAATTTTTCAGGAGGGAAAAGTGAAAACTGATATTGAGATTGCCATAGGTGCAGAATTAGAAAATATTGAAAAAATCAGGGAAGATCTACAGATTGAAGAGAACGAGTTGTGGCCATACGGCAGGTTCAAAGGGAAGGTTTCGCTCCGGGCTCTTAACAGACTAAAGAATAAAAAAGACGGAAAACTCATTGTTGTCACTGCAATAACCCCAACAAAATTCGGTGAGGGTAAAACAACAACTTCAGTTGGGCTTACTATGGGTATTAACAGGATTGGTAAGAGGTCTATGGTAACTTTGCGTGAGCCTTCTCTAGGGCCGGTTTTCGGTGTAAAGGGTGGTGCTGCCGGGGGCGGGTATTCCCAGGTGCTTCCAATGGTTGATATAAATCTCCATTTCACAGGTGATATTCATGCAATTACAACCGCTCACAATCTGTTGTCTGCGGTTCTTGATAATCATATTCACTATTCGAATGATAAAAAACTGGATACAAGAAAAATTTTGTGGCAGAGAACTATGGACATGAATGACAGGAGTCTCAGAAATATTGTTGTGGGTCTGGGAGGTAAGGGGCAGGGATATCCCAGGGAGAATGGATTTATAATCTCAGCCGCGAGTGAGATCATGGCGATAATCACCCTCTCAAAAGACCTTGAAGAATTAAAGACAAGGCTCGGGAATATTCTTGTCGGATTCACTCGGGATGATGAACCTGTATATGCCAGAGATTTCAAGGTGTGCGGTGCAATGGCGACTGTGCTGAGAGATGCGTTGAAACCCAACCTTGTTCAGACAATTGAGAACACCCCTGCATTTGTCCACAGCGGCCCTTTCGCAAATATTTCTTTTGGAACCAATAGTGTTGTATCAACAAAACTTGCCCTCAAATTGAGCGATTATGTTATTACAGAATGCGGATTCGGTTCCGATCTGGGATTTGAAAAATATGTGGATATGGTATCCCGTTTTGCAGAATATGATATACATGCTGTGGTTCTGGTCGCTACTGTAAGAGCTTTAAAACATCAGGGCGGAGGGGATGGGATGAGCTCTCTGAAAAAGGGGCTGCCGAACCTGGGAAAGCATATTGAAAATATCAGAAAAACCGGACTATCCCCTGTGGTTGCCATTAATGTTTTTCCTGATGATGAAGAGGAGGAGCTGAAAGTAATAGAAGAATTTGTAAAGGGGACAGGTAATGAAGTAGGGAGAAGTAATGCTTTTCTGGAAGGCGGTAAAGGGACAATTAAGCTTGCTGAGAAAGTAACCGATGTTGCTGACAAATCAGATGGGAAATTCAAAAGGATATATTCACTTGAAGACCCTCCGGAAGTTAAAATAGAAAAAATTGCAAAAGATGTCTATGGTGCCGACGGTGTAATCTTTTCCTGGGATGCAAAGAGAAAATTGAAGCTAATAAAAAAACTCGGGCTCGAAAAGCTGCCTGTATGTATAGCAAAAACACCTCTATCTTTTTCTGATAATTCCAAAAAGCTGAATGTACCCACAGGATGGCGATTGAATATAAACGAGATCAATATTGCAACAGGTGCAGGTTACCTGATACCAATTTCAGGAGATGTAATGCTCATGCCGGGTCTTCCAAGAGTGCCTTCAGCTGAAGGGATCGATATCGACATAACCGGCCACAATATTACTGGACTCTCGTAGATAGTTTAATTGTTTTTTAGTGTTTTTTTACTAAATGCATACATATAAAATTTCTTATTCGTTTGAGTAGAGCAAAAACTCCTCTTTGTCTTTGTCAGGAGTGATTTTTTTCTTTTCTTTTAATCCGAGCTTTGTCAATAAATTCCTTGATCTGTTGTTTTTTTCTGTAGTAATTGCAAATATGGTTTTAAATTTTAAAACGGATTTTCCATACTGCATGGTTGCTGTTGCGGCTTCATAAGTTAATCCCCGGCTTTCATACTCAGGCAATATTGCAAATCCGATGTCAACATCATCCAGATAATCACGTTTAAGAAAACCGCAGATGCCCACTGGGGCTTTTTCACTTTTTAAAACCATTTTAAAAAGCCCGTATCCTTTATCTTTATAGGAATCCAAAAGGCTTTTCTGAATATATTCCTTTGCATCATTGTCGGTTTTAATTCCTCTGTCACCTATATATTTGATCCAGGTGGGGCTGTTCAATAATTCAAAAATAAATGAACTATCATCTAATGTTGCATGTTCAAGTATTAACCGTTCGGTTTCCAGTATTTTCATTCAAGTCTCCTTTGGCCCGCGGCCTTGCCTGGAGTGTAAGTTCATACACTTAATTTAAATATACCAAATCAATTATTTCAAATCCATTCCAAAATCAGGATAAGAATAAGGTACCTGTCCCCTTTTTGACACTAATCTAAAATTCTTAATTTTTAGTTGTGAATTGTGTAAAAAGCTCTCTTAGATTTTCCCCTGTCATGTCTTCAACTCTGATACTTTCTGAGAGGTTCTCTGTATTCAGGAATTCAATGATTTTATCTTTGCAGTAATTTTTGATGAGATTATTTAATAATGTTTTTCTGCGGTGGGCAAAAGCAGTTTTCAGGAACTTGTAGAAATTACTCATTTCGCCCGGGATTGGTACCTGTCCCCTTTTTGAAAAAGAGAAGACCGTGGATGTCACTTTAGGGGGCGGCGAGAAAGCACCCGGCCTGACTTCAAACTCTTTTTTGCTGGAGAACAATGTGCTGAACATCACCGATTGGGCATTACAAATTTTTGTCCCCGGTTCTGCAGTAATCTTCTGAAAGAACTCCTTCTGAACCATCAGGACTCCTTCTTCTATAAATCTATTGCCATTGATAATCCAGTCGATTATCTCTTTGGATATATAGTATGGGATATTTCCGAGGAGTGTTATATTGCTCCCTCCGGATAGATCTGAAGGATCAAGTTCAAGTATATCCCTGTTCAACAGGTCTACTTTTTCCAATTCTCTTGTGGAAAGGGTCTCATATAATGCTGTATCTTTCTCAACAGCAATTATTCTCTCTGATTCAGCTGATACCGACAGGATCTCGGTCATGATTCCTTTGCCCGGTCCAATTTCCACAATGATCCTTTTAGTGCCGGATACGAGATTTGCTATCCTGCGGGCAATATTTCTGTCATGTAGAAAGTTCTGCCCCAATTTCTGCTTTGCCATTATCTGGGTATTATCTCCAATTGAAATTGTTTGGAAAGTGACCGGTATGATGCACGGAGAAGGATCCTTCCTGCACTCCTCTCCAGGAATACACTATAATTCAGATTCTTAAACTCAAAATCGTAATTTATATATGACTGGAGGCTCCAGTATTTTATAAGGTTATATCTCAGGTTTGCAAATCCTGTGGTGTAATCCCCTCTCTCTGTGTCATATGAAACAGATCCCCACAGGTTCAACTTCCCGCTTTTGGGCATGAACCGCAGTACTCCTGTGATGTCCCCGGTTGATGTGCCGGCGATCAGCCATTGCCTGGTCTCACGTCTTGTGTGGAAATTGTAAAGAAGTTCCATTGAAAGATTTGATGAAATTTTGTGAACTCCCCTGAGAATGATACCTGCTGTTGTAAAATTTTCCATAGGATCGCTATCGAAAAACTGTTCCACTTTTCCGGTAATATCAACAAACATCCTCTTTGAAATATCGAGGTTTTTTCCTGTTATGGATAAGGCCGTATTTGATCTGAATGAATTTTCCGTAGAGTCATCTCTGACAATAGTATTAAAAAGGAGAGAAGATGAAAAATTCAGATTGAGCAGACCATTGTAAAAAGGGAGTGGAGATGTATTGAGAATAAATCCGGGGGAATATCTGTGATTATCATTTATAAGATCATTGTTAAGTGAATAGTTTGCGGAAAGATTTATTGCATTGTTCGCATAACGTAATGAAAAACGGGAGTCGGATATTCTGTTTGCGATTGTGTCTGCGATCCTGGATTCGGAGATGTTGGAGACAGCGGAAAAAGATAAAGATTTTGTGATATTATTATTGTAGGAGATATCTCCGGAATATCCCAGATCTTTTTCGTGATTGTACCTGATATTAATCCGGCCTGCTTTTTTAAGATCCAAACCGAGATTTCCCCTGATCCATAATTCGGGGCTGGATTTTACCCTATCCCTGTAATCAAGGGTTAATGTTGTCGTCAAGGTTTTAAGAGGTTTCAGATTCCAGGTCATAGATGCCTGCCCCGAGTTTCCTGTTATGTATCCACCTTTAAGCATCAGTGAAGATAATCCGGAAAATTTTAAAGTGCTCTCTGTCCCGACATTAAATTTGGGCTCCGGTGAATCAGACCTCACTTTGAACAGGTCATAATTCAATTTAAGGTATTCACGGTTAAAGAATTTTATTTTGTTCTTATCATTTTTTAAGTTAAAAGAGAGGTCAGTGATAAGCCCTGATCGGCTTGTGTACCATAGATTATTGATACTGAAGAGTTCCTTTTTACCGGTGATACCCCTGTCCATCCTGAATCTCTTAAATGAGAGTGATTGGGCCCCCTCTATAAAGACGGTGACACCGTAACCTGTAAGTTCAAAATTATCCTTCATTCTGAATTTTCTCCCGACAAAATACAGGAGAGAATCGTCGAGCAATTTCCTGCTTTTTCTTATAAAATCCCCTTTCGGTTTTGAGCCTTTTACTGAGATCACTTCTATTTTTTCCCCGAATCTGTATAGAGTTAGGTTCATCCCGGAAAGATCAGATCTGATCATGTCCCCTGTCAGCTCTCCGGTCTCTTTTAAGTTTATAATGCAGGAGGAACTCAATATAAGAGACCTGGCATTGACATCCATTTCTATAGAGGTTCCTCTCAATTCATAATCTTTGGTTTTAACCTTTATATTGCCCCTTCCGGTTACATAACTGTGGTCATAACTGTAGAAAAGGTAATCTCCTGATATTTCAAGTAATACAGCGGATTCAAGATGTATAGTGAACCAGGCCATTATCAGTATTGTTGCTGAAAATATTTTCTTTGATATCAATTGAATCTCAATTTTATTATCTTTCCGGACTGATCCCCCATCCAGATCACATTCTCGCCGCTTGCAAGTCCGGACGGTGTATCGGTAGGTGTTCTAAAAGTATTGATTAGAATACCGGAGGGATCAGTAACATATAGTTTGGTCTCTGAGCGTTCCAGTATCCAGAAGTTTGATCCGTCAAAACAGAATCCGTCAATAGTGAAAGACGGGGATCTGAATGAATTTATAATTGAACCTGATCCTGGATCAATAGTGATTATTGAGTTAGTCAGTTTGTCTGCTGTAAAGATATATGGATCCCTGAATTCAAGGAAATTGTAATTTCCCTCGGGGACATTAACCGTTCTGATCGTCTCTCCGTTAATAATGCTGATATTGATCAACTCCCGGGTATCGGAATTTAATATCCAGAGATTTGTATTATCGTAAGCGATTCCGTATGCAGGCAATGTATAAAGTTCTCTGATCCTACTGCCTGAGGTATAGTTAAGGGAAATAGGGTGGGACATTTTATTAATAATCCAGATGGAATCTCCTGTGAAAGTCAGATCATAAGGAGATATTCCCCCTTCTATTCCAATAATGGAGAGAATTTCATATCCTCTCTCATCTCTATCGGGATCGTAAGGGTTATTAAATGCTCTCCCTTTACACGAAATGAGAAGACTAGAAACTATAATTAAAAGTGAAAAATACTTCATTTCTGATCCCCTTTGAGAACGATACTTTAAGGTCACTTTTTTTCATCTTTTTCCTGAAAAAATAGATATCCGCCATATTTATTATCCATATCCCGATGCCGGCGGCGATAAACAGGTTCCTCTGCCTGTCATATTTTTCTGTTTTCTCTCTGAAAAGTAGAGCATAATCGACTGTTACAGAGGATCTGTATTTATTATAATTGATATTTCCTTTTCTGTTACTAATAACGGCACATGTAATTGCAATAAGCTCTGCAGACATAAAAAGAATACCTTTAAAATATTTTTTCTCATGAATCTGGCCCCACCCGGGGAATAGCAATGATTTCTCAAGTGCCCTTGACACATCTTTCCCGTTCTCAGTTGTTCCGGGCCGGGAATCTTCAGAGGCATATACCTGAAATGCAAATGCCAGGATGAGTATTATGTTAAGGAGCTTTGACAATTTTTCCCTCACAGAGATTTTCATTCACTATCCTGGTGATCTTGACATTAACAAGTCTTTTTTTCATCCCGCTTGAAGATGGGACCCTGACTGAGAGATAATTTTTTGTTGTTATAAGAGCGTAGTTATCATTCTCCTCTATCAATATACCCTGCAGTACTTTTCCTCTGAACTTCTCCCGGTATTTCAGCTTTTTATCTTTATTCAATTCCTTGAATTCCTGGACTCTCTTCCTTACGGTTTTGTCGGGGAGTGTTTGCATTGTTTCAGCCTTTGTACCTTTTCTGGGTGAAAAAGGGAAGGCATGAAGATAGTTAAGTTTGCTTCTCTTAACAAATTCATAGGTCTCCATATATTCTTTTTCACCTTCACCCGGAAATCCGAGGATGAAATCCGCACCGTAGTTTGCTTCCGGGAAAAAAGAGGAAAAATCATCCATTATCTTTTTGTAATCTTTAACTTTGCTGTTTCTCTTCATACTTCTCAAGATAGAATCATTCCCGCTCTGAAAAGAGAAATGGAAACTGTGGGCGATCTTATCAATTCTGTTCAATTCTTTCACAAAATTAAAATCAAGATACCTGGGATCGAGAGAGCTTAATCTTACTATATCAATATCATTTATATCGGCAAGAGATTTGATCAGTTCCATTATATTTCTTCTCGGAAACAGATCGTATCCGTAGGAGGAAAGGTTGATTCCCGTGAGGATCACTTCCCTGTATCCGAGGGATGAATAATACTTTGCTTTTTCGACAAGATCTTCAGGAGGAATGCTGACAGACTTCCCTCTCAGAGACGGTACAATGCAGAATGAACAATTGAAATTGCACCCGTCCTGGACTTTAAGAAAAAATCTGGACCGGAATGACGAATGGAATATTACATTATCACTGAATGGGAATTTTTCTTTTATCAGATCAACTATTCCCTTTTTTTCCAAATTATCGAGGAACAGATAGTTGCTGTACCTCTTTTCCATTGAGTTGCCAGAATTTGCTACTGTGCAACCTGCAACTATCCACGGGATATTTGATTTTCTGTATACCTTGCTGATAAACCGAATAACGTCTCTTTCAGCTTTTTCCGTAACACTGCAGGTGTTGAGTATCCCGAATTCGGCCTCTTCAATACTATCTGTCAGCCTGTAGCCGAAATTTTCCAGTTCTATGATCCATTCCTGGATCTCTGCCTGGTTTGTCCGGCATCCGAAAAAGCTGACATAAAAATTCATTCATCTTCTATTTTTTTCTTTAATCTTTTACTCTTTTCCAGCACTTTTTCTCTCTGATCTTTTCTGAATTCCAGAAGTTTTTCCCTGACAGCGTTATCTCCAAGAGCCAATATTTCCATTGCAAAAAGTACTGAATTAATTCCGCCTGAATTTCCTATGCTGAATGCAGCTACCGGTATTCCCCCGGGCATCTGAACTATTGAATAGAGGGAGTCAAGCCCGGATATTGATGAAGTGATGGGGACGCCGAGGACTGGAAGCAGAGTGTGAGCAGCAATAACTCCTGGAAGATGAGCCGCTCCGCCGGCAGCGGCGATTATAACCTGAACACCGGAATCCTCAAATTGTTTTACGAGTTCTATTGTTCTGTCCGGAGTCCTGTGTGCCGAGCTTACTTCGACCTCAAAAGGTATTCCAAATTTTTTCAGAAGTTTTATTCCTCCTTCAACATAGGGGTAATCTGAATCGCTCCCCATAATTATTCCGACTCTGGGATTCATTTTTTCACTCCTCCGATATCTTTACGATAGAATATATTTTCATACTTTATAAATTGTATGGAGTCATAGATCTGTTCCATTGTTTCCTTTAGAGTTTTACTCTTTGCACAGATGTTTAGAACCCTGCCGCCAGCAGTATAGTATTTTTTGTCCTCGAATTTTGTACCGGCATGGAATACTTCCGAACCGGAAGCTTTTGCCCTTTTTAATCCGTCTATCTCAATTCCTTTCTTATATTGTCCGGGGTATCCTTCAGATGTCAGGACCACACAGGCAGATACATTGTCATCCCATTTCGTCTCCACATCAAAAAGGCTCCCTTCTACAGATCCCTCAAAAATATCTACAATATCGGTCTGAAGCCTGAGCATTAATGCCTGGGTCTCAGGATCGCCGAACCGCGCATTAAATTCCAGTGTCATCGGGCCTCTGGATGTTATCATCAGTCCGGCATAAAGAACTCCCCGGAACTCTTTACCTTCGAACCTCATCCCCTCGATTGTGGGAATTATTATGGTCTTCATTATCTCATTGAATAGTTTTTCGGAAATCTCCGGAGATGGAGATATCGCTCCCATTCCGCCGGTGTTCGGCCCTTTGTCATTCTCAAAGGCTTTTTTATAGTCCATTGATGTAGCCAGGGGAAGAGCCCTTTTTCCGTCAGAGATAACTATAAAAGACATTTCCTGTCCGGAGAGGAAATCTTCAATTATGATCTGTTCCCCGGCTTTCCCGAATTTACTCTCGAGCAGTATCGTCCTGACACTCTCTTCAGCTTCTTTCCTGTCCTTGCAGACGAACACTCCTTTTCCGGCAGCAAGTCCGTCTGTTTTAATCACGACAGGGAATTCAACTTTCTTCAGATAGTTAACAGCATCAACTGCGGAATTAAACACTTTAAAATCGGATGTCGGGATCTTGTTCTTTTTCATGAATTCTTTTGCGAACACTTTTGAACTCTCTATCTGTGCTGCTTTTTGAGTTGGTCCGAATATTTTAAGATTTCTTCTGTTGAACTCATCAACTATACCGAGGGATAATGGGAGTTCGGGGCCAACGACAGTAAGGTGAATCTCCTCTTTTTGTGCAAAATCGGCAATCTCGATAATATTTGTTGCATCTATTTCGATATTTTCCGCCAGTTCACCTATTCCGCAATTCCCGGGGATAGCATAGATCTTATCAACCCTTTTTGACTGAGATATTTTCCAGATAAGAGCATGTTCTCTCCCGCCGGAACCTATTACTAATACTTTCATTTTTCCCTCCGGTCGATCGTGGTTTTAATTATACGACATCTGCCGGAATTGGTAAAGGAATTCACAAATGGTAAATCTTGACAACTCCCGGTGTTTTGAATATAGTTGCTTCTGGAGGAAAAATGGACTTAAATGAGGCAGTGTCCTTTAAATTACCAGATGTTTTACCACCTTTAAAGGAGTTCAGAGCAGGAATCAGGAGAGCCCCGAACAGGGGACTTAATCTTAGTGAAAAAGAGATTGTAACATCGCTTAAAAATGCTTTGCGCTATGTGCCCGAAAAATTTCATGATGAATTAATTCCGGAGTTTCTGGAGGAGTTGAAGTCCAAAGGGAGAATATACGGTTACCGGTTCAGGCCTGAAGGTGAACTCTTCGGAAAGCCTGTTGAATCATATAAAGGAAAGACAATTGAAGGAAAAGCATTTCAGGTTATGATAGATAATAATCTCGATTTTAATGTAGCGCTCTACCCTTACGAACTTGTAACATATGGAGAGAGTGGTCAGGTATTTCAGAACTGGATGCAGTACTGTCTTGTAAAAAAATATCTTGAGGAGATGAGAGATGACCAAACCCTTGTTATCTATTCCGGTCATCCTCTCGGACTTTTTCCCACCTCTAAAAATGCTCCAAGAGTTATTTCGACTAACGGAATGCTTGTGGGAGAATATGATAATCTTGAAGGGTTTGTTAAAGCTGCCGCACTTGGTGTTTCAAATTACGGTCAGATGACAGCAGGCGGATGGATGTATATCGGGCCTCAGGGAATTGTTCACGGGACATATATAACTTTGCTTAATGCCGGCAGGTTATATCTCGGAATACCTGATGATAAGGACCTCAGCGGAGTTGTGTTTGTAAGCTCCGGACTTGGCGGGATGAGCGGTGCTCAGCCAAAAGCAGTCGAGATCGCCGGCGGTATCGGGGTTATTGCTGAAGTTGATGAATCCCGAATAAAGACCAGGCACGAGCAGGGGTGGGTTTCAAAAGTATCGGATAATCCGGATGAGATATCTAAATGGATCGATGAACATAGAGGTTCCGGAGAGCCTGTATCCATAGCATTTCATGGGAATATTGTAGACCTGCTTGAATATTTTGCAGCCAATGGGATCAAAATTGAACTTCTTTCTGACCAGACATCCTGTCATGATGCTTACGGCGGCGGTTATACTCCGGCAGGTTATACATTTGAAGAGGGGAGAAAACTTCTGGCTGACGATCCTGAAAAGTTCAGAGAAGAGGTCGACATATCACTTAGAAAACATTACGGACTTATTTCCGATCTTGTAAACAATGGGACTTATTTCTGGGATTATGGTAATTCATTCCTTAAGGCCGTTTTTGATGCCGGGCTTACTGAAGTTGCGAACGATCCCTCTGACCCCTCAGCCGGTTTTACTTTTCCGAGTTATGTTGAGCATATAATGGGACCAATGTGTTTTGATTACGGTTACGGCCCTTTCAGATGGGTTTGTCTTTCGGGATTAGCTGAAGATCTGAAAAAAACCGATGCTGCAGCCATGTCTCAGATAGATCCTGAAAGAAGGGGAATGGACAGGGATAATTATCAATGGATCAGAGATGCGGAGAAGAATGAATTGGTGGTTGGGACTCAGGCAAGGATCCTTTATGCTGATGCAGGAGGCCGTATAAATATAGCTTTGAAATTCAATGAGATGATCAGGAATAATGAGATAGGTCCGGTGATGATTGGACGGGACCATCACGATGTATCAGGTACGGACTCGCCGTACAGGGAAACCTCCAATATCAAAGACGGGAGCAATATCACTGCGGATATGGCAGTTCAGAACTTTGCCGGTGACGGAGTGCGGGGAATGTCCATGGTCGTATTGTCCAATGGTGGTGGAGTAGGGATCGGGAAAGCATTCAACGGTGGTTTCGGACTGGTCCTTGACGGCAGTGAATTAAAAGACAGAATTATCAGATCCGCAATGGAATGGGATGTTATGAACGGAGTTGCAAGGCGCGCATGGGCGAGGAATGAGAATGCACTCCAAACTGCAGAGGAGTGGAACAGAAACAATAGCGGAAAAGGGCACTTGACCATACCATTCATTGCCGATGAAAAAAAGATCGAAATGATCGTCAGGAAAACAATAGAATAATTTAATTTCGGTTATTTCTTAAATAAGGAGAGTGGTATGAAACTATTTGATATCCCTGTAAATGATTTTGATCTCAGGATAAATGATCTCTGGTATAACAGATGGTTCCTGTTGACAAGCGGCAGCTGGGAAAAGAAAGATTTTAATGCGATGACTGTTGCCTGGGGTTATTTTGGGATCATGTGGAATAAACCCGTTGCTGCGGTGGTTGTCAGGCCAACCAGGTTTACTTATGAATATATTGAAAAATATGATGATTTTTCACTCTCTGCGTTCGGGAAAGATTATAAAGAAGATCTCGGGTATCTCGGATCCCATTCCGGCAGAGATGGTGATAAGATCGGTGAGACCAAACTGACCCCTGCGGCATCATCTGTCATTGGATCGCCATCCTTTGAAGAAGCCGAATTAATAGTGGAGTGCCGAAAAATATACAGAGATGATTTTAAACCTGAAAATTTCCTGGATCCGGAAATTGACAAACACTATCCCGAAAAAGATTATCACAGAATGTACTTCGGAGAGATCTTAAAGATCTCCGGCACCCAAAAATATAAGTATTAATCCAGGCTCAAATCCGGATCAAAATCAATTATATTCCTCGTCGAACTGGAGGTATTTGTATACTTCATCTTTGAAGGGGAGGATCTTCTCTTTCATTACTTTGAAATATTCTTCAGGAGAAGGCAATTTTCCCTTCAGGGCCACCATTGCTCCCAATTCTGCAGAACCGAGATATACCTGAGCTCCGTTCCCCATCCTGTTGTCAAAATTTCTTGTTGAAGTGGAAAATACAATTGCCTTGTCTGGTACACGTAGCTGATTTCCCATGCATATCGAACATCCCGGGATTTCAATCCTGGAACCTGTCATATTGAACAGAGAGAAGTATCCTTCGCTTTTCAGTTTTTTCTGGTCCATCCTGGTAGGGGGGACTACATATGTTCTGACATCAGGATTTCTTTTCTCACCCTCCCAGATCTTGCCTGCAGCCCTGAAATGGCCGATATTGGTCATACATGAACCGAGGAACACATCTGCTATCTCTGTCCCGGAAACTTCTGATAAAAGTTTTACATCATCAGGATCGTTGGGGCAGGTTACTATCGGTTCTTTTATATCTGAAAGGTCAATTTCCAATATTGCGGAGTATTCACAATCTTTGTCAGCCGACATCAGGTGCGGTTTCTTCAGCCACTCCTCCATATCTTTTATTCTTGAGCTAATTGTCTCTTCAGCCTGGTATCCGTCCTTTATCATTTGGGTCATCAGAGCAATATTAGATCTAAGATAATCTGAGACCATTTTCTCTGATAATTTGATACATCCTGCAGCCGCACTCCGTTCGGCAGTTGCATCCATCAGCTCAAAAGCCTGTTCTACGGTTATATCGTTCAATCCCTCTATTTCAAGAATTCTGCCGTTGAAAATATTTTTTTTGTTCTTTTTCGGGACTGTCAGCAAACCATCCTTGATAGCATAGTAGGGTATGGCGTTGACAACATCTCTTAAAGTTATTCCTTCGTTTATTTTTCCACTGAACCTTACAAGTACTGATTCCGGCATATCAAGCGGCATGAATCCAAGTGCCCCTGCAAAAGCAACCAGCCCGGACCCTGCCGGGAAGGATATACCGAGCGGGAATCTTGTATGTGAGTCCCCGCCTGTTCCTGCTGTGTCGGGTAGAAGAAGCCTGTTAAGCCAGGTATGTATTACTCCGTCTCCCGGCGCTAAAGAAACTCCGCCCCTCTCGGTAATAAAGTCCGGAAGAGTTTTGTGAGTTTTAATATCAACAGCTCTGGGGTAGGCTGCAGTGTGGCAGAATGACTGCATAAACAGGGGTGTTTGAAACTTTAGGCATGCCAGCTCTTTCAGCTCATCAGCCGTCATTGGTCCGGTGGTATCCTGAGATCCTACTGTTGTCATTGCCGGTTCACATGAAGTTCCGGGGAGAATCCCCTTTACTCCGCATGCTTTACCGATTATCTTTTGTGCGAGTGAATATTTTTGATCTTCTGCAGGCAGAGGATTGTCTGCCTTTCTGAATATATTTTCATCCGGAAGTGAAAGTGTTTTTCTTGCTTTCAAAGTTAGTGCTCTCCCGATTATAAGCGGTATCCGTCCTCCCGCTCTGTATTCGTCCGGGATTGTTGCGGGTGATATCTCAAAAGATACAATTTTATTTCCTGAAGTATCTCTGATCGACCCGTCTGCTGTATTAACAATGATCTCATCCCCCATGTTCAATTTTGAAACGTCTGTTATAAGTGGAAGTCCTCCTGAATCCTGAAGGGTGTTAAAAAAGATCGGGGCGATAACTCCCCCGAAGACAACTCCCCCCCTCCTCTTGTTGGGGATGTAAGGGATATCTTCTCCTATGTGCCATAACAGGCTGTTGGTTGCAGACTTTCTAGAGGATCCTGTCCCTACCACATCACCTGCAAATGCGACATTAAATCCCTCTGCTCTCCACTTTCTTATAGTTTCTATTCCATCGGGGAATTTGCTCTTCCCCATTGATAATGCGTGAAGAGGTATGTCTGGCCTGCTCCATGCGTCACTTGCAGGAGAGAAATCATCCGTGTTGATCTCGCCTTCTACTTTGTAAACTTTAACCTTTATCTCTGAAGGGAGCGCTGGTCTGCTGAGGAACCAGTTCCCTTCAGCCCAGGAATTGATCACTTTTTCTGCGTTAAAGTTTGTTGAAGACAATTTTTCTATAGTATCAAAATCATCATAAACCAGGACTGTGTTCGATAGTGCGGTGTATGCATCTTCGCTTAGTCCCTCTTTATCAAGGGCGGAAATAAGAGGTTTTACATTGTATCCGCCAAGCATGGTCCCCAGTATTTTAACAGCCTCTTCTCCGGAAATCTCTGAAACTGAAATAGAGCCTTCAACTATTCCAGACAGGAATCTGGCTTTTATCTCCGCTGACGGGTCGACCCCGGGAGAAACCCGTTCAAGCAATTGATTCTTCAGCCATTTCCGGTCCCCTTCTTTCCCGGCTAGCATCTTACATACAGCATCTGTCTGCTCCGGGTTGAGAGGCAGGGGAGGAATATTGTTCTTTTCCCTTACTGCTATATGTTTTTTGTAATTTTCAATTATTTTTATCGTGTCTTCAATATTGTTCATTTTTTCTCCTGTCAGTCAGAAGCCCGAATTTATCAGTAAGTTTCCTTGTCTGAAGATGCTCTTACGGCTCTGTTGTGGGCCCAGCTTCTGATTTTCTTGATCTGTTCCTCCATTGTAAGCGACAATGGTACACTGCTTCCGAAAATAACAAAAAGATCATCTTCATTAAGAGGCCTGTTCTGATTAAAAGCCTCATACATTCCGGATATTATTACCTGCTCTATTTCACTTCCTGACCAGCCTTTTGTTATCTGGGCAAGCTGAGGTATGTTGAAATTTTTGAGATCATTTTCCTTGCTTTTGAGGTGGATCGTAAATATCTCCTCACGTTCTTTTCTTGTCGGGAGGTCGATAAAAAATATCTGATCAAATCTTCCCCTTCTTAATAGTTCGGCAGGGAGAAGATCGATCCTGTTTGCCGTCGCGGTAATGAAAATTTCTGATGTATGCTCCTGCATCCATGTAAGGAAGTATCCCAGTATTCTTGAACTGGCACTATCTCCCTGTTTATCACTGATACCGCTCTCAATCTCATCTATCCACAATATAGCTGGGGCGACTGTATCCATTGTTTTTAAGGCCCTCGAAAACACGAGTTCCGGTGATCCTGCCATTCCTGAATAAACAAGGTTCATATCGAGCCTGAACAGCGGAAGGTTCCAGAGTGAAGCAGTGATCTTCGCTGACAAACTTTTTCCGCAGCCTGATACTCCCATTGCAAGAAATCCCCGGGGCCTCTCGAGACCGAAAGCTTTGGCCTCTTTTGAGAAAGCTTTCTCTCTCTTGGTCAGCCAGTCTTTAAGATTATCAAGTCCGCCAAGGTCTTCTATTGAAAATCGCTGAGAATAATATTCCAGGACCCCCTCTTTCAGGATCAGTTGCTTTTTCTCTTCATGGATACCATCAAGCAGAGATGCATCAATAACGCTGACACCCTGAAATGCTTTCATAAATGCTTTATAGGCTTCATCGAAGGTCAACCCCTGTACGGCGACAATAAAATTCATTCTCTCTTCAGCTGTTAGTTGGATTGATTTTCCCGACTTTTCAAGAGAATTGATAAATCGGTTGAACAGATTTTCCAATTCTGCATAATCGGGAAGCTCGAATCTGAATATATCTGTCTCTTTTTTAAGATTTTCCGAGAAAAATTCTTCCGGGGACAATAAAAATATTACCCTTTTTGTCCCTTTTAAATCCAGGTAGGCATCTCTGAGTTTTCTTATTGTCTTCTGTGATTCTTTTATGAAGTGGGTCATATCTCTGAAAACATAGAACCTGGGAGTCTTGTCTTTCATTATAAAATCAATAGCTGCTACCGGATCCGAAGTGCCCTCTATATTTTCACCGTTCACTTCCAGGCCGTTGTTCATATCCCATAGCGCTATTAAAGCACTTCCTGTTATCTGCTGGGAAAGTTTTGAAAGGAAACCTTCTACCCTTTTTTCTTCAAAGGATATGATCTGTATCAGGGGTTGGCCTGACTGAATTGAACTCTTTATCTTATCTGTGGAATTTTCCATCTTTTACCTCGTAATCTTTCTAAATTATTCAGATTTGATAATATTATATATTAATTCCATTATCAAGCTAGATAAAGTTATGATTTGCGAAACAACTTTAAATAGTTACCTGTCCCCTTTTGAGATGAGAAAATTTCATAAATATTGATGTGATTTTTTGGGAGGGATATAATAGAAAAATGAAGAAAATTGCACTGATAGTAATAATTGTGTTTCTTTTTTCTGTTTCAAGGGACTTTGTATACGGAAATAAAAAAGAGATATGGAAGGTTCAGAGTGATTATGCTCTCAGTTTATATAAGGAGAAAAAGTACAAAAAAGCTCTTGAGATAGAAAAATCATCTCTGAATATAGCTGAAAAAATATTCGGAAAAGATCATCCTAACTATATTTCCAATCTAAACAATATCGGTGAAATCTACAGGGCATTAAATAACAAAAAAAGTGCGGAGGAGTATTTTAAAAGATCTGTATCTACTGTTCTTAGAAAAAAAATGAGACTTCCGGTCTCGGTCAGATATATATCCAACCTGGCCAGATTGTATGAGGAGGAAAACAAATACCGGGAAGCAGAAAAATATCAAAATATAGCGGTAAAATACGGAGAAGAGGTTTTCGGGATTAAAAGTGCGGAATATGCCTCGGCACTCTCACGTTTGGGGAGAATTTACAGGAAACTTGAAAATTATAAAAAAGCTGGCGATATTCTGAAAACAGCACTGGATATAAATCTGGAAAACGGGGATATAAATATTAAAAGCAATGTTCAGATCTATGGCAATCTTGGAATGAATTTCGAGGCCTGCGGGGATTTTGATAAAGCTGAATACTATTTGAAAAAGGCAGTATCACTATCCAAATCGGTATATGGAGAGAACACAACGGAAACAGCAAGGAATATAAATAATCTTTCAGCTCTCTATTTTAAATTTTCAAAATATAAGGAATCCAGAGAGCTTACAGAGAAGTTTATAGAATTGAGCAGGAAGCGGAAGGTAAGGAATGATCAGATGATCGCAACAGGGGTATCTAATCTTGCAACTGTCTACTATGCACAAAAACTATATAATAATGCAGAGAAAATGTTACTAGATCTACTCAGAGATCAGGAAAAAATTAATGGAAAGGGGCATCCTGCGGTCGCATCAACGGTCAGAAATCTTGGTATTCTCTACTTTTCCTGGAAGAAATATGAGAAAAGCCGGGTTTTTCTGGAAAGATCATTCAAGATCGAGCCCGTTCCGGGAATAAACGGGAATGAAAATTTTTATGAAGGCCGGTCTACCCTGGGTCTCACGTATGAGAAGCTGGGTCTGTATAGTAAAGCATTAAAATTGTATAAAGGATCACTTGAATTAAAGGAAGGTTCTCTGGAGTCGGATTCTTTTCAGCTTGTTCCGGTACTGAATGACCTGGCTATATATTATTTTAAAACAGGTAAAGATATATTTTCGCTCCCCGGGAGTATCGGGAGAACAGGTTTCCCATTTGACATTCCGGTTATGAAAGCATCACTCTCTTTTATTAGTGAGTCGGGGAAGCTGCTGATCAGAGGGATGAAAATTGCAGATAAGTTCCCTGATAAAACATATCCTGATTCTTTGACCACCACTAATTACTACATGGAATATCTCCTTTTGACAGGGAGATTGCGAGAACTTGAATCTCTTTATGAGAGAACTGTAATGAGATACAGTACAATTTTTGGGGATTCACATCTGAATATGACCAATGTCCTCGGGCAGTTTGCGGGATTCTACAAAAAGACAGGGAACCTTGATAAGGCATTAAAGATATACAGAGTGGTTTTAGATATTTTCAGGAAGAACGGCCTTGAATATGATTTGAAAATTGTTGAAAGCCTGAGAGATATGGGGAATTTATTTGTCCTTCGCCGGGAATATAACGAAGCTCTTAAGATATTCCGTAAGAAGTTACATATTATGGAGAATAAGTACGGCCCTGATGCTCTGGAGATTGCAAATGATGTTTATGAAACCGGTAATGTTGAGCTGTTAACAGGTAACCTGAAAAATGCAGGAATATGTTTCCTGCGTGTTCTGGAGTTATGGGACAGCAATGGAGAAGGTGAGGAAATTGATTCTATACCTTTTCTGCAGGATATTTCAGGGAAATTGTTAAAAACCGGATTGAAGAAACAATGGAGAAAGTTAAATTCCAGGATCAGGAATGTTTTGAGGAAAGAAGAGAGAAAAAGAACATTAAACAGGTAATTATAATTTCCCCTCGTAATCATTATCTTTCTTCCATCCTGCATCAGATTTATATTCGGTAAAGTAAATAATAATATCAGAATCTGATTTATATTCACTTATATGGATCCTCGCATCGGCGTCTGATTTGTACTTAGTGTAGTACCAGATAGATTCATCTCCGGACGCATCGGATTTATATTTTGAAATATAAACAACAAGATGAGCATCGGATTTGTATTTTGATATGTATATCACTGCATCTGCATCAGATTTATATTTTGTTATATAGATATTACTTCCATAGAACTTAAAAGCTGAGAACAAAAATAGTAATGTGATTAACATGAAAATTTTCATTGTAGATCTCATAAAAAATTATATAGGATTTGAATTTTTTTTCAAAAAAAAATAAAGTTGATAAGTTTCCGGTTTTAAATTACGGATTGTTGCTGCATACTGGAATAACAAAGTTCGAGGAGAATAAGACAATGACCGATCTGCCGGATGAAGATATTATGTATAAGGCGTTTATTGAAAAAGATTCGAAATTTGAGGGGATATTTTTTGTAGGAGTGAAAACAACAGGAATCTTCTGCAGGCCGACGTGTCGGGCCAGAAAGCCGAAAAGGGAAAATGTTGAGTTCTACGGGACCACAAGAGAATCTCTGCTTCATGGATACAGGCCCTGTAAAATATGTGATCCGATGGGATATGAGGGTGAATCACCCGGATGGCTTAAACCGATACTGAAGATTATGGAAAAAGAAGATGGTATAAAGTTAAAGGATCACAATCTTCGTGAAATGGGTATAGACCCTAACCGGGTGAGAAGGTGGTTTAAAAAGCATCATGGGATGACATTTCAGGCCTACTTAAGGACACTGCGTATAAGTGAAGCTTTCGGGAGAATTAAGCATGGTGAAAAGGTGATAGATGCTGCTTACGAATCCGGGTATGAATCACTTAGCGGATTTTCTGAAACATTCAGGAAGACGACAGGTTTCTCTCCGAAAGAAAGTTCAGAAAAAAATATAATTCTTATTAACCGCATACTTTCACCTTTGGGACCTATGCTTGCAGGGGGAACTGATGAAGGCATTTGTCTGCTTGAGTTTGTTGACAGAAGAATGCTTGAAACTCAATTAAAAAGGGTGAAAAAATATTTTAAGGCGGACCTGATTCCCGGAGAGAGCAGATATTTCCCACAACTTAATATTGAGCTTCGGGAATATTTCGAAGGGAAGCGAAAAGAATTCTCAGTTCCTCTTGCTATTGCCGGGACAGATTTTCAGAAAACTGTATGGAAAGTATTAATGGAAATTCCATATGGTGAAACAAGGTCGTATTTGGATCAGGCTGTTGCAATGGGAAATCCGAAATCTGTTCGTGCTGCAGCCGGTGCGAATGGAAATAATGCCATTGCGATAATTATTCCATGTCACAGAGTCATTGGTAAGGATGGCAAGTTAGTAGGGTATGGAGGAGGCCTCTGGCGTAAAAAATTCCTTCTGGATCTTGAATCAGGTAAGAATTTCAATAGCTAAAGGGGGCCTTATTCCTGATTTGCGTCTTCGCAATAATCAATAAAATCATCAGGAGGATCAATTACAACCAGACCCAAAGTGTTCTTGTCATTATAAGTGAGTTTTTGTTTTACCCACATTATGACTGCAGATAATTTTATATCTTTTTCTTTGATCTTTAGTGTGAGATCAACTTTACGCTCTTTAGGGAGAACAGCGAGAGAAATGTTTGCACCTCGGGGAGAGATGTCATTCAGCACCCCCATTTTGTCGGCGACACTGATAAGCTGCCTGACCTTATTCCTGTCTTCTCTTCTTTTCTCCATTTTATATTATTATATTTCTTTTTATACGTAATTCAACTTTGATTGTTTAATGAATGTTTGATTTGGTCTCTTGTTTCATATCGGTGATCCTCAATTCGATGGTTTCTTCTTCATAATTGTTTGACAATTGATACAGTTTATTTCCAGATATATAGTAAGGGTCGGGATTAAAATCAAAATATTCGGTCAATGGGAGCCAGACGCTCTTTATAAAATTCCCCTTGGTATTATATACATAGAATTTATTTGTTCCGGCTTTGTCGTTTCTGGCAAATGTCTGAATATAGAGTTTTCCGTCTGTCAAAATGAAATTCTGCCATAAAGGGAAATATTCCGGATATTGAAACCGTTTCTTAAGTCTTTCATACTCCCGCTTATAATCAGCATTAACCATATAACTGTCTATCCACCCCTGCCTGTCTCTGTCAGTGAATTTTACTTTCTGTATATCCGGATTCAGATCCAGAATCGATTTTCCTTTGTCATCATATGCGAGAATATTTCCTTTATAAAGAGCGCCTCCCACCCAGATTTTTTTGTCTGAAACATAAAAGTTAGGCAGATAAAGGCCTCTTGCGATCGGGTTGAACTTTTCTCCCCTTTTCATATGAAAAGGGATTTTGTTAATTGTTATCGAAGTTTTAAAATCTTTATCGTAAATATTGATAACATTCCATATGTTTTTGTTCTCAACTTTGAAAACATTTCCCGCAAATTTATCTCCGATAATTCGGAACAGTTCAGGCCTTCCCAGAGCAGAAATATTCTTTTCCATAATTTGTTTCCCTTCAAAAGTGAATAATGATATCTTTCCCATGCTGGTGGCCAGAATTTGACCGGAATTTATATCTATCTCAGGTCCGAACTCCGGAAGAAGTTTGAATTCCCCGGGCCCTTCTCCTCCTTTCCCGAACCGTGTCAATAATTTAAAATCATTTTTGGAATAAACAGATATTTGCGGGCCTTCTGAAATAAATATTCTCTGTTCGCCAACACGTATTCTGAATGGTTTTAAATGATCTGTCTCAATAATTTTTGTTGCAGGTATCAGTTGAATTGATAAAAAAAGTATTAAAGCGAAAATGATTGTTTTGTTCATCCACCCTCCCTGCAAAATTATACTGAGGCAGAAAATTTCTGTCAAAAGGGATATCCTGAAGTGGATGCAGGTCAATTATGATTGACTAAAAGGAGCAAATCCAATAGAATTATTTTTGATCGGACTATCAATTAAAATTTGAAAAATGAAAAAAAAACCTGAACTTGTCTGCCCTGCCGGGAGTTGGAGTGGCATGGTAACTGCTGTTGAAAGTGGTGCTGATTCTGTTTATTTCGGTGTACAGGGATTGAACATGAGGGCGAATGCTTCAAATTTTGATGTTCTTGAGCTAAAAAAAGTCATGAATTTTCTTCATGAGAAAGGGAGGAAAGGTTATCTTGCCCTCAATGTGATAGTTATGGACAATGAACTTCCGAAGATGAAGAGGTTTCTAAAGGAAGCGGCCGATGCGGGAGTAGATGCCGTAATCCTCTGGGATATGGCAGTTTATTCAATGGCAAAGGATCTGGGCCTGAACATCCACCTCTCAACCCAGGCAAGTGTTTCAAATTTTGAATCTTTAAAATTTTATTCAGAGCTTGGAATAAAAAGGGCGGTTCTTGCAAGAGAGCTTACACTTTCTGATATAAAATCTGTTATAAAAAAATGTGAGGAAGAGGGGGTTTCGGCTGAAGTGGAGGCGTTTGTACATGGTGCAATGTGTATAAGTATCTCCGGAAGGTGTTTCCTCTCTTCGTATTCCTGGGGAAAGTCTGCAAACAAGGGTGAATGCAGACAGTCGTGCAGAAGGGAATTTGAAATACGTGATTCCTCGGGAGAAGCTGAATATCTGGTTGGAAAAGATTATCTCCTCAGCCCCAAAGATCTTAACACGATGCCCTTTATAGATGAGCTGATGGAGGCCGGGATCCAATCTTTTAAAATAGAGGGGAGGATGAGATCTCTTGAATATATAAATGTTGTAGTATCAAGTTACAGACAAGCTATTGATCTCTATTTTGAAGGGAAGCTGGACGTTAGTGTTAAAGAAAAACTGAGTGATGATCTTTCTAAGGTATATAATCGTGGTTTTTCTGAGGGATTCTATTTTGGTGAACCGGAAAATTGGACAAGCAGAAAGCTTGAGCATAAAAATGAAAAACTCTTTCTCGGAGAAGTAACAAAATTCTATAAGAAGATCAGTGTTGCTGAAATTTTAATAAGAAGCAACAAAGTTAAAAAAGGGGACAGACTATTTATTACAGGGAAGAATACACCAGCATCGTTTACTGATGCATCAGAGCTTCAGCAGGAACACAAGTTTGTGGAGTCAGCATCAAAAGGGGAGATGGTGGGGATAAAACTGCCGTTCACGGCAAGGAGAGGTGATCAGGTGTATATCTGGAGAAAAAAAAAGAGCGGTCCGGAGGAATAGATGGATTTGAAGATAAGAGGGAAAATCGGTGTTGTAGCATCTGCGAGCAGGGGGCTTGGACGTGCTGTTGCTGAGAACCTGGCTGCAGAGGGTGCGGATCTTGTTATATGTTCGAGAAATAGAGAGAGAATTTCTGAAACGGCAGTTGAAATCTCAGAGAAATTTGGAAACAGGGTGATCCCTGTCCAGTGTGATGTGACCCGAATAACAGATATAGAACAAATGAGATCAATTGTTGAAGAGGAGTTCGGTAAATGTCATATGCTGTTTGTGAATGCCGGAGGCCCGCTTCCGGGGACTGTTGAAGATTTTAAGGGAGAGGATTTCCGGGAGGCAGTTGACCTCAATCTTATAAGTTCAATAAACCTGATAAATACTTTTCTCCCTTTTATGAAATCTCAAAAATGGGGAAGGATCCTGGCATGTACCTCAATTTCAGTTAAACAGCCACTGGGCGGGCTGGCTCTCTCCAATGTATCCCGGGCTGGTGTGATAGCATTTATTAAAACCCTCTCCGATGCTGTTGGTAAATTTAATATTACTGCAAATTCAATAGCTCCCGGATATATTATGACAGGCAGGGTGGTTCAGCTTCTTACCGGCAGGTCAGAGAAAGAGGGTAAAGATTATGAAGAAGTGAAAGCGGAGATAGAGAAACTTATACCTGTGGGAAAGATCGGGGCACCTGAGGAGTTTGGAGCTTTTTCCGCATTTCTCCTTTCAGAAATTGCATCTTATATTACCGGTGTGACCTACCTGATAGACGGAGGGATGTATCGCGGGATAATGTAGCTGATCTTTTTAAAAGGGAAAAGGTGGTAAATTGAAAATAAAAGTAAACAAAAAACAGCCGAACAGCAAAATGTGTTTTGTCTGCGGTTTAAAGAACTCATTCGGACTTCACTCCTCTTTTTATGAACTGGAAAATGGAGAATTGATGTCGAAATTCTCACCTGGAGAAGAACACCAGGGTTACCCCGGAAGGCTCCATGGGGGGATAGCTGCAACAATACTGGATGAGACGATAGGAAGGGCCATAATGCTTGATGATAGTGACGAATTTTGGGGAGTCACTATAGAATTTTCTGCAAAATACAGGAAACCGATCCCGCTGGACTCAGAAGTACGTGTTATAACAAGGGTTACAAAAGATTCAGGAAGGGTTTTTGAGGGGACGGGAGAGATTATACTTGATGATGGTGCAGTAGCTGTTGAAGGGAAGGGGAAATATATAAAACTTCCAATATCAAGGATCTCTGATTTTAATGCTGAAGAGCAGGAGTGGAAAGTTGTGAATTCACCGGAAGATCCGGATTTTATAAGTATCGGATAGAGCTATTTATTAATTATTTTCAGATAAAAGCTTCACGGATAAGTCCGAAAAAACTGTTGCCCTTTGAGAGGTAGAACCACCCGGACTGAACTGAACATTCTGAACAGAAAGCAAAACACCATTTGTATCCGGGGAACCATGTATAGTCAGCAATGGGGACACCTTTTGTTTCACATCCGGGGGCATCAGAAAAGCATCTGAGGTCGAAGCCGATCCCCGCAGGATTGGTAAAAAAGTGAGAATGTTTTCCGGAAATCTCTGCTTTTCTTGACTCCAAAGTAAGAGTATTGCCGCATCTGAAGCATTTTATCTCCTTATCTTCACGCTCCTTATCCTTCACCTGAGGCAGACCATCACTTTTTCCCCCACTTTTTTTTTCAGAGGCTGAACGCATCAGGAAGTCTGGGGCGGGAGTGTTTAAATACAATAGTGACTGATATTGAATAGATGGAAAATCAGAAACTTTTAACATCTTCAAGAGGAGAAAAACTGACTATATAATCTATATTTATATGAACGCTGTCCCTGTTGCTTTTAATTCCGGTCTTCCTGCTGTCAAGAAGATAAATCTCTTTTGTTGTATGGGTGTCTTTACTGTCATGAACATCAACATCTGTCAGTTCAATTGCATTGTCACCTATTTTTTTAAGGGTTCCTATATATATCCAAGAGGATCTTGTATCAATTACGATTTTTTTCTTAATGAACTTTTTCAAGTCTTCTTTCATGATAAATTGATAACACCGGCAGATTTTTTTTTCAATCTTATATTGAAATTATCTTATCGATATCCCCTGCCCCTTCTCTTATTATTTCCGGAGGGTCGACAGTAAAATCTATAACGGTAGAAGGAATGTTCGGGATGATTCCTGCATGTAATATCAGGTCGATCTCGTTCCTGAATGTTTCTGCAATTTCGTCAGGATCTGTAAAATAGTCATCACTTCCCTTCGGAACACTTGTGCTGAGGAGAGGCCTTCCGAGTTCCTCCACCAAATTTCTGGCTACTTCACAATCGGGTACTCTGACCCCTATAGTTCTCCTCTTCTCGATGACTGATCTTGGGACATCCTTTGAAGCGGGGAGAATGAATGTGTATTTGCCCGGCAACGATCTTTTCATGATCCTGAATGCTGTGTTTGGTATATGAGCCCATTGAGAAATATCCGCTATATCCGAGAAAATAAAACTGAGCAGTTTCTGGTGTGAGACCTCTTTTATCTTGAATATTCTTTGAACAGCATTTTTATTCAGGACATCACATGCAAGGCCGTAAATAGTGTCGGTGGGATATACTATTACTCCTCCGGACCTGAGAATATTGGCGGCATGAATGAATTGCTTCCTGTGCGGGTTGTCCAGGTCAATATGCTGTATCTCAACTGCCATGCAGATATTATACCTGAAAGACGGTGGAAATCAATTGGGTGAGCTTACGGGCCGCCGGAAGCCGGGGGTCCCGAAATGAGTTGCGGAATGGAAACCTAAAGTTCCCTTCATCCCCGGATCCGGAAGTTCCGGCAGCCTTTAATATTTCGTGAAAACTAAAAGACTGATCTATTTGTCCTCTTTAACATTAATGAGCTTTCCTTCAACTTTGCATCCCTCACCAAGCTCTAGGATCACATCTCGATCCTCATCTTCATTAATTATATCTCCCTTTATTATTGATTTGTCTGATAGTCTTATTCTCAATTCCTTTCTTTTTTTCTTTCCGAATATTCTCTGTATAAAACCCGACTTGCTTTTATGGACAATGATATCACCGTTAACAATTGATTTTTCCTTAAGTTTGATATGTCCATTATAGGTTGATATTCCCTCACCCACCTGTGTTCCGTAGAGAGTAACAGATCCGTTAACTGTGTCAATTTCTCCCTTTATTCTCGTTCCGGTTTCACATTTCATGGAGCCGTTAACCGATTTAAGGATGCCTTTGATAACAACATCTTTACCAAGCCTTATGCTGCCGTTAACACTGCTTACTTTTTTTGCTGAAGAATTGTCTCCCAGCCTGATAGATCCGTTAACATTTCTAACCCCGTCTTCAATTTCACATTTGCTGCCAGTCCTGATGCTTCCGTTCACATTTGTAAGGGATCCTCTTACAGACACATTGCTCCCTATTGAGATGCTGCCGTTAACTGAACTGAGAGAGCTGTCGGTTTTTTCTCCCGAATCAATATCTATAGATTTGTTAACAGATGAAAGCCCGAGGGTAACAGATATAATCAAAACTGCTGTAAATATTAAGATCTTCTTTAAACTCATTTTATTCTCCTTTAAGTTATTTCACTTTAAGTAACGATATGGATCGGAAAATGTTCAGAAAAAAATTAATTATTGGAATTCCGTTGGCTGGATAATGTAATTATAAATATCCCGAAAAGGACAATTATCATCCCGGCTAATTTAAGGGTATGAGGGAAGTGTCCGAACACTATAAGATCAAGCAGGAGGACAAGTACTGCGTTGCTGCCCGATATAGCAGTGGCAGGTCCTGCCGGTCCTCTCTTCAGTGCAACTTTAAGGGTCAGCATCCCAAGTCCGAGAATAAATCCGGTCACAATTGAGAGTACTATGAGAAAAGGTGAGTTCAGCCCTTTTAATCCCCGGCCTGAGAACATGCTTGTTAACAATGAAATAACTCCGATAGAACCTGATGCAAGCCACAATAGGGCGGTAATGGTTATCGAATCGCCCCCTTTATGCCCTGCATATTTAAGAAGAAAGTTGGTCGTACCGAAAAGCAGCAGGGTTGATATTCCGAAAACTGCCCCCAGCAAACTTGCAGAAGATGAACTGCCGAAAGAGATAAGGGTGATCCCCGCCAGTATTGCGATCATCCCCAGAAATTGTTTCCAGGTCAGTTTTTCTTTAAGGAACAACCAGGCTGCAAGTGCAACCAGCATGGCATTCGCAGAAGCTATAGCAACGATAGGCCCCTTGGATCCTGGGTCGGATATGAATCCTGTTTTTAAAGTGAACATTCCGACAGCGAGAGTAACTCCTGCCGCGATCCCGGCTGATGCTGTTTTCTGTCTGAAAGATTCTTTTATTTTGCTGAATGATGCGAGGGGGGTGAATAAAAGGATCGAACCGAGCAGTCCCATTCCCGACCATAGGAGAAAAACAGATGTGATCGATGCATCCATATTGTTCCCGGATGCTTCTCCTATATATCCGAGAATAAAATTTGTGAGTCCGTAGAGTAAAAAGGTAGCAGCGGCAAATAATATCCAGGATCTTTTTTCTTTTTTCATTGAGCGGCTCCGGTCAAGCCGGAATGATACCATAAATTAAATAATGTCAGGAGTAATATTTATAGTCTGCTTTTTAATGCTCTTTCAAGGTCAATTTTTTCTTTATCTGATCTTTTTAAAAAAGATATAACCCGATCTTCATCTTCGTTAACTTCCATAAAGAAGATGTAGCTTTTTGTGATCTTTATTTTCCCGAGTGAAGATTCATGTTTCATTAAAAGATTTCCACTGCTGTCTGTCAAAATGTATCTGAAATGATCTTCTTTTTCAGATCTGCATTGAAGCAGTATATTCCCACCAGGTGTCAGATCCAATCCGAGGATCACCGGTTTGTATTTAAAAATGGATGATTTATATTTTTCAATGACGGAACCGAATCGCTTGTAATGTGATTTGTCCCTGTTTGCATAGAATCCTTTCAACCGGTTCCTCCATTGCGTCAGATCTGCTTTGGTCACCAATTCCGCCTTGGGAACGGGTAAAGTTATTGTTTTTAATAAAGAACCGTCATTGCTGTACAGTTTGAGCTTATTGTCTGTCCCGTCGGTAAACAGGGTGTTCCCTGATTCATTGACCGCCCACAGAAATTTTGGAGTGAATGGGATGCCCATGTCCCCGCCCCCGCGGATGAAGGATATTCGGTCTGAATATTCCCGTTTCAGTACAGAGGTCTTAATGGCGCCGGTTAAGTCAATAGTTATAATCTCTGAAAGGTATCTGGAGTAGTAAATGCCGCTTTTCAGGATCTCCTCTCCTGGAATTTCTTTCTGAAGATAGATCGCTCCGTTCCGGTGGTGAAAAGCCCTGAGAATTCCATAGAAGCCGGTTATTCGGTACTTTACTGTTTTAATAAGCTTACCCTCTGTATTGAGATAGGTGATCCAGTCATGCCCCCTGAAAAATTCAGTGAAGTAGAGTTGTTTTCCGTCCGGAGTGAAACCGAAATCCAACCCGTCTGCTCTCTTGACCTGACCGGGACCTTCCCCTTTACCGCCCAGCTTCCTGAGGAATTTTCCCTCAGGTGAGAACACTTTAATAAATGCATCCTGACTGTCATAAATATAGATGTCGGCATCAGGTCCTTCAAGAATTTTTCCCGGATATGTTATTTGTTCCTCCGGAGAATTACTTCCAATGGTTACCGGTTTTCCAATAAATGGAACAAATAACGTAATTATAAGTAAAAGGATAATGAAAGTGTTTCTCATTTTTTTATTATACTGGAATTGAGCAAAAAATATCCATGAAATTGACATATGACATTTTTGCTGGCAAATTCCGAGTTCAACTTTATTATGGTACTATTTTATTAATTAACAGGAGGGACTCATGAAGGTCCGCAATCTACTTATTGTAATTATCATTATAGTTTTTACCGGTTTGTTATTTAATCAGGAGAAAGAGATCAAAGAGGATGTTACAGTCACAAACATTGAGATCCCGGTTCGGGTTTTTCTGAAAGGTGAGCTGGTGGATAATCTGAAAAAAAATGATTTCACCTTATTCATTAACGGGAAGAAAAGAGATATTACCGGTTTTAATGTCACCAGAAAAAGGCTTGAAGAGCAGGAGATTGAAATTGTGGATCAGAAGGCTGAACGTCCCCCCCGCTACTTTATTCTGGCGATGAATGTTACTAATTTTTCTCCGGAAATTAAAAATGGTGTGGACTATGTTCTAAATAATATTCTGAGAAAGAAAGATGTTCTTCTGGTTTTCATTAACAATACAACGAAGGTTTATCTTGAACTTAAAGATGTATCCTCGATAAGGGAAGAGCTTTTCAAATATATTGAAGGTGAAAGTCTGAAGGCTCATACCCGGATGCAGTTGTATTTTAAAGAGATAGAACGGTCTTCAAATTTTACAAAATTTAAAATGATGATGAAAAGGGGAGGGGCCAGAACTTCCGGAGAGAAAGAGATATATTATGTCAATGATTTTCTGAAGAACTATCTGAGTCTCTGGAAGGATTACAAAAAAAGATATCTTACCCCGGATGTAAATACATATTATAACCTTTCCAAATATCTGAAGAATATCAAAATCGATAAGTGGGTGATCAGTTTTTTCCAGCTGGAAATGTTCCCGGAGATAGCGATCAGCGGCGAGATCGCCCGTATTATCCGTGCGAAGGTGTACGACTGGCAGGTCAGTGAAGATGTCGAAGAAGTAACATTTTCGCGTATAATCTCACGTCAACTCTCTGAAGTGCAGAAAGCGATGAATGTGGCTGACGGATTTCCGACAGAAGAGGTGACAAAAATATTTACCAAGGTGGGCGCAACATTCCACTCGGTTTTTATCCCCTCGACAATTCCCACATTCAGCCGGGATATGACCTATAAACAGATATCCTCCGATCTTGAGAATAATCTCAGAAGCCTGACTGAAAAGACGGGTGGGGAACTGGTTGCTTCTGCTGATCTTGGTAAGGCGATGGATAAGATTATAAAAAAACAGGACATATTTTATGTCCTTACCTATGCGCCGGATGAGGGTGAAAAACTTGAAAGGGTTAAGGTTAATGTTAGCGACAAAAAATATGATCTCGCATATGATGACAATGCCCGGCTAAACTTTTCCAACGCTGAATCTAATCCGGACAAAAAGACCACATTTCCTGATGTGGTGATATCTGACCTGAAATTCAAAAATAAAAAATTATCATTTGCGATGTCGGGATATGTGAAAAAGAAAAAAGAAGGTACCGGTGCGATTAATGTCAGGATAAGGATCAATGATGCAGCCGGAAAATCCTTATTTGATAAAAACAAAACACTGAAAACGACTAAGGATAAAGCCAACCTATCACTGAATTTCCCCTGGATGAAACCGGGGGAATATGAAGTTGTGGTTGATGTGAAGGACCTCTTTACAGCAAAAACCGGAACGGACATACTAAAATTTAAAGTCAGATAGTATTAAAGGAGTGGATAAATGAAGGTTTTTACATTTTTATGTGTTTTAATGGTTTTATTGACAGTTCAGTTTGTCCTTCCCCAGGAGAAGATGCTTAAGGAAGGGGTGACAGTTACCAATATTGAAATTCCGGTCAGGGTGTTTCTTAAAGGTAAGATCGTAGACAATTTGAAAAAAGCTGATTTTACGCTGTTCATAAACGGAAAGAAAAGGGATATTTCTGGGTTTACTGTTACCAGAAAGAAGCTTGAAGAGCAGGAAATAGAACTTGAGGAAAAGGCAAAAAATTACCCTCCCAGATATTTTATTCTGGCCATGAGCATTACAAATTTTTCACCTGAGATCAAAGAAGGTGTTGAGTATGTACTTAATCAGGTGTTAAGAGATGGAGACTCCCTGTTGGTCTTCATTAACAATACCACAAAATTTTTTAAAAATATTGAAGACAGAGTGAAAATCAAGTCTGAACTGAGTGAATATGTTGAAAAAGAGAGTATTAAAGCCCATGCGAATATGGTTTCGTACTTTAAAAAGATTGAAAGGGAATCGAATTTTACAAAATTTAAATTGCTTCTGAAAACAATTTCACGAAAAGGCGGGTGGATCAATGAGAAACCGATCTATTTTATTCACGATTTTCTAAAAAACTACCTCGCGATATGGAAGGAATACAAAAGAAGATACCTGTTGCCGGATATAAACAATTACTACAGATTATCCGAATATCTGAATAATATAAAACTTGAGAAATGGGTGATCAGTTTCTTTCAACTGGAGATGTTCCCCGAGATCGTGATTACCGGGGAGATGCACCGGATCATCCGTGCAAAGGTCTCCGAGTGGCAGATGAGTGAGGATGTTGAGGAGGTTACTTTTTCCAGAACCATATCCCGCCAATTGTCGGAAGTTCAGAGGGCAATGAATGTTTCGGATGGCTTTCCGACTGAACAGGTGACAAAGATCTTTACAAAAGTCGGTGCCACATTCCACTCTGTTTTTGTCCCCTCCTCGTTGCCGGTCTTCAGCAAAGATATGAAATACAGACAGATCTCCTCCGATCTGGAGAACAACCTCCGCAGCCTCACGGAAAAAACCGGCGGTGCACTTGTAGCATCTAAAGACCTGAGCAAAGCGATGGATAAAATTGTTAAAAAACTGGATGTGTTTTATGTCCTGACCTACGCTCCGGAGGATAGTGAAAAATTAGAGACTGTTAAAATAAATGTGAACAACAAGAAGTATTCTCTTGCCTATGATGATAGCGCCAGGATCCCATTTTCAAATGCCGGTGTATCACCGGATCGAACGATCAAAACCCCGGATGTTATAATCTCTGATCTGAAATTTGCTCAGAAAAAACTCTCTTTTTCTATTTCCGGGTATATTAAAAAGAAAACGGATGATACCGGGGCTGTTAATGTCAGGATCCGGATCAATCATGCAAGCGGAAAATCGATGTTTGACAAGGATAAAACACTGAAAACCACACAGGATAAAGCCAACCTCTCCCTCGGTTTTCCCTGGCTGGAACAGGGGATTTATGAAGTTTTGGTGGATGTAAAAGACCTTTACACAGACAAGATAGTTACTGATCTGATCAAAGTTAATATAAAATAGACTTCTTTTACGGGAGAGGGAATGAGAAATTTTATGATTCTTTTTGTTGTGTTTTTCTCTGTTTGTTTTCAGGATTCTTTTTCTCAGGACAGAAAGGATCTCAGAGAGAACATTGTTGTAACAAATGTAGAGGTCCCTGTCAGGGTGTTTTTGAAAGGGAAACCGGTGAAGGGTCTGAAAAAGTCGGATTTCATTCTATATGAAG
>CALODR010000011.1:0-29912 GCA_942492175.1 uncultured bacterium
GGGAAGATATGCGGGATGGATAGCTCTCCATGCAGGAATTGCAGGAGGCGGTGATGTGATACTGATTCCGGAGATACCATTTACTATTGAAAAGATAGGGGAAAAAATTGACAAAAGACTATCAAGAGGGAAAAGATTCTCGCTTATAGTAGTTGCCGAAGGTGCGAAAATAAAGGGTGAAGATGTTGTAGCTGCCAGAAGAGTGTCTGATCCTAACGATCCATTAAGGCTCGGAGGCATCTCAACTGTTGTCGGGAACAGAATAGAAGACCTTACCGGTATTGAATCAAGGTTCACAATCCTCGGGCATGTCCAGAGAGGAGGTAGCCCGACAGCTTTTGACAGGATTCTTTAGCCCGTTTCGGATTCATGCTGTCGAAGCAGTAATGGGAGAATTCGGATACATGGTCATTTTGAGAGAATGAATCAAGACAACACCTATAAAAACATTGCCGGAGCAGAAGAGTGAAACCTGATTCCGAATCTCGTAAAACTGCAGAAGCGATCAAGGACAAATTTACGGTATATAGAATTTTTTAAGCAGAAAAAACTACTTTATTGTTGTTTTTTATTGATATTTTTTTTCTAATTATCTATATTTATTGTTGGAGGTGCATTAATGGCTGATTACAAACAAGTAGGTAACTATGTTCTTTTTGAAGAAGTGAATCCGGATTCAATAGGGAAAAATTTCCGGGCCGGTGAACTTGAGAATCAAAAAATTAAAAATCATTTCATCCTATCGGAAGTACATCCGATGCTTTATTCAAATCCAAAGTTTGGAAACGGATTACAATTCTCCTTGAAGGAATTAAAAAATCTAATATATCAGGCTTATCTCCGGATAAGATCCTTTCAATGGGTGAGAAGCAGATGCTGATATTCCCATATAAGGAACTGATGAGCTTTGATTCAATTCTTGAAGATTCTACTGCAAAGGGAATTCCTATAAACTTCGACCTTGCATTTTCAATTGCAACTGCAATTTCTGATCTACTGGATATAGGTTCTTCTATTGTGATTAGCGGCCAGAAGTCCTTCCACGGTTTCTTAACCCCTGATAATATACTCATTGATTTTGAAGGAAAAATATATTTAAAGAAAAACGGGATTTGCCCCTATCTGGATAAAGAAGAAGAGATATTCTCAGGTCTGGAAAAACAATATGGTTCATGGTTAACTCCCGAATTTTACCGTAGAGAAAAAATTGTTCCGCAGTCTGATGTTTATCACCTCGGATATCTTTTATTTAAAATGCTTACCGGTCAGTATTTTTCATATACCCCGGGTGAAGATTTTGATGCAAAACTTGCGAATATAAGTTTTTCACAGCATATTCATGAAAGCAACAAGGACTTTATCAGCGGGCTTCAGGAATTCTTCAAAAAAACCCTTCACCCGGACCCGGGAATGAGATTTTCCGGTAGCAAAGAGTTTAAAGAGTTTATTTCAAGAACATTTAATCTTGAAGAACTATCCTCCGTAACTTTCAATCTTGCGTATTTTATGGACTCACTTTATTCAAAAGAGAGAGCTGAGGTTCAGAAAAAGATTGATGGTGAAAAATTGTATGCACCCGAGGTGAAACCTTCAGGAATCTCGAACACAGGCACAGTCGATACTGAACTTGTGGAGACTATACTTTCCGGGTTAGAGGAAAAACAGAAAGGCAACCCGAAAATGCTGATGATAATCGGTACTATTATAATTGCCGCAATTGCGATTGGCGCCTTCATGTTCGTTCAGTCAAATAAGGCAAAACAGGAAAAGCTGATGCAAGCTGAAAAGATAAAACTTCAAATGGTACAGGAGCAGAGAGAGCAGGATCTTCTTGATCAATTGCAGGCAATTGAAAACAGAGCCGCTCAGACCGAGGAAGAAAAGAAGAAACAGGAAGAGGAAAAACTGAAACTGCAGAGTCAGATCGATGAAGTTCAGAAAGAGAAAGAAATTGCAAAAAAACTTGAAGAAGATAAAAAGAAAAAAGCTGCAGAAGATGAAAAAATAAAATTAGCGGAAGAAGCGAAGCAGAAAAAAGCTGAAGAAGATGAAAAGATCAGAAAAGCTGAAGAAGAGAAGAAGAGACTGGAAGATATCGAAAAAAAGAAAAAAGCTGAAGAAGCCTTGAAACCGAAAAGAGGAGAACTCCTACCCCTTACAGAAGTTGATAAAAAACCGGTAAAAATTTCCGGGAAAAGCCCAGTATTCCCTCCCTCGGTCAGAACCAAGTATGCCGGAAACAGATTCGAGGCAAGAATTATGTGTCTTGTAGATGAGAATGGAATAGTTAAAAGTTCCAGAGTTTTGAATTCTGTCCCGAAAGATTTCAAAAAAGCAGTTGAAAAAGCGATTCTTAAATGGAAATTCACACCCGCAGTCAAAAAGGGAGTTCAGGTAAGCGTCTGGAATCAGGTAAACTTAAAAGTATCGATTTGATTGCATAATATTATACAGTAATTTTATTTTTTGTACTTGAAATACCCTGTATTTTGGGGTACATTATTCTATGAAAAGTTATTATATTCTTGCAATAAATCCAGGATCTACTTCAACAAAGATCGGTATATTTAAAAACACTAAAATGATCCTTTCTGAGAATATATCTCACTCTGTTTCAGAATTATCAAAATTCAACTCTATAATGGAACAGAGGGAATTCCGTTCCGGAATAGTTCTTGATTTTCTTAATGATTGTGAGATCCCGGTATCAAAACTTGATGCAATAGTCGGCAGGGGTGGGATGCTGACCCCTATGAGATCGGGAACATATATTGTAAATGATGAAATGATTTCTTTTCTTATTAATAACCTTCTTGAGCATGCATCAAGCCTTGGTGCAATTCTTGCCGATAAAATTGCAGGTAGCATTGGTGTTAAAGCATATATTGTTGATCCGGTAGTTGTTGATGAAATGGATAACATAGCAAAGATCACAGGCATCCCGAAATTCAAAAAGATCAGTATCTTTCATGCTCTCAATCAGAAGGCCGCTGCAGAGAAGCAGCTAAAAGAATTAAAAGAGATACAGGGACTGCAACTTTATAGTTGCCCATCTCGGCGGTGGAATTACGATCGGAATACATAAAAAAGGCTCTGTAATAGATGTAAATAACGGTTTGAACGGAGACGGACCTTTCTCCCCGGAAAGGGCCGGATCAATACCGACTTGGAGCCTTGTAGAGTGGGCTACCACCGGATTATATTCTCTACCGGAATTGAAGAAGAAAATAACAGGAAAAGGTGGTGTGGTTGCTCATCTGGGAACCAACGATATGAGAGAAGTTAAAGAAATGGTAAACAGAGGTGATAAAAGAGCCTCTATAATATATAATGCTTTAGGTTATAATGTTGCCAAAGGTATAGGTGCAATGGCTCCGGTTGTTAACGGTAAAGTTGATGCCGTTATTATCACTGGAGGACTTGCTTTTGATAAAGAACTTATGAAAATGATAAAGAATCGTGTAAAATATATTGCCCCGGTTATTATACTGCCTGGTGAAGATGAACTCGCTGCTCTTTCTAATGGAGGATTGAGAGTTCTCCGGGGTGAAGAGAAACCAAAAACCTGGAAACCTTAGGAGGAAATAATGGACCAGATTCAATCTTTAGAACAACTTGAAATGCTTGTAAAGGAACAGAAAACGCCGAAAATGGCTGTAGCTTTCGCCCAGGATGAAGATACTCTCCTCGCTGTTAAAAGAGCTGTAGAAGAGAAGATAGTTGATGCAATTCTCGTGGGTGAAGAAAAGTTAATAGTTGAAAAATGTGAAAAACTAAATATCTCTCCTGAGTTATTTGAAATTATAAATGAACCTAATGAAAAGAAGAGCGGAGATGTATCTGTAAAACTGATCGTTGATGGCAAAGCTGATATTCTTATGAAAGGTTTAATCTCAACGCCGTACTTTCTGAAATCAATTCTGAACAAAGATTACAATCTTGTTAAGAAAGGAACCGTTTTATCACATACAGCACTGATAGACATATCAACCTATGACAAATTATTAATAGTATCAGATGTTGCAATGATCCCCTATCCTGACCTGAGCCAGAAAATACAAATGATAAATTATAATATCAAGATCGCGGAAAAATTGAATATCATCAACCCAAAAGTTGCATTGATATCAGCAAATGAGAAAGTCTCAGAAAAAATGCAGTCAACAATAGATGCTGCAGTTATTTCAAAAATGGCTGACAGGAAACAGATCAAGGGAGCAATAATTGACGGCCCGCTTGCACTGGATGTAGCTTTATCAAAAAAAGCCTGTGACATTAAGGGACTAAAATCTCCTATTGAAGGGCATGCAGATATTCTTATATTTGCCAATATTGATACCGGTAATGTATTCTACAAAACAACAACAATTTTGGGCAGTGCAAAACTTGCCGGTGTAGTAACCGGAACCTCTTCCCCACTGTTCTTGTATCCAGAGCTGACGATGATGATTCAAAATATTATTCAATTGTCCTTGCTTCTTGGGCTCTGGCATAGATAAAAACATTATAAGCTAATTGATAAGTTGACAACCAAATAAAGCCTTAAAGGTATCGAGTAAGATCCAGAACTTTCGGAGGATTTGTCTGATTCCAGAAATACTTTGGAACTTCATTTAAACTTCTCTCAGCTGAATCCTTATCTTTATAAATTCCGAATAGAACCAGATAACACTGCCTGCTGCCGCGATTGATATTCAGGATTAAAAACTCCTTGCTGTTTCCGGATTGTTTATATGCATTCATTACAGAAGCTTTTAAGCAATCCATTTCAAGGAAAGGATCGAGAAGCGGTTGTTCTGAGATAACATTTTCTTCTTCCAGATCGTACCAGCTTCAGATAGTTTATTCTGCCTTAATTTTGTGAACGGATCGATATCCTTTATTGTTTTAGTTATCTTTATCGGTTCCTCTTTTATAATTTTTTTCTTATTTTCAACTTTCTCCGAGGGTTCTTCTATATTGATCGGTTCACCCTCTAAAACGGTTTTTTGTTCTTTTATTTGTTCTTCAGCAGAAGTGATTATTTTTTTTTCATTTACTTCTGTCGGTTTTAATTCATTTTCAGAAACTTCTGCTGTATCAGGTTCATTACCGAATCCTGGTATAAGCCTGGCTCGATCTTCAGGTGATAAAAGAATAAATATTAAACCGGCAATGATGAATAACATCAGGATCAGAACAAGCAGGACATTGACAATCTTACTTTTTTTGCTCTCCTCTTTTTTAATCTCATCCAACAATTGATCTGACAGGGACATCTCTTTTTTCCTGCAGCTCAGTTTCATCTGATTCGAAAGAAAGATCCGGTGAATCATCTTCCTCCAAATCTAATTTTTCCTCAGGGATCACACTTGTTTCAATTTGAGGTGAATCTAAATTTATCTTCTCAATATCTTCACTTATAGCATCTTCATTAAAAAAATCTGAGCCTATTTTCTGATCTTTATCAGAAATAAGAATCGATTCTCCGGGAGATTCATGAAGATGCTCAGATCTTTCAATCAAGAGTCCTGCTGTTATGAAAAAATAAATTGTCTTTAAAATTTCTTCTTTTGCCATTCCCGGAAAGTTCAAAGAGATCATCTCAATACTGAGATCTCCCAGAAATTTATCAAACAACTCCAACTCCTCATGAGAAAGGTCAAATTTCTCAATAAGAATTTCATCTTTAGTTTGTTCCAGCTCTTCCTGAAGGGAACCGATTCTTGTCCATATAAATCCCATATCAAGTTGATTCTTTATGAAATTGCGAATATATTCATTAAGATTGATCTCAAGGCTTTATATAGGTTTCCGCCGGAACATCTTTGGAAAAATAATAGACCCCGTCACTCCATTTAAGAACACTTGTAAGAATTTTATCCAGTTGGTCCTTTGAATATGAGACAAATTCTTCAAAAGACAGGATACCCTTCTCCACCAGTGATTTTCCAAGATCAACCATATTCTTTGATTCACTCTTCAGAAGACTTATTGTCTGAGCATCAACTTTGTTTTCTGAAACAAGAATATTTTCCAGCATATCAACATCGGAATTCGAAACAGCCCACACAAGTTTTCCGTTTCTCAGGTAGAGTTCTTTTAATATCTATTCCCTTTTCAGATAAAGCACTCCCGTGAGATTTTCAGAGAAACCCTGAAGAAGGAGCTCAGTAGCTGTGATATCCTTTAATGTACCCTGTTCAATCATGATATTCCTTATTGTAAATTACCCAATATTTATAACAATAAATAAGAAATTTTTCAAGTCTGACAGGAATGATTCAGTCAGAGTGTCACCTTTTTATCTTTCCTGCTTATAATTATTCCGCTTATTATGAACAGGAGTCCGATAAGTGAAGAAATCAATATTTTTTCGCCGAGAATAAAATATATAAAGAAAAGAGAGAAAAATGGAGCAAGATATATCAGAATTGATACTCTGGCAGTAGTAATTGAATATTTAAGCGCCTCAGCCATAGCAGGAATGTAATTCCCATTTCAAAAAATCCGATGTATACTGATCCCGCTAAAGCTTCAAGGTTGAAATTACCGGAATTTTCATAAAGTATGAAATAAATCATAGCGAAAATTAAACCTGCAGAAAAATTTATGGTCAATGAGATAACCGGATCTCTACGGTTTTTTGTATTAAATATCCAGAATAACGACCATACAATTGAACTGAGAAGTGCAAAAGAGATCCCGAGAGGTTCTTTAATACTTCCGAAAGAGAAGCTTCCACCTGTAGATAAAACAACAACACCAAAGAAGCTGACAAAAACACCTGATATAGAGACCCACCCTATCTTCTGTTTTAGAATAGGAATTGAAAGGAGAACTATAACAACTCCCCAAACCTGGTTGAGAATTTGTGCAATCTGTGCAGGAAGTACGGAGTAAGCTTTGAATATCAGAAAATAGTATAAAAACGGGTTCAGAAATCCCAATAAGACAGACTGGAGAATATCATTTTTTTTCAGATCCCGAAACAGTGCCCATTTTCTCTCTATAGTTACTATTACATTAATAGTGCGATCAGAGAAAAAATAGTTGACATCAGCATAACGGAATTCTGAATAGCCTGTATGTCTGAGAGTCAGTTTAAATACGGTTGCAACAGTTGACCATAGGAATACTGAGCTCAAGAGCAAAAATATAGGCTTTTTTCTGATTTTTTTCCATTTGTTCCAGTTAAAGATTTTATTCAATATGAATAAGATAATCAAACTAATATAGTCTTGACAATTCCAATAATAAAATCTAGAATTTGTTTTTAAAGCAGAATTCAAGGGAAGAGGGTGTAAAAACCCCACAGCCCCCGCTGCCGTGACCGGGTCTCATTAAGAGAAAAGGTTACAGATGTTCAAGCCACTCTCCGAAGGAGGGGAAGGTAATCTGGAATCCCGGGAGTCGGAAGACCTATTCGTTTTAATAACTCTTTATCGCGGAGGGCGATTGAAGAGCAAATGCCGTTTTCCCTCCAAAAGTATAAAGGAGGATCATTATGATCAAACATTTTTACAATTTTTGTGTATTTTTCTATTATCATCCCTGATTTTCTCAGAAAAAAAAACAGAAGGTTTATCCGGGACTGAGATCACGGAGATTATTGAAGTCATAGGAAATATTTCTCAAACCAGATCAGTTCAGAGTGTTTCTATTATAAGTAAAGAGCAGATCGAAAGACTGAGAGCAGTTAACCTGAAAAGTGCGATCTCATCAGTACCGAGTATATTAACTTTATCTAGCGGGAAGTTCGGGCAAACCGCATCTACCTACATCAGAGGATCAAACACTACCCAGGTATTGTATATTGTGGATGGAATAAAGATCAGAGATATATCTAATATAGGTGGTGTAAGCCTTGCTACTATATCTCCCTTTCTGGTAAACAAAATTGAGATTGTCAGGGGACCCCTCAGCAATATCTATGGCTCAGATGCCATGGGAGGTGTTATCAGTATAAATACAGGACTCGAAGATGGACTTAAATTCGAATCTTCACTTGGAAGTTTCGGATCTTATCAGGGTAATATGTCATGGTCAAAAAAATCCGGGGATATTTATCTGTCGCTTGGATCTGCAAATCAATTCTATACAGACAATGTGTTGAATGATGACTTCAAAAACAATGGAATAAAGGCAGGAATTGAATACAGAAGATCAATAAATTTTTCAGCAGGAATTAAATTGTACGCAAATATTACCGATGCCGGGATCCCGGTCAACTTTCAGGTTTCCACTCCGAAAGGAAATATAAACAATTCAATTATATTGCAGCCGTTCCGATAGAATTCAAATTGGGTGACAATTCAGATCTGAAAGTTAATGTTTCATACAACAGAAACAATTATGAATTCAATGATACAGAGGATATCTGGACTCCTTATTATAAGAATATATCTGATAATAAAGAAATTGAGATCAAATTGAGGTCAGAGATCTTCAACAATTTTTCAATTAAATCAGGCATTGATTTTGCATCTCAAAATATATTTACTGAAGACTCTTCAGGTATCACAATTGATAATTTTAAATCAAATTATTTATCATCCTTTATACTCCTGAACTACCAATCAGGTGCCTTCCTATTCACAGGCTCTCTCCGATATGACAAGTATAAAGATGTGAAGTCAAATATATCTCCTCAGATAGGTTTTTCATATCTTTTGAATGAAAGTATCAAATTCAAGGGATCATATTCAGAAAGTTTTAAAGCTCCACTGCCGATCAATCAAATAAACCCGTGGGGAGTATCAAATTTTTCCCTCGAACCTGAAAAAGGGAAATCTTTTGAAGCAGGAGTCGAATTGTTCTCAAAGAGCTTAACTGCGGGAGTCACTTACTTCTCATAACCGAATATTCAAACCTAGTATTCTGGCAGTAATTGATTTCTCAACATGGGCCGGTCAGTATCAGAATATAAGCCGTGCAGACATCAGAGGTGTTGAATTTGAAGTTTCATATTCACCAGTTAAGAATTTCAATATAAATTATTCCCACAGCGATATCTGAATACAAAAAATATTGAAACTGACACCCCCTCTTCCAAGACGCCCGGAAAATACTTCATCTCTCTTGTTGTTCTGTAGAGAAAAATCATTTTCACTTTCCGGAAATATCCGATATGTGGGACGAAGACCTGACTTTGACTTTACCGCTTATCCATCAGATATTGGAAAATCCCCTCTTTACTACTTATGATATCACAGCTGTTTTTCCTATAGCCGACTCCATCTCCCTCTTTTTTAAAATGACCAATCTTATGAACAGAGAATACCAGGAATTTTTCGGATATCCATCACCCGGCAGGCGAATTGAAGCTGGAATAACATACAAAAAATAATGAAATCAAAAAGAAATCATTCCGTTTTCAGTTTTTTTATTAATATTCTGTATAACACAAATATATTCCGAAAGAGTTATCTTTATCTCCTTCGATCACTGAAATAGTGTTCGAACTGGATAAAGGAGATCTGATCGTCGGGAATACAAAGTTCTGTAATTATCCACCTGCATCATTATTAATAAAAAAGATCGGGGGATATCTTGATATCAATATTGAAATGATCATAGAGCTAAAACCCGATATAATATTCCACTATCCTGAACACTTCCGGAAAATTGAGAAATTGGAGAAATACGCAAATCTGGTTCAGTTAGAACATAAAAATATAAATGACCTGACAGATTCAATAAAAATAATTTCACATGAACTGGGCATTCCAGAAAAGGGGCTGGAATTGACAGGAAATATCCGGGGACAGCTTAATAGAATAAAAAATATTGAAAAAGGAAAGCCGGAAAAAAAAGTGCTTATAATTATCGGTAGAACCCCGGGACGGCTCAGGAATATCACAATTATAGGAAAAGGGGACTTCCTCAATGAAATAATAATGTTATCAGGAGGAATAAATGCCTATAAAGGTAATATAGCTTACCCTTCTGTTTCTATTGAATCTCTGATCAAAATGGATCCGGAACTGATTATTGAATTTTCATTTTTGGCAGATCCCCCCTCTGAAAAGTCAATAAAATCTTTGTGGAATAAATTCCCGTATATCCGGGCTGTGAAGAACGGGAATATTCACATTATCAGTGATGATTACTCGGGTAAGGCTCAGCCTCAGGATCGGCAAAGCAGCAGAATCATTGTATAAAATGTTATACGGGGAAAAATGATCAGTTGTTTTCCAGAATTGAGATAGTATATTTCAGCTTTTTTTCCAGTACTTTAAATACTTTTCCTTCTGACCACTCCCCTCCGTTCGGGGAATGAATAAAATGCTTTTTGCTTATAAATATACCTGAGTGCCATTGGTTTCTCTTGATTTTGAAAACAAGAATATCACCGGGCTTTGCATGTTTGAATTTTACCCGCCCCTCAATCTTCCCCTGTTTTTTTGCAGTTCTGGGTATTTTAATCCCGAATGAATCATAAAGATAATGATCAAACCGGAGCAATCAAACGCGGTCAATGTCCGTTCTCCATAGTGATAAGTGATCCTTCTCAGCGAATCAGCAAGGGCTAATATCTTTCCACGGATATTCCAGATCTTTCCAGGTTCAGATCTGAAATTGCAGAAAGATAGTGTTAGAAAATAAGAATAATGACAGAGATCTTAAGTTTCACTTACTTTTTTTTAAATTGAAGAAATGCGAAAGGGGGACTCGAACCCCCCACACCTCGCGGCACGTGATCCTAAGTCTGTGCTAGCTCTGCTGAATTCCGCCACTTTCGCATTTTTTCAGCTAAAATATCATTTATACTCACGTCTATGTCAACATTGACACAGAATTAGTAAATTTAAGAACTATTTTACATCAACTTTACAAAATGGCACTATCAATAACAGTATTGATAACAACCTTTTTCATGGTAACATCAACCATCTTTTTATCTTTCATGAAAATTTCAGTTTTAAAAGGGAATATTATGCCGCTCTGCTTTTTAAACTGAGACAGGTGAGTACGTCCCAATCCTTTCTGATCACCTATATTTTCAATTTTTTCTCTCAACTCTATCAGGCCGGTTTTCTTATTGATAAAGAATTTAACCCAATTATCTCCCAAACCAGTGATGTATATCACATCATATGATTTTTTCTTTATTGTTTCTTCTTTCAGATACTGGAATTTGTATTTATCCGTCGAATGAAATATATCAAAAAGTCCGGCAAAACCCGATTCTTCAATCTCCTCTTCAGATAACTCCTTCCTCTGCCCCAACTGAGTCATATATCCTTTTTTCCCGTTTATAACCCTTTTCATTGTCATACCCATAACTTTGGTTTCAGAATAAACCTTATCCGGGTAAACAACAGTAACTGACTGCTCAAGGGTAAAAGAACGTGCCCCCATAGTTATATTAACAACAGAATCCTTTCTAGTATTTTTTATGTTCCGGTATCCGGAATAGTTTTTTGCCAGAGCTTTAAACAGAACATCTTTTCCCTTCTTTAATGATTCTGGTGTTGCTTCAGGTATTCTTTTCTTTAACCGGGGGTGGCTTTATTGAAATATCTATCTCTTTAATCTTCCCCAATTTTTTAAGATCTTCTGTAACACTTTTCTTAGTACCGACGATCAGTGTGATCATTTTTTCAGGAACTATATATTTCTTTGCAACCTGAAGAACATCTTCAGCAGTTACCAATTTTATCTTGTTTACAAGATCATCATACTTTACCTTGTCCAGATTATAGAACTCTTTTTGAATATGATCATTTAATACTTTTTCCGGAGAACTAAATTTAAATACGTAGGAGTTCATGAAATAATCCTTAGCTTCATTTAATTCTTTCTCCGAAACCTTCTCTGTTCTGATCCTGTTTATCTCATCCAGAATTGCACTTACTGCAGTGACAGTTGATTCAGATTTAGTAAAAGTTGTAAATGAAACATCCCCCGGATAGAGATACTCAGAATTAATACCGCCCCCTACTCCATAGGTCAATCCCATCTTTACCCTCAACCGCTGCATTAATCTGGAATTGAAACCCTGAGAAAATATTGAATTAAAAACCAGTATCTTAGCTTTTTCGTCAATATTCTCCGTGTAGCCGGAATGGCCTACAACTATCTGACTCTGTGTCTGGTTTGCCTTTTTCTGCAAAATAAACCTTGAAGTTATGTGCAGGTGTTTTTACAACAGGGTAAACCGGTATAACAGGATATCCCTTTAACTTTCCGAAATATTTATTTACAACCAGCTCAAGTTCACCTATTTTAAACGGGCCTGTAACCCCGATTTTTATGTTTCCCGGTTTGAAAAACATAGAGTAAAACTTCTTCACATCATTTATAGAAATATTTTCAAGGTGTTCATACTCAAGATCCGCAGCAAATGGAGAATCTTTCCCATATATTAGTTTCCCAAATTCCCTGCCCCTGATCCCCGCAGGATCATCATTGCTCCTTGAAATAGAACTCGAAAACTGTGTTTTAATTTCTTCAAACTTATCTTTATCAAAAGCTGGCGAGCTCAATATCTTTGATAGGATATCCATAGCTTTTTCAAAACTGGGTTTAAGTACTGAAACAGTTATTGTAAAATAATCAAAGGAACTTCCAAATGAGATAGATATACCGTTTATGTCCAGTAACCTGTCAATCTCATCACCTTTTAATCCTGTTGTCCCCCCGATTCTGAGGAGCTGAGCTGTTATTGAAGCCAACCCGGTTTTACCTGCAGGATCATATACATCTCCCCCTTTCAGATATGCAGTAAAATTAACAATCGGGAATTTCTGGTCCTCAATAAGCCGGATCTGTATCCCATTATTGAGACTGGCTGATTCAACAACAGGTTTCTGAATTTTGTTGAGAGGTGGAAATTTGATTTTCTCCAGTGTTTTCCCTTTTCCATATATCCCGGAACCGAATACAAGGATGGTAAAAATTAATATTGTAAGTGTAAATTTTCTCATTTCTTATCCCCCCTTTTTCTCGATCTTTACAACCACTCTGTTTGAAAGAGTGAAATATTTTTCAGCAAGTTTCTGCAGATCTTCAATTGTTACTTTTTCGATCTCATCGAGATATGTAAAAGCATGCTTCCACGAGCCTTTCAGTATTTCAGTCGACAGGAGAGAAAACAATAGGCCCCTGTTTGATGTCATCTGTTTTATCAAATCTACTTTCATTCTTACTTTGGCAGATTTCAATTCTTCCTCAGTAACTTTTTCGGTTTTTAATCTATCCAGTCCTTCTCCGATTATCTTCTCCAGCTCTTTCGTCGTGTGACCCATATTGGGAAGCGAAAAAATAATATAGAGAGAGGGATACTTGTTCCCCGGGAATCCGGCCATTGATCCTACGAACAGTGCAGACTTGTCATCTGTAACAAGCTTTTTGTAAAGCCTGGAGCTTCTTCCATTTGTCATTATATAGTCAAGAACATTAAACTTTACAAAATCTTCGTGAAGAATGGACGGGCAATGATAGCCTGTAATTATCCATGGTTGAGAATCTTCATAAATTGTCATCCTTTTTTCACCAAGCTGAGGTGGTTCAATTGTGGTATTCCGTGGCATTCTCTTTCCGGCGGGTATCTTTGAAAAATATTTTTCCGCAAGCTTTTTTAATTGTTCAGGATAGACATCCCCCGTTACTCCGATGACAATATTTCCAGCTGTATAAAACCTTCTGAAATAGCTTTTTACATCATCATGAGTTATATTCTCGATGTTGCTCATAGGACCTATTACATTAACTTTGTATGGATGATCCTTAAACGCCAGGGAAAGAGTTTCTTCCACCATCTTCCCCACCGGCTGATTATCAACTCTTACACGCCTCTCCTCTTTGATAACTTCCCTCTCCTTGTAAAATTCCCTGAACACAGGATCAGAAAATCTTCCGGATTCAAGATATGCCCATAATTCGACCTTGTTTGATGGAAGGCTGAAAAAGTAAACAGTCGAGTCCGCTCCGGTTCCGGCATTTAATCCAACACCGCCGTTCTTTTTAAGGATTGAATCAAACTCATTAGCAACAACATATTTTTGTGCTTCTTTGCTTAATTCCTCAAAATTCTTTTCGAGGCGTTCTATTCTGTCTTTATCAGGATGGAGTGAATTTTTTTCATCTCTGATCTTAGAGAAAAGAATATCCATTTTATGAAGGATAACTTTTTCTTTCTTTATATTTTTTGTCCCCACTTCTGAAGTACCTTTAAAGGCAAGATGTTCAAGAATATGAGAGATTCCGTAAATACCCATACTTTCATCACTACCTCCGACATTTGCATAGGTCACAAAACTCGCAATCGGTACCGAATGGTCCTCCAGCAGGATAAATTTTAATCCGTTAGACAAAGTGAATTCAGATACTCTGTTCTTCACTGTGTCAAAATTGAAATCCGAGCCACTCACAACAATGGCAAAAGTAAGTAAAAATAACAATATCAATACCTTTTTCATATTACCTCCGAAGAGAATTATTCTATCATAAAGATCAGATAATTTACATAAGGAAAAGGCTGGAGAGTTAATACTTAAATCAACAGTTTTGGTTATATTTGTATAATTGTAATTCTGGCCTGAAAATTGTACCTGTCTTTATTCTTGTTCTTTTTTCAGGCTATTAATAATTTCTGTATCAATCCAGAAACATTGATTTCTTTCCACAAAAAATAAATACTTCCCATCAGGTGTGATCCTTGGTTGTCCCCCACCCATATTAATAATCTCACTTAATGCCAACGGTTTACTCCATTCATTATTCTTTTCTAGAAAACAAACATTTAGAGAAAACGCCCATGGACTTTTAGAGCCCCGAGGTAAAAGGTGAACAAAAACCAAGTAATCCCCTTCTGGGGAAACTGCCGGAGCAAAAACGGATTCTTTATATTGTTGACTTGAAAAAATTTGAACAGGCTCTTCATATTTATTATTCTTGTATCTTGAAAAAATAGATACCTCCACTTTCAGGTTTTCTTCTAAGTCTACCTCCAAAATACAAATTATTTTTTTTATCCAGAGAAAATTGCCAATGAATACCGAATTTATTGAATAAAGGATCAAGTAGTTTTGGTTTTGACCAGCCATCAGAAACCCTTTGTACATAATAGAATATTTCCTGCTGGTCAAATCCCCTAATACTTTTTAAATGAGCCTGGAAGTATAACCGTTTCCCGTCCAGGGAATAAAAGGGCTTCTATGACTATACTCTTCAGGCATAAACCTGACTTCACAAGGGGCTGTCCATCTGCCGTTTTCAAACCTTGTTGTAATGAATCCTCCACGCCATTGAATTTTGGTCACATCATTGGGTGTCCAGCAAGCCTCCTTAAAATCAGGAGAAAAAACGATGCTGGCATACACTCCTCGATGAGTGCTGACTATCCCCCGGGCAAAAACATCCGGTTTAAATCCCGGCACCGTCTGCCCCAGGTATTGAGTAAACAATTCAGGAAAAACTTGAGGACCTTGATTTGCACCATTTTTAGAAAGTAATTGTTGGACATCAATTAAATTGACCTTCTGAGCAATATTATAAGCAGTTTGCCCCAAGAGATTTCTAATATTCAATTTTGCCCCTTTTTTAATTAAAAATTCCACGAGATCACTGTTTCCACTATAAGCAGCTAAATGAAGGCTGGTTTCCCCGTCCATACTTTGTTTATTTAGCATGGCGGGATCTAATTTTAACCAGGATTGAACTACTGAAAGCCGGCCGGTTTTGACTGCATGGCGAAACATGGATTGTATTGACAACTTCCTTTTATAACATTCCTTTTCAATATTCTCTACCATCTTTTCACCACTTGTATTCCTGTGATCTATCTCAATTATCTTCCTGTAACTTGAAATGGCTTTATCCATATCTCCTGAATAAAGATATGCCTCACCCAGACTATCACAGGCATTGGTTGAGTGGGGAAAAAGAATAACCACCATTTTAAAAACTTCTACGGCTTCTGATAATTTTGCTTCATTGATAAGATTGTATCCCAATCCATTAAATTCCTTCTCAGAAAAATGATGCTGCTGCATGTCAGATTTGATCTTTTGGAATTCTCTTTTTGCAGCATTAATACCATACTTCTGAATGGTTCTTTCAATTACTTTTTCTGCTGATTTTTTTTTGTTCCCCGTATTCGAATCAACAAGCATCCCACTTGAAAACATTAAAGCAATAATGATAAGTGTCCCGGTAATAATTGATAACAATCAATTTTTTTTTGTTTTTAATTGTAAACTGTTTTTTTTTAATAGCATAATATTCACCTTAGTATTATTTTCTCCCTGATTATTACTTCACTTATTAAAAAATTTCTCAGGATTAAACAATCTCAATTTAATATAATTTCTTCCGGGAAAACACCGTTAAAAGTATGTTTTTTTAAATACCATACTTTTGACCAGGATAAGTTTAAGAAAAATATGATAGACCGGATTACCCATTCTTCAGCAGTACCGATTTCGATAAACTCAATAACCAATGCGAAATTATTGACACTTGAATCACTATATGTTTTATAAAATTCATGAATCACATTATCTTGTTTTTATACTTTGCCTCCTTCTCCGCCTTCCTGATTTTGCTAAATATCTTATTCCAGACTCAACACAAATACAAACAAAAGGTTTTAATATTATATGTTATTCATATGACAGCCCTGAATGTGACGGGACTGGGTGATATGGTTTTAAATTATATAATCATCAATCTGGCTTCAACAAAATCAGACATTGAATTGAAATATAGAACAATTTTCATGCTGGTTTCCATTCTGGTTTTAATAGGAATAGTCATAAGTACCGTTGCCTATTTTCTCATAGCATCCCAATTATGGAAAAAATCCCCGACAGTCAAATTAGGCAGTTTTATCAAACTATTAATAATGATCGGAACAATCTCCCTCCTTTGGGGACTCTGGGATTTATTTGTCATCAGGGAAATCAACCGCTTTATGATTGGACTGAAATTACTTGATTATCTGGGGAAAGCCATCATCCTGGTATTCAGCTTTATCTTGTTCATCAAATCTTTAAAGCTGCCTTTTTTGGGAAAAAGAACAATTATTAAAAGATTCTCTTTATTTTACCTGTTTGTTCACGTCTTCTTTTTCTATCTTACCTGCTTCGCCCATATCTACCCTCACTTTTTCATATTTCTGGCCTTCTTATTTTATAATCCTGAATTTGTTCCCCATTTTTTATCTTAAAAAATATATGGCTCTATTAAATGGCAGAAAGCTGGTTATAAATGATGAATATTCAGATTTAGAATCAGTTTTAAGGCAATATGGTATTACCAAAAGGGAAGGAGAAATTATTCAATTGGTAAGTTTTGGAAAAAGCAACAATGAAATTGAAGAAATGCTCTTTATATCTCTGAAAACTGTAAAATATCATATTTATAACATCTACCGGAACTTGAATATCAAAAACCGATTGGAATTGATGAACCTTATCACTAGTTTGAGAAAAGAAAACTCTGAAAACAGGAAGGATATATAATCAGCATATGAGTATTAAAACCAAAACAACCCTCCTTTTACTGATAATTACAGTATCCATGATCTCAATTTGGCTATTCCTGAAGAAAGGTGAAGTTCACTGGACGTCGGAGAATTCCCTGGTCCCCTCAAAACTTTCAATTACCACCGATTCAGGGGATCTTAAAGATCTGCTAAATTCTATCGATCAGAGCCTGACCTACTACAAAAAAATTGATCCCGGGACTAAATTCAGTTTTGGAGAACAATGGTGCTCAGCTGACGATATGGTAAATTGTCTTAGTAGTTTTAAAGATCAGTTGCTTCTTCATGGAATATCAGAAAAATTCTTTCAATATATAAACGAAAATTATACTTCCTTTCAAACGGCTTCAGAGAAACTACTCCTCACCGGATATTTTGAGGCTTCTTTATCAGGGGCCAGACAAAGAGATGATGAATTCAAATTCCCTGTATATAAAAAAACCGGATGATCTGGTACATATTATTTTATCTGAATTCCCTTTTTCTCAAAAAAGAAAGAACTCCCTGTTCTAATTCGGGGGAGGATAGATGAAAACAACAGGATCACTCCATATAATTCAAGAGAGGAAATAGATCATCAGAAAACACTGGAAAACAGAGACCTGGAATTGTTATGGGTTAATAATAACATTGACCTGTTTTTTCTACATATCCAGGGTTCGGCAATAGTCAATCTTACAAATAATAAAAAGATCAGAATTAATTATGCTGACACTAACGGCCATCCTTACAGAGCAATTGGCAAAGTCCTGGTTGATAGAGGAATTTGTGAATTTAAAGATCTATCAATGCAGTACATTGAAAAATATCTCCGGGATCATCCCAACGAAGTAAATGAAATATTTAACTATAACCCTTCATATATATTTTTCAGAGAAGTAGAGGAAGGGCCTGTTGGATCACTTGGTGTTAAAGTAACAAAATACAGAAGTATTGCAACTGACAAATATATATTTCCTAAAGGTGCGATCTGCTATATCAGAACTTCTCTTTCTGAATTCGATGAGAGTGGAAAAAAAAAGGGGGAAAGAGAGTTTCAGGGATTCGTAATGAACCAGGATACCGGCGGCGCTATCAGATCTCCCTCCAGAGCAGATCTGTTTACAGGGAACGGAAAGAGCAGTGAATTGGTAGCAGGACATCTTAAAGATGAAAGTAAACTTTTCTTTCTGATCAGGAAAGATCTTTTAAAAGAAGGGAAGAACAGAAAGTGAGCCTTAAAAAGTCTTATTGATTCTTGATTTTGAATAATTTTCTAATTTCATCATTCAGTGCAGAGATTCCTTTTACCAGATCAGGGTTGATCAGGTAGTAGTAAACCAGTTTGCCATTTTTATCCTTTCCCAACACTCCCATCTTATACATATCATTTAAATGATTGGACAAGCTGCCCAGAGAGATCCCCAGTTTTTCTCTTATCTGACCCACGTTTAATCTTTCATTTTCAAGCAGATTGATGATCCTTAATCGATCAGGTTTGGAAACGGTTTTACACATCAGGACATAATTTTCAAGGAAACGTTCATCCATAGACATAAAAAAATTTTAATCCATTTTAAGTTAACTGTCAAACTGATTATTTGAAGGGAGATCACTTCCCTAATGATAAAAAAAAGGGAGGCCTAAGCCTCCCCTTTATTTAAGAAAATTTCTTATTTACTTCTTCCAGGTAACACCTACGTAGAATGAGTAGGATTTTCCTGTCGTATCTGTGTAAAGATACTTTGCTATGTCATCATAAAGGTAGTAGTAGATCGAACCATTTAACGACCAGCATTTTGAGAGCATAACATTAGCGCCTATCTGAGCTATCATCTGATCCATATCCAGTTCAGAATAATCTGCTGTATCTCCATAGTTATCAAAATCAAGATCAGTGACACCAGGTGATCCAGGCAGATAAGGGACCTGACTTTCATCAAGCGAAAGTTCTTTTATAACAGAACCTGATTTCGTGTAGTTGAGGTTTAAGTACATTGAGAAATTTTTACTTGGAATATAATTGAGGCTCAGAAGCAGAGTTTGATTGCTATTGTCCAGGTCCATCATATCAGTCAATGTTCCCGTTTGTCCGGCAATAATCGCCCCGCCGCATCCTTCCAAAGCTGCAATAGCAAACATGGTACTGTACACATTAGAATAATCATAATATGTTGCTGAAAAGTATGCTTGTTTCGATAACATTGCCCAGAGGTCAATTCCCCACTGAAATAGTTCCCTGTTCCAGCTTGCTCGGTTGTTACCAGATTGTCATTATCCTCCGCTTTATACATAACATTTGCATTAAGTGAGAATTTTGAGGAGGGATTCCAGTGAACTCTCCCTTTGAATTCTGATACTTTTTCAGGGAAGTTGGTCATTGTCCCCAGCCTTGCCATGTGCCAATAATAAAATTGGGTCGATGTCGGTGCAAGGGGAGATGTTGTTGCATACAACTGAGCAGCAGGTGCAATTCCGCCATTGAGATTTGCAAAAGGATCATTGATGGTAGAGAATTTTCCGTCTAACACAGCTTTGAATTTATCAGCAGGTTTCAGTGTGAGTTTCAGTTTGAAAGTACTTTTCTTTGTGTTCAGCACATCATAGAACTCTCTGTCAATACCATTAGAGTCATAACCGAGATTAAGTTTAAACTTTTTTGAGAACTTATATCTTAAACCGGTTTTAAAGTTAATGACTGTTCTTGATAATGATGAATTACGGGTCCGATCGAATGAGTCAAATTCAAAAAGATCAGCATAAATTTTCCCTGTGTAAGGGCCGCCGATATCGACTCTTTCATTAATATCAACAAAGACTGAATCATTGTCGATCTTCTGATAATTCATTATAGCATTGAAGAATGCTTTTTTCCCGAGACGAGCGGTGAAAGCTCCTGCAAATGCATTGGATTTCCATTTAAGGTTTGAATTTGTATTTTCTACTTTAGCTCCGACAAACTGTGCTGAAAGAACCTTATTATCATCCAGCGGAACTGCCGCTTTCAAAAGGTGAGTTCCTTTCTTACTTCCGGGAACCACATCAAAAGGAAGATTCTCGGCATCTCCTACTGCTATCCGTGATGTAAAAACAAAGGATTTGTTTTCAGGATGCTGGTTTGTAATATAATAGTTGAGGGAGCGTCTTCCCTTTCCTTGAATTCGTTTGCAGTATAAGAATAATCTACATTCGATTTACCCAACCTTAGATTTGTACCAATCGTGATATCCCTGTTGTAGCTGTTAATCGATCTTGATTTTGCAACAACATGACAGGCAGAACATTTGCTCAGGGTTCTTGCCTGATACATTCCCCGTTCTGTGTTCATCCCTGTAATGGACATAAAATTTAAGTCCCGGTACCATTGGAACTGACAATTGTGTTTTGCTTACAAATTCTGTCCGTTTCAGATAGTATTGATCATTCGGATTCATATCTTCAGCATAAGCAGCGGATCTTGCCTCACTGACAACATCAATATTCGTCAGGGGATCATGATCCAGTCTGTGATACAATGCATCAAAACTTAATTCCTGTTTTAATACCCTGTTGAAATCAAATTTGAATAAATGGGACATATCTTTTACATCACCATAAAATTTTGAAGCAATCTTGAAGAAAGTTTTCCCCATATTTCCGGAGAACATCGCCTTGATGAAAGGTTTAATCCCGTCATCCAGAGGTGAATATTCTTTTACTTTAATTGTTGAATCTTCCTGTCCGATGTAACCGAGCCCGAATTTGATCTTAGCATCAAGCTGGTTCTCATCTTTTTTGGCTGTCTCTTCTGCTGACATAGGAAGCAAAACAACCAGACAAATTATCGATATTAATATTATTATTTTTTTCATCTGATTATCTCCTTACCTGATCATCCCTTTACCCTGACCTGAGACGGTCTGGGAAGGATCATCTGTTCCATGGATCTTATAGTGACAGTGCTTACATGTTGTCAGGAATTCCCTTCTCCATCCTTCTGTTCCATGAGGATTGGTAGTGAAATATCCTGTTGCAGGCAAAGTTTTTGATTCTTCCATTCCAATTCTGCCGGCATGAAAATGTGATTCATGGCATTGGAGACAGAGGAAAGGTTCATTCTGCTTGAGAAGATTGTTAGCTACCGTACCGTGCGGACTATGGCAGGCCAGACAGTCTTCCTGAACAGGCGCATGTTCAAAAACGAACGGGCCTCTCTTGTCAGCATGACAGGAGTAACAAAGGTCATTCAATCTTTCATTTGTTTTCAGATTGTTAACCAGTGAACCGTGATGCTGATGGCAGCTGCTGCACTTCATTTTTCCCTCTCTTAAAGGATGATGGGAAGGATACATTGTCTCAACTTTAATATCCTTATGGCATTTCAGGCATAAATACGGATCTTCCGCTTTCAGGTCTTTCCCTTTGTGAATCGGGTGACATACTGCGCAACCGACTTCAGTTGCAGCATGATCACTGAGGTTCCAATCCGAAGCTTTAAGACTTCTGTGACAACTTAAGCATGCAGCGGATGTTCCGCTCTTGCTCCCTTTTTTAAAACTGACAATTTTTTCTACATCACCCTCTTCAGCATGTGCACCACCGGGACCGTGACAAGATTCGCAACCCTTTTTTAGCCCTTTGAGTTCGAAATCCTGCAATCTGGAGTGGACATTCTTTGAAAAATTCTTCATCACTCCGTCATGACATTCCAGACAAGCTTTATCGCCGATGAAACCGTCTGCTGAATAATTAACTAAGGTAAATAAGAAGAAAAAAGTCAATGATAAGTAAATTAAGTTTTTACTTTTCATATAACCTCCTATAATATTTATTTTGTTCTATCCGTAAACATAACTTTAATAATTTTCTGCATATTTGAAATTCCATCAACAAGTTCAGGATTAATAAGATAGTAATATACAGATTTCCCTTCTTTCTCTTTTCCGAGAACGCCCATTTTATACATATCATTTAAATGGTTGGACAAACTGCTTAAAGAAATACTAAGTTCTTTCTGGATTTGTCAAACATTATATTTTTTATCATTCAGAAGATTGATGATCCTGAGGCGGTCAGGTTTGATACCGCTTTACACATCAGTGTATAATGATCTAGAAATCTTTCGTCGATCGGCATTAATAATTAATAATTCAATTATTTCTTTATGTCAATGTTTTTTTACACAAAATTATATTTTTATTTAATTTTTTGGTATTTTATACTTTTAAACATTGTGTAATGTTAACCTTTTAACCTAAAAAGGGTTATTCATACCGGTTTTCACCCGAATTCGCTATTGTACGACTATGTTTCCTAGGCTTGACTACTAAATAGAAATTTCACTTTTTTTTGTGTCTATTTTTGATTACTGAAATAATTTTTATCAATTTTTTCCCAAGCCTCTCTTTTTTTATGAATTTCAGATCACTCTTTACTGAAATTTAGTTATAAGTATAACTTATTTTTGCATCCAATTTTTTCCAATTATTCGTTTTTTTAAAACGATTTCCGCATTAAACTATTCAGGAATCAGTTCAGGTTAAGTATATGGTCAGCAGATCCTGCCAGGGTTTCATTATGAGTAACTACTATTGCAGATAAACCTTCTTCACGAAGGAGTTCGGAAAACAATTCAAAAACTTTTTCACCGGTGTTTCTGTCCAGATTTTCAGTCGGTTCGTCAGCAAGAAGCAGTTTGGGAGAATTCACCAAACTTCGGGCTATTGCAGCCCTCTGTTTTTCACCCCCGGACAATTCATGGGGCATATTCATCAATTTTGACTTCAATCCCACTTTATCCAGAAGATCAGTCCCTTTTCTGTCTGCTGCTTTTCTATCAAACCTGTTGATCAGAAACGGGAAAGAAACATTCTCCAGTATTGTAAGTTCCGGCATAAGATAATGGAACTGATAGAGGAATCCGATCTCACTATTCCTGTATTTTATCAATCTTTCAGACGAGAAATTATTTATATTTTCATTTTCGAATAATATCTCCCCCGACTCAGGAGTGTCAAAACTTCCGATCAGATGGAGAAGCGTACTCTTCCCTGACCCTGAAACCCCTTTTACAGCAAGGATTTTCCCTCTTTCAAGTTTGAAACTAAGGTTCGAAAGAACCTCAAGTTTTTTCTTATCCGGCTGTAAAAAACTTTTTCAGATTCTTAACTTCAAGTAATGGAAATGTCATATTCTGTTTTTCCGTTTAATATATACTGCCGCTCCTTTTCCATTAAGATCGGCATCAAAATACAAGTGTTCTTTTTCCTCTGATGTAAGGCTACTTCCTCTGATATCTACTATCCTCTTTTCAAACATCTCCCATATATCATTTGTCAAAGATTTATTGAGGTCATCCCCTCTCAAACCCTCAGAAAATCTCTGAGAAGCAGCCCTTTTAGTTGAATCAATAAATTTTCTTAACTGATCATGAATCCTGCTTATATTGTCCACCATACCGAAATGGGTTAATAGAATTTTCGATGGTTTGAGGTCAGCGATCAGTGCAAATGTATCCAGCGCACTCTCGGGATCAAATTGGACGGGAGATGTGGACGGGAATATCAGGTCACCTTTTTCATAGCGGAAACGGGGATAACCAATTCCAAATGCATCACCTGAGAAGACGGCTCCCGATAATTCATCATAAACTACATTGTGATGTTTCGCATGTCCGGGAGATTCGATCATTTTAAGATCACGATTACCAACTTTTACAGTCTCCCTGCCAGTCATACTAATCACCCTCTCTCCTGGAACTCCGATGATTTCACCATATAACTTTCGGTATTCATCCTCACCATAAACCTTCTTTACACTCTCTATGAGTATTTCAGGAGATATCATGTGGCGGGCACCGCGGGGATGCACAACCAGTTTGGCATGGGGGAGCTCTTTCATTATCAACCCGGTTCCACCCGCATGATCAAGGTGAATATGGGTAAGTATGATATATTTTATATCATCGGTTTTGAATCCGGCATTTTTTACCGCATTAAGAATTCTCGGGATCGCAAAGTTTGTATTGGTCTCGATTATTGCGATCTCACCGTTATCTTCAAGAAAATAGGAAGCAGCAAATTTTTCTCTACCCAAATAAAGACTGTCTACCTGATAAATGCCGTCAGACAGATTTTCCGCTACACACTCTTCGGGAATCTTCATGAACTGAAAGGTTTATTCCTCTTCTTCTCTTATCCGTCCTTCCTTTACAGCATCTTCAATGATCCTTTTCTGAAGCTGGCCCGGTACTTCCTCATAATGGGAAAGTTCCATGAAATAACTGCCTCGTCCGCCTGTTATAGAAGTAAGGTTCGGTTCAAAATCAAGCATCTCAACCATCGGGACCTGGGCTTTAATAACGTTGTTCTTCCCTTTTGTTTCCATACCCTGGATCTTTCCTCTTCTTCCGCTGAGATTACCATTGATATCACCCATGAATTCTTCAGGTGTTACCACCTCAACATCCATAACCGGTTCAAGTATTGTAGGTTTCGCTTCTTTCATACCTTTCTTATATGCCATCGATGCAGCGATCTTAAATGCCATATCAGAAGAATCAACATTATGATAACTTCCATCGTATAGATCAACTTTAAAATCAACTGAAGGATAACCGGCAAGTACACCATTCTCTTTTGATTCCCTTATACCTTTTTCAACTGCGGGAACATAGTTCTTCGGTATTGAACCGCCGAAAATAGAATCTACAAATTCGAAGTTTTTACCTCTGGGCAACGGCTCAATTCTCACAACTACATGACCGTACTGGCCTCTGCCACCACTCTGTTTTTTATATTTGATATTAACATCAGCCTTTCCTTTAATTGTTTCAAGATACGGAACCTTGGGCGGTTTCATCGTAACTTCAACACCATATTTATTATGAAGTTTATTAACAACCAGTTCAACGTGAAGCTGGCCGTTTCCGGAAATAACAAGCTCTTTTGTCTGTATATCTCTATGTGTTTTTACTGTGGGATCCTCTTCGATAATCTTCTGAAAAGCTACCGATATTTTACCTTCATCGGCTCTTGATTTAGGTTCGATCGCAAAGGATATTGAAGGGATCGGAAATTTGATCTCCGGAAATTCCACCTTCTCCCTTAATAGTTAGAGTATCACCGGTCTTTGTCTCTTTCAACTTGGCAACAGCGATAATATCTCCGGGGAACACTGCTTCACATGACTCCTGGGTTTTCCCCTGGAGGGCAAAAAATCCTCCGAGTCTCTCTTCGGTTGATTTATTTATATTGTAATATGAACTATCCGGTTTGAACATTCCGGAGAATGATCTTATGATTGAAATTTTACCTGTAAAAGGGTCTGATATGGTCTTAAAAACAAAGCCTGTAAATTTTGCTGACGGATCAGATTTAACACTCCCCTCAATACAATTGACCTCTCCGGCATCTATAGGTGAAGGGCAATAGTTAATTATAAATTCCTGAACCTGATCTGCACCAAAATTGTTAACGGCATCAGTGATCAGAACAGGGAATATATCTCTTGATAAAATTCCTGACCTTAGACCCTTTGCAATCTCTTCCTGTGTCAGATCACCGTCTTCGAAATATTTTTCCATTAATGCTTCATCATTCTCAGCTATTTTTTCTATCAAAGATTCTCTCAGAGAATCTGCACTATCTTTAAGATCACCGGGAATTTCGATCTCTTTCGGCTTTCCGGATTCATCATTTACATATTCAAAAGCTTTCATTTTTATAAGATCTACAACACCTTTGAATGATTCTCCTTCCCGATCGGGATCTGAACAGCTTCTGCATTTTTTACCGAAAGATTCGACGATCGATTCCATAGTTTTGTCAAAATCAGCCAGATCTTTCGACATTTTATTTACAACAAAAACAACGGATTTATTAAGATCTGTTGCGGCATCAAAAACTTTCTCTGTCTGAACCTCAACACCTTCAATTGAATTTACAACTATCACACCTGTCTCAACAGCTCTGAGGGCAACTCTGGCCTCCCAGATAAAATTTGCATATCCCGGAGTATCAATAATATTAAGTTTATTATTTCCCTGTATAGCATAGGCAAGTGATGCCTGAATCGAGATCTTCTTCGCTATATCCTCTTCTTCATAGTCTGTTACACTATTTCCCTGTTCAACTTTACCCAGTCTGTTAACCATCCCTGAATTAAACAATAACGCAGATACAAGGCTGGTCTTTCCTGACTGGCCATGACCTATAATCGCAACATTCCTCAAATCTTCACTTTTAATACTCTTCATTGTTTTCCTCCGAAATATTAAAATTATTTATATGAAATTATCCTGACTTTGTCAAGGTCATATCATAGGTATAGGTTCAAATGTGATGGAGAATACAATTTGCATTAGCTTTTTACAGGTAAAATTGACCTTTATCAAGGAACTCATATGAAAAAGAAAATTAAAGATCTGAAAAATTAAGGGAATTGAAAAACGCTGCAGGTGGGGAAGATAAGATCAAGAAAAGACATGCTCAGGGGAAAATGACAGGAAGAGAGAGGATCGATTATTTTTTCGATCCCGGTACATTTGTTGAACTTCAGGGATATGTACAACACAGATCATCAAACTTCGGCCTGGAAAAAAAGAAGTTCTACGGTGACGGAGTAATCACCGGATTCGGTAAAGTTGACGACAGAACTGTTTATGCATACTCTCAGGATTTCACAATACTGGGTGGATCTCTTGGAGAAATGCATGCAAAAAAAATAGTAAATGTAATGGACCTTGCAATGAAAGCAGGTGCACCCGTGGTCGGAATTAACGATTCCGGAGGTGCCAGGATTCAGGAAGGTATCAGTAGTCTCGCTGGTTATGGAGATATTTTTTACCGTAATACAATGGCTTCAGGGGGTAATCCCTCAGATATCAGTAATTCTGGGCCCCCCTGTGCAGGCGCTGTGTATATTCACCGGGAATTACAGATTTTATTTTTCAGTCAGATAAAACCAGCCACCTTTTTGTTACGGGCCCCGAAGTTATCAAGGCTGTTAACAAAGAGGAAGTTACTTTTGATGACCTGGGAGGATCTGAAACACACTCTTCCATCTCGGGTGTAACCCATTTTGTGGGACGGATGAGAAAGACACTTTGGATAAAGTAAAGAGCTCCTCAGCTATATCCATCTTCAAACCTCCATGAACCTCCCAGAAAGATGTCGGATGATCCTTATGACAGAATGGATGATAAACTTAACGAAATAGTCCCTATCAACCCGAATAAGCCTTATGATATAAAGGATCTTATTGAACTGATAGTGGATAACGGAAAGTTTCTTGAGGTTCATAAAAATTATGCCCAGAATATCGTTGTTGGGTTCGGCAGAATGGACGGCAGAACAGTTGGGAATTCTTGCTAACAATCCAGGGTTTTTGCCGGAACATTGGATGTTAATGCATCTGTGAAAGGGGCAAGATTTGTCAGATTCTGTGATGCATTTAATATCGCCGCTTATCAGTCTGGTGGATGTCCCCGGTTTCCTTCCGGGAAAAGATCAGGAACAACTGGGTATAATAAAGCATGGAACAAAACTGCTCTATGCTTATTCTGAAACAACCGTTCCGAAGCTGACCGTCATAACAAGAAAATCGTATGGCGGTGCATATATTGTTATGAGTTCAAAACATCTCGGTGCAGATATGATGTCTATGCATGGCCCGACAGCTGAGATCGCTGTTATGGGACCTCAGGGCGCTATAAATGTTATTTTCAGAAAAGATCTTTCAACTGCGGAACAACCTGAATCACTGAGGGAAAGATTGATCCAGGAATACAAGGATAAATTTGCTAACCCAAAGGAGCCTGCTGCTTTCGGATATGTTGATGATATTATAATGCCTATAGAAACACGCCCTCTTCTCATTAAAGCACTTGAATCACTTGAACATAAATCTTTAACTAACCCGAGAAAAAAACACGGGAATATCCCTCTTTAATTTGGGAGAATTATAGATGATCAATAAATCAGATAAAAAGAAAGTACTGATACCTAACAGAGGTGTAATCACTTGATATTATCCGATTCACTCAAAAGTATCGGCCTTGAAACAATATTGCTTTACTCTCCTGGGGACGCAATTCACTGGCTGTTAAACTAGCCTGCAGGAGCTATAAATTTCTCTCTTCTAAACTTGAGGACTCCTATTTGGATAGGGAAATGATCATTGAGAAAGCACTGGAACTGGATGTCGATTATATTCATCCGGGATACGGTTTCCTCGCGGAAGACCCTGAGTTTTTCAGGTTATGTGAAGAAAAAAATATTGAGGTGATCGGCCCGGGTTCAAAAGTACTATCAATAGTTGAAGACAAAATAGAACTGCGTAAAGTAGCCGAAGACCTGGGGATCCGAGTTCTAAAATATACCAAAGTTATAAAGAGTCATCTCGACTATGATAAAATTCCGGAGAGTTTCCGTATCCCTTAATTCAAACCTCTCAAGGACAGGAGGAAAGAGGATCCGCGTAGTTGAACAAAGCCGCTGGCGAAGAAAGGATTAACAAAATGGCTCCAGAGGGATGAGATCAAACGGGAAGGGATTTTCGCAGAAGAATTCTATCCAGACAGCCATCATATTGAAATTCCTTTTATCAGAGATATAAACGGTAATATTCTTTTCCTCCCTGAGATAGAATCTTCAGTTCAGAGAAGGTTTCAGAAAATTTTTCAGGAATCCCCCTCTATAAATATATCTGATAATCTGAGAATCACTCTATGAAGATTCAAGGAAGATCGTGAGGAGGATCAATTTTGTCAGCCTCGGATATGCAGAATTTATTATTAATAACAGGGCATCATATTTTTCCGAAATAAATCCTCTTATCAGATCAATACGTTGATCCCTGAAATTCATATGATCGCAAATTTCCTGAAAAAGCAATTTGCTATTTCTGGCGAACTTCTCCATCATGTTAAAGGCGTTAAAATTTTAAAACCTAAATATACGATACTTCTAGTATCCCTCATGGCGAAAATCCATTTGATGAATTTCCGCCCACGTCATCAGGTATTGTTACAGAATTTTTCAGCTATTCGACGATCAGAAATATGTTCAAAACAAGTTTATATACCGGAGCAAAAGTATCACCTCTCTATGATCCGTATGTCGGAAAGATCTTAACATTTGCGGAAAGACGTGAAAATTACATAAAAGATATGAACAACTTCCTTAAGAACATCATTATTAAAGGTATAAGAACCAATCTTAACTTCCTGAGGCATATACTTAATAGTAACTGCCTCTTTTCCGGTGTACAACCATTGATTTCTAAATCAATGGTTGTATCTGAAGGATTATACGTAAGTATATGCCTCGAAATTATACCTTTAATGTGTTCTTGGGAAGTTGTTCATATCTAACTCCACAAATATGTTGCCGAGATCATAGAAGAGGTAGGTACACAACCCACTTGTTTTGAATTTCTTCTGATCGTCGAAATTGTGACGGAAGAGTCTAAAACCGAGAAG